>NZ_JPFK01000011.1 GCF_000733475.1 Mangrovimonas yunxiaonensis | reverse complement strand
TTTCAATATGTGGAAGATGCTATAAAACGAGAAAAGCAATTGAAAAATTGGCATCGAGGTTGGAAAATTAATTTAATCGAACGAAATAATCCTAATTGGAAGAATTTGTGGAAACCTTTAGACCCTGAAACCAGTTCAGGGTGACAAGTTTTAATTATATTTTGGCTAACTTTTGTTTCCGCACTTTCTTGTTAATAATTGTTTGTCATGCTGAACTTGATTCAGCATCTCCTTTTGTTTTAAAACGACATTATTTATATTTTTCATTTTCTTTACTCGTCTAAAGAAAACGAAACAAAAGAAACGACGCCTTGGAGAAAATCTAGGGCTTTGTTTCCGCACTTTCTTGTTAATAATTGTCTGTCATGCTGAACTTGATTCAGCATCTCTTTTCAATATTTTTTTTAATAATAACAAGCCCCTGAAACGCTTGCCTGTCGTTATACAGGAGTTCAGGGTGACAGGTTCTAATTATATTTTGGCTAACTTTTGTTTCCGCACTTTCCTGTTCACAACTTTTTGTCATGCTGAACTTGTTTCAGCATCTCTTTTTTATTTAAAACCAATTAATTTTTGTACTTTTTAAGTAAACACAAAAAAGCTTGAAGAGGACGTATCACAATTACTGGGT
>NZ_JPFK01000010.1:2500-4987 GCF_000733475.1 Mangrovimonas yunxiaonensis | reverse complement strand
GGATTCTAAAAAAGGCGGCGACCTACTCTCCCACGAGTGCAGTACCATCGGCGCAAACGGGCTTAACTTCTCTGTTCGGAAAGGTAAGAGGTGAGCCCCGTCGCTATAACCACCTTAAGTTTTAAGTTGGCAGTCCCAACAACCAGTTTCCAGTAGTATTTACTGTTAACTGTGCCTGTTTACTGTCAACTGCAGCTCTGCTGCAAATATCTTAACATACTGGAAAAGTTTACATGAAGTGTTTGTACTTATAAAAAGAACAGGCGTACAATAAGCCTACGGGCAATTAGTACTACTCGGCTATGACATTACTGCCTTTACACCTGTAGCCTATCAACGTGGTCATCTCCCACGACCCTTTAAAGAAATCTCATCTTGTGGTGGGTTTCGCGCTTATATGCTTTCAGCGCTTATCCCTTCCGAACGTAGCTACCCTGCCATGCCGCTGGCGCGACAACAGGTACACTAGAGGTTCGTCCAACTCGGTCCTCTCGTACTAGAGTCAGATCCACTCAAATTTCTAACGCCCACAGTAGATAGAGACCGAACTGTCTCACGACGTTCTGAACCCAGCTCGCGTGCCACTTTAATGGGCGAACAGCCCAACCCTTGGGACCTTCTCCAGCCCCAGGATGTGACGAGCCGACATCGAGGTGCCAAACCCCCCCGTCGATGTGAGCTCTTGGGGGAGATCAGCCTGTTATCCCCGGAGTACCTTTTATCCTTTGAGCGATGGCCCTTCCATGCGGAACCACCGGATCACTATGCTCTACTTTCGTACCTGATCGACCTGTATGTCTCTCAGTCAAGCTCCCTTATGCCATTGCACTCTACGCACGGTTACCAAGCGTGCTGAGGGAACCTTTAGAAGCCTCCGTTACTCTTTTGGAGGCGACCACCCCAGTCAAACTACCCACCAAGCACTGTCCCCTCGGCGAGGGTTAGACTCCAGACAAGCAAAGGGTGGTATTTCAACAACGACTCCACAACACCTGGCGATGCTGCTTCAAAGTCTCCCACCTATCCTACACATTACTTGTCCGAAGCCAATACTAAGCTATAGTAAAGGTTCACGGGGTCTTTTCGTCCCACTGCGGGTAATCGGCATCTTCACCGATACTACAATTTCACCGAGCTCATGGCTGAGACAGTGTCCAGATCGTTGCACCATTCGTGCAGGTCGGAACTTACCCGACAAGGAATTTCGCTACCTTAGGACCGTTATAGTTACGGCCGCCGTTTACCGGGGCTTCATTTCATTGCTTCGCTAAAAGCTAACAACTCCACTTAACCTTCCGGCACCGGGCAGGTGTCAGGCCATATACGTCATCTTTCGATTTAGCATAGCCCTGTGTTTTTGATAAACAGTCGCCTGGACCTTTTCACTGCGGCCCCGCCGGAGCGGGGCGACCTTTCTCCCGAAGTTACAGGTCTATTTTGCCTAGTTCCTTAGCCATGAATCTCTCGAGCTCCTTAGAATTCTCATCCCAACTACCTGTGTCGGTTTACGGTACGGGCCGCCTCACTCGCTTTTCTTGGAAGTCGCTTCTCTGGATTATCACCGCGGCCGAAGCCTTAGTGTACTATCGCCGTGTTACCACTGGCTTCAACGTGCTATTCCGTCAGCACGCACCAAATATACGCCTCCGTCACTTTTAGCGTGGGCGGGTACGGGAATATTAACCCGTTGTCCATCGACTACCCCCTTCGGGTTCGCCTTAGGTCCCGACTAACCCCCGGCTGATTAGCATAGCCGGGGAAACCTTAGTCTTTCGGAGTGCGGGTTTCTCGCCCGCATTATCGTTACTTATGCCTACATTTTCTTTTGTAGCTCCTCCAGCACAGCTCGCGCTGCACCTTCAAAGGCACTACAATGCTCCCCTACCCATCCTAACGGATGCCATAGCTTCGGTAGTATGCTTATGCCCGATTATTATCCATGCCGAACCGCTCGACTAGTGAGCTGTTACGCACTCTTTAAATGAATGGCTGCTTCCAAGCCAACATCCTAGCTGTCAAAGCAGTTCAACCTCGTTTATTCAACTTAGCATACATTTGGGGACCTTAGCTGATGGTCTGGGTTCTTTCCCTCTCGGACATGGACCTTAGCACCCATGCCCTCACTGCACTGCAACATTTTATAGCATTCGGAGTTTGTCAGGGATTGGTAGGCGGTGAAGCCCCCGCACCCAATCAGTAGCTCTACCTCTATAAAACTAACAGTACGCTGCACCTAAATGCATTTCGGGGAGTACGAGCTATTTCCGAGTTTGATTGGCCTTTCACCCCTACCCACAGGTCATCCGAAGACTTTTCAACGTCAACCGGTTCGGGCCTCCACTGTGTGTTACCACAGCTTCACCCTGCCCATGGGTAGATCACACGGTTTCGCGTCTACCGCCACTGACTATGCGCCCTATTCAGACTCGCTTTCGCTACGGATCCGCACCTGAAGTGCTTAACCTGGCCAGAAACGGTAACTCGTAG
>NZ_JPFK01000009.1 GCF_000733475.1 Mangrovimonas yunxiaonensis | reverse complement strand
AGTTTCTGAACCATTGGCTGGTACTACAGGCGCCGTTGTTAGGTCTAGGGTATAGGTATAAGTGTAAACCGATTGGTTTCCTGCGCAGTCCTCATAAGTAAAGGTGAATACTTTATCGCCTTCACAGCTAGGATCAGTATTTTCGGTAATGGTTGGTGTGATGTCGTTCCCACAAGCATCGGTTACTACCGGCGCTGTTGGTTGAACAGCATCGCTAAGACACTCAACAGTTTCTGAACCATTGGCTGGTACGACAGGCGCTGTCGTTAAGTCTAGCGTATACGTATAAGTGTAAACCGATTGGTTTCCGGCACAGTCCTCATAAGTAAAGGTGAATACTTTATCGCCTTCACAGCTAGGATCGTTGTTCTCGGTAATGGTCGGTGTGATGTCGTTACCACAAGCATCGGTTACTACTGGTGCTGTTGGTTGAACAGCATCGCTAAGACACTCAACAGTTTCTGAACCATTGGCTGGTACTACAGGCGCTGTCGTTAAGTCTAGCGTATACGTATAAGTGTAAACCGATTGGTTTCCGGCACAGTCCTCATAAGTAAAGGTGAATACTTTATCGCCCTCACAGCTAGGATCAGTATTTTCGGTAATGGTCGGTGTGATGTCGTTACCACAAGCATCGGTTACTACCGGTGCTGCAGGTTGAACAGCATCGCTAAGACATTCAACAGTTTCTGAACCATTGGCTGGTACTACAGGCGCCGTTGTTAGGTCTAGGGTATAGGTATAAGTGTAAACCGATTGGTTTCCGGCACAGTCCTCATAGGTAAAGGTGAATACTTTATCGCCTTCACAGCTAGGATCGTTGTTCTCGGTAATGGTCGGTGTGATGTCGTTACCACAAGCATCGGTTACTACCGGTGCTGCAGGTTGAACAGCATCGCTAAGACATTCAACAGTTTCTGAACCATTGGCTGGTACTACAGGCGCCGTTGTTAGGTCTAGGGTATAGGTATAAGTGTAAACCGATTGGTTTCCGGCACAGTCCTCATAAGTAAAGGTGAATACTTTATCGCCCTCACAGCTAGGATCAGTATTTTCGGTAATGGTTGGTGTGATGTCGTTACCACAAGCATCGGTTACTACTGGTGCTGTAGGTTGAACAGCTTCACTAAGACACTCAACAGTTTCTGAACCATTGGCTGGTACTACAGGCGCTGTCGTTAGGTCTAGGGTATAGGTATAAGTGTAAACCGATTGGTTTCCGGCACAGTCCTCATAAGTAAAGGTGAATACTTTATCGCCCTCACAGCTAGGATCGTTGTTCTCGGTAATGGTCGGTGTGATGTCGTTACCACAAGCATCGGTTACTACCGGCGCTGTAGGTTGAACAGCTTCACTAAGACATTCAACAGTTTCTGAACCGTTAGCGGGTACTACAGGCGCTGTCGTTAGGTCTAGCGTATACGTATAAGTGTAAACCGATTGGTTTCCGGCACAGTCCTCATAAGTAAAGGTGAATACTTTATCACCTTCACAGCTAGGATCGTTGTTCTCGGTAATGGTTGGTGTGATGTTGTTACCACAGGCATCGGTTACTACCGGTGCTGTAGGTTGAACAGCTTCACTAAGACATTCAACAGTTTCTGAACCATTGGCTGGTACCACTGGCGCTGTTGTTAGGTCTAGGGTATAGGTATACGTGTAAACCGATTGGTTTCCGGCACAGTCCTCATAGGTAAAGGTGAATACTTTATCGCCCTCACAGCTAGGATCAGTATTTTCGGTAATGGTCGGTGTGATGTTGTTACCACAGGCATCGGTTACTACCGGCGCTGTAGGTTGAACAGCTTCGCTAAGACATTCAACAGTTTCTGAACCATTGGTTGGTACTACAGGCGCCGTTGTCAGGTCCAATGTATACGTATAAGTGTAAACCGATTGGTTTCCGGCACAGTCCTCATAAGTAAAGGTAAATACTTTATCGCCCTCACAGCTAGGATCGTTGTTCTCGGTAATGGTTGGTGTGATGTTGTTACCACAAGCATCGGTTACTACTGGCGCTGTAGGTTGAACAGCTTCGCTAAGACATTCAACAGTTTCTGAACCATTGGTTGGTACTACAGGCGCTGTTGTTAGGTCTAGGGTATAGGTATAGGTGTAAACCGATTGGTTTCCAGCACAGTCCTCATAAGTAAAGGTGAATACTTTATCACCTTCACAGCTAGGATCGTTGTTCTCGGTAATGGTCGGTGTGATGTCGTTACCACAGGCATCGGTTACTACCGGCGCTGTAGGTTGAACAGCCTCACTAAGACATTCAACAGTTTCAGAACCATTGGCTGGTACTACAGGAGCCGTTGTTAGGTCTATAGTATAAACATAAGACCATGTTTTAGTTGTATTGTTACAATCTGTGTAAGAATAGGTGTAGGTACGTGTGCCTTCGCAAGTAATAGGGTCAGGGCTGTCTGTAATTTCAGCATTGGAAGGCGTAAGTGTATTTCCACAACCATCGGTTACTGTTGGCAATGTAAACGATTCTGTAGCATCGGCTAAACATTCTACAGTTTCAGATCCTGAGGGTTCAGAAATTGTAAAATCGGGTGTGTTTAAAGTGAACGTTTGCGTATCAGAAGCCGTTAAACCACAATTATCGGTTATGGTAAAGGTTCTTGTAATAACAATAGGACAGCTTCCTGAAGCTGAGTCCTGATAGGTGATTGTATTAGGGTTATCTTCGGTAAAGGTTCCGCCTTCATTTGTAAAATCAGTAGTAGAAATGGTTACTGCTGTTTCGCTATAGGCTAGGGAAGAAGTCCCGTTTGTAATGTCGGTATTAGAACAGCCATCAAAAGTTTCGTCGTTTGGTGCTGTAATTAGAGGTGTGGTACTATCTGAAACAGTAATGGTGTAATTTTCAGTGTTTTGACATCCGTTACTGTCTGTTACTGTTACCGAATAGTTTCCAGCAGTTAAACCCGATTGGTTTTGGGCTCCTGCAACAATACCAGATCCACCGTTAGATGCTGTCCAGTTGTATGTATAAGGTGCGGTGCCTCCCGAAACGATTATGTCTATGGCTCCATTATTAGAGCTGTTACAGGCTACATTTGTAATGGTTTCGGTAATGTTTAGCGGTAAGGCAAAAGGGCCTACTTGCATGGATACAGACTCGGTTGTACCAGCGGTATCTGTAACAGTTAATGTTACGGTATAAGGGCCAACTCCTGGATAGGTGTGCGTTGGAAACACAAAGTCTGAAGATTGAAAACCAGAATTGTATACTGGAGAACCATCGCCAAAATCTAGGGTATAGGCATATGGGTTTGCTATAAGCTGGTCTGGAGCTGCACCAACTTCTCTAATTTTACCACCTGTAGTGGTAGACGTAAACACAACATCGTACGTTGTGTTGCATATTTGGTCGTAAACAAAGTTAGGGTATAGCGGACCATCTACTTTAATGTTAGGAACATCTCCGTTACATTGGGAGTAATTTTCAGAGGCAGGACAGGTTGGGCCACCAGAAGCATTTGCGCTCCAAGAGACCAATAAATCCTTTAATTCAAATTCTTGGCCGCAGGTATACGGTATTGGACCAGCCTGGTAAAATCCATAAATAACAGGCCCTGGTCTAGTTACATGGTATACTATAGGGTTGGCACCATCTATTTCCACCGTAAACTCGGCAAAAAAGTGGTGTTTGCTTCCGTTGGGAGCAACTTCAATGTACAAATAGATATCATCGCCAGGATTAATATCATCGCAATCTGTAACAGGGTCTCCATTTTGAAACCCGATATAGGCGCCATGGATTTCAACCGAATTAGCACCACAGTTGTCCCCGCTAACCGCGCAGGGGCTTGCATTTTCTTCGGTGGTAATTCCCGTATCTATTATTTGGGAATAGGTTAAGTGTACATTAAAACTAAAAAATAGTACAAAGACTAAATAGTTTATCGATTTGACTTTAAACGCACTTGTTTTCATAAGCAGTTATATTTTCTTAATAGCAAACAATATTTTATATACTTTAATTCTCGAGCAGGGCTCAAATAATTTCAGTAAGCGTATTGTACATTACATTTTAGAATGGTCACAGGACATTCCTTATTCTTGTTTGAAATATGTTATTTCAGAGGGAATACGCATTGAGATATCAATGCATAATGGATTAAGTAATTTTTTCGATAAGGGATCATCATAATTTATTAATAGCTTACAAGACAAATTAATTGTGAATTCTTAATGAAATCAAAAAAAAATGATATACCCCTAGAAATACTCGATAAACAGTGAAACGAAAACACTTTATCGGTAATATTGTTGTATTAAACGACTGACATTTTTCAAGGTTTGAAAAGAAAATGCGTGTATTTTGTTGTTTTACGGATCATGATTAATAGCTTTTATCTTAAATTTAGGGAACCAAAGTAAGTTTTTTATCTAACTAAAACAACGTTTTATCGAAAAAAAATGCGTTTAATCGATTAATTATGAAAAATCTGATACTTGTAAGACATGCAAAATCATCGTGGGAATACGATGTTAGGGACTTTGATAGACCTTTAAAATCGCGTGGAAAAAACGATGCTATAACCGTTGCCGAACGGTTTAAAACATCTGGTTTGTTACCAGATTTAATTATGACCAGTGGTGCCAACCGCGCAAAAACAACGGCAGAACTGTTTAATAAAACCTTAAAAATACCTAACGACAGATTTGTTGTAACAAACGAACTGTATGATTTTTCTGGAGGTGCTGTTATGCATGCGATTACTTCTTGCGATAATGCTGTAACCACTTTAATGGTGTTTGGCCACAACCATGCCTTAACTTATTTGGCCAATAGCTTAGGAGATCGCGGTATAGATAATGTGCCCACAAGCGGCTTGGTTTCTATAGCTTTTAATGTAGATAATTGGCAGGATATTAATACTAATACAGGAAAAACGATGCTAACGCTTTTTCCAAAGGATATACGAACGCCTTAGTTTTAACAGACTAAAAGTAAATTGCCTAGAGGCAAGCCAAAGGGACATTAACATGAAGGCACATTTTAATTCAAGGCAAGCCTCGGGGCAATTACATTTTGATAGTTTGTTGCTGAGTAAATGTTTTGTATAGGCTTGTTTTTTTAGAATAATACACGTCCATCTGTACATGAACAGTTGCTTAATCCCTGTAAGAAATCGAATCCAATGGTTATCATGTGGGTACCCGAGTTGTAGCCAACCAAGTCGTTCATGGTAACCTGATAGGAATAGGCAAAGTAAAATTTAGATTTCATAATACCAGCCATAGGTCCTATATTCAACGGTTTTAAAACTTGGTCGTTAAGGAAACGGTACGATACACCTAACCAGTAATAATCTTCTTTTCTGTTATACTTTCGGTACTTAAAATTAATGTCGGTACTAGAACGGTTGTCACTGCCAAACAATTGATAGAACACCGAGGGTTCAAACTCTACGCGTTTGTTGGTTTTACTTTGCATAATGTAGCCCGTATAGATTTGGTAATTTCTAATGCCGTTAGGCTCAATGCCTGTAAAATTGTCAATATCCTTATCTAAAATGTTGTTTAGGTTAAAACTAAAGTAAAACCCACCATTTCGATATAAGGCTCCAATGTCGAAATTGTGATTGTTTATAGCTCGATCATCTGTTACATACGGATCTAAAACAGGATTCTCATAATCAGGTTCAAATTCGTTAATGTCTATTTTAAAGCTGTTTAGGTTGTACGAAAGCCCTAAAGATAAAAACTGTCTGGAGGTATAGTCTAAAATAAGATGATGCGCATACGATACTTTAAACCCTCGTTGTCTTGTATAACCATTTTTATCATTGTACAGTGTAATTCCGGCGCCAGAACGGTTGGCGAACCTAAAATCGGCATAAAGCGATTGGTTGTCTGGGGCGTCTTTTATACCCACCCATTGGGTTAACCCGTTTACACGTATCCTTACATTGTCCCCAATTCCAGCGTAGGTTGGTGAAATAACAAAATCGTTATCTGCCAAATATTGCGTCCATACGGGTAAGTTTAACTCCTGGGCGTAGGATTTACTTGCAATAATTACTAGTAGGTATATAATTATTTTTTTCATGGTTTTAAGGTTTAGTTAAGACAGGGCTTCATTTTGTTATCTATAGAGTGTAAAGTGACCCACGATATTGCGGTCAACGTTAGAGCTTCTAAAGTTAACTACATACCAATAGTCTCCTGTTGGCAATTCGTTTCCTTTGTAGGTTCCGTCCCATTTTTCGCCAACTCTTAAAGTAGCGATCTTTCTACCGTAGCGATCAAAAATAGAGAACTCTAAATCGGGGTAATTTAAAGCACATCCAGGGCCCCATTCGTCTAGGGTACCATCGCCATTTGGTGTAAAGTAGTTAGGGATACATACATCTACAAACTCCATTTCAATAACTGCCACAGCAGTACAACCGTAGCTGTCGGTAACCATAACGGTATGGGTACCAGATGCTGAAATAAAGTAGGTGTTTTCGCTGCCGTAGTTTTCGCCATTAAAGGTAAACTCGTAATCGCCACTTCCTCCTGCAGCATGCGCTACAATTTGATTAAGTTCACCTTCTGTTAACACCAAAGTTAATGGGTCGAAGGCATCAATGCTGAAGAATTCGGTTGCTTGAACACAGCCATTAGTGTGTCTAACTTCTATATAGTGGTTCATTCCAGCAGGTACATCGATAAAGGTGTTACTAGCTTGGTAAGTTCCACCGTTTAAAGCATATTCAACTTGTGAAGCATCTACGCTTTCATCAATAAAAACCGTAACCGTATTGCTGGAAATGTTGTTAACACAACCGTATTCAACCAATAGTGTTGGGCTCATGTTAACCGATTCTGGCATGGTAATGTTCCATTCCGATTCGCAGCCTTCGGCATCACGGACAAATACAGTGTGATCACCGCCACCTAAACCGGTAAAATCGAACTGGGTTTGGTTAGCAGCACCTGTTGTGTACGGTCCATTATAGTTGTCTAGGCTAACACTGTACGGTAACGAGCCTCCAGAAAGATTAATACTAAACTCGCCATCTAGATCGCCTTCGCAAACTTCAGGGAAAATAGAATTTGGAACAATGTTAAGAATTACAGGCGTAGGCTCTGTTACGGTAAAGGTATGGGTTAAAAAGCACCCTAGTTGGTCTTGTACAATAACATCGTAGGTACCTGGGGCCAAGTTTTCAAATACATTGGTTTCGAAAAACTGGTTTAGGTTAGGGGAGATGGCATACATAATAATACCTGTTCCACCTGTGGCATTAATTTCCAAACGGCCATCGTTCGACCCTGTGCAAGTAACATCATCAACAACAAAAGTAGCATTAAGCGTAGTGCTAGGCTCTGTTATGGTTATTGTTTGTGAGGTTGTATTACAATCGCCACTTTCAACATATACCACATAGCTTCCAGCAAAAAGCTCGGTAAATACTCCAGGAGTGTCTTGCGTAGCATTAATGGTGTTTCCTAAAGTGTCTTGTAACGTATAAACATAGTTACCAAGTCCGCCTTGTGCCGAAGCAACAATATTACCAGTATTGTCTCCTGCGCAGTTTATGGTTGGGTTGGTAGAGTCTAAGTTAAGAACTAAAGGTTGTAAAGGCTCAACCGTAATGGTGTTCGATGCATTGGTTGTACAACCATTGGCATCCTGTACATAATAACTGTGGGTGCCATCGGCTACCGAAAATGTTACGGTAGTATTAAAACTTCCTAAAACAGTTGTAAAGTTGGCGTTATCACTATACGTATATGGTGGTGTTCCGCCAGAAGCACTTAAGGTAAGTGTAGCACCGTTTAAACAGGTTTGTGTCGTAGCAGTTACTAGGTTAACATCAACAGGGGTTGGTTCGTCTATAACAATATTAGCAGACGTTGTTTCACAATTGTACCCGTCTGTAATTGTAACCGAATACGTGCCAGCACCAAGGTTATTAAACACATTTGAAGTTTGTGGTCCCGAACTGCTAGGAGTTGGTAAAATAGTATTTAAAGTATAGGTGTAGTTACTACCTTGACCACCGGTAACATTGCTTACCGTAATAGAGGCATTTTGGTCTCCAAAACATGGCAATAGCGTTGTGCTAGGGGTAAAAGTAGCTGTAATAGGGTTTGGTTCTGCCAGAGTAACATTTACCGAAGCAATACAGTTGGAATCATCCCTAACGTTAACGGTATAATTACCAGCAGATAGCCCAGTAAAAGTTCCATTAGGTGAATAGCCTAAGTAGGCATCGCCTGTTAGTTCATATTCATAATTACCCCAGCCACCAGTGGCAGTAGCCGTAATGGTACCGCTATCGTTGTTACAGGTTACGTTGGCCGTTTCTAAGGCGGTAAGTGTTAATGGTCCCGTTGGGGAAGAAATAACAACACTAGAGGTTGCACTACAAAAAGGTACTGCAGTTTCGGTTATGGTAACCGTGTAGCTTCCAGCGGCCAATCCTGTTACTATTTCTGGGTTTGTTGTTGTATTTGCCGCTACAGGGCCCATAACAGAAACACCAGTATCGTTAAACACTTCGTAGGTGTAGGCTCCCGAATACCCATTAACAAAAAGCTCGAAAGTACCTGAGTTATCTCCAAAACAACTTACTGCTGTTGGTGTTGTTGTTAGGGTAGGTAGTATGGCCTCAGGTAACGAAATGGTAGCTTCTGCTGTACATAGTGTTACCGTATCTGTAATGGTTATTGTATAAATTCCTGAAGGCACTCCTGTAATGGTATTTCCGGTAATGCTAACAGAGGCTGGGTTAGGACTAATGGTATAACTATAATTACCAGAGCCACCAATACCCGTCACTGTAATAACACCATCATCGTTGTTACAGGAAGGTGCTGTAGTTAAATCGGGTGTAAGCCCTAGAGGTGCTTCAATAGTAACAGACACTAAATTACCACAACCATTGGCATCGGTAACTTCAATGGTATGGGTGCCAGATGATAAGTTGGTTAGAGTAAAAGGCGCTGTTTGTGTTTGGAAAGCGCCACCATTTACACTAAAACTATACGGTGGTACACCAGCTGTTGGCATAGTCACCTCAATTTCGAATTCCCCTTCGTTAACCGTACATTGGTTGGTTACAGCTGCATCGATTACAGGGCTAGGATCTGTAGGCATGGTCACGGGGCTGCTTACAATACACCCGTAGGCATCCATAACATGTACGTAGTAAGTGCCGCCATCTACATTAAACACACTGTTTGATGCCCAAGCAGGATCTGTTTCAGAAGGAGCAGCAGCCGTCGTTGTTATTTGATATTGGTAGGGTGCTGTACCATCATGACCAATTGCACTTATAATTCCTGAATTAGGATTACAGTTGGCATTTTGATCAACAGCTACAGTTAACGTTAAAGGAATCATAGATTCTGTAATGTTAAACGGTACAGTTACAATACTACATCCAGCATTTGGACCGTTTATTTCTTCAATTAAAACATAGTAGTTACCAAAAGGCAATGGGCCTAGGTTGTTAACCGCAAGGGTGCTATTGGCAGGAACGGTTCCGTTACCAGTAATGCCGGTAGAGGCTTGGCTTAACGATTCGAAGATTTCATATTGCACATCAACAGAGGTTGCATAAATGCTGTTTATGTTGAACGAGACGTTACCATCGGCACTTCCCGTACAGCTGATGTTATTTTCGGTTACCGCTGTGGCCGTTAACGTTGAATTGGTAGGAATAGGAGCCGTAGCAGGCTCGAAATAACTACAGTTTGTCGAGGCATCGTATACGATAAAGGTATAGCTAACACCCGGTGTTAATCCAGTAAATGTGGCCGATTCGCTACCAGGAGCATCCTCTGGAATCCAAGAACCTGGAGGATTTGGGTATACCGATACAGGGCCTTGGTAAATGCTAAAATAGAACGGGCCAGAGCTAGATAAAGACGAGCCAATGCTTACTACGGCTTCGCCGCCAGTAGCACAATCTACCGTAGTTGTGATGGAAATATCCAAGTCGGTAGGAGGCGAGGCCACAAGCACATCTTGTACTAAAACCGAACACCCATTGGCATCGATTACATTAATTTCGTAAAGGCCAAAATCTACAACATCAAAACTCACAGAGGTCGACCCCGAAGCATTGAATTCAGAATTGGAGTAGCCGTTAGTACCGGTTACATAATAGTTGTATGGCGCTGTACCACCGGTAACGCTATCAATGATGATAGACCCTTGCGAAACCCCGCTTGGCGTACAGGTAATGTCTACGGTATGGTAGTTAACATTAATGGCATCGGGTTCGGCGATAACTATGGTATCGGTTGCCGTACAAGACTTGGCATCTGTAATGGTTATGGTGTAAGATCCAGCTGTTAGACCAGACGTTTGTGAGCCATAGTCTGTGCCTGTAGTATCATTATAAACGTTAATTGTGAATGGAGGTGTTCCAACACTAGAGTCGATGGTAATGTCGATGGCTGCATTGGCATCGCCATGACATAAAATAGGCTCGGTTTGTGCAACCAAACTTAGCGCTGGTGGTGTAACGGGCTCTACCGTATGAACAATAGAGGCTATGCTACAGTTGTTGGCATCTACAACTTGGAATTGGTATGTTCCTGCGGTTGTTGTGGTGTAGGTAAATGTGCCTCCGGTAGTACCTAAATTGGTGTAGGTTCCACCATTAATTGAAACACCGTAGCTATAAGGAGGAGTCCCACCAGAGATGGTTCCCGAAATTTCTGCTTGAGAGCTTGGTGAACAATCTAGATCTGAGTTTAGAACGGTGTTTAGGTTAAGTTCTGGTAATGGATCTATGGTATAAGTTTCTGCATAAGTACAATCGTTTTCATCGCGAACCTGGAAGGTATATGTGCCAGGAGCCAATCCAGTAAAGACGTTCGAACTTTGATACGGTGTTGCCGCTGAAGCCGGCGCAATTATCTGGTATTCAATAACACCTGTGCCACCTGTTACTCCCGTAATGGTAACTGTCGATACGTTTGTTGGGCACGACAGCGGTGTATGGCTAAGTGTTATATCTGTAGGTGGGTTTAAAGCATCTATTACAATGGTATTTGCTATGAAAGCACAACCACTAGCATCTTGTATGGTAACAGTGTATGTTCCAGCCGATAGTCCTGTAAAGGTATTACCGGTTTGAAAGTTAATGCCATCCAAGCTATAGCTATAAGGCGGTGTACCACCAGTAACGCCGGTAACGGTAATTGTTCCTGAGCTTGTGCACGTATATGGGGCAGTAAGCTGAGCCGTACCATCTAATGGTGGTGCAGCAGTAATTGTAACCGTTTGCGGATCTGTTTCACACACCGATGTACCAAGGCTGTATTGCACGACTACAGTATAAGTCCCTTCTGGTAAATTTGTAAAAACTGGAGAGTTGGTAAATGTTACTCCGCCATCAATGCTATACAGCAAAGTGTTTCCGTTGGCATTGGTTACATTAATTGTAATGGTGCCATTTTCGTTATCGGCACAAGCAATGTTGGTTTGGGTTACCGTAAAGTCTGGTTCTGGAACGGCCTCTACAATAATGGTGGTTTCTGCAGTACAGTTGTTAGCATCTTGAACCGTAATGACATAGGTTCCTGCCGTTTCAACAATTATTACTGGAGACGTTTGGAAATCTGTTCCGTTTATATCGTAAACATAAGGAGGGGTACCGCCCTCTGGGTAAATTGTTATTTCGCCATCGGTACATGTAAGTGGTTGTGTAAGTGCTGCTGTTACCGTAAGCAAAGGAGGCTCGGTAATGGTAATGTCTTCGGTATACAAACACCCATCATCGGTACTAGCGGTTATGGTATATGTTCCAGCATTTAAGCTGTTAAAAGTATAATCGCTCGCCGTAGTTGGCCCAACACTATCTATTAGGGTGCCATTTTGGTGAACGCTAAAATAATATTGTGGTAAGGCATCGTTTACTGCCATATGAACACTTCCCATGTCGCCATAACATTCTGGTTGGGTAATGTTGGTGGTTACAGAAAAATCACGTGCTCTCACGTATACACTTGGGGTTTCAAAAATACAAGGATTGGTATCAACCCCTATCTGTCTGATGTAAACGATGTAATAACCTGGTGTTGTAACAGTAAAAATGTTGCTGGTTTGGTAGTTTACACCATCTAAGCTGTACTCGTAACCACTAGGCACGTTAAGAACCGTAATTTGTCCGGGTGTGTCGCAAAGAATATCTTGGGCAACAGCATCTGGGTCTAGTAGGTTTTGGTACACATTAAAGTAAAAAATACTGTAGCATCCTCCCGGGTAATTTATAATTAGCCTAAACTGCCCTGCGGTATTGGCAGTGTAGTCTGGACCACTACCTACTTGGTTCCAGGTACAGGCATCATTTTCATTAGCACAATCTGGATCGGTAACGGCTGGACAGCTGCTCTCGTCTAATTGTTCCCATATAATGGAAACGGCATCGCTAATACCTGTTAGGATATCGCGGGTATCATTTGCACCGCATAAAAATATATTGGGTAGTGGCTTGCCATCGTTAGGGCATATAACGACTTCATCGGCATACGGAATAACGGGGTTGGTTTGTGTGGTTCCATATAAAACCACATGAATAACCTCTTGGATGGATAAACAGGTGGCCGGTGCTGTATTGGTTACGTAGTACGTACCAACTTCTGTGGCTGTAAAAGTTTGTCCTGTGCCTATAACCGGAGTTCCGGTAGGGCTTGTCGACCAAGAGTAAGCATCGTAACCATCGGCTGCGGTTAAAATAACACTGTCGCCGCATAAAACCTCTTCACGTTCGAAGTTACAATCGGAAATGTCTACCAAAAAGTTGGTAGGCTGTGGGGTAATGAAACACTCATCGGAATTGTAACTCGCTTGTTCATCAACAACAATACCGCTATTAACTCCTGTATAAGAACCAAAGGCTTGGTTTATAATTTCGTTAGAGCAGGCTTGGCTCAAATCGTAGCAATTAGGAACCACTTGAACGGCCAATCGGATAACAAATTCGGGGTCTCCAACTTCTACCGATCCATCTGGAATAGAAAACACCAGTGTTTGTGTTACGGGATCGTAGGATTGGAGTGTGGCGCCTCCGGCATTGCTTAGGTCAATGTCGGTAGCGGGATCGAAAACGATGTTGTCAGGAAGGACATCGGTAATGGTAAAGTTGGTGATGTCGTCATTTCCTGTATTTTGATAATATATTTCATAGAACAAATTTTGGCCTAGATACACATCGTCTCCGTTTATCTCGTTGCCATTATCGTCGGTTACTAGTTTGGTAAGGGTAACTTCCGGACCAATAACATCTACGGCAAAGGCGCTGAAAAAAGAGAAAATAGGATCGGCTTGACCACGGGCAACCTGCAATACAAATGAGGCCGAGGTGTCATTGTTTCCTATGTATTCTGGTTCGGAGTTTAAAATTTCTAAAAAGCCTGTATCGTAACCTAGGGTATTTGTGCCAAAGGGGTTTCTTGGGTGGGTAACACCGTTGGTGTTTTCAATTACAGCACCAAAAAACTTATTTGCAGGTCTTAAAGGGGTTGTCACCTCTTTACCGTTTATTTCCAATTTTGTGGCTCGGTTGTTTTTATCACCATCGAGGGTTGCATAGGCAAATTGTAAATCGATGTGTCCTGCTGGTGGGGTGGTGAATCCGGTTACGGGAATTTCTTCGTAATGGTCGTCATAGATATGGCTAAACCCATCAAATGTGGTAAAGGATTTGGTGTGCAATTCGGGATCTTCATAAATCACAAACAGGGTCCAGCCTGCGGCCAAACCTGTTGAAAAATTCGTGCCTTCGCTAGACGTGATGTTGGCCACGGTATAGGTGCCTTCAATATCGGTTAAATCGCTTAACAGGTGGGTCACTTCGGCATAACATGCATAGGGTGTGTTGTTGGGTTCGCTGGGTTCGGCGGGAATTGGGTTTACAATGGCATCGTATACAATTTGTCCTGTTAAATCGGTATAAGTACTACTTTCTGGGGTTTTAAATTTTACTTGGTTTATGTTGGCCCTACTGCCATTTTGTAAAATTGCCCCCCAATATAACGCTGCGTAAGCCACCCGATAGCAGGCTGTTTCGCTCCCGTCTTCGTGTGGTGACAACACCAAATCGGCACTACTGGAGCTAAATGTTGAGGCATCGCCATCAATATCGATGTACTGCATAAAAACATCCTGGTTGTCTATGGAGTTGTCATTTCCGGGTAAATTATCCACCCCCAAAATGTTGTTTCCTATAACCAGCATACTTCCTTTTACTTCAATATTTTCTCTTACTGAAAAAGGTAAGTATGTTTGAGCAAAACCACTTAAACAATGGATTACTAGAAATAATACAAAAAGTGTTGTTTTGAAATAAGTAGGCTTTTTCATGATGTTTAGATTTACTGGTCCTTTTTTGAGTTTGGGGCTGGCAAAAAAGGTGGGTTGACGTTATCTATGTAATTTTATATTATTTATTATTCAATTTTTACTAAGGATACTTTATTGTTATAAGGCTCAGACCTTTGTTCGTTTAAGGCTCTGCTTGCGCTTTGTATGTCGTCAAACTTCTTGTAATAGATGTAATATTTGTTTGTATTTACATCAAAGAAGAAATCGATATTTTTTTGTCCGGAAGCCACGGCCTTTGTTAAAAAGTCGTCTCTCTTGGCAACATTGCTGTGTACCGCTAGAACAAGGTAATAGCCTTTCTCTGCTTTTGTAACATTCTTTAAAATTTGAATGCTGTTGTCACGTCTCTCGCCAAAGTCGAAATCTTCAACCGTTAGGGTTTGAGGGGTTGACGGAGCATTTTGTTTAATAACTTGTAAGCTCGCTCTATCTTGGGCAAAACGGTCCTCTTCGTTTTTATAAAGGGCACGTTTAATGCGACGTTTTCTTTCGTATTCTGTTGCGATGTTAATGGTTTCTAATCTCGCCTCTAAAGCTGTTTTGGCTTGAATGGCCTGACTTTGCTCTGCGTTTAACTTTTTAAGCGCTTTTTGATAGAACAAAGACACCTCATCCATTCTAATAGTATCTATTTCCTGACGCTCGTCTTGTAGCCTTTTTAACTCTTTTATAGCTTGACTTCTAGATTGTATAGTGTTTTCTAGGTCGGCTTTTATGGCTTCTATTTTTCTGTTTTCAGCAGTTGTGCTTTTAAACGGTTTTGGTTCTAGGTAAATGCCTTGCTCGCTTAAATCGTTCTCTCTTTTAAGGTCTTTAAGATCCTGATCCTTAACATCGACAGCATCCTGAAGTTTGCTTAATAAATCGGACTGAGCTTTTCTAGAGGCTTCTGCAGATTTGGCTAGAACACTCATGGATTTCGCTAAATCGTCTGTTGCAACTGGAACCGTGTTTTTAGCTTGTTCTTCAGCTTCAGCAGCCAAACGTGCTTGTTCTTCAGCTGCTGCTTTGGCTTTGGCTTCTGCAGCTAAACGTGCTTGTTCTTCAGCTGCTGCTTTGGCTTTTGCTTCTGCAGCCAAACGTGCTTGTTCTTCAGCTTCTGCTTTGGCTTTCGCTTCCGCAGCCAAACGTGCTTGTTCTTCAGCTTCAGCTTTGGCTTTGGCTTCTGCTGCTAAACGTGCTTGTTCCTCAGCTTCTGCTTTGGCTTTGGCTTCTGCAGCTAAACGTGCTTGTTCTTCAGCTTCGGCTTTGGCTTTGGCTTCTGCAGCTAAACGTGCTTGTTCTTCGGCTTCAGCTTTGGCTTTGGCTTCTGCAGCCAAACGTGCTTGTTCTTCAGCTTCTGCTTTGGCTTTAGCTTCCGCAGCTAAACGGGCTTGTTCTTCGGCTTCAGCTTTGGCTTTGGCTTCCGCCGCTAAACGTGCTTGTTCTTCAGCTGCTGCTTTGGCTTTAGCTTCCGCAGCTAAACGTGCTTGTTCTTCGGCTTCTGCTTTGGCTTTTGCTTCTGCCGCTAAACGGGCTTGTTCTTCGGCTTCGGCTTTGGCTTTCGCTTCTGCAGCCAAACGGGCTTGT
This sequence comes from Mangrovimonas yunxiaonensis, assembly GCF_000733475.1. Classification (GTDB taxonomy): domain Bacteria; phylum Bacteroidota; class Bacteroidia; order Flavobacteriales; family Flavobacteriaceae; genus Mangrovimonas; species Mangrovimonas yunxiaonensis. The sequence goes on along the minus strand of NZ_JPFK01000009.1, from coordinate 214,556 downwards.
TCTTCAGCTTCAGCTTTGGCTTTCGCTTCCGCCGCTAAACGCGCTTGTTCTTCAGCTTCAGCTTTAGCCTTAACTTTGGCTTCGGCAGCTGCTTTTCGGTTAGCTTCCGCTTGTGTTCTATCTAATTTTAGAGCTTGTTTGCTCTTAGGTTTTGGTACGAATAGAGCGCTAACTTTATCTTCACGGCTGTAGTCGTATCTGTTGTTATTTTTTAACTTATAGGCTAAGGTGATTTCGTGAGCAGAACCTAAGGTTGCTAAATCGCCAATGGCTTTTTCGTAATTGTATTCGATTGAAATTTGCTCGGTGATGTTTAAACCTAGGCCACCAAAGGCGCCATATAACGAGTTGTAACCTGCTTGTGCCCAAATACCTTTGGGAACGGTAAGCATAATAGCGGCAGAAAGCACGGTTTGTTCTTGTTTGAAATCTGATTTTAACAATCCGGTAAATCTGCTTTCGTCGAAAAATCCTCGGCTATCCATATAGCCAGTATACATAACATGAGCTTGGATGCTTTGTTCTGGATTGTCTTCAAGAAGTTCTGAAGAAGTGAAATTGTAGGCAACCAGGTTATTTACAGAAACCCCGAAGTCTAAAAATGCGGTGCCGTAGTTTATGCCAGGACTAACCGTTAAGATAAAGTTTGACGGGATGTTTTCTAAAGAGGGGTCGGGGTAGTTGGTTACTACATTCCCGTCGTTTATACCGCTTTTGTAGGCGCCGATATTAACACCAAACGTTAAGTTGTTGTCTCTTTGTAATCTGGCGTTGTAGGCAAAGTTTAATATTCCGCCAAAAGTGGTTAATACACCATAATTTTGTTGAAAAGCGCCAATACCAATACCGATATTTTCTCTAAACCTACCCGAATAACTGGCCATGTAAGAAACTGGAGCATCATCAAACTGCATCCATTCCCTTTTATTGGTAACACTAACATAGCTGTTTTGCTGTCTTACAAAACTAAAGGTAGGGGTGTTAACATACTGGTTGTAGGTTAAAGAGTTTCTTAAAGGCAAAGCAAGCGCCACCACACCATCTTCCTGAGAGTAGGCAAACTGCACGAAGCAGAAAAAGAATACTATAGCAAAAAGAGGTGTTTTCATGCTATTTAATTAAGGTTATGGTGCCTTTTTTGGTTTCTTGGTTACTTTTAATAATATAATAGTATACTTGGTTAATACTATTTAGCGACAATTGATTATTTGGCCAATTGTTTAGGTAATCGTTGGTTTTTAAGACGGTTTCACCGCGAGTGCTTAAAATGGTCACTTCGGTATTAGACCCGCTGGTATATTTTGCTGGAATTACCCACGTGTCATTAATGCCATCGCCATTAGGACTTACAATGTTTGGAATTTTAGCTACATCTGGAAACATGTTTAGGGCTTCCGTTACCGAAAAATAAAAGGTTCTAGAGCCGCTACAGCCATTGGTTTCTGTAATGGTTACACTGTAATCGCCAAATTCGGTAATGCTATAGGTGTCTTGTGTTGCACCTGAAATTGGGGCGTTATTAAGGAACCATTGGAATTCTGGTGCGTTGGCTGTTGTGGCAACCGTAGCTGTTAGTGTTTCGCCACTTTCTATGGTGTTTTCTTCGGGAATGTCTATGGCTGCCGTAAAAAGTTCGCTAACAAGAGTTATGGATCCTGAAGCTTGGCAGCTTCCTAGATCGACTTGAACAGCATATACTCCAGATTCTGTAGTTTGGTAATTTTGTGAGGTTGCGTTTATAATGGGGGCACCATCTTTATACCATTGGTAGTTATTACCGTTAATGGTACTAAGCATGGTGGCACTTTGGTCTGGACAAAACGGGTTGCCTAAACTAGACACAATAGATGCTGTAGCGTTTCCCGAAAGGATTTCGCTAATGGTCACTCTGTTAGAGTAGGAGTTAGAGGTACAGGTACCGTAATTGGTCTCAACAAAATAGGTGCCCTCTTGGGTAACTTCTAAAGTTTGTCCTTCAGCTACAAAAACCGATGTTGTTGCACTAATTTCTCTGTACCAATTAAAACTTAGTGATGGGTAGTTTAAAGGAGAGTCGTTAGAGCCTGTTCCGGGGTTATCGATGGTTAGCATATAACTGCCTCCGCTACAGAACGCCCCGGTAGAAACTAGATTGTTTATGGTAAAGGGCGCATCTTGCGGCTTGTAATAAGCGGCAAAGGCTGCCGAGCGTGCGCTGGTGGCCATTGGGGCTGTGCTTTTTACTCTTATTTTATAGCCTTCTCCAGCCGTAGTTGTTGGAATAGAAAAGCTTAAGGTTGCTGGCGAGGTGGTTATTTCGCCAGGATTTGAGGTATAAACTGTTGTTGGGTTTACAAAATCGCCATTAGCATCAGACAATTCTATGATGAATTGGTTGCTGCTTTCTAAGGCAGACTCTGGGGTAAAGATAAAGGTGGTGTTAAAGGTGTTAAAATTAGCATTTGCGCAGGCTTGGCTAAACCCTAAGCTTGGTGTACCAATAACGACTTGGGCATTTGTGTTTTCAAAACAAAGAAAAACAATTAAACAAACCCCTAATAAACAGTGTTTGGTTAGTGTAGTTTTAGGCATAGGCTTTGGTTGTTAGGGTTACCAAGTTAGTTAGCGTTTTGGTGTTTTGCTTGTTTGCATTTTACTTAACAATGGCGGTTGTTAACCATTGTTAAGTAAAACGTCAATAAGGGGGCTAATCCAAGCTAGAGGCAATAATTTTATTAATGCGCAATCTAAAGTCTGGTTGTGTTGGGTTTTTTAGGTCTATAAAGGTTTCGGCATCTGTACTTTTAGAGTATACGTTAAAAAAAGCGCTGTTGCCATACCAATCTTCTAAATCGTCGTTGTTTGGGTTGTATTTTGTAAAGATGTTCCCGTTACAATTGTTAAACAACATGTTCTTAAACTTAATACGATCTAGGTTTTCGCCATTTATTTTAATGTTGTCGTCTAGAATTACGGCAGGATTAAATCCGGAAATTACACTTTTAGCCATGGTTAACGAGGCTTCAGGGGCAATATAAACCGCTTCTTTAACCAAACCGATTTTAATATCAGACTCTAAGTCGTTGCTCAGGTTGATTAAGGTTAGGTTTTCGGCAGTCACAAATGTGCCTTCTTTCGATAAATCGACTTCATCAACTTGGTTGTACGACGCCACGTATAAACACTTTGGCCTGTTGGAGTTAGATTCGTAAGGCGATCTAATGGCCAATGAGTTGGTAATGGTGCTTTGGGTACCGTAGTTGAATAGGAAATCATTTCCGCTAGATTTGTAAGAAACCATTTTGCTAAGGTTTACGTTTCCGCCAATAACACTTACAGAGTTTCCGTTGCTGTAGCTAACCATAATATTTTCTATAATGGTTTGGTTGCCAATACCTGCTAAGGTTAATCCGTTAAAGTAGCCATACTTAACAGTACGTTTTCCGGCGTATTCTATTCTTACATATTTTAAAATGCCCGAGTTGCTTTCTATATTTTCGCCCCCATAGCTAATGTTTTTAGAGGAAGATGGCTTTAGGCCATAGTCTAATACTGCGGCATTGCCAAATTTGTTTATTGGAGCATCTCCTAAAACAAATAGGCCTCCCCAATCGCCTTGTTTTTTAACATCGTTGTTAGATGTAAAAACAATAGGGTCTGTTTCGGTACCTTCGGCAATTATTTTAGATCCGTTACTAACGGTTAAAGAGCCATTAGATTTAAAATCGCCAAGTATAACCGTACCTGGTTCTATGGTTAGAGTGGTACTGTCGGTTACAAAAACACTGCCTAATAATAAATAGGTATGCTTTTTAAGGAGCTTGGTGTCTTCGGTAATGTTACCGCTAAGGATTTGTGACGGTTCGTTATGCTTAACCGTATTGGGTTGAAACTCAGTCCAAGGGTTTAACCAGTTGGTTTCTCCAGTTATTCCTTTTTCCTGTTGGGCGAACATTTGACCTGTTATGAAAAGGCACACACATAAGATTTGAGTAAAGTTTTTCATAAGTAGTAGTTTTGTTGTAGGTTTTAGAATTCATTGATTAATAGAATCAAACATAACAACAAATCCCATGAAATACAAAAAATATCGATAAAAAACACAAAATTAGCTATTTTGTAAAAAATAGACTACAAAAAAGATGGATTTTGTAGGCTTTTTTTGATTTTTGAAATGGCTTTTGTATGTAGGAATTTGTTTTTCGGTTTATTGGGTTAATAGCTTTTTATAAAAAATATCCCCAATCATTATTAATGACCAGGGAATAGGGTTAAACAATAAAATGCTTTGTTTTAGTATTGATTAAACTCATTATAACTATGCAAAGATTTTAGTGTTTGTTCGTAAAATAGTACAGCGGCAATTAAATTAGATTTGTCTGAATAAGGCAAAATCTTTCTTTGAAACTCAATGGTGTTTTCAAAATATTCTTTCGCTGCATTAATGTTGTCTGCTAAAGCCTTTTTGTGATCTTTGGTGTTGGGAATACCTAACGAGGCAATTGTAACACCAGGCTTGTTGGTAAAAGCAATGTTGGGCAGCACTTTTACAATAACTTCAATACGTTCTATGTACAAGTCTAGTAATTTACCTTTATTCATGCGCTGTAATTCTTCGCGATCATGATATTTACCGATAGATACACGTTGGTTAATGAGGCTTTGTTGTTCTGGGCTTTGTTGTGCTACTAATACCGAGGTAGTAAGGAAAAATAGTGCACAAAAAAGAGTAAGTTTAGTTTTCATATCCATGTTTTTAAAATTATCCCTATATCACAAAACTATACAAATAATTAAATAATACAACTTAAAAATATGTTTTTTAATCAATAAAGTGTTTAATTATTGCGATGAAAAGCATAAAAAGTAGGAAAAATCTTATTTAGTGTTTAAATTCATATAATTAAGCTATTTTATTACAGGACCCAAAAGTATTTTTTATTTTAAAGTACCACAAGCCAAATTAATTTGTTAATGTTTAATTAACCTTATTAAGATATATTTGTAGAAAAAGAAACAACCTCAATGCCAAATACAGTAACAGTAACAAATAACTATGTTAATAGAGAATTAAGCTGGCTTCAGTTTAATGCACGTGTTTTACAAGAAGCCGAGGACGAAACGGTGCCGTTAATAGAACGGTTGCGTTTTTTAGGAATTTTTTCCAATAACCTAGACGAGTTTTTTAAAGTACGCTACGCTACGGTAAAACGCATTGTAGAAGCCGGAAAAGGTGGTAAAAGTGAATTGGGAGGCATAAAGGCGGCAGAACTTTTAGAGCAAATTACCCAAGTTGTTATCAAACAGCAAAGCCATAGCCTAGAGGTGCTAAGCAAGATTAAAACGGCTCTGGAAAAGGAAAATATTTATTTGCTTTACGAAAACCAACTAGACCAAGAGCAACAACAGTTTATTAAGGATTATTTTATACGAAAGGTAAGCCCGGCCTTGGTAACTATTATTTTAAGCGATGCGGTAGATTTGCCAAACTTAAAGGATAGCGCGGCTTATTTGGCTGTGAAAATGGTGTTGCAAAATAAAAATAAGCAGTATGCCTTGATTGAAATATCAAAATCGATGGATCGCTTTGTTGTACTACCACAAAAAAACGGGAAACGCTACATTATTATGTTGGATGATTTATTGCGTTTTTGCTTGGATGATATCTTTAATATTTTCGATTATACCGAGATTACGGCCCACATGATTAAAATAACCCGTGATGGCGAGTTGGACCTAGATAGCGATTTAAGTAAAAGCTTTATGGAAAAAATTTCAGAAAGCGTTAAGCATAGGCAGGTAGGAGAGCCGGTTAGGTTTGTTTACGACAAGACCATAGATAGCGAAACACTTAATTACCTCTTAACCAAAATGGGCATCGACTCGCACGATAGTATCATTCCGGGAGGACGTTACCACAACCGAAGGGATTATATGGACTTTCCAAGTTTGGGCAGAACCGATTTGCTTTACAGTAAAATAAGACCCCTACCTGTAAAAGAGCTAAGCCTACAGGATAGTATTTTTAAAAGTATTGCCCAAAAGGACTACTTAATACACACCCCTTACCAAACCTTTTCGTATGTGGTAAAGTTTCTTAGGGAAGCCGCATTAGACCCCAAGGTGCAGACCATTAAAATTACCATTTATCGTCTGGCACAAATATCGCATGTGGCCAGTTCTTTAATAAACGCCGCCAAAAACGGCAAGCGTGTTACGGTATCGATAGAAATCCAGGCGCGGTTTGACGAGCAAGCCAATATTGCCTATGCAGAGCAAATGAAAAATGAAGGAGTAAACCTTATTTTTGGCGTTCAGGGCTTAAAAGTGCACAGTAAAATGTGTCTTATAGAACGTGAAGAGCAAGGTAAAATAAAAAGTTACGGCTTTATAAGTACGGGGAATTTTAACGAGTCTACAGCAAAAATCTATACCGATTTTACCCTGCTAACTGCCAACCAAAGCATTCTTAAAGATATTAATAAGGTGTTTAGTTTTTTTGAAGTAAACTACAGAATTTACAGATACAAACACATCATTACCTCGCCGCACTATACAAGAAAAAGCCTGTTTAAGCTTATTAACAACGAAATCGAGAATGTAAAACAAGGCAAACCGGCTTATATTAGAATAAAAATGAACAGCCTGTCAAGCTTTAAAATGGTCGATAAACTGTACGAAGCCAGTAGGGCTGGGGTAAAAATTCAAATGATTGTTAGGGGAATATGTTGCTTAGTACCAGGTGTTAAGGGCATGAGCGAGAATATTGAGGTTATCAGCATAATCGATAAATTTTTGGAGCACACACGATTATTCATATTTTGCAACAATAACGACCCTAAAGTCTACATCTCTTCAGCCGATTGGATGACCAGAAACATAGAAAACAGGGTAGAGGTTACATGCCCCATTTACGACCCCAGCATTAAACAGGAGCTTATAGATACCTTTGATATTTGTTGGAGCGATAATGTGAAAGCCCGAATTTTATCGGCCGAACAAGAAAATGAATACAAAAGGAACCGTAACCCAAAAGTTAGGGCACAGTTTGCTTTGTACGATTATTATAAAAAGAAACTAGAAAATTAACCTATGCTTTCAATAAAAAAATATGCAGCAATAGATATTGGTTCGAATGCCGTAAGGCTACTTATTGCAAACATAATTGAAGAAAAAGGCAAAGACGTTAGGTTTAAAAAAAGCGCTTTGGTACGTGTGCCCATTCGTTTGGGAGCCGATGTGTTTTTAAAACAAAACATCTCAAAGTATAACAAAGAACGCATGATCGATACCATGACGGCCTTTAAGCTGCTCATGAAAGCGCACAAAGTGGTTAAATATAAAGCCTGTGCCACATCGGCCATGAGAGAAGCCATAAATGGCCATGAGGTCGCCAACGACATTCTGCAACAGGCAAACATAAAGATTGACATTATAGACGGTCAAGAAGAAGCCGCCATTATCGCCGAAACAGATTTGCATGAATTTATCGACTATTCAAAAACATATTTATATGTTGATGTAGGTGGGGGAAGTACCGAGTTTTCGGTTATCCATAACGGTAAAAAAACAGCCTCCCGTTCGTTTAAAATAGGAACAGTAAGGTTATTAAACGATATCGTAAAAAGCGAAACCTGGTCGGAGGCCGAAATGTGGATAAAAGACACCACAAAACATTACGATAAGATCGATCTTATTGGCTCTGGAGGGAATATTAATAAAATTTTTAAGATCTCTGGAAAGAAACTGGGCAAACCCTTAACCTATTTCTACCTCTTGTCTTATTACAAAACCTTACAAACCTATTCTTACGAAGAGCGTATTACAGAGTTAGACCTTAATCAAGACCGTGCCGATGTAATTATTCCAGCAACAAGAATTTACCTTTCTGCCATGAAATGGTCTGGAGCAAAAGATATATACGTGCCAAAAATTGGGCTGTCCGATGGCATTATAAAAAGCATTTATTACAAGACCGTTTCTAGCAATACACAGTAAAAAAAAGCTTTTTATCTTTTATATGATTTAATTATTCTGAAAACATATATATTAGCACCAATTAATAACCAATATTTTTTTTTGAAAAATCTCAACATTATGAAGAAAACAATACTTTTATTAGCAGTTGTGTTAGGAACAACTTTTGCTTTTTCGCAAAACGGTTTGCATGGTGTAAGGGTTGGGTTGAATATTTCTAATTTAGATTTCGATCCAGATGCGACTTTCTCTAACCAACACCGTAACGGATTTGCAATTGGTTTTTTTGGTGAATACATGCTTTCTGAAACCATTGCTCTAGCACCAGAAATCCAATTCTCTGCAGAAGGCGCTAAAGATGAAGACCTGCGTATCGATTACATTCAGGCCCCTATTTTATTCAAATACCAATTAGGAGGTAGACTATCTGTTGCCGCTGGACCATTGGTAAGTTTAAAAATCCACGAATATGAAGATGGGTACAAAAACTTCGCCGTTTCTGCTGCAGGAGGTCTGGAATTTATGATTACCGATGAAATTTTTATCGATGCCAGATACCATTACGGGCTAACAAACATTATTGACGACCAATATGATTTAGAGGCTAGAAATACCAACATTCAAATAGGTGTTGGGATTAAAATCTAAAGCAAACAAGATTTTAACCACTATAAAAAACCCTTCAGGTAATCTTGAAGGGTTTTGTTTTTTAGCTTCGAAAACGGGTTAACCGTGTACGGTTTCCTTTTTGCTTAAGTCTTTCATAATGTCTGCTTCGTAATCCAGAAGGGCTTGCCATTTTTTATCTACTTCTTCTCGGTTGCCGTACTGTCTTGCAAACCCCAAGAACATGGTGTAATGGTTGGCCTCGCTTACCATAAGATTGCGATAAAAGTTAGCAAGCTCTTGGTCTTTAAGTTCTTCTGAAAGTAGCCTAAAACGCTCGCAGCTTCTGGCTTCGATTAAAGCAGCATACAACAGTCTGTGCACCAATTGTGTAGTCCTGCTACCGCCTTTCGGAAAAAATTTATGCAGAGCAATAACATAGTCGTCTTTTCGGTCGCGACCCAATACCCAGCCGCGCTCAATAATTTTATCGTGTACCATTTTAAAATGGCTAATTTCTTCTTTTACCAAAGCGGTCATTTCTTTTACCAAATCGGTATATTCGGGAAAGGAAACAATTAAGGAAATGGCCGTACTGGTAGCTTTTTGTTCGCAGTAGGCATGATCGGTAAGAATTTCTTCAATGTTTTTTTCTACAATATTAACCCATCGGGGATCGGTTGGTAATTTAAGTCCTAACATGGCTATGAGGTTTTTGTAATATTAAGTTGCCCTTTAGGGTCTATTAGTAAACGGTAGTATAGGTAGGTGTTGGTTTTGGGTTTGTTGTACCAAACCCCAACAACAACCTGGTTTTTACTTAAAGTTTGAGCTTGTTCTACCCAAACGCTTTTTAAAACATATTGGTTAAGGTTTGTCGACAAAACATCGGTATGCCTTTCAAAAAGCGATTTATCTATAGTAGAAACAAAAATTTCCCGTCCTTGTTTAAACACCTTTATTTGGCCTATGCTGTTGCGGTAGTGTTCTTTGTGCGTTAAGTGACCTTGCTTGGTTTCTAGCGCGACATGAGATTTCATGTCTGTAAATGTTTTTATATGAATGCGATACCCATTGCTTAAAATGGTATCGGTTTCGCTTTCCGAATACGTTTCGGGATAAAAGGTAATGTGTTCTGAAAACGTATTTAATAAGCCCTTTTCTTTTAAAACAGTAACAGACGATTTGTGCTTGCGGGCTCTTCCATCGCAACTAATCAAGGAAAAAATGGCCAATAGCAGTACAGGCCACAAAAATGTAAATGGCTTCATGTTGTTATATGTCTAAACCAAAGGTTTTTCTTAGTAAATCTATGTTTGGGTTCTTTTCTTTAAGTTTTTCGTATTTCTCTTGGGCTGTATAGGCGTATTTTTTTTCGATTTCTTCGTTAACGGTAATGGCCAGTGAAATGTCGTAGTTTTTAAGGTCTTTTCTTAAATGGTTTAACAAATCGTATTGTTGGCGCTCAACTTCCACTTTGTTGGTGTGGTTAGGAAACTCTAAGTGAATGGTGGTTCCGTCTAGCTTAGGTTTGTCTATAGATAAAACCGATGCGAGGTTAAACTGGCCCTTTTTTTCAATAGAAGAAACAAAATAGTTCCAAGAGGTTATAAGTTCTGTTTCAGAAAAAGGCTCTTTTGGAAGCTCTTCTTCGTTAACAACCACATCCATTTGTTTAATTTCATGTGCTTTTTTGGTCTGGATGCTTTTTAAGGATAGGCCAGAGGTTGCCTTTTTAGGAATAGAAATATCTATCTTGGGTTTGGCAACTGCTTTTTTGTTAGGGGTTACCTCGGTAATGTTTTGGGCCTTAACATAGGTGGTTTTAGGCTCTGTTATGGTCTTTTTAGGTTCTTTTTCAGGGGCCTGTTCTTTATTGTTGGGTACGTTAACGGGAACCGGTTTAATACCCTTTGTTTTAAAATAGGAAGGGGGAATTATGTAATGTTGGCTATTTTTTTTTTCTCCATCAAAAGTGATGGAGGCCAATTGCATTATACAAAGCTCGACGAGAAGCCGTTGGTTCTTGCTGGATTTATACTTTAAATCGCATTCGTTAGCGAGCTCTATGGCTTTTAGTAAAAAGGTTTGGTCGCTTTTTTGGGCCTGTATTTTGTACTTTTCGGTGGTTTCTTCTCCCACCTCCAATAGGTCTATTGTTATTGGGTTTTTGCAAACCAGTAAATCCCTAAAGTGCGAGGCCAATCCGGCAATATAATGGTGGCCATCAAAACCTTGGGCCAGGATGGTGTTGAATTGTACCAGCAAATCGGGAATGTTATTTTCTAAGATATAATCGGTGCTCTTAAAGTAGGTGTCGTAATCGAGAACGTTAAGGTTTTCGGTAACGGCTTGCCGGGTTAGGTTGTTTCCAGAAAAACTCACCACGCGATCAAAAATCGACAGCGCATCGCGCATGGCACCATCTGCTTTTTGGGCAATAATGTGCAGAGCATCGTCTTCGGCTGTAATGCCTTGTTCTTGGGCAATATACTTTAAGTAGGCCTTGGCATCTTTCACGTTAATTCGCTTAAAATCGAAAATTTGACAACGCGATAGGATGGTAGGAATAATTTTATGCTTTTCGGTAGTGGCTAAAATAAAAATACAGTGTTTAGGCGGCTCTTCTAACGTCTTTAAAAAGGCGTTAAAGGCGGCTTGCGACAGCATATGCACCTCATCGATAATATACACTTTGTATTTGCCCACTTGGGGCGGAATGCGCACTTGGTCGGTTAGGTTTCTAATATCGTCTACCGAGTTGTTTGACGCTGCATCGAGTTCAAAAATATTAAAGGCAAAATCCTCGTCGCTTTGTTCTTGGCCATTGCTGTTTATCATTTTGGCCAAAATGCGGGCACAGGTTGTTTTTCCTACGCCTCTAGGCCCTGTAAAAAGTAGCGCCTGTGCAAGGTGGTTATTTTCAATGGCATTTTGTAACGTATTTGTAATCGCGCTTTGGCCTACAACATCCTTAAATGTTTGTGGCCTATATTTTCTAGCTGATACTACAAAATGTTCCATGAAAAACCGTTAGAATAACAAAGTTAATAATTCGCGCTAAACTACAGAATTAAGATGTTTAAATTTGAAAGTTTTTATTAACAATTTCGTTATTTTTGCAATAAGTAATTCGCCTTATCGCTGTTTGTTTTAACAAATGGAGGAAAGTCCGAACACCATAGTGCAGCATAGTGGCTAACAGCCATCGGCCGTGAGGTTAGGAAAAGTGCAACAGAAAGAATGTACAGGTTAAGCTGTAGTGAAATCAGGTAAACTCTATGCGGTGCAATGCCATGTATACCAACGTTTGAGTGCGGCACGTGCAATTGTTGGAGGGTAGGCAGCTAAAGTGTGCTGGTAACAGTACACTCAGATAAATGATAAGGGTTTTTCTTTTCTAGAAAAATACAGAATTCGGCTTATAGGATTACTTATAAAAACAAGCCCTTTTTTTAAGGGCTTTGTTTTTGTGCGTGGTTTAAGGTTTATGTGAAAAGGACAAATCTGGTCGCATGCGAGCTCTTACCTCCTCAAACCTAGCGGTGTGCTCCATAACCTTTTGAAACACAGGTTTGCCTGCTTCGCCTATTAGGTCGCGGCTAGCTTTGGCCTTGGCTGCGGCATCTACTTCGTCTTTATAAGAAATGGCCACCAAGAAATAGTCTTCTTCGCTACCAAAGCCCGAGCGGTAAACTCTAAAGTGTTCTTCAGATTTTTTGTTGACATATAAATCCTTAACCTCTTTTATGGCCTCTTTTAATTTGCTGTAGTTTGCTGGGGTATGGTATAGAAATAAGTATTTGCGATAGTCCTGACCTTCCTGCACTTGCGATATGCCGTTAGGCATGTAGGAGAGCTCTTCCATTAAATGTACAATATGGTTGCTGTGTTTATCGTAACAGGTGTTAAATCTCTCGAAAATGTTATTAAAACTGTCTCCCATAGCCTCGGCCATGTCCTTAAAGGGGTTTATGTCTAGGTCGGCATAGCTTTTAATAGGTGAAACATATAAATACCTGTCGTCGTTTGTGTTAGAAACAATCCAGTTTGCTTTTGGGTTGTGTTTTTTACAAGCTTCAAAAAACTCTTTGGCAATTTTTTCGTATTCCCAAATTTTCGAGGGTTTTACATAGTCTACATGCACGTTGTACATGTGTTGTGCGCTTGAGAAATTATATGTTACACATATAACAAGCACGAGCAGTAATCTTGATTTAAAAATTTTCATGATGTTGGTTTTTGGTGGTTAATATTTTAATTTAAAGTCTTGCCTAATTGGGTCATGAGGTCAAGTTGGTTGTAATAAACGTCTTCCTTGTTAATCTTTCCATCGCCATTAAAGTGTACTTTAGAAAGCCCTGAGACGCTTACTTTTTTGCCCGTTGCCGGCTCTTGGTTAAACTCTCCTGTATTGGTTCCTGTAAGTTTCCAATGAATGAATAAGGTGTTTTCGAAAAGGGGGGAATGGTTAAGAAGTTTTATATGAAAATCTGGAAAGGCCGTAAAGTTGTTTTGCATACTTTGCACAAATTCTTCTGGCGATGCGGCTACTTGGTTGCCGTTAAGATGCCGTGTGTAATTGGCGGCCAGAATGGTGTTTGCCACTTCTGGGTTGGCTCCTTGTTTGTTAAAAAAATCGTTGACAAACGTCTCAACGGCTGCTAGGGCAGTTTTGTCTTCAATAGGCGTGTTGTTGGCTTTTTCAATTTCTGCTAATGCACGGCTTACAATTGCAGAATCGTAATAGTCGTACAGTTCAACAATTTTACCATCGATATATTGAGCTGTTATGTGTACAGGCACATCAATAGTTGTGTTGTTGGTTATTAAGGTTCCCTGCCAATTAGCCCAATAGTTTACCCAGGTTTCCCCATCGTCGGTAATAATCATTTCAATAAATGTATCCTCATCTTCAAACCCATAGGAGGAAAAGTTGGTGAGCATTTCTTTTTGAGCGTTTTCAAGGTCGGTTGCCGTAATGCTTTTCTTAGCGTTAATATAAAGCTTTGCGGTGTCGGCAAATAAGGTTCTCCAAGACTCCCAGTCGCCATTATTGTATTGTGAAATACTAGTCTTAAATGACGTTATTTCTGGAGATTGGCTAAAGTATTTTTGTTGGGGTTTTTCGCAGCATAGGAATACAGTGAGTAGGCATCCTATAACAATGTTTCTCATGTGGTTGGTTTTGGTTAATAATTAAATAACCATACCAATAATAAGGTCTGTTCAAAATAAAAATAAGGAACAAAAAAAACAAAAAGGGATGCCTCTAAGATACTGAAAAAAAATGAATTAGAATTTATTTTTCGAAAAAACTAAAAACGCAACCGCCGTAGTTCTTGGCGTGGCTAAAGTTTTCTAGAGCAGATAAATTGGTGTGCTTAGAGTGTTCGACTATAACGTAGCCATTGTCTTCCAGAAGGTCGTTTTCAAAGACCAATTGGGGGATTTTATTAAAGGATTCTTGGGGAAAATCGTATGGCGGATCGGCAAAAATAATGGTGTGCTTACCATGGCTTTGGGTTAAAAACTTAAAGACGTCGCTTTTTACCGTATGTATGTTCATTCCAAAACTTTCAGCGGTTTGGTTAATAAACTTAATGCAGCCGTAGTGAGCATCGACAGCGGTAATTTGTGTGGTGCCTCGCGAGGCGAACTCAAAGCTAATGTTTCCTGTGCCAGCAAAGAGATCGAGTACCGAAAGCTCATCAAAATAATAGGTGTTGTTTAAAATGTTGAACAGAGCTTCTTTGGCCATGTCGGTTGTTGGGCGAACGGGCAAGTGCTTAGGAGCCTGTAGTTTTCTGCCTTTAAACTGTCCGGAAATAATTCTCATGAAAAGCTGTGTATTAATACAAAATCGGAATAGGCCGTTTTTGGACGTTCAACATAACTGTAATCATCTTTTCTGTGACCAAACGACACGTGCCTAATGTATTTATAGGCTATGTTGTACAACATATCGTCTTGGTGTATGTTTCCTAAAAATACCAATTGTAGCGTTTCGGGGTTTAAGGCCAACTGTTCTACAGTAAACAGGAGGTAGTAAATAAAGTCTTCTTTGGTAAGAAACTCGAAGGTGTTATAAAACTGCAGTTTTCCTAAGGTTACAACAACAATCTCGAAATGGGCATGGCCTACATGAACATACATTTTGGTTTGGTTGCTGTTTGCTTCTGCCGTTAGGATGTTATCGATAAGTACAGTAGCGTAATGCTTGTAGGAAAAGCTTCCAAATTTATCGTATATATAATTATTGGTATTAACGTAAGGCACGTAAACGTTAACGCTGTTGTTAATGTCTAGAGTGTCGTAGGTAACAAAATCGGACTTAAGGATTTTCGAGTTGAATTTAAGGTAGTCTGCCAGGTGATTTTCATCGAATAAGGCTTTTGGTACCAAGGTTGCCAGCTCGTTAACGTATACCACGTTTACTTGGTTAAAACTGCGTTGCAGTTCATTAATGGTATTAAAGCAGTGCTTTAGCTTGTCTAAAATTTGAATGGGAGTGGTTTTTTTTTCTAAAACAACATGTTTAATAAAAGTAATGGTGTTGGTTTTAGTGTGTAAACCACAAAAAGAAAGTCCATTCAAACTAATTTGAATGGACAAGTCTTGGTTAGTTAAGTTAGTTATATTGCTGTTATTCGCTGTCGCCATAGGTTTTTGGCCAGTTTCCATTTGTTTTAACTTCGTTCATAGAACCTACTTTTAGAGCATTTCCGTTAACACCATCTACCGATACAACTTCGTTCTCTTGGGCTAGTAGGTCTTTGTTTTGGTCGTGTAAGATAACCGATTTTTTTACTTTAGCCTCAAATACGGGTATTTTTACATCGTTTTCTTCAATAAACCCCGCGTCCATTTCAAACGTTGCGCCTGCTTCGGCATTAGGTACCTCCATCATGGTTCTGTAACGTGTAGACGACTTAAATAACGAATCTTTAACAGGTACAAACCCAAGGGTGTCTATAATGGTAATTTCTTTCATGGTTTCAACCCCACCATAGCGTTTGGTTAACTCTTCATCTAAAACCGTAGAATCTCTACGTTGTGTAATGGTATATTGTGCTGTGTCTATAAAGCTTACCAAGCTTTTAAAATCTTTGGCAAAAGTACCCGTAACTTCTTTGTGTGCTAATTGCGAGTCTCTAATGTCAATTAATTTTTCAATTACTTGTGCGTAACGCTTATTTTTTACTTTGTTAAATTGAATTGGCTCGTAAATAGACATGTAGGTTTGGTACCCTAAAAATACAATTAAAGCCCAAAGCAAAATTTGTACAATTGGCTTTGCTTTAGAAGGCACAAACTTATCGATGACCCATACTAAACCAATAGTAAGTAAAATTACAGCAACAGCAATTAAGATAAATGTTAACATGATTTGTGTTATTAATATTATAATAGGTATTAGGCAAATCTACAATTTTTTTTTAATCGTAAAAACCAATAGGCCTAAAAATCATTGCTATCTTTGAGAAAATTAATGCCTCAAGATGATTCGTATGGATGCTTCAGAATTCTACACCCTTATAAAACAGCAATTTCCGTTTAAGCCAACAGCTACGCAAGACGTGGCATTAATACAATTGGCAGAGTTTATTTTTGGGAATAACCCTAAGGCACTGTATTTATTAAAGGGGTATGCAGGAACTGGTAAAACCACGATTATTGGTACAATTGTAACCAATTTATGGAAAGCCAAAAAAAGTGCTGTTTTAATGGCTCCAACGGGTAGGGCTGCCAAGGTCATCTCTAATTATTCTAAAAAAGAAGCCTTTACCATCCATAAAAAAATATATTTCCCCAGAAAAGATAAAGGTGGAGGCGTAAAGTTTGTCTTGCAGCCCAATAAACATAAGGACACCATTTTTATTGTAGATGAAGCCTCGATGATTCCAGATACCCCAGGCGAATCTAAACTGTTTGAAAACGGCTCGCTTTTAGACGACCTCATGCAATATGTGTATTCTGGCCATAGGTGTAAGCTATTGCTTATAGGCGATGTGGCGCAGTTACCTCCCGTAAAATTAGACCTTAGCCCAGCACTAAACGAACATGCCTTGGGATTAAACTACAACAAAGACGTTAAAAATATAGAACTGGACGAGGTGGTGCGCCAGGAGCAGGATTCGGGCATACTTAACAACGCCACACATTTAAGGGAAACCTTACAAGACGATTTTTTCGATGACTTTAAATTTCATCTTAACGGCTTTAAAGATATTGTTAGGCTGGTTGATGGCCATGAAATTATGGGCGCTATTGATGAGTCTTACAGTGAAAACGGCCATGAGGAAACCGCTATAATTGTACGCAGTAACAAACGTGCAAACCTTTACAACCAACAAATAAGAAGCCGAATATTATTTCGTGAGAATGAGCTGAATGCGGGCGATTTTTTAATGGTGGTTAAAAACAATTACTTTTGGATTAAACCAACCACCGAAGCAGGGTTTATAGCCAATGGCGATATTATAGAAGTATTAGAAATTTTTAATATAAAAGAACTTTACGGGTTTAGATTTGCCGAGGTAAAGGTAAAAATGGTCGATTACCCAAAAATGCGCCCGTTTGAAACCGTACTGTTGTTAGATACCATTGAAGCCGAAACCCCATCGTTGTCTTACGAAGATTCTAACAGGCTCTACCAAGAGGTTATGAAAGATTACGAAAATGAAAGCAGTAATTACCGTAAGTTCCTAAAAGTAAAAAATAATAAGTACTTTAATGCCTTGCAAGTTAAGTTCTCTTATGCCATGACATGCCATAAATCGCAAGGTGGGCAATGGCACACTATTTTTGTAGAGCAACCTTATTTGCCAGACGGGATTACAAAAGATTACCTAAGATGGCTTTACACAGCAGTTACAAGAGCCAAGGAAAAATTGTATCTTATCGGGTTTAAAAATGAATTTTTCGAAAACTAAAAAACCACAATGGCTGTAGAAACACTCACAAGTATTTTTTTAGGTATTGGGCTGGCAGCCTCGGTAGGATTTCGCGTATTTGTACCGCTTTTCATATTAAGTTTGGCAGCCTATTTTAACGTATGGGAGCTAAACGAATCCTGGCAATGGGTAGGAAGTTTGGCTGCGGTTATTACCCTGGGCGTAGCAACCTTAGTCGAAATTTTTGCTTACTACATTCCCTATGTCGATAATGTTCTAGATGCCATTGCCATTCCCTTGGCCACAGTTGCAGGAACGGCCGTTATGGTTGCTTCGGTAACCCAGTTAGATCCTATAATTACTTGGGCCTTAGCCATTATTGCGGGCGGGGGGACAGCCACAGCCATAAAAAGTGCTGCTGGAGCAACTCGGGTAACATCAACAGTATCGACTGCTGGTTTTGGTAACCCCATGGTCTCAACAGTAGAAACAGGAACCTCGTTTGTGCTATCGGCACTAGCGGTGTTTTTGCCCGTTTTGGCCTTTGTTTTTACACTATTTATACTTTATTTAATGTTTAAATTTTATAAAAAGATTAGACGTTCAAAACCATAAAATCCTTTTAAAAACCATACTTTTGAAAAAGTAACAGAACCTTTGTATATGAAGATAATTTCCATGATTCCGGCTAGGTATGGCGCCTCTCGTTTTCCGGCGAAGCTTATGCAGGACCTGGCAGGAAAATCGGTTATTTTACGTACATACCAAGCTACGGTAGCAACAAAGTTGTTTGACGATGTATATGTGGTGACCGATAGCGCGATTATTTACGACGAGATAGTAAATAACGGTGGAAAAGCCATAATGAGCAAAAAAGAGCACCAATCTGGGAGCGATAGAATTGCCGAAGCCGTAGAGGATTTAGATGTCGATATTGTGGTAAATGTACAAGGAGACGAACCCTTTACAGAGCGTGAGAGCCTAAAAAAAGTAATAGAGGTTTTTAAGGACGATCACAATAAGGCAATCGATTTGGCGTCGTTAATGGTTCAAATCACCGATTGGGATGAAATTAACAACCCCAATACGGTAAAGGTTATTGTAGACCAAGAAAATTTTGCCTTGTATTTTTCCAGAAGTCCCATACCATATCCACGAGATAAAGAAGTAAAAACAAGGTATTTTAAGCACAAGGGCATTTATGCTTTTAGAAAACAGGCCCTTTTAGATTTTTACCATTTGCCCATGCAGTTTTTAGAAGCGACCGAAAAAATTGAGTGCATTCGTTATTTAGAATATGGCAAACGTATTAAAATGGTAGAAACCGATGTGCAAGGAGTAGAGGTTGATACACCAGAAGATTTAGAACGTGCAAGAAAGCTATGGAAATAGATTATAGCAACATAAAAGTAGTGGGCTTTGATGCCGATGACACACTTTGGGTAAACGAAACCTATTTTAGGGATGCCGAATTGGAGTTTGCCAAAATGTTGTCGTCTTTCGAGACAATAAACAAAATCGATCAAGAGCTCTTTAAAATGGAAATGAAAAACCTTTCCGTTTACGGGTATGGCGTAAAGGGTTTTGTGCTTTCTATGGTCGAAATGGCTATCGAGCTCTCCAACGGTGCAGTATCTAATCAGGTTATTTCCAAGATTTTAAACATTGGTAAAAACATGATAAATAAACCAGTAGAACTGTTAGAAGGGGTCGAAGAGGTTCTTGAAGCATTATCTAAACAATACCGGCTTATTGTTGTTACAAAAGGCGATTTGTTGGATCAAGAACGAAAGCTAGAAAAATCGGGTTTACTGGATTATTTTCACCATATTGAAGTATTAAGCGACAAGCATGAAAATAATTACCAACGCTTATTAAAGCATTTGGACATTGCCCCAACAGAGTTTTTAATGGTAGGCAACTCTTTAAAGTCTGATGTCTTACCTTTAATAAACATAAAAGCCAAGGCCATACATGTGCCTTTTCATACAACTTGGGCACACGAACAAGTATCAGATGCTGATAAAAATGGAAAACATTATCAAACGATTCATAAATTAACCGATTTATTATCGTTACTAAACTAACTATAAATTACATGAGTTTTAAAAATTATCCCATGGTATCTAGAGTCATTTTTGGCCGCGGAAGCTTTAATCAACTAAGCGATGTTCTTCAGCCAAAACGGTTAAATACCAAAGCTCCATTTGTATATTTTGTAGATGATGTCTTTAAGGGTAATGCTTGGTTAACCTCAAGAATACCGTTATCTTATGACGATGAAATATGCTATATTTCTGCCGATGAAGAACCAAAAACCTCTCAAGTCGATGAGCTTGTAGAGCAAATTATATTAAAATACAAAGAAAAGCCTTCGGGCATAATAGGCATTGGTGGTGGCACCATTTTAGATCTCGCTAAGGCGGTTTCCATTATGTTAACTAACCCCGGCGAAGCCAAAGATTACCAAGGTTGGGACCTGGTTGTTAACCCTGCAATATACCATGTAGGAATTCCTACCATTTCCGGCACAGGAGCAGAGGTTTCCAGAACAACAGTGCTTACGGGTCCAGATAAAAAATTGGGCATCAATTCAGATCACACGCCTTTCGACCAAGTTATTTTAGATCCTGAATTAACAAAAGATGTCCCAAAAGCCCAATGGTTTTTTACGGGAATGGACTGCTACATTCACTGTGTAGAGTCGCTTACAGGAACCTACCTTAATGCCTTTAGCCAAAGCTATGGCGAAAAGGCTTTCGAGCTTTGTAAGGAAATCTTTCTAGAAGATGGTCTGTCTGAAAACGACTCACAAGATAAACTAATGATGGCCTCTTGGCACGGCGGTATGAGCATTGCTTACTCGCAAGTGGGCGTAGCACATGCTATGAGCTACGGCCTAAGTTATTTGCTAGGAACAAAACACGGTATAGGCAACTGCATTGTTTTTAATCAGTTAGAGGAGTTTTATCCTGATGGCGTAGCCCTGTTTAAAACAATGATGAAAAAACACGACATCCAGCTGCCCCAGGGCATTTGTAAAGATCTTACCGATACAGAACTTAACATCATGATCGATGTGTCAATAGGGTTGGAGCCACTATGGGAAAACGCTTTGGGTAAAAATTGGAAGAAAACCATTACCCGACAAAAACTGTACAACCTTTACAAAAAAATGTAGCTATGCGTTGGTTGGCAAAGCTTATTTACTTTAAACTACTGGGTTGGAAAATTACCGGAAATACTAATTTTTCTAAAAATACCGTAAAGAAAGCGGTTTTAATTGCTGTGCCCCATACCAGCTGGCACGACTTTTATATAGGCATCTTGCTTAGGAAAATTACCGGATTAAAGGTAGGTTTTATTGCAAAAAAAGAACTTTTTATAGGGCCTTTGGGATGGTACCTAAAACACGTAGGTGGTAGGGCATTAGACAGAACCCCAGGGCAGCATAAGGTTGAAGCCATAGCGCGTTTGTTCGAAGAGCAGGATGAGTTTAGAATAGCCTTGGCTCCCGAAGGGACCAGGGAAAAAGTAACCGAATGGAAAACAGGATTTTACTACATTGCTAAAGCAGCCAAAGTTCCTATTATAATGTTTACCCTAGATTTTAAAAATAAGCAAAACCACATATCAGAGCCATTTTATCCAACCGATAATATAGAAGCCGATATGGCATTTATGAAACGTTTTTTTGAAGGTGTAGAAGGAAGACACTCCAAACTATCTTAGGTTTGGCATGAATTTTGTAAAATACTAATTATCAGATGAATGAAACATAAAGTAAACAGCCTTGTCCCTAAAAAGAAACATTCATCAAGAACAAATGGTAAAAGAAACCGCTAGTTTAGTGGTTTCTTTTACTCTTCTACGTTAAAATCCTTTAGTTCCTGCAACGGTTCGAGTACCTCATAATCTTTCCAGATTTCTGCGCTGTAACTCTTGGCGGTTTTATACGGTACTTTTTTCTTCTCCTTTAAGGTGTTGTACGCCGATGTGAGTAGCGGACTTTGGGAAATAAAAAGCAGTTCGGTTTTTTCCTTAAAAGTGCCTTCAACTTTAAAATCGAAAGCAAACTTTTGGCTTCTATTGCCGTTTTCTGTAAACTTAAACGGCCTGTTAACATAAAAATAGCGGTCTGCCTGCTCGCTAATATAACGTGGATAATAAAAACCATCAGGCGATTTTTTATAGATTACCGAGCCCTTTTTACCTTTTTCTACGTATTTAAGCCCTAATAACAGCCTAAGGTTAAACTTCTCGCCAACCCTGCCTTCGTAAAAGCGGTAATCGGCTCTTAATACAGCAAAAGTAGCATTAGAGATGTACATGGTGCCTTGGTAATCTACCGAGCCTCGTTTGGGCTTAAAGGCAACCACATAAACCATTTCTGAGTTTAAAAAAGTAACATCGGTTAGGCTGTAATCGTATTTTTTTGTTTCGTAAACAAAGTCCAATTGGCTATTGGTCGAAATGCTGTTCTCGGTTATTTTCTCGAGCATTACTTCTTTTAGCAAGCCTACAGAGTTAATGGTATCTTCCATTTTGTTGTTCTCTGGAGTATTTAAAGATACCGAGTCAGACAGTTTAAACCAGCCGGATTTAACGGTATATATTTTAGATTTGTCCAAATGGTTAGAAACAAGGTTTTTACCTTTTTCGGCCAGTTTCTCTAACGACTGGTCGTTTTTTTCGTCTAAAAAGCGAACGGCTTTTTCTACTTCAAGTTTAGAGCTGCTTTCGTTTAAAATTTTAAGGTTGGCCACCAAATCGGTGTACTGTTTAGAGCGGTTGTTAAGCAACGATGTTTCTAACTGATTAATGTCGTTGTTAATGTCTTTAAGTTGCTTTTTTGAAACCCCTGTAGATTTATCGATTTCCAGATCAACGTCATGCCCTCTAATGTATTCGGTGCGGCGGCTAAAAATTTTGTAATCGATGTTTTGGGTGTTGTAGTTTTTATCGATGTTTTTCCCAACATAGTACATAATAGAGTCTACGCTTAGGTTTCTGTTGGTTAAATACACTTCGCTAAGTTCGTTTACTTGTTCTTTTAAGATGTATTCTGAAGCTGAAAAATCTTTAACCAACATGCCCAGTTTTTTATACCCCAAGCATGAGATGTTAACCGAATCGGTACGTTTAAAAGCCGATGTGTTAATGGTAAAACGCCCTTCTTCGTTGGTAATAACCCCATAACCATCGCCTATTTGCACGGTAGCAAAGGGAATGGGTTGTTTGGTATTGCTTAAAACCTTACCAGACACCTCTTGGGCGTAAGCATTTAGGGAGAACAAAAGTAGGCTAACAAGAATGTAAAACGGCTTTAATGTGGTCATTTATAAGGGGTTTTTTAGTAAGACGGTTTATACGTGGATTTGTTACGTTGCACATGGCTAAAGCGTGGTGTTTTGCTCAAAACGGTTTAATAGTTGGTTGGTTTGCTGTTGCAGTTTTCTTTTGAAAAAAGGCGTCCACCCAATTAAAGCTCCTTTAAGTCCTAAGGCTTGCCTAGCCCAATTGTAAAGGTTAAAAGTGTCTGTGTGCGTGATAATTTTACCCGCTTTAAACGTAAATTGGGCGTTAATGGTATTGTGTATTTGGCGTTGTGTTTTGCTAAAGGTATAAAAGGCTTCCCATTTTAAGTGGCCCTGGTGTTGGTTGGCATTTATATGGCAACAGCTTACCTTAAAATCCTGTCCTTTTTGAGACGCACACAACATGCGCCACATATTTTTGGCGCGGTTGCCCTTTAGGGTGCCAAAAGCGGGGTCTTTAAAAACAACATCGTCATGGTAAAGGTTTACCATAGTTTCGGCATCTAGGGCATTAAAGGCTTGGTAAAATGTTTTAAGTTCTTGCTCCATACCCTTTAAAAATAAATAAAAAAGGCTACAAATTGATGTAGCCCTTGGTTTTTTTATAGCAGATTTAACAACACGCTAGTCGGTTGTTTCTTCCATAGTGTGGTAAACGTTCTGTACATCGTCGTCTTCCTCTATTTTTTCCAGTAGTTTTTCTACGTCTTCAACTTGTTCTGGAGATAGTTTTTTGGTTACCTGCGGAATACGCTCAAAACCAGATGATAATATTTCGATATTTTTCGATTCTAATTCGGCTTGTATGGCGCCAAAGCTTTCAAAAGGGGCATAAATTAGAATGCCATCGTCATCTGCAAAAACTTCTTCAGCACCAAAATCAATCATTTCCAGTTCCAGTTCTTCAGGGTCGAGACCTTCACCGTTAATTCTAAAATTGCAGGTATGGTCAAACATAAACGATACCGAGCCAGAGGTACCCAAGTTACCATCGCATTTGTTAAAATAGCTTCTAATGTTGGCTACGGTTCTGGTGTTGTTATCGGTGGCTGTTTCTACTAAAATAGCAATGCCGTGTGGGGCATAGCCTTCGAACAATACCTCTTTAAAATCGCCTTGGTTTTTATCGCTTGCGCGTTTTATGGCACGCTCAATGTTGTCTTTGGGCATGTTAACAGCTTTGGCATTTTGAATAACAGCCCTTAAACGTGCGTTGGTATCGGGGTCTGGACCACCTTCTTTAACGGCCATAACTATGTCTTTCCCAATACGTGTAAAGGCTTTACTCATTGCGGCCCAACGTTTCATTTTTCTCGCTTTACGAAACTCAAACGCTCTTCCCATAAATTGTATGTATTTTAATAATTTGTGTCAAAAGTAATAAAAATGACGGGTAGAAAAAACACTTATTCCTGTACTTCTACAATCATTTCTATAGCCTCGGCCAAGTCGAAGTCTTTCTTGGTTACGCCGCCTGCTTCGTGTGTTGTTAACGAAATGCTTAAAACATTATACGTATTGGTCCAGTTGGGGTGATGGTTTAAGGCTTCGCACTCAAAAGCAATGCGGCTCATGGCGCTAAAGCAGTCTTTAAAATTGTCGAATTCAAATTCTACATGCAGGGCGTGGTCAAAATATTCCCAATCTGGAAATCGCAATAAAAGCTTTTCTATATCTTGTTCTGATAGTTTTTGCATGATTAAAAAAGGGTTTTTGTTATTTAAATAAAGGTAACCATTTATATCATGCAAATCAACTAAAGGCTAAGTTCCTGTAAAATATCCTTGCTTTCTAGTTGCAAATGTTTGGGCAGGCGTTGGTGCTTAGGTAAAACCGCCAAATACCTATTGTTGTTGGTGGTATAAACCTGTTTGTAAACCGGATGAAAGTTGCCTAATGTGTTAACAAGGTCCTTTATAAAATCGTCATGATGCACTAGGTCGGTGCTACCTAAATGGTATACTCCAGATTTGTTACGATTAATAATGTAATGAATTTGCTGGGTAACTTTGCTGTCTGTAGTAGCGTTCATGATTAGATTGGGAAAAACCTCGATGGGTTCTTTTGCTTGCAATAGTGTTTTTAGCTCTAAAATTCTAGGCGAATGTGTGCCAAAAACCATGGGTAACCTAACAATGGTGTACTGCTTTTTAGGCAGCCGCATAAGCATGTCTTCTATTTTTATTTTAAAATGCCCAAAAATACTTTGACTAAAGGTTTTATCGTATTCGTAGCTGGGAAATTGGCTATAAGCATCGAAGACATTGGCAGAGGACAGAAATATTATTTTGGTTGTTTTGTGTGTGGTTAAGTACTCAAAAATATGCTTGTGAGCTGTTACCTGCGCCGAAAAATCACCTCGTAGGGCCGAGATGATAACAGTGGGTTGGGTGGCCTGAATAATTTCAATAACATCGTCTTCTTCTACATCATACTGAAGAAAATGTTGGTTTTTAGCATAGGCTCTATTGTGAATTCTGTACGTGCCAAAGGTATTAAAATAGGAGCAGAGTTCTTTGTATATGGCATGACCCAAAAAACCGCTAGCTCCTAATATTAATATGTTATGTTTGCTGTTACTCTCCTTCATTAATCAACCTACCATAAGGCCTATCCTTTATAAAATGGCAATTTTACAACAGTTGCAGGAATGGCTTTTTTGCGAACCTGTATGTTTATTTTTGATCCTACACTAGATAAACCAGTGGGTACATAACCCAAGCCAATGCCTTTCCCTAAGCTGGGCGACATGGTCCCTGAGGTAACTTCGCCTATAACATTTCCGTCAGCATCAACAATATCGTATCCTTGTCGTGGTATGCCACGCTCATCAAGTTCAAAAGCAATGAGCTTGCGTTCTGGACCACGTTGTTTTTCGTCTTCTAAGGCTTCGGAGTTGGTAAATGTTTTGCTAAATTTTGTAATCCAGCCCAAGCCAGCTTCTATAGGCGATGTGGTGTCGGTAATATCGTTACCATATAAACAGTAGCCCATTTCTAGGCGTAGGGTATCGCGAGCGGCCAATCCTATAGGTTTAATGCCAAAAGCAGCACCAGCTTCGAAAACGTTGTCCCAAATTTGGTTTACTTCACTGTTCTTGCAGTAAATTTCAAACCCACCGCTACCAGTATAGCCTGTGGCAGAAATAATCACGTGCTCGATACCGGCAAAGTCGCCTACAACAAAGTTGTAAAACTTAATGTCTGCCAAGTTGTGCGAACTAAGCGGCTGCATGGCCTCGATAGCCTTAGGGCCTTGTATGGCTAATAGGGAATAATCTTCGCTAAGGTTTTTCATCTCGGCACCCACATCGTTATTTGCTTGTAGCCAGTTCCAGTCTTTTTCAATGTTGCTGGCGTTTACCACCAATAAATAGGTGTCTTCTTTAATACGGTATATAATTAAATCGTCTACAATACCACCATCGTTATTGGGCATGCAGCTGTATTGGGCCTTTCCTATAGTAAGTTTAGCGGCATCGTTGCTACATGTTTTTTGTATTAGGGCTAATGCGTTTGGCCCTTCAATTAAAAACTCCCCCATATGCGATACATCAAAAACACCAACCGATTTTCTTACGGTGTCGTGTTCTATGTTTACGCCTTCGTATTGTACGGGCATGTTATAACCTGCAAAAGGAACCATTTTGGCGCCTAATGCTATATGTGTTTCTGTTAAAGCTGTGTTTTTCATGATAAATGCTTGGTTTCTCGCACAAAAATATAGAAAAATATTGGCATTGGTTTCTCTAAAAGGGGGAATTAACGTCTGGGCTATTTAATATGAATTTAAATAGTAACATTAGGATAATAAAATTAACACAAAGTTTAGTTTATAGTAAACTGCCATTAAGGTTAAGCTTACGTTGAAGTTGTTATTTAGTCGAAAATTTAAAACCACTAAAAATTAAATGAAAACACATCAAAAAATCGCATTATTGGGATTAGGCTTAACCGCATTTGTATCATGTAAGAGTGATGATGACAACACCAATAATTCAAACCAACCACAACCAACAGGAGTTCAATTGCAATCGCATTCTCAATCGCCAGTATTATTAGAGTTAACACCAGAATTCTCGGGAGTTAATATCTATACCTTATTGTCTTCTGAAGATCAATTGGCAGACACACCAGATTTTGTTTATGGCTCAATGGCCGATGGCGCCGGGTTGTTACGAAATGATGACAATACATTTACTTTAATCAATAACATTGAAGCCGATTACGCCATTGCTCGTATTACTCTAGACGAAACCTTTAAGCCGGTTGCCGGAGAATACATCTTAAATGCCAATGCTTCTGCAGCTACAGCACAGTGTTCGGGCTCTTTAATTACTCCCGAAGAGCATGGCTTTGGTCCCATATACCTTTCTGGTGGTGAATGGGGTGGTGCTTCTAAAGGGGTGTTTGCTACAGATCCTTATAAGAGTACCGGATCTGCTTCTATAGCTACCATGTTACCAGCATTAGGACAATGGTCTACAGAAAACGCCGTAGCCATAGGTAAAGATGCTTATCCTAATAAAACCGTTGTATTTATTGGTGATGATCACTCTGATAATACTGTACCATCTGGACAGTTAGGAATGTATGTTGGTGAAAGAGGTGACCTTAACGGCGGCCAATTATACGGTTTAAAAGTAACCGACCCAAACATTGCTTTTGAAATGGATATGGTTGAAGGCCAATCTTACCCAATGGAATTTGTTGCTCTAAACGAAACACAAATAGATCTTTTAGATACCGAAGCAAAAACAAAAGGTATTATGGGCTTCTCGAGATTAGAGGACATCGATTGGAGAAGAGGTTCTGCTGCCAACAACAGAGAAATATACTTTTGTGTTACAGGACGTAAAAAACCAGATTTAGAAGGCAAAGGAACGCTTTACGGAAGAGTTTATAAAGTTACCCTAAACCCTAACGATCCTACTGCAGCTGGTACAATTACCTGTGTGTTAGATGGCGATATGCTAGACGGGAAGGCCAAAGCTTTCCACAGCCCAGATAACATTGTTGTAACCGAAAATTATGCTTACATTCAAGAAGATCCTAACGGGTATCCAGATACAGCCGATAAGACACACTTCGCTAGGTTATACCAGTATAACTTAAATAACGGAGAGTTGAAAACCGTATTAGAGTGCGACCAAACTACGGCAGAAGCCCAAGGTTACGGTACTGCAGCCTCGGCATGGGAAATTACCGGAATGATCGATGTGTCTGACGTTATTGGAAAAGAAGACACGTTTTTGCTAATCACCCAAAACCACGGTTGGGAAAACGCAGCATTTACAGATGCCAATGCCAATGCTAATTCAGATTCAAATGAAGGAAGCATGTTATATATCATTGAAGGATTAGACAGATAATGCATATTTTTCAGATGAAAATAAAAAAGGCACACTATGCTATAGTGTGTCTTTTACTCGTTATATCAAGTTGCAAAAACCAAGAGACTACAGTTGCCAAAGCACCATTAGATCAGTTAGAGGCAAGCTATACGGCCCGTTTGGACAGCTGCATTGTGTTTCTAGACGTTTTAAAACAACTAAATACCCAAGAGCAATATATTGCTAACTACCTGCAAGCAAGAAAGCAGTTTAAGTTTGTAGAGCCCGTATTGGCCTTTACCGATAAGGAAAACTACAAAACTTTAAATGGCCCGAATATTTTAAGGGTAGACGAAGAGGACGCTACCGACATTAAAATAAAAAAACCGTTTGGGTTTCAAGCCATCGAGGAGCTTATTTTTGACGATTCTTTAGATGTAACAACGCTAAAGCATGTAGCATTAAAAACGCAAAACAGGCTAAAGCTAATTAAGGCAAATACCGCCTTACGGTTAAAAGAATACCATGTGCTATGGTTAATTAGAGACCAAATTGCGCGTATAGCACTAACGGGCATTACAGGTTTCGATTCGCCAGTTTTGGAGCAATCGCTAGAGGAGGCTGCCTTAACCTATCAAGCCATTGAGAACATCTTTAAAATGTACCAGCCTCAATTTCAATCTAACATTTTGTACAATGAAGTTTTGGGAGAAATCGAGGTTTCCAAGCACACGTTAAGAAACGGCGATTTTAAATCGTTTAACCGGTATGATTTCATAAAAGAGCAAACCCACAAACAACTGGCGTTGCTTAATAAAGTGAAAGCCGATTGGCAAGTAGAATTTCCTTTAGAATTGGCCTTTAACAACAACATGACCTCTTTATTTTCTGTAGACACCTTTAATATGGATTTCTTTTCAGATTATATCGAAACCGATAGTTTAATTGCTCCCAAGGCAGCATTAGGCAAGCAGTTGTTTAACGACGTACGTTTGTCTAGCAACAACGACATGAGCTGTGCAACCTGCCACAACAGCGATAAGGCTTTTACAGATGGTTTAAAGTTATTTCCAAAGCAAATGAGAAATACGCCCACTTTAACCTATGCGGCCTATCAGCAAAGTTATTTTTACGATGGGCGAACAGGTAATCTAGAAGGACAAATTGTAGATGTTATCCACAACAATAACGAATTCCACACCAACTTGTCGGACTTCGAAACAGTTGTTACCAAGGACTCCCTTTATGTGAATACGTTTAAAAAGCTGTACAAAAAAGGGGTTACCCAAGATAATGTGCGTAATGCAATTGCGGTTTATGTACGCAGTCTAGGGGACTTTAGTTCAAAATTCGATAAGAACATTAACGGGCTGGAAAACACCTTAACCGAAAGAGAAATAAATGGATTTAACCTGTTTATGGGAAAAGCCAAATGTGCAACCTGCCATTTTGCCCCTGTATTTAACGGCACCGTTCCTCCTAATTTTTCTGAAAGTGAGTTTGAACTGCTTGGGGTACCAAAAGACACCATAAGCAATACCTTAGATACCGATTTAGGGCGATATGATTTGTTTAAAACCGAAGAGCGCAAGTTTTTCTTTAAAACACCAACCGTGCGTAATATTGCTAAAACAGGTCCTTACATGCACAATGGCGTGTATACAACCTTAAATCAGGTTATGACATTTTACAATGAAGGTGGCGGCGCAGGATTAGGAATGGATTTGGAATACCAAACCTTACCGGAAGACCACTTAAATTTAACCGAAAGTGAAGTGGAGGACCTTATTTTGTTTATGGAAGCGTTAACCGACACGCCTCCCGCCAAGGTAATGGTGCCCTAACTGTTTTGGGCAATTTACCACCAAACAACAAAGCCTTTTTTCGTGTGCCCTTTAGGCGTTTTTATCCAAACCATGGGCGCACGTTTTTGCTCTAATAACACCTGTAGTAAAGGGGTGAATTCTTTAAAAGTAAGCCAGTTAATTTGTATGTCTATTTTTGAAAGCCAATCCAGTTTTTTGGGAATAAAAAATTTACAGTGCGTTAGCTGGCTTACCTCTTTAAGCTTGTAATAATACCCTACAATGCAGTTGGGGTTTATATGCTTAAAAGTATGGTTCTTTAAACCGTAAGGTATAAACAACTGGGCTTTAAAACACACACATTGCTTAATGTGATTGGCCTCTAAATTAAATTGCTTTAGCGTTGGTTTTGTTTCATCTCTGTAGAGTAGTGGAAGTTGCTTGGTTTTTAACTTATCAAGTTTTTCCGTAAAGCTATCTTTTCTATTAGGACCAATCCAATGGTCAATTTCAGAAGTGCCAACACTGGAATCGTATAGATAAAATTTATAAACAACCTCCAAATGGTAGGGCTGGCCATCCTTTGTAAACAAACAGTCCAATTCGCCTATGGTGCGTTTGTTTTTCGAGATAATGAGGTTTTCAGCAAGCAATTTAAGTCTGGAGTCATGCTGCAATTGTTGCGATACAAAGCGTTCTACCAACTTGCCTAACCTCATGTTCTTAGCAACTACAGTGTGAAAAGGAATTTGTGTAGGCACCATACTAAATTGCTGCAGCCCTTTAATGGGAACGTTTTTCCAAAGGTGTGGGGTGTTTAAAAATCCAATATAACGCTGTTGGTTGTTGCACATGTTTTGGCTTTTTAATAACAAAGATACATCTTATAGCATCATGATGCTTGCGCATGAAAAATGTGATAAATCCTACCAAACGGGATTTTGATTACACAGTTATTTGTTACCTTCGTAAGCAACACCAAATTGCATAAAATAACAAATGAAAATATTATCTAGAGAACAAATTTATAAAGGCGATAAATTAACAGCCGAACGTCAAAACATTTCTTCCACCGATTTGATGGAGCGCGCCGGTATGCAGATTTTTAATTGGCTTCACCTTAGAATGCAAGGCGCTCAGGTACCCGTACACGTATTTTGTGGCATTGGAAACAATGGCGGTGACGGTTTGGTTATAGCAAGACATTTAACCACCCACGGCTATCATGTTAAAACGTATGTTGTTAATTATAGCGACAAACGTTCTAAAGACTTTTTAATTAATTACGAGAGAATAAAACAGACCACTAAGGACTGGCCTATTTTGTTAGATGCCGAAAGCGAATTGCCCGCTATAGCCAAAGAAGATATTATTATAGATGCCGTTTTTGGAATAGGTTTAAACCGGCCGGCTGCCAATTGGGTAAAAACCCTTTTTCAGCATTTTAGAGCTTCAAAAGCATTTACCTTGGCTGTCGATATCCCATCCGGATTGTATACCGATAAAGTGCCAGAAGACGAACAAGGCGTGGTTTGGGCTGGACATACGTTAAGTTTTCAATCGCCAAAATTGATATTCTTTTTACCAGACACGGCAAAATATACAGCACAATGGGAAGTTTTAGATATAGGGATAGACCTAGAATATCTGTACCATTTAAATACCCAGGCCAATTTAATTGGCAAGCACGAAGTTTTAACGTGGTATAAACCTAGAGAGAAGTTTTCGCATAAAGGCAGTTTTGGCCATGCTTTAATTGTTGGTGGTAGTTACGGTAAAATAGGCGCCGTTAGTTTGGCCAGTCATGCCGCTTTAGCCTCGGGAGCTGGATTGGTTACGGCTTATGTGCCTAAATGTGGCTATATACCACTACAAACCGCCTTGCCAGAAGTTATGGTAATAACAGATGATAAGGAGGAATACCTGTCTAATATTACATTTAACATTACCCCAACAGTTATTGGGTTGGGCATGGGCATGGGTGTTCATGAAACTTCAACAAAAGCCCTCGAAGCATTTTTACAGCAAAACAACACTCCACTTGTTATAGATGCCGATGCCATTAACATTCTCGCTGCCCAACAGGATTTATTGGCCTTATTGCCCGAACAAACCATTTTAACGCCTCACCCCAAAGAGCTCGAGCGGTTGGTTGGGCCTTGGCAAGACGATTTTGATAAGCTTAAAAAAGTGTCTGAGCTCTCTAAAAAGTACAACCTAATTGTAGTGGTAAAAGGCGCGAATACCATAACGGTATACCACGAAAATTACTACGTAAATTCTACTGGAAATCCCGGTTTGGCTACGGCGGGTACGGGCGATGTATTAACAGGAGTAATAACGGGCATTATGGCTCAAGGGTACGACCCTCTTATTTCGGCAATATTTGGGATTTATCTGCATGGGAAATCAGCCGATTTACAGGTTGAAGATTATGCGTATCAAAGTATGGTTGCAAGCCACATAATTGAAGGCTTGGGAGCAGCCTATTTAGATTTGTTTAGACAACCAGAGCAACCGGAGCAGGAAACCAACGAAGGTCAGCAATAAAAAAAAAGCCACTTCTAAAAAAAGAAGTGGCTTTTAATTTTTTATGCAACACTAAAACGGTTTAGATATTCAATTCGTTAAACAATTCTATTAAGGCATCGCTAGAAGGTCTAGGCGCGTCTGGAGACACGATGTTCCCATCAGGATCGATTAAAATAAACCTAGGAATACCGTTAATTTTATAGGCCTGTACAAAATCGGAGGCCCAGTTTTTATCGGAAATTAACTGGATACCGCCAAGTTGCTTTTCGGTAACCATATTTTGCCATTTTTCTTTGGCTTTTTCCATGCTTCCACCGCCAGAACGCTTGGCGTCATCAATAGAAATGCTTACAAATTCAATATTTTTATCGTGGTATTTTTTCTCAACGTCCTTTAAAAAAGGAATTTCAGCCTTACAAGGGCCGCACCATGTGGCCCAAACATCAACATAAACATATTTTCCTTTTAGGTCGCTAAGCGATGTTGTACCGCCTGCATGGTTTTCATAGTTCTCGAAAACAGGCGATGGGCTTCCTTTAGGAAGTTCTTTGCGTAACGAAATCTTGCTAAGTATGTAGCCTTGGTACGACCTTAGCATGGGGTCTACATTTTTTAAGGCATTATTAATTAAAGTCGTGTCTACTTTAGTATTAGATTGGTAAAACGATACCAGTTCGTCTTTAATCTTGTTGAAGGTACTGGCCAGTGCGGTAGAGTCGTCAATTTTACTTAAGGCATCTATATCTAGTAACTTTTCTTCTTTTAGGTTTTTTTGTGCTAAGAAGTTGCTGTGCTCGGCACCTTCTCCGGTATATGCTACGGTTTCATCAAACATTTTGGTGTCTAGGGTAACCTTAATGTCGTAACCGTTTTTTAGGTAAATATTAGTGCTTTCGGCGCCATCAAAAAATGAGTAAATCCCTGGAGTAACTTTTAGGGTGTCGCTAAACGTCCCATCTTCATTTACTTTAATGGTTTTAGAGAAGTCTCTGTTTCTTATAGAAATCGAGTCGGAATTTTGATTGGTTATAGTTCCAGAAAGCGAAGCGAAGTCTTTAGGTTTTTCTTCTTCTTTGTTGCAGGCAAAAACAGTTATTGCCGATAAAATGAATAATGTTTTTTTCATGAAAAAATGAATTTTGTTTTTCAAATTTATACAGAAAATATAATAAACCTATTTTTTAAGGAATAATTATGATTTACTTGGTTTTTTTGTCGCTATTGTTGAATTTTGTAGCCAATTAAAAAAATCATGACGCAAACGCACCATATATCTTCGGCACCTATAGATTTAAAAACCATTAACTACATTGTTAGTAACGATGTAACGCTGGAACTCTCTGATGAGGCTACCAATAAAATAGAAAGCTGTAGAGCGTATTTAAACGAAAAACTTAAAGCGCAAAAAGCCCCTATTTATGGCATAAATACAGGGTTTGGTTCGCTTTACAACGTTAAGATTTCTGAAGAAAATCTAACAAAACTTCAGGAAAACTTAATGATGTCGCACGCCTGTGGAACAGGAGAGAAAGTGCCGCAAGATGTGGTGAAATTAATGCTGCTGCTAAAAATACAGTCTTTAAGCTATGGCCATAGTGGGGTGCAGTTAGAAACGGTAAAACGGTTGATGGATTTTTATAACAACAACATTTTGCCTGTGGTGTACACTCAAGGGTCTTTAGGGGCGTCGGGAGATTTAGCGCCATTGGCCCATTTAACCTTACCCTTAATAGGTAAAGGAGAGGTTGTTTATGAAGGAGAAACACACGACTCGGCAGCCATGCTAGAAAAATTTGGTTGGGAACCTATAACACTGCAATCAAAAGAGGGGTTAGCCCTGTTAAATGGTACGCAGTTTATGGCAGCCTATGGGATTAAAGCCTTGTTGGAGTCGTATAAGCTATCGTATTTTGCCGATTTAATAGGAAGCGTTTCCTTAGATGCTTTTGATGGCCGTATAGAACCATTTAATGAATTGGTGCATTTGGTAAGGCCACATAACGGCCAGTTAAAAACAGCCGAAAGGGTGCGTGAGTTTTTAGAGGACAGTACATTAATTACACAAGAAAAGAAACACGTTCAAGACCCGTATTCGTTTAGGTGTATGCCGCAAGTTCATGGCGCCACCAAAGACACTCTGGCTTTTGTAGAAAAAACGTTCATCACAGAAATTAACGCAGTAACAGACAATCCTAATATTTTTGTTGCAGAAGACGAAATTATTTCGGGCGGTAATTTTCATGGACAACCCTTAGCTTTGGCTTTCGATTATTTAAAAATAGCCATGGCCGAATTGGGCAATATTTCAGAGCGAAGAACATTTCAATTGGTTTCTGGTTTGCGCGAACTTCCTGTTTTTCTTGTTGAAAACCCAGGGTTAAATTCAGGATTTATGATTCCTCAGTATACAGCGGCAAGCATTGTAAGCGCCAACAAGCAATTGGCTGCACCTGCAGCGATAGATAGCATTGTGTCTAGCAATGGGCAGGAAGACCATGTAAGTATGGGAGCCAATGCCGGTGTTCAAGCTTTGGGGCTTGTTAAAAATGTAGAACGGGTGTTGGCCATAGAGCTTTTTAACGCATCGCAAGCGCTTAAGTTTAGAGCGCCTTTACAATCATCAACGTTTATAGAATCTTTCTTGGCGGCATTTAGAGAAGTGGTGCCTTTTGTTGATAATGATAGGGAATTGTATAAGGATATCGCCTCTAGCGTTTCATTTTTAAATGAGCTAGCAATAGACCCAGAAGAACTTTTTGCTTAGGCGTTAAAGTTTCGATTGGTGTTTTATAACGTGATCGGCCCAATGCATGGCATCTTCAAGTTTGTCAAAAATTTCAAAAGGAATACTGTTTAAAAACAGCTTTTCAACATCGGTATTATCAATAACGGTAGGATTGCTCATCACGGCAGCAAACCCCATTAAGTTTTCCATTTTAGATACTTTAAGGTATACTTTAGGATCTATGGTATAGGCATGGTTTCTTTGCGAAATGTAAACAAATGGCTTCTGCTTATAAAACCCTTGGGCAATGGTTATTAGTTCGTCGGTTAATTCATCAACCACCACAACCCCTTCCTTAAGAATGGTTAGCATACAGCTAGGGTATAAGGTAATTTCCCCAAAATCAAATGTAAACGTCTGTCCCATTAAAACTAAAGATACTTAATTTTTTTGCAAAAATAAAAATCGATGTCTTAAAATAAGCGTGTTCGTATAAACTTAATGGGAATTTAATATGGCCTTTTTGGGCTAACACATAAAATTATGAGGATAAGGGTGTTTTATGTCCTGTTTGTGAATAGATTCTTACCGTTTTGTCGATTCTAATGAACTGTTTAGCCAATAAATACGATTAATCTTGATTTAACGAGATAGTTATATATTTTTGTCGTTGTTAATTTTTTGTGGGAATATACTTGATTTATACTTCTAACATAATTAATAGCAAAACGCCCCTTTTCTTAAAATAGACATAACCTTTATGGAAGGTACCCCAAACGATTAATTAATAGCAGCACCCCAATTTACCTTTTCTTGCAATCGCCTATGTTGTGTGTTAAGCGATTATTAATTAATTTTTTAATGTTATGTCATTGAACAATTCTACCTTTCTTCTAACGAAGAAAAGCAATGCATTTTTAGCACTGCTTAATCATTGGCTTAGGCCAATTAAGCGCATGCACCTAATACCCTTGGGGGTTTTTATGTGGATGCTTTTTATAGGAAACCAAGCGTATTCCCAAATTATTGTTGAATCAGGAACAACATCTGCCAACTTTGGTGTAGATGCTGATGTGCAAACAAATGGAACTTCCTACATTTATAATGAAAACGGCATCCTGCAGCCCAGTGTTAATAACACTGACGATTGGTTTCAGGATACACCCATGGCTATTGGCTCTGGGCAAGGCGTTATAGATGTGTCTACTTTGCCAGATGTAAATGGCAATACCTCGTTCGAACTGGGGATGGCCCCAGGAACCCAATTCGAGGTTATTAACAACGCCCTGTGGCTTGATGCCGTTTTTATTCGTGACCCACATTATGCGGGCAATCAAGATGATTTTTCAATTTTTAAGGGAGGCTCTAACAAGAATGCCGATAACCCGGCTTCTTGGAATATCATCACTGGATCTAACCCGGCGAAAAACGATATTATAGATGCCATGGCGCATTTACGCCGTGAGGTTGTAGACCAAACCAACCCGTTTGGAGGCGATCTTTGGGCGTTTATAGGCGCTTCAACACGTTCTGCTGATGGTTCGGCCTATTTAGATTTTGAATTATTCCGTTCAGAAGTAAGTTACGATACCGCTACAAACCAGTTAACAGGAACAGGCGATCCCGCTACCGGAAACCATACAGCATGGGAATTTGATGCCAACGGTCATGTGTCTTCTTTGGGCGATATGATTATTGCTTTGGATTTTGAAAATGGTGGAGTAGAGATCATCGGCCATATTTACGTGTGGATTAACCCTAACAACCTTCCGGGAGGAAGCATTCAAGCGTATAATAGTTTGGTTGGAACAGGACAAAGTGGCTATAATTTCCGTTTTGTAATTGGCGGAAACGGACAACCTATTTTCGAGTCTGGCGACCTTGCCAATGGTTACGGGTATGCCGAAATCGAATTGTATGATGGTACTTTAAACAACACGGTTGCTTTTGCTACCATGAATGGTGGCGATGTTGATGCTAGTGAGTTTGGTACAAAGTTTGGCCCCCAAGCCAATAATTATGATGTTTATGCCGAAAATTCTTTTGTTGAATTCGGTTTAAACCTAACACAGTTTGGCCTAGATGCCACAACATTGGTTAATGGCGATTGCCAACCATTATTTGGTGGTGTTATGATTAAAACGCGCTCGTCGGCTTCTTTTACTTCCGAATTAAAAGATTTGGCAGGACCATTTCCTTTTGGAAACATTCAAGAAACCGAAGTTGAAATTACAGGGGACGATTTAGAATGTAATGACGAATCGACAACCTTAACAGCGGTTGCCAATGTACCTTTTGGTTTACAATTTGAGTGGTATAATGAAAACGACCCCAATACCATTTTAGGTACTACAAACGAGCTGGTGGTTTACGAACCTGGATTTTATACTGTAGTAGTTACTGCTCCAGGTATTAATGGTCCGGGAACAGGATGTTCAAGCTCCTATACTAAAGAAGTCATAGAAATTATTCCTCCTGTAGTAGAGGTGTCTTGTCCTAGCAATAATGAAATTCAAGCTTGCGCTACGAATGAATTTATTGCTCAAGAATTAGCCGATTGGTTTGATGCGTTTACTTATGGCGGTGGCCAAGGGGAATTAGATGTGGTTTGGACAGCAGATGACGAGGTTATCGATCCAGAAACTTACACGCTTCCAACGTTCGATTCATGTACTGGAGGTATCGTAACCATTGGAGTTACAGTAACAGATGAGTGTGAGCAAGTAGAATCGTGCGAAGCGACGTTTACCGTACTTCCAGATGATGCTGCACCAACAGGAACAGCACCACAAGGTGAAGCCAACCATAACGGTTGTGTGGCCGATGCGGAAACTGAATTACCATTCGATGCTGATACAATAGCCGCTAATTATAGCGATAATTGCGGACAAGACGTTACGGTAAACCTAACAGGAACCGAAGTAACAGGCACCGACTGTGCTTGGACATTAACGTACACTTACGAAGTAGTGGACAACTGCGGTAACGCTTTAGAAGGCGAGGAGCTGATCCACAACGGAAGCGACCAAGATGCACCAACAGGCACAGCACCACAAGGCGAAGCCAACCACAACGGTTGTATGGCCGATGCAGAATCTGAATTGCCATTCGATGCCGATGCTGTAGCCTTAAACTATACAGACGACTGTAACGATGTTACGGTAAATCTAACGGGTACTGCAGTAACAGGCACCGATTGTGCTTGGACACTAACGTACACTTACGAGGTAGTGGACAACTGCGGTAACGCTTTAGAAGGCGAGGAGCTTATCCACAACGGAAGCGACCAAGATGCGCCAACAGGCACAGCACCACAAGGCGAAGCCAACCACAACGGTTGTATGGCCGATGCAGAATCTGAACTGCCGTTCGATGCTGATGCTGTAGCTTTAAACTATACAGACGACTGTAACGATGTTACGGTAAACCTAACAGGCACCGAAGTAACAGGCACCGACTGTGCTTGGACACTAACGTACACTTACGAGGTAGTGGACAACTGTGGTAACGCTTTAGAAGGCGAGGAGCTGATCCACAACGGAAGTGACCAAGATGCACCAACGGGAACAGCACCACAAGGCGAAGCCAACCACAACGGTTGTATGGCCGATGCAGAATCTGAATTGCCATTCGATGCTGATGCTGTAGCCTTAAACTATACAGACGATTGTAACGATGTTACGGTAAACCTAACGGGTACTGCAGTAACAGGCACCGACTGTGCTTGGACACTAACGTACACTTACGAAGTAGTGGACAACTGTGGTAATGCTTTAGAAGGCGAGGAGTTAATCCACAACGGAAGCGATCAAGACGCACCAACAGGCACAGCACCACAAGGCGAAGCTAACCACAACGGTTGTATGGCCGATGCAGAATCTGAATTGCCATTCGATGCTGATGCTGTAGCCTTAAACTATACAGACGACTGTAACGATGATACGGTAAACCTAACGGGTACTGCAGGAACAGGCACCGATTGTGCTTGGACACTAACGCACACTTACGAAGTAGTAGACAACTGCGGTAACGCTTTAGAAGGCGAGGAGCTTATCCACAACGGAAGCGACCAAGATGCGCCAACAGGCACAGCACCACAAGGCGAAGCCAACCACAACGGTTGTATGGCCGATGCGGAAACTGAACTGCCGTTCGATGCTGATGCTGTAGCCTTAAACTATACAGACGATTGTAACGATGTTACGGTAAACCTAACGGGTACTGCAGTAACAGGCACCGATTGTGCTTGGACACTAACGTACACTTACGAAGTAGTAGACAACTGCGGTAACGCTTTAGAAGGCGAGGAGCTTATCCACAACGGAAGCGACCAAGATGCGCCAACAGGCACAGCACCACAAGGCGAAGCCAACCACAACGGTTGTATGGCCGATGCGGAAACTGAACTGCCGTTCGATGCTGATGCTGTAGCCTTAAACTATACAGACGATTGTAACGATGTTACGGTAAACCTAACGGGTACTGCAGTAACAGGCACCGATTGTGCTTGGACACTAACGTACACTTACGAAGTAGTAGACAACTGCGGTAACGCTTTAGAAGGCGAGGAGCTTATCCACAACGGAAGCGATCAAGACGCACCAACAGGAACAGCACCACAAGGTGAGGCTAACCACAACGGTTGTATGGCCGATGCTGAATCTGAATTACCATTCGATGCTGATGCTGTAGCCTTAAACTATACAGACGATTGTAACGATGTTACGGTAAACCTAACAGGAACCGAAGTAACAGGCACCGATTGTGCTTGGACGCTAACATACACTTACGAAGTAGTGGACAACTGCGGTAACGCTTTAGAAGGCGAGGAGTTAATCCACAACGGAAGCGATCAAAACGCACCAACAGGCACAGCACCACAAGGCGAAGCTAACCACAACGGTTGTATGGCCGATGCAGAATCTGAATTACCATTCGATGCTGATGCTGTAGCCTTAAACTATACAGACGATTGTAACGATGTTACGGTAAACCTAACAGGAACCGAAGTAACAGGCACCGATTGTGCTTGGACGCTAACATACACTTACGAAGTAGTGGACAACTGTGGTAACGCTTTAGAAGGCGAGGAGTTAATCCACAACGGAAGCGATCAAGACGCACCAACAGGCACAGCACCACAAGGCGAAGCTAACCACAACGGTTGTATGGCCGATGCAGAATCTGAATTGCCATTCGATGCTGAAGCTGTAGCCTTAAACTATACAGACGACTGTAACGATGTTACGGTAAACCTAACAGGTACTGCAGTAACAGGCACCGATTGTGCTTGGACGCTAACATACACTTACGAAGTAGTGGACAACTGCGGTAACGCTTTAGAAGGCGAGGAGCTTATCCACAACGGAAGCGACCAAGACGCACCAACAGGCACAGCACCACAAGGTGAGGCTAATCACAACGGTTGTATGGCCGATGCAGAATCTGAATTACCATTCGATGCTGATGCTGTAGCCTTAAACTATACAGACGATTGTAACGATGTTGCGGTAAACCTAACAGGCACCGAAGTAACAGGCACCGATTGTGCTTGGACACTAACGTACACTTACGAAGTAGTAGACAACTGCGGTAACGCTTTAGAAGGCGAGGAGCTTATCCACAACGGAAGCGACCAAGATGCGCCAACAGGAACAGCACCACAAGGTGAAGCCAACCACAACGGTTGTATGGCCGATGCAGAATCTGAATTACCATTCGATGCTGATGCTGTAGCCTTAAACTATACAGACGATTGTAACGATGTTACGGTAAACCTAACGGGTACTGCAGTAACAGGCACCGATTGTGCTTGGACACTAACGTACACTTACGAGGTAGTAGACAACTGCGGTAACGCTTTAGAAGGCGAGGAGCTTATCCATAACGGAAGCGACCAAGATGCGCCAACAGGCACAGCACCACAAGGTGAGGCTAATCACAACGGTTGTATGGCCGATGCTGAATCTGAATTACCATTCGATGCTGATGCTGTAGCTTTAAACTATACAGACGATTGTAACGATGTTACGGTAAACCTAACGGGTACTGCAGTAACAGGCACCGACTGTGCTTGGACACTAACATACACTTACGAAGTAGTAGATAACTGCGGTAACGCTTTAGAAGGCGAGGAGATCATCCACAACGGAAGCGATCAAACAGATCCTGTCATCACGCTTCCACAAGAAGTAGAAACCACATTGTGTAATGATGCATTCCCAGCTACATTAACAGCTAACTGGACAGATAACTGTGCTAGTGGAGGAACATTAACTGTTTCGGGTAGTAACTTTATTCAAGGCGATTGTGTTCAATACCAAGACTATGTGTTTACTGCAACAGATGATTGTGGTAACTCTGTAACAGAGACCATAACCATTGAAAGATACTACGATGAGTATGACAATTGTGAAACCGCCTTTGGTATGGATCCTAATGGAAACAGCAATTGCTTTATTGAAGATGGTTTCTCTCGTTGGGGATGGTACAACCATTTTGAAACGGAAGGCATTTATACCATAGATTTATATGCTGGAGCGGCACATTGCGATGCCGATACGGGAACACATGTAGGTGTTGCTGAGATCGCATATTTGAATGGAGAGGTTACCGTAACCTACATGATGAACAGCTCTGGTGATAATTGGTACAATTATGTTATGAACGAAGCTCATGTGTACGTAGGCTGCGATCCGTATCCGGTATTGAGTAATGGTGCAGAAACTGTAGCACCTGGACAATATACTGTTGTTGCTGATGATTTAGACCATGTTACAACGTATACGGTTGGTCCTATTGCAGCTTCTGGTCCAATAAACGTTATTGTGCATGCAGTAACCTGCGAAGTAATGTGTCATTGTTCGCCATGGAATACAGGTGAGTTTATCCCTGATCCTAATAGCTACGATGCCATTGACTGTGCACCGGAAGCAGATGGAGGCGACGATTTACCTGCTGTTCGCAATACAACCTTTACAGCGTACCCTGTGCCATTTGAGCATGAGGTGAACATCGCTTATCAATTTGACTATGATACCAATGTTAGAATTGATGTATACGATGTGAAAGGAACTTTGGTTACAAGTCTTGATAACATCAAGTATGTGGCTAACAGCTTAGGAACTACTAAAATTGATCTGAGCAGAGCAAATGATCAAATGTATTTTGTAAGATTAACTACCGATAAGGGTGTTTTAACTAAGAAGATTGTTTCTTCTAGTTCAGAACAACGCTAGTTGGTAGCAGCAAATAGTTTAATTGTAAAAGGGCGGTATTAACCGCCCTTTTTTATGTTGTAAAACGCCATAAAAAAAGCCTGGATTATTCCAGGCTTTTTTGTTATCAGGGTTTTCTTATATTACGATTCTGCTTTTTCTTCGGGTTTTTCAATGGTTATAACCAGTTCTGAAGCGGCTTCATCTAAGTCCATAACAATCGTATCGCCATCTTTAATTTTAGCGTTTATAATTTCTTCGGCCAAGCGGTCTTCAATGTATTTCTGAATCGCTCTTTTAAGCGGTCTAGCACCATATTGCTTGTCAAAACCTTTGTCGGCAATATAATCTTTAGCCTTTTTGGTTAAGGTTAGGTGGTAGCCTAGGGCTTTAATTCTGATAAAGAGTTTTTCAAGCTCGATATCGATAATTTTGTGGATGTCTTCTTTTTCAAGGGCGTTAAACACCACAACATCGTCAATTCTATTTAAGAATTCGGGCGCAAAGGCCTTTTTAAGGGCGTTTTCTATCACGCTTCTAGCATTCGCATCGGCTTGTGCTTTTTGTGCTGATGTTCCAAAGCCAACGCCGGCTCCAAAATCCTTAAGTTTTCTGGCCCCAATGTTTGAGGTCATAATAATAATGGTGTTTCTAAAATCTATTTTTCTT
The DNA here is from genome assembly GCF_000733475.1 of Mangrovimonas yunxiaonensis. Classification (GTDB taxonomy): domain Bacteria; phylum Bacteroidota; class Bacteroidia; order Flavobacteriales; family Flavobacteriaceae; genus Mangrovimonas; species Mangrovimonas yunxiaonensis. The sequence goes on along the minus strand of NZ_JPFK01000009.1, from coordinate 171,499 downwards.
CCTAAGCTGTCTGTTAAATACCCGTCGTCTAAAACTTGCAATAGCATGTTGAAAACATCTGGGTGGGCTTTTTCAATTTCATCTAAAAGAACAACAGCATAGGGTTTGCGTCTTACTTTTTCGGTAAGTTGTCCGCCTTCTTCATAGCCCACATAGCCTGGAGGTGCTCCAACCAATCTAGAGATTGCGAATTTTTCCATATACTCACTCATGTCTATTCTAATAAGCGAGTCTTCGCTGTCGAACAGTTGCTTAGAGAGCACTTTAGCTAATTGTGTTTTACCAACACCTGTCTGGCCTAGAAAGATAAACGATCCAATGGGTTTGTTGGGATCTTTAAGGCCGGCTCGGTTACGCTGAATGGCCTTAACAACTTTAGAGACAGCCTCGTCTTGCCCAATAACCTTGCCTTTAATTAATTCGGGTAGTTTGGCTAGTTTGTTGCTTTCTGTTTGTGCAATTCTGTTTACTGGAATTCCTGTCATCATCGACACCACATCGGCAACATTATCTTCACTTACAATCTCACGGTGCAATTTGGTCTCTGCTTCCCATTTTTCTTGAGCTACAGCCAATTCTTTTTCCAAACGCTTTTCGTCGTCGCGTAACTTGGCGGCTTCTTCATATTTTTGCTTTTTAACAACAGAGCTTTTGGTTTCCTTAACCTCTTCAAGCTGTTTTTCCAGATCGAGGATTTGCTTAGGGACATCAATGTTTTTTATGTGTACCCGCGAACCGGCTTCGTCTAGAGCATCAATAGCCTTGTCTGGTAAAAAGCGGTCTGTCATGTACCGGTTGGTTAACTTAACGCAAGCTTCGATTGCCTCTGGAGTGTAGTCTACATTGTGGTGTTCTTCATATTTTTCCTTAATGTTGTTTAGGATTTCTATGGTTTCTTCTACCGAGGTGGGCTCGACAATTACTTTTTGAAAACGGCGTTCTAAGGCGCCATCTTTTTCGATATACTGGCGGTATTCGTCTAAAGTTGTGGCACCAACACATTGTATTTCCCCTCTGGCCAATGCTGGTTTAAACATGTTGGAGGCGTCTAGACTTCCTGTAGCGCCACCGGCACCAACAATGGTATGGATTTCGTCTATAAATAGAATGATGTCGTCATTTTTTTCCAGTTCGTTCATTACGGCTTTCATGCGCTCCTCGAACTGGCCTCTGTACTTTGTGCCTGCCACCAAACTGGCTAGGTCTAGGGTTACCACGCGTTTGCCAAAAAGTATTCTAGAGACTTTTCGTTTAACAATGCGGTTGGCCAGCCCTTCGGCAATAGCACTTTTACCTACCCCGGGCTCACCAATTAATAGGGGGTTGTTCTTTTTACGTCTGCTTAAAACCTGTGAAACCCGTTCTATTTCCTTTTCGCGCCCCACAACAGGGTCGAGTTTGCCTTCTTCGGCTAAGGCCGTTAAATCCCTTCCAAAATTATCTAAAACAGGGGTTTTGGATTTTTTGGTGGACTTCGAAGACGGGGAGTTGAACAAGTTGTCTTTAGCGTCGTCCTCAGAAGTGGTATCGTCATCCCCAAAAGCTTCAGCTCTTGGTTCTATATAATCGTCATCGTTTGTTATCATAAACTTGAATTGTTCTTTAACGTTGTCGTAATCTACTTTTAATTTATTGAGCAACTTGGTAGTCGGGTCGTTTTCGTTTCTTAAAATACACAGCAGCAAATGCGCCGTATTTATGGCGTTACTCTGAAACAGTTTGGCTTCTAGGAACGTGGTTTTTAAGGCGCGTTCGGCCTGTCTTGTAAGGTGTAGGTTGCGCTTTTCGTTTGTTGCAACCGACACGTTGGGGTTGGCCGGACTTAAAATCTCGACCTTTCTTCTCAGGTGGTTTAAATCGACCTCTAGGGCGTTTAAAATATTGATGGCCTTACCGCTTCCGTCGCGTAAAAGGCCTAGCATAAGGTGTTCGGTGCCAATAAAGTCGTGGCCTAACCTTAGGGCTTCTTCTTTGCTAAAAGCAATAACATCTTTAACTCTTGGCGAAAAATTATCATCCATAAAAATCTCCTTTCAACATTAAAAAGTAATATAATTAAAGTAGCATAAACAAATATTGTACCTTAATTTAAATCAATATATGATAAAGGACAAAAAAAACCTTATGATTTCAAAATTTTTAACATCATACTTATTAAATAATAGTGGTGAATATTGTTAATAAAAAACCCTAAAAATTACTAGGGGATAACTTAGCTGTTACTACTGAAATGGTTATATTAGCACGATTTGAAAATTTGAAAAACTAATTGAAATTTATATATGGCAGAAGGAGAAAAACTGATTCCTATTAACATTGAAGATGAAATGAAGTCAGCCTACATTGATTATTCAATGTCGGTCATTGTGTCACGTGCCTTACCCGATGTGCGTGATGGTTTAAAACCCGTTCATAGGAGAGTGCTTTTTGGAATGCACGAATTAGGAGTAAGGTCTAACAGTTCTTATAAAAAGTCGGCAAGAATAGTGGGTGAGGTACTGGGTAAGTATCACCCTCATGGCGACACCTCTGTTTACGATACCATGGTGCGTATGGCCCAAGAGTGGAGCCTTAGGTACATGCTGGTTGACGGACAGGGAAACTTTGGTTCGATTGATGGCGATAGCCCCGCAGCAATGCGTTATACCGAGGCTAGAATGCGTAAAATATCGGAAGACATGCTTGCCGATATCGATAAAGAAACAGTTGACCACAGGTTAAATTTTGATGACACCCTAGAAGAGCCTACTGTTTTACCGACCCGTATTCCTGGGTTATTGGTTAACGGCGCTTCGGGTATTGCCGTAGGTATGGCTACCAACATGCCACCGCACAACATTAGCGAAGTGGTTGACGGTACCGTAGCGTATATTGAAAACCCAGACATCGAGATAGAAGCCCTTATGAGCCACGTAAAAGCGCCAGACTTTCCAACAGGTGGTACCATTTACGGGTACGATGGCGTAAAGGAAGCTTTTGAAACTGGTCGTGGTAGAATTGTTATGCGAGGCCGCGCCAATATAGAAGAAGTTAACGGAAGAGAGTGCATTATCGTTACCGAAATACCTTATCAGGTAAATAAGGCAGACATGATTAAGAAAACTGCCGATTTGGTTAACGATAAAAAGCTGGAAGGAATTTCTACCATCCGTGACGAATCTGACAGAAACGGGATGCGTATTGTTTACGTATTAAAGCGCGATGCCATACCAAACATCGTACTAAACAAACTGTTTAAGTATACTGCTTTGCAGTCTTCTTTTAGTGTTAACAACATTGCCTTGGTTAATGGAAGACCACAATTGCTTAACCTTAAAGATTTAATACACTATTTTGTAGAGCACAGGCACGAAGTTGTGGTGCGCCGTACACGATATGAATTGCGAAAAGCCGAAGAGCGCGCCCATATTTTAGAAGGATTAATTATTGCTTCGGATAATATAGATGAAGTTATAGCACTTATACGTGCCTCATCAAACGCCGAGGAAGCCCGCGAGAAGTTAATAGAACGCTTTAAGCTAACCGAAATCCAAGCCAGAGCCATTGTAGAAATGCGTTTACGCCAGTTAACAGGACTGGAGCAGGATAAGTTGCGTTCGGAATACGACGAGCTTTTAAAAACCATTGAAGACCTTAAAGACATCCTTGATAAAAAGGATAGACGAATGGAAATCATTAAAAATGAGCTTTTAGAAGTAAAAGAAAAGTATGGCGATGAGCGTCGCTCGACCATAGAATATGCCGGTGGCGATTTAAGTATAGAAGATATGATTCCAGACGAGAAAGTGGTTATTACCATTTCTCATGCCGGGTATATTAAAAGAACCCCGCTATCGGAATACAAAACCCAAAATAGAGGAGGTGTAGGCCAGAAAGCCTCTACAACCAGAAATGAGGATTTCCTTGAAGATCTTTTTGTGGGAACCAACCACCAATACATGATTTTCTTTACCCAAAAAGGAAAATGCTTCTGGATGCGTGTGTACGAAATTCCAGAAGGCACAAAAACTTCTAAAGGTCGCGCGGTTCAAAACCTAATTAATATTGAACAAGACGATAAGGTAAAAGCCTTTATTTGTACACAAGACCTTAAGGACGAGGATTACATTAATAGCCATTATGTTATTATGGCCACCAAAAAGGGGCAAGTTAAAAAAACATCTTTAGAGCAGTATTCTCGCCCAAGAACCAATGGTATTAATGCCATTACCATAAAAGACGGCGACGAGCTATTAGAAGCCAAACTAACAACAGGCGACAGCCAAGTTATGTTGGCGGTTAAGTCTGGTAAAGCCATTCGTTTTGAAGAAAGTAAAACACGACCTATGGGCAGGAGTGCCTCTGGGGTACGCGGTATTACCTTGGCCAGCGATAAAGATGAAGTTGTAGGCATGATTACCATTAACGACCCACAAGAAGAGACCGTTTTAGTGGTTTCTGAAAATGGCTATGGGAAGCGTACCTTTATTGACGATCCAGAAACAGGTGAAGAAATTTACCGCATTACCAACCGTGGCGGAAAAGGTGTAAAAACCATTTCGGTAACAGAAAAAACAGGTAATTTGGTAGCTATTAAGAGTGTGTCTGATAAAGACGGTCTAATGATTATTAATAAATCGGGCATTGCTATAAGAATGGATGTTGCAGATTTACGTACTATGGGGCGTGCCACTCAAGGGGTTAGACTTATTAACCTAAAGAACAGCGACTCTATTGCTGCGGTGGCCAAAGTAGTTTACGATGAAGACTCTATAGAGCATGACGATTTAAACGAAAATGGCGTGAATTTAGAAGATGGCACAGCTATTGATAATAACCACGAAGAAAACAATAACGATAACTAAAATTTAAAAAATGAAAAAACAAGTTGTAGTTGCTTTAGCACTTGCAATAACAAGTTTTTCTTTTTCTCAGAAAAAAGAATTAAAAACAGCTGAGAAGGCTATAAAGAATAACAATTATGCAGAAGCAAAAGCATTATTAGGTCAAGTAAGCGGCATGTTGCCTAGCATGGACCAAGATCTTAAGGCAAAGTACCATTACTTAATGGCCGCAGCTTTATATGCCAATGGCGCTGCAAAAGATGCCGATATTAAATCAGCTTTCGAAAGCTTAACAAAAGTAGAAGGCGATTACCAATCGGAGTCTGCCGAGTTAAAGAACACCATGCTACAAACGTTTTTAACAAAAGGAAACGATGCCTATGAGAGCAAGGATTTCTCTGCCGCGTCTAAACTTTTTGAAAATGCTTACCGTGTTTCTCCCAGCGATACCCTTTACCTATACAACTCAGCAATTATGGCTGTTTCGGTAAAAGAGTACGATCGCGCTTTGGATATTTACAACGAGCTAAAGGACTTAGGATATACCGGAGAGCAAATGCAATATTTTGCCACAAATAAAGAAACCGGAGAAGAGGAGGCTTTTGGAGACAAAAGCATGAGAGATGTATCGGTTAAGAGCGGGCAATACATTAAGCCTATCGACAAAAAATCAGAATCGAATTATGCCGAGATCGTTAAGAACATTGCTTTAATCTACATTCAAAAAGGCGATAAAGAGCAAGCTTTAGTATCAATGGCCGAAGCCAGAGCCTCTAATCCAGACGATTTAAATTTATTAATTTCCGAAGCAAACCTACACCTGCAGTTAGGAAATAAGGAAGAATTTAAAACGCTACTGCAAGAAGCGACACAAAGAGATCCTAAAAATGCCGAGTTACAATTCAATTTAGGGGTTATTTCGCAAGAGTCTGGCGATGTAGAGTCTGCAAAAAAGTACTATAACAAAGCCATAGAGTTAGATCCAAACTTTAACAATGCGTATATTAATATGGCTGTTTTACTTTTAGAAAGAGAACAGAGCATTATTGAGGAAATGAATAGCCTAGGAAGCTCGGCTGCAGATAACAGACGTTATGATGCATTAAAAGATGAGCGTACCGCTTTATTTAATAGTGCCATACCTTACTTAGAAAGAGCGTTAAAAAATGATCCAGATAACTTTGATGCTGCTAAAACACTAATGAACATTTACAGTGCTATTGGCGAAACTGCTAAGTACAAAGAAATGAAAGCTAAAGTAGAAGCTATGGGCAACTAAGCCTTTAAAGCTTAAACTAATAAATAAAAAAGCCGCTTAAAAGCGGCTTTTTTTATACGATCTTTTTTATAACACGCAGTTTATGGGTGTGCCTACGTTGCTCATGATTGTAAATGCCAGAATGGTCCAAGCGGTCTATTCTTACTTTGCCATGGGCATGAATAATGTAGTTGTCTTCCATAATAATTCCTACATGAACAATATGGCCTTCACTATTGTCGAAAAAAGCCAAATCACCGGCTTCACTTTCCTCAATAAAACTTAAAGACTCTCCTTGTGTAGCTTGTTGCGAGGCGTCCCTTAACAGCTTGTGGCCATTAAGTTTGTAAACCATTTGGGTAAAGCCAGAACAATCTATTCCAAAAGGGGTTTTCCCACCCCAAAGGTAGGGGGCGTTTAAGTAAAGAAAAGCGGTTTTAATTAAATTGCTTTTTACAAACGTTTCGCTATGCGTATTGCCATCATGTTTATGGTTAAGTAAATGTAAGCCGTTAACACAAGCCCCTATTGGAATGGGGAAAAGCTGCTTGTGCTCGTCTTCAATAAACTCGACCAAATCGGTAGCAACAATGGGTTGCTCTTTATGTAGGGCTTCGTATTGTTCTTTAGATATTTCTACAAGTTGCTTGTTGTCTATCCAGCCTTCGTAATTGTCGAAACCAAGCCTTATTTTGCTCCAGGCTTTTCTTTTTTCAATTATTTTAAAATAATCGCCATATAAGACCTGTGAAACCAGTTCGCTTTTATCTGATGGTTCAAGCCTTAGGGGAACAATACTTAAATGGCAAATTCCGTATAGCATTAAAAAGGGATCAAGTAGGTTATTAAGCGTTATGTTCTTTCAATAACCATAGCAGAGGCACCGCCGCCGCCGTTGCAAATTGCTGCAGCTCCTATTTTTGCATTGTTTTGCTCCAGTACATTTAGTAGTGTAATAAGAATTCTAACACCAGAACACCCTAGTGGATGGCCTAAAGATACGGCGCCACCATTTACATTAACGTTATTAGCGCTTAAGCCCAAAATTTTCATGTTAGCCAAGCCAACCACGGAGAAGGCTTCGTTAAACTCGAAATAATCAACCGCGTCAATGCCAATACCAGCTTTGTCTAAGGCTTTAGGTAAGGCTTTGGCAGGAGCGGTAGTAAACCATTTTGGATCTTGGGCAGCATCGGCATAGCTTTTAATTGTAGCTAAAGGTTTAAGGCCCAATTCATCGGCTTTTTCCTTGCTCATTAATACCATGGCTCCAGCGCCGTCGTTTATGGTTGAGGCGTTGGCTGCAGTAACGGTTCCTTCTTTTGTGAAAGCAGGGCGTAATGCAGGGATTTTTTCAAGTTTTACATTGGTGAATTCTTCGTCTTTTGAAACAACTATAGGTTCGCCACGACGCTGAGGCACTTCAACAGGCACTACTTCGTTGTTAAACTTTCCAGCTTCCCAAGCAGCGGCACTACGCTCGTACGATTGGATGGCAAAGGCATCTTGGTCTTCTCTAGAAAAGTTGTATTCTACGGCACAGGCATCGGCGCAAACGCCCATGGCATTGTTATCGTAGGCATCGACAAGGCCATCTTTTTGCATGCCGTCTTCCATAGTCGCTGGGCCAAATTTCTTGCCATTTCTAGCGTGGAAGTAATGTGGAATTAAACTCATGTTTTCCATACCGCCAGCAACAACAATATCGGCATCGCCTAAAGCAATGGTTTGTGCCGCTTGCATCACGCTTTTCATACCAGAAGAGCACACTTTGTTAATGGTTGTGCAAGGTACCGTGTCTGGAATTCCAGCATAAATAGCCGCTTGTCTTGCCGGAGCTTGACCAGCACCTGCCTGTACCACCTGGCCCATAAGGACTTCTTGAACGTGTTTGGGGTCTAGGTTAATTTTGTTTAAAGCGCCTTTTATGGCTATGGCCCCTAATTTTGGCGCAGGTATTGTAGATAATGACCCTAAAAAACTTCCTATGGGAGTTCTTGCAGCAGATACTATAACGACTTCTTTATTCATAAATTCTAAGGTTTTTTTAATGTTGCCCAAAATTAATCATTTTTTAGTAAAATTGATAATGTATGCGGTATTAAACGGTTTATATTTTCGTTGATATTTTTACTACATTTGGAGTATTGAACCGTTTAGATGAAAGATTTTATTAACGCCCTTTACAGGAACCATTCGCTTATATACAAGATATTACTTTTTATAAGCACAACGTTTTTAATTGTTTATTTGTTTCCTAAGAGTGGCAAGTTTAAATATAATTTCGAGCGTGGCAAACCCTGGCAGTCCGAAAACCTTTATGCACCTTTTGGTTTTGCCATAAAAAAATCGGCCGATGAAATTAATGCCGAAAAAACCGAAATTACCCAGCAATCGGTGTTGTACTTTAATTTAAGTTCAGGAGTTAAACAGCAAGTTGTTAGGGCTTACAGTCAGGGGTTTACGAATACTATTCCAGATTCGGTTTCTAGAACAGAAAGAAACGAACTGTTTAAAATAGGGCAGGAGCTTATTGAACGTTTGTACCGAAATGGCCTTTTAGATCAGGATTACGATTTTTTACCAGACAGGCACGTTGCAGTACTAGAGGATCGGAATGAAAAGCATGCTGTAACCTACCGCGAATTAACAAAGCAAAGCGATTTGCGCCCAATAATACAAGCTAAGTTGGAAAACGAGGGCTACGACAGGTATTTTAATTTGTTTGTCTCGCTGTTTTTCGACATTGTAGAACCCAACATAACCTATGACAAATCGTTTACCGAAAAAGTGTTGGAAAACGAGTTGAGCAAAGTGTCGTATACTAGGGGCAGTGTAGAAAAAGAAACCTTAATTATTTCTAAGGGTGAAGTTGTTGAAGGGGATAAATACCAAAAGCTAAAATCTCTCGAGGCAGAATACGAATCGCAGGTTTGGAGCGCCTCGAACTACAATTGGATTGTGTTTGCCTATACCTTATTGGTGGCTTTGGCGTTATTAATGCTGTTGTTGTTTTTACAAAAGTACCGAAGAGCTGTTTTTAATAACAACACTAAGGTAACCTTTATTTTCTTCAACATTTTATTAATGGTTTTGGTTACCACTTTGGTTGTTAATTTTAACGCCAAGTACATTTATGTGGTACCTATTTGTATTTTGCCTTTGGTGCTTAAGGCTTTTTTCGATGCTAGGCTGGGGCTTTTCACCCATGTTATTACAGTGTTGCTGTTGGGATCTATTGTCTCAAACAGTTACGAGTATATGTTTTTACAGATTATTGCGGGTATTGTAACCATTTTAACGGTGTCTGAGCTTTATAAAAGGGCCAACCTCTTTATTTCGGTAGGACAAATTACCCTAATTTATATAGTGGCGTATTTTGCGTTTTTTGTTATTCATGAGGGGAGCATTGAAAACTTAAAATGGGAAACTTTTGGGCTGTTTGTGCTTTGTGGTTTGGCCACGTTATTTGTTCAGCCTTTAATATATGCCTACGAAAAATTATTTGGTTTGGTGTCTGATGTGTCCTTGTTGGAATTGTCAGATACCAATTCAAAGCTTTTAAAAGAGCTTTCAAACAAAGCTCCTGGCACCTTTCACCATTCGTTAAATGTGGCTAATTTAGCCGAAGCTGCCGCTAACGAGATTGGTGCCAATGCCATGTTGGTAAGGGTAGGCGCGCTTTATCACGATATTGGTAAAATGAAGAACCCCACCTATTTTACCGAAAACCAAGCGACAGGCCTTAATCCGCACGACGAGCTATCGCCAAAAGAAAGTGCCGAAATAATTATTGCCCACGTTATTAATGGGATTGAAATTGCCAAGAAGTACAATTTACCAGACCGGGTAATCGATTTTATAAGAACCCATCACGGTACGAGCATGGTGTATTATTTTTATGCCAAAGAAAAGGAATTAAACGAAGCAGTAAATCCTGCCGATTTTTCTTATCCAGGCCCCAAGCCTTTTAGCAAGGAGACCGCAATTTTAATGATGTGTGATAGTGTAGAGGCGGCCTCGAAAAGCTTGAAAGAGCCAACATCGACAAAGATTGATGGTTTTGTTGAAAACATTATTAGCAAGCAACTGGCTGAAGAGCAGTTTTTAAACGCTAACATTACATTTAAGGAAATACAATCGATTAAAAAAGTCTTAAAACGCAAATTAGCAAACATTTATCATTTAAGAATTGAATATCCCGAATAAATTAGGGAAAAAAACGATTGAAATAGTTGCGTTCTTAAAGATGATACGTTACATTTGCATCCGCATTTGAGAAATGTTCTTTTATATAATGCATTGGAGAGGTGCCAGAGTGGTAATGGAGCAGATTGCTAATCTGTCAACGCGTAAGTGTTGCCGGGGTTCGAATCCCCGTCTCTCCGCCATTTTTCGGGGTGTAGCCTCTCGATTTTACTCGAGATAAACTACACTACGAGTTTTACACTTTTCGGGGTGTAGCGTAGCCCGGTCATCGCGCCTGCTTTGGGAGCAGGAGGTCGCAGGTTCGAATCCTGCCACCCCGACTTCAGAATTATAATTCTTGAAGGGTCGCGTAGCTCAGCTGGATAGAGCATCTGCCTTCTAAGCAGACGGTCACAGGTTCGAATCCTGTCGCGATCACTAGAAACACATTCAATGTGTGTCAAAACCTTGCAAACTATATGATTTGCAAGGTTTTCTAGTTTTTAGGGCATCATAAAATTTGATAAAATTTAATATCTTATGGACGCTAATCGGTCAACAAATAAATGTTCAAAAAGTGTTGACCGAATAAGATATAAAAAACTGTAATTCAAGTAGTTGATTTGACTTTCGTCTTTGAGTAATGTTTAACTAAAAGACGACAATTATGAGAACTCGGTCAACATTTTCCCTTCTATTTTGGGTTAACACTTCACGATTAAATAACAACCAGGTACCGGTTTATGCTAGAGTAACTGTAAACGGTAAAAGAGTTAACATCAGTTTAAAGCGAAAAGTCATTTTATCCGAATGGGATTCTGCAAAGAGCAAACTAAAAGGCAGCAACCAAGAAGCCAAATTATTTAATAGATTTTTAGAACAAGTTCGTAGCCAAATTTACTTGGCTTACGAACAACTATTGAGCGAAAACAAGCTTATAACTGCTCAAGCTATTAAAGCTCGATATTTAGGGGAAGACGAACAACACAGAAGTTTACTAGAGCTTTTCGAATACCACAATACCACTATGAGCAAAAATCTTCACAAAGACACAATGAGGCACTACAAGACAACTCAAAATTACTTGAAATCCTTTTTGTCTAAAAAAATCAAAACAGACAATATCTACTTATCAAATTTAGACTATTCTTTTATTGTAGATTTTGAATACTATTTAAAAGCACACGAACCCACAGACCACCAACGAAAAATCAGTAATAATACTGCAATGAAACATTTACAGAGGTTGCGTAAAATGGTTACTATGGCATACCATTTAGAATGGATAGACAGAGATCCTTTTGTAAGGTTTAAGAGTTCTTTTGAAAAGAGAGAAAGAGAGTTCCTTTCTGAAAGTGAATTATTGAAATTAGAAAACTTTCACAGTCCTGTTAATAGGCTAAACATAGTTAAAGATTTATTTGTATTTAGTTGCTATACTGGTATTTCTTATATAGATCTAAATAATCTTACCAGAGATAATATTGTTAAAGGTATTGATGGTAACGACTGGTTAATTACTAAAAGGCAGAAAACAAAGACTAATGTAAAAATCCCACTTCTAGATAAGGCATTAGAGCTAGTTTTTAAATATGAAAACCATCCAAGAGTTGTTGCGAATAATGGAATACTTCCTAGATTATCTAATCAAAGGATAAACGCTTATTTAAAAGAAATAGCAGACTTATGCAAAATCAAAAAGAACTTGACCTTTCACATGGCTAGACATACATTCGCTACCACTATAACTTTAAGTAATGGTGTACCAATAGAAACTGTTTCTAAGCTACTCGGTCATACCAAGATTGCTACTACTCAAATTTATGCCAGAGTGATTGAAAGAAAAGTAAGTGAAGATATTAATACTTTAAAGATTAAGATGATTAATAAAAACAATCAAAAGATTCATTCTAAATCAAAATAAAATAATACAGTATATTTGAGTACAAAATCTACTCAAAATGTATCCACAATCTTCAATAAAAAGTCTTACAATAGATGATTTGGTGGAAATTATTGGAGATATACCACAAGAAGAAAATGGATTACATGTTCATTTATCAAAAAATAAGTTTAAAGAAATTCCTATAGGTTATCCTTTTAGAGGTAATTCCTATGCTTTTTTACTAGTAGTTAAGGGAAGTTTAAAAATCCAATTAAATCTACTGAGATATACTATAAAAAACTCAGAGATAATAGTTATAAATCCACAAACGGTTACTCATATTCAAGAAATGAGCAAAAATCTTGAAATAGCAACTATTAGCTTTAATGTTGATTTTATATTGAGAAACTCAATTAACAAAAATGATATTGATACTTTAGACTTTTTTACGGCAAATAGTATCCCCAAGTTAAAATTATCTAAGGAGGATTTAAAAACGTTTATTTCTGTTTCAAAAATTTTAGAAAAAAATAATCGACTTGGAAAAAATAACCCATATAATAATGAGATAATAACTCATAGTTTTAACTTATTAATGTATCATTACGCTTCATTATTAAAGATACAGTTTCCTAATCTAGAAGCAAATTTAACAAGACAGGAAAAATTAGCACTTCGTTTTTTGAAATTGTTAAATGAAAATTTTAAGCAAGAACGAACAGTTCAATTTTATGCAGATATTTTATGTTTAACACCTGGTTATTTGTCTAAGGTTTTAAAAATTATTTCAAAAAAAACAGCAAGTCAATTAATTGATGAAGCGGTAATAATGGAGGCAAAACTACTGTTAAAAAATCAAACCTTATCAATCTCGGAAGTTGCAAACGAGCTTCAATTTAGTGACCAATCTTTCTTTGGTAAATATTTCAAAAAACACACGGGTTACTCACCTTCTAAGTTCAGAGAGATTAAGTTTAAAAGTTAAGTTTTGACCAACAAACTTCCTTAATAGTGCATTTTTTTTATTTTTTTTAATAAAAATAACTGATTTTGACCAATTTTTCCTTTTTGTAGACCTGTTGTAATTATATCAATAATAGGACTTTTGTAACCTATTATTATAAAATTATAGCAATAAATATGAAGCAAATTATCACCTTTACAACTTTGGCTTTATTATTAGTAGGTTGTTCAGAAAAAAAGGAAACTGTAAAAGAAGTTGTGATTCCCAAGGTCACTGTTAAAAAAATTAATTCAACAGTAGAAAAGGAATCCCTAACATATAGTGGAACCATTGAAGCAGATAACACAGTATCTTTAGGTTTCTCAGTTCCCGGTAGAATTTCAAAAGTTTATGTTCAAGAAGGTCAAAAAGTAAACAAAGGGCAGTTACTAGCAACAATAGACCAAACCACCTATAAAAATGCATTTGATATAGCAAATGCAGGCTTAGAACAAGCAAATGATAACTTCAAAAGATTAAATAGTTTATATCAAAAAGGTAGTTTGCCAGAACGCGATTTTATTGCAGTTAAAGTGGCTGTAGCCCAAGCAAACGCAAACAAAAATTTAGCAGCAAAAAATTTAGCAGACACTAAACTTTATGCCCCTTTTTCTGGAATGATTACAGCTAAAATGACAGAAATAGGTGCTACAGCAGCACCTGGTGTTCCTGCTTTTACTGTAATGAAAACAGATAAAGTATATGCTAAGGCTTCTATTACTGAATCTGAAATATCTAAACTCAAAATAGGTACAGACGCTAAAGTTGAAATCTCTTCATTAAATGAAACTTTTAATGGTAAAGTAGCTATTGTAAATCCAAGTGCAGATGCTGTAACCAGAACTTTTAATGTAAAAGTTCGCCTTGACAATAAGGAAGATAAACTATTACCAGGAATGATTAGTAATATAAAAATCAATACAGGTAATACTGTAGATGTTATTACAGTTCCTTCAGAAAGTATTATAAGAGATGCTAACAATATACTATATGTATTTGTCGTAAAGGAAAATAAAGCCATTAAAAAAAGGGTGTCTCTTGGTAGTTTTAAAGGAAATGAAGTAATAGTTACCAAGGGCTTGTCAATAGGTGATTCGGTTGTAATCGCAGGAAACAAAAATTTAAAAGACGGGCAAACAGTGTCTCTATAAAAGAACTGAATAAGATGATGAAAAAAGTAAAAATAAACTTTATAGAGGCTGCAATGAAATACCGTCAGGTAACCATTGTACTTACGATATTGTTAATGATTTTGGGAATATATGCTTTAGCGACTATGGCTCGAAGTGAAGATCCACAAATTACGGTTCGTAAAGGTTTGGTAATAGCAGCTTTTCCTGGCGCAGACGAGTTGCAGGTAGAACAACAATTAACCAATCAGATTGAACAGTTTTTATTTGGTTTTGAGGAGGTTAGAAAGGAAAAAACAATATCAGAAACCAAAGAAGGCCAAGTTGTTATCACTGTAGAATTGAATGAAAATGTCATAGATACTGATGGGTTTTGGGCGACTTTACAACATGGTTTAAATACCACATTTAGGCAAAATTACACACTTCCTCAAGGAATGATTGGCCCAATAGTAAATAGTGACTTTGGAGATGTTGTAGCTCAAATGATAACAGTTTCCGCACCAGGACGTAGTTATGCGGAAATTGAAACATATTTAGATGAGTTAGAAGATGGTTTAAAAACCATTAACGAAACATCAAAAATAAAACGTTATGGAGGACAAAAACAGCAGATTTACGTAACGGTACAAGACGAAAAAATGAAACAATATGGTTTCGATTTTTCAACTATTGCTCAAGTTATTCAAATGCAAAATAATACTGGATATTCTGGTGGTATTACTTTAGAAGATTCTGAGGTCTCTGTTTTTGCCAAAAATCAATATAAAAATGAAGCTGATTTAGGTAATCAAATTGTGTATAGTAGTCCAGATGGTAAAGTGGTTCGCTTAAAAGATGTGGCATCTATTGAACGTCGTTACGAAGAAGTGTCAAGCTTTATTAAAGTTGATGATCAAAAAGTAATGATGTTAACTGTAGAGATGCAACCAGGTAATAACATCGTCCAATTTGGAGAGAAAATAACAGAAAAAATCAATGAAGTAAAAAAACAATTACCTCAAGATGTTCAAGTTACTACTATTGTAGATCAGCCTTCAGTTGTAAAAGGAAGTATTAGCCACTTTATGCTAGAATTTGTTATTGCAATTGTAGCAGTAATTATTGTGGTAATTCTGTTATTACCATTCAGGGTGGCAATAGTTTCGGCAGTGGCATGTCCTATAGCTATTGTTATAACATTTGGAGTTTTAAATGTTATTGGTATAGAAATTCATCAGGTAACATTAGCAGCCTTAATTATAGTATTGGGTATGGTAGTGGATAATGCCATTGTAGTTGTAGATAATTACATTGAAAAATTAGATGAAGGAGAAGATAGATGGACAGCTGCTTGGCAAAGTGCTACTCAATTAATGGTGCCAATTTTTACAGCAACCATGGCAATTATTTTTGCTTTCTTACCATTAGCTTTTTTCTTAAATGGCTTAGCTAAGGAATTTATACAAGCTTTACCTATTGCTGTTGCTGTTGCACTATTTGCTTCGTTGTTAGTAGCATTATTGTTAACACCATATATGTGCTATGTCTTTATAAAAAAAGGATTAAAACACAAGGTAAGTGATGGAGATAAAAAAAGTATGTTAGATAGGTTGCAGCATGTATTTAACAATGCACTAGATTATAGCTTTAGATGGCCAAAAGCAACATTATTTATTGGTTTTTTATCTGTTGTATTAGCAGTTTTAGTAGCAATGGGATTAGAGCAGGAATTGTTTCCAACTGCAGAAAGAAATCAGTTTAACATAGAAGTTTGGTTACCTAATGGAGGAAATTTAAAACAAACGGAAGATGTAGTAACACGTGTTGAGAATGAAATAAAACAAGATGAAAGAGTTTTGGGTGTAGCTAGTTTTGTTGGTACTAGTTCCCCAAGATTTCATTCTACGTATGCACCAGAATTTCCTCGTAAAAACTTTGCCCAAATATTTATAACTACAACAGGTAAAGAAGCCACACAAGAATTGGCAGATGAGTACATTAAAAAATTCGAAGGTTTTGTTCCAGATGGTTATATACGTATAAGACAACTTTCAATGAAAGAAACACCGGCACCTGTTGAAGTAAGAATTGTAGGTGAGGATTTAATTAAACAAAAACAAGTAGCTGAGCAAGTAAAAACAATTTTAGAAGAAGCAAAAGGTACAAACTGGGTAAGAACATCGTATCAAGATGATTATTATGGAGTAAAAGTAAATTTAAATGACGATAAGGCAAATCGTTTAGGAGTAACAAATGCAATGGTTTCGCAAACTTTGGGAGCAGGCTTAAAAGGGTATCCAGTTTCTACGCTATATGAAGGAGATAAAGCTATTGATATTCTTTTGCGTTTTGATGCTGAAAACCGTGAAAACTTTAACGATTTAGGAGCTTTAAACATACCTACAGTATTTGGTACAAAAGTGCCTTTAAGAGAAGTGGCAGACATTACACCTGAATGGCATACAGGAGCTATTACACATAGAAATGGTTTAAGAACATTAACGGTTAGAGCTGAAGCGCAATTGGGCATAAAAGCAGCCACAATACAGAATGGCATTATGCCTAAAATTAATGCATTACAATTACCAGAAGGTATATCAATCAACTATGGAGGTGAGTACGAAAGCACTAATGAAACTGCACCACACATGATGGCTTCTTTAGGTATAAGTTTAATTCTCATCTTTTTAGTGCTTTTATTTCAATTTAAGGATTTTACAAAAGTATTAATTGTTTTAGCAACATTTCCGTTGAGTTTATTAGGAGCATTCTTGGGGCTGTTACTTACAGGGAATCCAATTGGTTTTACGGCCTTTATGGGAATTATTAGTCTAATTGGTATCGTAGTAAGAAACGGAATTATTTTGGTGGATTATGCAGATGAATTGGTATTAGAACACGGTTATACCGTAAAAGCAGCAGCTAAAGCTTCAGGTAAAAGACGAATGCGTCCAATCTTTTTAACATCTGCAGCAGCAGCTATTGGTGTGGTTCCAATGATAGTGGGTAAATCACCGCTATGGGCACCTTTAGGAAGTGTATTAGCAGTTGGTTTAATAGTTTCTATGGTATTAACCTTATTTATAGTACCTATACTCTATTACAAATTTGTTAATCCTCAACCAGATGAAGTACATCCTCATCCTAATGCAGAAGTATTTGAAACCATCTTGTATAAACCTAAAAAGAAGAGTAGAACACTTCGCAAATTAGAAGTGATGAAGCATAAATTAAAAAAACGAATCAAGAAATAAATAAGAATACTATAGGACTACTGTTTTAAAAGATTAATAGCAATAATCCCTCTTTTTATATAAAGCAGTAGTTTCTATAGTTCTTTTAGAAAAACTTAAAACAAATTATGAGTACATATAAATATACGCTATCAATAGTTTTTTTGCTGGTTTTTACCATTTTTCACCAGGCTATAGCCCAAGATAGGTTGTTGAGTTTAGAAGAAGCAAAATCAATGGCCTTATCTAATAATAAAAAAATTAAAAAAGCAGATAAGACCATTGAAGCAGCCAAAGCTGCGAAGGCATCGGTTTATGCATCAGACAAACCCTTCGTAGAAGCAAGTGGTATGGGAGTTCATGTTGGAGACCCATTAAATACATTACTGCCAGAGTTTTTCGCAAACGCCTCTTTAGGAGTTACTCAAGTAATTTATGCGGGTGGTAAAATAAACACGGCTAAACAAATGAGTTCTACAGCAGTGGATTTGTATACTTCACAAAAAGAACTAACAGATAGCGAAGTGCTTTTAAATGTTGAAACAACGTATTGGCAAATAATAAATGTAAAAAGCAAAGTAGAGTTAGCTAATAAATATAAAGCGTTATTAACAGAATTATTAAAGGATTTAACTAACTCATACAATGCCGGTATTATATATAAAAACGATGTTTTACGTGTACAAGTACAGTTAAACCAGGCAGAACTAGATTTAACAAAAGCAAAAGATGGGCTTAAACTGCTAAAACTGAAGATGTCACAATTAACAGGTATGTCTAACATAGATTTTTCAGTAAAGGATACAATTAGTAATGATGTTATTTTATTAGATGAAGTTTCACAATCAACAGCAATTGATAATAGACCAGAAATAAAAATGCTTAAAAAAGCTGTTGAAATTGAAGAGTTACAATCTAAAATTTTAGAAGCTGACAGAAAGCCAACAATTGGACTTAATGTAAGCGGAATCTATGCTAATGGCAAACAAATTAATTTCACAGATGGAAGTAATGATTTAACCTCTTACTACGGTTTGTTAAATGTCAATATACCCATATTTGATTGGGGAAGCAGAAAGAAAAAAGTGAAGGAACAAGAATTCAAAGTCGAAGCACAAAAATTAGAATTGGAAGAAACCGAAGAATTATTGTCACTTCAAATTCAAAATGCCTATTTAGAGCTTCAACAGGCAATACAAAAAGTTGAAATTACAGAAAAATCGTTACAACAAGCTGATGAAAATTTAAGATTAAATCAAGATCGCTTTGATGTTGGAACCGTAACGGGAAAAGATGTTTTGGAAGCGCAAGTGCTTTGGCAGCAAGCATATTCAGACGTTATTGATGCTAAAGCAAATTATCGAATAAGTGAAGCCAATTATAAAAAAGCAATTGGAGATTTTAAATAAAAAAAGATTAACCTTAAAAAATAAACAAAATGGAAAAAAAATCACAAAAACCAATTAGAGTAAGAATAGCTGAAAAGCTAATAAAAGATCAACAAGAATTAGACCGTTAAGCGGTTCAAGTTTCTCTTGGTAAAGCAGAAATGAATGATGAATTTAAAAAGGCAAAAGCAGATTTAAAGAAAAATATTCATGAAGTTAAAATTGAACTAGCTCACGAACTTAAAGAAACAGAGGTGTTTATAAAAAACAATTTAGAAAAAATTGAAGAACACTTAGATGAAGATGTTACTTATTCAAAAGAAGCTTTTGAAACGCAAAAGAAAAATATTGTTAATGCTATTAATGATGCGAAGAAAAGTATTAAAAATAGCCCTCAAACTAAAAGAACAAATCAATTATTTAATGCTATTTCTCAAAAATCCAAGTTACAACTAGAACTTTTGGAAAAAAACATATCAGGAAAAAAAGTTGAACTAACACAAGAATATAAGAATAGTATGGAAGCAGCTACCGAAAAATTCAAAGAATTTGCTTCAAAACTTGATGAGGAAAAAGAACAGGCTACAGAAAAGTTGGACAACTTTAAAAAAGAAGTATCACAATCTTACAAACATTTAAAAAAAGCGTTTAAGTCTCTATAATAAAAAACAATCCTTGTCATTAAAACGTCAAGGGTTGTTTTAAAATAATAAAATGAGTAAACTAGGTTTAGCACTTTCTGGAGGCGGTATTCGTGGTATGGCACATCTTGGCGTGTTACAGTATTTAACAGAGTTAGGCATAAAACCTTCTGTTATTTCTGGTACAAGCGCAGGTGCTTTAGTTGGAGCATTTTATGCAGCAGGCTTTGAGCCTAAACAAATTTTTAAAATAGGAAAATCTGAAAAATTCTTTAATTATTCAAGCCTATTTAAACGACAAGGTGTAGGATTATTTTCAACAGATATATTCGAGAATATAATTAAAAAACATATTGCTCAGGAAACGTTGGAGTCATTAGAAATTCCATTATTTATCACAGCAACAGATTTGAATAACGGAAAATTAAAAATTTTTAATGAAGGTTCATTAGCCACAGCTGTAAAAGCTTCTTGTTGTGTACCATTGGTTTTTCAACCTGTTTTATTTGAAGGAATCTACCTTAGTGATGGTGGTATTTTAAATAATTTTCCTGTAAATATTTTAGAAGGTAAAGTCGATAAAATTATTGGCGTCAATGTAAATCGCATAAACACCATAGAAGGTAAAATAGGTTATAAACAAATTATTGAAAGAACAGTTCAAATAGCAATTGGCAACTCTGTAGAAACTCAAAAATATAAATGCGATGTATATATAGAACCACCAAGTATTAGAGACTATGGAATTTTCGATTTCAAAAAAGCAGATGAAATATACCAGACTGGGTATGTTTATGCTAAAGAAAAAAAGAATGAATTGTTACGTTTCCTTGATTAATTTATTTTCTATTGAAAACAAACAAATAGAATTTTGTATGAAAACTTTTTTTTCTTTTTTCTTTTGCTTTTTTATTAATTCCATCCTCTTTTCACAGGAAAATTACCCGGTACCTGAAAAAACAGCATCAAGACTTTTTTATATACAACATAGTAATAACTATAATACTTATGTATATGATGCAAATATGGAAGGAGATTTTATTAGCACTGAGAATCCAATTAATGAGTATAGAATAGTCTATACAGAAGACGGTGCTAAAAAACCATTGAATAAAATTCAAAAGCAATTTGCTTACGGAATGATTACGAAATTAATTGCGCCAAATCTTATAGAAATGCATTTGGCAGCATCATCAAAGTTAAAATTCTATCTCACTTTTAGTGATAAAGAAAAACCTAGAGTTTATGTAACTATAAACAAGTGTAAACTATACTTAGATAGCATGTTTGTTCAACTTAAAGAAGGTTCAACTTCCCTAAAAACAAAAGCTAAATATGTTTTGTTCTCAGGAAAAGATTTTATTACCGGCGAAAATGTAGTAGAAAAATTAATAGTAAAATAACTTCAAAATTCTATGAAGTTATCTAAGACATA
The DNA here is from genome assembly GCF_000733475.1 of Mangrovimonas yunxiaonensis. Lineage (GTDB taxonomy): Bacteria > Bacteroidota > Bacteroidia > Flavobacteriales > Flavobacteriaceae > Mangrovimonas > Mangrovimonas yunxiaonensis. The sequence goes on along the minus strand of NZ_JPFK01000009.1, from coordinate 150,533 downwards.
ATAACAAAACCATATGATAGAATTTTACAACAACTATAAGCAGTCCATTTTTTATATGTTTATCGTAATTGCTGTGGTGGTGTTTTTACGTTTTTTAACAAAATTATTGCACAATAAACTTGAAAAGCTAGCGCTTAAAAAATACCCTAATGAAGACCCAAAAACAATCCATTTAACCAAACGTATTTTAAATGCACTTTGGATCGTCTTAGGGATTATGGCTCTTGCTTTTATTTTTATCGATGAAGAACATTATAAGACGGCCACAACCAATTTTTTCCTTGTCTTGTATTTGGGTGTTATTGCAGTGCTAACCCTAGTAATAGCCTCTTTTGTGCAATTATGGTTTTCTAAAAAAATAAAAGAAAAGACAGCACAACAACAAGATGCTACAAGTTATAAGTTTTTAAGGTATGTAGCAATTGTTTGTGTTTACTTTCTTGGAACATTATTAGCAATACTAGCTTTTCCATCATTAAGAGATATAGCTCAAACCGTTTTAAGTGGAGCAGGTATTATTGCTATTATAGCTGGAGTTGCTTCTCAAGAAGCACTAGCAAACCTTATAGGCGGTTTTTTTATTGTTTCGTTTAAGCCTTTTAAGATAGGAGATATTATTAAGGTAGATCAAACCATGATAGGTACCGTTACTGACATTACATTGCGCCATACTGTAATTAGAGATTATGAAAATAAGATGATAGTAATTCCTAATGCCATTATAAACAAAGAAAAATTAGTCAATTATGATTTAGGGGAACGCAAGTGTTGTCAATGGATTGAAATAGGTATTTCTTATGACAGCGACATCGATTTGGCAAAACATATCATAAGAGAAGAATGTGAAAGCCATCCATATTTGATAGACAATAGAAGTGAATTAGATAAATATAATAATGAAAAAAAAGTAAAGGTACGTGTTATTGGTTTAAATGATTCTGAGGTTACTTTAAGAGCTTGGGCTTGGGCAAACAATTTTGAAGAAGCATTTGCAATGAAATGTGATCTCTACGAAAGTGTTAAAAAACGTTTTGATAAAGAAGGTATAGAAATACCGTTTCCACATCGCACTTTGGTTTTTAAAGATAAGGTCTCACAAACAACACAAAGCTCAAGTTAAATCTATAATAGGCAAAACAAAACATATAAATCATAATGGGAAATAATACTAATAAAATAACTAGAACTATTAAAATAGCTTCGGTACTCTCAAAATATGGATTCGAAGATATTATTTCACATAGTAGTATCGACAAGATAATACCTAAGAAATTTATTCATGCAAATGAAAAAATAGATAGAATAAAATCACTTTCTGTTTATGCACGTATTAGAATGGCTATTTCAGATTTGGGACCAACTTATATAAAATTAGGGCAATTATTTAGTGATAGAGATGATTTATTACCCTCTGAACTTACCGCAGAATTAAAAAAACTTCAAAATAATGCTGGCGAAGATTTTATAAATGTAAGAGAAAAAATAGGTAAAGAATTACAAATTAACCCAGATGATTTTTTTGAATCTATAGATGAAAAACCTTTTGCAACAGCTTCAATATCCCAAGTTTTTAAAGCGCAATTAAAAACAGGAGAAAAAGTAGTCTTAAAAATAAAAAGAGAAAAAATTCAAGAAACAATAGAAGCAGATCTTTTAATAATGAAAGACCTTGCCAAAATACTCGAAAACTATAATGCAGAAAGTAAGAAGATAAATTTATATAAAATTGTTCATACGTTTGAAAAATCAATCCATACAGAACTTTCATTCTTGCAAGAATTCGATAATATTGAACGCTTCAGAAAAGATTTTCAAGAAGATGAAAACTTGTATGTGCATAAAACATTTAAGCATTTGTCTAATAATAATATTCTGTGTTTAGAATTTATAGAAGGCATTAAGATTACGGACATATCTTCACTAGAAAATCAAGGGTTTGATACTAATCAAGTAGCTATGGTAGGCTTTGATATGTATATGCAACAAGTATTAAAGAATGGTTATTTTCATGCAGACCCACATCCAGGAAACATTTTTGTAACATACAAAGGAGAGATTTCTTTTATAGATTTTGGTATTATGGGAAGGTTAATGCCTTCAGATATCGAGCATATCGAAGATTTCTTACAATATCTTATAAATAAGGATGCTAAAAAATTAATATCTACACTAAAAAAAATAGCAATAACATACTCTGTAAAAAATCAAAAACAATTAGAACGAGATGTTTATCAAATTTTTGAAATTGTGGATGAGTCTTCATTAAATAATATTGACTTAACCTTAATTACAAAAAAATTAAAAGAAATATTTAAACAAAATGAAGTAGAATTTCCTGATTACGTTTATCTCTTAATGAAAGGGATTGCATTAATTGAAGGTATAGGTAGAAAATTAAACCCAAATATTAATGTTTATCAAATAATAGAACCCTATGCTATTGAGATTATTCAAAAAAAACTTTCCCCAAAATATACCTTTGTCAAAGGTATAAAAAGACTACAAAATATTTCAGAACTTCTAGGGGATTTACCTAATGAAATACAATCTCTAGTTCACAAAATTAAAGAGAACGATATAGAAGTATCGCACAAGATAAAAGGTATTGAGTTAGTTGCAAGTACAGTAGATCGTCTAGTAATAGCAATAATTTTAGCAGCACTTTCAATTGGTTCTGCAATACTAGTATTAGCAGACATGCCCCCTAAAATTTATAACATACCTGTTCTTGGTTTTTTAGGTTTTACAATTTCATTATTTCTAGGGATATATATAGTTGTTTCAATGTTGAAAAAGGATAAATCATCAGTATAATACTGAATATAATTTATGAAAGATAATACCAAAATAACTAAAATAGTAAATAACATTAGGGATTATACTTTTGAAATTATAGATAAAAAATCTAACAAAAATTTGTACACCACAATTAGTAGAATATATAGAATTGAAAAAATATCAATACAACAATTAAGGAGGATAAAATTGAGAATATTGATATAGATTATTTATACCTGGCTAGTTAGGTGTTAAACATAGAACAAGCCATTACAAATATATTAAACTCTGACTTATGCTTTACAAAATATCATATGTGTTTTCACTTCTTCCGTTAAGACTATTGTATCTGATATCAGATGTCTGTTATTATTTGTTGTATTATGTTGTAAAATATCGTAGAAAAACGGTATCAGAAAACATTAAGAATTCATTTACCAGTCTAAACAAAAAAGAAAGGCTAATTATTGAGAAAAAATTTTACAGAAATTTCTGCGATAATTTTATTGAGACATTAAAACTTTTGTCGATATCAAAAGAAGAATTGCATAGCAGGATCTCTGTAGATTATTCTGAATTAATAAACATAATATCTCAAAAGAAAAATTGTCATGTTTATTTGGGGCATCAGTTTAATTGGGAATGGGCGAATTTACATATTTCAAGTGTATTAGAAGATAATGTTATAGTTGCTTACAAACCCATAAAAAATAAAAAGTTTAATAGCTTAATGAAGCAAATGAGGAGTCGATTTGGTTCAAAATTGGTTTCATCAAAAAAATTAAAACGAGAGATTGAAAAATTCAAGGACAATCCACATGTATTAGTTTTAGTTGCAGACCAAACCCCAAAAATTTCAATAAAAAGTTTTTGGACAAATTTTTTAAACCAAAAAACAGCCTTTTTAAGTGGAGCCGAACTTTATACGGCATCAAATAAAACCACTTCCTTTTTTGCAAACATTATTCGTTTAGATAGAGGTTATTACAAATTTGTTATAACACCTCTTTTTGATTTTTCAGAACAATATCAAGTTGGATTAATCACACAATTTTATGCCAAAAAATTAGAAGAGTCAATATATAAAAACCCTGAAAACTACCTCTGGAGTCATAGACGTTGGAAACGAAAATATAAAGATGAATATAAAAGGAGATGGATTGGAAATTTATCATAACAAAAAAATAGAGTATGGCTTTTAATAGAAAAAAAATGATTTTAGAACAAGCAGTCAATATGTTTTTTAATTATGGGATCCAGCATATCACAATGGATGATATTGCAAAAAAATGCGGTGTGTCTAAAAAAACAATTTATAAATATTTTGAAAATAAAGACGATTTATTACATCAAGTTATAGAATTACAAATAAAAGAGCTGAAAAAAGAAATTTTTGAAAACAAACAAATAAGCAAAAATGCATTACAAGAATTAATACTTTTTTTTGATTATATAAATGAGCTTTCTTTTAACATATCTGCTTCATTTGGCAAAGAATTAAAAAAATACTATCCAACAATTTTCTTAGAAGTTGTTAAACACAAAAATATTATAGTAATACCTTTTCTTAGAGAAAATATCATTAAGGGTAAACAAGAAGGGTATTATAAAATGGATATAAACACAGAAGAAATTTGTGAATCTTTTAATGATATTTCTAAAATCATTTTTTTGGATGGTTTTTTCTACAATCCAGGAACAAACCAAAATACGCTTAAGTTTTTAAACTCATTGTTTTTACATAGGTTGGTGTCGGTAAAAGGATTAGAAATGTTAAATGAGTTTAATAAAAATAAAACTATTTGAGTTCAAAAATAAATAACCTACTAACTAATCTTAATGATCAATTAAACTTCATAGATTTAGAAATCGATAATCAATCTACTCGATGTGAAAAAGCAATAGAAATCATTCTAAAAACTATAGACTCATTAAGAGGCGTTTTGTTAAAAACAAAGTTTAAAACAGATGCAGAAGAGATAAAATTCTTTAAAGAAATTAAACCCCAGTTTACATCCAAGTTAATTTATTACAATACAATTTTTAAAATTGAAATGAAAAGACCAAACGGAGGTAGCCGAATTGTAAAAAAATATTATAACAATGAATTGGTTAAACTGAAAGCATTTTTTGACAATGAATTAGAGTTTTATAAATACTACCGTTCAGGTAGTACATACCTAGATCATAAATACTTTTTACGTAGTAAGTTCGACATTAAAATGTCGTTATCTAGCTACTACTTTGAAGCAGATACAAACTTTTCAACCTCACATGATTATAAAGTAGCTAAGATACTAGCCAACGATTTAATTCAATTGTATTTAGAAAATAATTTAGTATTAATTGGTAGTAAAGACAATGGCGAAAAATCACAACGCAAACCGAACTTGAAAATGATTTGGACAAGCCCAAAAGTAGCCTTAATTGAGCTGGTTTATGCATTACACACAGAAGGTGTCTTTAATAATGGTGCTGCTGATTTAAAAGATATTGCAGAATATTTTGAACATATTTTTGAAATAGATTTAGGGCAATACCGTCGTACATTCCTTGAAATTAGGACTCGGAAAGCCGATAGAGCAAAATTTCTTACCACATTAAATAAAGGATTGCTAAAACGAATGGAAGATACCGATGAAGGGATTTAGGTAAAATCGTTCACAACACAATCCCCGTTGTGAATAAACAAAATCAATTCCCTTCATATTTGCCAAACGAAAGTCAAATCACATTAATAGCTACTGCTGCGAATGTTATGTTCAAAGCGGTAGCTATTTTAAACTAAAAACTTTACTATGGCAGCAACAATTATCACTACCGAAGATCTTCGAGAGTTTAAAGAAGAATTACTGGAAGATATTAAAGCAATCATTAACCACCAATCAGGTTTTGCACCTAAAAAATGGCTCAAATCACCAGAAGTAAGAGACCTTTTAAGTATCTCACCAGGAACATTACAAAATCTTCGCATAAATGGTACATTACCATACACAAAAGTCGGTGGAGTCATCTATTACGACTACGAAGAAATCCTTAAAGTAATGGAAGAAAACCGCATTCATAATAAGTTTTAATTCCCGCAAAGGCGGGAATCTCATTAATGCTAACTTAAACTGTCACCTTGAGCGCAGTCGAAAGGTTGTTTCAGTATCTCATAAAAATGAAAGGTAACGTCACTTCGAGTGATTTTGTTTCACAAAATTGTATCGAGAAGTCAACTTATGCAAGAAATAAATTACATCAAACATCTCAACGCAGTTTTCAGTCAATTTTCTAAAGACAGTCGCTTAAATCCAACCCACATAAGCTTATATATAGCCTTATTCCAGTTATGGAATTTAAACCGATTTTTAGAAGAGTTCTTTATAAACCGTGATGAGGTTATGCAATTATCTAAAATAGGTTCAAAATCTACCTATCACAGATGCATCAAGGAATTAAACCATTGGAAATATATCGTGTATTTCCCATCTCACAATCCGTATAGAGGGAGCAAAATTAAGATGCTCAAATTTGGGACAAGTACTGGACAAGTAGTGGGACACAACTCTACTCAAATCGAGACAAGTACTGGACAAGCACTGGTACCTATATATAAACATATACAAACTATAGAAAACATAAACAGTAATAAACAGAAAAATTTAAAAAAATTAGATTTTAACGATTCTGAAAATGATTTAAAACAAAATAGTAGTGTCCCAAATATGGACAACCTTAAGACAACTAAAAATAAAAACTACAACGAACCTCTTTGACACATTGTGTCATCCTGAACTTGTTTCAGGATCTCATCGTCATTACGAACAAAGTGAAGCAATCTCATAAATACAAGTATGAACACAAATCAACCTCACATAATCATCGAAAAAGGAGTCCAATACAAACTTGGCGAGTTAAAAGACAATTGTATTCAGTATGATTTCAAAAGCATACTCATTTACCTCGATGCAAAAGGAAAGTTGTTATTTGGCAAAAACTTCAAGATTTATGAAGAAGATGAAGTTGTGCTTTATAAACTATGCATTTATTTCATTCGTGATTTTGAAGCCTGTGCAAAATTAAATATAGACCCCAACAAAGGGATTTTATTATCGGGTCCTGTTGGTTGTGGTAAAACCAGTTTAATGAAACTTTTGAGGCACATTGTACCGCACCAAAAATCCTACGAACTAATTCCAGCAAGAAACATCACGTTTGCTTTCAACAATATTGGCTACAAAACCATTCAAGAATATGGAAGTAGTAATTTCTATTGCTTTGATGATTTAGGAGTAGAAACAACTGGAAGACATTTTGGTAAAGATTGCAATGTTATGGGCGAAATCCTCTTATCTCGTTACGATTTGTTTGTAAGAACCTGTCACCCCGAGCGCAGTCGAGGGGTCAAAACCCACGCAACTACAAACTTAAACGCCCAAGAATTAGAAGAAAGATACGGCAATAGAGTACGTTCCAGAATGCGACAACTATTCAATTTGATTGCTTTTGATAAGGAAAGTAAAGACAAAAGAACCTGATACAAAGTCGCATACCCAATAAAAAAACCTAAAAGTCGTTAGAATTACGACTTCTATATGAATTTTGTAGATTTGTAAAATATATGGAGATAACAAAAGATTTAAATCAAATTAGGAGTTTAGCTCAAATTTTTTCTACCGCTAATTTTAAAAAAATAGTGAGAGACGAAGATTATTTTGATACATTTTATCGTGTCGATAGATATACAAAAGTCAAAGAGAGTACTACTAATCTTCAGGTTTTAAATCAAATTTACAAATCCTTACTTCGCAATTATAAAAATGAGTATGTTTATAAGAACATTCTTATCAATAAGCTTTTATTGAGAAAATATAGTTTGAAAAGCACTATAGCATTAAATGAATTTAAAATAGGTAATTCAATTGCTGACTTTGTTCTTTTAAACGGTGAAGCTCGTATATATGAAATCAAAACTGAACTTGATGGTCTGGAAAAGTTAGATAAACAGTTATCTGATTACGAAAAATTTGCAGATAAAATCTATATAGTTACAAGCTCAAAGCATATACCAAACCTATTAATGAAATATTATAATTCTAATATTGGTATAATTGAGTTAACTCAACGAAATGCACTAAAAACAGTAAAAGAAGCTGAAAAAAATACATTTACTTTTAAGCACGATACTCTTTTCAAGACATTGAGAAAAGATGAATACATTAGCTTGATAAGAACTTATTTTAAATTTGTGCCTGATGTTCCTAATACTCAAATTTTTAGAGAATGTCTTAAGATGTCAAAAAAAATAGATATTTTAGAATTTCAAAAATTAGTTGTACAAAAATTAAAATATAGGAACATTTCTAATCCGGAAGTTTTTAAAGAAAGACAAATCCCAGAATCGCTTAAGCATATTTGTTATTCTTTGGATTTTTCAGATATTGAATACCAACAATTAGAATATTTCTTATCACAAAAAAGCAAAGTATGTATTTCCCATATGTCAGAGGTAAACAATTTGAGTTAATCGCATTAAGAGATTTATGTGGCTTATTTCCAAACGATATTTTAAAGACTTCACCAGTAATAGAACCTGTGAAGAGTTCTTCCACATTAAAATCTTCTTTAAAGGAACTGGCTTCTAAAAATGTCAACTTTAATGTTGTTATTAACCCTAGAGTTGGAGATTTAAAAAACAACCGTCAAGTAATAATTGATGTTCTTACTGAAAATCTAAATCATTACAAAAATTATCAATTAGCTGTAATTATCGATGCTTTTTCATCAAGACAATTAGATACTTTAATTCCATTTATTGAGGGTTTAAACCTAGATTATAATGGCGTAACTCTGATTCATAATGCTGAAACAACAACAGAAAACATTGAGTTGTTAAGTTCAAGCCTAAATGTTGTTTATAATTTAATTTACTTCTCTAAAACAAGTAGAAGATATTACCGAGAATTTGAACAAAATACAAGGGTGTCTCTTGATGATTATTTTAAGGAGTTATCTAAAAATGCTGATTATTTAGACCAAGAAAGTAGTTTTTCTGAAGAATACAGATACTATCAAGAAGACGGTTTCGTTGGATTTGGTGACTTTATCACAATAGGTGACAATTATTCTGATTCTGGATTTTTACCAAGAGCTGTAGCAATTCATTTATCCTATATTGATGGCACAGGTAAAATTAAGGTAAAACATTTTGTTTCAGATTCAAATGGTGACACTTCAGATATCGGAGGTAAGTTCGCTGAAGCTTTAGATAAATTAGTGGCTTGGTGTAATCAACAAAACATTCATACCCGAGCGGTAGAAATTTTTAGGGACTTGAAACAGAGAGGTCATTTTCCTGGTCTTGGAACTCTTAAAAAACTATCCATTATGAACCACATCGAACTGGTAATTACTAATATATAGTTATGAATTGTTGCATTAACTGTTTTACCAGTGGCTATCTCATTAATATAATAAATGCAGATGACAGAGTAGGTGATTGCAATTTCTGTAGATCGACTAACGTATCCATATATGCAGCTAGGGAGCTTTCGCCATTTTTTAGAAATATCATATCGCTTTATGCAGTTGACAAAGCTTCGGAACTTGATCTGCCACAATCCTTAAAAAAAGACTTTAATCTTACGACAGACAAGGTTGTAAACTCTAGAGAGCTTTTCCAAGCAATTTTTGCAGATGAAATTGAAGATATTGAAGATTTGTTTAATAATAATGTGTCTTCTGAAATTAAGATTGATTTACTTACCGAAACAAACCAAATTCACGGTATTTGGGAAGACTTTAAAGAGGAAATAAAATATACAAACCGGTATCACATTCAAAACACAATTGACTTAAATAAGCTTACTAGCTTTTTTATGCACGAAAGCTTCTATAAGGAAATTAAAAAAGGGAGAATATTTTATAGATGTCGTATTTCTGATAAAAATGGTTTTCCACCTGATAAAATGGGAAATCCCCCTAAAGAATTAACAACTGGTGGCAGAGCAAATCCTAAAGGTATATCATATTTATATGTGGCAGATTCGTTAAAAACATCATTATACGAAACGCGAGCTTCACTATTTGATTACGTTACTGTAGGAGAATTTCAATTAGAAGAAGATTTGAAAATTTTAAATTTAAGAAACCCTAAAGATGATCCTATTCCCTGGTCAGAAAATGAAGCAATAGAAGACTTCTTAATTTATGTGCCTTTCATTCAAACACTGCAAAAAGAAATTTCGTTACCAATCAGAAAATTAGATAAGCAGTTAGATTACATTCCAACACAATATATTTCAGAATTTATAAAATCGTTGGGATTTGATGGAGTTGAGTACCAAAGTTCATTATATTCTGATGGTTATAATTTGGCCATTTTCAATCCAGATAAACTAGATTGTCGCACTACTCAAGTCTATGAAATTGAAAATATTGAATTTTATCATAAGGAAATAAATTAACTAGCACATTCTTTTTCCTGTAAATTCAAATATGTCTAAAAAGAAGAAGCATCACTTTATCCCAAGATTTTACTTAAAAAGATTTTCCATTGGCGAAACAGGTAAAAACATAGGCTTATACAATCATAAGAATAAAATTTTTATCAAAGTAGCACCAATAAAACACCAAGGTTGTGAAAACTATCTATACGGAGAAGATGAGGTAATCGAAAATGCTTTGGCCAAAATGGAAAGCGAAGTTGCTAAAATGTTTTATTATTGGACTGAAGAAAAGTTACTATACCCACCACCAAAAGGTACAAATGGCTATATATTATTAAAGAGGTTTGTAATTTATCAAGCTTATAGAACCCCTAGTTCCGGAAAACAAATAGAAGATAGTGTCAATGAAAGTATGAAAGCTATATTAAAAGCATACCAACCAAGTATGTGGCAAAAATTAAAAGATAATACTATTGGTTTTAATAATCCGGTTCTGAAGGCATTAATAGGTGCAATCGAAAATGAAAAACTATTAGATTTTCTCGATTTTGGTTTTGTTGTAAATCTTTCTCTTTTACCATTTGTTACGTCAGATTCGCCAGTTGTTTTATATAACCAGTTAATGGAAAAAGCTGGTAATTATATTGGTGCAACTGGATTGGTTGCAAAAGGGTTGCAAGTGTTTTATCCAATTCACCCTAGATTAATGATATGTTTGTACGATTCCAATGTATATGAGTTTAATAATGGGGAAAATGATTGCGGTTCAACAGAATCTATCGACGAAGTTCATCAGTTAAATTCTTTACAAATAATCAATAGTGATACTCAAATTTTCTTTAATGATTTTGTCAATAAAGAATATGCTGAATTACTTTTTGAAGGAAATGAAAGCTACAGAAATGATTTTAAGAATATTAATACGGCTTTTACAAGAGAAGGGAGAAATTTTTTCTTTATGAGTTCAAAAGACCCACATATAAATTTAAGTTTAGATTTTTTCAAATTGAAAGTAAACCCAAAGGATTTTAATGGAGAAATAGCACCATTGAGACACCCATCATTAGATACGAGAAGTGATTAACTTATAGTTTATTAATTCCCCACAAACCAAAACCCAGTTTGTTGCAAAAGCAAAAACCCTCTGTCTTTTGGTTTGTTCCGCTCGCCAACGCTATTGTAGTTTTTGGCTGCCAACACGCACACAGCACATTGCTTATTTTGCTTATAGGAATTATTTTCAAAATTGGTACAGCAAAAAAGCAAAGAGCTGTTTCCAACCCTCTCACCAAAAACTACCCAAAGCTATGTTTACATAACGGGTAGTTATAGTAGCATTCATTTAGTTTCTGTACTATAACGCCATTATGTAAAATAGCCCCTTATCCACAGCTCAAATACGTTCTCAAATTAAAATGAGGGTTATTCACGAGCACCATAAAAAACAATAGAAATGAAGCGAGTAAATATCCGACATTCCCCACGCTCAATTCAGAACTGACATTGAAATTTAGAACACACAATTTTTCCATCTTTTCCCCACCACCCATTTCAACGGTGTAGGTTACAGCAATTATTAATGTTTTGCCTTGTGTCTGCGGTAGGATGCATTACATTCGCTCAATCCCTTATCAGGGTATCGCTCTTTTCATTTACCCACCTCAACACCGCGCATAAAAAAAGAGCATTTTTTAGAAAATGCCCTTTATTTATCTTTCCAACCGCCTAACATCAATAATCACTTCCACCTACGACACTTTGCCCCAGTTTCCCGATATTATTTTTTTATATCGCTTGTGATATAAAATTAAACTTATATATTTGTATCGCGAACGATATTATCTAACAAGATTAATTAAATTATTATGACGAAAACAATTTATCAAACATCATCAACTGCAGTTGGTGGACGTGATGGTCATGTTAAAAGTGACGATGGAATTCTAGATTTAGAAGTTAAACTTCCAAAAGAACTTGGAGGCGAAGGAGGAAAATATACAAACCCTGAACAACTTTTTTCAGCAGGTTATGCGGCTTGCTTTGACAATGCCATTATTCATATTGCTAAAGCAATGAAACAAGAAGTTTCTTCGCAAACTACCGTAACGGTAAGCGTAGTGAAAGCAGCCAAAGGCATTAACTTTGCAGTTAAAATTGAAGCAAAGATTGATGGTGTTGAAAGCGAAATGGCACAAACCATTATCAATAAAGCCCACGAGATTTGTCCGTATTCACAAGCTACTAAAGGTAATATTCAACAAGAAATCTGTTTGGTCTAATTATTTACTCATTTTTTAAAACTTATAACTCAATGACCTGTGATTATTTAAAACTGGAAAATCAGCTTTGCTTTCCTGTTTATGCAGCATCTCGATTGATAACAAGGGAATACCAACCCTTTCTTAAAGAATTGGGCATTACCTATCCTCAATATTTAGTGTTGCTGGTATTGTGGGAGGAGGATGGTATGTTGGTTAATACCATTGCTCAGAAACTTATCTTAAATACGAACACCATTACACCATTGCTTAAACGATTGGAGCAACAGGGTTTTGTAAAAAGGGAAAGGTCTATGACAGACGAAAGGAAGGTCATCGTAAACCTAACTACTAACGGCAAGCAGTTAAAAGAAAAGGCTCATGTCATTCCAGAGGGTATTGCTGAACGCATTCTTGGAACGGGCATAGGGCTTGAACGATTAATGATTCTGAAAGATAATTTGCATTCGATTATTTCTCATTTGTCAAAATAAAAATTCTATGGCTACTACATTAATAAACGATAAAAGCATTAAAATTTTACAAGACATAGTTTCTGGTCTAATCTGTAGTTCCAAACAGCATTTCTTACACTCTATTATCAATAGAAAAAAGGGATTTGTCAAACTTGCTGACAGAATGTTAGAAGAGTATAACGAGGAAACCACTACAATAGCAAAATTTACTGCCAGACTATTGGAACTTGGCAATGTGCCAAAAGTGGAATCTCTCAATATAGAAGTGCTTTATGAAGTGCAAGAACAATTTAAAATGGAATTGGAAGAACAAATAAAAGGAATGGATTGGCTAAATAAAGTTCTTCCACAAATTAAAGGTGATAAGGTTACTGAACAGCTTTTGACAAGTTATTTGCAAGATGAAAACAAGCATCTATCATGGCTTAAACAGCAGGTTTCCTTAATCGAAACAATTGGGCTTCAAAATTATTTGAGCCGCCAACTCTAAGTAAATATTAAACAATGAAAAGCATGTACTCACCAACAACAAAAGTTCAAGACATATTTAGAATTATACTTGGAGCAGCTATGGTCTTCGCCGCAATAGGACATTTTACCTTTTTGCGAGTGGAGTGGCAAGCCCAAGTTCCCAATTGGGTACCTATGGACAAGAATTTAGTTGTGATTCTATCAGGCATTGTTGAACTCACCTTGGGGCTATCTATGATTTTTTTAACAAAATATAAAGTTCATGTTGGTTGGGCTTTGGCAATTTTTTATGTTTTGATATTTCCAGGAAACATTGCTCAATATGTAAATAAAACAGACTTTATCATCACTTCAGATACCGCAAGATTTGTCCGCCTTTTATTCCAACCCGTCTTAGTTGTTTGGGCGTTATGGAGTACAGGTGCTTGGAAGAATAGAAAAACAATTGGATTGAGGAATACTAACCTCTATAAAAAATAATTAGTTAAAACAACAGTATATATTTGAGAGCAACACAGCCGCTAACAACGTGTAAGCGCAATAACGGCTGAATTTCCTCATCGGTAATTCACTCGTTTTGCTATCTTTAGTGCGTCAGCGGAATCCCGAGGTTTAGGGACGCGCATTTTCCCGTTACTGACGCTTACACAAAACCGCTCAATTCCGTACTTGCATTGAAATTTAGAGCATACAATTTTTTCCATCTTTTCCCCACCACCCATTTCAACGGTGTAGGTTACAGCAATTATTAATGTTTCCCTTGTGTCTGCGGTAGGGGGCATTACATTCGCTCAATCCCTTATCAGGGTATCACTCTTTTCATTTACCCACCTCAACACCGCGCATAAAAAAAGAGCATTTTTTAGAAAATGCCCTTTATTTATCTTTCCAACCGCTCAACATCAATAATCACTTCCACCTACAACACTTTGCCCCAAAAGAATTAGTTTTGTCTAATGGATGATTATTTAGCTAAATACAGATATGTTAGTCAAGTACTCTCAAAATATGGGTGGTTTATCAATGGTGAAATAATCGGCGGAGATTTCGAAAGGATAAAATTACTTTGTGAAGAAATAGAGTCTAAAAATTATGATAAAGATACTTGTAATGAAAAAATCAATTATTTATTAAGTCCTATAATATTTAATCCTTATTCAAGAGCATTTGTTAATTATAGGTTTCTAATTTTACCTCATTTGAATAAGTTTTCTCATTTGGTCGATAAAGCAACTTTTCATTATTTTAAAAAGGATTTACTGTCTTCAATTAATTGCTTAACACCCGTAATTGAGGGCGTATTGTTATCATACTACAATTGGTCAATAGATGAAGGCAAAAGAAAACCTTCATTAAAGGAATTAGTTGAAAATATATGCGCAAAAGAAGGCGAATTTAGACCTCATTTGAGAAAACTTTATAACGATTCTTTAAAAAACTGCCTTCATAATTGGTTTTATGCAAATACAAATAGTTTTGATTTTGAATCTTCAAATTTAAATAGACACTATATCAGCCATAGTCTAGGCAATGATAATTATTATTCCATTTCCGAATGTAACAGAATGTTTTCAATCATAAATATTCTTTGTGAAATTATAGCAATTGAAAGTAGGTATTTCCCTGCTTTTATTCCAGAGAATATTCCTGAAATTGATGACAGGGTTAATTTGTATTATGAACTAATGTGGAAAAGAATATCATTAAAAAAAGCGCTAATCGAAGAAGAAAGATTATTGAATCAGAATAAGTATTATGTTAGTCAAGAATCATTATTGAATTTTAGGGAAATTGTTGAAGCTGAAAATAAGAAGCATAATGATTTTTCAAATTCATTTAACAAAGAAAAAAAGGAAAAAGCATCTAAAATCAATAGACCTTTTTCCTTTATCGTTCAATTAAAAAATTTAAGATTTAGGTTTTTTAGTCAAAAACCGAAGCAATAATGACACTATAAAACTCACAGTAGCACCCACAACAGCCAAAATAATGGTAGTAATCAAATCCTCAACACCAATATTAACGATTGATGAAAAGAAAGTACCGCCGATAATGGCAGATTTGGTGTTATAATCCATCGTCATTCTCATCAATTTCAGTGTTTTCATCATTAGTAACAACTGCTTGACTTACTGTGGTTGCCACAGTTCCAGCAACGGTCATATAAGTAGCAATAGTTACCACAATGGCAGGCATCGAAATTGGTGCAGCTATGATGGCACCACCTGCAGTAGCCAATGCAATACCAATATTGCGTAAAGTCTTGAAAAATTTGGGGGTTGGTTTTTTATAACGTTCTAAGATGTTCATGATTTTGTGATTTAATAGTTAATAAGATTTGTTCTTTTCTGTCTTTAGCTTGATATACCAAAGACAACAGTTTTTGCATAGCATTTTTAGAGTAAATCCCTTTTCCAACACCACTCAAATAAGTTACTGGAGCAATACAACCTTGAAGCTCTTTTAAGGCATCATTCGCAGGATGAAAGAGAATAAAACTTCTACCTTTTACAGCCTTCAAAATCAAATGATGCTTAAACCGTTTTGAAAAACGTGGTTCAACTTCATAAGTACCTTCAGGAATGCAGGAAATGTTTCGCTTGTTATTGTTCCAGGGCAGTTCAATGGTATGACAAAGAAACTTGCCAGAATTAAAGAGAGCACCATTGGTGCCCTCTTTAAAATAGGCTCTATGCAGCACTAATTCCATACTTACGGCGTATCTACAATAACAACTGCCAAAGCGTTGTAAGCACCATTCTTAAGCTCGTACATCTGTCCGTTTACCTCTTGGTAAAACTCAATTCCCAACACCTGAACAACAGGTAAAGTTGAGTTAGCGGTCAAAGAAGCTGTTAAGGCAATAACAGCAGTATCATCAGCTGTATATGGAAGAATAGTAGTCTCATCATTTTCAAAAGTTGAGGTTTCATTCTCAAAATCCAATTCAGAAGCACCCATTACCACCTTAAAATGGGTTGTTCCAGTTGGAGCTGCAATTCTTACCGTTGGAGAAAACGCATCAAGGTTCACAATTGCATCCCCAGAAACACGGTCAAAAGCATTCGTAAACGGGGTGAAAAGTGTTGTGCCTAACTTTCCATTCAGATTAAATTCAAAGTTTTCTAACAAGCTTAAATTCCCATCTTGAAGTGTTCTAGATCCTCTCTCATTAGTGGTGTCAGTTTTGGTAATCGCTACAAGTGTTTTAGTTAAACGTGAAACCACACGTTTGTCCTTTGCATTTTGTAAAAGAATACGAATAGCATTTCGTAATACTTTACCACCCTTACCGGCACGGCCAAATTCAGACCCATTTTCACGTGTTCTCTGAAACGCAGGATCATTTGCAATACGATTGCCATCAACACCACCTTTTTCACGTGCAAGATGTCCGTCAGTCGTTTTGTAAAAGGAAATACCACCGATAGTTCCTTTTAGTTTAATAATTCCAGTTTGTTTTGCCATAATAATTCGTTTTTTGATTAATGAAACCAAATCACGTAATTTTATGGCACGTTGTTAAAAAAGCAATTCCGTTTTCGGTCATCCATTCCGATACAACCAAAAACGTCATTAAAATATTGAAAACCCTATCGGGATTTCCAACATTTTAACAACGCATCACCATCACCATCATCATAAAAAATAAAGTATGGATGATGTATGGATAAAGTATAGATAAAGTATGATGACCCCAAAAAGAGCTTGCATATACCCAAAGGATATTCAGCGTATCACAGGACGCAGTGAACGTTATGGGCGTAAGCTTTTAAATGATATTAGAAACTACTTTGGAAAGGAATCTTACCAATTTGTCACAATCAAAGAGTTTGTTGAATACAGCGGAATAGAAGAAGAAATTGTCAACAAATACTTAATAGATTAATCATAAGTTTTAGTAGTATTTGGTTAGTTTTACTCTTTTGAAATGCTTATCTTTACAATAAGATTGAAAGTCAAATTGTAAATACACAATTCGGTCAACATAGTTTGAAAGGATTAGTGAAAGCCTATAAATAAAGGGGATTTTAAATTTAGTTCGAATCCTGTCGCGATCACATTAATCCTCACTATTTTAGTGGGGATTTTTTGTTTTTATACGTCTCGTAACTCTTTGTTAGGTTCTCTTTTTTGTTGTGTATTAACAACACCTAATCGTATTTCGATTACCTTAACACCGCCTGAAAGCGTCTTGCTATAGTGGATTACTGGTTAAGTGATTATTTCGCTACGCTCGCCATGATGATTAGTGTCATTAGGAGGGAGGCACGACCGAAGTAATCTTTTTAGTGTGGCTTATCAGTTTAGAGATTGCTTCCCACTTCCTGCCTCGTGGTCGCAATGACATTGGCCTTGTGATGTATCTATCAGAAAAGAGATGACTTCTTTACGCTCGCCATGATGATTAACGTCATTAGGAAGGAGGCACGACCGAAGTAATCTTTTAGTGTGGCCTATCAGTTTAGAGATTGCTTCCCACTTCCTGTCTCGTGGTCGCAATGACGTTGGTCTTGTGATGTATCTGCCAGAAAAGAGATGGCTTCGTTACGCTCATCATGACGATTAACGTCATTAGGAGGGAGGCCTCATGAGATTCCTCGTCGCTTTGCTCTGTCGGAATGACATGGTGCTTGTAAAAAAAAGTGGGGGACTTACTAGTAATGAGATTGCTTCGTTGTACTCGCAATGACGTTAGCCTTGTGATGTATCTATCAGAAAAGAGATGACTTCTTTACGCTCGTCATGACGATTAACGTCATTAGGAGGGAGGCACGACCGAAGTAATCTTTTAGTACGAACGATCCAATTGTGTTTGTCATCCTGGACGGGCGTTGAGGTTTTCGAAGGGTGATTCAGGGGCTAGATATACAGCTCTTTATAGATTCCGTGTCAAGCACGGAATGAATGCGGTATCAAAGCATGAAAAGCATGCCTTTCTGAATTTATTTTTTAATGAATAGAGGCTGTCTGAAAAGTTGTCATTTCGAGTAAAGTGAAGGGATTTTTAAATTTAAAATATTGATTAAAAGATTGTTTCAAAATTAAAATTTCTCGCCATGACATTTAGTGATTGCTTTTTAGACAGCCTCGTTATTGGTTTATGGGCAGGTGCCCCAAATAGGTTTGTTGTTATTAGTTAAGGCGCTCATAGAGGCAAAGTTATTGGGTTCGGAAGGAATATTTGAAACACACCAACCCGTAAGGTCTTGGTTAAAGACACTGGTATTGTTAAACATCCCCCCCATATCCGTTACACTGCTTACGTCCCAGTTGCTAAGGTTTGCGTTAAAGGCATAGGTACTAGTAAACATACCATACATGTTTGTTACGCTGTTCACGTTCCAGGTGCTAATATCCCCGTTAAATTCTTTGGCAAACCAAAACATATAGCTCATATCTGTTACATTGCTTACATCCCAATTACTAAGGTTTTGATTAAATACGCTATTACCGCCAATATAAGAAGTATAAAACATTTGTGCCATGTTTGTGACACTGCTCACATTCCAGTTGTTTATATTTTGATTAAAGTGCCAAGCATCTTTAAACATGCCTTCCATATTAGTTACGTTGGCCACGTTCCAGTTGCTTAGGCTTTGGTTAAAGTTTTCGGCCTTGAGAAATAGGTAGGACATATTTGTTACATGGCTCACATCCCAACTGTTGATGTCTCTGTTAAAGTTTGTCGCTCCACGAAACATAGAACTCATGTTAGTAACATTGCTGACATCCCAATGGCTGATATCTCCGTTAAAGCTACTTTCAGCTAAGAAGAGGTTACTCATATCTGTTATCCCACTGGTGCAGGTGGTTTCGGCATTGTTTATCGTAATTTGGTCTGCCGTACGTTTGGTGTATGTAATACCATTTACAACTCCTGTATCTCCCACTTCAGCTAAAGGGGCCATTACGGTAACACCGTTATCGGCCAGATAAAACAGCGGAAGACTTTCAAAGATTGCTGTTACTGTTTTAGCGGCATCTACGGTAAGTTGTACAGGGTTGTCTGTACTGTTGATGTCGCCTTGCCATGCTACAAACTCCCAGCCAGCAGCTGGCGTGGCCGTTAGTTCTATTAGTTGATTTTTATCAAATTCACCACTTTGTGGGGAGATGGTTCCTCCTTCATTTGGCGAAGCATTTATGGTTACTTGGTAGGTGATAGCTTCAGGTGTTGGGGTATCATCATCGCTACTGCAACTGCTGTAGGTGGTAATCGCTACTAATGCGAGTACTAAAACGTTAAGTTTGTTTTTAAGTGTTGTCATTTTTTGTGATTAAATTTTTAAAATATTTTCAGGGTTGCCCCTAGGGTTCATTTTCTTTATGGTTTTTAATACCTAAAGGTTAACATTTATTATAATGTGTTAGATTTTGTGGAATTGCCCTTTGTTGTTTGCTGGGATTGTTGGGGGGCATACAACGCAACGAGATGGTTGTTTTGTTACAGTTTGTCTAGGATATCATTGACCATGTAGTTTTCTAAATTGAAGTATGCCGGATTCGATTTCTTTTCAAATAAAACGATATCCATTTGCGTATTTGGGGTCTCTTTATTGTTTTCGAAGAACACACTTCTCACCATCATGCCTTGCGGATAATTGTTGTCTATTTTTGAAGATTTGGTGCGCCAAGCGCTATTGGTGAAATTTTTAATCTGTCCGCCAAACACATGGTTGCCACTTAGGTCGATATTAATATCTTTGGTGACCCAAACGTGCATGGTGGTTTTTTCTTTGCTATTGGTGTATATGTACTTTTGGCATTTAAACCCATGAATGGTTTGCGTTTGGTTGGTTTGTTGCCAAACCCCGTTTTCATCTTCAAAATCTATATGCTCTGCAACTAATTTTTCTGCCATTTTTTGAAAGTTAATTATGGGCATTTTTGTTGCTATTTTTTCTTGCTGATTGATCATATACATGGCGGCGCCTTTGTAATCGAACAGCATACGGTTTTCGTCTTTGGTTCCTTCATTTACAATCATACATTCGCCTGTTTTACCAAAGACCCATTTAGTTGTTGTGTTATCTTTTACTTTTCCATTTTTTTTAAAAGACATAAGCTCCATGGCTATGGTAGCTTGAACCGGATTTTCTGGTACGGGATAGCGGCTGTCATTTTCATAGGATACACCTCTAATAGCTTCACGGCCTTTTTCTTTTTCGGGCTCGGCGTACTTTTCTTTCATGTCCTGTTTAACCTTGCTTTTTACCCAAGCGCGTTGGGCATTGGCGGGAGCCATAAAAGTGACTAAAAGAAGTATTGTAGAAAATACTATGTAAGTGTTTTTCATAATATGGGTTTTTGTTTCAATATTTAATGGTAAAAAGTTTAAAAGGTTAACACAATACACATGAAAGTGGTGTGTAGTGGCAAGTAAACCAGTGAGCAAGTTGTATGAGATTCCTTGTCGCTTTGCTCTGTCGGAATGACATGGTGCTTGTAAAAAAAGTGGAGGACTTACTAGTCATGAGATTGCTTCGTTGTACTCGCAATGACGTTAGCCTTGTGATGTGTCTATCAGAAAAGAGATGGCTTCTTTACGCTCGTCATGATAATTAGCGTTATTAGGAGGGAGGCACGACCGAAGTAATCTTTTAGTACAAACGATCCAATTGTGTTTGTCTTCCTGAATGGACGTTGAGGTTTTGAAAGGTGATTTAGGGTTTAGGTTTATAACGAATTATGGATGCCGCATCGCGTGCGGCATGACAAAAGCTCAATTGGTTGATCTGTTGCTTTACTATGCTCGCCATGACGATTAACGTCATTACGAGGGAGGTACGACCGAAGTAATCTTTTAGTACAAACAATCCAATTGTTATAACATAATAACAAGGCTTGCCCGCCAGTTTGCTGGGAGGGAGGCCGCATGAGATTCCTCGTCGCTTTGCTCTGTCGGAATGACAAAGTGCTTTGCTCCTTCGGAATGACAGAGGGTTCTTAATACTTTGTGAGCTTGTGTTGGGGTCGTGTTATGTGGTTATAAATGATGCACAAAAACCAGGGGAGTACTTTGTTGTTCCTCATCTTTTTCTATCTTTAAACCTTACTTGCAACCAATCAATAACACTTTTTAATGTCTTCTAATAAACCCACAAACAAAACTACCGTAGCCGTTTTGCCTTTCGTGAATATGAGTAAAAGTCAAAACAACGCATATTTTTGTGACGGTTTAACGGAAGAGGTCATTAACGCCTTGGCAAAAATTAAAGACCTGGCCGTTACCTCAAGAACATCGTCTTTTTATTTTAAAAATAAACCGGTAACCACTAAAGAGGTTAAAGAAAAACTGGGTGTGGCAACCTTTATAGAAGGCAGTGTAAGACTGTCAGGGTCTACAATGCGGATTACGGTACAGCTGATAGATACAGCAGAAGACTTCCATTTTTGGTCGGAAACCTTTGATAGAAACCTCGATGATATTTTTGCCGTTCAGGATGAAATTAGCCTGTTTATTGCGGAGCGCTTACGGGAGCATATTGGGCATATTGAGATTCAGGATAAACTAGTAGAACCTATTGATGTTCCTGTAGCTATTTATAGAGAATACCTGAAAGGGCGGTATTATATCATGAAGTTGGATTATAAAAACTCAATAAAAGGTATCAATATCTTAAAAGATGTCATCCATAAAGCTCCCCATTTTTCAAGTCCCTATCTGGATATTAATCTAGCCTATTTTAATATGGGAACCATGGGGCTTTTACCTGCATACGAAGCCTACGAAAAAGCCCAGCCTTATTTGTTAAAGGCATTGGAGCTAGACCCAAACTCATCGAGGTCACAATTGAATTTGGCTTGGATAGAATGCTGGCAAAACTGGAATCTTAAGAAAGCTTACGAACATGCCAATAAGGCTTTGGAGATACAACAAGCAGACGATATTTACTTAACTATTTCTAATTTTTTGACGGTGGAAGGAAAATTAGATGCAGCGCGTAATTATCTTGACAAAGCGTTACAGTTAGATCCTTATGCCGCTATCAACCATCATTATAAAGGATTTTTATATTACTTACAAGAAGAATATACCACTGCCATACCTTTCTTAAACAAGGCATTGGAGCTGGACCCCATGTTACCCTTTCCACCAATTTATATAGGGCTTTGTTTATTACTATCGGGCAAACCAGATGAAGCTTTGATATATTTCGGTTCGCTTAAAGGCGTTTCTGTAAAAGACCTCACCAAATTGGGAGGTGAAACCATGTGCTATGCCAAGCTCAATGAAACGGATAAGTGTCATGATGGATTAAAAGAATTAGAAACCTATTTAGCAACAGCACTAGCAGATAAGGCATTTACCTTTTTGATATTAGTTAATGCCTTATTAGGAAATAATGAAAAGGTGGTTGATTTATTAACTGAAGCATACCATAAACGGTTGCCGTTAATTTTATTATTAAACCCGTCACCAATTCTTAAGTCTGTAAAAAATCATAAAAGGTTTAAAGACATCATGCTTAAAGCCATTCCAGATAATGTCAACTACAAACGGGAGAAAAAGTACAAACAAGCCTTACTGGATGCTAACGAAATTGAAAAGTACAGCAAAGAACTGGAACAAATTATGGTAGATTACAAGCTGTACCTAAACCCAGATCTGGCATTAAAGGATTTGGCGTCTTATTTAGAGCTTCCAGCAAATTATGTGTCGCAATTGTTAAACATGGGCTTCCAGAAAAACTTTTCAGAATATGTGAATTCTTACCGAGTAAACGAGTTTAAAGCGCGTATTCTTTTAGAAGAAAACAAAAGCTTGACCATTATGGCCGTGGCATACGATAGTGGTTTTAATTCTAAAACAGTCTTTAATACGTTTTTCAAAAAAATAGAAGGGATAACACCCAATGCATATCTAAAAAGTACCCAAAAAGATTCGTTCTGATTTTTAAAGTAGAACCTTTCCTATTTGAAGCTGTTGTAATTTTACATAATTCAATTAAGAACACCAATAATGGAAAAAATGAAAACTAAAAAAAGCAGAAAAGGCGTTAAATTAGGCATAGGAATCATACTAGGCACTATAATAGGCTATGCAACCTCAAATATGCAATTATGGTTTGTATTAGGTATTGCCATAGGTGCTGCGTTAGAATATGGCACCAAAAAAAATAACAAAATGAAATCACCTATTAAAATAGTATTTGTTGCATTTATCGTGCTTTCAACGTTAAGTGCCTATTCTCAAAACAGCAATAAAGAGCTCTTAAACAAAATTGACTCGTATTTGGAGTCGAGCGTAACCAACGGCTTTTCGGGAGTTGTCTTGGTTGCTAAAAAGGGAGACATTATTTTATCTAAAGGCTATGGATGGGCAGACAGGGACAATAAAATACCCAACACACCAGCAACTGTTTTTAATATTGGTTCGGTAACCAAACAATTTACGGCATCCGCTATTTTAAAATTGGTAGAGCAAGGAAAAATAAAAACATCCGATAAAATCAGTTCCTATTTTATTCAGACACCCAGTGATAAAAAGGATATAACGATTCATCAATTATTAACACATACCTCTGGAATATCCAATAGAACAGGAGGGTTCAGATATCATGAAGCAAGCAAGGAACAGTTTTTGAAAGCGTTTTTTGAGTCAGAATTACAATCTAAACCTGGCACAGCGTATCAATATGCAAATGCCAACTATATTATGCTCACGGCTATATTGGAGTTGGTTTCAGGCCAGACCTATAATGTTTTTTTACAGGAAAACCTATTTGGACCTGCTCAATTGACAAGTACAGGATATAAACGTATCCATTTTAGTACAGAGCGACTGGCGCATGGCTATTACTATAATAGAGATGATGAAAAATGGACAGATTGGGGAACTACCCAGCAACACCTGCCTTACAATAGTAATCATTGGTATAGTATCGGTAAGGGCGACATGCATTCTACCGTAGAAGATTTATACAAATGGCATGTGGCCTTAAAAAACAATGCCATATTAACGTCCAAAACTAGAGCGGTACAAGAAACGGCACACGTAGCCGAAAATGATAACATGACATCGTATTATGGCTATGGTTGGGCCATATCTAAAAGTGATAGAGATACAAAAATCGTCGCCCATAATGGTAGTAATGGCTTGTACTTTGCAGACTTCGTTCGATTTATAGACGACGATGTTGTGGTCATATACATCACAAATGCATTTTTAGGGCGTGAATCGGAAAACGTGGCGAGAGAAATTGGTAAGATGATTTTCGACACCAATTATAATGCGACACCCATTCCCAGAAATATATATGAATTGATTCATGAATTTATGAGAACCAATCCATCATCCGATGCCGAAAAATTACCTGATTTTTTAAATAGAGAACTTACATATGAATTTAACGACCATAAGGTTTTAAATAGGTTAGGATACAGCAGGCTGAAAAAAGAAGACCAACCTGATTGGGCATTGGCATTGTTTAAACTCAATGTGAAATTATTTCCTGAAGATGGTAATTTATGGGATTCATTGGGTGAAGCTTACTTAAAATACAACCAAAAAGAAGCTGCCATAAAAAGCTATACAAAAGCCGTTGAATTGGGTAGTGAAGGATCACAAAGTGCATTGAACAAATTGATGAAAGGCTAAATAAGTTCCAATTTCCAAACACGAACCTTCACAACACAAACAAGTTGCAACTTTGTTGTAAATAATTACAAGTATGAAAGCAGCAGTATATACTGTTTATGGTTCGCCAAAAGTCATTCAAATACAAGAAGTGGACAAGCCCACACCACAACCCCATGAAGTTTTAATAAACATTAGGGCATCATCCATAACACGGGCCGATACCATGATGCGCCAAGGCACGCCAAAGTTTGGGCGATTTTTTGTCGGGCTTTTTAAACCCAAAAATCCAGCCTTGGGAACTGGGTTTTCAGGCATTGTGGAAGCTGTGGGCAATCAGGTTACTAAATTTAAAATAGGCGATGCCGTATTTGGGGAAAAGCTATTCAGCAATGGTACCAACGCGCAATATATCTGTGTGAACCAAGAAGGCATCATAGTTTCAAAGCCAGACCACCTCTCCCATGAACAAGCGGCACCCATCTGTGATGGATTTTTAACATCCTACAGTTTTTTAAAGGATATAGCCAAACTCCAGTCAGGACAGCATATTTTAGTGAATGGAGCTTCTGGAAGTTTGGGTACGGCTGCCGTACAATTGGCAAAATATATGGGAGCCAGAGTAACGGGTGTATGTAGTGCCAAAAATGGGACATTGGTAAAATCACTGGGAGCGGATAAGGTTATCGACTACAAGGAAACCGATTTTACAACTGGAGGCACACGCTATGATGTTGTTTATGATACGGTTGGGAAGTCATCCTATAAAGCTTGTAAAAATATAATCAGTGATAACGGAGTATTTGTAACACCGGTATTAAGTTTTGAAACCTTACGATATAGCCTTTTTAAGCCTAAACAAGTAAAGTTTTCAGCAACGGGTATTCGTAAACAACACGTTCTAAAAGCCCTATTGACTGAATTGGTGCCTCTTTTTAAGCAGGAGAAACTTCAAACCGTTATCGATAGAACGTACAGGTTAGAACAGCTTGTAGAAGCGCATCACTATCTTGAAACGGGCCGTAAAGTAGGTAACATCGTCATCAGTCAATCCTAAATAATCAGCAATCAAAAAACGAACCGATGTTTTTTAAATCACAAGAAGGAAAAGAAACCATTTTAAAGCTGTATAAGCAAAAATTAGAACAACTAGAGCTAGCCTATTCCGAGCAACAGTTGGAAACGCGCTTTGGTAGTACCAACATCATCGTGTCCGGCGATAAACAGAATCCGCCTTTACTGCTCATTCATGGTACAGGCGGTTGTGCGCCACTCATATTGGAATCGTTTTCCAGGCTCACTACCAAATACTGCGTGTATGCGGTAGATGTTTTGGCGCAGCCCAATAAAAGTGCCGAAAACCGATTAGATATGAAGTCATTGGATTATGGCAAATGGCTCACCGAAATCATCATTAAGTTACGACTTAAAGCGGTCACTTTGGTTGGCTTTTCATTTGGTGGTTTGATTAGCTTAAAAACATTGGAGTTTAATGAAACTCCCATCAAACATGTGTTTTTAATAGCGCCTGTTTACATCGTTAACGGAAATCCCTTGCTGGGTTTGATTAAAATGTTCATCCCTTTAAAAAAGTTTATAAAAACCAATAAGCCAAAGTATATCAAGCGGGTTATGGATGCCCTGTTTTCGGAGTACGATGCTTTTGCGCTTCAGTTTATGTCAGCTACTTTTCAGCATTGTCATATGGACTTTTCACCCTTGCCAATAATTCCTAAACAGACAGCAAAAAATATAAAAACACCCATCACTATTATTGCAGCCGAAAAGGACTTGATGTTTCCCGGTAGAAAGATGATGAAACGCACTAAAGAAATTTTTCCTTCTTTAGAAAAAGTTATTTTATTGGAAGGATCTAAACATGTTCCCAGTAATGCCGATTTTGAAGGGATAGCACAGACTATTTTGAAAAATAAAGCATAATCAATCAAGCTCATTACGTGGTTTGTTTCCCTAATACTGCATGAAAGTGCCTTGCTATGGTGGTTTACTGGTAAGCGATTGCTTCGTTGTGTTCACCAAAACGATTAGCGTTATTACGAGGGAGGCACGACCGAAGTAATCTTTTAGTGTGGCCTATTAGTTTAAAGATTGCTTCCCACTTCGTGCCTCGTGATCGCAATGACGTTAGCCTTGTGATGTGTCTATCCGGAAAGCGATGGCTTCGCTACGTTCGCCATGACGTTATTACGACAAGCTTGCGGTGACGTCATTTTTATTTTATTCTGTACTTCGGGCTCCAAATAAACAAAATGCAAAAGCAACCCTATAGGCTGCTTTTTTTAATGCTTTAGCTTAAAAACCTTGTTTGTGAAGGGTAACAATTTTATGGTAGTGAATGCTGGAAAAATCATCGATAACCTTATCGGCTAGCGAATAGTCTTGCGCTTTGGAGTTTTTACTGTCGTAACCCACACAAAAAATCCCGGCAGATTTAGCGGCTTTAATGCCGTTTGTCGAGTCCTCGATAACCATGCAGTTTTGTTTGTTAAATCCTGTTGAGGCTGCTGCCTTTATAAAAATCTCAGGATGTGGCTTGGAGGCTTTTAAATCGGCGCCACTAAATTTGGCATCAAAATAAGGAGCCAATTCAAACCTGTCGAAAACACTATTAATGGTGTTCATGTGTGCAGAAGATGCTAAGACTAATTTTAAGCCGTTGTGGTAATAGTCCTTAATTAAATCCAGTACGCCTTCAATAAGCTGTAAACTGGGGTCGTTTTTAAAGAGTTCCTTAAAGCTGTCCCGTTTTAGTTGTACCAAGGTTTCTGGCGTGTGCGGCAAATTAAAATCTTGCTTTATCTGCCGGCAGATGTTTATGGTAGAGCTGCCTGTATGCGCACGGTAATAAGCATCAGGAACATGAATGTTTACTTGGTTAAACATTTGGTAATAAGCTTTGTGGTGCAAAGGCTCGGTGTTTACAATAACCCCGTCCATATCAAATAAAACAGCTTTTAACATGGTAGTTTTTTTTGCGAAGATAAGGGCTTGCGCTGTAACTCGCCCAATTTTTCACAAATTAGTACCATTCTTTCATTGTTTAGGTTGGTTGTGAAAAACAAATACAGTTCGCCACCATCTTTTATGTTGAATTTCTTTCGGATGTGTTGCACGCTTTCAGGAAAATGCCTTGTTGTAATATTTGCTTTTACAAGCCCGGCTTTTTTTAAGGCTTTTTTGTTGTAGGGGAGCACCGCAGTTATTTTAAAAGCCCTTCCCGGAAAATCTATTACAGTGTTCGCACTGTATAAATGCGCATGTTGGTGAAGTTTAAAAACGTTGAAGGCCTCAGAGATTAATTTAAACGCTCCAGATTTTAAAATGGCAGCGTTGGGCTCGTATAAATAGGTTAGAGGCAATCTTAGGTTGGGTTTAGCACTGACTTCGTCATCTAACTTAAAGCTGAATTCCTGTTGTTTTGTTTTGGTTAAATTAACAGTTTTTATTGACGGTGCCTTAGTGTAGGCTTTTTCTAAAACCCATAAAAGCTCTTTAACCTCATTATTAACTGCTATAATATGAATGTCTTTTACGTGGTTTAGCTCTTCCAATCCTATCGAAATATCCAAAAGAGGCGAGGTTTTAACCATAACGCTATTGGTGTGGTTAAACAGGGTGTTTAAATGTTGTGGGATGTTGGGCAAACAATCTTTTAAAAAAAAGACCTTCCCTTTTGTATCGTGCCTTCTGGAGGGGTCTACATAAATCCAATCGAAGGTTTGTTGGGCTGTTTTTAGATAGTTTAATCCGTCCCCTAAAACGGTGTCAATATTGGTGGTTTTAAGGGCTTTAAAATTGTGTGAAACTATCTGAGACAACTCGCTGTTAATCTCGCAATGCGTTACGGTTTTAAACTGTTTTGAAAAGTAATACGCATCAACCCCAAAACCGCCGGTTAGATCGATTAAGGTGTTTCCAGTCATTAATTTCGATTTGTATTTAGCGGTAATTTCAGACGAGGTCTGTTCAATATTAAGCTTGTTGGGGTAGTAAATGTTTGTTGTGTTAAACCATGTGGGGAGTTTGCTTTCACATCGTTTTTTGGCTTCAATTTGTTCGATAAGGGCCTTAATGTCAATGGCGCTAAAGGGCGAGCCTTTTAAGGCTAAATCGGTAATTTGGGTATTTAAATGGGTTTGTATAAACGCCTGAAAACTAGTATTTAAAATGGCTTTGTTCAAAAGAAATTACAGGTCTTTAGTAAGTTTTTTTACCAATTTGTTTTCTGCCAAAAACTCCTTCAAAATCACTTTTATGGCTGTATAGGCGGGTATGGCAACAATAAGGCCCACCACACCAAACAGGATTCCGGCAATTAAAATAATTAAGAAAATCTCTAAAGGATGTGATTTTACACTTTTGGAAAAAATAAATGGCTGACTAAAAAAATTGTCTACCAACTGGCCAATAACAATAACAATTAAAACATAAAGCGCATCGGGAAGGATAACTTCGCTAAAGCTATTTTCTAGGTTACTGGTCATGGTTAGGGTAATCATTAAAGCCCCACCAATTAAAGGGCCCACATAAGGGATAAGGTTTAAAAGGGCACATAAAAAAGCAATTACTATGGCATTTTCTACCCCAACAATTAGCAGCCCGATGGTATAGATTAAAAACAAAATGGAAATCTGAAAAATCAATCCCACAAAATAGCGCGAAAGGAGGCTTTTAATTTTTTCTGAAGATTTTTCCCAACGGCTTTCCTTACCTTCTGGAATTAAGGCCATAAGGCTGTTTTCGAACAGCCGGCTATCCTTTAAAAAGAAAAACGAAATAAATAGGATTGAAAAAAGCCCAATACCAAAAGACCCAAAACCGCTTAGCAAAGCATTTAAAAAATTGGGGATTAAGGCATAATCTATTCGGTTAAGCAAGTTCGATTCCTGAAGGGATTTTTCAATGTTTATTTGGTTGATGTCAAAATAACTTACAATTTGGATGTACACATGTTGAATGTTGTGCTTTAACTGCTCAATATCCAAAAGCGATAAATTGTGTCCTTGCTTAATGAGTAAGGGGATAAAGAGCCCTATTAGCCCGGCCAACAAACCCAGGAAAATAAACATGGTCGTTACAACGGCAAGGGTATTTTTAAATTTTAACTTCTGCCTTAAAAACAAGACTATAGGCCTGCCTATAAGGGAGATAACCGATGCAACAGCAATGTAAACAATAACCGATTGAATTTTATAAAGTAACACACACAATAGGGTTATGCCAAATAAAATGGCTATCGCACGTAAAATACCTTTCGAGATAACTTTTGAGTCCATAGGATAAATATACATTAAAAAATTACTTACCAAGTAGCTTTTGGGTTATGACATAGCAAGCAATGCCTGTTGCCTGAACCACATTCATGCTGCTGTTTTGCCCAAACATATCGATATGGTATACGGCATGACATAAATTTAAAGCTGCCTTAGATACCCCAAAATTTTCATCGCCAATAACCAAGGCTATAGGTTGGTTGTGTATGGCCAAATTAGATAAAGGGCTACTGGTGCTGGTTATTTCTAGGGCGGCAATGGTATAATTTTCTTGTTCTAATTCTTTTAGGGTGTGTTCGATGTTTTCTGAAACTTCAAACGGGACAACTTTTTCGGTAGCTCGTGCTGTTTTGGTCATTTTTCGTCCCATGGGAATGGGGCTGCCACAAAAAATAATGCGCTCTACCCCAAAGGCATCGGCTGTTCTAAAAAGGCTGCCCACATTTGGGGCATTGGTAATGTTATCGCAAACCAAGGTTATGGGGAAGGTCTGTTTTTTAAAAGGGATGTTATAATGGGTAAGCTGTTTCAATGTTCGAAAGCATATTTTATAATGTTAGCGCCCATTTTTAGTGCTTTTTCCCTTACATGTGGTGGGTCGTTATGTACCACCTCGTCTTCCCAGCCGTCGCCTAGATCGCTTTCAAAGGTAAAGAGCAGCACCAACCGATTTTCGTAAAATATACCAAAGGCCTGCGGGCGTTTGCCATCGTGTTCATGGATTTTGGGGAGGCCTTCAGGAAATTTAAAAGCCACATTAAAAATAGGGTGGTTTTTAGGGAGCTCGATAAGGGCGTCGTTTGGAAACACTTTTTTTAGCTCTTCTGTAAGGTAGGGCTTCATGCCATAGTTATCATCAATATGTAAAAAGCCGCCAGAACGTAAATAGTTTCTCAGGTTTTCGGCATCGGTATCACTAAAAAAAACGTTGCCGTGCCCTGTCATATGCAGAAAGGGGTACTGAAAAATGTCAACACTACCAACCTCTACGGTTTCGGGGTTTGGCGATAGGGCAGTACCTATATTGTTGTTGCAAAAAGCAATTAGGTTGGGCAGGGCCGTAGGGTTGCTATACCAATCGCCGCCGCCTTGATATTTTAGGACGGCCAATTCTTGTGCCGTGAGTACACTACTAACAAAAAATAAAAAAAAGGCTAAAACCTTGCTCATAGACTGTCGTTTATAAAGGCTACGGAATGACAGGCGACAATGGCTGCCGTTTCTGTGCGTAACCTAGTGTTTCCCAAAGTTACAGGAATAAAGTTGTTTTTTAGGGCGGTTTCAATTTCTTTAACACTAAAATCGCCTTCTGGACCAATAAGGATGGTTATGTGCTGTGCCGGTTTTAAGCGCTGTTTTAGGGCCTGCTTTTCGGTGGGCTCGCAATGGGCGATAAACAACTCGCCGGTAGGAGGGCGATGCATAAATTCTGAAAAAGTTTGGGCCGGATTAAGTTTGGGCAGGTAATGCTGCAATGCCTGTTTCATGGCCGATTGCAAAATACGTTCAAAACGTTCTGGTTTTATGGTCTTACGTTCGCTGTGGTCGCAAATAATGGGGGTAATCTCATCAATGCCGATTTCTGTTGCCTTTTCAAGAAACCACTCGTAACGATCGTTCATTTTGGTGGGGGCTACAGCAAGATGCAGGTAATACTTGTGTCGCTCCTGAAACGATTTTTCTGTAATGGTCGCCAAGCAATTTTTAAAATCGGCCACACTTAGTTGGGCCTGAAATAACCAGCCTTTTCCGTTGGTAATATAAAGGGTATCGCCAGTGGTTTTTCTAAGCACCTTAACAATATGTCGGCTTTCGTCTTTTGGGAAAGTAACTTGGTTGTCGTGCTGAGTAAGGGTGGGGTTATAAAATAATTGCATGGCTTTTAAAAGGAATAAAGTTAATGTTTTAAAACAATGAAACAGGGCTTAAATTTTTAGCCTAGCAGTAGCCGTTACATCAAAAGGCGCATATTCCCCCTTTAAATACTTTAAATATCCCACAATGGCTATCATGGCAGCATTGTCTGTAGTAAACTCGAATTTGGGTACATAAGTTGTCCAGCCAAATTTTTGTTCGCCGTTTTTTAGAGCTTCCCGAATGCCGGAATTCGCCGAAACCCCGCCACCAATGGCTATATGTTTAATGCCTGTTTGCTTGCTGGCAAGTTTTAGCTTATCCATTAAAATGCCAATAATGGTGTATTGTATAGAGGCGCAAATGTCGTTAAGGTTTTCGGTAATGAAATTGGGATTTGCTTTTGTTTCACGTTGAATAAAGTACAGAATGGCAGTTTTTAGTCCGGAAAAACTAAAGTTTAAATCCGCTACTTTAGGTTTGGTAAACTTAAAGGCTTTGGGATTGCCTAGTCTTGCCCTTTTATCTATTTCTGGCCCGGCAGGATAACCAAGGCCTAAAATTTTTCCGCTTTTGTCGTAAGCTTCACCAACGGCATCATCAATAGTTTCGCCAATAACCGTCATGTTAAAGTAATCGTTTACCTTAACAATTTGTGTATGCCCGCCCGAAATGGTCATGGCTAAAAAAGGAAATGGCGGTTTGTTATAGCCGTCTTCCTCTATAAAATGGGCTAGGATGTGTGCCTGCATGTGGTTAACATCAATAAGGGGGAGGTCCAGCCCATAGGCAAGGGACTTGGCAAAAGAGGTGCCTACCAATAACGAGCCCATTAGTCCAGGGCCTCTGGTAAAGGCCACCGCATGAAGCTGCGACTTGGTAATCCCGGCTTTTTTTAGGGCCTGGTCCACAACAGGAACAATGTTTTGCTGGTGGGCTCGCGAAGCAAGCTCGGGTACAACCCCACCATAGTCTTCATGTATTTTTTGGCTAGCAATAACATTGCTTAATATTTTACCGTTGTGTATCACGGCAGCCGCAGTATCATCGCAAGACGATTCAATTCCTAGGATGTAAATATTTTGTGAAGCCATTATGAATATTTAGGCACAATAATTGTTAATTTTGAAGTCAAAGTTATAACTTTAAAACGTATCAAAAAATTTTTAAAAATAGCATCTAAGTTAGCAGCCATTATTTTGCTGCTTTTCATCATTTTGGTGCTCTTGCTTTCTATACCTTCCGTACAAACCTATTTGGGTAAATATGCTACAAATAAGCTTAACGAAACCTATAACACCAACATTAATATTGGTAGGGTAGGGCTTCAATTTAATGGCGATGTCGAGATAAAGGACATTCTTGTTAAAGACTATAAAAAAGACACTTTAATAAGTATTTTGGAGCTTAACACCTCTATTTTAAATTTTAAAAACCTGTATAATAGTAAATTGGCCTTTGGAGATATTGATATTGAAGGGCTTATTTTTAATATAAAAACCTACCAAGGGGAAACCAACACCAATTTAGATGTGTTTGTTGCTAGGTTTGATGAAGACCCGCCAAGTGAGGAAAAAAGCGATTTTCTATTGTCTTCGAGCGATGTAACTATAGTGGATGGGATATTTAGGCTGATAGATGAAAATAAAGAAACGCCAAAAATTCTTGAGTTCACAAAAATTAATACCAATACAACCAACCTGCTTATTAAAGGCAGCGATGTAAGCACCCGCATTAATGCGTTGGCATTTTTGGACAGTAGAGGGTTAAAGATGAAAAATCTCGTGGCTAATTTTTCTTATACCCCTAACGACATTATTCTGGAAGATTTAGACATTAAAACTGCAAAATCGACCCTAACAGGTGCTGTGAAGTTTTTGTACAATAGGGAGGACTTGCAATATTTTACCGATAAGGTAAACATAGAAGCCACCTTTAAACATGCCGATGTTGCCTTAAATGAGCTGAACACGTTTTACGATGAATTTGGCGTAAACCAACGCGCTAGTTTAAGTGCTAATTTATCGGGCACCCTAAACAATTTACAGGTAAACAACTTAAAGCTTAACACCAGCACCCGAAGTAAAATATACGGTAACATTACTTTTGAGAACTTGTTTAATGCTGCTGCCAATAACTTCTCAATGTATGGCGATTTTACCAACCTGTCTTCCAACTACAGGGATTTAAAAGCCCTACTGCCAAATGTTTTGGGCGAGTCTATTCCGTCGGCTTTCGATAAGTTGGGCGATTTTACCATAATAGGAACGTCGCACGTTACGCCGTCTACCATTGTGGCCGATATAGAAATAGACACCGAGCTGGGGTTTATTGATTCTGATTTGCAAATGACTCATATTGATGATATTGATAATGCCTCGTATAAAGGAAATATTATTTTAGATGAGTTTGATATCGGGCAGTTTTTAAACGATCCCACGGTAAAAACAACGTCGCTTAACTTGGATGTTGATGGTTCTGGGTTTACAAAAATGAACATCAAAACGAAAATGATTGGCGATATTTTTGAGTTTACCTACAACAACTATACCTATCAAAATATTGAGGTCTCCGGGGTTTTAAAAGATCGGGTGTTTAACGGTAAAATCCGCTCTAACGATAAAAATCTCAAACTGAAATTTGATGGTTTGGCCGATTTATCTAAAGACATTAATACTTTCGATTTTGTGGCCGATGTAACCCATGCCAACTTAAAGGCCATGAACTTTGTAACCAACGACAGCCTGTCGGTGTTTCGCGGTAAGATAGACATGAAAATGGAAGGCACATCGGTAAACAACGCCACAGGAAACATACAGTTTACAAATACCCATTACACCAACGAGCACGACGATTATCATTTTGTCGATTTTCAAGTAACCTCTAAGTACACCAACAGCACCCGACACATTACCGTAAACTCACCAGATATTGTTGAAGGCGAGTTAAAAGGCGAATTTTTGTTCGAGGACATTGGGAAGCTGTTTCAAAATGCCTTGGGGAGTATTTATACCAATTATGCGCACTACAAGGTTAAAAACGACCAATACATAGATTTTAACTTTAAAATTTATAACAAGATTGTAGAGGTTTTTGTGCCAGACATTCAGTTGGGAAAAAACACCTATGTAAGAGGGCGTGTAGAAAGCAATCAGGATGAGTTTAACTTAACGTTTAAATCGCCGGAAATTAGGTTGTTCGATTATTTTGCCGAGAAAATAGAACTTCAATTAGACAACAAAAACCCTTTGTTTAACGCCTATGTAGAGGTCGATAGCATTAATACGGGAGTCTATAATTTATCGAAGTTTAAACTGATAAACAAAACCTTAAAGGACACGCTGTTTGTAAGATCGGAGTTTAAAGGTGGCGACCATAGTAAAGATGCCTATAACCTAAACTTTTACCACACCATAAACCAAGACAAGAAATCGGTTGTTGGGATTAAGCGCTCCGATGTAACGTTTAAAGGCAACACGTGGATTATTAACAGCCGCCGTAACAATTTGCATAAAATAGAGTTCGATAAAAGGCTTAAAAACTTTAGTATAGACGAAATTTCCATGAGCCACAAACAAGAACTCATAAAACTTACAGCCCAACTAAAAGACTCCACCTATAAGGACATTAAGCTTAATTTTAACCAGGTACAGTTAGATCATATTATACCAGACATCGAAGGCCTGTCGTTAGGCGGTATGGTAAATGGGCGTCTCGATATTTTACAGGAAAACGGCGATTACCTTCCAAATGCGCAAGTGACCATAGATGATTTTGAGTTGAACACCCTTAATTTAGGAGCTTTCGATGCGAACATTATTGGTAATAAAACCCTAACCTATTACAATGTAGACATAGGGATAAAGGACGACGACACAGAATCGTTTAGAGCCGTAGGAAATATCGATGCCCAGGGGGAACAGGCCCTTTTGGATGTCGACCTCAGGTTTAACCAATTCAACCTTCAGCCATTAAATCCTTTTCTAGAGGACGTGCTTAGTAACATTAGGGGCGAGGTTACCGGTACAGCTACTGTAACAGGCGCCTTAAAAGACCCAAGTTTAGACGGTACGCTGCTTTTGGACCGTGGAGGGTTAACCATAAACGAACTCAACACCGATTTTAAATTCGATTCAGGCAGCACGGTCATACTAAACCAGCAAAGCTTTATCTTTAACACATTAAACATAGAAGACACAGCACACCATACTAAGGGCGTGTTAAACGGGTCTATTTCCCACGATAACTTTTCTAAATGGAGTCTAGACCTCGAGGTGGCTTCCGATAATTTACTGGTGCTAAACACCAAGGAAGAAGAAGAGTCGCTGTATTACGGTACCGCTTTTATTAATGGGCGTGCCAGAATTTTTGGGCCAACAGAACAGTTGGTTATCGATGTGTTGGCAGAAACCAATCCCGGAACCGTATTTGTTATTCCGCTAAGCGATACCGAATCTTTTGGTGACAATTCGTACATTCATTTTTTAACTCCAGAAGAAAAAGCCGCCAAGCTAAAAGGTGAGGAAATCTCATCGACTAATGTGTCGGGCCTAGAACTTGATTTTGACTTAGAGATTACCCAAGATGCCGAAATAGAGATTGTTATCGATAAAAACTCTGGAAGCACCATTCGCGGTCGGGGAGAAGGCGGTTTGTTAATCGATATCAATACCAACGGAAAGTTTAATATGTATGGCGACTTTGTGGTGTTTGAAGGGGTGTATAATTTTTTATATGGTGGCTTTGTACAAAAAAAATTCAACGTACTGGAAGGAAACCTAGCTTGGGATGGCGACCCGTTAAAAGCACGGATAGACATTAAAGCCGAATACAAAACCAGGGCTAACCCTTCGCCATTACTGGATAACCCCATAAACAGGAGCATTCCTGTAAATTTAGAGACCACATTAACCGGGCAGCTGGAAAAACCAGAAATCAATTTCGATTTTGTATTTCCTAATGTGAGTTCTACCGTAAAGTCGGAGTTAAATTATAGGTTAGATTCTAAAGAAGACCGCGACAACCAAGCGCTATACCTTTTGGCTACAGGAGCTTTCTCTAACAGGTTTAACATAAACTTTACAGGAACCATTACAGAGCGGCTTAACGGCATTGTAAATGGGCTGCTAACCAGTAGCGACAACAAAGTAAATGTAGGCCTAAACTACGAAGCTGGAGAAAACACACCAGAATATCAAACCACAGACCGACTAGGCGTTACCCTGCAAACCAACATAAGCGATAGGATTATGCTTAACAGTAAGCTAGGGGTGCCCGTTGGAGGCGTTGGCGAAACGGTGGTGGCCGGCGATGTTCAAATAGACTTTTTGTTGAATGAAGAGGGAACGCTAACCGCAAAAGTGTTCAATAGGGAAAACAGTATCCGGAATTTAGGCGAAGAAATTGGCTATACACAAGGACTTGGTATTGCATATTCGGTCGATTTTGATACTTTTAAAGAATTGATTCAGAAAATATTCAAAGGCTCTGTTAAAGCTACAGAAGCGCGAGAAGAAGACGATGATGCTCCAAAAGAAGAGGCCGTAGAGCAACCAGGGTATATTGGGTTTAAAAAATCGAACACCGATTAAAAGCCCTTAAAATATTTTTGCCAGCACCTATTTTATTCATTTTCTTTATATAGATTTACGTTGAAAATTGAAATTAATGACAATACCTATAAATAAAATTGCCGTGTTTACATCTGGCGGCGATGCCCCAGGAATGAATGCTGCAATCAGGTCGGTAGTTAGGGCCTGTGCGTATCATAATATTGAATGTCTCGGCATTTACCGGGGGTTTCAAGGCATGATAGAAGGTGATTTTAAGCCCATGGACGCCCGTAGCGTTAAAGGCATTATTAACAAAGGCGGCACGGTTTTAAAATCTGCACGCTCACGTGATTTTTTAAGTCCAGAAGGCCGGGAAAAAGCTTATCAGGAATTAAAAAAAGCCCAAGTAGATGCCTTAATAGCCATTGGGGGCGATGGGACTTTTACCGGAGCCATGGTATTCAACAACACCTATAAAATACCCATTATGGGCATTCCGGGTACTATAGACAACGATATTTTTGGCACTTCGCATACCTTGGGCTACGATACGGCACTAAATACGGTTGTAGAGGCCATTGATAAAATTCGAGATACGGCAAGTTCGCACAACCGCTTATTTTTTGTTGAGGTTATGGGGCGCGATGCCGGGCATATTGCCCTAAACGCGGGTGTAGGAGCAGGAGCAGAGGAGATTTTAATCCCTGAAGAAGACCTAGGTTTGGAGCGGCTTTTAGAGTCGTTAAGGCGAAGCAAGCAATCGGGAAAATCCTCAAGCATTGTTGTGGTTGCCGAAGGCGATAAAATAGGGAAGAATGTCTTTGAATTAAAGGACTATGTTGAAGAAAACATGCTGGAATACGATGTGCGAGTGTCTGTTTTAGGGCACATGCAGCGCGGTGGTTCGCCTTCGTGTTTCGATAGGGTTTTGGCCAGCCGTATGGGGGTTAAAGCAGTTGAAAGCCTTTTAGAAGGGAAAACCAATTTTATGGTAGGCCTACAAAACGATAAAATGGCGCTTACCCCTCTGGAGAATGCCGTAAAAGGGCAATCGAAAATAAATATGGAATTACTACGTGTGTCTGATATTATGACCACTTAAAAAATATTAAAAATATGGCGATATTAAAATTAGGAATTAACGGCTTTGGAAGAATAGGCCGATTGGTCTTTAGAGCGACCATTAACAGGCCAGATGTGGAGGTTGTTGCTATTAACGATTTGCTGGATGTTGACCATTTAGCGTATTTGTTGGAGTACGACTCTGTACATGGTAAGTTTAATGGCAGCATTGTGGTGAAAGATGGTAACTTGGTGGTTAATGGCAAAACTGTAAGAGTTACTGCCGAGAGAGAGCCTAAAGCCTTAAAATGGGATGCTGTGGAGGTAGATGTGGTTGCCGATTGTACTGGGATTTTTAAAACCGTAGACACCGCGAAGCAACACATTGCTGCCGGTGCAAAAAAAGTAGTTATTTCGGCGCCTAGCAAAGATGCTCCTATGTTTGTTATGGGGGTAAACCACCAGGAGGTTAAAGCTTCAGATACAATTGTTTCTAACGCCTCGTGTACTACCAATTGCCTGGCACCAATAGCTAAGGTTTTAGACGATAATTTTGGCATAGATGAAGCCTTAATGACAACCATTCACGCTACGACATCCTCGCAGTTTACGGTCGATTCTCCTTCTAGAAAAAACTACCGCTTAGGGCGTTCGGCCATGGTAAATATTATTCCAACCACCACAGGAGCGGCTAAAGCCGTAGGGAAGGTAATTCCTAAATTAGATGGAAAACTTACCGGAATGGCCTTTCGCGTACCAACAGCCGATGTATCGGTGGTAGACCTTACCGTACGTTTGCTAAAAGATACATCTTACCAAGCCATTAAAGCAGCTTTTAAAACCGCTTCAGAAGGAGCGTTAAAAGGCATTCTAGGATATACCGATCAAGCTGTGGTGTCTCAGGACTTTGTAAGCGACCCCCGAATAAGCATTTTTGATGCTGAAGCAGGAATTGAGCTTAGTCCGAAATTTTATAAAATAGTCGCCTGGTACGACAATGAGTTTGGATATTCTAATAAATTGGTTGATTTGGCGGTGCACATTCACCAGCTGTAAATAACGACAATACCAGCTGCTAGTACAACGAAACGACAGCTACATTACTTTTTTCATGATATTAATTGCCGATAGCGGATCTACCAAGTGCGACTGGATACCAGTTGATAAAACGGGTGCCCAAGTTTTAGAGAAAATCACAACCAAAGGCCTTAATCCAGCCATTCTAGACCGCGATACGTTAAAACAACGAATTTTTGAGAGTCCGGCACTTGCCGATTGTAAAGATGCCGTAACCCTCCTTTATTTTTATGGTGCTGGTTGTGGCACCGCCACACCTAAGCAAATGCTTAAGGAGGTGTTGCTAGACGTGTTTAAGGCAGCGCATATTGAGGTGGAAGAAGATACCATGGCAGCTGTAAGAGCCACTATAAATACTCCGTTTGAGGCCGCAGTGGTCTGTATTTTAGGAACAGGATCCAATTGCAGTTATTACAACGGAAAAACGCTTTTCCAGAATGTAGAATCGTTAGGCTATTCTGTTATGGACGATGCTAGTGGAAACTACTTTGGCCGCGCGCTTATAAGGGGGTATTATTTTAACCACATGCCAGAAAATATCAAAGCAGCCTTCGAAAGCCAATATAATTTAGATGCCGATTACCTTAAGTACCAGTTATATAAACAACCCAACCCTAATGCTTTTTTAGCGGGTTTTGCAGAGTTTTTAGTTTTAAATAAAACTTCGGAGTATATGCAAGGTTTGATTAATGATGGGCTACGGTTATTTTTTGAAAACTTGGTTATGCAATATAAAAAGGAGCTTGAGGACGTGCCGCTGCATTTCGTTGGCTCGATAGCGTTTTATATCCAAGATGATATTAAAGCTATGGCCAAGGAATTTGGGTTTAAAACAGGTAATTTTGAACGCCGCCCAATAGACGGGTTGGTAAAATTCCACACATCACAACTGTAAGCGGTCCTATTTTAGCTAAAACACCCCCTCTTT
Organism: Mangrovimonas yunxiaonensis; assembly: GCF_000733475.1. Classification (GTDB taxonomy): domain Bacteria; phylum Bacteroidota; class Bacteroidia; order Flavobacteriales; family Flavobacteriaceae; genus Mangrovimonas; species Mangrovimonas yunxiaonensis. The sequence goes on along the minus strand of NZ_JPFK01000009.1, from coordinate 109,766 downwards.
GCACTACCCATTGGTAGCCATAACACTTATTTCTACATTAACAAATTTAGGCAGGTTGGCCACTTCTACCGTTTCTCTGGCAGGGGCAATGCTTTCGTTAAAATAGGTGGCATAAACCTCGTTAACTTGACTAAAGTTGTGCATATCGCTAACAAAAATAGTTGCTTTAAACACATCGTCAAACGTCATGCCTGCTGCTGTTAAAACCGCTTTTAAGTTTTCCATAACCTGTTGGGTTTCGGTTTTGATGTCTTCGGTAATTAGCACTCCGGTACTGGGGTTTATGGCAATTTGTCCAGAGGTATACAATATGCCGTTAACAAGTACAGCTTGGTTGTAAGGGCCTATTGGTGCTGGGGCATTTGGTGTTGTAATAATACGTTTCATGACTATAGCGGATTACAATTGTTGGTCTGGTTGACGACGCTTATCGTATTTAATGTCTTTTAATAAGTTGGATTTAATACCTATAAAAAAGTACCATGAGCTTCTAGCGCTAAAGGGCACCCAGTTAAAGCTCATGCGCCAGCTTAACAAGTCGCGTTCAAAGCGCAGTTGGGTATAGGTAAAGCCTTGGTTTTTAAAGTCGTAACCAGAGGATGCGCCTACGGTCCATCTTGGCGAAAGTTCGACATCGCCAGAAAACATAAGCGAGTGCGAAGAGACTTCATTTTGCCTAGCCGTATTGTTGTAGTTTAGGGCATAAGCCAACCGGAGGCTCCACGGGATTGGGGAGCTGTAAAGCTCGCTTGGTTTTTCGTCTTCCTCATCATCTTCTTCATCTTCGTAATAGGTTTGGTCGGCAAAATCTTGGGCGCGGCCAAATAAATCGTCTGCCCGACCACCACTACGCAAGTTTTCCTGCACCGACCTATCGCTTTGCCCACCATCGAAAGTGGTGTTGGATAGGGTGTAGTTCATGGTAAGATTAGCACTGCTTAACCTAAACAAGCTTCCGCCGTTGTCAACATTCCATTTGTCTATTTTGCGGTTGTTGTTATCAAGAGCATAAGGATCTAAGGTGGCGCCAAAGTTTATGCTCATTTTGTTGTTTAAGATTTGGGTGCTTCCAGAAACCCTTAGAGGTTGCCATTTTACCGAATCGGCGGCAAAATTATAACTGGTTGAGAAATTAAGGTTGTCTAAAATCTTAATTTTCTTTGGTTCGGTGGCTGTAGAGTCCTTGTCGCGCACTTTTGCTTCTATGTTATTGCCTAAAGCAAAGGCCATCGAGCTAGAAAAGCGGTTGTTGGGGCTTCCAAAGATGCTGTTTTCAAACCTTGTATATTCTTCAGAAGTTGTTGTGCCATCGGCATCTATCACCTCATAAGTGTCGTAATACTGGTCGAAAGCGGGGTTAATGTTATAGCTTATAGACGGCCTCATAACATGCCGTATGGCCTTTATTTTTCTATCCTCGCCTTCTTTTTCGAAGTTAAACATACCGTAAAGGGTCGTTCCTAAACTGGCACTAAAATTATAGGTTCTAAAGCTATCGAACCCATTGTTTTCGGTCTCGACAACCATTTGGTTTTGGGTGTCGTACGATTGCCTAACGGTTTTAAATACCCAGTTTTCTTCAAAGTTGGTGCTCGCGCTAACACTAAAGTATTTAAACACCTTAAAATTGGTGCTAAGCGGAATGCTGTGCTTAATGCCGTTTTTAGCATCGTCCCACATTTCTTTTTTAAAGAAAAGCGAATCGGAGGTTTGAATGCGGTTCTCTGCTCTTAAGTTGTATTGAAAGTTAATGTTTTGAATGATGCCTTTTTTAGTCCCCGATTTTGATGCAAAAGGAAACACCCTGCTCATGCTTGCCTGTACTGTAGGTAGGGTCATGCTAATGGACTCGGTGTTGGTGTTTTGCGAGTGGGTGGCTGTAACACTCGCGTTTATTTGTGGTTCGCCTTGAAAGGTTTTGGAGTACGATACAGACGAGGCCATGGTGTTGTTTAAAAAGCTAGGGGTGTTTACCTGGTTTAAGGACGATTTGTAATACTTACTACTACCCAAGTTTACCGAGGCCGAAAACCTAGAATTAGGACTTGCCTTGGAGTCTTGCATATGCGACCACCTAATGTTGTAAATGTTTGATTTGCCATAATTAGGGAAGCCACGTTCGCTCGTAATTAAACTTTCGTACCTAAACCCTAAATTGCCAGAATAGCGGTAACGCTTGGCATAGTTGCTTTCTAGCCTAAGACCATAACTGCCGTTGGTATAATAATCGCCCAAAACGGCCAGATCTAAATAATCGCTAATCGCAAAATAATACCCCCCATTTTGTAAAAAATAACCCCGTTCGCTTTGCTCGCCAAAACTAGGGATTAAAACGCCGGAGGTATGTTTGTCCGTCAACGGGAAAAAACCAAATGGTAACCCAATTGGGGTTGGTACATCGGCAATGACCATATTGGTCGGGCCCACAACAATTTTCTTTTTTGGGACAAGTTTAATTTTATTGGCTTGAAAGTAATACTCGGGGTTGTCAATATCCTTAGAAGTGGTAAACCGTCCTTTATATAAAAAGATAACCGAATCGTTTTCCTTTTTGGTAATGGGGGCGTGTATGTTCATGCCTTGCTGTTCGGTTTTGGAGTTGAACACCAAAGCCTTTTCGGTTTTAATATTGAACCGTATGGAGTCTGGTTCTACAATATTTTCGCCTTGTTTAAAAACGGGGCGCTGTGAGTACTCGCCCAAGGAGTCTTTAATTCGTCCGGCATACACCTCGTCTTTCCCGTAGTCTATAACAATCACCCCTGCTTTTAGCTCCATGTCCTCGTAGTATACTTCGGCATTGTTATACAGGTACACTTTTTGCTCTTTAACATTAAAGTAGTTAGAGTCTTGGGCTTTGTAGGTTACCTCTCCGGTAAGGTATTCTGTCTTGGTTTTTACCGAATCTTGGGTTGTTGTATCTTGTGCAATCTCTTGGGCTTTCACTTCAGAGAAACGGTCGACCTTTAAATTTATGCTGTCGTTTTTTTCTTGGGCATTTGCCTTAATCTGCCCGCCTTGTTTAGGGAGGTCTTGCGCCAAACAAAAAGTGTTAATAAACACGGTAAAACTTAAGGCAAAAAGTATGTTGAAGTAGTTTGTACGCAATGCTTTTAAATGTATTTTTGTAAAAGTATGGCTCGGTTTTTGAATTGCCAAAATTACATATATTTTTTGTGATTAAATTAATATTCACATTTTTTTGAATATAAAATAAACCGTGACTAAAGTTGTTATAATTTACATGAAAACGCACCGTAGAATATTTTTCGTATTATTTTTTTTAACCTTAACGTTTTTTTATGCCCCTCAAGCGATTTCGCAAACAGCAGCCAATAAGTTTGTTGTTGTATTAGATGCCGGGCACGGGGGTAAAGACCCTGGTAAACACTCTAAGTATGGATATAAAGAAAAACACATTGCTCTGGATATTGTTTTGCAAGTGGGGAAGATGTTAGAGAAAAACCCAGATATTAAAGTGGTTTACACGCGAAAAACCGATGTTTTTGTCGATCTTTTTAAAAGAGGGAAAATCGCCAACGAGGCCAAAGCCGATTTGTTTGTCTCGGTGCATTGCAATGCACACAATTCGCAAGCGTATGGCTCTGAGACATTTGTGTTGGGAATTCATAGAAACGAAACAAACTTTAATGTGGCCAAGGCTGAAAATGAGGTGATTTATCTAGAAGAGGATTACGAACAAAACTACAAAGGGTTCGATCCTAATTCTCCAGACTCTTTTATTGGGTTAACGTTAATGCAAGAGGAGTATTTGGACCAAAGTATTTTGCTAGCCAGCTTCATACAAGAGAATTTCACCAACAAGTTAAAACGAAAAAATAGAGGTGTAAAACAAGCCGGGTTTATTGTGTTGCACCAAACCATTATGCCTAGCGTGCTTATCGAAACCGGGTTTATTACCAATAAGAACGAAGGCGCATATTTGCACTCTAATAAAGGAAAAACCGAGGTGTCGTCTGCCATAAAAGAAGCCATTTTAAATTATAAAGAGGCCATTTTTCAAAAGGATGGCGATTTTACAGTTGGTACTCCTGCAAACGAATCAAAAGCAGACACGGCCGAAGTATACCCTAATATAGTGTTTAAGGTGCAAATCGCAGCCAGCTCGAAAGCATTGGAGCTCAAGCCTTATAATTTTAAGGGGTTAAGCGATGTTTCTAGAGATAAGATAAACGGCCTGTACAAATATTATTACGGGCACACCTCTAACTATACCAAGGTGCAGGAATTGCAAGAGCAGGCAAAATCAAAGGGTTACAACTCCAGTTTTATAGTTGCGTTTAAAGCAGGCCAACAGATAACTTTAGAAGAAGCCTTAAAATCCCATGTAAATTAGAAAGTTCTTAAAATTTATTTCTAATTTTGTTTTGAAACCAAACCACTTTACTTTGAAAGTATCCAGAGAAATTAAAACTGCCATATTAGTCATTCTAGGAATTGTCCTCTTTATTTTTGGGTTTAATTATTTAAAAGGAAAAGATTTATTCGAAACATCCAATACGTTTTATACCGAATTCGAGTACAACGCATTGTCATCCTCATCGCCTATAACCATTAAAGGCAATAATGTTGGTAAAATAAAAGACATTGTTTACGATTTTAAAACGGGGAAAACCCGCGTGTCGTTTACGGTTGACGATAAGCTTAAGTTTTCTAAAAATAGCAGAATACGGTTGTACGAACTGGGACTGCTAGGCGAAAATGGCATGGCTATTATTCCGGCAGACGATGGGGCGCCCTTTGCAAAAGATGGCGACATTCTTCAGTCTGAAGTAGAAGAAGGCCTTATTAAAAGCCTGTCCAGTAACTTTTCTGGCTTAAGCTCTGGTTTAGACAATACCTTGCGGTCTGCAGATTCTCTTTTAATTAATATTAATACGCTGGTAGAAGACGATACCGAAACCGGACTTAAGTACGCCATAAAAGAATTAAACGCCACCTTGACATCGTTTAAATCTTTGTCGTATTCGGTTAATACATTAGTGAAAAAGAATGACGACAGTTTAACGGCCTTAATTAGTAATTTCAATACAATAAGTAAGGATTTGGCTGTGCTTTCCAATGATCTAAAAACGGTTGAAATTTCTAAAACCGTTAAAAACCTAGACGATACCTTAAATAGTTTAAACACAGTACTTGCTGCTATAGAAGACGGGCAAGGCACTATGGGTAAATTAATGAAAGACGATAAACTTTACCACAATCTGGAAGTTGCTTCCATGCAATTAAAAGATCTATTACAGGATGTTAAGCTAAATCCAAAACGTTACATCAACGTATCGGTGTTTGGTGGCAAGAACAAAGAAGGGTATACAAAACCACAAGACGAAAGGCAATAATTTTACACTATGAATATAATACCGAACATACTTTTTGCAGCAGCCTTAATTTTGGGTATTGGCTACTTTGCCAGAAACGTAAAAAAACTTGTACGCAACATAAAGTTAGGAAAAGATGTTGATGTAAGCGACCATAAAGAGCAACGTTGGAAAAATATGGTTAGAATCGCCTTAGGACAAGGCAAAATGACCCGACGTCCAGTTGCAGGAATACTTCATGTAATTGTTTATATTGGGTTTATAATCATAAACATAGAGGTTTTAGAGATTATCATCGACGGCCTTTTTGGTACCCACCGTATTTTTAAATCCCTAGGCAGTGTTTACGGCGTTTTAATTGGTGCTTTTGAAGTCTTAGCCTTATTGGTTTTTGTGTCGGTGGTTATTTTCTGGATACGAAGAAACATCATAAAACTAAGCCGTTTTTGGAAAGCTGAAATGACCAGCTGGCCTAAAAACGACGGAAATTTTATCCTGTATTTCGAAATGGTTTTAATGGCGTTATTCTTAATAATGAATGCCACAGATGTTGTATTTCAGGATATGAATTCCGGAAACGTCATCAGTCAATATATAGCGCCTTGGTTTAGTGGGGTTTCAGAAGGGACGTTGCACCTTATAGAGCGAAGTGCCTGGTGGTTACATATTTTAGGTATACTGGTGTTTTTAAATTATTTGTACTACTCAAAGCATTTACATATTCTACTAGCATTTCCAAATACTTATTTTGGTAAGGTTAACCCCAAAGGACAATTAAACAACCTGCAAGCGGTTACCGATGAAGTTAAAATGATGATGGACCCTAATGTCGATCCTTTTGCAGCACCAGAAGAAACAGGAGCAGAGAGCGACGTTCCAGATAAATTTGGCGCTAGCGATGTTCAGGATTTAAATTGGGTGCAACTGCTTAATGCATACACCTGTACCGAATGTGGTCGTTGTACAAGTGAATGTCCCGCTAATCAAACAGGAAAAAAATTATCGCCACGTAAAATCATGATGGATACTAGGGATCGCCTAGAGGAAGTTGGTAAAAACATCGACGCCAATAACGGGGTGTTTAAAGATGATGGTAAACAATTGTTGGGCGACTACATTACCAACGAAGAGCTTTGGGCTTGTACAACGTGTAACGCTTGTGTAGAAGCCTGTCCGGTGAGTATCGATCCGCTTTCAATCATCATCGATATGCGTCGTTATTTGGTTATGGAGCAAAGTGCTGCGCCAATGGAGTTAAACAACATGATGAGTAATATAGAAAACAATGGGGCGCCATGGCCGTACAATCAAATGGACCGTCTTAATTGGAAAGATGAAAATTAAACGCTAGAATTCAGCAAAAACTATGAAAAGGGAAGACGCCGATAAAATGTTGCACGACAAGGTAGAAGCAGGAGAGAAAGTGAGCCCTGTTTTACCAGAAGGCATAAAAAACTATTTAATCGATATAGATGGCACCATAACAGAGGATGTTCCAAATGAGGAGCCCGAGCGTATGGTAACATGTAAGCCTTTTCCCGATGCGTTGGAAACCTGCAACAAATGGTACGACGAAGGACATATGATATGTTTCTTCACATCCAGAACGGAAGACCATCGCGAGGTTACTGAAACATGGCTGAACACTCACGGGTTTAAATACCACAGCTTGCTTATGGGGAAACCGCGTGGCGGCAATTACCATTGGATAGATAATCATTTGGTAAAAGCGACAAGATATAAAGGTAAGTTTACCGATTTAGTTGAAAAGAATGTCACCATCCAAGTATTTGATGATGGCGACCAGAATTAATAAATAAAATAATGCCCTGTTTTTTCAGGACAACATTATAAGATAAAAACGTATGTATTATGAGCCAGTCACTTAAGGTGCCCACTATGGCAGAATGTATGGCAGAAGGCAGACAGCCGGAAATTCTTTTTTGGGTAGGATCTGCAGGTAGCTACGACGATAGAGCGAAGAAAATTACCCGTGCTTTCGTAAAAATATTAAACAAAGCCAATGTAGACTTTGCGGTTTTAGGAACCGAGGAGAGCTGCACGGGCGATGTGGCAAAACGCGCAGGAAACGAATTTTTGTTTCAAATGCAAGCCATGACAAACATCGAAATACTTAATGCTTACGAAGTAAAACGTATAGTAACCGCCTGCCCGCACTCCTACAACACCTTAAAAAACGAATACCCACAGCTAGGTGGTAACTACCAAGTGCAGCACCATACCCAATTTATAGAAGAATTGATAAATGATGGGAAACTAGAGGTAGGCAATACAGCTTTTAAAGGCAAGCGTGTTACATTTCACGACCCTTGCTATTTAGGGCGTGCCAACGAGGTTTACGAAGCTCCAAGAACACTGCTTAGACGTTTAGGTGTTGATCTTGTTGAGATGAAACGCCATAAACGAACGGCTTTATGTTGCGGCGCGGGAGGGGCGCAAATGTTTAAAGAGCCCGAAAAAGGTGATAAGGATGTTAATGTGCTGCGAACCGAAGATGCTTTAAAAACCAAGCCAGATGTAATCGCAACAGGATGCCCTTACTGCAACACCATGATGACCGACGGCGTGAAAGCTAAAGAACAAGAAAATAACATCCAGGTTTTTGATGTTGTTGAATTAATTGCGAATGCTGAAAATTTATAGAAGATGCTAGTAGATTTTGATGCCCTACCAGAAGAGTCTAGGGTTTGGGTGTACCAATCCAACAGATCCTTTACCGAGGATGAATTAGTTGAATTAAAAGACAAATTAAATACGTTTCTTGAAAATTGGACCGCTCATGGCAGTGATTTGCAAGCTGGATACGATGTTGTTTATAAGCGATTTATCGTTATAGGCTTAAACCAAAACATGAATAATGCAACGGGGTGCTCTATTGATGCTTCGGTTCATTTTATTCAGCAATTGGAAAAGGAGTACAATGTCGATTTAATGGATAAAATGAATGTTTCTTATAGGCAAGGGGAATTTATTGCGTACAAGCCATTAATAGACTTTAGGAAAATGGCCAAAGATCGTGCGGTTTCTAAAAATACCATTGTTTTTAACAACTTGGTGACTAACATAGCTGAATTTAAAGAAAACTGGGAAGTTCCAGCCTCTGAAAGCTGGCACAGTAGATTTTTAAATTAATTCACGACAGGCTTTCGTCGCTTAAATAGCTTTTAAAGCTACCGTCGTTATAAAATATTACAATGCGCTCAATGGTTTTGCCTTTGGGCGCATTTTTTATTTGTGAAAACAAATTTGGTGCATCTTCTTTGGTTGCCGTATTTGTTGCTGCTGGCGTTGGGGGTAATGTTTCTTCGTGGGTAGGCGACTGCGGGAACGTTCCTTTACCATTTAACAACCAGTAGAGCCCAACTTCTGGGTAGGCGTCTAGTATTTTCATAATGAAATCTAAACTGGGTTTGTTTCTTCCAGAGATAATGTGGGAGATGCTTGAACGCTGCACGCCAATTTTTTCAGCAAAAGACGAAGCGCTTTCACTGTAATAATCTATGATTTGCTGTAGTCGATTAACAAATGCTTTGTTGTTTATCATTGTAAACAAAGTGTAAAAAAGTTATATGTTACAAATGTAACAAAAGAGGGTGAGATCACCAAATAACGGGTGTTAAATGACTAGAACACCTAAATAATTACTTTAACCATAAACACATAACTTATTGAAATAGATGTTTTTATATAATTAATATAAATTTATTCAATACCTTAATTTTAAAGGTGTTATCAATACTTAAGTTTGTTTATAAATGTAATCACATTATCAAATTCAAATCGTTTACAATTGTGAAATAATATATCTTTACATTTGTAAAAAACTGTTTATAAAAAAAGACATGTGTGCATTTAACCAGACTGATTACATTAAGGTAAGAGAGAAGTCCTTATATGGACGTTACATTACTAACAACCATATTGAAGCAGTTGTTAATGGCTTAGGGGAAAAGTTTACAGTAACAGAGCTTGGAAGATCGGTTTTAAACAACCCCATACAGGCTATTACCGTTGGACGTGGTGACAAGCGAATTTTAATGTGGTCGCAAATGCATGGTAACGAGAGCACGACAACTAAAGCTGTTTTCGACTTTTTAAACCTTCTTTCTAATGCAGGCCATGCGTTGGCCAATACAATACTAGATAACTGCACAATAAGCATTATACCCATTTTAAATCCAGATGGCGCTGAGCGTTACACGCGATTTAATGCCAATAATGTAGATTTAAACCGCGATGCCAGTGCGTTGACCCAACCGGAAAGCAAGCTGCTTAGCGATTATTTTAAAGCGTTTAAGCCGCATTTTTGTTTTAATCTTCACGGTCAACGAACCATATTTGGCGCTGGTAAAGAAAATAAGTCTGCAACAGTATCGTTTTTATCACCTTCGCAAGACAAAAATAGAAGTCTTACTCTGACAAGAAAAAAGGCGATGGAGATTATTGTGGCCATGTACACGGCGCTGCAAACCGATATTCCGGAGCAAATAGGTATTTATGATGATGGTTTTAATATTAATTGTGTCGGGGATTTGTTTCAATCTTTAGGTGTGCCAACGGTTTTGTTCGAAGCTGGACATTATAGTAACGACTACCAGAGGGAGCAGGTGCGGTTTTTTATATGCAAAGCTATAGTGGCCGCTGTTTGTTATATATCTAAACATGCCGTAGATGGCGAGGCTTATGAGCGTTATTTGGAAATTCCGCAAAACGAAAAGACTTTTTTCGATATTATTGTTAGGCGTGCGAAATTAAGTGCTAGCGACGATATCGTGTGCGATGTGGCCATACAATATGAAGAAGAATTAAAGGCTAATGAAGTGGTTTTTATACCAATAGTCAAACAAATAGGGGGGGTAGATGGGTATTTTGGTCATTTGGAGCTCGATGCTCAAGAAAAATTAGTGCATAATGGTGAAAAAAAGGGATTAAAAGTTGGATTTGAATGTAATTTTATTATGATTGGGAATGAGAAATATTCATTAAAATAAACATAAACTTAAAAAATAATGCATAATGTTCAACAACAATGTATTATTTTTGCCTTTTATTTAATAAAAACTATATGGCAAAATTTAAGTTAGACGAAATCGATCATCAGATTTTAGACATGTTAATTGATAATACCAGAGTGCCTTTTACCGATATTGCAAAGAAATTGGTAATATCTGCTGGAACCGTACATGTTAGGGTTAAGAAAATGGAGGAAGCGGGCATTATTAAAGGCTCTTCCTTAACATTGGATTATAAAAAACTGGGGTATTCCTTTATTGCTTATGTTGGGGTTTTCCTTCAAAAAACTTCTCAAACCAAATTTGTTTTGGAACGCATAAACGAAATTCCTTTTGTTACGGTAGCCCATGTTACCACAGGGAAGTTTAATATTTTCTGTAAAATTAGAGCAAAAAATACCGAACACGCTAAAGATGTTATTTTCAAGTTAGACGATATAGAAGGCGTGTACCGCACCGAAACAATGATTTCCTTAGAGGAAAGCATTAACGATAAAAAGCGTTTAATGCACTCTATTTTTAACGAGTTGTAGTTGTTAAAAACACAAGCAATAAAAAAACAGCCTGATTTAATTCTCAGGCTTTTTTTTATGTTGTTATTCGTATAAATGGCCGTCTGTAAAATCTTTATAGGCCTTATCAGATTCGTCGTCGTTTAATGCGCTAATTTCATTCAGTCTATCGTTTTCCTTTCGGAGTTTGTACGATTTTTTAATACCTAAAATCAATAGGATTAAAAAGAAAAAAGTAGAAATTAATAGAATTGTAATGATTTGCACTTCGGAAATTAAAGTCACCGAAAGATGGTAGGGTATAAGGGCGGTTTTGGTTAACATTGTAGATTGGAATTGAATTAATAGCTAACCCAAATATACTACTTTTTATTTAGTAACAAACTTAAAATGAAATGTTTGTTTTTTTATTAAGCGGTTGTAGGCTTCATTTTGACCCATATAAAAAACCAGTATTTCCTCGTTTTTTGGGGTAAATATAGAGCGAGAATTATTTAAGAAAAGCGAAACGTCTTCCTTTAAAAAAAAGCAATTTGTGGTGGAAATTAATCTGCAGCTTTTTCGTGTGCTTTTATAAAATCTGTAATGAAGCTGGTAATGAGTTTTCCTATTTGCGATTCGTTTTTAGAAGTAGGGGCGGCTTCGCATATATGAAGATACGCAACCTTGGGGTTGGTTGCAAAGGCGTGAATAAACCTTCGGGCTTCTGCTACACTAAACCCAGTAGGGCTCATGGCGCTGCTGGTAATGTTTTTTATGGCATCGCAATCCAGTTCAATTCCAAAAAAGTCGTCACAAACATGTGTTTTGGCGCGTTTTATTTCGGTACTAAATTCCAATTCCTCTCTAACGGCAATGGCCTCGTAGGTGTTGTAGGCGATGTTGTCGTTATTGTTCATGGTGTCAAAAATTTGATCGGAAGTGTAATTTTCATGAAGCCCAAAAACAAAGTATTTGTTTAAAAATCCTTCAGAGGTGGCGTAACTAAAGCCATTGCCGCTATGTCTGCCTTCTTCCTTTCTGTAATCGGTATGCGCATCAAAATTAACGGCATTAATGCTTCGGTTTAAGGCTAGTGAAGTCCCTTTAATGTTGCCATAAGCATTATTGTGACCGCCACCAATAATAATCGGAATTTTCCCCGCTTTGACTATGGTGTAAACAAGCTGCGAAACGCGCTTGTCTATTTCGGCGACCAAGGTTCTTGCTTTGGCAATGTCTTTCTTCTTACTGCGATCTAATTTTGCTAGTTTTTTAAGCTCGCTTTCAAAGTCTAAATAACCCAAAATAAGGACTTTGCTGGCCTGTGTAAACACGTTGCTCTGTATGTTTAACAAGCTTTTAAGAGTGGCATTAAAAGCTTTGTGAGTTCCTGTGTTTCCTAGATTTGCAAACACGCCAACATCTTCTGGTAAACCAATTATTACATACTTGACATCTAAATGGTTAATGCTCTCGTATATATTGGAAATGTCGTTCAACATCATAACGTGTTCCCCAAATTTTACCTCGGCAGCACGTTTGTTTAAAAATTGTTTTTTTGTAGCATTGTTGAATAAAACTAATCGATTCATGTAGTAAATTGCTTTGCGAGCTTAAAATTACATTTAATTAATTAAAAATATTTAATATCGCTTAAAATAACGTTGAAAAAATTAATTTAAAAACAAGTAAATTATGGAGAATACAAACAAAAACAACCTAGGATTAAAAGTAGCCTTAGGCATTGCTTTGGTGCTTTTTTTAGGTGCAGCATTCGCTTCCTTTAATCTTTTAAATGAAAAAAGAGAGACTGAGGCTCAGTTAAAAGAAGAAAAGCAATTGGTTATGAACGATTTAAACAACATGGCCAAACAATACGATATCGCCATACAGGATAACGAAATAGCGAACGATAAGCTGGTTGAGGCCAAAGCGCGTATTCAGGGATTGATGGATTCGTTGCAGGTTTCTGAAACCAATGTAAAGAGTTTGTGGCGTTATAAGCAAAAGTACCTAAGCCTTCAAAAGGAGATGGATGTGCTTTTGGAAGAGAACGACAGACTTAAAATTGAAAACGAACTGTTGGCTACCTCTTTAGATAGTACCAAGCTACAACTGGAAGAGCGTACCATGTTTACCGATTCTTTATTGGTGCAAAATACCGAATTGGCTGAAGTTGTAGAAAATGCAGCGGTATTGCAAACGGTAGATTTAAAAGGGTTTGGAGTGATAGAAAGAACCTCGGGGAAATTAATTCCTACCGAGCGTGCCGGACGTTCCGATAAGATTCGTATTTGCTTTACCGTAGCCAAGAATACCTTGGTGCAGGCAGGCGACCAAGAACTTTATATTCAGGTAATCGACCCTAATAACAATACTTTGGGTGTAAACGAACAGGTTCAGTTTGAAGAGGAAATTTTAAACTACAGCTTGGTAAGTCGCTTTAATTACGAAAATACCAACCTAAATGTATGCGAGTTTGTAGAGCCTAAAGAAGACGGTTTTGAAAAAGGCCGTTATGTGGTAAATGTTTTTAACCAGAAAAACTTGGTTTCTAGCACAGAGTTTACCTTAAAATAAGGTGTCATTTAAATTAGAAAAAATATCCATATTATCCTTAAAAATTAAATGACAAAAAAGCCAGAAGTTTTACTTCTGGCTTTCTTTTTTTTAAATAATGCTACCGTTTATAATCACCTGATCAATTAAATTGTCGCCAAAGGCGTAGGGGAGATAGTTGTAGCTCGAAATGGGCTTGGTTATCATTAGGTTGGCTTTTTTACCTCTGCAAATACTGCCATACATGTTGCTAATGCCCATGGCATACGCTCCGTTTATGGTTGCGGCATTAATGGCTTCTTCTGGAGTCATTTTCATTTTAATACAACCGGCACTAACAACAACGTTCATATTGCCTGTTGGGGAGGTTCCGGGGTTGTAATCGGTTGCTAGGGCAAATGGCAAACCGGCATCTATAATCTGTCTTGCGGGCGTGTACGGAATGCTAATAAAATAAGAACAGGCCGGTAGCCCTACAGGCATGGTGTTTGAGTTCTTTAATACCTCAACATCTTCATCGGTCATGATCTCTAAATGATCTACAGAAAGGGCTTGGTGCTTTACTCCTAAGGCAACGCCGCCAAAAGCATTAAATTGATTAACATGAATTTTAGGGGTTAACCCATGCGCTTTTCCAGCCTCCAGAATGCGTGCTGTTTGCTCTAGGCTAAAGTAGCCTTTTTCACAAAACACGTCAATAAAATCAGCCAGTCGTTCACGGCTTACTAGCGGAATCATCTCGTTAACAATTAAATCGATATAGCTGTCGGGCTGCTCTTTGTATTGTTTTGGGAAAGCATGTGCTCCAAGAAATGTGGCGCGAACCTTTATGGGGAATTCCTGTTTTAGGCGTTTAATAACGCGTAGCATTTTTAGTTCGGCCTCGACAGTTAGGCCGTATCCAGATTTTATCTCGATAGCCCCAGTGCCTTGTTTCATAACATTTATAAGCCTTTCTGCTGAAATGTTATACAGCTCATCCTCGTCCATGTTTTGAAGTTTTGCAGCCGAATTTAAGATGCCACCGCCACGGTTGGCAATCTCTTCGTAGCTTAAACCATTTATGCGGTCTACAAATTCTTGTTCGCGATTGCCGGCATAGACCAAATGTGTGTGTGAATCGCACCAGGTGGGGAGCACGATTTTCCCTGTGGCATCGATAATGGTTTCGGCTTCAATCTCTCCAAGGTCGGCCATAGAGCCATATTCAACAATGGTATCATGCTCAATAAGCACATAGGCGTTTTTTAGGGTTGGAAGCGTTTTCATGTCTGCTCCCTTAACAAGCGTAACATTGTTTTCCCTTACCTGAAGCAGCTCTTTGATGTTTTTTATTAGTATTGACAATTTTGATTGTTTTTTGGGTTGGATGTTTTAAACATACAAAACGCCAATGGGGGTTGGCGTTTTGTGTGAATCAGGATTTTATTTTAAGCTACCTACCATGGCTTCTGGTTTTACCCATTCGTCATATTCTTCGGCGGTAACATAGCCAAGGTTAATGGCTTCTTCGCGTAAAGTCGTACCGTTTTTGTGGGCTGTATTAGCAATTTCGGCAGCCTTATAGTAACCTATTTTGGTGTTTAAAGCGGTAACCAGCATTAGCGAATTGTTTAGTAATTGTTTAATGGTATTGTGGTTTGGTTCTATGCCGCTAGCGCAATGCGCTTCAAAACTTTTACAAGCATCACCAATTAATCTCGCCGATTGCAAAACATTGGCGGCCATCATGGGTTTAAAAACATTAAGTTCGTAATGCCCTTGGGTGCCTCCAACAGTAACAGCAACATCATTACCCATAACCTGTGCGCAAACCATGGTTAGGGCTTCGCATTGGGTAGGGTTTACTTTTCCTGGCATAATAGAGCTTCCAGGCTCATTGGCAGGGATAATTAATTCGCCTATTCCAGACCTTGGTCCAGAGGCCATTAAGCGAATGTCGTTGGCAATTTTGTTAAGGGAAACCGCCAGTTGTTTTAAAGCGCCGTGGGTTTCAACCAATGCATCGTGGGCGGCAAGCGCCTCAAATTTATTTTCTGCTGAAGTGAAAGGCAGGTTGGTAAACTCTGCAATGTATTTGGCTACCAGTACGGCATAGCCTTCAGGAGTGTTTAATCCGGTGCCAACGGCTGTACCTCCAAGGGCTAATTCGCCCAAATGGGGCAGGGTGTTTTCCAGAGCCTTTAAGCCGTGGTCTAACTGCGATACGTATCCAGAAAACTCTTGACCTAAGGTTAGGGGTGTGGCGTCCATAAGGTGTGTACGGCCAATTTTTACAACATCTTTAAACTCGATGGCCTTTTGGTGTAGTGTGTTGCGCAATTGGATGACACCAGGAATGGTAACTTCCTTTATTTTCTTGTAAGCGGCAATGTGCATTCCGGTAGGAAAGGTGTCGTTGGAGGATTGCGATTTGTTAACATCGTCGTTAGGTTGAATGGTTTTTTCACCTTCTCCAATAGCATTTCCTGCAATTTGATGGGCGCGGTTGGCAATAACCTCATTAACATTCATGTTACTTTGTGTGCCCGAACCTGTTTGCCAGATAACCAATGGGAATTGATCGTCGTGTTTGCCCGCTAAAATCTCATCGCACACTGTCGCGATTAAATCTCTTTTTTTAACATCAAGGGCGCCTAATTCGTGGTTGGTATAGGCGGCAGCCTTTTTAAGGTAGGCAAAACCATAAACAACTTCTAAGGGCATAGAAGCCGGAGCACCAATTTTAAAGTTATTTCTTGAGCGTTCTGTTTGTGCGCCCCAAAGTTTATCCGATGGAACTTGAACCTCGCCCATGGTGTCTTTCTCAATTCTGTATGACATTTTTATTGTTGTGTTAATTTGTATTTAGGGTAACAAAGTTAATGATTTTAAGTCGCTTTACTACGTTTTCAAGCGGTGAAAATTCATTCGCTAAAAACCTTGATTAGGCTGCTGTTTACTTCGTGTTTGCCTTCAAAAGGATGGAGGCTTAATCGGTCGCCAAAAAGCGCCTTAGCCTTTAGTTCTTCTTGTTCAATTCTGTTGTGGTCAAGATATTCGTCTTGGGTGCCGTAAACCAAATTAACCTTGGTTTTTAGGTTTAAATACTCGAAATCTTTTGGAGTAAGTTCTTTAGGAATTCCTCCAGAATGGATAATTAACCGTTGGCATGACAATTGGCGTTTGGCCATATAACGCATAACAACACTTACTCCTTGCGAATACCCTAATAACATTAAGTTCTTGTCGGGTGTTATCTTTTCAGTATTAAAAATCGCATCAAAATAGCGCATCACGTTCTCGGTTTCCTTCAAGGTATTCTCCTTGGTAAGCCAACTGGCGCCTACATGTTTCATTTTTGGAGCAATGTAGTACTTGCTTTGTGCTTGAGGGGCAATAACGTAGTTTTCCTCTGGCGAAAGGCTACTAAAATACCGCAAGAAATACCGGCTTAAATACCCCATGCCATGGCAAACAAACCAAATGTTTTTAGTTTGATTAGAAAGGGTGTTTAAGGTGCTGTACGAATTTGTTGCCGTGTAGGAGATTTCTTTTTCTGTAGAATTCATTATTGTGTTTGGTTTTGTATTTTTGACAAAACCTCAAAATTAAGGTTTTTGCACTACCATTTCGAACGAAAGTAAAAGATTTGGCTGAAGCGATGTTATAAAAGAAAGTGGTAGCGCATTTAAAAACACAAAATGAAGAAAAACACACCTATGGCACTTACAAAAGAAGCTGTTCTAGCCCAGGCTAATGCAGCAAGCAAAAATACCTTGATGGAGACCCTAGAGATTGAGATAATAGATTTTGGCGACAATTTTCTTACGGCTAGAATGCCTGTAAATTCCCGTGTTTATCAGCCAGACGGAGTATTGCACGGTGGAGCAACGGCCGCTTTGGCCGAAAGTGTTGGAAGCTTCGCCTCGCATATTTTTACCAATATAGAAGAGAAATTTGTTAGAGGAATAGAGATTACGGCCAACCATTTAAAAAGCGTAACCGAGGGCTATGTGTATGCCAAAGCCACGTTTTTACACAAAGGAAGGACCACTCAGCTTTTGGACATTCGCATTACAGACGAGCAAGACAATTTGGTTTCAATATGCCGCTTATCAACCATTAGTTTGCCAAGAAAAAAATAATGGAAATGCCGTCTTTTTTAGAGTTGCTTGAGCAACAATACAAAAGCCAGTTGCCTTTTGTAGCATACAGAAAGCCTAACCAAAAGCAGGTGAAAGCCTTGCTGCAGCAAGACGATAGTTTGCATTTGGCGGTAGATTTTACCGAAAGTGGCTTTGTTTTTGCGCCGTTTGATAATGCAGATCAGACCGTTTTAATTCCTAATGAGACTTCAAAAAATATTGAAAGTGATTTTGAGGATGTAGTTTTTAAGCATGCTGAAGACAAGGTGTTTGAGGTAGATGAAACAGAGAAGGACAGACACATTAGGTTGGTGGAAAAAGGTATTGAAGCCATACGCACCAATAAATTTGAAAAAGTGGTTTTATCCCGTAAAGAGTCTGTTGCTATAAAGTCCGATTCGGTTTTTAAGTTGTTTGCAGACTTGTTGGCAAGCTATCCCACGGCCTTTGTGTACTGCTGGTATCACCCAAAAGTGGGGCTGTGGTTGGGCGCTACGCCAGAAACTTTGTTGAGTGTTGAAAACAAGCGTTTGTCTACAATGGCCTTGGCAGGCACCCAACAATACACAGGCAGCTTAGAAGTTGCTTGGGGGGTAAAAGAGAAAGAAGAGCAAGCATTTGTAACAACCTTTATTTCGGATAGCTTAGAGCCGTATGTAACCCATTTAAAACAAGGTAATGTAAAAACGGTAAAGGCAGGGAAGTTGTTGCATCTTCAAACCTCTATTACGGCGCTTTTAAAAAGCAGCTTAAAACCTGTTATAGATGCTTTGCATCCAACGCCGGCAGTATGTGGGTTGCCAAAATTGGCGGCTAAAAACTTCATCATAAATAATGAAAACTATCAGCGTACTTTTTACACAGGGTTTTTGGGAGAGCTCAATTTAAAAGTGGATAAATCTAGAAACCGCAATCCCAGAAACATAGAAAACAATGTGTATAGGGCGTTAACAAACGCGACCAATTTGTATGTAAATTTGCGTTGTATGGAGGTGGTAGGCAGTATGGCAAATGTTTTTGTTGGCGGTGGGATAACGAAGGACTCTCATGCGGAGTCCGAATGGAACGAAACCGTGGCAAAAGCCATGACCATGAAAAAGGTTTTGCAATAGTTTTGTATCGTGTGGGTATTTCGTAATTTTACCCAATAACCAAGACCAAACATCCTAAGGGCTGTTTGTAGGTCTATTTTTAAGTCAATGGCATACCCTAAAATTCCGTTAGCGCAAACTGTTGTTCAGCTTTGTAAAGCAAAAAACATAAAGCATATTGTTATTTCTCCAGGCAGTCGTAATGCCCCATTAACCATAGGTTTTACCGAGGATGATTATTTTAATTGCTACAGCATTGTAGACGAACGATGCGCGGCCTTTTTTGCACTGGGCATGGCGCAAAACTTAAAGCATCCGGTTGCTTTGGTGTGCTCTTCGGGGAGTGCGTTGTTAAATTATTATCCGGCTATTGCCGAAGCGTTTTACAGCCACATTCCTTTGGTGGTGCTATCGGCAGATCGCCCAGAGCACCTTATAGGCATAGGCGATGGCCAAACCATAAACCAGCCAGAAGTTTATAAGAACCATATCTTACATTCTGCCAATTTAAAACTGGACCTAGATCCCCCAAAAAAACGCCGTGATGATGATGAGCCAGTTATCATTAAAAACCTAGAAAACAGGCTAGAGCGTTTTTTGGGCATTAAACAGGAAATTCAAAAGGCTAATGAAGAAGCGATTAACGCAGCCATAAACAAAGCCATAGCTAAAAAGGGCCCTGTACATATTAACGTGCCGTTTAATGAGCCGCTGTATGATATGGTAGACAAGCCAACCGTAACGCCAGAGGTTATCGCTCCCAAAATGCGAACGGAAACACTGCCTTTGGCAGAACTTAAAGCGTGTTTGGATATTTGGAGTAGTGCTTCAAGAAAAATGATTTTAGTAGGTGTAAACCAGCCAGATAGCATTGATGCGTCTTGGCTGAAAGACTTGGCCGATGACGATAGTATTGTGGTGTTTACCGAAACGACTTCCAACCTTCATAACAAAGCCTTTTTTCCGAGTATAGATAAGCTTATTTGGCCTTTAACCGAAAGTGAACTGGAGCAGTTACAGCCTGATGTTTTATTAACTTTTGGCGGATTGATTGTATCAAAAAAAATCAAGGCGTTTTTAAGAACGTACCAACCCAAGCAGCACTGGCATATCGATCCGGTAAACGCGAACGACACCTTTTTTTGCTTGGACAAGCACATTAAAATGCGTCCGAATGATTTTTTCAAAACGTTTTTGCCTCAATTAACCCATCAGCGAAAAAGTGATTATAAGGGCTATTGGAAGGCTGTTAAAAAACACCGTAAAGAAAAACACGAAGCGTATTTAAATACCATACCCTATAGCGATTTTTTGGTGTATAATACCATTTTTAAAACATTGCCAGACAACAGTGCTTTACAGTTAAGTAACAGCTCGACCATTAGGTATGCGCAGTTATTCGACTTAAATAAAACCCTAGAGGTGTATTGTAATAGAGGGACCAGTGGTATAGATGGCAGCACGAGTACCGCCATAGGATTTGCCTTGGCGTCTACCAAACAAACCACCTTTATTACTGGCGATTTGAGCTTCTTTTACGATAGCAACGCGTTGTGGAATGCCTACATTCCTAAAAACTTTAGAATCATTTTGGTAAATAACAATGGCGGTGGCATTTTTAGAATACTGCCAGGCCATAAAAACACCGATAATTTTGATCGCTTTTTCGAGACCAAGCATACGCTAACCGCAAAACAATTGTGCGCGATGTACGGGATAGAGTATAGTACCACAACAAGTCTTACCGAGTTGGAAGGTGCGCTAAAGGGCTTTTTTAATGATTCAGAAACACCAAAATTGTTAGAGGTGTTTACACCAAGAACTGTAAATGACGAGGTGTTGCTTAACTACTTCAAATTCATTAAATAATCGTTAAATGTGACGTTTGCTTTTTTTTGGTGTCCTATAAAATACCTATATTTAAGGACATTAATATTTTAACCTAAAAAAGATAAAAATGAGCAAAAGAGACGAATTGATTGCAAAGTATGCTGATGATTTAAAAAGTAAAGTAGGTGTTACTCCAGACATGGCGCTGTTAACGAACGTAACCATTGGCTTAGGCCCATCAATTTACAATGCAGATGCTGAAACGGTTTCTGGATCTGATGCATCTGAGTTGACTACCGTAAAAAACAACTTTTTAATCAAAAAACTAGGCTTGAGCGATGGTCCAGCTCTAGACGAAGGTATCGAAAAAGTTATGGAGCAATACGGCAAGTCTAACCGTAACAAATACAGAGCAGTAGTTTACTATTTGCTAACCAAACACTTTAACAAAGAGTCTGTTTATTAATAGGAGCAATGCTAAAGAAATATAAAAAACGCCACATAATTTGTGGCGTTTTTTTATTTTTAAACCCAATCCCTTGTTTTTATGAAGACAACACCCATACCAATAGAACTGCTAAATTTTTTCAAACAGCTTGAGAAGAACAATAACCGCGATTGGTTTAACGCACATAAGAGCGATTTTAAGCGCATAGAGGCCAACGTTAAGCAAGCTTACGAAAAGGTGATGGCTCGGCTTAACGAGCACGACACCATCGATGCTCTTAAAATGTTTCGTATTTATAGAGATGTTAGGTTTTCAAAAAACAAACAACCCTACAAAACCCATATAGGAGGCACATTTCACCGAAAAAAACCAGAGCTTAGGGGTGGTTATTACTTGCAGCTTGCGCCAAACAACCAATCGTTTATTGCAACGGGATTTTGGGCGCCCAATAAAGACGATTTAATGCGGGTTAGAAAAGAGTTTGAAGCCGATAGTGAAGACCTGCGCAGCATAATAAATAACCCGTCGTTTAAGGCGGTCTGGGGCGATTTGGTTGGCGATGAAGTAAAAACAGCGCCCCGTGGTTTTGATAAAAACCATCCAGCCATAGATCTTATTAAAAAGAAACAGTACATTTTTACAAAAACCTATACCGATAGCCAAGTCACTTCCGAAGGATTTATCGACGAGGTTAGTACCAGCTTTAAGGCTGTTCGCCCTTTTTTCGATTATATGAGTAGCGTGCTTACCACCAATCTTAACGGCGAGTCTATTATATAGCCTGCAGCACCGGGTGCTTTTGTAAAACCATTAAATGGTCTATGAGCTGCTCTTTTACCAAATTCATCATACGCTTGTTTAAGGCCGATGAGTTGGTGATGTAAAAAGTGTATTCATCAAGTGTAAACTGCCCAATAACCATACCTTTAAGCGAGTTTCTAAACTTCATGTCCTTGTGTATGGCGTTTTCAATGTAATTTATCTGTTTTTGTCCCGATAAATCATAAAAGACATTTTTATGCTTATTGGCATAATTTTTAAATACCTCGATAAACAAATCGTTTTGCAACTTAATAATGGGTCTTAACGTTTTGTTCTGAAAATATTCATCGTTACTCATGTCCTTTGAAAAAACTATTGAACTGATTTGAGGACGGCACTGCAAGAGGTCTTGGTTTCGATTGCTCATTTCTAGAAGTTTTTAATAAATTTAAAAAGATGAGGGCTTCATCTAAACCGTTGTGTAAATTGATGTTAACAAGGTTATTAACAATAGCGGTTTAATATGGCGGCATAAACCTTTATTATGCGCGTTGTTGGCACAGCTAAAGAATATCGAGTATCTTTACATAAAACAACAGCTACAATGAAATTTGGACGTGTAGAACAGCCCGAAACAATCGATTTTACGTTACCACAAGACCATATGGCAACCAAAAAAGTGTTGCTTAAAACAAAGGACGATACGCCTCCAAAAATTTATGTAGGTTGTGCCAAATGGAACCGCGCCGATTTAAAAGGTTTTTACCCAAGAGGTACAAAAGACGAGTTGGAATACTATTCCAGACAATTTAACAGCATTGAGCTAAATGCGACGTTTTATAGAGTTTTTCCAGCAGAACAGTTTGAAAAGTGGTACAATAAAACCCCTGAAGGGTTTAAATTTTTCCCTAAGCTAAATCAAGAAATAAGCCACTGGAAACGGCTTAACGATGTAAAGGAGGTTGTAGAAAACTACCTGTACAATGCTATTAACCTAAAGGAAAAACTAGGAACCATTTTCTTGCAGTTGCATAACAACTTTGCTCCTAAGGATTTTGATCGGGTGGTGGCCTTTGCAGAAAGTTGGCCTAAAGAAATTCCTTTGGCTATAGAATTTAGACATACCGATTGGTACAACGACCCCGTTATTGCCAAGCAGCTTTACACCGTATTGGAAGATAACAACATTGCTAATATTATTGTTGATACTGCTGGAAGGCGCGATTTAATGCACATGCGTTTAACCAACGCTACAGCCTTTGTGCGTTATGTAGGGGCCAATCACGAATCGGATTATACCCGGCTGGATGAGTGGGTAACCCGTATTGTACAGTGGCAGGAGCAGGGCGTGAAAGAAGTGGCTTTTTTTATTCATCAAAACATCGAAAAAGAATCGCCCTTGCTAGCGGCCTATTTTATTAAAAAATTAAACAAGGCGTTGGGCTGTAGCCTAACCATCCCCAATAACGATAACCAAGGAAAATTATTATAACTATGAGATTTCACACACGCAAATGGGTAAAACCCGAAGACCTAAACCCAAACGGCACCTTGTTTGGTGGTCGGCTTTTAGCATGGATAGACGAAGAGGCCGCTTTGTACACCCTTATTCAGTTGGAGAATAAGCGCATTGTCACCAAATTCATGTCGGAAATAAACTTTATGAGTTCGGCAAAGCAAGGCGATATTGTCGAGTTGGGTATGGAGGTTGTTAACTTTGGAAAAACGTCGCTAACCATTAGGTGTGAGGCGAGAAATAAAATGACCCGAGAAACAATCTTGACCATCGATAAGATTATTATGGTAAACTTGGGTAAAGATGGCTTGCCAACACCTCATGGAAAGACTCAGGTAGAGTTTGTTAAGGACCGGTTAGCTTAAGTCTTAACATATAAATAACATCTAAAATTGTAATGGAATTCGTATATTAAAATGTTAATAACTTAAAACCACACACCATGAAAAAATCTTTTTTCTTATTACTCTTATCGGTTGTGTTGGTTTCTTGTGGCTCGACCAAAAGCCTTTCAAAACGCGTTATGAAAGGGTATTGGAGCCTAAATGAAATCACATATAGCGAAGGAGGCGAGTTTAACGTAACCTTGTTTAACGACGCATCTAAAGCCTGTTTCGAGGCTAGTACTTGGCGATTTATTCCTAACAACAACACTGGGATATACACCTTAAGCGGTATGGATTGCGACAGTAGTGAGCGACATTTCGTATTTACAATTGATGAAGTTGATAAAACGTCTGGGTTGTACGATTTTCTATTGAAACCCACCAACGAGAAGCACAAATCTGAAACCAACAAAGGCTTCCGTGTTAAGTTAGCTCATTTAAGCGAGACCAACATGCAATGGCAACAAACGGTTATGTTAGACGGTAGTCCTTTTACAATTTATATGAATTTTACTAAAATCAACGAATAGACATGAAAACAATAGTAACTAAATACGCTGCAATAGCGGTGGCTTTAATCCTTTTTATAGGGGTTACAAGCTGCGAAGCGACAAAAAACGCAAACAATAAACAAAAAGGTGCTGTTATAGGAACAGCCGGTGGTGCCATTATTGGTGCCATTATTGGTAACAATGTAGGTAAAGGCGGCAATGGCGAGCTAGGCGCTGTAATAGGCGGTGTTGTAGGCGGTGGCGCTGGGGTGCTTATTGGTCATAAAATGGACAAACAGGCCCAACGTATAGAAGAAGAAGTGCCAGGTGCCCAAGTAGAGCGTGTAGATCATGGTATTGTAGTCACTTTTGATGAGAATAGCGGGGTATACTTCGATACCGAAAAGTATAACATTAATGCCGCTTCGCAACAAACCTTAAATAAGCTGATTAATGTGTTTAAAGAGTACCCAGATACCAATGTGTTGGTTGTAGGGCATACCGATAGCACAGGCGATGCAGGCTACAACATGAACCTGTCTAAAAACCGCGCCAACGCTGTTATGGGGTATTTTATTCAAAACGGGTTAAGCGCATCGAGGTTTACAGCCAATTGGTTTGGCGAAACACAGCCTAAATACGACAACAGTACCGTTGAAGGACGTGCTAAGAACCGTAGAGTAAACATTGCGATTGTACCAAACGAAACCATGATTGAAGAGGCGAAATCTGGTAGCAATTAAATGGTATTGCAAATACAAAAAAACACCCCCAAAAAGTGAGGCACTTTTTGGGGGTATTTTTATGCGGTTTCATGATCGGGGCCTATACTAAGCTCGAAAACCTTAAGGTCGAAATACGGGACTGCAGCCAACGAATGGTCAAATATATCGGCGATAATGTACTCGTAATTTTCCCATCGTTTATCGCTACTAAAGGCGTATATTTCTAAAGGAATACCTTGGCTTGATGGCGCCAACTGTCGTATCATAATGGTCATGTCCTTATTAATGGCCGGGTGGTTTTCGATATACGATTGGACGTATTTTCTAAAAACGCCCAAATTGGTTAGGTTTCTGCCGTTAATCAACAACGATTTATCAATGTTATGCTTTTGGTTAAATTCCTTAATGCTAGACTGCCTGTCGGTTAAATAATCGCTTATAAGCTGAATGCCTTTTAAGGTTTCAATACGTTCATCGCTTAAATAGCAAACGCTACTCGCTTTAATAACGATAGAGCGCTTAATGCGGCGCCCACCAGATTGGCTCATGCCGCGCCAGTTTTTAAAGGCATCGGAAATTAAGGCGTAGGTAGGAATGTTGGTGATGGTCTTATCGAAATTTTGCACCTGGACGGTCGATAGGTTAATTTCAATCACATCGCCATCGGCGCCATATTTTTCCATGGTAATCCAATCGCCAATTCTAATGGTGTCGTTAACGGCAACCTGTATGCTGGCAACAAACCCTAAAATGGTGTCTTTAAAAATTAATAGTAAAACAGCAGAAGCCGCCCCAAGGGTGGTAAAGAATTTCCAGATGGAAATGTTGGTAATTACAACAAAAGCAAACCCTACACCAACCACCCACATAAAGAGCATGACTACTTGTATGTAGCTGTCTATGGGCTTGTCCTTTAGTCGAGGGATGGTTTTAATATAGGTTTCAAAGGTTTTTAAAACACTTCTTAAAATCCAAATGAACAGTAAAATCCCGTAAATTTTTATCAGTTTCTCTACAGGTGCTTCAAAATTGGGGAAGTCGCTAAAAACTATAGGGAACAATTCAAGCGTGATTAACAAAGGGACCAAATGGGCTATGTAATTTGGGGCTTTGTGCTCCACTAGAAGATCGTCGAAGTGTGTTTTAGACCGCCCTGCAAACGAATGAAATGCCCTTACCAAAATTTTTCGCGCGATTAAATCGGCGATAAACAGTACGATTAATAAAAGCGCTGCCAACACCAACATGTTCAAGTAGCTGGAAACGGTTTCGGAAAGGCCTGATTCTACAAAAAGGTTATAAAAAAAGTCTTTAAGATGCTGCATTTACAGGAATGGTTTTTTTAAGGATTTTTTGGTCTACATAAAAGGTAGCAAAAGGCAGGATTGAAGCCAAAAATACCACCGTAAATGTTTTGGTAGACCATTTTAATTCTTTTCCTATTAAAACGGCTAATACAATGTATCCTACAAAAAGCAAACCGTGTGGCATGCCTAGAAGCTTTACGTATTGCGGATCCTGACCAAAATATTTTATGGGGACTGCTATAAATAACAATAAGATGTACGATAGGCCTTCTAGTAAGGCTACAATGCGGAAGGTGTTTAAAAGTAGTTTCATTTAAATTTGGTTTTCAACCTACAAAAATACAACCTAAAAAACTTAAGAACACTGCTAAAAGCAATTTTAACTTTACATTAAAGTTATGCTTAATCATTTATACGTACTTTTAGCTAGATTAACAAATTAACATCAATGAAATACATTAAATTATCGCTCGTATTACTTGTTGTATCTTTAGTTTCATGTAAAGAAAAAATACAAAAAGACGTGACGGGAGTAAAACCAACAGAATTCAAAATTAATTATGAAAAGTTCACTCTAGACAATGGCCTAGAAGTTATCTTACACCAAGACCATAGCGACCCTATTGTAGCCGTGGCTACTATGATGCATGTGGGGTCTAATAGAGAAAAACCTGGGCGAACAGGATTTGCGCACTTTTTTGAGCACATGAGTTTTAACGATTCTGAAAATGTGCCTCGTGGTGCCAATAGAAAAATGATTCCAGAATGGGGAGGAAGCCGAAATGGAGGCACCTGGAACGATGGGACTGTATATTACGAAGTGGTACCAAAAGATGCTTTCGATAAAATTATGTGGATCGATTCCGATCGTTTTGGTTATATGATAAACACCGTTACTAAAGCAGCTCTAGAAAGAGAAAAACAAGTGGTTAAAAATGAAAAACGCCAACGTGTAGATAATGCACCTTATGGTTATACCGATGAAATTATTCGTAAAAATCTATATCCAGAAGGGCATCCTTATAACTGGACGGTTATTGGGCAGTTGCCAGATTTGCAGGCAGCTACAATAGATGATGTTAAGGAATTCTACAACCAATATTATGGTGCTGCAAATGCGACATTAGTAATAGCAGGAGATATAGATGTAGCCGAAACAAAACAAAAAGTAGCGCAGTGGTTTGGTGAAATTAGAAGAGGACCAGATGTCGAGCCATTACAACCCATGCCCGTAACTTTAAATAAAACAAAATCATTATACTTTGAAGATGACTTTGCAAAACTGCCAGAATTGCGTATGGTAATCCCTACTGTAGAAGAGTATCATAAAGACACTTATGCCTTGCAAATTCTTGGTAATTTATTAAGCGGCAGCAAAAAAGCACCGTTATATCAAGTGCTTGTTGAAGAGCAAAAACTAACGCCTGATGTTAGCACTTATCAAAGCAGTAGCGAATTGGCAGGAGAGTTTGTGTTTAGAGTACGCGCTAATGCTGGGACCGATTTAGATAGTGTAAAACTAGCTATAAATGAAGGATTAACACGTTTTGAAGAACAAGGCGTTAGCGAAAAAGACTTAAAACGTATTAAAGCCGAATTAGAAACAAATCTATATCGCGGTGTAAGTACTGTATTAAATAAGGCTTTTCAATTAGCTCAAGACAACGAGTTTAATGGCGATCCTAGTTATATTACGCAAACCGCAAAACTTACCCAAGCAGTTACATCAGAAGATATTATGCGCGTGTATAATACGTATATAAAAAATGCAAATTATGTTATGACAAGTGTTGTTCCTAAAGGACAATTAGAATTGGCGGTAACAGATGCTGATAAAGCCGAAGTATGGATTGAAGAAGTAAAACAAGATGTCGCGAGTGAAGAAGTTAGCCAAGGCGAAGAAGCCGAATACGAAAAAACACCATCTAAATACGATAGAAGCGAACCCCCTTTTGGAGAGTTACCATTGTTTGAAGCGCCAGAAGTTTATCGAGGAAATTTACAAAATGGCTTAACCGTTTATGGTATTGAAAATAATGAGGTGCCTTTAATACAGTTCGATATTACCATTCCTGGAGGACATTTAATGGATCCAGAAGGGAAATCTGGTGTCGCTAACTTATTTACCGACCTTATGATGGAGGGAACAGCCAATAAAACACCTGCCGAATTAGAAGAAGCTATTGGGCTTTTAGGCGCCAATATTAGCATGTATACAGCTTCAGAAGACATGCACATCTCAGGGTCTTGTTTGGCTAAAAATTTTAATGAAACCATGCGTTTGGTTAAAGAAATTATTTTAGAACCTCGTTGGGATACTAAAGAGTTTAAGCGTTTAAAGCAGGCCATAGAAACTAGTTTAAAAGATAGCGAATCTAACCCAAGGCGAATTGCTTATAACGTTTATGCAAAATTACTTTATGGCAACAATCACGGCTTTGGTGTACCAACCTCAGGAACCTTAGAAACCGTTAAAAGCATCACAATAGATGATCTTAAAGCGTTTTACAGTAATCTATCTCCAAAAGGCGCAAACTTGCACGTAGCAGGCGATTTAAGCCAGTCTCAAGTCATGGATATAGCGAGTATATTAAACGATTGGAATACACCACAACCAGAACAACCACAATATAGTTTGCCAGAAACACCTAAAACAAACACCGTATATTTTGTTAATGTTCCAGGGGCTAAACAATCGGTATTATATGTTGGTAAATTGGCCTTGTCGGAAACCAATCCAGAGGCCAATAATTTAGCATTTGCTAACGAAATTTTAGGTGGTGGTTCAAGCGGACGTCTATTTCAAACATTGCGTATAGAAAAAGGGTATACTTATGGCGCTTACTCTGGTGTACGAAAAAGTAAAGAAGTAGGGCCGTTTTACATTAACTCCAGCGTTAGAACAAATGCTACCTTGGCATCTTTAGAAATTATACAAGATATGGTAACTAATTATGCTAGTAATTTTGGAGCAGATGAAGTAAAAATAACCCAAGACAAGCTCCTTAAAGGAAATACGAGAGCTTTCGAAAGTCTTGGCGCAAAACTTGGCATGCTACAAGATATTAGTAAGTACAATAAACCTATAGATTTTGTAAAGCAAGATCAAAATGAATTGGTAGCCATGTCGTTAAACGACTATCATAACATGATTAATAAATACTTACAAGAAAAGGACATGCTTTATGTGGTAGTAGGGGATAAAGAATCGCAATGGCAGGAAGTTAAAAAGTTAGGTAAGCCTATGGTAGAATTAGATATTCACGGCAATGAAGTAGAATAGCACTAATAAAATAAAATCTGTAAAAAACGACGTATTTCTATGCGTCGTTTTTTTAATATGTATATTTACCTTATACGATAATACTTCTGTATTTAAAAACAATCATGTATCAAAGCATTGAAAAGCATATAGCTAATTATGTAAAAACCTCGACAGAGGAACTACAAGCCTTCACCTCTAGGTTAGCACCTATTAACATTCAAAAAAAGGCGTTTTTATTAAAGCCAGAGACCTTTATTCATAACGAATACTTTGTTGTAAAGGGGTGTTTAATTGCATATTATTTAGATACCAAAGGCAATAAACACATTGTACAGTTTGCTATTGAAGACTGGTGGATAGGCGATTTCGATGCTTATTTTAATAATACTCCGTCCAAGTTATATATTCAAGCTATAGAAGATGCGACTTTATTTGCGCTAAGTAAAAAACACTTTAATCAACTTTTAATTGAAGCACCTATTTTTGAACGTTACTTCCGTGTTCTGGTTACCAATGCCTTTGTTGCCCAGCGAAAGCGTATTTTGTCTACCTTACATAACTCAGCAAAAGCGCGTTATCAGGAGTTTTGCGAACTTTACCCTACCATTCAAGATAGGGTGCCTAATTATTACATAGCCAACTATTTGGGAATGTCTGCCGAAAGCCTGAGTAGGGTGCGCAGGCAACTTAAAGGTTAAAATTTTGTGAATTGATTTAGGTCAATTATATTCTAATTTATGTCCCTTATTTTTGTATACCATTGTCTTGGTACAATGAAAAGACAGCTAAAAGATGTTTTAGTAATGGCTAAATGTAGTATCTTAAAGACAATTAAAATCCCTAAGCATAAAATTAAACTAATGTCACAATCACTATTAAAACCTTATCACAAACTAGCCCTAAAAAACCGAATTGTTATGGCGCCTATGACGAGAAGTCGTGCCGATAACGAGCAAAGAAAACCAGTAGAAATGCATGCGTTGTATTATGAGCAAAGAGCATCAGCAGGACTAATTATTACAGAAGGTTCGCAAGTTTCTAAACAGGCTGTTGGTTACATTTTTACACCTGGAATACACAGTAAAGCTCAAGTTGAAGGCTGGAAAAACGTTACCCAACGCGTGCATGACAAAGGTGGTAAAATCTATATTCAATTATGGCATGTTGGCCGCATATCGCATCCCGATTTTCATAATGGCGAACTTCCATTAGCTCCATCAGCAATCAATCCTAAGGCACAATCATTTACCCCTAACGGATTTAAAGACACTGTAACGCCTCGTGAAATGACAAAGGAGGATATTAAGCAAACCGTAGCCGATTTTAAAAATGCAGCAGCTAATGCCATGGAAGCTGGGTTTGATGGTGTAGAAATTCACTCATCAAATGGGTATTTATTTCATCAATTTTTTAGTAATTGTTCTAATACAAGAACAGATGAATATGGTGGAAATACCGAAAATAAAAGTCGATTCTTTTTTGAGGTTTTAGAGGCTGTCAAGCAAGTTGTGCCAGAAGATAAAATTGGCGTAAGATTTAATCCTTCTTTACATGGGTTATTTGGAATAACCGTTGATGAAGAAACGATACCAACCTTCGAATACATCATTAAAAGATTAAATAATTACAATCTAGCGTATGTGCATTTATCTGAACCGTTTACCGATGTTTCTAATGTGCCTCATGCTGTAACCAATATAGCAGAGCATTTTAGACCACTATATAATGGTACATTAATGATTAATGCTGGATTTACTCAAGAATCTGGAAATAAAATTATAGCTGATGGTTTAGCCGATTTGGTAGCTTTTGGTAAACCATTTATATCTAATCCAGACTTAGTTGAAAAGTTTCAGCATGGTATTCCACTAACCAAATGGGATAACGATACCTTTTACACGCAAGGCGAAAAAGGCTATACCGATTATAAAAAAGCAGAATTAAATAAAACCAATTAAACACACACAACTATGAAATTTTCAAGGCACGCAAAAGCAGTATGGAAAGGAGCCGGAAAAGAAGGAAGCGGTACCTTAACAACCGATAGTAAAGTTTTAAACAATACAAGCTATTCGTTTCATACACGATTTGAGGATGGTGATGGCACCAACCCTGAAGAGCTTGTAGGGGCAGCTCATGCAGGATGCTTTGCCATGCAATTAAGCTTTTTATTAGGAGAAGAAGGTGTAACACCAAACACATTAGATGTTGCTTCCTCAGTAAATTTTCAAGATGGTAGTATTGTACAAATAGAACTGAATTTACAAGCCGATGTACCTGGTATAAGCGAAGAAAAGTTTAAAGAGGTGGCTACAAATGCTAAAAACGTTTGCCCAATCTCAAAACTTTTAGATACTGATATTAAGTTACATATTAATCTTAATCAATAAACAAGATACAATGACAACAATAAAAGCATACGGATCTATGGCACCAGAAAATGCTTTAGAACCGTTAGATATAAAACGTAGAGATGTTGGAGAAACCGATGTTAAAATAGATATCCTTTACTGTGGTGTTTGCCATAGTGATATTCACACTGCTAGAAACGAATGGGGAGGCGCAAAATACCCTGTTGTTCCTGGACACGAAATTATAGGACGCGTAGTAAGTGTTGGAGGAGATGTTAGCAACTTTAAAGAAGGGGATTTAGTAGGTGTAGGATGTATGGTTGATTCCTGTCAATCCTGTAACTCCTGTAAAAACGATTTGGAGCAGTTTTGCGAAAATGGCGCTACTTTTACTTACAACAGTAGCGATGCACACATACCAGGACAAAAAACGTATGGAGGTTACTCCACCATGGTGGTTGTCGATCAGGAGTTTGTGCTTCGCGTGCCAGAAAATATCGATCCCGCTGCCGCCGCACCACTATTATGTGCCGGTATTACAACATGGTCGCCATTGCGCCATTGGAATGTAAAAAAAGGCGATAAGGTAGGGGTTGTAGGTCTTGGCGGACTAGGGCATATGGGCGTAAAATTTGCCAATGCATTAGGCGCCGAGGTGGTTATGATTACCACGTCGCCAGAAAAAGGCAGCGATGCCAAAGCTTTGGGTGCGCATGAAGTGTTAATCTCTACAAACCAAGACGATATGGTAAAACATGCAGGGAGTTTCGATTTTATATTGAATACCATTCCTGTAGGCCATAATATGGACCCTTACATCCAGTTGCTTAAAATTGATGCGACTATGGTTATTGTTGGTGCGGTCGAGCCGTTAGAGCCCTTCCACGGAGGCGGCATTATTATGGGGCGCAAGCGCATAGCAGGCTCGCTAATAGGTGGTATTAAAGAAACCCAAGAGATGCTAGACTTCTGTGGCGAGCACAATATTGTATCGGATATAGAAATGATTAATATGCAGGACATTAATACGGCTTACGATAGAGTAGTCAAATCTGATGTTAAATATCGATTTGTAATCGATATGAAATCCCTTAAATAAGAATATGAGTTTAATTAATGATTTACAGTGGCGTTATGCCGTTAAAGCCATGAACGGAAAGACCGTTCCGCAAGAAAAAATAGATTACATTTTAGAAGCTGCACGTTTGGCACCGTCATCGTCAGGGCTTCAACCATATGAAGTTTTTGTAATTACAAATAAAGAACTTCAGGAAAAAATAAAACCCATTGCCTTCGATCAAAACCAAATTGTCGATGCCTCGCACGTCTTGGTATTTGCGGCATGGGACAATTATACCTTAGAGCGTATAGAAACCGTATTTCAAGCGACGTTACAAGCGCGTAATTTACCAAGTGATACTATGGATGCTTACAAGGCCCGTTTATGGGGGTTATACGAACCCCTAGGCGACGCGTGGCACGCAAACCATGCGGCAAAACAGGCTTATATTGCCTTTGGAATGGCCATTGCTGCCGCAGCCGAACAAAAGGTCGATGCCACCCCAATGGAAGGGTTTGATGCCGAAGCATTGGACCAACTTTTACAGCTAGACCAAAAAGGACTTAAGTCTGCCTTGGTATTAACCTTAGGGTATAGAGACGAAAGTAACGATTGGTTGGTAAACATGAAGAAGGTACGCACCCCTAAGGACCAGTTTGTTACAGAGCTGGCATAATGATAAAAAGTATTTTTAATAGTACACTACGTGTGTAGTGTTTTTGGTTGGTTAGTTTTAGTTGATAGCTAAAAGCAGTCTGTTATCGGGCTGCTTTTGCTTTTTTATGGGCAGTATGGTTGTTCCTGAAAACCGCCGTCATACATCGGTAAAATAAGTCGTTGAAAGCCTGCGTGTTACGTTTATCGTTTTTTTAATGCGTTCATAAGATTTTTTTAACAATACCAGATTAATGGGTTAATTTTGAGCGTGTTAAATGATGATTTTTGTTATGAGTAGGCTATTGATATTAGGTTGTTTTTTGAGCGTTCTTCAAATTGTTAAAGCTCAAGATGCAGCAAACGTTTTAGAGGATATCCCTTTTGATTATGCTACGCGCCATGCGATTTACGATTTTGATGCTAACCGTTTAACCAATACAGATAGCATTCCGGAGTTTCAATCCAAAACAACACCTCTAAAACTTACGGGCATTGTGTACCAGCCAGATGGCATAACACCTGCTAAAGATGTTATTGTATTTATTCGTCATGCTGGTGAGCAAGGAAAGTTTGATGTGAGAACCCAAAACGATAAGCGCTATGTGTACCACCGTGGTTGGGTAAAAACCAATGCCGATGGTGTGTATACGTTTTACACGTTTATTCCGGGGTCATATCTGCACAGTAAGGAGTTAAGGCGTATTCATGCGAGCGTTAAAGCAGCTGGAGAAGCGGCCTACAACTTACCGGATTTTATTTTTAACGACGATCCGTTTTTAAGCAAGCATTGCCGCAAGCGCATGCGTAAAAAAGGTGTAGACTGCATACTTACAACGGTAAAAAAAGAGACGTTTTACCTAGCTGAAAAAAATATTGTTCTTCGCGCGGCAGAAGTAGAGTAGGGCGTGGTTCGTTTTTGCCCACAGCGTTGCCTCTTTATGTTTTTGGATGCTTAGCCCCTAAGTTCTAGATATATTATGTAGAATTTTGGTGGTGGCAGCATGTTAACCAAATAAAGTCCATACCGATTTATACGATCAAACGGATGTTATTCCGTTTGCTAAATTGCAGATGTTCTTTAGTGAAAACCTAAAATAAACTTAGATTTTAATCAAACAAAAAACGGTTTAAGTGCATACTTGAACCGTTTTTTTATTATGCTGTGTCCAAAAATAAGGCGGCTTAAAATGTGCTAGGTTTTAGTATCTTATTTTACTAAATTAGGTGTTTAAACCACACACAGACCATCGGTCATTAATTTCAAGAGAGCTATAACAAAGCATTATGATTAGAGCATATTCAAATACCGATAAGCCAAGAATAATCGAATTGTTAAAACAAAACACCCCCGACTATTTTGACGTTTCTGAAACCTCCGATTTAATAACATATCTAGACCATGCCGTGGAGGATTATTTTGTTTATGAAAGCGATTCTGAAATTATTGGGGCTGGAGGGCTTAACTATTTCCCGAGCGAAAAGAGCGCTCGAATGTCCTGGGATATAATCGCCCCCAAATATCACGGTCAGGGCATAGGCAAACAGCTTGTACAATACCGGCTAAAACACTTGAGTACGAAAACTAATATCGAGCATATTATGGTTAGAACAACCCAAATGGCCTATAGGTTTTATGAAAAAATGGGCTTCGAGCTTGAGCGCATAGAAAAGGACTTTTGGGCAGCAGGTTTCGACCTGTATCAAATGAAAATGAATAACAAAACCTAACGATTTGCTGTTAAAACCACCCAAGCAGGATGAGCTTACCCAACTTTAAAAAACACCTGATTGAAAAAGGCGGCCTATCGGAAGACGATTACGCTTTAATACAGCCGTTTATTCAAACCAAAACAATTCCCAAAACCGAGTTTTTACTAAAACAGGGCGCCATTTGTTCGCATTTCTTTTTTGTTGAACAGGGCCTGTTGCGCATGTATGCGTTAAACGAAGAAGGCAAAGAAAATATCTTGCAATTTGCTACCGAAGGGTGGATTGTAAGCGATAGGGGAAGTGTGTTTTTTCAAGAACCATCTACCTACTATATCGATGCTGTCGAGGACACCCTAGTAGTCATGCTAGACGAACATTTTATAAACGAGGTATCGCAGGTGAATGCTGGTTTTAGAGAAAAAAACGAGCAGTTGTTGCAAAACCATATTCGGCATTTGTATAAGCGCATCAGTCAGCTGTTAGGCGTATCGGCAAAAACACGCTATTTAGATTTTGTAAGCATGCACCCCGATATTTTGCTGCGTGTTCCGCAATGGATGGTCGCTTCGTATTTGGGCATCACGCCAGAGAGTTTAAGCCGCGTTCGTAAGGCCCTAGCCGATGCGAATTTCAAACCTAACCATTAGTTTTATTGCACCTAATCCATTCTTACCATAGGTCAATGCACACCTTTTTTTGTTGCCGTAATTTTACATTAAAATAAAACGTAGGGGCGACCCGCGGGATGTTTTAAATAGGAAATCGATGGAAACATCGGGTAATTAATCCCATTTAATGGGAAGAAAAGAAAGGATTTATTATGAGACATTTAAAAACATTGGTTGTAACAAAGCATGCAACACGGCCTAGCATTTTAAACTGGCAGGTTTTAACAGTTGACAATGTCGAGACAGCCATCGAAAAATTTCAGCAAGACACCTATCATGTGTTGGCCATTTCAGAAAACATCAACGAAACGGATAGCAATAAGCTGAAGAAAATAATTACAATGCTATCTCCAGAGGCCATTATTTTGGACTATAAAGATGAAGGGATACTTTCGGATGAAGTAAAAACCGCCTATTGGTCTAAAAACAAACCCGGCATGCAGCGTCGTTATTTAGATAATGCGTTCGACATAAAGTTAGCATGCAGTTTACATTAATAAAAGAAAGGATATAACGATGAAAACAAGACACATAGAAAAAATAGTACAACCAGGAACCCCTCATTTTGTGGGGGATGGTTTTAGAGTGCACAATTTCATTCCTGGCACTTCAACCATGCAACGTATGGATCCGTTTATTATGTTGGATTACAATTCTAAGTACCATTTTCCGCCAACCCATGTACCCAAGGGCGTAGGTGTGCACCCGCATAGAGGATTTGAAACCGTAACCATTGCCTACAAAGGACGTGTAGAACACACCGATAGCGCTGGTGGTGGAGGGGTTATTGGCGAAGGTGATGTGCAATGGATGACTGCCGCTTCGGGGGTGCTGCATAAAGAGTTTCACGAAACCGAGTGGAGTAAAACAGGAGGCGAATTTCAAATGGTACAATTGTGGGTAAACCTTCCTGCAAAAGATAAAATGAGCCCGCCAAAATATCAGGCCATTGCAAATGCCGAAATGGCAAAAGTTCCGTTGCCCGATGGGGCAGGAGAGGTAGAGGTGATTGCTGGTGCGTATGAAGGAAATAAAGGGCCAGCATCAACATTTTCTCCAGTAAACATGTTTAATGTTAGGCTGAAAAAAGGTGCAAAAATGCCCTTGACGTTTCCAGCGCATTATACCACGGCCATATTACCTGTTGAGGGTAGCGTGAAGGTAAACGAAACAACCGTTGTTTTACAAGACCACTTTGCACTGTTTGCAAATAATGATGGCGATACCTTTACCTTAGACGCTCTGGAAGATACCGTTGTTCTGGTATTGAGTGGTGCGCCTTTAAACGAGCCCATTGCAGCACATGGCCCTTTTGTTATGAACACCCAAGATGAGCTTATACAGGCTTTTCAGGATTTTAACACCGGAAAGTTTGGGTATTTGGAAGACTAAACTAAACCTTAAAAGCAGTTTGTGTTTACAAGCTGCTTTTTTTATATCTTTAAAAAATGAGATCAGAATTTGAACACATACCATTGGTGAAAAACCAAGATAAAAAGCGGTTTCAAATAACTATAGATGGGCATGATGCCTTTATAGAGTATAAAGAAACGGCACAGCAAACGGCCTTGGTACATACAGAAGTTCCCGAAGCCATAGGCGGTAGGGGCGTTGCCGCTGCTTTGGTAGAAAAAACATTAAACCACCTAGAGGCGCACCATAACACGTTACTGCCCATTTGTCCTTATGTGTTTGCCTACATAAAAAAACATCCCGAATGGAAACGTCTTGTAGATAAGCGTTTTAAGGGGTATGATAACTTATAGCAAATGTCGAACACAAAACTGATTATAGAAGAACGTGCAGCCAACATTGGAAATTTTCTGGTAGGGCGCTTATTGCCCTTCCGGCAAAAACGCATGGTAGGACCGTTTATTTTTATCGATCACATGGGGCCAGCACATTTGGGCGCTCAGGATAATTTAGATGTGGCCATGCATCCGCATATTGGCCTATCGACGCTTACTTTTTTATTTGAAGGCGCCATTATGCATCGCGATAGCTTAGGAACCGCTGTTGAGATTACGCCGGGAGCCGTAAACTGGATGACCGCAGGTAAAGGCGTTGTTCATACCGAAAGAACGCCAGAACGTTTACGACATTCAGAAAAAACGCTACATGGGTTGCAAATTTGGGTGGCTTTACCGGTAGAAAAGGAGCAATGCGAGCCAAGTTTTACACATGTGGAGGCAGATGAAATCCCCAGTTGGGAAGACAATGGCGTGCAGTTTAAACTTATTGCAGGAAAGGCTTTTGGCAAGCAATCGCCTGTGCCAGTGTATAGTCCGTTATATTTTATTGAGGTTAAGTCAAAAACCACCCAAACGGTAACGATTGGACAGCATTTGTTTGGCGAAAGTGCCCTGTATATTTTGGAAGGACACATTAGTAGCGACGGACATACTTATGGCGCAAAGCAGCTACTGGTAGCAAAAGACAGCACCTTATGTGCGTTTGAACTTGCTGCAAATACCACCGTTTATATTTTTGGCGGAGAAGCCTTTCCCGAAACGCGTTTTATAGAGTGGAATTTTGTGGCTTCGGATAAAAGCCTAATAGCACGTGCAAAAGAAGCCTGGACAAACAACAGCTTCCCACCGGTACCAAACGAAACCGAACGCATTCCGTTACCGCCACCAAAGCGCTTTGGCGGGTAAAACAAATCAAAAAAACAATACCAGATGAAAACAGGCCGATTATAAGCGTTTAGCGATGGCGTTTTAGCCATTGTCATTATTATGGTGCTGGAAATGAAAGCTCCAGAAAACACCACGATACAAGGTTTAATAGCCGTAGCTCCCTTGTTTGTAAGCTATTTGTTAAGTTTTATCTACTTAGGGATTTATTGGAACAACCACCACCATTTAATGCAGGTTACCCAAAAAGTAAACGGAAAAATACTTTGAGCCAATTTGCACTTGCTGTTTTGGTTGTCGCTCATCCCGTTTGCTACAAGCTGGCTAGGCGAGCAGGGGCATTATTACGAGGCTCTACCAGTGGCTGTATATGGGTTTGTGTTGCTTATGAGTGCGGTGGCATATTTTATTTTGGAACGCGTTTTAGTAACTTACCACGGTCACAATTCCGCCCTGTCTAAGCTCTGCACCAATGGTGTAAAAGAATATGCCTCGTTAATCCTGTATCTTTTGGCTGTTGCACTGGCTTATATAAACACCTGGATTTCTATTGCGGCATATATTGCCGTAGCCTTAATGTGGTTGGTGCCAGGCCGAAAACTAGAAGCGCTAATGGAAGCTATTGAAGCGCCTGATTAAGGCGGTGTTTTTTTGGTTTATAAAAGGGCTTCGCGATTTAAAAGTTTAAGCATGTAGGTTATCATGGCAAGACTTACAAATCGATACAAGCCATTTAATAGGTTCTTTACCAATGTTTTTTCTGGCATAGCGTTTATGGTGAACTTGGGTGGCTCGTGCACCACAATAAACACAACGCCAATTATCACGTTTTAAAACCACATAACGTTTGCGTCTCCAGGCATCAGATTTAAGGTAAACGTTGCGGTAATAATCGCTTCGGCGTTTTCAGCGTTTTTCACGTTGCATCGCAGAAAAATAATGCTTAAAACCCCAAATAAAGATTACCATTAAACTTAGTAAGATAGCCTTGTAGGTTTCAGTGTCTAGATTTAATAACCTCTCCATAGTGTCTTCTAAATCAACTCTTAATATACGGAAATAATGCTTGGTTTGTTTCTAGTCAAATGTTCAATAATGTTGCTGTGTTATGTAATTTGAGCATTGTGTAAACATTTTTAAGAATCTGCGAGATGATGTGGCTGCAAAGCAAAAAGCAATTTGATTTTATAAAGCAATCGAGCGCTTGGTAGCGGCAATTTGCATTATAGCTACGCACGAGATGAGCGTTTCGCAAATTGACTTTTACATAATTACTACCGATATAAAACACTGACGTGTTAGTATATCTGCAATTATGTAAAATGCAAGCATCCGCCAATTTGCTGGAATACATATTTGTTCTATAATTTATATTATGTAAAATAGAATATTTTTAAGGCTACTCTCTCTTCTTTATTTTTCGACCAACTGTCGTTTACCGTTCTAACCTAGCACCATTAGTTGTTAACTGTAAATCAGCTGTTTGTCATTTACTGGTTTTGGCGGGCTATCGACAAAAAACTAAATAAATCGTTAAAATGTGTTTTTGCAACATCCAAAACAACGGCTTTGTGCGTAGATATAAACAAACAATAAAAAACCAAACATTAACTTATTATGAAGAAAATAGCTTTGCTAGTATTAACTGGAGTTTTTGCATTCTCTTGTGTTTCTAAGAAAAAATATGTTGCACTAGAACAGCAAAACGGTGAATTAAAGAGCGAATTAACCAAAACACGCGTTGAAAAAGAAGATTTAGAGCAGAAATTTTCTGCCATCCAAGCTAGAGTTGATGCCTATAACACTAAAATCAACTCACTTACCGAAGAAAATGATGCTAAATTGGTTACTGTTGGTGACGATTTGGTAATTTCTAATGACGTAAGAAAGCAAATGAACGAAACCTTAAAGCACGTAGACCAAGCTAAACTGGCTGAGGCCAAGACCTTAAAAGACTCTATGAATTTAGCGGTATCGCACAACCTAAAGAAATCGATAGATACGTCTAGCCTTAACGAGGATGAAGACATTGCTATTAACATTAACGAAACGGTGGTGATGATCTCTATTTCAGACAAAATGTTGTTCAATACGGCTAGTTACCGTGTAAGCTCTAAAGCGAACAACATCCTACAAAAATTGGCCGACGTGATTAACTCTGAGCCTAGTATTGAAGTTATGGTTGAAGGCCATACCGACTCTAGAAGCATTAACAATGCCAAGGTTTCAGACAACTGGGATTTAAGCGTGTTGCGTGCCACATCTGTTGTACGTAAGCTACAAGATGATTACAAGGTAGACCCTGCGAAAATGATTGCTTCTGGTAGAAGTTACTTCGCGCCTATAGCCGGTAACGAAACCGCCGAGGATCGTGCTAAAAACAGACGTACACGAATTATTATTCTACCAAACATTAACAAGTTTTTTGCTTTAATGGAGAGTAACCAAAATGTACAAGGGTAATTTGACTTAACCGCAGCATTTATGTTATTTTAATCCATTGAAAAAGGGTTGTCTTTAAGACAACCCTTTTACTTTTTATATCCTACAGTAAATATCTTTTATCCTTCGGCTGGTTTCCCGTGGATGGCCTCAAAAACCTCGTCGAAATTATGGCGTAAATAGCTGCGTAGCTTTTTGCGGTAATCGTCTTCCAGCCATTTAACAAAGTTATAGGTACTTTTACTAATACACTTGGTGTATTTATGAATGCGGTGGTCTATATCGTCGCTTAGTTGTTTGGCCAGATCTAGCGCATCGTAAACATCCTCACTATTTTCAATACATATTTTAGCATGGTGTTCTATAGAGCGCTCTAAAACCACTTTCGAGGACTCCCCTGCTCTTACTGCAGAAATGTAGGCGTTTTTTATATCGAAATAAACATCTTCAGACTTAGAAAACGCTTCGCGAAGTGCTTCGGGCATTTCGTAACGGAAGTTTTCCTCAATATCTTCATCGTTCAATAAACTATCTAAGTAGAAGTTTGGCGATTTAAAAATGCGTTGCCAATCGATATCGGATCCCCAAGGGCCAAAACGGTGAAAGTTATTCCCGAGGTCAATAACCGTAAAGGTGCTTTTGTTTTTTAAAATACGCGATCCACGCCCAATCATTTGGTAGTAAAGGGTTAGCGATTTTGTTGCTCGGTTTAGAATGATGGATTCCACGGTAGGCTCATCGAAACCTGTGGTTAAAATACTTACCGATGTTAAGATGGCATCGGGGGTTTCTCTAAACCACTTTAGGATGGCTTTACGTTCTTTTTTAGAATGGGTATTGTCTAAATGCGCGACGGGGTATCCGGCACGTCTAAAGGTATCGTAAACATGCAACGAGGTGTTAATACCATTATTAAAAATAAGCGTCTTTTTTCCTTTAGAACGCTCTTCGTAAGCATGTATAAGCTTCGAGAGCATGTCGGTGTTTGTATAAAGATCTTCAGAAGATTTTACGGTATAGTCTCCGTTAGCGCCCACCACAAGCGATGTTAGCCCCACATTGTACGAGTACACCTGGGCTTTTGCCAAAAACTGGTTGTTTATTAAGGACTCTATGGTTTCTCCAACAATTAGCTCGTTGTAATTATCCTTCATAGGAAGCTTAATGTTAGAGCTTAACGGGGTTGCTGTAACCCCAAGGATAAAGGATTTTTCGAAAAACTTAAACAGCTTGGTAAACGAGTTGTAATGCGCCTCGTCTATAATAACTAGCCCAATGTCTGAAATATCCAGTTTGTTGTCCTGTAGCCTATTGTTAAGGGTTTCTACCATGGCTACAAAACAGCTGTATTGGTCTTGGTCCTCTAAATTGGCTTTACTGCTTACCACCTTGTTAACAACTCCAAACTCTTTAAGCATGTTAGAGGTTTGCTTGCAAAGCTCTATACGGTGCGTCATGACCAACACCTTTTTTTTATGGTGCTTTAGA
The DNA here is from genome assembly GCF_000733475.1 of Mangrovimonas yunxiaonensis. GTDB lineage: Bacteria > Bacteroidota > Bacteroidia > Flavobacteriales > Flavobacteriaceae > Mangrovimonas > Mangrovimonas yunxiaonensis. The sequence continues at coordinate 67,381 of NZ_JPFK01000009.1, read as the reverse complement.
TATTGCCTAACGATTTCTGAAAAAATAACGGTTTTTCCTCCACCGGTTGGTAGCTGATATAATAAATGATAGTCTTCTGGCGCTTCTTCAAAACACTTGAAAATCTTGTTTATAGCCCCTCTTTGGTAGCTGTACAAGTCTTTGCCTACTCTTCTATCTTCTAATTCTAATGATGTGATATTCTTACTCATAAATTTTTGTGATGTGCAAAAATAAGGCCTTTTCTAAGTAATAAAAGAAGAATACCTTCAAATTTGAGTAAGTTTTTTTAACAATGGCCGTTAATAACCTCTGGCGCGTAACGTTATGGGGTTATTCTTTTATAAGAATTATGGTGGCTTTAACCCCCGAGGCCAAATTCCAATTGCTGGAGGCTATAACGTTGCCTTCGTCATCGACCACCTTAAGTTCGGCGGTGTTGGGACCTACACGCCCTTGGTTAAGGGCTTGGAAATCTATTTTATTAAACCCTTCTACCAGGTCTAGATGAAAGCCTTTGTAGTTGTATTGAAGCATGGCCGATGGCACCCTAACGTCATCGTTAACATACACTCTAATTAAATCGCCATCTTCTTCACCAAAGTCTCTATACACCACATTCACCCTACCAACATTGGTTTTGTAATCACCCAGATATTGGTCGGATGTTTCGCCAGTTAACCGGTTATCGACACTTGGTTGCAGGGATTTTTCGGTTTTTTCAAAGCGTTTTTTGTACAATTCGCCAGGGTTTCCAAACGCTTCGCCAAACATGGAAAACTCCTTTTGGTTTTTAATGTTTAAGGTCTTCCCCTCGGGCAACGATAAGCCATTTAAGGTTTTGGTATTTTCGGCCTCTTGGGGTAAGGGCTTAAAGTCTAAGCTTGGGGCTTCGTCTTTATTATCGGTGTTTTCTGCAGGAATACTGGTGGAGTTACTAGTCCCATCTGTAACCTGGGCCTGAGCGTTTAAACCACAAGCCAACATGATGAATGCTATTAAAAAGACGTGTTTCATATATGCTGTTTGATAACAAGGGGTATGCAAATAATATACCGTTTGTAAAATTAAAAAGATAATGTTACGCTGGAAGCAAAAATTTTCCCAAAATAGTTAAAATGTGTTAAATTACTATTATGTAATGCATAGTACTGTAACATTTTGTGATTATACTCGTCTATTTAGTGTAATCAATCAAAAAACACATAGTCATGAGAACTTTAAACAACAATCAGATTTCGGGAACATTAAGTAACACCAAAAGCCATACTTGGAACAGTAAGCGCCGTTACAGATAACCCGTGTTCCATTAATTAAGACATCAATCAAAAAAAACATTCGCATCATGAAAGCAATTATTAAACTTACAAGAGATTCTTTTAACAAGTATAAGCCTTTACCCAAGCAAAAGTTTGTGGAAAGCATTAACAGCTACCATGATGCGTTATGGACCGGACATTTACGTTATGCCCAATAACATTTTGAATTAGTTAGTTATAAAAGCCAGTTATTTACTGGCTTTTTTTAGTGCCGTTGTGGTGTCTTTTAACACCTGGAAACCAATTTCTAACTTTTGTTTGCCCCAAGTTTTGGCTGCTTTAACATCGGTTCCCATATAAATATCGATGCGCTTTCTCCAGCGCCAATGCATTTTGTCTTTAACCAAATAAACCCCATCAAACCCATCGATCGTTACGGGCGTGTTGTGTGTTAGTCCTAATTTTAACAGGTCGCGCGATACGGCAATACATTTCATACCGGGCTTAAGGGTGTCGCCAAATGCGCCTATGTTGGGCTGGCTGTTGGTTTGGTAGGCCAGACTGTTGTAAGCCGTAGCAGTAACTGCCAAACATTGCCATTTGTAGGGCGATGGCGGCGTTTGTTTTTTAGGGTTGCAGGCAGTTAGCAAACCTATTAATGTATAAAAAGCAACGCGTTGTAACACAGTTTAAATGTAAAAAAAAAGAGCGAAAAATGCGCTCCTTTTTAAAGAGTGTTTAATATTTTAAAAGGGCTAACAGAGCCTCTTCAAAACGGTTTTTAGGCAAATATTGGTCTTCCAATTGGTTAATAAAAGGAATTGGAGTTTCTATACTCGCCACACGTTTTACAGGGGCATCTAAATACTCAAAACAATTTTCCATAATTAATGCCGACAAATCAGAAGCAATACCACCAAACAACGAATCTTCTTGTAGGATGATAGCTTTTGATGTTTTCTTTACAGAACTGAAAACCGTTTCGGTATCGAGCGGTTGCAGGGTACGCAAATCAATAACATCGGCACTAATGTTGGGGTGTTTCCCTAGGGTCTCCAACGCCCAATGCACTCCAGCGCCATAGGTAATTATAGTAACCTCCTGCCCGTCTTTTATTTTGGCAGCCTGTCCAAACGGTATGGTGTAATAGTTAGTCGGCACCTCCTGACGAATGCTGCGGTATAGTGCTTTGTGCTCGAAGAACATCACTGGGTTAGGATCGTTAATGGCTGTAGCCAAAAGCCCTTTCGCATCGTAAGGAAAAGCTGGGTAAACTACTTTTAATCCGGGGGTTTTGGTAAACCAAGCTTCGTTGGTTTGCGAATGGAATGGCCCTGCAGCAACACCGGCACCACATGGCATACGCACCACCACATCGGCATTTTGGTTCCAGCGGTAATGCACCTTGGCCAAGTAGTTTACAATGGGGTTGAATCCGGATGTTACAAAATCTGAAAACTGCATTTCTACCACACTTTTTATACCGGCAATAGATAGCCCCATTCCTACTTCTATGATAGACGACTCGCAAATAGGTGTATTGCGCACACGCGCTTTACCAAACTGCTGCACAAAACCTTCGGTAATTTTAAAAACTCCGCCATACTCGGCCACGTCCTGTCCCATAATCACCAAATCGTCATGTTTTTCCATGGCTTGTCGTAATCCTAACGAAATGGCATCAATTAAACGTAGTTCTTCTTTAGGCCCTTCGGCAGCTACATGCTGGTAGTGAAAGGGTTTGTATACATCGGCCAATTCTTTTTGCTCATCTGGAGTAATTGGCGCTTCGGCATAGGCTTCATTTAAAGCGGTGTCAATGTCCTGTTTAATACTCTGTTTAAAAGCGGCATCATCGGCTTCACTAATAATGCCTTCAGCAATAAGGTGCTGCTTAAAATTATCGACAGGATCTTTTTTAGCCCAGGCGTTCATTAAATCTTCAGGAACATATTTGGTGCCACTCGCCTCTTCATGCCCACGCATTCTAAAAGTTTTAAACTCGATAAGTACGGGCCTAGGATTGGCGCGCATGCTTTTAACAATCGCATTAATCTTTTCAAAAACCTCAATGGCGTTATTGCCCTCTATAATATGGGCTTCCATGCCATACCCTTTGCCTCTATCGGCCAAATGCTCGCAATTGTATTGTTCTGATGTTGGTGTTGAAAGGCCATAGCCATTATTTTCTATGCAAAACAACACCGGTAACTGCCAAACAGAAGCCACATTTAAGGCTTCATGGAAATCGCCCTCGCTTGTGCCGCCTTCTCCCGTAAAAACGGCAGTGACTTTTTGTTCCCCTTTAAGGGTCTTGGCTAGGGCAATACCATCGGCTACACCTAACTGCGGCCCTAGGTGGGAAATCATGCCCACTAGGTTATACTCCTGAGTGCCAAAATGAAACGAGCGGTCTCGCCCATTAGTAAACCCGCTGGCCTTACCTTGCCATTGGCAAAACAGCCGCTTTAACGGCACTTGCCTGGTGGTAAACACGCCTAAGTTTCTGTGCATGGGCAAAATATATTCATCGGCTTCCAGAGCCATGGTTACCCCTACAGAAATAGCCTCCTGACCAATGCCAGAAAACCATTTGGAAATCTTGCCTTGGCGCAGTAGAATAAGCATTTTCTCTTCTATAAGCCTTGGCTTAAGCATGTTTAAATAAAGTGCTTTTAACGTATCGGTGTCTAATTGGGTCGGTGTGTAAGAAATCATAATAGGTTAATCCCCTTTTGGGTTAAAAAATTTCCCAAATATAGGCAAATGTTACCTAGCTCGCATGAAAATCTTGCTTATTAATTGTGCCTCAAACTTAGCAATGTTTTTGTACATTTGTAAGACATACCATTAAACAGAAATAACATGAATCGTATACCAAGTGTTGATTTATCGGACTTCCTTTCTGGAGATACTGATAGAAAACAAAAATTTGTGGATGAAATTGGTAAAGCCTACGAAGAGATTGGCTTTGTGGCTTTAAAAGGGCATTTTCTTGATGATGAATTAGTCGACAGACTGTACGCTGAAATTAAACGCTTTTTTGATTTACCTGTACCGGTTAAACAGAAATATGAAATTCCAGGCATTGGTGGTCAACGCGGTTATGTATCGTTTGGTAAGGAAAGTGCCAAAGGGAAGAAAGAAGGCGATTTAAAAGAGTTTTGGCATTTTGGACAATATGTCGAGGACAATCCAAAACTAGCTGCAGAGTACCCCGAAAATGTTATGGTTGAAGAGTTGCCGGAATTTAACCAAACCGGTAAGGAAGCTTATGAAATGTTAGAAAAAACAGCCCGGTATGTCTTGCGGGCTTTGGCGTTGCACTTAGGCCTAGAAGAAACCTATTTTGATGCCTATATTCATAACGGAAACTCTATTTTAAGGCCCATACACTATCCGCCTATAACCGAAGAACCTAAAAATGCGGTAAGAGCTGCAGCCCATGGCGACATTAATTTAATTACGCTATTAATGGGTGCTCAAGGCCGTGGTTTGCAAGTGCAAAATCATAAAGGCGACTGGATTGATGCCATTGCCGAGCCCGATGAGTTAATGATTAATGTTGGCGATATGCTTTCTAGACACACCAACAACAAGCTAAAATCTACAATACATAGGGTTATAAACCCACCAAAAGAACTTTGGGGAACGTCCCGTTACTCCATTCCGTTTTTTATGCACCCCATTTCCGAAATGAAATTAGATGTCCTTGATAGCTGTGTAGACGATGCCCACCCAAAACAGTACGACGATATTACTGCAGGCGCCTTTTTACACGAACGCTTGGTAGAGTTAGGACTTATTAAAAAGTAATCCCATGGATTTGCAAGACCAATTAAAACAGCTTTTTCCAGACCATGTTCCAGAAGAACAGGAACCAGAAAACACTAATGAAACCCCCGATATATGGCTGCAGGACGACCCTATTATTTGCAAGTATGAAAAGCGCAAAGGGAAACCTGTAACCATTCTAGAAGGGTACAATGGTGCCGAAAGCGATTTTAAACAGTTGGCCAAAACACTAAAAACCAAACTAAGTGTTGGCGGGTCGTTTAAGAACAATACCATAATTATACAAGGCGATTATCGCGACCAGATTATGGCCATGCTAAAGGAAAAAGGGTTTTCGGTTAAGCGTGTTGGAGGATAATGTGATGAAAACGCTTCATATTACAAATGGCAGTGTGTTAACCCATATTCTGGAAGAACTCAACATAACAGGAGACGTCCTAACATGGAACGAAATGTTGTGTGAGGGCCAAACAGAAGCGCATATTGGTACTGAAGCATATTTAAGCTGTCGTGAGCAGTTTTTTAAACAGGCCTACGATTTAGAGTTTAATACCAAAGAATTTCTAGACGATATTAGTAAATTAAATACCCCAGAAAACTACAACGAAGTGGTTTTGTGGTTTGAATACGATTTGTTTTGCCACATTAATATGTTTGCTGCCATAAGTTTACTAAAACAAAAACAAGCAGACCACCTGCCCATTTACTTGGTATGCAGTGGCCATGTTAAGGGTGAAACGGGTTTAAAAGGGTTGGGCGAACTAACGCCAGACCAGTTAAAGCAGCATTTTAAAGCGCGGGTTAAACTAAACAAAACCGATTTGGATACTGCCAATACCCTTTGGGAAATTTATTGCGGGAAAGACCACAACCTGTTTGTGCCTTTTATTGCTAAAACAACCTCTTTTAGCTATTTAAGTAATTGTTTAAAAGCACATTTGCAGCGTTTTCCGCACATGGGGTCTGGTTTAAGCAGTATAGAACGCAATATTTTAATGTTAGTAAACAAACACCACATTAAATCCAAACACCATTTGTTGGGCTACGCTTTAAACTATCAGGGCTATTACGGCTATGGCGACATGCAGCTGGAGCGCCTTATAAACGTATTGGCCATTTTTTTCGATCAGGGCGACACCGCTTTAAAACTAAACAGAAAAGGGCACGATGCTCTAATGGGGCAACATAATTTTGCTTCAGAAATTAATAACGCCATGCATTATGGTGGTGTTAACCGTTTGGACTACCAATATTATAGTACAGAGAATAAACTTTATAAAACGATCTCCCATGGCAATTAAAGCATCAGAATTAATTATAAATCCAGATGGCAGCATATATCATTTAAACCTAAGGCCAGAACACATTGCCCCAACGGTAATTACTGTTGGCGACCCCGATCGTGTAGATGTAGTTACAAAATATTTCGATACGATAGAGTTTAAAACCAGAAAACGGGAGTTTCATACGCAAACAGGAACTTTAAACGGCAAGCGCCTATCGGTGGTTTCAACAGGAATAGGAACCGATAATATAGATATTGTGCTTAACGAACTGGATGCCCTTGTAAATATTAATTTTGAAACTAGGGAAGTAAACCCCTCGCCTACGTCGCTAGATATTGTGCGTATAGGCACCTCGGGTTCTATTCAAGCAGATATTCCGGTAGATAGTTTCTTATTGAGTGAATATGCTGTTGGTTTTGATAGTTTGCTTCATTTTTATAAAAGCGACCATGTTTTGGATGTCTCAATTTCCGAAGCATTGGTAAAGCACTTAAATTGGCATAAATCCAAATCGACTCCTTATGTGGTTTCTGGGAGTTCGGCCTTGCTAGATCGGTTAACGTCTAAGAAGACCCACATTGGTTTTACGGCTACCAATGTAGGGTTTTATGGGCCGCAAGGACGTGTTTTGCGATTGGCTGTCCAGGATAGTGAATTAAATGATAAATTAGCATCCTTTAACCACCAAGGTTTAAAGGTAACTAACATGGAAATGGAGACTGCCGGTATTTATGGGCTTGCAGCCTTATTAGGGCATAAAGCCTTGTCGTTAAATGCCATTATAGCCAACAGACCTTTGGGAGAATTTAGTAAATACCCTAAAAAAATAACAGAAGCGCTTATACGCTATACCTTGGAAAAACTAACGCAATAGATTATGAAGCAAGTAAACATTGGAGGTGTTCCAGAACATTTTAATTTGGCTTGGTACCTTGCCTTAAAAAGTGGTGCTTTTAAAGATGTGAACATAAACCTTAGGTGGAAAGACTATTATGGCGGCACAGGAGACATGTGCAAGGCTTTAAGAAATGAAGAAATAGATCTTGCCGTAATCCTTACCGAAGGGATTATAAAGGATATTGTAGAAGGCAACCCGAGCAGCATTGTACAAGTTTTTGTAAAGTCGCCATTAATTTGGGGCGTGCATGTGGCAGCAGATTCAACCTATCAAACCATAGACGATTTAAAAGGCACCAAGGCGGCCATTAGCCGTTATGGGTCGGGCTCGCATTTAATGGCCTATATTAACGCCAAAAACAACGCTTGGAACCTGGATGCCGATTTAAACTTCGAAGTTGTTAAAAACCTTGACGGGGCTGTAGAGGCCTTATCTAACAAACAGGCAGACTATTTTTTATGGGAAAAGTTTACAACCAAGCCCATTGTTGATGATGGCGTGTTTAGACGAATAGCTAATTGCCCCACACCATGGCCCTGTTTTGTTATTGCCGCTAGCAATACGTTTGTTGAAAACCACCGCAGTGAGTTAAAAACCATTTTAAACATTATTAATACCATAACCGCTGATTTTAAAGACATACCAAGCATAGATAAAACCATTTCTAATCGCTATGGACAAAAAATTGAAGACGTACAGCAATGGTTGTCGCTAACAGAGTGGTCGCAAGATGTTTTAGATGAAAAAACCACCCTTAATGTACAGGACGAACTTTATAAATTGCGTATCATTGAAAGTAAATTGCCATATAAAAAATTGACAGCCAATTTGTAATCAAGCTATTTTCTCTTAAATAATTTAAGATTATGGTTTAATTTCATTATATTTAATGAATAGCTATTAACAAATACTAACCATTTTATGATACTAACCGTTATAGGAATCCTTTTTGTATTAGTACTCATTAATTTTTTATTGTTGTTTTTTAGTTGCAACAAAACTACCAAGCGCGATAATGACGTTGCAACACTTTCTGCTTTAGAAACACCAAACCCCTTACCTGCTACCAAGAAATTGGAGCCAACCCAACTTTCTCCAACAGGGAGTTAGTTTGACTAAAATGTTTGTTGCCAAACCAATACCCTCTATTGGCGCTTAAAGGCGACGGATGTCCAGAAGTTAAAATATAATGCTTTTCCTTATCGATTAACTTAGCTTTCTTTTTGGCAAAACCGCCCCAAAGTAAAAACACCACCTCTTTCTTATGGTTGCTTATGGCCTTAATAACTTCATTGGTAAAAGTCTCCCACCCTTTATTTTGATGACTTCCCGCTTGATGCGCCCTAACCGTTAATGTCGCATTTAATAAAAGCACCCCTTGCGCTGCCCAACGCTCTAAATTACCGCTCTCTGGATATGGCTTGCCAATATCAGAAGAGATTTCCTTAAAAATATTAATCAACGATGGCGGATGTGAGATCCCATCAGAAACAGAAAAGCACAAGCCGTTGGCCTGCCCCACACCATGGTAAGGATCTTGACCAATAATCACAACCTTCAAATCCTGAAAAGCACATTTATCGAAAGCCGAAAAAATAAGCGACCCTGGCGGGTAACACGTCTGGTTTTGGTATTCCTGCTTTACAAAATTAGCCAAAGCCTGAAAGTAGGGTTTTTCAAACTCGGTTTTCAAAAAAGGCTTCCAACTGTTGTGAATAGTAACTTTCATGTATATTTGTGTGATTAAAAATACTGGGCACTAAAATAATATTATCTTTATTTTTAAAACGACTTATTACATTGAAAAACATAAAATTTCCAACTGCGCAAACTGTACTTTTAATTATAGCTGGACTTGCAGCGCTGCTAACTTGGGTTATTCCTGCAGGAAAGTACGACACATTGGTTTATAACAAAACCGAAAACCTGTTTTTAAGACAGACCAGTAACGAAACCCAAAAACTAGCTGCTTCGCAGGAAACCCTCGATAAGCTAAACATTCAAATTGCGCTTGATAAATTTACCAATGGCGATATCTGGAAACCCATATCCATTCCGGGGACTTATGCCGAAGTTGCCTCGGCCCCACAAGGATTACTATCGTTTTTAAAATCACCCATAAGGGGCATTATAGAGGCGGCAGACATTATTTTTCTCGTGTTGATAATAGGTGGTTTAATAGGCATTATGAATGCTACGGGAGCCTTTGGTGCCGGAATTTCATGGCTGGCCAAAAAATTGAAAGGCCACGAATATTGGCTGATTATATTGGTAACTAGTTTAATAGCTTTGGGCGGAACTACCTTTGGGCTAGCAGAAGAAACTATTGCCTTCTACCCCATTCTTATTCCCATATTTTTAGCAGCAAAATACGATGGCATGGTGCCCTTGGCAGCTATTTATATAGGGTCGTCTATTGGTACAATGTGCTCCACAGTTAACCCCTTTAGTACCATAATTGCATCAGATGCTGCAGGCATAAACTGGACCACCGGGCTTTATGGACGTATTGGTATGTTGGCCATTTGTACCCTTATTTGTATTATTTACATTTTACGATATGCCAATAATGTAAAAAAGAACCCCGAAAAGTCCCTGGTTTATGAACATAAGGACGAGATTCAAGCTCTTTTCGGAACCATTTCGGGAGGAACCATGTCCTTAACGTCAAGACTTAGGCTTATTTTAATTGTATTTGCTTTGTGCTTTGTTGTTATGATTTATGGCGTTTCGCAATTGGACTGGTGGTTTTTAGAAATGACTACGGTTTTTTTGGTTGGCGCCATTGTTATTGGGTTTTTAGGAAAAATAAAAGAAGCAGATTTTGTAGACACTTTTGTTAAAGGAGCAAGCGATTTGTTGGGTGTGGCCTTAATTATTGGAATTGCCCGTGGGGTTTCGGTTATTATGGAAGATGGCATGATTAGCGATACCATTTTGCACCAAGTTACCAGCATGACCAGTGGTATGGATAAAAGTATTTTTGCTAATATTTTGCTGTTTGCCTACAGCGGATTGTCGTTTTTTATTCCCAGTTCTTCTGGTATGGCGGTTTTAACCATGCCCATTATGTCGCCATTGGCCGACAGTTTTGGTTTTGGCCGTGATGTAATTGTAAATTGTTATCAATATGGCATGGGACTGTTTGCCTTTATTAATCCTACAGGTTTAATTTTAGCTTCGTTGGCTATGGTAAAAATAGGCTTCGACAAATGGTTAAAATTTGTAACGCCTTTACTTATTATTTTAACCGTTGTAACCATGGTATGGCTAACCCTTTCGGTTAACCTATAAGTTTGTTTTATAGGGTGTTATTGCGTTACAAAAACCTTACGCAAGGGTTTTGTTTAAGTAACCCCATTGCGTTAAATGTGATTAAATTAACAATTTATCCTCTAAGTTTTTGTAAGCCAAAATTATGATATACTTTTGCGGTGTAAGCGTTAATCAATTTGTATGCTATTAGTAATCATAGGCGTGTTAACTTTTTTAGTGGCTTTAAACTTTATGTTGTTGTTTTTTAGTACAAATAGAACAAACACTAGAAAAAAGCGCTCAACAGTACCGCCCTTAATTGTAAAAGAAGCTTAATGTTTCTTTAAAAAGGTTAGTATTTTATTGTTAACAGCCTCGGCTTGATCAATGGATATAAAATGTCCTGAGTTAGGCAATACTTCGCCTTTAACCGTTGTAATGGCTTCATTGGCATACGATAAACTTCGGTTGTTGTTAATTAAATCGTTATCCCCTATTAAGATATAAACAGGCATGTTTAATTTTGCCAATTCTTTTTTAGAAAAAGGCTGCATGGCTGCCACAAACTGATTTTCTATCTCTAATTTTTTTCCTAAAACGTATTGGTCTAAATATGTTTTAGAGATGTTATTCATGTTTACGGTCATGGTTTCTAAAGTGCGATAAACCTTCTTTCTTTCAGAAGAAAATGCATTAAAGATGTTGGTTAAAAGGTCTTGGCTTGGCGGAATCCATACAAAAGTTTGAGCCGGGCTTAAAAGAATTAGTGTATTAATTCGGTCTGGATTTTCAACCGCAAGTTTGGTGGCCAGCCAACCGCCCCTCGAAGCGCCAATTACATTAACCTGCTTAAGGTGTAGTTTGTTAAAAATGTCGTTATACCATTGTATTAGCTCATCTACACTATCGAAGTCTTTGGTTTTTTTTGATTTTCCTGGCTCTGTAATAAGGTCTATGGTAAACACGCAGTGGTCTTTACTAAGCGCCTTTATGTTGGGGTACCACATGGTAGAGCTTGCCTCCATACCATGCAGTAAAACCAATGGTGTTCCGCTGTTTCTACCACTTTTTGTAACATGTGCCATGCCATGCGATGTTGGGATGTACAATTCTTCAAAATCTACGTCCCACAATGCCAAAGATTCATTGTAGGCTTTATAGTATTGTTTGTAGGCCAGGCTGGAGGTTGTAAGGTACTCTGGCGTTTTGTAGTAACTGTCTGGAAACTCGTTTACATTACAGCTTAATAGCAAGATTACTATGGAAAAATACTTTTTCATTGCAAAAGGCTTAAATTTTTAATTAAAAATGACCTTAACTAAGGTACTATGGAAACAACACAAAAACTAAATTATCTGTACATTTGTTGAAAAAATTGGCAGAAAGGCGGTATGATTAACATTCATAAGAAAACATTACAGGATTTAGAATTTTACACGGTTTTAGAGCAAGTTGGCGAACATGCCCTTACCGCATTGGGGCACGAGGCTATTTTACAAACGTTGCCGTACAAAACCGAAGAAGAGGTTTTGTTTGCCTTGGGGCTAACCAACGAATATCTAGCGTCCTTTGACAATGAAAATCGCATTCCTAACCATCATTTCGAGCCACTAACCAAAGAGATTAAGTTGCTTAAAATTGAGAATTCCTTTTTAGAGGTTCATAGCTTGCAAAAAATAGCTTCGGTTTCGGCAACATCTAATACAATAATTCTGTTTCTTAAAAAGTTTGAAGTTTACTACCCTAAGCTCCATACTTTTGCTGCCAATATTGAGGTTACCAAAGCGCTTATTGATGCCATAAATGCCATTATTGATCGTTTTGGTGATATAAAAAACGAAGCCTCTCCGTTACTTCTGGAATTACGCCAAGGCATAAACAAGCTAAAGGGCACCATAAACCAAAGCTTTACAACCGCTTTAAATCATTATGCCGGTTTAGAGTATTTAGATGACATTAGGGAGTCTGTGGTGGACAACAAGCGGGTTCTGGCCGTAAAGTCCATGTATAGACGTAAGGTAAAGGGCGCCATTTTGGGAGGCAGTAAAACGGGAAGCATTGTTTTTATTGAGCCACAAACGACTTTGCAGTATACAAGAGAACTAAGTAATTTAGAGTATGAGGAGAAAGAAGAAATTACACGAATATTAAAAGAACTCACCAATTTTATTCGTCCGTTTGCCTTATTGTTACAGCAATACCAAACATTTTTGGTACAAATGGATGTTATTTCGGCCAAGGCCAAGTACGCCCAACAGTTAAACGCCATTTTACCAGAGGTTACAGAGGCACGTGAGCTTTACCTACGCGACGCCTACCACCCACTACTCTATTTAAACAATAAAAAAAAGGGAGAGACTACCTACCCACAAACCATAGTATTGGCCCAAGACAACCGTATTATTGTAATTTCTGGCCCCAATGCAGGGGGTAAGAGTATTACGCTAAAAACCGTTGGGTTGTTACAGCTTATGCTGCAAAGTGGTTTGCTTATTCCTGTACACGAACGCAGTAAAATGTGTTTGTTTGATCGGATTTTAAGCGATATTGGCGACAATCAATCTATAGAAAATCATTTAAGTACCTATAGTTACCGCTTAAAGCAGATGAATTATTTTCTTAAGCGGTGCAATGCCAACACCCTATTTTTAATCGATGAGTTTGGTACAGGTAGTGATCCCGAGTTGGGTGGCGCTTTGGCCGAAACCTTTCTAGAAGTGTTTTACGAGCGCGAAGCTTTTGGAATTATTACCACCCACTACTCCAACCTAAAAATTTTAGCCAACGAGTTGCCCTACATGCAAAATGCCAACATGTTGTTTGACGAACACTCGTTACAGCCCATGTTTAAGTTAGCCTTGGGGCAAGCGGGTAGTTCGTTTACCTTTGAGGTGGCTCAAAAAAACGGCATTCCATATAGTTTAATAAACAAGGCTAAGAAGAAAATAGAACGCGGCAAAGTGCGTTTTGATCGTACCATTGCCAAACTTCAAAAAGAGCGTAGTAAGTTAGAAAAGACCGAACGCTCCCTAAAAGAAAACGAGCGTAAAAAGCAGGACGAAGCCGATAAACTGGAGGGAATTAATGCCCGTATTCAAAAAAAATTAGAAGATTATCAGGAATTATACGATAGCAACCAGCGCTTAATTTACCTAGGGCAAAAAGTTAACGATCTGTCTGAAACCTATTTCGAAAATAAACGCAAACGCGATTTAATGAACGAATTGTTTAAGCTTGTTCAAATAGAAAATTCCAAACGCAAACAAAAAACAAAAAAGCAAAAGCAGGTTGAAAAGATCAAGGCGCAACAAGTAAAACAAGAGGCCGAAAAAACAGTTGAAGTCATCCGAAAGAAAAAGAAAGCCGAAAAGAAAAAAGCGGCCTCACAACCACAAAAGCCAAAGCCCAAATTAAAAGTTGGCGATCGTGTACGCTTGGAAGATGGTCGTGCTGTTGGCAGTATTGACAAGATTGAAAAAAACAAAGCCATAGTAAACTACGGTTTGTTTACCACCAATGTGGCTTTGGATCAATTGGAGTTGGTTGAGGCTATAAAAAAATAAACATAGTCTTTAAAAAGTTTTAATCACCAGATTTAAAATTCAAGGGCACCATCTAATCTAAACACCGTTTAAAAAGAAATTGGCATTAGGCAAGCTTAGGATTTAACCCTTTTTTTTAAATACCATTTAAGCATTTAAATTATTTTTGTATAGTGAAGTACAATGTTCCAAAAAACAAACAGTTGGTTCTTTTTGATGGGGTTTGCAACCTTTGTAACAGCTCGGTGCAATACGTTATTAAACACGATAAGGCAAACCGTTTTATGTTTGCAGCCTTACAAAGCAAGGTTGGGCAGCAGCTTATCGAGGACTTTAATATAGACACCTCCAAAACCGATTCCATTCTACTCTACTCCCCAGGCAAGGCCTTGGCATACAAGTCTACCGCAGCTTTAAAAATTGCATCAAAATTAGGGTTTCCAAGGTATTTAATGGCTGTATTTTTTGTAGTGCCTACATTTATTAGAAATGCAGTGTACGATTATGTTGCTAGAAACCGCTATAAATGGTACGGAAAAAGAGACCACTGTATAATGCCTACTCCAGAGCTTAAAAGTAAGTTTTTAGATTAAAAAAGCCTCTATACAATTTATATAAAGGCTTTTTTTAAACTTAACAACTAACCAAAAAATTAAACTAAAAAATGAAAAAAACAGAGTTTAAAATTTAGCACAAAAAAAACTCTAATGCTTTTTCAATAAATCAAAAGTATAAATAATTGATATAAAACAAGTTAAATATTCGATGAACGGATGCAATTACTTGTTTTGGCTGATAAAAGGTTTAAAAAATACCATAAAATACCTTTACTAAGTCTAGAGGTAATTTCCCTCATTCAACAGTAGGGTTCCCTCAAAATAGGTTTAATTAACACAAGGGTTGTACTATTTTAGTATAGCAAAAAGGGCCTTAAAGCCGTGTTAATTTGGCCCCAACTTCCGTTAGTTGGGATAGAACCAATTCTTATTTTATGCATGTCTACCCATAAAATAAGTTTCAGCAAGAACCTGCTGTCAAACAAAATAAACTTTAAGGCTTTTTATTTTTGAGTCATTTCAAAAACCAGAAGTTATCTTAAAAATTACGCCACCACCATCGCCATAAATTTCTTTAATTTTAGAAATTATGCGTTTCGTTTAAGCGTTTTTTAAGCTGCCGTATTCGGTCCAAGAACCATCGTAAACAGATAGGTTTTTATATCCTGAAAGTTCAGCTCCTAAGGCCAAAATGCAGGCAGTCACACCCGAACCACAAGTAAACACCATGCTTTTATTTTCAGGATTTAGTTTGTGGAAAATGGTTTTTAATTCTAACATTGATGTCATTGTATTTCCTGAAAGAAGCTCCTGAAACGGTAAGTTTACCGAACTTGGTATATGACCACTACGTAAACCTTCACGAGGCTCGGGAAGTGAGCCTTCAAACCTATCCTTTGAGCGAGCATCTAAAATAAGAGTTTCTGGATTGTCTTTTAAACCCTCTATATCATTAAAAAATTGAAAAAAATCAGGTTGCAGTGCGCCAGAAAAATCGCCTTTCTCATAATGACATGATTGCTTTTTTTCCAAAGGGAAGCCAGCCTGTTTCCATTCGGGTAGGCCTCCATTTAAAACCGCTACTTGCTTGTGTCCAAATGCTTTGAGCAGCCACCAAGCTCGTGCAGAGGAATAAAAGCCATAGTCATCATAAACCACAATAACACTACCCTTGTTAATGCCTAAATTTTGAGCTTCTTGATTAAATTGCTCAGCAGATGGTAAAGTATTAGGAAATCTGGCCCTAACATCGCTGAACTTGGTTTTAATGTCAAAATATCTAGCGTTAGGAATTTGCTGCGTTTCAGTGGGCTTGCCAATGGCTGTAGCCTTGGGGAGGGTTGCATTTAGAACGATTACATTTTCATCATTTAAATGTGCCTTCAACCACGAGACGGAAATCAAAGGGTTCATTTATAGGGGTTTTAAACGTTAATCTTAGCCATTTAGACCAACAATTCTTCAGTTGTAATTATTCCGCTTCTTTACGGTAATTGTCGTCCCAGTCTTTTACTTTAGGCGTTCCTAATTTCCCCACAGATTTTGCTACAAGCATCGATACGGCAGCATCGCCTGTAACATTTACGGTTGTTCTGCACATATCCAGAGGTCTATCAACAGCAAAAATTAAGGCCAAACCAGCTTCGGGTATGCCGGCCTGTGCCAATACAATAACCAGCATAACCATACCAGCGCCAGGAACTGCGGCACTACCAATAGATGCTAGGGTTGCTGTTGCAATAATCCCTAATTGCACTCCAAAACTTAAATCCATACCAAAGGCTTGGGCAATAAAAACAGCAGCAACAGCTTGATACAGACTGGTGCCATCCATATTAATAGTAGCGCCAATGGGCAATACAAAACTAGCCACTTCTTCTTCTACCCCTAAATGCTCTTCTACACGCTCCATAGTCACGGGCAGTGTAGCGGCACTGCTACTGGTTGAAAAGGCTAAAAGCTGTGCAGGTGAAATACCATTAATGAAAAATGCTGGTTTTTTCTTGGTGAAAATCCACACAATAAGGATGTAAACACCGATCATTAAGGCCAACCCTAACACCACGCACAGGGCGTACCACCCGAGTGCTTTAAAGAGGTCGACACTTGGCGATTCTACGACTAAAGCCGCCAAAAGAGCAAATACGCCAAAGGGCGCCGTTAGCATGATTAAATCAATAAGTTTTAGGATAACCTCGTTAAACCCATCGAAAAACTGCTTTACGGGTTTGGCTTGCGCTTCTGGGATTAAAATTAGGCCAATACCAAAGAAAATGGCAAAAAAGATAACCTGAAGCATGTTGCCATTATCGCTGGCTGCTTTAAAGATGTTGCTGGGAACCAAATCTTCTAGTGCCTTTAGTGGACCTGCATTTTTTTGGCTTTCGGCTGCCGAAATTTTCGAGTCGGCATCGCTTTTATAACTTTCTACAAGTTCGGTTCTGGTTTCTTCGGTGATGGATTTTCCCGGTTTTATAATGTTAACAATGGCCAAGCCTATTGAAACGGCTATAACCGTAGTAAAAATATAGGTTATTATGGTACGGCCACCCATTTTTGATAACTTAGAAATGTCTTTTAAATCGGAGACACCCTTTACCAGCGAGGCCAATATTAAGGGCACTGCAATTAGTTTTAAGAGATTGATAAAAATGGTTCCGAAGGGTTTTATCCAGTTTGTTATAAAGGTGCTACCCCATTCGAATTTTGCCATAATAAGGGCAAAAACAACCCCTAGTACCATACCTATTATAATTTGCCAATGCAATGCGAGTTTTTTCATTTGGTCTCTAATTTTTAGCCCCGATAGAGGCGGTATCCTTTTTTTGTGAAAAAAGATAAAGCCGAAAGCGGGATTCTGCTTCTAATTATAAATTTTATGTTGTAAATAATAATCTGCAAGAACCAAAGCTGCCATGGCCTCTACAATAGGAATGGCGCGCGGTACAACACAGGGGTCGTGCCGGCCTTTGCCTTGCATTTTAACGGTGTTTCCTTCGCTGTCTATGGTGGTTTGTTCTTGCATAATGGTTGCTACGGGTTTAAAGGCCACACGAAAATAAATGTCCATCCCGTTGCTTATTCCACCCTGTATGCCACCAGAGAGATTGGTTTTGGTGCTGCCGTCTGGGGCAAAGAGATCGTTGTGCTCGCTGCCTTTCATTCTTGTGCCACAAAATCCACTGCCGTACTCAAAGCCTTTTACGGCATTAATGGAGAGCATGGCTTTGCCTAATTCGGCATGGAGTTTATCGAAAACCGGTTCGCCAAGACCAATAGGGACGTTTTGTAAAACACAGGTTACGGTGCCGCCTATGGTGTCGCCTTCTTTTCTTATGGCTTTAATTTTTGCAATCATTTTTTGGGCTACCTCAGGGTCTGGGCAACGTACAGCATTGCTTTCGGTTTTGCTAAAATCGAGACTTTGGTAGGGTTTTTCTAAAAAGATGTCGCCCACCGAAGAGGTATAAGCTTGTATGCTAACATGCTCCAAAAGTTGTTTAGCAATGGCTCCTGCCACCACACGACAAGCAGTTTCTCTTGCCGAGCTACGCCCACCACCACGGTAATCTCTATGCCCGTATTTTTGGGTATAAGTAAAATCGGCATGACTTGGTCGATAAACCGTTTTAATGTGTGTGTAATCTTTGGATTTTTGATTGGTGTTTTTAATGATAAACCCAATGGAGGCCCCAGTGGTTTTACCCTCGAAAATCCCCGATAAGAACTCAACCGTATCGGGTTCCTTACGTTGGGTTACAATGCTGGACTGTCCTGGTTTTCGCCTGTTAAGCTCTTCTTGAATGGCGTTAAAATCGAGAGCTAAATTTGCAGGACAACCGTCTATAACGCCACCAATTGCCACACCATGCGATTCTCCAAATGTTGTGAGCTTGAATAGTTTTCCAAAGGAATTTCCTGCCATTGCTTTATTTTCCCGCTAAAATAACCCTATTCTTAAAGAAACAAAAATCCAGCAGTAACATATTCTTATTTTCTAATTAATGTTTTGGTTACAATAGTTTAACAAATTGCTCACAGTTAATTAATTAAGAGTTAAACTGGTTGTGGAAAATATGGTGGTACTTTGTATAAAACAATTCTCTTGGATTCTTGAAACTTAAACGTAAAGTTGAAATAGCAGTTATATCAGATGTGCATCTAGGAACTTACGGATGCCATGCCAAGCAGCTCCTTACCTATTTGAATAGTATTGAGCCTAAGAAACTTATACTTAATGGCGATATTATTGATATTTGGCAGTTTAGCAAACGGTATTTTCCGAAATCGCATTTAAAGGTGATAAAGAAAATCATGGATTTTGCCGCTGATGGCGTTGAAGTGATTTACATTACGGGAAACCATGACGAAATACTTAGACGCTTTACCGACACCACCATAGGAAACATCTCTATTGTTAACAAAATAGTGTTAAACCTTGATGGTAAAAAAGCTTGGATTTTTCATGGCGATGTTTTTGATGTTTCTATACAAAACGCTAAATGGTTGGCTAAATTAGGCGGGTATGGTTACGACTTTTTAATTCTGCTTAACCGCTTTGTTAATTGGATTTTAGAGTGTATGAGGAAAGAAAAGTACTCGCTTTCCAAAAAAATTAAGAACAGTGTAAAACGCGCTGTAAAGTATATTGGTGATTTTGAAGAAGTGGCCTCGGATCTAGCCATCGAAAATGGCTATGATTACGTGATTTGTGGCCACATACACCAACCAAAAATGCTGATAAAAGAGAATAAGTTTGGCAAGACCATGTACTTAAATTCTGGCGATTGGGTTGAGAATTTTACCGCTTTGGAATATCAGTTTAAACGCTGGAAAATATACAACTACAACAACGATAAGCTATCGCCTTTTTTCGTCGATGACGACCTAAAGGACATGGAAATTAACGATCTTATCGCCGCCATAACTGTGGTAAAACCTAGCGAGAATTCAAAAAAATCAGCGAATTAAAGCTTCCTTTAAGATGGTAACAGGATGTAGGGCCTTTCGCCCCGTACCGTCTAATATTTGGTGCCTGCAACTGGTGCCGTTTGCAGCAATTAGCACTTCTTTAGCGGCCTTTCTAACCTTTGGAAATAACGTTTGCTCGCCTATGGCCATACTTATGTCGTAATGCTCCTTTTCGTAACCAAAGCTTCCCGCCATACCACAGCAACCGCTAGGTATTATGGTAACCTTGTAGTTTTTTGGCAAGTTTAGCATATTAAACGTATCGCTAGGATTGCCTAAGGCTTTTTGGTAGCAATGCGCGTGAATTTTGATGTGCTTAACTTCGTTAGAAAATTGTTCACTACGAATATGCCCGCTTAAAATTTCACGGTTTAAAAATTCCTCAAGCAAATAAGTGTGTTTGGCAATGTTTAAAGCAGCTTGCTTGTTGTCTGCTAATTTTGGGTACTCGTCTTTAAAAGTATAAATAGCGGAAGGCTCTATACCAATTAATGGTGTTTGCTCTGACACCAATGCTTTAAAGATGGTTACATTTGCATTAGCCATAGCCTTGGCTTGCTTAAGAAATCCTTTAGAGATAAGTGACCGTCCAGATGGCTTATGGTTAATAAACACCACGTTATAATTTAATTTAGACAACAGTTCTAAAGCATCCAAACCAATGGCCGTATCTAAGTGGTTGGTAAATTCATCAACAAACAAGTAAATGGTTTTTTGTTTGGTGTTAGTAGGTTGTTTTTTAAGACTTTTAATGTGTTTGTTTAAACTTTTACCCGATGGTATTGGCAGGCTTCTTTTGGCTGCAATCCCGAAAGTGGTTTTAAAAATATTAGCCGTTGTTTGATTTTTTAATAGCGGATTAACCAACCAAGGCAGTCCATTGGCAATGCGATTAAAACGCACGTTAAAGGCAAACAGTTTATCGCGCCATGTGCTGCCGTTTGCTTTTTGGTATTGGTATTGAAATTCGGCTTTTAAAGCAGCTACATCCACGCTACTTGGGCATTCGCTAGAACAGGCCTTGCAGCTTAAACACAAATCGAAAACCGTTTTTAGCTCACGATGGTTAAATTTGTTAGGGTTTTCTGAATGGGTTAAAAACTCACGCAGCGCATTGGCGCGGGCTCGGGTGGTATCTTTCTCATTTCTTGTAGCACGGAAACTGGGACACATGGTTCCGCCAAATTCTGGTATTTTTCGGCAATCGCCAGAACCATTACACTTTTCTGCCGCTCTTAAAATACCCTGAGAGTCCGAAAAATCCAACATGGTTTTAATGTGGGGCTCTTCCCTACCCGGTTTGTAGCGCAAATTCTCATCCATAGGAAAAGGGGCTACAATTTTTCCGCGGTTGAAGATGTTGTTAGGGTCAAACGTGGTTTTTATTTGTTTGATGATGTCATAATTTTCTTGGCCAATCATCATAGGAATAAATTCTGAACGTACAATGCCATCGCCGTGCTCACCACTCATAGAACCTCGATATTTTTTCACCAAAACGGCCACATCGTTGGTTATTTCTTTAAACTGTTTAACATCGCTATGTTTTTTCAGGTTTAATATTGGACGTAAATGCAATTCTCCAGCGCCTGCATGTGCATAATAAACGGCATTTTGGTTGTATTTATCCATAATTTGGGTAAAGGCCTTGATGTAGCTTGCCAAATCTGGCAATGCCACTGCAGTGTCTTCAATACAGGCTACCGATTTTTTATCGCCTATCATGTTACCCAAAAGCCCTAGTCCGGCTTTTCTAAGCGCCATTGCTTGGTTAATGGCTTCACCTTTTAAAACCACATGGGCATAACTTAAGTTGGCTTGATCCAAATCGGTTACCAACAATTTTATTTGCTGTTCCAATTTAGCTGGGGTTTCAGCTTTTAATTCACACATTAAAATTGCTTTGGGGTCGCCTACCACAAATTGCCTGTTTTCTTGTTGGGTTTTGTTGTGTTTTGTAAGATCCAGGATGGTTTTGTCCATCATTTCACAAGTGTGCAGGTTGTGGGTCATAACCGTTTCTACAGCATTTAAACAGGCTTCAAGGGTATTGAAGTGGCACGCAACCAAAGCGTTTTCCTTAGGGGGAAGTTTGGCAAGCTGCAACGTAATGGCTGTGGTAAAAGCCAAAGTCCCCTCGCTGCCAGTTAGCAATTTACACAGATTAAAAGGGGCTTCCGTTTTAGAGAAAACATTGCTTTTAATGAGCTCGTCTATAGCATAACCTGTATTTCTTCGGTGTATTTCTGGTTTGGGAAAGTTGCTTGCAATTTGCTCTTGAACGTCATCATCTTTCAATGCATTGTATAAGGTATTGTAAATATGGCCTTCTAAAGACTTTAGGGTTAATTTTTGCTTAAACTCGGTTGGCGATACAGCTTCAAACAGCACTTGGCTCCCATCGCTTAAAATGGTTTCGAGTTTAAGAACGGCATCTCTAGTAACGCCATATTGAATGGAGGTTGTTCCAGAAGAGTTATTGCCCACCATGCCTCCTATCATGCATCGGTTGCTTGTAGAGGTATTCGGGCCAAAAAACAGCCCATAAGGTTTTAGGTAGTTGTTTAGCTCGTCCCTAACCACTCCTGGCTGTACGGTTACGGTTTGGTTGGCTACGTCTAACGCGATAATGTTGGTGAAATGTTTAGAGACATCTACAACAATCCCATCGCCAACACATTGCCCTGCTAAGGAGGTGCCTGCCGTTCTAGGGATTAAACTAATGTCGTTGTTATGGGCAAACTTAATCAAACGCTTAATGTCGGCGTTAGTTTTAGGATAAGCCACAGCCGTTGGTAACATTCTATATACCGACGCATCTGTAGCGTAAATGGATTTTATTAAATTGTCGAAAAACAACTCGCCTTCTAGCTGTGCTTCAAGCGTTTTAAGTTGTTGGATTGGTAGTTTGGCCATAAACAAGCTTTAAATAGGCTAAAGATATTCAATAAAAATGTGTTTTTAACGTTGTTTTAAGATGCTTTAGCATTTTGTTGTCATCCATCATGACAGAAAAAACGTATATATACACACATTAAAACATGAACAACTTAATTATGAAGAAGGTATTTTTTACAATTACAAGTGTATTAGCTTTTGTAACATTAACAAACGCGCAAGATATTTCTAAAAACGCCATAGGATTACGTTTAGGCGATAGCGATGGCTTTGGAGCTGAAGTTTCCTATCAGCGTGCCATTATGGAAAACAACCGCCTAGAGTTTGATTTTGGTTGGCGTGATGGTAAGCATTACGATGGTGTAAAACTTATTGGACTATACCAATGGGTGTGGAATATTGATGGCGGATTTAATTGGTATGCTGGTGCCGGTGGTGGCTTTGGTGCTTATAAAAACGAGTACAGGTACAATCACCCGGTGTATGGCTATGTTGAAGAAAAGCGAAGCGATTCTTTTGTTATTCTAGCAGGTGATGTTGGTATTGAATATAGTTTCGATTTTCCGTTGTTACTCTCCTTAGACTTTAGACCTGAATTAGGGTTTGGTGATGATTTGTACGACAATGACGATTTAGATTTTGATATAGGACTAGGTGTACGCTATCAATTCTAACCTCATATAACCCATATAAAAAACGCCCCAAAGTAAATTTTGGGGCGTTTTTTTTAAACGGTATGTTTAGATAAGGTTTCGTTGTAAATGGCTTCGTATTGAGGGACGATTTCGTGTATGTCGAATTTAGAGGCTTGTACCTTAGCCTGTTTTTTAAAAGTGGTTAAAGTGCTTTTATCCTTTAAAATAGACAGGGCATTTTGGGTCATGGCATCCACATCGCCAACAGGACTTAAAAACCCTGAATAACCATGTGCATTAACTTCTGGAATACCTCCAGAATTACTGGAAATAACCGGCACACCAGCAGCCATGGCTTCTAAAGCGGCTAAGCCAAAGCTTTCGGTTTCAGAAGGCAGTAAAAAGAGGTCGGAGAAGCATAAAATCCTATCAATTTCAAAACTATTGCCTAGAAACACGACATTTTCGGTAATGCCCAGCTGTTCACAAAGCGCTTCTGCTTTTTCTTTTTCTGGCCCCTCGCCTACCAGCATTAATTTGGCAGGAAGCTGGGTTTGAATGTTGTAGAATATTTTAATAACATCCTGAATGCGTTTTACCTTTCTAAGGTTGCTAATGTGTGTAATGATAAACTCGTGGTCTTGAGCCAACATGCCTCTTTGGCAATCTGAAAAGACTTCCTTTTGTTTTCCTGTATCGATAAAATTAGTAACCACATGAATGTCTTTCTTAATATCGAAAAGCCTTAAGGTGTCCTTTTTTAGACTTTCTGAAACGGCTGTAACCGCATCGGATTTGTTAATGCTGAATGTTACGGCTGTTTTGTAGAACGGGTGGCTGCCAACAAGTGTAATATCGGTGCCGTGTAGTGTGGTTACAATGGGCAGGTTAATGCCCTCTTCCAGTAGCATTTTTTTTGCCATATAGGCGGCATAGGCATGCGGAATGGCATAATGAACGTGAAGGACTTCTATTTTGTGAAGTTTCACCATATCGACCAATTTGCTTGAAAGCGCCAATTCGTATGGTTGGTAATGAAACAAGGGGTACTTGGGCACATTAACTTCGTGAAAATGCACATTGTTTCCTAAAAGTTCCAATCTTACAGGTTGCTTATAGGTAATAAAGTGCACTTCGTGGCCGCGTTTAGAGAGTTCTATCCCTAATTCTGTAGCGACAACACCACTACCGCCAAAGGTTGGGTAACATACAATGCCTATTTTCATGGGTTATTGGTTTTAGTTAGTCGGTAATCGCTTCATATATTAAACGTTGTATTTCTGTTCTAATGTTTTCCCTTAGCAGCCTGTTTTGTCCTGCCTTTGGGTAGGTTCTATTGGCTAAAAACACATAAATAATTTCTTCCTCAGGATCGGCCCAAGCGTAAGTTCCGGTAAAGCCAGAATGGCCAAAACTGGTCATGGAAATACAGCCGCAGGTTGGCCCCACATCACCCAGCTGAGGCTTGTCGAACCCAACCCCCCGTCTGTTGTCGTCGCTACAAAAATAACAGGTGTTAAATTTATCTATGGTTTCTGGTTTTAAATAGCGTTTTCCGCCGTAATACCCTTTTTGCAAGAACATTTGCATGATTTTGGCCACATCGTTTGCATTGCTAAAAATCCCAGCATGCCCACCTACACCGCCTTGCATGGCAGCACCCATGTCGTGTACGTACCCATGAACTTCTTGGTAGCGGTAGTAGTCGTCAATTTCTGTTGGAACGATTTTCTCGCTACTAAATTTGGTGTTGGGGTTGTAAGTGGTATAGTTTGCTCCTAAAGGTTTGTAAAAATGGTTATCGGCCAATTGGCTTAGGGATTGGTTGTAATGTTTTTCAATATACTGTTTTAGTATATAATAAGGCAAATCGCTGTACCTGTAACGCAGGCGATCCAGCAAATCACTTTCTTTTATAATGCTTTGAATGGAATCCATATAGTCCTTTCTCATATAAAGTGCTTTAGCTACTTTTACGCTAAATTTCCCTGAAGATTCCTTTCGGTAATACTCGTTAC
The DNA here is from genome assembly GCF_000733475.1 of Mangrovimonas yunxiaonensis. Classification (GTDB taxonomy): domain Bacteria; phylum Bacteroidota; class Bacteroidia; order Flavobacteriales; family Flavobacteriaceae; genus Mangrovimonas; species Mangrovimonas yunxiaonensis. The sequence continues at coordinate 42,288 of NZ_JPFK01000009.1, read as the reverse complement.
TAGGCTTGTTTGAAACAGAATCTAAAGTCGCATAATAAAAAGGAATCCATGGCTTTAGTCGGGCGTAGTGCGATAACATTTCCTTAATGGTCACATTTTCTTTGTTCGAATTTTGATAAGCGGGCAGGATTTCGGCAAGTTTGGTGTTTAACGACACAATACCCTGCTCTTCCATTTCCATAAGCAAAGGCAGCGTGGTTAAAATTTTTGTTAAGGAAGCCACATCGTAAACATCGTCGAAACCAACTTTTGGCGATGCCTTGTCGTAAGTGTGCCTTCCAAAGGTTTTGTTGTAAACAACCTTACCTTTTCTGGCTACCAACAGTTGAATACCGGGAGTCATTTGTTCTTGCACGGCATAATTGGCAACAGAGTCTAATTTTTCAAGCTTTTTCGAGCTCATTCCCACACGTTCGGGACTGCCATAGGTTAAGTTTAGCAGGCTGTTGTAGGTTATGCCATGCCCTGCATTTAAACCATTACCAACAGAGACCGGCAAGGTTCCTTTTGCTGGTAAAGCCCCAAATATTACTTGTGCTGATTTTTGTTGGGCAATCTCACTGTTTTGATAGCTCACCACGATGCTTTCAAAATTTTCTATTGTAGTCAGGTCTAATAACGCATAGGGCTTTACAAAAACATCTAAAATTAGGTCTTTGGTCCTGGCCAGTTCGTACAGCCACACCAGTTCTTTGTTAGAAAAATTACTGCTTTTCCACGGATTGGCATTAGAACGGTGAAATCCTGCAATAACAGTGTTGTAGCCAGAGAGTTTTTGAAGTAAGTCGTCTAGATTATCGGCCGATATTTTATGAACCTTGGTGTATTTTTGAAGGGCCTTAAAGAAGGTCGATCCATCATCGTCACCAAAACTCACATAAGCAATTTTCTTTTTTTCCAAATCCCTAATAGGTAGAAGATCGTTTTTGTTTTTTACAACAGTAATGGCACTTTCAAAAAGCTTTTCAGATAATATATGGTCTTCCAATCGGTTTAAATCTGAAATAAGGTGCTCTGTAGAAACCGGGCTATACTGGTTTAAGCCTACTTTATATTTTGCTTGAAGGATTTTTTTTACTGAATGCGCCAAGCGTTCTTCAGAAATTTCCCCATTGTTATAGGCTTCGGTTATTTTGGTAACGGCTTTGGGCACATCTTCAGAAATTAACAACACATCATTTCCTGCTAAAAAAGCTGCCAAATCAATGTCTCCCGGCTCGCTGTGGTTAGAGGCGCCTTTCATGTTTAAGGCATCTGTAAAAATAAGGCCTTTAAACCCGAGACGATTTTTTAAGAGATCGGTAACAATAGGTCTAGAGATAGACGATGGGTAATTTTCACGAGCTTCTAAAGCAGGCACATTTAAGTGGGCGACCATAACGCTAGACAAGCCTTCTTTAATTAATGTTCTATACGGGTAAAGCTCTATAGAGTCGATGCGTTTTTCAGAAAAACCAATGGTTGGCAGGGTTTTGTGCGAGTCGCTATCGGTATCGCCATGTCCAGGAAAATGCTTGGCATTGGCAAGAACGCCGGCCTCTTGCATGCCTTTCATAAACGCAAGGGCTTTTTCGGTAACATTATCTCTGTTTTCTCCAAAAGAGCGGTTGCCTATTATGGGATTTTTAGGATTGGTATTAATGTCTACCACAGGGGCAAAATTAAAATGAACCCCTAGGCGTTTGCAGTGCTCGCCAATGTGTTTGCCCGTTTGTTCTATAAGGGCATTGTCGTTTACGGCGCCCAAAGTCATGTTCCATGGAAAGGCATAAGTATCATCCAATCGCATGCTTAGCCCCCACTCGGCATCCATGCCAACCAATAACGGGACTTTAGCGGCAGCTTGAAGCCTGTTGTTTAGCTGAGCCTGGCGTATGGGGTCGCCAGTAGAAAAAATAACACCCCCAATATGGTTGTTTGCAACTTGTTGTATAATAAGGTTTTCGTGACGTATTCCTTTATCTGAAAATACCTGAACCATAAACAGTTGCCCAATTTTTTCATTTAAGGTCATGTGGGTATAAACACTATCGACCCATTTTTCTTGTGCTGGTTGATTGGTTGCGGCTAAGGGGTTGCTTTGTTGGGAAAAACTTAAAAAACATGAGAGTATTGAAATTATAAAGCAGACTTTTAAATGCATAAAACAACAGGTTAAGATTTTCTTTAAATGATATAAATAATCGTGCCAAAATACTATTTTTAAAATGAAGTTTATAGGACTTTATGATAGATTTATAAAGAATTAATCAACGGGTTTTAGTTAGGTTTTATAAAGGCTTTTAGTATTTTTGAAACATGAGAACAACAAGATTTATTTTTGGTTTTTTAGTGTTAAGTAGTTTGCTATTAACCAGCTGCTATAATGAAGCGCGCCACTGTGCTGATTATAAAACAGGCACATTCGAATTTACTTACATGGAAAATGGCGAGGAAAAAACAGCTAAATTTGTTAGAACACAAGATTTTAGCATAGACTACATTGGCGGTGTTGCCGATTCCTCATCGGTACGATGGATTAACGACTGTGAGTTTATCCTAAAAAAGTTACGCCCTACAACCAATTTGGAAAAGAAGCCTATTCACATGAAAATATTAAGCACCACAGCAGATTCCTATACCTTTGAGTACAAGTACGCTGTTAACGATTTAAACAGAAGCAATAGGACCGAACGGGGTGTCGCTAAAAAAGTAAAATAAGATGCTAGATTTTTTGCTTACCGGTGATGCTATTATGGCATTACTAACCTTAACGTTTTTAGAGATTATTCTCGGGATAGATAATATTGTTTTTATCTCTATTGCAGCCAACAAGCTCCCTGAACACCAACGCGGCAAGGCAACCAACATAGGTTTGGTATTGGCCATGATACAACGGGTTGTTTTGTTATTTTTTGTATCGTTTTTAACCAGTTTAAAAACCCCTTTTTATACTGTAAACCTGGATTGGTTGCACATAGCTGTTAGTTGGCAGGCTATTATCCTGTTTGCGGGTGGTTTGTTTTTAATTTACAAAAGTACTTCTGAAATTAGGGAAAAAGTAGAAACGCCAAACCACGATGAAGACAACATTAAAAGTAGAAAAATAAGCTCGCTATCGCAGGCCATTACCCAAATACTGATTATCGATTTTATTTTTTCGGTCGATTCTATTCTTACGGCCGTTGGCATGACAAACGGTTTGCATCCTAACCACAACTACGCATTGGTGTTGATGATTATTGCTGTGGTGATCTCTATAGTTATCATGATTGCCTTTGCTAACCCCATTAGAAAGTTTATAGATGTGCACCCAAGTATGCAGGTTCTTGGTTTGGCCTTTTTAATTTTAATTGGGTTTATGCTTATAACCGAGGCCGCACACCTGTCCAATACCTCTATTTTCGATCAAACCGTAGGAGCCATTCCAAAAGGCTATTTATATTTTGCCATTGCATTCTCGCTATTTGTAGAGTTCTTAAACTTCAGAGTTCAGAAAAAGCAACAGCAAACAAAACACTAAGTAAATGCTATAACTTTAATATAAAACCCCCTGAAATTAATTCAGGGGGTTTGTGTTGTTTTTAGAATAAACGGGTTTGTCCCTCTTCGTCATTTTCTGCTTCATCATCGTCTTGCGACGCTTTCTCTGAGGCGTTGTTTAGGGGTTTTTTAGGAGTAGCAACTTCCTCTTCATCTACCACATCAATGTCATCTGCTGGGGTTTCTTCTGGCGCTTCGTAAGGTAAAGGATCTAATAGATTAATCTGATTCACCTTATCTCTAGTTAGCTGATTTCCAATAGCATTAATACCTTTTATTGAAATGAATTCTTCAAGGTTAACTTCAAGGTTTTGTTTACGGTCCTTACCGCGTTCTTTGGTAAATTCTATTTCGGCTACAGGCCTCCAATCGGTTGAAACTACTTCCAGTTGGGTTTCTGGGTGTTCCGGCAAAAAGGTTTCTTCCTTACCTTCATTTTCTACCAGAAAACGTTTTACGTAATACAATTCACGTTCGCCATTGTAATACACTACGGAAATGGGTTTTTTAGGGCGCCACTTTTCCATAACAATCATATCGTCATCAAAATGTGTTGTAATTTCGGGGACTATGGTTTTTATGATTCCAGATTGGGTTATGATTAAAATGCGGTCTTCACCCCTAAATTCTCCAACCAGTTCGCCCCGACCGTCAACATTTAAGCGTTGTACGGTATCGTCAAACCATATTTTTCTAGGCTTTAATGTAGAAACGCCTTTTTCTTTAAGTTCAATGCGTTTTATGGCGTACTTGCTTACAATGTTTCCTCTAGAGTTACGTCCTTTTATAATTACATCGGCAAAATCGAGGTCCCATTTTAGTTTTTTCACACTTCCTACTTGTCTTAACAGTACGGTAACCACTTCGGCTTCGCCATTGGGGTTGGCCGAGAAATAATGCACCTTTGAGCCCTTTTTGTCGTTGGCAAGATCGTATTCGCGGTCTCTTGTTATAGAGGTTACGGCAAAACGCTTAACATAGGTGGTGCCGCCTTTACCGTCTTGGTAAATCATGTTGTAAATGGTGCGCTTGTCTTTCTTTTTAAAGACAGCCACGTGTATAATGTCTTTACCTATAAAGGTTTTGGTGTCTACCTTGGTCACCATCATCTTTCCTTCGGCAGTAAAAACAATAATATCATCAATATCGGCACAATCGCACACATATTCGTCTTTGCGTAACGAAGTACCTATAAAGCCCTCCTTTCTGTTTACATAGAGCTTAGTGTTTCGTATAACCACTTTTGTTGCTACAATGTCTTCAAAGAGTTTAATTTCGGTTTTGCGCTCCTTGCCTTTGCCATAATCCTTCATTAAACGTTTAAAATAGGCAATGGCATAATCTATTAAATTGTTTAAATGGTGCTTTATTTGTGCAATTTGATCTTCTAGAGCGTCTATTTTTTGTTGTGCTTTGTCGATATCGAATTTTGAAATTCGCTTGATGCGTATTTCAGTCAAACGGGTAATGTCCTCTACGGTTACCTCGCGTTTTAAATGGCCAATATGTGGTTTTAAACCTTTATCGATTGCCGAGATAACACCTTCCCAGGTTTCTTCTTCTTCAATATCGCGGTAAATACGGTTTTCAATAAAAATACGTTCTAAAGAAGCAAAGTGCCATTGTTCTTCAAGTTCTCGAAGTTTAATTTCCAACTCGCTTTTTAGGAGTTGCACGGTATTGTCTGTCGAGCGTCTTAAAATCTCCGAAACGCCTATAAATACAGGTTTATTGTCTTCAATTACGCAGCACAATGGCGAAATGGAGTTTTCGCAATTGGTAAAGGCGTAAAGGGCATCGATGGTTTTGTCTGGTGAAATACCAGCGTGTAAATGTATTAGGATTTCAACTTCGGCAGCGGTATTGTCTTCAATTTTCTTAATCTTAATTTTCCCCTTATCGTTGGCCTTTATTACAGAATCGATTAACGAAGTGGTTGTGGTTCCAAAAGGGATTTCAGAAATTTTGAGGGTATGCTTGTCGAACTGCGAAATTTTGGCTCTAATCCGCACCTTACCACCGCGGTTACCATCGTTGTAGTTTGTGAAATCGGCTTCGCCACCGGTAGGAAAATCCGGTAGTAACTTAAAACGTTTGCCTTGCAGGTGTTTTATCGAGGCTTCGATAAGTTCTATAAAATTATGGGGCAATATACGTGTAGAAAGTCCAACAGCAATACCTTCGGCGCCCTGTGCTAAAAGCAAGGGGAACATAACCGGCAGGTTAATGGGCTCGTTTCGTCTGCCATCGTAAGAGGCTTGCCATTCGGTTATTTTTGGGTTGTAAACAACGTCTAAAGCAAATTTAGACAACCGTGCTTCGATGTAACGGGAGGCTGCAGCACTATCGCCTGTTAGAATGTTTCCCCAATTTCCTTGGGTGTCTATTAACAGGTCCTTCTGCCCTATTTGTACCATGGCGTCTGCAATACTGGCATCGCCGTGTGGGTGGTACTGCATGGTATGCCCTACTATGTTGGCCACTTTGTTGTAGCGCCCGTCGTCCAGTTCTTGCATGGCGTGCATAATACGGCGCTGTACAGGTTTAAACCCGTCTTCAATAGCTGGCACGGCACGTTCAAGAATCACGTAAGAGGCATAATCCAAAAACCAATCCTTGTACATGCCTGTAACTTTGGTAATGGTGCCTTGGTCTTCGTTTTGGTCGTTTAAATCGTCTAACTCTTCACTCATAGACTCTTTTTATGTTTTTTGGTTGTGCTTAATCATTTTACTTAATGATTGCTTGATATATTTTCGTTTTTTCCTAGATACCAACGTAACGTTAAAGACGCTTTTTTTAGGCGCTCCTTTTGAGGGTTTAATTACGACTACCAGTGTTTTATAGAATATGTAATCTTTGTATTTAAACGCTACTAGGTGCGCTTTTTCAAATTCTATGGTTTTCTCGCGGTAATTAAAATAATCTGAAAGCAGCAGGCCTTTATTGGTGATTTTTACTTTAAGACCATCGCTGTCGTACTCGAAATATTTTGAAATAAAATGCACTAAAAAAAACAACACAGCAAACCCTAGGACAATAAGGGAAAACGTTAAAAACGAACTTTCGGTAAGTGTGCTAAATGCCTTGAATACGGTTGCTAGAAGTATGGCAAAGACAATCAGTATAAAATATACCGAGATAATAACATTTTTAACATGTTTGTTATTGGTTCTCATATTTTATTTCTCAACAATATCCAGCTCTACTTTAAGATTGTTTATAATAAATTCCTGTCGGTCTTGTGTGTTTTTTCCCATATAGAAGCTCAATAGGTCTTCTATAGATTTGTCCTTATCCAACATAACGGGGTCTAAACGAATATCTTCACCTATAAAATATTGAAACTCGTCTGGAGAAATCTCACCAAGTCCTTTAAATCGTGTAATTTCGGGTTTGGGTTTAAGTTCTTCTATGGCGTTTTTGCGCTCTTCTTCCGAGTAGCAATAAATGGTTTTCTTTTTGTTTCTCACCCTAAACAAAGGGGTTTGCAAGATGTACAAATGCCCTTCTTTTATAAGCTCTGGGAAAAACTGAAGAAAAAATGTAATGAGCAGTAACCTAATGTGCATCCCATCAACATCGGCATCGGTGGCAATTACAATGTTGTTGTAACGTAAATCGGCCATCGACTCTTCAATATTCAATGCGGCTTGGAGCAGGTTAAACTCTTCGTTTTCATAAACAATTTTTTTGCTCATCCCGTATGAATTCAGGGGTTTTCCTCTTAAACTAAAAACGGCTTGAGTGTTTACGTCGCGCGATTTTGTAATACTCCCCGAGGCCGAGTCGCCCTCGGTAATAAACAAGGTGGTTTCTAAGCGTCTGTTGTGTTTTAAGTCGCCTAAATGCACCCGGCAGTCCCTTAGTTTTTTATTGTGAAGGCTTGCCTTTTTGGCACGCTCTTTAGCTAGTTTTCTTATACCCGAAAGCTCCTTGCGTTCTCGTTCTGCTTGTAAGATTTTACGTTGAAGGGCCTCTGCCGTTTGTGGGTTTTTGTGCAGGAAGTTATCCAATTGTGTTTTTACAAAATCGTTAACATAGGTACGCACGGTAGGTAGGCCGCCTCCCATATCGGTAGAGCCCAGTTTGGTTTTGGTCTGGCTCTCGAAAACAGGCTCCATCACCTTGATGGATATGGCCGAAACTATCGATTTTCTAACATCGGAGGCATCGTAATTCTTGCCGTAAAACTCGCGAATGGTCTTTACCACAGCCTCCCGAAAGGCTGCTAAATGCGTTCCGCCTTGGGTGGTGTTCTGCCCGTTAACAAACGAATGATACTCTTCGCTATATTGAGTTTTATGGTGTGTTAGAGCGATTTCGATATCATTGCCACGCAAATGAACAATGGGGTAAATTTTATCGGAATCGTTAATGGTTTCTTCCAACAGGTCTTTTAACCCGTTTTCGCTATAATATTTTTCGCCATTAAAAACTATGGTAAGCCCTGGGTTAAGGTATACGTAGTTTTTAAGCATTTTAACCACGTATTCGTGGCGGTATTTGTAGTTTTTAAAGATGGATTCGTCTGGGACGAAGGATACCTTGGTACCTTTTCGTCTAGAGGTTTCATCTAAAAAATCCTGGGCTTTAAGTTCGCCTTGTTCAAAATCGGCCGAGGCCGATTTTCCATCGCGAGTAGACTCTACCCTAAAATGCGTCGATAAGGCATTTACGGCTTTGGTACCAACACCGTTTAGTCCTACCGATTTTTTAAAGGCTCGGGAATCGTACTTTCCTCCGGTGTTCATTTTAGACACAACGTCTACCACTTTCCCTAAGGGAATACCACGGCCATAATCGCGAACTATAACTTTATTACCTTGAATGGAAATTTCTATGGTTTTTCCTGCCCCCATAACAAATTCGTCTATGGAGTTGTCTAAAACCTCTTTTAGCAAGATGTAAATCCCATCGTCTTGCGAGGATCCGTCGCCCAGTTTCCCGATATACATTCCGGGACGCATTCTAATGTGTTCTTTCCAATCGAGCGAGCGTATGTTGTCTTCGGTATATTGAGTATGTTCTGTCATAAAATAAAAATCCTTGATGCTAGCATGCAAGGCTTTGGTTTGAAAGTTATTTTATTTATCGAGGCAACCCTCAGAATGGTTAAAATTTCACGTTGTGGGTAATATGGCATAAATGTTATGCGATAGACCGCTAATATACTATTTAGAGCAATAAAATAAAACTTAGGCGTTACAAAGTAATTAACAATAAAGAAGCCAACATTGTTGAGAACGTTGGCTTTAAGGGATTAAGAAAATAACTGTGAAAGTTACCTAATAAGTTTTTTGTACTTAATGCGTTTTGGCATGATGTCGCCCCCTAAACGTTTCTTTTTATTTTCTTCGTAATCGCTAAAACTACCTTCAAAGAAATACACTTGGCTATCGCCTTCAAAAGCTAGAATATGCGTACAGATACGATCTAAAAACCAGCGGTCGTGCGAAATAACCACGGCACAACCGGCAAAGTTTTCCAAGCCTTCTTCTAAAGCACGAAGGGTGTTTACATCAAGGTCGTTGGTAGGCTCGTCTAAAAGTAACACGTTGCCTTCTTCTTTAAGGGTCATGGCTAAATGCAAGCGGTTGCGCTCCCCACCCGATAGCAGACTTACTTTTTTGTTTTGCTCGCTACCAGAGAAGTTAAAACGGCTAAGATAGGCTCTGGAATTAACCTGTCGGCCTCCCATCATAACTAGCTCTTGTTCGTCGCTAAAATTTTGCCAAATAGTTTTTTCGGAATCTATGTTGGAATGACTTTGGTCTACATAGGCGATTTTTGCCGTTTCCCCAACAATAAATTCGCCTTTATCGGGGGTTTCTTCACCCATAATCATTCTAAAAATAGTGGTTTTACCAGCACCATTAGGCCCTATAACCCCTACAATTCCCGCTTGCGGCAATTTAAAGTTTAAACCTTCATATAATAATTTATCGCCATACGCTTTGCTTACATCCTTAGCTTCTATAACATTGGTTCCTAAGCGTGGACCGTTGGGGATGTAGATTTCTAATTTTTCATCCAATTGCTTTTGGTCTTGGCTCATTAATTTGTCGTAATTGCTTAAACGTGCTTTTTGTTTGGCCTGGCGTCCTTTGGGTGCCATTCTTACCCATTCTAACTCACGTTCCAGAGTTTTTTGGCGTTTGGATGCTGCTTTCTGCTCTTGAGCCATACGCTTGGATTTTTGATCTAACCAAGACGAGTAGTTTCCTTTCCATGGAATGCCTTCTCCGCGATCAAGTTCTAAAATCCAACCGGCAACATTGTCTAGGAAATAACGGTCGTGCGTTACGGCAATTACAGTGCCTTTATACTGTGCTAAATGGTGCTCTAGCCAATGTACCGATTCGGCATCTAGGTGGTTGGTAGGCTCGTCTAATAGCAAGACATCTGGCTCCTGAAGTAACAATCGGCATAGGGCTACCCGGCGGCGTTCACCTCCAGAAAGCACGCCAATTTTCTTATCGCCTTCTGGTGTACGCAGCGCATCCATGGCTATTTCTAATTTGGTGTCTAGTTCCCAAGCGTTAGAAGCATCTATTTTATCTTGTAGCTCGGCTTGTCTGTTCATAAGCTTTTCCATTTTATCGGGGTCGCTATAAACTTCTTCTAAGCCAAACATGTCGTTTATTTTATTGTACTCGTCAAGAATGGCCACTGTTTCGGCGGCTCCTTCTTTTACAATTTCTAAAACGGTTTTATCATCATCTAATTGGGGTTCTTGCTCCAAGTAGCCAACAGAATATCCTGGCGAAAACACCACATCGCCTTGGTAGTTTTTGTCTACCCCAGCAATAATTTTTAACAAGGTGGATTTTCCAGAGCCGTTAAGTCCCAGTATCCCTATCTTAGCGCCATAAAAAAAACTTAAATAAATATTTTTAAGTACAGGCGTATTGGCAGATTGAAATGTCTTGGTTACCCCAGACATTGAAAAAATTACTTTTTTATCGTCGCTCATAATCTTATTTTTTGTGAAAAATTTATGTGTTGTTTGTGTTTAAACCCGGCCTTTAAGAGCATTAAACACCCAGGCAACAGCAAAAAAACCAACCCCAACCGCGGCAAATCCCCAGCCAGCAACATCGTCGTAACGAAATGCCCCTAAAGCGATTAAACTTAAACCTACTAATATCATAATCCATGTGGCCCATGCCAACACGGTGTTTTTATTCATTGCCATGTTAGTTGTATTTACTTGATTTTTTAAGAATAGCAAATATCGGGATTTTTATAACATTTCTGAGAGAATTTTCAATACTTATTTTTAAATGGTTTTAATTAAGATAAAATTATCTCAATTTAAAATTTATGCGTAACTTTGTCACATAAAATAAACACTATATGTTTTCTAAAGCGTGCGAATATGGTATTAGAGCTGTAATATACATTGCAGCAAACTCTAATGAGGGTAGGCGCGTTAGTTTAAAGGCTATTGCCAAGCATATAGATTCTCCAGAAGCCTTTACCGCTAAAATATTGCAAATTTTAGTACGCCATAACATTATTAATTCGGTAAGAGGTATTAACGGTGGCTTTGAAATTGAAAAGCAAAATTTAGACGTTATTTTATTGGCCGATATTGTTAAGGCTATAGATGGCGACCAAATTTACAAACGTTGTGGCCTTGGGTTACACGCCTGTAGCGAAGCCCACCCCTGCCCTGTTCACTATCAATTTGTAACCATTAAAAACGGACTAAGAACCTTATTGGAAACCACTAATTTAAAAACCCTAGCCCTAGAGGTTAATTCTGGGCTGTCATTTTTAAAGATTTAAAACAAAAAAAAATTTAATTAAAAACAGGATAAAAACATCCTATATAATACATCAGATTATGGAAATAGTACAAGAAAACGCTAAAAGACAAATTGGAAGCTTTGTTGCAGAAGATTATAGAACTGCCGCCGTATTTTCTAAATATGGCATCGATTTTTGTTGCAAAGGTCATAGAACTATTGAAGACGTATGTGAGAAGAAGGCTATTGATACCGACCAATTGCTAGAGCAATTACAAGCGGCCATGAGCTCGCAAAACGGAGAAAGCATCGATTACAAATCTTGGCCCTTAGATCTACTTGCCGAATATATAGAAAAAAAGCACCACCGCTATGTAGAGGAAAAAGTTCCTGTACTAACACAATTTTTAGCCAAATTATGCAAGGTGCACGGCGATCGCCATCCAGAATTGTTTGAAATAAACGAGCTGTTTAACGCTTCGGCTGGCGAGTTGGCTGCTCACATGAAAAAAGAAGAGCTAATCCTTTTCCCGTTTGTTAAAAAAATGGTTAAGGCTACTATAGATGGCCAACCTATTGAGGCACCAGGTTTTGGCACTGTTGAAAACCCGATTGCTATGATGATGGAGGAACACGATAATGAAGGTGAACGTTTTAGAAAAATTGCAGCACTAACAAACGACTATAATCCTCCAGCAGATGCTTGCAATACATACAGAGTTACATTTGCTATGCTTGATGAGTTTGAGAAGGATTTGCATTTACACATCCACTTAGAAAACAACATTTTATTCCCAAAAGCTGCAAAAATGGAAAAACATTTTTTGAAAGACTAGGTTAATTTACCCTTATTTTATGTTTATGGTTGGAACACCTTTTCTATTTTAATGAATGAATCATGCTAACATTAGAGAATTAAGCGAGATGTTTTTTAAAGAAAGGGTGTTCTTTTTTTATGATTATATTTAACACTCACAAAAGAAGGTTTTTATGCCCAAAAAGCTGATTGTTACTTGTTTAATCAATTTTTTAATTGCTGCACTTTTAGGGCTGCTGTTGCGTTTGGCATTTATTGCTCCAGTAGCCATAAATTTTAGATATTTGGTGCATGCGCATTCGCATGTGGCCATGTTAGGTTGGGTATACTTAATGCTTTTTATCCTGATAACCCATTACTTTGTTCCAGAGAAGAAACGTTTTTACAACCGGTTGTTTTGGGTTACCCAATTTGCCGTTATTGGCATGTTGTGTAGTTTTCCTTTTCAAGGGTATGCGGCTGTGTCCATTACCTTTTCTACTTTGCATATTTTTTGCAGCTATGTATTTGCCTATCGGGTTTGGAAAGACTTAAAAACCGACAGCCCACTAGTTAGAAAAATGATTCATTGGGCCTTGCTCTTTATGGTATTAAGCACCCTTGGCGTTTGGTGTTTAGGGCCAGCAGTTGGACTCATGGGGAAAGCCTCGGCATTTTACCAAATCGCCATACAGTTCTTTTTGCACTTTCAGTTTAACGGTTGGTTTGTGTTTGCTACTATGGCCATATTGTTTTACCAAATGCACATTGCACCTAGCAGAACCTCTAAAAGATTTGTACAGCTATTAATTGCAGCCACAATTTGCACAATGGCCTTACCCATACAATGGTTTGCACCCCATTGGTCGCTGTATTACATTAATGCTTTGGGGAGCGTTTTGCAGTTAGTCGCCTTAATTTATTTTTTAAAACTCATAAAACAACCATTTAAGGCAGCTATAACCAAACGCCAAAAAACCATAAAGGCCCTTTACGTATTTTCGTTAAGCTGTTTTGTTTTAAAATTGGCATTACAGATGGTTGCAGTTTTTCCGCAGTTTACCCAAACTCTTATCAATCATAAGAATTTTATCATCGGGTTTATACACTTAATGATGCTGGGGGTTATTAGCGGGTTTTTATTTGCATTCCTTGTATTTTCGAACACCATCAAACCTTCAAAGCTTCTTAATTTGGGTGTGTATGGTTTTCTTATAGGAATTATTTTAACCGAAATCCTTTTAGCCTACCAAGGCGGCTTATTTTATTTTGGGATTGGTATGTTACCGTATTATTACCAATTGCTGTTTATTTTTAGTATCTTCCTTCCAGTAGGGATTGCCCTAATTTTACTAACCTATTTAAAACAAAAAAACAATGTCTACAAAACCACTTAAACGACACAAGGCTTTACAACCTTTAAGCAGAGAGCACCACCATGGATTGTTGTTATCCTGGAAGCTACGTGCCGGGTTTAAAAAAAACATTGAAATTGAACGCATGAAAACCTATGCCGATTGGTTTTACAACACCCATTTAATACCACATTTTGATACTGAAGAAGCACACATCTTTACACTGCTTGATAGCAACCACGACCTAGTAAAACGAGCCTTAGCAGAACACAGACGGTTAAAACGCTTGTTTAACGATGCCGATAATGTTGCAAAATCATTGGGTTTAATTGAAGAGGAACTGGAGCAGCACATACGTTTTGAAGAGCGGGTGCTTTTTCCAGAAATACAGAAAATAGCCACCGAGGAACAGCTAGAACATATTGAAAAAATTCATCATCCAGATGAAAAATTTGTGGACAATCTAGATGATGAATTCTGGAAATAACCTGAATTTATAGGTCTTTTTTAAAGCTAAAAACTTCCGGTTTTACGGTAATCATGGCCCAAGCCCAGTTTTGGGTTCTTTGAGCATTTCCCCCTTTTAGGATTTCCATAGTATCGCTACCAAAAAGTTGAGAATAGCCTAAGTTGGCACTAATAAATTTGTGTAGTTTGTAGGTTGCAACAACATCTATTTCGGTGCCTAGATAAGATGCCATTTTTTCATTACCATTATACACAGTTTCTGCCGAAGAGAACATGTGTGGCGCAACGCTTAGAGTTAATTTGTTTTTACTAAATTTAAAATTAGCATACACATCTATCAAGCCAACGTTATTGGCATGGTTCCCTACATAAAAATAGTCCATAAACCCATTAAACTTGTGGTTGGTTCCAAACAACGGATTAAACGATTTGTTTGTACCAGAGGTATCGTTTGTTGCTGTACCAGAAAGGTACTCACCTCCCAAGCCAAATTGCCAGGTGTTGTTTACCGAATAGTTTAGGGCTGCGGCGCCGTACCAAGCAGCAATATCTGTTTGGTTGCGTTCGCCAGTTTGGCCATAGGCAGAAAGTTCTCCCGACCAGTTGTTGTGTTTAAGCGCATAATAGGCGCCAAAGGTTTGTGTGTACTGGGTTTCTAATTCTAGATCTGCATTTTCAAACTCGAACCCATTGTTTAAAAACAAGGCGCTTAGTTTTGAGGTTCCAAAACGGTACTGATACCACAAAAACTGCATGCTTTTATAGTTGTTAACGGCATAAGCATTTTTCGTAAGCGTTTCGGCATTCGAGCTTACCGAAAGGCCAATATCTAGGGCGTGCTTTTTATTAGAAGTAAAAGAGACCAGAAAAGCATCGTGGCTTCTACCCTGTTGCGCCCAATTAACTTCGCCTAAAATACGCTGGTTGTCGTAAGAGAGTACTTGGCGTCCTACCTTAAAGCTCCAAAGGCTGTCTAAATGGTATTTTGCATAACCTTCAAACAAGGCCATGCCGTTGTGTGCATTGCTTTGGTTGGTGGCTACATCGCCCCAAACCCTAACATCTTGAGCGCGAACAACAAGGGTTAGTTTGTCGTATTTAAAATCTAGGTTTAGCCTACTGCGTTGCGATACAAACGAAGCGGCATCATTGGTGTCGTCTAACAAGGTTTTGTAGCCGTTTCTAAATTCATAGCGCGGCCTTAACTCTATACCTACATTTAATTCTTGGGCAAGAACGGTTTGTGTTAGTATTCCGAAGAATACAACATATAATAAATGTTTCATAATTTTAAAAAGGTATTATAGGGCTGTTACATGGCTTCAACAGCTTGGTTAATATGTTTAATCGTATTGTCTGAATTTACTCCTAAACCTTCTTGTTGAAAAACAAGCTCGCCTTTGTGGTTAAAGACACTTATAATATTTGAGTGTGAAAAATCTATAGGTGAAATCTCTTTGTAACTAACAGCAAGTACTGCGGCAAACTCTCTTGTGTTTTCTTCGGAAGACCGCAAGAACAGCCAAGGATCTTGATCCATAAAATTCTCTTTGGCGAAAGCTTTTAAACGTTTTGGAGTATCTACTTCTGGATCGATGCTTACAAAAATCATTTTTACACGCTCTTTTGAGGCTTCCGTTAGGCGCTCTTCAATATTGCGCATATCGGCCACCAATCTTGGGCAGGCTGCTTTACAGCTGGTGTATATCATAACCATGACCAGAACATCGCCTTGAAGGTCCTTTAGCTGGATGTCTTTCCCGTCTTGGGTGGTCCAAGTTGCAGGCAGGTTGTAGATAGACATATCGGAAAATGTTCCTTCGGGGTCTGCTTTTGTAGCGGGAGGTGTTACACGTACCAAATCCATTTTACAAACAGGGCAGCTGCCTTCCTTATCGTAAGTTTTATCGCCTTCGCAGTGCATAGGGCACTCATAGGCAATTGCTAGGTCTTCTGCAGTGGTCTGACCACGTTCTTTACAAGATGTTAAGGCTGTTAAGACGACAAGTAGTAGGGTTAAAATTCTCATTTCTTTTATAGGTTTAAGGAATTGTTTCTACGTCCTTGGCACATCTAAACCCTAAGTTTTTAATACTAAATCTGGCCTTTATACTTCCTCTAAAGGCATATCGCATAAAAGCGGCGTAGTTCATTAAATCGGTAGCGCCAATGGCGGCACTACCACAAAATAGGTTGCTGTCCTTATCGACATCCTTTCTGGATTCTCCAGAGATTAAAACCGAATTAAAATCTAGAGCCCACTCCCATACCAGGCCGTGCATATCGTAAACGCCCCAATAATTTTTAGGGGTTTTCCCTATTTCTTTTTTATCGGTTCTTGGCGTTTCGTACCAAGACAGTATTTTTTGGTTGTAAGAAGGTTTTATTCTGGCATCGGCAGTTACCTCATCGGCCATGGCTACATATTCCCACTCGTCTATGGTTGGCAATCTTTTGCCTTGGCATTCGCAATACGCTTTGGCAGCAAACCAAGAAACATAGGTTGCCGGGCTATTGGGACTGGCATTAAAAACGGTATCGTTTGTATATTGGCGAAGGTAATTGTCGTCGGCAAACAATTTAAGTATGTTTGCTTTCTGCCATTTGGGGTTTTTCTTTAAAAAGTCTAAAAATTCTTGATTAGTAACAGGATAAGCATCCATTAAGAAATCCTTTACTTCTACTACGGTAGAGTCTCTTCCGTATAAGGGGATGTAACGACTTCCTTTAATGTTTACCATACCTTCAGGTTGCGAAAACCCAACGGTTTGAAACGTTAAGATAACAAGAATCACTCTGAAGGTATGGGTAAACATAACACTAACTATATATTAAACTAAAAACCAATAACTTATTTATTTTTTACTTTGTCTACCATTTGTTTGGTAACAACTTGACCTGAGTTACCCCAGCTGTTGTAAACATAGGTTAGTACGTTGGCAACTTCTTCAGACGATAGCATTTGTCTGGTCATAACGCTGTTGTATTTCTCGCCATTAACCGTTATTTCGCCTGTTAATCCGTTAACTACGGCACTAATGGCACGATCTACGTCAGCGTTTAGATAATCCGATTTTGCTAAAGGCGGGAATGCGTTTGGCACCCCTTGTCCTTCGCCTTGGTGACAGGCAAAACAGGTTTGCATGTATACTTGCTTACCAAATTCCATTTGCTCTTCGAAGTTTTGTGCTGGAATTTCAGACTCTACAATTTCATTGGTTGTTGGCATTTCTTGAATTCCAGGTCCTTCAGGAAGGTAAATCCCTTCGTACTGTTCGCCCGAGTAAATTTTCTCATTCTCTTCACCTTGCACGTTAAGCATGCCTAAAGCTCCTTTGTTAAATGCTCTAAAAATAGAGTGGTCTACCAAAATAAAGGTACCAGGAACATCTACACGAAACTCTACAATGGCTGCACCTCCTGCTGGAATAATAGTGGTTTGTACGTTTTCGTTAACCAAATCGCCTCCTTCTACATAAACTTTGTCGAAAATCTCTCCAATTACATGGAATGACGATACCAAGTTTGGCCCACCGTTACCCACAAACAATCTAACGGTTTCTCCTACATTGGCGGTAATAGCATTGTCGCCTGTTAAGGCATTTACGGCGCCATTAAACACTACATAATCGGCATGTTCGTCAACTGCTTTCTGCATATCGAAAGGTTGCAAGCCACGCTCACCATTTTTTCCTTTAGTATAAAAATCACCCTGCATGATGTAGTATTCTTTATCTACAGGAGGTAATCCGCCTTCTGGCTCTACTAATATAAGGCCGTACATTCCGTTAGCAATGTGCATTCCTACTGGTGCTGTAGCACAGTGGTATACATAAAGTCCTGGGTTTAAAGTTTTAAATGAAAATACTTTTTCGTGGCCAGGTGCCACAAAAGACGATTCTGCTCCACCCCCTGGTCCTGTAACAGCATGCAAATCGATGTTGTGGGGTAGTTTGTTGTCAGGGTGGTTTTGCAAGTGAAACTCTACTTCATCACCTACGCGTGTTCTAATGAAACTTCCAGGTACTGTCCCCCCGAAAGTCCAATACACATAGCGTACGCCATCTGTCATTTCGCTTTCCTTTTCAATAATTTCCATCTCTACAATCAGCTTCTTTGCTTTACGCCTACCAACGGGTGTTGGTACATTTGGAGGAGCTGTCAGTTCGGCTGTCATTTCTAAACTAACTGGAATTTCAGAAGTGTCAGCAAGTTCTGTTTTTTTCTCTTCTACACAAGAAGAAATTACAAACATTAATAATAATGCTACAAGTAGCATGGGCATTTTGCTTTGGTTTGGTTGTTTTGGTTTTCTCATAATAGTGGCATTTATTAATTAGGACTAATTTATCCTGTTTATTACACAAATGTAATGATGATGAAATATACAAAATATGACGAATATCATAAAAACAAGAAATACAATAAGGAAATATAAGTTTATATAAAAGTTACCATTGTGTATATAAAACGGTACGATTAGACCTCAAAAAAAACATGTGTATTATTACTAAATACCCTAGTCAATAACATCTGAGTAAGCGTCGGCTTTCTTTTTAAAGACAGCTACGGCAAATGGGCAAACGGGCTGAATTTTAAGTTTTTTATCCCTTGCAAAAGCAACAGTGGCTTCGGCTAGTTTATAACCTATACCCTGCCCTTTTAAACTGGCATCTACAGTGGTGTGTTCTATTACAATGGTGTTGTTAGTTTGATAAACGTAGGTCATTTCGGCCAATTGCACACCATCTTGTGCTATAAAAAACTTTCCTGCTTTGCGGTTGTCTTCTTGTTGAATGGTCATGGTTATAGTGCTTTTTTAAGATTGTTTATTTCTGTTAACAATTGGTTGTTTAAAGTTTGGTCGGCAATACGTCCTTCTAAAAAATTCTCATTAAACTTAGGCAATGAAAAAACGCCTACTATATTGGCTTCGTGCCTAGGAAAACGGTCTTTAGCCATTGCCAGTACCGATTGTCCGCCTCGTGCGCCAGGCGAAGTAGCCATGAGTAGCATGGGTTTGTTATAAAAAACCTTCCTATCGATGCGTGAAATCCAATCGAACAGGTTTTTAAATGCCGCTGTATAGGCGCCATTGTGTTCTGCCAAAGAAACAATTAGGGCGTCTGCCTGCTTTAACTTATTTAAAAATTTATGGGCATTTTCTGGCTGTCCCGCCATGCTCTTTTCTAAATCGACACTAAAAAGGGGCACTACAAAATCGTTTAAATCCAGCACCTCGGGTTTAACATTATCAATAAGGTTTGCCGCATAAGTTACCAGTTGTTTGTTAATGGATGTTTTACTGCTGCTTCCAGCAAATGCAATTATGTGTTTCATTTTAATGTTTTAACGCGTTATATATTGCATTGGTAAATATAGATTAAAAACATGTATTTAAAGTGGCTTAATTTGTAAAGGCTTTTATATAACAACACTTTTGTAGCAAGGTTAAGTTTTGTATTTTTAGCCAAAATTAACTAACAGCGTTAGGGATTGTCCACAACTTAAGCCATGCTATAGTTTTGTGTTCGTGAATCTTACGGTTTGTAGTAACATCCTCATTATTTGGTGAGAGATGTAGCGAAAAGCCCAACCACTTTTGCGTGGTAACGCCCAAACTAAATACTTCTTTAATTAACATGGATTTAAACTTCAATAAAAACGAAGATCACAATAAACTATTGGTTTCTGAACTTAAGAAACGTTTGGCAAAAGTAAAGCTTGGCGGTGGAAAGAAACGTATTGAAAAACACCACGAAAAAGGTAAAATGACCGCTAGAGAGCGTATTGATTATTTGTTAGACAGCAAAGCAAGCAGTATCGAAATAGGCGCTTTTGCTGGCGAAGGGATGTACGAGGAGCACGGTGGCTGCCCTTCTGGTGGCGTGGTTGTAAAAATAGGTTACATAAAAGGCAAGCCATGCATTGTTGTGGCTAACGATGCCACCGTAAAGGCGGGCGCATGGTTTCCTATTACGGGAAAGAAAAACTTGCGAGCCCAGGAAATTGCCATAGAAAATAAGCTGCCCATTATTTATCTGGTAGATTCTGCTGGGGTGTATTTGCCCATGCAAGATGAGATTTTTCCCGATAAGGAACATTTTGGGCGAATTTTTAGAAACAATGCCGTAATGAGCAGTATGGGCATTACCCAAATTGCTGTTGTGATGGGCAGTTGTGTTGCCGGTGGCGCCTATTTACCCATTATGAGCGATGAGGCCCTTATAGTCGATAAAACCGGAAGCATCTTTTTAGCAGGTAGTTATTTAGTAAAAGCAGCTATTGGCGAGAGTATAGACAATGAAACTTTAGGAGGCGCAACAACACATTCTGAAATTAGTGGTGTTACCGATTACAAAGCTAAGGATGACAAAGATGCCCTAGACAGGGTTAAACGCATTGTGGATAAAATTGGTGCCTTTGATAAAGCCGGCTTTAACCGTAGCAAACCTGCCAAGCCTAAGGATAACCCAGAAGATATTTATGGTATTTTACCAAGAAGTCGCGCCGACCAATACGACATGTACGAGATTATTAAACGTCTTGTTGATGATAGCACGTTTGATGAATACAAAGCCGGTTACGGCAAGACCATTATTACCTGCTATGCCAGGATTGATGGCTGGGCTGTTGGTATTGTGGCCAACCAACGCCATATTGTAAAAACTACAGGCGCTAAAACCAAACCTGCCGAAATGCAGTTTGGCGGTGTTATTTATAACGATTCTGCCGATAAAGCCACTCGTTTTATAGCGAATTGCAACCAGAAAAAAATACCATTGGTATTCTTACAGGATGTTACCGGGTTTATGGTAGGTAGCAAGAGTGAGCATTCGGGTATTATAAAGGACGGTGCTAAAATGGTCAATGCGGTAAGCAACTCGGTTGTACCAAAGTTTACCGTTGTTGTTGGTAATAGTTACGGCGCCGGCAACTATGCCATGTGTGGTAAAGCTTACGATCCACGATTAATATTTGCTTGGCCAAGTGCCGAGTTGGCCGTTATGAGTGGAAACTCTGCCGCCAAAGTATTGTTACAGATTGAGAAGGCCTCGTTAGAAAAGCAAGGCGAAAAAATAACCGAAGAACAAGAAACAGCGCTTTACAATAAAATTAAAGCCCGATACGACAACCAGGTATCGCCTTACTATGCGGCGGCACGCTTATGGACCGACGCCGTTATTGACCCCTTGGAAACAAGAACATGGATTTCTATGGGTATAGAGGCCGCCAACCACGCCCCTATAGAGAAACCTTTTAATTTAGGTGTTTTACAAGTTTAACAGATTTTCTCAAGATTTTTTTGTATCTTAATAGTTGGTAATCAAAACCTTATTCACTATGGGAACAATAAAATCATTGAACAAATGGGCCAATGCCCATACGTACTATCCGTTGGATTTGTTGCGGTTTGCCTTAGGTGTGTTTTTGTTTATGAAAGGCATTAACTTTATGGCAAATAGCCAAATGCTTGTCGATTTAATTCAGCCAATCCAAAATTGGGGCGGCGGTATGTTGGCCATTCACTATGTGGCTCCTGCTCATTTTATTGGAGGGGTCTTGATTGCTTTTGGTTTGCTAACCCGTTGGGCTATTGTAGCACAGCTCCCAATATTAATGGGTGCCATACTTATAAACTTTATAGGCGAAATGCAAATGGGGAATTTAATTATGGCTACTATTACCCTATTGGTTTGTCTGTTTTTTCTTTTTTATGGCTCTGGAAAACATTCTTGCGACTATTATTTTAAAATGCAACAGTAACACACAAAGCGACCTTTTACAGGTCGCTTTGTGTTATGATTAGCTGTTAACTACGGTATATTTTTCTATAAGCCTTACAATTAGATCGTTTAGTTTTTCAACCTTAAACGTATCTGTGCTTGGTTTTAAATGCGGGTTTCCAATGCCACTATCATCTGTTAAAAACACATAGGTGCCATTTGTTGAAACGCTAAAAAACCGCATTAAAAACTCTAGGTCTTTGTTAGCCCCACTTGCTACTATAGGAATGATTTTTATGCCTTTTTCTTGGGCTATTTTTATTTGCGCCTTAATCGTTTCAACATTTTCTTGGGTATAATGTGGTGGAGCATCTAAAAGTAAAAAAAGGAGCTTTGCTTGGGCTTGACTGTTCCAGCTTTTTTGCATTGAAACTTTTAAAGCCAACTCTACGGCTTCTTCAAAATCACCACCACCAGAAGCGTATTGTAGTGACAGGGTTTCTTTTACCTTATTAATATCGGTGTTAAAATCGAAGTCTTTCACAACATATTCATCACCATGATCCCGATAAAATGTTAAGGCCACCCGCTTTTGTTCAATACTGGTATTAACCCTACTAATGATGTTTTTAAGCTCTGACTTTAAATACGACAGCTCATCGCCCATGGAGCCAGTAGCATCTATAGTTAACATGACATCTAGTCCGCTTGGTTGTACCGCTTCATTTAAAACAAATTCTACCGTATGGTGGGTGTTGGTAAGTTTTTTTCCTAAAACCTTGCCGTTTTGCCTTATTTGAACAGTGTAGTAATCCTGATGGCAGATATTATGTAAATCTTTAAAAATAGTGGCCTCTCCCTTTATATCTGTTCTGGCTTGCATTATTTTATTGTTTTCCACATCTAAAAGGGTAACGTTTACATTATTGGCTGGTTGCCCCATTTGGTTTTTCACCTTAACTAAAATTTTATTCTCTAGGTAAAAGCCCCAAGCCTTTTGGATTTCTTTTGCTTTTTTGTCTTTTAAAGTTTTTTTCCATTGTTCCCACTTTTCCAAATCGTTTATTTCTCCTGCGGTTAATTGCCCAGATTGAGGTGTATAACTCGAAGTACTTGATGTCTCACTAACCGAACTGCTTCCTCTTATGGCAATTTTTGATGATGCATCGTGAACACCAGACTTGGCGCCATACAACCGAGAACGCTTTAAACTCAAACCTGTAACAACCACCTCCTCTAACGTTTCTTTATCTGGCTGCATGCTAAAACTAATTGTATTTTGGGTTTCAACAGTCCGTTCAGCTGTTAAGTACCCTATGTAGGTAAAAACAAGCACGTCCCCTACATTGGCTTGTATGCTATATTCGCCATCGAAGTTTGTTTGTGCACCGGTAGTTGTAGTTTTTATTACAACATTAACTCCGGGCAGTGGCAGGCCGTTTTCGTCTGAAATAATCCCGGATATTTGTTTGCTTTGGGCTTGCAACTGAATGCAAACCAAGCCTGTTACGATAAGTAATAGTGTGTTTTTCATGGTTTGTGTGTTTTGGATTTGATATAAAACTAGATACAAATACCAAAGCACAAAAACCAGAATGAGTGAGTGAGACGGTTTGCTTAGTTAAGTGGTTTTTTTAGTAATTTTAACGTGGCATCCCTTTGAATTTTACCAGATGCGGTCTCTAGAAAAGTTTCAATAAAATAAACCGCTTTGGGTACTTCAAACTTGTCTAGACCATCAAAAAAGTGTTTGGGAATTTTTTGGGCTGGCCCTTCAATGATTAATACCACTTTTTCACCCAAATACGCATCGGGAAGACCAGCAATAAAAAAACGTTGCATGATGTGCTTTTGAAGCTTGTGTTCTATTTGCTCTGGAAGCAGCTTTACCCCGCCAGAGTTTATCACATGATCAAACCGTCCCAACCACTCAAAGGTCTTTGGGGTGTAAATTGTAACAAGATCGTTTGTTATTAGTTTTTCCGGCGTTAGTTTTGGTGCCTCAACAATTAAGCAACCTCTATGATCTTGGTCAATGGTAATGCCGGGTAAAACTTTATAAAGTAAAGGATGACTGGTGTGGTTAAGCGGTTTTAGGGCAATATGGCTAACCGTTTCTGTCATGCCATAGGTAGCAAAAACCTTTGTTTTTAAGCCTTTAATATTGTCTTCCAATGTTTTCGAAACGGCCGCTCCACCTACAATTAGGGTTTTAATAGAGGATAGTTGCTCCAGGTTTTTTTCAACCTGTATGGGAATCATCGCGCAAAAATGATACGTTTTTCCTAAAGGAAGGTTTAAGTGTACTTTGGGGTTAATCACATCGATATGCAACCCTAAAACCATAGCTCTGACCAGCATCATTTTTCCTGCAATATAATGGGCAGGTAAGCACAATAAGGCAGTGTGGCCTGGCTGTAAATTAAAGAACTGACCTGTAGCTAAAGCCGAGTTTACCATAGCTTGCTTAGGCATGCTTAAGGTTTTGGGCTGCCCGGTTGACCCAGATGTTTTTAGGGTTATAAAGGCATTGTCGTCTAACCATTCTTGTAAAAAGCCCCCTATTTGTTTTTCGTATTCCTCATGAGATTCAATAAGGGAAAAGGCAGTTTCCTTTAGTGATTTAAGGTTTAAATGCGTGCCATTTAGCTTAAATTCTGGATGAATGGTATTGAACGCTGCTTCCACGATTTATGGGTTTATCACATCAGACGGGGTGTTAGGCGCTTCTACCCTACCAAACAATTTTTCTCTCCAATTGGTCCATTTGTATTTTTTAGAAAAAATAAACAACAATATTGGAAACAACACAAAAACGGGCATAAAAACATCAATAAAGCCAGCAGCGGTTGGTTGCGAGGTGTCTTTTAAAACCGAATATGTTTGAAAAGCCGTCCAATCGGCAGTTACTAGCAGTGCCGTAAATAAGTTATTGGCCGCATGAAAACCTAAAGCTAACTCCATACCCTCATCCATTAAAGTCATAATCCCTAAAAAGAGTCCTGTACCAATGTAATACACCATAATTACATAACCCAATTGCTTTACCTCTGGATTGGCAATATGCAACAATCCAAAGACAGCCGATGTAACTAATAACGGTACCCAGTTCCTATTGAATACTTTGAATATGCTATCAAATTTTTCGCTTTCAAAACTGTTCTTGAAAACAGAATTTACTAATACCAAAACGATTAAACATACTAATACATATAACAGCTTAAAATACCATTTAAAATCAATTAAATAAGGTAAAGCAAAATATACTATTACTGCTATCAATAACACCTTAAAAGTAGCAGGAAATGTCCTATTTGTAGTAGATACCCCAATTCCCTGCATTAAATACCCTCTGAATAAATATTCTTCAAAACTGGTTTGCAACGGAATCATGACAATGGCTATCACACATAAGATTAAAAATGGTTGCAGTTGGAAATTAAGGGTGTAGCTGTCGGGACTTAAAACAAAATAGTCTAATAACGTAATGCCCGTAGAAAGTATGCCCCAAAAAATAAAGGCAAACCACACACGGCTCCAGTCTATTTTTTGGCGTGCTGTGGTAAGTTGGGTTATGGTTTGCTTGTGGAGCACTTTCACTACAAAAAACACACCGACCAAGCCTGCCGCAAACGATAATAACATTAAGAAAAGATTTAAGTTGGGCTCTAAAACAGACATCATGGCGGTTTCATCCATTTCAAATAAATTGGTGCCTTGATCCATAGCTTTATAAATTGCCACTACGGTAAAGGGCAACTGGCCAACAATAACTGCGGCCATAACAATTAAAAGTCCTATTAAATAACGCCACCAATCGTGTAGCCCCTTAAATGCTTGAGTTATATACATATTTATAAGTTAAAATTCCAATTTAAATTTTTATCATACTGTAATGTGCCATTTTTTACAACCAACGGACTATCAAAATTATTGGTGAACAAGCTACCTGTTCCCAACCCTTGTGGCATGGGGTTTTGCAAAGTATGGGCCCATTGGGCTATGGCATTTAGCCCCACATTGCTCTCTAAGGCACTGGTAATCCACCACCCGGTATTTTGATGGTTTGCCAGATTAATCCACGCTTGGCTTCCTTGCCACCCACCTATAAAACTTGGCTTTAAAATAATATATTGTGGTTGTATGGTTTGTAGTACGTTTTGCTTTTCTGTTACAGAAAAAACGCCAATTAACTCTTCGTCAAGTGCAATGGGTAATGGCGTGTCTTCACATAAACGCGCCATTTCCTGTGGCTGCCCCTGCTTAATGGGTTGCTCTATAGAATGTAAATCCAACTCGCTTAAATAGCTTAGCTTATCTAGGGCCTCGTTGTATTTAAAAGCGCCGTTAGCATCTACACGAAGCTCGATATCTTTTTTTGAAAATGTTTTTCTAATGGTTTTTAAGAGCGTGTATTCTGTTTGAAAATCAATAGCGCCTATTTTCATTTTAATACAGCTAAAACCCGCTTCAATTTTATCTTGAATTTGTTGTTTCATGAAGGCTTCGGTTCCCATCCAAATCAAGCCATTAATTGGAATGGTTGCTTTTCCAGTTGTAAATTCCGAAGGAAATAACGCGAAAGGCGTTTCGCTTTCCAGCGATTTAAATGCCATTTCCAACCCAAACTGAATGCTTGGCCACTCTAAAAGTCCGCTGTAAAGTGTCTCTAAGCCTAAATGAATGTTTTGGCAAACCCATTGTAGTTTGTCTTCGTAGCCAGGCCGGTCATCGGCGCTTAAACCACGTAATATACCACATTCGCCTATTCCTTTTTTACTTTCATGTTCTATCATCAAAAACCATGTTTCCTTGGTTTTAAGGATGCCGCGAGAAGTGCCGCTAGGTTGTTTAAAATTAAGAATGTGTTTGGTGTACGTGGCTTTCATGGGATATCAAAAATATACTTTAAATTTTAATAGTCGGTTAAAATAGGCATTGTATTTTGTAGCATAAAGTGATAAGGCTGTTAAAATTTATGGTGCATACTTAGTTGAAGGGGTATTAAAATCTAGACTATAGATTTTATTAAAAAAAGCGTTAATTTTAAAAACGCAAATATCCTATATAATGCCAGATTTTCCAAATATCATTGTGTTGGCCATCCCGTTTTTTATTGGAGCCATGTTAGTGGAATTGTTTGTTACCACCCGCGAAAAGTTTAAGGAGACCAAAGGTTACCAACCTAAAGATGCTTTTGCCTCTATTGCCATGGGCTTGGGCAATGTGTTTTTAGGGTTTTTAAGTAAAGCTATCGTTTTGGGTAGTTTTTTCTTGGTTTACGAACACTTTAGGCTTTTTACCATTCCTGTAGCTTGGTGGGGTTTTGTGCTTTTGTTTTTTGCTGATGATATTTCGTATTATTGGTTTCACCGTATTTCGCACGAATGTCGCTTGTTTTGGGCGTCGCATGTGGTACACCACTCGTCGCAACATTATAATTTAAGTACAGCATTAAGACAAACCTGGTCGGGTGGGTTTTACTCATTTATTTTTTGGTTGTGGCTACCGCTTTTGGGCTTTCATCCGGCTATGATTATGTTACAAATGTCCATAAGTTTGTTGTATCAGTTTTGGATTCATACCGAAGCGATTAATAAACTGCCCAAGTGGTTTGAGGCCATTTTTAATACCCCATCGCACCATAGGGTACACCATGGCAGCAACCCCATTTACTTAGATAGAAACCACGCGGGTATTTTAATAATTTGGGACAAGTTATTTGGCACGTTTCAGCCAGAATTGGAAACTGAAAAAGTACAGTACGGCTTGGTGAAAAACATTAACACCTATAATCCTGTAAAAATTGCTTTTGTTGAATGGGCGCACATGCTTAAAGATGCCTTTACTGGGAAAAAATCGTTAAAAGACCGTTGGCATTACTTAACCAAGCCACCTGGTTGGAAACATGATGGTACTGGGAAATTGAGTGAGGATTTAAGAAAGG
Source organism: Mangrovimonas yunxiaonensis (assembly GCF_000733475.1). Classification (GTDB taxonomy): domain Bacteria; phylum Bacteroidota; class Bacteroidia; order Flavobacteriales; family Flavobacteriaceae; genus Mangrovimonas; species Mangrovimonas yunxiaonensis. Next base: position 14,719 of record NZ_JPFK01000009.1, on the reverse strand, counting down.
AATGGTTAGATGCAATGGATAATTAAAAACTAAGTACCAACTATGAACTTAAACAACAAAGTCATTTGGATAACAGGTGCCAGCAGTGGCCTTGGTAAAGGTTTGGCTATAACATTATCTAAAAAATACGACTGCAAGCTTATTTTATCATCCAGACGAAAAGAAGCTTTAGAAGTCGTAAAATCTCAATGCCAAAACCCGCAAAACATTGCTGTTATCCCATTAGATCTGGGGCATTACAATACTATGGAAGTTAACGTTCAAGAAGCCATAAGCACTTTTGGAACCGTTGATGTTTTAATCAACAACGGTGGGGTTAGTCAGCGTTCTTTAATTATGGATACAAGTATTGAAGTTGATAAAAAGTTAATGGAAATAGACTACCTTGGTACCATTGCCTTAAGCAAAGCCCTGCTCCCCCATTTTATAGAAAAGCAAAGTGGCCATTTTGTTACGGTTACCAGTTTAATGGGCAAGTTTTCTTCACCTTACCGTTCGGCCTATTGTGGTGCCAAACACGCCTTACACGGCTTTTTTGATGCCCTGCGAATGGAACACCAAAAAGACCGCATAAACGTAACCCTCATCTGTCCCGGATTTGTAAACACCAATGTTGCTAGAAATGCCCTTACAGGCGATGGCTCCCAACAAAACACCCAAGACAAAGCTACTGAGAATGGACTTTCTGTAGACGTGTTTGTTGCACGTATGATAAAAGCCATAAAAAAGGAAAAGTTTGAAGCTTATATAGGGCAAAAAGAAGTTCTGGGCGTATACCTTAAGCGTTTTTTTCCAAAGCTATTACACCAATTTGTAATAAAAAGTCAAGTGCGTTAATGTGATTAACAAATGGATTTTGGTGTTCTTAATGAATGGTTATCTTTGCCATGTATTAGCCACATTATAATTTAACAATGAAATTAAAGCAAAAAAGGAAACTCATCACGTATTTAAGCATACTGGATCAGCCTATTCGCTTTAACCCATTTGTTTTTAGCAGATCTTTTGTATTGTGGGCTATTTTAGGATTATTAGGCGGTGTTATTGCTGGACTTTATTGGATTGTACTAGAATTTCTCACTCACAAAATAGCATTTTTTGAAGACTGGAAAGTCATTCCACTAATGGGAATATGTGGTCTTTTAGCAGGTATTATTATTCATTTTATTGGCGATCCAGGTGAGATTCACCTTATTGTAAACAACATTCGTTTTAATAAAGGGAAACTAGACCCCAAGAACAATCCTTCAATGGTCTTATCTTCCTTATTGTGTGTGGCATCGGGTGGTAGTTTGGGTCCAGAAGCGCCGTTGGTACAAGTTACAGGCTCGACCGGCACTTGGCTAGGAAAATTATTTAGGTTGAAAGGTGAAGAATTGCGTTCTTTAAGTATTGCGGGCATGGCTTCCGGCTTTACGGCTTTGTTTGGGGCGCCTTTGGGTGGTAGCCTATTTACTTTAGAAATACTGCACCACAAGCACGCTGTAGAATACTATCAAGCCATTATTCCTGCTTTTGTTGCCAGTTGCTTTAGTTATTTAGTTTTTGCGCTTATTATTCACTTAGGACTTGGCCCTATATGGGACTTATCGGCCTATGAATATTCTGGAATTTTTGATTTTGGGTATGCCATTTTATTTGCCATATTTGGTGCAGTGTTTGGATGGCTATTTATTTATTGCACCAAGTTTTTTAAATCGGTTTTTAATAGCAAACCCCTCCCTATTTATATAAAAACCCTTATTGGCGGCCTCTTATTGGGAACCATTGCATTTTATTTGCCAATTACGCGCTATTTTGGCCACCACCAAATAAACGATCTCCTGTTAAATAATTTTTCGTTAACCATGCTCTTTGCTATAGTGGCTTTTAAAATTTTAGCTATTTCAATTACGGTAACTTCAGGTTGGCGTGGTGGTTTTATTATTCCTTTGTTTTTTGTTGGCGCTGCATTAGGACTTATTATCCATAAATTATTTCCAACGGTTAACCTTACATTGGCAATTGTTAGTTGTATGGCCGCTATTAACGCTTGTGTTACCAGAACCCCTATGAGTACAACCATTTTATTGGCGACATTAACCGGTTTCGGTCATTTTGTGCCAATTTTGTTTGCGAGTTTAACCGGTTATTTTTTGGCGCCGAGAATTCCTTTTATCAAATCGCAATTAAAATAAAGTGTGGTTTCGTTTTTAAAAACACCAAGCCCTTCAATTTAAAAGCATTAGCCCCTAACCTCTTCAAGCGTTGATGTTTTCTAAAGAAAGCTTCATGAAATAATCCTATTAACGCAACAACATATATTAGCATACCCCACATTTTTAATTGATAAAAGTCATACCTTTTTCGATAAAAAATTTTTAATTTTAGCTTACAATCTATTTAACGCTAAGATTTATGAAAAATATACTACTCCCAACCGATTTTTCACAGAATTCTTGGGAAGCCATACAATATGCTATAACATTATTTAAGGACTACACCTGTACGTTTTATTTAATGCATTCTTATGAGCCACAAGTCTCGGCACCTTCTACCGCAGTAACCTCTAAACGTGCTAGTGCCATTATTTTGGAATCTATGCGTTCTGAAGCTACTTTAGGATTGCAAAACACCCTGAAACAAATAAAAAGCCTGCCCGAAAACAACAACCATACTTTTAAGACAGTTATGGTTAACGACTATTTTGTTAGTGCTGTAAAAAGCAAAATCGCGAAACTCGATATCGATGTGGTCGTGGTTGGCACCAAAGGAGCAAGTGGCTTAAAAGAAGTTACGCTTGGCAGCAATACAGCCCACCTTATAGGAAAATTAGCTTGCCCAATACTAGCCGTACCTACAGATGTTAATTTTAAAGGGTTAAGAGATGTTGGGTTTGCTACAGATTTTTCGATTACCGATTATGGCGATGGCCTAGCCCTGCTAAAGGACGTTGCCACAGCCCATAACGCTAAAATATCATTGGTTCACGTCTTGAAAAAAGAAAAAGAACTAACGCCCGAACAACTTACAAGCCAAGATGCCTTAGAAGCCTACTTAAATCCCTTACACGTTACCCTATTTATGTTAACCGATGTTCCTATTGAAATAGGTACCCGTATTTTTAGTGAGAGTAGACAATTGGACATGATGTGTGTTATTGCCAAAAAACACAGCTTTTTTGAAAAAGTGTTTAACAAAAGCCAAAGTAAATCGATTAGCCACCATGCGAAGGTGCCGTTAATTATCTTTAATGAAGCTGCTTTTTAAAAAATTTCATCTTATATATACAAACAGCCCCTAAAGTTATTTTAAGGGCTGTTTTTTTATATTATAGTCATGTTTATAACTCGATGCTCTCTCCTACGTCCAGAAGCATTAAATCTTTATTCTTGTCGAAAAACTTGCGTTTGGCCACTTCATGGTCTATTTCAATGTAGCCAAAGGTATCAAAATGATATCCCAGTACTTTATCGCAAGCTACAAAATCGCTGGCTAAAATGGCGTCATCAATTCCCATGGTGAAATTATCGCCAATGGGTAAAATGGCTAGATCTAATGTTGTTTGCATGGGGATAAGTTTCATATCCATGGTTAAGGCCGTATCGCCGGCTATGTAAATATTTTTATGCTCCCCTTCTATAACAAACCCCCCAGGTTGCCCACCATAACTGCCGTCTGGAAATGAGGAGGTATGAATGGCATTAACATATTTAACAACTCCAAAATCAAAATCCCAAGAGCCGCCGTGGTTCATAGGATGTACCTCTAAACCTTTATTTTGAAAATGTGTGGCAATTTCATAATTAGAGACAATTACCGCATCGGTATTGTTTGCTATGGCTTCTACATCAAGAATATGATCCTGATGCGCATGTGTTATTAGAATATAATCGGCTTTTAAGCTATTAATATCTATGTGAGACGCTTTCTCATTGCCGGTAATAAAGGGGTCGACAAGAATGTTAACACCGTCAACTTCAATCCCTAAACAGGCATGGCCGTAAAATGTAATTTTCATGAATACGCTTTTTTTATTGAAGTTTTAAAGTACAAAAAAACTCAGATAAATCTAACAATTCACCTGAGTTTTCAATCCCCAAAAAATGAAGTTGATAATACACTTCATACAGTTAATGCAATAGACGCATTAACCATGTTAAAGATACGCTTTACACTTCTGAAAAACAACGATTTAACAGCTTTTAACTATAGTAAATGTCCAACAGCTAAAAGCACACTAAGCAAAAATGTTGAAAGGGCTAATTTTTTAAGTTCGGGGTCTAAATCTGCGGGAACCGTATTGTTTTTAACGGTTTTTAAATGCTTAATCAACGGGATGTAAGCGATAAAAAATACCAAATTGTACACCGATGTATAATATAACACCCCAAATAAAAATGACAATAATATGGCTGTTCCTACCAAAAAGTAATGGTATTTCTTTGCTTTGTCGAAGCCCAATTTAACGGCTAATGTGATTTTTTGTGACTTTTTATCCGATATTATATCTCTTAAATTATTTAGGTTTAAAACGGCAACACTAAGCAATCCCAAGGCACAAGCGGGTAAAAAAACCACATGGTCTATTTGTTTTGCAAACAGCACATATCCTCCAATAACACTTACTAAACCAAAGAAAACAAAAACAAACACATCGCCTAGTCCCCTATAACCATAAGGCTTGTCTCCTATGGTATACTTAAGAGCCGCATATATAGATGCCAACCCAAGAAACAAGAACAAAAACCCTAACCAGACATGTTTTGCTCCAAAAGCAGCATAAATAAGAGAGAATGCCAGTACAATCGATACAAGAATGTTCATTTTAATGGCGTGGAGCATTTCCTCTGGAGTGATTGCCCCACTTTGTATGGCGCGTTTTGGGCCAACTCTATCATCATTGTCGGTTCCTTTGGTTCCATCGCCATAGTCGTTGGCCAAGTTTGATAGAATTTGTAAGCTTATGGTGGTTAGTATGGCCAAAATAAATATACTGTACTTAAACGTGCCATTATAGGCTGCTAAAGCCCCTGCTACAATCATTCCAGATACCGAAAGTGGTAAGGTTCTTAGCCGAAAGGCCGAAAGCCACTTTTTTATATTGCTCATAAAGTGAGGTTGTTTTTATTTAGATTAGGGAATCCATTTTTTATCAAAGTTAGGCTTCCTTTTTTCTAAAAAGGCATTGCGCCCTTCTTTGGCCTCATCGGTCATATAGGCTAATCGTGTTGCTTCTCCTGCAAATACTTGCTGCCCTACCATGCCATCATCGGTCAAGTTCATGGCGAACTTAAGCATTTTAATGGATATTGGTGACTTGGCTAAAATTTCTTGTGCCCATTGGTAGGCTGTTGTTTCTAGTTCGTCGTGAGGAATAACAGCGTTAACCATGCCCATTTCGTAGGCTTCTTGCGCCGAGTAGTTTCTTCCTAAAAAGAAAATTTCACGGGCTTTTTTCTGACCGACCATTTTGGCTAGATAGGCAGACCCATATCCGCCATCAAAGCTGGTTACATCGGCATCGGTTTGTTTAAAAATAGCGTGTTCTTTACTGGCTAGGGTTAAATCGCAAACCACATGCAAGCTATGCCCGCCACCTACGGCCCAACCTGGCACAACGGCAATTACTGCTTTTGGCATAAAACGTATTAAACGCTGTACTTCTAAAATGTTAAGTCGGTGGTAGCCATCCTCGCCAACATAGCCTTGGTGGCCTCTAGCCTTTTGGTCACCTCCAGAACAAAAACTCCAAATGCCATCTTTGGTTGAAGGGCCTTCTGCCGAAAGCAATACTACACCAATGCTGGTATCTTCGTTCGCATGGTAAAAGGCATCGTACAACTCGCTGGTGGTTTTTGGGCGAAAAGCGTTTCTTACATTAGGACGGTTAAACGCTATTCTTGCTACACCATTGCATGATTTGTAGGTAATATCTTCGTATTTTTTTACTGTTTGCCAATTTATGTCGCTCATAAGATTAAATTTCTGGGTAAAAATACATATTTAACAATAACCTGTTTCGCATTTTTAGCGATTATTTTAAATGAATGCCATCGTCTTTTATGTCGATAAGGCGTTGTTTGTAAAGAGATCCTATGGCCTTTTTAAAACTTTTTTTGCTCATTTCTAATATGCTTTTAATGGCTTCGGGTGAGGATTTATCGTGCAAGGGTAAAAACCCACTGTTATCTTCTAGTTCTTGTAAGATTTTTTCGGCGGTAGGCTCAATGTTTTTATACCCTATGGGGTTTAAGACTATATCCAGTTTATGGTCCTCGCGAATTTTCTTCACATAGCCTTTCATGCGGTCGCCAATATTCAATTCCTTAAAAATATCGTCGTTAAAAATAAGTCCTAGGTGCGTTTTGTTTACAACCACATTCATCCCAAATTCACTAGGGTGTGAAATAATAATATCGACTTCTTCAAACTTTTCGACAGTTAAGGAGGTGTTGTCTAAAAATTGGTTTGTCTTGCTAGAGGCCACCAAACGATTGGTTTCTTCATCTAAATAGCAGTGTACAAAATACCACAGCCCAGGGGTCATTTTAAAAGCCTGTTCCTTAAACGGACAAAATAATTCCTTAACCATGCCCCAATCTAAAAAGGCGCCGTATTTATTAACCTCATTGCATCGTAACAAGGCAAATTCCCCTTTCTTTATGTATGGTTTATCGGTGGTTGCCACCGGGCGCTCTTCATTGTCTAAATAAGCAAAAACCGTTATCTCATCGCCGATTTCGAAATGTTCTGGCACATATCTGTTTGGAAGTAATATTTCGTTATCCTCGTTGTCGCCAAGAAACAGTCCTGGTTCGCGTTCCCTAAGGATTGTAAGGGTGTTGTATTCTCCTAAATTTATCATACTACAAATGTAATCTTATTTAAGGAATTTAGTGCTTTTAAAAACACGGTTGTATTAAAGTACTTTAGAGTTACTTTTTAAAGTCTAATTTATTCAATATCAATCCGGAAGCTGGCGCAATATAGTAGAACGGGGTTTCGCTGGGTGTTTTAAGGGAATTCGCGATGTAGTTTAAATCGATATCGCCTTTCCCCAACCGAATTAAAGCACCCATCATTAATCTAATTTGGTTACGCCCAAAACCTTCTCCCAAAACGCGAAGCATGTATGTTTTTTCGGGAAAGAAACTCGCTGTATAGGCTGTATTTTCTACCAATTCGCAGGCCATTACCTCTCTGTAGTATTTGCCCTCTCCGGTTGCTTTATAGCAGTAATCCCTAAAGTTGTGTGTGCCCTTAAACAATTTGGCACCCTGTTTCATTAAATCGATATTTAAGGGATCTAAAAAAGTGGTTAATATAGGTGCACAAAACGGGTGGCATTTTTGCCCATGGGCAAACAAATAAATGTATTCTTTTACTTTTGGTTGCTGAATGATATTGAAGTTTTCATCGACTTCTTCAATGGCCAATGCCCTAATGTCTTGCGGTAAATTGTAATTAAAGAGCTCTAAAAAAGCCTCAAAATCTGTTATCGGCTCGTAAACAAACAACTCAAAAGCTGTTTCGTTGGCAGAGACCATGGCATCGGTACGGCCAGAGGTTAGCGTTTTAAATTTTTGGCCTTCTAGAACATATTTAAAGGTTCGGTCGACCATTAAGTGCAATGTTTTTAAATTGGGTTGTTTTTGCCACCCATGAAACCGGTATCCCAGGTATTGGATTTTAAAAACATAATAGTATTTTTTTGGCGCAAATGCAGACATGGTATTTTAAAAGGCCGAAAGTAGTTTATTTAATTTAAATGGCAAATTTTTACTACATTGTAAGATAAACCAACTAATATTAAATAGATTATGAACACACAAACTTCAACAAAACCACCATTTTGGTATTGGATTATTGCGCTTCTTGCCCTTGTTTGGAACGTTATGGGCGTTATGCAATACTTAGGACAAGCTTTTAACACAGAAAGTTGGCGAAGCCAATATACCGAGGCGCAAATAGCAGTGGTTAACAGCATGCCTGCATGGTATACTGCTGCGTTTGCTATTGCCGTATTTTGTGGCGCATTTGGAAGCTTGGCCCTTTTAATTAGAAAGCCAATAGCGCGTTTACTCTTTGGGTTATCGTTATTGGCAGTGGTTATTCAAATGGGGTATCTCTTTTCGCAAGGCCATACAGACAACATGGCAATCAGCCTTTCCATTATTGTAGTGGCCATGCTTTTAGTTTTGTTTTCGAGGTATGCCTCAAAAAAGCAATGGTTCGCTTAATAACAGAACAAACGCTATAATTAAACAATCCCATCAGTATTTATCTGGTGGGATTGTTTTTATATAAGGTTATTGATTTCCTAAAATAATAGGCATACCACTATCGCCAGAACCAATTACAATAACCTTACTATTGCTAGATTCTGAAAGTTTTACTGTAGCTTCAATACCTTTATCCTGAAGAATTTTATCTGTAAGCGACGCGCTTAAAATTTTATTGGCATCGGCCTTACCTTGGGCTTCAATAATTTGTCTTTCGGCTTCTTTTTGCGCGGTAACCAAACGAAACTCGTACTCTAAGGACTCCTGCTCTTGTTTAAGTTTACGTTCTATGGCATCTTTAATTGTTGGTGGCAATGTTACATCTCTAACCAACACTTCGTTTAATTGAATGTATTGATCGTCAACAATTTTTCTAGTTTCCTCATATATTTCCTGCTGAATGGCATCGCGTTTTGTAGAATACAATTGTTCTGGGGTATAACGTCCAACAACGCTACGGGCAGCAGAACGGATAGCCGGCAACAATACCCGGTCTTTATACATTTCGCTTTTCTCTTTGTGTAGTTTTCCTAAGTCCTCGTATTTTGGCTGAAACCATACCGATGCCTCCAGCTTAATATCCAAACCGTTAGACGAGAGTACATTCATTTTTTCTAGAGCCTCCTGTTGTCTTACTTCATAAATGTAAACCGAGTTCCAAGGGGCTACAATATGAAAGCCTTCACCTAATGGAGGCGCGTCTGTAACCACCCCTCCGCCAAAGGTTTTATATAAAACCCCGGCCTCACCCGAACCTATGGTAACGGCTGATTTGGTAATGATGATAATTATAACAATGATTGCTACAATAAAAGGGAATGCAATTTTTGGTAATTTTTCCATGTGTCAATTTTTAAGTTAATCCTCTATATTTTCTAATAAACCATTCGGCTGAAAAGCAAAAAACAATACAAGCTAGAAGGTACTTCCAATCAATAAGCGATAGCGTTGCTTTATGGCTTTTTTGAACGGGTTTATAGGTTTCATTTTCTAATAAGTCGGTAAATAGGGTTTCATAATTATCGGCAAAATAAAGTTGGCCGTTACTATCTGTTGCCACTTGGGCCAGTTTTGTTACATTGGCATTTAAAAATTGTTGCTCGATATTGTATTCCAGTATTCTAAAATGCCCCGATTTAGAAAGGTTCGATGCTGCTGTTTTAACCGTAAACTCGTAATTAGCTGCCGGTAAATGGCTTAAATCAACCTCGTAATACTTGTTTTTAAGAATAAAAGGGAATTCGAAGGTATTATCATTGCTGGTGTCTTTTAAGAAAATAGAAAGCCGCTCTCTAGCATCGAATTCATAATTTTTATTAAAGTATTGGGCTTTAACTATCACATTAGTAGTTCCTTCATAAAAAGAGTTGTAATCTAATACCAAACGCTCTTTACGCTTTTTTGAGGCCAAGTACTGAACAAGCTTTCCTATAAAATTATCGAAATTATGAAATGCCGATTCGTTTAAGTAACTCTGTGCCCGCCAGCGCCAAATATTCTCTCCTAAAAGCAGGGCGCTACGCCTACCTTCATTTTCTATGGTTGTTAAAAGCGGGGCTTGCGTGCTAACCTGACCTATTTGCTTGTAGAGTAATACCGTGTGTGGTTCTTTTAATGAAAGCGCTCCAAAGCTTCCTTTTAACGGCGGAAAACTTGAAAAATCAAGCTCGTCTATTATAAAATTTGAATAGCCTGTGTTTAAATTTGCCTGAAACTCTTCGGTTTGCTGGGTTAAATCGTGTACCATTCCTAGCGATTGGTTGTTTAAAAAGTTCCAATCTGTTTTTGTACCGGCAATGAGAAAGACATTTGCCGAAACTTCTTTTAAACGCTCTAGCACGGTAAGGAATGTTTGGTTGGGCTGGTACAAAATAACCAACTGAAAATCGTTGGCTCTAGCGGCAAACGCATTGGGTTTTAAAATAACACATTCCCGTTGCTCGTTGGTTTCTATGCTCTTTTTTAAAGCTCCCAAATCTGGATGAAGCATATCGCTTACTATGGCCACTTTTGTTTTTTCGTCGATAACTTCTACGGCAAAATTCTTACTGTTGTTAATGGTGTTTTTCTCATTGGCTATGGCACCAACGCTTAGGTGGTATGCTTGAACCCCTACGTGGTTTGCTGGCAGGTGAAACTTAACCATTTTAGAACTTCCGGTTTCTTTCGAAAACTCCAGAGGTTCGCTATGTACCGTTATTCCTGCTTGTTTTACCGATAGCGTAGTACGTACCGGTTCTTGACCATTATAGACCACAATAATTTCTACCGGAAACTTGTTTTTTAGGTACGCATATTTGTTTGTATTGACCTGTTGAATTTTTAGGTCGCTGTATTTTGTTGTATCGCCAACAACTATCGGGTAAACGTGTTGCGGGTATTTTTTAGCAGTATAACTAAAATCTGCACCATAGGTTTGGTTGCCGTCTGTTACCAAAACCGTAGGGGCATTTTGAGTGGCATAAATTTGCTGAAGCTCTGAAAATACGGCACTAATATTAGACTGTTTCCCTGTAAAGGTTAAGCTGTCCTCTTGGTTAAGGGCTTCGTCGAAGGTATAAACATCGATGTTGAATTTTTTGGCGAGTGTTTCATGGGATTTCAGCTGAGACAACAGTTCCCGCACAGTACTTTCCTGTTTAAAATGGCTTATGGAATGGGTATTGTCTACCACAACAGCCAAAGTAGGCTTTTCTACGTACGTTTGGTTGCTTTCTATTTTTGGGTTTACCAAAAGTAATAATATGGCAAAAACACCCAAAAACCGCAATATGGCCAATAGCGAGGCATTGCTTTTGGTTTTATATTTATACTGAAATAGCGCTATTGCTAGCGCTATAATTCCAGATAATACGATATATAATACGGTTTCCGTGTTCATATACTAGGTTAACATACCACCATCTACATTAAGGGTTTGTCCGGTAATGTAGGCACTCATATCGCTAGCTAAAAACACACAGGCGTTTGCAATGTCGTCTGGTGTTCCCCCGCGTTTTAACGGAATGGCATCTCTCCAACCTTGAACTGTGTTTTCGTCTAACTTGGCGGTCATTTCGGTTTCAATAAATCCTGGCGCCACTACGTTGCTTCTAATGTTTCTAGAGCCTAATTCTAAGGCCACCGATTTTGAGAAGCCGATAATCCCTGCTTTTGAGGCGGCGTAATTTGTTTGCCCAGCATTGCCTTTTACCCCCACAACAGAGCTCATGTTAATAATAGATCCTTTGCGTTGTTTTAGCATGGTGCGTTGTACGGCCTTGGTCATGTTAAAAACCGATTTAAGGTTTACTTCAATAACCTTGTCAAAATCTTCTTCGCTTATGCGCATTAACAAATTATCTTTAGTAATTCCTGCGTTATTAACAAGTATATCAATACTTCCAAACTCTTTAACAACTTCGGCTGCAAGGTCTTGCGCCTGATTAAAATCGGCAGCGTTGCTCTGGTATCCTTTAGCCTTAATTCCTAAAGCATTTAATTCGTTTTCGAGTGCTTGGGCGGCTTCTACAGAAGCGCTATAAGTGAAAGCAACATTGGCACCTTGTTGGGCAAATACTTTAGCGATGCCCTTGCCTATACCACGACTACCACCAGTAACAATGGCTGTTTTTCCTTCTAATAGTTTCATATGTTAGTTACTAAATTAGTTGATGTTCAAATATACTAATTACAAACTGCACGAAATAAAAAAAACCTCACAAATCTTGTGAGGCTTTTTAACAGTATGGTGTTGTTTTAGCCTAAAACTTCGGCTACTTTTTTTCCAATTTCAGCAGGAGAGTCTACAACGTGAATACCACATGCTCTCATGATTTTCTTTTTAGCTTGGGCGGTATCGTCGCTACCACCTACAATAGCACCAGCGTGTCCCATGGTACGTCCGGCAGGTGCTGTTTCGCCAGCAATAAACCCAACAACAGGTTTTTTGCTACCGCTTTCTTTGTACCAATTGGCTGCATCGGCTTCTAATTGTCCTCCAATTTCACCAATCATAACTACAGCTTCGGTTTCTGGATCGTTAATTAATAGCTCTACAGCTTCTTTTGTAGTTGTTCCAATAATTGGGTCGCCCCCAATTCCAATTGCAGTTGTAATACCTAAACCTTGTTTTACAACTTGGTCTGCGGCTTCGTAGGTTAATGTACCCGATTTAGATACAATGCCTACTTTTCCTTTCTTAAATACAAAGCCTGGCATAATACCTACTTTGGCTTCTTCTGGTGTAATAACTCCTGGACAGTTAGGGCCAATTAGCCTACAGTCTTTATTTTTTATGTAATCTGCAGCTTTAATCATGTCTGCTACAGGAATTCCTTCGGTAATGGTTATAATAACTTTAATTCCGGCATCGGCGGCTTCCATAATGGCATCGGCAGCAAAAGCAGGCGGAACAAAAATAATTGTGGTGTCGGCTCCAACTTGATCTACAGCGTCTTTAACGGTATTGAACACTGGTTTGTCTAAATGGGTTTGCCCACCTTTTCCTGGGGTAACACCACCAACAACGTTGGTTCCGTATTCAATCATTTGACCAGCATGGAACGTTCCTTCGCTTCCTGTAAATCCTTGAACTATTATCTTTGAATCTTTATTTACTAAAACACTCATTTAATCTGTTTTTTTATTGTTTTTATAACGAAAACAAAAGTAAGTTTTTGCTCTTTATTTATAAAGTATTTTTATGTTTTTATTTGAAGCCTTTAATTGTTGTCCTGACTTTTTAAGTGCTTCATTATATTGGGGATTTCCTTAATGTAAGCCAACTGTTTAAACATTTCGCGGGCTTCTCCTGCTGGAGAGCCAAAATAGGCTTTGTTTTGTTCTGTTGAGTGTCCTAATCCCGACTGCGCGTAAAGCACTGTGCCTTGTGCTAAAGTTATGCCGCTTTTTACACCAACTTGTCCCCAGATGGTTACTTGGTCTTCAATAACCACACAACCGGCAATTCCAGTTTGCGATGCGATTAAACACTTTTTGCCGATAACCGTGTCGTGCCCCACTTGAATTTGATTGTCTAATTTAGACCCTTCACCAATAGTAGTATCGCCTGTTACGCCTTTATCTATTGTACAGGCAGCACCTATATGAACATCATTTTCTATAATTACCCTACCTCCAGAAAGCAATTGGTCGTAGGCTTCGGGCCTATTTTTATAATAAAAACCACTGGCTCCTAAAACCGTTCCGGCATGTATGGTAACATTATCGCCTATAATGGTATCGTCGTAAATACTTACATTGGAGTGAATGATGCAATCTTCTCCAATAACAACATTGTTACCAATAAAGCAATTGGGCTGGATTATGGTGTTTTTGCCAATTCTTGCCGTTTCTGAAATGGCAGAACTACTTGGTTTAAAAGGTTTGAAATGCCTTGTAAGCGTGTTAAAGTCCCTAAACGGATCATCGCTAATTAATAAGGCTTTTCCTTTAGGGCAATCGACCTCTTTATTAATGAGTACAACGGTGGCTGCAGAATTTAACGCTTTATCGTAATACTTGGGGTGATCTACAAAAACAATATCGCCAGATTCGACCACATGTATTTCGTTCATTCCTAAAACAGGAAAATCCTTGTCTCCAACAAATGCGCAATCAATTAGCCCTGCTATTTCCTGAAGTGTGTATGGTTTGGGGAATTTCAAAATAGGTTATTCTTTAATACGCTCTTTATACGTACCCTTTTCGGTTTCAATTTTAATTTTGTCGCCTTCGTTAATAAACAATGGCACGTTTACTTCAGCGCCTGTTTCTACGGTTGCTGGTTTTGTGGCATTTGTAGCGGTGTTCCCTTTTATACCTGGCTCGGTATGGGTTACTTCCAGAATGACGCTGGCAGGCATTTCAACAGAAAGTGGCATGTTATCTTCGGTATTAATAATAACCGTTACCACTTCGCCTTCTTTTAAAAGGTCTGGCCTGTCTAGGGCTGCTTCGCGTAATTGAATTTGTGTGTAGTCCTCGGTATTCATAAAATGGTAAAACTCACCATCGCTGTACAAAAACTGAAACTTGTGGGTCTCTACACGAACGTCTTCAATTTTATGACCTGCAGAAAAGGTGTTTTCGATAACTTTTCCTGTGGTTACACTTCTAAGTTTGGTTCTTACAAAAGCCGGTCCTTTGCCTGGCTTAACGTGTAAAAACTCTATAATTTTAAAAATATCGTGGTTGTAACGAATGCATAGTCCGTTTCTAATATCTGATGTTGTTGCCATAAATTAATTTGATTTAAAATATCCTTTCATAATACCGCGCTGCGAATCTTTAATAAACTGAAGAATTTCATCCCGTTCTGAAGTGGCTTCCATTTCAGCTTCAATAATATCGGCAGCTTGCGTATTGTTGTAATTTTTTTGGTATAGTATTCTGTAAATGTCTTGTATTTCCCTAATTTTTTCGGTTGAAAATCCGCGTCGTCTCAGTCCTACGGAGTTAATACCGACATAAGA
>NZ_JPFK01000008.1 GCF_000733475.1 Mangrovimonas yunxiaonensis | reverse complement strand
TGGTGGGGGAGCCGCTTTCACAAAAGGTGGCACGTCTTTTCTTACCAAAGATCCACCTGTTACAAAGGCATGATTGCCAATGGAGCAAAATTGGTGTACAGCGGTCATACCTGCTAGGACCACATAGTCGCCAACGGTAATATGCCCTGCCAAGGTAGAGTTGTTAGAAAAAATGCAGTTGTTGCCAACAATACAATCGTGGGCTATATGGCAATAGGCCATGATTAAACAATTATCTCCTATTACGGTTTTCATTTTATCGGTTGTACCACGGTTAATGGTCACACACTCTCTAATGGTTACATTGTTGCCTATTTCAACAGTGGTATCCTCATCGTTGTATTTTAGGTCTTGCGGTACAGCCGAAATGACTGCTCCGGGAAAAATGTTGCAGTTTTTTCCAATGCGAGCACCTTCCATAATGGTTACGTTACTTCCTATCCAGGTACCTTCGCCTATAACTACATTATTGTGAATGGTTGTAAAAGGCTCTATTACAACGTTTTTGGCTATTTTAGCGCCAGGATGCACATATGCTAGTGGTTGATTCATAAACTTATTTTACTTTAGAAATTTGGGCCATTAATTCTGCCTCGGCACATAATTTCCCATTAGCGTAGGCATAGCCTTGCATGTGACAGATACCGCGACGGATGGGAGATATTAAATCGCACTTAAATATTAAGGTATCTCCAGGAACTACCTTTTGTTTGAACTTGACATTGTCTATTTTCATAAAATAGGTCAGGTAGTTTTCTGGATCTGGAACTGTGCTCAATACTAGAATACCACCTGTTTGCGCCATAGCTTCTACCATTAAAACACCTGGCATTACCGGTGCACCTGGGAAGTGGCCTGCAAAGAAAGGCTCGTTCATGGTCACGTTTTTCATTCCTATAACTTTGGAATCTGTTAGTTCGAAAATTTTATCGATTAACAAAAAAGGTTGCCTGTGCGGCAGCATTTCCATAATCTTGGTAACGTCCATTAACGGCTCTTGATTAAGGTCGATATTAGGGACGTTGTTACGGCGTTCGTTTTTTATAATTTTGGAAAGCTTTTTGGCAAATTGTGTGTTTATATAATGTCCTGGTTTGTTGGCAATAACTTTTCCTTTAATTCGGGTTCCTATCAAGGCCAAATCGCCAAGTACATCAAGAAGCTTGTGTCGTGCTGCTTCGTTGGGATGGTGCAGGGTTAAATTATCTAAAATGCCGTTGGGCTTAACCGAAATAGACTCTTTATTAAACACCTTCTTTAGTTTTTCTATGGTGTTTGGCGAAATCTCCTTGTCTACATAAACAATGGCATTGTTTAGATCGCCGCCTTTTATTAGACCGTGCTCTAAAAGAGTTTCAATTTCATGTAAAAAGCTAAAGGTACGCGAATCGGCAATGTCTTTTTTAAAGTCCGATACATGCTTTAAGGTAGCGTTTTGGGTGCCCAATACTTTGGTGCCAAAATCGACCATAGTAGTAATTTGGTAGTCATCGGCGGGCATAACCAATACTTCGCTCCCCGATTCTTCATCGGTATACGAAATAACATCGGTTACCACATAAGCTTCACGAAAAGCGTCTTGCTCCTCGATGCCTGCATTTTCTAATGCTTCTACAAAAAACTTGGAAGAGCCGTCCATAATAGGGGGCTCAGAGGCGTCTAGTTCTATAATCACATTATCGTAATCCAAACCTACTAAAGCGGCTAAAACGTGCTCTGATGTTTGAATGGTTACGCCGTTTTTCTCTAAGCAGGTGCCGCGTTGCGTGTTGGTAACATAGTTGGCATCGGCTTCGATTAATGGTGTGCCCTCTAAATCTATTCGCTTAAATGCAAAACCTGTATTTATTGGTGCTGGCGTAAATGTTAGGGTTACATTTTTTCCTGTATGTAAACCAACTCCTGTTAAAGATACAGGCGCCTTTATAGTTTTCTGTTTAATTTCAGTACTAACTATTCCCATTGACTTTTTTTTCTATATCGTTTATGCTTTTTACTATTTTGGGGAGGTTTTTAAAATAGACGTAAGATTTGTTAAAATCGCCATAGTTTAAGGCGGGGGAGCCTTGTAAAACCTCGTTATCCTTAATGTTTCTTCCTATTCCAGATTGGGCCTGTATTTTTACATTATTACCTATAACAATGTGCCCTACAATACCTACTTGCCCGCCTATTTGGCAATTTTCGCCAATTTTTGTGGAGCCAGCAATACCGGTTTGGGCGGCAATAACTGTATTTTTTCCTATTTCTACATTATGGGCAATTTGTATTTGGTTGTCTAGTTTTACACCGCGGCGTATTACTGTAGAGCCTAAGGTTGCACGGTCTATGGTGGTTCCTGCTCCTACATCTACAAAGTCCTCTAGTATAACATTGCCTGTTTGGGGTACTTTGCTGTACTCGCCATTTTCGTTTGGAGCATACCCAAACCCATCGGCACCTATAATACATCCTGAGTTAACAACGCAATTCTTTCCTATAATACATTCTGAATACACTTTGGCTCCAGAAAAAACAATGGTGTTATCGCCTATAGATACATTGTCGCCTATGTAACTGTTTGGAAATATTTTTACGTTGTTGCCAATGGTTACATTTTCACCTATATAAGAAAAGGCGCCAATATAAATATTATCGCCTTGGGTTGCTGTTTCCGAAATAAAGCTAGGTTGCTCTACACCTACTTTATTTAGTTTTACCATATTATAGTACTCCAACAGTTTAGAAAAGGCCTTGTAGGCATCGTCTACTTTTATTAGGGTTGTTTCCAGGCTATTTTCTGGCTCGAACGTTTTGTTAACTATCGTTATAGAAGCTTTGGTGGAATATATATAAGGTTGGTATTTAGGGTTTGCCAAAAAAGTTAATGCCCCTTCGGCCCCCTCTTCAATTTTAGAAAGTTTAGAGACTTCAACATCTGGATTTCCAACGATATCGCCCCCTAAAATTTCTGCTATCTGTAATGCTGTAAATTTCATTCTTGCAAAAATATGAAAAATTGTTAAAGTTTTGGTTTTGGGTAGCAGATATAATATTTGGTTACGGGCTTTGAAAGCGATTTTAGATTAAAATGATCCGAGGCCCGTACAATATCGCCTGTTTTGCCGTTTTTATAAAGCATGTTAATGTTTTGGTCTTCGGTTCGGTAAGCCTGATTGGCAATATCGCCTGCAAACACAAAATAGGCGGCCTCTTGTTTTGTTATTTGATAAGCTTGCATGAGCTTGTCTACTTCTTTGTCTAGTTTGTGCTCTTTTATCGGTTTTTTCTTGATTTTAATTTTTAACAAATCGCGATTAACAATCATGCTACATAAGTTACTTAGCACAAAATCGTCGTGGTATTGCCATTCTTTCATGGCGGCAACAATATCGCAATCGTCTAGTCTGGCAAAAACATCCAGTGTGTCTTCGCTAAAGTCCTTTAGCGTAATGTCGTTGTTTAAAAAGTACATTAAGGCTGAGCTTGCATGAAGTTTTTGGTTTGCTTTTACAAGCTCCTTGGCGCGTTTTAGCACCCTTATTAAAAGTTGCTCGGCCACTAGGCTGGTTTTGTGTAAATATACCTGCCAATACATTAGCCTTCGTGCCAGTAGAAATTTTTCAACACTATAAATTCCCTTTTCCTCGACCACCAATTTTTCATCAACAACATTTAGCATGGTTATTAGGCGTTCGCTATTTACGTTGCCTTCTGCCACACCAGTATAAAAACTGTCGCGCTTTAAATAGTCGGCACGGTCCATATCCAACTGCCCAGAAATTAATTGGCATAAAAATTTACGCGGATATTCACCTTTAAAAATGTTAATGGCCAGCGTTAAACTTGAGTTAAATTCTTTATTTAACTGTTCCATAAAAAGCAATGAAATCTGCTCGTGGGATACGCCATTTACAATACTGTGCTCCATGGCATGCGAAAAAGGGCCATGCCCAATATCGTGCAATAAAATAGCAACATAAAGGGCATTTTCTTCATCTGATGAAATGTTAACCCCTTTAAAACGAAGCACATCAACCGCTTTTTTCATTAAATGCATGCAACCTATGGCATGATGAAACCTAGTGTGGTGCGCACCGGGATAAACCAAATACGACAGCCCCATTTGGGTAATGCGTCGAAGTCGTTGAAAATATTTATGCTCGATTAAATCGAAAATGAGCGAATTGGGAATCGTAATAAATCCGTAAATTGGATCGTTAAATATTTTAAGTTTGTTTTGTGTTTTCAAACTTTATCGGTTATACTTTTAATTTAAACAAATATACATGAACAATATAAATATTCTTTGGATTGATGATGAAATCGATCTTTTAAAGCCTCATATCTTATTCCTTGAACAAAGAAACTACAAGGTTACCACCTGTAAAAGCGGCACTGAAGCTTTAGAGGTTTTAGAAGACCATACGTTTGATATTGTTTTTTTAGATGAAAACATGCCCGGACTAACAGGTCTGGAAACTTTAAATGATATTAAGGCCAACCACGACACGCTTCCTGTTGTAATGATTACCAAAAGCGAAGAAGAGTACATCATGGAGGAAGCCATTGGAAATAAAATAGCAGACTATCTGATAAAGCCCGTTAACCCCAACCAAATTTTACTCAGTTTAAAGAAAAACCTAGACCATTCGCGGTTGGTTTCGGAAAAAACCACCTCGAACTACCAACAAGAATTTAGAAAGATTGCCATGGACCTTACCATGGTAAACTCGTATGAAGATTGGGTTACGCTTTATCAAAAACTGATTTATTGGGAGCTTCAATTAGAAGGCATTGAAGATGTTGGTATGTTCGAAATTTTAGAATCACAAAAAACAGAGGCTAACATTCAATTTGGTAAATTTATAGACAAGCACTACCCCACTTGGTTTAATGGCGACTCGGCGCCAATCATGTCTCACACCCTTTTTAAAGAAAAGGTTGTTCCACAAATTAGTAACGAGCAACCCACTTTGCTGGTTGTTGTTGATAATTTAAGGTACGATCAATGGAAAGCTTTCGAGCCCGTGCTAAGCCCCTACTATAAAAAAGAAGAAGAGACCGCCTATTACAGTATCTTGCCCTCGGCCACACAATATGCTCGAAATGCTATTTTCTCGGGTTTAATGCCAGCCGATATGGAAAAACTGCACCCAGACCTTTGGAAAAACGATACCGATGAAGGTGGCAAAAACCTCTATGAAGATCAGTTTCTAGAGGCGCAACTAAAGCGTTTAGGACTGTCGCACCTAAAATACGAATATCACAAAATCACCAATTTAAAAACAGGCAAAAAACTAGTCGATAATTTTAAAAGTCTTAAAAACAACGACCTTACCGTTGTGGTATACAATTTTGTAGACATGCTTTCCCACGCTAAAACCGAAATGGATGTGGTAAAAGAGCTTGCGGCCAACGACAAGGCTTACAGATCGCTTACCGTAAGTTGGTTTAAAAATTCGCCCCTGTTGGAAATGATTCAGCAGGCCCAACAATTAGGGTTTAAGCTTATTATAACCACAGACCACGGCACCATTAACGTAAAAAACCCCTCGAAAGTTATAGGCGACAAAAACACCAGCCTAAACTTGCGCTACAAAACTGGTAGGAGTTTAACGTTTGACGATAAAGATGTTCTGGAGGCCAAAAATCCCAAAACCATCCATCTACCGGCTATAAACATGAGCAGCTCGTTTATTTTTGCCAAGAGCGATTTGTTTTTTGCCTACCCAAACAATTACAACCATTATGTTAGTTATTACAGAAATACCTACCAACATGGCGGCGTTTCTTTAGAGGAAATGATTATTCCGTTCATCACAATGCAGCCAAAATAATTCTATGTAATGCAAAAAACATCGATGAAATGCATTATTTGTTGGTTTTTCTCATTAATTATCACTATACTTGCATAGTAATATAAAAATGTATTGGAGTTAATCTATACCATTTCAGAAATAGAGGATGTTGCACAAAAAGTGCTTGCAAACCTCAAGACCAAGACCATATTAATTTATGGCGAAATGGGTGCCGGCAAAACCACCTTGGTAAAAGCCTTGGTAAAAGCCTTGGGCAGCGAGCATGAAGCAAATAGCCCCACCTATTCTATTGTTAATGAATATGAGGGTTGTGGTGAAACCATTTACCATTTCGATTTGTATAGAATTAAAGACTTAGAGGAAGCTTATAACTTTGGTATAGAAGATTATTTGTTTTCCGATGCATGGGTTATTATAGAATGGCCAGATTTGGTAACAGATTTAATAACAACATACGACATTATTAACATTACGCATAACAATGAAAATAGTAGGAATTTAACCATAAAGCATATGTAAGCACAATAAAATCTACCGAAAAAACCATCCGATTACGGAAAAACCGTAATTAAAAAATGAAAAAATTGCGATTTTAACATAAATTTAACATTTGGTGATGGTACGATAACAGTTCTAAACATACATTTGGGATGTATTAATTAATTAAATCCCTTATAATTATGAAAACTAAAAAGTATGTTATCGCAATTGCAATTTTCGGTGGAATGTTATTTACAGCTCAAGCTACTAACTTAATTGACCTTAATGAGCAACAAAGCACACAAATCGAAAAAAGCAGGATTAAAGTTCCAACGCACGGATAATAAAAGTGTTATTATAGGTACAATATTAGCTACATTTATAGCTTCTACACCCTATTTATTTTATCTATATGAAAGTGTTCCAGATGAAAAAGTTTGGAACACTTTTTTATTTACTTATACAAGTGAGTATTACCAAAGTGCTTTTGTTACAGCCTGGACTCTTACAGGTAAAGTAATCCCTTTATTATTACTTTTTATTTGGTTTTTCACAAACAGACACTGGTGGTATCATGTTTTATTGATACCAATTGCTATGTATTGTTTTCAAATTTTCACTATTTTAAATGATGATGTTCAATATATAGATAGTAATCAAATTCTATATTTAATTCCTTTAATGGCAATCGTTATTCCTTCAATCTATTTAATTCGTGCTCAAATTTTCAATCGACTTAATACTGTTAACAAATCCCTAGAAGAGTTGGAGGAAGAGTTTAAAATTAAGCCCAAGACCTTATGGGGTAAAATAAAGCAGTATTTTTAAGCATGACCTTTAAAAGCTTAAAATTAATTTGTAATTTGAGAGTTGATTTTTAAAAAGGCTCCGCATGTCAAAACCTTTATCGCCATTTACCAAGCAGCAATTAATTCCGCAGGAAGAGCGTCTTGAAATACTTAAAAGCAAAAGCGCCTTATTTATAGGTATTCCTAAAGAAACCGCCTTTCAGGAAAAGCGAGTTTGTCTTACACCAGATGCTGTTTCGGCCATAGTAAGCAACGGTCATAGGGTACTTATGGAATCGGGTGCCGGGAAAGGTGCTAATTTTAGCGATAAGGATTATTCTGAAGCCGGAGCGGAAATCACCAAAGATGCGGCCAAGGTTTACGCTTGCCCCATGGTTTTAAAAATAGAGCCCCCTACTCTGGACCAAATTAAATTAATAAATCCACAGGCCATTTTAATTTCGGCACTACAGTTAAAAACCCAATCAAAAAAATATTTCGAAGCCCTAGCAGCCAAACGCATTACAGCCTTGGCCTTTGAGTTTATTAAAGATGACGACGGTGCTTATCCTGCAGTTAAATCGTTAAGCGAAATTGCTGGCACCTCTTCTGTTTTAATTGCTGCCGAACTATTAAGTAACGTTAACGATGGCAATGGTTTAATGTTTGGCAACATTAGCGGCGTTCCCCCTATTGAGGTGGTTATTCTAGGCGCAGGAACCGTTGGCGAGTTTGCAGCTAGAAGTGCACTGGGGCTAGGAGCCAATGTAAAGATTTTCGACAATTCCATAACCAAATTAAGAACCATACAAACCCATTTAGGACGGGCCCTGTTTACATCAACCATTCAGCCTAAAAACCTTTTAAAAGCTTTAAAACGTTGCGATGTGGTTATTGGGGCTGTTCGCGGTAAGGACAGATCGCCAATTATTGTTACCGAAACCATGGTCGAAAGCATGAAATCTGGATCTGTAATTATTGATGTTAGCATTGACATGGGTGGGTGTATAGAAACCAGTGAAGTCACCACCCATAAATCACCAACGTTTATAAAACACGGTGTAATACATTATTGTGTGCCTAACATTCCGGCACGTTTTTCCAGAACAGCTTCAATTTCAATAAGTAATATGTTTACGCCTTATATTTTAAAAATAGCCGATGATGGCGGTTTAGAAAATTCGCTTCGTTTTGATCGTGGTTTAAAAAACGGGTTGTATTTTTACCACGGCATTCTCACCAACAAATCGGTAGGAGAATGGTTTGATTTAAAACATAGCGATATCAATCTGTTGATATTCTAAACAACATTACCACTTCATGAAATTAATACATAGAATAGGTTTTTACCTTGGCGGATTCTCTATAGGATTGGTGTTTTTATTTTTCTTTTTAAACGGCAAAAAGGTGTCTTGCGATTACGGCCCCGAAGCTAGGGTGAAAAAAAACATCAACACCAAATTGGTAACCTATGCCCCAGAAGTTAAGGCCAAGGTGTTTTCAGGCGATTTAGATTCGACCACCATAAAAAACCTCCTTTTAAAGGGTGACGTTATTTTTTCTAAAAGTCACCCTAGAGAAACCCCTTGTGGGATATATTATATGGAAGGACAGCTTGATAGTAAAACAGCCTCCCTACTTGTTGAAAACTGCGATAGCATTGCTACCGTTAAAGCGTTTAACTGGGCACAAAAAATAAACGACTAGCATAACGCCTACTGCGCTGCTTGTTTTCGGCGTGTTTTTTCTGCGTCTAAAAGTGTTAATTCGCGACCAGTTTGACCAGCAACCGATGTGTTTTCTTCGGCACGTCTAATCAAGTACGGCATAACATCTTTAACAGGGCCAAAAGGCACATACTTTGCGACATTGTAACCATGTGCAGACAGGTTGAAGCTAATGTGATCGCTCATGCCATAAAGTTGACCAAACCATACTCTGTTATCGGCCTTGGCTATTTTTTTCTCTTTCATCAAGTCCATAACCAAATAGCAGCTCTGCTCGTTGTGTGTTCCTACAAATATGGAAATGGTGTCTAAATGGTCTAGGATGTATTTGGCAGAGTTATCAAAATTAATGTCGGTGGCTTGTTTGCTCTCGCAAATAGGCGTTTCGTAACCCATTTTTAAGGCACGCTCGTTTTCTTTTTCCATATAAGCCCCACGAACAATCTTATATCCCAAGAAAAAGCCTTGAGCCTTTGCTAATTGGTATTGCGCTTCTAAGAAAGCCATTCTGTCGTGACGATACATTTGTAAAGTGTTATAAACAATGGGGCGCTCGGTATTGTAGCGTGTCATCATTAACGTTACCAAATCGTCTACAGCGTCTTGCATCCAGCTTTCTTCTGCATCAATAAGAATTTCAACATCTTTTTCCTTGCTTAAACGGCAAACGGTATCGTAACGTGCTACAACGCGATCCCATTCTGCCTGCTCGTCGTTAGTTAACGATTTGCCTTCACTTATTTTCTGGTACAAATTAAACCTTCCAAACCCTGTGGGCTTAAATACAACAATAGGCATGGCCGCTTTATCGGTAGAAAAGTGAATGATTTCGACAATTTTCTGCATGGCATCATCAAAATGCGCTTCGTTGTCTTTTCCTTCAACAGAGTAGTCCAAAACAGAACTTACCCCTTTGTCGTACATGGCATCTATTACGGGCAAACAGTCTTTGGCATTTACACCGCCACAAAAATGATCGAAAACGGTTTTTCGAACAAGTCCCCATACTGGTAATTTTACCTTTAGAGCAAAATGGGTTAGGTGGGTTCCTACTTTAACAAAACGTTCGTAGGAGATCATCTTAAACAGAACATACGCTCTGTTTAGCTCGGCATTGCTTTTTAACGCAAAAGCAACCTCCGTATTATCAAAAATATGCTGTTTCAACGTGTCAAATAATTTACTTTTGCAAATATAGTTAGAGGCGCTCATTTTTTATAAAAAAACGTCTTATTTTCACACTTATTTTTTACGTTTAACAGTATTATGAATTCAATAGAAACCAGCGGCTGCGCAATTCACTTTAATAACGCTTGTTACGAGCACATAAGCCAGTTTTTAACAACCACAACACCCTCCAAAATTTTTGTTTTAGTCGACGAAAACACACACCTGCATTGCCTGCCTTATTTTCTTGGGCAAATTGGAACATCGTTGCCCATTGAAATTATTGAAATTGATGCTGGCGAGCAACATAAAAACATTGAAACTTGCTTAGGTGTTTGGGAAGCTTTAACCGAGCTCGGTGCCGATAAAAAAAGCTTGATGATAAACTTAGGGGGCGGCGTTATTACAGATATAGGCGGGTTTATTGCCTCGACCTATAAACGAGGCATACCTTATATAAACGTCCCAACCTCGCTTTTGGCCATGGTAGATGCTTCTGTTGGGGGTAAAACGGGCGTTGACCTTGGCGGGCTTAAAAATCAGATTGGCGTGATTAATTCTGGTGCTATGGTTTTGGTCGATACGGCTTTTTTAAGTACCCTTCCCGAAGCCCAAATGCGATCGGGATTAGCAGAAATGCTAAAACACGGTTTAATACAGGATGCAAGTCACTGGCAGGTATTTGAGGCGCTAGAAGAAATTACCAAGTCCGATTTTGATACGCATATCCGACAGTCAATTTTAATAAAAAAAGCGGTTGTAGACGAGGATCCTTATGAAAAAGGCCTTAGAAAAATTTTAAACTTTGGCCATACCATAGGCCACGCGATAGAAACCCACGCTTTAAACCATCCCGACAAGCCCGAATTGCTGCATGGCGAAGCCATAGCCATCGGCATGGTTGTAGAAGCCTACATATCGCAGCAAGAGCTAGGTCTGGACCAAGCGGTTGTAAAAGAGATAAAAGAACGGATTGTTAAGATTTTTGGTCACCCCAAAATTGACCAAAACGATTTTAATGCTATTATAGCGCTTTTAAAGCACGATAAGAAAAACGAACATGGGCAGATTAATTTTGTATTACTACAAGCAATAGGAAAACCACAAATTGATTGCCATGCTGGTACTGAGCTAATTATAAATGCATTAAGCTTTTACAACGCATAAAACGAAACACTTTTTTTTGTAACTTTATAAAAATTGCTAAAGAAAACCCAAGCTAGTATTAACTAAAAAAAGGCTTTAGTGATGAAAAGAGTGATTGTTGACTATAAAAAAATAACTCCGGAAATTCTTGAATTGCTAAATCAAAAATTTCCTGACGGCTACAATGATGGGGATATCATAACGTTTGATAACCACCATAACGAAACTATAGAAGCTGTAGAAGTAAAAACGGCAGACTGCATTTATTTGGTTAAAATTAGCAGTAAACTACATTATACTATGGCTAATTTTTCTGTTGATGAACTGGAGGTTAATGATGACGGCCATATTATTCTAAACTACGATTTAAAAGAAGGTGTTTATGATGAAGAAGAATAGCCTCTTTCCAAACATAAAAAAACCCCTATTTTTAATTAAAAATAGGGGTTGGTTTTTTATATAAGAGAAACACTTACACGTTAAACAAGAAGTGCATCACGTCGCCGTCTTTTACAATATAATTTTTTCCTTCAACTCGCATTTTACCTGCTTCTTTAACCTTGGCTTCACTACCATGGCTTACATAATCGTTATAAGCAATAACCTCGGCGCGAATAAAGCCTTTTTCAAAATCGGTATGGATTACTCCGGCTGCTTGTGGTGCGGTTGCTCCAACAGTAACAGTCCACGCTCTAACCTCTTTAACGCCCGCTGTAAAGTATGTTTGCTGGTTTAATAACTTATATGCCGAACGGATTAATTTTGAAGACCCTGGTTCTTCAAGCCCGATATCCTGTAAAAACATTTGGCGCTCTTCATAGTCGTCAAGCTCATTAATATCGGCTTCTGTTCCAACAGCCAAAACCAAAATTTCTGCCTGTTCATCTTTTACGGCCTCGCGCACTTGTTCTACATAGGCATTGCCACTTACTGCCGAGCCTTCATCGACATTGCACACGTACAAAACAGGCTTGTCTGTAATAAACTGTAATGGCTTAACATACTCGTTGTAGTCTTCTTCGCTAAACTCTAACGCTCTAACCGATATTCCCGACTCTAACCCTTGTTTAATTTTTAACAAAACGGCTTCTTCTGCTTGTGCTTCTTTGTTGCCTGTTTTTGCTGCACGCTTAACTTTATCGAGTTTTTTCTCGGTAGTTTCCAAATCCTTTAGCTGTAGCTCGATATCTATGGTCTCTTTATCCCGAATAGGGTTTACATTGCCATCAACATGTACAATATTATCGTTATCAAAGCAGCGCAACACATGCAAAATGGCATCGGTTTCGCGAATGTTCGCCAAAAACTGATTGCCTAAGCCTTCGCCTTTGCTTGCACCCTTTACCAATCCAGCAATATCAACAATCTCTACAGTGGCAGGAAGAACGCGCTCTGGATTTACCAATTCTTCTAGTTTTGACAACCTAGGGTCGGGAACATTAACAACCCCTACATTAGGTTCTATCGTACAAAAAGGGAAATTGGCACTTTGTGCCTTAGCATTAGATAAACAATTAAATAAGGTTGATTTTCCAACGTTTGGTAATCCTACAATTCCTGCTTTCATTTAAAATTAAAGTTAAAAACACTCTACAACAAGTGCTGTTATTTTTGTAGCGGCAAATGTAATTAATTCTGTATTACAGACTGCAATAACAGTTAAATTTTAGCGTGTAATTATTTGTAGTACTCAATTTCTCTTTCCATAACCTTATGCAATTTTCCATATGAACGACACTTTTGTGTAATCCAGTTTCCAAAATCATCATAAATGTAATCGTAACTCCTTTTACCTATTAAATCCCCTTCATTATCATATGTATTAAGGCCTATTAAATTCTTGCCCGCATCGTACTTGTATACTTGTTTAAATTGGCTACCATCTTTTTTATCTTTCATAGTATGAAAAAACTTTCTTTTCTTATAAGCATATTTAGAAACAGTAAGCAGCTCTCCTTCTAGAGAATATTTAAAACGCTGTTTTAACTTTCCGTTTACATTGTACTCATTTATTATTCTATATCCCGAATTAAGCAATACATCTGTTACTGATTTTTCAATTACATTTCCTTGAGCATCATACTTTAATGTGCTATGATGAATTAGGTTGTCACCAGAATCATAAGTCTTGGTTTTAATTAGATTACCATCTAAATCATATTGGTTAATCCAATACCTTTCAATTTCATTGGAAGCAATTATTTTAAATCCTTTAGCGGAAATTCCTTTTTCATCTTTAATATAAACATTCTTATTAATAAGTGAACCGTCAGCATTTTTTCGACCAACTTCAATCATGTGGCCATTTTTATCAAAAACCATAAAACTGTAGGGGTAACTATTTGAGGCAAAAAGGCTGTCTCTATTTTTTAATTCCCCTTTTTTTAACTTATACTCTACTGTTTTAATATGCTTTTTTTTAGGTTTTACAGAATCTATTTTATCCTGTGCTAATAAATTGACGCTTGAAAACCAACTTCCTAGTATTATTAAAAAAATGTACTTCATAAAGTGTTACTCTATTCGTTTTCCTTCTGTTGAAAAAGACAAGCCTTGTTGGCCCATGGTACTAATCATAACAGCTTCGAAAAGTGGTTCGTGGCTGTTTTTAGGCACATGCCAATTAAAAATAAAATTGCCTCCCGTGCCGCCACTCTTATCGGTTTCTTTAATAACTATTTCTAGAGTTTCTAAGGGTTTTAAATACACGGGAAACGCGATATAGGAATGCACCAAATCGCCGTGGGTATCAAACAAATCGGCCTTGTCTATATAAACCGTATCGTTTGGGCTAATGTTGCGCATGCTAATGGTTGCGGTTAGATTATGTGTTCTGTGCTCGGTTAAGCTATATATTTGCGAGTATACCGAGAGGTAAGTTGCACCTGTAACAAATGTAGAATCGGCAAGGACGGTTGTTTTTCTGGCGTCCCAATTTATAGATGGCATGGTGTTGTTTTTGGTGCTATCGGTATCATGGCACCCCATTACAAAAAAAACAAGCAACACAACTACAAAAAAACGTCCCATACAGTTAATTTTACTAAAGCTAAAATACTATTTTAAAATAAAAAAGCCCCAAGAAATATGCTTGGGGCTTAATTTTTTTATATAAAAAAACCTTAATCTTCTGGGTGCATAAACGCTTGTTTGCCCAGAAGTACTTCTTCGGTTTCTACGTGGTCCTCATCCGGCACACAGCAGTCTACGGGACATACCGCAGCACATTGTGGCTCTTCGTGGAATCCCATGCACTCGGTGCATTTGTCTGGAACTATATAGTAAATCTCGTCGCTAATGGGTTCTTGCGCCTCATCGGCATTAATGGCTTTGCCGTTAGGTAAAACCACATCGCCTGTTAAACTTGTACCATCAGAATAGCGCCAATCGTCTGCGCCTTCATAAATTGCCGTATTTGGGCATTCTGGCTCGCAAGCACCACAATTAATACATTCGTCTGTTATTATAATTGCCATATTGTTGTTTTTTCTTGTATGGATTTTATTTTACCTAAAAAATAAAATCCTTCTACATTCATTTTTCTAACTTTGCATACAAAAATAAAGCCAAAACAATTCATAACCAAACACAGCATGGATTTACATCAAAGAATTGGTGCTTTCGCAAAACTAGGCCAGTTTTTAAGTCAATTTACCAACGATAATATCAATAAAAAGGAAGATATCCCTTTTAACGATGTTTTTTTTGAAGGGTTTAAACACCAAATACAACTGGCCAAAGAACACAATGGCTGGTTTACCAAAGAAAATGTGTTTTTTGCACTAACATCCTGGAGCAATTTACTTACCCAGAAAGCATTAGAAGACTGGCTTTCAAAATATACCATTAATCAAATACAACCAAAAACCGTGGCTGTTGTTATGGCCGGAAACATCCCTTTGGTTGGATTTCACGATTTTCTTTCAGTTTTAATAACAGGGCACCATGCACTGGTTAAACTTTCTAGTAACGACAAACACCTATTACCATATTTAGCCAAGTATCTAGAGCATGTCGAGCCTGGGTTTAAAGGCCGTATTACCTTTACAGAAGATAAATTTGAAACTTTTGATGCCGTAATTGCTACAGGAAGCAACAATACCGCTCGATATTTTGAATACTACTTTAAAGGCAAACCGTCTATTATTAGAAAAAACAGAAACTCTGTAGCCCTATTAACCGGCACCGAAACCGAAACCGAGTTAAAAGCTTTATCCAACGATATTTTTAGATATTATGGTCTGGGCTGCCGCAGTGTATCTAAGCTATTTGTCCCTAAAGATTACAATTTCGATGCGTTTTTTAAGGCCATGTACCATTGGCATCCCATTATAGAACAAGCAAAATACGCCAATAATTACGACTACAATAAAGCCGTTTATTTAATGAGCGAGTTCGATATGCTGGAAAATGGGTTTTTAATGATTAAACAAGACGCTAGTTATGCTTCCCCCATAGCTACGGTATTTTATGAGTACTACGATAGCTTATCTGAGTTAAAAAATAAACTAACCGAAGACCACGAACACATACAATGTATTGTTGCCAAGAATGTGTTGCCAAACGAAATTAAGTTTGGAAATACCCAAACCCCAGAGCTCCATCAATATGCTGATAATGTTGATGTTGTTGCGTTCTTGCTGACAATTTAAAAAATAAAAATACAATGGTAGCAATCATATTAAGGGATTTTATCAATTTTGTTACCTAACTTTTAACGTTGTACAAGCCATTTATTAGGTATTTACCATGGCTTGTACGCCAACTTAAACACTTATATAATAATGAAAAGACATAATTTTAGTGCCGGGCCATGTGTACTGCCCAAAGCCGTTATAGAAAAAGCTTCACAAGCCGTTTTAGATTACGACAATGGCCTTTCGCTTATAGAAATATCACACAGAAGCAAGGCGTTTGTAGACGTTATGGAAAAAGCCAGAACATTAGCTCTAGAGCTTTTAGGCTTAGAAGGCAAAGGCTATAAAGCCCTGTTTTTGCAAGGCGGTGCAAGCACCCAGTTTTTAATGGTCGCGCTAAACCTACTTGAAAAAAGAGCGGGATACCTTAACACAGGCACCTGGAGCACCAAAGCAATTAAGGAAGCGAAAATTTTTGATGATATATACGAAGTAGCCTCATCAGAAAGTGCTGGGTTTAATTACATTCCTAAGGGATACGACATCCCCGAGAATTACGATTATTTCCACTGCACCTCCAACAACACCATTTTTGGCACACAAATGAAAACATTCCCAGACGCGCCAATTCCTATGGTTTGTGACATGAGCAGTGATATTTTTTCCCGCACCTTAGATTTTACAAAATTTGACCTTATTTATGCTGGTGCCCAAAAAAACCTAGGGCCTGCAGGAACAACCTTAGTGGTTGTAAGAGAGGATATTTTAGGAAAAGTCTCCCGAAAAATCCCATCGATGATGGACTATAAAACACACATAAGTAAAGGCAGCATGTTCAACACCCCGCCTGTTTTTGCAGTTTACACCTCTATGCTTACCCTAGAGTGGTTAAAAAACAAAGGAGGCATTGCAGCCATTGAGGAAGAAAACGAAAAGAAAGCCAGGTTAATGTATTCCGAACTGGATTTAAACCCGCTATTTAAAGGCTATGCCGTTAAAGAAGACCGGTCTTATATGAATGCAACCTTTACCTTAGAAAACGAAAACCTAAAAGAAACCTTCGACACCATGTGGAAAGAAGCCGGCATTAACGGCCTAAACGGACATAGAAGTGTTGGTGGGTATCGCGCCTCGATGTATAATGCCCTAACTTTGGAGAGCGTTCAGGTTTTGGTAGAGGTCATGAGCGAATTAGAGAGAAAAGCATAACACAACTTGCAACATCAAAAAAAGAAAAACAACTATGAAAGTTTTAGCAAACGACGGCATTTCCCAAAGCGGAATTAACACCTTAGAAAATTCTGGTTTCGAGGTCATAACCACAACAGTTGCGCAAGAGCAGCTCATTAATTTCATAAACGAAAATAACATTACCGCCCTATTGGTTCGTAGTGCAACCAAAGTACGAAAGGATATTATAGATGCCTGCCCAGAACTAAAGCTTATTGGCCGTGGCGGCGTTGGTATGGATAATATTGATGTTGAATATGCCAAGCAAAAGGGCATTCACGTTATTAATACACCAGCAGCCTCTTCACATTCTGTGGCCGAGTTGGTTTTTGCACACCTCTTAGGACTATCGAGATTTTTGCACAATGCCAATCGCGACATGCCCTTAGAAGGCGACTCCAGATTTAAAGCCCTTAAAAAAAGCTATGCCAAGGGCATTGAACTTAAAGGAAAAACCATTGGTATTATTGGCTTTGGAAAGATTGGGCAAGCCGCAGCCAAAGTTGCCATAGGTCTTGGTATGACTGTTGTTGCTTACGATCCACTTATCGAGTCTGCCAACTTGGAACTACGTTTTTTCGATGGCCAAAAGTTAAAATTTAAGATTACCACCATTTCAAAAGAAGCCGTTTTAAAACAATCCGATTTTATAACGCTTCACGTACCATCACAAAACGACTATGTTATTGGCACCGCAGAATTTCAGCACATGAAAGATGGCGTAATTATAGCCAATGCTGCCCGCGGCGGAGTGATTGACGAGGTCGCTCTAATAGATGCTATCGAATCTGGAAAAGTTGCTCGCGCAGCTTTGGATGTGTTTGAAAAAGAACCCACCCCAGAAGTCCAACTTTTAATGAACCCCGCCCTATCGTTAACCCCGCATACTGGAGCTGCCACCAACGAAGCCCAAGACAGAATTGGTGTAGAACTAGCAGAACAGATTATTAATTTACTAAGCTAAACCAGTGACTCAAATGTAAAAATTGAGTCTTATTTACAAAAGAGCCGAGAATTTTTTTGTAATTTAACGCACAAAACACAAAACGACATGTCAGGAATTTTAGATTTATTAAATAGCAAAGCCGGAAAAGCAATCATCAATGGGGTTTCGCAACAAACCAACCAGCCGGAAGGCAAAACCCAAGATGTACTAACCATGGCACTACCTGTTTTAATGCAGGCCATGAAACGAAATGCCCAAACCCCACAAGGAGCAGAAGGCCTTATGAACGCCTTAGGCAACAACAAGCACGACGGAAGTATTTTAGATAATCTTGACGGCCTTTTTAGTGGTGGTGTAGATGCTGGTGTTTTAAACGATGGCAGCAAGATTTTAGGACACGTTTTGGGTAATAAAGAACAAAACGTTACCAATGCCTTAGGTGCAAAATCTGGTTTAGACGCTGGTGCTGTTTCAGAGATTTTAAAAGTTGCTGCGCCCATACTCCTTGGTTTTCTAGGCAAGCAAACCAGACAGCAAAATGTAAACAGCTCGTCTGGACTAGAAAGTTTGTTAGGCGGCTTGTTACAAGGAAACTCGCCTAAGCAAGAACAAAGCTTTTTAGAAGCCATTTTAGATGCCGATGGCGATGGTAGTGTTATAGATGATGTTGCCGGTATGGTACTCGGCGGAAACAAAAAGAAAGGCGGCCTAGGTGGCTTACTGGGTGGTTTTTTAGGAAAAAAATAACACGTTAATACAAGCATTAAAAAAAGCCAAACTTAAAGTTTGGCTTTTTTATTTTGCTCGCCTACCTCCTATTATTAACGGCATATTTCGTATCTTTATAAGAAACCATTAATCATGAAATCATGGTGCTTAGCATTAGTAATTGGCCTATTGGTTATTGGCTGTAACGCTTCAAAAACAGCATCGAAAAGTAACGATGCGCTTACGCAAGTAGAAAACGATACGGTTAGAATTTCCAATGCCAACACAGCATACGAAATTTTAATTATAGAACCCGGTTTTAATGCTTGGCTAATCTCTACAGCAAGACCGGAAGGGTACTACTCAAAAACTTTTTTAGAACACCGAAACTGGATTTATGCTACCGAATGGAACCAACGCGTGCTCCAACCACTACAATACGACAATAGCCTTTATGAAATGCCTATAAACTACGAAAAAGGGGTAGATTATGGTTATGAGGTAAATTATAAACTGTATAACTACTTTATTTATTTTCAATTAAAATACAAGCAACAATTGGCACAGTTTATCCCGCGGATATAACGTATATTTGCATTGGTAAAAAAGTTATGGAGAGATTTAAAAAACGTTGGGACATCCAAAAAAACTGGCAGCTTCTTTTTCCTTTCCTAGGAATATTGGGAATTGCTTACAGCGCCTACAAACTAACAGCCCTATTTACCAATAACACCTACCTTAAGGTCCTTGGTATTTTAACTGTTGGCTATTTACTTATCAAGCTAACGCTATGGCTGTTTA
The DNA here is from genome assembly GCF_000733475.1 of Mangrovimonas yunxiaonensis. Classification (GTDB taxonomy): domain Bacteria; phylum Bacteroidota; class Bacteroidia; order Flavobacteriales; family Flavobacteriaceae; genus Mangrovimonas; species Mangrovimonas yunxiaonensis. Next base: position 56,022 of record NZ_JPFK01000008.1, on the reverse strand, counting down.
AAAAACTAGAGCGCAAATGGATTTTGCAATACCGCTGGGAAATGATTAGGGTATTTATTGTATTTGCCCTTACAGGATCTACATCGGCTTATATAGGCAAACCCCTTTTGCAACTACTGGGAATTACTAAAGAAAACTTAAACCCTATCGTATATTGGCTACTTTTTATTATTATTGGCCTCATTTTTTACCAAATCCTGCTTGTTAGCTTTGGGTGGCTTTTCGGACAGTTCAAATTCTTTTGGGAGTTTGAAAAAAAGATGCTCCGCCGGTTTGGAATGAAAAGGTTTATTAATTAGTGCATTGTATTAAAAAAAATACCGGGTTTAAACTAACCACCTTACTTTTGGTCGTTACGCTGTTATTGCCCACAGCGCATAAACTTGCCCATGCCTTTAGCGGTCATAAACACGAGGTTTGCACGAGCCAAGGCGAAGACCATATTCACAGCCACGAAGTAGAATGTGAATTTTACAAGTTTAAAATCAACACCGATTTTACTGCCATAACACACACCTATACCTTAATTAAATCGAATGCGGACTTTACCCCTATTATTTCGCAATACGCGTTTATAAGCGATTACCAAAAACTTCCTTTCTCGCTTCGCGGGCCACCTTACAATGATTAACCTTAGTTTTTAAAAAAAAAGATTAATCATTTAAAATTAACTCATGAAATTATTTTTAAGTGTAATGCTATTATTGGCATTACCAAGCATGTATGCACAAAACACGATTACAGGGCAGGTAACAGATTATACTGTCTCGCAGCCTATTGCCTTTGCAACCATATATTTGCCACAATTAGAAAAAGGCACCACAACCAATGAAAATGGCCATTTTACTATAACAAACCTCCCTCAGGGAAACTACACAATTGTTGTTTCGTTTGTTGGGTACAAAACCTTTTCAAAAATAATATCCTTACCCTTAAAAGATACCTTAAACATTAGTTTAACGGCCTCTGCCATAGAAATGGAAGAAGTTATTATTTCTACTCCTTTTCATAAGCTACAAAGCGAAAACGTTATGAAAGTTGAGCGTGCCAATGTAAAAACCCTTAAACGAAAAGGTGCCGTTACATTAAGTCAGGGCCTAACCGATATAGCCGGTGTTGAGAGCATTACCACTGGGGCTGGCATAGGAAAACCTGTTATTCGCGGGCTAAGTGCCAATCGGGTGCTGGTTTACACCCAAGGGGTAAGATTGGAAAACCAACAATTTGGAAGCGAGCACGGACTTGGCATTAGCGACGCTGGAATTGAAAGTGTTGAAGTTATTAAAGGCCCTTCGTCTTTGCTTTACGGTAGCGATGCCCTGGGCGGCGTACTGTATTTAAACCCAGAAAAGTTTGCTAACCCCAACGCGTCGCAAGCCAATATCGCGGGGAATTATTTTTCCAATACCAAAGGCTTTAATACAACAGCTGCTTATAAAGCTTCAGGAAAAAAGTTTAAAGCCCTTTTTAGAGGAAGCCTCGCAGAACATGCCGATTATAACACCTCAGATTATAGAGTAACCAACACACGCTTTGTTGAAAAAGATTTTAAAGCGGGATTAGGGTACCAATCCAATAAGTTTAAAACAGCATTGCGCTACAATGTTAATGCCGCTAAAGTTGGTATTCCAGAGGAGATTGGCGAGTCGTCTACCAATGTCACGCCACTACTGCCTTACCAGCAATTAACTAACCATGTGTTTAGCTCGCAATCAACCGTGTTTTTTAACAACTCTAGTCTGGAGATTAATTTAGGCTACACCTATAACGACCGTAAAGAGTTTGAAGAAGAGCACCATCACGACCACGACCATGGCCATGAAACCGAAGACAACCACGAGGACGAGGAAGCGCATCATGATGAAGAAAATCACGAGGACGCGCATCCGGCACTTCATATGAAGTTAAAAACCTTTAATTACGATACCAAATACCATTTACCGATAATGGGGAAATTTGAAACCATTGTAGGGGTTCAAGGCATGCATCAGGTGAATACAAACTATGGAGAGGAGAGGTTAATCCCCGATGCCACCACCAATGATGTGGGTGTTTTAGCCACGACCCATATTCATTTTAATAATTTGGATATCCAGCTAGGCGCGCGGTACGACAATAGAAAAATTGCCTTGTACGATGAGGCCGTAAACAAAAACTTCAATAGTTTTAATGGGGCGCTTGGGTTTAAAACAACCTTGCTTAAAGCCATTACCACACGATTAAATGTTGCCACAGGATTTAGAGCGCCTAATTTAGCCGAACTAACCTCCGATGGAGTGCACCATGGCTCTAACCGCTATGAAATAGGAAATATTGATTTAGACAACGAACAAAACCTTCAAGTTGACTTAAATCTGGAATATGAAAGCAAGCATTTAGAGCTGTTTGTAAACGGTTTTTTTAACCGTATTAACAATTATATATTCCTAGCGCCAGATGGCACTACAATACATGACGCCCCTGTTTACAATTACGTACAGGACCATGCGAAGCTTTATGGTGGTGAAATTGGGTTTCACCTGCACCCACACCCCATTCACTGGTTGCACTTAGAAAGCAGTTTCGAAACGGTTACCGGTAAACAAGATAGCGGCAGTTACCTGCCTTTAATACCTGCAAACTCTGTAAACAATACTTTGCGTGTTGAATACACTACCAATTGGCTAGATCAAGGGTTTGCATTTGTTCGGTTAAAATCGACCTTCAAACAAAACCATGTCAGTGCTTTTGAAACAGAAACACCCGGATACAATTTGTTAAGTGCGGGTATTGGCGGCACGTTTAAGCTGTTTGGGCGTTCGCTGGACCTTACGGTTTCGGGAACCAACCTAACCGATAAAACGTATATAAACCATTTGTCACGTCTTAAACCAGATGGTATTTATAACACAGGCAGAAATGTTATTATTGGTTTAAACTATACCATTTAAAATTAAAAAAGGGCAGCTGTTTAGCTGCCCCTTTTAATGGGGTATTGCGGGATTAAGGTTTTGGTTTAAAAACATAGGTGTACAACCACATTAAGGTAAATGTAGGAATAACATCCAACCACGGAAGCGCCTCTTCTACAAACGAAATTACTGCAGCAATTTTACCCTGCTTTCCTTTGTATAGTTTGGTCATGATCCAAGCTGATAGCGGTGCCCAAACAAAATCGAATGGTGGAAACACAAAAGAAATGTACCCACAGGCATCCAAGAGCAAGCTTAATCCTAACTTTTTATATTTTGTCATATATCAGTAGTGTTTTTTACTGCATACTATTAAACAAAAACCGCACCAAACACCAAGGTTTTTTGTTTGCACCTAAAATTAAGCCATTACTTGTCCGTGCTAGTTTTCAGTGCTTTCTCAATAGTATTTAAATAAATTGGACTGCAGCTAGTAAACTTTATATCTTCAATATTGATACCTCTTTCTAGGAAAGTTTTTCGCTTATCAGCTTTAAAAACTCGTTACGGGTTTCACTCTTTTCAAATTGCCCCCTAAAGCCAGATGTTGTGGTTACCGAGTTTTGTTTTTGTACACCGCGCATCATCATACACATGTGCGAGGCCTCTATAACCACAGCAACACCTTGTGGCTGCAAAGTCTCGTTAATACAGTCTAAAATTTGTTCGGTTAGGCGTTCTTGTACTTGTAGGCGTCTAGCAAAAACATCCACAATTCTTGGAATTTTACTCAAACCTACAATTTTTCCGTTGGGAATGTAAGCAATGTGGGCTTTTCCAAAAAAAGGCAACATATGGTGTTCGCATAAGGAGTATAGTTCAATGTCCTTAACTATGACCATCTCGTTATAAGACTCCTTGAACATGGCACTTTTTAATATTTCGGCAGCATCTTGATGATAGCCTTGTGTTAAAAACTGCATGGCCTTAGAGGCACGCTCGGGTGTTTTTTGTAAGCCATCGCGGTTAATGTCCTCTCCTAAATCTTCTATAATGCTTTTATAGCGTGCTTTTACATCGTCTGTAACTTGCATGTTATATTCTTCAAAATGTTTGTATGGCATGTCTTGTGGTTCTTATAAAGGTTAAAAATAGAATAATAAAATTCAAAAATATATTATGTTTACATAAAATTGTATTTTCACGGCAAAGTTAAGAGCATCGTGATAACAGCAAAAAACATTCATAAATACTATAACACCCTACATGTTTTAAAAGGTGTTGACCTAAACATTAAACCTGGTGAAGTGGTCTCGATTGTTGGGGCTTCCGGGGCAGGAAAAACCACCCTATTGCAAATTTTAGGCACCTTAGATAAAGCGTCAAAAAAAGAAGAAAGCAGCCTGATTATCAACCAAACAGATGTTTTTAAGCTTAAGGATAAAGCCTTGGCCAAATTTAGAAACGAACATATTGGGTTTATTTTTCAGTTTCACCAATTAATGCCCGAATTTACAGCAGTCGAAAATGTTTGCCTTCCTGCATTTATTAAAGGAACCTCAAAAAAAGATGCCGAAAAACGCGCCTTGGAGTTGTTGGACTTTCTCGGTTTAAAAGACCGCTACAACCATAAACCCAACGAGCTTTCGGGAGGCGAACAACAACGTGTTGCTGTTGCTAGGGCTTTAATTAACAGCCCTAAAGTTGTTTTTGCCGATGAGCCTTCGGGAAACCTCGATAGCGAAAGTGCCGAAAACCTCCACAATTTATTTTTTAAGCTACGCGACGAGTTTGGCCAAACCATTGTCTTGGTAACCCATAATGAAGACCTTGCCAATATGGCCGACAGAAAACTAACCATGGTCGATGGCAATATTGTAACCGCATAGGGTGTACTTAGCGTTAGCCCATGCGCTATGCATTATTTACCGATAGACTGATTTTTATGAACGAAAACGAATTAAAAGATTTTTTAGACGAAAAGGTCGAGCAATACAATACCACCAAGTTTATAGAAAGCGATCCCATTCAAATCCCTCATCTTTTCAATAAAAAGGAAGACATCGAGATTTCGGGTTTTTTAACGGCTACCATTGCTTGGGGCAATAGAAAGAGCATTATAAACAATGCCACGCAAATGATGGCCTTATTAGATAACTCGCCTTACGATTTTGTAAAAAACCATCAAGAAAAAGATCTGGAATCCTTGTTGCCCTTCGTACACAGAACCTTTAATGGTACCGATTTTATCACGTTTATAAAAGCATTAAATCATATCTATAACAATCATGAAGGGTTAGAAGCCGTGTTTAATAAAACAGCTAATAATGAATCGCTACAAATGGCGATAAGCCAATTTAAATCACATTTTTTTGAAATTGAGCATTTACCAAGAACTCAAAAACATGTTAGCGATCCATTAAAAAACTCTGCTGCCAAACGCATTAACATGTATTTACGCTGGATGGTAAGACCTAACACCACAGGGGTAGATTTTGGTATTTGGAACAGCTTATCCCCTTCGCAATTGTCGTGCCCCTTAGATGTACATAGCGGAAATGTCGCTAGAAAATTAGGCCTTTTAAAACGCAAACAGAATGATGCTAAAGCTTTACTAGAACTAGATACAGCATTAAGAAAACTAGACCCAACCGATCCGGTTAAATACGATTTTGCGCTTTTTGGCTTAGGTGTTTTTGAAAGATTTTAATTCTATATCTTTACAAAAAACTCAACATGAAAATACCTTTCATATTACTTCTGTGCGGTTTCCTAGGGGTAAGCACTCAAGCACAACAGCGAAGTATTGCAACCGATACAGCCGTTGTTACCACCAACCGTATTAATATTAATGGGCAACAGATTAGCTATACCGCCAAAACGGGTATGCAGCCCGTATGGAATGAAGACAACACCCCTATTGCCTCCTTATTCTATACCTATTACAAACGCGACAATGTTAACAAATCGTCGCAGCGCCCTTTAATCTTTTCATTTAACGGTGGCCCTGGCTCTGCTTCGGTATGGATGCATATTGCCTATACCGGACCAAAAATCCTAAACATCGACAGCGAAGGTTACCCCGTGCAGCCTTATGGCGTTAAAGACAACCCAAATGCTATTTTAGATGTAGCCGATATTGTATTTGTAAACCCTGTAAATACTGGGTATTCCCGCATGATAAAAGATGAAGAGGGCCAATACCCCGAGCGCGAGAATTTCTTTGGCATCAATGCCGATATTAAATATTTAGCCGAATGGATGACCACATTTGTTAGCAGAAACAACCGTTGGGAATCACCAAAATACATTATTGGCGAGAGTTACGGTGGCACAAGAGTTATGGGACTTGCCGAAGAACTCCAAAACAACCAATGGATGTATCTTAATGGCGTAATCATGGTTTCGCCAGCCGATTACAAAGTGCTTTATCGTGGTAACCCTAATGATTCTGCCTTAAATCTCCCCTATTTTACGGCTACAGCATGGCACCATAAAATGTTACCTAGCGAGCTTCAGCAAAAAGACCTCTTAGATATTTTACCCGAAGCAGAAGCCTTTAGCCTAAATACCTTGTTGCCAGCACTCGCCAAAGGGGGCTTTATTCAAGAGACAGAAAAACAAGCCATTGCAGAACAAATGGCCTATTACTCTGGCATCTCGAAAAAAGAGATTTTACAACATAACTTAAATGTCCCTCCTGCGTTCTTTTGGAAAACACTATTGCGGGAAAAAAGTGGGCATACCATTGGCCGATTAGATTCGAGATACTTAGGGATAGATAAAAACGAAGCTGGTATAGCACCAGATTACAATGCTGAGCTGAGCTCGTGGTTGCACTCGTTTACCCCGGCAATAAATTATTACATTAAAACCCATTTAAACTTTAAAACAGACCTTAAGTATAACATGTTTGGCGATGTGCACCCTTGGAACAGGGAAAACGACAACACCCGAGAACGCTTGCGCAAAGCCATGGCTGCCAACCCATACTTAAATGTGTTAATCCAATCGGGGTATTACGATGGTGCCACAACCTATTTTCATGCCAAATATACCATGTGGCAAATAGATCCTAGCGGAAAAATGAAAGACCGCTTCTCCTTTAAAGGCTACAGAAGTGGCCATATGATGTACCTAAGGCACGAAGATCTTATTAAGGCCAACGACGATTTAAGGGCCTTTATTACTAAAACATCGGCTACAGGAAAATCGGCCAAATACTAACAAAAAAACCACGCTTTTTGCGTGGTTTTTTTATCAACTAGCGTATTAATCTAGCCCTTTAACCAAGCCTTACGCAATGCTGTTTGGGCATTGGTTGCATTGGTTTTTTCCTTTAAGGTTCTACCGGTTGTATACGATTGTTTTAGCGTTTCTTTTATCACAACCTTTTCGCCATTTCGCAATAAAGTCATTTCAATATCTGTACCTGGCTGCCACATGTATACTTTTTGAAAAATACTATTGGCGTTCTGTAACGACACGTCTACCCCGCCAACAGATTTTATAACATCGTTAGGCTTTACACCGTGTTCGTTCCAGAAACTGTTTTCCGTTACGGCATCGGTAAAATAAATGCTACCCGTTTGTGGGTTTGCACCAACAATTAAAGCACCATTATTTTGAATATAGTTTGTTTTTACGCGGGTCTCTCCTACTTCTAAACCAACTTTTTCAAAAAACGTATTGTAATTAATAGGCACATCGCCAATAACATGGGTGTTAAAAAAATCGCCTATTGAAGGGTACGTCATCGCAACAATCTCATCGATTAGTTTATCATCCTCAAACGGGTTGTTCTTGCCATATTTCATGGAAAGTTCTTTCATAAGGGATAATATGCCTCGCGTACCATTGCTTTCTTCCCGCATTAAAATATCAATGCACATGCCTATTAAGGCACCTTTTTGATACACATTGTAATAGTTACTTGCATAAGGCTCGTCAAGAATATTTTCGCTCATGATGGTAAAACTCATCGTGTCATCAAGGCTTCTAGATACTTGGATTTTATCCATGATTCTACTATAGAAATCTGCTTCGCTTACCAAGCCTTGGTCCACTTGAAATAGCGTAGCGAAATATTCGGTTACGCCTTCGTACATCCATAAATGTTTAGAGAATGTTGGGTTGTTATAATCGAAATAATGCACGTCTTCAGAATGTACGCTTAGCGGAGTTACAATATGAAAAAACTCGTGCGACACCACGTCTGTCATGCTTTCGGCAAGAGCTTCGAAAGGCATGGCTTCTGGCATAACCACAACGGTTGATGTGTGGTGCTCGAGTGCTCCGAATCCCTTTGGAGAGTCGTCTTCACCTTTAGATAAATATAAATAAATGTCGTAACGCGGCGTGCTATCAATATCTCCCAAATAGGTTTTTTGAGCCTGCATCATGGTTTCGATAACGTCTTTAATCTGTTTTGCCGAGTGGATTTTATTGGGCGAATACACACTTAAAACAATTTTTATATTGCCTACTTGAAATTCTTCAACATCAAGGTTACCATAAAACATGGGGTTGTCTGTTATGTCGAAATACCTTGCAGCAAAATAGCTTGTGGTTACGGTTTTACCGTCTTCAGAAGTTACTTGGGCTACATCCTGTAAAGCTGACGTTCTGTTAAAGCTAGCAGGAGAAACCACATCTAGTTTATACTGGTTGTTTTTTAACGCATCGAAATATCCTATAAAGCCGTGCAAGTTAAGCACATAGTTATCTGGCTCGATATTGGTTCCTGCAGGTGAAAATGGCGCGTCTCCCCCTATACCACCAGATATTTCCTGATCGAAAGTATCATTGGCTAAGTAAGTGATATAATCTAATTGGGTGGCATTGGCAATGGTCCATGTATTGGTATCGGTTTTAGATACTGCAAGTTCGTTTCCATCGTAATCGAACGCCTTAAGGTTGTCGATGTATTTTCCAAAATCACTAACCGAATATGTACCTTGAACAACCCTAGGCAGGCGGTAAGTTGCTGTTTGTGTGGTAAAGCGTCCAGGGTTAACTGTTACCGGAACCTGATCGTTTTCAACCTTTGTTAGGTCGACCTTTGTCATAATTGGTACGCTTTGCGCTAGATCGTCTGTTGTTGTACCAGACGAGCCACATGCTGCTAATAACATACTCATGCCTAAAGTGGCGAACGTTTTCTTCATGGTTTTTGTTTTTTTTTAGTCTTGATAGATTGACGCTCAAAATAATTATGTGTTACAGATACTTTCCTTAAGATTTTGTTAAAAACACAATTTGCTATCTTCGCAACATGCAAAACGACCTAATAAGTATACTTACCCCCTTTAAAAATACAGCTCTATTTTTACCAGAATGCATCGATTCTATCCTAACGCAAACCTATAAAAACTGGGAACTTATTATTGTAGATGATGGCTCAACCGATGAAAGCCCAGAAATTGTTGCACAATATGCCAAGCTAGATGCTAGAATTAAACACTTTAAAGCGCCCGAAAAAGGCATTATTAAAGCCTTACGTTTTGCCTTAAAACAGGCGTCTGGCAAGTACATAACCCGTATGGATAGCGATGATGTAATGCCCAACTATAAGCTAGAAATGCTACATAACAACCTTAAAAAGCATGGCGAAAAACATGTAGCAACCGGATTGGTAAGGTATTTTAACCCCACCCATGGCGTAAGCAATGGTTATATAAAATACGAGAAATGGTTAAACAGATTAACTATGAAAGGTGCTAATTTTTCTGAAATATATAAAGAATGTGTTATAGCTTCGCCCTGTTGGATGGTTCATAAAAACGATTTGATGGCCTGTGGCGCTTTTAACCTTGATAGGTATCCTGAAGATTACGATTTAACCTTTAGGTTTTATAAACACGGATTTACTTGTATACCTTGCGATACGGTACTTCACCATTGGCGCGACTACTCGACCAGAACATCTAGAACGCACGAACATTACGCCCACAACTACTTTTTAGAACTTAAGCTGCATTATTTTTTAGAGTTGGATTATGATAGCAATAGGCCTCTGGCCCTTTGGGGAGCTGGCTTTAAAGGAAAGCACATAGCAAAAGCCCTAATTGAAAGGCACATACCGTTTTATTGGATTTGCAACAACCCAAACAAAATCAATAAAAAAATATACCAAGCACCACTCTTATCTTTTGAGCATCTTAAACAGCTAGAACACCCACAAAGTATTATTACAGTGGCTAATGGCAAGCAACAGAAAATGATAAAACAGTATTTTAACGACTTAAACATGACCGCTATGACAGATTACTTTTTTTTCTGCTAGTAACTAATTTGTTGTTAAAAGGTTTTCTTTTTCTCTTTAAACATTATTTTTGTAAGAAACCCATATAGGAATGCAGTTTAAATACCCAGAAATTCTCTACGCCCTTTTTGCGCTTATTATTCCTATTATTGTTCATTTGTTTCAACTAAGGCGCTTTAAGAAACAGACTTTTACCAATGTTGCTGTTTTAAAACGGGTAAAATTACAAACCAGAAAAAGTGCCCAATTAAAAAAATGGCTGCTTTTGGCCACGAGATTGCTTTTGTTTGCCGCCATAATTTTGGCCTTTGCGCAACCCTACACCTCTAAAACCAATGTTTTAAACAAACCCATAGAAACTGTTGTTTACTTAGACAACTCGTTTAGCATGCAGGCCAAAGGAAAACAGGGAGAGCTTTTTAAACGCGCTGTGCAAGACTTGGTGTCACAAATTCCTGAGAACCAAAACCTGTCGCTATTTACTAATAACAGGACGTTTAAAAACACAACCGTATCTGCCATAAAAAATGATCTGTTAAACCTAGATTATACCAATACCCCTTTAAGTTACGACGCGGCTTATTTAAAAGGCAAAAACCTATTTAACCAAGCCGGTCATCTTAAAAATTTTATTTTTATTTCTGATTTTCAACAAAAGAAAAACCATTTCACGCCCAAAAAAGAAACGGCAATAAACTTTAGTGCTGTAAGCCTAAAACCCGAAAATGTGACCAATGTTTCTATCGATTCAATTTATGTTTCAAATAAAACAGCAACCGTTTTAGAACTAACAGTAAACGTAAACAGCAATACAGCCCAAACCGAAAACATGCCTATTTCTTTATACGACGGCGAAAAGCTGTTGGCCAAGACCTCGGCAAGTCTCGCTCCCGATGGAACTGCTGTGTTTTCTATTGATAGAAACCTTCCCATAAACGGAAGAGTCTCTATTACCGATAACGGTTTGCAATTTGACAACGATTTGTTTTTTAACATCAATCCGTCAAAAAAAATCAATGTACTAGCCATTACCAATGGCCAAGCTGATTTTATAGCTCGTATTTTTACCAAAGACGAGTTTGAGTTAACCACAGTTGCCGAAAATGCTTTAAATTACAGCACCATAGAAGATCAAAACCTTATTGTTTTAAATGAATTGGATCAAATACCAAGTGCGTTAGCCAATGCGCTATTAACGTTTATGCAGCACGGCGGAAGTGTTGTTATCATTCCATCTAACACCTTATCTAAAGACAGTTACAACTCATTTGTTTCGGCTTTTGGTGTGAGGTTTAACGATCTGAGTCCTACCCCAAAACACCTTACTCAAATTAACTTTGATCACCCTTTATTCGAAAACGTTTTTAATAACCGGGTTCATAATTTTCAGTATCCTAAGATTGAGCGTCATTTTAATTTGGAACTAGAATCGTATGCTAACATTTTGCAGCTGGAAGATCAATCGCCATTCTTGGCTCAGGTTAAAAATTTATATGTGTTTTCGGGTGCGATAAATAAGGACAATTCAAATTTTCAACACTCTCCCTTAATTGTTCCAACGCTATACAATATTGGAAAGCAAAGTTTAAAAATGCCACAGCTTTACTACAGTTTAGGGCAGCAGGTTTCGTTTGATGTACCCGTATCGTTACAACAAGATGCCGTGTTAACCATGGCCCTAGACAACAATAACATGATACCTCAACAACAAGCTTATAGCAATAAAGTTACCCTTACAACAGCTAATTATTTAAACCAGGCAGGTATTTACAGCCTTTACAACAAGGACGAGTTGGTACAACACGTAAGCTATAATTACGATCGCGACGAAAGTAAGTTGCACTACCAGGATTTATCGAATTTTAACGATATTGAAGTATACAATTCGATACCCCATGTGTTTAATGTTATAAAAAGTGAAACCAATATTAATGTGCTATGGAAATGGTTTGTTATTTTTGCATTGGTTTTCGTCCTCATAGAAATGCTCATACTAAAATATTTTAAATGAACGCATTAATTAAATCTGCTACAATTGTTGATACTAAAAGTGATTTTCACAATAAAACCGTCGATATTTTAATTGAAAACGGGCTTATTAAAAACATGGATTACCATATTGAAAACACGAACAATTTTCAAGAAATTACCTACCCCAACCTACATGTATCGCAAGGTTGGTTTGATAGTAGCGTGAGTTTTGGTGAGCCCGGTTACGAAGAGCGCGAAACAATAGCCAATGGCTTAAAAACCGCTGCACTTTCTGGGTTTACGCAAGTGGCGTTAAACCCCAACACCTACCCTGTAACAGATACGGCTTCGGCTATTGCCTTTATTAAAGACAGGGCAAAAGACAATGCCGTTTCGCTACTGCCTATTGGAGCCTTAACCAAACTTAGTGCAGGAAAGGATATGGCCGAATTGTTCGACATGAAAAACGCAGGAGCCGTAGCTTTTGGCGATTATAAAAACCCCATAAGTAACCCCAATATTTTAAAAATCGCATTGCAATACGCCCAAGGGTTTAATGCTTTGGTGCACAGCTTTCCGTTTAATAAGGACGTTAGCGGACAAGGTGTTATGAACGAAAACATAACCAGTACCTCTATTGGGTTAAAGGGCATTCCTAATTTAGCAGAAGACTTACAACTTGCCCGAGATCTTTTTGTTTTGGAGTATACAGGCGGCAAACTGCACATTCCTACTATATCCACAGCAACATCGGTAGCGCTTATTAGAGAGGCAAAAAAGAAAAATTTAGATGTTAGCTGTAGTGTAGCCATACACAACCTTTGCCTAACAGACGAGGTTCTAAAGGACTTTAACACCCATTATAAAGTCATGCCCCCTTTAAGAACCCAAAGCGATGTTGATGCGCTACTTGAAGGATTAAAGGACGGTACGATAGATATGGTTACATCAGACCACAACCCTATTGATGTTGAGCATAAAAAAGTAGAGTTTGACCACGCTAAATACGGTGCCATTGGTTTAGAATCTGCATTTGGTGCATTAAATACTGTTTTTAGCACCAAAAAAACCATCGACCTTCTTACCAAAGGAAAACAGCGGTTTGGCGCTGAAACGCATCCTGTTGCCATAGGAGAAAAAGCGAACATCACCCTATTTAATCCTAACGGAAAAATAACGTTTACCAAAGACCATATTATTTCGACCTCTAAAAATGCTATTTTTGAAGGTCACACCTTAAAAGGCCATGCCTATGGTGTTATTTCTAACAACCAACTTGTATTAAAATCACAACCATGAACAACGCAACCATAAACGAAGGTAAGTCCCTTGCCATAGTAAGCTACCTAACTTTTATTGGGCTTATCATTGCTGTTTTAATGAATATGGAACGTAAAAACCCATTTACATTTTTCCACATCCGGCAAATGCTTGGGTTAATTTTAATGCTAATTGTTTCTAATGTAACCGAAGCGTACATTAACAGTTTGGCAGGTACCATTTTATGGACCATTACATTTGTATGTTGGTTATTTGGTCTGTTTTATGCCATTAAAGGCGAAGCTAGACCTATTCCTTTGCTGGGGGAAAAATTTCAAGAATGGTTTAAAAATATTCAGTAATAAAAAAACAACAGTCCCTTGAGTTTATTTTATATCACCCGACCTTCTACATTAAAAGAAAACGCACCCTTACTTATTATGCTTCATGGCTATGGCAGCGACGAAAACGATTTGTTTTCTTTTGCTTCTGAATTGCCCGAGGAGCTCTTTATTATATCTGTTCGTGCCCCCTACCCGTTACAGCCCTACGGAAATGCATGGTACGCCATAAATTTTGATGCCGATAACAGCAAATGGAGTGACGATGAGCAAGCACGAGCTTCAATGGAAACAATTGTTGCTTTCATTGATGATGCTTGCAGCAAATACCCCGTTAATAAAAACAACGTTACTTTATTGGGCTTTAGCCAAGGCGCCATATTAAGTTATGCTGTTGCTCTTACCTATCCTCAAAAAGTTAATCGGGTGGTGGCTTTAAGTGGTTATATAAACCAAAACCTCATTCCAGAAAACACCAACGAAATGGATTACAGTCACCTTAGTTTTTATTGTTCGCACGGTAGTGTAGATCAGGTTATTCCTGTAGCCTGGGCCAGACAGTCGCCTAAAATACTAGAGCGTTTAGGCATAACACACCTATATAGCGAATTTCCTGTAGGCCACGGTGTTGCCCCAAGTAATTTTTATGAGTTAAAGAGTTTTCTTACAAGAAAATAACGTTTTATTAGATTAAACAGGTTGAGTTCATTATCTTGGCGTTTTTATTAGTCATATTTTAATGAAACCTCGCTTTACCTTCCTTAACAGCTCTATTATGCTTGCTGTTTTATTTTGCCTGCCAACTGCTGCACAAAATAATGATGTTAATAGCTACTACGCTGCTTTTGATGCTATTATCTCTCACGAAAACACGCCACTTTACAATGGGTTGCGTTATGTTGATGCGTTTAGAGCTACCAAAGAAAAGCATCGTTACTTTAAGCATTACGATTTTTTAAAAGGGAATGTTGTTTATAATGGACAACCTTATTTTAATCTTGATTTAAAATACGATTTGTATGAAGATGTTTTAATTACCAGATTAAATGGTGACAAGGATTACTTTAACATGGTATTTACTCCCCTTAATGTTAGTGAGTTTAACATAGAAAACCACAAGTTTATTAATTTTCATGATAACAAAAGCTTAGCTGAAATAGGTATAAACGGCTATTTAGAGCAAGCTTATATTGGAGAACGGGTCTCTTTGTACATAAAACATTACACCCCAAAACGAGAAGAGCTAGAAAACAAAAAAATCAATCACTTATTCAATAAAAAGAGTCTTTACATCCTTTTAAAGGATGGTGTTTTTTATAACGTTAGCTCTAAAAGACATTTAAAATCTTTGCATCTCATAACAAAGAAAGCTCTTAACGATTTTTACAGCAGCAACCATTCGCTTTATAAAGCACATGAAGACAAATTTATGGTGAAGTTAATCTCATTTATCGACAATAATTTAAAATAATAAGCAGTAGTAATATGGCAATAAAAAAAGCAATTATCATATTATTAATATGTATCTGCATTCCACAATTAATTCTTGCACAAAGCAGCGACAAATTGTCTGTTAACTTTAACCGTGTTTCCCTTAAAGAAGCTTTTAGCGTTTTAGAAAAAAAAACAGGTATTAAATTTTATTATCAGGATTATTGGATAGAAAACAAAATCGTTTCTAAAAAATTTGACGAGGCAACCTTAAAAAATATTTTAAACGATATTTTAGAAGAAACAACGCTTAATTTTATTGTTTACAACAATGCTGTTATCCTAATTAATAACAGTGTTGTGTATAAAGATTTGCCTTTAAATTATTTTAAAGCATCTAACAACAATTATAACGACAATTCTGCCATTTTCTACAATGAGTATGATAAGGCAATACGCTCTAAAAAAAACCTGATTATAATTGGGAAACAAAATGAAAATTCTATTCAAACAGAATGTACTATCACGGGAGTGATAAAAAACGATAATACGGGAGCTCCTATATACAACATGGTTATTGCCCTACAAAACTCCAACACCTATACAACAACCGACAAAAATGGTTACTTTAAAATTATAGTCCCCTCGGGTTATAATGTATTAGAGGCCAAACTTATGGGGTATGACAATGTTTCTAAAGAATTAATTGTTTACGGAAATGGGCGCATGGACCTTAGTATAAGCGAGAATGCCGAGCAATTAGATGAAGTTTTGATTGATGCCAAAAGGGATGCCAATGTTAAATCTGCCGTTGTTGGCCTAACAACTATTGATGTTGTTGGCCTAAAAAATGTTCCTGTTGTACTTGGTGAGCGTGACATCTTTAAAGTAATTACAACAAAACCTGGTATTAAAAAAACTGGTGAAGGCTCGTCTGGCTTTAATGTTAGAGGAGGCAGAACCGATCAAAATTTAATTTTACTGGACGATGCCGTTATTTATAACCCTTCGCATTTTTTAGGTTTTTTCTCTGCTATTAATCCCTATACAACCAAAAGCCTTAACATATATAAGGCTAGTATTCCTTCAGAATATGGCGGGAGACTATCGTCTGTTTTCGATATTCAATCTAAAAACGGAAATACCAAAACGTTTTCTGGCGAAGGTGCATTGGGGCCAGTTACCGCCAATTTAACTCTAGAAACGCCCATTATAAAAGAAAAATCGTCGTTAATTGTTGGTGCTAGAGCAACGTATTCAGATTGGGTTTTAAACTTAATAGACGAAGCCTCGCTTAAAGACAGCGAAGCCTCATTTTTTGATGGTTTAGCCAAATACAGCCACCAAATTAACGACAACAACAACATACAAGGTACGTATTATTACAGTAAAGATGCTTTTAGCATCTCGAACGATTCTATTTTAAAAAACAGCAACCAACTTATTTCCCTAAAATGGAACCACACCTTTAACGAAAAAAACACCCTAGATGCCATACTTGTTAATAGCCAATACAAGTACGATGTTAACTATGAAAGTAATGCCAATCGCAACTTTGATTTTGGTTATAAAGTAAACGAAACCCAAATCAAGTTAAATGCTGGTTACATTCACAATAAAAAGCATAAATTTAATTACGGTATAAGCAGTAAACTATACAACACAAACCCTGGAAAAATATCCCCGATTGGTGCAAATTCGAACATTCAAACCAAAAGCTTACAAAAAGAAAAAGGTTTGGAATCTGCTCTATATGTAGCCAACATCTTTAAATTGAATAAAAATTTAACCATCGATACTGGCTTAAGATACTCTTACTTTAGCGCTTTAGGAAAAGCTACTGTAAATGTTTATGAGAACGACAAACCTAGAATAGCAACTTCGATTAGTGAAGTTAAAGAATTTGGAAAAAACGAATCTATAAAATCCTATGGCGTTTTTGAACCACGTATTTCTTTTAGATACCTTTTTAATTCTGGGTTTTCCATAAAGGGCAGTTATAACCGTACAGCCCAATACATTCATTTATTGTCTAGTAATACAACCGAGTCGCCTACCGATACCTGGAAATTATCAGACTATAACATTAAGCCTCAAAAAGCCAACCAGTTTGCTCTAGGGGTATATAAAAACCTAAAAGACAATAACATTGAGTTAAGTTTAGAAGCTTACTACAAAACTATGGAAGACATTCTAGACTATAGGGTTGGTGGCGATATTATTATGAATGAAAACATCGAACAAGTACTCCTACAAGGTAAGGGTAAAGCCTATGGTATAGAGTTTTTATTAGAAAAGAAGAAAGGCCGTTTAAATGGTTGGTTTGGGTACAGTTATTCAAGAGCTTTTACCAAACTTGATAGCCCGTTTATTTTCGATAAAGTAAACAATGGCGATTATTTTCCGGCAAATTACGACAAGCCCCATGACGTTAGCTTGGTGGGTAATTATAAATTAACGCACCGCTATAGCTTTTCTGCCAATGTAGCCTACCAAACAGGAAGACCTATAACCTACCCCATTGGCAAATATATGTTTGCAGGAGAAGAACAGGTTGTGTATAGTGATAGAAATAAATACCGAATTCCAGATTATTTTAGAGTGGATATTGGTTTTAACATAGAAGGAAATCATAAAATAAAGAAATTAGCACACAGTTTCTGGAACATTTCAATTTACAATGTACTGGGCAGAGCTAATCCGTATTCTATATTCTTTGTTAACGAAAATGGTCATGTTCAGGCTTACAAAACATCAGTTTTTGCTGTGCCAATACCAACCATAACCTATAATTTTAAGTTTTAAAATGAAAAAGATAATAACACTACTTGTTTGTTGTTTTTATTTGGTTGGCTGCAAAGAGCCATTTGAGCCAAAATCCTACGACTTTGAAAGCTATCTAGTTGTCGAGGGCAATTTAACCAACGAATTAAAAAAGCAACAAATAACGTTATCGAAAACCTATGAGCTAACAGAAAACAATAGTCCGTATGTAAATAATGCCACGGTTTGGGTTGAAGACGATACCGGTGTCTCACACACCTATTCTTATACAGAAAATGGCATTTACGAATCGGAGATTGCTTTTCAGGCAGAACAAAACAAAACCTACCAACTTTTTATCTCTACCCCCAACGGCGAGTTGTATACCTCTGAAGAAGTAAGTACCCCACCAACCGCCGAAATTACAACACTATACCCAGAATATAACAACAATGAAAATGAGATAAACATTCTTCTAGATGCTAACATTACCAATGAAACAGCAAAATTCTTTAGGTATGAATATATAGAAACGTACAAGATTATTGTACCACATTGGTACGATATAGATTTTGAGATTATCAATTTTGAAACCGACCCCTATAATTCCGATTTTATTAGCTATGATATTGTGTTCAATCAGCGTGACCCTAATGAACGGGTGTGTTATTCAACAATCAACTCGACAGGAATAATCCAAACATCAACAAAGGATCTGGAAACTAATAATATTTTTAGGTTTCCGGTTAGGATTCTCGATGAAAACGACCTAAGCTTAACCCGAGAACGCTACAGCATACTGGTTAAACAATTTGTTCAGAATGAAAGTGCTTATAATTACTACAACACCCTAAACGAGTTAGGTAACACAGGAGACATACTATCTCCCAACCAACCAGGGTATATAAAAGGAAACATTAGCTTAGAGAATAATCCTGAAAAAAGAGTGCTGGGCTTTTTTGAAGTAACCACCCTAGACAGCGAACGAATATACTTTGACCATACCCTATATAGCAACGAAAAGCCAGCCTATCTTTATGCCTGCGACATCTGGACTTATGATTATGCCGCATACGATTTTCCTAACGAAAGGCTTTTACTGTCACAAAGGTATAATTTAGGGTATAAATTGTTACATTTTAGCGGCGGAAACATTTACACCATAGTAAATCCAGAATGTGGCGACTGCACATCGTTTTCTTCAAGTGTAGAACCTGATTTTTGGGAAGAATAAAATTATGAAAAATCACATCTTTATACTAGTAGCCCTTCTAGCAATCTGTACTAAGCAATATGGCCAAATCTCCAACAAACAACTCGAGGATTTACAAGCCAATATTCCTTTAGAGAAAATTTATTTGCAAACTAACGCGAACTTGTTGCTCGCAGGAGAATATCTTAAATATAAAGCTGCTACCCTAAACCTAAACTCCAACGTCCCTAGCGATATTAGTAAAATGGTTTACGTATCGTTAATTGGAGCCAACAACACCATTGTTTTCAACCATAAAATTACCGTTTTAAACAACAATGCCACAGGCGATTTTTTTATTCCTGCTTCAATAAAAACAGGACATTATAAATTAATAAGCTACAGCAATTGGTCTAAAAACAACACCATAAAGTCTTATGCGGTTAAAAATATTTACATCATTAATCCATTTACTACAGAAACTCAAGCCTTAACAACCCCAAAAGACACCATAAAAATTAGCTCTAGCAATTCTCTTGCCCGTAAGAAAAACTTAGAGAACAATCTTATTACATTAGCTAAAGACAATTATAACAAAAGAGAACACGTAGAAGTAACGATTGCTAACAGTAGTGCTATTTTTGGTTCGTTTTCTGTATCGGTTAGAAAGTTAGATGCTATTCAAATTAAAACAAACTACCCAAACACAACCTATCTTAATGCTAAAAAAACCGTTAACTATCTTCCGGAGCTTCGCGGCGAGATTATTTCGGGCATAGTTACAAACAGTAGCACAAACCAAAAAGCGGTTAATAAAACGGTCTCATTAAGCTTTCCTGCCAAAAACTTTTTATTTAAAAATGCAGCAACCAACCAAAACGGGACTTTTTATTTTGTAATTGATGAGAGTTACTCGCAAGAAAATGCCATTTTTCAAATACAAGAAAATGATAGAGAAAACTATAGCATAGCAATAAATGATAAAACCTTTACCGAATTTGACCAGCTTACTTTTTCATCAATAGAATTAGATGAATCTATTTCAGAAGTTTTAAAAAACAAAAGTATTCAAAACCAAATAGAGAATGCTTACTATCAAGCAAAGCAAGATAGCATTGTAGCTTTTTCCCCAAGACCTGTTTTTTACCACCCATTAGCTAAGCGGTTTGTTTTAGATGATTACAACCGGTTTCCCACCATTAAAGAAACCTTTACAGAAATTATAAGCAACGCTTATATAACTAAAAATAAAGGGCAGTACATGTTTCATGTAAGAGACCTAAGTGAGGTTAGCACACATTCTAACATACAAAGCATCCCACCGCTCATACTATTTGATGGTATTTTGGTGCAGGATTTAAACGACCTAGTTGACTATTACGATTCAAATAAAATAGAATATATAGACGTTGTAAATGGGCAATACGTATTAGGATCTAAGGTGTACGACGGCATTATTGCTATTAAAACCTTTGACAGCGCGTTTTCATTAAAAAGCAACAACAGCAACATTAAAGAAATTACAATAGACAAGCCTTTACCTAACAAAACATATTACCACCCCCAATACACACATAGCACACAAAATGCGAACATTCCAGACTACAGAACACAGCTATTCTGGAACCCCAAAGTAGAACTTATTGGTAAAAATAAAACCTTATCGTTTTTTACTTCAGATGTTGAAGGGACTTTCGAAATAACCCTAGAGGGCTATTCTAATACTGGCAATTATATTGTTTCTAAAGCCTATTTAGCGGTTAACTAAACCCCTTAATTAGCAGGTATTTCTATTGGGTATAAAAAAGATTTAATCAACTCAAAGTCCAATTTTTTATCCTCATCAATTTCATAAGAAATTAACAGCTCGCCCCAGTGTTTGCCATCAGAAAAGTTGGCAATAATCCATTTGTGGTTTAAAATACGTATGGCATCTATCATCATTTTACCATCGGTCATTGGGGCATAAGGAATTATGGGATGCTCATCGCGTTCGGCAAAATTCATGTCATGCAATTGGTCTTTAATAAATGGCACCAATTCTGTTATTCTATGGCCTTGGTCTTCCAGATAACTCATGGCAGGATCGCTATCCTCTAAAGTAAACTGCGACAGGTTAAACACCTGGTCATTAAGCACCTCTAAGGTTTTTTGTTGTTCCTGCAATTCACCATCCAAAACATCTATTTTCGCTTTGTATGTGGTTATTTTTTCTTCGTACCCCTCTAATATTTTTTTAGAGTTTACATATTGAAACACTACAAAAAGTAATGTAAAAAGAAAGAGGTACATAAAAAGATGTTTTTTCATTATATCTGTATTTTTAAATTATCGTATGCTAAGTGAATGTGTTCTGGCAAACGGGCTTCTACCTCGTCGTGAAAGCCCAACATGTGGCTTATATGGGTTAAATACGCTTTTTTTGGTTTTACCTTGTCTATTAAAGCCAATGCTTCGGCTAGATTAAAATGTGCCGGATGTGCCGTTTCTCTAAGGGCATTTACAACCAACACCTCTACCCCCTTAAGCTTTTCAATTTCATCATTGGCTATGGTTTTCATATCTGTTAAATACGCAAAGTTGTCTATTCTAAAACCAAATACCTGCAGGTTGTAATGCGTTCCGTTTATTGGAATTACTGTTTTATTCGCAATACAAAACGGGTTGTTTTCTATTGGGTTTACAACCACTCCAGAAGCTCCTAAATACCCATTATCACTATCAAAAAGATAAAAAAACCTGTCTTTAAGTTGCGAAATTACCCGGTTATGGGCGTAAATAGGCACTGGGCCTTGTTTGTAATAAAACGGCCTTATGTCGTCTAGTCCAGAAGTATGGTCGGCGTGCTCATGTGTAAAGAGAATTCCGTCTATTTTAGTGCAACGGGCCTGCAGCATTTGCTGTCTAAAATCCGGTCCGCAATCTATCACATAGGTATGCCCCTCCCACTCTAACATAACCGAGACCCGCAAGCGTTTGTCCTTGGGGTTATCGCTTAAACATACAGGGTGGTCACTACCTATTACTGGTATGCCCTGGGAGGTTCCTGTACCTAAAAAAGTTACTTTCAACGCTGTTTATTTTAACAACAAAAGTAAGCTTATTTTTTTTGTTTCATAGTCGATTTTATACCTTTGTAGTAAAGTTAATCCTGAACAAAACCATGGAAATCACCTTAAAAGGAGACAAAGAGTTTGATGATGTTCCTTCAATAAAAACCAAGGCACTTCGCATAAATTTAAACGAAAACATTTATGGTACTTTTGCCGAAATTGGTGCAGGACAAGAAACGGTAAGACAGTTTTTTAGAGCTGGAGGAGCTTCAGGAACCATTGCTAAAGCTATGTCGGCCTACGACAAAGACTTTAGCGATGCCATTTATGGTATTGAGGACGATAAGCGCTACGTTACAGAGGCGCGATTAAGAAAAATGCTTAACCACGAGGTCGATTTAATAGAAGAACGCCTTCCGCGCGACAAGCATCCCAACAAACTATTCTTCTCGTATGCCAATACAGTTGCCACCATCGATTTTGCAAAAAAATACAAGGGCCATGGCTGGATTGGTATTAAATATCAAATCGATCCAGAACAGGAGTACAACGAAATAGTGTTACACATCCGCTTTAAGGAAAACGACGCTAGGCTACAACAAGAAACCTTAGGTATTTTAGGTACCAACTTAATTTATGGGGCCTTTTATAAATACAACGAGCCCAGAAAGCTGTTAAGGTATTTGTACGACCACTTGCACAAAGATCAGTTGGAAATAGATACCATTAATTTTAGCGGCCCTGTTTTTGAAGATGTCGATAACCGCCTCATGAGCTTGCAACTGGTTAAAAACGGTATGACCGATGCTGTTATGTTTGCCCCTGACGGGAACAATGTATTACCAGCAGCCGTGCTTTACAAAAAGAATATTTTAGCCCTAAGAGGTAGCTTTAGACCTGTTACCCGAGTAAATATGGACATGTTTAAGAAATCTTACGACATGTTTATTAAAGAAAATAAAGTCGAGGCCAACAGAACCCAAGTGCTTTTCGAGATTACCCTCTCTAACCTTCGTGCCGAAGGCGAGATTGACGAACAGGACTTTATGGACCGTGCCGAGCTTTTATGCTCCTTAGGGCAAACGGTTTTAATTTCTAACTTTAAAGAATACTACAAGCTAGTTGAATATTTCTCGCAGTATACCAAAAACCGTATGGGACTGTGTATGGGCGTAAACAACTTGGTCGATATTTTTGATGAAAAATACTATCGCCATTTAAGCGGGGGCATTCTAGAGGCCTTTGGTAAATTGTTTTTTAAAGATTTACGCGTGTACCTATACCCCATGGAAAATGAAGATGGCTCTTTAACCACTAGCGAAAACTTAAAGGTGCATCCTAGAATGAAAGAGCTTTACAAGTTCTTTAAATACAACGGAAAAGTAGTTGATATTACAGACTACGACCCCCAGAACCTAAATGTATTCTCCAGAATGGTATTAAAAATGATTACAGAAAGTGAAGACGGTTGGGAAGACATGCTCCCTCAAGGGGTTGCTAAGCTTATAAAGGAAAAAAACTTATTTGGCTGCGAAACCGAAGAAATCTATAAAGACAAATAAAGCAGTACATTATCATATTTAAAAAAGGCGGTTTTTAACCGCCTTTTTGTTTATTTTAAAATCTGTTGGGTGTGTTCCTTAGTTTTTACCTTCTTAATTACATCTTCAATTACACCGTTTTCATCAATTACAAATGTTGTTCTATGTATGCCATCATATTCTCTTCCCATAAATTTCTTTGGTCCCCAAACACCATAAGCCTGTATAAGCTGCTTATCCTCATCGGCCAATAGCGGATAGGCAAAATTATATTTGCTCTTAAAATTAGCTTGCCTACGCTGGCTATCTGCACTTACCCCTAGCACATCGTATCCCGCTGCTTTAAAACGCTCATAGTTGTTGTTTAAATCACAAGCTTCGGCAGTACACCCTGGCGTACTGGCTTTTGGATAAAAGAACAATACTAGTTTTTTTCCTTTATAATCCGATAGAGAAACCGCATTCCCTTGTTCATCTTTTGCTGTAAAATCTGGTGCTTGGTCACCTGGTTTTAATTCTGTCATAATTCTTAACTTTGGTTTTTGTAAAAATACAACTATGACCAAACAAGAGAAAGTAGATTTTGTTATAAAAACCTTAAAAGACCTCTACCCTAGCATTCCCGTACCCCTAGATCACAAGGATCCCTACACCCTGCTTATTGCCGTATTAATGTCGGCACAGAGTACCGATGTTCGTGTAAATCAAATTACGCCGCTTTTATTTAAAAAAGCAGATAACCCTTACGATATGGTAAAACTTACTGTTGATGAAATTAGAGAGATTATTAAACCCGTAGGCCTGTCTCCCATGAAAAGTAAAGGCATACATGGGCTATCTAAAATTCTTATCGAGCAGCACAACGGAAAGGTTCCTAAAACTTACGAGGCTTTAGAAGCCTTGCCTGCAGTTGGCCACAAAACCGCAGCTGTAGTGTTATCGCAAGCTTTTGGCATTCCTGCTTTTCCTGTAGATACCCACATTCATAGATTAATGTACCGTTGGGGGTTGAGCAATGGTAAAAATGTTGTGCAAACAGAAAAAGATGCCAAACGCCTATTTCCAGAAGCCCTTTGGAACGATTTGCACCTTCAGATTATTTGGTATGGCAGAGAGTATTCGCCTGCTCGTGGCTGGAATTTAGATAAAGACATTATTACCAAAACCATTGGCAGGAAATCTGTGATTTACGATTACCTGAAAAAGAAAAAGCCCTGATGACTAATCAGGGCTTTCAAAGTTTAGTTTAGAAGTGCTTCAAACTTCATTTTATTACAATTTATAACACTTAAAGCCTTCGAATAATCTAGGAGAAACTTCACAGTTTCATCCTTAGGGTTCAATTGGACTTGCTTTTTTTGGGGATTCTTTTTTGAGTAAAGTTTTGCCATTAAATAGAATTTTGTTGTGTTTCTTATTACTTAACGACTTCGTTTACACTTTATTGTTTAATTGGTTAATATAATGTTGTGTTTATCAATTATTTTTCTCATGTTTATTAATGCATAACGCATTCTGCCCAAGGCCGTATTAATGCTTACGCCTGTTTTTTCTGATATTTCCTTAAAACTCAAATCGTTGTACATGCGCATAACCAATACTTGCTTTTGGTCTTCTGGTAGTTCGTTAATTAAGCGTCTTATGTCGCTTGCAACCTGCTCTTTTATAATTTTTTTCTCGGCATTAAGAGCACTATCCCCTAAAACCGAAAAAATATTAAAATCGCCACTGTTATTAAATTTTGGCATGCGGCTATGTTTTCTAAAATAATCGATAACCAAATTGTGTGCTATACGCATTACCCAAGGTAAAAACTTCCCTTCTTCATTATATTTTCCTTTTTTTATGGTTCTTATTACCTTCATAAAGGTATCCTGAAAAATATCGTTGGTAACCTCATGATCGTAAACTTTAGAAAAAATAAAGCCGTAAATGCGTTGCTTATGGCGTAAAATGAGTTGCTCTAATGCAGATTCATCACCATGTATGTATTGCTTAACTAATGTAGCGTCTGTGATAAGTTCGTTTTGCATAATCATTACTTTTTTGCATAGTTAAAATTAATGGTATAACTAGCTATGCTGGGGTTAAGATGTTAAAAAGTAAAATTATGCTATAGGCTACAAAGGTGATTTTTAGGTTAATATGCCCAAATATAACAACAATAATACTTAAAATGCAAACATGGGTTCCTTTTTTAACATTTAAATCAAAAGTAAACGGGCTTTAAATCCTGAAAATCAAATTGTATCTTTGCTAAATTATTATTTCAACAACCTATGGTGGCAGATGTTTCAAAAGTAAATCCTAAAGAAAACATTATTATAAAAGGAGCTAAACTCCATAATTTAAAAAATATCGATGTCGTTATCCCTAGAAACAAGCTTGTTGTTATTACCGGGCTCTCTGGCTCTGGAAAATCCAGTCTGGCATTCGACACCTTGTATGCCGAAGGCCAACGCCGCTATGTAGAAAGTCTGTCTAGCTATGCTAGGCAATTTTTAGGCCGGTTAAACAAACCCAAGGTCGATTACATTAAGGGAATTGCCCCCGCCATAGCCATCGAGCAAAAAGTAAACTCTACCAATCCAAGATCTACAGTAGGCACCACAACAGAAATATACGATTACCTTAAACTGCTTTTTGCCAGAATAGGGAAAACCTACTCACCCATTTCTGGAAACGAGGTGAAAAAAAATACCGTAGCAGATGTTCTCGAGTACATAAAAACATTTGACTTGCGTGAAAAGTTGCTGCTATTAGCGCCCATTATTCTGGAAGAAGGTCGAAAAATGGAAGACAAAATTAAAGTCTTACAGCAACAAGGTTATGCCAGAATAAAAACCCAAGCCGGTGTAAAACGTCTTGATGAAATTGCTGCGGTAGATGTTGATAAAAACAGTTTTCTGGTAGTTGATAGAATTATTGTTAAAGACGACGACGATTTTTACAACCGCCTTGCAGATGCCATTGAAACAGCTTTTTTTGAAGGTAAAGGTACGTGTATTATTGAAACACTACCCCATGCAGAACAGCAGGTCTTCAGCAATAAATTCGAACTGGACAGCATGGCATTTTTAGAGCCAAACGTGCATCTGTTTAGCTTTAATAACCCCTATGGTGCTTGCCCTAAATGCGAAGGTTATGGCGATGTTATTGGTATAGATGAAGCATTGGTAATTCCAAATACGGCACTTTCGGTTTACGAAAATGCCATCTTCCCATGGCGAGGTGAAAGCATGAGTTGGTACCGCGACCAATTGGTAAACAACTCCCATAAATTCGATTTTCCAATTCACAAACCCTATTTTAAATTAACCGAATCCCAAAAG
Organism: Mangrovimonas yunxiaonensis; assembly: GCF_000733475.1. GTDB lineage: Bacteria > Bacteroidota > Bacteroidia > Flavobacteriales > Flavobacteriaceae > Mangrovimonas > Mangrovimonas yunxiaonensis. The sequence continues at coordinate 28,983 of NZ_JPFK01000008.1, read as the reverse complement.
CAACTTATTTGGCAAGGCAACCAATATTTTGAAGGGCTTAATAGCTTTTTTGAAGACCTGGAAGCCAAGGCGTACAAAATTCAAAACCGGGTTATGCTCTCTAGATACCGTGGCAAAACTACCTGTAAAACCTGTCATGGCAAGCGTCTGCGCAAAGAGGCAAACTATGTAAAAGTTGGTGGGAAGACCATAACAGATTTGGTTGATATGCCCTTAGACGTCCTCAGTCATTTTTTTAAAACCCTACAGGTATCCCAACATGAATTAGATGTTGCAAAACGGCTGTTAAAAGAAATAAACAATAGGTTGTCCTATCTCGAAAAAGTAGGCCTTAACTACCTTAGCCTAAACAGAAAATCTAACACTCTATCGGGTGGCGAAAGCCAACGTATTAATTTGGCCACCTCGCTAGGCAGTAGTTTGGTAGGCTCGATGTATATTTTAGATGAACCTAGTATTGGACTTCACCCAAAAGACACCGAAAACTTAATAGACGTGTTAAAATCGCTTCGTGATTTAGGCAACACTGTTATTGTTGTAGAGCATGATAAAGACATCATGCAAGCTGCCGACGACATTATAGACATTGGTCCAGAAGCAGGAACCTTAGGTGGCGAAGTTGTTGCCACAGGAAACTACACCAACATACTAAACGCCACATCGCTTACAGCTGCTTACTTAAATGGCAGCCTAACCATTGCCCCCAATAAAACCCCAAGAACTTCAAAATACTACATTGAAGTGCTTGGCGCCAGAGAGAACAACCTAAAAAACATCGATGTGCGCTTTCCTTTACACATGCTTACGGTTGTTACAGGAGTATCTGGTAGTGGAAAAAGTACCTTAATTAAAAAAATATTGTTCCCGGCACTGCAAAAACACATTACAGGGTTTGGCGATAAGCCCGGGCAATATTCATCGCTTGAAGGCAACTTTAAACATCTAAAGCAAATTGAGTTTGTAGACCAAAACCCAATAGGCAGATCGTCGCGCTCTAACCCAGTAACCTACATAAAAGCTTACGATGATATAAGAGCCCTATACGCTTCGCAAAAACTAAGCACAATACGAGGGTTTAAAGCCAAGCACTTTTCGTTTAATGTAGATGGTGGCAGGTGCGAAACTTGTAAAGGCGAAGGTGAAGTTACCATAGAAATGCAGTTTATGGCAGATGTGCATTTAACCTGTGAAACCTGTAATGGAAAACGCTTTAAAAAAGAAGTTTTAGAAGTAGCTTTTCAAGGCAAAAACATCGATGACATTCTAAACATGACCATAGACAATGCCATTGCTTTTTTTGAAACGCACAAGCAAACAAAAATAAAAAACAAACTACAGCCCTTACAGGATGTGGGCTTGGGTTATGTTACTTTGGGGCAAAGCTCCTCTACCCTTTCTGGTGGTGAAGCGCAGCGCATTAAACTAGCCACCTTTTTAGGAAAAGGCGGCAAGAACGATAGTACTTTATTTATTTTTGATGAACCCACAACAGGGCTTCACTTTCACGATATTAAAAAACTTTTAAAATCGTTTAATGCACTCATCGAAAAAGGGCATGCTTTAATTGTAATAGAACACAATATGGAACTCATTAAATGTGCAGATTACATTATTGATTTGGGACCAGAAGGCGGTGACAAAGGGGGGCAATTAGTGGCTCAAGGCACCCCAGAAGACATCATGAACAACCCAAAATCTGTAACAGGAACATACCTTAAAAACGAATTTTAAAGCCAACTGCTAATAATATAAAAAGGCAAACATCCCTACAATAGCAGTAGCAATAGGTACAATTAATAATAAAAACAAACTACTCATAGCACACCATTTAACCATGGTTACCCATAAACGCTGGCCATAAAAACGCTTGAGTGCCATTAGCAAGTAAACAATAGACGAGAATACAATTAACCAATCTACAGCATCTGGCATATCGTAAACTAAATAGTTAAACAGCAGCAGCACACTAAATGTTGCGAACAAGAAGGAAAAAAAGTAAAAACTAAACACCAAATGGTGGGCATAACGCCCTTTTTTATAATAAAACAATTTTAACAGCAGCCCAAAAATGGGTAAAAGAAAGAACATGGCGATGGGAATGCTGTCTATAAACGTTTGGTATATGGCTCCCAGCCCGCGGTCTTTGTAAAATTTTAAAACCTGCATATACAGTTTGCGTTTAAAGTAACCGGCATCGTCATCCATGCCCATGCTTTTATAAATCAATTCTGGATCTGCATTTATACTTATAAGCGAATCTACTTGCTTCTTATTAAATTGAAACAGACTGCTTACATGCTTGGTGTTTAACGAATCGCTAATGGTAATGTTCACTTTCGATAGGGCTTCTTTATCACGCTCAGACAGTGCTTCTATATCCAAGCTATCGAGTGTTTTTATAGCAGAGTTTTTCTTCAGATTTAATAACGAATCTATTTCTTTTTGTTCCATTACCATATCTTTCTTCATGGCATCATCAATAAAAGCTCGAGATTCCCGCACATTAAAAGAAAAGATAAAAAAGAAAACAACAACAACAAACAAATACATCTGCGCCGGATGCAAATACAACAACCGCTTGCCCTTAACAAATTCCTTAGCCAAAAACCCTGGCTTAAACATTAAAGGAATAAAACTCTTAAAAAAGCGGGCATCAACCGAAAAATAATTGCTAATCGTGTTATTAAACAACACCCCTAACGTAAGTTCATCTTTAGATTTTTGCCCACAATAAGGACAGTAAGTATAATCCTCATTGAAAAGCGCCTCGCAATTTTCGCAAATCTTTAAATGGGTTGGCATGATGTTGTTTTATTAATCTAAAAATAGTAAAAAATACATGTATTTTGTTTGTTTGCTATAATTAGAGTGCCTAAAAAAACACTTTAAAACACATAAACAACTCAAAAACTGCGTGTTACATTTTTGGCACGTTAATTGAAAAACTCTTGGCATAGCGTAAGCCGAAAAGCTAAAGAGTAGGCAAAATCTAAATTCTAATTATTATGAAAAAGCTAGGACTTTTATTTGCAGCCATGCTATTAGGTATAGCATTTGCTAGCGCAGCTGAAAGCAATTTTGTAAAACAAGCTAAAACTTTAGATGGAAACACACGCTATTCTCATGCCCAACCTATTATGTTTTTAGAGCGTGGTATTGAGTTTTTAGTTTTCCCTGATGGTAGCTTCGATTTTAACACGCACACACGAGGTAATAACGACCAAGGCGATGTTTATTACAGAACCCGAAGAAGCTCTGTTAATGTAACTTTTGGCGCTCCAAGAACTGCGGTTAGTGGCCACATACACTACTCGCAACCACAAGCCGGCGTTATTGTTGAACACGACAGGGATGGTAAGGTTAGACGTATTGGCAATGTTTTTATCAACTACGATAGACAAGGTAGAATAAAACGTGCTGGTTCTGTTTACATGAGCTACCAACGAGGCAATGGAAGATTGATTCAAATAGGCGGACTTACAGTGCGTTTTAATGGTCAAGGCGAATTGGTACATAGCCGAGGTGCTATAAACCAATACAACACAGGTTTTAGTTACATATCTGACGATGACTTTGGCCATGACACATGGCACGATGACGATGTATACTACTATAAAACCAAAAAAGACAAGGTTAAAAAAAGCAAATAATTAACGACTCATAAATGTCCCCAAACCCAAGTGTTTGGGGATTTTTTTTTGATGGTAAAAGCGTTTCTTAAAACCTATTTTCAAAAAACATGCTTTAATGGTTTGTTAATCTACAACCAAAGTCTTCGCTTAAGAAATCTATAAAACACTGATAATCAATAACTGAAATCGCTTTAACATTTTTTGGCATGTTGTTTGATTTATTCTAAACGAATCACAAATTCTATAATCATGAAAAAACTTATTTATTTATTTACCGCAATACTATGTAGCAGTTTTGCCGTAAATGCAACCACCAATCTAGACAACAATGTAGCAACGGCAAATTATAGCGGATATGGTAATTCTTTCATATTTGTAGAAGGAGGCATAGAATTCTCAATATTTCCAGATGGGCAGTTCGATTTTTACATGCCACAATACGGCCCCAATGTAAATGTTGCCATAAACACACCCGGTGTAAGTATTAGCTTTAACTCTGGGTACGACTATAATGGTTATGTACAGTACGATGCGTATGGCGCCATTGTTCAAATTGAGCACGTTCCTGTTTTTTACGACTTTTATGGCCGTGTGAATAGAATTGGAAACATTTACATTAACTACAATGGTTTTGGTTTTGTTTCTCGTGTAGGTGGACTATATGTACATTACAGAAACAGGGTATTCTCTCATTATACTGGTTTTATTAATGTGTATAACAGACATTATGTTTACAGACCATGGCACAGACATTATGTAGTACCTTCGGCTTCGCATTGTGTTGTTTATCACAAGCCTTATAGAAAACATTACAAGCCGCAACGTCACCATTTTACCAGTCCGTATAGAAATAACTACAGACGCACAACAGCAGTAGCTTCAAGACGCGGGCACACCATTACAAGACGTCAAGATCTTGCTACAAGAACGCCTGTTGTTAGAAATAGAACTGCAACGCATAATCAAAATAGAAGAACTGTTGATAGAAATAGAAATCATCGTACTGTAACTTCGGCACCTGGTAGATCTAAACAAGTTGAAAGCCCTAGAAGAAGTGTTAACAAGAGAACCCAAGTTAATTCACCTAGATCTAAAACCAATAGACAAACCGTAACGCGACCTTCAAGAAAGGTAACGCAAACAAAAAGAAATGTGTCTAAAAATACCACATATAGGAAAAACTCGAGTGTAAGAAAACCAAACAGACAAAATACTCGTAAATATACTACAAGACCTCACAAAAGCAACCGTGTTGCTTCAAGAGATAGAAGATAAAAACACTTTTTGGTTGGTTAGTTGAAAAGTCCTGCGATTAAGTTTGCCCCAAAGCAACATCGTGGGATTTTTCTATTTATCGCAACAACCGATGGATGATGCGATTAATATCTTCTGAGAGTTTCATGGCATAAACAATTCCGCCATAAAATACTGCAAACAAGGCGGTTTTAAGCGCGATGTTTACTATGGGATGCCATTTAAAATCCCAAAAATAAAAGGCCCCTAAACTTATTAAAAGCAGGACTAAAACCTTAACGGTGTTTGCCGAAAAAGGCCACATCTTAAACACCTTATGAACAAAGCCTATCTTAGCCACATTGTATATTAAAAAAGCAATAAACGTAGCAAAAGCGGCGCCATTTATACCAAAGTTGGGTATAAAATACATGTTTAAAAATACGGCAAGAACAACCAAAACCACCCCTAAAAACAGCACCATACGGTAATAATCGCTATTAAATAATATGGCGTTGTTATTGCCTAAAAGAGCTTCCATTAATTTAGAAAAGCCTACAACAAAAACAACCAGTAACCCATTAGCGTACCTGTCGTCTATCATAACATAAAGCTGATTGATGTTAAGCACGATAAGTAAAAAAACAAAGCCGCAAACAATAAATAAATTTAACGAGCTTTTTTTGTACAATACCACCAGCTCCTGTTTGTTCTTTTCATTAAGCAACTTGGCCGTAATTGGGCTTACAATTTGATGCATAGCACGCGCTGGCACACCAACAACCGTAGCAATATAAATGGCCACGCTATAATAAGCCACCTGTTCTATAGGAACGTATCTATTAATCATAAACTTATCGATCTCCAAAATAATATTAGCTACAGAGCCCGCAAGAATAATTAACGAGGTGTATTTTATAATAGAAACGGTATTGGTTAATTTTGTAAACTTAAACGACGGAAATCTAAGGCTATAGGCATACCCTTTCATAATGACCATTCTAAGCACATAAACCCCTACAATACTATAAATTAGTCCATCAACAGATAGGTAGCCAAAATGCAGCAACACCAATAAAACCGTAATACATAGCCGATGGAAAACCTCTTTCATGAAGTTCCCAAAAACCGATTGAAACTGCACACGCGACCAGGCGTAAAACACCTCGAAATAAGCAAACGAAATGGCTGCTACGTATATTAACCAAACATAATCTGTAACAATAACATTATCGGCAGACAGCCAAAGGGCTATTTCGTTAAAACACAACCAACCAATAAAGCCAAAAGGAATAATAATGGCAAACGGCAACAACAGCATGAGCAGTAAAAAACTATTCTGCGATTGCTTGCTTCTAAAAGACGAATAAAACTTAATGATGGTATTATGAACCCCAAAAGCCATTAAGGGCATGAGTATATTTGCTGTAGAAAGAATGTAGGAAATCAACCCGAAGTATTCTGGGCTTAAAAACTGGGTGTATAAAAACAATACATTAACCGCTCCTATGGCAAACCCCAAATACGTGGCCACAGTGTTTTTTACCGACTGTTTAACTACAATTCCCATGTTAAATTAACTCCGATAGCGTTTTGGTTAGGTTTCTTCTACTGTATTTATCAATATTAACCGAATTTAACATAACATCACCACTTTTAAAAGCATTATAGTGCTTTAAAATGGTCTCCTTAAGCGCTGTAAAATCTTGGTACGAAAAATATGTTCCAGCTTGGGCTTCTAACAAAATGGATTTCACATCCGAACGCTTAGGGCCTATGGCTATTATGGGTCTTTTAGTGGCTAAGTACTCAAAAAGTTTGCCTGGGATAATGGCTTCGGTTTGTGGCGAATCGATTTCGAGCAACAATAAGATTTGTGATTTTTTCTGAAACCTAATAGATTCATTATGTTTCAAATACCCTATATTATTTAAACTATCACTTAGATTATACTTTTTTACAAATTCCATCACGTCATCACTAACATGCCCAACCAGTGTTAGTTGAAAATCGGCTTTAAAACCAGGAACTTCTTCAACTAATTCATGGAGTACGCGCCATAGAATTTCCGGATTGCGCTTTGATAGCAACGAACCCACATGCGAAATGCTAAATTTAGCATCTAACGGCACATGCTCCTGAAACATTTCTACATCATAACCATTAGTAATAACCGAAATGGGCACCTCTGTCTTGGCCGAAAATTCAGTTTTGGTGGCAAAACTTGTAACAATAATTTCGTTGGCGTTATTTAAAACCATTTGCTCTAGCCTACAATGCTTTTTTTGGGCAAACGGCAATAGCTTTAATTGCTTATGGTAACCTATGGTTGTCCAAGGGTCCCTAAAATCTGCCAACCACCTAAGACCTAAGCTTTCTTTTAACTTTAAGCCTATTAAATGTAAGCTGTGCGGCGGCCCTGTAGTGATTACCGTATCTATATTTTCTTGCTCGACGTACTGCTTTAAAAAGCCTACAGAGGGCTTAACCCATGATTTTCTGGCATCTGGGATAAAAAAATTCCCTCTAATAAACAACATTAATTTTTCTATTGGGCGCTGCTTGTCTGGTGAGGTGATAATGCCCCTACTTATGGTTTGCGTTTTACGTTTAAAAAAATAGCCCGCCATACCATATGGCTCTTTAATGGGGTGTTTAATGACTTTTATTGTATTGGGTATCTCTTCAACCAAACTATCATCTACTATAGGGTAGTGAGCGTTTTGTGGCACATAAACAATGGGGTCGATACCATAATCTGGTAAGTATTTTACAAATTTAAGCCAACGTTGCACGCCAGGCCCTCCTGCCGGAGGCCAATAATATGCTACTATGAGTGCTTTTTTACGCACCTTATTCTTGCTTTCTTTTAACATTGTAAAACAGTCCGCCTAACAACACCACCCCAAAAAGCAAAGAACTTGCCAAGGCTATGATACTGCCTGTTTTAACAACAGATGGCTGGAACCTAAACTCGACCACATGATTACCCTTTGGAATTTGCATGCCACGTAAAACATAATTTAGCCGTATATGTGGCACTGCTTTTCCGTCTAAAAAAGCTTGCCATCCTTGCTTGTAATAAACTTCTGAAAACACCGCAAAACCATCATTAGAGTTAGAGGTTTCGTACTTAATATAGTTTGGTTCGTATTCTTTAACTTTTATGGTTGCTGTAGAGTCGACCGTAAAATTGGTTTTAACCACATCTCCAAACGTTACACTATTAAAAACAGCTTCTGTTTTGGTATTTAAACTATCTAAGGCCAAGATTTCTTTATTAGCCGTTTCAACAGGCTTTAAACGCTGTACAAACCACGCATTTCCATTAGCCTCTGGGTTTGGATACAAGAACGGCTGCTGGTTTTCGCCCTCTGCAATAATGTATTTTGCATTAAGCATGTTTAATACCTCGATGTTATTACGTGCTATATGAAAATCGTATAACTCATCATAGCGTTTTAATTTTGCCGCATGATAACCACTAACGGAATTGTGAAAATACGACGCTCTAGCTGGTTGTCTTGAATGGATGTCCAACACCCTGTAATTTGAGGTGTCCTGTTGTATTTCGCTATCAATTTTAGAAGCCTGATAAGGCTTTTCCATTTTAATGGCTGGCACAAAGTTCTCGTTATTAACATAGCGCCTGTCTACAACCACCAAATCAAATAAAATTAATGCTGCAAAAACACCAATGGTCATGTTTTGAGATAGCTTTCGCTTTAAAAACATAAAAACTGCTCCTGCCGAAAGCAAGACCAGCACCAAGGTTCTTAGGGTATCTTGAGTAAAAAATGCTTTTCTATCTTCTTTTATGGCATTAATAAATTGCTCGCCATAATTCTGACGGTAAAACGCATCATTCCCACCTGAAAAACTAAACGACGACTTAAACACAAGCAACAGTAACGCTAAACCACCAGTAATTAATACCGTATATTTTAAGGCTTTGAGCTTCTTATCATCCGTTTCAAAATCATTAAATAGCCTAACCAATCCAAAAATAGCCAAAACAGGAATGCACAGTTCCAGAATAACTTGTATGGAGGTTACCGCTCTAAACTTGTCGTAAAGTGGCACGTAATCGATAAAGAAATTGGTTAAGACACTTAAGTTATAACCATAAGAAAGCAATAGCGATAATACAGTTCCTCCAACAAGCCACCATTTTAAGCGCCCTTTTACCAAGAATAAGGCAAACACAAATAAAAAGAGACTAACAGCCCCAACATAAGCTGGTGCTTCCAATATAGGCTGATCGCCCCAATAAGTTGGCACGCGTTTAACCTGCTCGGCAGCTTGTAATGGCGTAGCCCCTAAACGTAAAAAGAAATCGTAAGAAGCTGAGTTTTTCCCAACATCTTCAAGACTACCGCCACCCATAAGTCTTGGTATATACAAGTTAAGCGATTCTAAAAAACCATAACTATACTCGGTAATTTTGTCTCTGTCCAATCCTGAGGTTGCCACCTTTGGCGAGCCATCTGGGGCAATGGTTAATTCACTTTGCCCACGGGTACTTTCTTTGGCATACTCTTGGGTTGCCATAATATTTGTAGCGTTTAACCCAATGGCTAGAATGACTGCTAATACCAATAACCCAACCGATTTAAAAAACTGAGGAATCATTTCTTTTTTATAGGCATCTACCAAATAGGCAATACCTAAAACGAGTACTAAAAACAGTAAGTAATAAGTCATTTGAAAATGATTTGCAACCAGTTCCAAAGCCATTCCTACGGCAGTGACTAAAAACCCTAATATATATTTTTGCCTGAAGGTTAGAATAATTCCGCTTAGCACTAACGGCATATAAGCAATAGCATGCGCTTTGGCATTATGCCCTACGCCAAGAATAATAATCAAGTAAGTTGAAAATCCAAAGGCTAAAGCCCCAAGTGCTGAAAGTCTAAAATCGACTTTAAGCGATAATAGTAAAATGTAAAACCCTATAAAATATAAGAACAGATAATCGGCTGGTCTTGGTAAAAACCTCAGGGCTAAATCTAATTTTTTAATGTAATTATGCGGGTATTTTGCCCCTAGCTGATAGGTTGGCATGCCGCCAAAAGCACTGTTGGTCCAATAGGTTTCTTCGCCTGTAGCTGCTCGAAAATCGTTTTGCTGTTGGGCCATCCCAATGTAATGCATAATATCACTCTGAAAAATGGCTTTTCCCTGTAAAACAGGACTAAAGTACAATAAGGATATGGCAATAAAACCAACAAGGACTGCAATATGTGGCAGGAATTTCTTAAAAGAAAGTTGCATGTATGTGTTTTAGAAAATGATTGCGAAAATTAATCAATTTCTTCGTAATCTACATACTCGCCAACATTTTTATTAGAAGTTTTGGTGTTAGGCACCTTATCGATTGTAACTTCCCCTTCTCGTTCCTCACGCTTCTGCCCTTGGTATTGCGAATTTGCTGCGCCAAAACGCTCTTCTGCCTTTTTTGCCACATACTTGACCAAAACAGGTGCAAAAATTCGTGATAGAATCTTCAGGCCGTAATAAACCAGTAAAATAATTAAAATAACCCTTAAGACCCCAGTTAATGAAGCGTATTGAAGCATAGTCATATTTTTTACAAAAATAAAACTCTTTCGCCTTAAAAAGAACATTAAATACTTAAAAAAAGTATAAAATCAATATATTTGAAGTCCAAATTAAGATATATGAAAACCGTAACGACTTATCTGTTTATAGGTATTTTTCTTTTCTCTATAAGTGCTTTTTCACAATATACCGAAGTTATAAACTCCAATAGGCCAGGTGTCTCTAAAAGTGCATTCGCTGTTGGCACCAATGTCGTTCAGTTAGAGATTGGCCCATACATTTTAAACGAAGACCATGCACTGTTAAATACCGAAGACAGAAGTTTTGGCTCCGATTTTGCCGTAAGATATGGCCTGTTATGGCCACAACTAGAACTTAATCTAGAAGGCGCCTACCAATCTACAAAACGCACCTACGTTAATGCCTTAACCCCTTACGAAACCAACTATAGTAACTTTAAATCGCTAACCTTAGGTGCTAAATATCTAGTTTACGATCCTTATAAAAATGCCGGTGAAGAAAAACCTAACATCTATAGCTGGAAAGCCAATCATGGATTTAGATGGAAAGACCTAATTCCGGCAGTTTCTGTATATGCTGGCGTTAATTACGACACTAAAGACAATCCTTTTGTTGCACCCAACGTAGAAGGGTTTAGCCCAAAAGTAATGCTAGCAACACAAAATAATTTTGCTAGCGGCTGGGTGTTTGTTACCAATTTTATGCTGGATAGAATAGAAACTGACCAGTCAGATTTTAGCTACATTCTTACCTTAACCAAGTCTATTTTTGACCAATGGGTGCTTTTTGGCGAAACGCAAGGTATTAGCAGTGATTTTTATGCCGATAATTTAATTCGGTTTGGAGGCGCCTATTTATGGAGCAAAAACTTTCAGTTGGATACCGCTTTAACCTTCAACACCAAAGACACGCCTTCTGTTTTTGGCGTTACATTAGGAGCTTCTTATCGCCTGGATTTTCATACCGACAAGAAAATTGACAATGGCACCTCGGCCAAAGACGAGCTAGAACGACAAGAAAACGCCAAAGGCAACAATAGAAAACAGCGCAACAAAAGAAAGAAAAATATCGATGTCGATTTTAACGACTAAGGTTGTTTTCACTAGGCAGACTAACTAATCCATTTATGAGTAACATTACCCTTCGAGAAGTTCATAGCAAAAAAGACTTAAAAAAATTTGTCACCTTTCCGTTTAACTTATATAAAGATTCGAAATACTGGGTCCCTCCTATTATTGCCGATGAAATGGCAACCCTTAGCAAAGATCAAAACCCCGTGTTCGAGCATGCCGAAGCACGCTTTTTTCTAGCCTATAAAGAGAATACCATTGTAGGACGTGTGGCAGCCATTATAAACCGATCTGAAACCGAACAACAAAACCTAAAGAAAATGCGTTTTGGTTGGTTTGATACCATTGATGATCTTGAGGTTTCTAAAGCACTTTTAAAGCAAGTAGAAGACATAGGCAAAGCAAACAACCTAGAGTTTATTGAAGGCCCCGTTGGGTTTTCTAACCTAGATAAGGTGGGCGCTCTTACCGAAGGGTTTGACGAAATTGGCACCATGGTAACCTGGTACAACTACTCCTATTACCCCAAGCATTTTGAAGCCTTAGGATTTGCTCCCGAAAAAGAATATCTAGAAAGCAGGTTTTATATGAGCCAACTTGGTGATTTACGTTTTATGAAAGCTCACGACCTGGTTGTAAAACGCTATGGGTACAAGGCCGGGAACTACACCACAACCAAAGAGCTCATGCCCTATTTAGATGAAATGTTCGAGCTGTTTAACCACTCGTACAAAGAACTATCGACCTTTGTTCCCATATCTAAAAAACAACAGGCTTATTTCAAGAAAAAGTTTATCAACTTTGTCAACCCAGAATACATCAAGTTTGTTTTTGATAAAGACGATAAAATGATTGCTTTTGCTGTAGTGTTGCCATCCTTTTCGGAAGCGCTGCAAAAGGTTAAAGGAAAACTATTCCCGTTTGGTTTCTTAAAACTCCTAAAAGCAAAAAAACACAGCAATACCATGCTCTTTTATTTAATTGGTGTCGACCCAAAATATCACAACAAAGGAGTTCCTGCTGTTATTTTTTACGAATTCAATAAAACGTTCCAAAAAGACAAGATAGAAACCTGTTATAGAACTCCCGAACTCATAAACAACACAGCTTCCTTACAAATATGGAAGGATTTTAACGCCGAGGTAATCAAGCGACGAAAGACTTTTAAAAAGATCATTAACTAATGCCTCTAAAAAAGCATAAAAAAGCCCGATGTTTCCATCGGGCTTTCTTGTATTGCTTTATATCGTTATCTACTTATCCATAGCTGCTGCTACAGCGGCAGATAAGCGCTTGTAAGTACCGTTCTCAAGACGGTCGCGTATGGCCGAAAATGCTTCTAACGTTTCGTTAACATCGTCTAAAGTATGGGTTGCCGTTGGAATCATACGCAATAAAATAAGCCCCTTAGGGATTACAGGGTAAACCACTATAGAACAGAAAATTCCATAGTTTTCACGTAAATCCTTAACCAAGGCCATAGCCTCTGGAATGCTTCCTTTTAAATATACTGGTGTCACACAACTTTGTGTTGTTCCTATATCGAAACCACGTTCTTTTAAACCACTCTGTAGCGCGTTTACATTCTCCCAAAGCTTGTCTTTAAGCTCTGGCATGGTACGCAACATATCCAAACGTTTTAAGGCGCCTACCACCAATTGCATTTGCAACGACTTGGCAAACATTTGTGAACGCAGGTTGTATTTTAGGTAGTCTATAATTTCTTGGTCTGCCGCAATAAAGGCTCCTGTGCTGGCTAAAGACTTTGCAAAAGTGGCAAAATAAACATCTATACCGTCTTGCACACCCTGCTCTTCTCCTGCGCCTGCACCTGTTTTTCCTAAAGTACCAAAACCGTGAGCATCATCAACCAAAAAGCGGAACTTAAATTTCTCTTTAAGCGCCACAATCTCTTTTAGTCTACCTTGCTCGCCACGCATACCAAAAACACCTTCAGAGATTACTAAAATCCCACCACCAGTCTGTTCTGCTAGCTTGGTAGCGCGCTCTAGGTTTTTCTCTAAACTTTCTACGTCGTTGTGCTTATAGGTAAAACGTTTTCCCATATGTAAACGAACCCCATCAATTATACACGCATGCGCATCGACATCGTATACAATAATATCGTCTTTAGAAACCAAAGCGTCTATGGTAGACACCATACCTTGGTAACCAAAGTTTAGCAAATAGGCCGCTTCTTTATTCACAAACGAAGCCAGTTCGTTTTGTAGTTTTTCATGGAGGTCTGTATGTCCAGACATCATTCTTGCGCCCATAGGATAGGCCGAGCCGTACATTTCGCCAGCAGCAGCATCTACTTTTCTTACCTCTGGGTGATTGGCTAGTCCTAAATAATCATTAATGCTCCAAGTAATAACATCTTTTCCTTGAAACTTCATACGATTGGAAATGTGGCCTTCTAACTTTGGAAACACAAAATATCCTTCTGCCTGTGAAGCCCATTTTCCTAATGGTCCTTTGTCTCTATAAATTTTATCGAATAAATCCTTCATATTCTACTATTAATCGCAATTCAATCTTGCAAAATTATGTATTTAAAAGTTCTCAACATAATTATTTTATACCTGATTGTTAACAACAATAAAAAAAGCTGACTTGTTAGGGTCAGCTTTTTGTGTTTTTATGCTTTATTTATTGAATGTACTCTACTATTTGAGCTTCTTCTTTGTTTACGGTATCAAAGAAGCCTTGTTCGCCCATCCATTTATCGCTATAAACTTTACTCATGTAGCGTGATCCATGGTCTGGAAAAACCACAACCACCACATCGTTTTCACCAAAAACACCCTCGTCATTAAGTTGTTTTATGGCTTGCATAGCGGCTCCAGAGGTATACCCTACAAATAAACCTTCTGATCGTGAAATCTCTCTGGCGGTATGGGCACTTTCTTGGTCGGTTACTTTAACAAACGTATCAATAACATCGAAATCTGTTGCCGAAGGGATTAGGTTTTTTCCTAGTCCTTCAATTCTATACGGATAGATTTCGTTTTCATCAAACTCTTTGGTTTCGTGAAATTTCTTAATTACCGAGCCATAAGCATCAACCCCTATTACTTTTACGTTTGGATTTTGCTCTTTTAAAAATCTGGCGGTTCCCGAAATGGTTCCTCCCGTACCACTACAGGCTACCAAATGCGTTATTTTACCTTCGGTTTGTTCCCATATTTCTGGGCCTGTTGAAGCGTAATGCGCATCGATATTTAATTCGTTAAAGTACTGATTGATGTATACCGAGCCGTTAACTTCTTCATGTAGTCGCTTGGCTACTTGGTAGTAAGACCTAGGGTCGTCTGCGCTTACGTGTGCTGGGCACACATACACCTTGGCTCCCATGGCCTTTAACATATCAATTTTATCTGGTGAAGATTTAGAGCTAACAGCCAAAATGCACTCATAACCCTTAATAATACTTACCATGGCAATACTAAACCCAGTATTTCCAGATGTGGTTTCAATAATAGTATCTCCTGGTTTTAAAATGCCTTGTTTTTCAGCCTGTTCTATAATATGTAAGGCTATTCGGTCTTTAGAAGAGTGGCCTGGATTAAAGGCTTCTACTTTTGCGTAATACTGCCCTTTAAAAGGTGCGGTTACGTTTCTTAATCTTACTAATGGAGTGTTACCTACTAGTTCTAGTACACTATCAAAAACTTGATTTTTTTGTCCCATAAATTTTATTTAGAGGCCGCAAGTAGCAGCTCAAAACCTCGCAAAAATACATATTTTTTTTAACTATACCGAAATTCCTTCCAAATCCAGTAAAAAAACATACTCCAAAGCCACCTCTTTTAGGCTCTCAAAACGCCCCGAAGCACCGCCATGACCAGAATCCATGTCGGTATGCAGTAATAATAAATTTGTATCAGATTTTAACTCTCTAAGTTTAGCCACCCATTTGGCAGGCTCCCAATATTGCACTTGAGAATCGTGCAATCCGGTTGTAACAAGTAAATTAGGGTACTTTTGAGCAGTTACATTTTCGTATGGCGAATAGGATTTCATATACTCGTAATACGTTTTTTCCTTGGGGTTACCCCACTCATCAAACTCGCCAGTTGTTAAAGGAATGGATTCATCTAACATGGTGGTAACAACATCTACAAAAGGAACGGCTGCAATAACGCCATTATACAATTCTGGATTTTCATTGATAACTACCCCCATAAGTAGCCCTCCTGCCGATCCGCCATAGGCATACAAATGCCCCTTGGTGGTATACCCTTTGCTAATAACATGTTTGGAGCAGTCAATAAAATCGGAAAAGGTGTTTTTCTTTTGCAGCAATTTACCCTGCTCGTACCAATCTCTACCTAAATATTCGCCACCTCGCACATGGGCAATGGCGAAAATAAACCCTCTGTCTAAAAGGCTTAATCTAATACTGGAGAAATACGGATCGATGGTCGAGCCATATGAACCGTACCCATACAATAATAACGGGTTGCCTTCGGGCGATTTTAAGTCTTTTTTATAGACTAAAGAAATCGGGATTTGCTTGCCATCCCTTGCTGTAGCCCAAATGCGTTCGGACGCATAGTTGTCCTTATTAAAATTCGTACCCAAGACAACTTGCTCCTTCTTTATGGTTTTTGTCTTGGTTTTAAAGTTGTAATCAATTATTGAGGTTGGTGTTGTTAAGGCATTGTAAGAGTACCTTAAAACATCACTGTCAAAATCGGGGTTGTTGCCTGTATAGGCCGTATAGGTTTCACTTTCAAAAGGAATGTAATAATCTTCTGCCCCATCCCAGCTTAAAATACGCAACTTGTTTAAGCCATTGCTGCGTTCTGATAAAACCAAATAATCCTTAAATATTTCAATGTCTTCTAAAAGCACATCTTTTCTATGAGGAATTAAATCCTGCCAATAAGCTTTGCTTGTGGTGTTTTCGCTTGTTTTTTGAAGTTTGAAATTACTTGCGCCATCGCCATTGGTTATAATGTAAAAGCTGTCGTTATAATGGGCAATAGCATATTCTACGCCTCTTTCGCGCTTGTTAAACACCTTAAAATTTTCCTGTGGGGTATTGGCATTTAATATTCTATACTCTGATGTTAATGTGCTTGAAGATCCAATAACCAGATATTTTCTGGACTTTGTTTTATACACAAAGGTGTTAAAGGTATCGTCCTCTTCATGATAAACTTCTACATCTTGGCTGGCATCTGTATGCAATTCGTGCCTAAATATTTTGTGCGCACGCAAGGTTTTCTCGTCGCGTTTGGTATAAAATAGCGTTTTATTATCATTGGCCCAAGACACACTACCGGTGGTGTTTTTAATTTGTGGTTCATACACCTCTCCCGTTACTAAGTTTTTAACCTTAATAACATATTGGCGCCTGCTTACTTCGTCTATAGAAAAAGCAGCCAAGGTATTATCTGGGCTTACAGAAATGCTGCCAAGCTTAAAGTACGAAAGGCCTTTAGCCATCTCGTTACAATCAAAAAGTAACTCTTCATCGGCTTCTAAGGTTTCTTTTTTTCTTGTGTAAATGGGGTAGTCTTTTCCTTTTTCAAAACGGGTAATATACCAATAGCCATTTAATTTATAAGGTACAGAAGTGTCGTCCTCCTTAATTCTGGACTTCATTTCATTAAACAACTTCTCCTGAAAAGTTTTGGTATGCGCTAGGTTTAATTCTGTATAGTCGTTTTCGGCTTTTAAGTAATCTAGCACGTCCTGATTGTCTCGCTCGTTAAGCCAGTAATAATCATCAACCCTAACATCGCCGTGTATTTCAAGCGCTTTAGGTATTTTCTTTGCCTTTGGAGGTTGGTTGCTATTAATCTTCAAATAAGGGAAATTTAAAACTTTAAAGGCGCAAAAATATAAAATTTAAATAGCTTTGTAGCCGATTAACTTAAAATAGACAAGATTATGTTTGGAGATATGATGGGTATGATGAATAAATTAAAGGAAACCCAAAAAAAAGTTGAAGAGACAAAACAACGTTTAGATACTGTACTTATTGACGCGTCTAGCAACGACAATAAGTTAAACGTAACCATAACCGCCAACCGTACCATTAAAAATATAGCAATAGACGATGAACTTCTAGAAGACAAAGACATGCTAGAAGATTATTTGGTACTAACTTTAAACAAAGCCATAGCACAAGCAACCAAAGTAAACGAAACCGAACTTGCTGCTGTAGCCAAAGATGGCATGCCAAACATTCCTGGTATGGATATGTTTAAATAGCTTTTAATGTGTTTAATAGGGTTTCGTGCATAGCATTGGTATAATCTAAATGGGTTACCATACGCAGTTTACCACTCCCCATATTACTTATTAAAATGTTATTTTCTTTAAGTGTTGATACAAACCGTTCGTTCTGTGAAGGATCTACTTCAAAAATTACAATGTTGGTCTCTATAGGCTCGACGGTTTTTACTACAGCTAACGTTTGTAATACCGCTCCTATCGCTTTGGCTTTTGTATGGTCTTCGGCTAATCTATCTAAATGATGGTCTAAAGCATATAAACCTGCAGCTGCCAAATACCCTACTTGCCGCATACCACCGCCTAACACCTTACGCATTCTAATAGCCTGTTGCATAAGCTCGTCATCCCCTATTAATACAGAACCTATTGGGCAACCTAACCCCTTACTTAAACACACCGAAATGGTATTGAACATAGCCCCGTAAACTTTAGCATCTTCTTGTTTTGCCACTAAAGCATTCCATAGCCTCGCCCCATCTAAATGAAACCCCAGCTGATTTGCAGCGCAAACAGCCTTTATAGCTTTGACTGCTTCCAAATCCCAACACGCACCACCGCCTTTGTTTGTGGTGTTCTCTAGTGCCACTAGCGTGGTTAACGGACTGTGATAAAAATCTGGTGGGTTTATGGCGTCTTCCACCTGTTTGGCCGTAAACATGCCGCGGTTACCATCTAACAATTTAGCAGACACCCCACTGTTAAACGACATACCACCACCTTCAAAATTATATATGTGGGCATATTTATCGCAAATAACCTGCTCTCCCGGGTTTGTGTGTAATTTTATAGCAACTTGATTGGCCATAGTTCCCGTAGGAAAAAACAAGGCCTTAGGTTTACCAAACATCTTAGCTACCCTAGCTTCCAAGGCATTAACAGTCTCATCTTCCTTATAAACATCGTCGCCAACATTGGCTCGCATCATAACATTCAACATCTCTGGTGTTGGCTTAGTAACGGTATCGCTTCGTAAATCTATCATCGGTTTGTTTTTGAGTACTAAATTAATAGGAAGATTTTATTTTTTCCCCATACTTTAAATGTTATTTTTGTGAAAAATGAAGACCCTATGATTACTTCAGATCAAATTAAAGATCTTAATACCCGCCTTGACAAACTAAGGCACTATCTTTGACATAGATAGAAAACTTATTGAAATTCAAAACGAAGAAGAGCAAACCTTCGATCCCAATTTCTGGAACGACTCGCAAGCTGCCGAAAAAATCATGAAATCCTTACGAACCAAGAAAAAATGGGTCGAGGATTATAATGCTTCTAAAACACTTGTAGAAGATTTAGAAGTGATTTACGAGTTTTACAAAGAAGACGAAGCCACCGCCGAGGATGTGCAATCCAGGTTCAGCTCGGCCCTTACTTTAATTGAGGATTTAGAATTTAAAAACATGCTTTCAGACGAAGGCGACGACTTAAGTGCTGTACTTCAAATAACCGCCGGTGCCGGAGGAACAGAAAGTTGCGATTGGGCCAGTATGCTTATGCGCATGTACCTTATGTATGCCGAAAAAAGTGGCTTTAAGGTTAAAGAACTTAACCTCCAGGAAGGCGATGTTGCTGGCATAAAAACCGTTACCCTCGAAATTGAGGGCGATTTCGCTTTTGGCTGGCTTAAAGGCGAAAATGGCGTGCACCGTTTGGTACGCATCTCCCCCTTCGACAGCAATGCCAAACGCCATACCAGTTTTGCATCGGTTTATGTGTATCCGCTGGTAGACGACAGTATAGAAATTGATATTAACCCAGCCGATATCGAAATTACCACAGCACGCTCTAGTGGCGCTGGAGGGCAAAACGTAAATAAAGTTGAAACCAAGGTTCAGCTAACACACAAACCTACGGGCATTCAAATTTCCTGTTCAGAAACGCGGTCGCAACACGACAACCGCGCTAGAGCCATGCAAATGCTTAAATCGCAGCTTTATGAAATCGAGCTCCAAAAACGCATGGAACAACGTGAAGATATCGAAGCCGAAAAAATGAAAATTGAATGGGGCAGCCAAATAAGAAATTATGTTATGCACCCCTATAAACTGGTAAAAGATGTTAGAACCGGCCAAGAAACCGGAAATGTAGATGCCGTAATGGATGGTCACTTACAAGAATTCTTAAAAGCCTACCTTATGATGATGGGTCAACAGACCGAAGAAAATGAAACATTATAACCTTTAAAACACACGTTATGATAAAAATATATCACAACCCACGATGCAGCAAATCTAGAGAAGGCTTAGGCATCTTAGAAGATTCGGGTAAAGATTTCGAAATTATAAAATACCTAGACAACACCCCTTCTAAGGCAGAACTAGAGGCCTTAATTAATACACTGGGTATTGCCCCAATAGATTTGGTGAGAAAAAATGAAGCAATTTGGAAAACAGAGTTCAAAGGAAAAGACCTGTCTAACGAAGCCATTATTCAAGCTATGGTCTCACACCCAAAACTAATTGAACGCCCCATAGTGATAAATGGCAAAAAAGCGGTAATAGGAAGACCGCCAGAAACTATTAAAACTATTTTGTAAACCCCTTAAAAAGCCCTGTTCTCAGGGCTTTTTTATTTAACAAACATTTAACCAATACCTACTAAACCTTAGCATAGTTTTGTTGTCTTAAATAGAAACCAAAACTCATGAATAAACTCTTTTTTACCATTGCTACTGTCTTTGTTTCCTTAATAGGCATGCAAGCCCAAAACAATAAGGACGTTACAGTAACTGGAAAGATTATTGAAAAAAACACCAATCAGCCTTTAGAGTATGCCACCGTAGCATTTTTTAGCAAAGCAGAAAACCGCATCGTAACCGGTGGGATTACCGATATGGATGGTAATTTTAGTATTCCCGTAAAAAGCGGTATCTACGATGTATCGGTAGAGTTTATTTCATTTAACAAAAAAACTTTTGAGAACCAAGACCTCTCTAAAAATACCAATTTAGGAACCATTTCGCTTACCGCTAGTACAGAAGCCCTAGATGAAGTTGAAATTATTGCCGAAAGAACTACGGTTGAAGTGAAATTAGACAAAAAAATATACAACGTAGGGAAAGACCTTACGGTAAGAGGTGGTACCGTAAGCGATGTTCTGGATAACGTGCCTTCTGTTTCTGTAGATGTTGAAGGCAATGTCGCCCTGCGCGGCCAAGACAACGTGCGTATTCTTATTAACGGCAAACCTTCGGGCTTGGTTGGGCTTAACTCTACAGATGCCCTGCGCCAGCTCCCAGCCGAATCTATAGAGCGTGTTGAAGTTATTACCTCGCCCTCTGCCCGTTATGATGCCGAAGGAACGGCCGGTATTTTAAATATAATTCTAAGACGAAGCAAACTGCAAGGCCTTAACGGAGCCATAACCACAAACGTTGGATACCCAAAAAATGCTGGAGTTTCTGGTAATATTAACTACAGAACAGGCAATTTTAACTTCTTTAACACAACCAGTTACAACCACCGGGAAGCGCCAGGAAACTCCTTTACCGAAACCGAGTATTTTAGAGATGGGCAACCAAGCTTATTCCAAATTGAGGATCGGGATTTCGATAGAGAAAGAAACAGCTTTACAACCAATTTTGGTATTGAGTGGTACGTAACAGAATCGGCTTCCCTTACAGGATCTGTGGTTTATAGAGATAGTAATGACGACGATTTAACTACAAATACTATTAAGGAAATAAGTGAAACCGCTTACGACCAGTACACCAGATTAGAGTTTGAAGAAGAAGAAGATACCAACATACAATACGCCCTTAATTTTGATAAGCAGTTTAACGATAATAGCCAACATAAATTAACCGCAGATTTTCAATACGAAAACAGCACCGAAAACGAATTTGCGTTAATAAAGCAAAGAAATTTAGACTCTGAAAGGGTGGTTATTCTAGAAGACCAAGACCAAATCTTGCTTCAAACAGACTATGTGCACCCCTTAGGAGAAGCTAGCCAGTTCGAGCTAGGTTATAGAGGAAACTTTAATACCATGGAAACCGACTATGCACTTGAAGAGTACAGAAATGGTAGCTTTGAGCTAAATACTGGGGTTAGCAACAATTTAATTTATAAAGAACATATAAACGCTGTTTATGCCCAATTTGGTAGTAAAATAAAGAATAAGTTCTCCTACCTTTTAGGATTGCGTATGGAAAACACACGTATTACCATCGATCAAGAAACAAGCGGCGATTTTGGCAAGAAAAATTATACTGGACTCTTCCCTACCGTTAATTTGGGCTATGAAGTTTCGGAAGGTCAAAGCTTTACTTTAGGCTATAACAGACGTATAAGAAGACCACGATCAAGGTTTATTAACCCTTTCCCTTCTAGAAGTAGTGCTACAAGTGTGTTTCATGGAGATCCAGATTTAGATCCTACCTACTCCAATATTTTCGATTTAGGGTATTTAAACAAGTTTGGTAAACTTACATTAAACACATCGGTATACTTTCAACATGCAACAGATATTTTCAACTTTGTTTCGCAAGAGACAGACAATTACTATTTTGAAGAAATAAATGCTACCGTAAACGAAAACGACCCTAACTTTAACAACTTACTGTCCCAATACCCGGACCCCATTCCCGTTGTAAGACGTGGGCCAATTAACCTAGCCTCGCAAGATCGCTTTGGCTTGGAGTTTACATTAACGTATAGACCTACTAAAAAGTGGAACATGAATGGTAACTTTAACTTTTTCCACTCTAAAACCGAAGGCTCGTACAACAATGTTATTTACGACAACGAAAACCTAAGTTGGTTTGTAAGGTTAAACAACAAATACACCTTACCTGGAAATATCGATTGGCAAACCCGTTTGTTTTATATGGGACCAAGAGAAGATGCTCAAAACAAGTCTAAAGGCATGTTCTCGACCAGTTTAGCTTTTAGTAAGGATTTATTTTCAGAAAGGGCTTCAATTGCCTTTAATGTTAACGATTTGTTCAATACCAGAAAACGTCAATCAGACACGTTTACAGACACGTTTAATAGCTATAGCGAATTCCAATGGAGAGAACGTAGTTTTAACCTATCGTTTACCTACAGATTCAATCAACAAAAGCAACGCCAACGCCGAGGAGAAAATGGCAATGGCATGGATATGGAGTTTGAGGGCTAGTCCCTCTAACTTCTAGACAATAAAAAAGGAAGCCAATGGCTTCCTTTAATTTTTTTATAAAAACAATATTTATTTTTGAGCTCTTTTAGCTTTTTTCTCTTCGCGAATTTCTTTTAAACGCTCCATAGCTGAACCAAAAATCCAGTAAGGTACTACGAAAGTTAATAAAAAAATCATCAACCAAAACCCTATGGTTAAAATGGTTAAAAATGCTAAAAATCCTAAATATTGGTCAAATTCAAACATGGCTTATTTTTTATAACATCGCAAAGATAGTATAAAGCAAACTGTTTTACAATATGAAATATGGTTTTATTAACCGCTTTATCAACATTTTTTAAAACTTAGGACGTGAGTTTTTTTACAATCTCTTTAACTGGCAATACATCCTTAGTGTGTTCTATACTTGGGCCCGCTACCCAAACCGTTTTGTAGGTTGCCTTTTTAGCTGCCTTTTCGGTGGCCTTCATGCCTATATAAAACCGAAACATTTTCACCCATTTTTTTAAACTTTTGTTTTTATTCAACACACGTTCTATCCACGGCGATTTAGTCCCTATTTTTTGTTGGTAAGGTGTGTTAATTACGGTACAAGGCGTCCCCGAAATACGCTCGGTAACAACAATATCTTCTGCGCCGTAATCTACACAAGCTTGCTTATATTCGTCTGTAACGCTGGCTTCTATTGATGCGATAAACGGACTCCCAACAGAAACTCCAACGGCACCGTAAGCCAACATCGCGTCCAGTTCGTTTTTATTACCTACACCTCCTGCCGAGATAATAGGTATGTTACAATTGGCCTTTAGTAACGCAATTAAATCTTTTGGCGAGAGGTTGCCTCTATGCCCCCCTGCTTTGCTATTAACGGCAATAACGGCATCGGCTCCTAAGTGCTCCACTTTTTTGGCAAACTTTAAATCGGTCACGTCGCAAAACACCTTTATGCCTACTTCATGGGCTTTATCTATAGTTTCTTTTGGGTTTCCTAACGATGTAATAATAAAATCGCAACCTTCTTCGCATAGTACCTCTAACTGCTTTGATGCTTTGGGGTTAGACTTATTCACTATTAAATTAAAGCCAAACGAACCGCCCTCTGGTTTTGCCGCTTTTAATGCTTTTATTGCCGTGCGCAACTCATCTAACGTTCGGTAGTTTAATGCCGGAATACAGCCTGCAATACCATTTTGCATGGCTTGTTTAACCATTTCGGTGTTTGAGACCAAAAACATTGGTGCCATAATTATGGGGTGTTTAATCCCTAACATTTTGGTAAGTTCTGTTTGTACCATATAAAATTGCTTGTTCTACAAATATACTTAATTAGTATGCACGCATAACATTAATTTCATCTGTTTTAACATAAAAACTAGCTTTTACGTTATACTAGGCCTTAAACCGATAATAACCACACTTTAAATAATGGCCTTCTGTAAAACTTACAACATGATCTAGATCATGACCGGTTTTTAAAATAATGTCGAAGGGTCTGTTAGCGTTTTTTAAAACCCGTTTATTTATATCGAAAAACGCTTGGGCAGCAACTCTAGAAGAGCAGGAAGCCAAAACGAGAAGGCCATTTTTGGCGGTTAACTGCTCGCCTAGTTCGGCTAATTGGGCATACTTTTTTTTGGCCAAAGGAATTTCTGAAGCTTGTTTAGCAAAACTTGGCGGATCGATAACCACCACATCAAAACGTTTGTTATGGGCAATGAGTTTTTGCATTTCTTCAAAAGCATCGCCGGCTATGGTTTTATGAATACCCGTGTAAGGGTTTAACTTGCCATTTTTAAGGGCAATTTCTAAAGCCTGTTTACTAATATCCAGACTAGTAACGCTATTAGCGCCATTATACAAAGCATGCACCGAAAACCCGCCAGCATACGAAAACACATCTAAAACATCTTTTCCTGTGCTCCACTCACCTACTTGCTTTCTGTTAGCACGATGATCTAAGAAGTACCCTGTTTTATGGCCCTTAATAACATTGGCAGAAAACGTTACAGCATGCTCTTCAAATTCAACATTTTCATCTTCCAATACACCAAATACCACATCACCATCTTTTAATTGAATAGTTTTAGAATTCTGTAACTGCCTACTTAACCGAATAACAACCGTTTTGGCATTCGATACACGCCTTAAATATGGTAGTATTTGGGTTAAATAAGGCTGCCAAATCTCCGAATACAATTTCACCACCAAAACTGTGCTGTATACATCAGCAATAAACCCAGGAAACCCATCGTTCTCTCCAAAAATTAACCGGTAACTATTGGTTTGGGTTGCTAACAACGGTGCTCGCTTTTGAAATGCTAAATCTATTTGTTGCTTAAAAAAATCTTCGTTAATGGTATTGGGCGTATTGGTGAGCACCTTAATTCTTATGGGTGAAAATGGATCGTATAGCCCCAAACCAATTAATTTATTCTTGTTTTTACTAAAAATAATGGCTAGATCTCCGGTTTTAGATTCATCTGCAACTTTAACAATACTATTAGAAAACACCCACGGATGCCCTTTAACAACCGATTGCTCGCCTTGAACCGTTAATTTTACCGCTAATCGTTTTGGAATATGGGTGGGCTGTATTTTTTGTGAAAAATCCATGTGAAGGGTTTAGGAAGGTAAAAATATTGCTTTTTTAACGATTTTAATGCCCTAAAGCCTAAAACAAAAAACTCATTTTGCTAAAAAATGCCATAATATGTTACTTAATTTAACTTAAAACTGCATCGGTTTTACCATTAACATTTTGATAATCAAATTATTCGTTTTGTAAGAAAACACTTTTTATGGAGTAAGTCTTGCACTACATTTCAATGTATTTTATCGGTTAAATACACTTTTTTTCGATGTAATTACCATTTTTATCTATGTTTGACCCCAACACAATTTAATTAGTTATGAAAAAAATACTACTATCATTAGCCTACTTATTAACTGTATTTGTGGGTTTTAGCCAAAGCCCCTTTGGAGCAAAACAAAACATTTCCACAAATACGGGAACCTTTCCAAAATTAATTGAATCTGGAAACATGGACAACGATTCGTATCCTGATATTGTTATAGGAACTTCTATTGGCAATACTATTGAGTGGTACAAGAATAACGGTAATGGCACGTTTTCGGCACAACCTTTAATTACCGCAAACCTATCTATGATATCTGGCTTGGTTTTAGCCGATTTAGATGGCGACAACGACAAGGATATTGTTGCTAGCTCTGAAACCATGAATAAACTAGTATGGTTTGAAAATTTAGGTAATGGAAATTTTGGTTCAGAACAAATCATTGCCAATGGCCTAGCAAGAGCAGGATCAGTAAAAGCTGGAGATATTAATGGCGATGGTTATATTGATCTAGCCGTTGCCGTTCAAGACAACCATCAAGCTGTTTGGTATGCAAACAATGGCTCTGGTTTTTTTGGTGCTGCAAACATTATTAGCAACATTAGCAACTCGGCCCCAGCATGTTTAGATCTTGGTGATTATGATCAAGACGGCGATTTAGACATTGTTATTGGTTACCGACAAATACCTAGTGTTAAACTGTTTAACAATAATTTAGCGCAAACAAACACCCCAACCTTTACATCGGAAACCAATAATGTATCCTCTGGAAATTACTTCCTAACAGATGTTTCTTTTGGTGATATAGATAACAATGGCGATTTAGAAATTGTAAAAGTTGATGCTTATTCTAATGCTGCTGTTTACGATAAACAAAGTAATGGCACCTTTAGCGAAACCATCTATTCAAACTCTAATAGTTCATCATACACCGCAATTGCAAGAGTTTCAGATTTAGATGACAATTCGATAAATGATATTGCTTTTGGTTACTCTGGAAGCAATACTACAGATGCCGTTACTTGGTTTGAAAACTCCAATCCAAATAGCGAAATTGTTATAGACAATTCGCAGAATGATGTTTTTAGCTTTACTTTAAGTGACTTTGATAACGATGGTGATCTCGATATGGCTACCATATCTTCTAGCGAAAATCACTTAAATTGGTTTGAAAATAATACGTATAGCTCAACACTATCAAACGAAACACATAACATAACTGATTTTTCAATATTCCCTAATCCCACCAAAGACGTTTTAAACATAAAAACTGCAAGTACTACTCCTATTACAGTAAATGTTTATAATGTGTTAGGGCAACAAGTCATTACAAAAGAAATTACTACAACCCACGGTAAGTTAGATGTATCTAACTTAAAAAATGGGGTGTACATGCTAACCATGAAAGATTATAACTATACCTTTAAGTTTATTAAAAATTAAACGATAGACTAACCACTCCAATATTAAAAGCCCAGCAAATGCTGGGCTTTTATTTTTAGTTAAAAATGTTATTAAATATTACGGCTGTGTTTTAGAAGATATTATCTTCTTAACCAACGAGCCTTTATTTGTGCTCAATCTTACAAAGAACAATTGATTATCTGTTCTAGACATGTCTATCGTCTCCAATCCTTTAGTTCCAGGCATGTAGCTACGATTTACAATTTTTCGGATTAACGCACCTTTTGTATCGAATATCTCTATAGTCACATCTGTACTATAGTCGAAGTAATAAGCAATGTTCACTTCATACTCAAATGGTACAGGATAAGCTGTAAAGCCTACTAGACCGGCACCGCCATCTGGTGTATCGTCACACACATCAGGTGTGCCATCACCATCGGCATCATCATTGTTATTACCTTCTGGACAAACATCACATGCAGTTTCTACCAGATCTCCATCTAAATCAGGCTCACAATAGAACTCTCCAGAATATGTTGTAGAATATCCATTGTCATCAGAACACATATCATCTTCAGATGGGCTACACATACACGCTATTTCGCAAGCTACAGCATGTGCTATAACATAAATACCGCCATGGTTATCTGCATCTAGATTATCAATCTCTACAGTGTAACTTTGTACGTTACCACTGTACGAAGCATTAAATGGAAACTGTCCTGGTGCAACTGTTGGCTTACCATTTCTATGAATTGGATAAGGATCACAACCTACATATACGTGAGCCTCGCTCATAACATAACCTTGATTTATGTTATACGTCACTACAACCGATTCATTAGAGTAATTTACCGTAACCGTACCTACCAAGGCACCGTTATCTACATTACAATGTGCTGCTCCGGCCCACAGATCCATAGTGTACTTCCCTTTACATGGAAGATAATTTGTCCAACCCCATCTGCTAAAGTCAGGAATAAAACATTGAGCACCTTCATCAGCTCTAGCAAAAGCTGTTTCACAGTTATCAATGGTATCAATCTCCCTAACAACAATACAGGTTTCAGTTGCCGTATTACCACAATCATCTGTTACTTCAAAATCGTAGTATCCAATTTCACTACAACCATCTTCTCCCATTTCAATGCGACTTGGCGCATCAAGGGTTAAGGTGCCTCCTGCAGAACAATTGTCTGACCAAGTTGCTGTTAATGAAGGGAATTCGCCATTACACACATTTGGCACTTCTGGACATGTAATCACAGGATCGGTCTCATCGTACATTCTAGATACACGCACGGTCTCGGTAGCACTGTTGCCACAATCATCCGTTACGCTGAACGTATATAAGCGGTACTGGATACAACCATCTGAACCATCGGCAACACCGCCATCAGAATCAATTGAACCACCATCGGAACAGTTGTCACTCCAGCTCGTGGTTAAATCATCTGGCCACGCTGTGTTACAACCCGGTAACATATAGTCGTCTATATCGGCTATCGTTGGATCGGTCTCATCGTACATTCTAGATACACGCACGGTCTCGGTAGCACTGTTGCCACAATCATCCGTTACGCTGAACGTATACAATCTGTACTGGATACATCCATCTGAACCATCGGCAACACCGCCATCAGAATCGATTGAACCACCATCGGAACAGTTGTCACTCCAGCTCGTGGTTAAATCATCTGGCCACGCTGTGTTACAACCCGGTAACATATAGTCGTCTATATCGGCTATCGTTGGATCGGTCTCATCGTACATTCTAGATACACGCACGGTCTCGGTAGCACTGTTGCCACAATCATCCGTTACGCT
>NZ_JPFK01000007.1:182500-775861 GCF_000733475.1 Mangrovimonas yunxiaonensis | reverse complement strand
CCATCTGAACCATCGGCAACACCGCCATCAGAATCGATTGAACCACCATCGGAACAGTTGTCACTCCAGCTCGTGGTTAAATCATCTGGCCACGCTGTGTTACAACCCGGTAACATATAATCGTCTATATCGGCTATCGTTGGATCGGTCTCATCGTACATTCTAGATACACGCACGGTCTCGGTAGCACTGTTGCCACAATCATCCGTTACGCTAAACGTATACAATCTGTACTGGATACAACCATCTGAACCATCGGCAACACCGCCATCAGAATCGATTGAACCACCATCGGAACAGTTGTCGCTCCAGCTCGTGGTTAAATCATCTGGCCACGCTGTGTTACAACCCGGTAACATATAGTCGTCTATATCGGCTATCGTTGGATCGGTCTCATCGTACATTCTAGATACACGCACGGTCTCGGTAGCACTGTTGCCACAATCATCCGTTACGCTAAACGTATACAAGCGGTACTGGATACATCCATCTGAACCATCGGCAACACCGCCATCAGAATCGATTGAACCACCATCGGAACAGTTGTCACTCCAGCTCGTGGTTAAATCATCTGGCCACGCTGTGTTACAACCCGGTAACATATAATCGGCTATATCGGCTATCGTTGGATCGGTCTCATCGTACATTCTAGATACACGCACGGTCTCGGTAGCACTGTTGCCACAATCATCCGTTACGCTAAACGTATACAAGCGGTACTGGATACATCCATCTGAACCATCGGCAACACCGCCATCAGAATCGATTGAACCACCATCGGAACAGTTGTCGCTCCAGCTCGTGGTTAAATCATCTGGCCACGCTGTGTTACAACCCGGTAACATATAGTCGTCTATATCGGCTATCGTTGGATCGGTCTCATCGTACATTCTAGATACACGCACGGTCTCGGTAGCACTGTTGCCACAATCATCCGTTACGCTAAACGTATACAAGCGGTACTGGATACATCCATCTGAACCATCGGCAACACCGCCATCAGAATCGATTGAACCACCATCGGAACAGTTGTCGCTCCAGCTCGTGGTTAAATCATCTGGCCACGCTGTGTTACAACCCGGTAACATATAGTCGTCTATATCGGCTATCGTTGGATCGGTCTCATCGTACATTCTAGATACACGCACGGTCTCGGTAGCACTGTTGCCACGATCATCCGTTACGCTAAACGTATACAAGCGGTACTGGATACATCCATCTGAACCATCGGCAACACCGCCATCAGAATCGATTGAACCACCATCGGAACAGTTGTCGCTCCAGCTCGTGGTTAAATCATCTGGCCACGCTGTGTTACAACCTGGTAACATATAGTCGTCTATATCGGCTATCGTTGGATCGGTCTCATCGTACATTCTAGATACACGCACGGTCTCGGTAGCACTGTTGCCACAATCATCCGTTACGCTGAACGTATATAAGCGGTACTGGATACATCCATCTGAACCATCGGCAACACCGCCATCAGAATCAATTGATCCACCATCGGAACAGTTGTCACTCCAGCTCGTGGTTAAATCATCTGGCCACGCTGTGTTACAACCCGGTAACATATAGTCGTCTATATCGGCTATCGTTGGATCGGTCTCATCGACTGCCACTGTAAATGTTGTTTCACAGAATTCTTCTTGTTCACATTCATCTGAAACGGTATATCTAATTTTAGCAACACCGCCATCACAGAAGTTAGGGGCAACAAAATTTTCTAATGTAACTTCTTCATCATCTAAATAATATGCAAACGCTTCGGTTACAACACCACCGCCTCCTTCATAAGAAAAACCTGCACCATCCATCCATGACGCAAAATCTGCTGCGATGTCATCTTGACAGTCAACACTTACATTATCTGGACATGAAGGCACTAAGGTTTCTGCCTGCGTACCTTGGGTTACTGTAGCCGAGTTGCTTGCTGATGTACAGCCGCCAATGCCATTTCTTATAATAGTGGCCTCAACCATATAGGTACCCACTGTTGCATCGTAGGTGCTATTAACAGCCCCTTCAATAATATCCCAAGACTCTGTACCTGCATTCCAAACATACCATTGGTAGGTATAGGATACTCCTGGTGGGTCTGATGGAGGTACTGTTGAAACTGTTAAGGTTGCAGAGGTTTCAAAACATTCATATTCGGCATCATCAATTTCTACCACAACCTCTGGCTGATCTCCTAAATTAAATGGTCCTGCCATATCTTTAAGTGATGAAGTAAATGAAGCTGAAGATCTTGATTTTACCAAAACACTTCCGAATGGTCTTTCACAGGAACCGTCTTCAGAATTGGTATCAAACCCTAAAAGGGTTGAGTTAATAGCAAATTCTACAAACGTATCTGTTGGATATTCAGATATTTGATCCCCTCCAGAATCAATAGTTCCCCAATAAGGCGCTGCTGTAGGGCCGGTATTGTTTAACTCTGAGAAAATGGCTTCATCGGAAATTCCTTCACGAAGTGCAATTCTTGCATAACCAAAGTTGGACTCATCGCCTTCAACAGAATTAGTACAGGCAGCAAAAACATAGCCGTTACCAGCATCATAAAAATCAAAAGGTCTGTCGCCTAATGTATTAAAATTATCGAAATCTGCATCGGTTGGAAAATCGTTCTTATCAATCCATACCAATAATGTAATTTCGGCTTCTCTACCCCCTTGTGTATAATCTACAGACAATAGGATATCGCCGTGTTCTTCAACATTACCTGTGGCGCCAAACTTATAGGTTGTATGCCCACAATCCAGACCTTCTTCTGTGGGGTTTTCATAAACAATGTTAAATCCGTCTAGTTGAATTCGCTTTCTGAAGTATTCAAAATCTAAGTGGTTACTACCGTCGGCATCAGCTGTTGATGCAGCGATATAGGCCCATTGAAACGTAATGGGAAAGTCTCTTCTTAGGTGGGCGTAAACGTCGATAATATCTGTTTTTGCTGGCACATCACCTACTTTAAGGCCCCAGGCTCTAGGATCATCGAAGTTTTTGTTTATAGATTGATCAAACACCGTAGCGTCCTGATTGCCACCAGCCACATACTGGTCTCTATAAAACGCTGCATCTATCCATATCCTGTTATCGCCTTCTGGCGTTGAGTATATGGGCGCAGACTGCCTTAACTCGGCAAAGGCATTTTGCCCAGCACTAATTCCAGCTATTTCTGACAAAGCTTCAGGGGAGAATATATCAATAACTCCGGCTCCCGTGGCTGTGTTGCCATCTGGAGCGCTGTCTAGCCAGTCGTCTATGCCCAATGCTTGGTCGATATAAGCGGCCGCATCAAAAGGCCAATAAGATAATTGATCATCGTATACATCACCGTCTATACCAAAATCGGCATGGACAGATGTACCTGTGTCAATAGCCTGTGCCTGAAGTGTATTTTCAAAACATAAGCAACAGACTAGAACAAATAAAGTAATAAGTTTTTTCCAGGGAACCTCCCTAAAAAGCATTTTAATGTTGTTAGCATTCATGGTTAAATAGTTTTAGATTAAACAATAACCATAAACATTAGCTAACGCTAAGAACAAAAGTAGTTTGAGCAAAAACCTAACTCTTATTTTTAAAAAGAGTTAAACACTGCTATTAATCATTAATTATGCTATTATATTTAGCGAAGGTGAAACAAATATATGTTTTTTTTTTTTATTTAATCTCTAAAAACGAAAATAACTTTTTAATTACTAGTGAATTACAGCCCTAGGCATTTAGGCACGCCAAAGGAGCGACCTATTGCTCTTGTACCTTAGCTAGTATGATTTACATAAAAAAACGCAATCAAAATTAATGATTGCGTTTTTTAAGTTTGTGCTATTACTCGATTACTCTCGACATAACACGTTTATTATTTCACTGCTTTTTAAATTCGAAGTCCATACTTCGGACTTCACTCAGCACAGGCTACTTAACTTCTTCGAAGTCTACGTCTTCTACGTCGCTACCTTCGTTTGATGCTCCTGCATCGCCCTGTGGTTGCTCTGCTCCTGCTCCGCCTTGTTGGGCTTCGGCTTGTGCTTTGTACATCTCCTCGCTAGCGACTTTCCAGGCTTCGTTAATTTTCTCTAAAGCGGGATCGATAACGGCAATGTCTTTAGTCTCGTAAGCCTTTTTAAGGTCTTCCAAGGCGGCCTCGATTGGTTTTTTCTTATCATCAGATAGTTTATCACCAAATTCTTTCAGCTGACTTTCGGTTTGGAAAATCATGGCATCGGCTTGATTTAACTTATCGGCAGTTTCTTTTGCTTTAGCATCGGCTTCGGCATTGGCTTCTGCTTCTTGTTTCATCTTTTGGATTTCCTCTTCGGTTAATCCAGAAGACGCTTCAATTCTAATATCTTGTTTCTTACCGGTTGCTTTATCCTCGGCAGATACTTTTATAATACCGTTGGCATCAATATCGAAGGTTACTTCAATTTGAGGTGTTCCTCGTTTTGCTGGTGGAATACCATCTAGGTGGAAACGACCAATGGTTTTGTTATCGGCGGCCATAGGACGCTCTCCTTGCAATACATGTATTTCTACTGAAGGCTGATTGTCGGCAGCAGTTGAGAATACTTGCGATTTTTTGGTTGGAATGGTGGTATTAGCCTCGATTAACTTGGTCATTACATTACCCATGGTTTCTATACCAAGAGATAGTGGTGTAACGTCTAATAAAAGGACATCCTTAACATCTCCTGTTAATACCCCTCCTTGAATTCCGGCGCCAACAGCAACTACCTCGTCTGGGTTTACACCCTTGCTAGGTTTTTTACCAAAGAATTTTTCTACGGCTTCTTGTACCGCTGGAATACGTGTTGACCCACCTACTAAGATAATCTCATCGATATCGCTTGTTGATAATCCCGCAGCTTTAAGTGCCGATTGGCATGGCTCGATAGTACGTTTTACTAAATCGTCGATTAACTGTTCGAATTTAGAACGTGTTAGCGTGCGTACCAAGTGTTTTGGGCCACTTGCCGTTGCTGTAATGTAAGGTAGGTTAATTTCGGTTTGTGAAGAAGACGATAATTCAATCTTTGCTTTTTCGGCAGCTTCCTTTAAACGTTGTAGGGCCATGGCGTCTTTACGCAAGTCCATATCCTCTTCAGATTTAAACTCTTCTGCCAACCAGTTGATGATTTTTTCATCGACATCGTCACCTCCTAAGTGTGTATCACCATCGGTAGATAATACTTCAAATACGCCATCTCCTAGTTCTAGGATAGACACATCGTGTGTACCACCACCAAAGTCGAATACTACGATTTTTTGGTCCGAATCTTTTTTATCTAAACCATAAGCCAAAGCTGCAGCCGTAGGCTCGTTAATAATACGCTCTACTTTTAAACCTGCAATTTCCCCGGCTTCTTTAGTAGCTTGACGCTGCGAATCGTTAAAATACGCAGGCACGGTAATTACGGCTCCTGTTACATCTTGACCTAAATAGTCCTCGGCAGTTTTCTTCATTTTTTGAAGAATCATGGCCGAAAGCTCTTGTGGTGTGTATAAACGGCCATCAATATCTACCCTTGGGGTATCGTTATCGCCTTTTACCACTTTGTATGGTACGCGTCCTGCTTCTTTTTCAGATTCAGAATATTTGTTTCCCATAAAACGCTTAATCGAATACACGGTTTTATGTGGGTTGGTTACTGCTTGTCGTTTTGCCGGGTCGCCAACTTTAATTTCGCCACCCTCAACAAAAGCGATTACAGATGGTGTGGTACGCTTACCTTCTGCATTAGGGATTACAACGGGTTCGTTACCTTCCATTACTGAAACGCACGAGTTGGTTGTACCTAAATCAATTCCAATAATTTTACTCATAACTTTTTGTTTCTGTATTTTTGTTTCGTTCTTAATAGCAAGAACATTTATATTCATTTTAAACTCACTTAGTGTTTGTCAATCTTTATGCCATGACAAAAAATGTGACACGATGTCATATTGTTAATTTTTTAAAGGGACCTTCATATCTAAAAAGGTATTTGTACATTTAACAAAACCCTAAAGTGTTTTATCATGAAAAAGATTGTCTTGCTTGTTGTTTCTGCTTTTATATTATTTTCTTGTGAAGGTCCGCAAGGCCCACAAGGGCCTCCAGGGTATGACGGTGGCCTAATTGTTTCTAGTGCGTTTGAAATTGTAATCGATTTTAATGCCTCCAACAATTATGAGTTTGTCGAGCCTTATGGCTTTGATGTTTACCCCTCTGATGTAACCTTGGTTTACATCCTTTGGGATACCGCGAACGGTCAAGATATTTGGCGCCCACTACCTCAATTTATTGAGTTTAACGACAACTCCTCCCTAATTTACAATTTCGATTTTACCCAAAACGATGTGCGCTTTTTTCTAGAAGGCAGTACAGATTTTAGCACACTAGACCCTTTATGGACCCAAAACCAAGTGTTTAGGGTTGTTGTTGTACCTGCCGACAATGTAGACAATGTGGATGTAAACAGTTTGGATGCCGTTACCGAAGCTTACCAAATAGACCATTTTAACCTTAAATAGGCGGCTTTTAAATTTTTAAGCTCGGGTGCTTTTTAACATGCCTAAATTAGTCTTAGTTTAAGACAAACCGTATCTTTGTTTACAATCATTTAATGCATTAATATGGAATCTATTTCGGTTTTCGATATGTTAAAAATAGGCGTTGGGCCTTCTAGCTCGCACACCCTTGGTCCATGGCGGGCTGCAGAAAGATGGATTGCCGAACTTAAAGAAAAAAACAGATTTTCGAAAGTTGAAAAAGTTTCGGTCGATCTTTACGGTTCCCTTTCCTTAACTGGTAAAGGCCATGCTACAGATCTTGCTACGGTTTTAGGGTTAAGTGGCGCCGACCCAGAACGCATGCCAGTTGAAAATATCGATACCATTATTTCCCGTGTAAAAGCGCAAAAAGAAATTAACCTTAACAACGAAAGGATACTGCCTTTCGATTTTGAATCGGATATTAGGTTTAATAAAAAATTCCTGCCTTTTCATGCCAATGCCTTAACATTTACAGCAACCCTTAACGGCAAAAATTACAAGTCTACCTTCTACTCCATTGGCGGCGGATTTGTAGTTAAAGAAGAACGCAAAAATGCCAAGGCCAATAAAATTATTTTTTATTGTACGTTTCCTTATCCTACCGAAAAAGGGGTTGACCTGCTAAAGTATTGCAAAG
Organism: Mangrovimonas yunxiaonensis; assembly: GCF_000733475.1. Lineage (GTDB taxonomy): Bacteria > Bacteroidota > Bacteroidia > Flavobacteriales > Flavobacteriaceae > Mangrovimonas > Mangrovimonas yunxiaonensis. The sequence goes on along the minus strand of NZ_JPFK01000007.1, from coordinate 768,684 downwards.
ACTTACAGCTGCCTGTTTCTGGTGTTGTTCTTGAAAACGAAAAATCCATACGCGACATAGAAACCATCGATGCCGAGCTAAAACGTATCTGGGACACCATGCTAGAATGCATGTATATTGGTTGCCATACCGAAGGCGAATTGCCCGGCGGATTGCATGTAAGACGCCGTGCTTTTGACATGCACCAAAAACTAAAAGGCGCATTAGCATACCAATCTCCCGAAGAATGGCTACAAGTTATTAGGCAAACCGAAGTTAAATTTAGATCTATTTTAAAATGGGTAAGCTGTTTTGCTCTGGCCGTAAACGAAGTTAACGCATCGCTTGGTCGCGTGGTTACAGCACCAACCAATGGTAGTGCTGGTGTTATTCCCGCCGTATTGATGTACTATATGGTTATTGAAAATCACGATGCTAATTTTGAACACATTAAAAAGTTTCTCTTGGTTGCCGGCGAAATAGGCAGTATTTTTAAGAAAGGGGCAACCATTAGTGCTGCTATGGGTGGGTGTCAAGCCGAAATAGGGGTTTCTTCTGCCATGGCTGCTGGAGCCCTTTGCGAACTGCTTGGAGGCTCGCCAGAACAAGTGCTTATGGCCGCAGAAATTGCCATGGAACACCATCTTGGTTTAACTTGCGACCCTATTGGTGGTCTGGTGCAAATTCCTTGCATAGAACGAAATTCCATGGGCGCCATAAAAGCCATAAATGCTGCAGAACTGGCATTGGATAGCGACCCCAACAATGCTAAAGTTCCTCTAGATAAAGTGGTTAATACCATGTGGGAAACTGCCAAAGACATGAACTCTAAATACAAAGAAACCAGCGAAGGTGGCTTGGCTATTGGGGTAAACCTAGTAGACTGCTAACCTAATCCTCTAAACACCCAAGACGTTTTCGTGTGTCGATTAGGTAAATAATCTGCCATGCCCCGTTATTGTTAAACAACTGAAACGAATTTACCCCGCAATGACTAAAATTATCGTTAAGCCAAAATTCGTATGGTATCCAGGCGTTTGCCATATTGCCATCGACCTTAATGGTATAGTCTAGTAGCTTTTCTTCCCACTTCTGGGTTTCGGGACGCCCACCAATGGCAGCTAGTAATTTAGTGAGGTCGTCGGTTGCTAATTGGTCTTGCCCTGCCTTGTTTTTAAAGGCCGTTTGCAATAAGATCTTATCGGCCAAGACCGATTTCATTAAAGTGGTATCGCCCTTATGAAATCCTTCAAAAAAGGTATCGATGGCTTGCTTTACCTCGATCTCCGGGTTGGTTTGCCCTATTACCGTAGTAACCATTAGCAAAGCTAAAAAACGTATTATTCTTACCATGCGTATTATTGTTTATAGTACTTAAAGGTAAAGTTTCCTGTTTTTTAACCGCTTAATTATAGAAAAGTTTAACAGTTAAACCCGTACATTTTGTTAATTTTACCATCCACTAAAAACTAAACTATGTCTGTAGCAAAAAAAGAATACAAGCGCATTACGGTAAAATCGTTGGTTGACATGAAAAATACTGGAGAAAAGATCTCGATGTTAACCGCCTATGATTATACTATGGCCAAGATTGTTGATGGGGCAGGAATTGATGTTATACTTGTAGGTGACTCTGCCAGTAATGTCATGGCAGGCCATGAAACCACCTTACCTATAACGTTGGATCAAATGATTTATCACGCCTCTTCCGTTGTACGTGCTATAGACCGAGCCTTAGTGGTGGTTGACCTCCCGTTTGGATCTTACCAAAGCGACCCAAAAGAAGCGTTACGCTCTGCCATAAGAATTATGAAAGAAAGTGGCGGACATGCTGTAAAGCTAGAGGGTGGTAAAGAAATTAAAGAGTCTATTAAACGCATTCTTAATGCCGGGATTCCTGTTATGGGACATTTAGGTTTAACTCCGCAGTCCATATATAAATTTGGCACTTATACGGTAAGAGCCAAAGAAGAAGAAGAAGCCGAACAGCTTATTGCCAATGCCAAAATGCTTGAAAAAATAGGGTGTTTTGCTATAGTTCTAGAGAAAATTCCGGCCAAACTTGCTAGTCAGGTGGCCAAAGCGCTAACCATTCCGGTAATTGGTATAGGCGCTGGCAGTGGTGTTGATGGCCAGGTTTTGGTACTGCATGACATGATTGGCATGACACATGAGTTTAACCCGCGTTTTTTACGCCGCTACATGAATCTATATGAAGAGATGACTACTGCCATTTCACAATATGCAGCCGATGTGAAGGCTGTGAGTTTTCCAAATGAAAATGAACAATATTAATTGTGAGTAAAACCCTTTCCAACAAGTCTAACTTACAAGTGCTCTTTGAAGACAACCACCTAATTGTGGTAAACAAACGTGCTGGCGATATTGTACAAGGCGATAAAACAGGCGATAAACCATTAAGCGACGTTGTAAAAGACTATATAAAGCACACGTACAACAAACCCGGAAATGTTTATTTGGGGGTGGTACATAGGTTGGACAGACCCACAACAGGTATTGTGCTGTTTGCCAAAACCAGTAAGGCACTCCCCCGACTGAATAAGCTTTTTGCCGAAAAAAAAGCCCAAAAAACCTACTGGGCTTTAGTTAAAAACGCCCCGCCAAAAACAGCAGACACCTTGGTACACTGGTTGCGGAAAAATCCTAAAAACAACAAATCTACTGCGTTTACTAAAGACACCAAGGACAGCAAGAAAGCCATACTTCACTATAAGGTTTTAAAAGCGTTAGACCATTATTTTCTTTTGGAAATTGAATTAGAAACCGGCAGGCACCACCAAATTAGATGCCAATTGGCAAGCATTGGCTGCCCTATAAAAGGCGATTTAAAATATGGTTTTAACCGCAGTAATCCCGACGCCAGTATTAGCTTGCATGCAAGACAACTAGAGTTTACACATCCTGTAAAAAATGAGCTTATACGTGTTGTGGCCCCATTGCCTGAAGATCCCCTATGGGAAGCTTGTGAAGCAATTTAGCCCAACGGATAAGTTAACACCAATTTGGTGCCTTGATCTGGTTTTGACGATAGCTTAAACTCTGATTTGATTAGTTTAGCACGACTTTTCATGTTAATAAGGCCGGCGCCTTTTTTAGCCGCCTCTACATTAAACCCCTTGCCGTTATCGGTAGCGGTAATCTGTAAGGTTTCCGGCTGGTAGTTTAATTGAATGGTAAGGGTATCGGCTTCTGAATATTTTACCGCATTGGAGAAAAATTCCTGCAAAATTCTAAATATAATAACCTGATGGTTTTGGTCTGTTAATGGCCGTGCTTCTCCGTCTATATCAAACACGACGCGTTCAAACCTTAAACGTTCTAAACGGCTAATTTCATTTTTTATAGAATCTATAAGCCCCATATTTAACAGCACATCGTTATTTAAAGACTTAGACAATGCCCTAACTTCCTGTAAACTTTGTTTAATAGTTTCGGAAGTGGCGTTTAAAGTAGGCTTTACCTTCTCTTCTACTTGGGTACTAAGCATGTTCATTTGCATGTTGGCATATGCCAAAAGCTGTCCAATATTATCGTGGAGCTCCCAACCTATGTTTTTTAAGGTTTGTTCTTGCACTTCGGTTTGGGCACGTTGCATTTCTTTATCAAATGCACGTTGTTGCTTTATTTTATCCAGAAGCAACTTATTTTTACGCTTTTGAAAAAACACAAAAAACACAATAACCAATGTGGTAAGCACAACCAAAACTACTATCATATAAATAAGCAAGTAGCGTTGGGCATCTGTAGTGACTAATCGTTCTGTGGCTTGCACCATAATAAAGCAAAACTAAAGGTTAAATACATAAACATAATGGCTCCTAAATATATTTGCCACTTTAATACAACAAAGTTCCAATCTGCTGTGGTGAAATACACATTGTAAAATGACACGGGTGTTAAAATTAACACCCAAATAAACAATACAGCTGCAATATAAAAATTGAGGGATCTGTAAAAGTTTAAAATTTTATCTGACAGCAAGACTTCTATAAAATAAAAAATACAACATAAAAAGATGATTGCCGCTCCAAATATTTTTAAACTAATGTGAGTAAAATGTAAAAATAGGCTTTCAAAATGTATTGCATAGTAAGTTAAGTAGGCAATAACGTAACATATTGTAAGGACTTTAATCGTTTGTTTAAAGTACTTGTTTTTAAGAATCTTTAAAAAGTATAGAATAAAAAATAAGCGTGCTAAAAAAAAGCTAAAAATAGAATACCACCAGTAGTTTTTTTCAAACCAGGTACCTTCTATTTTAAGTTTTATAAAATGTAGCCACTTATAATTATTAATATCAGTTGTATAGCCACCTAAACGGTCTACTAACACCCAATAAATTACTATATAAATAAAGTACTTAGCTGTGGTGTGTTTATATTTTTTTAGGCAAAACACACCTATAATTGCGGCCAGCATTTCTACTGACCGCACTAATAAAGTATAATTCTGTCTTAAAAACTCTTCCAAAACCTATTGTGGATAGTTAGCACTTGGCGGTTCACCATTTCCTCCATCATTCAACCCATCACCTTCAGAAATATCACTACTGGCTTTAAAGGCTGGTAATGGCATGCTGCTGCCTTCTTCTAGGTTTTTGGTTCCCGTAGGAATTAAAAACATGGTAGTATAGCCTACTTGGTCGCCTTCATTGGCATGAGCGCCTAAATAAATACGCACGCCATCCATGGTATAGCCCAATGCTTTGGCTTGATTTTCGGCATAATCTAAATAGTTACGCATATCGTCTAGTGAATACCAACTAGAACGGTTGTCTGGACGTTTTACAATAGAATCGCTTATTAATTGGTGCCTCGAATTAAAAGCAGCATCTAAGGCTTTTGCTTCTTTTGGTGTAATAACGCCTTTGGGTTTAATAATTTCTGGAGTTTCAGTCATATTATTTGGATTTAAATATAAGTAACATAACAAGGCCCCAAACAGAACTCCCAAAATGAGGTAAACAAGTTTTTTCATTATGTGTTAGGTTGGTTAATAGATGGTTTTAAAAGTATTAAAAAGTTAGAACATAGTATCGTTAACAAGAAAAATATTACAGCTGCGTTTTATGTTATCCCAACCACCCCTCTCTATCTAAGCTTCTATATTGAATGGCTTCGGTGATATGCTGTCCTAAAATAGAACTAGACTGCTCTAAATCGGCAATGGTACGTGCCACCTTTAAAATTCTATCGTAAGCTCTAGCCGAAAGATTTAAGCGCTCCATGGCTGTTTTAAGCAACTGCTTAGACGGTTCGTCTAAAGCACAGAATTCTCTAATTTGCCTCGTGCCCATTTGGGCATTGTAATGTATGTTGTCTGCATCTTTAAACCGCTGTGTTTGTACATCCCTTGCTAATGTAACCCGTTTTCTTATGGCTACTGAAGCCTCTCCTTTTCTATCGTCCGATAGCTTTTCAAAAGGTACTGGAGTCACTTCAATATGAATGTCTATTCTATCCAACAACGGCCCGGAAATTTTACTTAAATACCGCTGCATTTCGGCTGGCGAAGAGGTTACCGGTGCATCTGGATCGTTAAAATAGCCGCTGGGGCTTGGGTTCATACTGGCCACCAACATGAAGGACGAGGGGTAGGTTACGGTAAACTTTGCCCTGGAAATAGTGACTTCCCTGTCCTCTAAAGGCTGCCGCATAACCTCTAAAACTTCCCGTTTAAATTCTGGAAGTTCATCTAAAAACAATACGCCGTTATGCGATAGCGAAATTTCGCCCGGTTGTGGGTAACTGCCCCCACCAACCAAGGCGACATTGCTTATGGTATGGTGCGGACTCCTAAACGGGCGTTGAGCCATTAACCCCATATGAGCTTTTACCCGACCGGCCACCGAATGAATTTTTGTGGTTTCTAGCGCTTCTTGAAGTGTCATTGGCGGTAAAATACTCGGCAAACGCTTGGCCAACATGGTTTTCCCTGCTCCTGGTGGGCCTATTAAAATAATGTTATGCCCTCCTGCTGCGGCAATTTCCATACACCGTTTTATGGACTCTTGACCTTTAACATCGGCAAAATCGAACTCTGGAAAATCCAAATTCTTGTAAAACTCTTCTCTAGTGTTTATGGTGGTTTGCGGTAAGGGTTCGCCTTTGTTAAAATGGTTAATGACCTGCTTGATATTATCTACGCCAAAAACCTTTAAATCGTTAACAATAGCTGCTTCTTTGGCATTCTGACTTGGTATGATAAAATTCTTAAAGCCTTCTTCCCTAGCCTTTATGGCAATAGGCAAGGCGCCTTTTATAGGCTGCAGGGTGCCATCTAAAGACAGTTCGCCCATGATTAAATAGTCTTCTAAATGGTCTGCTTTTATTTGTTTTGAAGCTGCTAGTATGCCAATGGCCAAAGTTACATCGTAAGCACTGCCTTCTTTACGTAAATCGGCAGGTGACATGTTAATGATGATTTTCTTTCCTGGAATTTTATACCCATTATTTTGAAGTGCCGCAGCAATGCGGTAATTACTTTCTTTTATAGCATTGTCTGGCAACCCTACTAAGTGATAGCCAATACCAGAATCGACATTAACTTCTACAGTTATGGTTGTTGCTTCAACACCAAAAACAGCACTTCCAAAAACTTTTTTGAGCATAAAACATTTAGTTTGCTCTTAAAAGTAGGAAAAAAAAATTAAATTATTTAGAATGTCCCTATAACGCCAAACGTGTTATACCCCGCCTTAAAACGCCAAGATATTTTATTTTTATTAGCTTCCGGATAACGGTTAGATTGGTTTAAAAACTTATCTATACTATCCACCGTCACTATGCTTATTACAGCTCCTAAAGCTACATCTGTCGCCCAATGGGCACGCACCCACATTCTCGATAAAGGCGTTATGGAGCCTACGGCATAAATTCCGGCTTTAAGCCAAACATTATCAAACTGTTTTGCCAAAGCGTGGGCCAAAGTAAAGCTTAACATGGTATGCCCCGACGGAAATGAGTGGTGGCTTGCCTTGCTGCTAAACATCTCAAAATCGTGTTTTCCTAATTCTGCCCCTGGTCTAGCACGACCAACTACTGTTTTCATAACCGTTTGAAATACGCCTGTGGCCGTAGCCGAAGAAATCATTAAAACCCCGGTTCGGCGTACTTTTTCATTTTTAGTTAACAAACCGCCAACATAAATCCCTCCAATAAGCAGGTAGTTGTATTGTGGTTTCCCTAAATGCCACCCAAATTCTTTTAACCCTTCTGGAATATGCTCACCCTGGTTGGTAAAGTACGCTTCCAAATCGGTGTCTACAGTATACAACACAGCTTCTCCTGCCACGACGGCACCAACTGTTAGCCAATCGTTGCCTTTCCAGTGAAAGGGTCTGGAATACGCATGCATAATACCCTTAAAGGCCGACACTCCATCGTACTTGGCTTTTTCCCAGTTCGACTGGTTTTTATCGGGTTGTAAGGCCGGATCCATCATCAGGGAATCGGTTTGCGAAAAAAGCCATGTGGTATGCACCAATAATAGCCCTAAAAAGATATGTTTCATATGCTAATTATCTTAATACTGTAAATTCTATTTCGGAGTCGTGAAACACCGTATGGGTTTGAACTTTAAAATCCTCTGGTTTGGCCTTAAAAATATTATCGACATACGTTTGCGGATTGATGTCGATATACGGAAAAAAGGTACTCTGCACCTGAATTTGAATTTTATGCCCCTTTTTAAACGTATGAAAAACATCCTGAAGCCCTAATGGCACAGCTGTTTTTTGGTTGGGCACAAACGGCTCTGGTGTTGTCATGCTATTTCTAAAACGGCCTCGTATTACCTCACTCCGCACCATCATATGGTAATTGCTTAGTTTTAAGTGCTCTTGAACATCATCTGTATTTTCCGTATCATGCGGAAAAACATCAATAACCTTTACAATCCAATCGGCTGCTGTTCCTGTGGTTGCCACATTTAACTTGGCCAAAATATCGCCGGCCATGGTAATATGTTCTGTTAACGGTTCGGTTTCAAACACTAAAACATCTGGTCGGCGTGCAGCAAAACGTTGGTCGTCGGTCATGAATTTTCGTGGGGTAAAAACAACTTTAATATCTTCTGAATACGGCACCGGTTTTTTAGGGTCGCTAATAAAGCTTGAAGCACCATGTTCCTTATCGGTCTTTTGGGTAAGTTTTTCGTCTGCTTGTAAAAAGAACCTCATTTTACTGGTGTTTTCTGGTGGCCAAGCGTTAAAAGAGGCCCATGCTTTAGTTCCTGTATTAAACATGTGGGCTTCTGGCAATCCTGTTTTTCCATTGGCCTGACCTTTAAGAAAATGGTTAAAGAACTTTGTTTCGATATGCTTTTGGTAATAGTCTGAAATACTATCTCCAAAATGAATGTTCCCCACCACTTGCCTGTCGTTTGTCCTAGCCCAATCGCCATGGCTCCACGGCCCAAAAACTACAGTATTGTAATTGTTTTTACTGTTTTTTTCTATGGCTTTGTAGGTGTTAAACGGGCCGTACAAATCTTCGGCATCAAAAAGCCCCCCCACAACCATGGTAGCAGGTTTTATGTTTTTTAAATGTTGAATAATGCCTCGTTTTTGCCAGAATTCATCGTAGGTATTGTGTGTTTTTAACTGCTCCCAAAACACATTATCCTCGCTATAATAGTGGTTTAAATTACTTAATGGACCTGCATCTAAAAAAAACTGGTATTGGTCTTCTGTACCTATGTTGGGGAACTCGTACCAAGCCTCTTTTGTCGGGGTATTTTTCATATACCCAAAAACCGATGTTGCCCGCCAATAACTTAACAAATAGGCGCCATTATGGTAAAAATCATCAAAAAAGAAATCGCCAATACAAGCTTGGGGCGAAACTGCTTTTAGCGCTGGATGCGCATCTAACAAGGAGTAAGTGGCATAAAACCCCGGATACGAAATGCCATAGGTACCTACGTTTCCGTTATTATTTGGTACGTTATTAACCAACCAATCAATGGTATCGTATGTATCGCTGGATTCATCTGTTTGAATGCCTGTTTTATTGGGGATGTAGGCCCGCATATTATCGTAAACCCCTGCACTGTTCCAACGCCCCCGAACATCTTGATAAACCATAATGTTTCCTTCCTCCATTAAATATTTATTAGGGCCTATGGTCGCTAAAAATTCATCCTCGCCGTATGGTCTGCAACTGTACGGTGTGCGTTTTAATAAAATAGGATAGGTTTTGGTGCTGTCCTTTGGCGAATAAATGGTTGTGTGCAGTGTAATGCCATCGCGCATTTCTATGGTTACTTCCTTTTTGGTATAATGTGTTTTGGCATATGAGGTTTTTAGTGCGTTGTCGGGTTTGGATGAGCTGCTTTTACAGGCTACAACACATAACATGCATAATAAAGACAGTACCAAAAGTTTTCTCATAGTAGGCATTTAATTAAAAAAGGCTAAAGATATTCAATAAAAGCCAAAAAAATGTTAACGGTTTTCTAAAGACAGAAAATTAAAGCGCGACCCATCAAACAATCCCTTATCACTCAACTTTAAAGACGGTATTACCAACAATGCCATAAAACTTAAGGTCATAAATGGAGCGGTTAATTCGCTTCCTAAAGATTTAGCTTTTAAATCTAATTGCTGATATAACTTACCCACTGTTTCTGCATCTTGATCACTCATAATTCCAGCAACTGGTAGTGGCATTACTAATTCATCGTCATCTGAAACCACACAAATACCACCCTGACTTTCAATAATTAAATTAACGGCTTTACAAATGGCCTCATCACTAACACCAACGGCAACAATATTGTGCGAATCGTGCGCTACCGAGCTGGCAATAGCTCCTTCTTTTAATCCAAATCCTTTTATAAAAGCCAAAGCAGGCGCAGCATTATTGTAACGATTTACAACGGTTATTTTTAAAATATCTTCTGAAAGGTTTGCTATCAAATCACCTTCTTTTACCATGGCATTGGCAACAAGCTTTTTTGTTATCAACTCGCCGTCCAAGGCTTGAATAACGTTTATTTTTGATGCCGTTGAAGGCACCTTAAAATCTGAAACCTGCTTCTTTTCTGTATTAAACTTATTAATAATCTTAAATGGCACATGCGGCATAAACGACATACCTTCCTTGAAAACACAGCTGCCATTTATGTACGTTTCCAACACTTTAAAATGCTTTAAATCTTCTACTATAACCAAATCGGCTTGATCGCCTTTATTTAATGTACCAACATCTAAATTATAATGCTCTACAGGATTTATACAAGCCACTTGTAATACTTTAAACACGTCTATTCCCTTGGCTACAGCTCTTTCGCAAAGCCGGTTAATATGTCCAAGCAATAAATCGTCTGGATGTTTGTCGTCGCTACAAAACATCATGTTTTCGAAATGATCGGGTAATAAATCAATTAACGCTTCGAAGTTTTTGGCGGCACTGCCTTCTCGAATTATAACTTTCATGCCTTTTTGAAGCTTTTCCAGGCCTTCGTTATACGTAAAACACTCATGATCGGTTGTTATGCCTGCGGCAATGTAGGTGTCTAGGTCTGCCCCGGTTAATCCCGGTGCATGCCCGTCTATGGGTTTATTATATTGTTTTGCCCATTGTATTTTTTTCATGACTTCTGCATCGCCATGTAACACCCCAGGATAATTCATCATTTCGGCTAAATATTTGATGTCTGGATTTGCCAGTAAGGTTTTAATGCCTTCGGCATCTATTGTGTCACCAGCCGTTTCGAAAGCTGTCGCGGGTACGCACGATGGTGCACCAAAATTGAACTTAAATGGTGTTTGCTTACCATTTTCAATCATAAACTCAACACCTTTAACACCTAAAACATTTGCTATTTCATGTGGGTCGGAGACCGATGCTACTGTACCATGCTGTACGGCTATTTTAGCAAACTCACTTGGGACTAACATAGAACTTTCTATATGAATATGGGCATCGATAAACCCTGGTAATATATAGTTTTCTATAGGATGATTTTTTTCTACAATAGATGTGATTTTTCCTGCTTCAATTGTAACTTCACCTTTAAAAATTCTCTTATTTAATATATCAACAATATTACCTTGTAATGTCATTTTAGTTCTTTTAGTAAAGCTAAAACATTTCTTATAAAAAAAGCGGGAATAAATCCCGCTTTAATGTTTTATATGATTCTTATTAATTGTCTTTAAACTTAGACACTCCTTCCATCATCCACTCAAAATACTCGTTGGCATCGGGCATATAGCCTACGGTTTTGTTTAAATCGTTTCCATTAGTATCTTGAATTACGTATAAGGGCTGCGCATTGGTATTGTAGCGTTTTTGTTGAAACTCCAACCATTTTTGGCCGTAAGTTCTAATTTTATTGCCCGAGAACTCCGATTCGTACTGTTCTTCTTTTGGTAGTTTCTCTCTGTCGTCTACGTATAGTGAGATGAGCACCACTTCGTTATTTAACAACTTAAAAACACGATCGTTAATCCACACTTGCTCTTCCATTTTACGGCAATTTACGCAGGTAATTCCTGTAAAGTCTAACATAACGGGTTTGTTAACCGATTTAGCATAAGCCAAGCCCGTATCGTAATCGTGAAAGGCAATAATATCGTGCGGGCCAAAGTGTGCTCCTTCTGGCAGTTCGGTAGGCATGGCTTTACCCGAAACAGCATTAACCTGCTTTTTCATGTAACCAACCCCATAAGGCGATTCGCTATTGGTGCTCATTGGTGGCGGGAAACCACTAATTAACTTTAACGGGGCGCCCCAAAGTCCGGGAACCATGTATATGGTAAATGACAACGCTAGTATGGCCAAACTTAAACGGCCTACCGAAATGTGGGTTAATGGCGAATCGTGTGGCAATTTAATTTTACCTAAAAGGTAAAGGCCTAAGGTACCAAAAATGGCAATCCAAATGGCTATAAATACTTCGCGCTCTAGGAAGTGCCATTCCAATACCAAGTCGACCATAGACAGGAATTTAAAGGCAAAGGCCAATTCTAGGAAGCCTAACACCACTTTTACGGTGTTTAACCATCCGCCCGATTTTGGCATGGAGTTTAACCAACTTGGGAAAAAGGCAAACAACGCAAAAGGCAAAGCGATTGCCGACGAAAACCCGAGCATGCTTACAATAGGTGCAATACCGCCTTTGGTGGCAGCATCTAACAAGGCTGTACCGGCAATTGGAAAAGTGCATGAAAACGACACTACGGCTAAGGCCAAGGCCATAAAAAATATGCCTAAAATCCCGCCTTTATTAGCACCTTGATCTACTTTATTTACCCACGAATTGGGCAGCATGATTTCGAAAGCGCCTAAAAATGAAAAGGCAAAAATAACTAAGGCAAAAAACATGATGGTATTAAACACCACACCTGTAGAAAACTCGTACATGGCATTGCTGCCAAACATGGCCGAAACCGCGGTTCCTAAAAGGGTGTAAATAACAATGATAAAAAACCCATAAACCAAAGCATTTTTTATTCCTGCCGCTCTGGTTTTACTCTGCTTGGTAAAGAAACTCACCGTCATTGGAATCATAGGAAACACGCATGGGGTTAACAAGACTAAAAACCCTAGGAAAAAGGCCGTAAAAAATATTTTTAACAAGCCTTTAGATGCTTCTGTATCGTCTGTAGTTTCTACTTCTGAAGCATTTATCTCAGCGTCTGTTTTGTTAGGTGAAACTGCTGTTTTTTCTTCGGTGGCTTGTGTGCTGTTATTAAGATTAAAAGCGATGGTTTTAAACTTGTAAATACAACGTTCGTCATCACAAGCTTGATAGGCAATTTCGGCAGAAATGGTTTTTAAGCTTTGGTCTAACACCTCTATTTTTTGCTTAAAAGTGGCATTTCCATCGAAGAAGTTCAACTTCATATCAAACACCTTATCGTACTCTGTTATAAACTCACTTTCTACAACATGACCAATTAACTTAAACGTTTTGTCTACTTGGGTTGAATCGAAAATAAACTCGGTTGGAAGCGGTCCATCTTCTGGAAGTTTTTGTGAATACAAATGCCAATGATCTTCTATATCTGCCTTAAAAACCAGTTCGTACTCTGTGCCAGATAGTTTCTTAACTTCATGAGACCATGTTACGGGATCTAGGATTTGAGACTGGACATTAAAGAATGTAACTAATGTTAAAATTAAGGTCGTTAGTATAGGCTTCATACGTATTGTAGTTGTATTTTTAATACCTGTTTGGTTTGTTGGGTTACTTTATATCTGTCGTCTGTGCGGCGGTTAACCACCCAAACAATGTTATTATTGGAACAAAGTACAAAAATGCGTTCTTTTTCAAGCAAGGAAAGCTTTTCGTCTTTTAAATATTTACTCACCTTTTTTTTGCCTTGCATTCCAAAGGGATAAAAATAGTCGCCTTTTTGCCATAGTCTTACAGACAACGGGTATTTTAACAAATCTTTATCAATATAAATGGTGTTGGAGGCAGATGGCCCCATGTTCTTAACGTCTTCAAATAACAAACGCCCCAAAGGGGTTTCAACGCTATGCTGTGCTTCTTTTATTTGAATGATTGATGTAACGCTGTTTGCCTTGTTTTTAGAAAGCATTATACAATCCCGATCCTTTAACAAAGTGTAATTTTTCGACAATACTTGTTTTCCAGATTGCGCTGTAAGTAAATTTACCACATCGTTCCACTCGGTAAATCCATAAGGAGATAGCATGTGGTATAAATACGCTTTAGGACGAGATAGTGCTTGAATTTTTTCAATGTTAAAAAAAATGACATCTTCCGAAATCTTATCGACAACCTGATTAAACACCTCATCTACCCGATCCTGAATAATGCTTTCGCTCTCTTGAAGGTAAGTCTGCGTTTTCTGAAAATTTTGTAAAAACGTTGCATTTAATCCCTTTAATTGCGGGATAACCTCATGGCGCAATTGGTTACGCAAATATTTGGTTGATGCATTGCTACTATCTTCACGCCAAGACAACTTATTTTCTTGAGCATAGGTTTCAATTTGCGCTCTAGAAAATGGCAGTAATGGCCTAACAACAAAATCGTTCATTTGCGGGATACCCGAAAGCCCTTCGATGCCTGTACCGCGCGACAGGTTAATTAAAAACGTTTCCAAGTTATCGTCGGCATGGTGTGCTGTTAGTACAAAGTCGTAATGCAGTTGCTCACACAACGCATTAAACCATTGGTAACGCAACGCTCGTGCCGCCATTTGGGTAGACAACTTATGTGTTTGGGCGTATCCCAGCGTGTCAAATTTTTGGATAAAAACTTCAACACCTAAGCTTTCTGCCAAAGCAACCACAAACGCTTCATCGGCATCGCTTTCTTCACCTCTAAGGTTGAAATTGCAATGCGCTAAGGCTATGGGGTATTTTAAGGCGTGTAAAGCATGGGTTAACACCACGCTATCTACTCCGCCAGAAATGGCAATAAGCAAGCGCCCCTCTTTAAGAAACGGTAATGTTGTGCTTAAATGTTGTGCTAACGCTTTTATCATGTTTCAAAAATACCATTTAATTTTCCAAAACCTCGCGCATGGCCTTTGCTTTTACCAGGCACTCTTCGTATTCTTTTGCAGGTTCGCTTTTTGCCGTTATAGCACCACCCACCGAATACGACACGTATTGTTTGGTTTTATTATAGAGAATGCTTCTTATCACCACGTTAAAATCGAAATCGCCAGCGGGCGAAAAGTAACCTACAGCACCAGAGTAAAGTCCGCGTTTGGTTTCTTCCAGCTGCTCTATAATGGTCATGGCAGACACCTTTGGCGCGCCTGTCATGCTGCCCATGGGAAAGGTCGTTTTTATAACATCTACTGGGTGCACATCGTTACTTATTTTTGAGGTTATGGTTGAAATCATTTGATGTACTTGCTGAAATGTGTATACCTCACACAACTCTTCTACCGTTACACTTCCTTTCATGGCTGTACGCGATAAATCGTTACGTACCAAATCTACAATCATGATATTTTCGCTACGTTCCTTTTCATCGGCTTTTAAATGCGCCTTTAATTGGTTATCCTCTATAGGGTCTTCCGAGCGCCTAGACGTGCCTTTTATGGGCTGCGATAGCAGGCTGTTGCCAGTTTTTTTTAAATAGCGCTCTGGCGAGGCCGACAACAAGTATTTGTCGTAAAATTTTAAGAACGTCGCAAACGGGGGATTGGAAATTTGATTTAAGTTGTTGTAAATCTGTAAAGGGTTAATCGCAACTTCTTCCGCATAAAATTCTTGGCAAAAATTGGCTTCATATACATCGCCTCTATGAATGTGCTCTAATAATTTCTCTACCTTGCTGTGGTATTCATCCTTATTAATCCGAAGTTTAACTTTTATCTTATCCTGTGTTTTATAAGCCTCTAATACGCAAGATTGTATGCTGCTTAGGTCCGTTTCCATCTCATGCGCGACCATTGTTAGATAATGCAATTCTACCATGCCTTCTTTAATAAAAAAAAGTTTTTTAGGCTGAAAGAAAACAAGCTCGGGAAACTCCAAACCATCAAAATTATTGGAAACTAGGGCTTCGACATCATTTTTTAAATCGTAAGACAGGTAGCCAAATATCCAATCTTTGGTGTTGGTTTGGTACTCCTTTAAATTTTGAAAAGCTTGGTGGTAATCGGTAGAAATAGAGGTTAACGCACCCACGGCCAAAACGGCATCGAAATTAGAATAGGCGCTTTTAAAGCTATTGGAGTCTAACCAAACGATTTCATCAAACGCTTGGCTCCACGCCAATAATTGCTTTTTAAAGGTATTTACGTTTTTGGGGTAGTATTTATGTATGTGACGCAAATGCTTGACTTTATTTTACAAATTACCGAATAAATGCCCAAGCGTACAAGTACAGGATTATGAAAATACAAAAAGCCCTTTCAAAATAAAGAAAAGGCTTTTATATATTTTGAAGCTGCCACAGCACTTCAAAATGTTTAATTTTCGATTGTCACCTGATTGTCTACCAAATCCTTTATGGGTACAATAAGTTTTCCTTGTGTTGTTTTTAGGGTTACCGAAATATCGTTAACGGCAATTATCTCGCCCGAAATGCCATTAAAAGACACCATTTGCCCTAAAACAAACAAACGTCTTGTATAATAAGCCTTTAATAAGCTTTCTACCGTACTTCTGGCACCCAAGCCAACAGCTAGGGCAAAAGCCAAAAGAAACCCGCCCAAAATAAGGGTAATGTTATTGGTAATTATTCCAGTATCTATACCCGCTTGGTTTAAGGCTGTAATGGTTACAAACACAAACAACACCAAAAAGATTAGGTTGCTTATAATTTTTCCACCAGAAAAATCCAACTCCTTAAAAAACTTATAAATGGTGTTTTTTACAAGTCCGGCAATGTAAAGGCCTATTAAAAATAATGCTATGGCACTGAGCAGTTGTGGCAAATAACGTAGCAGACTGCTTATTTCTTCCGAAATTATGGTCCACTCCATAATTTGTGTTGCCAAGATTAAAAACACCAAGAACAGCCCCCATTTAACAAAACTGCCGGCAATGTTTACTATGTTAAAGTTTAGCTTTTTATCGCCAAAAAAATTAAGCTCGTTAAGCTTGTCGTCTAACTTATCGGCTTTAATAACGGTTAGTCCTCGTTTTAGGATTTTGACTAAAATTTTGGTTACCACCCACCCTATTAGCAAGATTAAAATGGCCCCCATCATTTTAGGAACTACGGCAATAATGTCATTCCAAATCGTGCTTAGTGAATTTAGCAGCATGTCTTTCCATTCATCAATTTTATCCATGTTAAGTAAGTTTAGTTATTTTCGGTTCTTTTTTTAAGAGTTCGTTCTATAATCTCGCCTACGTTTATTGAAAACAAACGCGACAGGTCCATTAAAAACTTAGCAAAAGCGATATCTTTCATCACCTTCCCTTTCAGGTCTTCTGGAGCTGCCCTTAAAGGCTCTTGCAGTTCTTTAAACGGGTTTTCCATAGCTTAAAGGTGGTTATATGCATTAATTAATTTATCCTTGGCACGTTTTAATCGCATTTTAACGGCACTTTCCCCTATATCGAAAATGTCTTGCAATTCCTTTATAGTTAGTTGGTCTTGGTATTTAAGAAGAATGATCACCTTATCGTCTGGTGGTATGCGCTCTAGGGCGATTTTAAGTTTGTCGACTTTCATCTGGTACAGGCCATCCTTATCGTCATCATCGTCGTCAAATTCTTCTTTAATATTATCGGCTTCTACGGCATGTTTTTCTATTTTTTTTGCCGTTGTTCTTGTAACGTAATTAACACAGTGGTTGTAGGTAAAGGCGTAAAGCCAAGTAGAGAATTTCGATTTCCCCTTAAAAGACGACAGCTTTACAAAGAGCTTTAAAAAAACATCTTGGGTTAAGTCCTTTGCTTCGTCTTCACTTTTGGAAAACCCCAAACACTTATTGTAAACCAAGTTTGCATACCTGTCGTAAAGCACCTCAAATAGGGCAGCATCGTTATTTCTAACAATGCGGCCTATGAGTTCCTCGTCTGTCAAGGATTTTTTTGTAAAACTTAATTTCAATTAATTTGCATTAATTACTTATCCCATGCTTAAGACACCTATTTTGTTTAGAAGTTACATAAAAAGGCGTGTTTTTTTAAAAAAAGGTCTTATAAAAAAGCAAGCCTTTAAAAAACAGCCCTTTGCAACCTTTGCCTTTTTCATTAACTATACTATTTTTTTAAAAAACACGTTACATTAATTAGTGCCGCAAAAAACGCCTTAACACCTTTGTGCATGACAAATTATTACTACAACCTTCTTCCTAAACTCATTCCTTTTGTTTTTGAAAAACATTACCACAACCATTTTATTAACATTGAATGGGTGCTAATAAATGGTCTGGCCAGCAAAAAGGTGGTTTATGTTTTTAGACCCGACCACAGCTTGGATATTATTGAAAACGCTAAAATTACACAAACCCATTGGCAGCATATCACCACCAATTTTTTTTCCATACAAACCGAAGATGGTCGCCAAGTGGTTAGTTTGCACTACAAAGATACCGATGTGCTTGTTATTAATAAAAAAGGCACCGACGATTATGCCTTTTTTGTAGATGAAAGTAGCTATAAGCACAGCTTGAACACCAAAGCCGATTTACAAAAATTCCTTTTAGACAAATACCTTAAAAAAGCTAAAACCCTTATTAAGGAACATCAATTTTACTACATTCAAAATTTTGAGGAGCATGGGCCATTTACGGTAACAGAGCTTTCTGTACGGGTTAAAAATAAAGTAACCGACGTGCGGTGTTTTGTGCGCGATATAAATGAAAGCAATTACAACAACCGCATTCGTATTGCCGATTTACTTAAAGAGTTATAAAAACAAAAAAGCGAACTTAAAAGTTCGCTTTTTTTATAAGGTTTTTTGTGTTTTACACATGCAAAGCACGGTCACCGGTCGCGGCTAAGGCAGCTTCCTTAATAGCCTCTGTAAAGGTTGGGTGGGCATGTGACATTCTAGAAACATCTTCGGCAGACGCTCGGTATTCCATTGCCACAACAGCCTCGGCAATCATGTCGGCAGCGCGAGCACCAATCATGTGCACGCCTAAAATTTCATCGGTGTTCTTATCGGCCAATACTTTTACAAACCCATCAATATCCATACTCGCTCTTGCACGTCCTAAGGCACGCATAGGGAATTGTCCTACTTTATAGGCTACGCCCGCTTCTTTAAGTGCCTCTTCGGTTTGCCCAACAGCTGCTACTTCTGGCCAGGTATACACTACGCCAGGAATTAAATTATAATCGATATGCGGTTTTTGTCCTGCTATGGTTTCGGCAACAAACACACCTTCTTCTTCGGCTTTATGGGCCAACATAGCACCTTTAATTACATCGCCAATCGCATAAATATTAGATGCTGAAGTTTGTAAGTGTTCGTTCACCTCTACTTGACCTCTGTCGTTTAATACTACTCCGGCAGCTTCTGCATTTAACCCATCTGTGTATGGACGACGTCCTACAGATACCAAACAATAGTCGCCTTTAAACACAACTTCGTTTCCTTTTTTGTCATCGGCTTTTACAATAACCTCGTCGCCTACACGCTCAACAGATTTTACTTTGTGCGATACGTTCATTTTGAATTTTGCCTTTTTTAAGACTTTGTTCAGTTCTTTGGACAAGCCGGCATCCATGGTTGGTATAATGCGATCCATGTACTCGACTACAGAAACTTCGGCACCCAAACGCTTGTATACCTGCCCCAGCTCTAACCCAATAACACCACCGCCAATAATAATTAAATGCTTTGGTACTTCTTTAAGTTTTAAAGCTTCGGTAGAGGTAATAACACGCTCTTTATCTATGTTTATAAAAGGTAAGGTAGAAGGCTTAGATCCCGTGGCAATAATGGTATGCTTGGCCTCGATTTCTTCCTCTTTATCGCCTTTAATAACAAGGTGGGTCGCATCTTTAAAACTTCCCACACCTTGGTAAACGTCAATCTTATTTTTCTTCATCAAGAAATCAATTCCGCCTGTGGTTTGATCTACAACCAACTGTTTACGGGCAATCATTTTTTCCAGATTTACTTTAACCTCGCCTGGTATTTCTATACCGTGCTCCTCAAAGTGTTTTACAGCATCTTCGTAGTGGTGCGAAGAATCTAACAACGCCTTACTAGGAATGCATCCTACATTAAGACAGGTGCCTCCAAGTACTGAGTATTTTTCTATAATGGCCGTTTTCATTCCCAATTGAGCGCAGCGAATGGCAGCTACATATCCGCCAGGGCCAGAGCCTATAATGGCTACATCGTATGAGTTCATAAGATTGTTTTTTTCGTATTTGTTAAAACGAGAACAAAAATACAAATTTCATTTCACTCAACCTGCCTCTAAAAGTGGTTAATTTTTTGTATCTTTTAAAAGCGTTTAACCTTTAAAACTCACGTTTATGAATGACCATGTGTACAAAAAAATTGAAATCGTTGGTACTTCGGAAACCTCTAGCGACGATGCCGTTAAAAACGCCCTAAGCAAAGCAGCTAAATCTCTTCAAAATTTACGTTGGTTCGAGGTTTTAGAAACCAGAGGCAACCTTGGAGACAATGGCCATATCGCGTATTGGCAAGTTACCGTAAAGGTAGGGTTTACCATGAAAGATTAACACGAAGTCTTACACCTTAATGGCCGTAGTATGTTTAACTTCGTTAATTACAAACATGCTATGGGTGCTTCCTATGTGGTTTATGGATGTTAATTTATTAACCATAAACTCGCGAAACGCCTCCATATCTTCTACCACTACTTGTAAGAGGTAATCGTAATCGCCGCTAATGTGATAGCAGGACATAACTTCATTTAGCTTGGCCACTTCCTGCTCAAACTTCATAACATACTCTTGTGTGTGCTGTACAAGCTTAATATGGCAGAAGGCTACAAACGATTTGTCTATGGCTTCCTTTTTTACAAGCGCCACATATTTATCGATTACCCCCGATTTTTCTAACTTTTTTATCCGCTCGTAAACTGCAGTCACCGAAAGATTCAGTTTTAAGGACAGCGCCTTGGTGGTTTGCTTGCAATCGTCCTGAAGTAAGGCTACCAGCTTCTTATCTATATCATCTAAATGTACCATAGGCTTTTCGAAAATTATTCTATGAAATCCTTAACAGGGTTAAAAATACAACAAAAACAACTAACATACCCGATTAAAACAGAATAATAATCTATATTTAAACGCATACATTGATTTTTTATCTAAATATCACGTATTTTGAAGCATTAACAACTAAAACTTTCAACCATGGCTTTTAAACCAGCAAACAACATACAAGACTTACAATATTTTGGAGAATTTGGCGGTGTTAACCCGTCCATATCAGATTCTTCTACCTACACCTTTTTATCGGCCAAGACCATGTTCGATACCTTTGAAGGCAATGCCGATGGTTGCTACCTTTACTCGCGCCACTCATCACCATCAAACCTTTATTTAGGCGAAGCTCTAGCGGCTATGGAAGGCACCGAAACCGCAACGGTAACCGCCTCTGGAATGGGTGCCATTACACCTGTAATCATGCAGCTTTGCGGTGCTGGAGATCACGTTGTTTCTAGCCGCACCATTTATGGCGGAACCTATGCCTTTTTAAAGAATTTCGCACCAAAACTAAACATTCAAACAACCTTTGTAGACATTACCAAAATTGAGGTGGTTGAGGCTGCCATAACCAAAAACACAAAAGTATTATACTGCGAAACCGTTAGCAATCCGCTTTTAGAAGTTGCCGACATTAAAGCCCTTGCCGAACTAGCCAAAAAACACCAGTTGCAATTGGTGGTAGACAACACCTTTTCGCCCCTATCGGTTTCACCTGCAAAATTGGGTGCCCATGTGGTTATTCACAGTTTAACCAAGTTTATTAATGGGTCTTCCGATACTGTTGGCGGTGTCATTTGTGGCACACAAGAGCTTATTGACAACCTAAGAAACGTTAACGATGGTGCTTGTATGCTACTAGGATCTACTATGGATAGCCTACGTGCGGCTTCCATTTTAAAGAACTTACGTACACTTCATATTAGAATGCAGCAACACAGTAAAAACGCCATGTTCTTGGCCGAGAAGTTTGAAAGCGACGGTATAAAAACCGTATACCCCGGCTTAGCATCACACCCATCGCACAACACCTTTAAAAGCATGATTAACGAACAATACGGGTTTGGCGGTATGCTAACCATAGATGTTGGATCGTTAGACAAAGCCAATGCCCTGATGGAAATGATGCAAGAAAAGAATTTAGGCTACTTGGCCGTAAGTCTAGGGTTTTACAAAACGTTGTTCTCTGCGCCAGGAACTTCAACATCATCAGAAATTCCAGAAGAAGAACAAAAAGAAATGGGCCTAAGCTCGGGCTTAATTCGATTTTCTATTGGATTAGATGCCGATATAGAACGCACCTACAGCATTATGCGCCAATGCATGGAGGCCTTAAATATTTTAAGCGCCTAAGCACGTTATACCATGCCAATTTATATACAGCCCAATGTTTTTTCATTGGGCTTTTTTTTTGGCATTTGCAAAACTTCGCCTAAAGTTGTAACATTACAATCCTAAATTAACGCACTAACATACATGGAAAGCCAAGATATAAAGCCCCAAAAACCAGAAGATGACACCATTTTAAACAACAAAGAATTAAATATCTGGGAAGCCTTAATTCCCGTTTTTGCATTAATTGTCATGCTGTTTTACAACGTGTTTTATGTTTATGGCGATGATGCTCTAAGTGGAAGCAACCAGTTTATTTTACTTATGGGAGCTGCAGTCGCTGCCATAGTTGGCTTTTTTAACAAGGTCTCTTTCGACCAGATGGTTGAAGAGGTTGCCGAAAACGTAAAATCGACCTCTGGCGCCATTATTATTCTTTTAATGGTCGGTGCCTTGGCAGGAACCTGGCTAATTAGTGGCATTATTCCCACCATGATTTATTATGGGCTTCAAATTTTAAATCCCACCATATTTTTAGCTGCCTGTGTGGTTATTTGTGCCATTATTTCCATTGCAACAGGAAGCAGCTGGACCACCTCGGCTACTGTTGGTATTGCCTTAATTGGTATTGGCGAAACCTTAGGTATTTCGTTAGGGATGACTGCTGGTGCCGTGCTGTCTGGCGCCTATTTTGGTGATAAAATGTCGCCCTTAAGCGACACCACCAACCTGGCTCCCGCCATGGCCGGAACCGATTTGTTTACACACATACGGTATATGGCCTACACTACCGTTCCTACCATTACTGTAGCCCTAATTGTTTTTATTATTATTGGACTAAACATCGATACAACCGGAACACCTAACATTGCAGACAAGCTTAACGCCATAGATGCAGCGTTTACCATTTCGCCTTGGCTATTTTTAGTTCCTGCTGTTGTTATACTCCTCATTATAAAGAAAACATCGCCTTTAATCGCGCTATTAATAGGTACTTTATTGGGGGGACTTGCCGCCGTTATTGCACAACCCGACATTGTGGCCAAGATAGCCGGAAGCGACACCTTAACTTTTAATACTGCTTATCGCGGTGTTATGGACGCCATAACCGTTGATGTAGCCATAGAAACCACCAGCGCCGAACTTAACGATTTGTTTTCCTCTGGAGGCATGAGCGGCATGCTTGGCACCATTTGGTTAATTGTTTGCGCCATGGTTTTTGGCGGCATTATGGATGCTATTGGCGCCTTAAGCAGAATCAGCAAGGCCCTTTTAAGTTTGGCGGCCACCACATTTGGACTCTTTGCCAGCACCGTTGCCAGTTGTTTGGCACTAAATGTAACCGCATCGGACCAGTACTTAGCATTGGTGGTTCCCGGTAAAATGTTTAAAAAAGCTTATGAAGACAGAAACCTCGCCCCCGAAAACTTAAGTCGAACCCTCGAAGATTCTGGTACAGTAACCTCGGTGTTGGTACCTTGGAACACCTGTGGCGCCTACCAAAGTGGTGTGTTAGGCGTTCCTGTTGTTGATTATTTTTTCTTTGCCATTTTTAACTGGTTAAGCCCTTTTATGACGCTACTTTTTGCAGCCTTTTCAATAAAAATAAAACAACTGTCGAAAAAACCGCAGTAAAACACGTGTTTTCATGCGTATATCTTAAACAAAACGGTGTAAAACCATCAAATTCACACAAAAAGCACAAGGCAGGCAAACCGATTAACACCATCTATCACACAATAAGATTTTATAATTAAATTCAATTTTAAATCCAGTATATCTGTGTAACTTTGTACCAGAAATAAGTCACGAATTAATAATTTAAAACAATAATAAATATGGCATTTGTAGGAAAAAGATTCCCAGATTTAAACGTAGACGCTATGAACGACATGGGCGATACATTTAAACTAAACGTATTAGAAGAAGCAATTAACAACAAGAAAAAAGTAGTGTTATTCTGGTACCCAAAAGACTTCACTTTTGTTTGCCCTACTGAATTACACGCTTTTCAAGCTGCAATGGCAGAGTTTGAAAAAAGAAACACTATTGTTATTGGTGCTTCTTGCGACACGCCTGAAGTTCACTTCGCTTGGTTAAATACAGCTAAGGACAACGGTGGTATTGAAGGTGTAACCTACCCTATTCTTGCAGATTCAAACAGAAACCTAGCCTCTACCTTAGGCATTCTAGACATTACCAACGAAACTTTTAATGAAGAAACCGGTATTGTAACTGTAGAAGGCGACAACGTAACCTATAGAGCGACTTACATTATCGATGAAGAAGGTATTGTACAGCACGAAAGCGTTAACAACATGCCTTTAGGCAGAAACGTAAACGAGTACATTCGTATTATTGATGCCCTAACTCACGTACAGGAAAAAGGTGAAGTTTGTCCAGCAAACTGGGAAGAAGGAAAAACAGCCATGAACGCCAACAGAGATGGTGTAGCAGAGTACCTTAAAGCCCACTTAAACTAAAAAAGATCATGGTTAAAGAATTAGAGCAAGATAATTTAACCGAATTGGTTTCTGGCAACGATACTGTAATTGTACAGTATTCGGCCGGCTGGTGCGGTAACTGTAAAATTATGAAGCCTAAGTTTAAAAAACTAGCTTCAGAAAATGACACAATGACTTTTGTTATTGCCGATGCAGAAAAATTCCCCGAATCGAGAAAATTAGCAACTGTAGACAATTTACCTACGTTCGCTACGTTTAAAAATGGGACATTTGTCAACCAAGTTCAAACCAATAAGTTTGATGTTTTAAAAGAATTGGTAAACGAAGTTAAGTAAAACACAATGAAGTTACCTGTAATTAAACATTTAACGCAATTTATTGAAGACAATGACGAAGATTTCGTTATTGAAACCATCGAAACCCTAGAAGCCTTAACCGAAGTCCCTTCGCTAAAAGACGAAGAGTTGGATGTTATTGGAGAATTAATCTCCAACATGTACGGTGCCATTGAAGTGAACAAAATGGTAAAAGAAGGAACACCAAAAAAAGACGCCTTAAATAGTTTTATGAAGCGCGTTATGGGATCGATAGACACATAAGCAACTTCCTTTAGTTGATTAATAGCAAACCTTAAAAGCCTCTTGTTAAATTAGCAAGAGGCTTTTTTTATTTTTTAAAGCAAATCATTTCTTAATGGTCTTTTTAATTATTAAATTTAGTCAAACAAATAAAAAAACAAACATGGCTACAATCACACTTAAAGGCAATACCATACAAACCTCTGGCGAACTTCCAGAAATTGGCTCTAAAGCTCCAGATTTTAAACTTACCAATGCCGCACTAGAAACCAAATCGCTTAGCGATTTTTCAGGCAGTAAATTAATCCTAAACATTTTTCCCAGCATAGATACAGGTACTTGCGAGGCATCTGTACGAACATTCAACCGCGAAGCTAGCGAGTTAGAAAACACCAAAGTGCTATGCATTTCCCGCGATTTACCCTTTGCTCAAGCTAGGTTTTGTGGCGCAGAAGGTATAGACAACGTGATTACCTTATCAGATTACAAAAACGGAAACTTTGGCGAAAACTATGGCCTAGACATTACAACCGGCCCTTTAGAAACCCTACTCTCCAGATGCATTGTTGTTCTAGACGAGGATGGCGTGGTTAAATACACCGAGCAAGTTCCAGAAATTGTAGATGAACCCAATTATAAAGCTGCTTTAGAGGCCTTATTGTAAATGAGCAAGAAGGAGCCCTTCCTTAAAAATAGGCTAAAAAGCATCGGGTATGCCTACAAAGGCGCCAAACTGCTTTTAAAAACCGAATCCAGTATTAAAATTCAGTTTGCGGTTGCTTTTATAGTTACCATTGCGGGAGTTTACTTTAAGCTTTCACCAACAGAATGGATGATTCAAATACTAGCAATAGGACTCATTGTTGCGGTAGAAGGATTAAATACGGCCATAGAAAAAATGGCCGATTTTATTCATCCTGAACACCATAACAAAATAGGTTTTATTAAAGATATTGCTGCCGGAGCCGTTTTTTATGCCGCCATAACCGCAATAATCATAGGGCTGTTCATCTATCTTCCTAAGATTTTTGAAATATAATTTATATATAGGATAAACGTTAGTAATTTGTATTTTTGCTAACCAAACAACGCATGAATGGCGAGAACTAAAAAGAAAACCAAAACCACTAAAAAACGGCAATTTAAGCGCCCTAGCTTAACCTTATCCAACCAACAAAAATTAGTTGCAGGTAGTTTTCTAATAATTTTTGGAATGCTCCTGTTCATTTCGTTCGTCTCGTATTTTTTTACGGGCAATGCAGACGAAAGCATTATAAACGAATTTACAACGCGAGAAGTCGAAGCCAAAAACTGGCTGAGCAAAATTGGCGCTTGGTTAAGCAACTTTTTTATAAAACAAGGTTTTGGTGTGGCCGCGTTTATCTTTTCGGGGCTTACGGTTCTCACTGGGGTTTTTATCACCTTTAATATAGACAAGGCCCGCTTGAAAAAAAACTGGTTTTGGGGCACTTTAATTGCCATTTGGCTTTCTGTAGCCCTAGGCTTTTTTACCAGTAAAATAGACTTTTTAGGAGGCACCATTGGGTACGAAGTCAATGCTTTCCTTCAAGACTACATTGGTAAAATAGGCGTGGTTATGTTGCTTATTTTTGGAGCAATTACCTATTTGGCCATAAGGTTTAAAATGACGGCAGACAGCTTTAAAGCCCTTTTTAAATCGGCCAAGAAAAACATTAAAAGTGATTTTGAAGACCTTTCGGAAGCAGCCTCTCAACCCCCTATAGTAGACAACGATCTTACTGCCGAGGCAGAAGCCATAAAATCGACCTTCGATCTCGATACCGAACAAAAAACAACTACTGCCAATACACAAACGCCTCCTGCCGTAAAAAACGATTTAGAAATCTCGGCACCCATTGAAGAAGAAGGAGACGTTGAAAATAAGGAAAACAATATAGCCATTGAAGTTGAAAACGCTTTAGAAGAAGCGTCTGAAACGGACAATCTAGCCAATAAACTTGTAGAGGACTTTGGCGAGTTCGATCCAAAATTGGATTTAAGCAAATTTCAATTCCCACATCTCGATTTACTAAAAAAATACGATAGCGAAGGCATTACCATAAACCAAGAGGAACTAGAGGAAAACAAGAATAAAATTGTTGAAACGCTAAACAATTACAAAATTGGTATTTCCAGCATTAAAGCAACCATTGGCCCTACGGTAACGCTGTACGAAATTGTTCCAGAAGCGGGAGTTCGCATTTCCAAAATAAAAAATCTGGAAGACGACATTGCCCTTTCGCTCTCGGCCTTAGGCATTCGTATTATTGCGCCCATTCCCGGGAAAGGTACCATAGGTATCGAGGTTCCTAACAAGAATGCAACAATTGTTTCCATGCGCTCGGTTATCGCCTCACAAAAGTTTCAAAAAGCCGACATGCATTTGCCCGTGGCTTTAGGAAAAACCATTAGCAACGAAACCTTTGTTGTAGACTTAGCCAAAATGCCACACTTGCTTATGGCTGGTGCCACGGGGCAAGGAAAATCGGTGGGGCTAAATGCAGTACTCACCTCCCTACTCTACAAAAAACACCCGGCAGAAGTTAAATTTGTTTTGGTAGACCCTAAAAAAGTAGAACTCACCCTTTTCAATAAAATAGAACGCCATTATCTGGCAAAATTGCCCGATAGCGAAGAAGCCATTATTACCGACAATACCAAGGTAATAAACACCCTAAACTCGCTATGTATTGAAATGGACGACCGTTACGAACTGCTTAAAAATGCCATGTGCCGCAACATTTCGGAATACAATACAAAGTTTAAAGCCAGAAAGCTAAACCCTAACGACGGCCACCGTTTTCTGCCTTACATTGTTTTGGTGGTGGATGAGTTTGCCGACTTAATCATGACCGCCGGTAAGGAGGTAGAAACCCCTATTGCACGATTGGCTCAGCTGGCCCGTGCTATTGGCATTCACTTAATTATTGCCACACAACGGCCTTCGGTTAATGTTATAACCGGTATTATTAAAGCCAACTTCCCGGCACGTATCGCCTTTAGGGTAACCTCTAAAATAGATTCGCGTACCATTTTAGATGGTGCAGGAGCCGACCAACTTATTGGCCGCGGAGACATGCTATACACCCAAGGCAACGACATGATACGTTTGCAATGTGCCTTTGTAGATACCCCAGAAGTAGAACAAATAACCGATTATATTGGATCGCAAAAAGCCTATCCAGATGCCTATTTGTTACCCGAGTATGTTGGTGAAGAAAGTGGCACAAGTCTTGATGTAGATATAGAAGATAGAGACAAACTATTTAGAGAAGCAGCAGAGGTTATAGTTATTGCACAGCAAGGCTCGGCATCGTTATTACAACGCAAGCTAAAACTAGGTTACAATAGGGCCGGCAGGCTTATAGACCAGTTAGAAGCCGCTGGCATAGTTGGAGGCTTTGAAGGCAGTAAAGCCCGCCAAGTGCTTGTTCCAGACATTGCCGCTCTAAATCAATTATTAGACGAAGAAAAACAGTAAATCCTTGAACCGGTAAAATCATGAAACATCTTTTTTTAACAGCAGCCTTTTTATTCACCTCTTTTGCCTTTTCGCAAAGCAACAGTGCTAAAAATTTGCTTAACGACGTATCGAACAAAGCCAAAGCCTATAGCAATATTTCTATAGATTTTAAATATACCCTAGAGAACCTTTCCGAAAACATTCACCAAGAAACCCGAGGCAATGTTGTTTTAGAAGGCGACAAATACCGCTTAAATATTTTGGGAGCCACTAGAATTTACGATGGCAAAACGCTTTATAGCATAAGTCCAGACGATGAAGAAGTTACCATTTCTAACGAAAACCCAGACGACGAAAACAGCATTACCCCAAGCAAAATGCTAACGTTTTACGAAGATGGCTATACCTACCATACAGACATTACCCAAAACATAAAGGGCAGAAAAATACAGTACATCAAGTTAACTCCCATCGATTCCAATGCCGAAATTAAGCATGTTCTTTTAGGGGTAGACGTACAAACCAAGCACATCTATAACTTGATTGAAGTTGGCAAAAACGGCACAAAAACCACCCTAACCGTTAATTCTTTTAAAACAGATCAACCCCTTTCAAAATCCTTGTTTACTTTTGACAAAAATAAATACAAGGACTATTACATAAACAAACTGGATTAACCACACCCTGTTGAAAATTCTTGATCGCTACATACTAACCAGCTACCTTAAAACCTTTATCAGTGTACTTGTTATACTGCTAATGATTTTTGTTTTGCAAGCCGTATGGCTTTACATAAAAGAGCTGGCAGGCAAAGACCTAGATGTTACGGTCATTGCCAAATTTCTTATTTATGTTATACCAGAACTAATGCCTTTGGTTTTGCCTTTAACCATTTTACTTACCTCTATTATGGTTTTTGGTAATTTTGCCGAAAACTATGAATTTGCCGCCATGAAATCGACCGGGATTTCGTTGCAGCGCGCCATGAGAAGCTTAGGGGTTTTTATAACGTTACTGGCCATAACCACCTTTTTCTTTAGCAATAATGTTATTCCGTGGGCAAAATACAACTCCTACAATTTAAGGAAAAACATCGCCAAGCTAAAGCCCGCCATGGTTATTGCCGAAGGGCAGTTTAACGAGGTTGGCGATCAATACAACATTAAAGTGGCCAAAAAATCTGGCGATCGCGGGCAGTATTTAAAAGAGGTGATTATCCATAAAAAAGCCGATAACAAGCGTGGTAACTTTACAACCATTATCGCTAAAAACGGTGAACTTATTGGAAACGAAGATTCTGATGTGCTTCGCCTTATTTTATTTGATGGCTATTTTTACGACGATACGCCGCCAAAAGACTATAAAGACCGGGAAAAACACCCCATGGCCAAGAGCTATTTTGAAAAATACACCATTAATGTCGACCTATCTAACCTGAACGATATTGATCTTGACCAAAAAAACATATCGGACAAATACGATATGCTTAACATTCAGGATTTAAACTACACCATAGACACCCTAAAAACAGCCCAGACGAAAGAGCGAAAAGAATATGCCAATAACCTGTATAACAGAACTAGCATGCCGGTTATAAATACAGGGATAGATGTTAAAAAAACCGATAGCACTTTTAATGGCGACATCCTTTCTATTTTTAACAACAAGCAAAAAGTGCAGCTTATAGACCTAGCCCAAAACACTTTTAAAAGCACCAAACAAATTGTAACTTCAAAAGAAAAAAACCTAAAGAGCAAACAAATTTGGTTAAACAAACATATTATCGCCCTGCATGAAAAATTAGCTTTGGGCTTTGCATGCATTATTCTATTTTTTGTCGGGGCTCCCTTAGGCGCCTTAATTCGTAAAGGAGGTTTAGGATTACCTATGGTTATTGCTATTCTATTGTTTTTAACCTACCACTTTATTGGTATTTTCGCCAAAGAGAGTTCTGAGACAGGAAGCATTAACCCCGCCCTATCGCCATGGGTATCTACATTAATCATGCTGCCTTTAAGCATTTACCTAACCAAACGCGCCACAGAAGACCGAGGGTTGTTTGAGTTTGACCACCTTATAGAGCCCGTTAAAAAACTGCTCAACATAAAAAATAAAGACGACGATAGCGAGCGTAGAGAGCTTCCAGATGCCGTTGCAGAAATTATAGCAGACGAAGACCACACTGCACCCAAGCTAAGCACAAACAAACACCCCGAAGTGTTAAAACTTAAAGCAGATTATTTTGTCTATGCTAAATTTAGCCTAGTGTTTTGGATTTGTAGCGCTGTGTTTATTCCACTTTACTTTATATTAAAAAACAACAAACTTCCAGAAATTGCATTTATATGCATTCAATTGGGCATCGTAACATGGGCTATTTACCTTGTTTACTATGTGGTAGCGTACACCAAACTTGTTAAGCTTTACAAGTTGCTTCCTAGTACCTATGCCCTATCAAAACATGTGCTGCTGTTAATTTTAGGGATTGTACTATACCCTATTACCTATCTTTTAAGAAAAAATAAATTAAACAGCGACACTTCAGATAGTTTAAAATAACCCCTATCTTTGCACCAATATAAATACCGTTAGCTATGGCAACAGCAACCACATCAAGCAATTCAACTATTACATTAAACACCATTGAAGAGGCCATTAATGACATTCGCCAAGGAAAAGTTGTGGTGGTAGTTGATGATGAAGATCGTGAAAATGAAGGCGACTTTATAGCGGCTGCCGAAAAGGTTTCGCCCGAGATGATTAACTTTATGGCGCAACATGGCCGTGGCTTAATCTGTGCGCCACTTACCGAAGATCGCTGTCGCGAGCTGGACCTAAACATGATGGTACAGAACAATACCGTACTTCACCACACCCAGTTTACAGTTTCGGTCGATTTAATTGGCCACGGATGCACCACCGGTATTTCGGTACACGACCGCTCTAAAACCATAGAAGCCTTAGTAAACAACGATACCAAGCCTCACGATTTAGGCCGTCCTGGGCATATTTTCCCTTTAAAAGCAAAAAATGGTGGTGTTTTAAGACGAACAGGACATACCGAAGCTGCTGTAGATTTGGCTAGATTGGCAGGTTTAAAGCCCGCAGGTATATTAGTGGAAATTCTTAATGAAGATGGCACCATGGCCCGTTTGCCACAACTTGTTGAAGTGGCCAAAAAATTTGACTTAAAACTTATTTCTATAGAAGATTTGGTTGCTTACCGTATGGAGCACGACTCTTTAATAGACAAAAAAGAAGATTTTGAAATAGAAACACGCTTTGGCAGGTTTCGTTTAAGAGCTTACCAACAAACCACCAACGACCAAATACACATTGCCTTAACCAAAGGGTCGTGGTCTAAAAACGAGCCCGTACTTACAAGGGTGAACGCCACTTTGGTAAACAACGACATTTTAGGTACCCTAACCAATAATGCCGAACAAAAACTGGACGATATGTTTAAGGTGATAAACGATGCCGGAAAAGGCGCCATTATCTTTATTAATCAACAATCGCAATCCATGAACCTTTTAAAACGCTTAAGCACCTTAAAAGATACGCAAGTGTATGGCGAGGTTGTTAAAGCACCACGTATAGAAATGGATAGTAAGGACTTTGGTATTGGTGCCCAAATTTTGCACGATCTTAACATACACAAACTGCGCTTAATCTCCAATAGTGAGCAGACTAAGCGCGTTGGTATGATTGGCTATGGGTTAGAAATTATAGACTACGTTAAGTATTAATTCTCTAAAACCCTAAATTCTTTTAGCAAGCCTTTACTTATTGTATTAGGTACTTCTGAGATAAAGGCATAGCGCCCTGGCTCTAAAGTAGCCGTGAAAAATCCTTGGCTACCAGCGGACATATCATTAACGCCACCTAAAAACGTTATCCCTTCGGGTACTGGAGTAACTAGCCCTTTGGGGTTTGACCAATCCATCCATGCTTCTAATGCCTCTAAGTTGGCTGTATCATCAAGTTTTACCAAATTGATATCGTGCCATATAAAGTTTTCATGTGGTTTTTGGTCTTTAACAAACACCGAAAACACATGTTCCCCTTTAGTTATATCTTGGTCGTAAGAAATGCCTTCCTCTCCCGAGAGTGTGATGTTAATAGTGGGTTCTGGTGGGGTATGTCCACTGTCCTTTGCTGTAACGATTAAGGCTTTGGCCATTCCCATAAGGCTATGGAATTTTCCGTTGGGCATTTTTACATAGCACTCCATAACATAATATCCAGGATCTAATTTTATGGTTGTTATGGCTGTATGCCTAGCAGCAATTAATCCAGAACCTCCAGAGAATACAATATCACCATACCATGCTGGCAATTTGGCAAACTCGGCAAAGCCTTCCTCTGCTTTACCCGCATTAATAAGGTCCATTCCTGCTCCAAATACCGGAGCTATTTCAGTTTTAGTGTGTTCTTCTGTCTTACCCTCGGGGTATTTACCCAATAAAAAGAAATGTGCTTCGTTAGACCGGTTTTCATATTTAAAGGTGTTCCAGCCCGATGTAATGGTATCTGCCATTTGGAATTCCATACTCGTTGTTAAAATGTCTATAACATTAGAAGGTGCTTTAATGGCTTCTTCAACTTCTATTGCTACTTCTTCAATAGGTTCTGACTTTTTTTCGTTTTTACAACTTGATAAAATTGCCAGTGGCAATATAACATACAGCACTTGTTTTAATTTGATTTTCATAATTAGTTGATTAATTGTTTGTGATTAAATTACTATAAAAAAATGAATTGACAATTTTTCCATATAGTTAATACTTTAAGTCATACACTATCCGTACATTTGGTTCTGCGTATAGCCTTTTTATTATAATTTTCTAGTTATCAGTATCTTGATAATCCATCGCCTCAGAATAATCTGTTCCATCAGAGGATTGCTGGATAGTTATTGTATTAACTTGAATATTTGAAACTTTTAACCATATTGTAGATTGAGTCTGTCCGTTTCCTACAAGGTTATCTATTCTTATAATTCCTGAACTTTCATTCTCATAAACCCAATCACCATTTGCAATATAACTAGTGCCTTGTACAACTTTTTTTTGTTCGTATTCGCCATTTGAATGAAAATAGATATCAGCGGCAAAATCATCTGAGTCGTACCACCATTTGTCTAAAAACGTCGACGAGTTATTTGGATCATTAGATGTATTATCATCATCGCTACTACAACTTGTTACTAGAGTAAGCAGTGTTATAAAAATGCTTACTAATCTTGAATAATTGCTATTCTTCATAAGTTTTATGTTTATTTTATAATAATTCGTTTAGTGGCTTGTTTGTCGCCTATTGTTATTTTTAGCAGATACATCCCTGCACTCAATTTATCTACAGCAAACTCATTTTTATTTTCTACAGAAAGTGCTAATTTCCCTAGTATGTTGTATAGTTCAAGTTTATCAACCTCTATATCTGAAACAATTGTTAAGGTTTCAGAGGCTGGATTAGGGTAGACTTTTATACTACTCGAAACCACTTCTTGATTAACATCTAAGATTTGATCCTCCTGAAGTGGATTGATAAACCCTTCAGACACTAAAATACTTCCTACACTAACTTCCTGAATATTAACCTCGCCAATAGTGTATATCAATTCAACATTACCATTAAATACACTAGTACCACCGCTGTCTATACTAAATTTCTCTATGGTTTGGGCTGAAACTAAAGCACTAGAAAGTATTAGTAGCAGTACTATATACTTTTTAAAAATCGTTTCTCGATACATATCATTAGTTTTTAACCAGTTCTACTGGCGTACTGTTAAATTGTTGCTTTTCCAAAGCTTCTACCCTTTTTAGGAGCCCCTGCAAAACTTGGCTTTGTTCTGCACTAGCCGTTTCCTGATTTTGAATGGTTTGGGCTTGCTGATCTATAATAGCTTGCTGTTCTTGTATGGCTTTAATAAGCACTGGAACAAGCTCAATATAGCTTACGCTTAAGGTTTTGCCTTTATCTTCTGCTTCGTGTACAATCTCGTTAATGATAGGTTGTACTTCTTGGGCTATTAAGCCTAAAGATTTTCCTTTCTCAGGATAGCGCTTCCAATTATAAGAAACTGGAGCTAATTCTAATATTTCATTTAATCCATAAGGTAGATCTTCGATGTTGTTTTTTAAACGCCTATCTGAATTCTGGGTAAGTGTACCAGCTAATGTAGCATTACCATTTCTTAAAACCGTTAATGCATTTGTACGAACATCATTAATACCATCTACATACTGACCATTTCCTATTTCAAATAATGGGTCTGTTGTAGAAGCTTGTAACGGATCGCCACCACCAACATTAAATAGACCTATAGCGGTAGTGTTTGGCGCTTCTGCCCTAGTACCTATTCCTAAAGCTGTAGATGAATTTCCCGAAGCCACTGTTCCTGCTCCCATAGCCGTAGCTTGTGTTCCGGTTGCCATGGTGTTGACACCTGATGCAAACGAACTATAACCAGAAGCCGTGGTTTGATATCCCAAAGCAGCAGCGTAATCGCCAGTAGCACCACGAGTTGTAGAACTTGCGGGACTGTAACTTAAATCGACTGCAAAATTAGCGATAGGCCCATAGTTTTCAGGGTTCATCCCAATAAGTCTTCTACCAGTTCCATTACCTTCATTAATGGCTTCTAACCCTGAATTATTAGAACTTTCTGCATATAAAGCGTAGGGTACTGCTTTAAATTCGGTTGTACCCATATCTGTAAGTCCAGAACCTGTATCTATTTGAACTTTTAAAAAGTGTGAACCAAAAAAACTTCCCCAGTTAATGTCTCCATAAACATCTTCATAGCCAGCCTCAGGGGTTCCCTCTCCAATATTAGCTATAACAATCCCATTGACATCTGTAGTTACTGTATGAGCTTCTATATAAACAGGATCCAAAAAACCTATTTCAGGGCCTTCTAAAATTGAAAACTCTATGGTAATATTTTGGTTGGCAACTACATTGCCCGAGTTGTCCTTAATTAAGGCTTTGTAGTTGATACCTTTTTGGGCTGTCGCTGTGCCCGATAGCATAAATAATAAAGCTAAAAGCGGTAGTATTTTTGTTTTCATAATACTTTATTTTATGGGTTATAAACTAATCTAGAACGTGGTTTAATTCATTTTAATTAATAAGGCATAGCTCTCGTGTTTTCCAGGCATCAATCAATAGGAAGGTTGTATTCAAACTCTCCTGTTATTGTATGCAACAACTGTTGTGTAAATGATGGCGGTGCATCTGCATACGCATTAAAATATGCAGTGCCTTCAAAACTGCCTTTTATGTGGGTGAGCGCCAGCATGCCATACGAATCGGGAGCTTCTTCAACCGCTGTAATGGTTACCGAAAGTGTTTTTGATAAAAGACTAGTAGTCAAATCGTTAAAACCGTCGTTATTACTGTCGTAAAATGCGTCTTCACTTAAAAACCTAAGAGTCATATAAAATGTTGGATAAGCATCTACCCAGCCTTCGGGCGTTAATATCTCTCCAACCTCTAGTGGCCCTGTATGAGCAGGCAAAGCCATTTTCACTTCAAAATAGTCGTTGGGCGCTGCTCCCCAAGTTACATAAGTCAAACTGGTCGTCCTAACGGTACCTTCATTTGTGTCTTGGTCATAAGCAATTCCAACAGCACCAGAGAAGCCTTCTTCGCCTATATTTTCTGTATTATAGTCTTCATCTTCTAGAACAATCTCAAACAAGCCATTTACTGCGCTTCCATTTATGCTAAATTTCACATAAGAGTTGGCACTAGTATTGTTTAGCGGGATATTTATATGGTTTGGTCCACCATCGTCCTTACTACAAGAAAGTAATAAGGACAATGTTAACGTGCAAAAGACTAGCAATGCATGTTTTAATTGTTTCATGGTTATTTCTTTTTAAATTATGTTATAACAGGCTAGCAAACCATTTTTCATAATATTTACCTAAAACGGGCAATGGTTTTTGGTTTTCGTTAATGGCATTTATAAGTCCCATAATCCATAGAAAGATGAGCGCAAACGACCCCAATATTGAAATTAACCAGCCCAGAATAGGAAGCATGCCTATAATGCCCAAAGACAGCCCAGTTACCGCCAACCCTAAGGCTTGTACAATATGGTATTGTGCTAAAGGGTGTTTTTTATCTTGGTTCATAACAAAGGCTAAAACAAGGCCAATAACGGTAATGTAAGCTATAATGGCTATATTTTTCCCACTGTTATCTACTGCTGTGCTTTGGTGGGTAGGCGGTTGGTTTTGTGTTTCCATAATGTTTAGGTTGTTTTAATTGCTAATGTTTTTATTTTCCGATTAGTTGTTGCTAAACTCAAACTCACCACTTACCGTATGAATTTCGGTTTCCTCCTGCCCGTTGTTATCATAGGTAAGTACAAAAGTCCCAGAAAATGT
Source organism: Mangrovimonas yunxiaonensis (assembly GCF_000733475.1). Taxonomy (GTDB): domain Bacteria; phylum Bacteroidota; class Bacteroidia; order Flavobacteriales; family Flavobacteriaceae; genus Mangrovimonas; species Mangrovimonas yunxiaonensis. The sequence continues at coordinate 731,820 of NZ_JPFK01000007.1, read as the reverse complement.
GCCCTTGGCGCTTTGCAGCCCTTGGGCAATTCCCCCTGAGGGGTTTATTTGTATTTCGGAAATGGTAGTCGACACTTGGTCTACTTCAAGAATGCCTAAATCGTCTGGGGCTATGATAAAGACATCGTTACTATTAAGATCACCGCCTCCCCAATTCCAAGTTCCTGTTTCTGCCGGTAGTACAACGGCAAATTTTGCCCCGTTTTGACTGTCGAACAGGATAATTTGAATTACAGCAACATCTCCTGTTAATTCTGCTGAAAAATAGGTTCCTGTTGCACCAACCGTTTCGATGGAATTCGTCTGATTAATGGAAAAATCGCCATTTAATACGGGACCAGAAATGGTATAATCTGCATAATTATTTCCTCCGTTATTATTATTGTTGTTATTATTGTTGTTGGGGTTTTTATTGCTGTCGCTATCATCACTACTACAAGAAAAAGTTAAGGTTAACGCGCAAAAAATGGCTAATACATGTTTAAATCGTTTCATGGTTATGTTTTTTAAAGGTTATAGAATAATAGGCTTGTTGACCATTTTTTTATTCCTTGCCGATAAACAGTGGTTTACTTGTTTTGGATAGTTAAATGTATTGTGAAAGTAAAAAAGTGTATTGCACTTATGTAACAAAGTGTTGCACTTATGTAACATGCCTTGAAATCCCTTATTTTACTGGTGTTTACAAGTAACCAAAAGTGTTTATTAGGTGTGAATGGGACGTTTGTTAAAGCATTTTATAAAATTAAGCCGCTAAATTGCCCCTCTTATTGGTTAAACCAGTTCTAAATTTGACATCCTTTAAAAAAAATACTTCCATGACACTTAAAAAAATATGGGTATCGTTTTTAATTTACTAATATTACTAACAAAAGGCTTATCTAAATTAGATAAGCCTTTTTAATAAAATAAACTGTTACTCTTTTAGTTTGCAGGGACTGTAAAGGTTTGTAACATGCCTTTAGACATTGGACTTGGCACTTCTGCCACCAACGCATAGGTTCCTGGTTTTAATAGTGCACTAAAATAGGTTGTAGTTCCTGCTGGCGCCTCTTGGGTACCACCTATAAAAGTTACACCCTCTGGACCGTGTCCTGCAAGTCCTGCTGGAGCAGCCCAGTTCATCCAAGCATCCAGTTCGGTTAGGTCGGCATTATCTTCTAATTTTACCAAATGCACATCGTGACCTAGAAAATTATCGTGAACCGTTTGATCTTGGAAATGCACAGCAAATGTACGTTGCCCCGGTAAGATGTTAGATGGAAGTGTGATACCGTTAGCACTAGATATTGTAACTTCAAAATCGGCTTGTGGCTCTGCTTGATTGTTGTCCTCATCGGTCACTACAATCTGGTCTATCATCCCTAATGTGGTGTGAAAAGTACCATCTGGCAATTTCACGTAACACTCTATAACATAGGTTCCTGGGTCTAAATACGCTGATGCTACTGCCGAAGTTTCTGGAGAAACCATTCCTGGACCACCAATTATTACAACTTGAGAGTACCAAGCTGGTAAATTACCAAAAGCAGCCAAAGCATTTGTTCAATCGCCATCCATAATATAATACATACCGTTTTGAAAAGATGGTACTACTTCTTCTAAGGAGTTAGAAACTTCATATCCTTCTGGCATTTTTTCCAAAACAAAAAAGTGAGGATGATGCGACTCGTTGTTGTACCTAAAAGTCGTCCACACAATGCATATTTTACTCATTTACAGAGTATTGAAAGGTATTCGGAAGGGAAACGGCTATTTTTAACCGTTCTTATTTTATGAATTCTGAAACCGATAATCCTATAAGCGCTTTTTAGTTTTCTGTGTAATTGCATACAGCTGATGTGCATTAGTGGCTTCTAAAAAAAAGGTTGCTTCTTTTCAATACCTATACGTGCCAGCACTTTATTTATAAAGCACTGGCACGTATAGTCTGTTTTTAGTTTTTATAAATTTTAGGTAATAACTTAAGTTATTGCCGCGTCCATTCTTGATAACTCCCAGCACCCAAAGCATCTACTGATATCCAAATAACATCATCCGATTGAAAATTTATAGTAGCACTGTAGTAATTATAGTCGCTACCCAATTCGGAATGCGAAAAATCACTAATATCGTTTTCCACAATATTCATCCATTTTATATCATCTATCTCAAAACCAGATGTTACGGGGTCTACAATTAAGCCAGTATCATCGACAACTTCTATAATCATCCCCTCGTTTCCAGCATGGTTTCCACCAGTACGCTGCCAAACCCCCTGCAAATCTGCTAAGGTGTAATTTTCCTCGTTGTTATTATTGTTGTTGTTATTGTTATTATTGTTGTTTTGTGGATTGTTTTGATATGGGTTTAACAAAGGATTATCCTCTGAGCATGCCGATATAAAACATACCACCATGATGTATAAAAATATGTGCTTTAATCTTACTGTAGTTTTCATAATATTTATTTTAAAGTTATTGTTGAATTACGTTTTGTTTACAATGTTTAAAAGGTTGAATTTTGTATGGTTTTTTAACCGGCGTCTAATGGTCTTACAAGAATAGCCCCCGAAACTTGCGATGTAAATGGGGGAGAAAAGTTTAACATCTCGGCATTAAACTCTAACTTAAAATATGGAACTGTAGATCCATAATATTGATGCTCACCATAATTGGTTATGGTTAACGTGCCCGACTGTGCCATCAATATATTATCATTGTAGGTGATTGTCATTAGAGACTCTACTTCGGTATTTGCTGTACCAAAGTTGGCTGGCTGATTGCCGTTCATTATCATACTGATGGCTATCGTTAATTCGTTAGATTGGTTCTCGTCGTCTAAGGTTAATGTAAGGCGATCTACACCGTCCTGTTGTTGCCTAACAGCCACAACTGTATTGTCTGGAATGTCTCCAGAAAAAGCATCGCCATCTATGCTGCCTCCAGAAAATACGATATCGTAAGTATGGTTTAACCCCTGATTGGTATTATTGGGTGGGTTGTTGTTGTTATTTACAAGCGGATGGTCATCCTTGCTACAGGAAAATAAGGTGGCTACTACTAGTATTAGTAAACCAAGCATTTGGGTACGAAGGGTAATTGTTTTCATTTTAAATAAGTATGGGTTAAATAATTCTTGGTATGGGTACATTAGCGCAAATCTTGAGGCGCCTACATAAATTTTTTATAGTCATTGGAGTTTATCTTAATATCCTGCTTTTCTAAAGCCACACAGCGCATGGTTATGGTTTCGGGTTTTCTTTTTGAAGTATCGGTAACCTGCATGTCTAGAACAAGGCCATTTATTTGGGCCATCCATTGCTGGTTGGCGGTTTGTTTAGTATTGGCTAGGTTGTAAAATTCATGCGGAAAACTAATGTCTGCACTTTGGGTTACCCAAACATGGCCTTTCATGTTGCTGGAAGTAATAAGGTATTCTTCGCAAGGGTACCCCAGTATGGTTTTTGTCTTTCCAGATTTTTCAATATGGGCATCGCTTTGGCTATCTTCGTTAGCGATAATTTGGTTAACATCTAAGGATGTGCTCATTACCATTTTACTGTTGCCCGCCTCGGTATATACAAACATGGTTTTTTTCTCCAAATCCATAACGTTGGTCATGGTACTTGCAGACGCAATGGTACTGCCAAAATAGGATTCTCCTTTGGCCAAATAATAGGTTATGGCCGTGTTATATGAATCGCTCTGCAGCTGCATAACATACTTATGGCTAAATTGATAAACCGCTCTTGGCGATTTACTAGAGGCTCCTTTTGAAGATTTTTTGTTCCTTTTCTTCGAGGTCTTTTTTCTGTTGAATGTGGAATCGAAAGCCTTTTCGGTTTCCTTTTTGCTTTTCTGTTCAACTTTTCGTTCTACGGTACGCTCTGCAGAATTAACGGCCTTGTCTGCCAAACGCTCTAAAAATTGGGCTTGTCCCGTAAACGAAAATAACAGGCCAACGCTTAGCGTGATAATACATTTTTTGATTTGTAGGTCTTGATGTTTCATTTTTTAATAATATTTATGGTTTTTACGACTTTATCCTTTAACAAAATATTAAGCTCGTACGCTCCTTGCTTTAAATGGTCTATACGCATATAAATCTTATTGCTATTAAAGCTGTCTTTTTTTTGCTTATCCACTTGATTACTATTTATCCATTAAAAAAGGTGAGGTAAATGTAGCTAGGAGAAAGCACCTTACATTCATCAGATGTTCCAAATTATAACACAAATGTTTCATGGGACTAAAAAGAAGCTGTAATCACCTCAATATAAGCGATATATCATTTAATAAATTACCATTAAATCTTAATTTTTGTGGCTTTTTGTAAGGCTATAACAATCAGCAAACCATAGCACAAACCTTCTTACTTCCTAAAAACCAATAAAAAAAGGGTGCCGATTTTTTAAAAAATCAACACCCTTTTACACTGATTAATAGCTTCTTTTTAAAACACTTATTTTTTTATAATGTGTATTGTGGTTTTCTTATGTAAAGATACGTATAAATACAACTGGCGTATAAAACATATGTAACCAACATTAAAACATATGTAACATTGTTTAAAACATCCCTATGTAAAAAGGAGGTTTTATAAAGGCACGCGGTTTTCAATAAACTCTTTTGGGGTACACCCATAGGCTTCCTTAAAGCATTTGTTAAAGTAGGACGGCGAATTAAAACCAACCTGATAGGCAACTTCTGAGATTGAACAGCTTGAGGCTTTCAAGAGGTCTACAGCCAACTTTAAACGTTGCGATCTAATTACTTCGCTAGTAGACTTACCTACAATGGCATGTAGTTTCCTGTGCAGTTGAGTCCTACTCATTTGCATAAGTTCGCTAAACTTTGCGCTGGTAAACTCAGGATCTGTTACATGCGCTTCCAATACAAGCTGTAATTGCTTTAAAAATTCGTTTTCTGTAGTGGTAATGGCCAAGTCTGGGTTTATACTAAGGGTTTTCCCATAATACAATTCTAACTTATTACGCGCTTCTATTTGCTTGGCCACAATAAGTTTTAGTTTTTCGCTGCTAAATGGTTTTGTTATATAGGCATCGGCCCCAGTTTTGTAACCTTCAATTTCATTTTCTTCCCCTATTTTGGCCGTTAGCAATACAACTGGAATGTGGCTGGTTAACGTATTGGTTTTTATCTCGTGGCAAAGGGTTATGCCATCTTTTATAGGCATCATTATGTCGCTTATAACAAGATCTGGCAAGTTTTCAATGGCCTTTTCTACGCCTTCTTGTCCGTTGTTTGCCGTAATAATGGTATAGGTGGGCTTAAATAACGACGTGACAAACTCCCGTATGTCATCGTTGTCTTCTACAATAAGTAATTTGGGTAACGTTCCATTTGTTTTGCTAGCTTCGGTATGCTGGGGTATGTCGCTTTCCCTTGTATTATCGAGTACAATTTCATCGGTATTAAACGCCGCTTTGGCTACAGGCAGGGTAACGCTAAATTGCAAGCTATTATCGCCTACGTTGTTGGCAACGATGGTCCCTTTAGAGAGGTTAACAAGTTCTTTTACTAAAGCCAAACCTACGCCTACCCCATCTGAGGCTTCATTATCTTGATAAAACCGCTTAAACAAATTATTCAGGTTCTCTATGGTTACTTGGTTGGTTTTATTTATTATCGAGAGAATAACATCGTCGCCGTTTTGGCTTACGCTAAAACTCACCTCACTTCCTTTTGGTGCATATTTTATGGCATTAGACAATAAGTTTGAGACAATTTTTTCTACGATGTCCTCGTCAAACCAAACGTGCTTTAATTCGCCTATAAATACGTTTAGAGTAATATCCTTTTCCCTTGCTTGGTATTGAAAAGCCTCGATTAACTGGTTTAACAGTATGGTTAAGTTTCCTTTAGAAACCTTTAGTTTTTGCTGGCCGGAGTCTATCATGGATAAATCCAACATTTGGTTCACCAAATTCAATAGCCTATTGGCATTTTGCTTTACTAAAAAGAGTTCCTTTTTGTCGACTGCATTTAAGTCCTTCTTTTTTAACTGGCTTTCAATAGGCCCCGATATTAATGTTAACGGTGTTCTAAACTCATGGGAAATGTTGGTGTAGAGTTTGGTTTTTAGTTCGTCTAGTTTTTTTAATCGGGTGGTTTCTTTATGCTCAAACTCCAGTTGCATTTTCATGTGCCACCGCCATTTTAAGTACCTATACACCCAAATGCTAAGGGCAAAAACCAATAGGGCATAGCAAATAATGGCTAATGTGCTTAAAAACCAAGGTTTTTTTATCGTGAACGTATAGGTGGCGGGCACGTTGTTCCAAACCCCATCGTAGTTACTAGAAATAACCTTAAACGTATATGTATTTGGTGGCAGGTTGGTGTAATGTGCCGTATTATTATTTCCTGAAGAAATCCATTCTGGGTCATGATTTACCAATTGGTATTTATACTTATTTCTATTGGGTTGGGAATAATGCAGTCCAGAAAATGTAAACGTCATGGTATTCTGGTTTGCCGAAAACGCATTGTCCTGTACAATGGGGTGTGGCTTTGCAAAAATATCGAAGCCTGTAATTACGGTTCTTGGCTTATTTGAATTGTAAGACAATTGGCTAGGTTTAAACCAATTTAACCCTTCCAGCCCACCAAAATACAGGGTACCATTCTCGTCTTTAAAGTAAGCCCCTGTATTAAATTCATTGGTTTGCAGACCATCGTAATTACTAAAGTTTTCAATATCAACTATTAAATCGGTGTTTATGGTTATTTTACTCAAGCCTTTGTTCGAGCTCAACCAAAGTTTGTTTTTAGCACCTGGTAAAATAGCATAAACAACATTATTAGCCAGCCCCTCGTTTGTGGTAAAATGCTTTATGCTTTTTTGTCGTGTGTTATACGATTTTAATCCATTGCCGTTGGTACCCACCCATAGCACACCCGCATGGTAATAAAGCGATTTTATCCGGTCTGAAATGGCGTCAATCTTCGCAATACTATCGGTTTTGGTATTTAATAAAAATACGCCATCAGACTCCATGCCAATATAGAGCTGGCCATCATCACCAGCTTCTACCGTACGAATGGCATCGGAGGTTAAGTTCGAGTTTTCAGAATTATATTTTTTCACCACGCCCTGTGCTTCATCAAAAAGGATAAGGCCATTTAAAGTACACAACCACAGCCTGTTGTTTGAGGCGTTGTAAATTTTCCAAATCGACATGCCTTTCGTATCTTCAAAAGTTTTAAATGCTGCATCGCCTACCATTTTTTGAAGCCCATTATTTTGATGCCCTACCCACAACTTACCATTCTGGTTACACAAACTCATAATCCTATTGCTTGCCAAGGTAGAATTACTGGTTGTGTGTATGTTATAGGTGTTGGTTTTAAAATCGATGCTTGTAAGGCCTTTATTCGACGTTCCCAACCAAACGTTTCCTGCATGTTCAACAATAGCCCGCACAAAATCTATATTGATATGGCCTGGCGTTTGCTTATTGGTGAGCACATTAAATTTCACCAAATCCTCGTCGTAATAACTTAAACCCGAACCATCTGTCCCCAACCAAACGATTCCTGTAAAATCTTCATACAGGTTTAACACATCGTTATAATGTAAGGCATAGGGATCTGTTTTGTTGGCTAAAAAATGTTGAATGCTCGCTTTTTTGAAATCGACCAAATAGGCGCCATCGCCATAAGTGGCAATCCATAGTTTTCCGCTACTATCAACCAAAATATCCTGAATAATTAAATCATCTGGTAAAGCAGCATGCTTAAAACCGGTAAATGGTTTAAAGGTCATCGTCCCATCATCTGCCACAAACAACCCTTTACCATAACTCCCAAGAAATAGCTTGTTATTTTGGGCAGACTTTGCCAAGGCACTAAAATTTGTGTTCTTGGAAACATCAATAAACCTATAGGTATTGTTTGCGCCTATTTCTAGTATTCCATTTGATGTCGCCACCAAAACCTTCTCGTCTTGCTGATACAAATCGTAAGCAACCAAGTGTTTGTCCTCTGCCTTAAGAATTTGTATGGTATCGTTGGTTTTATGTTGTATTTTATAAAACCCAGAGCCATACGTCCCTATAAAATAATCGTTACTTGTGGTTTGTAAAACAGCGCTCACCTTGTTAATGTTGCTCACTAACTCAAAGGTTTCAGGCGCGTTGCCTTGCTTATGAAGCCGTCCCGAATTGGCGATAAACCAAACGTTATCATGATTATCGACATAAACTTTTCCTAGCTTGCTAAAAGTATTTCGGGTCACATCTTCAAATTGATATGGAAAATGCTTAAACTGTTTGCCATCATACTTGTTTAACCCGTCTTGCGTGGCAAACCACATAAAACCTGTATGATCTTGGGCAATGCTTACCACACTATTTTGCGACAACCCCTGCTCTACTGTAAGTTCGCGAAATGCAACTTGTTTTCCATCTTGGGAGAGCATAAAAGTAGGCCATGCAAAAAGAAAAAGATATAATTTAAGGCGATTCATTAATAGCTGGTTTTCTCCTATTAAAGGTATCAAAAATTTCTTATATAGTCGAAGAAATTTCTTGCAGCGCCGTTTAGTGCCTTAAATTAAACTGCTTGCATCGCTTATAATGCGACCGTTTTTACGGCTATTTTTCTCTTTTTAAACCCACAAATATTTTTTAAGCATGTTAAAAATGAGCGTATTACACCAGTATCTTTGGAGCAACTGTGCCAAATTATTTTACCTTCGCTAAGGCACAATCACTCCATTTTGTTTAAGATACTTGTTTCATGGTTATTTTTTAATAACTACCCTACGGGTATGTTGTCCTTGAGAAGTGGTTATTCTAAGCAAATAGAGTCCTTCCTCAAATCGATCTACTTTAATTTTTTGCGCTTGCTTATCGTAAAACAAACGTCTTCCTTCAATATCGAAAAGTTCGACCATTAGTATATCATCTAACGTTTTAATGAACAATTCGTCTGTTACCGGATTGGGATAAACAACAACTTGCGAGGCTTTGTCAGCGCGATCTCCCTGATTAGTGCATTTTACTTTTACATTAGGACGATACACCTCGTGATTGTTACAATCTGTACAGGCCATTTTGCATACTTTGGCATGAGCAATCACATAAACATCGCCCCCACTTAGAGAAGACACATCCAACCCTTCAATTTTAAAGCTGTTTAGGTTATCCAGATTATTTCTTCCTATGGTATAATGCCCTGGCGCCACAGTATTCCTACGTCCTTTTTTAGGATATGGTGTACAGCCTACATAAAAATGAATGCCTTTTAAAACATATCCAGAGTTTATGCTGTATGTTACATCCAGTTCGTCATTTGCATAATCGATTAACAAGGTGCCTACAAACGCTCCATTATCAATATTACATTGTCCCGCACCGGCATAAAGATTCATGTTATAGGTACCTGCTCCATTCAATTGGTTTGTCCAACCCCAGTTACCAAAGCCATCATCCATAAAACAGATGTTATTATCCCCTAAGGCATAAGCTGCATCACATTCTAAATCAACATCATCACAGGCGTCTCCTATGCCATCGCTGTCAGCATCTGCTTGGTCTGCATTGGCCGTATCTGGACAGTTGTCTACATCACCACACACGCCATCGCCATCGCTATCGTTATTAGGATCATTTGGACAAGCGTCGCAGTCATCTGGAATGCCATCTTTATCGGCATCGGCCAGATCGTCATAGCCAGGACAAATGTCATCTGCATCGCAAACGGTATCTTCATCAGCATCAGGACAAGTTTCGCAACCTTCATCAATAATACCATCGCAATCATTATCAATACCATCACAGATCTCTGGGTTGCCTGGGAAAGCCTGCGAGTCATTATCATCACAGTCTAAATCACCACACACGCCATCACCATCGCTATCGTTATTTGAATCTAACGGACAGGCATCGCAACCATCTGGTGTGCCATCGCCATCTGCATCAAGATTATCATCAAATCCTATACAGATGTCTGCATTGTTGGCAACGTAGCCATCAGGTTGTTGACAGGCTTCTGTAGTATTGTTAGGGTCGCCATAACCGTCGTTATCGGCATCGGCATACCAGGTTGTTGGCGCGCCAATGTTGGCGTCATTATCATTACAGTCGGTATCGGCACAGATGCCATCTTCATCAGCATCCTCGCAGTTGTCACAGCCATCGGGAACACCATCGCCATCGCTATCTATAGCATCGTCATGGTTTGGACAAACATCGCAGCCATCCGGCACATTATCTCCGTCGGCATCGGCTAGGTCGTTAAAGCCTGGACAGATATCGTCGGAATCGCATACGCCATCGCCATCGCTATCGTTATTTGAATCTAACGGACAGGCATCGCAACCATCTGGTGTGCCATCGCCATCTGCATCAAGATTATCATCAAATCCTATACAGATGTCTGCATTGTTAGCAACATAGCCATCAGGTTGTTGACAGGCTTCTGTAGTATCGTTAGGATCACCATAACCGTCGTTATCGGCATCGGCATACCAGGTTGTTGGCGCGCCAATGTTGGCGTCATTATCGTTACAGTCGGTATCGACACAGATGCCATCTTCATCAGCATCCTCGCAGTTGTCACAGCCATCGGGAACACCGTCGCCATCGCTATCTATAGCATCGTCATGACCCGGACAAACATCGCAGCCATCCGGTACATTATCTCCGTCGGCGTCGGCCAGATCGTTAAAGTCTGGACAAACATCTTCAGAATCGCATACACCATCGCCATCGCTATCGTTATTTGAATCTAACGGACAGGCATCGCAGTCGTCTGGTGTGCCATCTAGGTCGGTATCAACCAAATCATTTCCTTGGCAGATATCGTTACAATCGAGAACGCCATCGCCATCAGAATCCAGCGACACCCCATTGGTATCTACATTATCAGGACAGGGAGAGTTAATCTCTTGGTCGTCAGAATTATCAACATAACCTTCAGGCTGTTCACAAGCTTCTGTAGTATTGTTAAGGTCACCATAGCCATCGCCATCTACATCGGCATACCAGATTGTTCGTGCGCCTATGTTGGCGTCATTATCGTTACAGTCAATATCGGCACAGATACCATCTTCATCAGCATCCTCGCAGTTGTCACAGCCATCGGGAATACCATCGCCATCTGCATCAAGATTATCATCAAACCCTATACAGATGTCTGCATTGTTAGCAACATAGCCATCAGGTTGTTGACAGGCTTCTGTAGTATCGCTAGGATCACCATAACCGTCGTTATCGGCATCGGCATACCAGGTTGTTGGCGCGCCTATGTTGGCGTCATTATCGTTACAGTCGGTATCGGCACAAATGCCATCGTCATCGGCATCTTCGCAGTCATCACAGCCATCGGGAATACCGTCGCCATCTGCATCAAGATTATCATCAAACCCTATACAGATGTCTGCATTGTTAGCAACATAGCCATCAGGTTGTTCACAGGCTTCTATAGTATCGCTAGGATCACCATAACCGTCGTTATCGGCATCGGCATACCAGGTTGTTGGCGCGCCAATGTTGGCGTCATTATCGTTACAGTCGGTATCGGCACAAATGCCATCTTCATCAGCATCCTCGCAGTCGTCACAGCCATCGGGAACGCCGTCGCCATCTGCATCAAGATTATCATCAAATCCTATACAGATGTCTGCATTGTTGGCAACATAGCCATCAGGTTGTTGACAGGCTTCTGTAGTATCGCTAGGATCACCATAACCGTCGTTATCGGCATCGGCATACCAGGTTGTTGGCGCGCCAATGTTGGCGTCATTATCGTTACAGTCGGTATCGGCACAAATGCCATCTTCATCAGCATCCTCGCAGTCGTCACAGCCATCGGGAACGCCGTCGCCATCTGCATCAAGATTATCATCAAATCCTATACAGATGTCTGCATTGTTGGCAACATAGCCATCAGGTTGTTGACAGGCTTCTGTAGTATCGCTAGGATCACCATAACCGTCGTTATCGGCATCGGCATACCAGGTTGTTGGCACACCTATGTTGGCGTCATTATCATTACAGTCGGTATCGGCACAGATACCATCTTCATCGGCATCCTCGCAGTTGTCACAACCATCGGGAATACCATCGCCATCGCTATCTATAGCATCGTCATGGTTTGGACAAACATCGCAGCCATCCGGCACATTATCTCCGTCGGCATCGGCTAGGTCGTTAAAGTCTGGACAAACATCTTCGGAATCGCATACACCATCGCCATCGCTATCGTTATTTGAATCTAACGGACAGGCATCGCAGTCGTCTGGTGTGCCATCTAGGTCGGTATCAACCAAATCATTTCCTTGGCAGATATCGTTACAATCGAGAACACCATCGCCATCGGAATCCAGCGACACCCCATTGGTATCTACATTATCAGGACAGGGAGAATTGATTTCTTGGTCGTCAGAATTATCAACATAACCTTCAGGTTGCTCACAAGCTTCTATGGCATCGTTAGGGTCACCATAGCCATCGGTATCGGCATCGGCATACCAGGTTGTTGGGCCTCCAATGTTGGCGTCATTATCGTTACAGTCGTCACTATTGCTTACATAGCCTGTTGGCTGATTACAGTCTTCAGTAGTGGTATTTGGATCTCCCAAACCATCATCGTCCGTATCAGCATACCAAGTTGTTGGGTCTGTACAGTCTCCCAAAATGTTTATGGTGTAATCCTCTACTTGGCCCCAAGTTGAGTCTCCGCAAGGTGTCCTATTTACAGGACTAGAAGGAAAAATTAATCTAATGCGCATTACAGTGTTTCCTGAAAGCGCCTCTGCCGGAATTGTAATGTTTTCGTTATTTGTTTGAGATGCTGGATCGAGACTAATAACGTTTTCTCCCAAATCGGTGAAGTCTCCGTCTTGGTTATAATCAATCCAGACATATAATTCATCATTAGAATCAAAATTGCTTATAGAAATTGACATTGGATAGGTTTCTCCGGGAGTAACAGAGGTTGATATTTCTGTAAAATCTTCATAACCTGATGTATCAGTCGAATTGTTGTTGATTGTATTAAACGTTACATTAGATATTTTTTCATACCGTGGATCAGTTGCTCCAGCATCGCAGTAATTATAATCTCCTGTGCTAAACGGTAAGATATCTGAATAGGCTGTGGGTGTTCCCAAACATACACTTCTAATCTGAACCTCATAATCAGTAAGTAGAGTTAAACCAGAAATTTGCTGGAAAGGATATAGAATATTAGAAATTGTAATCCAATTAGTCTCTCCCTGTTGGCGGTATTGAAGTTCATAATAATCTACTCCTGAAAGGGGATTCCATGAAATCAGGACACTATTCCCATTATTTTCAATAACCACGAGGTTTTGCGGAATAGACGAAGTGCTACAAAAGTCGCCTTCGCCAAGTAAAATGGTATAGTCTTCTACTTCTCCAAAAGTCATATAGCCACAGGGATCTGAACTCCCTCCAGAACCGGTATCGTATGCTCTAATGCGCATTCGTTTTTCACCCGAATCGAATCCTAATGGAGCCGTGATATCTACCGAGTATTGAGATAATCCAGCTGTTGAATTATATTCCAATTCAGAACTATCGAAGATTTTATCATCATTCCAATCAATCCATACCGAAATGTAAGTAGATCCTCCAGCATTCTCTAAATCAGCAACCAATGTTTGTGTTTCTCCAGGTTGCATACAGGTGCCTAGACCAGACAAATCGGAATAAAAGCTTGAGGATGAACTATGGTTTATATCCCCCATACTAACATTATTAATCCAAAAGGCCTGTTGTATGTCAACTCCTGCTAGGCAATATTGGGCGGCATTGCTATATCTGGCCACCTCATGCTTCATTTCTCGGAGTGTTCTCGCGTTGTCTGCTTGTACAGCATCTCCTATTGGGTCTCCTGCGAAAGTAACAGTAGGGTCGGAAAAATAGGGAATGCTTGGGCCTGGTATACCATCTGCATAGGTCATCACGGTTCTAAAATCATTTCCATCCTGATCTCGCCATCCACTAGACCAATCATTTTCAGGCCAATCTAACCATTGTGTTGGGCCAGGAGCTTGGCTCTGGTATCGGTAATGGTCGACACCCATGTTATGCCCTAATTCATGAATAAATGTTATTGGACTGTTTGCTTGGCTGATTACTTTAATATTGGAAAATGCTTTACCCGGGTGGCCGTAGCGCGTTGTATTAAGGTGGGCTATACCACCAATACCATCACCAGAAAAATTAGTGAAAACTGAGACCAAATCGGCATTATGGATTTTTCTTAGCTGATGAACTTCGTCCATTTCTCCATCAGTGCTATTACGCAGGGCTTCCAGGTCGGCACCAGCACCCACTTCTGTATAGTTTACTAATTGGGAATGTGCCAGTTGAAAAGTAATGCCAAGGTTATTATTCGCAGACACATCATTTGCAATAGAGATTGCTGCGGAGATGGCATTATTGATACCGCCTTGATTGGCATCTGCCCAAGCTTCTGCGGCTGGGGTGTAAACCATTAACAAGCTTATAGTTGCTGGATCGGAGGATGAAGATACATCCAAACAGGTTTCCCCTGGGTCTATTCGATTAAAGGTGTTGGTATTTGGATTTTCAATTCCCCGAGAATCATCCATAGACAACTCTTCGGCGCCACACTTAAAAGCTTCCGTACGCGTCTCATCCATTAAAAATAAATGAGCCATGCCCGATTGGGAATTATACCTACTTGTATACTGCTCATTAAGCTCTGGGATGTTTAAAAAAACTAAAAATGATTGCCCTGAAACTGTAATGTAACTACTTGCAAACGGGTACTGCTCAAGTTTAAGCGTTAGAGAGGTAACACCGTTTACATCGGTATGCTTATTACTAATAACAGCATTATAGTCCTTATCACTAAATAATTGCATTCGGATTTTGGTGCCTACGGTAAGGTTGGAATGCCTAGAAATTGAAGGATTTAACTTAAATTCCCTCGCTCTTTTGGCATCCTTAAAAAAGGGATTTTCTGAAAGTTCTTTGCTGGAAATTTCTACATGGGTGTTTAATTGGGATTCATTGAGGTCAATGCTTCCAGATTGTGCCTGGGCAAATGTTAAGGCGAAAACACTGATTAGAATGGCATACAGTTGTCTCATGACTCTACGTTTTGATTAATAGCTTACTTTTTGTTGACAAGCCATTTCAAATTAGACGGACAGCGAACTGATACTGCATGCCCACGTTATCGTGTGGGCGATGCAATCCCTAATTCAAAATAGAACATGTCTTGTACAACAAATGCAGGTTATTTATCAAGATTTGGAAGTCATTGAAAGTGATATTGGTTTCTTTTTAATCAATTATTTTGATTACGTAATTTAATTGTTATGAATGATGCACTAAACTAAAATAAAGCTGTGAGAATGAATTGCACGTATGTAACAAAGTATAACACATATGTAACCAAATGCAAATACGGCTACCAACTAGGCGTATATTTTAAAACAAAAACAGCCATTTATAATTCCTAGTGATTATATTCAAACTCCCCACTTATTTGATGATCTAGACTTTCAAGTAATTTGCTAAATGCAGCAAACCCTTCTTCGGTTTTCCCTTCGTTTATCAGATCCATACCTTCTTCAAATACCGGGTCAGCTTCATTTTTAAAATTTTATGATGTAATCCCTTCGGGCATTTTTGCAAACCTAAAAAAAATGGGGTTCGTTAGCTCTATTGTCATATTTAAATGTATCCCAACCAGAGGTAATGGTATCAGCCATAATAAACTCCATACTTCTTGTTAAAATATCTATTGTATTTGTTGGCATTTTTACAGCATCCTCTACCTCTACTGTCTCAATAACAGGTTCTAATTTTTTATTATTTTTACAGTTAAACACTGTAAAAAAAGCAAAACAAATAAGAATAGTTGGTTTAATTTTCTCATAATTCAGTTTATTAAACTATTAATATAAAGCTAGTTAATTATTATTTTTTTAGAGTTTGAACCTTTATCTGTTTCAACTTTTAATATGTAAATACCGCTTTTTAATGGTTCTACATTAACTGTATTACTCGTCATTTCTAAATAGACTTCTTTTCCTAAAGCATCAAATAAAGATATTTTGGTAATATGTGCATCTGTCGTTATATGAATTTGTTGTTGAGCTGGGTTTGGGTAAACAATTATCTTATTTTCTTCTACAATATTTGTCGTTAGTGTATTCCTGTCTAAAACCACTAATGTAGTAGTAACAGGTAATCTTCCGTTCTGGGAATCAAAGTCAAACGTTTTTGTGAATGTTAAGGTTTGAGGGTTAAACTCAAATACAGTTCCATAATTGTGCGTTCCGCCTTCTGAGGTCACTCCGTAAAGCTTGTTATTTAATTTTGTTAAGCTACCAAGAGGTTTAGCTCCTGTTAACACATCATTAAAATCAAAAACCTTAGAAAAGGTATTGGTTTGTATATCATATTTAAAGATAATTCCGTTACCATTTACACCTCCTTCTGAAGTCAATCCGTAAAGTGTATTAGCATCAAACTGAAGTAAGTTTCCATAAGGAAAAAAGCCATTCATACCATCATATTCAAACTCGTGCAACTTATTGAGTCCTGTTGTAAAATTCCATTCAAATATCACACCTCCAGATTGCAGACCGCCTTGAGTGGTCATCCCATACAGCTTTCCATTTGTGGCTTCAATTAAACCACCGTTGGGAAAAGCACCATCTTCAAGGTTAAAATCGTGAATTTTGGTATAATTTTCTGTATCTATATCGTACTCAAAAATAGTTCCAGCAGAAACTTCATTTTCCATGTAAATACCTTGACCTCCTACTGATGCCATTCCATAAATTTTATTATTTGACGCCTGCATCAAATCTCCCAATGGAGTGCCACCAAGAGTTTCGCCAAAATCATGCTTTTTAGAATACGTATTTGACTGTAAATCATATTCATACAAAACCCCAATACCATTATCTCCTCCTCGATAAGCTGTTCCATATAATTTACCATTAGTAGCTTCTAACAGACTGGCTCTTGGTAATACTCCTGATTCTGCACTGGTAACAGGAAGTGCTTCAAAACTATAAAGTCTTGTATACAGGTTATTTACTGGATTAAATTCAAAAATAGCTCCTGAATCATTAAGTCCGCCACGATACGTCAATCCGTAAAATTTTTGTCGGCTTTCAGAATACATCAGACTACCATCTGGTCCGGCCCCATCTTCAGCACTGTTAAACTTAAAAATAGGATTATAGGTATTTGTAGTCAAATCAAAACTATAGAACATACTATTAAATGTGGCGACTCCACCATAAAGGGTTTTAAAAGCAATACTATACAGTTTACCATCTGATGCCTCCAAAAGACCTGTATAAGGATAAAAGCCAGAATTCACATCAAAACCATACAGCAAATCAGACTGGTCTGTAACCGGATCGTATTCAAATATTGATCCTATTTCTGCTGCACCACCATACGCTGTAACACCATATAGTTTGTTATTAGATGCCAGTGTAAGTTTAGGTCCTGGAGAATACCCTAAATTGTTTGAAGAAGCAAAACTTAATAATGTGGTATAGGTATCTGTTGATATATTGTATTTGAAAAGAATACCATAATCTTCTGAGCCTCCTTCGGAAGCTGTACCAAACAGCTCTAGAGAACTGTTTGGACCTTCTACCAATGTTCCCAGCGGATAAGCTCCGGAAGTTGCAGTAGCTCCAAAATTAAATAAGCTAGTCAATGTATTGGTAAGAAAATCATATTCAAATAATACTCCATAATCATATGTTCCACCTTCACTGGTTAAGCCATACAATTTTCCATTACTTGCTTCAAACAAAGATTCATAAGGTCGTCTTCCCGGATTTGATGCATTACCATCAAAATCGATCTTTTTTGTGTAAGTGTTAGTATTGAGATCAAATTCAAAAATAACACCATCACCATAAGCGCCTCCAACAGAGGTCATTCCATATAGTTTACCATTAGAAGCTTGGATAAGTTCTCCTTCGGGAGCTCTACCATTTAAATCATTAAAATCATGTAGCTTTGTAAACATGTCTTGTATGTAATCATATTCAAAAATAATTCCGTCTCCATGGGCTCCACCCTCTCGCGTCATTCCGTAAAGTTTATTGTTGACTTCAACAAGCGCCCCTTCTGGTCGGTTTCCGTTTGTTGAGTTTACTGCACCAAACTCATCAACACCAAATCTGAATTTAGCTTCAAATACATTGGTTACCGGATCATACTCGTATAATATGCCTGGCGTATTATCGCTGTCGTAGTAAACGCCGTATAAATAAATTCCAGAATAAGGTGACAAGCCATAAAACTTACCATTTGAAGCTTGTATAATTTCGCTTTCAATCTCATAGCCATCCGTTTTAAAAAAATCGTACTGGACTTCCAGATTTTCGGCATTTTCATCTGTCTTAAATATGGTACCCATATCTGATTTTCCACCTCTAAATGTCATTCCCCATAACTCAATCTCTTCCTGAGAAAGAATAATGCTGGGTATAAGCATACTAATTACTGCTAGTGTTTTTACGTGTAGTTTTATTTTCATAATTTTATTTTTTGATTAATAACTAATTTACCTTTGTAAGCTTACTTAGGCTGAATACTTTTAAAATCTACCAAAGCGCATCTTTATAAAAGCATCTATCTATTATTTCTATACCAAAACGGCAGTTGTACAAAAACCTAAGAGTACTAATATTAAAAAAGATTAACCTTGAAGTATATAAAATTAAAGGAAAACAACAGTGTTGTATATTGTCATTTCCCTTCTCCTTCAATTAATAGCAGTGTAAAACTAAAATGAGAACAAACAATACAATATCACGTATGTAACAAAGTATAACACATATGTAACAACTATTTTAAAAACCACATTAACACCCCATTAAAAGCAAAACCCTAAAAACATTGAAGGGGCTTTATTTGTTTACAACAAGCTATTGGGGTGCAAGGACATGCTTAACGAAAGAAGATAAACGTCCTGTAAAAACACCTTTTGGGATTAATCCAATTAAAAAAAGGCGTCCTTAACTGTTACTAGAATACGATTTTGATTGACGTTATTTTAACGGGCTGCAATAACGGCATTAATGGTTGCAACCATACTGGCTGCTCTAGCCTTTACTTCCGCTTCGGTCCAGGAAAGTTTTATTAAGCAAGATAGGTTTCTTCCTATGTAGTGATCCGATTGTTCGAAGGTTTTGGTTTGAAGGTATTTTAAGCCGTCTTTCACTTCGGCCGAAACAGGATACAGTGTTTTTAAATCCTTTAAATGTTCCCATTTTCTGATGTAATGCCAATTGTTGTCGTAATAATGAAAACAGCCGTCAACACCAGCTTCCTTTAATGCTTTTGAGGCATAGCGTGCTAGATTGAGGTCTGGCAAGAAAAAACTTAAAAAGGCATAGCTCTCTTCGCCGCCTTCGGGAACTGCTCTAAAGGTAATTTCTGGAATTTGCGACAAGGCCTCTCTTAATATGGTATAATGTGCTTTTTGTATGGCGATAAACTCGGGCAAACGCTTTACTTGCGCTAAGCCTACAGCGGCATTCAATTCAGAGATTCTAAAGTTGTAACCTAAAAACGGATGCCCTTCTGCCCCCCTATCGGTGCCAACATGGTCGTGCCCATGATCGGAATAATGATCGGCATGAGTAGCATAAGCGCTATTATTGGTCACCACCGCTCCGCCTTCGCCACAGGTAATGGTCTTTACAAAGTCGAAAGAAAAACACCCCACATCGCCTATGGTTCCTAATGCTTTACCGTTGTAAGTAGCACCAATGGCCTGGCAAGCATCTTCTATTAAAAGCAAATTATGCGTGTTACAAATACCTTGTAAAGCTTCTAAATTAGCCATGCTCCCACACATATGTACTGGCATAATGGCTTTGGTTTTGAGGGTAATCGCTTTTTCAACTGCAGCCGGATCCAGCGTTAGGGTATCGTCTATATCAACCAAAACAGGTACTGCCCCCAGCATCATAACAGCTTCAAAACTGGCCACAAACGTAAAGGTTGGCATAATGACTTCGTCGCCTGCCCCAATACCAGCTACAGCTAAAGAAACGCTTACTGCGGCTGTACCACTGGCGACCAACTGTGCATGTTTTACGTGTAAGCGGTTTTCTAGTTCCTGTTCAAGTTCCTTGGCTTTCCAGTGGCCATTACGCATGGCATCAAAGCCATAACGCATTAAAACGCCTGTGCTTAAAACATCGTGCACCTCTTGGCGCTCTAAATCGCTAAAAAACTCAAATCCTGGCATAGTAAGTAATCTCTAAAAATTGTGGTATCAAATCTATTAAAAAGCGCTGGATTTCTTAAGAAGAAATAAAAAATTAATAGATAATTACCGAATCGGTTAATGGACGGCGTACCTTTTTAAAATTGGAAAACATATCGTTTGCCGCTCGATATCCTATGGGCAGTAGCAACACCGATTTGAGGCCTTTTTCCTTTAAGTTAAGAAGTTGGTCGTATTGCTCCGGTTCGAATCCTTCCATAGGGCACGCGTCTATCGCCTCTAGGGCGCAAACGGTCATGATATTACCCAGGGCCAAATAGGCCTGATTCGTCGCCCAAGCTTCTATGGCCTGTTGGGTTTTGTTTTCAAAATCATCGACAAGAAAGTCTTTAAAAGGTTTTAAAATTTGTTTGTCGGTATGCCTTATTTTATGAACGCGCTCAAAATATTCCGCTACAAAAGCCTTATCTACATTTGTTTCAATACAAAAAACCAAAACATGCGAGGCCTGGGCTATTTGTTTTTGGTTCATGCTATAATCCACCAAAGTGGCCTGTAGGGCTTTATCGCTTACAACAACTAATTTTATAGGCTGCAAACCGTAAGAGGTAGCTGTTAAATTAAAAGCCTGCAGAACGGTCGCTACTTTTTCTTTGGGCAGTAGCTTTTCGGGGTCGAACGCCTTTGTTGCATAACGCCATTCCAATTGATCTATAATCTTCATTTAAACGTAATTTTTGCCAAAAATAAACATACAAAAAAGTTTCGAGTAGGGATAGCGATAAATAAATCCTATGGCTTGAAAATAATTCTTAAAAAAATCCTGTTTTTTATTTGAAGGAATTAAAAAGGGTTATATATTTGCACCCGCATCTGGAGAGATGGCAGAGTGGTCGAATGCGGCGGTCTTGAAAACCGTTGAGGGTCACACCTCCGGGGGTTCGAATCCCTCTCTCTCCGCCAAAGAAAACCCACAACTTTTGTTGTGGGTTTTTTGTTTTTCATAATAACTTCAGAAAAACAACGCTTTCTACGCATGGTACTCTTGGTTAAAAAAACAGCCGCTATTTTTATTTAAAAGTTGGATTTATATTACTTTGTATTGTATTTTCGGCATAATAAATGATATAACACCTCCTAGTTAAAAACAAGCGCCCTAGCATGAAAAAAACCATCGCTTTATTTGCCCTAATGCTTTGCCTACTATCTGCCAAAGCACAAAATACTGCCGTAGGCCCCTCAGAAAAATTAGTTTATACGGCCACTTACAACATGTCTGGAATTTTAAACGAACTGGCCCAGGTAACCATGGAAACAAGTGCGGTTAAAACCTCTAAAGCAACGTTATTGCGCCTTAAATGCACAGCGGCCACCTACAGCAAATGGGACAGTTTCTTTAAAATTAGAGACCTATACGAAAGCTATGTTAGCCCGGTTTCCTTAAAACCGTTTTTATACAAACGTGAAATTAACGAGGGCGGTTACTACAAATACATGAAATACACTTTTAAACATAGCTCTGGCCAAGTAAAAAGCCAAAAAAAGAAAAAAAGAAGCAACGGCACCATTTGGGAAGAAAACAAAAACGTTTCCATAAGCAGCAATACCAACGATTTGGTAACTACCTTGTACAAACTTAGAAATGTCGATTTTTCCAACCTAACAAAAGGACAGTCCAAAACATTTAAGGTTATTTTCGACAACGAAACGCATACCGTTAATTTTAAATACCTAGGAACAGAAACCATACCTTCGGCCCTAGGTACTAAAACCTGTTACAAATTGGCCATAACCATAAGCAACAACAACGTTTTAAAAGGTAGTCATGAAAATTTACTTTGGCTAACAGCCGATGCAAATAAAATACCGCTATACGCCAAGTTTAAAATTGCCGTTGGCAATGGCGAACTAAAAATTAAATCGGCTTCCGGACTTAAACACTAACATAAATCATGAAAAAAGCATTCCTTATTTTAGGCTTAATCACCGCCATACTAGCCCTTGTTTTAGCAACACTTCCGGTGTCTAACCTAGCATTTATTCCCGGCGTTATAGCTTTGGCCTGTGGTTTTTTGGCACTGTATTTTGCCAAGAGAGCAGGAACCCCATTAAAAACCGTACAACTGGTGTTTTTATTATCGGTTATCGCTATGGCCATGGCCACGTATAAATCGCTGTTTACCACTGCAAAAATGGGCAACACAGAAGAACTGGAAAAAAGAGAACAACAGTCGCAGGAAGAGGCTATAGAAGAACTGGAAGAATTAGACCTGGAAGAACTGGAAGGTATTGATAGCGAACTGGAAAACATTGCTCCAGAGGAGCTTGAAGAGCTAAACAACGAACTAGACAACGAGCTTGAAAACATAGAGATAGAAGAGATTGATTTATAACCCATTGCCTGTTTTTACAGATAAAAAAAGAATAATCTTTAGGAGATTATTCTTTTTTTTTACTTTATTTGATTCATACTAAGCTATTAATCAATATGAAATCATTTCTTGTTGCATCAATTTTAACCTTAGTTGGATCTTGTGCCACTACAAAGTACAGCACCAAAATAAGCAACCTAAAAAAAAGCATCAAGCTTCAGGACTCACTCGTCCTTACCTCCTACTCAAACACCATAACAGAAGCAGAGCTTAAATCGTTATTATACGATTATGCCAACGACGAATTTGCCGGCAGAAAAACTGGTGAACCTGGGCAAAAAAAGGCTGCTGCGTTTATTCAAAATTACTATCAGGATCTGCAAATGGCCACGCCGTTAAAAAATGGGACTTATTTTCAGCACATCCCAGAAACCTTTCTTCCAAAAGATATAAATGCTTCCGAAAACATTCTGGCCTACATAAAAGGTACCGAAAAACCTGAAGAGGTTCTGGTCCTATCGGCTCATTACGATCACTTGGGTACCGAAGGCGACATTATTTTTTACGGTGCAGACGACGACGGTTCGGGCACGGTAGCCTTAATGGAAATGGCCGAAGCCTTTAAACAAGCCGAAATAAACGGACATGGCCCAAAACGCAGCGTCTTGTTCCTACACTTTACCGCCGAGGAAATCGGACTTCAAGGCTCGTATTACTATACCAATACCGATCCCGTTTTCCCGCTAGAAAATACCATTGCCAATTTAAACATCGATATGATTGGGCGCAAGGATTTCACCTACCAAAACGCCAATACCGACTACATCTATTTAATTGGTTCCGATAGGCTTAGCAAAGAACTACACTACCTTTCAGAAAAAGTAAACAAAACCTATTTTAACCTGCTTTTAGACTATAAATACAATGCTGAAGACGACGGAAACCGCTACTACTACCGATCTGACCATTACAATTTTGCCAGACACAACGTTCCTGTAATCTTTTATTTTAACGGCGAACATGAAGACTACCACCAAGCCACCGATACTCCCGATAAAATAAACTATCCGCTATTAGAAAAACGCACTAAGCTTATTTTTGCTACGGCATGGCACTTGGCCAATCAGGACAACAAACTTATCATGAACGACGAACTTTAAAACCGGCTGTTAAAGTTTCCCAAACAGCCTAAGGCTACATTTGTTTAATCGTTACATTTGTATAAATACCAATTCAAATTAACGACCATGAAAAAAGCACTCGTATTCGTGCTTGGCGCTTTAGTTTTGTCTTGCGGCACACAAAAGCCCCAAACACCGCAAAGCACCACACCACAACCAAGCACAACCACCACATCTAAAGTGGCCGATGTTACCACCTTTGTCGAAACCATAACTTCTGAAGAGCTAAAAGAGCTGCTGTACACCTATGCTTCAGACGATTTTGAAGGCCGTGAAACAGGCCAACCGGGTCAAAAAAAGGCGGTTCAATTTTTAAGAAACAACTACATGAACATGGGCGTGGCCGCTGCCCTACCCAATAACAATTACTTTCAGGAAGTCCCCCTAGAAATAACACAAACCCCAACGGCAACCCTAACCACCAATGGCAAAACATTTAATTATACCGATGATTTTATTGCTGTGCTTGGCAATAAAGACGAAACCCTAACCGTAAACAATTTTGTGTTTGCCGGTTATGGCATCGAATCGGACAGTTATTCCGATTACGAAAACATAGATGTAGCCGGAAAGGTGGTACTAATCAAGTCTGGCGAACCAAAAGATGCCAATGGCAACTACAAAATTAGCGGCAACAAACTACCATCAGCATGGTCCGATTTGAATCAAGAATTCTCCTTAAAATACCGTAAGGCAAAAGAAAAAGGCGTTAAAACCCTATTATTTTACCACCCAGATGTTTACCATATGGCGGTTATGAGATACGGGAACAACACCGAAAAAATGAAGCTAAAAGCCGATACCGAAAGCTTAAGCCTGTTTTTAATAGACACGCCCTTGGCAAAATCGCTTCTTACCCATATTGAAACAGAAAACACCCCTAGAGTTGTGAACAGCCCTGTTACGCTTTCTTACAAAAGCAACTCAAAAAGCATTATTTCTGAAAATGTCCTGGCTTACATTAAGGGCAGCGAAAAACCCGACGAACTTATTGTACTTTCTGCCCATCTAGACCATGAGGGCATTAAAGATGGTGAAATTTACAATGGCGCCGATGACGACGGTTCGGGCTGTGTGGCACTTTTAGAAATAGCCGAAGCCTTTAAAATAGCCTCTAAAAATGGTATGGCACCAAAAAGATCGATCTTATTCCTTCATGTAACAGCCGAAGAAAAAGGCTTATTAGGATCGCAATATTACACCGATTTCGACCCGGTTTTTCCATTAGAAAACACTGTAGCGAATTTAAACATAGACATGATTGGACGTGTTGATCCAAAACATGAAAAGACGGGAGACGACAACTACATTTATTTAATTGGCAGCGATAAGCTAAGCACAGAACTCCACCAAATCTCTGAGGAAGTGAATAAAAAATATGTTGGTCTTAACTTTGATTATACCTATAACGACGATAACGACCCAAACCGTTTTTACTACAGAAGCGACCATTATAACTTTGTAAAAAACAACATCCCGGCCATTTTTTATTTTAACGGCACCCATGCCGATTACCACAGACCCAGCGATACGGTTGAAAAAATACGTTACGATTTGCTTGAAAAGCGCACCAGACTTATCTTTCATACAGCCTGGGAATTGGCCAACAGACCGAATAGAATTACAGTGGACAAGTCCAACTAACACACACTGGTTAGCACTAAGTTTTTTAAATTAAAAATAGCACAAACAAAAAAAGCTTCACATTACTGTGAAGCTTTTACTTTTGGGTGGAAGATCGGTCTCGAACCGACGACCTCCTGAACCACAATCAGGCGCTCTAACCAACTGAGCTACAACCACCATTTTAAATTAGGATTGCAAATTTAAACCATTTCCTTATTTCTACAAACCTTTTTTAAAATTATTTTAAATCAAAAATGCTATCCACTGCAGGATAGCGTTCTACAGTAAACCCTTCTGCATGTTCTACACCAATTAAACGCCCTAAATCACGGGTTCTATAACGAACACTATCGGTAAAATTTTTACTCGATATGGGGGTTTCGGGATCTTTGCTGTCTGGATTATAAAATTGGGTTTTGTAGGCTAAAACGGCTTCCATCTTCGTTTCTACAAAACCAGAAACATCAACAACTATGTCTGGATCAATAGGTTGCCATTGTATGTAATGGTATACTTGCTTGGGGCGCCACGGGTCTTGCCACGTACCGCTGTCCTCACATTTGGTATCAATTTTTAGCAAACCACTTAAAAAGCAAGCATCGCTTACCAGTTTACTCCCCTTTCCATGGTCTATATGCCGGTCTGTTATCGCATTGCAAAACACAATTTCAGGACGGTATTTTCTAATCATTTTAATCAATTCTATCTGGTGTTGCCTATCGTTTATAAAAAACCCATCGGCAAACTCCATATTGGTCCTAAAAGCAACCCCTAAAATATTAGCAGCTGCCTCCGATTCGGCATCTCTTGTTTCTGCCGTACCACGGGTTCCCAATTCGCCCCTAGTTAAATCGATAATCCCTACTGTTTTTCCTCTCGAAATTTCTTTGGCCAAGGTTGCGCCACAGCCCAACTCTACATCGTCAGGATGTGCCCCAATTGCCAGAATGTCTAATTTCATATACGTATCTTTTTATCTTGCGCAAGCTCCAAACCCGTCTTTCAAATACGCTCAAAACACAGCGGGCCTACCTTAACTCTATTTTTAGCTAAAAATATAAAAATAGTAAGAGTTATACCCCAAAAACACCAGCAAAAAAATCCTATACACCGTTAAAGTTTATGTTAAAACCACACCATTAATCTTTTTTTTCGTAGCTTTGTTAACCAAATGGTTAAACCTTATAGTTAACACATGGCAAAACATAAAGACAATACTACAGAACATCAAATTCTAGAAGCCGCCAAAAGCGTTTTTGAAACCAAAGGGATGGCAGGTGCTAGAATGCAGGAAATAGCAGATAAGGCCGGTATTAACAAGGCCATGTTGCATTATTACTACCGCAGCAAACAGTTGTTGTTCGAGGCCGTGTTTAACCATGCGTTTAAGCTTTTAGCCCCACAACTTAATGGCATACTAAACAGCGATGCCTCTATAGAGGAAAAAATTAAAAGCTTTACCCACAACTATATAAACTTCATGATAAAACAGCCGTATTTACCCAATTTTATCATACAGGAACTAAACAGAAACCCCAAGTTTATTGAAACCTTAAAAAACAATGTGGCTTTCCCCAACATAGCGCGTTTTAAAAAACAGGTACAGGACGACATTGATGCCGGCCTTATTAACCCCATAAGTGCCGAACAATTGTTTATTAACATACTCTCCTTAAACGTCTTTCCCTTTGTGGCCAGCCCACTAATTAAAGCTTTTGTAGACAAAGACGACAAGGGGTTTAAAGAAGTCATGGAAGCCCGTAAGGAAGCCGTTTCTAGTTTTATTATAAATGCCATAAAAAAATGACGTTATGAAAACCTTTCTTCTATACAGTCTGCTTGTATGCACTACTTTTTTAGGGTATTCGCAAAACACCCTTAGTCTGGAAGCCTGTTATGCCCATTTAGAAACCCATTATCCTTTGGCCCAACAGCGTACAATTCTAGACCAACAAGAAGCCGCCGAACGCTCGGCGATAAAAGCCAAAACCCGCCCCCAGTTAAACCTCAACGCCCAAGCTACCTACCTGTCTGATGTGACCCAAGTTCCCATTCCCAACACAGGCATAGCCCCCCTAAACAACGATCAGTACCGAGCAACGCTTTCTGCCAACCAATTGATTTATAACGGTGGAAAAATAAAAGCCACCACCTACCTACAGCATATTACTACAGATAAAAAAAAGAAAGCGGTTGAAGTAAGCCTTTATCAGTTAAAGCAACACGTCAACCAACTTTACTTCGCTATTTTATTGTCGGTAGACCAAATAGAGTTATTAGAACTTAGAAGGGTTCAATTAGAAAGCACACTAACCGAAGTTAAATCGGGAGTAAAAAACGGTGTTTTATTACCAACATCTGAAAAAAACATAGAAACCGAACTTTTAAGAATCCTACAGCAAACCACCGAGGCCAACAACAACAAAACAAAGTTTATAGCGGCGCTGGCAGCACTTACAGGAACTTCCATTCATGCCGAAACCCAATTTGAAAAACCCCTGGTTACCACAACAGCAGAAGGCACCTTAAACCGTCCGGAAATAGGCCTGTTCAGCTTACAAAAACAAGAAATTGAACAACAAAAAAATCTGCTATCCAAAACCGTTTTACCAGAACTTTCCGGTTTTGCTACGGGCGGTTATGGCAATCCCGGACTTAACATGCTAGAAAACGATTTTAAAACGTTTTACATGCTAGGGCTACAGCTTAACTGGAAGGTGTTCGATTGGAACAGCAACAAAAACAAAAGGCAGGCGCTTGAAGTCTCTAAAGCCTTAGTAGACAGCGAGGAAGCTGTTTTTAGACTAAACACCAACATCGCTCTAAACGACCAAAAAAAGGACATTGAAACCTTAGAAAACACCTTGTTAATAGACCAACAATTAATAGCTCTACAAAAAGAAATCGTAGCAGCATCAAACGCACAATTAAAAAATGGCGTGATTACTACTGCCGATTATACCACCCAACTTACCAAACTATACGAAGCCGAAAACCTTTTTAACCAACATAAAACCCAACTACAACTGGCCAAAGCAAATTATAATGTAATAAAAGGCCTTAACAACTAGTAATCGCGATGAAAAAACAACACGCCACATTCCTGCTTGCCATTGCAACCACACTTCTCGTTGCCTGCAACGGAAAGGACGAAAAAGCCGATGGGTATGGTAACTTTGAAGCCACAGAAATTACCATTTCGGCAGAAAATACAGGAAAATTAATGCAGTTTAACGTAGAAGAAGGTACGACCATTAAATCAGGACAGCTAATAGGCTATATCGATACCATTCCACTGGCCTTAAAAAAAGCACAGCTACACATACAAAAGCAGGTGATTAGTGCCAAATCAAAGGGGGTATTATCCCAAATAAACGTTTTGCAGGCCAAATTAAAAACCGCCCAGACCAATAAAAATCGGATTCAGAATTTAATAAAAGACCAAGCAGGCACTCAAAAGCAACTGGATGATGTTGAAGGCGAAATTGCGGTGTTACAAAATAGCATCCGCAGTGTGGAAATCCAAAATGCCCCGGTTGTTAACGAGCTTAAAAGCTTGGATGTACAACTGCAGCAGTTGGACGACCAAATTGCTAAAAGCAACCTTATAAACCCCGTTGAAGGGACGGTTTTGGCTAAATACGCCGAGGCCAACGAAATTGTAACTTTTGGAAAACCCTTGTACAAAATTGCCGATTTATCTGCTTTAGAGCTTCGGGTGTACGTAAGTGCGCCCCAATTGGCCAGTATTGCCCTCGGGGAGACCGTAACGGTTAAAATTGACGACGCCAACGGCATGACATCCTACAACGGTACCATAAGCTGGATTGCTTCGGAAGCAGAATTTACCCCGAAAATCATTCAAACCAAAGAAGAACGCGTAGCCCTGGTATATGCCGTAAAAGTTCAGGTAAAAAATGACGGCAGTCTAAAAATAGGGATGCCGGCCGAAATGTGGTTAAAGCCAAAAACAAATTAACATAAATAACACACAAATCATGAAAAAACTACCGCTACTACTTAGCATAGCCTTATTGAGTTTTCTAGGCTGTAAAGACCATGCTAAAAACGAAACAACAAACGAGCACGCAACACACGCAACGCACCACGACAACAACGCCCTCTCTAACAGTTGGGTTAAGGACATACAACTGGATAACGGCACCAAATGGAACGCCAACCCCGAAACTAACGAAGGCGTTACCAACATGCTACGCCTCCTTGAAAACAACACCCCAACAACCTTAGAGGACTACCACCATTTGGCCAAAGCTCTAAATACCGAGAAAAATTACATTGTTAAAGAATGTACCATGAAAGGCGCCTCGCATGACAACCTACACGTTTGGCTTCACCCATTAATTGATAAAATTGGCACTTTAGAAGCCAGCAAAACACCCGAAGAAGCCCAGCCTATATACAAAAGCATTAAAGAGAACATAACCGCCTATCACACGTATTTTAAGTAACCATGGAAATTACCGTTGCCAACATATCTAAATCCTATAACACGGTTACAGCGCTCAAGGACATTTCCTTTGGTGTTGAGACGGGAGAGCTTTTTGGGCTTATAGGACCAGATGGCGCTGGTAAAACAACCTTATTTCGCATTCTTACCACCTTACTCACCCCCGATAACGGTGTTGCTACCGTTTCGGGGTTTGATGTGGTAACCAACTATAAGGCCATTAGAAACAGTGTTGGCTATATGCCCGGGCGCTTTTCGTTATACCAAGACCTAACGGTAGAAGAAAACCTAAACTTTTTTGCCACCATTTTTGGTACCACTATTGATGCAAATTACGATCTGGTAAAAGACATCTATGTACAAATAGAACCCTTTAAAAATCGTAGGGCAGGAAAGCTTTCTGGCGGCATGAAACAAAAACTCGCCCTAAGCTGCGCCCTAATACACAAGCCCAAAGTCCTGTTTTTAGATGAACCCACAACTGGGGTTGACCCCGTATCGCGGAAAGAATTCTGGGACATGCTAAAGCGGCTGCAAAACAAAGGCATGACCATTTTAGTATCGACCCCCTATATGGATGAAGCTGCACTCTGCGACCGCATTGCCTTAATTCAAGATGGGCGCATTTTGGAGATTAATACCCCTAAGGCCATTACAGAACATTTTCCAAAACCCTTGTACAATATTAGGGCCAACAACATGTACCTATTAATTACCAGCCTTCAAAAATACCAACACACCCATAGCGTTTTTCCGTTTGGAGAGTACGTACACTATACCGACAAGCGCAACACGCCGGACAAAACAGCTTTAAGCCAATACCTAAAACACTTGGGGCTTACAGAAATCACCATAGAAAAAACCAAACCTACCATAGAAGATTCGTTTATGGAACTCGCCAAAAAATGAAAACCGACTACGTTATACAAGCCGAAAACCTAACCAAGTTGTTTGGGGACTTTGCTGCGGTAAACCGCATTAGTTTTCATGTGAAGGCCGGGGAAATTTTTGGTTTTTTAGGGGCTAATGGCGCTGGAAAAACCACAGCCATGAAAATGCTTATAGGCATTTCTACCCCATCGTCAGGACGTGCTACCGTTGCCGGATTTGATGTGTATAAAGAAACCGAAGCCATTAAGAAAAATATCGGCTACATGAGTCAGAAGTTTGCCCTTTACGACGATTTAACGGTCAAGGAAAACATTTCGTTCTATGGTGGTATTTATGGGTTGTCTAAAAAAGCGGTTAAAGAAAAATCGCATAAGCTAATAGAAGAGTTAAACCTGCAAGCCGTTTCCAACAGCTTGGTAGGTGGGCTCCCGCTAGGATGGAAACAAAAGTTGGCCTTTTCGGTAGCGCTATTACACGACCCCAAAATTGTTTTTTTAGATGAACCCACCGGTGGGGTCGATCCCATTACCAGACGCCAGTTTTGGGAAATGATTTATAAGGCCGCCCACAAGGGTACCACCATTTTTGTAACCACGCACTATATGGACGAGGCCGAATATTGCGACCGGGTGTCGATTATGGTTAACGGGAAAATTGAAGCCTTAGACACCCCAAAAAGGCTCAAAGCACACTATAAAACAGACACCATGAACGAGGTGTTCCTAAAATTGGCCAGAGGATGAAAAAGTTTATAGGTTTTGTAAAAAAAGAGTTTTTTCACATTTACCGTGATAAACGCTCCTTGTTTATCCTTTTTGGTATGCCCATTGCCCAAATACTGCTGTTTGGCTTTGCCATTACCAACGAGATAAACCATGTAGACATTGCTATTTTAGACCAATCGAACGATGTTACCACCAAAGAAATCATCAACAATATAGCGGCCTCAAAACATTTTAATATTGTTGATGTGCTTCAGGATGAAACTGCTATAGAAACCGTTTTTAAAAAAGGGAAGATAAAAGCCGTGCTTCAGTTTGAAAACATGTTCGCGAAGAACATCACTAAAGAAGCACAAGCCAACGTACAAATACTTACCGATGCTACAGACCCCAACATGGCCAATACCATAAGCAATTACATTACCTCTATCCTAAAAAAACAGCAACAGGACATCAACAATGGTGCATTTACCCCCTACCAAATAATCCCACAAAGCCGCATGGTTTACAATGCCGAATTAAAAAGCGTATACATGTTTGTTCCTGGGGTTATGACGGTTATTTTAATGTTAGTTTCTGCCATGATGACCTCCATATCAATCACCCGGGAGAAAGAACAAGGCACTATGGAAATTTTATTGGTTTCGCCCTTAAAACCCTATCAGGTTATTGCCGGAAAAGTGTTTCCTTATATTTTTCTATCTGTTATAAACGCCATGGCCATTGTGCTGCTAAGTATTTTTGTTTTTAAGGTGCCTGTAAATGGCAGCCTGTTTTTTTTAGCCTTGGAAAGTGTTTTGTTTATTATTACCTCCTTGGTTTTGGGCATCTTAATCTCAACCATTGCCGCTACACAACAAACAGCCATGATGATCTCCCTTATGGGCTTAATGCTACCCACTATTTTGCTTTCAGGGTTTATTTTTCCCATAAGCAGCATGCCCCTGCCCTTACAAGCGATTAGTAACATTATACCGGCCAAATGGTTTATCGTTATTGTTAAAGGCATCATGCTAAAAGGCATTGGGCTTGGCTTTTTATTAAAGGAAACCTTAATTCTATTGGCCATGACCCTCATATATCTGGGTATAAGTGTGAAGAAATATAAAATTAGGCTGGAGTAATTATGACCATTATAAAGCACATTATAAAAAAGGAATTCAAGCAAATCTTTAGAAATAAAGGCATGCTTCCCATTATTTTTATTTTGCCCATTCTGCAGCTGGTCATTTTATCTAATGCCGCGACCTACGACATACAAAACATCACGTTTGGTTATGTCGACGCCAACAATACCAGTACCTCCAGAGGGCTTATTGAAAAGTTTGAAGCGTCTAACTATTTTAACGTTGCCCACCGTTTTGCTTCAGAAAACGAGGCTTCTAACGCCATGCAAAAAGGGCTTGTAGATGTTTATTTAACCCTGCCTACACGTTTTGAACAGGATTTACAAAAACACCAACAGGCGCAACTAGGGGTGTTTATTGATGCTATAGATGGTGCCGCTGCCGGGGTTATAAATGTTTATGTTTCACAAATTATACAGCAGTACAACAAACACATTACTCCGCAATTAAGTCAACCCAGAGATGCCCTTGAAAAAATCCACCGTATTGAGAGCATCCCCTTATTTTGGTACAACGAAACCCTAAACTACAAAACCTTTATGGTGCCTGGCATCTTGGTGCTTTTGGTAACCATGATTACGTTATTTTTATCTGGGATGAACATTGTTAGGGAAAAGGAAATAGGCACCCTAGAACAAATTAATGTAACCCCCATAAGAAAAAGCCATTTTATTATTGGCAAACTGTTTCCGTTTTGGGTGTTGGGCATGGGGCTGTTAACCATTGGCATTGTGCTAGCCAAGGTTATTTTTAATGTCCCCATGCTAGGCAACCTTGGGCTGCTTTATGCGTATACGGCCATTTATGTGCTGCTAATTTTAGGGATAGGCTTATTTATCTCAAACTTCACGGAGACCCAGCAACAAGCCATGTTTATCGCCTGGTTTTTTATGGTCATTTTTATTTTAATGAGTGGTTTGTTTACCCCTATCGAAAGCATGCCCAAATGGGCGCAAACCCTTACGGCCTTTAACCCCATTAAGTATTATGTGGAAATTATACGTATGGTCATGCTTAAGGGCTCTGGGTTTACCGATGTGCTGCCTCAAGCCCTAAAAACGTTGGCTTATGCCATAATTATGAACGGACTGGCCGTATGGAGCTATAAAAAAACCACATAAGCACACAAAAGCACATCTTTTACCAACTGATTTTTATCATTTTAAAACCCCAAGGTTTGGAGTAACTTCATATAAAAATTATCATGAGGCTAAAAATTTCAAAAAAGAGCGTCCTTTTTATTGTGGTGGCGGTTTTAGGCACAGGAGTTTTAATGTTCGTTTGGTACAAGAATACCCACGCTATGGCCAAGGTCGAAGCCTTTCAGGTTAACGCACCAGCACAGGCTAGTAAGCTTCTCATTGCCACCCAAGGCAGTACCTTTAAAAATGCCATAACAGCACATGTTGTTGCCCATTACAAGCAAGATGCTGTGTTTATTAGCGTTATAGATGTTTTGGGCTTACCGCAAATAGCTGCTGAAGATTTTGAGGCCATTTTAGTAGTTTACGCCTGGGAATACCAAAAGCCCCCAACAGCGGTTAAAACATTTCTTAATCGGTCTGCGGCTTTTAAAAATAAGATGGTTATCTTAACAACCTCTGGAGACGGCTCTAGTAAAATGGAAGGTATTGATGCCCTAACGGGCGAATCTAGATTAGAAAACAGCACGACTGTATCTCGCTTAATTATTGAAAAACTGGCCCCTTTACTTAATTAAAACCCGGCAAAATGTTTAAAGCACTAGAAGAAAAAGAAATCGAATTTATTTTGGAAAACAACTATATTGGCCATTTGGGCTACGTATACAACAACAGCCCTTTTGTGGTTCCTATTACGTATTATTACGACAAAGCCAGTCGGGCCATTATTTGCTATTCGGGAGATGGCCATAAAATGCAGGCCATGCGCACGAATACCGACGTATGCTTACAGGTCGATGAAATCGAAGCCGTTAACAGCTGGAAATCCATAGCCGTTCACGGCACTTTCGAGCAACATTTTGGCAGCGATGCAAAAGCTTACCTGCACAAGTTTTCATTAGGGGTTAAGGACATTATTATAGAAAAAGAACACAGGAAAGTAGATTTTATCAGGGAATTTTCCAGCAAAACATACCAGGACAACATCCCTTCGGTTTTTCTTATAAAGATTAACAACATCACAGGAAAAATGCGCCGTGATTAAATCTGGAACAGGCTCTAGTGCTTAACACAAGGCCATTTACTTGCCCTCCTTTTTTTCTTGCCGCTCTAGTTTTTTAAAATACCCCCGGGTTAAGATGTTGTGTTTTAAGGCTTCCATGTTTTGGTTAAACTTCTCTGTGCCTTCATTAACATTTTTAAGAGTCGATTTTAAGCTGTTTACCAACGAGGTGTCCTTAACAATATAGTTATAGGCTCCTTGGCTGGAGCTAAAATCGTCTACCACGGCATTTATACTACCCAAAACCTGCTCTATCTCGGTGCTTGAAGCTTCAAGATTTAGGACAATGTTTTTTAGTTTCATTCCAGAAATCGAATCGTTAATTAGCATGCCCAAAACCGTATCGTCATTTGTTTTTAGATTGGTTATAATAACGTTCAATTCATCGATAGCGTGCGAGGCACCGCGACTAGCTGTTTTGAGGTTGGTTATGGATTCTTTCAATTCTTGGGCCATAATGGTATCGTTAAGCAAAATACCCAGAGTTCCTTTTCCTTCGGTCATGGCATTGGTAATTTTTAACAAATCTGCCGTTAAAATGGCAGCATTTTCCGAACTCACACTTAGGGTGCTTAAAATGTCGTCGGCCCCTATTTTATTGTAAGAAGCTATTGTATCGCCATTGGTAATAACAGCGGCCTCGCCTTTACCAGGTACGATATTTACAATCATGTTTCCTACCAAGCCATCCGACCCAATAGTGGCAATAGCATCTTTTTTAATATGGCTCACGATTTTCTCATCAATAGTCATGTCTATTTTTATGGTTGAATCGTTAATCATGCTAATCTCTTTTACCGTACCAATATCAATCCCAGAATAGCGCACATTATTTCCTTTTTGCAGGCCGTTTACATTCTGAAAAAAAGCATTAATGGTAAATGTTTTTTTAAACATATCCTGCCGCTGACCAATAAGGTAAACCGCTGCGATAAACAAAATGGTGCCTATAATGACGAAAAGTCCTAATCTTACTTTCTGTGAATTGGTGGTTTTCATGATGTTATTTTTATGAGCCGTTAAAAAAAGGCAGGGCGTTATTGTTTAAAGAATGCTTTTATTTTGGGGTCTTCTGATGTTGACAATGCTTTATATGTTCCCACGGCATAATCAACCCCATCGATAAGCAATAAAATTCGATCTGAAATAACTCGCGCACAATCTACATCGTGTGTAATTATAAGCGATGAGGTTTTGTATTTTTTCTGCACATCCTGCATTAAGATGATAATTTCTTTGGCCGTAATGGGATCCAAACCGCTTGTAGGCTCGTCGTATAAAATAATTTTAGGTTGTAGGATTAATGTGCGCGCTAAGGCCACCCGCCGTTTCATGCCGCCAGATAATTCGGCAGGCATTAAATCTATGGCATGTGCAAGTCCAACACTTTCCAAAGCCGCTACAACCTGCGTCTCGGTATCCAATTTGGCTTTATTTTTTCGGCTATGCCGCCGTAACGGAAATTCTAGGTTTTCGCGTACTGTCATAGAATCGTACAGCGCACTTCCTTGAAACAAAAAACCAATATCGGCCCTTAAAACATCTAAAGCCTGCTGGTTTAATTTAGTAATATCGTGATGCATGACCGAAATAGAACCACTATCGGCCTCCATTAAACCCACCAAGCACTTTATCATGACCGATTTCCCAGAGCCCGATTTCCCCATAACAACCAAATTTTCGCCTTGGTAAAGCTTTAGGTTAAACCCGTTAAGCACGCGGTTGTCTCCAAAACGCTTATAGAGGTTTTTAACTTCAAGAACAATATTATTGTTTGATATGTTGTGGTCTGCCATCATAGGTCATAAAAAATATCGGTTACGAAAACGGCAATAAAATCGATGATAAAAAGCAGTAAAGACGAAAACACCACAGCCGAATTTGCGGCAATACCCACACCGGCTGTTCCGTTTTTACAGTAATAGCCTTTAAAGCAACCAACAAGTCCTATGGCCAAACCAAAAAAGAAGGTTTTGATGGTTGCCGGAATGATATCGCCAAATTCTAAGGCATTAAACACCTGGTTAAGGTACAGCATAAACGACACATTGCCCTTTACGTTTTCAACCAAATAAGACCCTAATAACGCAATAGCATCGCCAACAATTACCAACAAAGGCAACATTAAGGTAACGGCCAAAACCCGTGTTACCACCAAGTACTTAAAGGGGTTGGTACCAGAAACCTCCATGGCTTCTATTTGTTCTGTTACCCGCATAGAGCCCAGTTCGGCACCAATTCCAGAGCCTATGCGTCCTGCGCATACCAAGGCCGTTATTATTGGCCCTATTTCCCTTACTATAGAGATGCCCACCATAGAGGGCATCCATGAAACCGCACCAAATTCCAACAGAGTTGGCCGGGTTTGCAAGGTTAATACCAAACCTATAATAAAGCCTGTTATGCCCACTAGAAACAACGAACGGTTTCCCATATTGTAACATTGGCGCAAGAGTTCCTTAAACTCGAAAGGCCGTTTAAAAACCTCTCTAAAAAAGCGTACTGTAAAATAAGTGAGTTCTCCTATTTCTTTTAAAAAAGCATTCAATTGCACTTTTATATTATAAAGTCCCAACATACCTTTAATTAAACCATTAGAAAGATACATAAAATGCTAAAAATGGCCACACTTTTAAGCCGTTATCGCTTTACTTTAGGTGTTTTGGCTTCTGTTTTTAGCCTGTTTTGCCCAGCCCTACCACCAAGAATGCCTTTACCCTTCCCTTAATGGTCTAAAAAAAAGCGCCTATACAAGCCGTTAACAGCCTGCATAAGCGCTTTAAAACAAAAGACAAAACCGCTTAAAGCTGCTCGAAAGGTTCTACTTTAACAATCTCTATTTTCTTTTTTCCAGTTCTAAACGGCCACTCAATGGTATCGCCTACGCAATACCCTACTGTTGCCAAAGCCATATCTGAAAGTATGGAATGTTTGTTTTTCTTGAGCTTTACTCTAGTGGTTGGCACAAAAATATATTCTTTTTTCTCTTGGTTTGAATGGTCTAGGATGGTGACCCTTCTGTTAACCGTAACGGCAGTATCAGGAAGCTCTCGCCTTCTTACTTGCTTGGCGTTCTTAAGCTCTGCCAGCAACCGATCTTCTTCGGCCTTGGTAACTTTTTTTCTTCTTACGTGATCTTTAATAACATCGTATATGCCTGTGGTAACTATAATATTTTTTTCCATGATTGTACTATTTAAATGACTAATAAACATAAAGCACTTGCTTGGGCCTAGTAAACACCCATGCTGCTTGACTTAAATGAATTCGAAATGTGTTCCCCGCCTTAAGGAGTTTGGCAGGGTTTAAGCAAGAAACTCTTTCGAGCTTCTTAAAAATATGTCGTCGTGAAGATGGCGCAGCAAAGCTAAAACCCTATGCGCAAAATACGTTTTAAATGCAAATAGTCGTGCCATTATCATTTACGTTACAACCCCATAAAGGTACGGCATATTTAAGGAATAACAAAAGAATTGTCAGTACTTTAACCTACTGCTGCTGCTTGGCTTAACATCATAATCACAAACCTCTTAAAATCCATAAGAAATGCCTATATTTATTGTTTTTGTTGCATTAATAATCCCTTAAAAAATTACAGCTATGATGCTTCATCTTAAAACCAGCAGAAACTGTAACCCCGATATAGTATAAACGAAAACAACTTATAAAAACATGAAAAACCTTATCACCCTACTAGCTAACATGCAACCCCAATGGATTAATTTCACCCGTTTTGCTATTTTTACTGTCATGGTCTGGATTGGTGGCTTAAAAGCTTTTCAATATGAAGCCGACGGCATTGTTCCTTTTGTGGCCAACAGTCCGCTGATGTCGTTTTTTTACAGCAAAGACGCCCCCGAATACAAAGCATATAAAAACCCTGAAGGCAAAACAGTACAAAAACACATTGATTGGCATAAAGAAAATGGCACTTACATCTTTTCTTATGGTTTGGGAACTGTTATCGTAATCATAGGACTATTAACCCTTTTAGGGATTTGGTCGGCTAAAATAGGGCTTATAGGCGGGTTGCTTACCTTTGGTATGTCGTTGGTTACGCTCTCCTTTTTAATAACAACGCCCGAGGTCTATGTGCCTAATTTGGGTGGCGATTTCCCCACACCACAATACGGTTTCCCCTACTTGTCTGGAGCCGGCAGGTTGGTGCTTAAAGACATTATTATGATGGGCGCAGGGTTGGTTGTTGCTTCAGAAAGCGCTAAAACCATTAAAGCCCGGCAAGGTAAATTATAAAGGCCCCGAACAAAGCCTTTTACTTACTATAAAATGGATAGAAAACAATTCTTAAAATCAATGGCACTATTGCCACTAATAGGTTCAAGTATGACTTTAAAAGATTTAAATAAAATGACCGCAACCATGAAAAGTACAGGAAAAATGCCTGTGCTTTTTCTGGGTCATGGCAGTCCTATGAATGCCATTGAGGAAAACGAATTTGTTTCAACTTTTAAAAAATTAGGGCAAGAACTTGTACGTCCAAATGCCATTCTTTGTATTTCGGCCCACTGGGAAACTAAAGGGACCTTTGTTACCGCCATGCAGCACCCAAGAACCATTCACGATTTTGGAGGCTTTCCGCAAGCCTTATTCGATGTTCAGTACCCTGCACCGGGAAGCCCAGAATTGGCACAACAAACCAAAAGTATGATTACCAAAACAGAGGTTGGATTGGACGATAAATGGGGGCTTGACCACGGCGCTTGGAGCGTTATAAAACACCTGTACCCCAATGCCGATATTCCGGTCATACAAATGAGCATTGATTATTCGAAACCGGCAAAGTATCATTACGAATTGGCTCAAGAGCTAAACAGCCTACGCCATAAAGGCGTTTTAATTATTGGAAGTGGCAATATGGTGCATAACCTGCGTAGGGTGGCCTGGAACAAGCTAAACGAAGAATTTGCTTTTGATTGGGCTACCGAAGCCAACGAAAAAATGAAAAGCCATATTTTAAGTGGGGATTTTCAACCTTTAATCGATTTTAAATCGCAAGGAAAAGCCTTTGATTTGGCCATCCCAACTCCCGAACATTATTTGCCCCTACTCTATACTTTAGCGTTGAAAGATGAGCATGAAGAAACAACCTTATTTAACGACAAACCCGTTGGGGGATCGCTTACCATGACCTCGGTTAAAATCGGGTAATGGATGAGCTATGTGAGTAAACTTTTAAGTGATGGGATTGCCGCGAGTTTCATTTCGCCAGGCTTAATGTGACAGTTGGCAATGACATTGTAAGGATATAAGGAAGTTGAGGATATTGGGGAATTAAAGAAACCGCAAACTCCAATAAAGGTTTGTATTCGTTATTATCGGCTTGTTTTACAGCTTTAAGATACGCTTTACGTGTATCGATATCTTTAGAGAGATTTGCTGCACCCCAAGAGAAGGGTTCTTTACCAAATAGTTTTTCGATAATAACATCTGCCATCAATCTACTATGTCTCCCATTTCCATTAGGGAAACAATGGATACTTACCAACCTATGTTTAAAACGAATAGCAATTTCTTCTGGTGGATAGGTTTTGTTCTCTATCCAAAACAACGTATCATCACAAAGTTCTTTTAACTGCATTGGGATTAGATAACTCTTAACCCCTATGTTTTTTTCTGTTTTTCTAAACGTACCAGCCCACGCCCATACATTACCATACATGCGCTTATGTAAATCGCAAATAAATTTCTCTGTGAATACTTGTTGTAGCTTGAACTTTTTACCAAATATCCACTGTAAGGCTTCTTCGATATTGAGTTGTTCGAACTCGTCCAATTCGCGTTTAGTGGATATGGTTTCTATGAGTAAGCCCTCTTTTTCTTCTTCATCAATTGGGGTTTGCCCATCGATGTAGTCCAAGTTTAATCCCATAGCATTTTTGGCATTTCGTTTTTAATAATGGTTGTGCGCTCCTCAATCGCTTTTTTAATGCGTTGTTTAGAGTTTTCTTGATCTTCCAGTTTCATTGTGTTGGATGTTCTTGACACAATGCGCATTGCCAATTCTTTGGCTTTTCGCTCTATTAAATCATCTAACGTACCATCTTTAGGCACGAAACCATATACCAATTGCATATCGAGCGCACTGGCAGTATCTTTTAAGGTTTTGAGGGTTATATTTCCTTCTTTTTCCCTTTTTTCAATCTCCTGTACACTCTGCTTTGTAATAGACAACTTATCTGCCAACTGCTGTAAAGACATCCCTAAAGACACCCTTACCGCTTTAAGCCAACCTGTTGGTGGTGGTGTTACTTGAGCAGCTGTATTAAACCCTTTTAATTTTCGGTCTAATTGTTCCAATTGTAATCGCTTCTTGTTCATAATGTAAGGCTTTAGACTGACATATCATATACAAACGTAAGGTTTTAACCTGATATATACAAATATTTAGTCAGTTTATAAGCTGACGTTACTAAACAAAAAATAAGGCTATAGACTGACAAAAT
This sequence comes from Mangrovimonas yunxiaonensis, assembly GCF_000733475.1. Classification (GTDB taxonomy): domain Bacteria; phylum Bacteroidota; class Bacteroidia; order Flavobacteriales; family Flavobacteriaceae; genus Mangrovimonas; species Mangrovimonas yunxiaonensis. The sequence continues at coordinate 690,533 of NZ_JPFK01000007.1, read as the reverse complement.
GTATTTAATACCTTAAATCCTTAAGCTCCTTATTTATGCTTTTGCAGGATTTGAATAGCTATTATGTGCTTCTTTATGTATTAATCCTGCATCAACAAATTTGGTGATGTAGCCATTAACAAATAGAGAGAGAGAGAGAGAGAGAGAGAGAGAGAGAGAGAGAGAAAGAAAGTTACTTCCCGATACAATATTTAACTATCCTTATGTCTATTGACGTTAAGGCATTTGGGCAACAAATAGGGTGCAAAAAATACATAAAAAGAATAAATAAAGAGTAAACATCAATAAATTGAGCTACTAATATAGCACAAAAAAAACCGCTCGATTAGAGCGGTTTCCAAATAAAAACACCAAGCATTAATTAGCTGTACCAGAGCCTAAATAAATACTGTTTGATACTTGACTACCATCAGCAGTAATAAACGCCATAAATAACTCTACCGTATCTCCTGCATAAGTTGTTGGGATTGAAACAATTTGAGAACCAACAGTTCTGTCGGCTCCATCAAGTAAAGAAATAGATTCCTTTTTTGAGGGGTTGTAAATCAATAACATTGACTTGTCAGTAGCATTTGCATTACCTTCAGCAGAGTTATCATCCCAATCAAAGGTAACTTCTCCAGCAGTTGCTAAATCAGTCGTTGGGTTTAACGCACCAGATAAACCTCCTCGACTTACTAAAGCGTTCGGATAGTCAACAACAAAGTTAGGTTCAGTACCTGTAATCGCATTATTCAACACATACGACATCGCAGCATTAAATTCTGTTTTCTTAACAGCTAACCCTTTATAACCTAACTTAATAAAAGGCTTTACAGCCTGTAAAAATTCTAAAGTGGCAGTAAACTTGGTTCTTTGGTTTACTTGACCAACAGTTCTTGGATTGGCTACACTTGAAGGTTTAATTCTAATGTAATCAATTCCTTTCCAGCTTCCACCGATAACGTTTCCAACCTTACCTGAAAGCCCTCCTAAAATACCTTGAGCAATTTTACCCATAACATAAATAATTTTAATGAAACATAATTTTCTTCGGACTTGGTACGGACTTAACACGAAGTTGTACCTTCCGACTGAATATATGGCAAGTTTTATGCTATTCGTTAGATATGGATTTTGTTGCTTTAGATTGCTTCTTTTTGCATTTTAGAAAATAAACTTTGAATGTATGATACTTTCAAATCTGCCATTTTTGAAATGACTTTTTGAAGTTCGGCTTCTTTTTTACTAATCGCTGACACTATATTAATATGCTTTTGCAATTGAAATTCATTATTTATTAATGATATAAAACTATTTTTTAGAGTATTTCTGCAATCATCTATTGAAATAAACGGAATAACACTTCCTTTTAAATGGTAAGCGTAAAAACCGCCTATTTGTAACATCATAGATAAGTTAAAAAGTGTGTGTTTTACCTCTTCTGTTGTAGTAGTGACAACGAAACAGTTAGCACAGGATTTTAAGAGTGGTTTTCCGCTGTTTAGCCCTTTGTTTAGTATAAAAAAATGAGGGTTTGAGTAAGCTTTTCCGACTTGGTGTGTTTTTAGTTCAAAAGTTGACATAGCTATCCAATTTAAAATTGCTTCGCTACGCTTCGCGCCATTATTTTTTTTTGAAAAGAAAAAAGATAGCCATAGTTGTTGTGGCGTGGGTAAGGCTGTCAAGGTTTTTGGATAAAAGTTTTTTTATTGAATGACTAAATCAAAAAAAAAAGGTATTGAAAAAAGTTTTATTCAAAACCCGTAGGGCTTGACCTTTATAGCCTTGTGCGGTTGGCAGAGGTAGCCACATATATTTGCCATCTTTTTTTATTTTAATATTTCAAATTGGTTTAAACTTGATTGAAATTGCCTTTAACTTTTCTGGGGAATTAACACTTAAAAAAATAGGTTGCATTTTGTTATTAAGTGTTGGATGAAGCGTTTGTATGGGTAGCGTTTTAAATAGTTGTTTGATAAAACAGCATTTAAACAAGCTACTTATACAGGACTTTTAGACAATAGCTAATTGCTTTTTTTGAGGCACGAGAAAAAGCAATATGCTATGGGGTATTACTACACTTTATAAACCTATTTTTTTATAACCGCTGACTTGGGTGGTGGGGAAAAGTGGACTTTTATATTTGTTAACGAAATGAAACAAACAAAGACTTGAGGTAAGGAATACTTGGACTTAACGATGGTTTTGTGCAGCTTGAATGAGGTAACGAATATTATTATCAATTAACGGAAACCTTAAAATGTTCAAATGTTTAATGTTAGTTCAAAATGTGGTTTAATGTACGGAAGTGCGCGTTGGAATAGCGGATATTTTACATAATACCAGTTATAGCTACAAAATGCATTAATACTGCGATAGCAAACCTTTGAAAAGTGCCGTTTGCTACTATAACTTGTATTATGTAACATAGCTTGGGTGAGTTTAGGGTTTTATGATAAAATAATAACAGAATAGCTTTTTGCAGTTTGGTTTGATTTTATGAAAACCAAAGCTGTAATATGCTATTACCTTAAAGACGAAAAAAACGCTAAACTTGTTTGGTGAGCGGAACAACACAAAAGACAGAGGATTTTGAGCTTTCGTCAGGCTCAAGACAAGGCAAGCGAAAAAACTGGGTTTTGGGTTGTGGGGAATAAAAAAGAGCCTTCCGAAAAAGACTCTTTCATTATTGCTTAATGGTCGTGATTTGAATGGTCATCACTTTCTTCTTCACCAGATTGATTCATCATCATTTCGTGGTCGTATTTACAACAACCTGGTAAACCATCATATGCTTCTTCATCACCTGCTACTTTTTCGGTATCATATCCTGAAGCTGCGATTGCTTTATGGATTGCCATTGCATCGGTTTTTGTATCATCAAAAGACACATCAATCTTCTTTTTATCGACATCCCAATTAGCACTTGCAACTCCTTCAACACCGTTAGCTGCTTTTTCGATAGTGTTTTTACACATTCCGCAATTTCCTCTTACACCAAAAGACAGGTCTGTCATTGCCATATCTTTTGACATTTCAGTAGTTGTGGTTTCTGTTTCTTTTTTGGTTTCGTTTTTACAACTTGTTAAACCTAATGCTGCTATTACAGCTACACTTAAAATTACTTTTTTACTCACGTCGATTACATTTTTGTTTTTGTGTTCGTGATTTTTCTTTGAAAAATTCATTGTTTAAAATTTAATTGTTATTACTTGATTTATTATTCTATTACTTGTTTTACTTCACCACAGGTTAGCATTGCTTCGCCAAAATATGGATTGATTACTTTTTCTTCTTTGCTTAACCAATAAGCACCATTATTGTTATCTGCCATTGGACAAAATTCTACATAGACCTTTTCATTGATACCAAATAGTTGTACAGCATTGATTAGATGTGATGATAAATGTTTAAAATGGTCTCTTTGTGATTTTATATCGGACGTTTCAGAAATTGAAGTTGCAGAAGATTTTATTTCGCCTTCTAATGACATCCAATGGTTATGCGCCTTATTATCTGACAACAATTTCATATCTACTTTGTTCAATTTATTTAATAAAGTTGTTGCGTTTGCTGAAGTACTTATTGAATCTTCTTTTACTAAAGCATCTTTTAAATTGATATACGCATTGTAAACACTATTTAACTGTTGTTGAAATTTCTCTGATACTTCCAAACGCTCATTCATATTAGTGTGGTCACTTTCTTTGTTAGATGCATTGTTATCCATACCTAAATGACCTTCGTGTCCAGTCATTACTTTACCACCATCTTTATTCATCATAGATTTTTTGCCTTGTAATTGTGCAGCTGCATCAACCGTAAATGTTCCGTTAGTCACTATTTCATTTCCAACAAATAAACCTTCTACAACTTCATATTCATTACCAATTTGATTGCCTAATTTAATTTCACGCATTTCAAAAATAGGTTGGTCTGGATTTGTTTTAAGGTACACCACAGAACGTTCACCTGTCCATAATACAGAAGATGCAGGAATTGATAATACTTCATCATTTTTAGCTGTACTGCCTTCAATATTTGCGGTTACAAACATTCCTGGTTTAAATACATCGTCCTTATTGCTTAAAACAACACGTAAGGTTACAGTTCTTGTTTTCGTGTTTAAAACTGGGTCAATGAAATCAACTTTACCTTTAAACTCTTTATTAGGATAAGCGTTGGTTGTAATCATCACTTCCTGTCCTTTTTTAAAGCGGTCAATCTGATTTTCATACACATCAAAATTTCCCCAAACTGTGTTGAGATTGGCAATTTTTAATAAGGGTTGTCCTTGTTTGATGTAATCGCCTTGCTCTACCAATTTTTCTGTAACAGTACCCGAAACGGTTGCACAAACAGGAAAGTTTTCTTTTACTTTTCCTGTTTCTTCAATCTGGTTGATTTGATTTTCAGAGAGCTTCCATAATTTCAATTTATTACGGACTGCTTTGTATAAAGCAGGTTGTGATTCTTTTAAAGATGCTGCTGTAATTAATTCTTGTTGTGCTGCATAGAGTTCTGGCGAATAAATGGTTGCCAATAATTGACCTTTACGAACTTCTTCGCCTGTAAAACTCACATTCAAACGTTCAATTCTTCCAGCGAAATAACTTACCTGTACTGCATTGGCTTCTTCGTTTTCAGCAATTTTACCAGATAACTTTATGGTGTTGCCTTCAACATTTCCCTTGCCTACAACAGTTGTTTGAATATTGGCTAATGCCATCGCATTTTCTGTTAGTTTAAATTGGTCTGCCATTAAGCCATCACTTCCGCTTTCCGCAGGAATTAAATCCATACCACAAATGGGGCAGTCGCCTGGCTCTGGTTGCATAATCTGTGGATGCATAGAACACGTCCACATTTGATTGGTTGCTGCAACCGCATCGTGATTATGGTCTATTTCTTCATTTGTCGAGCCACCAAAAAGCAACCAACCCAATAACACACCTACTACGAGTATGCCAATATATATGACTATTTTATTATTTTTCATTCTCTAATCGTTTTATCATTGCTTTCATTTCTTCTATTTCTTTACGTTGTGCTTTTATAATGTCTTCTGCTAATTTTTTAACTTCTGGGTCTTGAATATCTGCTCTCTCACTTGTTAAAATAGCGATAGAATGATGTGGTATCATTGCTTTCATCCAAAGGACATCACCAATAATGGGTGCTTGTGTTCTTACCAACCCTAATGCACCAACAAACAGAATGAAACTACTTGCGAGTATTGCGATATTCTTCTTTTTATCATTATACATTTTTCGCATAAAAAACCACATTATTACTGCCATTGTTGAAATTCCTAAACAGGTCATATAGAATCGTGTTAGACTAAACCATACGTGGTCTATGGAATAGGTGTTTAAATACATTGTGATGTACATTGCTACAAATGAGCAAGCCAACATTATAAAGAAGGTTTTGTAATTTCCTTTGTTTGAGTGTTCTTTTGAATTTTCCATATTTTTTGATTTTATAGTTAAACTTTTTACTTACTTAATTTTAATATCCTGAATGCACCTTGTATCACCAATCCAAATACAATGATTCCTATAATTAAATCTGGAATACCAGAATGCAGCCAATTGACTAAAACGCCTGCTGTAATTACGCCAAGATTTATTATAATATCGTTAGAGGTAAAAATCATACTGGCACGCATATGTGCTTCTTGACTTTTAGATTTTTGTAAGAGGTACAAGCAAATGCCATTTGCAATCAAAGCAAATACTGAAACTATAATCATTGTTGAAAATACAGGTAAAGCTTCATAGCCTAAAAATCTACGTATTACCTCAACGATTCCGATAATTGCAAGTGTTATCTGAAAATAGCCTGCATATTTTGCAATCCGTTTCTTTTTTAAAACTGTACCACCAACCGCTATTAAACTCAATCCGTAAACAAATGAATCTGCCAACATATCTAAACTATCAGCAACTAATCCCATTGATTTTGAAATAAGTCCTGTACTCATTTCGATAATAAAAAATGCAAAATTGATGATTAGAACTGTCCACAACAGTTTGGATTGACTCCTTGTAGATTCAGTAATAATTGTGTCTGTATCTTCTGAACTGATTAAACTTTCATTTAATTTTAATTCATTTAAGGCATTACCAATTTCATTTACATTTGAATTATGATATAGTGTTAAGATTCTTTCTTCTAAATTAAAATCAAGTTGTTTGATACCATCTATATCAGATAGCTTCATCTTAATTAGATTTTCTTCAGAAGGACAATCCATTTTTGATATTTTGAAAACTGTTTTCTGCATATAATTAAATGTTTTTTGTTCTTAATCGTAATGCGTTACCTATTACCGAAACCGAGCTAAAACTCATTGCTAAAGCTGCTATCATTGGCGAGAGTAGTATTCCGAAGAATGGAAACAACACACCTGCTGCAATAGGTACACCTAAAGTGTTGTAGATAAGTGCAAAAAATAGGTTTTGCTTAATGTTCTTCATTACAGCATTACTCAAATTTTTTGCTTTTACAATACCGTGTAAATCGCCTTTTACTAAAGTTATCATAGCACTTTCTATCGCTACATCTGTTCCTGTTCCCATTGCAATACCTACATCACTTTTTGCCAATGCTGGTGCATCATTAATACCATCACCTGCCATAGCAACCACTTTCCCTTTTTCTTGCAGTTTCTCTACTTCTTTGAGTTTATCTTCTGGTAGCATACTGGCTTTAAAATCTGCGAGATTAAGTTCTGATGCTACTGCTTTTGCAGTATCGTGATTATCGCCTGTAAGCATTATAACATCAATGCCTTTATCTTGAAGTGCTTTAATGGCTTTAGCACTTGTTTCTTTTATTTTATCGCCTATAACTACATATCCAACTACGGTTTCATCTATTGACAAATAAGAAACTGTTTTACCCTGTTCTTGGTAAGATTTAGCTTCGTCTTTCATTTTAGAAGTAATATCCGCTTTAGCATATTCCATCATTTTAGGATTACCTAATGCTACATTTTTTCCATCAATTTTAGCTTCAACACCTTTTCCTGTGACTGCACTAAAATCTTCGGACTTTAAAATTTCTGTGTTGTGTTCTTTGCCATATTTAACTGTCGCTTCTGCCAAAGGATGTTCGCTATTGGTATTTAATGAAACGATGTATTGTAACACTTCTTTTTCGCTTAAAGCAGCATTAAAAGCTCCAACGGTTTCAACTGTTGGTTTTCCTTCGGTAATTGTTCCTGTCTTGTCAACGATAAGCGTATTTACCTTATCCATTTTTTCAAGAGCTTCAGCATTTTTAATCAATACACCATTTTGAGCACCTTTACCCACACCAACCATTACAGACATTGGTGTTGCTAAACCTAAAGCACAAGGACAAGCAATGATTAGTACTGCAATTGCATTGACAAACGCATACACATAAACTGGTTCTGGTCCCCAAATAGACCATACAATAAATGTGATAATAGAAATAAGAACTACAACTGGCACAAAATAGCCTGAAACTTTATCTGCTAAATTTTGAATAGGTGCACGACTTCTACTGGCATCATTAACCATATGAATGATTTGTGATAATAAAGTGTCACTTCCTACCTTTTCTGCTTTCATTAAAAAGGATTGATTCCCATTAATGGTTCCGCTACTTACTTTATCTTCTTGAGATTTGTTTACAGGAATAGGTTCGCCTGTAATCATAGATTCATCAATAGTTGTTTCGCCTTCAGTTATCACACCATCCACAGGAATTTTATCTCCTGGTTTCACTTTTAGAATATCATTAAGTTCTATCTCGTCAATACTGACTTCAACTTCTTCACCATCTACTATTTTTATGGCTTTATTAGGTGCTAATTTCAACAGTTCTTTTACTGCCGAATTGGTTTTACTATGTGCACGAGCTTCTAACAACTGACCTAAAAGCACTAACGTTAAAATCACAGTTGCTGCTTCAAAATAGACGTGAACTGCACCTGATTCTGTTTTAAATTGACTTGGAAATACGTCTGGAAAGAACATACCAAAAACACTAAACGACCACGCCACACCTGCACCAATCCCAATAAGTGTAAACATATTGAGATTCCAAGTCTTAATGCTTTTATAGGCACGTTCAAAGAACATCCAAGTGGCATAAAACACTACTGGAATTGATAATGCAAACTGAATCCAGTTCCAATATTTCTGTTCCATTATATCGTACAACGGATTGTTATTGAGCATTTCGCTCATAGCCATTAAGAAAATGGGCAAGGTAAATGCTGTGGCAATCCAAAATTTCTTTAATAGCTTTTTATACGTTTTTTCTTCTGCTGAACTATCTGCTTCCATTGGCACTAAATCCATCCCACAAATAGGACACGAACCTGCTTCGTCTTTGACAATTTCTGGATGCATCGGACACGTCCATTGTTCCTTTGAAGTTGCTGATAGATTTTGTTCTTCCACCAAATCCATTCCGCAAACAGGACAATCGCCTGGTTTATCATAAGTTTTATCGCCTTCGCAATGCATAGGACAATAAAATGTGCCTGTACCTTTAGGTTGCTTTTCCTTTTTAGCTTCTGAATGCTGATGGTGTTCACCTTGTTTATGAATGCTATATGTACCACCATCTTTTTTTAAGGCTTCTTGAAATGTTTCTATGGGAATATGTGATTCCATTTCTATGTTAGCTTCTGCCTTATCTAAATCGACTGTTGCTTTTGAAACACCTCCTACTTTAGAGAGCGTTTCCTCAACGTGACTGCGACAACCGTTGCAAGTCATTCCGTGTATGTGATATGTGTGTTTCATTGTTATAATTTTATTTAAAATCTAATTGAAAGTCCACCACCCCAACCATATCGGTTGTTATAATTCCCTTGAATTGAAAAATTTCGAGATAAGATGTACGATGCTCCAATTAACCATTGAGTTTCACCTTCATAAGAATTGTTGTTTTCTAAATCATTGACCCATCCAAAATCCGCTCTATACTCGTATTCTCCTTCGAGAAAAATTCTAGGAAAAATCAATAGTTCTCTGTCCAAACGTATTCTTGGGCGCAGTTGATGGTCCATACTCACATCCACATTAAATCTGTAAGGCGTGAAATATTTAACTCCAACTAATCCTACAGTATTAAATGTATCATAAGAATTTGGTGTAGAAGTTTCAGTATTTACACCTGCATACACACGTACCCAATCATTGAGATATCTGTTATAATTTACTTCTATCTCGGCATTTTGGTTATAATCAAACTCGGCACGTAGTCCAAATTCGTTACGAATGTTGCTTGACATCAATAAAAGTTCATTAAAGTTTGAACCTACACGTGCAGCTCCCCAAGAGTAATAATGGTCAGTTTCATCAATTAGTTTTTGAACTGGATAAGGTTTCATCCTTTCATCGCGTGGTGTATCATAGCTAAATACTCTTGCCATACCACCCATCATATGATATAACACGTGACAATGAAAGAACCAATCACCATATTCTTCGTTATAAAATTCGATGACCACTTTTTGCATAGGTGGTACATTGACGGTATGTTTTAATGGGGAACGTTCGCCATTTTCATTGATGACCCTAAAGTAATGTCCGTGTAAGTGCATTGGATGATGCATCATTGTTAGGTTATTCAAAGTAATTCTAGTAACCTCTCCACCTTTAATTTTAATTTTGTCTGTTTCCGAAAGTGGTATGCCATTCAAACTCCAAACATAACGTTGCATATTACCTGTTAGATTAAGTAAAAGGTCGGTTACAGGTATGTCTGCCTTATAAGTCGTGTTTTCTTTTGCCTTTAAAAAATCATAATTGAAATAGGTTTTACGTGTGTCATAATTAAATGAAGTGGTGTCCTTTTGCATCATCTTATGATTCATTGGCATCACATCCTTTTTCATTTCCATATTCATTTCATTCTCCATCTGTCCATCTTTCATATCCATATTCATCTTCATCCCATATTTCTGCATTAGGACTTCTGGTGTGTTACTGTTTTTATTTCCTACTAAAGCAGGTGCACCCATCTTCATATCCATTTTTGCCATTTGCTTCATCATAGCTACTTTATCTGGTCTGTCTATAACTGTTGCTGGATACAGTTTTCCGCTACCTAAACGAATGGACATATTACCAGAACCATCTTGTGCTGTTGCGGTAATTTCCAATGTGCCTTCTGGAATGGTTACAATCACATCATAGGTTTCGGCAATTGCAAAAAGAAATCGGTTTTTATATTTTGGTGTTACATCCACACCATCACTCGCTACAATCATCGGGTTACCACCACCAAAATCCAGCCAATAATAAGATGAAGCAGATGCATTAATAAAACGTAGTCGTACTTTTTCACCTGCTTTAAACTCTGGATATTCTGCAACTTTTTTACCATTGGCTAAAAACGCAGGATAGTAGATATCTGCAATATCTGCACCTTCCATTCTATCGCGCCAAAATTTGAATTGTGCGCCTAATGCATCTTCTTTTATAACTCTGCTTAATGGTACCGCTGTTCCTTTTTTAACCTGATACCACTCATTTCCTCGTTTAAGGTTTCGCAGTACATTTATTGGTTTTTCATTTGTCCAATCTGAAAGGACTACGACTAAATCCTTATCATAGTCCAAGGTCTTTTCTTTAGGATGAATGACTATTGAGCCATAAACTCCTTTTTGCTCTTGCAACATCGTGTGGGAATGATACCAATATGTGCCAGATTGGTTTATAGGTATTCTATATTGAAATGTAGTGTTTGGTTTTATAGGTGGCGTAGTTAAATAAGGTACACCATCATAAAAATTAGGAAGTATTAAACCGTGCCAATGTACAGAGGTTTCTTCATCCATTTTATTAGTTACGTTAATAATAGCGAGGTCACCTTCATTAAATTCTAATGTAGGACCTGGAATTCCACCATTAATTGTCATTCCTTTGGCGGTTACACCTGAAAGAGTTATTTCATTTTCTTCTATAGTAAGGTTATACTCTTGTATGTTTCGGCCTTCTTCTTTTCTATCTTGACCATTTGTACCAACTTGGGCAAATGCCATTGAAGTTAGAAACAAGAGAAATATTGTGTTAAATGTTTTCATTGTTTACTGAATTAAATAATTAATGATTGTACTTTGCACATAGTAGGTCTTCACAGATTCTATTTGGTTCATTTGAAACTTTAGCTGCAACTCTTGAATATCCAAAACATCATTAAAATCAATCGTTCCTGTTTCATAGCTTTTGATTAAAATGTCTTCTGCATCTTTGGCTTGCTGTAGGTTTTTGGTTTGGGTAGCATAACTTATTCTTGCAGAAATGCGTTCGTTATTCGCTTTGTCTAAAAGCGTTTCCAATGCATTTAAACGTTCCTGTTTTTGAGCAGTAATTTCCTGCTGTTGCAAATCATTTTGTTTGGTTTGGGATTTATATTTCTTATTGAAAATTGGGATAGATACCGAAACCATTGGCATTACAATATCCTTTCCGTTATCGCTGAAATCCATATTTGGTCTTTCAGCAACATTGATATAATCTAATCCAAAACCAATCATTGGACTGCTTTCTTTTTGATTCAATAATTCTGATTGCTCTATGGATTGATAGAGTTTATCAAATTTTAGTAATTCAGGATGTAATACTAATTTTTCAAAAGTAATATCAAAGTCTTCAGAAGGTATCATTAAACTATCTACCACATTCACGGTAACATCATTACCTCTATTCAATAGATTATTGAAGTTAGTTTGTTCTGCTAAAAATTGTTGTTGCAATACGTCTTTTAATTGTTGCATTTCGTTCTGACGCATTTGCAATCGCAACACATCTACTGCGGATGCTTTACCAACCTCTACAGAAGTTAATGCCAACGTTTCATAAGTTTCTAATAGTTTGATGTTTTCAGTTAAAACCTCTTGCTTTGCTTTGTTAGCGTATAGATTATAATAGGATTGTGATACCGAAGCCATTAGTTTTCGCTTTGCGATGACAATGTCTTCGTATTTAGCATCTGCCAATGAACTCACGTAATTTTCTCTCGAAGTAATAGTCCCAAACCACGGTAACATTTGTTTAGCAGATACTTTAAAGCGTTGTGCACCTGTTCGTGTTTCTGGCTCACTCACAAAATAACCAACACCAAATTCGGTATTAGGAATGGTGTTGACCTCGTTTACCTTTTCGGAAGCTCTTTTGTATTGTAACTCAAACTTTTGAATTTCTGGATTGTTTGTTAAGGCTTCATCGATAAGTATTTCTAATTGTTGAGCATTCGCAAAAAGACTCAAGAAACAAGAGCCAAGAGCCAAGACGATTTTTATTTGTATTGATTTATATTTCATTTTGATGTTCTTTTAAGTTGAACTTCTGCTTTCCAGCTATACAATACTGGTACAACAAACAAAGTGATTAAGGCTATAAGCATTCCACCAAAACTTGGTATTGCCATAGGTATCATAATATCACTACCTCTTCCTGTAGATGTTAATACTGGTAATAATGCTAAAATGGTCGTAGCTGTAGTCATTAAACAAGGTCTGATACGTTTTTCTCCTGCTTCTACAACAGATGCTCTTACTTCCTTTTTATTATCCGGTGTATTTCTACCGAATGTTTGAGTTAAATAGGTTGCCATAACTACACCATCATCGGTTGCAATTCCGAATAGTGCAATAAACCCTACCCAGACTGCAACACTTAAATTAATTGGGTGTATTTGGAATAAATCACGTAGATTTTCGCCAAAGAAATTAAAGTTTAAAAACCATCCTTGACCATACAACCAAATCATAATAAAACCACCTGCAAATGCTACTGCAATACCTGTAAATACCATTAATGACGTACCTACAGAACGGAATTGGAAATACAGAATTAAGAAAATAATTGCTAATGCTAAAGGCACAACAACCGACAAGGTTTTTTCGGCTCGCAACTGATTTTCGTATGTTCCTGTAAATTGGTAGTTAATACCTTTTGGCACTACTAATTCGCCACTATCTATCTTTTGCTGAATTAGAGCTTGTGCGCTTTCAACTACATTGACTTCGGCAAAACCATCTAGTTTATCGAACAATACATAGCCAACTAAAAAGGTATCTTCACTTTTAATGACCTGTGGACCTTGTTCGTAACTTATAGTTGCCAATTCGCTTAAAGGCACAGGACTTCCTTTTTCAACTGGCACATAAATCTGTTGTAAGTCTGTTGGGTTTGCTCGTAATTCTCTTGGGTATCGTACTCGTACACCATATCGCTCTCGACCTTCTACCGTTTGGGTTAAGACCATACCACCAACTGCTACTTTTAATACATCTTGAACATCTTGTATCGAAATGCCATAACGTGCAATTTTCTCTCTATCAATATCAATTAACAAATAGGGTTTACCAACAATACGGTCTGCAAAAACAGCTTCTTTTTTAACACCTTCAGCTTCCTTGATGATGTTTTCTAATTGCACACCAAACGCTTCAATCTGCTTTAAGTCTTGACCTTTTACTTTAATTCCCATAGGTGCTCTCATTCCTGTTTGAAGCATTACCAATCGGGTTTCAATAGGTTGTAGCTTTGGTGCAGAGGTTACGCCTGGCAATTTGGTAACTTTTACAATTTCATTCCAAATATCGTCCGGTGACTGTATTTCTGGTCGCCAATTACGGTAGAACTCGCCATTATTGTCTGGAATGAGTTGTTCTTTTGCTTTAAGAGATTGCCACGCTTCACGCTGTTCCGCTCGCAATGACATTCCGTTTTTTAACACATATTCACCATCATCATTGACTTTATAGCGTTGGCGTACTCCGTTTTCATTCAGCATATATTCTGGTTTATACTGAATGATATTTTCATACATCGACAAAGGTGCTGGGTCTAACGCTGATTCTGTTCTACCTGCTTTACCAACTACGGTTTCAATCTCTGGAATACTGGCTACTGCCATATCCAATTGCTGTAAAACACGTTTATTTTCTTCCACGCCAGAATGAGGCATCGAGGTTGGCATTAGTAGAAATGAGCCTTCATTTAATGAGGGCATAAACTCTTTGCCTGTATTTTTCATAATGAAAAAACCTGCAATTACAATAGCCGTTGGTACAGATAAAAACAATAACTTATTATCTAAACACCACCTTAAAATACGTGTGTAGTATTTTATAAATAATGAGAAAACACCCAATAAGCCAAAGCAAATGACACCAACAAAGATGAGGTTCCAGAAGATACTTTTATCAACTCCTAAAGGTCTCCAATATTCCGCTAACAGAAATACTATTGCAGTTGTACATATTATGATATTAATTAAGTTGGATTGTTTTTCTGTTATTTTATTTTGAGTACTTAACAATGCTGTGATACCAAAAGCTATCAATATCAATCCTAACCAATATCCATATATTATTGCTGCGATACCTAATGCTATTAAAATGCTATTTAAAACATATTTAAAAGTGTTTTTAATGGATTTTTTTCTGAATAAGAATGCAGCGAAAGGCGGAATTAAAAATAATGCTACAATAATGGATGCTGTTAATGCAAAGGTTTTTGTGAATGCTAATGGTCTGAACAATTTACCTTCAGCGCCAATCATTGTAAATACAGGAATGAAACTTATAATTGTAGTCATTACTGCGGTTACGATTGCACCAGAAACTTCGGCTGTTGCGTTGTAAACTACTGTATTAATGGATTGTGTTCCATCATCTTCATCTAAATGCCGAATGATATTTTCTGATAGTATAACACCAACATCGACCATTGTTCCGATAGCAATTGCAATACCAGATAATGCGACAATATTAGCATCGACGCCAAAGAGTTTCATCGCAATAAATACCATTAAGACTGCAACTGGTAATAATCCTGAAATCAAGACAGAAGCTCGAAGATTAAACACCATAATGATTATAACCAAAATGGTAATCAATATTTCAAGAGTTAAGGCTTCATTGAGTGTACCTAAAGTTTCTTGTATCAATTCTGTTCTGTCATAAAAAGGCACTATGGTAACTTGTGATGTTCTTCCATCTGCCAAAACTTTTGAAGGTAATCCTGCACTTAATTCATTAATTTTTTCCTTTACGTTATTAATGACTTCCATTGGGTTTGCTCCATAACGAGCCACCACAACAGCACCAACAACTTCAGCACCTTCTTTATCCAATAAACCTCGTCTTGTTGCTGGACCTAATGAAACTTTTCCAATGTCTTTAATTTTTATTGAAGTGAAATTTTCAGAATCAACTACAGCATTTTCAATATCTGCAATGGATTTTACATACCCCAAACCACGAACTAAATATTCAGCTTGGTTAATTTCCAAGGTTTGTGCGCCAATATCCTTATTACTTTCTTTTACAGCTTTAACAATATGATGTAACCCAATGTTATATTGACGCATTAGTTCTGGGTTTACATCCACTTGGTACTCTTGAACATAACCACCAATTGATGCAACTTCAGAAACACCGCTTGCAGAGGACAAGGCATATTTAACATAGTAATCTTGAATACTACGTAATTCGTGTAAATCCCAACCACCTGTTACATTACCGTTCTCATCACGACCTTCAAGTGTGTACCAAAATATTTGTCCTAATCCTGTGGCATCTGGACCTAACGCTGGATTAACACCTTCGGGTAATAAACCACTTGGTAAGGAATTAAGTTTTTCGAGAATACGACTTCTGCTCCAGTAAAATTCTATATCCTCTTCAAAAATGATATAGATGCTTGAAAACCCAAACATAGAGGAACTACGAATGGTTTTCACTCCAGGAATACCCAATAATGATGTGGTTAATGGATAGGTTATTTGGTCTTCTATATCTTGTGGGGAACGACCATCCCACTTGGTAAATACGATTTGTTGATTTTCACCTATATCGGGAATAGCATCTACTGCTACAGGGTTACTTGGCAAAAATCCTGTATCCCAATTAAAAGGTGCATTAACAGTTCCCCATCCAATAAAAAGGACAAGTAGTAAAACTGCAACGAGTTTGTTTTCTATTAAAAATTTGATGCTTTTATTTAGCATATGATTGATTTTAAACAATTAGACAATAGTGTTGTAAAAACACCGAATACAGTAAATTATCCTTACGACATTGCAGTCATAGGATAAAAGAGTCTATTGTTTAAAAATCAAATTAAGTATGTCTCGTCAATCTTGTAGAGTTGCCTTATGACGAGTGGTGGTTTGTATTCTTCGTAGGTAGATACATTACTGTCTAAACCTTCAAAAAGGTTAATGTAAGTATAAACAAATGAAGCGATGAATACTTGTTGCTCAAACGTGATTTTGTCAACTTGCAATTGTAATTCGTCTTGACCTTCAATTGCTAATTGTTTATCATCACAACAATTTTTCTTGGTAATAGAACATTCTTCGGTTGAAGGCTTTTCCATTTCCATTCCGCAACCTTTGGCTTTTTGAAAGATAGCAGATTCTACTAAAGTATCTCCACAATAATGCATATTCACAGTAAATGACATTGTAGAGAATAACACTACAAAAGTCATTGCTAAAGACATTATTTTATGGAAAATCTGCTTCATATTGATTGCGAAGTTACGAAATTTTAACAACTATTGATTTTGTTTAACAGAAGTTTAATTGATTAATCTGCTTAATCCCATTTCATTTTCTGCAATCGAACTGCATTTAAAATTGCTAATAATGCTACTCCTACATCTGCAAAAACAGCTTCCCACATTGTGGCTAAACCACCTGCTCCTAATATCAAGACAATAACTTTAACTCCAAACGCTAAAATGATATTCTGCCAAACTACTTTGCGTGTGGAACGACTTATTTTAATGGCTCTAACTACTTTTGAAGGTTGGTCGGTTTGAATGATAACGTCTGCTGTTTCAATAGCTACATCACTACCCAAACCACCCATTGCAATTCCAACGTTACTTGCTGCTAAAACAGGCGCATCGTTTATACCATCCCCTATAAATGCTACTTTATTTTCAGGATTCTTTTTTAATATTTCAACTTCGTTTAACTTATCTTCTGGAAGTAAATCACCTTTTGCATTTTCGATGTTCAACTCTTTAGCGACTTGTTGAGTAATGGAATCTTTGTCACCGGAAAGCATCATAATATTTTTGATACCAACTTTTTGTAATTTGACAATTGTTTCTTTGGCATCTTCTTTTAATTCGTCTGCTATTACCACATAACCAGCAAACTTGTTATCTATTGCAACTAATACAATAGATTCTACAATATTTTCCGTTTCCGCTGGGACTTCTATATTATTAGCAATCATTAATGCTTTATTACCTACTAAAACTGTTTTACTATTTACAATTCCTTTTAATCCTTTACCTGCAATTTCAGAAACGTCTTGAGCTTCAAAATCTTCTCCTTCTGATTTATACTCTAAAATTGCTTTAGCAATTGGATGCGTGGATTGTTCTTCCATCGCCATTAAATATTGCATAAATTCGGTTTCTTTCCAATCAATTGCTTTTACTTCTTTGATTTTAAAAACACCTTTAGTTACGGTTCCTGTTTTGTCCATTACCAAAGTATTTATCTTGGTCATTGCATCTAAAAATGAAGCACCTTTAAATAATATTCCATTTTTTGAAGCTGCTCCCAATCCACCGAAATATCCTAATGGAATTGAAATCACTAACGCACAAGGACAAGATATTACCAAGAATATTAATGCTCTGTATAACCAATCTCTAAATATATAATCATCTACAAAAAAGTAAGGTATAAAAGTAACACCAATAGCCAAGAACACTACAATTGGTGTGTAGATACGAGCAAACTGTCTAATGAATAATTCTGTTTTAGACTTACGAGCTGTAGCATTTTGAACCAAGTCTAATATTCTCGCAATAGAACTATCTTCAAACTTGTTGGTTACCTCAACTTCAATAACACTTTCTAAATTGATACTACCTGCGTAAACCTTTGCTTCTTTCTGAATGGAATCTGGTTTGCTTTCGCCTGTTAATGCTGCGGTGTTTAGAGATGCTTTTTCGGATAATAAAACACCATCCAATGGAATTTTTTCACCTACTCGAATTTGAATTTTTTCTCCAATGTTTACATCTTTTGGCGAAACACTTTTATAATCTCCCTCACGAAATACATTGGCTTCTTTAGGTCTAACATCTAATAATGCTTTTATATTTCCTTTTGCACGATTTACAGCAGCACTTTGAAATAATTCGCCTACTGCATAAAATAGCATTACTGCAACACCTTCGGGATATTCACCAATAACAAATGCACCAATGGTTGCTATAGACATTAAAAAGAACTCTGTAAAAACATCACCTTTTTTAATACTAATCCAACCCTCTTTTACAACAGGAAACCCTACAGGAAGATATGCAATACCATACCAAGCAATACGAATCCAATCCTTAAAGAATGAAACATCAAAATAATCTAAACCTATACCAATGATAAGCATTGTAAAACTTATTATTGCAGGCACGTAGGTTTTGAATGCACTTCCATTACCGTGATTATGACCATCATTATGCGTGTGTTGCACTTCTGAATTTGGTTTTAAATCTCTTAAATTGACTTTCTTTTTTTTCATTTAGTTTTGTTTTAGCAACAACTTTTGTTTTGTTGAATTGGTGGACAAGGAACTGTACCATAAGAACAATACACACAACAATCACCTTCGTTTGGTTTTAGTACCGTTTTACAATTCTCGCACTCGTAAAAGAATTGACAAGCATTTGTTGGCATATCTTCTTCTTTTTTATGTCCGCAGTTAGGGCAAGTGATTTCCGATTTTAATATGGTTTTCATTAATTTTCTTTTTTATCAGTTACTTTATAACCTGTTGCGTTAATTGCTTTCTCAATTTCCGCTTCATTTGTTTTAGTTTTATCATACTCAATGATTGCGTTACCATTTTCGTATGATGTTTTTGAGTTTACAATTCCGTTAAGTTTATTTACTTCGTGGTTTACGTGAGCTTCACAACTGGCACAAGTCATTCCACTTATTTTATACTCTGTTGTTTTTATATTTGATTTATCAACGACAACAATTTGTTTCTCTGAATTGGGATAAAACATACTTGAGTAGTATGGGAAAGCCAACAACACTATTGCGAATACTGTTACAACACCTAAAAAGGTTTTTGACTGCATAAATTTTGGTTTTTCATCCGTTTCACATTCACAGTCTATTTCTTTTTCTGGTTTTAGTTTTTGATACCAAGCAAATAGAAGAACTACTATTGTTAGCCCTATTAAGTAAGGTCTAAATGGTTCTATCCAAGAAAAAGTTGAAGCAAATCCACTTGTTCCCGCGATTAGAGCCAAAACTGGGGCTATACAACATAATGAAGCTGTAATTGCTGTAAGCAAACTTGTTATCGCTAATTTACTTTTCATAATTACTTAATTCTTTGATTACAAAAATGCAATTAAAAACAGTGCAATGGAAGTGCAATAATTAGACACTACACTTATCGCAAATACCTTTTACCACCAAATTTACATTCTCTGACACAAAACCATTTGGCACTTTTATTTGAGGTATTTTATGTTCTGTTAAGCAAATGGTTTCATTGCAATTATTACAATGAAAATGTAAATGCAAATCGTTTTTAATATCACAATTACATCCCTCTTCGCATAACGCATATTTTGTTATCCCTGTGCCATCGTCAATTTGATGGACTATTCCTTTATCTTCAAATGTTTTAATAGTTCTGTATAAGGTAGTTCTATCTGCTTTTTCAAAAGCATTTTCAATGTCACTTAATGTTACTGCTATTTCTTTTTCTGCAAGAAACTTATATATAAGCAAACGCATTGCTGTAATACGAATTTGTTTTGACTCTAATAATTGTTCTATTGTCTGCATAATTAATGTTCGTGTTCTGCTTCTCCTTTTTTCATTTCTGCGTTAAGGTAATAAGCATTGTTATAGGCAAATTGTGTGTTTTCATCTATTTCTTCAGTAAATTTAATTGCTACCCATTTGCCATCTTTTTCTCCAACAATCACTTCAACAGGTTTAAAGCTCCAATCGTCATTTTCTTTTTCTACTGAAAACACATAATATCTTTCGCCTTCTTTTATAATTGCACTTTCTGGTAAAGCTTTTGTTTGGGTATTATCTACTTGAATTTTACCTTGAATATACATACCAGGAATTAAATTACCTTTTTTGTTTTCTATTTCTGCGTGAACGTGAACTGCTTTTGGGTTGTCCTCAAAGGTTATGCTTACGGAATAGATTTCTGCGGTAAGTTCTGTATCTGGTATAGATTGTACCGTAAAGTTTACTCTTTGACCCTTCTGTACTTTATGGACATCTTTTTCAAAGACCATAAAATCGGCGTGAACGTGATGCGTATTTACAATTTCAAATAATTCGGTTTGTGGCTCTACATATTGACCTGTTTTTACTTCAACTTTTTGCACAAAGCCTTCTATTGGACTTCGCAATGCTATGCGCTGTGCAATTGTTCCATTGCGAACTGATGTAGTGTTAACGTTGAGTATTCTTAATTGCGCTTCTAAACCATTAACCATTGCTTTTGATGCTTGATATTCTGCTTCTGCTTTCTGGAAATTAGCACCAGAACCAACACCAGCATCGTATAATTTTTGTTGACGTTCATAATTTTTCTTTGCAAGCTCGCTATTGCTATAAGCGTTTAAATAATCCGTTTGCGCTTGTATGATATTTGGGTGCGATAGATAAGCCACAACTTGACCTTTATTAACCTTATCACCTTCAATCACTTCAATTGAAACGACATTTGCACCAACAACAGTAGTAATAGCTGCTTCGTTTTGTGGTAGTACTTCTAACGTTCCGTTTGCCTCTACATAGCCGCTCATATTACGTAATGCCAACGTATCTATTTTCATTTTTAAAGCATCGAATTGCTGTTGTGATAGCATTACTTCTTCGCTTTCATTATGTTCTTCGTCAACTTCTGTTTTTTCTTCCTCATCGTGGGAATGACCATCATTCTCGTTATGATTTTCTTTATTTCCGCAAGCTGAAACAAAAATGGTTAACACCATTACGGTAAGAATTTTATATATTTTATTTTTCATTGTCTTATTGATTAAAATATTGTAATTGAAATGTGCTTTCTAAATAGTTTACTAATGCAGTCTGTGCTTCAAGTTCCGATTGAATGGCTTCTTTTATCAACTGCGTAAATGCAGTATAATCTATTTCGCCTTCTCTGTACGCCAGTAATGCACCTGTTTTTTGCTCTTTTGTTAATGGTAAAACTTGGTCTTTGTAAAACTCCCAAGATGTTTTCCATTTTATATAGTTTTCTTTAGCCTGAACAAACCTTGATTGTACTTCCTGTTTTTTGAACGCTACATTGGTTTCTGCTATTTCTTTATCAATTTTGGAACTTCTAATTTGTGCTTTGTTAGTACCTGATAAAAACGGAATGGAAATACCTGCTTGATACGTGTAAAACCCTGAATTGCCATTTACTTTCTGTATACCACCTTGAAGATTGAACTTTGGCAAATTATCTGCTTTTGCAGCTTTATATTTAGCTTCCGCTTCATCTACAATGTTCTGCGACATACTGTACAACGGATGGTTTTCAATACTAATCGTTTCCATATCACTATCTATCGCTACCTCAAATTCATCTGAAACTGTAAAAATTTCTTCTGATACCAACCACAAATTGAATTGCTGTAAGGCAATAAGGTAATCACTATAGGCTTGCGCTTTTTTATTTTTAATTTGAAACGCTTGATTTTTTGCTGCCGAATATTCTAATTTAGAAATGGCTTCGACTTCATAATTTAAAGCTACTGCTTGTTCAAATTTGGAATAAATGGAATCCAGTTCTTTATACAAGTTATAGTTCCGTTTCATTTGATAGCATTTTGACCACGCT
Organism: Mangrovimonas yunxiaonensis; assembly: GCF_000733475.1. Lineage (GTDB taxonomy): Bacteria > Bacteroidota > Bacteroidia > Flavobacteriales > Flavobacteriaceae > Mangrovimonas > Mangrovimonas yunxiaonensis. Next base: position 668,683 of record NZ_JPFK01000007.1, on the reverse strand, counting down.
TTTTTTACTTCCAATTCCAGTTCTAATTCGGAAAGTTGAAAGGCTTTTTGTGCTAACTGAATGCGTTGTTCTTGTAACTTCCTTTTTGAACCAATTCCAAATAAATCAATGTTGGATTGACCAACACCTATGGTTGTATAGATGCCATTACCACTATTAACTTCTTCTCCACCTGTAAAAATTTGAGTCGTTCCGAAATCATAGGCAGTCGCTTTTAATTGCTCTTGTTTTGTAATTTCCAACTGCTTTTGTTTGAGCAATGGATAATTACTTTTTGCGAGTTTAACAGCTTCCTGTAATGAAATTTCGGGAATTGTATCATTCAACTCTTGAGCATTACTTTGTGGTGAAAAGCCAAATAGTAATAATACAACTGCTGTTGCTGTTACTAACTTTTTATTTGGCTTAAACGTAAAAGATTTGTTTTCTACCCAATGATATAAAATTGGTAAAACAAATAAGGTAAGCAAAGTTGAAGTTAATAATCCACCAATAACTACAGTTGCCAAAGGACGCTGTACTTCTGCACCAGCTGATGATGAAATAGCCATTGGTAGAAAGCCTAATACATCTGTAAAAGCAGTTAGCATAATAGGTCTGATTCTTCGTTTAGTACCTTCAACTATTCTATCCTTTAAATTGGTTACACCTTCTTCTTTTAATTCGTTGAGTCCGCTTATCATTACCAATCCATTTAAAACTGCAACGCCAAACAACACAATAAAACCAACACCTGCTGAAATACTAAATGGCATATCACGCAACCATAAGGCTACAACACCACCAATGGTTGCCATTGGAATGGCTATGTAAATCATTAAGGTTTGTGGTAAAGATTTTAATGCAAAGTATATTAGAATAAATATGAGTAACAATGCAATAGGCACAACGGTTTGTAATCGGTTGCTGGCACGTTCCAGATTTTCAAATGCACCACCATAGCGAATAAAATAACCCGATGGTAGTTCCAATTGTGCATCTAATTTTGATTTTATTTCAGTTACTAAAGATTTTACATCTCGACCTCTGACATTGATACCTACATAGGTTCTTCTGTTGGTATTGTCTCTACTTATTTGCATTGGTCCTGCTTTGTAGCTTACATCTGCAATTTCACGTAAAGGAATTTGAGCACCTGAAGGTAAATTGATGTACAGGTTTTGAACATCTGTTATATCCTTTCGGTTTTGAGAACTTAAACGCACCACTAAATCGAAGCGTTTTTCACCTTCAAAAATCACACCTGCTGTACCACCTGCAAATGCAGATTGTACGGTTTGATTGAGCGTATTTATTTGAAGTCCGTATTGTGCTAATTTATTCCGGTTGTAATTGATGGTCATTTGTGGTAAACCCGTTGTGGCTTCCGCTTTCATATCTCCAATACCTTCAGTACCTGCAATAATTTTAGATATTTCTTCAGCTTTTTGGGATAGTATGTCAATGTCTTCACCATAGAGTTTAATGGCAATATCTTCACGCACACCTTCAAGCAACTCATTAAAACGCATTTCGATAGGTTGAGTAAATTCATAATTAACACCAGGAACGATTTCAACCGCTTCTTTCATTTTCTCAATCAATTCATCTTTTGTCTCTGCTGTTGTCCATTCGCTTTTAGGTTTCAGAATAACAAAAACATCAGCTAAATCCATTGGCATTGGGTCGGTTGGTATTTCAGCAACACCAATACGACTCACAATTTTTTCGACTTCTGGAAATTTGGCTTTTACTATTTGTTCTATTTTAGTGGTAGTTTCAATGGTTTCAGTAAGGGAACTACCTGGTTTTAAAATAGCGTGAAATGCAATATCACCTTCATCGAGTTGCGGGATAAATTCACCACCCATTCTTGAAAACATAAAAACGGTTATCCCAAACAACACAACTGCAATACCAATTACCCATTTACCTTTTCGCAAGGCTCTAACCAATAAAGGTTGATATTTGTCTTCAACCCAATGTACAAATCTATCTCCATAAGATTTTTTATCATTTTTTGGTGCTCTTAACACTAAAGCAGACATCATTGGCACATAGGTTAAACACAGTACCATTGCACCAATCATAGCAAAAATAAAGGTCAATGCCATTGGTTTAAACATCTTTCCTTCAATACCTTGTAAGGCTAAAATGGGTAGAAAAACGATAAGGATAATCAACTGACCGAAAAACGCAGCGTTCATCATCTTTTTTGAAGCATTAGACGCCACTTTATCTCGCTCTTTGGATGTAAGCTGTTTCTTTTTTAGTACTTGTGATGCAATGAGAAATACTGTACTTTCTACAATAATTACAGCGCCATCAACTATAATACCGAAATCTATTGCTCCCAAACTCATTAAGTTTACCCAAACATCGAACACGTTCATTAAAATAAAAGCGAATAATAAGGATAATGGTATTGTTGAAGCAACGATTAAACCACCTCGCCAATTACCCAATAAGAAGATAAGCACAAAAATAACTATCAATGCACCTTCAATAAGATTTGTGGTTACAGTAGAAGTTGTTTCGCCAATTAATTTACTTCGGTCTAATAAGGGTTCAATAATTACACCTTCAGGTAATGACTTTTCAATTTGAGCCATTCGCTCTTTTACATTGGCAATAACATCATTGGAATTTGCACCTTTTAGCATCATCACCAATCCACCTACAACTTCACCTTCACCATCTTGGGTTAATGCACCGTAACGTATGGCAGAACCGAATTGCACAGTTGCAATATCATTAATAGTTACAGGAATATTATTAACGGTTTTTACCGTAATTTTTTTAATGTCTTCTAAACTCCGTACCAAGCCTTCTCCACGAATAAAATTAGCCTGATGGTTCTTTTCAATATATGCACCACCTGTATTTTGATTATTGGCTTCAAGTGCATTAAAGACATCTGTAATGGTCAATCCAATTGCGTTTAAATCGTTTGGGTCAACCGCGACTTCGTATTGTTTAATTTTACCGCCTATGGCGTTAACCTCAACCACACCTTCTACCATTGCCATTTGACGTTGTACAATCCAATCCTGCATTGAGCGTAAATCTGCAATGTCGTATTTGTCTTTATACTCTGGTGCTACTTTTAAGGTGTATTGATAAATTTCCCCTAATCCTGTGGAAATAGGTCCCATAGTAGGTTCTCCAAAACCAGCTGGAATTTGTTCTTTGACTTCGTTTAGTTTTTCGGCTACTAATTGACGAGGTAGATAGGTTCCCATATCATCGTCGAATACGATGGTAACAACCGATAAGCCAAAACGAGAGATTGACCTAATTTCCTTTACATCAGGCAGGTTGCTCATTGCAACTTCCACAGGGTAGGTTACAAATTGTTCAATATCTTCTGTACCTAAATTAGGTGCTTGTGTAATAACCTGTACTTGGTTATTGGTAATGTCTGGAACAGCATCGATTGGCACTTTGGTCATACTCCAAATACCTGCTCCAATTATGGTAAGCGTAAGCAAACCAATAATGAATTTGTTATTGATTGAAAAATCAATGATTTTATTAATCATAGTAAAATTTTAATTCAGTTAAACATATCATTTTGCGCTTCGCGCAAAATAAAAGCGAAGCAATGCTTTTGTTAAAAAGCATTGCGTAAGGATATAGCTATCCTTTAAAAAACTGAATTATACTTTAGGTGGCTGGAAAAGTGATTCCAAATATCTGGAAGTGAAGTTTACTTTATGTAAATTATATTGTTTTTTCTTTTCAAACTTTAGTCGATTGGTTAAAGCCAAATTATTGTTAGCTATAATTAACACTAAAGGGTGACAACATTGATTATGGGAATGGACTGGTGTATTCTCCTTATCTGGGTTATGATGATGCTCTCCATTTTTAGAATCGCCGTCAATGTAGTCTTCAACTACATAATCAAGGAAAGAGTCTCCATAAATTTTATGGTCTTGATAATGGGTAATTACATTTGAAATTTCTTTAATTGGACCACAAAAGTCCATATCTATGCTTATCCCTTGAAAAAAGAATAAAATAGACATTGATATGGAAACAAATATTTTCATATAATTTATACAAATATACAAATTATTGAATGCAATGGTGTTGCAAATAAATTGATTGGTAAATTACAAAAACCATAGAGCATCTTTAGCATCGTCTGGAACACCATTATTAAATCGTGGTGCTATTTGTGCTACCATTTCTGGATATTTTATAGTGATTGGAACATTTTGTTGTCGAAGTGATTTCCAATACAATCTGCTAAACTGATACACTTGTGTTAATAATTCTAACACTACATCTGCATCTTCAAAAGCATCTTCATCTGGACTGCTTATTTTTATCTTTATTGGGAATGGATAACCATCTGTATCTGAATAAAAACGGTCACTTGGATAACGTGCATTATTAAACAATAGGAATTGATTTTCGCTAATTCGTATGTATGTCCCACTAACTGGCATTAGCTTTTTATTCCAATTAAGGTCGTAAGCAATAATATCTTCTGCTTCTGTTTTATTGATATTTAGAATGTAGAGTGGAATTTTTAAGCCTAATGTATGCATCCCTCTAATAATTGGTTTTAGTTCCTCGTAACTCATTTCCTTATAAAAGTGAATCACTACTTTATCTGCTTCTGCAACCGATGTAAAATCTCTTATGGCTTTACATATACTACCTGCTAATAGGTCTGTTTCGCTTTGGTCGAAATACTCGAACTTTCTAAACAAGCCATTGTTTTGAAAACTAAAAGCACTTGCAATATACCGTCTGTTTTCGCCTTGATTGGTAAATGCACCAACACCAATTACTAATTCCTTTTTATCAGTTACTGCGAGTTTCCAAGGTGCACCACCTAATTTGGCGTGAATTGCCAACGCCATATTTTGCAATGAAAATTGGAAGTTGTATTGATTCTCGATATTGACCACCATTTTTTCATAATCTACAACTTGTGTAACAATGCCTTCGTTTAAAAAGAGTTCTTTGATTTGAATATAGATTTCTCGGTCTTCGGGATTTGGTGTATACTTATCGAAAGGACTTAAATAGAACGCTGCATAACGTACATTATCGTGGTCAAACGAAAGGTTTTCTAACTGCTCTGTTATTTCTGGTATTGGGTCGTTTTCATTTTTAAACTCTATAAAATGTTCTTTAGACGTTGAAGCCTTAATATTTACATAAGCCTCAATCCCTTTAAAATATTTTTTTTGAGAGGTAACACCAAATTTAAGGTTGTTATAAAAGGTCTTAATAGCTTCTTTATGTGAGGTATGGTACACAAAGAAAAACTTAATGTTTTGGTTGTTTGGTCTTTTGTAAGGGTTGAGGTTATTCATTGCCAATTTAGGTACTAAATGTGTTTTTTTATTACCGTATTGGTCTTTACCAAATTCCAATAAACCTACTTGTGGGTCAATGTGATTGATACGATTGAGTGGCACATCAATAAACGCATCAGTCTTAAACGGAAATATGGCTTTGAAATCTTCTGTAAATAGATAATTGGTAGCGAAATTATTAATAAGTGCTACATACTTTTGGTATTTGTTGGCTGGCCTTACAGGTTCCTCAATAGGAATATCTAATGCTCGTGCTAATGGCAAATTAAAAATTGGGTATGCTTGCTCAAACTGAATAGCATTGTAAAATTCTTCTTTTTCCTCTGTGTCGAGGTCCATTTGGTAATTGAACGTTTTTTGACCATATACACAACGCTTTATTAGCTCTGAATCCTCTATATCCTTAACCGACGTTGTAAGGACTTTTGAAGTACCATCGTATGATACAATTAACTCTGGTAAGTCTGTGAGTTTTGCAAACTGTATTTTAAATGAAAATTTATAGTAGAGGTTATAGTCTGTTGTATTCCCTTTTTTTGAAGGCATCCACACTTGTACATCACCAACGAAGTTTTTTACTACTATATAGTCTTTAGATTTAAAATAGCTTCTTAATTGGTGTTTAAGGAATTGCTTGTATATTCTTAATTCTTTACCATCTACTAAATTTAGCTTAATGTTTGGTGCATTGGGTATTTCTGTTGTAAATGTTGTAAATATCTGGTCTGTATTAGATAGGTCTGCATCTGGAAACACCTCTTTAATCTGCCTTGAAAATTTAGATTTATGGATGGGATGACTGCCTTCCATATCCTCTAAAGTTAAATAAATAGTAGGCGCACTATTAGGCCATTTAAAGTTGAGTATGTTAGTTTTGAGGTGTTCTTGCATTGGTAATGAGGTGTTTTTGGGTTTTACATATTTATTTTTTTAGTTTCAATTTAAAAGATTGCCACGTCGCTGCGCTTCTCGCAATGACAAGTATTATTTATTTTTAGGTTTACTATCTTTTGGTTTTAAATTGTTTGAAGGTCTTTTAATAGTGTTTCCTAAATCAATTTTAACTGTTTTTTGCTTGGATGAGTTGTCTTTGTTTGCCATTCTACTTTTTTTTAGGGTTGTTGTTTAATTGAGATGTAGGACGTGGAATCGATTGTCCTTTTTGACTCTGACTGTTTGTCTTTGGTTGTTGCCTGTTTTGAGGTTTCGACTTTGGTGTCGAGTTGCTTTTCTTTGCCATAATGAATGTTTATTGATACGTAAATTATAATTAAAAATAGACCTATTCCTAAAAGGTATATAGACGTTTTATTAAGATTGTCAATTTTCTTATTTCTCTTATGCAAATTAACTTGATAGGTTGAATAATTGATTTTATAGTCTAATATTCCATCAATTTCGTCGATTGAAGCATCTGTTGATTTACTGGATTGATAATGACTGATAAGATTAATAAAAAGTGTTGTTATCAAGAGTGTCCAGCCAATTGCAATGATGATTACGCAAATAGAATTTTCGACAGGTACTATTTTATCGTGAAAAGTCAATGTGAGTCCTAAAGCACCAGATGAAATAAACGTAATGGCTTTTTCAAATAAATCGTCACTTTTTGATTTTTGAATATAAAGTGCATTACGATACTCTTCCCAACCTTCAAGCTGTTTGGGTGTGAATTTTACAATTTCCTTTTTATTTTCTTTCATTACTAACTATTTTCTACAATATCTCGTTCTTCCTCTGTTAAGCCATATAAATCGTACACCATAGTATCAATTGTTTTTTCTGTTTGGGTGATTTGGGTTTGTAACTCTTGGGCTTTTTTCTTGTTATCCTCGAAGAGTTCTAACCACTCAAACTCGTCTTTTTTGGTAAGCGGTGTGCCACCTGCTTTTTTAATGGCTTTGTTGAGTTCTTTTATAAAGTCTGCAAAGTCTAACTCGTGCCAGTTTTCAAGTTTTCCTGATAACTTTTCTAAATTAAATTTGATACAGAAATATTTTCTAAAGGAATCTTGGACCTTATTACTACTATCATTTAGTTCAATTAGATTATTGCTTAATTTCGATAATTCGGAACCAATATCTTTAAACTTGTTGGAAATTGGTATGGTTGTTATTTTATCTCTTCTAAAATCATAAAAACCACCTTGTAATGTTGTACAAACATTCTTTAAATAGAAATACACCAATTTGGAATTTAAAAGAGCTAATAATGCTTTAGAATCTGTTGAGATAAAAAAGTTATTGTCCAACAAGAAAACTTCTCCTTTTTCATCAAAATAAAAATTACCTCTATTGTTAATTCTTGGATAGATTATTTTTGGTTGTTGCATTTCTTCATAGTATGCACACGCTCTTAAATTCCAATAATTTTCGCCTTGGTCATATCTTTTTATTAAAGCATCCTTGTAGTTATCTAACTCTTCTTGGATATCAGGATATAGATTTGGTATATCATCATCATACCCAGTAAACAACAAGTATTTATCTTGAAAATTAAAATGATTTCTTTTTACTTCTTTTCCTGTTGCTAAAACTTTAATTCTTTCAGCATTTTTAGAGTTTTTAGCTATTAATTCTTTTCGCTTTTCTCCATCAACTATAAACGCTTCATTTCTGCCAGTTGTTAAACCTCTATAAATTTTCTTGTTGACATATTTACCTAATTCAATGGAATCGTTTGCTAATTTGTTTAATATTTCAAATGAAGTTACATCAATAAAGTTCCACATATCTTCAGTTAATGATTCATAAGGAACAATAACTTTATTAGTTTCAAGCGTATTTATGGGGTCAGAGCTACTTGTTCTTTTATTGATCTCAGAATACACAAACGACTTTTTGTTATCTTCTTTATTATTGTTTAAGACATAGATAATTGGATAGGTAGTAGCATCTGCAAAAACAGGGTAATCATCAAAATCAAAAAGTAATTCTAAATTGGATTCTTCCTTAATCACTTTTCGTATTTGTTTACCATAAGTGGCTTTTAAAAACTTGTTTGGTAAAATGAATGAAAATAGTCCTCTTTCATTCATTAAATTAATCCCTTTTTCAATAAAATAAGTGTATAAATCGGCAATACTATTATAGCATTTATAATGCTTTTCTAAATATGGTTTAATATCCTTAAACAATTCTTGTCTAACATAAGGCGGATTCCCAATAATCACATCAAAACCACCTTTATCAAAAATCTGTGGAAATTCTTGTTGCCAATTAAAGGCTTTATCTCCTGCTACGTTTTTGCTATCAATTAATGAGTTACCACATTTAATATTGTTGCTTAAATCGTTTAGTTTTCGTCGTGGTTGTGCGGTACGTAACCAAAGCGATAGTTTAGCAATTTCTACAGATTCTTCGTTAAGGTCAACCCCATAAATATTGTTTTCTAAAATGGTGTTTTCTATATCGCTTAATATAAGGCCACCACCCAATACTTTTGCTTTTAGCTCATCGATGTAACGGTGTTCTTTAATAAGAAAATCTAATGCTTGGTTTAAGAATGCTCCAGAGCCACAAGCTGGGTCGCATATAGTGATTTGTAGTAACCACGCTCTGTAATTATCTAAAACCTCTAATAATTGCTTTTTGGTGTTTTGGTGTGTCCCCTTTTTTATTTCGAAATATGCTTCTTCCTTAAAACCTAATTGGTCTTTTTTCTCTTGGCAAAGTTTACCAACGGTATTTTCTACAATGTATTTGGTAATGTATTTTGGTGTGTAGAACACGCCATCTTTTTTACGCTTGCTCTTTTGCTTATCGAACTCGCCACCTTCAATTTCGGCATTAACACTTTCTATTTCGTTAAGTGAGTTTTCAAAGATGTGCCCTAAAATATTGACATCTACTTGACTGCTAAAATCGTATTTAGCGAGTTTATAAGTGTGTTTGTACAGCAAATCATCATCAATCTCTAAACTATCGAGAATGGCATCCGGTTTAAACAATCCGCCATTGTAGGCATATATTTCGGCTCTTGAGGTTGTGCCTTTTCTGCCTTGGTCGAGAAAGTGAAAGTATTGTTTGAACAATCCATATAATGGACGTTCGTCACCAAAATCGATATCGGCTTTCCACTTGTCGAGAATTTGGATGGTTGAGTTTGGTGGTAAGAGGTCTCTATCTTCGGCAAAGAAAATGAACAGAAAACGGTCTATGAGTTTCTGTGATTTTTTGAATAGGGATAATTTTACGTTTTTTTCGAGTGCTTTATTCTCATTCGCGTTGTTCTCTTCAAGAGATTGCCGCGCTTCGCTCGCAATGACAGCATCCATTTTAATGCGTTTGGCATTTCGTTTTACGAGGTCTCTAAAGAGTTCGCGTTTAAATACGGAATAGTCGTTGTAAAACTGTTTGGTAATCTTGTCTTCTTCAACTAAAGATGCTTCTTTTATAGTTAGCGGTAGATTGTTAAGAATGTTATCCTTTTGTAAGCACAGGTACATTAAAGCAAATTCTTCGGGTGCTAATTGAAAGAGATTGAACTCCAAAAACTCGGTAGCGTCGTTGATGTAAAACCTCAACTTCTCAAAATTGGATGTAATGACATACACACAGCCTTTTTGATTGGCTTTATAATCGAACGCCTGTTTACGGATGCTTTCTAAATCTTTGGTATTGGTTCCCTTTAGTTCAATTACGCCAATTGCTTTAGCTTCCTTTAAAATAGCTCCATCTGCTTTACCTGCGCCTTTTTGGTTTTTAAACTCGGTAGTGATATTAAAATCAGGCTTTGGATTTAGCGTATAACCCAAGACATTGACAAACAGCTCATCCAGAAACTTTGCCTGGTACTGTTCTTCTTTAGAGTTTTTAATATTCTCTTGAATGGTAGCATTGTGAAAATACTTGGTATATTTTTTATAGGCACGCTCTACAACTGAATTATCTTGTTGCGCCAGATATGTTTTTATTACTGATGTTTGAAATAATGCCATTTAAAGCTGCTGGTTTTTGTTGGTTAAGTTCTTAATTTCTTCTTCTACTTTTTTGAGGATTTCCGTACTGTTGGATTCATCTTTAAGCATATTGACAATTTTATCAGCCATCCAAAACTTTAGTAAATCACTTTCACTTTTGTTTAATGCCTTTGCTAAATCTTCCACCTGTTCCTTTCGGGCCATACGTGTACCACGTTCAATTTTACTTAATAAGGCGGTATCAATGTTCATTTGAGAGGCAACCTCACGCAGTAATAGTTGCTTTTCTTCCCTTAACTTCCTTATATAATTACCAAATGTCATTTTAGAGATATTTTGACTTGTCAATATTTGTCTAATTTAAGAAAAGGAAACAAAAGGAAAGTAAAAAGATATAAACAGTTATTAACAGGTAATGAGGAAGTTGAGGATTTGAGGAAATCCATTTAATCATATCCTTAAATCCTCGAAATCCTTAACTATATCTTTGCAGGATTTGAATAGTTGTTGTGGGCTTCTCTGTGTATTAATCCTGCATCAACAAATTTAGTCATATAGCCTTCTGCGGTTTTGTGTGGGATGCTCTGATTTGTAGCTAAATCTAAATACTCCTGTCTGTTAAATTGCTTTGGTAAACTCTCTAAAAAGCGTTCTTTTCTATTTAAACGTTTTGTTGCTTTTTGCTCAATAGGTAAATCATTAAAGACTTTACTACTGTGCTTCACTAAAATTGAAATTATGGTTAGTGCGTTTTCAAAATCTATATCCTCACATTCTTTAGTTGTGTTTACATCGCCATCTTCCATAATGCGAAAGGCTGTAAATAGCATCATTATCCTAAACGCAATTAAACCTAAACGTCTTATTGTTGCAATGTACTCTTCGGGTTGTAGGTTGATGTATTTGGTCTGTAAAGATTCAAAAAACGTATTGAATTGCTGTTGTTGGGTTGTAGTTAACCGTATTTCAATCTCTGGATTGTTTTTCAGGGTTTTGTACAGTTCTAAAAACTCGCTACCCAATTGGTTGTAGTAATCGTCTAAACCTACTTTATTGCTATTTTGAAACACGTTTTTCCAAGTTGGTTTGATATTCATATAGTAGAACATAAAGCGACTGAACAAGCCATTTTCGGCATTGGGTATTAAGGTTGCCACTTGTTTTGGTGTCCCTGATAATACTGTTGATAAACACGGTTTCTCAATATCTACATATTCTCTATCGGTTCTACGATAATAGCTTATGGTTTCGTGATGAAAGGCTTTACGAAATCCATCGGAATAATTACCATAATCGCTTTTAAAGGCTTGTGCTAATGTATCTCCTTCGGTTTCAAAAATTAATCCTCTACCATCATTATCAGAAATTAATTGATATACGCCTGTTACACTATTGTTAGCAGGAATAAACAGCATTCGTTCTGGTGGTTTACTCGGTTTTTCCAAGTTTTCATCTTTGCCTTTGTTCATATTGTAAGTAGCAGTTTCTGCTTGAAATTGCTGTTTTAATACTTTGGCTTGTTCCCGTTTTAACTTGTGAACAGGTTCTACCAAATTTTTAATTTGGTTAAGTCTTCCTTTACCTGCAGATGCAGGTGCTGTAACAAATAGATATAAATTACAAAACACTTTACGTTGGTCATAGATTCCGAAGAGTTTAGGAAAGCACGCACTAAATGCTGTTAATGCGCCTAATAACAAAATGTCCTTTTCCTCTTGACTGCTCGCTGGATTTACAACTTGTTGTAAAAACTGCGGTAAGGTATTAAATACCTCATCCGGTATTGTTGGCATTGCTTGGTTGGGTGTATCAACAATAGTTGCAACGTTTGTTGCAACTTCGTTGTTGTACTGTTGTTTGGTCGGTTTGATACCTGATTGATGTGCGTTATGGTAAAAGGTAGCAATAGTAATTCCGTGTCCTTTTGCATTTAAGCATTTGTTGAATTGTTCATCACATTCTTTTGAATCATAGCCCGCATAGTTTTTGCTTATTCGGTGGAAATAATCTCTTCCTGTTTCTCCATATTCTTCAGCTAAAGCAAAACCTAAATCTCTCCAAGTTGCATAGTTTCCTGTTATGTCCAAACCTGATTGCTCGATTGCTGAAATGTAGGATTCAATGTCGTTATCAGCAACAGCAACAACATTAGTTGTTGCCGTGTTGCTTTTTGGTTGAGGTTGCTCTTTAGGAACTTCTAACCAATCTTTTGGGTTAAATATTTTTGTCATAATGCTTGATGTCTTTTATGTAGAAAGGCTGTTGGGTCATATGGTAAAAAACACGCTCTGGAAACGTCTTTACCTGACTGGTCAACCTCAATGTTATAATTGTGTTTAATGTAATTTGCTACTGCTGTGAAATATTCTGAATGTGATACTTCTGAAACATCTATTCTAATAATCCATTTTAAACCATCACCAGATGGTGATATGAATAGCATTTCGGTTTCAAAATATTCATCATTTAAGAGCTGTGTTCTTAACTCTTGTAGATTCTCTAAATGGTCAAAATCAATGGTTAATAAATTAGAATGCTTTAGCAAATTTTTATCGCCTCGTTTTTCAAATATTCCTGAAAGTGTTACGTAATCAAAGCGATTTGCTTTGAATTTACGTGCTTCTTTTACATTGGTAATTGCTCTTAATTCTTCAGTAATCCTTTTGTATTTATCACTTGTGATTAATGCAAATATTTGATGCAGTCGCAATGTTTCCGCAGGAAATACATTACGAACAGGTGCTTTGAAAAAGCTACAGTAAGCATACCAGGTATCGTCTGGTTCGTTTAACCATTCTAACTCGTCATTTTCTTTGATTTCTAAATTCAGATGTACTGCTTCATTTATTTTCTGCAATAAATCAGCTTCATCAATAGTTTTAAAATGATATTTGGCAAATTCAAATACATCACCGTTAAAGGTTTTTAGTTCGGTATCTCTATGGGTTGCAATCACTCCATCAATATGAATCCGTAAAGTTTCTTTTCCACCATTAAATGGGTTACGAGTTATCCCGCAGTCCCTTACTTTTACGGAAAGGACTGTTGTATCAGGATAATACTGTCTTAACACATAGGCATAAATCTTTAAGCCATAATGTGTTTTGTCTAAAATTGCTTCTCTACTTATTTCCATCTTGCTTGAAATTATGGTTGTAGTAGTTATCTTGAAGCAATTGCTCTATGTCAGCAACTCTATAGTAAAATTTACCTTTTACTTTGCTGTAAGGCAAAGTGCCATTGGTTCTTAAAGTTTGCAACGTACGCTTACTAATATGTAAAGTCTGCAATACATCTTGATTGTCTATCCACGTATCCTTTAATACTTCTGCTCTCGATTGTCGCAACAATTCGATACGTGCTTTTAAGTCCTTGATATCTTGCGAGAGTGCCAAGATTAAATCGATTATTTCAGTCATAACTTCACCGCTCCTTTCTTAATTAGGTAATCGGCAGCTTGCTGTTCGATTTCATCTTGTGAATCAACACGGTTACTTAATAACCATTCTTCTAATTCGACTCTGTTAAAATAAATTTTCTTTCCATTCGGTTTATAATGTGGAATGGTTCCTGTACTTGTAAGTTTGTATAAATGGGATTGTGATAATTCCAAAAACTTACACGCTTCGTTGAAGCTCAATACGTTTTTTACAATAATGTTTCTGTCTAAAACGTGCTGTTCAATAATTTTGAGACGTTCTAATATTTCGTCCATAACTAATAAAATTTTAGTTTATAGTAAATGGACATCTGGCCAAATGTCATTCTTGGTTTTCAAGAACAGGACAAAGGTTCAAAATTGGCTTCTCGATTTTAGTAAGAGTGTAAAACAAGGGTAAGACAACAGTAAGGTTTCTTACTATTCTTACTGTTTTTTATTGCAGTTGTTGGATAATTTTATCTATTTCTTCCTTTTCTTTTGGGTTATGAACTTTGTTTTTGTGAAGATTATTAGCCTTTAATAGCGTACCTGTTTTGGTAACAAATTTTCCAGAACGTTCTATTGCCGTAGGATTGAAATAAATAAAAAATGGTTTAAGTTTTGTTACAAGGTAACTAAACTGTGTCGTCTCGCATTGAAGATAAATTTGCGATTCTGTATTTGTGAAATCTTTTGCTAATAAGAGTTCGTGCAACTGTTCTACAGTTGTACGGTTATCTAACAAATCTATTTTTAGATTTACCAGTTTGAGCACAGTTAGCAAAGTTGAAGTGTCATTACTTTTATATCCGAAAGAAGTCTTTGGTTTTGCTTTCGTTTTTGATGTTTTTTTGGTAGCAACTTTTTTAGTGGTGCTCTTTTCTATCACATTAACATCAAAAGTTTCATCATTAAAGTATTTTTCTGCAATTTCTGAAATAGAAAATGTTGTGTTTTCTGAAAACTGACCGTATTGCTCTTGTAGTTCAGCATACAATCTTATAGCAGACACTTTTAAGTAGTTTATGATATAATTATCATCATTATTTAAATCTGCTGTTATTACTCTTTTATTGATATAAGCTGCAATGTCATTTAAGTACTTATCAAATTTATTAAGTAGAATGGTATAGCTGTATTTATTTTCTGGTGTGGTTGTATTTTTGGGAAATTCCTTTACAAATGATGCTACTGTATTTTCTGTTTCATTAAATATTAGCTTTTGGTAGTATTCTTTTTTCGCATTTAAAGGCTTTTTAAAGTTTACTTTAAAAACTGCGTTATTAGCTTTTGGATTCAAATTAAAATCAGACAATAAGTATTTAAAATCCTTTTTTTGTCTATTATCTCTATGTAAGCCATTGGTTATAGAAACCAAACTTGAAAATACACTTCCTTTCATTATAAATCCAGTTGAATACGGTTAGCAGCTTCTTTCTTTTTATCGTCAATTACTTTAGCATATATCTGTGTAGTGCGTAATTCTTTATGACCTAATAATTTTGATACTGTATATATGTCTGTACCCAATGTTAATTGTAAGGTAGCGTAGGTATGGCGCGCGCAATGGAAGGTTATATTTTTAGTAATACCTGCTTTCATCATCCATTGTTGTAGCTTTAAGTTAGACCAGGCACTATAATGTAAGCCATCAAACACTTTATCATCTGGATTACCTTTTTCTCCTAATAGATTTCTTGCTTGGTCTGATATTGGTAAGGTTTCAACACCTTTAGTTTTCTTTTGTCTAAACCTGATATAATATCCCATTTCTTTAGAGTGCTGGATTTCTGACCATATTAGTTTTTCAATATCTGACCAACGTAATCCGGTTAAAGCTGAAAAAATAAAAGCATTCTTTAAAATAGGCAGTTCACATTCTGTATTAACTACTTTTTGTAATTCATCAAGCGTTAAAAATTCTCGTTGAGGTTCGCCTTGTTTGAAGTATTCAACACCATTTGCAGGATTTACTTTTAAAATACCATCCTTGACCGCCTGTTTTAATGCTGCTGAAAATTTTCCGAAATATGAATATTTTGAATTTTGAGACAGTTTTTTACCTGCTCTACTTATTGCATCTTTATCTAAATACTCTTTGAAACGCTCAACAAATGATTTGTCTATGTCTTGAAAACTAACATCAGTTGGACAAAACTTTTTTAAATGTTTTAGCATACTATTCCAATTTCCATAGTTGCCAGAGCTTGTATTTTTCTTTTCTGCTAAAGCTGTGATGTAAGTAATAAAACTGCCTTTTAGCTTTTCAATATCTTGAAAGCCATAAATACCGTTTTGAATTTCAATCTGTCGTTGTGCACAAATAGTTTCTGCAAGTTGCTTCGTTTTCCTATTTACCTCTCTTTCCGTTTTGGTTTTAGGATTTGGTGTAAGGTATAAGCGTAAGTATTCGGTTTTACGTTTACCTTTATGATAGTAATCTAAATACAGGCTTATTTTGTCGTTCTTCTTGCGTTGTCTTAATGTTACTTTCATAATGGAATTAATTAAAGAGGTTTTCTATTTGCCATCTGGCCACAATACGCTTTCTACCAAAAGGAACTGCTTTTAAACGTCCTTGTTGAATCATTCTTTGAATGGTCCATCTACTCACACCAATAAGTTGTGAGGCTTCTGTAACGCTTAAAAAATCTTTGTTATTTACAGCATTAGGATTGTAAACTTCAACAACTTGTTTTTGCTGTTGCATATCTTCAGTAAGAGTAGCTTGGATTTTTTCTTGACGCTTGCGAGCCTTATATGCCCTTTTTGCACAAGTATCACCACAGTATTTAGTAACTGTTGTGCGTGCTGTAAACGCATTACCGCAATGCTTACAAGTTTTAGGAATGAATAAATTACTGCTCATAAATGGTGCTTTATGTAGCGTAATGGTGCAACGTGGTGCGTTATGGTGCATCATTTCGCCTTTATTTTCGCCAACAGATTTGGGCAACAAATCCATATTTAAGGCAACAGATACACAACAAATTTAATCAAAAAAGAGTAAATAAGCAACAAATAAAAGAAGATAAAACACTATAAAACCAACAATAACAAAGGATTAACAAATAAAAGAAAGTAAGTTACTTCCCGATGCAGAAATTAGCAAAAATATTCCCAAGCAACTCATCGTTAGTAACTTGGCCCGTAATTTCCCCAAAATAATGCAGGGCTTGGCGAATATCTATAGCCATAAGATCGCCCGACAAGCCAGATTCCAAACCGTATTTAACTTTCTGAATTTCTTCTAAACCTTTAATAAGCGCATCGTAGTGCCTAGAGTTGGTTACAATGGTTTCGTTGTTTCTCAAGGCGCCTGTATTCACAAAATTGGTTAAAATCAATTTAAGCTCTTCCACACCTTTTCCGGTTTTGGCAGACAACAATTCCATGTTGGGAAGCTCTGCTTTAAGCTGTTGCAGCTCGGCAGCGTTAATCTGGTCTACCTTATTGGCTATGACCACCAAGGGCTTTTGGGGGTACTTGTTTTTTATTTTCTCTATTTCAACCTTAATGCCTTCTAAAGAGGCCTTTTTTGCAAAAACAGCTTCGGCATCAAACAAGTAAACCACTACTTGCGATTGGGCTATTTTCTCAAAGGTTTTTTGAATACCAATGCTCTCCACCACATCTTTAGTCTCCCGAATACCTGCGGTATCTATAAACCTGAAACCAATCCCGCCTATCGAAATTTCATCTTCTATCGTATCACGTGTGGTTCCTGCTATATCGCTAACAATGGCACGTTCCTCGTTTAAAAGCGCATTTAACAAGGTCGATTTTCCAACGTTGGGCTCCCCTACTATAGCAACAGGAATCCCGTTTTTAATCACATTCCCCACAGCAAACGAATCGATAAGACGTTTTAACACAAACGTGATTCTATCAATAAGTTCCTTAAATTGCGTTCTATCGGCAAACTCCACATCCTCTTCGGCAAAATCCAATTCCAACTCAATTAAAGACGCAAAATTTAAAAGTTCCTCGCGTAGCTTAGCAATTTCCGAAGAAAACCCACCACGCATCTGCTGCATGGCTATTTGGTGCGACGCTTCATTATCACTAGCAATCAAATCGGCCACAGCTTCTGCCTGGCTTAAGTCTAATTTCCCGTTTAGAAACGCCCGTAAGGTAAACTCGCCCGCATTGGCCATGCGGCACCCGTTTCTAAGAAACAGCTGTAAAATTTCTTGCTGAATGTAAGGCGACCCGTGACAGCTAATTTCCACCACATCTTCACCTGTGTACGATTGCGGATCTCTAAAAACCGATACCAGCACCTCATCCAAAGTTCGCTCGCCGTCTACAATATGCCCCAAATGAATGGTGTGCGTTTTTTGTTCGGTGAGGCATTTAGCATGCACCGACTTAAAAAGCTTTGCGCTTATTGTAATTGCCAATTTACCAGAAACCCTTAAAACAGCAATAGCACCAGCACCCGAAGGTGTTGCCAAGGCAATAATAGTGTCGTTGTTTACCATACTACAAAAGTACTAAATTACACACAGAACATTGAACATATCTTAACAGATATAGTAGGATTAATCTATTATATTTGCATCTATAACGATAAAACGAAAAAATAAACATGTTGAAAAGAATCTTTTACATCAGTATTCTAACCTTACTCATTACGGCTTGTAAAAACGAACCTAAAATAGATGGCTTTGCCATTAATGCTACCATTGATGCCGCTGCCAACGGAAAAAAAGTAACACTTTATGCTGCCGATCCGCAAAACCAAACAGTATTAGATACCGCTAGAGTAGCCAATGGCCAAGTAACCTTAAAAGGAAAAGTAACGCATCCAGACCTCTATCTTTTAACCATTGAAGGCCAAAACGAAAGATTTCCCCTAATGGTAGAAAATTCGCTTATGGAGCTAGAAATTAATAACGACAGCCTAATGGGCTCTACAATAACCGGGAGCACGGAAAACAAAATCTTCGATACGTTTAAAAGCAACCTCAACCCTATTCGTGAGAAAAACAAAACGCTAATGGCGGCGTACAGAACCGCTAGCCAAGAAAAAGACACCGCTACTATGGAGGCCTTAAGAACAGAGTTTGAGGATTTTGTACAGGAAATCAACAATAAAAACCTAGAAATTGCCAAAGCCAATAACAATCTGGTTGTTAGCGCCATGGTATTGGAAAGCTTATCCAACTCGAACGCCGTTAAAATAGCCGAAGCAAAAGCTATTTACGACACCTTTACTGAAACGGTTAAAACCAGCCCTATAGGAACACGTCTAGGCGAACGCCTAAACAACGAGTTGGCCACTGCCGAAGGCAGCATTGCCCCAAACTTTAGCGCCCCTAACCCAGAAGGCGAAATGGTAGCGCTAAACGATATTAAAGGCAAAGTAACCATTATCGATTTTTGGGCAGCTTGGTGTGGTCCTTGTAGAAAAGAAAACCCAAACGTGGTAAAAGTTTATAACAAATACCACGAAAAAGGATTGGAAATCATCGGTGTATCATTAGATGGTACCCCAAGACAAAAAGATGCTAAAGCCGCTTGGACCGAGGCCATTGAAAAAGATGGATTAACCTGGCACCAAGTTTCTAACCTAAAGTATTTTAACGGCCCAGTAGCCCAACAATACAACATTAGAGCCATTCCCGCAACCTTTATTTTAGATGCTGAAGGGAAAATTGTAGCTAAAAACCTAAGAGGAAAAGCCTTAGAAGACAAAATAGCCGAAATGCTTGACTAATTTGTTATACAGCTATAAATAAAAAGCCCGCTTTAACTAGCGGGCTTTTTATTTATAGCTTATCCATTTTTTTAAGCACAAACAGCAATATAATAGGAAGCGCCAAAAGCCCAATCATAACCAAGTTTGTTTTAAATAGCCACGGTGCCAAAAGCAGTGTAATGGCATACCCACCTATGGCGCCACCAAAATGGGCGTCATGGCCAATATTTCCAACGCGGTTTTTCATCCCATAAATGGTGTACAGTAAATAGCCTATTCCAAAAATATAGGCTGGAATGGGTATGGGAATAAAAAACAAGTATAAATCCATATCTGGACGCAGTAAAATAGCAGCGTATATAATACCCATAACCGCACCACTCGCCCCTACGGCACTGTAATGGTATTCGTTTTTATGAAAGTATAGCGACAGGATGTTGCCTAGAATCAAACTGCCTAGATAAATAATGATAAAACTTACTGCAGACATGTGCATAATAACCACAGGCGCAAAAATGTAAAGGGTAAACATGTTAAAAAACAAATGCATGGTATCTACATGTAAAAACCCACTGCTAAACATTCTAAACTGCTCGCCTCGTTGTATACCGCCCACATTAAACTTATACTTTTCAAAAAAACTGTAATCGTTAAATCCTTTAAAAGAAATAATAGCATTGGCAGCTATAATAACAAGCGTAACTAAACTTAAATTGCCCATAAATTGTAAATGTTATCAATCAAATATACCATATATTTGCGCTTGCAAAGCTAAAATTTATTCATGCAATTTCTCGCTTATATTATAATTTATCCGTTTTTATGGATGATTTCCATCCTTCCGTTTAAGGTGCTTTACTTTATTTCGGACATCCTTTACATCTTCCTTTTCAAAATTTTTGGGTATCGGAAAAAAACGGTAAAAGAGAACTTAAAATTGGTATTCCCCAATAAGTCCCATGCCGAAATACAAGCGATAACCAGTGCTTTTTACCATCATTTATGCGACATGATTTTAGAAACGATAAAATCGATGACGATTTCTGAAGCCGAAATGAACAAACGCTTTAAGTTTACTAATATCGACGTTATAAATACACTTGGCGAAAAGCATAAAAGCATTGTATTAATGTGTGCTCATTATGCGAGTTGGGAATGGATATTCATCATGCAAAAGCACGTGAAGCACAAAGGCTATGGTATTTACAAAAGGCTTGCTAACAAATATTTCGATCGCTTGGTTAAACGTATTAGAGCCAGATACAACACCTACCTTATTACAACCAAAGAAACCATTCCTACGCTTATACAATCTAAAAAAGATGGGGAATTATCGATTAGCGGATTTGCTTCAGACCAATCTCCTAAAGCTCATAAAGCTTTTCATTGGACAGAATTTATGGGCATAAAAGTTCCTGTTTATACCGGTGCCGAAATGCTGGCCAAAAAGCTAGATATGGCTGTTGTATTTTTTAATGTTGAAAAAGTAAAACGCGGCCATTACCAAGCTACTTTTAAAACCATTACAGAAACGCCAAAAGACTATCCAGACTACACCATTACCGAGGCGTTTTTAAAGTTAGTTGAAAAACAAATCTACGACGATCCCAGATATTATCTTTGGACACACAAACGCTGGAAACACCGCGATAAAGTGCCCAAAGCATTTCAATAACGTTTTTATTTATGGGCCAAAGCATTTAGTTCTCCTATAAATCTATCGGCTAGCGTATTAGCTTCGTCTTGCGATTTGGCTTCGGTATAAATTCTAATAATAGGTTCGGTATTGCTTTTTCTTAAATGCACCCAGCTATCTTCAAAATCTATTTTCACCCCATCTATAGTTGTAGGGTTTTCATGGCGGTAAGCCACTTCTATGGCCTTTAAAATGGCATCTACATCCAAGTCTGGCGTAAGTTCAATCTTCTTTTTACTCATAAAGTAATTGGGGTACGAGGCCCTAAGGGCACTAACCCTAACTTTGCGCTCGGCCAACAAGCTTAAAAATAAAGCAATGCCTACCAAGGCATCTCTACCGTAATGCAGCTCAGGTAAAATAATGCCGCCATTGCCTTCACCGCCAATGATAGCAGTATTCTTTTTCATCATAGCCACGACATTTACTTCTCCCACCGCACTGGCTTCGTACTGCCCGCCATGTGCTTCGGTAACGTCTCTAAGGGCTCTGGTCGAACTCATGTTACTCACCGTATTTCCTGGGGTTTTGCCTAACACATAATCGGCGCAAGCGACCAAAGTATACTCTTCGCCAAACATCTCGCCTGTTTCATCCATAAAGGCCAAACGGTCTACATCGGGGTCGACTACAATACCAAAATCGGCGCGTTCTTTAACAACGGCTTCCGAAAGGTCTGTTAAATGCTCCTTTAAAGGCTCCGGATTGTGGGGAAAATGCCCCGTAGGTTCGCAGTAAAGCTTTATATAATCAACATCCAAAGCGTCCAGAAGCATAGGAATTGCAATCCCTCCCGTAGAGTTTACCGCATCGATCACGACTTTAAATTTAGCCTTTTTAATGGCCTCGATATTTACGAGATCCAGTCCTAAAATCTCTTCAATGTGCAATCCAAAATACGCCTCGTTTTTAGTCACCTTACCTAAGGCATCAACCGGTGCAAATGTCATTTGGTTCGATGTAGCGATATCCAATATTTTCTGGCCTTCTTCGGCATTTAAAAACTCGCCTTCAGCATTCAACAGCTTTAAGGCATTCCATTGTTTGGGGTTATGACTGGCCGTTAAAATAATGCCACCATCGGCATGTTCCATTGGCACGGCCATCTCTACGGTTGGCGTTGTAGATAGTCCAAGATCAATCACGTGAATTCCCATTCCTACTAGGGTTTGCATAACCAAGCCCTGAATCATTTCGCCCGACAACCTGGCATCGCGACCTACAACCACGCGGTAAGTATCTTTCTCCCGCTGTTGTTTAATCCATGTGCCATAAGCAGCTGCAAAAGTAACCGCATCTATAGGGGTTAAGTTTGTGCCAACCGCGCCTCCTATGGTGCCTCGTATTCCTGAAATTGATTTTATAAGTGTCATTGATCTTTAATTTTCCAACAAATATAATAGGAAATAACTGTAATTCTTTATTATGAATTTGTAAATTCGGGAAATGAATTTCCTAGCACATATTTACCTTTCTGGAAATAACGATCTGGTCACCATTGGCAACTTTATAGCCGATGGCATTCGCGGTAAAAAGTATGTAACCTACCCCAAAGAAGTTCAAATAGGCATTTTGTTGCATCGGGAAATCGATACCTATACCGATGCCCACCCTATTGTTAGACAAAGCACAAAAAGGCTTCATAAAAATTACAGCCATTACAGCAGTGTTATTGTCGATATTCTGTACGATCATTTTTTGGCTAAAAACTGGCTTCAATACTCAACAATACCCCTAGCCATTTATGTCGATCGCTTTTACCGCCTACTAGAACAGCACTACGAGTTACTCCCCGAAAAAACACAACACATGATGCCGTACATGATCTCGGGCAATTGGCTGTTAAATTACGCCCATATTGAAGGCATTCAAAACGTACTCGACGGCATGAACAGACGTACCAACTATGTTTCTGGAATGGATAAAGCCACACGCGAACTAAAAATGTATTACCAGGAGTTTGAGCAGGAGTTTACCCAGTTTTTTAATGCCCTAAAACAGCACACCCAAAAAAAATATCTTGAAATTGAGAAGCGCATCGCACCTTAGCCTATAAACCAAAACTACCTTGTGCTTTATGCTGCGAATATTAACTTCGTTTTTCAACTCAAAATAAGTACTTTTGCATATTTGCAATTTTATGAGCCAATTTGAAGAACATATTGAAGTTAAGGGCGCTAGGGTCCATAACCTAAAAAATATAGATGTAACCATTCCTCGCGACAAACTAGTTGTCATTACAGGCCTATCCGGCTCTGGAAAGTCCTCCTTGGCATTCGACACCATTTATGCGGAAGGCCAAAGGCGCTACATCGAAACCTTTTCGGCCTATGCCAGACAGTTTTTAGGAAGTTTAGAGCGTCCGGACGTCGATAAAATTGATGGCCTCTCCCCAGTTATTGCCATCGAGCAAAAAACAACCAGCAAGTCTCCAAGGTCTACCGTTGGGACCATTACAGAAATTTATGACTTTTTAAGATTGCTTTTTGCAAGAGCCAGCGATGCCTATAGCTACAACACCGGCGAAAAAATGGTTAGCTACAACGACGAGCAAATCAAAAAGCTTATTGTAGAAAGCTATACCGGTAAACGCATAAACATACTGGCACCAGTTGTGCGCTCTAGAAAAGGGCATTATCGCGAACTCTTCGAGCAAATTGCCAAACAAGGCTTTGTTAAAGTAAGAACCGATGGCGAGATTAGGGATCTGGTAAAAGGCATGAAACTTGACCGCTACAAAACACACGATATTGAAATTGTAATCGACAGGCTTAAAATCGATGGACAAACAGACAACGACAAACGCTTAACCGAAACCATAAACACCGCCATGTACCACGGCGATGATGTGCTTATGGTATTGGACCAAGACACACAGGAAATTCGCTATTTTAGCCGAAACCTTATGTGCCCCAGCACCGGAATTTCTTACCCTAACCCAGAGCCCAACAACTTTTCATTTAATTCGCCAAAAGGGGCCTGCCCAAAATGCAATGGCATTGGCACACTTTATCAGGTTAACGAGAACAAAATTATTCCCGACAGCTCCAAATCTATTGCCGCTGGCGCACTAGCACCACACGGCCCAGAAAAGAAAAGCTGGATTTTTAAGCAATTAGAAGCCATAGCCCAACGCTACAAGTTTTCGCTTAACGACCCCTATAAAAGCATTCCTAAAGAAGCCAAACACGTTATCCTTTACGGCGGTAACGAACAGTTTTCGGTAGCGAGCAAAACCCTAGGCGTAACCCGCGATTACAACATCGATTTTGAAGGGGTTGCCAATTTTATTGAAAGCCAATATAACAATGCCGATAGCACCGCTTTAAAACGCTGGGCAAAAGAATATATGGACAAAGTAAACTGTCCCGAATGCGAAGGCTCCCGCCTAAGAAAAGCATCGCTTTATTTTAAGGTAAATGACCTAAACATTGCCCAGTTGGCCAATAAAGACATTTCCGATTTAACCCTATGGTTCCAAGCGCTTCCCGAGCAACTTTCGGGTGCACAATTAAAAATTTCTGAAGAAATTATTAAAGAAATCGCCACACGCTTACAGTTTTTAATGGATGTAGGCCTAGACTACCTATCGCTTAACAGAAGCTCAAAAACCCTTTCTGGGGGCGAAGCACAACGCATCCGTTTGGCAACACAAATAGGATCGCAACTCGTGGGCGTGCTTTATATTCTAGACGAACCTAGCATAGGACTACACCAGCGCGATAACGAAAAACTAATCAACTCGTTGGTCTCGCTCCGCGACGTTGGCAACTCGGTGATCGTTGTTGAACACGATAAAGATATGATAGAACGCGCCGATTATGTTATTGATATTGGCCCACGAGCAGGGAAACACGGCGGCGAAATTATTAGCATTGGCAACCCCGACGAACTAAAAAAACACCACACCCTAACAGCCGATTACCTAAATGGTAGTAAAACCATTGAAGTCCCCAAAAAACGCCGTGAAGGCAACGGAAAATTTATTGTTCTTAGTGGTTGTACTGGCAACAACTTAAAAAATGTAACGGCCAAATTTCCGCTAGGAAAAATGATAGGGGTTACCGGAGTTTCGGGTAGCGGCAAATCGACCCTGATAAACGAAACCCTCTACCCCATTATGAACGCCCATTACTTTAACGGCGTAAAACAGCCCATGCCCTACAAAAAAATAACAGGCTTGGAGCATATAGATAAGGTTATAGACATAAACCAATCGCCCATAGGCAGAACACCACGAAGCAATCCGGCAACCTATACTGGGGTGTTTAGCGAAATACGCAGTTTATTTGCCAAAATTCCAGAAGCCATGATTCGCGGGTATAAACCCGGGCGCTTTAGCTTTAACGTAAAAGGCGGGCGCTGCGAAACCTGCCAAGGTGGAGGCTTAAAGGTTATAGAAATGAATTTCCTACCAGACGTATATGTCGAGTGCGAAAGTTGCCAAGGCAAACGTTTTAATAGAGAAACCTTAGAAATTAGGTATAAGGGCAAATCGATAAACGGGGTACTAGAAATGACCATTAACGAGGCCGTAGACTTCTTTGAGCACATTCCTAAAATCCACAAAAAACTAAAGACCATAAAAGATGTTGGTCTGGGTTACATTACCCTTGGCCAACAAAGCACAACACTTTCTGGCGGCGAAGCACAACGCATAAAGCTGGCTACAGAATTGAGCAAGCGCGCCACAGGAAACACGTTTTACATTCTAGACGAACCCACCACAGGGCTGCATTTTGAAGACATTAGAGTGCTTATGGGAGTGCTTAACAAACTCGCCAACAAGGGCAATACCGTTTTAATTATCGAGCACAATTTAGATGTGATTAAAATGATGGACCACATTATTGATGTTGGCTACGAAGGCGGAAAAGGCGGCGGAAAAATTGTAGCCCAAGGCACACCCGAAGAAATTATTAAAGACAAAAAAAGCTACACGGCAAAATTTCTTAAAAAAGAATTAATTAATTAGCTTTAAAAACGAAATAACCATATAACATTTTACATGAGAAAAGAACAACATCATAAAGGATGGAACGAAATAAAAACCAACGACTCTTGGGCCATATTTAAAATTATGGGCGAGTTTGTAAACGGCTATGAAAAACTAAGCCGCATTGGCCCCTGTGTATCTATATTTGGATCGGCCAGAACCAAACCCAATCAAGAATACTATAAACTAACCGAAGAGATTGCCCAGAAAATCGTTAATCAAGGGTATGGTGTAATAACAGGTGGTGGCCCCGGTATTATGGAGGCCGGTAACAAAGGTGCCCATATTGCTGGCGGAACTTCGGTGGGTCTAAACATCGACCTCCCTTTCGAACAGCACGACAACCCTTATATCGATTCTGATAAAAGCTTAGATTTCGACTACTTTTTTGTTAGAAAAGTTATGTTTGTAAAGTACTCGCAAGGGTTTGTTGTTATGCCCGGAGGCTTTGGAACATTAGACGAGCTATTTGAAGCCATTACACTTATACAAACCAAAAAAGTAGAGAAATTCCCGGTTATTCTGGTAGGATCAGAGTTTTGGGGCGGGCTGCTAGAATGGGTTAAAACAACTTTGGTAGCCGCTAAAAATATTAGCCCAGAAGATATGGACTTAATTCATTTGGTCGACACCCCAGACGAAGTCATCCATATTCTCGACGAGTTCTATACCAAGTACGGCTTAAGCCCTAACTTCTAATCATAACAAATACAAAAGCATATCATTTAACATTTTGTTGGTGGTATGCTTTTACTTTTTCGAGTATCTTCAATAAAAAAAACTTAATCCTATTTCCTGTTGTTTAGATTTCATTTTATTTCAAGTTTACTAAAAAATATGCTGCTACTCCCCTTTTTTATAGGATTAAGTAGTACAGCGCTTTGGGGGCAAAACAGCATTGAAATAGCTGCTGATTTTAACGTTGAAAAAAAGCACATAAAAATAGCGCAAACCATAACCTACCACAATACCTCTAATCGTGTTTTAGACACCATTTACCTAACCGATTGGAGCCATAGCTACTCCAGCAAAACAACACCTTTAGCCAATAGGTTTGCCGAAGAATACAAAACCGAATTTCATTTTGCCAAGAACGAAGACAGAGGATATTCGGTCATTACCGCTATAAAACAACAGGGTACCGAGGTGGCCTACAACCGCATGAAAGACCACCCCGATATTATTAAAGTTGCCCTAAACACTCCTTTACGCCCCAACAAAAGCTACACCCTAAGCTTACAGTATATCGTTCAGGTACCGAACGATAAATTTACACGCTATGGCGTTACAACAAACGGCGATTACAACCTGCGCTATTGGTATATAACCCCAGCTGTTTTTAATGGTGCTTGGCAACATTACAGCAACAAAGATTTAGACGATTTATTTGCTCCAGAAGCCAACATTTCCATAAAAGCAACCTACCCCAAAGCCTACACCCTAACATCTGAACTGAATGTGGTAGAAACTCTTGAAAACGACCATTTAAAAACTGTGGTTCTATCGGGTGAAAATCGTATCAATTCAAAATTATTTCTTCAAAAAAAGAACAACTTCAATACTGTTGAAACCGATTACCTAACCGTTGTATCTAACATAAACGATGAGGATCTTGAGATGATAGACAAGGTTATGGTGGTTAATAACGTTTCGCAATTCTTGCACGAACACCTCATGCCCTATCCGCATGAAAAACTACTGCTAACAGAAATCGATTACAAAAAGAACCCCATTTACGGTTTAAACCTATTGCCTAGCTTTATTAGGCCTTTTCCAGACAGGTTTCAGTATGAGCTTAAAATTTTAAAAACGGCGCTTAACAACTACCTGGAAAACATTTTAATTACCAACCCCAGAAAAGACCAATGGATTATAGATGGGCTTCAAACGTATTTCCTTATGGCGTATGTTGAAGAGCACTACCCCGACATGAAAATATTTGGCACCCTTTCTAAAGTATGGGGCATACGCTCATTTCATGCTGCACAACTGGATTTTAACGACCAATACAACTTTTTGTACATGCACATGGCCAGAAGAAATCTGGACCAACCGCTGCTTATGCAAAAAGACTCACTTTTAAAATTTAATAAAAACATTGCTAACAAATATAAAGCTGGTGTTGGCCTGCATTACTTAAACGAATATCTCGACCCGAACATTCTAGAAGGCACCATTAAAGATTACCTAAACCAATACGCCTTAAAGCAAACCAGTACCCAAGACTTTAAAAAGCTGCTTGAACAAAACGCCGGCAAGGACGTGAGTTGGTTTTTTACCGACTACCTTAAAACCAAGGAAAAAATCGACTTTAAAATTACGCGGGCAAAATCTAACAAAGATTCCATAAGCATTACCATAAAAAACAAACGGGAAAACATGGGCGTGCCCATATCCTTATTTGGCATTAGCAACGATAGTGTGGTATCTAAATACTGGATTGAAAACATCGATCAAGAAAAAACGGTTACCATTCCTAAAAACAACATCGACAAGCTTGTTTTAAACTACGATAACGCCATTCCGGAGTACAACCTAAGAGACAACTGGAAATCGACCAAAGGATTTTTGTTTAACAACAGGCCGCTACAGTTTAGGCTGTTTATGGATATAGAAGACCCTTATTACAACCAAGTGTTTTTTATGCCGCAATTTGACTACAACCTGTACGATGGCGTTTCTCCAGGCATTAAACTCTACAACAAAACAGCACTAAACAAACCCTTTCATTACGACCTTAGGCCCACTTACGGACTAAAAAGCAAGCATTTAAGAGGAAAGGCCAAGTTTAGCTACACCCATAACAGAGAAAACAACAACCTCTATTTTATTAGATACGGCATTACAGGAGAATACTCAAACTATGCTCCAGAACTATCCTACACATCCTTTACCCCCTATTTACAGTTTAGATTTAGAGATTACACCAACCTACGAGACAACAAGAAAAAATACCTCTCGCTACGTTACGTTAGTATAGATCGCGAAGAAGACCCCACAGGGGAATTCAATTTAGAAGAAGAACCTAGCTATGGTGTTTTTAACATAAATTATGGCCAAAGCGACCCCAACCTAAAAAACTACAATGCCTGGAATACCGACATTCAACTGGCCAGAAAGTTTGGCAAACTGTCGTTTAACTACGAGTACAGAAAGCTTACCGAAGGCAACAGGCAATTTAAACTAAGGTGGTTTTCTGGGTTTTTCTTTTACAACAAAACCTACAAGACATCCGACTTTTTTAGCTTTGCTCTAGACCGCCCAACCGATTACCTTTTTGATTACAACTACTACGGCAGATCGGAAGAAACAGGCCTGTTTAGCCAACAGCTTATTATATCGGAGGGAGGATTCAAATCTAAATTAAACACCCCTTTTGCCAACCAATGGATTTCCACACTTAATGGTAGCACAACCATTTGGCGGTACATTCATGCCTATGGCGATGCCGGATTTGTAAAAAACCATTACGACTCGGCCAAATTTGTTTACGATTCTGGAGTTAGGTTTAGCCTAGTAGACGATTATTTTGAGCTGTACTTCCCCATCTACTCTAACCTAGGCTGGGAAATTGCACAACCCAATTACGATCAAAAAATACGGTTTATCATTGCCCTAGACATACAAACCCTATTTGGGCTATTCTCTAGGCGGTGGTATTAAAAAGCAAAAACGCGTCAAATTGTTTACGAAATTCGCATCGATATTTGTTTTTACTGAATATATTCTAAAAGAAACTTCACCTAGAAGATAATTTTTAATAAATATTCAAAAAACCAACCAATAATGCAATTGCATTTCACGCAATAATTAACTACCTTTGCGAGAATTCAAATTACAGCTATGCAAACAAACCCAGACATTAAAAAAGACCTATCATTCGAAGACTTTAAAAAAGAAGTCATCAACGACTATAAAATTGCCGTTACCTCAAGAGAGTGTAGCTTGTTAGGGCGTCGGGAAGTGTTAACAGGAAAAGCTAAGTTTGGAATTTTTGGAGACGGAAAAGAAGTCCCACAATTGGCTTGGGCAAAAGCCTTTAAAGATGGCGACTTCCGCTCTGGGTACTACCGCGACCAAACCTTCATGATGGCCATTGGGCAATTAACCATCGAACAGTTTTTCTCTGGCTTATATGCAAACACCAGTTTACAAGAAGAACCCATGTCGGCTGGTCGCCAAATGGGCGGGCACTTTACTACGCATAGTTTAGATGAAAATGGCAACTGGGTAAACCTTACAAAACAAAAAAATTCCAGCGCCGATATTTCCCCTACCGCAGGGCAAATGCCGCGTTTGCTGGGCTTGGCACAAGCGTCTAAAATTTACAGACATGTTGAAGGCATTAATACCGATAACTTTTCGGAAAACGGCAACGAAATTGCTTGGGGAACCATAGGAAACGCCAGTACAAGCGAAGGTCTGTTTTTCGAAACCATCAATGCTGCCGGGGTGCTACAAGTGCCTATGGTTATAAATGTGTGGGACGATGAGTATGGCATTTCGGTACACGCCAAGTACCAAACAACTAAAGAAAACATTTCGGAAATCCTTAAAGGATTCCAAAGAACAAAAAAAGATAAGGGTTACGAGATTCTAAAAGTTAAAGGCTGGGATTATGTTTCGTTAATCGAAACCTACCAAGAGGCTAGCGAAATTGCTAGAAAAGAACATGTTCCAGTGTTAATTCACGTACATGAGCTTACACAGCCCCAAGGACACTCTACCTCGGGATCGCATGAGCGCTACAAAAGCAAAGAACGTTTAGAATGGGAAAAAGAATACGACTGTAACGCCCAAATGCGGGAATGGATTTTGGCCAGCAACATCGCTACCGAAGCCGAATTAACAGAGCTTGAAAAAACCATTAAAAAAGCCGTTAGAAACGGTAAAAAAGCCGCTTGGGAAAGCTTTATAGCCCCGATAAACAGCGAACAAGCCGAGGCCATTGACTTGCTGTTAAACCTCGCCAAATCTAGTGCCAACAAGGTGTTTATAGAAAAACTAGCAAACAACTTAAAGGCCATAGACGAACCCATAAGAAAAGACATCTTTACCGCCGTACGCAAATCGCTGCGCTACGTTATAGGCGAAGATTCTAACGAAAAAAACCAATTGATTAATTGGTTACAGGCGCTTTCAGAAAAAGTACAACCTAAATACAGCTCGCATTTGTTAAGTCAATCTAACAAATCGGCGCTTGCTATTCAAGAGGTAAAGCCTACCTATAATGACAACAGCCAAGAGGTTGATGCTAGAATTATTATACGAGACAACTTCGATGCCATTTTTGGCAAATACCCAGAGGCTCTTATTTTTGGTGAAGACTCCGGAAATATAGGCGACGTAAACCAAGGGCTTGAAGGACTTCAAGAAAAATATGGTGAACTGCGAGTTGCCGATGCCGGCATTCGCGAAGCCACCATTCTTGGACAAGGTATTGGTATGGCCATGCGTGGGCTACGCCCTATTGCCGAAATACAGTATCTAGATTATATTCTATACGCCCTTCAAATTATGAGCGACGATTTAGCAACGCTACACTACAGAACCAAAGGCCGCCAAAAAGCACCTTTAATTGTTCGTACCCGTGGTCACAGATTGGAAGGCATCTGGCATTCTGGCTCGCAAATGGGCGGCATTATTAATTTAATTAGAGGCATTCACGTTTTGGTTCCTAGAAACATGACCAAAGCTGCAGGGTTTTACAACACCCTTTTAGAAAGCGACGAACCTGCATTAATTGTCGAGTGCTTAAACGGCTACCGTTTAAAAGAAAAAATGCCTACCAATATGGGCGAATTTAAAACTCCTATTGGCGTGGTTGAAACCATTAAGGAAGGTACCGACATTACTTTGGTATCCTACGGATCTACCTTGCGAATTGTAGCCAATGTAGCCAAGGAACTTCTTGAAGTTGGTATTAATGCCGAAGTTATCGATGTACAAAGCTTACTCCCATTCGATTTAAACCACGACATTGTAAAGAGTGTTGCCAAAACCAACAGGCTAATGGTTATCGACGAGGACGTTCCTGGTGGAGCTTCGGCTTACATCCTAAACGAAATACTAAACACGCAAAACGCTTACGTTCATTTAGATAGCAAGCCCATAACACTTGCTGCAAAAGAACACCGTCCAGCATACGGTACAGATGGTGATTATTTCTCAAAACCTTCAGCAGAAGATATTTTTGAAGCGGTTTATAGCCTGATGAACGAAGTTAGCCCAAGCGATTTCCCAAAGCTAAAATAACCGCCTTATTTTTATATAGAACAAACCTTTTAGGCAAAACCTAAAAGGTTTTTTTTATATTGTATAATTAAAACAAAAGAAATGCTCACAAAACCCGACAAGGCCAAACTTCGCGCAACCATCTTTATGCATTTAGATGGTATTGTTACAGCTACAACGGCATTTTCTTTATATAAACACGGGGTACTACAACAGCTTCTTGAGAAACAAAACATCACATTAAACGAGCTAACACAAACCTTTAACGCCAACGAAGGTTACCTTAATGTCGCGCTTCGTATTCTTTGCTCGCAAGGCTGGCTTACACAACATATAAACAACGCTACCAATACCGTTTCATACGAAATTAACGCGCATAGCCACGAGGCTTTTGAGCTAGTTAAACATTATGAAGATGCGGTTAAGCTGCTCGCCTATTCGGTTAAGTTTCCTGAAGATGGCCGCATTGGGGTCGATGCCTTTATTGCTTTAGAGCGCATTTTTAAAAAATTCGAAAACCATTTTGGGCTTTCAGCACACCAAACCAATACCATACAACAACACATATTAAAACATATTGAAGGTGCAATTATAGCTCCCATTATAGTGCTTCTTGGGGTTAATGGCCTGTTTCATAAATATTTTATGGAAGCCTCTTTTAGGGCCGAAGAATACCATAAAGATCCCGAAAGCTTTAAAAAAATTCTAGACTTTTTTGCGCATTTGGGGTGGTTCAACAAGAAAAAAGACACTTATCAATTTACAGAAAAAGGCTTGTTTTTTGCCAAGCGCGCTACTGCCTATGGGGTAACGGTATCCTACCTCCCAACCTTTGTGGCCTTAGACGAATTGATTTTTGGAAACCCACTGGTATTAAAAACCCAAACCCCGGGAGACACCGAAAAACACGTACACCGCGAAATGAATGTTTGGGGAAGTGGCGGTGCACATGCCACGTATTTTAAGGTGGTCGATAAAATTATTATCAAGTTGTTTAACAAACCTATAGACGAGCAACCCAAGGGCATCTTAGATATGGGCTGTGGCAACGGTGCATTTATTCAACATATTTTTGAAGTCATCGAGCACCAAACCCTTCGCGGCAAAATGTTAGAAGAACACCCCTTACTATTGGTTGGCGCCGATTTTAACCAAGCCGCCTTAAAAGTTACCCGAGCCAATTTAATTAAGGCCGATATTTGGGCCAAAGTAATTTGGGGCGATATTGGCAGACCCGATTTGCTAGCCAACGACCTGGCCGAAGACTACAACATAAAACTTAGCGACTTGCTAAATGTTCGTACTTTTCTCGACCACAACCGCATTTGGGAACCTCCAAAACACCCTACTAAAACCATCAGCAAATCTTCTGGAGCATACGCCCATAACGGCAAGCGCATTAATAATAATTTAGTAGAAGACTCGCTACGGGAACATTTTAGCAAATGGAAACCTTATGTCGAACGTTTTGGACTATTGCTTATAGAATTGCATACCATAGCACCAGAACTTGCCGCCAGCAACTTAGGAAAAATAGCGGCCACCGCTTACGATGCTACCCATGGTTATAGCGACCAATATATTGTAGAAATGGACGTGTTTAAAACCATTGCCAAAGAAGCCGGTCTTTATCCCGATCCAGCTTACGCATCGGCATTTCCAGATAACGCGCTTGCTACTGTAAGCGTTAATCTCTTAAAAGGAACCCAATAAATATCAAAATAAAAACAATGAACAAAAATTTCACCGATTTAGCTTTAGCCATCTTACGTATTGGCTTTTCAGGCATGATGTTAACACATGGCATCCCCAAAATTAGTATGCTATCAGACCCTTCTGGTTTTCCAGATCCACTAGGCCTTAGCCCAACCGTTTCTTTAGTCCTAACATTAATAGGCGAAGTGGTTGCCCCCATTTTAATTCTTATTGGACTTAAAACCAAGCTTGCTGCCATTCCTGCTGCCATTACCATGCTGGTTGCCGCATTTGTGGTACACGGAGCCGACCCTTTGGCTAAAAAGGAAATGGCCTTATTGTACCTTTTTGCTTTTACCGTTATATTTTTGGCTGGCCCAGGGCGCTTGTCTATTGATGGTCGCAAAGGCAACTAAACACAATGAAAGCCGAACGCTTAAGCCATATTAAAAAAGAACTACAACAATGCTCTAAAGACGAACTTTTACAGCTTTGTCTTAGATTGGGGCGCTTTAAAAAGGAAAATAAAGAACTATTAACTTATTTACTTTTTGAAGCCCATAACGAAGACCAGTACGTCGCCTCTATTATCGAAACTTTAGATGAAGAGTTTCAAACTATAAATTGTGACAGTTACTTTTATATGAAAAAAAGCATTCGGAAAATTTTAAGACACATTAAAACATATAGCAGATACTCTAACTCCAAAACTACCGAGGTAGAGCTTCTGCTATATTTTTGCCAAAACCTAAAAGCCCTAACGCCTAGTATTTTTAAAAATACAGCTTTAAACAACCTTTACCACAGGCAGCTTATAACCATTAAGAAGAAAATTGAAACCCTACACGAAGATTTGCAACACGATTATCTGTTGGAACTAGAGGCGTTAACCGCAGCTTAATTTAAAATTCGCACCATTAATTCGTTAAGCAAGTCGCCTTGTGGCACGGCATTGGCGCCAACCCCTTTACTCTTGCCATCAAAAGTACGCAAATCGGCAATAATGGCGCTTACCTTACGCATGGGGTAATTTCTGGCAGCTACCAAATATTCGTTAACAAAATAAGGATTCACCTTTAAGGCCGAAGCAACATTTCTAGCCGATTTATCGCCTAATCCATGAAGCTTTAACAACCTTGAAAAATACGTATAAAGCAAACTTACGGTTACAATCATGGGATTGTCCTTTGGGTTTTCGCCAAAATATTTCACAATTTGAAACACCTTTTCGCTGTTGCGATCGCCTATAGCCTTGTGCAACTCGAAATTATTATAGTCTTTACTTATTCCTATGTTGGCTTCAATATGCTCTGGGGTAATTTGCGTGCCTGCAGGAAGCAGCACCATAAGTTTATCCAGTTCGTTACTAATCTTACTAAGGTCGGTTCCTAAAAACTCGGCAAGCATTTGAGCTGCTTTTGGCGTAATGCCGTAGCTTTTCCCCGAAAGCACTCGCCTAATCCAATCTGGAACCTGATTATCGTAAAGTTTTTTGCTTTCAAAAACAACACCACTTTTTTTAAGGGCCTTATAGAGTTTTTTACGCTTATCGATGGTTTTGTACTTGTAGTTTATAACCAAAATGGTTGTGGGCTGCGGGTTTTCGGCATAAGCCGTTAAATTTTCTATGGTTCGCGATAAATCTTGTGCTTCCTTAACAATAACCACTTGGTGCTCGGCCATCATAGGAAACCGCTTGGCGTTACTTACAATGTCGTCTATCGCAACATCCCTACCATACAGCACCATCTGGTTAAACCCTTTTTCCTCTTCGGTTAAAATGTGGCCTTCAATAAACTCGGTAACCCGGTCAATATAATAGGGTTCTTCCCCCATTAAGAAGTATATGGGTTTTAACCTTTTCTGTTTTATATCGGTAACAAGCTGTTTTACTTCGTCCATTTAAAAAAAATTCTCAAATTTGCGTTATGCAAAGGCTTAACTTCCCTACATATTCGTTTCGTTTCAAAAATAGCGAAAATAAACCGTCCATTTTCGATGTTATTCGCAAAAAATTTGTGGTTTTACAACCCGAAGAATGGGTTAGGCAACACTGCATTCATTATTTAATTGAAAAAAAGCACTACCCTAAATCTCTTATCAATGTTGAAAAGGAGCTGCGGGTAAACGGCTTAAAAAAACGGTACGATATTGTTATTTTTAATACCGATGGCAGTATTTTTCTGGTTGTGGAATGTAAAGCTCCAAAAATTAAGATTACCCAAGAGACTTTCGATCAAATTGCCCGCTACAACATGGCGTTAAACGCAACATATTTAATGGTTACCAACGGATTAAATCACTATTATTGCCAAATGGATTTTGAACACGAATGTTATAACTTTTTAAGGGAGCTTCCAGAGTACAACACATGAAAATAGCCCTTGTAATATTAAATTGGAACGGAAAATCATTGCTCGAAACCTTTTTACCTACGGTTTTGGAGCATTCCAAAGACGCCGATATTTATGTGGCCGACAACGCCTCTACCGATGCCTCTGTAGCTTTTGTAAACGCCCATTTTCCTTCGGTAAAAATTATACAAAACCAAGAAAACGGCGGGTATGCCAAAGGCTATAACGATGCCCTAAAACAGGTTAATGCTGATGTGTTTTGCCTGCTAAACAGCGATGTTGAAGTGACCCCAAATTGGCTTGACCCCATTCTTAAAGCATTTAAAAACAACCCAAAAACAGCCATTGTTCAACCAAAAATTAAAGACTACAACAACAAAAGCCGTTTTGAGTATGCTGGTGCTGCAGGGGGCTTTATAGATAAATTAGGCTATCCTTACTGCCGCGGCCGTATTTTTAACACCATAGAAGAAGATACCGGGCAATACAACGATACATCTCATATTTTTTGGGCGTCTGGGGCCTGCTTTTTTATACGAAAAGATATTTTTAACGCCCTAAATGGTTTTGACGCCTCTTTTTTTGCCCACATGGAAGAGATTGATTTATGTTGGCGTGCATTTAATCTAGGCCATCGTGCAACTTATGTGGGAGCCTCGACAGTGTACCACGTAGGAGGCGCTACCCTAAAAAACACCAATCCCAAAAAAACATTCTTAAACTTTAGAAACAGTTTGTTTACCCTAACCAAAAACGCAAAAGGCAACCTCTTCCCTTTAGTGTTTACCCGATTGGTTTTAGATGGTGTGGCTGGCATTCAGTATCTGTTGCAACTAAAACCAACCCACACTTTTGCCATTATAAAAGCTCATTTTAGTTATTATGCTCATTTGAGTGCCCTTTTAAAGTTTAGAAAAAGGCACCCCAAAAGGGAACTTTACTACAACAAAACATCCATTGTTTGGTCCTATTTCGTAAATAAAAATAAGACGTTTTAATTGTTAACAACAAATGTTAAAGTTTTTGTTAAGACCCGTAAATCCTAGCAATCTTTTACATAATTTTGATATGTTAAATTAATAACCACTTTAATTAATAACAACTATGAGAAAAACAATGTTATTGGGTGTTTTTGCCATGTTACTTTTAGGATCTTGTGTTTCTAAAAAAGAATATGCCGCACTTGAAGCAAAACAAAAAGAAACTCAAGATTTACTGAATTCGGCCACTGTTAAGCTTAACTCCTGCTTAGCCGATAAAGCTTCTGCCGAATCTCGCGTAACCTCTTTAGAAGAGCGCATTTCTGACCTTAAGAAATCTAACGACAACTTAATTCAAAGCAATAAGGATCTTACCATGCTAACCACCAAAGGGGCTTCTAATGTTGAAAAAACCTTAGAAAGCCTTAGGGAAAAAGACCTTAAGATAAACCGTTTACAAGATGCTGTTAACAAAAAAGACAGTGTTATGCTAGCACTTGTAACAAGTCTGAAAAAAGAAGTTGGCATTAACGATCCAGATATTGAAGTGAATGTAGAAAAAGGCGTTGTGTTTATTTCTATTGCCGATAAATTGTTATTTAGAAGCGGTAGCTACATTGTAAACGATCGCGCAAAAGAAGTATTAGGAAAAGTGGCTAAGGTTGTAAAGAGCAAGCCTAACTTCGAGTGTATGGTAGAAGCCCATACCGATCCTGTACCTTACAACAAACCGCCATTAATCGACAACTGGGATTTAAGTGTAAAACGTGCCACTTCTGTTGTTCGCGTGCTTGAAGACTTAGGTGTAGATTCGGCCAAGCTAATTGCTGCTGGTCGTGCCTCTTTCGTTCCTGTAGCCTCAAACGATACAGCCGAAGGAAAAGCTGCCAACAGACGCACAAGAATTGTTATTTTACCTAAAATCGATGAGTTTTACGAAATGATCGAGCAGGAAATGAAAAACCTTGAAGCCGGTAACTAAGCCGCTTCAAAAAAAAGCATATAAACAAAAAGCCCAACAGATGTTGGGCTTTTTTTATTTAAAAAATATTTAAGGAGCCTTTGCCTTCCCTAACAACTACAGGCTCATCTCCCGAAAGGTCGATTACTGTAGAGGCCACATTATCGCCATACCCCCCATCAATAACCACATCGACCAGCTTATCCCATTTTTCGTAAATCAATTCGGGGTCTGTGGTGTATTCTAAAATCTCATCCTCATCATGAATGGATGTCGAAATTATCGGGTGTCCCAATGTATCGACAAGCTCTAAAACAATTTTGTTATCGGGCACACGTATACCCACTGTTTTTTTCTTCTTAAATACATTGGGCAACGTTTTTGCTCCAGGCAAAATAAACGTATAAGGCCCAGGGAGTGCACGCTTTAATATTTTAAAAACCGAAGTGTCTATTTGTTTAACGTAATCGCTTAAATTGCTTAAATCCTTACAGATAAAAGAAAAATTGGCCTTTTCCAGCTTCACGCCCTTAATCTTGGCGATGCGCTCTAAGGCTTCTTTATTGGTAATATCACAACCTAAGCCATAAACCGTATCGGTGGGATAAATAATTAAACCGCCTCGTTTTAAAACCTCTACCACTTTCTTAATTTCCCTAGGATTGGGGTTTTCTTCATAAATTTTTATTAATTCGGCCATAATATCTCTCTTAAAAAGGCGTTTGTGTTTATTAGTATAAATTTCTAAACCAAGATGAAATTTACAAAAAATATCGCTTTAACAATCGGTCTCCTGCTTATTTTATGGTCGTGTTCCGTAGATGAAAACACCCCTCAAGGCAATTCTGTGCCACAGGATTTAGAATACCGCGAAACCCTCAACATTCCCTATGGAAACAATCCTGAACAAACTTTCGACCTCTATTTACCCGCCCATCGTACCTTAAACACCAAAGTTGTTATTTTGGTTCATGGTGGCGGTTGGACTTCGGGAGATAAAAGTGACATGAACGGTTTTAAAGATTACCTTAAAAGCCAGTTTCCAGACCTTGCCGTTGCAAACATGAATTACCGGCTAGCCAACGAAAACACACCGCCCTACCCCATGCAAATTCACGATATAACCAAAGTTGTCAATCACTTAACAAGCAAACAAAGCACCTATGTTATTGGTGATGAATTTGGTTTTATAGGTGCGAGTGCTGGAGCGCATTTAAGCATGTTATGGAGCTATGCCCACAACACCAATAGCAACATAACTATGGTTGCCAATCTTGTTGGGCCTACAAATTTTACTGACGATGCCTATCTAAACAACTCCAGTCCCGAACTACAAAAAATGTTAACCCTTTATGGCGAACCTGCCACTACAGCATATTTACAAGAAGTAAGTCCGTACCATCAAGTTACCGCCTTAGCCCCACCAACCATAATGTTTTATGGTGGGCAAGACCCTTTAGTACCAACCTCTCAAGGGACTGCCATGAGAGATAAACTAAACGCACTTAACGTGGTTCACGAATTTACATTGTACGAAAATGAAGGTCATGGTTGGACCGGTCAAAACCTACTGGACACCATGAATAAACTCTCTGTTTTTATAGATACCCACTTATAAGCTTTACCCCAAGATTTCAAGCTTGGCAAAGCGAAGCAATAATTTTTTAACCCCGCCATTTTCAAAATTAATCTCGGCCTTGGTATCGGGGCCTTTTCCTTCAATTTTTAAAACCTCTCCTTTACCAAAGCGCATGTGTTCAACAATATTGCCTTTGCTTAATTGACCATCAAACAAGTTGGCTCCTTCACCGCCATGACTAGCCTTCGAAACAGGTTTTAGTTTTTTAGGCGGAATAAACTTTGGTGGGGTCTTTTCTGCCGTTCGTTTTTTAGGCTTTTTAAACCGGATTTTATCGGGTTCTATGTCGCCAAAAATATCGGCGTCTAACATGGGGTTAGCCCGTTGTTGATGTTCTTTTGGCTTTAAGAATTCTAAATATTGTGCGTCTATTTCTTCAATAAAACGGCTGGGTTCAGCGTCGATTAGTTTTCCCCAGCGGTAACGCGATAAGGTATAGGTTAAATAGGCTTGCTTTTCGGCTCTGGTTAAGGCCACATAAAACAACCGGCGCTCCTCTTCCAATTCGCTACGGGTATTCATACTCATGGCACTTGGGAATAAGTCCTCTTCCATACCAACAATATACACGTACGGAAATTCCAGTCCTTTAGCCAAGTGAATGGTCATTAGCGCCACTTTCTCACCATCGTCTTTATCGTTGTCCATATCGGTAGCCAGGGCAACATCTTCTAAAAATTCGGTTAAAGACCCTGTTGTATCTGCCAATTCCTTTTGTTCTTCAACAAAATCTTTCATCCCGTTAAGCATTTCCTCTATATTCTCTATACGGGCAATCCCCTCGGGGGTTTGGTCTTTGTTGAACTCTTTAATAAGTCCAGAGGCCTTTACAACATGCTCTGCAAGCTCGAACGCATTAGCCGTTTGATTCATGATTTGAAAGCTTTCTATCATGGTAACAAAATCTGAAAGCTTTTGTCGGGTTCCAGAGTTGACCTTCAAATCGATTTTATCGAGATTTTTCATCACCTCGAAAATAGAGCGCTTGTAGTGATTGGCCGTGACCATTAGCTTATCGAGGGTTGTTTGGCCTATGCCCCGCATGGGAAAATTGATGACACGCTTTAGGGCTTCTTCATCTTTTGGGTTAATAATTAAGCGTAAGTAGGAAAGCACATCCTTGATTTCCTTACGCTGATAAAACGACAACCCGCCGTAAATGCGGTAAGGAATGTTTCGTTTTCGCAATGCATCCTCAATGGCACGAGATTGGGCATTGGTACGGTAAAGTACCGCAAAATCCTGTGCTTTAAGCTGGTGCTGCATCTGGTTCTCGAAAATAGAACTTGCCACAAAACGCCCTTCATCACCATCGTTTAATAAGCGGTTTACGATTATTTTCTGCCCTTCATCATTGGCCGTCCACACAACCTTATCGAGCTTGGTTTTGTTTTTGTCTATTATGGAGTTTGCAGCATTGACAATGTTTTTGGTAGACCGATAATTCTGTTCCAAACGGTACATTTTCACATCGTCGTAATCCCGCTGAAAATTTAGAATGTTGTTAATATTGGCACCACGAAAAGCATAAATACTTTGCGCATCGTCGCCCACTACGCAAATGTTTTGAAAGCGGTCCGACAGGGCTCTTACAATGAGGTACTGGCTGTGGTTGGTATC
This sequence comes from Mangrovimonas yunxiaonensis, assembly GCF_000733475.1. GTDB lineage: Bacteria > Bacteroidota > Bacteroidia > Flavobacteriales > Flavobacteriaceae > Mangrovimonas > Mangrovimonas yunxiaonensis. The sequence continues at coordinate 627,144 of NZ_JPFK01000007.1, read as the reverse complement.
TTGGTACTCATCAACCAATATGTACCTAAAGCGGTCTTGATATTTAGCCAAAACATCTGGAAAACGGGTTAATAGTTCGTTGGTTTTTAACAACAGGTCATCAAAATCCATAGCACCTGCTTTAAAGCAACGCTCGACATATTCTTTGTAAATATCGCCCATTTTGGGGCGTCTTGCCGCGGTATCGGCCTCTATTAACTCTGGATTATTAAAATAAGCCTTAACGGTAATAAGGCTATTTTTATAGGAAGAAATCCGGGATCTTACCTGTTTGTATTTATAAATGTCCTTATTTAAATTGAGTTGCTTAATGATATCGCGAATCAACCTATCGGAATCTTGGGTGTCGTATATAGTAAAGTTGCTGGGGTATCCCAAACGATCGGCTTCTATGCGCAAAATTTTAGCAAACACCGAGTGAAAGGTCCCCATCCAAAGGTTTTTAGCTTCACTATCGCCTACAATTTGGGCAATACGCGATTTCATTTCGCGTGCCGCTTTATTGGTAAAGGTCAAGGACAAAATATTAAACGGGTCGACCCCTTGGTGCATTAAATATGCTATGCGGTATGTGAGCACCCTGGTTTTTCCAGAACCCGCACCGGCAATTACGATCATTGGCCCATCTTTTTGTAGCGTTGGTGCTAGCTGGGCATCATTCAACTGACTTAAATACTTCTCCAATTTTCAATCTCATTTAAAAGTGTGAAAATAACCAATACAACCCTTTTTATTAAAGGTTTTTGCTAATAATTATAAACAACTTTTAAAGGCAGGGTTACTTCAATTTTAATATCTTTAACAAAAATTAAGTTACGTTTTATGGATTCTTTTTTAAGTTTTTTAGGCAGCATTAGTTGGTGGATGTGGGTTATTATTGTACTCTTCTTGGTTGCGCTACGTGATGTTTTTGTGCAAAAATCGCACACCATTAGCCATAACTTTCCCATTGTAGGCCATTTGCGTTATATACTAGAGAGTATTGGTCCAGAAATGCGCCAATATTTTGTGGCCAACAACCGCGAGGAATTGCCTTTTAACCGTATAGAACGCGGTTGGATTTATGCCTCGGCCAAGCATGAGAACAACTACGAAGGCTTTGGAACTGATAGGGATATTTACGCCCATCAGCATATTTTTATCAACAATGCCATGATGCCCTTTAAAATTGATAAAAACCATCCCAATGCTACAGATAAAACCTTTTTGCCTTGTGCCAAGGTTATGGGTGTACATAACAACCGTAAACGCCCCTATAGGCCAGCATCGGTTATTAATGTTTCGGCTATGAGTTTTGGGTCTTTATCGGCCAAAGCTGTCGAATCGCTTAACAAAGGGGTTAAGATTGCTGGGGCTTACCACAATACTGGAGAAGGCGGTCTATCGCCTTACCACTCTCATGGCGGCGATGTTATTTTTCATTTTGGCACGGGTTACTTTGGTGTACGCGACAAGGACGGCAACTTCTCTATGGAAAAATTGGTTGCACTTGTTAATAACAATCCTTTTGTCCGCGCTATAGAGATTAAGCTCTCGCAAGGCGCCAAACCAGGTAAAGGTGGCGTATTACCAGGAAATAAAATCACCAAAGAGATTGCTAACATTCGCCATGTCGAAATTGGCAAGGACGTGTTATCGCCACCCAACCATTCGGCATTCTCTAACGTTCCAGAAATGGTCGATTTTATTGAAGCCATTGCCGAAAAAACCGGGTTGCCCGTAGGCATTAAGGCTGCTATTGGAAAATTAGACCAATGGGAAGAACTGGCTCAAATTATGAAAGCCACCAACAAAGGCCCCGACTTTATTACCGTAGACGGTGGCGAAGGCGGTACCGGCGCTGCCCCACCAAGTTTTGCAGACCACGTTTCCCTACCTTGGGTATATGGCTTTAGCGACCTGTACAAGCTGTTTAAAACACATCAGTTAACAGAACGCATTGTATTTATTGGCAGTGGAAAATTAGGGTTTCCAGCCAAAGCAGCCATGGCCTTTGCTATGGGTGCCGACTGCATAAACGTGGCTCGCGAAGCCATGATGAGCATTGGCTGCATACAAGCTCAAATTTGCCATACCAACCGCTGCCCTAGTGGTATTGCCACACAAAATAAATGGCTGCAAAATGGCATTAACGTCCCTTTAAAATCCGAACGCTTGGCCCAGTATTTTAAAACTTTTAGGAAAGAATTTATTGAAATTACTCATGCAGCAGGCTACGAACATCCTTGCCAATTTAAAATGCATGATATTGATGTAAACGTAGACGACCACAACCTAAGCAAAGAGCTAGACAAAACATATTACTACAACAAGACTGAAGTACCCTTTACCAGCATGCAAGATTTAAAAGACTGTAAATATCTTGGCGGAGGTGCTAACGCATAATTTTTGTTAAACCATTTTTAGAATAGGTGATTTAGATTAAGTTTGTATCAAACAATTTTTCAATGGAAAACCAACTTATCAATTTATTGATGTACTGCATCCCAACTTTAGTAACCGGTGCAATAGCTTACATGTTTTTTAGGGAGCATTTATACAATGAAACCAACCGCAGGAATTTTTTAATCCAAAAGGACCTGCAAAAAGAAGCCCTGCCGCTTCGCCTTCAAGCCTACGAGCGCATGGCGCTATTTTTAGAGCGCATTTCTCCAAACAGATTATTGGTTAGAGTACAGCCTACCTCTAATGATAAGCACGATTACGAAACATTACTTATAGCAACCATCGAACAAGAGTTTGAGCATAATTTAACACAGCAAATTTATGTGAGCAGTGAATGTTGGGGCATTATTAATACTGCTAAAAATGCAACCATTCAATCTATAAGAAAAGCCAATAAGACAGATGGCGCTACCGATGCCAACAGCCTACGTGAAGTTATCCTTACCAACCTTATGGAGCAACAAGCTCCTAGCGATGTGGCCTTGGCCTATTTAAAGAATGAGATTAGCGACATGTGGTAAAAGCTAATTAACTTTCTCGAAACGCTGCTGGGCGTATTCGTAACCTTGTTCCCACCATTTGGTCATTAATCGCTTACTGAATATTAATGCATTTTCGGTTAATTGTGTGGGTGTATAATACAGATTAAGCTTTACGTTGTTGTTTTTGGCTGCCAGTTTTCCAATTAAAATATCGTTACGTTCTACCTGGTTTAGTAAATGGTCGAATAAATTTATCATAAGTGAGAAAGGGTTTTTCCCCAACACCTTGTTGTGCTCCATATTTTCAGACTCTAGAACAATAGCATCGACTTCGGTTGCCCCACGTTGAATCGCCTCTCTAATGGGCACTACACAACCCAGGCCGCCATCACCATACTCATAACCATCTACTTTGGCCAGCGACATAAACGGAATGTAATTACAGGAAATCCAAATCCAATTGCAAAATGCTTCGTAACTATAGTCGTTAATGGACTTATATTCAACCTTATTTTTCGATAGGTTTGATACCGTTACCACCAAGTCCTGTTTGGTTGCTTTTATCTGGTCGTATTCTGCCTTAGTAAAATTGCGTTTAATGTTTCGTTTTAGGCTCTTACTTTCTCCAAACGTGCGTTTCATTCGAATAAACTGCCAAAGGGAATTTACAAAATCGATAGACACGTATTCCCTATCCCCTTTTTTGCGCTGCACAAAGGGACTCACACTAAAAATATCGTGCTGTTGTACATTGGTATAAATGTCGTAGAGCTTGCCAATGTCGTTTGTTGCTAGATGAGGCACCAACAAACTTCCGGTTGATGTACCCAAAAATATGTCGTAGGTCTTCTTTTTTTCTTCCATAAGGTATTGGGCCACACCGCCAGCAAACGCGCCTTTACTGCCACCTCCCGAAATTACTAATGCTCTCATAATAGTAGGTTATTTATTTAATCGTTCGTTTAGGGCTTTAGCAAATTTTACCATCCTCCAGTTGTGGTGCGTCATCGCTTGAGTTAAATTGGCCTTGCATGTACTGTGGCATGCATTTAAAGCCTCTAAATACTGAAATGCACTTATGCGCAGCTCATAATTATAAACTGGGGCGGTATAATTTACCAATTCATTGTAATACATTACATCGTTATCCGGCTCAAAATCTGGGGTTGATAAGGCCAGCACCAACCACAACAGCCGTACATTTTTTGTGGCATCGCCAAACGCTGTTCTGGTTTTGTTAAAAAAAGTGGCTCGGTCTTCGGGAAAATTAACCCACAGATGATATAAGGCTGCCTCTTTAGTTTTATACGACATATCGTCGAGCAAGCTTTGGTAATCCTGCTTTAAAGCTTGCGGAATTTTAGACAGACTTTCGGCTATGGCCTGCCTTACCTTTAACCCATTTTTAAACGTTTCTGAAGTTACCAAATGTGGCTGCTGCCTTACAATTTTTGCTTTAGCCTGGTCGGAAACACCCGAGTTTAAATAATACTCACATTTAGAAGTAACAGCTTCGCAATCGACCATTTCGTATTCTTGTATAAATGCAGACTGCATGAGTAAGGTTTTGGCTTCTGCTTCGGGAAAACGTTCACCTTCGATCCAGAGTGCTACAAAATCGGACAAATTCTGACCGCTTACATTTTCAGCTTCAGAAATAAAATCCTGCGTCTCTACATTTTTAAACTTATGTTTTTGTAGGTATTGCGTAACAGCAGTTCTAAACGCCTTATCGCCTATTTTTTCTCTTAGAGCGTGCAACACCCAACAACCGCGTTTATAAAATGTTAAACTACTGGACTTTGGGTTTAACAAGGACGTTGCCAAACCATCTCTGTCCTGTGCTACCAATTCGTGGTAGTATTGGTATAATTGCCAATAATAATGCTGTTTTCCAAACACGGCTTTTTCGGCTAACAGGGCGTAATAGGTTGCAAATCCTTCTTGCAGCCAATGGTGCTCACCACTTTTTGCGGTTACTAAATCACCAAACCATTGGTGGGCTAGCTCGTGCGCATTTACATTTACATAATTCCTATCGTTAAAGGCTGTAGAATCAACAACAAAAGCATCGGAAAAAATGGTGGCACTGGTGTTTTCCATGCCCGCATATAAAAAATCGTGCACCGGAATTTGCTTATAATTTTGCCAAGGATACGCCACCCCTATGTCTTCCTCCATAAAATCGAACATCTGTTTCGTATACCGGTATGTGGGTTCTACGTTGTTGGAATCTTTTGGGTAGTAATACATCTCTAGAGGAATGCCCGATTTTGAGAATTCTGTTTTCTTTTGATACTTACCAATTACTAACGCTACCAAATAACTGGACATGGGTTGTTTCATGTCGTAATGCCATTTGGCCATCGAATCGTTTACCGTTGTTTTCTGCAACAATTTACCATTAGCAATAGCCTGATTCTCTTTATGAGATAAAACCGTTAAATCGAACTCTATTTTATCGTTAACATCATCGATACTAGGCAGCCAATTGCTGGTATATTTCCCTTGTCCCTGAGTCCAAATTTGATTAGGAGCCTCGTCTTGCCACCCTACAAAATACATGGCTTTTTTGGGCGTTGCCTGGTAAGTAAACGTTAACCGATATGTTTGTTGTGGTTTAAATGCTTTTAGCAGCCAAAGTTTTTCACCGTCGTTGCGCCATTCTACAGCGGTATTGTTAAGTAGCACTTCTTCAAAACGCATGTTAATAGCATCGATATAAATAGCGTCTACAGGCTTTTGTATTTTAAATTCATAGGCCAAGTTTCCGTAAACAGATGACGTTTCCGCATTAAACCTTAAATCTGCTGTTAAACGCTTAAAATCGACATATTCTGTTTGCTGGGCAGTAGCAAAAGCACTTACCACAAAAGCAACGAGTAATGTAAGGTGTTTCATATTTTGAAAAGTAACAAATTCCTGTCCAAAACAGAAAAGCACGTTAAAAAAATTTAACGTGCTTTTTAAAATCTTATCGCAATATGGGTTTAATCGGCTACTGTAGGCTTGGTTATTGGCGTGGTACTTTTTACAACAACGTAAGTTGATGTTGCATAAAAGGCTCCACCATTATTACCGTCATTAGTCCAATCTTCAAAATCGTACGCAAACGTAAAGGCGCTTCCAGCCATAGACGACCCAAACGCATCAATACGGGCAGGTACAGCCATACCTGGGCACCACCCCGCTCTATCAGGCTGCCAGTTTCCTGGGTTTTGGTTGCTTACAGGGTTAGCGGCACATCCCAATGGCCCCATATAGTGGCTAAACATGCCAGACCCGTTTATTAAAACATTATGGGTACGGTAGCACCATTCGGCGCAAGGTCTACTTCCATCTGCTGGTGTTGCGTGCCCCCAACCAGAAATAACGGTTCTTAAATGTGTGCTTTCGGCATTGGCAGGAATGCTTACCGATTTATCTAAATCAAAACTATGAGGCACGCCGTAAGGCACGCCATCAATAGAGTTTATATGATAACCCAACACCTCCGATACGGCGTAATAAGGGTAGTCTGGCGTGCCTTCAATATAATCGAAATCTACAGTGATTAAATCTGCTTTATCGGTCCAATTTTCGATATAAATTCTTAATTCTACAGCACCTGTTAAAAGCGATTTAAAATCGGTAACGTCAAACTCCAACCCTCTATCCAATTGTTGCGTTCCGGTCCAATAAGGCGTGATGTATCGGCCTATTTCGTACCAATTACCACTCTCTACGTCCTTAACTTTTACATTCGCGAACCTATCCCAATCGTCACATCCTGAAGACGGGCAATCGATTTGCAAAAACATTTTAATTTGCGCAATGTTACTCAGGTCTGATGGCAAGTTAAACGTTTGAACGGCAGACTGGCTGTAACCGCTACCAAAAGCTAAAGGCTGTTGGTTAAACGTTACATAATTATGCGTTACAGGCAAGCCATTTCCAATCAAAGTCACATCAACATTAGTTGTTAAAGCGTTTTGAATGGCTATAGCACCCATAGCGCTCCCTATTTCCGTTGGTAAAAACCTAACATAAACGGTATTAGCGCCATTGGCATTAACTGCTGGTATGGTCAACGAGCTATCGTAGGTTACATTGTCGCCAGAAACTTCAAAATTTCCTGTTACCGTAAGCGTGATATCATCTTCTAGGTGGTCGCCGGTAATAGTCAACATAGCGGCCTCTGAGATCTGGTTCATTTGCACATCTCCAAAGTTTAAACTGGCTTGGTCGGTTACAATAATTGGTGCGATGCTCGCCCCAGCGCCCTGCATGTTAAGCGTTTTTTGATCTGCTCCTGAACTTTGAAACGTAAGCGTTCCAGATACAGGACCTATAGCTGTTTCCTGAGGTGAAAACCTCGCGTAAAGGGTTATTGTTTCAGTATTTACTTCGCTTGGGCTTAACGACACAGTATTGCTAAAATCTACATCGTCTAAGGACACTTGAAAGTTACTCGAAGCCGTAACTGTTAATGCTTCTGTTAAATGCTGAGCCGAAACGTCTACCGACTGGGAAGCCGAAACGCTTAACACATCTACCTCGCCAAAGTTGGTAAACTGTCCTGCTAAGGTAATCACTGGTTTTTCCGTAGCTGTATTACCCGAAGAATCATCTTTGCTACAGCCAATATTTAAGGCCACAAGCAACATAATAACTACGCCTAAACCTGTTTTAATTTTTTTCATACGTTTAATTTTGTTGTGCTATTAAATTATTAATGCGTACAAATTAAAAAAAACATTAATAAAACTTTATTTTAGTGCCAATAAAACTTAAAAAAATATCAACCTCCAAACTCCCATAGACTATTTAAAAGGCGTTGGCCCCAACCGTGCCGATCTTTTGCGAAAAGAGTTAAGCATCTACACTTATCAAGATTTGCTTAACCTTTTTCCCAACAGGTATTTGGATCGCACGCACTATTACAAGATTAACGAGCTGCAGCGAAACTCTTCTGAAGTTCAAATTATTGGAAAGATTGTACGGTTTCGGGAAGTGGCCCAAAAACGCGGAAAACGTTTAGTGGCAACCTTTCAGGACGATACCGGCACAATGGAATTGGTATGGTTTCGGGGGCAAAAATGGATTAGAGACAGCCTAACCCCAAACAAGGCTTATGTTATTTTTGGAAAAACCAATTGGTTTAATGGCACCTTTAGCATGCCCCACCCAGACATAGAACCACTGGAAGATCACAAGAAAAGTTTGCGTGTTGCCATGCAACCTATTTACCCGTCTACCGAAAAATTAACCAATAAAGGCATAACCAATAGGGTGGTAAATAAAATTATGCAGCAGCTGTTTTTAGAATCCAAAAACAAGTTTGCAGAAACCCTTCCGGACGACCTTTTAAACGCCCTAAATTTACTCCCAAAAAATGAGGCGGTTTTAAATGTGCATTTTCCAAAAAATCAAGCCCTTTTAGCCCAAGCACAATTTCGTTTAAAATTCGAGGAATTGTTCTATATTCAACTGCAATTAATTTTAAAAAACCTTATTCACAAATCGAAAATTAAAGGCTACACTTTTGATAAAGTCGGCAATTATTTTAACACATTTTTCACCCACCATTTACCTTTTAATTTAACCCATGCCCAAAAGCGCGCTATAAAAGAAATTAGACAAGATTTGGGGAGCCATGCACAAATGAACCGCTTATTACAGGGTGATGTAGGTTCGGGCAAGACAATAGTCGCCTTCATGTCAATGTTAATCGCACTTGACAACGGTTTTCAAGCCTGTCTAATGGCACCGACTGAAATTTTGTCAGTTCAGCACTATAACGGACTTTTAGATTGGTGTAACATGCTGAATATCAGTATAAAAATACTCACAGGCTCAACCAACACTTTAGAAAGAAAACACATTCATGAATCTTTAGAAAATGGCGATTTACAGATCTTAATTGGCACGCACGCCTTACTTGAAGACAAGGTGAAATTTAAACATTTAGGACTCGCCATTATAGATGAACAGCACCGTTTTGGTGTGGCGCAAAGAAGCAAATTATGGCATAAAGGCACCGACCATCCACCACATATTTTGGTCATGACGGCCACCCCTATTCCCCGCACTTTGGCTATGTCGGTTTATGGCGATTTAGACCTCTCGATTATCGATGAATTACCTCCGGGAAGGCGCCCTGTAAAAACAGTGCATAGATACGATAATAATCGCTTAAAAGTCTTCCGATTTATTCGGGATGAAATCGACAAAGGCAGGCAGGTATATATCGTATATCCATTAATTCAAGAAAGCGAAAAAATGGACTATAAGGATTTGATGGATGGTTACGAAAGTATTGCCCGTGATTTTCCCGCACCAAAATATCAAATTTCCATAGTGCATGGACAAATGAAACCCGCCGACAAGGATTATGAAATGCAACGTTTTGCCAAAGGTGAAACGCAAATTATGGTAGCTACTACGGTAATTGAGGTGGGTGTTAATGTGCCTAACGCATCGGTTATGGTTATTGAAAGTGCCGAGCGGTTTGGCCTATCGCAACTCCACCAGTTACGGGGCCGTGTTGGCCGAGGTGCCGAACAAAGTTATTGTATTTTAATGACCAGTCATAAACTCTCTAACGATAGTAAGACCCGTTTAGAGACCATGGTTAGCACAAATGACGGCTTTGAAATTGCCGAAGTGGATTTAAAGCTTCGCGGCCCAGGCGATATTATGGGAACGCAACAAAGCGGCGTTCTTAACCTTAAAATTGCCAATATTATTAAAGACAAGGCTATTTTACAAAGTGCGCGTTATTACGCTAAAAAACTCTTGCAAGAAGATCCAAAGTTAGCTTTACCTAAAAACAAAGTTGTTTTGGAGACCTACAGGCAGCTTAGCAAGTTTAAAAACATCTGGAACTACATTAGTTAACAGCTTTTACCACGCCATAAAAAAAGTGCTACAAAACTGTAGCACTTTAATGTTTATTTTTTTTGAAGAAAGCCTATTGTTTTTCCTCTTGGTAAAGCTTAGAAAGTAAAACACCCTGCTCCTTTATAACGGCTTTCTTTTTTTGAATGGCCGCTTCGAAGTCTTTTAATGCTCGTTCGGCATTCAAGATTTTTTCCTCTTTAAGCTTTAGCTCCTCTTCAGAAATTTCACCTTCTTCTTTAGTTGTTCGCAAACGTTCTCTGGCCTCGTATATGCGTTTTTTGTTGCGCTCTAACGTTACTTCATCTTCTTCTAACTTACGCTTTTCTTCTTTAAGCATAGACTTAGCTTCTGCAGCTCTAGCCTGTCCAAACTCGCGTCCGGATAAGCCTTCTTTATTTTGGCCGTAAGCGTGGGCTTTTCCTTTAACCTCTTTCGCCTCGTGTTGTAGCGCCTCTTTTTTCTCCTTCATTTTCTGAGCCTGCTCTTTCGCTTGCTCTTTATTCTCTTTAGCCATTTCATTGGCTTCAGATTTAAGCGCTTTGCCTTTTTCTTTGGTTGCTTTAACCTTATCGTTCTTTACAGCTTTCGCTTCGTTTTTTACTGCTTTCTCTATTTTGTTTTTATTTGCTTTTTCTTGAGCCGTTGCTGTATTTAACGCAAACGTTAGCAACACGGCAAGCAAAGCCATTCTTTTTATCACTTTCATGGTTTTCTTTTTTTTATTTAGATACTATCTAGTTCTTTCATAGCTGTTTTAAGCGCTTCTTCATTTTCATGAACGTTTTCGGCAGCTTGTTTTACTTCTACTTCTGCAGCTTCAATTTGCTCGACAACGGCTTGTGTTTCTTCTGCTTCTTTTTCTTTATTATCGTCTCTGCACGATAACACAAAAACTACAGAGGACAAAAGCATTGTTTTGATAATTGTTTTCATATAAGATATTTTAGTGTTCGTGTTAAAGTTACGAACAACACTGGTCTTTTGGTTTTTTTAATCAGTGTTTTTTTACAATTTTTATTGTTTGCACGACCTGTTAGCTATTAAATTTGGCTTTTTTACTGCCTTCGTACATCACGTATTTTACCAAACGGGATTCTAGTTTTCCGTTAAACAGTTTTATTTTTCTTGAGGGGCGCAAACCAACGTGTTTTAACGCTTCTAAGTTTGATGTAATGAGCCAAGCATCCGTTCCTGGGTAGCTTTGCTTTAGGGTGTCACCAATGGCTTTATAAAACTGCTCCATATTAATCTCCAAACGCTCGCCATAGGGCGGGTTGAATACCATGTGCAACTTGCCTTCTGTTGGCTTTTCGGTTTTAAAGAAATCTTCATGCGCTATGGTTACAAAATCCTCTAAATGCGCATTTTTTATGTTGTCTTTGGCTTTTCTTACTGCAGACGGGGCTTTATCGTACCCTATAATTTTGTAGTGAAAATCCCGTGTTTTCTTCAGTAGTGACGCTTCAATCGTTTCAAAAAGATCGACATCCCAGTCCTGCCAACGCTCAAAAGCAAACTCTTTACGCATTAAGTTTGGCGGTATGTTGCAGGCAATCATAGCGGCTTCGGCCAAAATGGTACCACTACCACACATGGGGTCTATAAAATCGCTCTGTCCATCCCAGCCAGACAGCATAATCATACCGGCGGCCAGAACCTCGTTAATTGGCGCTATGTTTGTTGCCAATTTGTACCCACGTTGGTGCAGAGACTCGCCAGAGCTGTCTAAGGAAATGGTACAACGCTGCCTATCGATATGGACATTTATTTTTAAATCGGGAAACCTTAAATCCACATCGGGGCGTTTTCCTGTGGTATCCCTAAACTTATCAACAATAGCATCCTTGGTACGTAACGCCACGTATTTCGAGTGCTTAAACACGTTGGAGTGTACCGTAGCATCAACCGCTAAAGTTCCCGTTGGTTTTAAATACTTCTCCCATGGCAACTTATAGACCATCTTATACAAATCGTCTTCATGGTGCAACTGAAACGTTTTAATAGGTTTTAATATTTTTATTGCTGTACGCAAACCCAAATTGGCCTTGTACATAAAGCCTTTATCACCTACAAAACTTACGTTTCTCACCCCCACTTTCACGTCTTGAGCACCTAATTGTCTTAGCTCTTTAGCTAGTAATTCTTCAAAGCCAAATAAGGTTTTGGCAACCATGTTAAAATTATTCTCCATTTCTTATAAAAAATAGAATGCAAAAATACAGTATTTTTGTGGCAAGATAAGCCTAAAACAAAAAAGAGACGGCTCAGTTCGAAAAACGCCTATGACAAAAGATACAACACAATGGTACGCCTCTTGGTTTAACACCCCTTACTACCACACACTGTATAAGGACCGCGACCATAAAGAAGCCGAATTGTTTATGAACAACCTAACGGCCTACTTAAATTTACCTGAAGATGGTAAAATTTTAGACCTTGCTTGCGGCAAAGGAAGACACGCCGTTTTTTTAAATGGCTTAGGCTATAATGTGGTTGGTGCAGATTTATCTGAAAGTAGCATAGCCCACGCCAAGCAATTTGAAAATGACCGCCTAACGTTTAAGGTTCACGACATGTCCTTACCCTATGGCGAAAAGTTTGATGCTGTTTTTAACCTTTTTACCAGTTTTGGATATTTTGAAGACGACAGCAATAATTTAAAAACCATTAAGGCCATTAAAGACAACCTTAAACCCCATGGTTTTGGCGTTATCGATTTTATGAATGTCGATTTTGTACTCGATCATTTAGTTGCCGAGGACGAAAAAAACATCAATGGCATTACCTTTAACCAAAAGCGAAGCTATAGCGACGGGCACATTGTTAAAACCATTTCCTTTACAGACGAAGGTCAGCATTTCGAATTTAAAGAACGCGTAAAAGCATTGCGACTAAAAGACTTTGAACACATGTTTAATGCCGCCGGTATTTATTTACTGGATGTGTTTGGCGATTATAATTTAAGTAAATTTAGCCCAAAAACATCCGAACGTTTAATCATGATTTTCAATTAAATGATTACAGCTTATCTTTTACCCATGCTAGCCGTTGTTCTTGGCGTTGTTCTAGTAACTGTTTTTAAACACCAGCAAAAGGGCTACCTAAAGCCGTTATTGGCATTTAGTGGCGCATTTTTACTCGCCATGACCCTATTCGAGCTTTTGCCAGAAGTTTACCACCACCTAAATGCTAAACATACAGGAGTATTTATTATGCTGGGCATTTTGCTACAGGTAATTTTGGAGTTTTTCTCGAAAGGGGCCGAACATGGGCACATACACATTCACCAACACAACAACAAGTTTCCTTGGTTATTGTTTTTAAGTTTGTGCCTACACAGTTTTTTAGAAGGCTTCCCTATTCACGAGCACAACGACATGGTTTATGGTGTGTTAATTCATAAAATTCCAATTGCCATGTTAATTACCTCATTTTTGGTGCAATCTAAATTCTCAAAAATTCAAATGGTCATTTTTTTAACGCTCTTTGGATTAATGACTCCCATAGGCACCTTTATTTCCAACCAGGTAGACATGAACGAAACCTTGCTGTTAAGCATTCACGCTTTGGTTATAGGTATCTTTTTTCATATTGCTACCATTATTTTATTTGAGAATGAAGCCGGCCACAATCACAAGCTCAGCTATAGCAAGCTCATTGCCATCCTGTTAGGCATTGGCATTGCTTATATTATTTAAATTAAAAAGAAACAAAACCGTGTTTTCAAAAGAAGCCTCCAGACAATTACGTGAAGAATTTTGGACCAGTTTTGGGAAATCCTTCCCCCGGAAATGGATTTTATACCATACCAAAATAAAAGGCTTAAGCTTTAAGTTTCATTTCGATACCAAAAAAGCCTTTATTACCTTAGACCTTGAGGACGATTTGGAAAATCGCATTATGTGTTGGGAAAAATTAGTTGCTTTAAAAACGATTCTTACCAATGAATATTTACCAGATATTATTTACGAAGAGGAATATTTCTTAGATAATGGGAAAGAAATCTCCAGAATTTACCTCCCTTTAGAAGGCAAGGTTAGCATTCACAACAAAAACAGCTGGCAAGATGTGATGGTTTTTTTTAACACCAACATGATTCTTTTTGAAGCCTTTTTTGAAGAATATAAAGACATTATTAAGCCTTAGAATTGCTCTGGCTTTAAATAACAAAGAAAAACACCATAAAAAAATGGCATACCGCGCCCGTTAGTACAAATAGGTGCCATATAACATGATTAAACGGTATACGCTCTATGGCGTAAAACACAATTCCCACCGTATAAGCTAGCCCGCCCATAAAAAGCAGCAACACCCCGTTTGCGCCAACACTCTCGGACAGCGAGTTAAAATCGAAAACAATAAGCCACCCCATAACTAGGTACAGTAGTAGCGAGAAAACTTCGAAGCGCCCTGTAAAAAAAAGCTTTAAAACAAGGCCAAAGGCAGCAATACCCCAAACCCACCAAAACAACGGCCATCCCTTGCTATGCTCTAACGCAATTAAACTAACAGGAGTATAAGTACCTGCAATTAATACGTAAATGCCAATGTGGTCTAAAACCCTAAAGTAATGTTTTAATTTTTCCCGTTGAAAATAATGGTACAAGGTAGAAAATGAAAATAGCAAAACTATAGAGGCCCCATACACCGTTACACTAAACAAGCCCCAATGGGTTTTGTTGGTTTGGTAAACCACCATTAGCACTAGGGCAACAAGGCCAAACAACGCACCTATAGCATGTGTTCCTGCATTAAGTTTCTCTTCAAGAGGGGTTTGTATACGCATGGTTACTATTTGTTAGCCAGCCATTTATTGGTGAGTTCGTAAAAATCGAACTCCAAGGCAGATTTCTGGTATTCTAACGTACCATTCTGGAAATTTCGCTGTAAAATATCCTCAATCAAGTAATCTTCTTTATCGTTTTCGGGATCAAACGTTTCTTTAAGCGATATGTTAAACACGTTTGCTGTGCTATTGTACCAAAATGCCCGCCAGCCACTGCGTAAATCCTTAACCAAATCGAAAGTTGTAACTCCTGTTTGCCTATGAATTAGCTTAACCAAGATTTGCCCTTCGGTTTTGGTTAGGTTCTTCAATTCTTCGGTAAATTCTTCTTCTATATATTTCTGAATAATTTTGGTATAGCGTTTCTTCTCTCGTTTGTTTTCTATATCGGCCAAACGCTGCGTTAATGTTTCCAAACGTTCGGCAGCCAATTTTGCATACGGAAACACCTTTATGGTTTTTCGTCTTAAAATAAGATACCGCCTTCTTGCTAGCTTGTCATCAAATTTCAGTTTATGAAGAATCATAACCTCTTCTAAATCAATGGCCTTTCGGGGTATAGAATCGCCTTTAACAATAATATACTTACCCTCCAGAGAGTCCTTTTCAGGTTCAAGGCTCCCTTGACCAAAACCAAAAATGGGCCACAATAGTAATATGTAGATGATTTGTCTTGCCACGTGTTTTAAAATATATAGACAATTAATTATCTAAAACCATTCCAAAAACTGGGTTTAAAATTAACAATTTACAAAGGCATAACCCTTAAAATCGTATTAATATTATTATTTTAGTGCAAAAATTATTTTATGGCAAAAAAGAGCATACTCAATAAAAAATCCATCACATTTTTAGGGCAATATTTAAACAATGCTGCTCCAACAGGTTACGAATGGACCGGACAAGAACTTTGGATGGACTACCTAAAACCTTATGTTGATACTTTTATTACGGACACTTACGGAACTGCCGTTGGCGTAATTAATCCCGATGCCAAATACAAAGTGGTTATTGAAGGACATGCCGATGAAATTTCTTGGTACGTAAACTACATTACCGACAATGGCTTAATTCACGTTATTAGAAACGGTGGTAGCGATCACCAAATCGCACCAAGTAAGGTGGTAAACATCCACACAAAAAACGGCATTGTTAAAGGAGTTTTTGGCTGGCCTGCCATACACACCAGAGACAAAGCAAAAGAACAAGCTCCAACCCTAGAAAACATTACCATTGATGTTGGCGCTAAAGACAAGGAGGAAGTTGAAAAAATGGGCGTACATGTAGGCTGCGTAATTACCTACCCCGATGAATTCCATATTTTAAATGGCGATAAGTTTGTTTGTCGCGCTTTAGACAACCGTATGGGCGGGTTTATGATTGCCGAAGTGGCACGTTTGCTACATGAAAACAAAAAGACACTACCCTTTGGGCTGTACATTACCAACTCGGTACAAGAAGAAATTGGTTTACGTGGTGCAGAAATGATTACCCAAACCATAAAGCCTAACGTGGCCATTGTTACCGATGTGACGCACGATACCACGACCCCAATGATTAAAAAAGAAAAAGAAGGTCATTTGGAACTAGGTCTTGGTCCTGTTGTGGCTTATGCGCCTGCTGTACAGCAAAAACTACGCGACTTAATTACCGATACTGCCGAAGAAAAAAACATCCCGTTCCAACGCTCTGCTTTATCGAGAGCTACAGGAACCGATACCGATGCCTTTGCATATAGTAATGGCGGTGTGGCTTCTGCTTTAATCTCGTTACCATTACGTTATATGCACACTACCGTAGAAATGGTACATCGTGATGATGTGGAAAACGTTATTAAACTGATTTATGAAACCTTATTGAAGATTGAGGAAGGCGATACGTTTTCATATTTTAAATAAGATAGTGAATGTCATTGCGAGGCCTTGAAGACAAAATTGAAGTGGCAAAGTTTCTGATTTTCAAAGCACCAAAGTGACAAAGTATAGAAGCTGAAGATAAAACGAAGCTGAAATCGAAAAACCGCAACCCGACATTGCGAGACCTTTAGGTCGTGGCAATCTAACAGTTGAATAAAACAAAATATGTCTGTTCGAGCGTAGTCGAGAACTCAAAAAGTTGTCCATCAAAAAAAGCATCTCGATTCCGCTCGATATGACCAACTATTTTTTCTATGGATGAATTCATTGACATTGTTGATGCCTCTGGTAACCCAACAGGTAAAACAGCTTTAAAATCAATCATTCACAGCAAGGGCCATTACCATAACACAGCCCATTTATGGTTATACACAAAAGCAGGTGAAATCTTATTGGCACAACGCAGTTTTACAAAAGCCATTTGTCCTGGACTTTGGGATGTATCTGTAGCAGGTCATGTAGATGCAGGAGAAACCATAGAGCAAGCAACCATAAGAGAAACACAAGAGGAAATAGGCTTAACCTTACAAGAACATGAATTACTTAAAATAGGTGTGTTCCCGTGTTTTCAACATTATGACAATGGTATTATTGACAATGAATTTCACCACACCTTTATTGCTAAATTACAAATACCCATAGAACAATTAAAACCCCAACCCAATGAGGTTGAAAACTTAAAACTTGTTAGTACTAGCATGTTTGAAGGCCTCCTAAAGCACAGCCAAACCAACAACCATTTTATAGCATCAAACTCAAGTTACTACACTGCTATTTTAGACCAAATTAAAATTGTACTTTAGCGATATGAACCTTATTATTTTTGCGCTCGCCCCCGTTTTCACCATTATTCTATACATCTATATTAAAGATAAATACGAAAAAGAACCCAAACTGCTCCTACTCTACAGTTTTTTGTTTGGTGCATTTATAAGCATTATTATCACCACGATCATGTATGTGATTTTTGATTACATTTTACCATTGGATAGTTCTGTAGTGTTTCAACAATTTATAAAAGCCTTTTTTATTGTTGGCTTTACCGAAGAATTTAGCAAGTATATTGTCGTTCGGTTTTACAACCAACCTAAACCTGCTTTTAACGAACCTTACGATGGTATTATGTACGCCGTTATGGTATCCATGGGGTTTGCCGCTACCGAGAATATCATGTATGTTTTAGACGGCGGCTATAAAACGGCCTTACTACGAGCCTTTACTGCAGTTCCGGCACACGCCACCTTTGGTATTTTAATGGGCTATTTTATGGGTAAAGCAAAATTTGCCGGTAAAAACAGAGGCTTGCTTAACTTGTTAGGCTTACTCCTTGCCATTATTTTTCATGGGGCTTACGACTTTTTCTTGTTTATCGATTTTATTCCCGGTGTTTGGGTTGGCGCCTTCATATCCTTGGGTATCGGTCTCATTTTATCCAGAAAAGCTATTAAACGTCACCAAAATAGGTCACACTTTAAAATAGCTGACCGTAAAAAACACCTATAAATCCTTATATTTACACCACAAAAAACAGATATATGCACATGTACCATGTTACCGTAAATGGCGTAGATAGCTTTGAAATCTCTCAAGACGATATTTCAAATCTAGACGCCATTGCCACCACCAAAAACACCTATCACGTGTTACAACAACACACGTCCTATAAAGCCCAAGTCCTTTCAAAAGACCTCAACAACAAAACCTATCAAGTAGCCATAAACAACACGGTTTATACCATTAATGTTGAAGACACCTTGGACCGCCTTATAAAAGAAATGGGCTTCGAACTAGGGGTCACCAAACACATTAACAACATTAAAGCCCCTATGCCTGGCCTTATTTTAGATATTAATGTTAGCGTTGGACAGGAAGTAAAAGAAGATGACACCCTGTTGATTTTAGAAGCCATGAAAATGGAAAATGTCCTCACCTCGCCTAGAGATGGCGTTATAAAATCCATTTCGGTCTCCAAAGGCGATGCTGTAGATAAAAATCAATTATTATTAGAATTCGAATAACACATTAGATTTTCACCTTTGTGAAAATTGAAAACATATTTTCAATGAAAAAAATACTCGTTGCCAATCGCGGTGAAATTGCATTAAGAGTCATGAAAACCATTAAAAAAATGGGACTTAAAACAGTAGCCGTTTATTCTACTGTAGACAGGCAATCACCACACGTAAAATTTGCCGATGAAGCGGTTTGCATTGGCGAAGCACCTTCCAATCAATCGTACTTATTAGGTGATAAAATTATACAAGTCGCCAAAGACCTTAACGTAGATGCTATTCATCCCGGTTATGGTTTTCTTTCTGAAAACGCCGACTTTGCCGAATTATGCGAAGCCAACAACATTATCTTTATTGGCCCCAAAAGCAAAGCCATAAAAGTTATGGGAAGTAAATTGGCTGCCAAAGAAGCCGTAAAAGCTTACAATATTCCTATGGTTCCTGGAACCGACGAAGCCATTACAGATATTTCTAAAGCCAAAAATATTGCCACAGACATTGGGTTCCCTATCTTAATAAAGGCCTCTGCTGGCGGTGGCGGAAAAGGGATGCGTATTGTTGAAAAGGAAGCCGATTTTGAATCGCAAATGGATCGCGCCATTAGTGAAGCCGTTAATGCCTTTGGTGATGGTTCGGTATTTATTGAGAAGTATGTGGCCTCGCCAAGACATATTGAAATACAAATCATGGCCGATACCCATGGAAACATTGTACACTTATTTGAGCGCGAATGTAGCATACAGCGCCGCCACCAAAAAGTAGTTGAAGAAGCGCCATCGGCAGTTTTAACACCAGAGCTTAGAGACGCTATGGGTAAGGCTGCAGTAAGCGTGGCTAAGGCCTGCGACTATGTAGGCGCCGGAACCGTTGAGTTTTTATTAGACGACCAACATAACTTCTACTTTTTAGAAATGAACACACGCCTACAGGTAGAACACCCTGTAACCGAACTCATTACAGACACCGACCTAGTAGAGTATCAAATTCGTGTGGCTCGCGGTGAAGTGCTTCCTATTAAGCAGGCCGACTTAAGCATTAAAGGCCACGCTTTAGAGTTACGTGTTTATGCCGAAGACCCATTAAACAATTTCCTGCCAAGTGTAGGCAAACTAGAAACCTACCAACTTCCCGAAGGTGATAACATTCGCGTAGACAACGGTTTTGAAGAAGGAATGGATATTCCTATTTATTACGATCCCATGATTTCAAAATTAATTACCTATGGAAATTCTCGTGAAGAAGCTATAGAAGTCATGTTAAAAGCCATTAACAACTACCATATAAAAGGGGTAGAAACAACCCTACCCTTTGGAACGTTTGTATGCCAACATGAAGCCTTTCGCTCTGGGAATTTCGATACGCATTTTGTAAAGAAATACTATTCACCAGAAGCCTTACAAGAAAATCAAAAGGACGAAGCCCGTATGGCTGCTCTAATTGCCGTGAAACAATATTTAGAAGACAAAAAACAACTACGCGTACCAAACGTAGATCCTGCGTCGTAGCGCAGGATGACAAAAAACATGTTACCCCTGTCATTACGTACAACAATACGGAATCAAAAAAATGAAACAAAAAAACCTGTATCATAATAACAAAATACATTCAACTTGTCATTCCGCACTACGATGCGGAATCCAAGAAAAATAAACGCAGTGGATCCTGCGTCGTAGCGCAGAATGACAGAACATAATCACATTGTCATTCCGCACAGAGCCTGTACCAAACTTGATTTGGTAATGCGGAATCTAAAAACATTAAAATGAAAGGAAATTATTATCAATTTTATGTATATATTCTTTCAAACAAAAAAAATGGAACACTCTATATTGGCATGACAAACGACTTAGAACGCAGAATGTTTGAGCATAAAAACAAATTGAGAGCAGGGTTTACTAAAAAATATGAATTAGATAAATTGGTTTACTTTGAGCAGTTTCAGTATGTGAACGATGCCATTAAAAGAGAAAAGCAATTAAAAAATTGGAACAGACAATGGAAAATAGACCTTATTGAAAAAGATAATGGCAAATGGAATGATTTAGCTAAAGATTGGATATATTAATGGATCCTGCGTCGTAGCGCAGGATGACAAAAAACATGTTACCCCTGTCATTACGTACAACAATACGGAATCAAAAAAATGAAATAAACAAACCCTGCATCATAATGCAGAATAACAAAATACATTCAACTTGTCATTCCGCACTACGATGCGGAATCCAAGAAAAATAAACGCAGTGGATCCTGCGTCGGAGCACAGAATGACAAAAAGCATGTTACCCCTGTCATTACGTACAACAATGCGGAATCTAAAAACTGAAAACAACACCTATGGAAGACAAAATAAAAGATCTTAATAATAAACTTACCGAAGCCTTTTTAGGCGGTGGTAAGAAACGCATTGAAAAACAACACGAAAAGAAAAAACTCACCGCCAGAGAACGCGTACAATACTTATTGGACGAAGGCTCTTTTGAAGAGATTGGCGCGCTTGTTACCCATCGTACCAAAGAGTTTGGCATGGACAAACAGCAATTTTATGGCGATGGTGTGGTAACGGGTTATGGCACTATTAACGGGCGTTTGGTTTATGTGTTCGCTCAGGATTTTACGGTATTTGGCGGCTCCCTATCGGAAACCCATGCCGAGAAAATCTGTAAAATTATGGATCTGGCCGTAAAGGTTGGTGCGCCAATTATTGGCTTAAACGACTCTGGTGGGGCACGTATTCAAGAAGGCGTGCGCTCGCTTGGTGGCTATGCCGATATTTTTTACCGCAACGTTCAAGCATCGGGGGTAATCCCACAGTTATCGGCCATTATGGGGCCTTGTGCCGGTGGTGCCGTATACTCGCCCGCCATGACCGACTTTACCCTAATGGTAGAAAATACCAGCTACATGTTTGTAACTGGCCCCAATGTGGTAAAAACCGTTACCAACGAAACCGTTACCAGCGAAGAATTGGGCGGGGCAAGTACGCACTCCACAAAATCGGGGGTGGCCCATAAAACCTCTGCCAACGATGTAGCCTGCCTAGAAGATGTAAAAAAACTGCTAAGCTATCTACCACAAAACAACCAAGAAAAGCCTAAAGCACTACCCTACGAATTAAACGATGAAATTCGTGAGCAATTATCTAATATTGTTCCAGACAATGCCAATAAACCTTACGACATGCACGATGTGATTTCGGGCATTATCGATACAGATTCGTTTTATGAAATCCATAAAGACCATGCCGAGAACATTATTGTTGGCTTTGCCAGATTAGGCGGAAAATCCATTGGTATTGTTGCCAACCAACCCATGTTCTTGGCTGGAGTGTTAGATGTAAACAGCTCGAAAAAAGCAGCGCGTTTTGTGCGGTTTTGCGACAGTTTTAATATTCCTTTGTTAGTCCTAGAAGACGTTCCTGGATTTTTGCCTGGAACCGACCAAGAGTGGAATGGCATTATTGTACATGGGGCCAAACTGCTGTATGCATTTAGCGAAGCTACCGTACCGCGAGTTACAGTTATTACCAGAAAAGCCTATGGCGGTGCCTACGATGTTATGAACTCCAAACATATTGGTGCCGATATGAACTTTGCATGGCCAAGTGCCGAAATTGCTGTTATGGGGGCCAAAGGAGCTGCAGAGATTATTTTTAGACGAGAGATTTCTGCCGCCGAAGATCCCGAAACCAAGTGGAAGGAAAAAGAAGCCGAATATGCCGACCGCTTTGCCAACCCTTACAGTGCTACCGAGCGTGGTTTTGTAGATGAAGTTATCTTACCAAAAGACACCAGAAGGAAGCTTATTAAAGCATTTGCCATGCTAGAAGACAAACATGTCGACGCCCCAAAGCGCAAACACGGCAACATCCCGTTATAAAAAACAGCAAAAAAGAGGCCAAAACTTAACGTTTTGGCCTCTTGCTACCAATCAACATCTAAATAAATCAAGTACTTAGTGTAAGAATTGGGAATAGAATGTATCCTTTATTTTTTGATAGCCTTTAATTGTATTTAAGTATTTATGACCTATACTTTGATGTTTGTTTATATAGAACATATCACACTCTAAATGATCGCATTCTTTATAATTAGGCATGGATTTCTCATAAGCTTTCAATTCTTTTAAAACATCTTGCATATAAGTAATCATTTCCAAAAAAGCATCTCTTAAAGCCCTATCTTTAAGCACGTTGGATGATATTTTAGCCAACCTATCACTTTCTTCCACATTA
This sequence comes from Mangrovimonas yunxiaonensis, assembly GCF_000733475.1. Taxonomy (GTDB): domain Bacteria; phylum Bacteroidota; class Bacteroidia; order Flavobacteriales; family Flavobacteriaceae; genus Mangrovimonas; species Mangrovimonas yunxiaonensis. The sequence goes on along the minus strand of NZ_JPFK01000007.1, from coordinate 604,390 downwards.
TAGTTTATTTGCTGCAACCATAATTTAAGCTCGTCATGACTACGTTTTTGCAGGATTTGATCGTCTGAATCGTGTTCAAAATAAGTTTCAAGTCTCATCATAGTTGTATTTCTTCTTCTATTTTGTGTTGAACGTTTTTTATTTTTAAAGTTTTAACCCCAGCTGGGAACTCCCATTCCATGGTATCGTTTTTTGCATACCCCATAACGGCAGATCCCATTGGTGCCAATACCGAAACCCGACTCATTGCTGCATGGCTTTCCGTAGGCAATACCAGTTGGAATGTTGTTTCCCAACCATTATCCTCTGTCGATACTGTAACCAAAGAGTTAAAGCGTACAACGTCTTCAGGAAAATCACTTTCATCTACAACCTTGGCGTTTTTTAATTCTTCTGCCAAACGCTTAACTGAATATTTTCTGGTGTCTTCTTTGTATTCAGCAGATAAATTCAACAAACGTTTTAAGGTTACAAACTCTTTTTTTTCTAACATTAAGGTTCCGTACTTCATATTGCTATTAATTAAGGGAAAATTCCGCGTTGTACATAAGCTCTTTCTATACGCTCTATGGCTATTACATAAGCGGCAGAACGCATGTCTATACCTTTTGCTTCTGAAGTTTCGGTAACTTTTCTAAAAGCTTCTTTTAGCTTTTTGTCTAGTTTAACCAAGACTTCTTCTAGCTCCCAAAGCTCGCCATTTCGGTTTTGTAACCATTCGAAATAACTGCAGATTACCCCACCAGAGTTACAAAGTATGTCTGGAATAACATCTATACCTTTTTCAAGTAAAATTTTCTCGGCTTCTACAGTTGTTGGTCCGTTTGCGCCTTCGGCTACTAAAAATGCTTTAATATCGTTGGCGTTTTCTTTGGTAATTTGGTTTCCTAATGCTGCTGGAATACAGATATCGCAAGCCAATCCGAAGAAATCATCCTTGTCCATATCCTGCGCTTGGTCAAAACCAACTATGCTTCCACCATTCGCTTTAGAGTAATCTAAAAGAGCCTCTACAGGAATACCTTTTTCATTTTTAATGGTGCCGTATGCATCTTGAACACCTACTAGCTTAGCGCCTTCTTGCTCCATAAAATAGGCGGCCCAATACCCTACATTACCAAATCCTTGTACGATAAAGGTTTTGTCTTTTAGGGATACATTTTTATTAGCTGCCCAATATTTAATGGTTAAGAACACACCGTAACCAGTGGCTCTGTCGCGGCCTTCTAACCCACCTGAACCTATTGGTTTACCGGTTACAACGTGTTGGTTTTTTGAACGCTCTGAAGGCGATTTTGTAGACATATACGTATCTGCAATCCAGGCCATGGTTTGTGCATTGGTATTTACGTCTGGTGCTGGAATATCGTGCTCTGGGCCAATATTCTCTCCTAGAGCATACGCAAAACGTCTTGTAATACGCTCAAGCTCTGATGTTGAATATTTTTTAGGGTCTAGTTGAATTCCTCCTTTTGCGCCTCCGTAAGGTAGGCCAGCTAAAGAAGTCTTCCAAGTCATCCACATGGCTAACGCCTTTACAGCATCTATATCGATTGTTGGGTGGTAGCGAAGCCCGCCCTTATAGGCTCCTAGGGCATTGTTGTGCTGTACACGGTAACCTTTAAAAATTTCAACATCACCGTTGTCCATACGTACGGGAAAGTGAATAATCAATTCGTTATTGGTTACCGAAAGGATTTTTTTAATATTCTCATTAAGACCTACCAATTTAGAAGCTGAATCAAATTGCTTCATTACATTTTCAAGCATTCCTTGCTTTGGCTGGTCTTTCTTCTTCAATTCTTTTATTAATGTCATATTTTTTACTTTAGACAAATTCTACTATTTTATTATTTGATGTTTCGAATGATGGACTCTTAGGAGTCTCTTGTTTTGTTTCCGCTAACTCATATTCATTGCACGACCAAATAAAACTTTTATTGGGCGTTAAGCTACAATCTGTATTGAACTTACAATTAACACATAAACTGTTTTCTCTCATTTTTGCGATTTTATTATTGCCTGCTATAAAACAATTGCTGTGCCATAAAGGTTAGCTTGGGTCTGAAATATTATGTAACTAACTGGTATCCATATTATTAACGTGATTTTATTAAACAAACAGCATTGTGTTGCATTGGGGAATTTTTACCCACTGTGGAGATTTTCCCCAGAAATAATCTATTGTATTTTTTGGTTTAACGTCTTGCGGTCAATTTGAAGAATTTTGGCCGCTTTTGATTTATTATTCTCTGTAAATGCCAAGACTTTAAGTATGTATTGTTTTTCTATATCTTTAAGCGGCAACAACGTGTCGTTATTTTCTGGAAATTCTATGGTATACTTGAGAAAATCCGGCAAATCGTGAAGTGTAATTTGCTTATCGCACATAATCACGGCTCGCTGGATAATGTTCTCCAACTCCCTTATATTTCCAGGCCACGAATACCGCTCTAAGGCGTTTAAAGCCTCAGGGGTCATGGTTAACAACCTATCTTTATATTCTACGCCATATTTTTGCAAAAACTTATCTACCAATAAGGTGATGTCTTCTTTTCTGTCTTTAAGTTTGGGGACTTCAATTTCTACAACGGTAAGCCTGTAATACAGGTCTTCCCTAAAGCTCCCTTTCTCTATACGTTCTTTTAAGTTAAAATTGGTGGCCGCAATAACCCTTACATCAATCGGTTCTGTTTTTTTCGACCCCACTCGGGTAATTTCCTTTTCCTGTAACACTCTAAGCAACCGCAATTGTGTTGCCATGGAGGCGTTACCTATTTCATCTAAAAAAATGGTGCCTTTGTTGGCGGCCTGAAAAAAGCCTTTTCTATCTTCGTTAGCCCCTGTAAAGGCGCCTTTTACATACCCAAACAATTCCGATTCCAGAAGGTTTTCGGGTATGGCTCCGCAGTTTACAGCCACAAAGGGTGCCGAGGCAAATTTCCCCATATAATGTATGGCCCTTGCCACCAGTTCTTTTCCGGTACCGCTATCGCCTGTTATCATTACAGTAGCTTTGTTGTCTTTTACGCGCTCTATAATATCGGTAACATTTTTTATGGCTTCCGATTGCCCGATAATATCGCCATAACTAACCGCACTTGGCTGTGATTTTGTAGGAGCTGATCGCTTTTTTAATCCTGCCAACGATTTACCAACAGCCACCTTAAGTTCGTCTTTTGTAAAGGGCTTGGTTAAGTAATCTACAACGCCAGAGCGCATGGCCTGCTTTGCATCGTCTAAAGATGGGTATCCAGTAACGATTAGCTTGGGTAGTTGCGGGTAATGTTCTGAGGTGTACTTGATTAATTCCATACCGCCTACCCCCGGCATGTTTAAATCGGTAATTAGTAAGTCTATCGATTTTCCTTTAAGGACTTCTACAGCCTCTTTAACCGAAATGGCTTTATAGGTGTGGTAGTTAAGTGATTTTAAATGACGCTGAATGAGCTCTAAAATATGAACATCATCATCTACTATCAATATATTTTCCTTTTGTAATGGCATGTACGTAATCTTTATTTTGGAAAACTGATTTTAAAAATGGTTCCTTGGGGCGTATTGGGACTATGCGATATGTCGCCCTTATGGCTTTTTACAATGCCATGAACCACGCTTAACCCCAACCCAGAGCCTTCGCCTACCGGCTTGGTGGTATAAAACGGATTGAAAACAGCTTCGGCATCTGTTGCTTGTATACCACTGCCTTCGTCTGAAATGGTTATGTAAACGTGCTTTTTGTCCTCAAATACTTCTACTAAAATAGTGCCTTTTTCTGGTGAGAAATATATGGCGTTAATCACCAAATTAAACACCACTTGGGTTAATTGTATGGTGTCGACTTTATACGGGATGTCCTCTGAGCTGGTTATCACCCGACAATCGATTTGCTTTTTGCTAAAATTAGGTTTTATTAGCTTTACGGCATCTGTAATAATGGGCACAATATTGGTTTGTGTTTTGTGCTGTGGCATGTCGCAAGAAAAAAACATGAGTTTTTTAACAACCTCACGCGAATAAATGGTACTGCTTATAATTCGCTCCAGATCGGTAAGGGCTTTTTTGTTGCCTTGCAGCTCGTCTTTCAACAATTCGGCATACCCAAGAATATTGGCCAAAGGGGTGTTTAGCTCGTGGGCAATGCCCGCGGTTATTTCACCTAAAATGGTTAACCTATCTACACGCTCTACTTGCCGTTTAGAGCGCATATCGCTTTCTACAATTTGCTTGCGTTCAAACAAATCGCCCAATTCTAAAGCAACGGCATTAAGCATTTGTTTTTCTTCTTCTAAAAAACTGTTGCTGGAATACGCTTCTTTGGGGTATCCTACTTTTACAGAACCAATGGGCTGATTAAATGCTTTTATTGCCGAAAGCATAAATACTTTTTCTGTGGCATCTTTGCCCCACTCAACATAAATATCATCCAGAAACAACTCTACAACAGCCTCTTCTGGAAACTGTATTGCCTTGCACAAGCTACGGGCTATCGCCTCTAGCGTTGGGGTTAGGTTATTAAGGTCGGCATTGGCAATATACGAGCTAATGGTGTAAAGACACGTGAGTTCTTTTATGCGTTCCCTTAATTTATCTTCTGTAGAAATTGGTTCCTCCATGATGCAAAATTACGGTTTTATTCTATAGAAGACACCTTTATCTTAAAGATAAGATTGTTAATCTATGTAACATTGTTTTTTTACCTCTAAAGCGTTAAAATACCTCTCTAAAAAATCATGATATAAACGGTTTTTACAGGCTTACTTTAAATAGAAAAAGTCTATTGAAGGTCTAGACACAAAGCCTTGAAGAAGGCTTTCCCATTAAGCAACTGTTAAAATTATAACAAACGTGTATTAACAGCAGGATACGAGCTGCTTTTATGATACCTTTGAAAGATGCAAAACAATCTTAAAACCAAAGACAGCCTCAACATAGAATTTGTAGGCTTAATGGCATCGTTAATGGCTATTGTAGCCCTAAGTATTGACGCTCTGCTTCCTGCTCTGCCAGACATTGCGCACGATTTAAATGTTACCGACCCCAGCAAAAACCAATTGCTAATTACCATGATATTTTTAGGACTTGGTATTGGGCAATTAATTCTTGGGCCGCTATCTGATAGCTACGGCAGAAAGCCCATTATTTACGCTGGGTTTTCACTTTTTGTCGTTGCCAGCATTATCTGCGTTTCGACCCAAAGTTTTGAATGGATGATTTTTGGTCGTATTTTACAAGGTGCTGGTTTGGCCGCTCCTAGAACCATAAGTATTTCTATGGTTAGAGACACGTACAGCGGCGATTATATGGCTCGGGTCATGTCGATAGTTGTAATGGTTTTTATATTAGTGCCTGTTGTTGCGCCAACTTTAGGGCAGTTTTTAATCACGTTTTTTGATTGGCATTCCATTTTCAACCTGAATTTAATTTACGGGGTTTTGGTAATTTATTGGTTTTGGAAAAAACAACCTGAGACTCTGCCTAAAGAAAAACGCTCTAAGCTATCAGTAGGACTTTTTGTAAATGGCACCAAAGCTTTTTTTAAACAGAAAAGCGCTGTGGTTTACACCTTGGTATCCGGCTTGATTACCGGTTCGTTTATGGTATACCTCAGCACCTCACAATATATTTTTGAAGAACAATACCACCTCGCAGACCTGTTTCCTTATATCTTTGCCAGCTTAGCCATTTCCATTGGTTTTGCCACATTTTTAAACAGTGCTTTGGTTATGCGTTTTGGCATGAAGGCCATTGCTAAAACTGCGGCTTTGGCATTTTGCGCCATTTCCATTCTTTATGTGGTTATTTTTTATAACGGTCAAAACCCAGACCTTTCGGTGCTGGTTATGTTTTTTGCTTCACAATTTATTGCCATTGGCTTTTTATTTGGCAACCTGCGTTCTTTGGCCATGGAGCCCGTTGGGCATATTGCCGGGGTTGGTGCTGCTATTAACGGATTTCTATCTACGGTTATGGCCGTGCCTATTGCCAATTACATAGGAAGCTTTGTTTCTAATAGTGTTTTGCCACTATTTATTGGATTTTCTGTATGTGGTTTACTATCGGTTGTTTTAATGTTTTTTTCCAAAGAAAAAACCGCCCCTGTAGCAGAGGCGGTTTAATCGCTATCAATCAATCATTGAACTTAAAACTGTAGGTCAGCTACAAGATCAAATTCATCGTAAATAGTTTTATCTTTTAAGTTGTCGAAGAAACTTGCCGATCCATAACGTACATCGTACTTAGCACGATCTACTTTTAACGCGGCATTGGCCTTGCTTCCGTAAACAGACAATTCAAATGTTACGGGGTTGGTGCGTCCTTTAATGGTTAAGTCGCCCTGCACTTGGTAAGCATTTTTACCTGTTGGCGTTACTTTTGAAAATGTTAAGGTTGCTGTTGGATAAGTAGCTACACCAAAAAAATCATCGCTTTTTAAGTGGCCGTCTAATTTATCTTTATACTCTCCCGATAAATCTGTCGATCCTAAGGTGGTCATATCAACAACAAATTCGCCGCCTACCAAAACATCGTTTTCAAACTCTAAAGCTCCCGATTGTATGGCTATGGTTCCTTCGTGCGATCCGGTTACCTTGTATCCTTTCCACACCAATTGGCTTTCGTCTGTATGAACTGTTTTAGTTTGTTTTTGAGCGGTTGCTGTAAATGTTGCGAATGCTATAAGCGCTGTAGTGACTAATGTTTTCATTGTATTTTGTTTTTTTACATTTTTGTTGATACAAAGTTCTTAAATATCTACATGACTCAAAATAAACCAGTTTATCAAATCATGTTAATCTAGTTTAACATTAAGGCTTGGGCTGTAAATCCTCCTTAATCATCGTAGGCCAGCTGGCTTTTTATCTTGCTTAAAAACTCTTTTGTAATACCCAAGTACGAAGCAATCATGTATTGTGGTATTCGGCGTTCCATTTTAGGATAAGTTTCCCTAAAGTACAAATAACGCGCTTTGGCTGCCATGCTAAAATTACGAACAATGCGTTTTTGGGAAGACACGTAGGCTTTTTCGATTATTTTTCTGAAGAAGCGTTCCATTTTGGGAATGCGCTCAAAAATCTCCTCGATAACATCTATGTGGAATTGAATGGTTTCGGTATCTTCGAGACACTGCACGTTAAAATCGGAAGGGATTTGTGCGCTAAAACTCCCCAAATCGGACGTCCACCAATCTTCTATAGAAAACATAACAATATGCTCCTGCCCTTCATCATCAACAAAAAACATCTTGGTACACCCCTTTACAATAAAGCATTCGGTTTTACTAACATCGCCTTGCTGCAAAATAAACTGCCCTTTTAAATACCTTCGGTATCTAAGTTTGCTAACCAAAAAATCTCTTTCTTCTTCAGAAAGAGCAACATATTGGGCAATATAATCTAACAGTGGTTTAAAATTCATGGCCATACTTTATGTAAAAATAAAAAAACACCTTAAATATATAAGGTGTTTTTTTAAAATAGCACGCCCTATGGCTTATAAAGCACGTTCTTGTATTTCTTGGACTACTTCTGGATTTAACAATGTACTAATGTCGCCAAGATTGGACGTGTCTCTTTCTGCTATTTTACGTAAAATGCGGCGCATAATCTTACCACTTCTGGTTTTAGGCAAGGCGCTGGTAAACTGTATTTTGTCTAGTTTGGCAATAGGGCCAATTCTGTCGGATATCAATTGGTTAATCTCTTTTCGTAAATTATCGTGCATCCTGCTCTCGCCTACTTCCTTTAAAGTAATGTAGCCATACAATGCAGAGCCCTTAACCTCATGCGGGAAACCTACGATAGCACTTTCTGCCACAGCCGGGTGTTCGTTTATGGCATCTTCTATGGGCGCTGTTCCTAAATTATGCCCCGATACGATAATAACATCATCTACACGACCGGTAATACGGTAATACCCCACTTCGTCCCGAAGGGCACCATCGCCCGTAAAATACATGTTTTCAAACGTTGAAAAGTAGGTGTCCTTATAACGCTGGTGGTTCCCCCAAATGGTGCGCGCTATACCGGGCCAAGGAAATTTAATACATAAACGTCCTTCTACCTGGTTGCCTTTTAGCTCATTACCCGTCTCATCCATTAAAGCAGGCTGAACACCAATAAAGGGCAAAGTTGCGAATGTTGGTTTGGTTGGTGTTACAAATGGAATGGGTGTAATCATCATGCCGCCTGTTTCGGTTTGCCACCAAGTGTCTATAATAGGGCTTTTGTTTTTCCCTACTACATCGTTGTACCAATGCCAAGCCTCTTCGTTAATAGGCTCGCCCACAGACCCCAACACTTTTAAAGACGACAAATCGTATTTCTCAACCAATTCGGCACCTTGCTTTGCCAAAGCCCTAATGGCTGTTGGCGCGGTATAAAACTGATTTACTTTATGCTTTTGCACAATGTCCCAGAATCTACCAAAATCTGGGTAGCTTGGCACACCTTCGAACATTACCGAGGTTGCCCCATTGGCCAAAGGCCCATAAACAATATAGCTATGCCCTGTAATCCAACCTATGTCTGCCGTACACCAAAACACATCATGTTCTCTGTACTGAAAGGCATTTTTAAACGTATAAGCGGTATAAACCATATACCCTGCTATGGTATGTACCATGCCTTTTGGTTTTCCTGTAGAACCCGAGGTGTATAAAATAAACAAGGGATCTTCAGCATCCATAATTTCCGGATCACAATCGTGATAGGCATCGTCCAATAACGGCTGTAACCAATAATCGCGATTAGGTTTCATTTCTATAGCGCTATTAATGCGTTTTGCCACAAGCACTGTTTTTACCCCTGGGCAACTTTCCAATGCTTCGTCTACAATTCCTTTTAAATCTATGGTTTTAGCACCTCTATACGAGCCGTCTGCCGTAATTACCAATTTACAATCGCTATCGTTTATTCGTGTTGACAATGCTTTTGAAGAAAAGCCTGCAAATACCACAGAGTGTATTGCACCTATTCTGGCGCAAGCCAATATTGCTACGGTAAGTTCTGGAATCATGGGCACATAAATGCATACCCGATCGCCTTTTTTAACTCCTTGATCTTTTAGCACATTGGCAAACCGACAAACCCTATCGTGCAATTCTCTATAGCTAATATGCTGGGTTGCCTCTTCGGGGTTGTTTGGTTCAAAAATAATGGCGGTTTTGTCTCCTCTGGTGTAAATATGCCTATCGATGCAGTTTTCAGTAATGTTTAGCTTGGCCCCTTCAAACCATTTTATTTCTGGCTTAGCAAAGTCCCAACTTAAAACCTTATCCCATTTTTTTCGCCATAAAAAATGCTCTTCAGCTATTTCTTCCCAGAAAACTTCTGGATTGCGAACAGATTTACGATAAACTTGATAATATTCTTCTAAATGTTTTATGTGGTAATTACTCATGTGTTTTTTTAAGTTTGCTTTTTATTAAAGTGGTTTTCCTCTTCTTGCGTTAATAGTCTGGATTTTATAATAAAACGCAGCCCTAAGGGAATTTCTAACGAAAAACTAGCACCACGCCCTTCGGTGATGTCTATGGTAAGGTGGGTGTGTTTCCAATACGCAAACTGATCTTGGTTCATATAAAAATTAACCCCTTCCACCTGCCCTAAAAGCACATCGCTCTCGTCCAGATACATGTCGCCTTTTTCAAAAATCATTGGTGCCGACCCATCACAACAGCCGCCACTTTGATGAAAAATCAAGTCGCCATGTTTTTCCTTAAGCTGATTTACAACTGCTGCTGCCTGTTTTGTTATTGCTACGCGTTCCATATCTATAAATTTAATAAAAAAAGGCTGAACCATAAGTATTCAGCCCTACTATTAATCAACGCCTTCTATTAAAAGAATCCCAATTTATTTTTGTCGTATGAAATAAGCATGTTTTTTGTTTGGCGGTAGTGCGACAGCATCATAAGGTGGTTCTCTCTACCGAAACCAGATTTTTTATACCCGCCAAACGGTGCATGTGCTGGGTAAGCATGGTAACAGTTTACCCAAACACGCCCTGCTTTTATGGCACGTGGTATTTGGTACAATTGGTGCGCGTCGCGGGTCCACACTCCTGCCCCCAAACCGTAAAGGGTATCGTTAGCAATCTCTAAGGCTTCGGCTTCATCCTTAAATTTGGTTACACAAACTACTGGACCAAAAATCTCTTCTTGGAACACGCGCATTTTATTATGGCCTTCTAAAATGGTAGGTCTTATGAAATAGCCTTTAGCCAAATCGCCATCTTTATTGGCCTCGCCACCACAAAGTACTTTAGCTCCTTCTTCCTTACCTATATTTATGTACGATTGTATTTTTTCGTACTGGTCGTTAGAGGCTTGAGCCCCCACCATTGTATTCACATCGTAAGGATTGTCCTGAACAATAGCTTTTGTACGAGCCACTACACGCGCCATAAATTTATCGTAAATATCCTCCTGCACCAATATACGGGACGGGCAGGTACACACCTCGCCTTGGTTAAAGGCAAACAGCACAGCGCCTTCAATGGCTTTATCTAAAAAAGCATCGTCTGCATCCATCACACTGTTAAAGAAAATATTTGGCGACTTCCCACCCAATTCCATTGTTACGGGATTTAGGTTTTTAGAAGCGTACTGCATAATAAGTTGTCCTGTTGTAGTTTCGCCAGTAAACGCTACTTTATCTACACGCGAGCTGGACGCTAGAGGCTTACCTGCTTCTGGACCAAAACCATGAACCACATTTACCACACCCGGAGGGAATACATCGGCTATTTTCTCCATTAATAAGGTTGCCGATGCTGGTGTTTGCTCTGCGGGCTTTAATACCACACAGTTTCCTGTGGCTAGTGCAGGTGGCAATTTCCACGATAACATTAACAATGGGAAATTCCATGGGATAATTTGCCCCACAACCCCTAAAGGCTCTTTAATATTCATGGACAGCGTGTTGGCATCCAACTCGGTAGCCGAGCCTTCTTCGGCACGAATACAAGCCGCAAAATAACGCCAATGGTCTACAGATAAAGGCACATCGGCATTTAAGGTTTCGCGAATGGGCTTACCGTTGTCGCAGGTTTCTACCAACGCGAATGTTTCTAAGTTGGCCTCAATAATATCGGCTACTTTATTCAACAAAGCGGCCCGCTCTGCTGCCGGGGTATTGCCCCAACTTTCTTTAGCAGCATTTGCAGCATCTAATGCGAGTTCTACATCTTCTTTTTGCGATCTTGGATATTTGGCAATCAAGCTGTTGTCTATTGGCGATCGGTTTTCAAAATAATCGTCGCCTACGGGCTCTACAAATGCGCCATTTATAAAGTTGCCGTACTTTTCTTTAAATTCTGGTTTAGAATAACTCATAATATTTTTAATTAAATTATTAATTTGCTAAAAATCAAAACATTAACACCAGTAAAGATATTCTTAATTTTTTACAATTATGACACCGTTAACAGGTTTTAACTGACTTATTTTTTAATTTTTATAAAGTTATTTTATGAATTCCTAAAAATCTTGAACATATTTATTAAATTGTTGAACATATCTATCACACTTAATAAAAACAGCTGCTTTTTTTTGTAATATTGAGTATGCAACATCTTTTAAAAAACCATAGAGCCCATAGAAAACTAACAACCTTAGTAGAAAACAGAACCACATACAATGCCGAGTATGCTGAGTTGAACATTTTTGAAACTTATGAATACGCCGAAAAAGTAGCTTTAAAGTTCGATTTTCCCGTTATTGCAAGCATGCTTACTGGAAAAAAGGTGATGCATATTGATGGGTTACCTGCCTTTGATTTTTTCCCTGGCGAATCTGTTGTTATGCCTACCAACAAGGAAATGATTATCGATTTTCCGTTGGCCAGAAAAGAGACGCCCACACAATGCCTGGCTCTTGGTATTGACCACTCTAAAATTGATGAAGTGGTCGAAAAGTTTAATCACCATACAAGTATTGAACGCGAAAACAACAACTGGACCCTAGACCACAATGCCTCGCACTTAATAAACAACACCGATGTTAACCATTTAATCGAACGCTTGGTCTACACCTTTACCAACAACAACACCTCTAAAGATGTTTTATTAGATTTAATGATACAAGAACTTATTGTACGCTTGCTACAAACCAAGGCCAAGGCTTTTTTACTTAATCATACCGACAATATTTTTAGCGACACCCGCATTGGCATGGTGATTAAATACATTAAGGAGAATCTGACCAACAAAGACATTACCGTTGATCTGCTTGCCGAAAAAGCCTGTATGAGCACGTCTCATTTTCATAAGAAATTTAAAAACACCCTTGGCGTATCGCCTATAGATTATATCAATTCTGAAAAGATAAAGTTCTCTAAAAAACTCATCAAGGAGTCGCAGCATTTAAGAATGTCTGAAATTGCTTTTAAATCAGGCTTTAACAACACCAGCTACTTTAACCGCCAGTTTAAAAAAATGGAAATGATGACACCACAGCAGTTTAAAACCTCTATAAGCAAATAAAAACAGGGGTTTTAGCTCCTTTTCTAACCAAAAATCTACATGCTCTTAATCGCCCCTTGCACGGCTGCTTAAGTTTTATATTTATTATATTAGCCTATAAGCAACGCCTTAAAAAAACACTAAAACCATGAAAAAAATTGTTTCAATTACATGTTTTGCCCTAGCCTTAATTTTACAATCGTGTGTTTCAAACGACAAACAAACAAGCGACGCATTGTACAATACAACTTGGGAACTGGAATTTCTTGCCGAGACCAATTTTCAAGAAGCATTTCCCAACAAAAAACCTTACCTAACGTTTAACAAAGAAACACAGCAGGTAGCAGGCAATAACAGCTGCAATGGGTATACAGCGCCTTATAAACTAACTGAAACAACCATTACTTTTGGCACTCCTGGACCAACTACCATGATGTATTGTGGCGAAGGCGAACGTCTCTTTTTAAATGCCATGAAAAAGGTAAATGCCTTTAGCTTCGATTTGGAAGGCAAGCTAACCCTCATGGCTAATGAAGCGCCTTTATTGCGGTTTAAAGCAATAGATTCTGCGGCAAAGGAAACGCCAAACACAAAAAATACAACAAGCAGCAACTCCTTAAGCGAGGAAAACAAAGCAACAGACGTTTATTTTAAAGCCAACGGCACCGAACCTTTTTGGCAGTTAAGCATAACAGACAAAATTATTAAGCTTAAAATGCCCAACGACTCAATTTTAACCCCACACGCAACACCCGATTATGCACAGGACAGCAATGTTAAGCGCTATGCTTTACAAACCGAGTTGGCCGAGGTTTATATTCAAATTAGTCAGAAAGACTGCAACAATTCTATGTCGGGTAAAACTTTTCCCTATTCGGTAAGTATAGATTATAAAAAAGGAAAAGCCACCCAATTTACCAAACTAGAGGGCTGTGGCCAATACATTACCAACTACAGGTTGCACGATATTTGGGTTTTAGAAACTCTAAATGGGCAAGCGGTTACCAAAGAAGCCTTCGGAAAAACGCTACCATCAATGGAAATAAACGCCAACGAAAATTTATTTATGGGATTAACGGGGTGTAATACCTTTAAAGGCAAGTTGTTTTCAGAAAGAAACAAGCTTCGTTTTACAAACATGGCCATCACAAAAAAAATGTGTTTGCCAGACAATAAAAAGGAACAAGAGTTTATCCTTGCTCTAGAGCGTACAACAACCTACAGCATAGGCAATAACCGCTTAACGCTTTCTAATCCTGATAACGAGTTGCTGGTATTTAAAAAAATAGATTAACAAACCCTAATAGAAAAGCAGACATTGGCGGCAAATAGCCTAAATTTAGTTTGTTATGGTATTGCGGTATGCCACTCCCCAATGGGCAATTTCGTCAATAATAGGGCGTAGTGTTTTCCCATAATCGGTCAAGGCATATTTTACCGTTATGGGTTTGGTATCCATAACCGTGCGGCTTATTAACTTATTCATTTCCAAATCTTTCAATTCTTTTGAAAGCATTTTGGCACCAACCCCATCAATCTCGCGTTGCAATTCCATAAAGCCAAGCGACTGGCCCTCTAACAAGGTGCCTATTATATGAAACTTCCATTTTCCAGACAACAAATCCATGGTGTCGGTAATGGCGCGTATTTTCATTTTACAAACCGTCGTGTTATTTACAAAAGCTTCTTTTTTCATTATAATATCTTGTACATTCTAGCGTCTGCAAAGATAGCCTTAAATTAAGTGAGTTTCCAAAAGGAAAGTACTTTCCCAAAGGAAACCTATGGTAACTAAGCTGTATTTTATAAATATTTTTGTTTTGAAAAACAAGTCATGCCCATGAGACTTTTATTGATTTTATGTTTAACAAGCATCTTAACAGGATGCCAAACCTCAAAAAAACAAGCCATGAAAACAGACAACCCTTTACTATGCGACCCAAAAGAAGGGCTATGCGAACTGCCTACAACCAAGGACGCCCATGCCGAGACCGCAGAGAATATCGTGACCGAAAAAACCAAAATCGTTTATTTTACCGATCCTATATGCTCTTCCTGTTGGGGTATTGAGCCACAATTACGCAAACTAAAGTTAACCTACGGTTCCCATATAGATATCGAGTACCGAATGGGAGGCCTACTTCCCAATTGGAGCTATAATAGCGGCGGCATAAGCAAACCTGCAGATGTGGCCGAACACTGGGACGAGGTTAGTGTGTATTACGACATGCCTATAGATGGCGATCTTTGGCTGGAAGACCCTTTACATTCATCTTACCCGCCTTCAATAGCATTTAAGGCTGCCGAGTTACAAAGCAAAGAAAAAGCTCTTTTATTTTTAAGGGAGATTAGGGAAATGGTTTTCCTAAAAAAGCAAAACATTGCCAAATGGGAGCACCTAGAAACTGCAGCCATAGAAGTAGGCCTTAACCCATTACAATTAAAAGCAGATTTTAACGGCCAAGCACAAAAACTTTTTGAAGAAGACCTAAAAATAGCCAGAGCCTACGGCGTTAGAGGATTCCCTTCCATGTACTTTGTAGACCAATCTGGAAACCATGAAATTGTATATGGCGCTAGACCTTTTGAGCAATACCAAGAGGCCCTTTTAAAAATTAACCCTGCATTAGAGCAAACGGCCTATAAAAAAGATTGGGCGGCTTTATTCTCAAAACATCAATCGTTAACAGCCAAAGAGTTTTCTGTACTTTCTGAAACAGATAGAATAGCGAGTGAAAACATGCTTGATAAGTTAACTTCTGAAGGAAAGCTAGAAAAGCTTTCAACTAAAAATGGTGCCCTTTGGCAATTAAAGTAAATCTTTCTACTTGTAGTTTCAATTCCCCTAAGCTTTATGTTTTAGCCTAGGGGAATGTTTTTTTAAACAACTAGGGTTTTAAATACGCCAAAACGTGTGTTTCTATGCGTTCTTGAATGTTTGAAACGTCGGCTTTTACAAACGTTTCCCCTGTAATATGCTCGTATAGCTCTATGTAGCGCTCGCTTACCGTTTTAATATACGCATCGCTCATTTCTGGAAGCACCTGCCCTTCAAGCCCTTGAAACCCATTGGAAATTAACCACTGGCGTACAAACTCTTTAGAGAGTTGTTTTTGGGCTTCACCCTTATCTTGACGTTCTTGATAGCCTTCGGTGTAAAAATAACGCGAAGAATCTGGCGTATGAATTTCATCGATAAGCACAATCTTGCCGTCTTTGGTTTTTCCAAATTCGTATTTGGTATCTACTAAAATCAAACCTCTTGAGGCGGCTATTTCGGTGCCTCGCTGAAACAGTTTTTTGGTGTAGTCTTCTAAAACTTCATAATCCTCTTCCGAAACAATACCGCGTTTAAGAATGTCTTCTCGCGAAATATCCTCGTCATGATCGCCCATTTCTGCCTTGGTTGCCGGAGTAATTATGGGTTGTGGAAATTTATCGTTTTCCTGCATGCCTTCTGGCATAGCAACCCCACATATTTGGCGCTTACCAGCCTTATATTCTCTAGCCGCATGGCCAGACAAATAGCCTCTAATCACCATTTCTACCTTAAACGGTTGGCACAACTGCCCTACCGCAACATTGGGGTCTGGCGTGGCTGTTAACCAATTGGGCACCAGATCTTCTGTTGCCTTCATCATTTTTGTAGCAATCTGGTTAAGAATTTGCCCTTTGTAGGGAATGCCTTTGGGCATAACCACATCAAAAGCACTTAGCCTATCGGTGGCTATCATAACCAATTGCTCGTCATTAATATTATAAACTTCACGTACTTTCCCTTTATAAACACTTTTTTGTCCAGGAAAATTAAAGTTGGTTTGTGTTATGGTATTATTCATTTATTCTCTATTCTCTATACTTTTATAAGCTTCTATAATCTTTTTAACCAATTTATGGCGAATCACGTCTTTATCGTCCAGAAATACAATGCCCACGCCTTTTACATCCTTTAACACCAAAAGAGCTTCTTTTAAGCCTGAAATGGTTCGGCGGGGCAAATCGACCTGTCCAGGATCGCCTGTTAGCATAAATTTGGCGTTTTTTCCCATACGTGTTAAAAACATTTTCATCTGGTTGTGGGTGGTGTTCTGGCCTTCGTCTAAAATAACAAACGCATGGTCTAGTGTACGCCCACGCATAAAGGCTAACGGCGCTATTTGTATGGTACCGTTTTCAATATAATGGGCTAGCTTTTCGGCGGGTATCATGTCGCGCAACGCATCGTAAAGCGGTTGCATGTAGGGGTCTAATTTTTCTTTTAAATCGCCTGGTAAAAACCCGAGGTTTTCTCCTGCCTCTACTGCCGGTCTTGTTAAAATAATGCGTTTAACCTCTTTATTTTTTAACGCCTGTACGGCTAGGGCTACGCCAGTGTAGGTTTTTCCTGTTCCGGCCGGGCCTATGGCAAATACCATGTCGTTGTTCCGAATGCTCTCAACCAGTTTTCTTTGGTTAACGGTTTGCGCTCTAATTAGGCGGCCATTAACGCCATGAACAATAACCTCACCACTTTGCGAACTGGTTTCGTAATCATCCCTGCTTTGGCTGGTTAACACCCGTTCTATTATGTTTTCGTCTAGCTTATTATACTTTACGTAATGCTCCATGAGCATGTTAAAGCGCCTATCGAACTCTTCGAGTAAATCCTCATCGCCATAGGCTTTGATTTTGTTTCCTCTGGCAACAATTTTTAATTTTGGAAAGTATCGTTTTAAAAGTTCGATGTTGGCATTTTGGGCTCCAAAAAATTCTTTAGGAGATACCTCTTCAAGTTCTATGATGATTTCGTTCAAAAGCTAAGCAATTTAATTAATTTTTTCAGTTAAGTTTTATTAGATTTGCCTTACAACAAAGCTACACAATTTTACGTTGGGTTAAGTTAAAAAAATATCAACAATCTTTATGGCAATAATTACATTAACAACCGATTTTGGTGAAAAAGACCACTTTGCGGGGGCGGTTAAAGGCGCCATATACAGCGAGCTATCGGAGGTTAAAATTGTTGATATCTCGCATGCCATATCGCCATTTAACATTCCCGAGGCGGCCTATATCATTCAAAACGCGTTTAGCAGTTTTCCTAAAGGTACCATTCATATTATTGGGATAGACTCTGAATTAACGGTTGAAAACAAACACATTGCCCTAAAACTGGACGGGCATTATTTTATTTGTGCCAACAATGGTATTATGAGCATGATTTGTGCTGAAATTGCACCAGAAAAAATTGTGGAGATTAACATACACGATAAAATACAAAGCAGTTTTCCTGTGCTTGATGTGTTTGTAAAAGTGGCTTGCCACATTGCCCGTGGCGGCACATTGGAGGTTATTGGCAAAGCCATAACCCAAATAAAGCCCATAAAAAATCTGCACCCGTTTTTAAATGAAGAAAACAATCAGATTATAGGAAGTGTTGTTTACGTTAATAACTACGGAAATGTGGTTACCAACATAAAAAAAGGATTTTTTGAAACCACTCGAAAGGGGCGGGATTTTGAAATTTATGCCCGAAACCATATGTTTAAAAAAATTCATGAAAAATACAGCGATATTGTAAACTTCGACATCCCTATTGAAAAACGCCAAGACGAAGGCAAGGGGGTGGTTGTTTTTAATGCCTCTGGTTATCTGGAAATTGCCATTTACAAAAGCAATAGCAAAACTTCTGGAAGCGCCTCGACCCTTATGGGACTAAACCAAATGGATACGATTACCGTTAACTTTAAAAATGAATAATTTATGTTAGTTCGCATTGTAAAAATGGGATTCGACCCTTTAAAAACAGACACCTTTCTCGCTAATTTTGAAGCCGTAAAACAGCACATCAGAGATTTTGAAGGCTGTATGTTTTTAGAACTTTACCGCGACAAACAATACCCTCATATATTCTTCACCTATAGCTATTGGAAAAGCGAGGCCGATTTAGAGCGCTATAGGCACTCTGCGCTGTTTAAAAGTGTTTGGGCTAAAACCAAACCCCTGTTTAATACCAAGCCAGAAGCTTGGAGCGTTGATAAACTTCACAGTCTAAAATAACGTTTATGTTTGCCATTCTTAAAAAAGAAATCAATTCGTTTTTTGCATCGCCAATAGCCTATTTGGTCATTGCCATTTTCCTACTGCTAAACGGGTTATTTTTATGGTTGTTTAAAGGTGAGTTCAATATTATTGATAGTGGGTTTGCCAGCTTATCGCCCTTTTTTCTTTTAGCGCCGTGGATTTTAATTTTTCTTATTCCCGCGGTTACCATGCGTTCGTTTTCCGAAGAAAAAAAACAAGGCACCCTCGAGCTTTTGCTTACAAAACCCATTGGCCTGTTTAAACTTGTTCTGGGGAAGTTTTTAGGTAGCTTTATTTTAATTGTTATCGCCTTAACACCTACCCTACTGTATGTGTTTACCGTGCACCAATTGGGCAATCCCGTAGGGAATTTAGATTTAGGAAGCACCGTTGGGGCTTACTTTGGGCTTTTATTTCTTGTGGCCTCCTATACCAGTATGGGCATATTCTCATCGGCAGTTACCAACAATCAAATTGTTGCATTTATCCTAGCCGTTTTCTTGTGCTTTTTGTTTTATATTGGTTTTGAAGGGGTTGCCGACCTTATTTCTAGCATCCTCGTAGAGCAATTGGGCATTAGCTACCATTTTAAAAGCATTGGGCGCGGTGTAATAGACACCCGCGATATCATTTACTTTTTAAGTGTTACCGCCCTTTTTTTACTAATTACTGCAATGCAAATAAACAACCGAAAAAAGGCCACAAAACCTTTGCCTAAATTGGTTGTTTGGGTGCTTGTTATCTTAGGATTAAATGTTGTTGGACAATATGCTTACGGCCGTTTTGATCTTACCCAGGACAACCGCTATACGTTAGACCCAGCCACCCTAAACATTATTAGCGAAGCCAAAACCCCAATTGTTGTTGATGTGTTCCTGGAAAGCGACCATTTTCCCTCGGAATTTAGACGCCTTCAAGCCGAAACCAAGCAGCTATTAGAAGAGTTTTCTACAAAAAATAAGCAGATAAAATTTAGCTTTATCAATCCCCTTGAAGATGAGGCGACAAAAAACAAAAACATCCAACAGCTAACCCAGCGTGGCTTAACCCCCATGCAACTTGCTGTCGAAACGAGTGGCAAAAGCAGTTACGAGGTTATTTTTCCTTGGGCACTAGCCAGCTACAACGGTACCACGGTAAAAATTCCCTTAATTAAAAATAAGCTGGGCGGGTCGCAACAGGAATTGGTAAGCCACTCGGTACAGCATTTAGAATATGCTTTTGCCGACGGGTTTAGCAAATTAATTCATCCAAAACGAAAAAAAGTTGCCATACTAAAAGGCAACAACCAACTGGAGGATAAATACCTTTTCGACTTTGTAAAGACCATTCGCGACTACTACTACATTGCCCCGTTTACTCTAGATAGTGTTGCCCAAGCCCCTAAAAAAACCTTAGATGCGCTTAAAGAATACGACTTAATTATTTCAGCCAAACCTACAGAAGCGTTTACAGAACACGAAAAGTTTGTTTTAGACCAATACACCATGGGTGGCGGAAAAAGCTTGTGGCTAATGGATGCTGTTGCCATGGACCAAGATAGTTTGTACACCAACTCGGGCAAAGCCATTGCCACACCACGGGATTTAAACCTTACCGATTTGTTTTTTAAGTACGGTGCGCGCATTAACCCTGTACTGGTTAACGACCTGTACTCTGCCCCTATAACCTTGGCCATTGGCGAGGGTAGCGAGGCTAGATTTCAACAGTTCCCTTGGTTTTATTCTCCTTTGGTTAACCCGCTTGGCGACCACCCAATTGTTAATAACATTAATTTGGTAAAGTTTGATTTTGCCAACCAAATAGACACCTTAAAAAACGCTGTTAAAAAAACCGTTTTACTACAAAGCTCGGTATTGAGCAGGACAGACGGCGTGCCTAGAGAGATTACCCTAGACATGACGACCACAGAACCAGACCCTAAACAGTATACCAAACCCAATCAAAATTTGGCGGTTTTATTGGAAGGTGAATTTACGTCGGCTTATGCTAATAGGATAAAACCCTTTTCACTTGATCGCGATAGAGACCAAAGCATCGCAACCAAAATGATTCTTATAGCCGATGGCGATGTTATTAAAAACGAATTAGGAAAAAATGGCCCTTTAGAACTAGGGTTCGACAGAGGCTCTGGGCAACTGTACGGCAATAAGGAATTTCTTCTAAACTGTGTTAATTACCTTCTGGACGATAACGGACTTATAAACATTCGTTCTAAGGAAATTAATGTGGCGTTTCTGGATCAAGAAAAAATTGGGCAATCAAAAACCATGTGGCAGCTTATAAACATTGTGCTCCCTTTAGTTTTTCTTGGACTTTTCGGCATCGTCTTCAATGCCCTTAGAAAACGAAAATACACCTAACATAATGTTAATAAGTTTGTTTCCTATATTAGTCTCAAAGGGATATATTTGTATTAAGATTTTTTCAACATAAAACGTTTAGGATTACATGAAATTTATAGTATCAAGTACTTACTTGCTTAAACAATTACAAATTCTGGGTGGCGTTATAAATAACTCAAACACCTTACCTATATTAGACAATTTTTTATTTGAACTTGACAACGGCAACTTAACCATTTCTGCCAGTGATTTAGAGACCACCATGTCTTCTACCCTTGATGTAGAAAGTAACGACAATGGTAGTGTTGCTGTTCCTGCAAGATTGCTTTTAGATACTTTAAAGACGTTTCCAGAACAACCGCTAACCTTTGTTGTTGGCGATGATCATGCTATCGAGATTAGTTCTAACCACGGTAAATACGGTTTAGCCTATGCCGATGGAAACGAATTTCCAAAGCCTGTTTCTTTAGAAGACCCGAGTACAACAACCATTGAGAGCGATATTTTGGCCACAGCCATTAGCAAAACCATTTTTGCTGCTGGGAACGACGATTTACGCCCGGTAATGAGTGGGGTGTTTTTTCAGTTCTCGCAAGATAATCTAACCTTTGTAGCCACCGATGCCCACAAGCTTGTTAAATACACAAGAGAAGATGTTACGGCACAGCAAGTTGCAGAGTTTATCATGCCTAAAAAACCTTTAACCTTACTTAAAGGCATATTGGCCGGAAGCGAAGAGCACGTCACCATAGAATATAACGAAAGTAACGCTAAATTTACTTTTGACAACACCGTATTGGTTTGTCGCTTAATCGATGGTAAATACCCAAATTACGAAGCGGTTATCCCTAAAGAAAACCCAAATAAATTAACGATAGACAGAACGCAATTCCTAAACTCTGTTAAGCGTGTTAGTATTTTCTCGAACAAAACGACTCATCAAATACGCTTAAAGATTGCAGGAGCCGAATTAAACATTTCTGCCGAAGATATCGACTACAGCAACAAAGCCGAAGAGCGTTTAACCTGTGATTATCAGGGCGACGATATGCAAATTGGTTTTAACTCACGCTTTTTAACTGAAATGTTGAACAATCTGACATCAGACGAAGTACAACTTGAAATGAGCTTACCAAACAGGGCTGGTATCTTAACTCCTGTGGATGGCCTGGATGAAGGCGAACAAGTAACCATGCTTGTTATGCCTGTTATGCTTAATAGCTAAAATAATACATCAATATTATATATTAAAACCGTAACATTAGGTTACGGTTTTTTTGTGCATTATTTTTAACTTCTCAATTACTTAACATGAAAAACGCTCACTAAAAAAGTGAGCGTTTAAACAATTTCCCCTAATGTTTAATTAATAGCAATTTCGTTTAACCATCTGTATTATCCATACTAATGTAACTCCCTTTATAACTTCCATTAATGATTATACCATCATTTCTTGTAAACTGAAAACTAAGCTCAATTTCATCAACAGTATATAAATCTAATGTAAAACTTCCTGTCGAAGCATTTAAATTGGTATCTATATTATTTCTATCAAGTAATATATTTCCGTCTTCTAGTTCTCCATTAATAATTTGAGCGTTTTCTTCAAATTGAAAGTTTGACATATCAGAAAAACTATATGTTTGTTCTGCTAATGGACTTTGATTAATGCGTATACCAAATATATTAACATTATCAAGTTGAGTCCCATTATTTATGGCATCTAAAAGTTCAGTTTCTGTCTTATTAGAAAAACTTACATATGTATTATCGCCTAATGCAGGCTCCACGATAACGCTATTAACAACATAAGTTTCATTATTTAAAGTAATAACATTTGTATTTTGAGGTTGTTCTGTGTTGTTATCGTCGTCTGAAGAACAATTTAATGCAGTTAAAGCAAGACAAAATAAAATTACAAGTTTGTTTAATTTTTTCATTTTAAAAATTATTGTTTTAAGATTTTTATTGTTTGGTTTGATTGGTTAGTATTTATGCTTAAAAAGTACATTCCTGTTGGTAAATTAGAAATATTAATTTGAGATTGATTAGCGATTTCAAGTACTTTTTGACCATTTACATTAAAAACTCTTACGTTTTTAATAGTTTGATTTGTTTTAATATTTACAACGTCTGTTGCTGGATTTGGATATAACTTTACTGTGTTTTCATCTAAAGAAATATCATCAACACTTAATGTAGAATTGTACTCGTAAGCTCCTAAATCTATTGTAGTATTAAAAACCCTATCATTACCTGATAAATCTAAATCGCCAAATAAAGCTTCATCGTAGTAAGCGTTATCACCTTGATCAACAATATAATTTGAAGCTGATGTTGGTTTGTATTCGGCATCTAAATTTAAATTATCTGTTGCTGGATCTAAAGTTGTTACGTTTGTTGCACTAAATGTCCCCCCGTAAGTTCCGGCATTTGATGATACATTTGCAATAGAATTTCTAATAAACACATCGTAAGTAGAAACTAATCCGTTGGAAATATCTCTAGTTGCTGCTGTACCATTAACTGTATTCTGCCAAAAGATAGTATTATTAACATTTAGGTTTACACTACCATTACCTGATGCCGTTATAGAATTGCCATAAGTACCATTATAATCATTATTAACAAACGTACTATTATTAATTATAACATCTAAAGTGCTTCCGTTATTCCAATCTTCTCTGTAAATATCTAAAGCCGCAACATTAATATCGTTATCAGCAACTAAAACGTTAGCCCAACGTGTAAAAATATAGCCGTTTGTACTATCAGATTGCACATAAACCAATCCTCTATTAACAATGGTGTTATTTATAAACTTGGTGTTTTCAATAAGTAAGCCTCCGTTTAATGTTCTCATTTTAAGTAAATAACCATTAGAATAATTACTTCTGAATACCGAATTTTTAATTTTTAAGTTATTAATACTTGAACTATTAGGAATAAAGATTACGCCGTTTTCTTCAACACCACCAGATGTAGATGTATCGTAAATATTTTCAAAAATAATCCCATCAAAAGTCACATCACTAGCTGTTACTTCAAATAAACGCTCTGCATTATCTGTTTTGTTCGATGAAAAATCTCCATCAATATCATCACCATTTATATCTCCCGTAAAAATGGTAGCATTTGTAGTATGAATAGCTGTTATATCTCTTTCAGCTAGAGTCGTTTCGGTTCCTGCAAAACCTCCAATAATATCCACTTCATCTGTACTAACAGCTATTGGTGTGTTTTTATCTGCTAATGTATAGGTTCCTTTTGCTACCCAAACAGCATCATTTAAATTGGTAAGTGCTAAAGCGTCAGTTACATTTGTAAAAGCATCTGCCCATGAGCTACCATCGTTAGCACCTATTGCATTGGCATTTACGTAAAATATAGAAGGAATACAGTTTTCACCGTAACTCGATTGACCGTCTACAGTCCACCCTGGGTTATATTGACCACTATTTGCTGGTGGTGAAAAACCTGCATCAACTTGAATACATGTTAAACTTGCATTATTATACGCTTTCATGTAGCTAAAATTGCTGTTATTTCCGTTGGCTACGTTTAACTCTACCAATTGATTGTTTTGGCAATGAACTTGCTCTAATGTAGGAATATCACTAACATCTAGTGTGGTAATTTGGTTATCTGCACAATGTAATCGTGTTAAATTAGTGTTATTACTAACATCAATAGTCGTTAAATTATTTGCGTAACAATCCAAACGTGTTAAATTGGTAAAGGCTTCAATACCTGTTAAATCTGAAATTGACAAACCATTGATAAGTAGCTCTGTTGTAGCTTGTGCTTCTGCCACTGTAATTTCAGTATCACCATTTAAATTGATACTATTATTGTTTACTAAATAACTTTTGAAATTAGCATCTGGAATATTTACAATTTGATTTAATGCAGCACAGTCTTCACTATAAAATGCAGAGGTACCTTTAGTCCAACCTTGGTTATATATTCCGGCTTCTGCTGGTGGTGTAAAACCAGCATCTATTTGAATACATGATAAACTATTTCCATAAGCTTTCATCCAGTTAATGTTACTGTTATTACCATTGGCAATGTTTAATTCATATAAAACACCATTGTTATGACATTGTATATCTGTAATTGATGTGTTTGCACTAATATCCAACGTTTCTATTTGATTATCAGAACAGTGCAAACGTGTTAATGCTAGATTATTGCTTACATCGATAGACGTTAAATTATTATTGTAACAATCTAATCGTGTAATGTTTATAAATTCTTCTATTCCTGTTAAGTCTGAAATTGACAAACCATTAATTAATAATTCACCAGAAAATGCTTGTGCTTCTGCTACAGAAATTTCTGAGTCGTTATTGGTGTTAATGGCTGCGTCTGCTAATAAATAGCTTTTAAAATTAGCATCGGGAATGTTAACATTTTGCGCATGTATACTATACGATGCAGTCGCTATTAAAAAGGTTAATAAGAGTAATGTTTTTTTCATTGTAGTTGAGATTTATTTTAATATTCAACTACAAAACAACAATCAAACAAGGCTAAATTAAGTGAGATTTTTCTGAATAGCTCTAATTTCTTTCTGAATGAAAATCACATAAACGTTTCTTTAATCACGTCCAAAAACTGATCGCGTTTAGATTTTGAAATTGGAATGCGTTTTTGATTGTTCATTAGTAAGTAATCGCCATCATCTTTAACCAATTCATCTACATATTTTAAGTTGATTAAATACGACCGATGACATTTAAAAAACATCGCATTGCGTTCTAATTGCTCTACAAAATGCTTTAAGGGTTTACAAATGGTTTTTTGTTTACCATCCATAAGTTGCACGTTGGTGTACATGCCATCGGCTTCAAAATAGACGATATCATTATGCGATGCGAACATGATGCCTTTTGGGATTTCTAAAGCAATTTTATCCATGGATAGTTGCTTTAATGAATCGCGTAACTTGTTTAACTGGTCGTTTAAATTATTGGCTTTTATCGCTTCTTCAGCTTTTGTTACTGCTTCTTTTAACTCATTTGTATCTACTGGTTTTAACAAATAATCTACAGCCGATAATTTGAAAGCTTCAATCGCATATTGATTGTATGCCGTTACGAAAATGATTTTAAAATCGATGTGATTTGGAAAGTATTCTAAAATATCTAATCCAGACTGATTTGGCATTTCAATATCTAAAAAGACAACATCAGGTTTACTGGTTTTAATCAAGTCTACACCAGATGCTAAATCTTGCGCTTCTTCAATGCTAGTAATACTTGCGCAATGTTCTGTAAGCAAATTAGATAGTAAATGTCTGGCGCGTTTTTCGTCGTCTATAATTATCGCTTTCATATCTTATTGTATTGGCATCGTGATGACCACTTTTGTACCTGCAGCGACGTCGTTCTCGTCATACAAATCGGTTGTAGTTATGGCTATATCACGTTTTAATTTGTTTTTATAAAGATGCACACGTTCCTCATTAGCTTTAGTCGCAAAGGGTTTGTGCTGTTGGTTTGGTCGTTTTAATTTTTCCGATTGTGCGCGACCAATTCCGTTATCTTCAACCGTAATTTCTAATTTATTTTCCTGAATAATTTTCGCTTCAATATGTAATTTTCGGTCGTTTAATTTGTGTAATAATCCGTGTTTTAAGGCATTTTCAACATAAGGTTGAATGAATAACGAAGGTACTTTTATCTGTTTTGTTTTTAACTGATTATCAACCGAAATAGTATATTCTAATTCATCCTCAAAACGAACCTTTTCTAACTCTAAATAAAGCTTTAAGGCTTTTAATTCTTCTTCTAAGGTAATTTCGTTTTGCTGGCTGTAGTCCAAATACATTCTAATTAATCGGCTAAATTTCACTAAATAAGAGCTTGCCAATTCTTTTTCATTTGAAATGATATAATCTTGAATGGAATTTAAAGCATTAAAGATGAAATGCGGATTCATTTGAGAACGCAAGTTTTCCAATCGAAGATTAGTAATTTTCTTATCGATTAAAATCTTATCAATTTCTGCAATTCGTTGTGTTTCTTTTTGTTTTAATCGCTTTCTAAAATACAACCAAAACAAACCAACAATAATTATCAAAACAAGGGCATAAAACCAGTATGTTTCCCAAAATGGCTTATTAATGGTAAAAGTAATAGGGTTTGCAAATTGTATGTCTTTACTGCTAATATTTTGCCCTTGCAACTCAAATGTATATTTACCGTTAGACAGACTGTTAAACACTACAAAATGGGCATTTAAAGGCACTTCTCGCCATGTTGTGTCAATAGGTTTTATACGGTATTTGTAACTAACATGCTTGTTAGATTGAAATCCGTTAGAGTTAAAATCAAACCTTAAATTATTAAAGTTATATGGTAAATTATAGTTGGTATTAACTAGGGTATCTTTGTCATTAATTTTAACAGACTCTATCCAAACCTTAGAGGTTTTAAACGCTTTAAAAAGCATGTCGTTTTTTGGCATTAAGTAAAACGAATTAGGAAAAATAGCCACCAAATAATCTTCAAGAATAATAAATTTATCTACCGATAATGTTAAGCCATCTTGGGTATTTAAGCTTCTTAATGCATTAGTTTTTGGTTGAAATCTGTAAAAACCTTCATCTGTTGAAATCCATAGAAATTCACCATCAGATTTTAGTGTATTTATCTGAATTTGCTTTGGTAATATATTTTGTTTTGAAATCAATTGGTTATCCTTAAAACAATACAAACCATTATGCTGTGTTGCTAACCAGATTTCATTATTAATTTTTGTAATTGAATTAACTAAAATACTTTCATTTTCAAGTTTAATTTCCTTTGAATAGAAACTGTTCACATCAAATTGATACAAACCATCTATAAAAGAAACAAAAAGTTTATTATTTAAAACTTCAGAGGTTTTTACTCTACTTTCTCTAATAATTTGTGTTGAATCTGAAGTGTACGGTTGGTTATAAATTATAGCTTCTTTATAACTACCATAAAAGAGATTTTTATTATTAATCTTTGAGAATGTTTTTGCAACAGAATACTTATTTTCTTCGTCTTTTACAGTAAATGTTTTCAAATCGATACTGTAAGATTCTGATGCATTAATACTAACAATAACTTGGTTATATGAGGCATCGAAAAATAAATTACCAATAATCTTAGAACCAGGTAATTTCAGGGTTTTAAAAACTTGATTATTACTATAAAACAGCAACTTACCACTATTTGTTCCAAGTAAAAATTGATTTTTATTTAATGCACATGCAGCTGTAATTTTGTCTTTTGTATTCTCTAAATTAAGATGTCTAATATTTAAGTTAGAAGACACAAAAACACCATTATCCAATGTAGTAAACCAATAATTTTTATTAAAATCTACTAATACATCAGTAACAGATTCGCTACTAAACAATTGCTCTTTAAAATTTAACTTATTTTTCTCTAGTTGAAATATAAATACCCCAGAAGTTGTCAAAAACCAATAGTGATTATTTAACAATAAAATATTATAAATAGTTACATCTTCAAGGTTTTTTGGTGTTTTAAGTTTAAGGACTTTATCTGCTTGAGCTCTGTATAAATAAAGTTGATTTTTACCTTGTTCTTTGAAATTTAATAGCGCAGAGTTTTTAAAGGCATAAACCTTTGGGGACTGCATTCTGTATGTTGAAGTCAGCTCTATTAGTAATTTTATATGATTATCTTTAATTTGATACCAGTTTTGCTTCTCTTTTGAAGGTTTCTCATGAGAATCTATCTTGATTACATAAGATATACCCTTAAAAGAACTCTCACTAACAGACATACCATTAAAAAGCCTATTTGCCTTTTTATCTTTAAAATTGATATCATAAATACCATCTACAGTAAACAATCGTATTGATCTACTTGTAATTTCAAAAGGTGATAATTGTCCTTTTACTAGCTCATTTGCATCGTAAAAAAGGGTTAGTTTATCGTTTTCAATATAAAAAAGTTGCCCATAAAGATTAATACACCAAAGTCTTCCTTTTTCATCTAATTTTAATTGAAATAATGAGTTAACCCTTTGCTTTGAATTTGTAAATTTTTGATAAATTTTACCGTTATATCTGTATAAGCCTTTATCTGCTGCAAGCCAGATGTAGTGGTTATTATCCTCTAAAATATCATAAAATTCTACATCTGGTAAATTAGATATTTTAGACATATGCTGCACCACAGGATTTTGAGCATCAATAGCATTTCCAAAACCCAACAAACTAAATAAAAGTATATATCTAATTATTAATTGCATAGCTTATAATTAGCAAACTTAATATTTAATTAACTAATCAAGCTTTGTTTTTTCTGTAAGCAGTCGTTTTTTTTCTAAATAAAAAAACGCCCATATTGCTATGGGCGTTTTATTTACCTCGATAATAACTAACTAATAAAATTAAGAGATAAAGGATATTTTGGTATTTCGCCATTATTTGTTTTAATAGCATTAATAATAGGAAAAACTATAGATATAAGTCCAATAACTATTAACCCTAAAATGCCTACTCCTAATAACAAAATAAGAGGAATACAGATTAATGAATAGATAATTAAACTTAACTGGAAGTTTACTATACGCTTGCCCTGCACATCCATGCTATAAACGGTCTCCTTTTGTGTTAACCACAAGACCAACGGCACGATTAACCCGCCAAACCCTGTAATACAAGTTAACAACTGACTTAAATGGGTTATAACCAAAAGTTGCTTATCTTCTCTCATGATGGTTTTTGTGTTTTTGATTGATGTGCCTATTTGACGTACAACAATTAAAAATGTTACAGCTTTAAACCTAAAAATTAGTGGGGAAGTTTATCACATAACAAACCGTAAACAAATGTTCCCAAAACTGCAGAAGCAAGAACAATTATAACGGGTAAAAAACCAGCGCCTAAAAGCACAAAAATAGGGCCAGGACACGCTCCTACTAACGCCCATCCTAACCCAAATAAAATACCACCTACTATATAACGTGTAAATGATTTTTCTTTGGGTTGAATATAAATGCTTTGACCACTAAACGATTTAATACGGAAGCGTTTAATAATAAAAACAAAAAGCAACCCAAATACTAAAGCTGTTCCTATTATACCATACATATGAAAAGATTCGAACCGAAACATCTCGTAAATACGAAACCATGAAGCCGCTTCAGACTTATACATGATAATACCAAACACCACACCAACTAATAAATATACAATCTGTTTCATCTTAAAAAATTAAAGGGAAAATTAAATGCACCATAATTAGGCCACCTATAAAAAAGCCAATTACAGCAATTAAAGAAGGGAGTTGTAAATTACTTAAACCAGAAATAGCATGCCCCGAGGTACAACCACCGGCATAACGAGCTCCAAAGCCCACTAAAAAGCCTCCTACAATAAGTATAGCTAAAGTTTTTACATTTAAAGTTTCAAAAGAGAATAATTCTACGGGTAAATAGTGATTTTCTGAAGCTATTCCAAGATTATTTAAAGCTTCTAAGGTGTGCGTACTTATTTGAGGCATATCATTTTCAAGAGACAAATAATGTGATGCTAAAAAGCCCCCTATAACAGCGCCAAAAACAACAATTAAGTTCCACAAATCGTTGCGCCAATTATATGTGAAAAAATGGCTAAACTTATTACCGCCACTTATGGCACACATAGTTCTTAGGTTAGACGACATGCCAAATTTTTTGCCTAACAATAGTAATAAAAGCATTGTAACGGCAATTAAAAAGCCCGATATATACCAAGGCCAAGGCTCATAAATAATTTCCATAATCTATTTTTTAAGCAAAAATACAGCTAAAAATAGATTATGGAAAATTGAAGTTTAATTACAGTCCTTCTTAACGCCTAATTTCTGAAGGATATCTTCCATTAAGCACCATTTTGTAATACCTGATTGTAAAAGATTGGCACCAACAAACAAGGTAAACCACAGCCAATTTTCATTGACATACATTCCCAATAAAACACTTATAATAACAAATGTTCCGGCTATTACTCTAATATATCTATTCATCATAATTAATTATTTTAGTTTAAATAAATTGCTCAACAGGAACAACAACAGCTCTAATAGCATTTTCTTCTTCTATTGTTGCGTTAAACGCTTTAAGGTTTTTAAAAAGTAAATCGATGTTTTGCTGTTCTGCAAAAAAGAAAAACAATTCTGAATCTGTACCAAACTTCTGTCCAGCAAACCAGTTGCTTCCTAAATTGGAAGATCCTCCTAGCTTAAACCCAGCAATGTCAGACTCGTTAAAATCGTTAATATTAGACTGTTTAAATAACTTATAAACAGACTCTTTATATTCATCAACCAGTGTTATAATTACTAATTTCATTTTACTTATGGTTTTTACGTTCTATCATATAATACACTAAAGGCACAACTAATAAGGTTAATACGGTAGATACAATAGTTCCGCCCATTAAAGAGATGGCCAACCCTTGAAAAATTGGATCGAACAAGATGACAAAAGCCCCAATAACCACTGTTCCCGCAGTTAGTAAAATAGGCGTTGTTCTTACGGCTCCAGCTTCGACTACCGCTTGTTTTAATGGCACACCGTCTGCCAACCTTAGGTTAACAAAGTCTATTAACAGCACCGAGTTTCTTACCATAATACCGGCTAAAGCAATCATACCAATAAAAGACGTTGCGGTAAAAAAGGCACCCAACAACCAATGTCCCAAAACAATACCCACCATAGAAAGCGGTATGGCAACCATCATAACCACAGGAGCCTTAAAGTTTTGAAACCAACCTACAATAAGGATGTAAATAATAATAATTACCCCAAGAAAAGCGAGCCCCAAATCCCTAAACACCTCTAGGGTTATTTGCCATTCGCCATCCCATTTTACCGTAAAATTATCTTCATGCTCGGGTTGCTTTATATAAAGTTCATCCATGCTGTACCCATTAGGCAGCTGTATGTCCTGAAGCTTATCGGTCATACCAAGAATAGCGTAAACCGGGCTTTCCAACTCCCCTGCCATATCAGCAAGCACGTAAACCACCCGCTTTTGGTTTTTACGGTAAATGCTTTTAGCCTTGGTTGTTTTGCGCACCTCTACCAAGTCGGAAATAGGGATCATTTGTCCTAATTTAGACGCTATTTTAAGCTGTGATATAGCCGCTATGGTCGATTTTTCTTGTTCATCTAAAGCCAATACTAACCCTACTTGGTTAACCGCTGTTTCATCGTACAAAGCAGAGATAGGCTTATTGGCCAGGGCTGTATGCATGGTATGTACAATTTGTTGGGGAGCAACACCATACAACATGGCCTTTTCCTTGTCTATAATAAGCTCGTACTTTGGTTGGTCTGCCTCGACCATCCAGTCGATATCCACCACATCGGTGGTTTGGCTCAAGATGGTTTTTACAGAATCGGCAACTGCTATTTGCTTCTCGTAATCTGGGCCATAAATTTCGGCTACAATGGTAGATAAAACAGGAGGTCCCGGAGGTACTTCAACCAGTTTTACATTGGCACCGTATTTTGAAGCAATTTGTTGAATGTCTGGACGCATAAGCTTTACGATATCGTGGCTTTGCGCGCTTCGGTCGTGTTTATCGGTTAGGTTCACCTGTATGTCTGCCATGTGGCTTCCGCCTCGCAAATCGTAATGGCGTACCAAGCCATTAAACGTTATAGGCGCCGATGTACCTACGTAGCTTTGATAGTTAACAACTTCATGGCGGGTAGACAGGTACTGCCCTATTTCTTTAGCCACTACCGCTGTACGCTCTAAGGTTGTTCCTTCGGGCATATCAATAACTACTTGAAATTCATTCTTATTATCAAAAGGCAACATCTTTACCGCCACCGATTTTGTAAAAAACATCCCTACCGAGGCCAATAATAAGGCTGTAGTTATTCCTAAAAACACCCAACGCTTGGTTTTGTTTTCAATCAGTGGTTTTTCAAACTTTTCGTATACTTTATAGATTAGGGTATCGGAAATGGTTTTTTCTGCCACCTCATCTTGGTTTTTCTTTTCCTTTTCACGCAAAAACAAGTATCCCAAATAAGGTGTTATGGTCAATGCCACAAAAAGCGATAACAGCATGGCTATAGAAGCTCCTATTGGCATAGGGCTCATATAAGGCCCCATTAAACCCGATACAAAAGCCATTGGCAATACCGATGCAATTACGGTAAATGTGGCCAATATGGTAGGGTTCCCTACTTCGTTAATGGCATAAAGCGCTGCTTGTTTAAAGGGCAAGCGTTTCATTTTAAAATGCCTATGCATGTTCTCTGCAATAATAATGGAGTCGTCTACAACAATACCGGTTACAAACACCAACGCAAACAAGGTGATGCGGTTTAAGGTATAATCCAATAAATAATAGCTCAACAATGTTAAGGCGAATGTAATAGGCACAGACAAAAATACAACCAGGCCTCCGCGCCATCCCATGGCTAGCATAACCACAATGGTTACAGCTATAATGGCTCCTATAAGGTGCATTAATAGCTCAGACACTTTTTGAGAAGCTGTCTCGCCGTAATTTCTTGTTGTTTCAATGTGAATGTCCTCAGGCAACAGCTGTTGCTTTAGGTGGTCTATCTTGGCCATAACAACATCGGCAACCTTCATGGCATCGGCGCCTTTTCGTTTGGCTACAGAAATGGTTACCGCAGGATATTCGGCTTTATAAGTTGCTATGTTATCGCTTGCTTGGCCAAACCCTAGACTTACGTAATCTACCGGCACTTCTGGCCCATCAATTACGGCGGCTATTTGTCGCAAATATACAGGCTGGTCTTTTACAACACCCACAACCAAGCGCTCTACATCGGATACTGTTTTTAAGAAATCGCCAGTGGCTACAATAAATTGCTCGTCGGCCTGATTAAAAGCCCCCGAGCCCATTTTTTGGTTGCTGGCTTTTATCATATTTGCTACCGAAAGAAAATCGACCCCGGCTTCTGCCATTTTATTTTTATCTAAAACAATACGCAGCTCCCTATCGCGTCCTCCTATGGTTTTGGTGATGGCCACATCGTTAATCTTCTCGATGTCGTTGCGCACTTCTTGCGCCACCTGTTTCAACCTGTAGTCGTCGTAGCTTTCGCTCCATAGGGTTAACCCAAGCATGGGCACATCGTCTATAGCCCGTGTTTTTATTAATGGCATGGTTACCCCTTGCGGCATGGCATCCATATGCTTGGCAATTTCATTGTACAGCTGCACATAAGAGCGCTCTATATCTTCACCTACAAGAAACTGAACAATGACCATGCCCTGCTCTTCCATAGATGTAGAATACACATACTCCACCCCTTTTATGTTAGAAATAATCTTTTCTAGAGGGGCGATTACACGAGATTCGATCTCGGCTGGGCTGGCTCCTGGATATCCCACAAAAACATCGGCCATAGGGACATCTATTTGGGGCTCTTCTTCTCGGGGTATTAAAAACGAACTATACACCCCAATAACCATAAACACAATCATCAACAATACGGTAAGCTTACTATCGATGAAGCCTTTGGCTATTTTTCCTGCTAATCCTTCTTTCATGTTACTTTATGTTTTTGCTGTGCTATTGAGCAAATGCCTGTTAGCACAGTTATTCTTTTTAATTATCGAACTTCTACTTTTGTTCCGTTTTGAAGCTTGCCCTGATGAGACACTATATATTGCTCATTTGCAGACAGCCCCGACAGAACCTCAACCGCATTGCCATAGGTTTTACCCAAACGCAACCAACGTAAAATGGCCGTGTTGTTATGGCTTATGGTATACACACCTTTTAACTGTCCGCG
Organism: Mangrovimonas yunxiaonensis; assembly: GCF_000733475.1. Classification (GTDB taxonomy): domain Bacteria; phylum Bacteroidota; class Bacteroidia; order Flavobacteriales; family Flavobacteriaceae; genus Mangrovimonas; species Mangrovimonas yunxiaonensis. The sequence continues at coordinate 569,732 of NZ_JPFK01000007.1, read as the reverse complement.
TTCTACCAAGGCCGACACAGGAATTAAAACACGGTCTTGTGCTTTGGTTGTGCTTTCAACAGGGAATTCGACTGTTGCGAACATGCCCGAACGCAGGCTATCATCCGCTTCCTTTATGGTAACTTTCACAAGGTACTGCCCTCCTGTATGTTTGGCCGAAGTACTCACCTCGGTTACCAGCCCACTTACAGCTTTGTTTATTGAAGCTACCAATACAGTAACTTCGGTATTGTTTTTTACTTGGGCTATTTCGCTTTCTGGTACCATGGCCACCACCTCAAGTTGCTTAGGACCTTCTACAGAAATTAAAGGCATTCCCGGATTGGCCATATCGCCTTGCTTAACGCTTTTATGAGTGACTACCCCATTAAAAGGTGCGGTTATTTTAGCATAGGTAAATTGCGCTTGCACTTCGTTTCGCATTTGTTTTGCAGCCGTTAACCTGGCTTGGACCATTTGAAAATGGGCTTTCATATCATCCAATTCCTTTTGGGTAGCACTACTTTCTGCAAACAGATTTTGAAAACGTTGGTAGTCTTTTTTTGCATTATCGAAAGCAACTGTAGCCTCGGCAATGCTTGCGTTTACTTGGGCTAATTTCGCTTGCAAATCGGCATTGTTTATGGCTATTAACAACTGACCCTGCTTAACTTTATCGCCAACGTTAACATACACGCGGTCTACATACCCCATTATTCTGGTGCTTAGATCGGCACTGTTTACCGCCTGAACCTTACCACTAACCTGCAGTTTTGAGGCATTGCCGTTAACCGCAACGGTAGCTACTTCTACGGGTATTGGGGCATTTAGATTTTCTGAAGCAGGTTTCACCGCATCGTCCTTACAGCCAAAAGCCACCAACAACAAGGCTAAAAAAGAGAGTTTATGTAATGTTTTCATAATTTTTATTGTGTTAAAAACTGCACGTAGGCTTGTGCGTAGTTATATTGATAAATGGTTTGATAATATTCTAGTTGTTTTTGTGCGTATTGGGTTTCGGCCATTAACAAATCGGATGTTTTTTCTAGGCCTTCTCCAAAACGATTTGTTCTAATTCTAAGAGACTCTTTAGACTGTTTTAAAGCCAATGCCGTTAAATTCAATTTCTTTTCGGTATCGTTTAGCGCTCGCCATGCTTTATTAAGCTCCATATCGCTTTTGGATTTATATTGTTCGTATTGGAATTTGGATTTATCGTAAGTCGATTGCCCTTTTTGGATTTTCCCAAAACGTTTGCCTCCATTAAGAATATTCCAGCTTAATTGGGCGCCAAAAACATAGCCGTTAGCATGCCCCTGAAACATCTGGTCGTCGTACAATTCATAGCTTCCAAAGGCGTTCAAGCGTGGTAAAAAATTCATTTTCTCGGCTTTAAGCATGGTCTTATAAGCATCGGCCGATAGCGCCATGGCCTTAATGTCTGAACGTTCTTCTGAAATTACATCCTTAGGGTTAAGGGTAACAACTTCAACCTGTAGGCTATCTAAGGGGCGATAAACAACCTCCTGGTCTTCATGCATTAAAAAAGACAGGTAATCCGATGCATTTTTTACATGACTTTCTGCTGTATGCAATTGGCTTTCTACTTCAGAAACACGTACCTCAACAGCAAGAACATCGGCCTTCTGGAGATAGCCTTGCTTAAAGCTGTTGTCGGCCAATTGCTTATTGGCCTTTGCCGCTTTTAAGGCCGTTTCTACTACCGCTACAGTTTTATAGGCCAACTGCAATTGCATATAGGCTTTTTCGACCTCCAGGCTCAAATAATCCTTGGTACGCAGCTGCTGCAATGCCATGGCCTCCATTTTTAATTTGGCTGCCTTACGTTGGTAAACGCCATCGAAGTTTAATAAAGGCTGTTGAATTTCAAACTTTGTTGTAAAGTTTTGAATTTGATCGGGATCGTTTAACAACGCTGGATTAAAATCTGACTGACTCACAATTTCCTGATTGATTTTTGCTCCAAATGCTGCCAAGGGATTGGTGGTAGACATGCCGGTATGCGACACCGAAATGTTTGGTAAAAAAACAGCGTTGGTCTGACGAAAATCTGCCTTGGCTTGATTAAAATCCGCTTCAGATATTTTTAGCGTTCTATTACTTTCCTGCACCTTACCCAATACGTCGGCCTTAGAAACAGGCACAATTTGCTGTGCTTGCAGTCCTGAAACAAGACCAAAAAGGGCTATTGCTATGGTGTATATTTTGCGTTTCATACGTTATTACATTTTATACCACAAAAATACGGCACAAGACAACCCGTGTCAGTAACATATGTTACCAAGAGAATCACATTTTAAAACGCTATTTACATCCCGAAACAACGTGTTTTCTTGAAGCCAACTATTCGAAACACAGAGCTATAATGGTATTTTAAGCCTTAAAACCGAAATGCTGTTATAAGGACGATATGTTTAACGAAAACCCTATCTGGTATTGAGGATTTCTTTTCGATTAAATGATTAGATTTGCACTTTATTTTTTATATGGACTCGTTAACTCAAATTGTTTTAGGTGCAGCCGTTGGAGAGGTTGTTATGGGAAAAAAAGTAGGCAATAAAGCCATGCTTTACGGGGCCATTGCTGGAACTATACCAGACCTTGATGTGCTGGCTTCGCATGTTACCGATACCGTTACTGCCTTGGAAATTCATCGTGGGTTTACACACTCTATTGTCTTTTGTGTCCTTTTTGCTCCTGCCCTTGGCTGGTTGGTTTCTAAATACGAAACTCATAAACACGTTAAAGACTGGGCCTGGCTATTTTTTTGGGCATTTTTAACCCACCCGCTCTTAGATGCCCATACCACATGGGGCACCCAATTATTCTGGCCATTAGATTTAAGGCTGGCCTATAAGAATATTTTTGTGATAGATCCGCTATACACGCTTCCTTTTCTGGGCTGTTTGCTCATAGCCATGTGGTACAAACGCACCTCTAAAAAAAGGCGGTTTTACACCTATTTAGGGTTAATTTTAAGTTCGTCTTATCTTTTTATAACGGTTATTTTAAAAGGGCTTGCTTACCTTCAATTTGAAAAAGCGTTGACCGATCAAAACATAACGTATATAAAAATGGACACAAGGCCGTCCCCCTTAAACACCATTTTGTGGAACGCCAATGTTGAGACCAAAGACCATTATCTCCTTGGAAGTTATTCGTTTTTCGACACGGCGCCCATGTCCTTTACAGCCTACCCCAAAAACACAGCTCTGTTGGGTGATTTGATTCTCCATGAAAAAGTAAAGCGAATGATTGCCATTTCTGAAGGTTGGTATACCATTTCCGAAAATAATGGGCAGTTGTATTTTAACGACTTGCGCTTTGGGCTAATGAGTTTAGAACCTAGCTCCCAAGACTTTGTTTTCCGATTTTTAATTGAAACACACCCTAACGGTGTAGTAACGTTTACAGAACAACCTAGAAATCGAGAGAATGCCCGACAATTAATGGCCGCCCTTTGGTCTCGAATTAAAGGGAATTAACAATTTTATTGGGGTTGTAATGGGCAAAGTATCATAAACAGTTCCTTGTCCAAACGTTCGGGCACAGAATTGTAGCACTTTTCTAAAACCCGAATGGAAAACAAGCTACTAAAAAACTCTAAATATGCTGCTTTTTCTCCGCCAAAGGGAGGTGTATCACTATTTAAAGGCACACCAAACAAAACACCTACCAACTTACCTGAAGGATGTAATAGCTGCGCCATTTTTTTAGCATAAGCTGGCCTTAAACTAGGCGTTAGGGCACAAAAAAAAGTTTGCTCTATAATGAGGTCGAAAGCCTCCTTAACATTAAAAAAATCGGTGTGTAGGCAATGGTGTTCAGGGAAGTCTGGCACGCGCTTTTTAAAATTAGCCAAAGCCGTTTTAGAGATGTCTAGAACATAAACATTTAAAAAACCTTGACGGTGCAAATACTCTGCTTCGTAGGAATTACCGGCTCCCGGGATTAGTATTTTTACCGTTTTGTCTTCTAATTGGTCTATGTAGTGCTTTAAGGGTGGAGAAATGCGCCCTAAATCCCATCCTGTTTTTTCATCCTTATACCTATTGTCCCAATACGTTGCATTTAAATGGTGCTTCATTATTAGGTATGGGTTTTAAGAAGCGTTATTAACTCTGAAGCTTGTACCACACCCGACTGCCGCCAGAGCTGTTGCCCGTTTTTATACACCATTAGTGTTGGCACGCCCCGCACTTGGTACTTGGCTGCTAAATTTTGGTTCTTATCGACATCTATTTTAATAACAGCAACCAATTCGCCCAAAGCTTCTTTTACTTGCTTAAGTATGGGAGCCATCGTTTTACATGGCCCACACCATTCGGCATAAAAATCGACCAAAACTGGACGATCTTGATTTATAATTTCTGAAAAACTGCTCATACGTTAATTTTATTTTTTCATGGTAATTTCCCAAAGGCCCCGCACTTGGTCTACATCATAACCTACAGCCAAATCGTTGGGGTACAATTGCTTTATTCTGGAATACACCTCTGGTTTTATATCTTGGCCAGGAGTTCCATGGCATTGTATGCACATGGTGTTTGTGGTTATGGGAGCGTAAAATTTAACTGTTGAATCCTGTTCTATCACAACCGCTTTGGGTGTTTTTTGCGCTTCCATGTCTTTTGTGTACTGTTCTATTAAACCCGTAGCATAGGCATTAGCACTATTTTTGGGGTTTCGGGCTTTGTTGGACACCCGTTTAATCTGCACCTTATGAGCCATAGCCACGCTGTCGGTTATGGGGTAAGCAACTTCATTGCAAAAAGACACCGCCTGCAAAGTTCCTTCTTTTTTTATGGTTCCCATAAGGTTTTTTCCCAATTGGCCTTTTGTAAGCATGGCATAAGCCATACCCCTTTCTTCGTAAGACTCACCCTGTATTTCAGGTTTTGCAGCTTTAGCCTTTTTGTGTTTGCCATGTCCCTGCTGTTTTACATCGAATGTATATAGGTAATCGGCAATTTGAGCCATGTGCTCTTTAGACAAGGGCATCTTGGGCATGATACCAAATTTTTCTACAGCCCCAGGCATTTTCACATTCTCGGGTGTGGGATTCTCCATCCAATTCTGAAGGGCTGCAACAAATGCCGCTTTACCCATACCGTCTTCTAAATAGTGTCGCTTTACGGCCCACATTGGCGGTGCAATCCTATTCTCGAAAGTTGCTGTTGGGCTATGGCACACATAGCAGTTGGTCTCTAACAAGGCTTTTCCTGGGTGGTCTTGCTCTGCCACTAGCATTTCGGCCTGTTGCGTTATTTTAGACTCTGTTTTCTCCTTGCAACTAAACCCCGTAAGTACTAGGACTAGCACGAGTAACATTTTAAGGTTAACCATTATTTTTCAATTTTTCCGATTACACAACTTGCACTTTTTTTAAAAACAAACGCCCATCTTCTGAAGGCAAACATCCCTACGCATGAAGCGCTTGCTTAACCTTGATAATAACATAATTACCAGCTTAAATACCCACCCTTTAAATCGTAAATTTCAGAGAAGCCCATTTTCACCAACTTATTGGCTGCTTGCCTGCTTCTAACACCGCTCCTGCAATAAACATAAACGGGTTGGGTTTTATTTAATTTTTCGAACTCAGCCGGAAACCCTCCTGAGTAAAAATCGATATTCTTGGCGTTTTTTATGTGTCCAGACTTAAATTCTTTTGCTGTTCTAACATCAACCAATTGAACATTTTTATGTTCTAAAATACGTGTTTTAAACGCATCTGGCTGCAACACATTAATATTTTTATGGGTCGCCTTGGCGCTAAATAACATTGATAGTAATGACATGTTTTAATTTATTTTTAATGTAAAATTACAACCTAAAGACGAGTTGTTTGGTAACCTATGTTACAAAAAAAAGAGCGGGAAATCCCGCTCTTCAGCTATTAATCAATACCCTCACTAAATTATTTTAGCGTGGTAGGGCATACATAATCGGTTACAGGAATTCCTGCGTCCTTAATGGCTTTAAAGCCTCCTGCTACATCTACTAAGTTATGAATTCCTCTGCTTTTAAGAATAGACGCCGCTATAACAGAGCGGTATCCGCCAGCACAATGTACGTAAAAGTCTTTGTTTTCTGGGAATTCCGATAGATAATTATTAATATAATCCAATGGTGTATGGTGGGCGTTTTTAACATGCTCTGATACAAACTCCCCGTCTTTTCTTACATCAAATACCGGAATATCATCAGATTCTAAGCGTTTTTTAAATGTCTCGGCCGAGATGGACTCTAACTGGTCTACTTCTTTGCCTGCGGCTTTCCAAGCGTTAAACCCACCTTCTAAATACCCCAGCGTATTATCGAACCCCACACGGGATAAGCGCGTTACGGTCTCTTCTACACGAGCTTCATCGGCGACCAGTAAAATGGGTTGTTTAACATCTGCGATTAAAGCACCAACCCAGGGGGCAAACCCACCATCGATCCCTATAAAAATGGATCTTGGAATATGGCCTTTTACAAATTCTGTTTGATGACGAACATCTAACACAATTGCGCCTGTTTCATTGGCAGCTACTTCAAAAGCTTTTGGTGATAATGCTTTTGTGCCACGCTCTAACACCTCATCAATATCTTCGTAACCTTCTTTATTCATTTTAACATTAAGCGGAAAATACTCTGGTGGTGGTGCTAAGCCATCGGTAACCTCTTTAATAAATTCTTCTTTAGTCATATCGGCACGTAAGGCATAATTCATTTTCTTTTGGTTACCTAAAGTGTCTACCGTTTCTTTCATCATATTCTTCCCACAGGCCGATCCGGCACCATGCGCAGGATAAACAATAACCTCGTCTGCCAAAGGCATAATTTTTTGACGTAAACTATCAAACAGATAGCCTGCTAAATCTTCTTGTGTTAACTCTTTACCTTTTTGGGCCAAATCTGGACGACCAACGTCTCCTAAAAATAACGTATCTCCACTAAAAATAGCATGGTCTTTACCATTTTCATCTTTTAAAAGATAGGTTGTACTTTCCATAGTGTGTCCTGGTGTATGCAAGGCTATTATGGTTATATCTCCAAGTTTAAATTCTTGTCCGTCTTTGGCTATTACGGCATCAAAACTTGGGTTTGCATTAGGACCATATACTATTGGTGCTCCTGTTTTCTTTGATAAAGTGACATGTCCACTAACAAAATCGGCGTGAAAATGGGTTTCAAAAATGTATTTAATAGTGGCTTGATCTTCGGCGGCTTTGTCTAAATAAGGCTGCACTTCACGCAGGGGGTCTATAATTGCCACTTCGCCCTGGCTTTCTATGTAGTAGGCACCTTGTGCTAAACAGCCTGTATATATTTGTTCTATCTTCATTGTTGTAATTTTAGTTATTCAAAAATACTAATGTTTTTTTATATGGTTTGCCACTTAGGTTACATTATACGCTAAGCCATGATTTCCTTGATTAAAATATAGAGGGCCATTACCATCACAAACCACCCAAAGCTTTTCTTTAGTTTTTTGTTGGAGATGTATTTTGAAAAATAGCCGCCCAGCAGTATTCCTACAATGGTTATTGCCGAAAAGGTTAATAAGAACTGCCATTCTATTGCTAAGGTTTGAACATCTCCGGTAAACCCAATTAAAGAGTTAAAAGCAATGATTACCAACGAGGTTCCAACGGCTTTTTTCATGTCTAATCCAGCCCATAACACTAAAGCTGGCACGTACAAAAATCCGCCTCCAGCGCCTATTATACCTGTTACTACCCCTATAAAGAGCCCTTGAACAAACGTTTTGTAATACGCCTGTGACTTTTTTTGAATGCTGTGCTCCAGATTTTTTTTATTTTTTATCATTGATATGGAAGCCAAAAACATAACCAAAGCAAAAAATACCATAATAACCATATCCTTAGTAAACACATAAGAATTAATGGTGAAGATTTGCTCTGGAATAAAGGGGACTAAAAAACGTCTGGACAGGTAAACTGCCAAAAAAGAAGGAAACACAAAGGTAAACCCCGTTTTAAAGTCGACAAGCTTTCTACGATGTTTTTGAACAACCCCTACCAAAGAGGAGGACCCCACCACAAAAAGCGAGTACGCCGTGGCAACAACGGGGCTATATCCTAACAAATAAACCAATAGAGGTACCGTTAATATGGATCCGCCGCCACCAATTAGCCCTAAAACTAAGCCTATCACCAAGGCACCTATGTATCCTAAAATATCTTCCAAAAGTTACAATCGTTTAACCATGCAAAGGTAAAGGTCTTTATTTAAGAGCCCCGTAACAATGGTTACAGTTTTAAAACTTTTATTGCATTACGCTGCAATTCAATAACATGCTGATTTTCCAGCGATTTTAACAATCTAGACACCACAACTCTAGATGTGTGCAAATCGTTTGCTATTTGCTGATGCGTTACCGTTACCAGGTCGTTGTGGTTTACCATAGCTTTGTCTTTAAGGTATTTGTATATGCGCTCGTCCATTTTTAAAAAGGCAATGGTATCTATCGCTTCTAAAAGTTCGACCAAACGGTTATTATAGCTTTGCAAAATAAAGTTTTGCCAGCTTTTGTATTTGGCCATCCACAGCGACATAAACTTAACGGGAATCATCATGATACTGGAATTGGTTTCGGCCACGGCAATGATCTCACTTTTCTTTTGCCCCATGCAGCAGGTTAAGGTCATGGCACAGGTATCGCCAACCTCAAGAAAGTAAAGTAAAAGCTCCTCGCCTTCTTCATCTTCACGAAGTACTTTAATAGCTCCAGATATAATAAGGGGCATAAACTTCACATGTTCGCCAATGCCCAATATGGGGTCATCTTTAGAGACTTCCTTAAACACCCCAACTTGCAATATTTCGTCAAGGAGTTCTTCTTCAAAAAGGTAGTTGTAATTCTCTATAAACGTATTCATGACCACAAGTTATTAGCAGCACAAATTAACACTATTTTTTGTAACCTCTAAACGGAAACCTTTAGCAACACATACTGTTAGCACGGCTTAAACTCCAGCCTAACAACCCTAACTTGTTTTTTAACAGTGCATTAACCCAAGAAGTGATTTTTTTTTATTAATTTAATAGCATGATATCACAAGACAAAATTGAAAACGAATTTTTTTTAAAGGAAACCCTAGCTTATCTGGAAAATCGTGGCTTTAGTAATATTAAAGCTGATTTAGAGGGTTACGAAGCGCCTAAATCCTACCTTAAAAAAGGTAGCGATATTACCATTACACCAGATATTGTTGCTGAAAAATCTGGTAGAAAGCATTATTTTGAAATTAGCCTGAAATCTGAAAAGCCTAAATTATTGAAATCGAAATGGCGGTTTTTGGATGTGCTTACCCGCATGAAAGACCACAGGTTTAAAATTGTAACTAGGCGCGGGCATTATAAGTTTACCCAAGACATGTTGGACGATCTTAATTTAGACAAAACACCCATTAAACTTTAATAAAAAAGCCAATCTTAAAAGATTGGCTTTTTTATTTCTTATTGGTAAACCCAACTTATTTTTTATAAAACTTAACATATTTGCCATAAGCTAAAACACCTATTACCGCTACAATAGCACAGGCAATCCCGATAAATTTCAAACTTATAATCTGGTCACCACTAGCATAAGAGTGCAAGCCTGCCAGGTAAAAGTTCACGCCAAAATACGTCATTAAAATACTTGCAAACGCAATAATAGACGCCAAGTTAAACCCAAACCTGCTTCGCAATCCAGGAATTAATCGCATATGAATTACAAAGGCATACACCATAATACTAATTAAGGCCCAGGTCTCCTTAGGGTCCCAACCCCAGTAACGTCCCCAGCTTTCATTGGCCCACATGCCGCCTAAAAAGTTTCCTATGGTTAATAAAGCAAGCCCTACGGTTAGTGCCATTTCGTTTATAATGGTTAATTCCTGAATGTTAACCAACATGCGTTTTTTATTGCTCTTGGTGGTAAAAATCATTAAGAATAGCGATACCAAACCTAAAATCATACCCAATGTAAATGGCCCGTAACTGGCCACAATAACCGCAACGTGAATCATTAACCAATAACTATCTAACACAGGTTGTAAATTGGCAATTGAAGGATCCATCCAGTTCCAGTGGGCAATCATTAAAATCATAGATGTTACAAAAGCTGTAGCGGCAATGGTTAGGTTGCTTTTTCTTCCAAAAATCAACCCGAATAGCATGGTTGCCCAAGCCACGTAAATCATGGATTCGTAGGCATCACTCCAAGGGGCATGCCCAGAAATGTACCAACGGGCTATTAAGCCTACTGTATGCAATAAAAACAGGAATACAATAATGCCCGCAAATATTTTTACCAGCAACGAGAGGTACTTGTTTTTGTAATTAAAAATCTGAATAATAAGTACCACAAACATAATGGTGGCCACATACATATACCAGCTAAACAACCTCTGGAAAATATCGTATTTATTATAGTTAATCTCGGTATTTATCTTCTCGTCTGAAAGCATGACGTTACCGCCAAACTTATGCTGTGTTTTCTTAAAAGCCTCTAAAAGGTCGTTGGCCTGTTTAAAATCGTTGCTCTTTTTGGCTTCGTTTAAGGCGAATAAATATGCCCCAAAACCACTATTCACAAAGTTGCCGTAGAGAGAATCGGAGATTTTCTCGTTAAAGCCATCCCGTCTGTACTCTATTGAGGCAATCCATTTGTTATTCTCGTCGTTAGGAATAGGAAAAATTCTTAGGGCGTAACCTTCTATGGTATTGTACAGCAAGTTAACCTTTTGGTCGGCATCTTTAAATTCTTTTTGAAAAGCATTGGGCACTTGTGCCTCATAGGCATCTTTAAGATACGGCCCTAGTTTATAGTCGCCTCGCTCTGAAAAGAAATCGACCAGAGCAGCATACTTTTGTTCTTTAGGAATACCTATGATGCTACGTAAAGAATCTGCCTTTTGAGGTTTTAAATAAATAAGTGGCACATTGTACCAAAGCATTGGGCTTTCGTGTATGGAAAGAAACACTTGGTTGGCGTCCAGATCGTTATAGGTATTGTGTTTGCTTAGCTTGCGCAGCATTTCAGAAGCAAATGTATTTACTGGCATCATACGCCCATCGATATCCTGAATAACCAAATGCCCGAATTTATCGGCATGTGCCTTGGGTGCAATGTTGGCCGCAATAACAGAATCTATTTGCGCTTTACTAGGCTTGCTATGCAGGTGACTGGTTTGTTGGCTTTGCGCCATACCTTGAAAACATAGCAACAGTACAATAACACTTAGTCCGGCTTTTTTAGCCTTTACTTTTTTCAATTGACGTCTCAGGTCGGCAAAGCGAGTGTTCTTATCAAACAAAATGGCCAATAACCCAATATACAGTAAAAAGTAGCCAATGTAGGTTATCCAAGTACCCCAGAAATCGTGGTTTACAGAAAGCTTAGTCCCTTTTTCGTCTGGGTCGAAACCTGCCTGGAAAAAGCGGTATCCTCTATGGTCTAGAATATGGTTCATATAAATGCGGTAATTAAAATTACCTTCCTGCTCGTCTAATACGGTTACTTCACTGGCAAAAGCCGAGTAGCTGTTTTCGGTTCCTGGATAGCGATCGGCAATAAAGTCGTTAAGCTTTACGCTAAAAGGCAGCTCACGAATTTTAGAGCCGTATTTTACAGCAATATCTAGACCGGCAATTTTTACTTGCTCGAAGGGGTTGCTACGCCCTAGCCCACCTAACAGATTTACTTTTTGGGTTTCGCCATTAGAGGTTACGCTAAGCACCACACCATCTTCATCGCCCTTAAGCAGTTGTGATTTTTTAACCAAATCGAACTCACCTGTAACTACGGGCTTTGGGAACACCATTTGCAAGTCTCCTATAACATATCTAGAGCGCAATACCAAGGGCTGCACTGAGTCTTTTACCAATTGTCCGCTTGCCATGGTTGCCATGGTTAAATATTCGCCTTCAAAAGGCGATTCTATGGTTAATTCGCCATTATTGTTGGTAATATTAACCGCGCCATCAACATGTTTATCTAAAGAAAATAACACATTGTGAATGTTCTGTACTTCACCCGATTTTAAAAAATGATTGTGGGGATCGCCGCCGCCTGCTTCAACAATTTTTAAATATGCTTCGCCGTCGTTAGATGGTACGACGTCCATTTCGGCGCCTTGAATAAATTTTTCCAACTCGAAAGTCACCTTTTGCCCGTTATAAACGGCTGTTCTTTTAAAGGTATTTTCCATTCTATGCGAAAAATCTACTTCCCATTCTCTGGGTAAGCGCTGTGGCACGCCATCTATTTCAAAATCGCCATCTATATAGGCGGTAATGTAGGTTTCGCGTGAAAGGAAGGTGTTTTCGGTATCGCCTTCCCGTATGCCCATCATGCCTTCGTACCCAATGTATCGGGTAACTCCGGCACCAACAAGAATTAAAATAAACGACAAGTGCAGGATTAGGGTAGCCCACATTTCCTTGCGCCAAAGTCTGTATTTTTTTATGTTTCCTAAGAAATTAAGTACAAAAACAACCATAATGGCCTCGAACCACCAGGTGTTGTAAATCATATTTCTGGTGTAAGCAGTTGGCGACGTATCTTGTCCTGCGTCCATAAATGTTCCTATGGCCATTGCAGCTGCAAAAGCAATAAAAAGTACGGCAGTAAGTTTGGTAGAGAACAGGGTTTTGGCAAGTTTATTTAACATAGTCCTTGGCTTATTTTTAGCTCGCGCAAAGGTAAGGCTTTTTGTTCACTTTTTGTGTTTTGGGCACGAGTTGTAGGTGTTAAAATTATTAAGATGATGATCTGGCCATAAAAATATTCATGTACATGAAAGTGGCCATTTTTCGTGCTTTGCCTTTGGCATTTTCGGCATAATCGCCCTTAAACAAAGTATCTACAGTGTTTATCCAAAGGTTTAACCAAAGTCCAAAGTGCTCTTGGGTTATGGTATGGTCGTTGGTTTTGTCGACCTTTATATGTGCTTGCAGCGGATTGCCGTAATACTTTGTTTTTAAAAATAAACTCGCTTCCCAAAAGTCAGTGAGCTTTTCGATGTGTTCGTCCCAATCTGTAATGGCTGTTTCAAAAAAAGGAGCCAATACCTCGTGTGCTCTAATGGCTTTGTAAAACGTACGCACCAAAGTATTAACATCCTCTCGGGTAGTTATGTCTGTCTTCATATAGCAAAATTACATCAGCTGTGCTACATTAACAATTATTAAAGCCACATTAACAACTAACGAAAGAATTAAGGCATTGAATACTGTTTTGGTTTTTAATTGGGCAAAAATAGTGGCATTGTAGAGCATCGATACAATAACACACAAACTTAATTGTACAATTTGGAAAGACTCCTGCGTGCTATTCATTAAAATATACATGGCTGCTATAGAACCTATGCAGCTTTGTAAAATTATGGTTAGGGCAATGTTCATGGTATAATTCTGGCGAAAATCGGTATACAGCTTGTTGTAAAGTTCCATGTTTTTATCTTTTTGTTTTAGTGCTACAAATATCTATAGCCTATCTTTGTTATTTTATGATTCAAATCATAAGGCTATGATACCCGAACCGCTTTTAGAAAAACACCAAGCTACGTTAAAAACCTTCTCTAAGGACCGTGTGCTCTTTAATGAAAACGAAACCCCTAAGTTTTATTATCAAATAAAAACGGGAAGTATAAAAATGTTTAACCTTACCGAAGACGGCAAAGAGTTTATTCAAGGTTTTTTTGAAGACACCCAATCTTTTGGCGAACCCCCGTTATTTGGCGATTTTAACTACCCGGCCAGTGCCATGTGTCTTTCAGATGCTAAAGTGTATGTGCTCCCTAAAGACACCTTCTTAACACTTTTAAAACAGCATCCAGACATTCACTTAAAGTTTACCCAAATGCTATGTAACCGCATGCTTTACAAAGCAAAAATTATACAAGAAGTTTCCATTCACCCACCAGAACATCGGGTATTAACGCTTTTAAATCACCTAAAAACATCAAGCAATACCAGCGGGCTTTACGAAGTTAACCTTACCCGCCAACAAATTTCCGACCTTACCGGACTACGTGTTGAAACGGTTATTAGAACGGTTAAGCAATTAGAAAAAAATGGCGAATTAACCCTTAAACGCCACAAAGTATATATTTAAATATCCTTATTTTAGCGGCATGATTTCAATTTGTCTTATTGGCGCTGGCAATGTAGCCACGCATTTATATAACGCTTTTAAACACAGCGACCACCTAACGGTAAAGCAATGGTACAATCGCGACTTATCTAAAATAAGCACCTATAAAAACGAGGTGGTCATCACCAACGCTATAGAGGACTTGCAAATTGCCGATGTTTACCTTATGGCCATTAACGACGATGCTATTGGTGCTTTATCGGCAGCCCTACCTTTTAATGACCGTTTGGTAATACACACCTCTGGCAGTGTGGGCATTCATGAATTGGACAAGAAACTGAAACGCGGGGTTTTTTATCCGCTACAGACCTTTTCCAAGGAAGCCCCTGTAGATTTTTCCAACGTTCCTATTTGCATAGAAACCTTAGACAAAGCAGACATTGGCACCTTAAAAACCCTTGCCGAAGCCATAGGAAGCAAATGGTATAGAGTTAATACCGAACAGCGCCAGACCCTACATCTATCGGCTGTGTTCGTAAATAATTTCACCAACCAATTGTACCGTATTGCCCATGAGATAAGCGATGCAAAAAACATCGATTTCGATATTTTAAAACCCTTAATCATGGAAACTGCCAAAAAAGTACAAACCGTCTCGCCCTACATGGCGCAAACCGGCCCGGCTGTAAGAAACGACAAAAAGACCATAAAACGTCACCTAAAACTATTAGAAAACCCCAACCACAAAACCCTATACCAGCTGTTAACAGCTTCAATAAAAAAAACACATGGAAAATAAAAGCTACAAAGAATACCTAGAGCATATTACCACCTTTATTTTTGATGTTGATGGTGTTTTAACCAATGGCACCATTACCATTACCACAACAGGCGAAATGCTTCGCACCATGAACATTAAAGATGGGTTTGCTCTAAAAACGGCCTTGCAAGCAGGTTTTAATGTTTGTATCATTTCTGGCGGAACCAACGAGGGCGTTCGCAAAAGATTACGCGGTTTGGGTGTAACAGATATTTACCTAGGTGCTCACAATAAAATTGAACAACTGGACGAATATTTAGACATTTACAACATTAAAGCAGAAAATGTACTGTATATGGGCGACGACATCCCCGATTTGCCTGTCATGACCATGGTAGGCCTGCCGTGTTGCCCACAAGATGCCGTTCCGGAAATTAAAGGAATTTCTAAATACGTATCGCACAAAAAAGGGGGCGAAGGTGCCGTTCGCGATGTTATAGAACAGGTGCTTAAAGTACAGGAAAAATGGAATGGTAATTTTGATGCGAAATACGACTAACGCCTGCACATGAATATTTTAAACCTCATCCGTTGGAAAAACCTGGGCATGATTGCCTTGGCTCAAATTTTGGTAAAATATGCGCTTTTAGAACCTTTTGGGGTTGCAACCGCTTTAAACGGCCTGCAATTCACCCTTTTGGTATTGGCCTCGGTAGGCCTAGCTGCAGCAGGAAATATTATTAACGACATTTACGATGTTGAAACCGATTTGGTTAACAAACCCCATGGTGTTTTAATTGGAAAATCTGTTTCAGAAAAATTAGCTTACAACCTGTTTTTTGCCTTCAATATTCTGGGTGTGCTTTTAGGGTATTATGTTGCAACATCGGTAGGTAAAGACGTCTTTTTTGGGTTGTTTGTCTTCGTTTCGGCGTCCTTGTATTTTTATGCCAGCTATTTAAAACAGGTGCTTTTAGCGGGAAATGTCATAATTTCTTTATTGGTAGCCTTAAGTATAGTTATTGTTGGTATTTTCGATCTGCTTCCAGCTGTTACCCCACACAACCAAGAAACCCAATCGACCTTCTTTAAAATTATTTTAGACTATGCCATGTTTGCCTTCTTTATTAATTTTTTAAGGGAAATGGTTAAGGACATTGAAGACATTGACGGCGATTACAAAGCCGGCATGAACACCCTACCCATTGCCATTGGGCGTGATCGTGCTATAAAAATAGCTTTTGTATTATCGTTACTGCCCATTGCATCCATACTTTACTATACGGCTACCTATTTATACCACCAAACATTGGCCGTTATCTATTTTTTAGTCGGCATTATAGGCCCCTTAATTTTTGTGGCTATTAAGTTATTTTCGGCTGAAACCAAAAAACAACTCCATTTAATTGCCAATTTGCTTAAATTAGTCATGTTTTTCGGTATCTTATCTATGCTATTATACCGCTTTATCCTTTTAAAGTAATGCTACTAAACGACAAATTAAAAGACTATCATATCATTCTAGCCTCTGGTTCTCCCAGAAGGCAACAGTTTTTTAAAGATTTGGGATTGCAGTTCGAGATTAAGGTAAAACCCATAAAAGAGGAATATCCTTCTAGACTACGCCATTTTGAAATTAGCGATTATCTGGCACAACTAAAAGCATTACCGTTTAAAAGCGAGCTTAACGCCAACGACCTCCTAATAACTAGCGATACCATTGTATGGCACAATAACAAAGCCCTAGGAAAGCCTACTTCTGAAACTGAAGCCTTTTTTATGCTAAGTGCGCTAAGCGGCAGCACGCACGAGGTTATCACCTCGGTATGCTTTACCAGAAAGGCATATCAAAAAACAGTAAACTCCATTTCTAAGGTAACGTTTAAAGAGCTCAGCCGGGAAGAAATAGAACATTACATAAAAACCTATAAACCCTTTGATAAGGCAGGGGCTTACGGCATACAGGAATGGATAGGCCTTATAGGCATTACCCGCATAGAAGGGTCGTATTTTAATGTTGTAGGACTACCAACAGATTTGGTTTATAGTACCCTAAATAATTTAGATTAAACCAACACTAATCCATTTTGTAAGCTATCTTTGTTTTACAATCTTTATCCTCGCAATTATGTTTTTCGAAACCTATAAAACAGAACTAATTCAATCGGTTATTCTAATTGGCATTTTGGTTATCATTAGGTTTATGGCCACGCTTGCAATAACGAAAATTGGCAAAAAAAGCGGGATTAACGAAGCCCGTATTCAATTAATAAACCGCTACGTAACTGTAACCTTAGTTCTTATTGCCACTTTGGTGGAAACCCTTATTCTGGGGGTAGAGTTTAAAGATCTGGCGTTAGTATTCTCATCTGTTTTTGCGGTTATCGGGATTGGCCTGTTTGCTATATGGTCTATTTTAAGCAACATTACCTCTGGCATTATCATGTTTTTTAATTTCCCTTATAAGGTTGGCGATAAAATTGAAATTCACGACAAAGATTTTCCCATAAAAGCTATTATAGAAGATATTGGGGCCTTTCAGTTGCATTTACGTTTAGATGACGGCGATCTGGTTACCTACCCCAACAACCTCATCCTGCAAAAACCCGTTACCCTATTAAAAAAAGACGCCATGGAGAATAACCACGACGACGGCCACGATGCTTTATAAAATTTGTTTATTTTTATGTTCTTATGGCAAAAAAAAGAACCTCTAAATACAAAAAGCATGTTGGCCAGGTCCCCGGGGCTATTGTATATACCGGCGATAAAGTTTCTGAAAAGCTCTTTATAGAATCTTTCGACTACAACCCCCAACAAGTTGTAGAGGTAGAACTTAACAATGTAGAAGAAGCTTTTAAGTTTAAGTCCTCTAATACCATTACCTGGATAAACCTCAATGGCTTAAACCACATCGCGGACATCGAAAAAATAGGCCAGCATTACGATCTGCACCCCTTGGTGCTAGAGGATATTGTAAACACCTCCCAACGCCCAAAAATTGACGAATACGACGACTACATCTTCATTTCGTTAAAAATGCTCTACTACAATGCCAATGAGGACATCTCCATAGAACAAGTTAGCTTGGTTATGGGTAGCAATTACGTGCTGACCTTTCAAGAAGCCGAAGGCGATGTGTTCGATACCGTTAGGGAACGCATTCGCAATGGTAAAGGACGCATAAGAGGGCTGGGGTCAGACTATTTGCTTTATGCACTAATCGATGCCATTGTAGACCATTACTACATCGTTTCAGAAACCCTCGGCAACAAAATTGAAGATATTGAAGATGTGCTTTTTGAAGGTACCACCACCGATAAGATGAGCCAACAGGTTCTTAACCTAAAAAAAGAACTTTTAAAAGTACGCCGTGCTATTTTTCCGCTTCGCGAAATTATTAACCGAATAGAAAAAAGCAACACCAAGTTTGTACATGAAAAAACCTTACAGTTTTACAGCGACATCTACGACCACATCATTCAATTATCAGACACCATAGACATTTACCGGGAAATGATTTGGAGTTTAATGGACTTGTACATGACCAACATTAGCAACCGCATGAACGAAGTCATGAAAGTCTTAACCATTATCGCCACAATTTTTATTCCGCTTACTTTTATTGCCGGCATTTACGGCATGAATTTCGACCACATGCCAGAGCTTCATTACAAAAACGCCTATTATATTGTATGGGGATTGATGATCGTTATTTTTATAGGCATGCTTTATTATTTCAGAAAAAAAAGGTGGCTCTAAACACCTCTTATCCCCATTAAGTCCCACACCATGAGTTAAAGAAATTTTAAAACCAGCCTAAGCGCTGGTTTTCTTTATATATTTAACACTGAAAAACACTAACCATGATTAAAACGTTACGGCTATTCTCCTTAATTTTTGCTTTTTCAATTCTTAAAGTCACAGCCCAAGCCCCAAAAAAACCCAATGCTTCAGAGATTTACCAAAGCATTAAAAGGCTTAATTTTCTAGGCTCGGTATTGTATGTTGCCGCCCATCCCGATGACGAGAACACCCGTCTTATCTCCTATTTTTCTAATCAGGTGCATGCAAGAACCGGATACCTGTCCTTAACGCGTGGCGATGGCGGCCAAAACCTTATTGGCCCAGAAATTCGTGAAATTCTCGGAGTTATTAGAACCCAAGAATTGCTTACCGCCAGACATATTGACGGAGGCGAACAACGGTTTACTCGGGCAAACGACTTTGGCTACTCCAAACACCCAGACGAAACCCTAGACATTTGGAATAAAAATGAAGTGTTAAGTGATGTGGTTCTGGCCATTAGACAATTTAAGCCCGATATTATTATTAACCGTTTTGATCATCGAAGCCCAGGAAAAACACATGGGCATCACACGGCTTCGGCCATGTTAAGCTTAGAGGCTTTTGAAATGGCCAACAAGCCCGAAAAATACCCCGAACATTTAAAGATTGCAGCGCCATGGCAGCCCAAACGTGCCTTTTTTAACACCTCTTGGTGGTTTTATGGCAGTGAAGAAAAATTTAATCAGGCCGATAAATCCAACATGCTCGCCATAGACATAGGCACCTACTACCCTGTATTGGGATTGAGCAACTCTGAGATTGCTTCCTTAAGCCGCAGCCAGCATAAATCTCAAGGGTTTGGAAACACTGGTACACGAGGCACACAAATGGAGTACATCGAGCTAGTAAAAGGCGACAAACCAACAACCAATGCCGTTTTTGAAGGCATAGACACCTCCTGGAATCGCGTAAAAGGTGGTCAGGCCATTGGTAGCCTTTTAAAAGATGTTGAAACCAACTTCAACTTTACAAATCCATCGGCCTCTGTTCCTAAACTTATGGAAGCCTATAGGCTAATCCAAAATCTGGAAGACGACCATTGGAAACAACTTAAAACCAAAGAAATAAAACATATTATTGCAGCCTGTTCTGGACTGTATCTAGAAGCCGTAGCCAGTACCAATCTAGCCACAGCAGGAGAAACCATCGACCTGCAATTGGAAACCATTAACAGAAGCCATGCTAAAATTGAATTGATTAGCTACCAAACCCCAAACCATCAAGTTACCAAAAACATGGCCTTGCAACACAACACTGCTTTTGGGTTTAACGACACCCTAAGCATTCCCCAAAACCAGGCGCCAACCACCCCCTATTGGCTTACCCAAAAGGGAAGTCTGGGCATGTATCATGTAGAAGATATGAACAAAATAGGCCTACCAGAAACGCCACGGGTGTTTAATGTAACGTTTAACCTAACCATCGAGGGCACGCCCATAGCCTTTACAAAACCGGTCATCTACAAATACAACGACCCCGTAAAGGGCGAAGTTTACAAGCCTTTTGAAATTGTACCGGCAGCCTCGGCAAAGATTACCGAAAAGGTTATTATTTTCAACAATGCCAATCAGCAAGATATTTCGGTTACTGTTAAAGCTGGGAAGGACCATCTTGAAGGCCAAATTCATATCGCACATCCTGAGGGCTGGGATGTATCGCCCAAAACACAAAAGCTAAGCCTTGCTCGCAAAGGCGAACAGCAAACACTGCACTTTACAATCACCCCTCCAGAGCACCAAAGCGAAGGGTTTATTAGCCCCGTAGTAAACATTAACGAAACCTTATACACCAAAGAGCTTGTAGAAATTGATTACGACCACATTCCGTTTCAAACGGTCTTATTGCCCAGCGAAAGCAAAGTGGTTCGTGTAGATATTAAAAAAATAGGCGACAACATCGCCTATATTGAAGGCGCTGGCGATGTGGTTCCGGAAAGCCTTAAACAACTTGGATATAACGTAGCCATCCTTGCTCCAGAAGACATTTCGACTGAAACCCTAGCGCGTTTTGATGCTGTTGTAATTGGTATTCGCGCTTACAATACCGTAGAGGCCTTAAAGTTTAAACAACAAACCTTATTCAATTTTGTAAAGCAAGGTGGTAACATGATTGTGCAATACAACACCAGTCATGCCTTAAAAACAAACACTTTGGCGCCATACCCCTTAGAGCTTTCCCGCGACCGCGTAACCGATGAACACGCTAAAGTTTCTTTTTTAGAACCCAAACACGCCATTTTAAACTTCCCCAACCACATTACCCAAAAGGATTTTGAAGGCTGGACGCAAGAACGAGGCCTATATTTCCCTAACAAATGGGACCGCCACTTTACCCCCATTCTCGCTATGAAAGATCAGGGTGAATCGGTAAAAAAAGGAAGCCTGTTGGTTGCCAAATATGGCAAAGGACATTACATCTATACCGGCCTGAGCTTTTTTAGGGCATTTCCTGCAGGGGTTTCTGGAACCTATAGATTGTTTGCCAACATGCTCTCTTTAGGAAAAAGCAACATTAACAAAGACCAAACCTTAAACGACTAACTATGGCACAACAACCCAAACAAAAATGGTCTAACCTATACACCTTGGTTTTAGTAGCCAATACCGTTTACATTATTGTGTTTTACCTAATCATGCAAGCCTTTTAATATGGAACTACTCGATTGGATTGTATTGGCAGGAACATTGCTTACCATTGTTGGGTACGGCACCTGGAAAACTAGAGGCAGTAAAAACGTTCAAGATTATGTTCGTGGTGGGAACAGCTCGAAATGGTGGACCATAGGCTTGTCTGTCATGGCTACCCAAGCTAGCGCCATCACATTTTTATCTACTCCGGGACAGGCCTTTCACGACGGCATGGGCTTTGTTCAATTTTATTTTGGAGTACCCCTGGCCATGATTATCATTTGCATGGTCTTTATTCCGTTGTACCACCGTTTAAAAGTTTATACCGCTTACGAGTTTTTAGAAAATCGCTTCGACTTAAAAACACGCAGTCTTACGGCCATTCTGTTTCTTATACAGCGGGGCTTGGCCGCTGGAATTACCATTTATGCACCGGCTATTATCCTTTCAGCTGTTTTGGGTTGGAACCTTACCACACTTAACATTATTATTGGCGTTTTGGTTATTATTTATACCGTTTCTGGCGGCACCAAAGCCGTAAGCATGACCCAAAAGCATCAAATGGCAGTTATTTTTACGGGCATGTTTATTGCCTTCTTTTTAATTTTAAGCTACCTCCCAGAAAATATCACCTTTAGTAAAGCTTTGGATATTGCTGGGGCCAGTGGTAAAATGGATGTTTTGGATTTTTCGTTTAACCTGGAAAACCGTTACACCCTTTGGAGCGGTTTAATTGGCGGAACCTTCCTAGCGCTTTCTTATTTTGGCACCGACCAAAGCCAAGTACAGCGCTATCTTTCAGGGAAATCGGTAAAGGAAATGCAAATGGGCTTAATTTTTAATGGTCTGTTAAAAGTGCCCATGCAGTTTTTTATCCTTTTGGTTGGGGTTATGGTGTTTGTGTTTTACCAATTTAACCACGCCCCCATTAACTTTAATCCTGCAGCGCAGCAAGCCATTTCTAATTCTGGTTACGCTCAGGAATACACCGCTCTAGAAAATGCCCAAACGGCTATTTTCAATGAAAAGCAAACGGCAATTAACGGCTACGTTTCTACAAACAACCCACAATTTGCAGAAGCCATTAAACAGCTCAACACCAAATCTGAAGCCAATCGTGAAGCAGCCAAGCTTCTTATTGAAAAAGCCGCCCAAGAAAACGCCCTAGATGTAGAGACCAACGATAAGGATTATGTTTTTATTCATTTTATTCTGAACAATCTGCCACGTGGCCTTATAGGCTTATTGCTAGCCGTAATTTTAAGCGCGGCAATGTCTAGTACCGCTAGCGAGCTTAACGCCTTGGCATCGACCACTGCTCTAGATTTATACAAGCGTAATTTTGCACAAAACAAAACTGAAAACCACTATGTTAAAGCCACCAAATGGTTTACCTTAAGCTGGGGTGTTCTTGCCATTATTGTGGCCTGTGTGGCTTATTTGGCCGATAATTTAATTCAGTTGGTAAATATTATAGGGTCTATTTTTTACGGCAACGTATTGGGCATTTTCTTGCTGGCCTTTTTCTTTAAGCAAATTCGTGGAAATGCTGTTTTTACAGCCGCTATTATCACACAAATTGTTGTTATTATAGGCTGGTGGTTAGACTGGATGCCCTATTTATGGCTAAACTTATTTGGCTGCATACTGGTTATGGTCTTAGCAGCCGTATTTCAAAAAACGGCGTTTTTTAACAACAACTAACCCCACAACGTTTTGTCTGTTTTATTAAAACAAAAAAGCGCGACCCATTTGGTCGCGCTTTTTTGTTTTTTATTTAAGACGAATTACAGCCCTCCCCATGCTTTTAAGGAGTCTGTATTCATTTTAACATAATCGGCATTTCCTGCTTTTTTGGCGCCCTCTAACGATTTTTTAGCGGCTTCTATGGCACCTTTTTTATCGCCAGCTTCGGCATAAATTAAAGCTTGCTTTCTGTATTGCCAAAACCTTGGCGTTTCTACTAACGATAAAGCTTTGTCTATCCATTGCTTGGCCTGGTTAATATCTTTACCTTCTTCTAAATAGTAAACTGCAGCAGCGTAATAATCGTTTGCACCAGGACCATTCATAACACGGTCTATTGCAGCACTTACTTTTTCACCTGTTGGCACAGAAAATGGTACCGCGGTATAGGTTTTTTCCCAAATAAACTCTAACGCAGCACCATTGTTGGTAATTTGGTTTACATCAATGGTAAACGTTTCAACACTAAATGGTACCTCATGAGTCTCTACCGTTGCTTTTGCTGCTACTTTACTTTCGTCCCAGTTTTGTGGGGTTCCCCAGTTGTTGGTATCAGTATAGAAAAACACATCCCATGATGTTTTAGATGGGGTAATAAAGATGGCGTACGACCCCGCACTTACTGTTTTACCTGCGATGGTTACATCGTCGCTAAACGTCACCGTAGTGTTTTTGTTGGCACCAGCTCGCCATAACTTTCCGTATGGCACTAAGTCGCCAAAAATGGTTCGTCCTCTAACTCCTGGACGCGAATATTCTAATGTCACATCTGTTAAACCAACCTTTTGCTCCAACTTACTAGCTGGACTTGGCTGTGGTGTTTCAATTTGTGCTTTGGCATTAATTGTAAATGCAACTAAAGCAACAAGTAGTAATAATTTTTTCATTGTAGTTAGTATTAATATGTTTTTTAAATTTTATTAGGCTAAAATTACAAATTAAGTGACCTTTTAATTGTTAATGAACCCTTAAATAAAAGCAAAAGATTATATTTTTGTCTAACTTTTATTTATTTTTGTTGAACATTGTATATTTAACTTTTATATGAGAACAATCATTCCAATACTAACTTTTATGGTACTTTTTAATTGTAAAACCAAAGCTCAAGAGCCTAAAACATCTATTTACGATATTGAGATTAATAGTCTTTCTGGGGATCCTGTAGATTTATCTGATTTTAAAGGCAAACACATATTGTTTGTTAATACGGCTTCTAAATGTGGTTTTACACCGCAGTACGAAGACTTACAAAAACTTCACGAAACCTATCAAGATAAACTTGTTGTTATTGGATTACCTTGCAATCAATTTGGAAGTCAGGAACCGGGTTCGGCAACTCAAATCCAAAATTTCTGTCAATCTAATTATGGTGTTGACTTTTTAATGACTGAAAAAATAGATGTAAAAGGTGATAATCAACACGAACTTTATAAATGGCTAACAGATAAAGATCTTAATGGCACAAAAAACTCATCGGTTAAATGGAATTTTCAAAAATATCTTATTGACGAAAACGGCCATTTTGTTGATGTATTTTACTCAATGACAAAGCCCTTAAGCAAGAAGATTACCAAACATTTAAAATAATGAAAACGGCCAAATTAATCATACTATTTTTAGTTATCAATTTTGGCTGTTTGGCCTTGGGTAGTTGGTTAATGGATAATGGCCCGCAATCGCAATGGTACCTTAATTTAAACAAAGCGCCTTGGACACCTCCAGGATGGGTTTTTGGGGTAGCTTGGAGTACTATTATGATATGTTTCTCCGTGTATTTGGCGTATTTATTTAAAGATTTTCAATCACAGTTTGTAAAAATACTGTTTAGTATACAAATTATTTTAAATGTTAGTTGGAACTATGTTTTTTTTAATCAACATTTAGTTTTTTTAGGGCTCGTTATTATAAGTTTACTTACGCTAGTAATAGGATATTTTTACATAAAATACCAACTAGATTATATGAAACGCATGCGGTATTTACTACTCCCCTATTTAATTTGGTTATTACTAGCTACATCTTTAAACACATATATTTTTATAAATAATTAAATGAAGGTATATACGTTACATACCACTCAGAAATTACCTATTTCTGTTGAAGAAGCTTGGACTTTTCTATCCAATCCAGCAAACCTAAAAACCATTACACCAGATTATATGAGTTTTGATATTTTGTCTGGAGCCGACAGAGCAATGTTTCCTGGACAAATCATTCAATATATAGTAACACCGGTTTTTGGTATTAAAACAAAATGGGTTACCGAAATCACTCATGTTAAAGACAACACCTATTTTGTAGACGAACAACGTTTTGGGCCTTATGCCTTATGGCATCATAAACATTTTATAAAACCTATTAATGGTGGTATTGAAATGGAAGATATTGTTCACTATAAACTTCCTTTTGGGGTTCTAGGACAACTTTTTCATCCTGTATTGGTAAAACCAAAACTAAACGAAATATTCAATTATAGGCAAAAAAAGCTCATTGACTTATTTGGTGAATTTAAATGATGGAACAACATTTTAAAATACATAAGCCTTACGGGTATTTAAGTCAGTTTGTTAATAATCAAAATAAACGTCGTAACAAAAAGCTCTTGGGCGAACTTGGTGAGTTTCCCGAAAACACTATGGCCATTGGTAGACTTGACGAAACTTCTGAAGGCTTATTACTATTAACAACTTGTGGTAAAACAAGTCATTACATAAATAGCTCCAAAGTCGAAAAAGAATATCTGTCACAAGTTGATGGTGTAATTACAGAAGACGCTTTAAATCAACTTAAAACTGGTGTTACCATTAGTATTAACGGAAAGCCATACCACACAAAACCTTGCCAAGTAACTACCAATATTAATCCAAATCATTTCCCTATAGAAAAGCGCCATGTTCGCGACTCTCGTCATGGCCCTACTTCTTGGGTAAGCATTACACTTACCGAAGGAAAATTTAGGCAAGTACGTAAAATGACGGCCAAAGTAGGCTTTCCTACCTTGCGTTTGGTTCGCGTTCGTATAGGAACCATTCATTTAGATTTAAACCCAGGAAAACACAAACCTTTACAAGAAAACGAATTACCTAATGCGTAAAACCATAAACATATTTTGGTTTCGTCGTGATTTACGATGGGAAGACAATGTTGGCCTATTTCATGCTTTAAACAACCGTTTACCTGTCCTACCAATATTTATTTTCGATACCGAAATCTTGGACAAACTACCTAAAGACGATGCGCGCGTAACGTTCATATTCAACACTTTGCAGCAAATGCGTAGTTATATTGAAGGTAAACATAATAGTGGTTTGGCGCTTTTCAAAGGAAAGCCTATTGATGTTTTTAAAAAACTGGCGGCAAATTATACCATTAACACCGTATTTACCAACCACGATTACGAACCTTATGCTAAAAAACGTGACAAGAATATTGAAACGTTCTTAAAAGATAAGAATATCGCTTTCAAAACTTACAAAGACCAAGTAATTTTTGAAAAAAATGAGGTAGTAAAAAACGATGGTGATCCTTATGTGGTGTATACACCTTATATGAAAACCTGGAAAGCCAATTTTAAAACCATTCAATTAAAAACCTATAATACAAAACCGCTTCTAAAACATGTAATCAAAGAAAACCATTTACCAAACATCAGTTTAAACGACCTAGGTTTTACAATCTCTAATCAAACTATAAAACCATATACTGTGTCGCCAGAGCTTATTCAAAACTACGAAGCTACCCGCAATTTTCCAGCAAAAGATGCTACATCTCACTTAGGACCACATTTACGTTTTGGAACAGTAAGTATTAGAGCAATAGTGAAAAAAGCCATTGCCGAAAACAATGAAATCTTTTGGCAAGAACTTATCTGGCGTGAGTTTTTTATGCAGATTTTGTGGCACTTTCCACATACGAAAAACAAAAGCTTTAAACCAAAATACGATCGTATTGAGTGGCGCAATAACGAAACCGAGTTTAAAGCTTGGTGCGATGGCAAAACAGGATACCCTTTGGTAGATGCTGGAATGCGAGAGCTTAACAAAACAGGCTATATGCACAATCGCGTTAGAATGTTAGTAGGTAGTTTTCTATGCAAACATTTACTAATTGATTGGCGTTGGGGCGAAGCTTATTTTGCCGAAAAACTTCACGATTATGAGATGGCTAGTAATATTGGTAACTGGCAATGGGTAGCTGGGTCTGGTGTTGATGCTGCTCCTTATTTTAGAATTTTCAATCCCACGACGCAAATTAAAAAATTTGATAAAGACCATAAATACATCAAAAAGTGGGTGCCCGAATATCAGGAACTAACCTACCCTAAACCCATTGTAGATCATAAAGAAGCACGTGAACGTTGCTTAGCAACTTATAAAAATGCTTTAAACTAAAAAAACGCCTGAAAATACAGACGTTTTTAGTTATTTATGATAATATAAATTGTTTAATCTAAGCGTTCAATTTTGGCGCCAATGGCCTGCAAGCGTGTTACAATATGCTCGTAACCACGGTCAATTTGTTCAATATTATGAATGGTAGACGTTCCTTTAGCAGACAAAGCCGCTATTAATAACGAAATTCCGGCGCGTATGTCTGGCGAGGTCATGGTGGTGGCCTTTAATTGCGATTTAAAGTCGTGCCCGATGATAGTGGCTCTA
Organism: Mangrovimonas yunxiaonensis; assembly: GCF_000733475.1. Lineage (GTDB taxonomy): Bacteria > Bacteroidota > Bacteroidia > Flavobacteriales > Flavobacteriaceae > Mangrovimonas > Mangrovimonas yunxiaonensis. The sequence continues at coordinate 541,997 of NZ_JPFK01000007.1, read as the reverse complement.
TGCGGATCGCAAAGAATAATTTTCGCCCCCATATCAATTAACTTGTCAACAAAGAACAAGCGGCTCTCAAACATTTTTTGGTGCACCAAAACACTGCCTCTCGCTTGGGTTGCCACAACCAAAACAATGCTTAACAAGTCTGGTGTAAACCCTGGCCACGGCGCATCGGCAACGGTTAATATCGAACCATCGATGTAGCTTTGTATTTCGTAGCCATTGGTATGTGCGGGAATGTAAATATCGTCGCCCTGTTTTTCTACGCTAATGCCTAGTTTTCTAAAAACATTAGGAATTTGTCCCAGATCGTCCCAACTTACGTTTTTAATGGTCAGTTCGCTTTTGGTCATTGCTGCCAAGCCTATCCAACTGCCAATTTCAATCATGTCTGGCAGCATGGTATGCTCAGTTCCTGTAAGAGCTTTAACACCTTCTATGGTTAATAAATTTGAACCAATGCCAGAAATTTTTGCTCCCATCCTATTCAGCATCTTGCAAAGCTGTTGCAAATAAGGTTCGCAAGCTGCATTGTAAATTGTGGTTGTGCCCTCGGCTAAAACTGCAGCCATAACAATGTTGGCGGTTCCAGTTACCGAAGCCTCATCGAGTAGCATATATGCGCCTTTTAAGGTATCGGCTTCTACCCCATAAAAATACTCTTCGCGATTATAGCGAAACTTGGCGCCTAAGTTAATAAACCCTTCAAAATGGGTATCCAAACGGCGGCGACCTATTTTATCGCCTCCCGGTTTTGGGATATATCCTTTTCCAAAACGTGCCAACAGCGGCCCAACAATCATGATAGAACCACGAAGGCCACGACCATCTTCTTTAAATGCGGCAGATTCTAGGTATTTTAAATTCACCTCGTCTGCCTGAAATGTATAGGTGGCTTCTGATAGCTTCTCGATTTTAACCCCGAGATTGCCCAAAAGATCTATTAGTTTGTTAACATCAACAATATCTGGGATGTTCTTTATGGTTACCTTATCTGGCGTTAACAATACGGCACAAAGAATTTGTAGGGCTTCGTTTTTGGCGCCTTGGGGCTGAATGCTTCCTTTTAATTGGTGGCCGCCTTCAATTTTAAAAATTCCCATAACATGTGTTTAGTAGCGTTTGCGATTTCTGGTTTTCTTGTTGGTCTTTTTGCTGGTGCGTTGTTTGTTGCTTCCACGCATTAGGCTAGACGCATCGGTAAGATCCTCTTCGGAAGTTTTTAGATTGATTTTTCCTTCTGACAGTTCATGCAGATGCCCAAAAATCACGGAGTCCTCAACGGTATCTTTATTCCAGTTTAAGTAGCTTTTTTTCATGTGGTTGGCAATGGTATAGATTAGGGCGTCTTTTTTATCGCCATCTTCCCAAGTGCAAGCCACATCGATCATGGTCTTTATGTTGTTGCCATAAAACCTGTATTTGGGGTGGTTTTGTGGGTAACGTAAAGGGTCTGGACGTTCTAGTAATTTATCTTTAGAAGGTTTTTCGAACGGCGAGTCTACATCCAGCTCAAAATTGGCCATAATAAACAACTGGTCCCAAAGTTTATGCTGAAAATCGGTAACATCCCTTAAATGGGGCTGCAAATTGCCCATCACATCTATAATGGCTTTGGCCACTTTGTTTCTTTCGTCTCTATTTTCAACGGTTTTGGCATGCTTTATCATTTTCTGAATATGCCTACCATATTCGGGAATAATCAAATGTTCGCGTTCTGAATTATATTCTAATTGTGCTATCAAAATGTATTGAGGGTTAAAATTTTTATGAAGTCTTTTCCTTTAGCGCAAAGTACAAAAAAAAACTATAGGCTAATAACGCCTTCTACTTTTTCTGCAACTTCGATATACTTTTTTACAACCTGCTCCGGATCCCGTAGCAAAACGTTTACAGACACGCTGGTATACTTCCCGTTTTTAGACGTTGCTGTATGGATTACTGCTCCCATATTATCGAAAATGGCCTCGATTTCGGCTATTTTTTGGGAGTCTGATACCACTATAAATTTATACAAGTATTCTGCTGGCCATGACGTGGTTTCGTATAGCTGCTGCTTTAGTTTTTCGTAAAATTCTGCTGTTTTCTTATTTAATTCCATCGTTGTTTTGTCTTTAACAAAGATACACTTTGGTTTCTATTTTTTATTTCCCTTTTAAATTACGATTTTTACAGCTAAAATCTTGCCAATTTTGAACACAAAAAGAATTGTTATAACCGGTGGGCCCGGAACAGGAAAAACCTCTTTGATAAACGAATTAAAAAACCGTGGCTTTATTTGCTTTGATGAAGTTTCTAGAGACGTTATCCTTGAGGCCAGAAAAGAAGGCGTAGAACAGCTTTTCCTTACCAACCCCCTACTGTTTAGCGAACGGTTGCTTAAAGGCAGACAGTTGCAATTTAAAGCCGCCGAAACGGCAACATCCAGCTTGATTTTTTTAGATCGTGGCATACCAGACGTTTTGGCATACATGGAGTATGCCAACGAAACCTACCCCCAACATTTTATTGAAACCAGTAAAAACCACCGCTACGATGCCATATTTGTACTGGCACCTTGGGAAACCATTTTTGAAAGTGATAATGAACGTTACGAGAATTTTCAACAGGCAGAGAAAATTCACGAACACCTGTTAGCAACCTATAAAAAACTGAACTACGACCTAACCGATGTGCCTTTCGACTCTATTGAGAATCGTGCAAACTTTCTGCTTGAAAAACTGAATTTACGCTAGTGCAGCATCCCATAAACATACTTGAACGCTATTGGGGGTATACCGCATTTAAACCGTTACAAGACGTTGTAATTAACGATGTTGTAAACGGCAACGACACTCTGGCCCTTATGCCTACGGGAGGCGGAAAATCGTTGTGTTTTCAAATTCCAGCCTTGGTTAAAGATGGCATTTGCGTTGTAATCTCGCCATTAATTGCCTTAATGAAGGACCAGGTAAGGCAGCTTAACAACAAAGGCATTAAAGCCATGTGCCTAACCAGCGGACTTTCGTATAGCGACCTAGACACCATGCTGGACAATTGCATTTACGGCAACTACAAGTTTTTGTATTTATCGCCAGAACGTCTACAACAAGAATTGGTGCAGGATCGCCTGAGACAAATGAATGTGAATTTAATTGCCGTAGACGAGGCCCATTGCATCTCCCAATGGGGAAACGACTTTAGACCAGCCTACAAAAACATTAAAATCCTACGCGAACTAAAACCACATGTTAATTGCATTGCCCTAACAGCCACGGCAACGCGAGCTGTAATTAAGGATATTGTTGCCGAATTGGATTTTATAGCGCCTAAAATCCACAAACAATCCTTCAAGCGCCCCAATTTGGCCTTTATGGTGTTTCATGAGGAAGACAAACTTTATCGTTTACAAACCATTTTAACCAAAAACCAAGCCCCTTCAATCGTTTATGTAAGAAACAGAAAAGCGACCATCGATATTGCGACCAAACTGGAGCAATTAGGGTTTTCTGCCACCTACTACCACGGCGGGCTTTCCAACAAAGAAAAAGACCACCATCAAGCGCTATGGATTAACAACCAAAAAATGGTCATGGTAGCCACCAATGCTTTTGGTATGGGCATAGACAAGCCCGATGTGAAAACTGTAATCCACTTACATTTGCCCGAAAGCATAGAAAGTTACTTTCAAGAAGCGGGAAGAGCAGGAAGAAATGGCGAAAAAGCGTTTGCCGTTATATTAACCAACAACAGTGACAAACTGTTGCTTAAAAACCAATTTTTAGATTGCTTACCAACCGTAGCTCATGTAAAGCATGTTTATAAAAAGCTATGCAACTATTTTCAAATTTCTTATGGCGAGGGCGAGCATGCGGTTTTCGATTTTAATTTCAACCTTTTTTGCAAGACATACGAGCTAAACAATCTTTTAGCCTACAACGCCTTGCTTACCTTAGACCGAACGAGCATCGTCACCCTATCGAAGCAATTCAACAACAAAACCACCGTAAAATTTGTGGTTAGCGATACGGGATTATTTGGTTATTTGGAAAACCAATCGCAAAAGGTTAATCTAACCGTAAAAACCATTTTAAGAACGTATGGCGGCATTTTTGAAAACGACATAAAAATCAATACGGTTCTGGTATCTAATAAATCTAGCATCTCTGAAGATGATGTTGTTTACGTTCTTAAACAATTGGAGTACGACGGTATAATACAATTACATTTAACCACCACCGATGCGGAAATTACGTTTATTGAGCCTCGTGAAGACGATAAAACCATTAACAGGATTTCCCATATCATCAAGCAACAAAACCAGTTAAAACACCAGCAAATTAGCGCCGTAGTAGGATATATTGAAAATGATCAAGTATGCAAAAGCATTCAGTTACTCGCCTATTTTGACGAAAATGATGCAACCCCTTGTGGGACGTGTTCGGTTTGTATTCGTAAAAAAAGTGCCCCACAGCCAGACCCAACACAGGTAAAAGCCCTAATTTTGGCACGTTTAAAAGCAGGAGACGCTAACTCCAGAACCTTAGCAGAGCACATTAAATTACCCGAAAAGACCATTCACCAAGCCATCAAGCAGCTTTTAGAAGAAGGCATGATTCGGGTAACGGTTCAAAACACATATAAAATAAACACCAATGACAGATAAATTACGAATTGTTTTTATGGGCACCCCAGATTTTGCTGTGGCAACCTTAAAAACCCTATTGGACCATAACTATAATATTGTAGGCGTTATTACGGCACCAGACAAACCCGCGGGCCGGGGCAGAAAACTTAACGAAAGTGCCGTAAAGACTTTTGCCAAGCAACACGATTTACACATTTTACAACCCACCAATCTTAAAGACCCCGATTTTATTACAGCCCTAAAAGCCCTTAATGCCAATCTGCAAATAGTTGTGGCCTTTAGAATGCTCCCTAAAGTAGTGTGGCAAATGCCAGCCCTGGGCACCTTTAACCTTCACGCTTCGCTATTGCCCAACTACCGAGGGGCAGCGCCTATTAACTGGGCCATTATAAACGGTGAAGACAAAACTGGAGTCTCTACTTTTTTTATTGATGAAAAGATTGATACCGGTGCGATGATCCTTCAAAAAGAAACAGCCATTCTACCAGATGAGAATGCCGGTAGCCTTCACGACAAGTTAATGGCCATAGGCAGTGATTTGGTACTAGAAACGGTAAAACTTATAGAAGATGGTCATGCAACAACCACGCCCCAGTCCGAAACCCCAGACATTAAAACCGCTTACAAGCTAAACAAAACCAATTGCAAAATTGATTGGGAAGCACCAGCTCAGGTAATCTACAATAAAATTAGAGGATTAAGTCCTTACCCTGCTGCTTGGACCATGCTTAAAAATGGTGAGGAGCTGTTGGACATAAAAATCTATTCGGCCAACATATCCAACGAGGCACACACCTTAGAAACAGGAACGGTAAGAACCACAAAAAAAGAAATAAAAATTGCCGTAAAAGATGGGTTTATAATAATTGACGACATAAAACTACCTGGCAAACGAAAAATGAATAGCAGGGACTTATTAAACGGTTTTCAATTTCAGGAAAATGCCAAAGTGCTGTAATCCCTTATTATCACTGACAAAACAAAAAACATCGACAAAATGCATACCGGTTATTAACAAATAGGGCAAGTTATTAACAAAATGGGGCATTTGCCCTGCCATTACTTGCGTGGTTGCATAATCCGTATAAATTTGTAGAGGATTTAACAAAAATCATGTTTAACCAATAATGTATTAATAATTAAATTTTAAATTTATGAACAAATCAGATTTAATCGATGCAATGGCAGAACACGCTGGAATTACAAAAGCTGCTGCTAAAAAAGCTTTAGAGTGTATGCTAATTGAAATTGAAGGTGCTTTACAAAAAGGAAATAGAGTTTCTTTAGTAGGCTTTGGTTCTTGGTCAGTTTCTAAAAGAGCGGCAAGAGAAGGAAGAAACCCACAAACTGGAAAAACAATAAAGATTAAAGCTAAAAACGTAGTGAAGTTTAAAGCAGGTTCAGATTTATCTAACGCTGTAAACTAAGCCTTAGTTTTATTAAGAAAATCATTAAAAAGCCTTCTCACAAAACAGAAGGCTTTTTTAATTATCGTTTTTTTAGATTTGATTTTTAACAATTTTTTATTAGCTTTAGAATATTAATCCCAACCCGTATGATAACACTTCAGCCAAAAAGGGGTAATTTATTAATCGCCAAACCTTCCATAATTGGTGACATTTCTTTTAACAGGTCTATCGTGCTTTTGGCTGATCATTCTGAGGAAGGTTCCATAGGATTTATTTTAAACAAACCCCTCGATTTTACTCTAGGCGATATTATTCCATCTGTTCCAGCAGATTTTCATATTTATAACGGTGGTCCGGTAGAACAGGACAACCTATACTTTATTCATAAGGTTCCCGAACTTATCCCCAACAGCATAGAAATTTCTTTGGGCATTTATTGGGGTGGCGATTTTAATCAGGTTGCAGAACTTATCCTAAACAAAAAACTCACCAGCCGCGACATTAAGTTTTTTCTTGGGTATTCTGGTTGGTCTACCAACCAATTAAACGAAGAGCTTAAACTAAACTCTTGGGTTATTGCAGAAAACATCTACAAAAAAGCCATTATAGAAAAAGACTACCACTCGTTTTGGAAAGAAAAAATGCTAGAGCTGGGTGGCGAATATAGCATTTGGTCTAATGCCCCGGAAAACCCGAGTTTTAATTAGCCAACCTAACTTTTACATTTAATTTTTGCAACAACTGTTTGGCCACATTTACAGTATACGTCTTTTTGCGGTATTTTGTAATGGGCTGAATGCCGGTTATTACGTTGGTAATAAACATTTCATCCATACGCTGCAGCTCGAAAGGCGATACCGAAGCTTCTGTAAGTGTATAATCGGGCAACAGTTTTATAACCTCTAGCAACTGCTTTCTTAAAACCCCGTTAAGGCAGCCATCGGATATTGGTGGTGTTTTAATGGTGTTGCCTTTTACCAAAAACAGGTTGCCATTTAAAGCTTCAACAACATGCTTATCGGTATTTATTAGCAAACAGTTATCTAGGTCGTTTTCGTTGGCGTAAATGCTGCCAATAACATTAATGGCCTTGCTGGTTGTTTTTAGGGTAGACAGCAGGTCTGGAGATACGTAGTAATCCTTAAACAAATCGACTTCATAAGGAGTGCTATCGTCCAGCAGGTAAAAATCTGAGGCCAAAGGTGTGGCCGAAACAACATAGCCTACGGTTTTGCTTGTGGGCAAATAAAGTCCGCCCTCCCCCCTATATACTGTAACCTTAACACGGGCCGAAGTTTCGGATAGCTTGTTGGCTGTTATGGCCTTCATGATTTCTTCGCCAAAAAATTCCATGGTGAAGTTCATAGGAATTTCCATACGCAAAATACGCATCGAGGCCATAAGCCTAAAGTAATGAGCTTCCAGAAAAAGTATTTTACCATGTACAACTCTAAGGGTTTCAAAAAGTGCATCGCCATAGGCAAAGCCTCTATTGTTGTACGCTATGGTTGTTGTGTTATTGGTAACCGTGCCGTTAAAATTTATCATAAGTAAGTCTCTAAAAAAATCCCGAAAGAATCGGGATTTGCAAATATATGGTAACTTTGTTGAAACTTCTTAAACAGAACCCAAGACTTTCTTTAAATCTGAGATTTGGTTTTCCCAAAGCATTTTAGCTTCGTCAACCTCATCTTCTTCTGTAAAATCGGTTATTATAACAGAGACGTCCTTGGTAATCTCATCGACTTGAATTTTAATTTCAAAATAGTACGAGGTATCCTCATCGGTCGACCATCTAAATTTAACGCGTTCGCCACTTTTTTTACTTAATAGTTTGGCCTGCTCCTCGGTACCGTCCCAAATAAATTTAAAAAGTTCGCCTCTGGAGTTTACGTTTTCGGCAAACCATTCTGATAATCCCGAAGGCGTTGATATATATTGGTAAAGCAGTTGCGGTGAGGCATGAATGGGAAATTCCATTTCAAATTTAATCTTGTCGTCCATATTCTAAAATAAAAATTTATCTGCTCAATATATAGATTAATTAATTAGTTTTAAAACTATTTTTTAAATTTTTTAGACGGTTTATGTTTGCTTCAATCAAATTTGTTTTTATATTTGCAGCCACTTTTTAGGGCATACTAGGAAGTGCTATTAAGATTCCTGCTTTCGCAGGAAATATGGCGAGGTAGCTCAGTTGGTTAGAGCGTTGGATTCATAACCCAGAGGTCCCGAGTTCAAATCTCGGTCTCGCTACAGCAATAAAAGTCTTGTACGAAAGTACAGGACTTTTTTTATGGCCTAAACTTGGGGAAAGTGAAAACACATAAAACCCACTACCATTATTGTTTTTTGCTTTTAAACCGGAAAGATGACGGGTACAGTAGCACCATAGCCTATGCTGGCTGGCAAGGGCTTGTTAATCATATTGTAGTGGTTCAACATTTGGTATAAGTAAGGAAACCACACAATACTTCTGTACTGAGTTTATTAAAGTAATCGTGCGGTATCGGGAGGAACTACATATAATTCTACAGTGTTTTTTGTTGTAATGTATTTTGCCCTACGTTGTAAGTATAAACCGAGGCGGGAATAAAAGTGAGTTTTACGCTTTCTAATTCTTGCACACCCATTTTATTAATAGCGGTCACTACGGCAGCCTCTAAATTATTTTCTTGGCAAAAGTTTTTTAAACTTTTAAGTTCTTTAATTTTATCAAAATAGCGATCGCTCCATTTTATTTCCACACCCCAAACAGGCTTATAGCTTTTATCATCTACCAATACTAAATCTACCTCACCTTCGCCACGGCCTTCTTTCCATCGCGCATAAGTAAGGTCTAGCTGCTCACAGTGCATCCACTGTGAAAGTATGGCGGTTTCTACCATATTGCCCATTTCTGGGTCAGTGTCAGAAACTGGCGAGAACAAGGCTGTACGCAAGGACGAATTGGTGAGATACACTTTAAACTTGGTTACACGTTTTAGTCGTTTTGCATTAATACCTACTTTATTAAGTACTTTTATGAGAAAGGCGGCTTCTAAATATTCCAAATATTTTTTTAGGGTATCTTTTTTAATGCCACTTTCTTGCGCCATACTTTCATAAGAAAATTCATTACCAGTGTTGTACGCTAGATAAGTAAAGAAGCGATTGAGCTCTTGCACGTCTCGTATACCATATAAACTGGGTAAATCTCTTAAAAGTACTTTGTCTACAATATCATTTTTTACAAAGCGCCCCATATCCGACTGTATTCTTTCTGATAATACCACTTCTGGATAACCACCAAAATTAATATAGTTGAGAAATTCTTTATTCAACTCTTTAAGGTCGTGTGTAAGGCTGTATGCAATAGGTTTATTAGCATATTCAATGACATCATCATACATTAAATGATTTAATTTCTTAAGATGAATGTATTCTTGAAAGGTTAAAGGCGGCAACAAAAAATCTGTAAATCTGCCTGCGCCACTTTCTGTGCTATACCATTTAAGAGCTGCCGCAGCAGAACCTGAGACAATAAATTTAGTTTCTGGATACGAATCTACTAATACTTTTAAATGCCTTTCCCAATCCTTTAAGTACTGAATTTCATCAAAAAAGACATAACAACCCTTAAAAGTATCGAGATTCATTGCTTTTTGATACAACAATAAAATGTCTTCCAACCCAAGATTGACATAAATAGGATTATCAATACCCACAAAAAACAACTGCTGCGGATCTACACCTTGCTCAAGCAAACTATCAATGCAATGAAAAAGCATCACTGTTTTCCCCACCCTACGCGGCCCCATTAGTACGACAGCGCGTTTTACCACTTCTTCCGTCACAAAAGGCAAAAACAAATCGAAATAAAGTCTTTTTGACATTATTTTAAAGACTTCGGGGATGGTTTTGGTTACCCACCAAGGATTTTCATACCGCAATCTTTCTATAATTCTATGCTCTGGAATAAGCCCTTTAAAAATCATTAACCTATTTAATTTACCACAAATGTAACAAATAAGGATTTTTATTTATGTTTATTTTTACATTTTAACACTTTTAACTAAAAAATACTTAATTATATTTCTAAGCTGTGCATCCGTAATACCCCCCCCCACTACCGCACGATTACCTCAATAAACCCAGTACAAGTGTATCGCGTGCCAAATAACAAATAACTCATACATAACAAGATGGTATCGTGTAGCAGCCTGTATAGTTATTTTAGGACGGGGCATCTCACATCTCACGTCTCACGTCTCACGTCTCACGTCTTGTATAGCTTAAGTATGGCTTCGGTATGGCTAGTGTATGGATTAAGTATGAAAGAAGTAGTTTGGCATAACAGGCAATTATGGTCTAAAACGGAAAAAACAGCCCCAAACAAGCAAAACACACTGATTGTCAGCACTTTTTTTTCATCCATTTGTTTCACCATTAAAAATAATAATTATATTTGTTAGGTACGATGTAAAAGTAAAGCCGTTACAACTGGCTCCATTTTTTAGACTACAACTAATAAAAAAGTAGTTTGTCGAGTTTTTTAAATTAGTTGCCCGTTAACAGTTAGTTTTGCTTCGAACTCCCTCTAATGACTGATTAATAGCAAAACAATAAGTCAATTAATCCAATTTAAAGATTAAACAATTTTGTTAATACTAATCTATTAGTAAATTATGAGGAAATACTACTTTTTTCAACTACTTCTTGTCGTTATTTGGGGTACCTACGCTGCAACAACGCCTAGCGGATTTGATGGGGAATTCCTTGATTATAACACAACCAAAAATTCCCAAATCGCCAACCTTTCTTTAGAAAACAACCAGCACTATTTGGCCAAATACATCTCGTTTAGACCCTTAGTGCTCAACTTGGCTTGTCCTACAGATGTCTCCCAGAACAATACGATTGGCACATGTGGGGCCACCGTTGCTTCGGCCGATTTAACACCCACCTACGATCCCAGCACCATCACACTTGAGTGGGAAATGACTGGCGCTGTAATAGACAATGGCACTAATACCATTCCTAATTACAACTTCCCTGTAGGAATAACAACCATAACCTATACAGCAGATCGCGGATTGCCCACTGAAGAGTCAGACAACTTTACCGTTACCATTACCGATAATGAAGCGCCTACGCTTTCTCCTGTGGCTAATAGAAATGAAAATACCGATGCCAATTGCGAATTTTCTATTCCCGACTATACAGGGTTAACTACAGCTACCGACAATTGCGTTACACCTACCGTAACACAAACACCTGCTATCGGGACACTTATTAGCGGTGTTGGAACTGTACAAACCATAACGCTTTCGACAACTGATGGTGTAACTCCTATAAATATTACTTTTGATGTTACTGTGGTAGATGATGAAAACCCTACTATTTCATGTCCTGGTGATATGGACAACGTATCTGTAGATAGCGGACAGTGCTATGCTACTGTAACATACAGCATTACTTCTAACGATAATTGTGCGGGTGCATCAGTTTCGCAAACAGAAGGTATCGCGTCTGGTGGTCAGTTCCCTGTCGGAACGACTGCTAATACTTTTGTAATTACTGATGCCGCTGATCGTACGGCTACTTGCTCTTTTGATGTTACTGTGGTAGATGATGAAAACCCTACTATTTCATGTCCTGGTGATATGGACAACGTATCTGTAGATAGCGGACAGTGCTATGCTACTGTAACATACAGCATTACTTCTAACGATAATTGTGCGGGTGCATCAGTTTCGCAAACAGAAGGTATCGCGTCTGGTGGTCAGTTCCCTGTCGGAACGACTACTAATACTTTTGTAATTACTGATGCCGCTGGTCGTACGGCTACTTGCTCTTTTGATGTTACTGTGGGAGATGATGAAAACCCTACTATTTCATGTCCTGGTGATATGGACAACGTATCCGTAGATAGCGGACAGTGCTATGCTACTGTAACATACAGCATTACTTCTGATGATAACTGCCCTGGTGCTACGCTTTCGCAAACAGAAGGTATCGCGTCTGGTGGTCAGTTCCCCGTCGGAACGACTACTAATACTTTTGTAATTTCTGATGCCGCTGGTCGTACGGCTACTTGCTCTTTTGATGTTACTGTGGTAGATGATGAAAACCCTACTATTTCATGTCCTGGTGATATGAACAACGTGTCTGTAGATAGCGGACAGTGCTATGCTACTGTAACATACAGCATTACTTCTGATGATAACTGCCCTGGTGCTACGCTTTCGCAAACAGAAGGTATCGCGTCTGGTGGTCAGTTCCCTGTCGGAACGACTACTAATACTTTTGTAATTACTGATGCCGCTGGTCGTACGGCTACTTGCTCTTTTGATGTTACTGTGGTAGATGATGAAAACCCTACTATTTCATGTCCTGGTGATATGAACAACGTGTGTGTAGATAGCGGACAGTGCTATGCTACTGTAACATACAGCATTACTTCTGATGATAACTGCCCTGGTGCTACGCTTTCGCAAACAGAAGGTATCGCGTCTGGTGGTCAGTTCCCTGTCGGAACGACTACTAATACTTTTGTAATTACTGATGCCGCTGGTCATACGGCTACTTGCTCTTTTGATGTTACTGTCGTAGATGATGAAAACCCTACTATTTCATGTCCTGGTGATATGCACAACGTGTCTGTAGATAGCGGACAGTGCTCTGCTACTGTAACATACAGCATTACTTCTGATGATAACTGCCCTGGTGCTACGCTTTCGCAAACAGCGGGTATCGCGTCCGGTGGTCAGTTCCCTGTCGGAACGACTGCTAATACTTTTGTAATTACTGATGCCGCTGGTCATACGGCTACTTGCTCTTTTGATGTTACTGTCGTAGATGATGAAAACCCTACTATTTCATGTCCTGGTGATATGCACAACGTGTCTGTAGATAGCGGACAGTGCTCTGCTACTGTAACATACAGCATTACTTCTGATGATAACTGCCCTGGTGCTACGCTTTCGCAAACAGCGGGTATCGCGTCCGGTGGTCAGTTCCCTGTCGGAACGACTGCTAATACTTTTGTAATTACTGATGCCGCTGGTCATACGGCTACTTGCTCTTTTGATGTTACTGTCGTAGATGATGAAAACCCTACTATTTCATGTCCTGGTGATATGCACAACGTGTCTGTAGATAGCGGACAGTGCTCTGCTACTGTAACATACAGCATTACTTCTGATGATAACTGCCCTGGTGCTACGCTTTCGCAAACAGCGGGTATCGCGTCCGGTGGTCAGTTCCCTGTCGGAACGACTGCTAATACTTTTGTAATTACTGATGCCGCTGGTCATACGGCTACTTGCTCTTTTGATGTTACTGTCGTAGATGATGAAAACCCTACTATTTCATGTCCTGGTGATATGCACAACGTGTCTGTAGATAGCGGACAGTGCTCTGCTACTGTAACATACAGCATTACTTCTGATGATAACTGCCCTGGTGCTACGCTTTCGCAAACAGCGGGTATCGCGTCCGGTGGTCAGTTCCCTGTCGGAACGACTGCTAATACTTTTGTAATTACTGATGCCGCTGGTCATACGGCTACTTGCTCTTTTGATGTTACTGTCGTAGATGATGAAAACCCTACTATTTCATGTCCTGGTGATATGCACAACGTGTCTGTAGATAGCGGACAGTGCTCTGCTACTGTAACATACAGCATTACTTCTGATGATAACTGCCCTGGTGCTACGCTTTCGCAAACAGCGGGTATCGCGTCCGGTGGTCAGTTCCCTGTCGGAACGACTGCTAATACTTTTGTAATTACTGATGCCGCTGGTCATACGGCTACTTGCTCTTTTGATGTTACTGTCGTAGATGATGAAAACCCTACTATTTCATGTCCTGGTGATATGCACAACGTGTCTGTAGATAGCGGACAGTGCTCTGCTACTGTAACATACAGCATTACTTCTGATGATAACTGCCCTGGTGCTACGCTTTCGCAAACAGCGGGTATCGCGTCCGGTGGTCAGTTCCCTGTCGGAACGACTGCTAATACTTTTGTAATTACTGATGCCGCTGGTCGTACGGCTACTTGCTCTTTTGATGTTACTGTGGTAGATGATGAAAACCCAAATGCTGTGTGCCAAAACATAACCATTCAATTAGATGCTGCTGGAAATGCATCCATCGTAGCCGCTGACATCAATAATGGCTCTTCGGATAACTGTGGCTCAGTAACCCTTTCGGCTTCGCAAACTGCTTTTGACTGTTCAGGTTTAGGAAACAACAATGTTACCTTAACTGTAACCGATGCTGTAGGGAACACCGATACCTGTATAGCTGTGGTAACCGTGGAAGATAACATAACACCCGTTATACCAACCTTATCTACGATTGAAGAGCAATGTAGCGCCACTGTACCAGTGCCTACAGCAACAGATAACTGTGGTGGTGTGATAACCGGCACAACTTCATCCCCATTAACCTATACTGCCCAAGGCCTGTATTACATTATATGGACATTTAATGATGGGAATGGAAATGAGGATACAGCCACACAAACCGTTTTTATTAATGATTCTGTAGACCCTGTTGCCAACTGCCAAAATATAACGGTGGCACTTAGCGATACCACAGGTACAGCCAGTATAACGGCATCGCAAATCAATAACGGATCTACCGACAATTGTAATGTAGGCAATTTAACCTATACCTTATCCCAATCAACCTTTGATTGTACCGATATAGGACCAAACGTAATAACCCTAACCGTAACAGATGACCGAGGGAATTTTGATACCTGTACAGCAACCGTTACCGTAACAAGTCCAACCATTACAGGAGGAACTTTGATTGGTCATTTAGTTGATGGAAGTGGAAACCCTATTAATACAAATCCTGACTCTAATATTATAGAAGTAACAGCCTGTCCTGATGAACCTCAATATGCTTTACTAAATTTAAGTGGTTATTCAGGAAATATTATTGGTTATGAGGTTTCTACTGACGGTGGGATTAGTTGGAATTTTCCTTCAAATAATACAACAAATACAACATATACTTCTGTTCCTATAACACAAACTACTTTAATAAGAGCTGTAATTGCTATTGGTAGTTGCGAAGCAAGATCAAACATAGTATACTTAGCTGTTATTCCACCAGATATTCCTCCAACTATTATTAATCATGGTGATTTAAATATTTGTTTAGGCAACGACATAACAGTTGTGGCACAAAGTGAGTTTGGGATTAATCCTGACTTAACTGAAGGAGGCCTATTTAATACTTCAAACCTTAATAATTTAGGTTGGCTAGTTGATGGTATGGCAGCTTGGGATGCAAGCGGAAATACTGGAAATGACACTTATTGGAAAGGTACTAATGGCCCTAAAAATTTTAACAATAAATGTTATGATTCACCTGAAGGCGACAAATTTGGAATTGCAAGTGGTATTCCACCATATGACAGCCCAAATCATACAATAACTCCGTTAACAACTCTAGAAACTCCAATATTTAATACACTAGGGCTTTCAACAGCTACTTTAGAGTTTGATCAGGCTTATTTTTTAGAGGCTGGTGCCTGGGTGAAAATTGAATTATCACTAGATGATGGCGCTACCTACCCAATAACTTTAGATCCAGGACCTACATATAATTACACAGGCCCAAGCAGTACTACTTTCGGCGACGAAGGATTTGGTGGTGGCGGCCCTAGTGGATGTAATGGAAGACCTCAAACCTATGTTGATAATCATGTTTCTATTGACCTCCAAGATTATATTGGTCGTGTTGGCTTGCGAGTTAAGTTTACGTACCATGGAACAGCTAATAGTGCTTGGGCATTAGAAAATATTACTATCCCTCAAGCTCCTGTAGATGAAGTGATTGAATGGACTGACGAAAACGGTGTTGTTGTTACTACAGGATCAACAACAACAATTACGCCTGTTACGCCTGGAATACAAACCTATGGTGTTACCTCTTTAATTAATGGTTGTCGCTCTGATGGAGATGAGGGAACTGAGTTTATTAACGTAAGTGCCAGTTTATCCTATGCGGGCGAAAATTATACGCAAATTTCCAGTGATTGCGGCGGAGATATTGTTCAATTAAATGCCTACGACAATAGATTAACAGCCTTACAAAACCATGCTAATGGAGCATGGGATTCTAACTACCAATTGCCTGTATTAGCTAATGGCGATACCGATTACCCAGGTACTGGCGAAAATGGATTTTGGACTGCACAACCACTATCAAACCCTTGCAGCAACAACTACACATTTTCCAATCCTGGCGAACCCAATTCAACATTTACCGCTGACCCAGGAACTTATAGGTTAACATGGACCGTTGCAGGCTGCCCCAGCACAATAGATGTTGTTGTAAACAACTGTGATAACATAGATTTTGATGGCTCTAACGATTACATCTCGTTTGAAGATAATTATGATTTAAAAGATTTACATGCAAACTCTAACTTTAGTGTAGAAGCTTGGGTAAAACCACATAGCACTAACGAAACAAGAACTGTATTATCCAAAAAGATAGATTCGGTTAACAATGCAGGTTACGACTTCAGCATTGTAGACCATCTTGTACAGTTTAATTGGTACTCCCCTTCAGGAAACGGAAACATAACTTCAAACTATGAAATTGGCACAGACAGATGGTACCATATAGCGGTCACTTTTAATGGCACCTATAAATTGTATGTTGATGGTATTGATGTGGGAACAATAAGTGGCTCAGTAAATCCTCCTGAAACAACACCTGCTACAACTGAATGTATTTTAGGCGCTGTCGATAACGTTGCAGGCCCAGACAACAATTCAACCAAAAACTTTCATGGCTGGATAGATGAAGTAAGAATATGGAATACAGCACTAAATGTAGACCAAATAAGAATGATGATGAACCAAGAAATTCGCGATAATGCCGGTGCTGTACGTGGTGAAGTTATACCCCTTGACATCCCTGGTTTAAATTGGGCCAATCTTAATGGCTATTACAGAATGGATAAAGGATGTGGCGCGCTAGCAGCAAATAAAGGTGCCGAGGGTAGATTGATGAATATTTTCTCCAATCAAAATCAAACAGCACCCTTACCTTATACCTCAAGAGTTGACAATCAAAACTGGACCGATGATGATACTTGGACCCACTTTAGTGTTTGGGATACCCCTAACAGCAATGGTATTGATGACACTCCAATCGATTGGAACATTGTTAGAACCAACCACGACATTAACTCTGGAGACAAGAACATAACTGTTTTAGGCTTACTATCAGAAACAGCAAACAAGGAATTAACCATTGCAGACCCTGGAAGTACACAAGACGAAACCAATTTAGGAAGAAGTTTACGCGTTACCCATTATTTGCTACTTGACGGCGATATAGATCTAGTTGGCGAATCCCAACTGCTACAAGACCAAAATAGCATCTTGGATGTTTCAAGTGGCGGAAAGCTGGAACGTGACCAACAAGGGACCAGTAATTTATACAACTACAACTACTGGAGTTCGCCTGTAAGTACCATTAACACCTCTGCCAACAACACCCCATTTAGTATTTCAGGTATTTTACGCGATGGCAGTAATACCAACACCCCTCAAAATATCGCTTGGATTGGAGGACATAATGCTACTGGCGCAACAAACCCAATAACCATAACTAGAAGATGGATCTATGCGTTTTATGGTGTCTCTAACACCTATTCAGAGTGGGATCATCTTACTGAAAACGGCACACTAAGTCCCGGTTTAGGCTATACCATGAAAGGTAGTGGCGTTGGCGACCCGGTTACAGACGTCCAAAACTATGTGTTTGTTGGTAAGCCAAACAACGGCTCTATTATTTACAACAACCTTCCCAACGGAAACTCCCTTCTTGTCGGGAACCCCTATCCTTCTGCCGTAGATGCCGATGCCTTTATTAAGGATAATATCCCGGATACAAATCCTGATGGCTCACCTTCTGATGCCAATCCTGATACCTCAGGCAGTATTGAAGGATCCTTATATTTCTGGGTGCATTATGCATCAAACAACACGCACATCCTAGCAGATTATCAAGGGGGATATGCCGTAAGAAACCTAACCGAAGGCATCCCACCCGTTACCCCACCAATTACTGTTGATGGTTACGAGATTAGTGGTTTAGGGTCTTCCTCTTTAACACCTACACAATACATACCCGTAGGACAAGGGTTCTTTATAGGGGCCGACACAACACCTGGAGGTGAAGTAAGGTTTCACAACTCTCAAAGAATTTTTAGAACCGAGACCGACCCTAACGTATCCATATTTGCTAGAACAACTAATAATACCGCGCAGGCTTCCTCAGAAAGCATGCCGGCTTCTAACAAACAACTTATTAGGCTAACAGCCAAAATAGGAACCAATGAACAAAACACCTCTAAAAGGCACTTGCTATTAGGGTTTATACCTAACAGCAACGCATCGGCAGGTTTTGATTATGGTTATGATGCTGAAAACATTGACGACTTCCCTAGCGATGTCTCTTTTGTTATCGATAACAAATCCTACGTCATACAAGGGGTAAACGCCTTTAACGACGAAAACATGTATCCACTGAAGGTTGTGTTGGCAAACAACAATACTGTTGAAATTGACCTAGAAAGCCTAGAGCATTTTGACGATGATATTGATGTGTTTATTTACGATGCTGTTGAAGATAGCTACCACCAAATAAACAACATGCCGTACACGTTTAACTTAACGGCTGGCACCTACAACAACAGGTACTTTGTAACGTTTACTGCCGATAACTCGCTGTCTGTTGCCGATCTTGACACCCAGCAGATTGTGGTTAACTACTTAAACAGTTCTAGCGAAATTTTAATTAAAACGCCAACCAACGTAAACGTTAAACAGGTGACCCTTATTTCAATATTAGGACAAACTGTAATGACCTGGAACAACGATAATCAAACGTTTGGAAACGAGATTAAAATCCCTGTTACCAGAGTTTCTCAAGGTGGATATATTGTAAAAGTAGACACCAAATCGGGAGGTTCTATTTCCAAGAAAATTATAGTTAATTAAACACCATGCTTTACATAAAAAAAGGTCTCGAGAAATCGAGACCTTTTTTGTATTTATCATCCTACGTTTAAGACAGTGCTGCTATAAGCCCCTGTATGTCCAATTGCTTCTGCTCGCCAGATGCCATATGCTTTAACGTAAATACTGAATTTGCCATTTCCTGTTCACCTACCAAAACCACGTACGGTATTTGCCTTTTATCGGCATGCTTCATTTGTTTGCCCGTTTTAGCCGTGTCAGGGTAAAGTTCTGTATTAATATTTTGCTCACGCAGCTGCTTAATTGCTGTCATGGCATACAGGGCTTCTTTATCGCCAAAATTTATAAACAGGGCTTTAATGTTCTTATTTACTGCATCCGGAAAAAGGTTCAATTCCTCCAAAACCAAATAAATCCGATCCAAACCAAAGCTTATGCCTACGCCACTCATATTTTTAAGACCAAAAATACCCGTTAGGTCATCGTATCTTCCACCGCCACCAATCGAGCCCATTTTTACACCCTTAGGAGCAGCGACTTCAAAAATAGCTCCAGTATAGTAGTTTAATCCGCGTGCCAGAGTAACATCAAGCTGTAAGCTAGCAGTTTGCAATCCTATTTCGGTAATGGCCGTATTAATAAACTGAAGTTCCTCAATGCCCTTTTTCCCTGATTCAGAAGCGCTTAAAATATCTTGTAGTTGTTTTATTTGCGAAGCAAAATCGCCTTGCAACTCAAAGAGTGGTTGGAGTTTATTTATCCCTGCTTCAGAAATCCCTTTTGAAAGCATCTCCTCTTTTACCTTCTCCTCGCCTATTTTATCTAACTTATCTAAAGCTACGGTAAAATCGATTAACTTATCGCTAGCCCCAATAACCTCGGCAATTCCTGAGAGAATTTTACGGTTGTTAATTTTTATGGTAACACCTTCCAGCTGTAAGGCTGTAAATACCGCATCGTATAGCTGTACAAATTCAACTTCTTGCCAAAGTGATGTACTTCCCACCACATCGGCATCGCATTGGTAAAACTCCCTAAAGCGGCCTTTTTGCGGCCTATCGGCACGCCAAACCGGTTGCATTTGGTAGCGCTTAAACGGAAACTCAATCTCGTTTTGGTGCTGTACCACATAGCGTGCAAAGGGTACGGTTAAATCGTAACGCAAGGCTTTCTCGGAAATTTTAGGCGTTAATTTCACGGCGTCCTTTTCGGTGTAAAGTGGTTCTTCTACCTTCTTTAAGAAATCGCCAGAATTTAATATCTTAAAAATTAACCGATCCCCTTCTTCACCATACTTTCCCATTAGAGTTTCGGAGTTTTCAAAACTCGGGGTTTCTATAGGCTGAAATCCAAACCGCTCGAACTGGGTTTGTATGATGTTAAAAATGTAGTTGCGCTTGGCAACTTGGTCTGGGTTAAAATCTCTGGTGCCTTTTGGAATGCTTGGTTTTTGTGCCATACTAACGTCCTGCAAAAGCAGGAATCTCTTTTTTAGTTACTAATTAACAAAAATATCGTTTTAATTTGAAATGGATTCCTGCCTACGAAGGAAATCACAAATCTAACGGAACGAAGGCGATAACAAATTAATTTATCAACTTGTTAAAATAGGTAAACAAATCGCCTTTTGTAATGGTCCCGCCTTGTTTTATAAGCTCGAACTTGTCTGCATTTCTATCGTCTGAATAGTCTTTTTTGGCTTGAAGAAACTCAACATTGTCATCCATTAAGTTTTCACGCAGCCAATCGTAGCCAGCGTTTGTTGTAATATCAATGCCATTGCTTAGTTTTATGGCTATGGCATGCATGTGGTCTTCGGCAAAGTAAAACAGATGCATTTGCTGTGGCGATATATGCTCGACATAATTTACCTGTTTTAAAACGCCTTCCCACACCAAATCGCTAAACACGTCCAGTTCTTCTTCGGCCACTTCGGGTTTGTTTGCTTTTATATCTTGCCACTCATCGGCTGTAATAGACTGGGTTGCCAGAAAATTAATGAACTCTTTATTTAATTCTTCAAACTGTTCTTTGGTGAGTCTTGCGTATTTCATAAAGCCTCTCTTAATCTCCCTAAAAGGGAGAAATGATTAATATTAAAAAATGATTTATCTGTTCTTAAACTAAAAAAAAAGCCCCAACGCAGGTTGAGGCTTTTTATATAGAAATTGTTGTTTAGTTTTCTGGAATAACCTCAAACTCGATATCGAAGGTTACCTCGCGATGTAAACGAACACCAGCAGTATAAAGTCCTAAACGTTTTATGCTACCACCAACAATGCTGATAAATTTCTTATCAACGGTGTGCCCTTCTTTTTCTAAAGCCTCAACAAGGTTTAATTTGGTTACCGAACCAAATAACTTGTCTCCAGCAGAAGCGCCTTCGGTTGCTTTTGCAGCAATTTTAATGCTTAATGCTTTAATCGCTTCGGCAGTTTTTTCTGCTTCTTCGATAGCCTTCTTTTCTTTAAAAGCTCTTTGCTTTAAGTTTTCGGCCAACACCTTTTTTGCAGAAGTTGTAGCCAAAACAGCTTGTCCTTGAGGGATTAAAAAGTTTCTACCATAACCGTTCTTAACTGTTACAATATCGTCTTTAAATCCTAAATTCTCAACGTCTTGTTTTAATATAAGTTCCATTGTTATGATATTTTATTTTAATAAATCTGTCACGTATGGCATTAACGCTAAATGACGCGCTCTTTTAACGGCAACAGATACTTTTCTTTGATACTTTAATGATGTTCCAGTTAAACGACGTGGTAAGATTTTACCTTGCTCGTTTACAAATTGCAATAAGAAATCTGGATCTTTATAATCGATATACTTAATACCGTACTTTTTAAAACGACAGTATTTTTTGTCCTTAGAGGTCTCAATGTTAAGCGGTGTTAGGTATCTAATCTCACCGTCTTTTTTTCCTTTTGCTTGTTGTTCAATAGATGTTGACATAATTAAGCTTTTTGTTTGTTTCTTTTTCTTCTCTCCTCAGCCCAAGCTACAGCGTGCTTGTCTAATTTTACCGTTAAGTAACGCATAAAACGCTCGTCACGTCTAAACTCAACTTCTAATTGCGTAATCGCATCTCCAGGTACAGTGTACTCAAACAAGTGGTAAAACCCACTTTTTTTGTTTTGAATTGGGTAGGCTAATTTTTTTAAGCCCCAATCTTCTTTCGATATCATCTTTGCACCTTTAGAAACAAGAAAATCTTCGTATTTCTTTACTGTTTCCTTTATCTGTGTTTCAGATAAAACGGGATTCAAGATGAAAACAGTTTCATAATGATTCATGTTAAAATCTATTTTAATGTTAAAATGGGTGCAAAAATAATTATTTTATTTATATCTTACAACAAAACTCCGAATTATATTCCCCAATTTACCAGTGTTAAAAAAATGTTAAAACATGTATTTTAACGATGTTTTTTGGTTTTTAACCGAATTATTCGTACTATTGTCGATACCTTAACCGAAATATTAATGTTATGACTCTAAATTGTGTAGTAGTTGACGATTCAGCAATACAGCGTCTTTCAATTGTTAAATTAATTGAAACCCATCCGGCGCTTAACCTAATTGCTGAATACAACAGCGCCCTTGAAACCAAAAACGGCCTGAACAACCATAAGGTCGATTTGATTTTTCTCGACATTGAAATGCCCGTGCTTAACGGCTTCGAGCTCTTGGATGTCTTGAACAACAAGCCCCAAATTATTTTTGTAACTGGTAAAACCGAATATGCGTTTAAAGCATTTAACTACGACGCCACCGATTACCTGCACAAACCCATTACCAAAGAACGTTTTAATACAGCAGTAGATAAAGCCATTGAGCAGCACAAGCTAAAAATGGACTTTAACGAGAGCGAGGGCGAACACATCTTTGTAAAAAGTAACCTAAAAAAACGTAAGGTCTATATTAAAGACATTAAATGGATTGAAGCTCTTGGCGATTACGTGAAATTGGTTACCGAAGAAACCAGCCTTGTTGTACTTTCTACCATGAAAGCCTTTGAAAAAGAACTACCAGAAGGGAAGTTTTTAAGAATCCACAAATCCTACATTGTAAATCTTGACAAAATTGACAGGTTTAACAGTAAAAATGTAGAAGTTGGCGCTTATGAAATTCCGCTAAGCCGAAACAAGAAAACACAACTTGTTGACGCTTTAAATAACATTTAAAATTTAATAGTTATCGACATTTAATATTACTCTAACTGACCTAAATACCTTAACACTCATGAAGCTGTTGTTAATCTTAACAATAGCTTCTTTTGTTTTTGCCAAAGATTGCCCCGGAGGTATTTTTACCAAAATGTGCTTTATATATTGGTTGCGTATTCTGGAAACTGGCGGAAACACAGGCCCCAAAACATGCGCCTTAAATACCATGCGTAAAGATTTTGCATACCAATCTGCCCCCTCGTTTACCTTGTTGTAGTTGCGGTGCTTGAACGTAATTTTAATAAGCCGATAAACAGGCGGGTATTTAAAATTATGCCTATCGTCCATTTGCTCTTTAAACATCTCATCATATGCATTGGTCGACACTTGCTGAAGAATGTTGTGGTTCGGGTTATAGGTTTGAATAAGCACTTTACCTCTTTCTTTTGTACGGCCTGCCCTACCCGATACTTGCAACATCAGCTGAAAACTGCGCTCATGGGCTCGAAAATCCGGGAAGTTTAACATGTTATCGGCATTCATAATCCCTACAAGTTTCACATGCCTAAAGTCCAACCCCTTGGTTAGCATTTGTGTGCCTACTAAAACATCCAGCTCTTGCTGCTCGAAGGCCGTGATAATTTTTTCATAACCGTATTTTCCACGTGTGGTATCCAGATCCATCCGCCCTACTTTAACCTCTGGAAATAGCTCCTGAATTTCTTTTTCTACCTGTTCGGTTCCAAAGCCTTTCGTATCTACCTCTGGGCTACCACAAGCCTCGCATGTTTTGGGCATAACTGCATAATACCCGCAATAATGGCAACGCAATTGCCCCTTAAACTTATGGTAAGTTAAACTTACATCGCAATTAGGACATTGGGGCGAATGCCCACAACTAACACACTCTACAATGGGCGAAAAACCCCTTCTGTTTTGAAATAAAATCACCTGAAAACCAGCCTTAAACGCTTCTTCCATAGCTTCGATTAAACGATCGCTAAAATGCCCGGTCATACGTTTGCGTTTATGCTTGTCCTTAATATCTATAAGCTCTATTTCGGGCATTAATACATTATTGTATCTTGTTTTTAGGGCAACCAAAGCATATTTATGCTGCTGAACATTGTAATAACTCTCTAAACTAGGGGTTGCAGAACCCATTAAAATATGGGCTTTAAACATCCGAGCCAAAACAATGGCTGCATCGCGTGCATGGTATCGGGGTGCCGGGTCAAATTGTTTGTACGACTGCTCATGCTCCTCATCGACCACAATTAACCTTAAATCATTAAAAGGCAACAATACAGCCGAACGCGCGCCTAAGATTATTCTTGCCTTTGGCGAACCTTCCAACACCTGATTCCAGACTTCTACGCGCTCGTTGGTTGAGTATTTTGAATGAAAAACCGCAACTTCCTCGCCAAAATACCCTTGCAATCGGTTTACCAATTGCGTGGTTAAAGCTATTTCTGGAACCAGAAACAGTACTTGCCCCGATTTTTGCGCCAGGATTTCTTGAATTAATTTAACATAAACCTCCGTTTTGCCCGAAGATGTTACACCGTGAAGTAATACTGGGCGTTGCGCGCTAAAAGCTTGGTTTATTTCTTGTAGCGCCTGCTTTTGCTGCGGGTTTAATGTTTTTATATCGGCGCTTTTTTCACCTGTAAATTGCACCCGATCCATTTGCAAATAATACGCCTCGAAAATATCCTTGTCTATTAAAGCCTTAATAATGGCTGGCGAAGCCTTACTCGCTTCGGTAAGCTGTTTAAGTTTTATAGGGTTTTGCGATTTAGCCAATAAAGAGAATAGCGCTAAAACCACCTCTCGCTGTTTTGGTGCTCGGTTTAATTCGTCCAGAACCGTTCTAAGGGCAGCTTCTGTTTGTAACCGTTCGGGAAACTTAACATAGCGTACCAATTTGGGCTTATACTTCTCGTACACTTCCTCCTGAACATCAACAACATGCCCGTCTAACAAACGCTTAATAACTGGAAGAGCATTCTTTTTATCTAAAATATGAGACACCTCATGAATGCTTAACGAGCTTTGGTGCTGAAGCGCTTCATAAATTAAAAACTCGTCATCCTTTAAATCATGGGCGTTAAAAGCTTCACCCTGTTTTAGGCTAATAACCGTTTCGCTCTCCAACAAAAAAGCATTAGGCAACGCGGCGCGCATAACCTCGCCCACCGCACACATATAATAGGCGGCTATCCAATGCCAAAATTCTAGTTGTTGTTTAGTAACTATTGGGGTGTCGTCTAAAATTTGATGGATTTCCTTAGCCTCGTACACTTCTGGCGGGGTGTTATGAATTTGGTAAACCAAAGCGGTGTAAATTTTGGTTTTTCCAAACGGTACAGACACCCTAATTCCTGGGGCTAAAAATTGGGCTTCGGCAGGTGAAACCAAATACGTAAACGTATTGGGAACCGGAATGGGCAATATGACATCTATAAAATTTGCCATATTAAAAAATACTTTTTTCGTTAATCTTACGCAAACGATTTAAAGAGGCATTAAGTTCGTATCCCAAAAGCAACATATTGGAATTAAGCCAAAGGTAAAACAGTAGAATAAGCAATGCCCCTATGGAGCCATACAGCTCATTATACTTGGAAAAATTCTCAATATAAATACCAAACAAATAAGAGTTAACAATAATTAAAACCGTGGTTAATACCGCACCAATCGAAAAAAACTTGGAAGCCTTCCCTTCCCTAGTACCAAAATAATACAGTATGGCCGTGGCCAGATAAACCATGAGTACAAAAAAGCCGTATTTTGCTAAAATCATCCAGGTATCTACATTTTTAACCACCCCATAATTCTCTAAATTGCCAATAACATAAATTTGAAAATACCCCAAAACCAAAACCGTTAGTATTAATAAGAATGCCAAAATTAAGGCAACCCCCAAAGCATACAGGTACTGCTTTACCACATTTCTAGACAGTTGCTCGTGGTACGAGTTTTCGAACCCGGAAAATACCGCACTAATCCCGTTGGCCATTAAAAAAACCGATACCAATAACACCGATGAAAGTAAACCGCCACGTTGGGTACTGTCTATATTCTCGAAAATATTGTGAAAGAAAAAATCTGACGTACTTGGTGGTAAAAAGGAATTTAAAAACCTTAAAAATTCTATCTTAAAATCATCGATAGGAATGTACGGGATAATAATAAGCACAAACAGCAAAAACGGAAACAGGGCTGTAAAAAAGCTAAATGCTATAGCGCTGGCACGTGTGGTTAAAGCGCCTTTAGCAATACCCAATACGTACAGCTCCAGAAGGTCGTACAAGGACAAGCCCTCGAAACCCGGCAGTTTAATTTCCTTAAAAAACCTAACAACAAGATTAACAAGAGGTATTTTTTTTAGTTTGTCCTCAATAGGCTTGGTCATAGATTACACCGCTTTTAAACTTAAATCCATGTTGTAAACCGAGTGCGTTAATGCTCCTGAAGAAATATAATCTACCCCACAATCGGCATATTGTCTAGCAGTTTTTAAGGTAATCCCGCCAGACGATTCGGTTTGGCATTTGTTACCAATAAGCTGAACGGCCTTTTTAGTATCTTCAAAATTAAAATTATCGATTAATATTCGGTAAACACCATCGCTCTTCAAGATTTCTTTTATTTCATCCAAATCGCGGGCCTCAACAATAATCTTCAAATCTTTTTCATGGTCTAACAAATACTGTTTGGTTTTGCTTATAGCTTTGGTAATACCTCCAGCAAAATCGATATGATTGTCCTTAAGCATAATCATATCGTAAAGGGCAAACCTGTGGTTTACGCCTCCTCCTATTTTTACGGCCCATTTTTCTAGTGCGCGTATGCCTGGTGTTGTTTTTCGGGTATCTAATATTTGGGTCTGGGTGCCCTCCAAAACATCTACAAACGTTTTGGTTTTGGTGGCAATAGCACTCATGCGTTGCATGGCATTAAGCACCAATCGCTCTGCCTTTAGAATGGCTTGCGATGGCCCTTGCACATAAAACACCACGTCTCCGTACTTTACGCTGCGGCCATCGTTTATAAACGTTTTCATTTTCAGTCGTTTATCAACATGCTTAAAAACCATTCTGGCAAACTCTACTCCTGCAATAATGCCTTCGTCCTTAACCAGCAGCTTGGCTTGGCCCATAGCATCTTCAGGAATGCACGCTAGCGAACTATGGTCGCCATCGCCAACATCCTCCCTAACGGCATTGGCTATAATGAGATCTATTTCTTTATTAAATTGCGCTTCGGAAATCATTTTTTTTGTTATTTTGAATACCATAAAAATATAGCATTTTTAATTATTCTTTTTCAATGCATCTAAAAAAATACATTCTAAGCGCTTTATTTCTTCTAACAAGCACCATAATCTTCTCGCAGCAAGAAGTCTACCTTGATGAACATATGAATGAAATTTCGGAACAAGCGTTTAAAGAAAAGTGCAATAACATTATGTTTAAGTGTTTAACCTACAGTAGCGAGGGGTTAATTATCCAGAAAATCCTTTATCGCTACAAGTTTGGTGAAATTTCTGAAACCCATTTTCAACAAATAAAAAAAGTACTCATCAGGGATAGTAACAAGGCCATTCCCGAAGGTTCAACAATCATTATTAAATATACCGACAACGTAAACACACTAGGGTTAACCCCAAAGGAAAAGCTTTTTAAAGGTAGTACCACCAGTAATTCGCTCCATAGACCTAGACGGGTAAAAAAACAAATAAAACACCTAGAAGTATCTGCCAAAAAGTGCAAGCAACAGTTAGAAGCCGATTATCCCGTTGCGTTTTACAGCATGTATCAACCTAATCCTCCAAACATTGAGCCCCTTTTCAACTCAGACGTTTGGTTAAAAGACAGCGGGCTTTTTAAAAACTTGTTCTTTAAAATTGCACAAGACAATTGCGCCCTTATTTTAAAGCCTGATGGCGAGTTTATGCTTTTAGGCAGCCATTTGTCCGACAATCAAATCGATCAAATTTTAAAACAATCCGATTGGAGCACGTTTAAAAATGACTGGAAGAACAGCCTAATACACGGCAAAAAAGCCTTGGGTGTTTTTAAAACACAATTCACCCCCAACACCTTAACCCACTGCTTTTAAATTATGAACATTAAACTTATTGCCATAGGAAAAACCGATAATAAAAACCTACAAACCCTAATGGCAGATTACCAAAAGAGGCTGGGGTTTTACATTAAATTCGAATTTGAAATCATTCCCGACATTAAAAACGCTAAAAACCTAAGCGAAGCCCAACAAAAACAAAAGGAAGGCGAGCAAATACTTTCCAAAGTCTCAGCTTCCGATGTTTTGATTTTATTAGATGAAAATGGCAAACACATGACTTCTGAGGCATTTTCATCCTACCTTCAAAAACACATGAACTCTGGAATTAAACAGCTGGTATTTGTTATTGGCGGCCCCTACGGTTTCTCGCAAGAGGTTTATAATAAAAGTGATGGGAAACTGTCATTAAGTAAAATGACCTTTTCCCATCAAATGATACGGCTCTTTTTTATCGAGCAGCTATATCGTGGCTTCACTATTTTAAGAAATGAGCCATACCACCACCGTTAGTGGGTTTGAAACGTATGCCTGCGCTTACTTAACTGCTTTTCAAGATCGCTAATGGTCTCTTTAACGGCCATTTCAAAATTTTTCTCGGTCGAAGTGGCAAAAATACGTGGACCAGGGAGACTAAGCTCCATATTGCAAATATGTCCTTGGTCTTTGTGGTTGTTATCTAGCTTAAAAGCAACATCACAAGTAATTAAAAAATCGTGCTTCTTGGTTAAAGGCGCTAACTTCTTCTCGGTATAAGCGGTAAGCGCTTCACTCGCGTCCATATTGACGTATCTTATGTTTACAGTCATAATTCAATAGGTTATTGGGTTATTAATTATATTATCAAAATTAGACCTTAAAATAGGAATAAAACATGAAAATTGTCATAGTTAATCCAATTTTTTATCAAAAAAAGGCAGAAGCCAAACAGGGTTTTTATCTTTGTCCCTTAACATGCAAAATAACCATGCCATGACACTTGTTTTTGCCACAAACAACAGCAATAAAATTAAAGAAGTACAACAGCTTATCCCGAACAACATTAAACTGTTGGGACTAAAAGACATTAACTGCTTAGAAGATATTCCTGAAACTCAAGACACCATTTCTGGCAACGCCCTGCAAAAGGCAGAATACATAAAACAACACTATGGTTACGACTGTTTTGCAGACGATACAGGCCTAGAGGTTGAGGCTTTGAATGGCGACCCTGGAGTGTTATCTGCTCGCTATGCCGGGCCACAACGCAACGCCAACGACAATATGGAAAAACTACTTGACAACCTTAACAACAAGCCTAATAGAGGCGCACAGTTTAAAACCGTTATCGCTTTAATTTTAAACGGCAAAACACACACCTTTACAGGTATTTGCAAAGGCGAAATCACTACAAAAAAATATGGTAACGCCGGTTTTGGTTACGACCCTATTTTTAAAGCCGAGGGCTACAACCAAACCTTTGCCGAAATATCTTTAGAAGAAAAAAACCGTATTGGACATCGCGGAAAAGCCGTCTCTAAATTAGTGGCATTTTTAAACAACCACTAACACCCTCGTTAAATAACAATACTTAAAAAGCCTTAAGTTGAAAAAAATAAGTCTTATATTTCCACTCACAAAAAATAGCCTTATGAAATATTTTAAAACCTTTATAGTATTATGCCTTTGTTTAACCAGTTTTTTTTCATGTAAGGACGAAGCTAAAACAGCTGCTCCTAAAGAAGAAAGCACCAAAACAACAGCAACAACACCCAGCAAGCCTAAACAAACCAATACAACAGAAAACAAAAACATTGTATATCATTACACCTGCGATAAAGGGTGTAATAGCGGATCAAATTCTGCAGGAATGTGTTCGGTTTGCGGAAGCATCTTAACACATAACCCAGCTTATCATAACACTCAAAAAGCCGCGCCAACAAACACATCGTCAAGTCCTTTTGCCACACCTACAAACACCCCATCTGGACAAAATGCTGCCGGACTTTGGCATTACACCTGTAGCAACGGCTGTAGTGGCGGATCTGGCAGTGCAGGAAATTGCAGCAGCTGTGGTAACGCATTAGCGCATAACGCAGCTTATCATCAGTAGTTTTTATTTATAAAGCAAAGTGATTTTTTAGCTTTTTTTAGCGAAAAAAATCACTTCCCAAATAAAAGTGTATCTTTGCAGCCTGAAACGCAGGATAGTGCGTTATAAATTCCTCAAGGTGAGGATGTGTTGCAAGAAGTTTTAAGGTTAAGTATGTCGATTCGCTTCTAGGTAACACTACACATTACAATCGAATACTTACTTAAAACAAATGAACACATTTCAAGATTTAGGTCTTAACAGCGACCTATTGCAAGCCATTACCGATTTAGGATTTAAAACCCCTAGTGAAGTTCAAGAAAAAGCCATTCCAACCCTTTTAAGCGAAGAGCGCGATCTAGTTGCTCTTGCACAAACCGGTACTGGAAAAACCGCAGCTTTTGGGTTTCCTATGCTGCAAAAAATAAATATTGACAGCCGCACCACACAAGGGCTTATTCTTTCACCTACCCGCGAGCTTTGTTTACAAATTACCAACGAGCTTAAACTTTATGGCAAATACTGTAACGGTTTAAATGTAGTCGCTATTTACGGGGGTGCAAGCATAAACGAGCAAGCTAAAGAAATAAAGAAAGGGGCGCAAATTGTTGTTGCTACCCCAGGACGAATGAAAGACATGATTGGCCGTAAAATGGTCGATATTTCTAAAATAGAATATGCCGTTTTAGATGAAGCCGATGAAATGCTTAACATGGGCTTCTACGAAGATATTACCGACATCCTTTCGCACACGCCAAAAGACAAAAGCACTTGGTTGTTTTCGGCAACCATGCCTAAAGAGGTTGCAACCATTGCCAAAAAATTCATGCACAACCCCATAGAGGTAACGGTTGGCGCCAAAAACGTAGGAAGCGAGCAGGTAAGCCACGAATACTATGTGGTTAATGGCAGACAGCGCTACCTAGCCTTAAAGCGTTTGGCCGACTTAAACCCAGATATTTTTTCGGTGGTTTTCTGCCGTACAAAACGAGACACCCAAAAAGTAGCCGAAAAATTAATAGAAGACGGATACAATGCAGGAGCCTTACATGGCGATTTAAGCCAAAA
This sequence comes from Mangrovimonas yunxiaonensis, assembly GCF_000733475.1. Classification (GTDB taxonomy): domain Bacteria; phylum Bacteroidota; class Bacteroidia; order Flavobacteriales; family Flavobacteriaceae; genus Mangrovimonas; species Mangrovimonas yunxiaonensis. The sequence continues at coordinate 510,571 of NZ_JPFK01000007.1, read as the reverse complement.
CCAACGTGATTTAGTTATGAAAGCCTTTAGAAACAAGCAAATCCAAATGCTTGTTGCTACAGATGTTGCCGCAAGAGGTATTGATGTAGACGATATAACCCACGTAATTAACTACCAGTTGCCAGACGAAATAGAAACCTATACGCACCGTAGTGGGCGTACCGGACGTGCTGGAAAAACAGGGGTTTCTATGGTTATAGTAGCAAAAAGTGAACTAAGACGCATTAAATCCATAGAAAGAAAAATTCAAAAGGATTTTATAAAAAAGGACATCCCAAGCGGTATGGAAATCTGCGAGGTACAACTTATGTCCTTGGCCAATAAAGTGCACAACACCGAAATTAACCATAAAATAGACGGTTATTTAGACAGCATTAACCAATTGTTCGAGGAAGTTACCAAAGAAGAGTTGATAAAAAAGTTCTTCTCTGTTGAATTTACACGTTTTTATAACTACTATAAAGATGCCCAAGACCTTAATCTTGAAGCCTCACATAGCAGCGAACGTGACACCAGCAACGAACAGTCTACCAGATTCTTTATTAACGTTGGAAAGAAAGATGGCTTTAACTGGATGGAACTTAAGGACATGCTTAGAGACATCCTACAGCTTGGCAAAGACGATGTCTTTAAAGTAGATGTTATGGGAACGTTCTCTTTTTTCAATACCGAAACCGCCCACGAAAAGAAGGTATTGGAGACGTTTAACAACCTAGAATACAACGGCCGAAAAATAAGTGTTGAAATTACCGAAGAAAAAGGCCAAGGAAAAAAAGGAAAACGCCAACGTGGCAATGGCAGAAAGCAACGCGGAAACAACAAAGGTTTCGATCGTTCTGCACCACGAGGAAAGCGTTCTGGCTTTGGTGGAGCATCATCAAGACCAAGACGCTCTAGACGTAAATAATTAGCATTGTAATATAAAGTGCCCACAATAGTGGGCTCTTTTTTTATACCCCATATTTTTAAAGACTTTTCTTGCGAAAATCACCCAGTTTCTTTCAATTCTTACAGGCTTATTAAATGGGCAAAGCATACAAAAACCGCTTGTATTTTAATCCTCAGCTTTTTCCTACCTTTTAATGATCTTATGCATGCCTTATCTGCGTATTTTTTTTATAAAACATTAATCATAAAAAAATGCAAAAAAAGTGAATTTCATTTTAAGTTTCCTATTTTTACAATCAATTCGCATGTTATGAAACTCTACTTATACCTTTTCATAAGTTTTTTTATAATCACCCTGTCTGCCACGGGCCAAGAGGGAACAAATACTTTTGTTAAGGGCAAGGTTTTAAACTCGGCAAACGGCCAACCTTTAGAAAATGTAAATATTGTAAACCTAAACGAGGTAAAAGGAACATCGTCTAATTCTGAAGGGCGCTTTAAGCTTACCGCAAAAGCCAACGACACCCTTCACTTTTCTTACTTGGGGTTTAAATCGATTAAAGTACGGGTTACCAACGACTGGATAAAATACGGCGAATCGACAATAGAGCTTACAGAACTTGCTCTGGCACTTGAAGAAGTTGTCATTCACGAATTCAAGCTTACTGGATATTTGGCGGTCGACATTAAGCAAATCCCCATAAACACCAATTACCGCTATAGCATTTCTGGGTTGCCATCAACGGGCTATGAAGCCGGAAGTAACAAAAATGGGGTAACCAAAGTATTGGGCGCTATATTTAATCCGGCCGATTTTCTCCACCGCATGTTTGGCAAACAGCCTAACGAAATGCGTAAGCTAAAGAAAATGAAACAGGACGATGAAATTAGGAACATCTTAGCCAACCGATTTGACAGAGAAATGCTTATGGCACTTTTACAGGTAGACCGCGTTGATCTAGATGAAATTGTACGTCAATGCAATTACTCCAAAGGGTTTATACAGGAAGCTAACGACCTGCAAATACTCGATGCTATTAGCGAATGCTACGAAGAATACAAAGTCCTTAGCCGAAGCAGAAAACCTGGCCGCTTTTAATTATTTTACAGAGTGTAGGGCTACCCTATTCCCTTCGGTGTCTATAAAAGCTCCCATAAACCCGTGTTCGGGCGATATTTGCGTTTTAGGCTGATAGAGTTTACCGCCGGCAGCGACCACACGGTTCAACTCGTTATTAACATCTTCAGAAATAAAATATACCAAGGTACCTTTTTCGCTTGGCACATAAGTAGCTTGTTTAATTAAAGTGCCATTGGCACCATGTGCTTGCCCCCTATCGGGAAACCACCCCATTAACAAACCGTCAAAATCAACAACTTGAATGCTAATCTTAAAAACCGTTTCGTAAAATGTTTTGGCTCTTTCCATGTCTAAAACAGGAATTTCAAACCAGCCAACCATATTGTGTGTCATAACGCTAGGAATTGTATGTTCCTAAAGATAAGCAATCTATTGGTTTTCGTAATAATGTTTCACCAGCTTATCGTAATTTTTCAAGGATTTTCGAGCCCAATCAAACCGCTTCTCCAACAACTCCTCTTGTGTTAACTGCCAGTTTAAGCCTGTTTGTTTTACTTGTGTTGTAACCTGTTGCAGGATAATGGCAGCCGATACCGAAATGTTTAAACTTTCGGTAAAGCCTACCATAGGAATTTTTAAAAAACCATCGGCATGGGTCATAACAGTATTAGAAAGCCCATTAACTTCGCGCCCAAAAAAGAAACAGGTTTTTTTTGAAACATCAAACTCGTGCAGCTGGCAGTCGTTGGTATGCGGAGTGGTTGCCACAATTTGGTAACCGTTTTCTTTTAAGGATGTTATGCAACCCAAGGCTGTTTTATGCCTGTAAACATCCACCCATTTTTGGGCGCCCAGAGCAATTTCACTTTCTATGCGTTTGGCATTGTGCTCTTCAATAACATGCACGTCCTGAATACCAAACACATCGCAACTTCTAATTACGGCACTTGTGTTGTGCATGTGATAAACGTCTTCTGTAGCAACCGTAAAATGCTTGGTTCGCTGCGCTAACACGCGGTTAAAGCGTTGCTTTCTGTTAGGGGTTAGATAGCTTTCTAAATAGTCTAGAAGTTTAATATCAATCATTTTTCAAAGATAATTTAAAATCTTAATTTGCAGTTGTCAACAATTTCAATTTTACACCATGAAACACCTTGTTGTGCTTACAGGCGCTGGCATGAGCGCAGAAAGTGGCATAAAGACCTTTAGAGATGCCAACGGGCTTTGGGAAGGTCATGATGTTATGGAAGTAGCTTCGCCCATCGGCTTTGCAAAAAATCCCGAATTGGTCTTGGATTTTTACAACCAACGCCGCAGGCAACTGCTTAGCGTTTCCCCAAATTTAGCCCACAGGGCTTTGGCAGATTTAGAAACGACTTACCAGGTGTCCATCATTACCCAGAATGTCGATGATTTGCACGAGCGTGCCGGAAGTACCAATGTGCTGCATTTACATGGCGAACTTTTAAAAGCGCGAAGCACGTATAATGAAACCGATGTTTTCCCTTGGAAAGCAGATATTAAATTAGGGGATCTCTGCCAAAAAGGCCATCAAATACGGCCGCACATCGTATGGTTTGGCGAAGCCGTACCGCTAATTGATGAAGCTATAAACATCTGCCAAACGGCCGATATCTTAGTTATTATAGGAACTTCGTTGCAAGTCTATCCTGCGGCTAGTTTAATGGCTTACACCCCAAAATCGGCAAGGGTGTATTATATAGACCCGCATCCAGCACCCAACATAGGAAACCACATTCAGCTTATCGCCGAAAAGGCCACAACGGGCATGCAAAAATTAACTGCGCTTATTTAATGCTGTTTAGGTTTTGGCGGCATGGTACCAAAAACTTTGTCCCAAAAGGTATTAGACACCCCAAAAGCTTTGTTTGGATATTGATAATGATGCAGATTATGGTGTAACCACAAGTTTTTAAAACGTTTTGGCGGACGACTAACGTGTATGGCCCTGTGCACAAACGAGTACATTAAATACCCTAGAAAAAATCCGGGGAAAAACCCATAAACCAAATGGGTGTAGCCTGTAATTAGAAACACCACATAAAACACCCCAAACAACACTGAAGCCAGGATAAGCCCCGGTACTGGCGGCATAAGCAATCGCTGTTTGTCTTTTGGAAACTCGTGATGCGACCCATGCATAATAAAGTGAAACCGCTGAACAAATCTGTTTTCGTTAACCCAATGAAATAAATACCTGTGAAGCAGGTACTCGGCTAAGGTCCAGAAGGCAATACCGAAAAAAAACCAAGCTAAAAACACAGTAACCGACAGCCCTATTTTTGCTATTGCGAAGTAGATTAATGCCGCGATAACAATACCATAAACAAGGACATTCGATTTTAAATCGGTTTTTGTAAGACGCTCTAAAAATTTATTTCTAAATATCTGAGCCTCACCCACCTGATACTGCGTATCAACTTTCGATTTCATGATTCTTGTATTCTCCTAATAAGGATAAAAATACAAAAATACTTTTACAATAGCTATCTCGAATAATTAGGCGCCTCTTTGGTAATGGTTACATCATGGGGGTGGCTTTCGTGAATTCCGCTTGCGGTAATTTTCACAAACTGCCCTGTAGCTTTTAAGGTTGCAATGTCCTTAGCACCACAATAGCCCATACCTGCTCTTAACCCACCAATAAATTGATGGATGCTTTCTACCAATTCTCCTTTATAAGGAACACGGCCTACAATACCTTCGGGAACCAATTTTTTAATATCGTCTTCTACATCTTGGAAATAACGGTCTTTACTACCTTGTTTCATGGCTTCAACCGATCCCATGCCGCGATACGATTTAAACTTTCTGCCTTCGTAAATAATGGTTTCGCCTGGAGATTCTTTGGTTCCTGCCAATAACGATCCTAGCATAACACAATCGGCACCTGCAGCAATGGCCTTAGGAATATCGCCTGTATATCGTATACCGCCATCGGCTATAACGGGAACGCCACTGTCTTTTATGGCTGCCGCTACTTCTAACACAGCCGAAAACTGCGGAAAACCGACACCAGCAACAACACGTGTTGTACAAATCGATCCTGGGCCAATCCCTACTTTTACAGCATCGGCTCCTGCATCTACTAAATATTTAGCTGCTTCTGGTGTGGCAATATTACCTACAACCACATCTAATTCTGGGAATTTGGCTTTGACATCTTTTAACACCGCAACCACACCTTTTGTATGCCCGTGGGCCGTATCGATAATAACAGCATCTACCCCTGCATTTACCAAGGCTTCGGCGCGTTCTGCCGCATCGGCTGTTACCCCTAAAGCTGCAGCCACTCGTAGCCTACCGTACTTGTCTTTATTGGCGTTGGGCTTTTGTGTTAATTTTGTAATGTCTCTAAAGGTAATCAACCCAATTAATTTGTTATTGGTATCGACTACAGGAAGTTTTTCAATTTTATTGTTTTGAAGAATGACCTCTGCATCTGTTAACGACGTTCCTTCACCAGCTGTCACCAAATTTTCTGAGGTCATGACCTCTACAATTGGCCTGTTATTGTTTTTTTCAAAGCGCAAGTCACGGTTGGTTACTATGCCCTTTAGTATGCCGTGATCGTCTACAATAGGAATTCCTCCTATGCTATGCTCAGCCATGTTTTGCTTGGCGTCCTGCACTTTAGCTGTTAATGGTAAGGTTACTGGGTCTATAATCATACCGCTCTCAGCACGTTTTACACGCCTTACCTTACTAGCCTGTTGCTCGATAGTCATGTTTTTATGAAGTACACCTATACCCCCCTCACGAGCAATAGCAATGGCCATACGGCTTTCTGTAACAGTATCCATAGCAGCCGATACAATAGGCACATTAAGCGTAATGTTACGTGAGAATTTTGTTTTAATGCTTACTTCGCGTGGAAGGATTTCTGAATAGGCGGGAACTAAAAGAACATCATCGTAGGTTAAACCTTCTCCTAGTATCTTGTTTTGATGTGCTGTCATGATGCAATTACGATTATAATTGCATGCAAATATACAATATTATAGACGAATACGTTTTAACTTCTCGTTAAATTATTTGTAATGCTTTTGGCAGTAGGCCCGTAAATCATTTAAAGCGTATTGGTACCGGTCATCGGTACTGGAAAGGTCGCCTTTAAACCGTATGGGTTTGGGCACCAAAAAGGCATAAAGACACTTGCCTTGAGCTATTTTTGTAATGGTCCTTTTGGTTTTCTTATCGATAGTTTCGTATACGGGTACCAACCATTGGTATTGTTCGCTCTGTAAAACAGCCTTATCCCACTCCAAGGCTTGTTCGCCTACCATAATCTGTTCAGAAAAAAGCAACTGCCCCATTGTTTTAAAAGCCTCGTTAAAAACCGTTTTACTGCCTAGTACGCTATAATCCCTAACGGGTTTATCTGTAAAGATTTTAAACGGAAAAGCCATGGTTAACCGTAACTTTTTTGAAATATAGTGCGCCATTTTAGGCCAAACCACTTGGTGTCCTTTACGTGCTACAGCCTTATAATACCATAAATAGAAATCCCGTCGTTCTGGTATGGTTTGGTATTCGTTAAACAGGTTGTGTTTTAAATTATGCCGATTGGCATTTTGCCACACCAGTGTGTTTCGCTTTCTGTCTTGCTTTAACCAATCGGTATGGGTTAATGAAATTAAACCTGTTTGGTCTTGATAGTGCTTAAGAGTTTCCCATTCCTTAGAATAACCCTGCACGGCAAACAGCAAAAAGTAACCTATCAAAACGTATCTCATACCGATAAATTAAACCATAAATGTACAAGAAAATACCTACTTAAACTTGATAGACACCAAGACTTTTTAAGTATCGCAGTTTATTTAATCTTGGGCAGTGTTAGGTTTGGGCTTTTGCACCAACTGAAATAAGATTATGGCTACGGCCAGCGTATACGACAGGGTCATTAAAGCACCTGAGAGCATGACAATGTATTTCATCCATAAGACGCCTTTCCAAAGAAAATAAATCCCACCAAAGGTACACACTACAGAAGCAATGGGCTCGACCATCAAAACACTTTTTAATTTTTTAGGGAGTTTTGTTGTATAAAGAATTAGTCCCAACAAAAAGAAAATAACCGACAGGGATAGCATGTGGTTGTGCACCAAAGTAAGCATTTCCTTATCGCTTTTTTTAAACTTCATTACGGCCACCTCTTCCTGGTCTTCGTTACCCAAATACTGCTCTTCAATGCCTGCAGGTTTGGCGTGAGTGGTTTCGTTTACAAACAACAACCCAGTATAAAAACCTATGCTCAATACAACAATAAAGGCACCTATAAGCCATTTAAGCTCTTTGGGAAACGTACGTAGGGAACCGCTTAAAGCCATGTTACAATAACTGTTTTGATTGTAGAATTTGTAATGATTTTAAAAGCTGGTTTACTGCTGCGGTCATTGATCGCACCGAAATGGTCGCCCCAGAAATCGCAACAATGTTGCTTTTGTAAACCAGTTTATCTGAAGTGGTTTTGCCTTCAAACTGCCGTAACCAACGTTTGCTTCCTATCTCGCCACCGTAGTCTTCACGATATGCCAATACCTTAGTTTTTTTAATAATTAAATTGGCATCGAACAAAACCAAATAATCAAAAGTGTCTGTTTTACTTGGCGCATTCGACATATAAGCATACCCTAATAAAGCTTCATCTTTTTTAATTTCAAAAAAGGTATCGGCATTAAATGTTGCTGGTAGTTTATTGGTCTCGGCCTCAGGAAAAACCTTTGGTGTTATTTGAAAGGTTTCTACACCAAAAGCAGCTTTTACTTCTTTCGTTACTTTTTTCTTATCGCCATTAAACAAGAAAGTCGTAGCCAACGTTAAGGTAAAAGTTAGTATAAGGACCACATTTAATTTCATAATGCAAAGGTATTTATTTTGGGGCTTAAAAATGCCAAATAGCTAAAGTAAAAAACAGGTTACTTTAGCTATTGGCTTAGTTTATAATATAACTTGTGGGGTTAGAACCATACACCCAATCCGATGTTTAACTGATTTGGCAAATCGACATCCGTGGCATTATCTTTTATTTGATAATCGGCCTTAACGACTGCTCCTGGTGCTATTTTATAGCTTAACCCTAAGGTCCATTCGTTTCTATGGTAAGCGTCGTTTCTTAGCAAACCGCCAGCTACAGAAGCGTGGGTATCGTAATCTTCATAACGGGCAAAGGCAAACAACTGTTGTGTTTTGTCTAGGGGCAATAAATTGTATGCTGCTTCTAAATACCAACCTTGTAGGGCGCTCCCTAAATCGGCTCCATAAAGTGTGTTATAGGCCTCGGTATCGGTTAAACTGGCATAAATAAATTGTCCGCGGGCTGTAAAGCGTTTGTAAGCATAGCGTGCATCGGCACCTACCATCGATAGGCCTACGCTAGATCCGTCTAGTTGCTCGACATCGTCTTCTGCTTGTGTGCGTCCAAAATACCCCGATAAGCCTAATCTAAGGCCTGGCAAACCGTAATAATCCAGTTTGGCAGCGAAATTAGGAGAGTCTACAGTAGACTTAATTCCTTTTTGGCGGCCATTTCTTAACCCATTGCTTCCACCAAGGTACTTCCCGTTGTTTACAGAGGCAAACCCATTAAACAAGTAGGCTTGGTAGCGCAACGAAGCATCGTTAATTCTTCCGGCCACACCAACACCTATTTCACGCCAGGTGGTAGGCACAATGCTCCCGTCTATTGAAGGGCGCTCTACACCATTAAATGTGGTAGGCTCGTGGTACTCGTTTACAATTCCCATTGGCACCAACATAAGTCCCCCTCTTAAATTAATGTTATCGCTTAAGCTATACTGTAAAAATGCTTGCTCTACATAAACTTCTTCTACGTGTTCTAGCTCAACTTCTGTTACAAACTGTACTTTATCGTTAAACTTATAACCAAATAATAAAACCAAACGCTGTACATCCAACTCGCCATTATCGCCTTCTGGCTGGTTGTATGTAATCTCGCCATACCCCCCAACGGTTACACCAGAGTTTATGTTACCCGAAAGGATACGCTGCGCAGCATTTTGCTGACTTTGAGGATTGGTATTAAGTGAATCTGGAACGGTTTGGGCTACTGTCATTGCTGTAATAAAAAAACAGGCGCCTAGTAAAAATCTTTTCATCTTTCGATTAGCTTTATTTAGATTTAATTTAAATTAATTATATTTTCTGCGGCAAAAATACTGCTGCATAACAAACATCCAAAATTTATTTAGATTAATTTTAAATAAATTTAACAACTTGCTGAATGACAAGATTTTAATTTTAACCGATTAATGGTACACCGTGAAGATTTTTGTGGCTTCGTTATAGGCGCTTTCAAAACTCATCGCATTTAAGCGGTTTACTTTTTTAGACGTCATATAAGAAAGTAGCTTTTCGGTTGGCATATTACCCGTTAGCTCATCTTTGGCCATTGGGCAGCCGCCAAACCCTTGAATGGCACCATCAAACCTTCTGCAGCCTGCCAGATATGCCGCATCTATCTTTTCGTGCCAGGTACTTGGCGTGGTGTGTAAATGCGCCCCAAACTCAACATTGGGGTATTTAGGAATAAGATTTGAGAACAAGTAATCGATACTTTCTGGGGTTGATGTGCCTACCGTATCGCTAAGCGATAAAATCTGTACGCCCATGCTGGCCAATTTCTCTGCCCACTCGCCTACTATGTCAACATTCCAAGGGTCGCCATAAGGGTTGCCAAAGCCCATAGAAATATATACCACCACTTCTTTATCGTGGGTATGAGCAAGCTCTAAAATGCCCTTCAAAATGTCTACCGATTGCGCTATGGTTTTATGGGTATTACGCATTTGAAAGTTTTCTGAAATGGAAAACGGATATCCCAAATATTTAATGGGACTGTGCGTAACCGCATCGGTGGCACCACGTAAATTTGCAATAATAGCCAAGAGTTTGCTTGTGGTCTGCGACAGGTCTAAGCGGGAAAGCACCTCGGCCGTATCAACCATTTGCGGAATGGCCTTTGGCGAAACAAAGCTCCCAAAATCAATAGTATCAAACCCCACACGTAATAGTGATTGGATGTATTGAACCTTCTTTTCGGTAGGAATAAATGCTTTAATGCCTTGCATGGCATCTCGGGGACATTCAATGATTTTTACGTGCTCGTTCATAGAAGTTCAAAGATAATAAAGATTGTATTGTACGAAAATGTTTTCTGTAACTCTATATTAAAATTAAAACCGCAATCAATACAAACACCACAATTTGAAGCCATTTTAAATACATCCCTATGCTGGCATGGTGCTTTATATAGTCTGAAATGAGTCCTGAAAGCATGGCTATAGCCGAAAAAATAAGCGCAGAAACCAACATAAACAAGCCGCCAAGCACATAAAACTGTAATACAGGGCTTAAAGTAGCATCAAACAAAAAACCGGGAAATAGCGCTAAAAAGAACAAAGAGACCTTGGGGTTAAGCACATTCATAACAAACCCCTGTTTAAAAAGCTGAAGCAAACTTTTTTTGGGCACACCTTTGTTGTCTAAATGCAACTCGGCATGGCTTTTAAACACCTTAAAAGCTAGATAAAGCAAATATGCCGCTCCAAATAATTTAATAACCAAAAAAAGGCTTTCGTTTTCCTTAATAATTGCCGAAACGCCAAAAGCCACAAGGGTGGTGTGCACCAAACAGCCAGAAATTAACCCCGCTACCGTTGCCAACCCCGAGAACTTGCCGTGGGTTATGCTTTGCAACAGCACATAAATATTATCTGGGCCCGGCGATATGGCCAAAGCCGAAGTGGCCAATACAAACGATATGAGAATATCGTAATTCAACCTACAGGCGGTTTAATATGGCTTTGTTAATGCTTTTTATCAGTTTGGGGCCTTCATAAATAAAACCAGTGTACAACTGTACCAAATCGGCACCAGCATCTAATTTTTCTAAGGCATCGGCAGCCGAGTGAATACCGCCTACACCAATAATAGGAAATGCCTTGTTGCTTTGTTCTGCTAAAAACCGAATAACTTCTGTAGATCTATTGGTTAGTGGCTTACCACTTAAACCTCCGGCTTCGGTTTTGTTTTCAGACTGCAAACCATCCCTAGAGATTGTTGTGTTGGTGGCTATTACCCCATCAATCTTGGTTGTATGAACAATATCAATAATATCCATTAATTGGTCATTTGTTAAATCTGGTGCTATTTTAAGCAGTATGGGCTTTTGCTCAGGCTTCTTGGCATTCAGATCTTTTAAAGTCTGTAACAATTCGGTTAAGGGCTCTTTGTCCTGCAAAGCTCTTAAATTAGGGGTATTTGGTGAACTTACATTCACCACAAAATAATCAACATAGTCAAATAAGGCATTAAAGCAGTACACATAATCGTTGGTAGCCGCTTCGTTAGGGGTCACTTTATTCTTCCCTATATTACCGCCTATTAAAACGTTTTTGTTTTGTTTTAAGCGCGCTACGGCCTCATCTACCCCACCATTATTAAAGCCCATGCGGTTAATTATAGCATTGTCTGCTTTTAACCTAAACAAACGTTTCTTGGGATTTCCAGGCTGTCCCTTTGGGGTTAAAGTACCTATTTCTATAAAACCAAATCCTAAATTTCCCAACTCACTATACAGCTTAGCATCTTTATCAAAACCAGCGGCCAATCCTACCGGATTTTTAAATGTAAGCCCAAACAATTGCTTTTCTAAGCGCTGGTCTTCTACCCAATACAACTTTTTAAAAAGGGCAGGCACAAAAGGCAATTTGTTTAAAAAACGGATAAGCGAAAAGGTAAAGTGGTGAATTTTCTCTGGATCGAACAAGAAAAAAATTGGGCGTATGAAAGCTTTGTACATTATATAAGAATTGTGGCACAAAAATAGTATTTTTGAAAACGATTTTTGTTATTAACTACCACAAAACTTCACAATGATAAACAAACAACAGATTATTGATCGCTTTATAAGCTATGTAACGATTGACACGGAGTCCGACCCAAAATCGAATACCACACCAAGTACCGAAAAGCAATGGGATTTGGCCAATAAACTGGTAGACGAACTTAAAGCCATTGGCTTAACCGAGGTAACCATAGACGAAAATGCTTACATTATGGCCACCTTGCCTAGCAATGTTGAGCACCACGTACCAACCATTGGTTTTATTTCCCACTTCGATACCTCGCCAGATTTTACTGGGGCAAATGTTAACCCTAAAGTCATTCCTAATTACGACGGCAATGACATTCTATTAAATAAAGAAGCAGGCATTGTACTCTCTCCAGACTATTTCGACGACCTAAAGCTGTATATTGGACAAACATTAATTACTACCGATGGCACAACACTTTTAGGAGCCGATGACAAAGCAGGGATTTGCGAAATTGTTTCGGCCATGGAATATTTAATTCAGCACCCCGAAATAAAACACGGCGAAATAAAGGTAGGCTTTACCCCAGATGAAGAAATTGGGCGCGGAGCACACAAATTTGATGTCGAAAAATTTGGTGCCGATTGGGCCTACACCATGGATGGCAGCCAAGTAGGCGAATTAGAATACGAAAATTTTAACGCGGCTGGAGCTGTTGTAAAAATTAAAGGAAAAATTGTACACCCTGGCTATGCCAAGGGCAAAATGATAAACTCCATGTACATTGCCACAGAGTTTATTAACTCGCTGCCTAGGTTAGAAACACCAGAACACACCGAAGGCTACCAAGGGTTTTTCCACTTACACAACATAAAAGGCGATGTTGAAGAAACTGTTTTGGAATACATTATTCGTGACCACGACAAAGATCATTTCGAGGCGCGCAAGGACGTTATGGAAAAATTGGCCAACGAGCTAAACTCCCAATACGAAAACGAAGCAGTTCATATCGAGATTACAGACCAATACTACAACATGAAAGAAAAGGTCGAGCCCGTAAAACACATAGTCGATATTGCTGAAGATGCCATGAAACAACTGAGCATAGAGCCTATTATTAAGCCTATTCGCGGTGGCACCGATGGGTCGCAACTAAGCTATATGGGCTTGCCGTGCCCCAACATTTTTGCCGGTGGCCACAACTTTCATGGGCGTTACGAATATGTGCCTGTAGAAAGCATTATTAAAGCGACCGAGGTTATTTGCAAAATCGCCGAATTAACCGCAGCAAAACACCAATAAAACACCGTTTTTAAAATTCCTATAAAAGCAGCCACTAAACCGTGGCTGCTTTTTTCTTTTTACGTTTCTTTTTAAGTTTATTCAGCCAAATAAGCGTTCCCGTTATGGGCAAGCTCGTCGCTATTAAACACCCCAGAAAATAAATCACCTTAGAAAAACTGCCAAAAATCTCGCCGGTATGTATGGGTTTAATCAAGGCCGCTATTTGAGCATTCCATGGTTTTTCAGAAAAAATCTCCTTAAACAACACCTCGCCTTGTTTAGACACCACCAAACGGTTACTCACCACTGGCGAAAACCCTTTGGCGTTTTGCTTTCTTATGGTGAAAAAATCGGCCTTTTCTGAAGGCAGACTTAAGGTAACATCGCCCTTATAGTCAAACGACTGGTTAACAACCGTAAGAATGTTTTTTAAGGGCAGCTCTGGCGCTTCACTTGCATTCAGGCTAAATTGAGGCTGGCTCCTATCAAAAACTTTGGCACCCAAAACCTGGCTAGCACCCGCTCTGTACCAATCGAACGACCAGTTTAATCCTGTTAAAGCCATGATGATTAAAAAAATACACGCATAAAATCCCAAGGTATTGTGCAAATCGTAATTAATGCGCTTCCAACTGGCCGACCATTTAATCTTAAACCTGGGCTTAAATTGCTTCCAACTTAGTTTTTTAGGAAACCACAACACCAGCCCCGTTACCGATAGGATAAGAAAGATAATAGTTGCTACGCCCACAATAGGACGCCCTATTGAAATGTCCATAAGCATCCAACGGTGCATTTTAAACATGCTCATAAAAAAAGCGTCTAAAGGCCCCTTCTCCGGTTGTAAGGCAGCTCCCGTAAATGGGTTTACATAAACAACTGTGCCGCGCCTATCGCTAGGCGATGTTTTAACCCTAAACACATACGGCTGGTTGATTTCTGCCGGTATGGTTACCCTTAAAACCTGTCCCTTAGGTATTAGGTTAGCGATTAATGTTTCCATTGGCAACGCCCCGCCTTCGTTTGGCGTTACCTCTAGGGTTTCTGCCAAAGCCGATTTTATCTCTTTTTCAAAAGTTAAAATGGTACCGCTTAAACAAACTAAGAACAAAACAACACCACTTGCGATACCAAGCCACAAGTGGATGTCGTTAATAAACGTTTTTAATGTATAACTTTTTTTGGCCATCCCTTCTTAAAACGAATAGGTTAATACTGCGGCAAAACTTCTCGGGTCTGTTTGGTTAATAAACCGCGTTCTATAGGCGTTGTAACCTATTTCATTAAACACATTGTTTAACAAAAGCTTGGCTTTCCAATGCCCGTTAAATTGGTATGCGGCTTGGACATTAACTAAGGTATAAGCAGCTACCTGAAAAGGCTTTTGGTTGGGTACAATGCCTTGATGGGTAACAGCACCAGAACTCCAATCGTTTATAGGGCGTTCTCCCGTATAATAGGCTCCTGCTCCCAACGACAGCCCCTCTAAAGCACCTTTAAATTGGTAATTGGCATACGCATTTGCAGTATGTTTTGGCGTATTTAAAGGAGATGATCCATAAACATAAGCCGTATGAGCCTTGTACTGTGCATCTATATAACTATAGCCCGTAATCACTTCTAAGTTATCTAAAATACGGCCTGTTAATTCTACTTCAACCCCTTGACGTTGGTCATTCCCTCCTTTTTCATAATACAGAATGGTAGACCAGGTATCATCGTAAACAGGTAGATTTATGTCTTTGTTGTTTATTTTAAATAGCGTGACATTAAATCGCAACCTATCGTCTAGCCAAGTGGTTTTAACCCCAGCCTCCAATTGATCGTAACGCTCATTTCCTAAAGGTTCGCCATTGGCGCCTAATCTGGCTGCGGTTCGTGGGTAAGCACTATTGGTATACGACGCAAAGATGTTGATTTGTGAGATTGGTGTAAAGACAAGTCCCCCTAACGGATTAAAAGCGTCGCTTTTTGTGTTCTCGACCTCTCCTATAGTTTCGGTAGTGCTGTATCGTAGGCCAACAAAGGTTTTAAACCAATTGGTCCAGGACACCACATCTTGCGCTACCACTCCTAAAGCTCTTGTTTTACCGCCTCCCAAACGCGTATTTCCTAGAGCTAAATTAGGCAATGTATGTGTGTTATCAGCAAATACGTCTATAGTATCTGAAAACGGTACAAAATCGCCATTGGTATCATAAGTTCCTCCTGTATGGCTGCTTGTTTGGTAGCTTGACGCTCGGTAATCGAACCCCATTTGAAGGGTGTGCTTTATTTTTCCAGTATACACCTCGTTTCCTATAAGGTCTACCTGCAAAACACTATTGTCGTCTGATCTGGACGATACCGCATAGCTCCGTGTCCTCATGTTATAATTTGTTACGCCATTTACGTCCACCGCATTTCCTAGGCCTGCTCCTTTATCTTCTAACTGCAAATGCGATTTGTAAAACGCAGCTTTCATGTTCCATGTTTTGTTTAACTGTCTGTTAAACCGTATGGCATAAGTGCTGTTTTGTGTTATCGAGCGATCGTTCTTAAACCCTAAAAATTGTTCGTGAGGCAAATTATAAATGGCATTCACATCATTTTCTGCTAAGTTTACGGTACCTAAATCTGGGGTTCTACTGTCATCAAAATAATCCATTTCCAAGGTTAAGGTCGATTTATCGTCAATCTTCCATTCTAAAGATGGGTTAATGTAAAACCGTTCAGAAGAAATCTTGCTTCGGTAGCTATCGGCGCGCTCTAAGGCGCCATTAACCCGGAAAGCCACTTTTTTAGACTGCCCGATTGGGCCATAAACATCGAACGTAGGCCTTACGTGTCCAAAACTTCCAACCCGTAGGGATACTTCTCCACCAAAATCGTATTTAGGGGTTTTGGTAACAATATTAACCACCCCTCCCGGGCTTCCAAGATCGGTAGCGACCCCTTGGGTTACAGAAGCAGCGCCTTTAAGCACCTGAATGTTGTCTACTCCTTGCATATCGGTTAAGATGCCTACACCCCGAAAATCGGAGTGTACACGCACCCCATTTTTAAGAATGGGAATTCCTCTAAACCCTCTAGACGACATACTTTCGCGTTTGTTGCCATAGGTAGCAAACGTGTATACGCCAGGCACATTTTTGGTCGCTTCGGATATGGTTAGGTTTCCCTGATCTGCAATTAGCTTTTCGCCAATAATCGAGATGCTTTGTATTTGTTTATAAGGTTCAAGAGGCAAACGTGTTAACGCTTCAATTTTATCTGGATTTTTAAGACGTCTTCCAAAAACCTCAACGGTATTTAAGGCATTATTAAAGGTCATTGAAACATTAAATGTGTGTACGGTAGGCGTTTGTATAGAAATGCTTTGTTGTATGGGATTGAACCCCATTGATGTGACTGTGATGTTATGAGTACCTAAAGCAACTTCTCGTAACATAAAGCGCCCCTCCTCATCGGTGGTGGTGACATAAGCACCTTCTGAAAGACTTACAATAGCGTAAGGTATGGGCGTTCCATTATTTTCGGTTATGGTTCCTGTTACACTTGCTTGCGACAAACAAAGTTGAGCCATTAGGCAAGTAAACAGCAGTAAACATTTTTGCATTTTGAGTATTATTTTTATTTAGACTTGTTTTAAATAGATGCGCAAAACTATCATTCAGAAAAGACATAAAAAAATTTATTTAGAATTATTTTAAATAAGAAATTGTAAGGGATTGATTATAAGTCTCGTTAAAAAAACTTTTTTTTGTATTTTAATATTCAAAATCTGAAAATAGCCTTATGGGAAAAATTACTACGGTAGAAGGATACATTGAAAAACACGAAAAATTTGCTGAGGCCTTAACACAATTGCGGCAAATTATGCGCTCTACCGCTATGGAAGAAACTTTAAAATGGGGCGCGCCGGTTTACACTGTCGATGGCAAAAACACTGTTGGTTTAGGTGCCTTTAAAAACCATTTTGGCATTTGGTTTTTTAACGGCGTGTTTTTAAAAGATGAAAAAAACGTTTTGGAGCAGGCACAGGAAAAAACCAAAGCCTTACGCCAAATGCGCTTTACTAAACTTGCAGATATTGATGCCAACTTGGTTCTGGCCTATGTTAAAGAAGCCATCGAAAATCAAAAACTAGGCAAACAGCTTAAACCAGAAAAAAAGGGCCGCACTGTAGAGGTTCCGGAACTTCTTAAAGCTGCTTTAAAACAGGAAAAAAACCTATTGCAAAGCTTTAACGCCTTAACACCGGGAAAACAAAGGGAGTACTGCGACTATATTACAAGCGCCAAAAGAGAGGCGACCAAACACTCTAGACTGGATAAAATTAAACCGCTTATTTTACAAGGTTGTGGTTTGTACGACAAATACAAAAATTGTTAAACAAAAAAAGCGCCTCCACTTGGAGGCGCTTTAATTTTATATAAACGTGGGTTACTTTGTTTTTGCAGGGGCATTTAAGCTCTTGCTTAACTCCATAGAAATTGCCGAGCGTTCAAATTTAATTTTTCCTGCTAGGGTTTCTATCACACAAGAACTGTCTTTGTCGTTTAACTCAACAATCTTCCCGTGTAAGCCACTTTTAGTAATTATTTTATCGCCTTTTTTAAGTTCGGCGGCAAACTTTTTTTCTTGTTTTTGCTTTCTCATTTGCGGTGCGATCATAAAGAAATAGATCACAGCAAACATTAAGATGAAAGGCAAAAAACTTGCAATCCCTTCTCCCATATTATTTTACTTGTGGTACCATTGCTTTAGCTGGTTGAACGGCGGCATTAGGGTCTGCTTTTACAAAAGCTGTAATTTTTACTTGCTCATTACCAGTTTTAGTATTGGCAGTAACTGTAACCGTTTTGGTTACTTTGTTTTTTCCAGAGCCGTTAAACTTTACAGTAAACTCGCCAGTATCGCCTGGTTGCAATGGTGCTTTGTCCCAATCTTTAGGAACGGTACAACCACAGGTACTTTTAATATCGGTAATTACTAATGGTGCTTCACCTGTGTTAGTATATTTAAAAACAGTTTCTACTTGTGTTTTGCTCTCAATTTCACCAAAATCATGCTCGGTTTTTTCGAAAGTCATTACAGGAAACTTAGAAGCGTTGGCATCTCTTTCTGCTGCTTCTGCTACATTGTTCTCATCAATTTTCTTCGAAGCATCTTCTTTACAAGACGTGAAAGCAACCATACAAAGGGCTGCTAAACCTAATACTACTTTTTTCATTGGGCTAATTTTTTAATTTAATGTTTATTTTTAAAGTCAGTAAATGTACTAATTTATTCTGTTTACATCAACCCCCGCCCTGTTTTATTTAAGGTATCGCTTTCTTGAAGCTCTTTTACAAGCTTATCTAAAATTCCATTAATAAAGATACTACTTTTGGGAGTAGAGTATTCTTTGGCGATTTCCAGATACTCGTTAATAGTTACTTTTACTGGTATTGACGGGAATTTGTTAATTTCGCATATGGCCATTATAAGCAACACATAATCTATGTCGGCAATACGGTCGGAATCCCAATTTTTGGTACGGTCTTCAACAATTTTTTTAAATGCTGTTTGGTTTAGTATAGTTTTTCTAAACAGAGACACGGCAAAATCCTTATCGTCATCGTCTTTATACAATTCTGGTGTAAAGAAACGCGAAGGGGCATTGGGTTTAACTTTACGTAACAGCTTTAAAATGGCTGTGTTAACTAGGGGTAAGTCGTCTACCCAGGTCATGTGGGTATCTTCTAAATAATCGTAAAGTTTTTCGTTTGGCGCAATAATATCGCGGTAAAGGTCGATTAAAAAGAGTTTATCTTCTTTAAAGTCGGACACTCTGGTTTTCATGTAATCGGCATAAAGTGGGCTGGCCAACAGCTCTTTAAACACAATATCGACATACTCATCGTCAAAATGCCAGTGGGTTATTTTATAATCTTCCAGAGCTTCTTGCAATGGTTCGCTAGCCATTAGCAGTTGTAAAACTTCGTTGTTAACCAGTTTTCTGTTGGGGTTTTTATCGGCCTCGGTAGCCAAGTGCTTTTGCATGCTCTTGTTGAGGTGATCCTGGGCTTTTTTTTGAACCTCTATAAGCAAAGACAGCATTAAAAGGTATAGGTTGTATGTTTTGTCTAAACTCTGCAACAAAAACTTCTGTTCTTTATCGAAAGCACCGCTCTCGCCGCCTTTAAAGGCATAAACAGTTTGCATGACTTTTATTCGAATGTGTCTTCTATTAAGCATTTAAAAGAACTTTATTACAATTAAATAAGGCAAAACCCTTTAAAGAGTTTTGCCCTACAAAAATAGTATTTTTAATACAATTAGCTTTTATTTTCTTGCTTTCTGGCCTCTATGCGTTTTTTTGCCAGCTCTAAAGCGGCTTGGTTAGAGGTTATGCCGTTAGCATCGGCATGGTTTAATATCTCCAAGGTGGTGTTGTAAATATTTTCCGTTTTACGCATAATCTCGGCTTTGTTATACCCTTCCAATTCGGCGTAAACATTAATAATTCCTCCTGCATTGATTAAAAAATCTGGAGCGTACACGATGCCTTTGTCCTGCAACATTTTACCATGTCTGTCCTCTATGGCCAATTGGTTGTTGGCAGCACCGGCAATTACTTTAGCTTGTAATTTGCTTAACGTATCGTCGTTTATAGTGGCTCCTAAAGCACAAGGTGCATAAATGTCCATGCTTTCGGTGTAAAGGTCGTTGCCGCCGTAAATGGTAACTCCGTATTTGTCGCGCACATACGCCAAACGCTCTTGATTTATATCGGCTATGGTTACTATGGCACCGTCTTCAACTAAATTCTCTACCAACGCTTCGCCAACGTGCCCAATTCCTTGAACAAAAACACGTTTACCTTCTAATAAATCGGTACCGAATTTATGTTTTGCAGCAGCTTTCATGCCCATAAAAACGCCATAGGCTGTTACAGGCGATGGGTTGCCCGACCCGCCTTTATCTTCTGAAATTCCAGTAACATAAGGAGTCACTTCACGAACCAAATCCATGTCGCTAGTTTCCATTCCAACATCTTCGGCCGTAATGTAGCGCCCGCTTAACGAGTGCACATACTCCCCAAATTTTTTCATTAACTCAGGTGTTTTTTGTGTTTTGGCATCGCCAATAATCACGGCTTTTCCGCCTCCTAAGTTCAACCCTGTAATCGCAGATTTGTAGGTCATCCCTCGTGATAAACGAAGCACGTCGTTTAAAGCTTCCCATTCGTTTTGGTAGGCCCACATTCTAGTCCCACCAAGGGCTGGGCCTAAAGTTGTGTCATGAATACCTATAATTGCTCGTAATCCCGTATCTTTGTCGCTACAAAAAACGACTTGTTCGTGATTGTCAAATGAAAGCTGACCAAAAACTGGGTCTGCCATAAGTTCTTTGCTGTTTTTTTTCACCTCTGTTAACATAATAATTTGTTATAATTAAGTGTTTTGAGAATTCTTCAAAAACACGGTGCAAAATTAACTTAATCTTATAAAATGTGCAACATACTATACCAATAAATAAAAAAACAATACAAAGAAAATGTAGCTCGTACTAATTAAACAAATGAAAGAACTCCAGCACCTTAATAAATACTTTTTAAAATATAAATATCGAATCATTCTTGGCATTGTTATTACTATCGTTGCCAGAATTTTTCTGCTTTTCACCCCTAGACTTGTTCGTGAGATTTTTACCGTGGTAGAACACTGGAATAACAATACCATAACAGATATTTCGGTTTTTAAGCAGGCCTTACTAGAAAACATCCTCTTAATTATTGGCGCCTCGATTGTGGCTGGTATTTTTACCTTCTTAATGCGACAAACCATTATTAACGTTTCGCGTTATATTGAATTCGACCTTAAAAACGAAGTATACCAAAAGTACCAACAACTGTCCTTAAACTTTTACAAGCAAAACCGCACCGGCGATTTAATGAACCGTATTACCGAAGATGTTAGCCGCGTACGCATGTATGCTGGCCCAGCCATTATGTACAGCATTAACACCATTACGCTTTTTATTATTGCCCTTATTTACATGTTTAACCAAGCGCCTAAGCTAACCTTGTACACGGTGTTGCCCCTCCCTATCCTATCGGTAGCTATATACAAACTAAGTAAGGAAATCCATAAACGAAGTACGGTTGTACAGGAATACCTGTCTAAGCTATCGTCTTCTACCCAAGAAACTTTTAGCGGCATTTCAATTGTGAAAGCCTATGGGATAGAACCTCAAACAGCGGCAGATTTTAATAGTCTTTCTGAAGAGAGCCGTCAAAAGCAACTCGATTTGGTTAAAGTAAGGTCGTTTTTCTTTCCTATGATGATCCTCCTCATTGGTATAAGTAATTTAATGGTTATTTACATAGGCGGTAAACAATACATCGATGGGGAAATTGAAAGCTTAGGCACCATTGCCGAGTTTATTATTTATGTTAACATGCTAACCTGGCCTGTAGCTACGGTGGGCTGGGTAACCTCTATTGTTCAACAGGCAGAAGCCTCCCAAAAACGCATTAATGCCTTTTTAAAACTCACCCCAGAAATTGCCAACAAAACCCAAGAGCGCCATGTTATAGAAGGAAACATTAGTTTTAAAAATGTGTCCTTTACCTACGACGATACTAACATTCAGGCCTTAAAGGGCGTTTCTTTCACTCTAGAAAAAGGCAAAACCCTTGCTATTATTGGTAAAACAGGCTCAGGAAAATCGACCATCCTTGATTTAATTGGCCGTTTGTACGACATTGAAGGTGGAGAATTATTAATTGACGGAAAACCCATAGACCACATAAACCTCACCGATTTAAGAAATGCCATTGGCTATGTGCCGCAAGATGCCTTCTTGTTTTCCGACACCATTAAAAACAACATTAAGTTTGGTAAGGAAGATGCCACCGATGAAGATGTTATCACGGCGGCCAAACAAGCCCAAGTTCATAAAAACATTGTTAAGTTTAACAAAGGGTACGATACGGTGCTGGGCGAAAGGGGCATTACCCTATCGGGAGGGCAAAAACAACGTGTTTCTATTGCCCGTGCCATTGTTAAAGACCCCGTAATATTACTGCTAGACGACTCGCTATCGGCCGTAGATACAGAAACCGAAGAGAAAATCCTCAAGCACTTAAACACCCTTTCAAAAAACAAAACAACCATAATTGTAAGCCACCGGGTTTCTTCGGCAAAAAATGCCGATCATATTATTGTCCTAGACAACGGAAACATCATACAAAGTGGCAACCACAGCTCGCTTGTAAAACAGAACGGATATTATAAAGACCTATATTTAAAACAGTTAAGCGAATAAGTTTAACAGGAAAATAGTCCCCTAAAAAGAAATGGCATTTTTGTTGGTCGATTTGTATTTTTTTTAGATTTTTGGACAACTTAATTTATTACGTTTTTAACAAAACAATACGAATTTAAATGATTATGATGGAGAAAGAAGAGATTTTTTCAAAAGTATTAAGAGCAGGGAGAAGAACCTATTTCTTTGATGTAAGATCTACAAAAGCAGGAGATTATTACCTAACCATTACAGAAAGTAAAAAATTTACAAACGACGACGGCTCCTTCCATTACAAAAAACACAAAATCTACTTATACAAAGAGGATTTTAGCGAATTTAATGATATCCTACAGGAAATGACCGATTATATCATTAACGAAAAAGGAGAAGAAGTTATTAGCGAAAGACACCAAAAAGATTTTAAAAAGGAACATTTTGATAGCGATAACGACACCTTCGACTCTGAAGAGGTGGTTGCAACAACATCGCCTGAAAAATTCACCGATATCGATTTTGACGATATTTAACCCACTAAAAAACTGCTTTCTCCAAGCAGTTTTTTTTTGCTACATCTTAACATACACCAAGGCTAAGGCTAAGGATGCCCCCAAATACCACGCTCCAAACGCCCATCCAAAAACAGCGCCTACAATACAAGCTACCAGCAACAACCATAACGGCACCAAAGTAATGGCCAAAGCAAACCGAAAGGTTGCAATAAACTCCACCTCTTTAATTTTTGGAAGCACCTTATAACGCCAAACCAAAAAGGGCAACCACAGATTAAATATTAGTAATCTTTTAAAAACACCTCTTAACATACCAAAAGACCTTTTATATGTTGGCCCGGTGTAGGTCACACCCCCCGAAGCCAAGCTAGCGTTTAGGTGTTCTGGATAAAAAAAGTCTGCTTGCTGTTCATGCAAGTGCTCCAAATGCGTTTCGTAATGCTCTGGAGCAATATGTGTGGTTAGTGTTTTTAGAGCTTCTTGAACGTTTTGCTTTAAGAGCATAGAAGCCTTTTGGTCGTTTGTTTCGGTTTTAAGCAGCTCCCGAACCTCTATCGCTTTCCCGTACATTAACGTAACCGCATCGGGAAACCTTGTTCCCTCCCGATAATTTAATCCCACCGGTACAAGTTTAAGCTCTAAAGTGGGGTGAGCCTTTAACGTATCTAAAACAATTCTGGTAAACCCTTTGCTTAATGGCCTAACAGTGCGTTTTATGTTATGGTTGCCCTCTGGAAAAAGCGACACTGTTTTGTTTTGGCCAAGCAATGCCACACAATGGTCAAAAGTATTGTGATTGTTTTTAATGGTCTGCCAGCCATCCCTTACCCGAAACACAGGAAGCATTTGTACGCTACTTAACAACTTGGCTACAATAGGGTGCTTAAACACACTCGCTCGGGTTAAAAAATAGGTAAATCGGGTGCTGGTTGTCGCGATTAAAAGGGCATCGACCAAAGCATTCTGGTGGTTGCTTAAAAAAATAATAGGTGCCTGTTTAGGAATAGGCGCCTGCCTAACAACCCTAATCCTTTTGTAATAAAAGTACAAGCCCAATCGCACATAGGCTCTTACCGTATGTAGCCAAATATGTTTCAATGGGTTGTTGTTTTAAAAGACCATACATACGCTAAAACCAAGCCCGAAACCACATGCCAAATGCCCCAAAAAGCAGCCATAATGGCCATGCCGCCCAACCCATCGAAAAAAGTAAAAATCAAGAGCAACCCCAAGCCCGAGTTTTGTATGCCCGTTTCCAGCGTTATGGCTTTTCTGTCCATAAGCGAAACACCAAAGCTTTTGGCCAAACACCACCCTAAAAATAGAGCCAAGATGTTATGGCCAATGCCCAAGACCAATACGCGATCTACGTAGCCTGTAAAAACATCAAAATTTTTAGAAAAAGCGATACATACAATGGCTACAAACACCACAATAGAAAACGGTTTTAACCCTTTAGACAGCTTAATACCTCGCTCTGGAAATCGGTATCTAACAAGCATGCCCAAAATTAGGGGCAATCCTAAAACCATTCCAACAACCTTCAACACCTCCACAGGGCTTAGTGCCACATCCCGTAATAGGCCAGCCGTAGGTTGGTGCAAACTGCTATAAAGCTGAAAGTTAAATGGGGTCATTACAATGGCCATAAGTGTTGTAAAAGCTGTTAAACTTACCGACAATGCTGTATTTCCCTTAGCCAAATGGGTCATAAAATTAGAAATATTTCCACCGGGGCAAGCTGCTACCATAAACATGCCTAAGGCAATACTAGGCTGCGGGTTGGTCGCCCAAACAAAAGCAAAAGTGACCAGAGGCAACAGAACAAACTGAGACAAAAGCCCCAAAAACAACAGCCTAGGCAACTTGATTAAGCGCTTAAAATCGTCTAACGTAATGCCAAGGGCAACACCAAACATTACAATAGCCAAGGCGATGTTTAAAACCCACAGGCCTTGGGTACTAAAGTTTAGTTTTACCAAATCTAACTCCTGCATAAATTACGAGATACTACTGCCATTAGGGACCTGATGTTCTGGGCTAAGCAAAAACACATCGGCTTCTTTTACTGCGCCTACCACTAAGCACTCGCTCATAAAATTAGCGATTTGCTTTTTAGGAAAGTTAACAACAGCAACAATTTGCTTGTTTAGCAAATCGGCTTTACTATATAAGGTTGTTATTTGTGCCGAGGATTTTTTAATTCCTAAGGGGCCAAAATCTATAACCAACTGATAAGCTGGTTTTCTAGCCTTTGGAAAATCGTTAACAGCACATATTGTACCTACGCGAAGATCTATTTTAACAAAATCTTCAAAATTTATGGGTTTTTTCATTTTCTAAAAGTATAAATATTTGCGACATTTGAAAAAAAGCACACAAAAATGGCACGAACTCCTTCAAATATGCTTCCCTTAGGCACCAATGCGCCTCATTTTATCTTGCAAGATACCGTTTCTGGAGAAACCTTTTCGCTAGACAACCTAAAAGGCATTAATGGCACTTTAATGGCTTTTATTTGCAACCATTGCCCTTTTGTTAAACACATTAATCACGAGTTAAGCCAATTGGCAAAAGACTATAAAAGTAAAGGGATTAACACCATTGCTATTTCCAGTAACGATGTTGCCAACTATCCCGATGATGCGCCAGACAAAATGAAGCAAAATGCCATAGATCAGGATTTTATTTTCCCGTATCTCTACGACCAAACCCAGAAAGTCGCCAAAGCGTATAACGCTGCTTGTACTCCAGATTTTTATGTGTTTGACCAAGATTTAAAACTGATTTATCGCGGCCAATTGGACGACTCTAGACCAGGCAACGAAATTCCCGTTACTGGAGCAGATATAAGGCACGCCCTAGAATGCCTTTTAAACCATGAAGAAAACACAAAAACACAAAAGCCCAGTATTGGCTGTAATATTAAATGGAAACCTGAACAGTAACAAAAAAAAGCCGCTAAATAAAGCGGCTTTTTTTTATATATGGTTATTCTCTACTACAGAAACTTACTTAACATCCATAAGTTCTACATCAAAGATCAAGGTAGCATTAGGTGGAATAACGCCTCCAGCACCACGGCTTCCGTAGCCTAAATCACTTGGTATTACCAAGCGCGCTTTGCTGCCTACGTTTAATAAGCCAATACCTTCGTCCCAACCCGGGATAACTTGGCCTACCCCTACGGCAAACTCTAAAGGTTGGTTTCTTTTATAGGACGAATCGAATACCGTACCATCGGCCAACTGTCCTTTATAATGCACCTTAACCGTGCTGCCTTTTGCAGGTTGCTTTCCGTTGCCTTCTTGAATAATTTGGTAACGGAGTCCGCTATCGGTTTTTTTAAAGCCTGCGGCCAGTTTATCTAGCTCGGCATCTTTTGCAGCTTGTTCTTCTGCAATGCGTTTTTCTCTAGCTCCCTCAAAGGTTCTAAAGGCTTCAATCGCATGAAATTTCTCGGCGGCATCTCCTACCCGTACAATTTCCAAGGTATCAATTTTATCGCCTTGGGCAATGGCATCAACCACGTCCTGTCCTTCTACAACCTTACCAAAAACCGTATGGTTGCCATCCAACCAAGGAGTTTCCACATGGGTGATAAAAAACTGGCTACCGTTGGTACCTGGACCTGCATTGGCCATAGAAAGTACCCCAGGGCCATTGTGTTTTAAATCCGGATGAAACTCATCGTCAAATTGATAACCTGGGTTTCCTGTTCCGGTTCCTAATGGGCATCCGCCCTGAATCATAAAATCTGGGATAACACGATGAAAGGTTAAGCCGTCGTAATACGGTGTGCCTTGCTTTTTTGCCGAGTTTTCTAATTGACCTTCGGCCAAAGCTACAAAGTTACCTACCGTACCTGGCGTTTTTTCGAATTCCAAGGCTACCAAAATGGCACCTTTTGTCGTGTTGAATTTTGCGTAT
Source organism: Mangrovimonas yunxiaonensis (assembly GCF_000733475.1). Lineage (GTDB taxonomy): Bacteria > Bacteroidota > Bacteroidia > Flavobacteriales > Flavobacteriaceae > Mangrovimonas > Mangrovimonas yunxiaonensis. The sequence continues at coordinate 483,743 of NZ_JPFK01000007.1, read as the reverse complement.
AATCCGTCTTGCATGTGCTTTATTTTTAATGAGCTGCAAAGATACTAATTACCACGTGAAGGAAGAAGTTTTTAAAAGATGGATATCAGATGAAAACACTACAGTGGCTAATTGGCCACCTCGCTAATAAATTTTATGCGGTATAACCGGAGTTCTTCATCGTCGTAATCGCCATCAAACTCATCAATGGCTACATCTATTTTATCGGTTTCGGCTTCCATAAAATACTCGTGAATTTCGTCCTGCTGGTCTTCGTCCAGCAAATCGTCTACCCAATAGTCTATATTCAACTTGGTTCCCGAGTAAACTATGGCTTCCATTTCCTTGATAAAATCGGCCATTTCCATCCCTTTCGATGCGGCAATGTCATCTAGCGGCAATTTTCTATCTATGTTTTGAATGATGTATAATTTAAGTGACGAGTTGCTTCCGGTCGATTTTACAACCAGATCATCTGGTCGGCTAATTCCGTTTTCCGCTACGTAATCCGAAATAAGTTTAATAAAGTCCTTACCGTATTTTTTGGCTTTCCCATCGCCCACACCGTGTACATTGCTCAACTCATCTAAAGTAACGGGGTATTTAAGCGCCATATCTTCTAACGAGGGGTCCTGAAAGATGACAAACGGGGGCACGCCCAATTTTTTGGCATTGCGTTTTCGCAAGTCTTTAAGCATGCGCATTAAGGTCTCGTCGGCCACACCGCCGCCGCCTTTGGCCGCAGTAATAACCTGACCGTCTGAAGCATCGCTAAAATCGTGGTCTTCGGTCATCATAAACGAACTTGGCGAAGCAATAAACTGTTTTCCTGCCGGGGTTAGCTTAATAACCCCATAGGTTTCAATGTCTTTTTTTAAATATCCCGCAACCAGAATTTGGCGTACTAGCGCCATCCAATAGGCTTTTTCTTTGTGGTTCCCAGTACCAAAAAAGGGCTGCTCGTCAGTTCTATGCGATTTAATTAAGGCATTGGCCTTACCGACCAGTACGTTAACCAAGTCTTTAGCCTTGTACTTTTGGTTGGTCTTATCGACCACTTTTAAAATTAGGGCAGCATCGTCTTTAGCCTCGTGTTGCTTTTTGGGATAGCGTACATTATCATCCATATCGCCTCCCTCACCGGTAGCGTTATCAAACGCTTCACCAAAATAATGCAGGATAAACTTTCGTCTGGAGATTGTGGTTTCGGCATAGGCAACAACTTCCTGCAAGAGGGCATGGCCTATTTCCTGCTCGGCTACGGGCTTACCAGACATAAATTTTTCCAACTTTTCTATGTCCTTATAGGCATAAAAGGCCAAACAGTGGCCTTCGCCACCATCGCGCCCGGCGCGGCCTGTTTCTTGGTAATAGCTTTCTATGCTTTTAGGAATATCGTGATGGATTACAAACCGCACATCGGGTTTATCTATCCCCATACCAAAGGCTATGGTTGCCACCACCACATCTATTTCTTCCATTAAGAACATGTCCTGGTGGTTCGCTCGCGATTTGGCATCTAGTCCCGCATGGTAGGGCACGGCTTTTATGCCGTTTACCTGAAGTACTTGTGCGAGTTCTTCTACGCGCTTTCTGCTCAAACAGTAAACAATACCCGATTTGCCTTCGTGCTGTTTTATAAACCGAATAATATCGGCATCGACCTGTTTGGTTTTTGGGCGTACTTCATAATATAGGTTAGGCCGGTTAAATGAGGCCTTAAAGGTATTGGCATCGGTAATGCCTAGGTTTTTTAAAATATCTTCCTGTACTTTAGGGGTTGCTGTTGCCGTAAGTCCAATAATAGGAATGTTATCGCCAATACGCATAATAATCTGGCGTAAGTTGCGGTATTCCGGACGAAAATCGTGCCCCCATTCGCTAATGCAATGGGCTTCGTCTATGGCCATAAACGATATTTTCTGGGTCTTTAAAAAATCGACGTGCTCCTCTTTGGTTAGCGATTCTGGGGCGACATAAAGTAATTTGGTAACCCCATTAACAATATCGGCCTTCACCTGTTTGGTCTCGGTTTTGGTCAAAGAGGAATTTAACACATGGGCAATACCCCACTCTTCCGATACGCCGCGAATGGCATCAACTTGGTTTTTCATTAAAGCAATTAAGGGCGATACCACAATGGCCGTACCCTCCTGCATAAGCGCTGGCAGTTGGTAACAGAGCGACTTCCCGCCACCTGTAGGCATAATTACAAAGGTATTTTGCCGTGATAAAATACTCTTTACAACATCTTCTTGTAAGCCCTTAAACTTGCCGAAGCCAAAATATTTTTTTAAAGCTGCATGTAAGTCACTTTCAACAATCCCCATGAATAAAATTTAATATATACGGTTTTAAAAATTAAAAATAAAAGGCATCGATACGAAATATGCATACATTTTAAAATCCCTCTTATTTTTTTATTTAGCTTTGCATCAAGGCTATAATCCAACTTGGCAAACTAGCCTTCTAATACTTTAAAGATAAAAAAATCTTTAAAAGCGTCAACTTAAAAAAATGATAAATTTTGAATAATAAAAATGCCATCATCAAAACGGCAAAGCACACCATTCTTGAAGAGAGCAAAGCTATAGCCCATTTGGCCGACTTAATAGACGACGATTTTGTTAATACCATTAATACCATTTACCATTCCAACGGCCGTGTTATTATAACGGGCATAGGAAAAAGTGCCATAATTGCCACAAAAATTGTAGCCACCCTGAACTCGACAGGAACCCCAGCGGTATTTATGCATGCTGCCGATGCCATTCATGGCGATTTAGGACTTATTCTTGAAGACGATGTGGTTATCTGCATTTCTAAAAGTGGCAACACGCCAGAGATTAAGGTGTTGGTGCCTTTAATTAAGAATGCCAAAAACAAAATGATTGCCTTAACAGGCAACAAAAATTCGTTTCTAGGGCAACAGGCCGATTTTGTTTTAAATGCGTATGTTGAAAAAGAAGTGTGCCCAAACAATCTGGCTCCTACAACAAGCACAACAGCCCAATTGGTTATTGGCGATGCCTTGGCCGTTTGCCTGCTGGAACTAAAAGGGTTTTCTAGCAAAGATTTTGCCAAATACCACCCCGGCGGCGCTCTAGGTAAGAAGTTGTATTTGCGTGTTAACGATCTTTCGGAAATCAACCAAAAACCCCAAGTAAGTCCAGAAACTTCCCTCAAGGATGTGATTATAGAAATTTCTGAAAAAATGCTTGGCGTTACGGCTGTTGTTGAAAACAGCAAAATCATTGGTATTATTACCGATGGCGATTTAAGACGTATGCTAAGCAAAACCGACAATATTATGGCGCTAACAGCCAAAAACATCATGAGCACCAACCCCAAGCGCATTGCCGCCGATGCTCTAGCAGTCGATGCCATGGAACTTATGGAAGAAAACGGCATATCGCAACTCTTGGTTGAGGACCAGGGCAACTATGCCGGCGTGGTGCACTTACACGATTTAATTAAAGAAGGGATTATATAATGGCAAAAAAGCAGGTAGATGAGATGTCGTTCCTAGATCATCTGGAAGATTTAAGATGGCACCTAATACGGGCAACCCTTGGTATTTTGGCAGCGGCTACTGTAGCCTTTATTTTTAGCAAGGAAATTTTCAACCTGATTATTTTCGCGCCGCTAGACATGAGTTTCCCCACCTATAACATGCTGTGCCAATCGGCCAACTATATTGGTGTAGACACCTCTTTCTGTAACGAAGAGCTTCCGCTAATCATACAAAACCGTACCATGGCCGGACAGTTCTCTGCCGATATTTGGACGGCAATCTTTAGCGGTTTGGTTATTGCCTTTCCTTATGTTGTTTACCAATTCTGGAAGTTTTTAAGTCCGGGCTTACACCCTAACGAACGCAAGCATTCTAGGGGGTTTATCATTATATCTTCAATTTTATTTTTTATTGGTGTGCTGTTTGGGTACTATATTGTTACCCCGCTTTCCATCAACTTTTTGGTGAATTACAACATCTCCGAAATGGTCGACAACCAAATCGATATCAGCTCTTACATTTCGTTGGTGCGCTCTTCGGTTTTGGCATCGGGAATTATTTTCGAGCTCCCCATTATCATATACTTCTTAACCAAAATTGGTCTGGTTACCCCCCAAGCCATGAAAAAATATCGAAAATTTGCCCTGGTTATTGTGCTCATTCTTTCGGCTGTTATAACGCCGCCAGATATTGCAAGTCAGGTTATTGTGGCCATTCCAATACTCATTCTATACCAGGTAAGTATTTACATTTCAAAAGTTGTTCTAAAAAAAGAACAAAAGCAAAAACAGAAACAACATGGCTGATATTATAGACGAGTTTAATACCTATCGTTCTAAAATGAACGCGCGCATTCTTGAAGACAACAACAAGCTAATAAAGCGCATTTTTAATTTAGATACCAATGCCTACCAAGAAGGCGCCTTAGACGTAAAAACCAAGGAGCTCTTAGGGCTGGTCGCCTCTACGGTGTTAAGATGTGACGATTGTGTGAAGTACCACTTAGAAGGCACGGTAAATGCTGGAGGCTCTAAAGCCGAAATTGCCGAAGCCCTTGGCATTGCAACTTTGGTTGGTGGCACCATTGTTATTCCGCATTTAAGACGTGCTTACGAGTATCTTGAAGCTTTAGAAGAACAGCGTTAAACTTATAATAAATTGCCCAATACAAAAACCAATCTCTAACGTTTTTACTATTTTAGCCCCAGAGATTTTCATCCTATGAAGTTAAAAGCCGAAAATTTAATGAAGTCCTACAACGGACGAAAAGTTGTAAAAAACGTCTCCTTGGAAGTTAACCAAGGTGAAATTGTTGGGCTGTTGGGCCCCAATGGTGCAGGAAAAACAACCTCGTTCTACATGATTGTGGGCTTAATAAAACCCAATGGCGGCAACATCTTTCTAGACCAAACCGACATTACCAAATTTCCCATGTACAAACGGGCTCAAAGCGGTATTGGCTATTTGGCCCAAGAAGCTTCGGTGTTTAGAAAACTTAGTATTGAAGACAATATTTTAAGCGTGCTACAGCTTACCAAGCTAAGTAAAAAAGAACAGCACCTAAAAATGGAAGCGCTAATTGAAGAGTTTGGCTTAGGACACATTCGCAAAAACCGTGGTGACCTCCTTTCTGGTGGTGAACGCCGGCGTACAGAAATTGCCCGAGCTCTGGCCACGAACCCCAGTTTTATTTTATTAGACGAACCCTTTGCCGGTGTAGACCCTGTGGCTGTTGAAGACATTCAGCGTATTGTGGCACAGCTAACCGAGAAAAACATTGGAATTCTTATTACCGACCATAACGTGCAGGAAACTCTAGCCATTACCGATAGAACCTACCTCATGTTTGAAGGACGCATTTTAAAAGCTGGTGTACCAGAAGAACTGGCAAATGACGAAATGGTGCGTAAAGTGTACCTAGGGCAGAATTTTGAACTGCGCAAAAAGAAAATTAGAAACATTTAATTCCCAAAACGCGCTATTCGTTTGATTTAACGAGCGCCTGGAAGCCTCCATAAACCATTCTACTGGCATTAAAAATTAATCGCTCCGGCTGGGTTAATGGCGCTACCAATGTTGTCATTCTCAAATCTTCAGGCACTTGTTTATTGGCCAGATCCCGAACCTCTTTTGAAGGAAAAACAACCCAACCAAATACAATCACTTCATCTTCTTTTGCTTCTAAAACATCCATAAAAGAACGCGTTCCTTCTAGAGTTAAATCGTCACCAACATACTCAAAGTAAGCCAAGGCACCATATTCCTTCCAAATTTCAGCTACCTTTTCAGCGACATCGCGATAGGCGTTCAAGTTTTTTTGAAGGATAGGAAAAACAAAACCATCAATATAATTTGCCATGTAATCTCTACCTTATGGTTTAACTAGTTTTAGTAGCTTTTTAAACCCTGTAACTAAAATTAAAACTGCGATTCCTACAACAAGCCCTATTAAAAAATCCCTAATCAGGCTAGGCCATTGCTCCATAACATGGTGTAAAAAAGCAATGTTATGGACAAAGATACCTCCTGCTACAAGCAACAAGGCTATGGTACCAATTACCGACAAGCTCTTTACCACTATTGGTAATGCTTTAATTAGCCCTTGCCCAAGATGGTACCCAAAAGTTTTACGCCCCTTGCTGGAGGTTACTAACACCAAGCCCAAATCGTCCATTCTAACAATAAGGGCGACAATGCCATAAACCCCAACGGTGGCTATTAAGGCCACTATGGTAACCACTAAAATTTGTACGGTTAACGTTTGGTCCATAACAGCCCCTAAGGCTATAATAATAATCTCTACCGATAAGATAAAATCGGTAACAATGGCCGATTTTATTTTTGCCTGCTCCAAGGCTTCAGAAGGCGCCTCGGCAAGTGTCGCTTTGGTTTCATCTTTATGCTGGTGGGGCACCACATATTCGTATATTTTCTCTGCGCCTTCATAAGCCAAATACAAGCCTCCTAAAATTAGAATAAGGGTTACCATCCAAGGCAAATAGGCACTCAACAAAAAAGCGATGGGCAATATAATCACCTTATTTAAAAACGATCCTTTGGTAATGGCCCATAACACAGGTAACTCTCTAGAAGACACAAATCCGGAAGCCTTTTCGGCATTCACCGCCAAATCATCTCCTAAAATGCCTGCTGTTTTTTTAGTGGTTACCTTGCTCATAACCACCACATCGTCCATCAATGCGGCAATATCATCCAATAATGCAAAAATACCTGAAGCCATAAAATAGTGTTATACAATTTGAGATTGGGACGTTAACGATAGCATAAAATACAATAGAACAATTAAAGGAATGGCCGCAAACTGAAACAACAGCAGAGCCACTAGACTTAGGATAATAAATATGTACCTCACGGCATTAGGTTTAAACCCCCATGTTTTAAATTTTAAGGCGAATAATTTAATAGGACTTACCAACAAATAACTGCTTACTAGCGTTACCCCAACTAAGGTCCACACATTAACAATAATGGCATTCATGGCATCGCTTTGTTGGTATTCGATAATCATGGGGAGCGACAAAATTAAAAGGGCATTAGCTGGTGTGGGCAAGCCTTTAAAATAGGTTTGTTGGTCTTCATCTATATTAAACTTGGCCAATCTATAGGCTGATGCCAAGGTTATTAAAAATCCCAGTAACGCTATTGGTGCAAATGCAAACCCCTGCCAGGTGTTTGCCGCCTCCCAGCCGCCCGAAATTTCTACCAATGCAGCCTGATCGCTAGCCAGCGTTAACAATTTAAACATCACGATACCAGGCACCAAGCCACTGGTTACCATATCGGCCAAAGAGTCTAACTGTACGCCCAAGGCACTCTGCACCCCTAAGGCTCGTGCTGCTAGGCCATCAAAAAAGTCGAAAAAAATACCTGCAAACACAAACAGTCCGGCAGCAACAAAATTGTTGTTTACAGCCAAAACTACGGCAAAACAGCCACAAAGCAGATTTAATAACGTTAGAGCATTGGGAAGGTGTTTCTTCATCTTAAAAAATTATCTGGTGTAAAAATAGCAAACTATTTGCGTCTAAAACAAAAACCGCACAATATCTAATGCCTTTTCAAGTTTAATATATTGAAAAATAATAGCATATTTGCATAAAAAATTGTTTTTGAAAAAGTTTCTGGCTACGCTAAGCTGTTTTATAGTAACCGTTTGTATGTTTAGCCAAACGGCAAGAAAATACTCTAACGAATTTATGAATATTGGGGTTGATGCGGCTGCTTTGGGCATGGCCAATGCTGTTACGGCCCACAGTGCCGATGTTAACTCGGGCTACTGGAATCCTGCCGGTCTGCTTCATCTGGAAGATAAAGCCCTTGCCCTTATGCATTCCAGCTATTTTGCCAACATTGCCAATTACGATTACATAGGTTTTGCTATGCCTTTGGACGACCGCAGTAGCATTGGGCTATCGGTAATACGCTTTGCGGTTGACGATATTCTAAACACCACCCAATTAATAGACGACCAAGGCCAAATAAATTACGACCGCATTAGCACGTTTTCTACCGCCGACTATGGTGTGACCTTCAGCTATGCCCGAGCGCTTCCTTTTGAAGGGGTAAACTACGGGATTAACGCTAAAGTCATACGCCGGATTATTGGCGATTTTGCCTCCTCTTGGGGCTTTGGCCTAGATGCCGCCATTCAGTTTCAAACACGAAACGACTGGAAATTTGGTATTATGGCCAGGGACATTACCACCACATACAATGCCTGGAGTATCGATGAAGATGAATTTGCTACCGTACAAAATGCTGTAGAAGGTGAAAACCAAGAACTTCCCGAAACCACCGAAATTACCATTCCGAAACTGCAAATAGGCGTTGCCAAAAAATTTATTGTCCGCTACGATTATTCCATCTTAGCCGAATTGGACTTAAACGTTAGGTTTCAAGAGACCAACGACATTATTTCTACATCGTTTGCCAGTATTAACCCTGCTTTGGGCTTGGAGTTTGGCTATGTTGATATGGTGTTTTTAAGAGGCGGCTTGGGTAATTTCCAAAACGAACTGGAGTACGATAATAGCGAGCGCCTAAGTTTTCAGCCCAGCATGGGTGTTGGGTTTAAATATAAGGGCATTCAAATAGATTATGCCTTTACCGATATTGGTGACCAAAGTGTCGCTTTATACTCCAATGTCTTTTCCTTAAAATTGGATTTTAGTATCTTTCGATAGTAAAAAAACACCCCGCTATGAAACAGTTTTTTTGGCTTGTTCTGCTTATTGGTTTTACCCTACAAGCCCAGCACCGCCCCCTTTCCAATCAGGCGCAAATAAGCGTTTTAACCATTGGTCCGGGAAGCAGTCTAAACGATGCTTTTGGCCACAATGCCTTTCGTATAAAAGACCCCACAAACAACCTAGACATTACTTTTGATTATGGGCGTTTTGATTTTAACACCCCTAATTTTTATTTAAAATTTGCTACCGGTAAGTTAAACTACGCGATAGGAAAATCGAATTACAAAGACATTTACGGGTTTTACACCTGGCAAAACCGCAGCATTCAAGAACAAGTGCTGCAACTTTCACAAGCACAAAAACAAGCGCTTTATAGTTTTTTAAACAACAATTACAAGCCCGAAAACCGGTACTATCTTTACGATTTCTTTTACGATAACTGCGCGACAAAAATTAAAGAAGTCGTGGTGCAAACGGCCCAGGAGCCTGTTGTGTTTAACCCACCGGCCAACTTTAGTCCAAAAACGTTTCGCACCTTAATTCAAGACAACCTACATTGGAACACCTGGGGCAGCTTGGGTATTGATATTGCCTTAGGGGCTGTAATAGACAAAACGGCCAACCTAGAAGAACACATGTTTCTCCCGGCGTATATACACACACTTTTCGAAGGTGCCACCCTAAACCAAACCCCATTGGTCGCCACATCAAGACCCATACACACGCCTACAACAACGGCCAAAACCACCTCACTAAGCGCTTTAATGTTTAGCCCTTTGGTCATCTTTTTAATACTGGGTGGTATAGTAGGTTACATCACCTATCGCGATGCCAAACGCCAAACACGCAGCAGAGGTTTGGATGTGCTTATTTTTGGCATAACAGGCTGTATCGGTATTGCGCTTATGCTGTTGTGGTTCGCAACCAACCACCAAGCTACTGCCAACAATTACAACCTGCTTTGGGCGTTCCCGCTTAACCTTATTATCATAACATCGGTTTGGAAAAAGGCCCCTTTAAAACCATGGGTCCGCAAATACCTTAAACTGCTTGTTATATGCTTAGCGCTTATGGGACTGCATTGGATTAGCGGGGTGCAACAGTTTGCGTTTGCGCTCATGCCCTTACTGCTTGCGCTCATGCTTAGGTATGTTTTTTTAATTAAAAGCAGCCGTTAGTTTATTGTGCTCTAATAGGGATACTCCAATTATTTTCGCCCCTCTTACTGGCCTCTAAAAAACAGTATGGTGCTTAATGTTTTTACCAACACCTTAATGTCCAGCATAAAACTTCGGTGTTTAATGTAGTATAAATCGTATTGCAATTTGGTTTGGCTGTCCTGAACCGAAGCCCCATAGCGCACTTTAACCTGCGCCCAACCCGTTAGCCCGGGTTTAATCATATGGCGGGTTTTGTAAAAAGGGATAACCTCTGCCAACTCCTTAACAAAGCTTGGACGTTCCGGCCTTGGGCCTATCAAGCTCATATCGCCTTTAAGAATGTTAAAAAACTGGGGGAACTCATCCAATCTGGTATTTCTTAAAAACCGGCCAAAAGGCGTAACCCTTACATCGCCTTTGGTGGCCCAAACGGCGCCTTGGGTTTCGGCATCTTTAACCATGGTTCTGTATTTTACAATGTTAAAGTGCTCGCCATGCATGCCAACGCGTTCTTGCGAATAAAACAAAGGGCCGCGGTTGCCAAAAACATTCCCCAACAAAACAAAAGGCATTAGCCCTAGCCCAACCAGTATTCCAACAGCAGCGATAAACACATCCATAGCCCGATGGAAGAACAAATAAAATTTGTTTCGGTTGTTACGGCTAAAGGGGAAGTACTTATAAAAATCTTTCCCTACAAATTGCACGGGCACCCTTTGGGTCATATCTTCATAAACTTGGGTGAATTCCTTAATGGCAAAGCCGTGTTCTAGCAAGGCTATCAACTCGTCGTATAATTCAGGAATAATGGCTTCTGCCTGGTATGCTGCGACAACAATTTCCGAGACCTGTTCCTCCCGGATAACCTCGTGTAAGGCCATGGGCTGGTACTCTGTTAGGCCTTTATATTTTATGGCTTCGGCTTTAGATGCTTCACAATTTATAAAGCCTATTATTTTATAATTGGAATCGGCTTGTCTTAAAGCCTCTACAATGTTTTGAATGTTGGCTGTTTCGCCAACCAACAGCACCTTTTTAAAAAATCGGGGTTTCGAAATAACGTTAAGATACAGCAAACGCCAAAGTAGCAACGCTAAAAAGATGGCCACGTAAAAATAAACCAGTTGTAAGCGGTTGGTGGGCAAAGAAGGCGTAAAATAAGGGGTTAGCAAATAAAAGAGGACAACTGTAGAGGTGGTTAGGGCAATGTTGGAGATTACCTTATCAATACGACTGGCCTGTTTTAGGTCGTAAAGTTCGAACACGGTGCCAAAGACACTTAAATAAAGGGTTAAAACCAGACTCCAAGACCAGTTTTCACAAGCAAATTTAAAGTAATCGAAGGCAAAACAATAGCCTGCCAGGAACAACATTCCCAACACAGCTACTATATCGACCATTCTAAGCAGAACCTTTCGTTCTGAAATGTTAAAATGGATTCGTTTTACGCGATTGGCCATTGGTTAAACAAAAGTTGCTGTTAAAGATAATAAGTTCTATAACTTATCCAAGCGTTCTTATTGCAAAAGCGCAAACCATTGGGTTTTTACTACCGGCCAGTCAAAACGTTCTACCTTTTTCCTAGCTGAAACTGCCATCGCTTTGGTTTTTACTGTCTGCGTGGCCAATGTTTTTATCGCATTTGCCATGGCTTCTGGTGCTTCTGGCGGCACCAACACCCCTTCTTGCCCATGGGTGATTAAGTAGGGCATGCCACCAACGTTGGTCGATACAACAGCCAGCCCAAGCGCCATGGCCTCAAGGACACTCACAGGTGCATTATCGAAATTTGTAGTGTTTATAAACATGTTATGGTCCTGTGCCAAAGCAATCCATTCGGGTTTTGAAAGCTTTCCGGTAAAGGTTACCCTAACCCCTAACAATTCTGCTAGCGCCTTGGTGTCTTGCAGAGACCCATCGCCGGTGTCTGGCCCCACCATACAAAGCGATGCCGCTACCCCATCGTCTAGCAATTGCTTTAGCACCCGAACGGCCATGCTAGGGTTATAAATCTTCGAAAAAGAACGTACCCATAGCAGCTTTACGGTATGGTATGTTTTCTCCTGAAAGGGGTATTGCGCAAGCAGCAAGTTATTGGGGATGTACGTAACTTCAGGATAGCCATACTGTTTGAATTGTGTTTTTAAATATAACGATGGCGACACCATGCGGTATGCCGGTTTAAAAAGTAAGTTGCTCCATTTGGGGAACTTCTGCAAACGATACGGTAAATTGCCTCCATTTAAACTAAGGATGTAACGCAAGCCAAATAGGCGGCAAAGCTGAGATACCACAAGGGCATAATAAAAATTCCACGTGCTATAGGTATCTATTAAAACAACATCTACCCGATGCCTTAACAACACAACCTGTTTAACCATATCGAAAAGCCTGGCCAGCTTGTTAACTTTAGCAGACGCATAATACACCCTATAGTGCTCCTGCTCCAGTAAAGGCCCTAAGGTGCTTATGGAAGAGACATTGCTCTTGGGACTACTTAATTTGTTTCCTATGTACAGGATGTTTTTTAGCATACGTGACATTTAAAAGAGCTAGTGCATAAACAAAGGATGGGGCGGCAATACGCATGCCCGAGTGGTTGATGGTGGCAAACCAAAAGGCCAAAAAAGCATAAAAAAATAGGTTTCTGTTATTGGTCGTCCGGTAGGCCAAAGGCGTAAAGATTAAAATAAGCAGGATTAATATGCCCATAATACCATGTTCAGAGAGTAAGCGTCCTATCTCATTATGGGAGGGCAAATGCCCTATTCCTGCTTCTACACGCATATTTTTAGTTCGGCTGGCACCAACGCCAAAAAACGGATGCCCCAAAAAGCCTTCCATTTCTTCCATAAACAGGTCTAGACGTCCCGTAGCAACATCTTCTTTTTCACGCCCTAAAGCATCTTCATTGGCATAACGTTTATCTAATAGTCCCATGGTTTGCTGCGAACTAATCATCCAAGTCACTGCTGCAGCAACAACAAAAAGCGCAAACGACCCTACAATTTGGTTTTTTTGACGCGCATTCGAACGCCAAAACAACACCCACAGGAAGGCTGCCACAACAATAACAGCAGCGATAACGCCGCCACGGCTAAAGGTTACAAACGCGCGATAGGTCATAGCACCAAACACCACGAGGTTAAGCACTTTTAGGACTGTACCTGGCGACCTTAAAAAAATACGAACCACCATGGCAAACATGCCCAGACCCAAAATCGTCGAAACCTGATTCGGGCCAAACCCTCCAGAGGCTGCCGAGTTTGATGCCGTACTGCTAAGCACATCCTTTATGCTTGGGGTATACAAAAACAAATAGCAGGTGGTCGCAATAATGGGCAACACCATGTAATTTAACACCTCTAATAGCAGCGATTGCGACACTTTCCTATCGTAACAAAACAACGCAGCAATTCCCAGACACACTGGGCCGCTTAACACAAAGGCGATGTTGGTTCTAAAACGCGCATCGAATGTTAAGGTTATGGAAGCCACAACAATAGCGGGCACCAACAAAATAAGGTACATAAAATACGGATGCCCTTTACCCGATACCCCGCGGTAAAAAATGCCCATTAAGGTAAACAGGATGACAATGTATTTTGAAGCTTCGTACGACAAGCCCGATTTGGTCATTCTGAACAGTACCTCAGCTCCTACAAAATAAGCGCAACCCAGCAAAACTGCACGGGTTTTTTCCTTTTTGGGAACCATAACTATCTTCAGGAAAAAATACAAAAAAGCACCAACAAAAATAAGTTTTCCTACTACCGGAATGGCATACAAAGCCAAGCCCATTCCTATGTGTAACAGGATTAGGGTTAAATAATTATCGGCGTTATAATCTCTAAACGTTACTCTCAAATTGGCTTAATATAGCATTTTTAATTCGGGTGTTATAATGTGTAAATCCAAAACGGGTTACAAGTTCACGCTGACGGGCAAGCATGGCACTTAAAGCGCTAGACTCCATGCCCAACACCTGTTCCAATTGGGTTGCCAACCCCTGTGCCGTAGGTGTTAACAGACAAATCCCTGTAACCCCATGCGTTATATATTGCCCAATGGCCGATACGGATGATACCACAGGCACACACCCAAAGTTCATGGCTTCGGCAATGGCCTTAGGAAATCCTTCGGAGGCTGTTGTGGGCATTACAAAAACATGTGAGGCTTTATATATCTCGAACACGGCCTTTCGGGGCAAATACCCATGAAACGTTATATCCACACCAGCTTTCTTGGCTTCGGCTTCAAAATTAGGTCGCTCTGGCCCATCGCCTACCAAATGTACGGTTCCTATACGTTGTTTTAAAGCTTGGGGCAGCAGCTTTAAGGCTTCAATAATACGTCCTACCCCTTTTGGGGTTTCTAAACGCCCAACATAGCACAGGTTAAGTTTTTCCGAAAACACCTTGGTTTTGGCCAAGGTTTCCCCTAAGGTTAGTTCGGCATCGGTTAGGCAAGGGTTTTCGAACGTGATACACTGTTTGGGTTGGTTTGGCCATTGTCCGTTGATGGTTACTGGGCGCTGCTGCTGTTTTAACAACCAACGCTGTATGGCATATCCTACGGGAGCGTGCTTTTGGTTCCAATTTCCGGCATACTTATACCAGCCTTTGGTTTTGGCAAACCACGTTAAATACGGCATGAGGTAAACCCCTATCCCTGTGGGCGCCCGAAACTGAAAATAATCGGCTTGCTTTAACTCTCTAGAAACCGTACGTAATACTTTTGGCGCCTGTGTAAGCAGTTGCATTTTTGCGCTTAAACTTTGTCCACCTAATGGCGGCAGCGCTACAAATTTAATGTTAGGACTCGTATATGGCAGTGCACTTGGCGGTGCTTCTCCCCGATGCAACATGGCCACATGGGTAATTTCATCAAAGACCTTTGTTAGGTGGTTGATTTCGGTAACTGTTGGCCCCCAACCTACTATGGTGCCTTCCGCAGTCTGATAATGTTCGGTATGGGAAATAATGAGCAGTTTCAAAAGCATGTGTACGTTATCCTTTCAAATATAAGATTCCTGAGTTATTATTTTAGTGGTCTGGGGGAATTTATGTTAATTATGAACACCCTGTCATCCTGAACTTGGTTCAGGATCTTTTCTACGCTAAGGTTTCCATAAATTTTGCCATTCAGGGTTCACTTTCTCTATAAGATTAATTTTCCATTGTCTGTGCCAATTTTTTAATTGCTTTTCCCTTTTTATGGCTTCATGCACATATTGGAATTCCTCATAATACACTAAATGTTTAAGTTTATATTTTGCTAAAAAGGAGCTTCCTTTACCTTCAACATGTCTTTCCATCCTATCATCTATACCCCCCGTCACTCCAATATAACGTGTTCCATTTGGCTTATTTGTTAAAATATAGACCCAATAGTTATGATAGGCTCGCTTTACCACAAACTTAAAAATTAAGATGCTGAACCAAGTTCAGCATGACAAACAATTATTAACAAGAAAGTGCGGAAATAAAAGTTAGCCAAAATATAATTAAAACCTGTCACCCTGAACTCCTCTATAACGACAGGCAAGCGTTTCAAGGGCTTGTTATTATTAAAAAGAATATTGAAAAGAGATGCTGAAACAAGTTCAGCATGACAATGTTACTTTATTTATTAATTGTATTATAATTTGAACATGAAAAACGTTAGGCACCTTGCTTCTAAATAGGAATTCTTTAAACGAACAACGCCTCTATCACCTCCAGATACTGTTTTACAATTACTTTCCAATTGTGGGCTTCTGCTCGTTGCAAAGCGCCTTGGCGGAACTGCTCTTTGGCCTTTAAGATGGCTTGCAGTGCTTTTTCAAAGGCTTGAGCATCTGTATTAGGCACTAAAAATCCTGATTTCCCTTGTGCAATGGCCGCTTCTATCCCGCTCCCCAAAGCCCCAATGGTTGGAATACCCAAGGCATTGGCCTCCAAAATAGCTATGCCAAACCCCTCTACATCGCCGGCGCTTGTTTGTTGGCTTAACATTACAAACACATCGCTTTGGAGGAGTTTCTCTTTTAACTCCTGATCTGATAATCGGCCATGGAAGTGTACCCGTTCGGCTACGCCAAGTTCGTGAGTTAGCTGTTCTAATGCTTTTAATTCGGTAGGTAGCCCCACACAGTCGTAGCGAAGGTTTGGGTACTGCTCTAACAGCTGTGGCATCATTTTAATTACATTGGCCTGCCCCTTGCGTTCGGTTAAGTTCCCAACGGTTATTAAAATGGGGAAATCCTGCTCCTCTCGTTTTTGAACGGTTTTTTGCTGCTGCCAATCTTCCAAGGTAATGCCATTGGGGATGATTTGTACCTCCAAAGGTAAGTTCTTTACCAAGTTGGCTGTAAACTGAGACACTGCAATGGCTTTATGGAATTGCCTTAACGCTTGATTGATACTCCATTTTAACAGTGGTTTTTGAAAATTCACCTCCGTCCCATGTAAAACTGCTAATTTAGGGCGTTTTTTAAAGCCTACAGACCCCAAGCCTACCAACCAAAGTGAAAACTTCCCTGAGGCTAGCACCACATCAGCTTTTGAGTACATTTGGCGATAGCTTTTAATTCGGTTTAGGTACATTAACCAGCGGTTCTTTTTTCTAGAAATTCTGTTAACCGTATAGGGCTGCTGAAGATCGAACTGGCTTTCTTCTTGCTGCTCATAGGTTCTGTAATCGGCCAAAACCGTGACCTGATGCCCTTGCTGAGACAAATGAAAGGCCAACTGATGGGCATGGTTTCCTATGCCTCCTGGTAAGGGTGGGAATTCGGAAGTGACTATGAGGATGTTTTTTTTCATTGGGTTTGGTTGTCTGTTGTTGGTTGTTAGTTGTTGGTTGTTAGTTGTTGGTTGTCGGTTGTTGGTTGTTGGTTGTCGGTTGTTGGTTGTTGGTTGCTAGTTGTTGGTTGTTGGTTGTCGGTTGTTGGTACTGAAGTATGGCAATCTTTTTGTTTTAGCGTTGTAATAAACAGATGGCTTCACTTGGTTCGCAATGAGGTGTTGTTTGCTTTTATGTGGCTTCTTTACTTCATTTTTTATTCTAATGCTTCAATCATCGGGCCTTCTTTTAACTTTTTACTCGCCAAACGCCAACTTTTAAACACTTGAAAAACCACCAAGGGCAGCAATAGCAGGGAAACAAAAACTCCTACAACCTTTAAAACCTTATGCCCTTTAAATTGATATGGCATTATGGATAATGGTACGGTTTTTAGAATGGCATATTTGGCGGCTTGATTTCCATAATAGCGTCTAAAATAATAGAGCACGCTTGGTATGGGTCTGGGATCTAACAGGTTTTTTGTTCTAAAGGCATCCCAACTGCCCATATCGCGCAACCCTCCTGTGCCCACTTTTAGGTGTAGGCGTTTGGCTTTGGGGTTAGACACGTTTAGCAGGCCATGAACATGCGCCCGTGCACCAAACTCCCCATCGCCCATTCGTTGCTTTTCAAATTGTCTGTCGAACAGTCCTATTTTCTTAAACACCGCTTTTTTAATCATCGCATTGCCTGTGTCTAACTGGTCGCTTATTTTAAATATACTATAATGCTCAGGGACTTTATCTCCTACTTTAGATATGGAAACTCCCGACGATATGTCGGCTTTAAAGGCCTCTAATCCTTTTAGGTGGTTTGTTATCCAATCGGGGGCCACGCGGCTGTCGTCATCGAACAGTAAAATATATTCGCCTTGACTTTGTTTTATGGCGGTATTTCTGGCCAGCCACAAGGCTTTTTCCTTTTGGCGAATGACCTTTAAGGGGAACGGCCAGTCGTTATAAAATGCCTCTTGAAACGGTTGGGATTGGTCGACAACCAGTACTTCAAAGTTCTTATACTCCTGCTTTTCCAAATCTTTTAGCACATCCTTTAAATATGGATATCGGTTTAAGGTAGGGATAACCACGCTTACCAAAGGTTGGTTTTTTGGCCAAGCTATGCTATGCCATTCCGGTTGTGCCAATTGAGGCTTGTAGAGTGAGGCTTTAGGCATGTGCCTGCTTTTTAAAAAGGCCTGTAATTCGTTTAAGGGGTGCTTACCTGCTAACAGTCTAAGCAACAACACATACCATACCCAAGGGGTTTTAAAATAGGCCCGAACAAACTGGTAGTTGTCCAATACCGAAAGCGGCTCTATATGGGTTAAGGGTGCTGCTGCTCCAACCCATCCTTTTTGTAGGGCTTGCCACGACTTATCGTAGGCTTGCGCTAAAGGGCTGGCATAGGGCAATGGTGTTACTTGTTCTAACACCGTTTTGGGTAACCCTTCTGGGTTTGGAAATACTCCGCCCACCTCTTGGCGCAACAAGAAATAATGGGTAGGCTGGATGTATTTGTAGAACTGGAATAGCATATACTAATGTTTAGAGGTGTTACATCTTACCGAAGGCATTATATGACACTCCCAAAATAAAAGAAACCTATTATTTTTATATTGAACTTCCTGTTTCATAAAAATCAATTCTCAAAATAAGTTGTTATGAATAAATTAGTAAACATTTTTGTCCCTGAGGTATTTAAATGATAAGGATCATTAAACATATCATGGGCAAGAATTGAATTAGAAAAGTCTTTATAATTTGGCAAATGGGTATTGAGAAGTTCTAAATTGCCCTCAGGGTTATATATGGGCGATGTGTAAAACATAACCTCCACCTGCTCCTCTTTACACACCCTTAAAAGCTCGACAATATGTTTGTTTTTAACATCCTTTAATTTAAACTTGTATGGGCTATTACTTTCTTTCATGTTTTTCTTCATTGTAGGCGCATACCCGTAATTTACCTCAAATTGGTTAACTTCATTAAAACTGGTCATCATTAACTCTCTAAACCCTAATTTAGAATCATACTTCATGTACCTATAAAAAGGAATATACTTTAAGTATACTGCATTTGTTTCAACCTTCTTAATGTTTTCATAAATAATATCATCATGTATAAATGGCATAAAAGGAATAATAGCTGTCCTATCATAATGGCTTTTATTGTATTGGTCGTCGACTTGTATAAATATACGTTTCACTTCAAATTTTTGTAGAAACATTTTTACCATCAACATAATTTCAAAAGTATTTGCTCCTGGATACCCCATATTAACACCCTTAAGTCCTGTTTCTTTTTCAATCTGCAATGGGTCGAGGTTATAAAACGTACGGGAAGAGCCAAAAGCAGCGTAGTCAAACTTTTCTGAAGATGGAATCTCTTTCATCCAGATTACTTTATTTCTCACATGTCTTGGATGGGTATAAACATAAGTATACAAAGCATCTAAAACTACAAGCATTAATAAACTAATACCCAGTAAAATAAAAATATACCTTAAAAATTTAGACATGTTTAAAACTGAAAATATATAAATTCATACAACTGTGAATAACTTCCAAACATAAAAATCAAGAGTATCAAACTACAGCAAAACAGCATGGGGTATTTTACATTTTGTAATGGCTGTTCTTTATTTCTAGAAAACCATTCAATTACTACAAGTAAGGCAATTAAAGGCAGGATTTCTACAGAAAACCTTTCGATAGTTAAACGTTCCATATCTAGTTCGAACAGTAATAGACGTTTTATATACTGAAAAGCTTCAGTAACAGAATTTGCTCTAAAAAAAATCCAAGCTACCAAGGTTAAAGCAAAAGTAGTGCCCATTTGGATTATTTCCCTAAAAGAGGGCGACCAAGTATTTTCAGCAATGGTATTTGTATGCACTCTGTTGCGTTTTAAAAGTATTAAAGGTAAAAAATACAGCGCATTTAAAAAGCCCCATACAATAAAAGTCCAATTGGCTCCATGCCAAAACCCACTGACTAAAAAAATGACAAACACATTACGTATCACCATAAAAGTTCCGCCTCTAGAGCCTCCTAAGGGAATGTAAAGGTAATCTCTAAACCATGTGGACAGGGAAATATGCCATCGTCTCCAAAACTCGGCAATATCCCTAGAAAAATATGGGGTTGCAAAGTTTTTCATTAAATCAAAACCCAATAGTCTTGACGTTCCAATAGCAATATCGCTATAGCCAGAAAAATCACCGTAAATCTGAAATGCAAAATATACCGCCCCTAAAACCAATGTTGCCGTTGAATATTGGTTATAATTCTCAAAAATATCGTTTGCAAATTGCGCACAATTGTCGGCTATAACCACTTTCTTAAACAGTCCCCAAACGATTAATTGTATACCTGAAACAGCTTTAGTGTAATTAAAAACCCTTTTATGCTTAAACTGTGGCAACAAGTGTGTCGCCCGCTCTATAGGGCCAGCAACTAATTGAGGAAAAAAGGAAACAAAGGCTGCAAAAGCCACAATATCTTTTGTAGGTTCTAACCGCCTACGATATACATCTATGGTATAACTAAGTGTTTGAAAGGTATAAAAACTAATGCCTACGGGCAAAATAATATTTAAACTGTTAGGTGAAATTTGTTGGCCGAAAAGTGCAAAAGCGTCTATAAAATTATCAACAAAAAAATTGTAGTATTTAAAGAACCCCAGAAAACCTATGTTTACTACGATACTCCCCCATAGTAAAAGTTTACGTTTAGAAGAAGACAAGGTTTTTCCTAATTGCTTCCCTATAAAAAAATCTACGAGCGTACTGAATATAATTAAAGATAAAAAGCGCCAATCCCACCAACCGTAAAACACATAGCTAGCAATAACCACCAATATGTTTTGCCTTTGCAAACTCTTATTAAATACAAACCAATATAAAACAAACACCAAAGGTAAAAAGAGTGCAAAATCCAGTGAGTTAAAAATCATACTTAAAGCTTAATTAAAGGACTACCACTTATTATCTGTCTCATAGCCAAGTTCTTTTAGTTCTTTACCCGCTAACATCTTAAAAACCATTCTTTTTCCCATTCCCCAAAACACCCATTTATTAGAGAAAACAAATTTTGACTTTTCCTGATCCGGCTTCCAATTAGGCTTCCTTATGCCGTTACTGTTAACTCCTACAGAACTACCAACAACTGGAGCTTTTAAACAACGCTCTAAGATATTCTCATTGATTTTTAAGCCATAAAATCTTAGCATATCCTCTACCCCCTTTTTAGAATTGTTAAGCTCCTCGTATTTCATAACTTTTAAATTATTATGAGGAGAAAGTCTAAAAACTTGTCTAGCCGTATCTCTCCAATCCTTTGTATGGTTTATAAAAGATCGCCCAGAAAAATAATTAGCTCTTTTTTTAAATTTAAGCCAAAATGAATGCCATGACCTAAAATCATTAGATGTCTTAACAGACGAAATTACATTATCTCTACCATCTCTTGTAACAATCAGAATTTTAGCATTAGGGAAAGCTTTCAACCACAATTCAACATTGGACAATATGGGGCTCTTTATAAAAATAACCTTATCCTTAGGCAAGTTGTATTTTTCACATAAAACCTCAATCCACATTTCTCCATATTTTTTAAAAAATAACGCTTCATCTTCTTGGTTAAAATTGAGCCCAAAACTTGCTCCCGAAATTTGGTTATATACATGTTTTATCTCATTAGATCTAAACAAATTGAACTCGCCTAAGGTTGTACTCTCGGGCACCATAACTATATCAGGGTGTTGCCCTAATGTAGACGCTATAAAATTTGTTCCACTCCTAACCCTTTGCCCTATCAATAATATTATCTTCATTCTTATGTTTTGCTAAGTGATATTTAAAAAAAGAGGCCATTTTTAATTTAGACTCCCATAATTGTCTATTTGCTCTACATAACTGCAAGAAATCTTCTTCGGTTAAACTTTTATGAAATTCAAGAACTTTCTCATATAAGCTATCCTTATCCTTATATTCTACCCAAACCACATGCTGTTTCCAATCTATAGCATCCTGTAAAGGTAGCAATCCATCAGTATTTACGTAAATCGGAATGCGTCCCATGGCTAAGGTTTCATACAGCCGCGCTGAAAAATTTCCGGCACCTCGCATACAAAGAATGTATTGAGAAGCTATAATGTTTTTAAAGAAATCACGAGATGACGCTTCCCTATCTTCATGAGTTCTTGCCCCTGCCCTATAATTATTCCTATAAATAAAGACTGTATCTATTTCTTTATTTAACTCTAACTGTTTTAACATTCCAAAGCGTTCGTAAGCTGCCGATAGTAAAGTATCCCTTTCATAATGACTCAAATCTATCATGCTTAAAAAATTCTTAGTCATTATTTTCAGCAAATCCATATGCCTTTTATATTTACTTCCACTAGCCAATCCACAAAAACCAATTAAAGGACGAATACGAAATTTGGGATAAGAAAAAGGAATTTGTAACCTATTTAACCTAAACAAAGGGTCTCCTATAAAGACAGGTCTACCTATATGCCAGTTTGGTAATTTTGACCGAAAACCACTCGTTCTAAAAACCTTAATGTTTTCAAGTCCTTTAAGTTTCACCCCTATATCGTACAAATTAACAGTCCAAACCATTTTGTCGTGCTCTTTAGCCTTATTAATTAAAGCCATTGCCATATCCATTTTTTTAAATTCTATATAGTAATTCCACGACATGGGCAAAATAACCACTTCGGCCTCTTGTATGCTATTTACAAACGTGTAATCCTGTTGGGAAACCCCGTACAATTTTATCCGCTCGGCATCGGTAAACCCCTCTGCCTTTAGAAATGGTTTTAGTAAAGGAAACACTTCGCCCCTATGGGCTGCATTATAATGGTCTTGTGGGTAATACAACTTCATTAGCACACTTTAGATGGTTTGATAAAATTGCTTGAAATGTTCTTGCTGCTGTGCTAACGTAAACTGTGTCTTTACGCGGTTTCTGGCCTGTTGGCTTAGCTGCTGTTTGGTGGTTTGGGGCAATGCAACAATGTCTAAGAGCTTTTTAGCCAAGTGTTTGGGCTGTTGTTTGGGCACCACCCAACCGGTTTTGCCATTAATGACATTTTCTGGAAGCGCACCACCATCAGACACCAAGCACAAACACCCCATGGCTTGGGCTTCTAATACCGCGTTACAGAACCCTTCAGAATGGCTATACTGTATGTAAACCCCCGTTCGCTTTAAAGCTTCTAATACCTGATGAGGCAACATCTTTCCCATTAAAGTAACTTGTTTTTGAAGTCCTAATTGATGCATGGCAAACAACAATTCTTCCCGCATGGTACCCTCCCCTATTATCTGATACCTAAAATCAAGCCCTTGTGCTTTGGCCAGCGCTAGTGCTTCCAAGGTTTCTAACAACCCCTTTATCCAGTGTAGCCGAGCAACGGTCGTTATTTGTAACGGGGCACTCCTCTGGTTGACGTTTTGGTTATTAAACAAATTCGTATTAATGGCTGGCGTAATAATGGCATGTGATGTTGCTTTAGGCAATCCTAGGCCATACCCCTTTTCAAGCAAATACCTAGAAATAGCATGTACCTTATTGACATGTTGCCATAATAAACGATAGCAATTTGAATGCTTTAACGGATACACTTCTATATCATACCCTCTTAAACTTACCGCCATTTTTGCTCCTATGGCTTTGGCTAGTGTTTCTCGTTGTAATGCCATGGTAGCAAAGCCAAAATGTAACCAGTTTAAGTTTGACTTTAAAATTGGGGCGTTTATATAGACCTGCTTTAAAAATGTTTTTAATTGTTTTGGTTGCTCTAGGTGATACCATGCTTTTACACGTCGCCAATACGGGAGTAACCCCAAACATACGCGCAGCATATAGGCGGTTTGAAGTATGGGGTTTTTAGCCACTTTTGAAAACAGCTTGAGCTCGCACCCCTTAAACCCTGTTTTGTTATTCTGACAAAACAAGACCACTTGAAATCCACTTTTTTGTAAGCCTTTAATTTTTGCCTTAAAAAAGGTTTCGGAATATGCGGGTGCTTGCGATAAAACGAGGCCGATTTTCATAAGGTTATTGTCTAGGGTATAATTGCGTTTCAAAAGTATCTAAAATAGCATTTACTTTTTTTATATCTGAATTTGTGAGTCTATTGGGCTTATATCCTTGCTTTCTAACCTGACTTTTAGGGTGTGTTTTACTTGATGGACGATGAAACTCTCTTTCGATGCCTTGAATTGGGTTTAAATGAAAAAAGTCGCATAAATCTAGAAATTCCCCAACCCGACTTGTTAATATTTCGTGTCTTACAATTCTAGACTTAAATTTATAAGCATCTTGCACTTCTAAGGGAATAACATTTTCCAGACACCACCTAATTGCTAGAGTTTCTATGTTGCTATATTGAGTTATGGTTTTTAAATCAAAGCCAAACAGCTCAAGAACCAAATCAACTAAATGCTCTTGTTCTTTAAAATACTCCAAATTAAAAAGCCAAGGAAAAGCCACACGCTGTTGCGAAGCAATTACGTCATAAGGATTTCGTAAAATATGTATTAAAGGAATTTTAAAGTGTTCGTTAACATACTTTGCGGATAAATTACAGCGCACAAATTTAATAATATACTGCTTTGGAATAAATGGCCACAAATGTCTTTTATATTTTCTATGGCTTAATTGACCTATCCAGTCGCTATCTACTCTATTTGCAAAAACCTTTTTTAAATAAGCCTTGGCGGCTGGGGTATTATAAGTTTCAGTAAAAAACTGGTCACAAATTAACGCGCCTTGCTTTGTATTAATAGGATGTTCTGGTTCGAACAACAAACGATAGCGATATTGCCGCGCAATAAGCTCTGCCAACCAACTAGTTCCACTCCTTGCAGACCCTACAATAACTAAGTGCTTTTTATATGTTTTCATAATAATTTATCATATAACTTGTGATAAGCCTCTACCTCATAATCGGCATTAAACATTTCGGCCACTTCGCGAGCTTCTGTTTGTTTTTTATTATAAAATGTACTGTTTGTATAACATTGTTTTAACCACTTTAACACTTTATCCTTATCATTTAATTGAAATACATCACCTCCTTTACCTAGCCTAAATATATACCTAGCGCCTCCTCCTGAATCTGAACACAGTACAGGCACACCACATGCCAAGGCTTCCAAAACAGCAACTGGCAACCCTTCCTGCCTAGACGGTAATATAAACACCTGCAATTGCGTCAATACTTTTGGAAGCTCATTATTTGATATATAATCACCAAAAGTAACTCGGTTTATCACCCCTAATTCTTCAGCTATTTTTTTTAAATATTCTAAATACGCAGAATCATATTTACCATACAGATACAACCTTACAAATTGTGGTAACTCAGGCAATAAAGACACCAAAAACTCTTGGTTTTTATTTTTATTAATTTGCCCAACACAGCCTATATTAAAACTTGATGTTTTTAATTCTCTGTTTATCTCAGGTTGAAATTGGTTGATATCTACTCCATGTGGAATAAAACTTATTTTCTTACCCAAATACCAGTAATTAAAGAATCGCATTTTCATATCGGGATTATCGTAAGCAATATGTGTAGCTAACAAACTTTTTATATGCCAGCGTTTATTCCAAGCATTGTTTTTTTTAGTAAAAATGTAAGGCACTCTAGCTAATCTTGCCCCTATTACTTCAACTAATTCCGACCTATAATCCCAAGAATGAATTATATCTATATTATTTGCTTTTAGTTGTTTTGAAAACTTTAAGGCATCCCGCCATAAATCGCCACTTTTTTTTATGAGTAAGCGTTGTGATTTTGGAACGACATCTGGAACAAGTGCAATGGCCTTATCTACACCTATATAAACTGTATAATTTTTTGGGGAATGTTTTATTAAATAGGTTAATACATATTGGCTCCCTGCAGTGTCAAAATTAGGGATTGTATACAGTATATGTTTAGGCTGTATGCTCATAGCCTATCGTGTTTAAGTTGCTCTTCCAAAATAGTCTTGGGGTGCGTGATTTGTACTACGGCAGACTCCTTGCGTTTTAGAACATTAAACACACGTGTTCGATATAGGCGTTTTTCAGCTTTGGTATCAAAAAGAACATTGGTTTTATAATAATACTCTAAATCTTCCTGACTATATTTCGAATCATTCACTAAAGTTATCCATAGCTGCTTAAGATCTTCTATTTTATGACCGCTTAAAAAAGTATCAGGGCGATGCTTAAAGTTTTTGTACTTTTTAATAAAATCCTCAGCATCATATACATGATAATGTAAAACATGTCCCATAGTTTTTATTTGCAATTTTGCGCCATCAATCTTTTGGTATCTATGAACTGTTTTGGGCATAATTCCTGCAGCAACCCGAATCATAGCTTTTCCCATAGTATGACCCAGCCAATACGATTTCTTTTCATAAGATGTAGTATAAGGATTGTAAAAGCGTCTATAAATTTGATCCCATTTAGACGTGAAGTTTTTCTGTCGTTTAAAGAGTGTTTCTTCTATTATAACATTATTATAATGCATTTGTCTATTCACAACTTCCATAGGCTGTAATTTAACCACATCTAAATCTAAACTTGAGGCGCTTTTTAAAAAACTTTGAAGTGTTTGATTTCCTAACTCTGGTGTTAGTAAAAGTTCATCAGCATCTAAAGACACCAACCAATCAATCCCTTCTTGCTTACATTGTAATAATGCATGATAAGTATTTAGGCATTGCCTTGCGGTATGGTGCAACTTAGCTTTTGTTAAAAAAGGGGCTAAAAAATCATATTGTTGCATAGAAGTAACCGATACACTGTTAGTACAAACCACATGATCCAAATCTATAATAGTGCTTCGCCCATTGTCTGTAGTACCGTCAAAGTAAACAAACACTTTTTTAACCCCTATCCCTAAATGATATAAAATATTACTGCGTAATAATCTCGCTTCATTTTTTACGGTCATAACAATGGCTGCAGTCATACTATCTTTTTAGATTTTTTATGTATAGTAAGTATATACTGAAAAATTTAAAACCAAACTTTTCTTTTCTTTTTGTTCTATGCCTCACACGATTAAAAAACCTTGTAAGGTAACTATTAAACAGTTGTTTTGAAATTTGTCGGTCATTATATACATAAATAATAAACCGTAAATGTTCCTTAAAATACGTTTTCAAATAATCTATTCCCTTAAACTTTAATGTAGAAACGCTTTCTCCTTCTTTTCTAAAGTAGGAATTTGTAGTGGTATTAAAAACAAACTTACAATTGTAAAAAGCTTCATGGTAAAACACACGATCTCCAATTAATTTAAAGTCTTTAAAAAAAATTGCTTTCTTAACTAAATGAGTTTTACAAAGCATAGCACTAACATTAAGTAATGGGCAATATAAAATATCATCCATAGTATAACTCAGCTTAAATTTATTTCTAAAAATAGGGTGCTTTACCTCCCCTAAAACATCTTTTGAATTAAACTTTTGTGTTGCCGCCACAACAATATCAGCCTGTTCTCTATTAATTGTTCTTAATTGTGATTCTAAAAAATCATAATCGCTTTTATCGTCACTTTCTGCTATCCAAACATAATCGCCTTTAGCCAAATCTAATCCCTTTTTCCATTGTTCAAAAGGTGATCCTGAATTTTTTCTATTGACAATAAAATGACTCACTTTTTTATGGCTTTTGAAAGCTTGTAAAATATCCAAGCTATTATCTGAAGAATTATCGTCTAAAATAATGAGTTCAAAATTGGTGTAAGTTTGATTAAGTATGCTGTCTAAACGCTCCTCTAAATAAGGTGCATGGTTATAGTTAGGTAGTATAATTGATACTGTCATACTTTACTACTATTTTGCAAGTCATTCCACTTCGACAAAGTCAGCAACATGTTTACCCCATGGGCATAATGCACTTGGTCTTTAGATGTAAACCCATGATACATTTCTTGGGTTACTTTGGAAGGTACAAAGGTTTTAAATGCTTTAGAAAACAAAGCCTGTTGCAAATGGTGGTCGTTATCTTTCCCTAAAAACTGTAATTCCCAGTTGCGCTGTATGGTGGTCTGCCCTAAAAAGCGTTTTACACGGTACTGTAAGGCGTGTTTCGCTCGCCCTGGCAGGCCTTTATAGGTGTAATAGGTTTGGTAATTATACAGGTTACACGGATGGTACAAATCCCACGTTAATTTTGCCAATTTAGGGGCTTTTTGTTTGATGTAGGCAATTTGTATTTGGCGTGCTGACAAGTAGCGCTCGGGTATTTCACAAATAAACTTACACATCCTATGGTCGTAATAGGGTAAGGTTATGGGATGGGCATCCTTAAAAACAGCTAGGTTAACGCTGGTCCATCGCGGCGCCCAATACAAACTTTTAAAGGCGCGTATGCGGGCATTGGCACTGTGGGGGATGTTTATTTGTGCTAACAGGGTTTTAATACGGGCATGAAAATAATCGTAAAAGTTGCCTTCCAGTCCCCAAGCCTGCCATAAGGTTTGTGCCAATTTCAAACCGCCACGTTTGGTTATTTTTTTTATCACTACTTCTACTTGTTGTTCGAGCGAGATTTCTTCGGCCACTCCCATATCATCAAACAGCACATCGCCCCAATGGCCTAACGAAAAGACGCCTTGATAGGCTTTTAATTGGTTGAGCACGGCCAATTGACGCGGGCTACAAAAATCGGAGTACCCTTGATTCATTTTTACCAAGTCATCTATCTTATCCCACAAATAGCCTTTGGGAATGGTGTATGCATCGAACGCAAACCCACTCTGTTTGGCCACTTGCTCGGCTATTTTGGTTTCGTTATAGCCTTGTTCAAACTGGTAGCTATAGGCCTGTACGTTGGCTTGTAGTTCTTTAAGCACAATCGCCTGGGTACGACTGTCTAGTCCGCCAGACAATGGTAAAATAACGGGTTGCTCCCCTATTTGTTCAGCCACAATGGTCTTAAACAGTTCCGAAAATTCGTCGACCACCTCCTGAAACGGGCGTTCCCTTGGTGTGTTGTACCAAGAAAACCACGGTTTAGACTCCAATAAAACCCCTTGGTTATCTAGCTTGTTTGTTGTTGCCGGCGGTAAGACCACCTCATCGGTCCAGTAGGTGTCCTGGTCTAAAAAAAAGCCTGTTGCGGCAAACACACAAATGGCTTGTAAGTTTAGCTTATGTGGGGCGTTACGCTTCGCAAACGTTTGCTGGGTTGGTATGATGGGTGTTTTTATGGTCATGGTTTCCTCGAGAGCTCTAATATAGCTATAAGTGTGGAGATTGCAAATAGTAGTTAGTAGTGAGATGTGAGATGTGAGTAGTGGGTGGTGAAGATTACAAAAAATAAAATCACCTTAAACTTGGTTCAGGGTCTCACAACTTTTAAGAGATGCTGAACCAAGTTCAGCATGACAGACAATTATTAACAAGAAAGTGCGGAAACAAAAGTTAGCCAAAATATAATTAAAACCTGTCACCCTGAACTGGTTTCAGGGTCTAAAGGTTTCCACAAATTCTTCCAATTAGGATTATTTCATTCGATTAAATTAATTTTCCAACCTCGATGCCAATTTTTCAATTGCTTTTCTCGTTTTATAGCATCTTCCACATATTGAAATTCTTCATAGTACACCAATCTAGTAAGATTATACTTTTTTGCAAACGCGGCTCCTTCACCCTTTATATGACGCTCCATTCTATCATCAATCCCTCCTGTTACTCCTATGTATAGGACGCCTCTTGGTTTATTAGTTATAATGTAAACCCAGTAATTGTGATACGTCCTCTTCAAGCTTTTTTGTGTTTACTTAAAAAGTACAAAAATTAATTGGTTTTAAATAAAAGAGATGCTGAAACAAGTTCAGCATGACAAAAAGTTGTGAACAGGAAAGTGCTGAAATATCTAACTATAGGCAGACAGGAGCACAACAAAGATGTGAAAGTTATCTATTTATGCTCCCTAACAACCGCTTCATACAACGCTAAAAACTGTTGTATACTATCTTTAGCATTAAACTGCGTTTTTACAAAATCGTGTGCTTGTTGGGTTATGGTTTGTAATTGCTCGTTAGGGGTTTTATGCATATCGGTAATGGCTTGTGCCATAGCTTCGGGATCGCGAATAGGTACCAACCAACCTGTTTTGTTAGGTAGCACCACTTCGGGCATACCACCACAATTGGTAGAAACTACTGGAAGACCTATAGCCATAGCTTCCAAAACGACGTTCGCTATGCCTTCACTTAAACTGGGTAACAAAAACAGATCAAATGTTTTTAAATAGGCAAACAATGCGTCTTGAGGCACATGATCTTTAAAGACCACAACATCTTCTAGGGACAAATCATTAACCATAAACAGCATATCTTCTGGTACTGGCTTTGAGGCAATAATGGTATACGTTACTTGAATCCCTTGTGCTTTTAACAACTTAATGGCTTTAAGCGCATAATCGTAGCCTTTTACCCAATGGTAACGCCCTACAGAAACTATATTTAGAGTTTCATTAACTGCTTTAGCAGGTGTAAAATGGTTAAATACAGCATCTGGTAATATCGTGTAAATGGTTTTAACGTTGTCTGCTGTTGCTCCATAAGACAAAGCCTCGGTTTTCATATCTTGCGATACGGCATGAAAGGCATCGACTTTTGGAAAGTAATCGTGGTAACTTTGGGCTAAAGCGGCATCGGCTTTTGGCGAAATATGAATGTGTGTGCCTCGTAAACTCACCACCACTTTGCCCCCATAGGCTTCTTGTAAAAAGAGCCAACGCGAGAGTTTTTTGGCCCATTGTAGATGAAATACATGGGGTTGATGTAATAACACCGGAACAAAACGCGAAAACCGCATCCACTGCTCGTAGCGTGTTGTATAGGTTAAGGCTTGACGAATGGCCATATTTAATAGTTTTGGTGACTTGAAAAGCAACCTAAAACTTCTAATACCCGTTAACCACACATTTTTAAATTGCTTGGTTGGGGTTTCGATGATGGTCATGTTGGGGTTGTTATACTGTACCGCCTTTTTAATGGTGCCAAACAACAAGACCTTATGGTGCTTGGCAACCCCTTCTATCAGATGCTCGATAAAGGTTGATGACGGGATGGTGCCTGTGTAAATGGCTATTTTAAGCTGTTTCCTCATAATTTTCAACTAATTAAACTTCTTAAATTTTTCAGAAGCTCCAAATCAACCACATCTTAATTTCATCTTTTATATTAAAAGAATCATCTTTATCTAAACCCTTATTTAAGAAAGGAATATCCTATCCCAAATACTTTATATACCCCCCCCATCAACACCCCCACGTACAGTCTTTTCTTTTGAGAGAAACTTAAATCATATAAGCTCCTTTTTTTTATGCAAGTATAAGCCTTGCACAACTCTTTATGCTTTAACAAACTAGTAAACTGCTTATGAAATTGCACCTTTAGACTAAATACCGTCTCTGTGGTTAATTTCAAATCATTTTTATTAATAATCAAGTATTCATTAACTTTTAATTTATAAGGTGCTTTTAAAGGATAGTTATTCAGTCTAGAGTCATGCTCTCTTTGCCTAACTGCAACTTGATTAGTTACTATTGGCTTTAATCCAAATTGCATGGCCTGTATATGATATTTAAAATCATCTCCTGTCATTAGCTTTTCATCAAACTTCAACTGACACCTTTCCAAACTTATTTTTTTCCATAAAGGTACGTTAATGCTCCATCCTATTTTTTTGGTTATAAAATCATTAATGGGGTCTTCACTCCAAAGAGAGGTGTTCCAATACATTTTCTTTGGCGTTCCGTTTTTTCTAAAAAATGAAGACTGACTAATGGTAAAATCAAAATCCCCAGAAGCTAAATGTTTTAAATCTGTTTCCAGCTTTTCAGGATGCATCAAATCATCACTATCAAACCAATTAATATACATCCCTTTACTTTTAGTAAACCCGTAATTCCTGGCAGCCGAGGGCCCTTTAGGCAAATTGCTTGGTTTTTTGTAGTAAGTGATGCGCATATCCTTTTCTATATACTTTAAAACTACTTCCTCAGTATCATCAGTAGAACCATCATCCACAATAATACACTCCCATTGCTCATACGTTTGATTTTGTATCGATTCAACTGTTTCACCTATTAAATGTGCTCTATTATATGTTGGTATAATGATAGATATTAAGGATTCCAATTTATTTATTTTTAAGATTCAGCAGGTTATACCCTCTATTAGACAAAACATAAATCAAAAATCCCATAATAGTTCTAGGTATTAGAAGATAATATTTTAATAAAAACTCCCTTTTCACTAATTCCAAAAAAATATAAAACTTGACTCCATCTCCCTTTCTTAAAGCCAATTTCAAATAGGCATAGTATCTTGATATTACATAATCCTCGACCAATGCTTTATCTATTGATGGTTCTTTTTTTATCTCCTGCAAATGAAATGTTAAGGTAGTGAAATAAGATTTAAGCTCATCCTTATTAAGCTTCGATCTTTCTTTTGATAAAGAGTTCTCATGAACCCTATTTTGCACTATGGCAGAGTCTAGGAATATTATACGTGGATTGTTATATAGCATTCTTAAATTAAAGTCCCAATCATCTCCATTTCTAAGAGTTTCATCAAAAAGCATTTTTTTATTTATCAAAAAATCCCGTTTCCATAACGCCCCACAAACAAAAAAATTAATACGGCCAGTAAAAAAATCTTCCAAGAGCTTATCTGAAGCTATATCATAAGTCTTTAATAGCTTATAATCATTAAATCTTATCAATTCAACTTTAGAAACAACAGTGTCTATATCATTTTTAAAATGCCCCAACCAAGTCTCCAATGCTTTGAGTTTATAAATATCATCACTATCAAAAAAATTAACATAATCACCCTTGCTTTGTTCAAACCCATAATTGCGACAACTGCAAGGTCCTTTAGGCCTTTCAGCCGGTCTGTGGTAATACCGAAACCTAATATCTCTTTCCATATATTCTGCCATAAGGTCTTCTGTACCATCCGTACTCCCATCGTCCACCACGATGCACTCCCAATGGGTGTAAGTTTGGGCTAAAATAGAATCCAACGTCTCTCCAATAATGTGGGCACGATTATAGGTAGGGATGATGACGGATATCAAAGGAGCATCTATCATATTTTTATATCCTTCCATCGTTTGTAAACTTGGTAACTACTTGCTTTAAATAATAACATCAACCCACCTATGATTTTGAATTCTAAATAAAACTTAAACTGACTGTTTTTCAAAATTGGAACTAAATTGGTGAAAATATATTCTGTTGTGGCTTCATCTTTATATTTTAAACCTTTATTAAAATGTATCAAAAGTGTTTGCACGCAATGTGTAATTAGTTCTTTGTCTTCTATCTTTATAGACCGTTTAAGGTTTTCTAAATAAATATAGCTTTGAGAATACTTAAATTCTGAAATATATTCTTTATTTACAGCTGTTTTTGTGTTTTTATGTTGTCTATATAAAAATAAAGGGGCATGTAAAATTTTAAAACGCTTCGCTGGTAATTTAAAAAACAAACGGGAAAAAAACTCTGTCTCTTGTCCTCTGGTTATTTTATCACTAAATAACATTTTATCCTCTAAAAAGTTTTTTCTAAATAAAACTGATGGTGTTAATATATGGACATCCCACAAAACATAATCTTTATACAAAAATGTTTGAAGGTTTAAATCAATACTGTTTTGTTTAACTAAACTACTACTCACATAAAACCCAGAACATATTACAAGCTCTAAGTCTTTTGTAAATACATCCATCTTTCTTTCAATAAACCCCGGCAACATCAAATCATCACTATCAAACCATTGTATATACTCGCCTTTACTTAACTCAAACCCATAATTTCGTGCCCCATTACCTCCTGGTAAATGGCTGTCCGGTCGTTTATGGTATTGTATGCGTGAGTCTTTCCTTATGTAGGTTTTTAAAATATCTTCGGTATTATCAGCACTACCGTCATCCACCACAAGACACTCCCAGTTGGCATAGGTTTGTGCTAACACACTGTCTAAGGTTTCACCTATTAAATGCGCCCTATTATAGGTAGGGATAATAATGGAAACTAGTGGGTGTTCTGGCATGTTTAATAATTAGATAGCTAATATAATGAACCGCTGTGAGTATTTAGGTATTAGTTGGTTGTTTTGATGTTTTCATACACGTGGTTTGTGTATAGTTATTTTAGGACGGGTCACGTCTCATCACTTCGCCGTACATACCCCGTAGATACGCCGTACATAGTCCGTACAAATACCCAACAGAATCACAACACGAAAAACACTAAAAAACAGCAAAAACAACGAAAAACAGCAAAAATCAAAATAAGAACCATTTATAATCAAAAGCCCTCTAAAACAAAGAACCGCATATCAAAACATCAAAAAAATGATAAAACATAAAAGAAAAACAACTACACCCTAAACACCTAAAAATCAAAAAAGAGACTTTGGAGTATAAAATATATTTGTCTCAAGCATTGTCGTTAATAGATCTTGCAGTTGAAATTTATATGTAGGAGCTCATACATAGGTGCACCAATTAAAAAGCTATAGCAACGCAATGTCATTTTTGTTTAACTCGTATGCACAATAGCATACATAAATATTTAAAGTTATGGCTAAATATAAAAGCCTTTTTAAAGTAGAAGGATCGTTAGACGATGTAAACTTCTACAAGACCGAAGACGGATACCGCATGAGAACCAAAGGCGGCGTAAGTAAAGACCGTATTAAAAGCGACCCAGCGTTTCAAAGAACACGTGAAAACAATAGCGAGTTCGGGTCTAGCGCTTCCAGCGGAAAGCTATTAAGACGAGCTATTATTGATATGGTGTCTAATGCTAAAGACAGTAAGTTAGCATCCCGATTAACACAAGTGATGTCGCAAGTAAAAAATGCCGACCTAACATCAATACGAGGGAAGCGAAATGTAGCTGTAGGCATTCAAACACCAGAAGGAAAACTGCCTTTAAAAGGGTTCGATTTTAATAGAAAATCAAGCCTATCTGAAGTGTTGCTAAGCGATTGGACGTTAAACACCGCAACAGGCGAAGTGATAATAGATGATCTAACACCAGATCAAAAGTTAAACATCCCTGAAGGCGCAACACATGTCGAGTTTAGTTGTGGATTTCTAAATCTAGATTTCGATACCGAAACTAAGGACATGCAATTAAGTAACATAGAAAACCTGCCTATTAATGGCACGGCAACAACCGTTACCCTAACGCCCGTAGCACCAGCTACTGGAAGTGGGCAGGCCTTTTATTTACTTAAGGTGGCTTTTTTCCAGGAAATTAACAACGTGCAGTATCTGCTTAAAAACGGAACCTTTAATGCCTTACAAATTTTAGAGGTAGTATAGTTGTGTAGCGTTTAAACACCAGGCTAATATGGTTTATTGGCTTGGTGTTTTATTATAAAGTCTCAAAAAAACACGATAGAGATATTACTTTTTGTAGGAGTAATTGTGTTAAATGTTGATAAGCTGTTAAGAAGAATTAACACGAAATGTTAAAACTCTTAATGAGTTTCCCTAAATTGCTAAAAACCAAACTATTTTTAAATTTTTTTATTATGAAAACGATGAATCTAAAAAGCAAAGAGAAATTTAATTTATTGTATAATGGGAATGAAAAGATTATGCATATACCCTAAAGAGGTTGCTATAATTATAGGAAAATCGCAAACAACAGCACAAACACTAGTGCGTACGATTAAAGATGTTTACGAAAAAGAAAAACACCAAGCACTCACCATACGCGAGTTCTGTGATTATATGGGGTTAGACTACAAAGAGGTTTTTAACATGGTTAATGGCATAAAAACAACCAATGATAAAAAATCAGCCTAATACAAAATCTCTCACACCGCAATACTCACTTTCCCTGTCTTGGCTTTTAACCCCACCAAACCACGACTCACTACGGCAAATCCGGAAAGGCCTTAAACAACTCTTTTCTAAACACATACCCTTTCCCAAAAACGTTATAAGACCATAACATAGGTCCTAAAAACATACCTCTTATTCCTAACTCCTTAAACACTTGCCAATAAAACAACTTCTTTTCTGCGACTAAAATCTGTCGTTCTTTATAAGTAGCATGCAAACAAATACACAATAGCAACAAACGTGTTTCTTTATTCGCTTGATGTTTTATGTCTAAATAAGTATGCCATTTTGCTCTACAATAACTTTGAGTTAATTTAAACTTATCATCTAAACCAGCCCGTATAGATTGCTCATGATGCCTACGTAAAGAAACAACTTTATCAATAAAACTAGCATTTACAGATTTATGTACCAATTTACAGTAATAGTTATATTCTTGTCCTGACTGTAAATTTTCATTAAAAGATATAGATTTAGCAATGGATACCTTTATGCAAACGTCTAAGGTTAACCAATTTATCATTTGACTTACGTAATTATAAGGTGTAATTTCGCAAGTATCAAACTTGTAATATTCAGCAAGACAATCAGTATCATAATTAAAATACTCGGTTTTGGTTATACAATAATCAAAATCACCTATTTCTATAGCTTGAATTTTAGTTTCCAAATGATCTGGCGTCATTAAGTCATCACTATCAAAAAACACCACATAATCACCCTGCGCCTGTTCCAGACCAATATTTCGGCACGTATTAGCCCCTTTCAATCTGGTATTTGGGCGCTCAAACAACTTAAACCGATTATCGTTTGCCACATAGCTAGAAACCATCTTAACCGTATTATCAGTAGAGCCATCATCAACAATTATACATTCCCAGTTGGCATAGGTTTGTGCCAAAATACTCTCTAGAGTTTCGCCTATTAAATGGGCGCGGTTGTAGGCTGGAATGATAATAGATACTCGTTTATTTGCTTTCAAAAAAAAACTACTTTATATATAAAAATTTTTTATTAGACTTACTCAAACTCGAATAGGTCTCTAATTCATTTAAATTGGAACGTAATACGTTCAACTTCTTTAAAATACGCTTGCAGTTGTTAAACTTTAATCTGAAAAGATTTTTAATAAAAGATTTATACAATATAATGCTTTCATCTTTAAAGTTAACTTTTGAAGCTGGGTTTAATAGTTGTACTTCAAATAAAGTGGTATCAATTTTTTGTGATTTAGATATGGAGTCTTTTTGAACTCTATCGTGATACCCAAAGGTATTTAAAACCACACCTAGCTTAAACCCCTTATAATGAACCCGATTAATATAATCTCTATCCTCACCATATAGAAAAAAATAAGGATTAAAACCACCTACCTCTTTTAAGCATTCCTTAGAAATTAACCATAATGCGGCATTTACAAACTCTATCTCTACTAAGTGATTTTTATTTGTAGACTTTTGGGGTAAAAAACAATCTGTTAAAAATGTTTTAGAGCGTTTTATATAATTTAGAAAATTATAATCTAAAGTATCACCTCTACCATTCAAATGCATCGGACTCAAAACACCATACTCTGGATACTGTTTGTGTACTTCTACCATCTGTGTAATGGTAGTCTCTTCCAAATACGCATCTTGATTAAGCAAAAACACCTGCTTTGCACCATGGTTTAGCGCATAACTAACACCTAAATTATTGGCTTGCCCAAAGCCTAAATTGGTGTCTTGTTTTAATAATGTGACGTTTGGAAACTGCTGTTCTATAAAACCTACCGTATCATCGGCAGAAGCATTATCAACTACAATTACAGGATAATCACCGCAGCTTTTTAGACATTGATCTATCCAATTCATCCCATTGTAGGATACAATAATTATGTAGATTTTTTGAGAATACATTTATTCTTTATTTTTAACACAAGTAGTTTTACCAATTTTTTAAAACTTAATTTCTTAATTAAAATATTATCATTAGGCAATTTGCGACTAAATTGATTAAAATACTCATCTATACAATGTATTTGTTTTGCTAAAAGCAAATTTTTATACTCATCATTATTTAAATATGATAAAATACATGATTGATACTTCAAAATGTTTTTTTGATAAGATAGAGCATTTAAACCAGAATATAATCCAACACCTACTCTATAAACCGCCATTTCATCCTCCAATCGTTTTATATAACCATTACTGGCCAAAATAATATATAGAAAATAATCTCCTATAGGAGACGAATATAATTCAAAAGGGAATTCCTTTAATGTATTTCTAAACATTACAGAAGGGGTGTGTATAAAATTACCATAACGCAGCAATTCATTTATAGTAACTGGTAATTTTTTTATTTTATTATACCTTTCAATTGTAATATCATCCGATTCTTCTAGTTCACTACCTTTCAACAATTTCACCTTATGAAAACATATGGTAAAATCTTCATTTCCTTCCAAAAAATCTACCTGCTTTTGTAGCTTTAAAGGGTCTGTCCAATAATCGTCTCCTTCGCATAAAGCAATGTATTTACCGCTACAAGCTTTTAAATTTTCTATAAAATTATAACGTCCTGTAGGGTTGCCGTTTATATAAATCACATCTTTACGTGAGCGTAAAAACAGTTTTATTTTATCGGGGTAATTATTGGCATAGTCTATACAAATCTCACGGGTACCATCTGTACTTTCATCTTCCCCCAAGATAATTTCAAATGGGAATGTGGTTTCCTGCATGAGAATGCCATCTAGGCATTGTTTGATGTAATTAACATGTTGGTAGGTTACAACACAAACACTTAGTAACGGCCTCATAAATTTTCTTTATAGAATTTAGCAGGGATCCCAATCCAAATTTCATTAGATGGTACATCCTTTGTAATAAAAGACATAGAGCCAGTTATTGAATTATCTCCAACCACTATTCCATGTTGCAAAACTGTGTTTGTCCCAATAAAACAATTTTCTCCTATTTTTGCTCCTCCAATTGCTTCTTTACCCGAATCTAAATTATTTGTCATTACTCTAGGAGAAACATAAGTATTACTTCCTATCACACAACCTCTTGCAATAATAGAATCATACCTTAAAGTAACATTATCTCCAATAATACAGTTCCCTGAAGTACTTACTCTCGAATCTATGAAGCAATTTTTTCCAATAATTGTATTTTCCCTTAACTCAACATAATTTTTAATAATGGTTCCATCTCCTATAACTACGCCATCCTCTATTACTACATAGTTACCAATTTCTACATTTTCACCTATTTTTGCTTTACTTGAAATCATAATAAATTTATTGTTTTGGCTTAGGCATACCAGACATTTGATTTTGAATATCGTATTCTTGAGCTGGCACTCCTTTTAAAAGTTTATTTTCCTCACTTGTGTTTTTAACAATAACGGCTCCAACCCCTACTATGGTTTTGGCATGTATTTTAATTTTTGGCCTAAAAACAACTCCAGACCCTACAAAAGAATAATCTCCAATAACTGTATTCCCTCCTGTAATTACATTGTTAGCTAAATGCACATAATTTCCTAAAATACTACCATGCCCAATTCTACAACCTGGAGCTAAATAGGAGCTAGCCCCTATAGTTGTTTTTTCATTAATAGAACCTCTTACAATTACTGTATTAGCTCCTAAAAAACAATTTTCTTTTATTTCTACCCCGCCTAACTGCGGCTGTAATATTTTCTCTTCTTGATTTTTATCCCACACCCAGGCAACACCTCTAGCTCCAATTACAGACATGGTTTCTAAAATAGTATTTTTTCGAATTACGCTGTTTTTATGAATTTTACAATGACTACCAATAATAACATTATCTCCAATAATAACATCCTTTTCAATAACACAAAAATCATCAATCTGCACATTATTGCCTAGTTTCACCTCTGGATCGACTCTTGATGTAGCTGCTATAACACCTGTTGATTTAGTTCCAAAAAACTCAAGCATTATTAAGTAATAAACATGTTGCGGGTCATGTTCAAGTAAATAAACATACTGATTTGAACAGTCCATAGTAACCTTAAAATCATTAGAAACAAGAAACAAAGAATGATTTACTTGTAATATCTTAGCATCAGTGCCTGTAAAAAAATAAAACCCGAAATCAACAGGATTAAACAAAGAAGCTAATTCATATTTACCTACAATCGAATCATTACACTTAAATGAAATTGCATGTTTATTTAAAAATTCCTTTATTTCTTTAAAATCTAATTTCATTTATATTTTTTTAAATAAACTTACTCACTATACCCTTTATTTGATTTTTTGATAATCCCAGATACAACGGCAAACACATTACCCGTTTAGATATGGCTTCTGCTATTGGCATTGCATCAGTTTTTAAATACGGTAAGGTATTTAAACTTGGGTAAAAGTAGCGTCTAGGAAATATGTTATTTTCGTTAAGCTTTATTTTAGCCTTGAGCAACTGTGTTTCATTTTCAAAAATCACCGGGTAATAACTATAATTCCACTGGGTGCCTTCCCGTAATTTTAATGGTTTTAGAGGCAAACTAGCCAAAGCCTCATTATAAGATGCCACTACTTGTTTTCGCTGTTCCAAAATGGTTTCCATATACGGCAGTACCGCCAAGCCCATAGCTGCTTGGGGTTCGCTCATCTTGGCATTTATTCCCAAACCTTTAAAGGCTTCCTGTCCCTCATGCCCAAAGTTGTGATGGGAAAACATGACATCGTAATACTCAGGCTTGCAAAACAAAGCGCCTCCTTCTCCCGTATGAAACAACTTGGTCGCATGAAAACTACAGGTACTCACATCGCCATAGTTAAAAATAGGCTGCCCCTTATATTTTACCCCAAAACAATGGGCGGCATCGTAAATCACTTTTAACCCATACTTATCAGCAATAACCTGTATCGCTTCTACATCACAGGGGTTTCCAAAGACATGTGTTGCCAATATGGCTGTGGTCTTTGGGGTTATTGCGGCTTCTATTTGGGTCTCGTCTATAGTTAAATACTCTGGATGGATATCTACAAAAATAGGCGTACAGCCTTCCCAAATAATACTACTGGTCGTAGCTACATAACTAAAGGGGGTGGTAATAATTTCCCCTGTTAACCCTAAGGCTTTTATTGCTATTTGTAACGGCAAGGTGCCATTGGTCATGGCTATGATGTTGCCAACTTCTAAATAGTCTTTTAGTTTAGCTTCAAGTTCTTGTACCAAAACGCCTCTATTGGTCATCCAACCCGTATCCCAAGCCCGTTGTAAAATAGCTTGATATTCCTCTTGAGGGGGTAAAAAGGTTTTGGTTACGTTTATCATATCATTTAAGTTCTACAGCTACATCTGTTTGTAGTTCAAAGGGAACCCACATACTCTTATCTCCTACAGCCGAAAATTTTATAAAATTGTTCACCCTCAAAATGGGGCTGTTGCTTTCAGCATCTTTTACACTAATATCAATACCATAAGCCCCTAGTGTAAACATTGAGTTTTTAATGGTAAAATAATACTTTAAATACTTGGCATCTTTAACCTCAATAGATTCTTGGCCACTTTGCACTCCTGCCACAGGCCTTAAATCTTTATCCTTTATCTCCATATATACGGTAGGTACCACTTTAAGAGCTCCTTTCTTTATAGCAAAACAAAGGCTTATTCCTATATCTTGTCCTCTCAACACTTGACCTTGTTCTAAATCGCAATTGTGGGACAAAAACTCTAAACTCCCATCATCAAACACCACATTGCTTTCATTATTAGCAAACCGCGTATAATACAAATCTATGCCTTTAGCAACATTAGTTCCTTGAAACTTAGGTTTTCCATGCTCCATTAAAATCATCTGGTTACAAATACGGGACACCATAGGCATACTATGGCTTACAAATACGATAGCCGTGTTGGGCAAAATAGTATCAATTTGCTTAAAACACTTTAATACAAACCCTAAATCTCCCACCGCCAACACCTCATCAATAATCAAGACATCGGGTTCCATTTGGGCCGCTACCGCAAAGCCTAGGCGTACTTTCATGCCACTGCTGTAATGTTGTACGGGCATATCGATAAAGTCCTCTAGCTCGGCAAACGCAATAATGTCGTCTAGCTTTTGGGTGATTTCTTGCCGTGAAAACCCTAACACCGCCCCATTGTTATAAATGTTTTCGCGCCCTGTAAGTATGGGGTTAAAGCCAGCCCCTAACTCTATAAGTGCCCCCACACGGCCTTTGATGGTGACTTTACCGGCATCGGGGTTAATGAGGCCGTTTAGTATTTTAAGCAGGGTGCTTTTTCCTGCGCCATTATGCCCTATCAGGCCTAAACACTCCCCACGGCGCAGCTCGAAACTCACATCTTTTACCGCCCAGAACTCTTTGGGGCGCAGTTCGCGCTCGTGCTTGTTGCCACGAACCCCGCTTACCAAGTCCTTAACACCATACCATAAGCTGGTCTTGAGGTCTTTGCAGAATTTTTTGCTGAGGTTTTCTACTTTTACGAGGACTTCCCTATCGGATTGTATGTTGTGTTCGTTGTTCTTCAATTGTTACTGTTGTCGGTTATCGGTTGTCGGTTGTCGGTTGTGGGTTGTGGGTTGTCTGTTTTCGGTTGTCTGTTTTCGGTTGTGGGTTGCGGGTTGTCGGTTATCGGTTGTCGGTTTTGGGTTGTGGGTTGTCGGTTGTGGGTTGTGGGTTGTCTGTTAACTGAGAACTTCAAACTTTCCAATGTTGTTCTACATAATTTTTAAAACTATATATTTTTGCTCCTAAGGCATCATATTTTGAAATTAAATCATTTACGTCTAATTCGTATAACTGCTCTATCATTTCTAACTGGCTTAAACATTCTAAAAGCGATGCATGTGCATACACTAAAAACTTAATAAAGTCCTGCTTGTAACCACGCCTCCCATAGCCTTCAACAATATTATCTTTTATAGATTTAGATGATCTTCTCAACTGACTTCCTTGCTCGTAAAGTTCGTACTTAGGGAGCTTTAATGTTAATTCGTGTACTTCAATAGCATATTGGAAAGCTAACACATAAACCTCTAAATCTTTATAACTTTTCATTTTTCTTTATTTCGGTTGTCGGTTGTCGGTTGTGGGTTGTCGGTTGTGGGTTGTCGGTTGTCGGTTGTAACAGAAAACTGATAACTGATAACTGATAACTGATAACTGATAACTGATAACTGATAACTAACACCTCCTCTACGCACTCATTCGTTCTACAATAATAGGAATAGACACTCTATAAAACACCAAGCCTACAAACAACAGTGGCACACAAGCTAATAATAATCCGATATAATAGGGTAAAAACTGTAATGGTTGTCCTAAAGCCAAGTCTCTCGCCGTAACGATAACAGGGGTAAACGGATTCCATAGCATGATGCTTCTCATAATACCCTCTTTAGGAATAGCATATACTACAGGTGTGACGTACATGACAAACCCTAGTCCGAAACTAATCAATCGCCCTACATCTTTATACAGCATGCCAATAGGGGTTAAAAACAAGCCTATGGTTATTCCAAAAAATACCGCGGCTAATAACGCAAACGGTAACAGTAATAAACTCCAATGAAACCCGACACCAAACACAAAAATAAACACGACTAGCAAAAGGACTTTTATCGCACTGTTAAAGAGCAACTTAAAAATCCCTGACACCACTAAGGCTTCCTTAGGAAAATTAATCTTGGTTAAAATAGATTTTGCTGCATTGGTGCTAGAGATGGGCGTATTGATTGCCTCTTTAATAATAGACCACAACAAGGTTCCTGAAAACGCATACACCGGATAGGGCACTCCGGTATCGGTTAGCCTAATGGTACCCGTACTGTTAAGGAATATCCAAACAAAAGCGGTGGTTAATGGTGTAATAAAGGCCCATAAAATCCCAAAATACGATTGACGGTACTGGGCTTTTATGTCGCGAACCGCTAATTGGGTGGCTAAAAACCGGGAGGACACCATATCGGTTAACGATGCCCGTAACAGCTTTCCAAACCGTAGGTTATTTTCCTTTTGGTACACGCG
This sequence comes from Mangrovimonas yunxiaonensis, assembly GCF_000733475.1. Classification (GTDB taxonomy): domain Bacteria; phylum Bacteroidota; class Bacteroidia; order Flavobacteriales; family Flavobacteriaceae; genus Mangrovimonas; species Mangrovimonas yunxiaonensis. The sequence continues at coordinate 440,123 of NZ_JPFK01000007.1, read as the reverse complement.
CGTTTCTAAGCCCATACAGTTGTTAAATACTTCTTAAAGGCTAAGATAACAATTGCTATGACAAACAAAAACTCTCGTATAAAAAAACGCATGGGGTAAGTTTGTTGGAGCTTTATGGTTGATATGATGTTGTGGGTTGTGTGGCGTGAGAAGCAAGAATTAAGTATTAAGAATTAAGTATTAAGAATTAAGAGCCAGGAATCAAGACGGGAGTTGTGAGTGGTGAATCGTAAAACGAAAACGCTTTTAAACTTAAAACAGCCCATGTCATCCTATGTTTGCAAAAGGAGAAATATATTAATAATTAAATTGGAGGATTATTAATGAAAAAGGAGAAAGAGCATAATAAGCAAGAAGGTATAAAACGGAAAAAAACAGCAAAAAGAGACACAATAAAATAGAAAAAACAAAACAAGACTCCCCCTTTAGGGCTGGGGCTCAGACCTTCTCAAATAAATAAAACAAAACAAGATTCCCCCTTTAGGGCCGGGGCTCAGACCCCTCTAAAAAAAGCCCATGTCATTCAGAGTGAGCGCCAGCGAAACGAAGAATCTCTTAAAAACACAATAAAGGCGTGAAGCGTGAGAAGCAAGAATTAAGAATTAAGTATTAAGAATCAAGACGGGAGTTGTGAGTGGTGAATCGTAAAACGAAAACGCTTTTAAACTTAAAACAGCCCATGTCATTCAGAATTGTCACGCTGAGTGCAATCGAAGTGTCAACGCAGTGCATGAAGGTCTCTTAAAAAACTTATTTAAAAATGGCTCGCAGGCGTTTCCAGAACGAGGGCTTTTCGGTTTCTAAATACCCTTTACCGTACACGCCATAGCCGTAACCATAACCGTAGCCGTAACCGTAACCATAATTTTGGTTGGATTTGTGCTTGTAGAAATTCAGCACAAAACTAATGTGTTTAATCTCTCCGGCGCGGTATTTGGCATTAATAAGTTGTAGCATGCCTTTTTTGGTGTAATCCAAACGCACCATAAAAATGGAAGTATCGGCATATTTTACCAGTTCTAAAGCATCGGTTACCAAGCCCAAGGGTGGAGTGTCTAAAACAATAATATCGTAAGTGGCCTTTAGTTGTGCGATAAGCGCATCCATAGGGTCTCCCATTAACAGCTCGGAGGGGTTTGGGGGTACCGGCCCAGATACCACCACATCCAGATTTTCAATGTGGGTGGTATTAATCACCTCTTCAATTGTATTGTCGCCTATTAGGTAATTAACCACGCCGCGGTCGTTACTCAGGTTAAAATCATCAAAAATCTTAGGCTTCCTTAAATCCAGTCCCAACAGTATGGTTTTCTTTCCTGAAAGTGCATAAACAGTCGCGATGTTTATCGAGCAAAAGGTCTTGCCCTCACCACTTACCGAAGATGTGACGAGTATGGTCTTTGCACCTTCTTTTTTAGTCCTGTTCAAAATAAACTGCAAGCTGGAACGAATGGCCCTAAAGGATTCTGATACGGCCGATTTGGGTTTTTCGTACACCACCAAATTGTTGTGATAGCGGTATTTTCCCAACAGTCCAAGAATGGGAATGGACGACAAGCGTTCAACCTCATCGGAGCCGTGTATGGTGCTATCTAACAAATAAATGATAAAAATAAGCAGCATGGGGGTGAAAAACCCAATCATTAACGCCATCATATAATTTAGCGATTTGTTAGGGCCTATCAACCCCCCTCCTATGTCTTTAGCCTCATCGATGGTAACAATATCCGAGACATTGGCAGCCTTAACAATAGCGGCCTCACTGCGCTTGTTCATATACACATTATAGGCCTCTTGACTAATGCTTAACTTGCGCTGAATTTTTAAATATTCCTGCTCGTCCTGTGGCAACTCATTAAGCTTTCCTTCCAACTGTGCAATGTTGCGGTTAATGGAGCTTAAATAAATATTGATGGTTTTTCTGGTGGCGTTTAGGGTTTCTAAAAGCACGTTCTTTTCCGAATCGATACGCCGATCCAAATCCATAAACAAAGGCGAATCGGGTTTGGTGGTATACTCCAAGTTTTGGCGCTCGATGGCCAATTGGGTGATTTTTGTAACGCTGCTTAAAATATTCCCCTCATTAATCCCCACCGATGTTGGGGCTGCTATGTTGGTATAATCGGTTTTGGTGCGTAAATAATCCTCTAGAGCATCTAAATATTTTAGCTTATTGCCCTCCTCTTCCCGTTGTTGCTCAAAGTCTTTTAGCCTCGCAGAGGTTTCAGTCATTTCACTGCTTACATTAAACACCTTGTTCTGTCGTCTGAAATTGTTCATCTCATCGTTAACATCCTTTAAACGCAGACTTTCCTTAGCCAAGCTGCTATCAATAAACTTAATGGTGTTTGATGCATACAGGTTTTTTCGCTCCAGCTCTAACGCACTTAGTATTCTGGTGGTGGCATTTAGGTAATCCACCAGCTTATCTTTATTATGCCCCGACAACGACAATTGCAATACCGAAGAGCTTTTGTTAAAAGGCGCTACCTTAATGCGGTTTTTATAGGCATTTACTACGCCATCGAAGTTTAAAAAACGAACATAAAAAACGCTTCCCGGTTTAATGGGGCGTGCATTTCTTAATGTTAGGGTTGCCTTAAAAAAAGGCAAGTCAATGGCTTCTCCCATACGATAGGTGTTCTTAAAGGCTCCTTGTGGTGTTTCGACCGACTGTTTTTCCTTAGTATCGTAGCGTTGTCCCGTAGCCTGGTTGCTGGCGAACTCGGCAAAAAGCTCGAAGCGCTCCGAATCGATAAACCGAATGCCCAGATTTTTATTCAGTACTTGTGGCGTGGTCGCATCTAAATGCACCACAAAAGGGGCTTTTTTATAAATGTCGACCATATGGTACTTCCCCTCCACCAGATAACTCATGTAATACTGCAGGCTATCTACCACCTTTTCGTTATGGGTACGGGTTTGTAAGGAGGTAATTACTTTTCCCATCTTTCCCGAAACGCCGCCCCAGTTAAAGGAAATGCTGGTATTGGCTGTAAAGAATGGATTTTGTTCGTTTTCAACAGATACCAACGAGCTTAAACGGTAAACGTTTTGCTTGCGCACATTAATCAAATAAGCGACAATCAGGGCCAAACCAATGCTTAAAACCACCAGTTTCCACATGTTAAGCACCTTAAACAGGTAGCCTTTAAAATCGAAGGTTATCCCCCCTTTATCCTGAAAATCCTGATCGTCAAATTCGGTATACGCCATCTTACAAACGGTTAAAAAGTAAAATAGAAGTGGTTACTAAAGAGAGTAAGGTGGCTACGGTAGCCACATTTTGCATAAAGGTCTCCCCAGTACCCCAGGTTTTCTGCCTTAGCGGTTTTACGTAAATGATATCGTTGGGCTGAATGTAATAAAATGGCGATTGCATTACGGCGGTATCGTTTAAATCGATATGATGCACTTTTTGCCCCTGCGGATACTGCCTAACAATTAACACCTCTTTTTTGTTGCCCGTTACCGGAATCTCGCCCGAATTGGCAATGGCCTCAAAAATATTCACCTGCTCCTGAAACAAGGTTTTGGTTCCCGGGCTGCCCACTTCGCCCATAACGGTAAAGCGCATTCCAGCTAATTTTACGGTAACAAATATGTTGGCCGTGGCCTTAAACTGCTCGCTTAATAATTTGGTCTCTAAAAGTTTTTCAATCTCTTCGGTGGTATACCCCAACACATTAATCGTTCCTAAGGTAGGCATGCGTATGTTTCCATGGGCATCGACCGTAAAGCCATCGTAATACGACTTCTCGCCGCTGGTCATGTTTAGGTTAGGACTGTCTATGGGATTTAAAATACGCACATTGTCTTGATCCAGAGCCTTTACCCGTATGGTAAGGATGTCGTTTATTTGCACCCGATACGGCTTTTGCATTTCCTTAACCACCTGTAAGGAATCTAAGGCCATCGACTTGTTTACAAAATATAAGGTATCCTTATGCGGGATACAGGATACCGAAAAAACGGCTAACAACAGTAGGAAAAGCCCCCTTAATGTCTTCATGAACAAAACCATGTTTATTCACAAATATAACTTTTAACAAGGAATAACAAAACTTATGGCTTTAATTTTGGCATTTATGTGTTTCTTTGCAAAAAGCCTGATTTAAGTGAATTACCTAACTGTTGAAAACATTTCGAAAGCCTACGGCGAACGCACCTTGTTCGAGGGCCTTTCCTTTAGCCTACACAAAGACCAAAAACTTGCATTGGTCGCTAAAAACGGCACCGGAAAGACCTCTATTTTAAACATGTTGGCCGGCGATGACACCCCCGATACGGGAAGCATTATTTATAGGAACGACATAAAAAAGGCCTTTCTGCCCCAAGAGCCAAAACTCGACCCCAACCTAAGCATAGAGGAAAGTATTTTTAATACCGATAACCCAACGCTAAAAATCATTGCGCAATACGAAAAAGCCCTAAAACAGCCCGAAGATACCGAAGCCTACCAAAAGGCTTTCGACCTGATGGATGTGCACCAGGCTTGGGATTTTGAAACCCAATACAAACAAATCCTTTCGCAGCTAAAACTGGAGGACCTCTCCCAAAAAATAAAGCATCTGTCTGGCGGACAAAAAAAGCGCTTGGCCTTGGCCATGGCCCTTTTGCAAAAACCCGATGTGCTTATTTTAGATGAGCCCACCAACCACCTGGATCTGGAAATGATAGAGTGGCTGGAAGCCTACTTTGCTAAAGCGGCCATTACCTTGTTTATGGTAACGCACGACCGCTATTTTTTAGAACGGGTGTGCAACGAAATTCTAGAACTAGACCAAGGCCAACTTTACAGCTACAAAGGCAATTACAGCTACTACCTAGAGCAACGGGACGCCAGAATAGAACGGGAAACCGTTGAAACCGGCAAGGCCAAACAACTCTATAAAAAAGAATTGGACTGGATGCGCCGCCAACCCAAAGCAAGAACAACCAAGTCCAAGTCCAGAATAGACGACTTTAAAACCATCAAGCAACTGGCCAAAAAGCGCAGAGATGACCACGAGGTGCAACTCGAACTTAATATGGAGCGGCTGGGCAATAAGGTGGTCGAGTTTCACAACGTCTCCAAACGCTTGGGCGACAAAGTGCTGTTGGATAAATTTAACTATACCTTTAAAAACGACGAGCGCGTAGGCATTATAGGCAAAAATGGCACCGGAAAATCCACATTCCTCAACCTGTTTACACAAACAGACACCCCAGACCAAGGGAAGGTTATTGTGGGATCTACCGTTAAATACGGCTACTATACCCAAAAGGGCATAACTATAAAACCCCAGCAAAAAGTGATTGAGGTGGTTCGGGAATTTGGCGATTACATCCCGCTAAAAAAAGGACGCCAAATTAGTGCGCAGCAGCTTTTGGAACGCTTTTTATTCGACCGTAAAAAGCAATACGATTTTGTTGAAAAACTTAGTGGTGGCGAGCGAAAACGCCTGTACCTGTGTACCGTATTAATTCAAAACCCCAATGTGCTTATTTTAGACGAGCCCACCAACGACCTCGATATTGTTACCCTTAATGTGTTGGAGAGCTTTTTATTGGATTTCCCAGGCTGCTTGCTTGTGGTCTCGCACGACCGCTATTTTATGGATAAAATTACCGACCACCTTTTTGTGTTTAAAGGAGCAGGTGTGGTCGAGGATTTCCCCGGAAACTATTCCGATTACAGGGCTTACGAAAGCAGCCAACCAGCGCCCCAAGCAGCAGAAGCTCCCGTAAAAAAGGAAAAAACCAACTGGCGGGAAGATGCCGGAAGCAAACTTTCCTACAACGAACAAAAAGAACTTAAAAGCATAGAAAGCAAACTAAGCACCTTAGCCTTCGACAAAAAAGCCTTGGAAGCCAAGTTTAACTCCCCCGATTTAACACAGGAGGACATCAATACGCTTTCGTTGGAACTTCAGGAGCTTATAAACGATATAGAACTTAAGGAAGAACGCTGGTTTGAATTATCCTCTAAACTGGAAGACTAGTCGCATTCTATGATGTTTCAACTAACCCAATACCTAAAATTCCTGTTGCATGCCACCAACGAGCATGACGTGCACTCGCCTTTTGTATACCAATTAATTACCCAGTGCCTATACGACAAAACCCCATACGCTGCCTACGGCAAATTAAAAAGCTATAGGCAGACCCTCCTTAAAAACCAAGCGATTGTTAGCATTACCGACCTCGGCCCTGGATCGAAACGCAGCAAGACGCCCGACCGTAAAATTGCCACTATTGCCAGACATTCGGGCTCGTCCTTGGCGAAAACCAAACTGCTGTACCGCCTAAGCCAGTACTTTAAATGCCGTAACTCCCTAGAACTGGGGACCTCCTTAGGCCTAGCCACACAAGCGCTGGGTATAGGAGCCCCAAACCATCGTGTAACCACCATTGAGGGCTGCCCCAACCTGGCCAAACTGGCCCAGCAAAACCTAAAAGCTTATCCCAATGTAAGCTGTCTTAACGGCTCCTTTTCAGAAGTCTTAACACAACTTCCCCAGTACCCCCCCTACGACTTGGTATTTTTTGATGGCAACCACACCCAAAAAGCCACTTTAAGCTATTTTGAGACCCTTTTGCCACACGCCCATAACGATACTGTGTTTATTTTTGATGACATTAATTGGAATCCAGACATGGCCGCCGCATGGGAGCTTATAAAAACACACCCCAAAGTGACCGTTACCATAGACACCTTCTTATGGGGGCTGGTTTTTTTCAGAAAAGAACAGGCCAAACAAGATTTTAAAATTAGACTCCCTTTCCTTTTCTAATTGGCAGATTACTTGCTACCTTTAGCGAACGTAAAACATACCGCATACCACAGATGAAAATATACACCAAAACCGGCGATAAAGGCACCACAGCCCTCTTTGGAGGAACACGAGTGCCCAAGCACCACATTCGCATTGAAAGTTACGGCACGGTAGACGAGTTAAACTCGCACCTTGGCCTAATTAGAGATCAGGCTATCGCACAACACCATAAAGACTTGTTAGCCCACATTCAGGACCGCTTGTTTACCTTAGGAGCCATATTGGCCACCGACCCGGAAAAAGCCGTACTTAAAAGTGGCAAAGAACGTTTAAACATCCCTAAAATCTCAGCAGAAAACATTGCCGTTTTAGAGCAAGAAATGGACGCTATGAATGAGGCGCTCCCACCCATGACACATTTTGTACTTCCTGGCGGGCACCAAACCGTGTCATTCTGTCATATTGCACGCTGTGTTTGTAGACGTGCCGAGCGTTTAGCTGCTGCACTTAACGACATAAGCCCCATAGACGATAAGGTTTTAATGTATTTAAACCGCCTTTCTGACTACCTTTTTGTGTTGGCACGAAAGTTGACCTACGACTTAAACGCTAAAGAAATTAAATGGATTCCTGATAAATTGTAACTAAAAAAAACACCAGGATTTCCAACGGCTTTCAACAGCAAAAAAGCGTTCTTTCTATTATTGTATAAATAATTCATTTTTTTCTTGACTTTTTGATGTAAAAATTTATTTTTGCAGAAAAATAAAACCGAATTACAAATGTATTGGACCTTAGAATTAGCATCTTACTTAAGTGATGCTCCATGGCCAGCTACTAAAGATGAGCTGATTGACTACTCCATTAGAACTGGAGCCCCACTTGAAGTAGTAGAAAACCTTCAGTCTATAGAAGACGAAGGCGATCAATACGAATCGATCCAGGAAATCTGGCCTGATTACCCAACAGACGAAGATTACCTCTGGAACGAGGACGAATATTAATATAAACAAACACAAAAAAGTCTCTTAAAAGAGGCTTTTTTTGTGTACTTAACACAACCTGAACAACGGTTATCTTACTTATAACCCCTTAGGTTAAACGAGCACCCACAGGAGTTGGCCATAAGCCAACCCTATAAAATAAACATAACACACATGAGTTTTTTAGATTCTGTACTAAAACTATTTGTCGGAGACAAATCTAAACAGGACGTTAAGGCTATCATGCCTATCGTAACTAAAATAAAATCGTTTGAAAGTGCCCTAGAAGGGTTGTCGCACGACGCCCTAAGAGCCAAAACCGAAAGCTTTAAAGCACAAATTGCCGAAGCCCGTAAGCCTTTCAACGATAACATAAACGCCTTACTAGAAGAAGCCCAAAATACCGAGGACATTGATAAACGCGATGAAATCTACCAAGATATCGATAAGATTAAGGATGAGATTTACACCGCTACCGAGGCCGTTTTAAACGACATCCTCCCCGAAGCCTTTGCCGTTGTTAAAGAAACAGCTAAACGCTTTACCAACAACCCCTCGCTAACCGTAACCGCAACCGCTTTCGACAGGGAGCTTTCGGGCGACAAAAGCTATGTTGTACTAGAAGATGACAAGGCCGTTTGGGCCAATTCTTGGGATGCCGCCGGAAAAGCCATTACCTGGGACATGATTCATTACGATGTACAGCTCATAGGCGGTGTGGCCATGCACCAAGGAAAAATTGCAGAAATGCAAACAGGGGAAGGTAAAACCCTTGTGGCTACCCTACCCGTATACCTTAATGCCCTAGCAGGAAAAGGGGTGCATTTAGTAACCGTAAACGACTACTTAGCCAAACGTGATAGCGCTTGGATGGCGCCTATTTTTGAGTTTCATGGGCTAACCGTAGACTGTATAGACTACCACAAACCCAACTCGGCAGCGCGTAAAAAAGCCTATAATGCCGATATTACTTATGGTACCAACAACGAATTTGGTTTTGATTACCTGCGCGATAACATGGCGCATGCTCCAGACGATTTGGTACAACGCCCACACCACTTTGCTATTGTAGATGAGGTGGATTCGGTGTTAGTTGACGATGCCCGTACCCCTTTAATCATTTCGGGGCCTATTCCTAAAGGTGATCGCCACGAGTTTAACGAACTAAAACCCAAAGTAGACGATATTGTAAGCGTACAACGCAAATACCTAACGGGTGTATTGGCCGATGCCAAAAAGCTTATTGCCGATGGCGATACCAAAGAAGGCGGCTTTCAGCTGTTGCGCGTGTACCGAGGTATTCCAAAAAACAAAGCCCTTATTAAGTTTTTAAGTGAAGAAGGGGTTAAACAACTGCTTCAGAAAACCGAAAACTTCTACATGCAGGACAACAATCGCGAAATGCCTAAGGTAGACGAAGCCTTATATTACGTGATTGATGAAAAGAACAACCAAATAGAGCTTACCGATAAAGGGGTAGAATACCTTTCTGGTGCCGACGACCCCAACTTCTTTATCATGCCGGAAATAGGTATGGAAATTTCTAAAATAGAAAGCCAAGGCCTCTCTAAAGAAGCCGAAGCCGAAGCCAAAGAAGACCTTTTCCGTGACTTCGGAATAAAATCGGAACGCATACACACCTTAAACCAGTTGCTTAAAGCCTATGCCCTGTTTGAAAAAGACATTCAATATGTGGTTATGGACAACAAGGTAATGATAGTCGATGAGCAAACGGGTCGTATTATGGATGGCCGCCGTTATAGCGATGGCCTTCACCAAGCTATCGAAGCCAAAGAAAATGTAAAAATTGAAGCCGCTACGCAAACCTTTGCAACGGTGACCTTACAGAACTACTTTAGAATGTACCGCAAGCTTTCCGGTATGACCGGTACTGCCGTTACCGAAGCTGGCGAATTCTGGGAAATTTACGAATTGGATGTGGTAGAAATTCCTACCAACAAACCCATTGCCCGCGATGACCGTGAGGATTTGGTATACAAAACCAAACGCGAGAAATACAATGCCGTTATCGAGGAGGTTACCGCCTTATCGCAAGCCGGACGCCCGGTTCTTATTGGTACAACCTCGGTAGAGATTAGTGAGTTACTAGGAAAAATGCTAAGCATTAGAAAAGTCCCTCATAACGTATTAAACGCCAAATTACATAAAAAAGAAGCCGATATTGTTGCCGAAGCAGGCCGCCCAGGACAGGTAACCATAGCCACCAACATGGCTGGTCGTGGTACCGATATTAAATTAACCGAAGCGGTAAAAGCCGCCGGCGGATTGGCTATTATTGGTACCGAGCGCCACGACTCCAGACGTGTAGACCGCCAGTTACGTGGTCGTGCAGGTCGTCAAGGTGACCCTGGAAGTTCGCAATTCTACGTGTCGTTAGAAGACAACCTCATGCGTCTGTTTGGTAGCGAACGTATTGCCAAAATGATGGACCGTATGGGGCTTGAAGAAGGCGAAGTGATTCAGCATTCTATGATTTCAAAATCTATAGAACGCGCCCAAAAGAAAGTAGAAGAAAACAACTTTGGGGTACGTAAACGCCTACTGGAATACGACGATGTTATGAACGCCCAACGTGAGGTGGTTTACAAACGCCGCCACCACGCCTTGTTTGGAGAGCGCTTGCGTGTGGATTTGGCCAACATGATTTACGATACGTCTGAGAACATTGCAGAAGCCAACAAAGCGACAAACGACTTTAAGAACTTTGAGTTCGAACTGATTCGCTACTTTTCTATGAGTGCGCCCCTAAGCGAGGCCGATTTTAACAAAAAAACACCTATAGAAATTGCCGGGATTGTTTACAAAGCCGCCTTTGCGCATTACCGCGAAAAAATGAACCGCAATGCCGAACTGGCCTACCCCGTAATTAAAAATGTGTACGAAAACCAAAGCGATAAATTTAAGCGCATTGTGGTGCCTTTTACCGATGGCGTAAAAACCCTACAGGTGGTTACCGATTTGGAAAAAGCGTATAATACTCAAGGAAAGCAGTTAATTACCGACTTTGAAAAAAACATTGCCTTAGCGATTATTGACGACTCTTGGAAAACCCATTTACGTAAAATGGACGAGTTAAAACAATCGGTGCAATTGGCCGTACACGAACAAAAAGACCCATTATTAATCTATAAGTTTGAAGCCTTTGAGTTGTTTAAGGGCATGATTGACCAAGTAAACAAAGATGTGATTTCCTTCTTGTTTAAAGGCGAGCTTCCCCGCGAAGATGCCAATGCCATTAGCGAGGCCAAACAAACCCGCCAAAAAGAGCAATTGGAAACCTCTAAAGAAGACATCCCCAACATGGATGAACGCGCTGCCCAAAGCCGTGCTGCTGGGAATACCCAACAACAGGCCGAGCCTATAGAAACCATTGTACGCGACAAACCAAAAATTGGCCGTAACGACCGTGTTACCATAAAACACGTGATGAGCGGCGAAAACAAATCGCTTAAGTACAAGCAAGCCATTCCATTACTGGAAAAAGGCGATTGGGTACTTGTAGAAGATTAATATACCTTTAATAAAAGATTAGGATCTGGACAGTTTGCAGCAAACTTGTCCAGATTTTTTTTGCTACATACCCCAGGATAATCCCCTTGGTAGCCTTCCATATCACGAATAATTTGAAAGTGGAGGTGCGGCGCATAATCGCCATTAACCTCTGCTGCCCCCAAAGTGGCAAAGGGCGTGCCTTTTTTTAATGTTTTTCCAACAGTAAGACCATCAATTGACGCCATGCTTAAATGCCCGTAAAGGGTATAAAACACCTCCTGCCCCATATCGTGTTTTAAAATTATGGTTGGCCCATAATCGCCATAATTGGTGTTGTTTTTAAAACTGTGTATGGTGGCCTCTAATGGCGCGTAAATAGCTTCTCCGGCATCTAGCCAGAAATCGACACCTAGATGTATGTTGCGCTCCACATTATTACTAGACGGATTAAAATAACCGCTGCGTTTATAAATATTGCGCTGTTCTAAATAGCCGCCATAAGCAACCTTAGCCTGATGTGTGTTTAAATGTGCCTGGATAAAAGCCTCCCACGCTAAAGAAGACGCCACGTTAAATGTGTGCAGCTGCGGGTTGGTTTCAGAAAGGTTAATCGGGACATAATCCTGAGGTTGCAATTCTGGGTTTAATACAGAAGCCGACTCTTGGCTTAAGGTTTCTAAAAACTGATGGAAAGTAATTGGGTTCATAGCCCAAAAATAACAAACTATTGGAACTACTCCATAACCACCTCGCTAAACTTGGCATTCACCACAATGGTTTTATGGCTTGAAAAGTCGCCTGTAGAAAAATTGGTTAGCGTATTTTGGGCCGCGTTGTCTGGATGCTCTAACTTGGAGTGTTTGCCCACATACTGCAAATTGTAATTGGTTGTTGGTAGTTTTAGCTGGGCGTCGCTATTTTCTAAAACAACATTAATGGTGTTAAAGTCGTTGCTGATGTTTGCGATATTCAAATCGCCAAAACTCCCTGAAATAACGGCATTGTTGTTTATTTTCCCCAATTGCACATTAGACGAATTGGCGTTTAACACCAATTGGTCAACCATTTGCAAATTGGCCACATCTACAAAGTTTAGCAGCAGTTCGCCAGCGTGCCACTGCTGTATTTGTACAGGCGAATACGATACATTGATGGACGTCTGGCTTCCATCAATGCTATTGGCAACAAGAGCCGTATGGGTTAATACGGCTTTTGTGTTTTTTACAGTTGAAACAAACTTTAGTGCCCCATGCCTTACATTAAGCTGTAACTTAGCTTTTTTGGGCATTTTTATCCGAATGGTTTTTCGTAGGACTTCTTGATTTTCAGACCGTTCAAAATGGGCTTGCTTTCTGGCTTCTAGGGCATGATCTCTGGCCTCCATACGGGCTTGACGCTGTGCTTCGCGTGCCTCTTGAAACTGCTCGCGGTGTTGGGCTCTTTTTTCATGGGCTTCGTGGCGTTTTTCTATCGCCTTTTCACGCTGCGCCATGCGCGCTTCAAAACGTTCGCCCCAAGCTTCCATCTGTTCGCCAAACTGCTCGCCAAACTGCTCACCCCAGGCTTCCATGCGCTTTTCGAAGGCTTTCATATCCGGACTGTTTTCCATCTCTTCGGCCCAAGCTTCCATGCGCTCGGCATATTCTTCACCAAATTTCTCACCGTACTCCTCGCTCCATTTATCCAAGTAGGATTCCCCTTCTTTTTTATACCTATCGTAATCGAACTTAAGCGTTTCAATGCCCTCGGGCAAAGCGGGTAAGGCAGGCATTTCGGGTAGTGGCGGCATCTCTGGTAAATTAAACGCTTCTACTAAAGGAGGCTCTGGAATGTTGGCCAGTTGCAACTCCAATTGGCGAAGCTTATCGCGGTAAGCGCCATCGAAAAAAGCGGCATCTCCATCCCAGGAGCCAAAACTACCGGCAGTGTTTATTGTAACATGGCTTTTGCTACCATCTATATCCAATTGCCAAGCATCGATGGCATCTTTTAAGGCTGCTTCAGAAAGTTTGTCGCTTTCAATATAGGCTTCAATTTCTATAATGTCCTTGTTCCAGGTATCTATTTCCAAATTGGTATAACTGGTGTTCAAATCGATGGTCACGCCTTCGTTAACGTTTATCGACTGGGAGATTTTCTCCATTCTTTCTTGTGCTACCGCTGGCAAAACCAAACAGGCCAAGCACAGATTTACTATATATTTTAAAGGTTTCATGTGTTTAAATTGTTTTTTGATTGTGGTCTGAAAACGCTTGCAATTGTTCCTTTAAGCGGTACAATAAATTCAGTCGCATTTTAAGGTTGTTAATCAGGGCGTTTACGGTAAATTCGTTAGGCCCGTTTTTTGTAAGCTCGTCAGACAGTTTTTGGTATTCGTTGTTTAATTCCTCTAAACGGCCTACATAGCCATCAAAAAGTTCCTTGTTTTCTGGGGTGACCTTAACTTTAGAAAGCTCGTAGCTAATGCTGGCCAGATAGTAATCCTCGACTTTCTTTAAATCTGGAGACACATCGCCTAGCGTTTTAGTGGGGCTTTCAGCTGTTTTGGTATGCACTACGGTTTGCGTTTCCGGTGTTTTTAACTCCTGAAATACCACATAGCCCAAGCCCAAAGCAACCACCATACTGGCCGCTATGGCTTGCCACCGCCAAGAGGCGCGTTTGGAAACTGTAGCCTGAGGGAATGAGGCCTCTAGGCGTTCTAAAAACCGCTTATCATGCCCTTCCGGCATTTGAATCTGTTCGCTTGATTGATTGTTTTTAAGCAACGATTTAATGTCTTGTGCCATCTTTTAAAGGTTTTAAACGTAATTGTAATTTTTTCTTGCCTCTAGACAGTTGTGTTCGTGAAGCCACTTCAGAAATATCTAAAATGCTCGCAATCTCTTGATGGTCGTAGCCTTCCAACAAATACAGCATAACAACATATCTGTACTTGTCGGGCAAATCCTCAATGGCCTGCTTTACGGCTTCTACGGTCACACTGTCGTCGACCAACCAGTTGTCGTCTGTTGCGGTATCGACCACCTTAAGGTGGTTGTCCTCTAAGTTCAACACCTGTTGTTTTTGGGACTTTAAAACATCGATACAGCGGTTAACGACAATACGTTTTAACCAAGCACCAAAAGTAACATCCTCTGTAAACTGATGGAGTTTAGAGAAGGCCTTTATAAAAGCTTCCTGCACCGCATCTTCGGCATCGGCTTTGTTTTTCAAGAATCTGTAGGCCACAATATACATACCATTGCAGTACTGGTTGTACAACTGCATTTGTGCCATACGGTTATTCTGTTTACATTGTTTAATAATGCCGTTTTTAAGCATTGGGCTTTTTTGGTTATTGGTTTAGTTCACCTTAAAGACGACAACAAAATTGTATTGTTGCAAAAAATGAAACGTTTTTTTTAAGGTATTAAAAATTTCGTTAAGATTTTACCGTTTCCTTTTACTGGGAAGGACTTTTAGTTATCTTTAAATTTTAAATGACGATTGCCTTATGAATAGATTTTTGAAGTGGGTTTTACGGCTCTTGGTTCTGGCTGCCGTTGGAGTTTTTATATACGCCTATTTTATTGATGACAGCCTATTAAGCAAGCCCTTAAGCCCGAAAGACACCATATCGTTTACCAAAAACGATTTGAAGCTGAACGTATTTTACAACAGGCCTTCTAAACGTGGGCGTGAGGTTTTTGGCGGCTTGGTACCTTACAAAAAGGTATGGCGTACCGGGGCAAACGAGGCCACTACTTTTGAAACCAACAAGCCCCTAAAAGTGCATACCGATTCGCTTCCGGCAGGAAAATATACGCTATGGACCATTCCTAGCGACTCCAGCTGGCATGTGATGTTTAATGCCAAACAATACCCTTGGGGTGTAGACATGGAAATGAACCCCATGCGCGATCCCAAATTCGACATGATTGATATTGAAGTTCCCGTTGAGGAGCTAAACACTGTTGTTGAACAATTTACGATTGGTTTTGACAATGCTTTAGACGACCTATCGTTAACCATGGCTTGGGACAATGTAAAAATTGCCGTTCCCTTAACACAATTTGACGAAAAAAAATAAGCACATATCAGCCCTAAATGAGCAAGGTGGTGTTCCCGATCCAGAGATTACCAATGCCGCGCATATTGCTTTTATTAAGCAAAAACGCAAAAAGCAACTTTCTGCCAAGGCGCTTACCGCGGCCATTATTAAGGGAGATATTACGGCCTTAAGTCGGGCCATTACCCTTGTAGAAAGTCAAAACCCCGAGCATTACAAAAAGGCTTCGGCCATTATACAGCGCTGTTTGGAACATGCCAATGCCTCGACCAGAATTGGCATTACAGGGGTTCCGGGGGTAGGTAAAAGTACTTTTATTGAAGCCTTTGGCAGCTATTTAACCACTCTGGGGAAAAAAGTGGCCGTCTTGGCCGTAGACCCCAGTAGTACGGTAACCAAAGGCAGTATTTTGGGCGATAAAACCCGTATGGAAGCCCTAGTAAACAACCCCAATGCCTTTATACGGCCCTCTGCTTCTGGAAATGCATTAGGTGGTGTTGCCAGAAAAACCCGGGAAGCCATTATTTTATGTGAGGCAGCCGGTTTTGATACCATTATTATTGAAACGGTTGGGGTTGGACAAAGCGAAACCGCCGTACACAGTATGGTCGATTTCTTTTTACTGTTAAAACTCGCTGGTGCGGGCGATGAATTGCAAGGCATAAAACGCGGCATTATTGAAATGGCCGATGCCATTGCCATAAACAAAGCTGATGGCGATAACATTAAGGCTGCCAAACTCGCTAAGGTAGAATTTAACCGGGCATTGCATCTTTATCCTCAAAAGGCTTCTGGCTGGACGCCAAAAGTTACTTTGTGTAGCGCCTTAAAACACGAGGGCATCGATAAGATATGGGAGCTGCTATCGGCCTACATAACCCAAACCAAATCCAACGGTTTTTTTGAGCATCATCGCCAAGAACAAAACAAGTTTTGGTTAATGCAAACCATAGAAGAGCAGCTAAATCAGCGGTTTTTTAACCATACGAAAATTAAGACTGCCTTAGCCGAACAATTAGCGCTTGTAGCGCAGAATAAAACGACGCCTTTTGCTGCCGCCGAATATTTATTGGCCTTAGAAAAAGCGTTATAACAGGTTTTCTTTATACCACGCCACCTGTTTTTCTACAGCTTCTAACAACGTGGTTTGGGGGGTATACCCCAACAATTCTCTAGCTTTATCGATGTTGGCTTTGGTGCGTAATTGGTCGCCCGGACGTTTTGGCATCAGTTCAATTTTTATTGACCTTCCCAAAACACGTTCTACCGTCTCGATGCCCTCTTGGGTGGTGTGTTCGACCTCTGTCCCTAAATTAATAATTTCGCCATTAACAACCGCCTCCTTACCAATAACCGATACCACGCCGTCTACAATATCGCCCACATAGGTAAAACTGCGCAGGTGCTTGTCGCTGCCTTCAAAAAGCGGGAAAGCCTCATCGTTAAGTCCGTTAGCAATAAGCTTGGTGTACATTTTTTCTGGGCGTTCTCTTGGGCCAATAACCGAATACAACCGCAGCGAACAGGCCTTCAATTGCTTTTCGCGTGATTTTTGAAGCACCAACTGCTCTGCTGCCAATTTGGTTACGCCATAATGCGATGCCGGCTTGGGTGCTTTCTCTTCGGGATAGGTCGCTTCTAAACCGTAAATTGAAGAGGTGCCTATGTTTACAAACAGCTTTAACGCCGGTAGTGCTAAGGCATAATCGATCAGGTTCTTGGTGGCGAGAATGTTGTTGCTAAAATAATCTTCAAACGTAGAGGTACTTGAAATGCCGGGCTGTGCAGCAAAATGAAAAATGTAATCAATATCGTTTGGAAGCCTTGAGCTTAAATTCGCTTCTCTAAGATCGGTATCGATAATCGTTATGTTTTTTTGCTTAAGGGCCTGGGCATTTAACTGTTTTAACGCCACACTGTAGTAAGGCGAATAGTTATCGACCCCGATTACTTCGTGGCCTAAATCCGATAGCCGTTCGGCAGTATGAGAGCCTATAAACCCTACAGCACCTGTTACAAGTATTTTCATAATTAAAGTAAACTACACCTTTAAAAAGGTCTGTTAAAAATTGGTTTTACTAGTTGCTAAGCCAAACGGAACCTCATTCTTAAAAAAAGGCTCAACCTATAGAACATATAGCCTGAAAGCGCACCAAACACCAGGCCGCTTAACACATCTAACGGATAGTGAACCCCGATATAAATGCGGCTATACCCCATGGCAATAGACCAAACAATCATCATCCAAATAACGTTTTTAAAGCGTTTGCGCAACAGTAAGCCACTAAATATGGCTACGGCCATAGAATTGGAGGCGTGGCCAGAAAAATAGCCATATTTTCCGCCGCAATACGGCTTAACCAAACGCATTAGGCTTTGCAGCGCCTCCTCATGGCAGGGCCTAGGGCGCATTAAGCCGTGTTTAAACAAGTTGGTTACCTGATCGGTAAAAGTAACCATGGCCACAACAAGCAATAGGATTACAACAAACATCTTGCGGTTTTCCTGTTTAAAAATAAAGTACAAAAGAACGGCATAAAACGGAATCCAGTTAAACTTGGTGGTATAAAACATCCAAAAGCCATCCCAAGTTTCTGTGCCTAACTTATTTAGGTACAAAAACAAATCGGTATCGAATTGCAGTAACTGTTCTAACATCGCTTAGTTTGCTTCGTAGCGTGCCACTTCCCTATCGTAAAAGTCTAGCGCTTGTTGAATTAGGTTTTCGGCTTCGGTTTCCAGTTCCTTTTGGTCGTGTTGGTCAAAATCTTCCAACCACTCAACATCATCGTTTTCAAGGTTTAAGATAAATCTCGGGAAATCGGTATGTATTACAAACGCTGTATCTGGGAGATCGGTATTGTCGCCCAATAAAAATTTAGGAAGCTCCATGTTTTGAATCAATTAGTTTTTTAGTCAGAAAATTAAAACGAATATACAATAAAATTGCGGCAGTTGTTAACCCTGCCAACAAGCCTAGCCAAATTCCGAAACTACCATAAGCGGTTTCTTTGCCTAGAACATAACTTATGGGGAAGCCCACCACCCAATACGAAATAAAAGTGATTAGGGTTGGTAATTTTACATCCTGCAGTCCTCTTAGGGCGCCCAACATGATAACTTGAATGCTATCGCTTATCTGAAAAATAGCCGCGGCAATTAAAAGGGTGGCTGCAATAGAGACCACTTCTGTATTGTCCTTAAAGTTTACGACATCGTCAAAATCGACATACAGCTTGGGCAACTGGTTGTGCATGATTAAAAAGAACAGGCCAAAAACACAGGCTAAAATAATGCCGAGTAAAAAGATGGATATGGCTATGCGGCGTAGCTCCAAGTAGTTTTGCAAGCCTTTTTGGTTCCCTACCCGTATCATGGCTGCAACACTTAAGCCTGTAGCCACCATAAAGGTCATTGATGATAGGTTAAGGGCTATTTGATTGGCTGCTTGTGGATTTTTCCCCAACAGCCCACTCAACCAAATGGCCGCTGTAAATATGGCCACTTCAAAAAACATTTGCATGGCACTAGGCGAGCCTAGATTGACAAGCTTTCTTAACATGAGCTTGTCCCAAACAAAAATTTTAATGTTGGTTACAAAGTCTTTTGATTTGTGATGGTTCATTAACAGCACCCATAAAAACGCGACCATAATTACTCGAGAGATTAATGTGCCGTAGGCCGCCCCTACGATGCCCAGTTTAGGACATCCAAATTTCCCAAAAATAAGCATGTAGTTTAGCAGTACGTTTACCACATTGGCCAATAAGGTTGCGTACATGGGGTATTTGGTCATGGACAGGCCATCGCTAAACTGCTTAAAGGCCTGAAAAACCACTAGGGGAATTAACGAAAAGGCTACCAAATCTAGATACGGCAATGCCAGTTCGACTACCTCTATGGGCTGTTTCATGAGGTACATTAAAGGTTTTGAAAAGAATAAGACCAAAAACAAGGCTATGCCTAACAGCAAACACAAAAGTAATCCATGTTTAAAAGCCGATTTTCCTTGCTTAAAATTTTTGGCGGCATCGGCTTCTGCTACCAAAGGTGTTATGGCTGTAGAAAAGCCAATGCCCAACGACATGGCAATAAACATAAAGCTGTTGCCCAAAGATACGGCTGCCAATTCTGCCGTTCCCAGCTGCCCCACCATAATGTTATCGACAAAACTAACAAAGGTATGCCCTAGCATCCCTAACATTACTGGTGCTGCCAGTTTCCAGTTATAACGAAATTCTTTTGTATAGTTGCTCAAAACCATTTGGCAAAAGTAAAGTTTTAGGTTTTGATAACCCGTTTTGTTTTCGTTAAAAAAACCTTTAATTCCTTAACCGTAAAAGAAGATAATTTCCCCTAAAAGTGCATTAGACAACTCGTATTACAGGGTTGACACATTTTTTTTAGCGACTTCAAATTCGTTTAGCATTTGGGCGACAATCTGGGCGACAGGCTTTACCTCATGAATAAGGCCTGCTATTTGGCCTATTTCCAGTTCGCCTTCTTCTAAATCGCCTTCAAACATGCCACGTTTGGCCCGCGCACGTCCCAACAATTCTTTTAGTTCTTCTATTGAAGGGCTTTTTCTATACAGCTCCTGAACGTCCTGATAGAATTTGTTTTTAACGAGCCTTACCGGTGCTAGCTCTTTTAAGGTAAGTTGGGTATCGCCTTCTTTGGCATCGACAACAACCTGCTTAAAAGCTTGGTGGGCCGAGCTTTCTTCACTCGCAACAAAACGACTTCCTACCTGCACGCCATCGGCTCCTAATACCATACACGCTAGCATGGCTTGCCCAGTGGCAATACCCCCTGCAGCAATTAAAGGAATTTCCAATTGCTCCTTTACCATAGGAATTAAGGTTAAGGTCGTGGTTTCGTCGCGGCCGTTGTGCCCGCCTGCTTCAAAGCCTTCGGCAACTACGGCATCGACCCCAGCCTCTTGTGCTTTAAGTGCAAACTTAACACTGCTTACCACATGAACAACCGTAATGCCTCTGTCCTGTAACCACTTGGTCCAGGTTTTAGGGTTTCCGGCAGAAGTGAATACAATTTTCACGCCTTCTTCAACAATGATGTCCATGATTTTTTCAATATCCGGATACAGCATGGGCACATTAACCCCAAAAGGCTTTTGGGTGGCTTTCTTGCATTTTTGAATGTGTTCTCGAAGCACTTCAGGATACATGCTTCCGGCTCCTATTAAGCCTAAAATACCTGCGTTACTAGCAGCGGCTGCCAAACGCCATCCGCTATTCCAGATCATTCCAGCTTGAACAATTGGATGTTGAATGTTAAACAGTTGTGTTATGTTATTGTGTTTCATATAAACCCTTTACGATATTACTCCTGAGCCTATAAGCTCGTCGTTTAAATGCCATGCAACAAACTGGCCTTCGGTTATGGCGGACTGCGGCTGCTTAAATGCCACATAAAGTCCGGTGTCTACTTTGTGCAGTGTGGCTTCCTGTAGAGGTTGCCTGTAGCGAATGCGTGCCATAACCTTCATGGTTTGGCCGGTGGTTAACGCGAGGTCTTCCCTAACCCAATGCAGCTCATCGTTGGTTATAAAAAGGCCGCGTTTGTACAATCCCGGATGTGTGTTGCCTTGGCCGGTATAAATAATGTTATCCTTAACATTGGTGTCTATTACAAATAAAGGCGCTACGGTACCGCCAACCCCTAGCCCTTTGCGTTGCCCTTTGGTAAAAAAATGGGCGCCTTGGTGTTTGCCTACCACCTTGCCATCGGTTAAGGTGTAGGTGTGTTTTCTGGACAGGTATTTTAGCTCGGCTTCCTTAGAGGCAAATTCGGGTGCTTTATCGGTATATTTTTCATGGTCTGCCGGCACCTCAACAATAAGACCTTCTTTGGGCTTTAACTGCTGTTGAAGAAATTCTGGCAACCTCACTTTTCCTATAAAGCAAAGTCCTTGGGAATCTTTTTTATCGGCTGTGATTAAATTTTGTTCTGCCGCTATTTGCCGCACTTCTGGTTTTGTTAGTTCCCCTATGGGAAATAAGGCTCTTGACAACTGCTCTTGCGACAGCTGACACAAGAAATACGATTGGTCTTTATTGGTATCGACCCCTGATAATAATTGGTAAACTTCTTCGCCATTGCTTGCCAGAGTGGTGCCTTTACGGCAATAATGTCCTGTTGCCACATAATCGGCTCCTAGGTCGAGGGCAATTTTCATAAAAACATCAAATTTAATCTCCCGGTTACAAAGCACATCGGGGTTTGGTGTTCGCCCCCTTTCATACTCATTAAACATGTAGTCTACAATGCGCGTTTTGTATTGTTCGCTTAAATCGACCGTTTGAAACGGAATGCCTAATTTTTCGGCAACAATCATGGCGTCGTTGCTGTCTTCCAACCAAGGACATTCGTTAGATATGGTTACGGTATCGTCATGCCAGTTTTTCATAAAAAGGCCTATAACCTCGTAGCCCTGCGCCTTTAAAAGGTACGCTGCTACACTGGAATCTACGCCTCCGGAAAGGCCTACTATAACACGTTTTTTCTTATTCATAATTGGTTGCAAAGATACATTATTTTAAGAGGAAAATTAATAGCTGGTCGCTTTCTGCTGCACCCCAAAGAAAACAACCCGCTAACTATCAATTACTTAAATAAAAACTTTCATTTTTATGGTATTTTTTTTGTGAAAACGTATGATTTTTATTTATATTGCAGCCACTTATGTTTAGGTAACTTCCCCATTTGGATTGATTAATAGCTTACTCATCATGTGAAATACCTAAATAATATAAAAGCTCCTGAAATAAGGAGCTTTTTTTATGCGGTAAACCCTAGGGTTTTATTCTTGTTTTTTATAGGGGTTTTTGCTTCTCCTGGTGTAGTCTTCTTCTTTTTCTACAACGCCGTTTTTATAATAGGTCCAAATGCCGTCGCGCCTGTCGTTTTTATATTGTCCTTTTAGTTTTAGTTCCCCCTTGGGGCCATAAAAATTGGCTTTTCCGTGCAACTTGTCTTCAATATAATTGTATTCTTTTATAAGTGCTCCAGACTCGTCGTACCACAGTGCTTGCCCGTGTAATTTGCCGTCTTTAAAATGGCTGTGCTCTGCCGTCTGGCCATTTTCGTAATAAATCATGCTCTCGCCATCTAAATTTCCGTTGCTGTTGTAATGCTCCTGAGTCATGATTTTATCGGAGTTGTTATGAAAATAGGTCCATTTGCCTATTCGGGTTTTGCCAATGGCCTGCCCTTTGCTTACCACTTTGCCATTGGATGCGTAAAATGTGGTTAGCGCTATGTCGCTATCGGCTTTAAACTGTTTTGAGGCTGTTAAAACCGCTTTGTTGTTAACGTTTTTATAGAACTTAAACTCGCCTACTTCCTTACCGTGGTTAAACTCGCCCTGATAGCGCAGTACTTGAGTGCCCTCGAAATTCTTTTTCCAAATGCCGTGGCGTTTGCCATTGGCATCAAATTGGTTGACTGCTTGAGCAAAAGCCCCATTGACCACGAGTAACAACACGCCTATAAAACCCACTATTTTTCGCATACTCTTTTTATTTAATAACGGTTAATCCTTTATAATATTACAACAAAAAAGCTGCCAAAAAAGGCAGCTTTATCTTTATTTTTTTCGTTGTTGCGCTTTTTTCTGCTCTTCTGCCTGCTCCATCATTTCCTGCATTTTCTTTTGAAAACGGTTTTGCTTTTTAGGCTTCTTTTTATTCTGCTGAATTTTAGCGTGTATTTTATCTTCGTCTATAATGTAGTTTTTAATTACCAACATAATACCAATGGTAATTAAGTTAGAGATAAAGTAGTACAAACTTAATCCAGAAGCATAGTTGTTAAAGAAGAACAACATCATTAATGGTGAAATATAAATCATATACTTCATCATTTTCCCCATATCTGGCATCCCTTCTTGTGTGGGTTGCGAGGCCATTTGCTGTCCTGTTGTCATTTTCATGTAAATAAAGATGGCCACAGACGCTAAGATGGGGAATAAACTTACGTGATCGCCATAAAATGGGATGTTGAATGGCAGATTAACGATGGTATCGTAAGACGCGAGATCTTCGGCCCAAAGGAACGGTTTTTGTCTTAAATCAAAAGCCGATGGGAAAAACATGAACAGCGCATAAAACACAGGCAGCTGCATTAATGCCGGTAAACACCCAGCCATTGGGCTTGCGCCTGCTTTGCTGTACAGGGCCATGATTTCCTGTTGCTTTTTCATGGGGTTGTCCTTGTGCTTTTCGTTAATTTCGGTAATCTCTGGCTTAAGGATTTTCATTTTAGCCTGGGACACATAAGACTTGTATGTTACGGGCGACATGACTAATCTTACTAAGATGGTCATTACAATAATGGCAATACCATAAGGTAGGAAGCCGCTTAAAAAGCTAAACATTGGAATGAACACATAACGGTTTATCCAACCAAAAATCCCCCAGCCCAGTGGCATAATTTCATCGAGGTTACGGTTATAGCTGCTTAACACTTCGTAATCGCTGGGACCAAAATACCAATCCATGGTTTTGTTAAGCTCGCCGCCTTTAAGTTCTAAAGGCAGTTTAGATGCAAATGCCTTGGTGTAAACCGTATCGATGGTCTCGTCTTTAACCAAATTTCTAGACACTAAGCTAGCTGTAGAAAACGGTTCGTCTGCCAATAATACCGAAGAGAAAAAATGCTGCTTGTAAGCCACGTAGGTCACGCTGCTTTCGGTATCGTCGCTTAGTTCGCTTTGGCCTAAGTAACTGTCTTTACCACCATCGTATTCGTAAACCATTTCGGTATAACGGTTTTCGTACGAAATACTTTTGGCCTGGCGGTAGGTTTGTAGGTCCCAATTTAAATCGATTGCCTGCGAGCCGTTAATAACATTACCCATTCCTTGTGAACGGATGGTAAAGTCTATCATATAGTCGTCTGGCTTTAACTCGTAACGGTACTCTAGATACTGTTGTGGGCCCGCTTTAAGTTTCATAGACACTACGGTATTCTCGCCATTTTTGGTAATGGTAGGCTCGAAAAATAAATCCCGTGTGTTTAGCGTTCTGTTGTCGGTGGTGCCAAAATTAATATTGAAATCTGTATTGCCATCTTTTACAAGATAAATTGGCTCGGCCTTAAAATTGACAAATTCTTTTAGTTTTATTTCCGACAAATACCCCCCTTTGTTGCTAAACTTTAGCGCCAGCACCTGGTTTTCTACCACGGTGTGGGTATCTTTTGCCGATGGCAACGTAGAAGAATAGGCCAATGCGCCTAATTTTCCTTTAAGGGCCTCTAATTTTAACGAATCGGTAGGCGAAGGCGCTGTAAAGTCTTCTGAAGACACGACTTTGTCCTGCTGTTTGGCGGCAGTCTGCGCTTCGGCTTCTACTTGTTCTTGCTTTGCTTTTTCTTGAGCCTCCAACTCTTCTGGGGTTGGCTGGCTGGTATACATCATGTATACTAAAATTCCAAAAATTAAGACAAACCCTATTATAGAGTTAATATCCAGTTTTTTTTCTTCCATATGTCTACTTAAAATCTCAAGATGGGTTTAAATCAAAAACCTATCCTAAACCATTTATAATGCCATAGTGGCACTTAATTATTATTTTTATGCTGTAAGGCAGCATTAACAAATGCCACAAACAACGGATGTGGTTTTGCAACTGTACTTTTGTATTCTGGGTGATACTGCACGCCTACAAACCAAGGGTGTGAAGGGATTTCGACCACTTCTACCAGTCCTGTATCGGGGTTAAACCCTGTAGGAGTCATGCCTGCGGTTTCTAATTGTTCGCGGTAAGCACTGTTAAACTCAAAACGATGGCGGTGTCTTTCGGTAATAAGCTCTTGGTTGTATACAGCACTCGCAATAGAGCCCGCTTTTAATTCGCACGTCCAAGCTCCCAAACGCATGGTCCCCCCTTTGTCTTCTACATGCTTTTGTTCTTCCATTAAATTAATTACAGGATGGGTGGTTTCGGGGTCCATTTCTGTTGAATTGGCATCTTCTAGGCCTAGCACATTTCTAGAGTACTCGATAACGGCCATTTGCATGCCCAAACAAATCCCGAAAAACGGTATGTTGTGCTCACGTACATAACGCACGGCAGCAATCTTACCTTCAATACCACGCTCGCCAAAGCCTGGTGCTACCAAAACACCGTTTAAATGTGATAGCTTTTCTTTTACGCTATGGGCGTTTAGATGCTCGGAATGAATGGCCTCTACATTTACCTTTACCTCGTTTTCGGCGCCAGCGTGAATAAAGGCTTCTAAAATAGATTTATAAGAATCTTGAAGCTCAACATACTTACCAATTAGTCCTATGGTAATTTCTGATTTTGGGTTTTTATGACGTTGTAAGAATTGGTTCCACTGGGTTAAATCTGGTTTGGCACTCTCTAGGGCCAATCGTTTTAAAACAACTTTGTCCAAACCTTGCTCTAGCATTAGGTTAGGCACATCGTAAATGGTTGATGCGTCGATAGATTGAATAACGGCTTCTTCCCTAACATTACAAAACAAGGCCAATTTGGTACGCAAATCGTTAGGCAGTTCATGTTCGGTACGGCAAACCAAAACATCGGCCTGCACCCCGCTCTCCATCAATGTTTTTACACTGTGCTGGGTCGGTTTGGTTTTTAGCTCGCCTGCTGCCGATAGAAACGGAATTAAGGTTAAATGAATAACAATACCGTTGTTCTCGCCTAAATCCCATTTTAATTGGCGAACTGCTTCAATGTAGGGCAATGACTCTATATCGCCAACGGTCCCTCCTATTTCGGTAATTACAATGTCGTAATCGCCCGATTTGCCAAGGATTTGAATGCGTTCTTTAATTTCATCGGTAATGTGTGGAATAACCTGAACGGTCTTCCCCAAAAACTCTCCACGGCGCTCTTTTTCTATAACACTCTGGTAAATACGCCCAGTGGTTACGTTATTGGCCTGGCTGGTGTTTACGTTTAAAAATCGTTCGTAATGGCCTAAATCCAAATCGGTTTCGGCACCGTCCTCGGTAACATAGCACTCGCCATGTTCGTATGGGTTTAAGGTTCCTGGATCGACATTAATATACGGATCCAATTTCTGGATGGTTGTACGGTAGCCCTGTGCTTGAAGTAATTTTGCCAAAGAGGCTGCAATAATTCCTTTTCCTAATGAAGAGGTTACCCCTCCTGTAACAAAAATGTATTTCGTAGTTGTTGTCATCTTGCGTTTTTAAACGCAGGCAAATTTACGAAATTAAAACTGTTATTAAAGTATTGCTGTACTAAATAAACCCAATAATTTAAATCGGTAATTTCTTAAGTGCCAAATTGCTTATCTTAGCTTACAAGATTAAACAGCTATGGCAACAGAACGTTTAATAAAAAAATGGTTTTCGTGTTGGGAAGCGGGCGCGATTAACAGCTTGCCCATTTCGGAAAAATTTAAACATACTAGCCCTTTTGGAACCATAGAAGGCCAACAAACCTACCTTGAATTAGTTTATAACAACAAAAATAAGTTTTTAAACCACACCTTTGTGATTCACGATGCCATGTACAACAAACACAAAGCTTGTGTAAGGTATACCGCCATACAAGATGATTTTAAATTGGACGTAAGCGAGTGGTATGTTATTAAGGACAACCTTATACAGGAGGTTATTGCTTACTACCATATTGGCAACATTCGCGAGGACCGCTTGCTCACCCCTTAATATTTTATTCAACGGCTCTGGGGGATTACCCCAAACCTTACGTTAGCACTATGCCCATTAAGCGTTTGGGTACTGCTTTTTAATCTCCCTAATTAAATGTTCTAATCCGTTTACTTTTAACTCGTAAACTGTTTGTAACATATCGCCTAACTTGCCTTTTGGAAACCCTTTGTTATGGTACCAGACCACGTAATATTCCGGGAGGTCTATTAAATACCTGCCCTTGTATTTTCCATACGGCATTTTAGTATGGGCCAGCTTAATTAAAAAGGTTTTATCGGGTTGCAAAATGTGTGTTATGGTTTAAAATCTGAAAGTTTATCCAGTTCTAAATAAACCTGCTGCTGCCACCGCAACTGCGCTTCTAGGTTTCTGGAGTAATCGGTTTCGGTATCGTATTGGTCTTGGTAAGCAGCCAAGGCTTTAAGGGCATTGGCATGGGCATGATCTATTGTGTCTTTAATTTTATCTGATACGTTTAACTGCGAAAGCTGTTGCCTCAGTTTTCTGGCAAAAAGTTCGGTAATGGCAAAGTGCAATTGCTCGTGTGCCAACACCCGATCATTCACCAAGGCTTTTTTAAACCACGATTTATCAGGGTAAAACCAGGAGGTTACTTCGGCATTAAATCCTGTAATTTTTTCGTTGGTTGTTTTTACCGCATAGGCAAACACAAAACCAGAAGCTGTAACAGCAGCGGCGCTAGAGGTGTGGTCTGGACGTGCTTTAAAATCGGTCCAACTTAGGCTAAGGGTATCGTGCCACGGGATGGCCTGTTCGTTGTCTTGTGAGAACCCAACAAAAAAACAGCATACCATTAAAAGCCTTATCATAAATTTACCACTTAAACCTAATGTCTTTTTTTATATCCGGATGCAAGCTGTAATAAACGGGACAGGTTAAGGCTGTTTTTTCAAGTATTTTTCTCGATTTTTCATCAAACTCCCCTGTAAAGGAAAGTTCTATTTTAATCTCGGAAATTCGCCTTGGGTGGCTCGCCATAAGTTTGGTCACCTCGGCCGTTGTTCCTGCCATATCTATTTTTAGGTCTCTGGCTTTAATGCCCATAACCGTTAACATGCAATTTGCCAAGCCTGTTGCAACCGTATCTGTAGGAGAAAACGCTTCACCCTTACCATTATTGTCTGTTGGGGCATCGGTTATGTAGGTTTGCCCCGATTTAACATGCAGGTTTTCTGTTCTTAAATCGCCTAGATATGTTACTTTAGAAACCATTTACTCTACTTCAATTATTTTTAGGTCGCTGTTGTATTTCACCAAGTATACCGTATTGTTATAGTAGCCGCCAAACACCTCTTTTTTGTAAGCGAACTT
The DNA here is from genome assembly GCF_000733475.1 of Mangrovimonas yunxiaonensis. GTDB lineage: Bacteria > Bacteroidota > Bacteroidia > Flavobacteriales > Flavobacteriaceae > Mangrovimonas > Mangrovimonas yunxiaonensis. The sequence goes on along the minus strand of NZ_JPFK01000007.1, from coordinate 411,788 downwards.
ATTTTCAACATACTCTGTTAATGGCGCTTTATTTACCGACGCATACAAATCGTTATACGCTACCAAACGCAACACAGTGTCCATTGTAATATCGAAACCACGCACGGCAATTTTATTGGGGGTTACGCCATAACGCTGTTCGTAACCTTTTACAAAGCCTTGTGGGTTATCATCGTCGTAAGACTTTGCGATTGTCGCGAAATGAAACTGCAAGTTAGACAAATGGTAGTTAGACACATCGTCGTCTTCGAAGGCGTCGTTCATATTGGTTGTTGCCAATATAATGGTCTTATCGTTTAGGCTGTTAAAAGCATTTAACTTGCTGGTAACATTAGAAACAAACCCGGGATTATCCGATTCTAGAAACACCACATTACGTCCTGGTTTTAACTTGTCGGTAATATCGGCATCATATACAAAATAAGCATCTTCGTTCTTTTTATTCATTCTTGAATAAATTTGAGCCCCTCTAGGGAAGACCGTTTTCAGGTCGTTACTTACTTTGGTATGCTTGGCATCTGAAATGATTATGATGTTGCTCGCAAGGGTATCGTTGGCAAAAAAGTGCACGACCTTATCGCGTAGCAAATCTTCTGATGGTCTTGTTTGAAAAACATTATCATAAAGCTGAATGTTTTTGGTTATTGGAGACACCACAGGAATGTTATCGCGCTTTAATTCTGAAGCGACTTTATTAACATTATCGGCCATTAACGGTCCTATCACAGCATCGACCTCATCAAAAGCATTGGCTCTTAAAATGTGCGATACTTCGCTTAATTTATTTTTGGTATCGTACACATCAACCGTTAAGGAAACCCCTAATTTTTTTAGGGAATCTAAAGCCATTAAGGCCCCTTCATAAAAATCTAACGATGTTCTAAGGTAAGGGTTTTTGGCAATTTGCGCTTTGTTGTCAAGCACCGAATCTGTTACAATTTTATCAAGCTGAAACGGTAGCATAATGGCTATGCGCTTGCTACTAAATGTTGAAATGCTATCGGTTAAATCGATTTGGTGTTTTGGTTTGCCTACAACAGCATTTCCTGGTAAAGACGCTTGGTAAGGTACTTTTAAAACCATTCCCTTTTTTAGGCCATTCTCTTTTAAACTTGGGTTTAAGGCTTCCAGTTCTTCTTGGCTAACTCCCAGCTTTACTTTTAACCGGTAAAACCCTTCTTTAGGGAGCACGGTATAGTAAGAATAGCGTTCGTCTATAGGATTTTCTTCAGTGGTTGTATTTGGCACTTGTATGATTTGCCCTTCACTTAAAACCGCGCCCATATTGGGATTTAAAGCCTCCAGAGCTTCAACGGTAATCCCAAATTTATACGCAATACGCCATTTACCTTCTTTAGGAAGCACCTTATAATCCTTGGTTTTTGCATTAGAAGCGGTGTGCTGCCCGTCTGCAGAGGTGTTGTTTTTTATGGTTTTGTATACCGGAATTTTAAGCTTATCGCCTTTTTTTAGGTTGTTGGCATATAAAAAGCTGTTGTGCTTTTTAAGTGTTTTAATCTCTATGTTATACGCTTTGGAAATGCTGTAAAGCGTTTCCTTTTTTTTGGTTTTATGTTCTTTAAAACCTACCAACTCCCGTGTATCTCCTGCTGTGTCGGCTTTTAGGCCTCCTTTAGCATTAGGAATAATTAATACGCTATTTACCTTAAGCCCCTTTTTGGCATCGGGGTTTAGCGTGTAAATATCATAAGGCGTTACACGATACATTTTAGCAATTTCCTCAACCGTCTCGCCTTGCTTTATTTTATGGGTTTGATAGTTTTGGGCGTGTAGGGTTGCTGTTCCGCACCCCCATATAAAAATTAAGGCAAATAGATAAAAAAGCTGTTTCATGTAATTAGGTTTGTTTTTATTCCCACTCGATTGTGGCTGGCGGTTTTGAGCTAATGTCATACACTACTCTATTAACGCCCTTAACTTTATTTATTATTTCGTTTGATGTTTTTTGAAGGAACTCATACGGTAAATTCACCCAATCTGCTGTCATGCCATCGGTACTTTCTACGGCACGTAGGGCAACACATTTTTCGTAAGTACGCTCGTCTCCCATAACGCCAACACTGTTTACAGGCAACAAAATTGCCCCAGCTTGCCATACTTGATCGTAAAGTCCCCAAGATTTTAGGTTGCTAATAAAAATGGCATCAACATCCTGTAATATACGAACTTTCTCTTCGGTTAGATCTCCTAAAATACGAATGGCCAATCCTGGTCCTGGAAACGGGTGACGTCCCAACAGGTTTTTATCCATTCCCATAGAAGCTCCAACGCGTCTTACCTCATCTTTAAACAACAGTTTTAAAGGCTCGACAATTTTCAACTTCATAAAATCTGGCAACCCACCAACATTATGGTGGCTTTTAATGGTTGCACTTGGTCCGCCTGTTGCCGAAACACTTTCGATAACATCTGGGTAAATGGTGCCTTGCGCCAACCATTTTACATCTTGAATGGCATGCGCTTCGTCATCAAAAACTTCAATAAACACACGACCTATGGCTTTTCTTTTCTGCTCTGGGTCGTCTAATCCTTTTAACGCTCCCAAAAAGCGTGCCGAAGCATCAACGCCTTTTACATTTAGGCCCATGCCTTCGTATTGTTTTAACACTTCTGTAAACTCATTTTTTCTAAGCAAGCCGTTGTTTACAAAAATACAGTATAGGTTTTCGCCAATGGCTTTGTGCAGTAACATGGCTGCAACAGAAGAGTCTACCCCTCCAGATAGGCCCAGTACCACTTTATCGTTGCCCAGTTTCGATTTTAAATCTGAAACGGTTTCTTCAACAAACGATTGGGGTGTCCAATCTTGTTTTATTCCAGCAATGTGTACCAAAAAGTTCTCTAGCAGTTGCTTGCCATCTGTCGAGTGGTAAACCTCTGGGTGGAATTGTAGGGCATAAGTTTGCTCGTTGTTAATTTTATATGCTGCGTTTTCCACATCGTGGGTACTTGCCAACAATTCGCCATGGGTTGGTAAAGCTTTAATGGTATCGCTATGGCTCATCCATACTTGGCTTCCGGTAGAAATGCCTTTAAACAGGTCGTCTTCTTTTACAAATGATAAGTTTGCACGCCCGTACTCTCTGGTATTAGACGGTGCCACTTCACCTCCCGAAAAATGCGCCAAATACTGCGCCCCGTAACATACGGCCAGCATAGGTTTTTTGCCTCTAATGTTGGTTAAATCTGGATGTGGTGCATTATCGGCCCTAACAGAAAAAGGGCTTCCCGATAGAATAACCGCATGGTATTTGTTTAATTGGTCTGGAACTTTGTTGTAAGGATGAATTTCACAGTAAATGTTAAGTTCTCTTACGCGGCGTGCAATAAGCTGTGTGTATTGCGACCCGAAATCTAAAATAAGTACGTTGTTGTGTTGCATGTGCAAAATTAACAATTGATTTTTATTATCGTTTGAAGAATTTGATTTTTTATGTCATGGAATCCAAAATCATTTGGATGTCCTTTTCTGTGGTGTCTGGATTTATAAAACAAAACCGCGATACCGTTTCAAATGTCTGGCCGTTTTTCCATTTGGTAGGTGTAACCAATGCAAATCCGGATTTGTGGTTTTTATAGGTCCATTCTGTATAGTCTTCCGGCTGCCAGCCTTTACGTCTGAACAACACACAAGACAAACTAGGTTCTCTAACCAATTCTACGTCTGGGTGAGCTTCAATCATTTTACCAGCTATTTGGGCCAGTTCCAAACCGCGTTCTACAGCTTGTTTATAGCGGTCTGTACCATGGGTTGCCAATGAAAACCACAAAGGCAAGCCACGTACCCGTCGTGTTAATTGAATTTGATAATCTGTGGGATTAAAGCCATGGGCACCTTCATCCTTAAAAATATCTAAATACGATCCTTGTTGCGAATGGGCGGCCTTGGCCAGTTCTGGCTGTTTATAGATTACCGCGCCGCAATCGTAAGGCGAGAACATCCATTTATGCGGGTCTATTGTAATGCTATCTGCACGCTCTATACCTTTAAACAGCGGTCGTGCCGAATCGGCAGCTAAAGCGCCACCGCCATAGGCCGCATCGACATGAAACCATAGTTTTTCGGTTTCGCACACTTGGGCAACGCCTTCTAGGTCGTCAATAATTCCGGCATTGGTTGTTCCGCCGGTGGCCACAACAGCAAATAGTCGTTTGCGCTGATGAAAGCTTAGGCTGTCTATAGTTTCCCTTAGAGCATCGCCTGTTAGCATCTCTTCCGAATCGACCAGAAGAATGTCTACATCGGCCACTTTTGCCATGGCTTTTATAGAGGAATGTGCGCCTATAGAGGTAATAATCAAGCCTTTTTCGCGCTTGTAAGTATCGTCGCGTCGCCAATATTCGCGAGCGGTAACGATGGCCGATAAGTTGGCTGCGGTTCCGCCACTGGTAAAGACCCCAAAGGCTCCTTCGGGCAAACCTGTTAAGGACACAATCCATCGCATGGCTTCATTTTCACAAAAAATCCCGCCTGCGCCTTCCATCCAGTAGGCGCCGTGTATGCTTGATGCCGAAGTTACCAAATCGAACATAATGGCCGAACGTGTTGGAGATGCTGGCACAAAAGCGAGGTTTCTGGGGTGATCCACAGGAACATTGGCCTTAGATAAATGCTGTTTCCATAGGTTAAAGGCATATTCGCCACCAACCCCTTTTGGGGTTATTGTTTCGCCAACCAATTGCCTTAGTTCTTCTTCTTTTTTGGGTTTCCCTATGGGGTGCTCGGTAGCCGAAATCCTATCGATAGCATACTTCATGACATCGAGAGTCATCTCTACTAAATCGATATCTATTTTGTGCATGGGTTAGTCTAACTTTAGTATTATAAATTCGCTGTGTAATGGATGCAAATTTAACACTAACTGTTGGATTAATTGGTCACCATACTCCAAATAAAATTCAGAAAAATTAAGCTGTCGTTCTTGTAGACTTTGATTGGGAAACAAGGCATTTTGTACTATTTTAACCCGTTCTAACACATCGCTTAGCTTGCGCTTTTGGGCCTTAAGCAAGCGCTTTTCTAAATGTTCCAACCCTTTTAGTTGTTTCCGCTCTTGAGCGCCAACTGCACCAAGAAATGATTTATCGGTACGCTCTGCCAACTTATAAAGCGCTTCGAACTGTTGTTGTAAATGTGCTTTTTGAGGAGAGAAGTCGATGTTGACCTCCGATATTTCTTTGGTTATTTTGGTCATTAAACGGGGTTGTTTTAAAAACAAATCCGCTATGGTGACCTGTAGTTTTTCAAGTTTTTCCAATTGTTGCGCTTTAACTAACAAGACAGAATTTCGCAACAACAACATTGGAAATGGTACATTTTGCGCTTCAAAGCTCGATTTTAGCTGCAGCCAATATGCCAATTCGCCTCCGCCGCCAATATAGCAGAGATTGGGCAAAATAACCTCTTGGTACAACGGCCTTAAAATTACGTTGGGGCTAAAACGCTCCGGAAAGGCTTCTATTTCTTTTAACAGTTGGGATTTGGTCCAGGTAATCTGGGTTCCTACAACCGAAAACACCCCTGCTTCTTCTTCAACAATACGTTCTCTAACCCCTGCTTTAATATAAAACAAATTAATCGCCCTTGGCGAGACCTGTATGTTGTAGTTAGCAGACAGCGCCTCTAGCTTTTTGTTGGTCTGGGTTACTTCTAGAAAAGCCTTTTGCTCCAGCACATCGGTTTTAATGTAAGGCACAAACAACCGTTTTAAAGCGGGGTCGTTTCCATCTAAAATTACCAAGCCATAGGAAGAAAACAAGCTGTTAACCAAATGCCGGGTTGCTTGGGTTAGCGTATCATGTTCTAAATACGCCTGCTTAAACAACTCCCGTAATGCTTGGGCATTGTGGCCTGGCCCCAATTGCGAGGACAGCGTACTAAAAACATCATCTAATCCGTCTAGATCCAAATCGCCAACAGCTCCTGAAGCAGCTTTGTTCCATTGTACTTTTTTTCCTTGGAAGTTAAAAAAGTTTATCTCTTCAAAATCGTGATCTTCTGTAGCCATCCAATACACCGGAACAAAATTATAGTGCGGATGCGTTTGCTTGAGCTCTTTGCATAAATTAATAGTGGCTATTATTTTATAGAAAAAGTACAAAGGGCCTGTAAACAGGTTTAACTGGTGCCCTGTTGTTATGGTAAATGTTTTCTCGTCTGCTAAGGCCGTGATGTTTTGAGTGGTTAAAACAGAAGCCGCCACATTCTTGTATTGCGCCCTTAAGGCCGATACCAAAACGGCTCTAGTTTCGGCGTTAAAATGCTGTTGTTTTTCTTCAAGTTGCTCTTTAAAGTTTTCCTTTTTAGGAAATCTATTATAAAAAGGCTTTAAGGCAGCCTTCTCATCTAAATAATCGCAAATAAGCGACGAAAAATAATGGGTCTCTTTAAACGGAATACTGACTGTTGGCATAAACACTTTTTTATAAAGACACAAATATACATTGTTTTAAAAACTATATCCATAACAAAACGTTAAGAGCGGTGCTATCAAAAATTAGCAGGTGTTAAACAAATGCTAACATCGTTTAAATGTTAAAAAAAATGCGTATCTTTTAATTTAGAAAATTAGGTAGACACAACTAATAATCTATTAAAGTGTTATGAAACATCTACACTTACAATCCAAAATGCCTCAATTTTTGATCTTTCTAGCAGTTGTGCTTTTATCAACCAGCTATTTTACACCAGGGTTTGCGTTTCAAGAGCAAGCGTTTACCGAGTACAAGGGTGCTGTTTACGATGCCAACGACAAAACCCCTCTTACTTTTGCCGATATTACCTTAGAAGACACCAACATGAGTACCATTTCCAATACTGAGGGGGAGTTTTTATTAAAGGTTCCTAATGCATTACTAAACAAATCCATCACGGTATCGTTCTTGGGGTATGCTAAAAAGGATATTGCCCTAAGCCATTTGGCCAATACCCCGGAGGTTTATTTAACCGAATCGGCTTCAAAGCTTACCGAGGTTAAAATTAATGCACCAAAAAATGCCCTTGCGTTGGTTAAAGCTACTTTAAACAAAAAGGGCGAAAACTACATTGATGCGCAAAATATCATGACGGCATTTTACCGGGAGACCATAAAAAAACGCCGTAAAAATGCATCTCTGGCCGAAGCCGTGGTAGAAATTTACAAGCAACCTTACAGCTCGGCAAAGCAGGATAAGGTGAGGCTTATTAAAGCCAGAAAAAGCGTTGACTATTCACGTTTAGACACACTAACCCTAAAATTACAGGGCGGCCCTTTTAGCACCTTATATGTCGATATGATTAAGTACAATGAGTTTATTTTTTCTTTTGAAGATTTAAAAAAGTACGAATTCGCCTTTGCCAGTCCTACACAAATAAACAACCAGCAAGTATACGTGGTTAATTTTAAACAAAAACCCGAAATTACTGAGCCTCTATATTACGGAAAACTGTATATAGATACCGATAATTACGCTTTGGTAAGTGCCGTGTTTAATTTAAATGTTAACGACCAAGTTGAAGCCAGCAAATTATTTATTAAGAAAAAACCCTTAAACGCCAAAGTGCTTCCTACAGAAGCTGCTTACCGGGTGGATTACAAAACCCATAATGGCAAGTGGCACTACCGGTACAGTAACGTACAACTGGCCTTTAAAATTAACTGGAAAGCCAAACTGTTTAACAGCAAATACACCTTAAACAGTGAAATGGCCATTACAGATTGGGAAGAAAACAACCGCAAGTTTACCACCAAAAAAGAAACGTTTAGACCAAGCATGATTTTAAGCGAAAAGGCCTCTGGATTTTCCGACCCAAATTTTTGGGGCGAATACAACATTATAGAACCTGAAAAATCCATAAAATCGGCTATTAAAAAAATAAGCAAACAACTTGCAAAATCATAAGAACAATCAAACAGAGGCCAATGGCCTCTGTTTTTATTTAGAACAAATACAAATTATTCTTGTTAAACACTTTAATCGCTGTACGAGCGTTACATCATTATTTAATCATCACATTATGAAACATTTTATTTTTGGGTGCTTTTTACTGCTCTTCACCCAAATAACACTGGGCCAAGATTGGCTAACAGACTTTAACGAAGCCAAGCTTAAAGCCACAAACGAACACAAACCCATTATTTTAGTCTTCCAAGGATCCGATTGGTGTGCACCATGTATGAAACTCGACCAAGACATATGGCGTACCCAAACGTTTAAAGACTATGCCCAATCGCATTTTGTGCTGCTTAAAGCCGATTTCCCCCGAAAGAAAAAAAACAGCCTAACAGCAACACAGCAACAACACAACAACGCATTAGCAGAAAAATACAACCCCAATGGGTTCTTTCCCTATGTTTTGGTTTTAGATGAAAAAGGCCAGGTAAAAGGACGTACGGGATATAAAAAAACCTCCCCTAACGATTTTATAAAACTTCTAGAATCCTATTAATTGAAACGCTACATTGTCATCGGTCTTATGGTGCTTATTGCTACTTCTGCATCCGCCCAACACCCCTACAAAAGTACCTTAAAACTTATGGGAAGTAGGTTTGAAATTACTGTTGTTACCCACTCGCAAGAACAAGCCAATCAATATATAAATCTAGCCATTGATGAAATTAGCAGAATCGAGAAACTCATTTCTTCTTGGGATCCCAATTCGCAAACATCTAAAATAAATGCCCATGCGGGTATTAGCCCCGTAAGTGTAGACGCAGAGCTTTTTAACCTGATAAAACGCGCCATAGACCTCTCGAAAATTACCGATGGTGCTTTCGATATTAGCTATGCCGCCATGGATAACATCTGGGCCTTTGATGGCAGCATGACCCAAATGCCCACACCAGAGCAGATAAAACAATCGGTCTCTAAAGTTGATTACCGCCATGTTATTTTAAACGAAAAGGACCATACTGTTTTCCTTAAAAATGAAGGCATGAAAATTGGGTTTGGAGCCATAGGCAAAGGGTATGCCGCCGATAAGGCTAAAGCCCTCTTAATACAAAAAGGCGTGCCATCGGGTATTATTAATGCTTCTGGCGATATGACTACCTGGGGCACACAACCCAATGGACAACCATGGCAAGTGGCCATTACAAACCCCATGGACAAAGCTAAAGCCTACGGCTTGCTACCCATAACCCAAGGCGCCGTTGTTACCTCTGGAAATTATGAGAAATATGTAGAATTTAACAACATTAGATACGCCCACATCATCGATCCTAGAACAGGCTATCCTGCCACGGGAATTATTAGCGTAACTGTATTTGCCCCAAAAGCCGAACTTGCAGACGCCCTAGCCACTTCGGTCTTTGTTATGGGAATTGATGCAGGCCTTAACCGAATTAACCAACTGCCCAATATAGCATGCATTATTGTGGATGATAAAGGCCAACTTTTTACATCCCATCATATTAAAATAACCCATTAATTATGAAAAACATACTTTTTTTCGCCCTTCCTATTGTTTTAGCAAGCTCCTGCACCACAGTTAAAGAATATGAAAAAGTAAACCTTAACGACCCAGATATGACACTATCTGACCGACCATTAGACAGAAACCTAACCACTTTCCATTCTTATCGCGAAGCCGCCTCTGGAGCAAATGGCGGAAAAACCGGCGGTGGATGTGGTTGCAATTAATTGTATGTATTATGACACTAAAATCTATTATTATAACGTCTCTTGTAAGTTTAGGCTTTGGTAGAGTTGTACAAGCCCAAACTTCTGTTCCAACCGATTCGTCGAACGTTTACAAAAAGCGGGTTCTCGAAAGTACCGAGGTCGATATTTTAAGCAGCTACTACAGTCAGGATGGCGATAATGCAGCGGTCACGGGCGGCATTGGCACCGAAGCTCTTACCGATATAACAAGCACCATCGTTATAGCCATTCCTTTAAATGATGACGATGTCCTAACTATTGATGCTGGCATATCGGCCTATACCTCGGCCTCATCCAGTAACGTTAACCCTTTCGACGATGGCTATGCCAGTCCCTATGTTGCCTCTAGTGGCGCCTCGGCTAGCGATGTCTGGAGCAGCGGTGTGATTTCTTATAGCCATTCCTCAAACGACAGAAACAGCCTGTGGTCTGCCAAACTATCTGTAGCAGCCGAATACGATTATTTTTCAATAGGATTTGGCGGAAGCTACACCAAACTCTTTAACGAAAAAAATACCGAACTCGGCATTCATGGAAGTGTATACCTAGACACTTGGAAAATTATTTACCCTTTCGAATTAAGGCCTTTTGCCCAAGGAGGAGCCGGTCTTTCCGACGGCTTGTTTCAAGCCAATACCATAACAGGCCATGCCAATTACCAGCCCATGCTAAACGAAATTAATAGCAAAGGTAGAAACTCGTATGCTTTAGGGAGTACGTTTTCGCAAATACTCAATAAAAACCTGCAAGGCACTCTAGCCATCGATGTTATAAAGCAAGACGGTCAATTAGCAACGCCGTTCCAAAGGGTCTATTTTTCTGATGTTGCCAATTCCTATATCGATGATTTTCATTTAGCCGATGCTGTTGAGCAGCTCCCCAACTCGAGATTTAAAGTTGCCCTAGGTGGCCGGCTTCATTATTTTATAAACGAATTTCTTACGGTAAGAACATATTACAGGTATTATTTTGACGATTGGGGCATTAACTCACATACCGCCAATATTGAGCTGCCTGTTAAAATCTCAGACAAGTTTACCCTATACCCTTCCTATCGGTTTTACACCCAAACGGCGGCCCATTATTTTAAACCTTACGACACCCACTTGTCGACAGCCGAGTTTTACACATCGGATTACGACCTGTCCAATTACTCGTCCAACCAATTTGGGTTTGGTGCCTCTTATACCGATATTTTTACTAAAATGCACCTCTGGAAATTTGGGTTAAAAAGCATTGATCTAAAATACTACCACTACAAACGCAACAACACCTTAAGCGCCCACATGATCACGGGAGGCTTTAAGTTTATTATGGATTAAAAATAGTCAGGCGGGCCAAAAGCCCGCCTGAAAAATCTTATCAATTTGAACACTTACAAATCAAAGCGATCTAGTTCCATAACTTTTGCCCAGGCCGAAACAAAATCGTTAACAAACTTCTCTTTTGCATCGTTAGCAGCATAAACCTCGGCTATTGCTCTTAATTCGGCATTCGATCCAAATACAAGATCTGCCCTAGTTCCTGTCCATTTTACTTGGCCAGAAGCGCGGTCGCGTCCTTCAAACAGCTCGTTGTCATCTGAAACAGACACCCATTCGGTGGCCATATCCAATAAATTCACAAAAAAATCATTGGTTAGTGCTCCAGGCGCTGTTGTAAACACACCGTGTTTGGAGTTGTCGTAATTAGCCTCCATAACACGCATTCCCCCGACAAGAACAGCCATTTCAGGTGCTGTTAAGGTTAATAAATTGGCCTTATCGATTAACAGCTCTTCGGTAGATACTGGAAATTTTGTCTTGCGGTAGTTTCTAAACCCATCGGCTGCAGGTTCCAGATACTCAAACGCTTCAACATCTGTTTCTGCTGCAGAAGCATCCATTCTTCCTGGAGTAAACGGTACGGTCACCGTGTAACCGGCCTGCTTTGCGGCGAGTTCTACACCAACATTACCGGCCAGAACAATTACATCGGCCAAAGCAATCTTTTTTGGCCCATGTGCGTCATTAAAATTATTTTTAATCCCTTCTAAAACCGTTAATCCTTTGGAAAGGCTTGGGGGGTTATTTACTTCCCAATCTTTTTGAGGTGCCAACCTTACTCGAGCACCATTGGCCCCTCCTCGTTTGTCCGATCCGCGGAATGTAGATGCCGAAGCCCAAGCTACCGATATCAATTCTGAAACCGACAATCCGGAATCGGCTATTTTAGATTTCAGATTAGAAACATCCTGATCGTTTACCAATTCGTGATCTATGGCTGGAATGGGATCTTGCCAAATTAACGTTTCATTGGGCACTTCTGGTCCCAAATACCTAGAAACAGGCCCCATATCACGATGGGTTAGTTTGTACCAGGCTTTGGCAAAAGCTTTGGCAAATGCATCTGGGTTTTCATAAAAGCGTCTGGATATTTTTTCATATTCCGGATCAAAACGCAAGGACAAATCTGTGGTTAACATGGTAGGTTTGTGCTTTTTTGACTTATCGAAAGCGTCTGGAATATCTGCTTCGGCATCTTTGGCAATCCATTGCTTTGCCCCTGCCGGACTTATGTGTGGCAACCATTCATACTCAAATAAATTTTTAAAGAAGTTGTTACTCCATTGGGTTGGGGTTTGGGTCCAGGTAACTTCTGGCCCGCCTGTAGTGGTATCGGGGCCTTTACCTGATTTGTAATGGCTTAACCAACCAAGCCCTTGGGCTTCTAATGGTGCAGCTTCTGGCTCTGGTCCAACATATTTACTCGGGTCTGCCATACCATGAGTTTTACCAAACGAATGGCCGCCTGCAATTAAGGCTACGGTTTCTTCATCGTTCATGGCCATACGTTTAAAGGTCTCTCGAATATCGACAGCCGCCGAAATGGGGTCCCAGTTACCATCTGGGCCTTCTGGATTTACATAAATTAAGCCCATCACTACTGCGGCCAAAGGATCTTCCAGGTCGCGTTCTTTAGAATACCTGTTATCTGTCAACCATTCGGTTTCCGATCCCCAATACACATCTTCTTCAGGCTCCCAAACATCTTCTCGTCCGCCGGCAAAGCCAAAAGTTTCGAATCCCATAGACTCTAAAGCTACATTTCCCGCCAAGATTAAAAGGTCGGCCCAAGAAATGTGTTTGCCATATTTTTGTTTTATTGGCCACAGCAATCGTCTTGCTTTGTCTAAATTGGCATTATCGGGCCAACTGTTTAGTGGCGCAAACCGTTGTTGTCCTGCACCGGCACCACCACGACCATCGCCAATACGGTAGGTTCCTGCGCTGTGCCAGGCCATACGGATAAACAGGCCACCATAATGGCCAAAATCTGCTGGCCACCACGCTTGCGAATCGGTCATTAAGGTATGTAAGTCTTTTTTTAGTCCTTCATAATCCAATGCCTTAAAAGCTTCGGCATAATTAAACCCTTTATCCATAGGGTTGGAAAGACTTGAGTTTTGACGAAGAATACTAACTTTTAATTGATTAGGCCACCAGTTGTGGCTTTTAGTGCCGCCAATAGCACTTTTTTTGGCTGCTCCAGAGAAGGGACATTGGCCACCATTTTGGTTGTGATGCGTACTTTCCATGCGTTTTATGTTTTTAGAAGTTATTAGATTACAATAAAATTAGAATAACTTAAACTTATTAAAACCAATTTTCTATAAATTAATTTTATACATGTATAAGCTAACCCAGTCTTACTAAATTTAATAAATTCTTAAAACAACATGGGGTAATTTTCTTAATTTAACTAAAAAAAGAACTAAAACAAAGCGCATTATGCTACAAGCATTTACAGCTAGAAGTCCATAATAAATACCGTGTTGCGCTATTTATTTGTGGCATACCTCGGCATAGAGATCAAAATCTGAGGCGTCGGTAATTTTTACTGTGGTAAATTCACCTGTTTTCAGATAAACAGTCGTGGCATCTATTAACACCTCGTTATCAACATCTGGTGAATCGAATTCGGTACGGCCCACAAAGTAATTGCCTTCCTTTCTATCGATAATGACCTGTAGTTCCTGGCCTATTTTTTCTTGATTGAGTTCCCATGAAATTTGCGATTGAATTTCCATAATTTCGTTTGCACGCTCTTGCTTAACGGCTTCCGGCACATCGTCTTCCAGTGAGAACGCATGTGTGTTCTCTTCGTGGGAATAGGTAAAGCACCCTAAACGTTCAAAGCGCATGTCCTGAACCCATTGTTTAAGCTCTTGGAAATCTGCTTCGGTTTCTCCGGGATAGCCAACAATTAAGGTTGTACGAATGGCCATTTGTGGCACTGCCGCTCTAAAATCCTGAAGCAATTTGGTGGTTTTTTCTTTTGTGGTGCCACGCCTCATACTCTTTAAGATGTGGTTGGAAATGTGCTGCAACGGTATGTCGAGGTAATTGCATATTTTTGGCTCGCGGTTCATCACATCCAAAACATCCATAGGAAAACCTGTTGGAAAGGCATAATGCAACCTAATCCACTCGATGCCTTCAACTTTAACCAAGTTTTCCAACAATTCGGCTAGGTTTCTTTTTTTGTATAAATCCAAGCCGTAGTAGGTTAAATCCTGTGCGATAAGAATAAGTTCCTTTACACCATTTGCGGCAAGTTTCTCTGCTTCTGTCACCAAATTTTCAATGGGCGTGCTTTTATGTTTGCCCCGCATTAAGGGAATGGCACAAAAACTACATGGGCGATCGCAGCCTTCGGCAATTTTTAAATAGGCGTAATTTTTAGGCGTTGTGGTAAGGCGCTCGCCAACCAGTTCGTGTTTGTAGTCTGCCCCTAAAGCCTTTAATAAATGTGGCAACTCGGTTGTGCCAAAATATTGGTCTACATTTGGTATTTCTTTCTCTAAGTCTGGCTTGTAACGTTCGCTTAAGCAGCCTGTTACAAAAACTTTATCGACCTCGCCAGCTTCTTTTTTTTGCATGAACTCCAAAATGGTGTTCACACTTTCTTCTTTAGCATTATTAATAAACCCGCAAGTATTAATCACCACAACATTGCCTTCCTGCTCGTGCACAACATCCTTTCCGCTGGCTTTTAATTGCCCCATCAACACCTCGCTATCGTAAACGTTTTTACTGCAGCCTAAGGTAACCACATTGATCTTGTTTTTTTTACGTGTTTTTGTTCTCATGCTTAAGAAATTAGGGTGCAAAGATACATAATGATTTATGTATTATAATGCATTGATGGTCTAAATCGTTATCATAAAAAAAACCTGTGTTAGCACACAGGTTTTTTTTATTTGTTATCTGTTTTTATTTGAAAAAGCTGTCTACAAATTCAAATTTATTGAACACTTGCAGATCTTCAATTCCTTCGCCTACGCCAATATACTTAACGGGGATTTGAAATTGATCTGAAATGCCAATAACCACGCCACCTTTTGCGGTGCCATCTAGTTTGGTTACGGCTAGCGAGCTTACTTCTGTAGCTGCTGTAAATTGTTTGGCTTGCTCGAAGGCATTTTGTCCGGTTGAGCCGTCCAGCACTAATAATACATCGTGCGGGGCATCGTCAACCACTTTTTGCATTACGCGTTTTACTTTGGTTAACTCGTTCATTAAGTTTACCTTGTTGTGCAAACGCCCCGCAGTGTCTATTATTACCACATCTGCATTTTGGTTAACGGCACTTTGAAGGGTATCGAACGCTACCGAGGCGGGGTCACTCCCCATGGCCTGTTTTACAATAGGAACCTCTACCCGATCTGCCCAGACCTGTAGTTGGTCTATGGCCGCTGCTCTAAAAGTATCTGCAGCTCCAAGAACCACGTTTAAGCCTTTCTTTTTAAACTGATAGGCCATTTTACCAATGGTTGTGGTTTTACCAACGCCATTTACGCCAACCACCATAATTACATGGGGCTTTTTGGCTGTTGGTATAGAAAATTCTGTAGCCTCTCCTACATTGGTTTCGCTTAACAGGCCTGCAATTTCTTCGCGTAAAATATCATTTAGCTCGCTGGTGCCTAAATATTTGTCTTTAGAAACACGGGCTTCGATGCGTTCTATAATTTTAAGGGTGGTATTTACTCCCACATCGCTGGTTACCAGAATTTCTTCTAGATTGTCCAGAACATCGTCGTCTACCTTAGACTTTCCTGCGACAGCCTTACTTAATTTATTAAAGAAGGATGTTTTAGACTTTTCCAAGCCTTTATCTAAAGTCTCTTTTTTTTCTGATGAAAATATTTTTTTAAAAAAACCCATATAATTCAAATTAAAGGTAAGCACACATGTCTAAATTCTTATCCAAAAACAAAAATTGAAAATTGTTGTGCCATTTTGAGCACAAATATAAACTAAAAAGCAGCTTTCAAATACATGAAAGCTGCTTAAATATTGTGCTAGGTATCAAAAGATGATTAACCTTGTTTGCTTAACCAATCGTTAACTTGTTCTGGAGACATGATAGATTCCACAAAAGTATAAGCTCCAGTTTTAGGAGACTTCACCATTTTTATGGCTTTACTCAATCTTTTTGATCCTGTTTGTAATGATGCTACTGCTTTCTTTGCCATGATTCAAATGTTTTCACCTGACATTTCTACCGAAGTAAAAATCTCGAATTATTTAATTTCTTTATGGATGGTCATACGCTTTAAGATAGGGTTGAATTTTTTAATCTCCATTCTATCTGGCGTATTCTTTTTATTCTTTGTTGTAATGTAACGAGAAGTTCCTGGTTTTCCAGACTCTTTATGCTCTGTACATTCTAATATTACCTGTATTCTATTACCTTTTTTTGCCATTTTTCGTAAGCTTTATACGTTGTGCTATTATTTTATAAACCCTTTGGCTTTAGCTTGTTTTAATGCTGCAGTAATTCCAATTTTATTAATGGTTTTTAATGCAGATGTAGAAACTTTTAAAGTTATCCACTTATCTTCTTCAGGAATATAAAAACGTTTTTTCACCAAATTTGCGTCAAATTTACGCTTGGTTTTATTCATCGCATGTGATACGTTGTTTCCAACCATCGCTTTTTTTCCAGTAAGTTCACAAACTCTTGACATCTTTTTCTAACTTTATGTGTGTGTTATTTCAAAACAGGCTGCAAATTTAAGAAATCTTTGCAATACCCGCAAACTAAAACCGTTACTTTTTTAAAATTTCTTTCTGAAGCATTTCAAAGGCTTTATTTACGGCTTTATTAACCACTTTAATTCTGTGGTTTCCAAAATTAAATTCTTCAGAAAACACGTTTTCTTTTGTGGCTATGGCAATAAAAACCGTTCCTATCTCGGCATCGGCGTCGCCTTTTGTTGGCCCGGCATTTCCTGTTGTGGCTACAGCATAGTCTACATGAAACAGGTTTAATGCTTGCACGGCCATGGCTTGGGCCACCTGATGACTAACCACCGAGTGTTTTTCGATAAGGTTTTTATCGACCCCTAACACCTGTATTTTGGTTTGGGTGGCATAACTTACTATACCGCCCTTAAAATAGGCCGATGCTCCGGCAACCGAGGTTATACGTTCGGCCAGTTTGCCTCCGGTACAACTTTCGGCAACGGCTATGGTCTTGCCTTCTTTTACTAATAGCTTTCCTACAACAGCTTCAATATTACCGGCATCTTCATACCCTAAAAAAACATCGCTTATTTGGGGTAATAACTGGTCGATTTGTTGGGCCATTTCGGTTTCGAGTAGCCGTTTGTCTTCATGTTTTCCAGAAAGTCTTAACCTTACCTTCCCCAAATTGGGCAAATAGGCCAGTTTTATATAGCTGGGCAGTTGGTCTTCCCAAGTGGCTATACGCTCGGCCAATTCACTTTCGCCCAAACCATACGTCAACAAGGTTTTGTGTTTAATGTACGGAAACTTGTATTTTTTCCTTAGCCTTGGCACCACTTCATGTTCCATAAGGGCTCGCATTTCAAAAGGCACGCCTGGCAGCGATATAAAAACTTTGGCATTTTTTTCCAGCCACATTCCCGGGGCGCTCCCATAAACATTCATCAAAGCTTTTGCTTTTGAAGGGATTAAAGCCTGATCTATATTAACCTGTTGCAACGGTTTTTTTACATGCGTTTTCCAAAGGTGCTCAATGTTTTTAAGCACGGCCTGATCTTGCACCAAAACATCGTTAAAATATCCTGCAATGGCGCTTTTGGTAATATCGTCTTTGGTAGGCCCCAAACCGCCTGTAACAATAATAATATCGGCATTTTCTTCGGCTTCCTGTAAGGCCTTTACAATATGGGCCTCCTCGTCTTGAACCGATGTGATTTGATATACCGAAACCCCTATTTTATTTAGGGTTTTACTTATGAATGCTGAATTGGTATCGACAACCTGGCCAATGAGAATCTCATCGCCTATGGTTATAATTTCGGCTTGCATACACTACAAGTTAAAGTCAGATTTTAACTCTTGAACCGTACTATTTACTGCGGTTAAAACGATATGGAGTTTTTCTGATATATCGTCGTTGGTTTTTTCGAACTTGCCCCAGTCTTGCACCTCTATCAAATCGTCTAAAACACCTAGCTCAAAAAGGTCTATTGTGGGTTTCATTTTATGGGCAGCCTGATATGTTGTGTAATAGTCTTTTTCTGCTACGGCCTGTTTAAGGCGCTCGGCATCTTCGGGCACTTCTACTAAAAAGGCTTCGACAAGTGCTTTTACAAAATCCTCGTCGTTGTCGGCCAATTCCCTTACTCTAAATAGTTTATAATTTTCTTCCATCATTTAACTGTTATTGAAAACATTTCTTTTCCCTCTAAGAAGCCTTTCAATTTATCGTTAGCATCTACTTTACCAACACCTGCTGGTGTTCCTGTAAAGATAATATCTCCAATCTTTAAAGTAAAATATTTTGACACATATTCTATAATCTCATCGATTTTCCAGAGCATGTGACTAGTGTTTCCTTGCTGGACGGTATGTCCGTTTTTTTCCAATGAGAATGTTAATTGGTTTAGGTCTTCAAAATCTGTTTTTGGCATCCATTTCCCTACAACTGCGGCGCCATCGAAGGCTTTGGCTTTTTCCCAAGGGAGGCCTTTTTCTTTTAATTGCTTTTGAAGGTCTCGTGCCGTAAAGTCTATTCCCAGGCCAATTTCTTGGTAATATTTATGGGCAAATTTTTTATCGATATACTTCCCTACGCGGTTTATCTTTACCAAAACCTCGACCTCATGGTGTACATCGTTTGAAAAATCGGGGATAAAAAACGGCTGTTTTTTTAATAAAATAGCCGTATCTGGTTTTTGGAACACGACGGGTTCTTCGGGTTTTTCATTTGCCAATTCGGCAATGTGAGCGGTATAATTACGCCCGATACAAATCAGCTTCATTTACCCCAGTTTGTTGTTAAAACTTCTAAGCTTTATGGCTGTTAGCACTTTTTTTGTGTATAGCGGAAAATCGGCATTGAGCAACCATCCAAAATAGCCCGGTTCCTGCTCTAAAACATCTACAACGCGCTTGCCTTTATGTTTGCCAAACGAAAAGCACTCTTCGCCTTTTTTGTTGTAATTGATAAACCCAGCAAAATCGGCAAATTTTTTCCGTGCGCTAAATTCAGCTAGGAATTTGGTGTCGTTTTCCAGCTCGTCGTAACGTGCCACTTGAGCCTTTAGCACCTCGTAAGTCGCCAGGGTATCGGCCTCGGCGCTATGGGCATTGTCTAATGTTTTATCGCAATAAAATTGGTATGCAGCACTTAAGGTGCGCTGTTCCATTTTATGGAAAATGGTCTGAACATCGACAGCCACTCGGTTTTTCATATCAAAATCCAACTCGGCACGCAACATTTCTTCTGCCAATAGCGGAATATCGAACCTATTGGAGTTAAACCCGCCTAAGTCTGAGTCCTTAATCATGTTATTAACTTCTTTGGCAATCTCGTTAAAGGTTGGTTTGTCGGCAACATCGGCATCAGATATGCCGTGTACCTGGGTTACCTCGGCAGGGATGGGAATGGTAGGATTAACCAATTGTGTGTACCGTTCTTCTTTACCGTCGGGGTAGACCTTTAATATAGAGATCTCCACAATACGGTCTTTGGAGATATTGATTCCTGTGGTTTCCAGATCAAAAAAGCAGATGGGCTTATTAAGGTTTAAACTCATTTTAGTATCATTTTGGGCAAAGATAATTAGAATTGTGAAGAAAGACTTTTAAAACCAATTTGACTTTTTAAAATAATTACATTTACTTCGTTAAATATTCGACGTAATTATCATTCTATGGAGATCCCTAAATTTCACGAAACGTTTATCCCAATTTTAAACATTTTACAAGAAGGAAACCCCATGCACCATAGAGAAATGAGTATCAAAGTCATTGAAAAATTTTATTCTAATCTGACAAAAGAGCAACTTGAAAAGAAAACAAAAAGTGGTGACATATTAATAATGAATAGAATTGCTTGGGGAAAATCTTATTTAAAAAAAGGAGGGTTTATTGAATTTCCTAAAAGAGGAATTGTTAAGATTACTGAGAAAGGGAAAAACTATGTTAATAAAAAACTGACATTAAAAGAAGTTGAAAGCTCTAATGGTTTTTTAGATTTTTACACCGAAGAAAATCCTTCCAAAGAAACAACCCCTAAGAAAATTGAGAATGCTTCTCCTCAAGATTTAATTGACGAAGGTTTTCTTCAAATCGAAAACGAAGTTCAATCTGAACTTTTAGATAAACTAAAATCAATTGATCCTTTTTATTTCGAAAAAGTCATCTTAATCCTTTTAAAGAAAATGGGATATGGAGACTTTATAGAAACCTCAAAAACAGGAGATGGTGGAATTGACGGAATAATTAACGAAGATAAATTGGGTTTAGATAAAATATACATCCAAGCAAAAAGATATGGCGAAAACAAAGTACGTGAAAAAGACATAAGGAACTTTATTGGCGCTATGAGTGGTGACACCCAAAAAGGGGTATTTGTAACAACATCCAGTTTTGATAATGGAGCAAAAAAGAAAGCTGAAAATGCACATCACACAATAATACTTATTGACGGACAAAAACTTACCGACCTAATGTATGAATATAATGTAGGCATTCAGACAAGGTCTACTTACGAAGTAAAAGAATTAGATATTGATTTTTTTGAAGGCGAATAAAAAAAGCACAATCCTAAAATTGTGCTTTTTTGTTTTATATGAGATTAGCTTTGCTGAATCTTCGATTTCCTGCCTACATTTCGAGTTACCTCAATGACCACGCAGGAATTTAAATTTCTCTGTTTGGGTCCCAAGCCTCTAAATAATCTTTAACGGCTTTTACAAACTGGCCACCCAAGGCACCATTAACCACTCTGTGGTCGTAAGAATGCGACAAGAACATGCGGTAACGAATGCCAATAAAGTCGCCTTCTGGTGTTTCGACAACCGCTGGCACTTTTCTAATGGCTCCAAGTGCTAAAATACCTACTTGTGGCTGGTTGATGATTGGCGTTCCCATGATACTACCAAAGGTTCCTACATTGGTAACGGTGTAGGTACCGCCTTGTATTTCGTCTGGCTTTAATTTGTTTTGTCGTGCGCGGTTAGCCAAATCGTTTACTTTTTTGGTTAAGCCTACAAGGTTTAACTGGTCGGCATCTTTAATAACCGGAACGATAAGGTTACCGTCTGGCAATGCGGCTGCCATACCTAGGTTAACATGCTTTTTCTTAATAATGCTATCGCCCTGAACAGAAATGTTCATCATAGGGAAATCACGTAGCGCTTTAGCTATGGCTTCCATAAAAATGGGTGTAAACGTTAGGTTTTCACCTTCTCGTTTAGCAAAAGCGTCTTTTACTTTTTTACGCCAGTTCCAAATTTTGGTAACATCGGCTTCTATAAAGCTTTGTACGTGCGCAGAGGTTTGCACAGAAGCTGTCATGTGATGGGCAATAAGTTTCCCCATACGTGTCATTTCTATCACCTCGTCATCGCCTGTAGGCACTACTGGAGCTTTTTCCTCTTTAGGAGCTGCTGCTTTAGGCTGCACCTGCTGACTGGCCTGTACTGGCTGCGAAGGTTGCGTTGTACGGGTATTTAAGTATGCTAGAATATCATTTTTAGTTACGCGACCGTCCTTGCCTGTTCCTGGCATGGCGTCTAATTCGGCTTGCGAGATTCCCTCTTCCTTGGCAATGTTTCTTACCAATGGTGAATAGAAGCGATCGCCAGACGAGGTTATTGGTGCGGCAGCTTCCTTGGCAACCTCAACCGTTTTAGACACTTCGGCAACAGATGGCGCCTGTGTTGTTTCTTCTTTTGTTTCGGTAGGTGTGCTGTCGCTTACAGCTACATCGGCATCGGTTTCTATAATGGCTATGGTTTGCCCAACTTGCACCACATCATCTACATCAAACAGCTTTTCAAGCAGTGTGCCTTCTACTTCACTTGGTACTTCGCTATCTACTTTATCGGTTGCGATTTCCAAAACGGCTTCATCGGCCTCTATGGTATCGCCAACTTCTTTTAACCATGATGTAATTGTTGCTTCGGCAACACTCTCTCCCATTTTGGGTAGCTTTAATTCAAATTTTGCCATATCTGTAATGAAAAGGTCTTTTTTAAATTTTCGCTTGCAAAATTAACGAAAAAACGTTTATTTTTTTGTGTTTTGTTTAATTATTTTCTCAGTAAATTAATTACTTCTCCTTGATTTTTGGAGCTGTTACTTCCTAGGATAAAGGTAGCGTTTTTGGGAAAAATTTTAAATGAAAACATTCTTTTATCGCTTAGACCCTTCATTTTTTCAATCATTGCCCTGTATGTCACGGTATTGGCATCGAAAATAATTTCGGTCTGTGGCGCTATCTGGTCTAGCTGCTGTACCACCTCAACATCTCGCTTTAAACCGTCTCTTAAGGTTTTTAAACGTTTGTTTTCTGTTGTATAAAACACATACTTTCGCCTATTTGTTTTGGTCTGCTTAGGTTGCTTTCTGAACAAAAAGGCCAATTTTATTCCTACCCATACCAAGGCATTAAACAGGGCATGCGTTTTAAAATGCTTTTGGTAAAAGATTTGCATGGCACCGTAAAAGCGCCTTGCATAGTTAACATCCTTTAATGTGCTTTCCCCTTTAAAGTGTATGATGGTGGTTGTGCCATTGTAAAAATTGGCATAGCCCGCCTTGAGCACCTTATAGGACAGATCTACATCTTCGCCATACATAAAATAATCCTCATCGAACCCACCTACTTCACGGTATACCGAAGTTTTCATAAGCATAAAAGCTCCCACCAAAATAGCAACCTCTGCAACCTGCTCTTGTTGAACATGATTGGCATAATACTGTTTTGGGAAGCCCATCATTTTTTTGAGGGCAACCGCCGGCGTTGGAACATTGCGCTTACTTTCTGGCAGGAACGCTCCTGTACCATCTACCAACCTACAGCCTACTATTCCTAAATTTTGTTGGTTTTGCGCAAAGGCCAGTAAGGTTTTAAACGTATCTTCGGCTACCACGGTATCTGGGTTTAAAATGCAAACGTATTCGCCTTTTGCCTGTGCTACCCCTAGATTATTGCCTTTAGAAAACCCTGCGTTTGTGTTATTTTCGATTAAAACCACCTCTGGAAAGGATGTTTTAACCAATTGGCAGCTATCGTCTGGCGAGTTGTTATCAACCACTATAATTTCGGCATCCAAATCCTTAACAGCTGCATGCACACTTGCCAGGCAGAGTTCTAAAAAATGGCGGACATTATAGTTTAATATGACAACGGAAAGTTTCAATGTCGCTGGAATTAAGATTTTAATGACGCCTCGAAAGGAATACGGTTGATAATGCTTCTTCCCAAGGTAATCTCGTCTGTATACTCCAGTTCGTTCCCTACCGAAATCCCGCGGGCGATGGTAGAGGTTTCAATGTTATAGCCTTGAATTTGCTTGTAGATATAAAAATTGGTTGTATCGCCTTCCATGGTAGACCCCAACGCAAAGATGAGCTCTTTTACAGTACCCGATTTTACTTTTTCTACCAAAGGCTGAATGTTTAAATCGGTAGGACCAATACCATCCATTGGCGAGATTTTACCGCCCAAGACGTGGTACAGTCCTTTAAACGAACTGGTATTTTCTATGGCCATAACATCGCGAATGTCTTCTACTACGCAAATTATTTCTGGTTGGCGTCTGGGGTTGGCGCATATTTCGCAAACTTCTGTATCACTTACATTAAAGCAACTTTTGCAAAAGTTTACTTCTGTTCTAAGTTGGCTTAATGCATTGGCCAAGTTTATTGCCTGCGTTTCTGGCTGCTTTAATAAATGCAACACCAAACGCAGCGCCGTACGTTTTCCTATGCCCGGAAGCTGCGACATTTCGTTTACCGCCTTTTCCAATAATTTAGAAGAAAATTCCATAGCTGCGAATTTACGATTTTACATTAAAGAAATACTTCTACATTTGTATTTTATAATCAATAGCGAAATTATGTCACCCTTTTTTATTGCCGCCTTAATTCTTTCGTATTTTGGCCTGCTTATAGCCATTTCATATTTTACTGGAAAAGAAGATACTAACGAGGCCTTTTTTAAAGCCAACAAATCGGCGCCTTGGTATTTGGTGGCCTTTGGCATGCTTGGCGCCTCCTTGTCTGGCGTCACGTTTATCTCGGTTCCTGGTGCGGTTGAAGATAAGCAGTTTGGGTATTTACAAGTGGTTTTTGGGTATTTGCTAGGTTATTTGGTTATTGCCTATGTGCTTTTGCCTTTGTACTACAGACTTAACCTAACCTCTATTTACAGTTATTTTAAGGATCGTTTTGGTATGTATTCGTACAAAACCGGTTCTGTTGCCTTTTTGGTTTCTAGAACAGTGGGAGCCGCTTTTAGACTCTTTTTGGTCGCTAAAGTTTTGCAGTTGCTTATTTTTGATCAATTTGGCATTCCTTTTTTCATAACAGTTATCACGACTATTTTGCTTATTTGGCTGTATACGTTTAGAGGCGGTATAAAAACCATTATTTTTACCGATACACTACAAACGCTATTCATGTTAATATCGGTTGTGGTTACCATTATTTTTATTGCCAACACGTTAGACCTCAACAGTTTTAGCGCGATTTACGACAATGTTGCTTCTAGCCCCATGAGCAAGGTGTTTTTTCTGGATGATGTAAACGACCCTCAATATTTTATAAAAAGTATTTTATCGGGCATGTTTATTACCATTACCATGACAGGTATGGACCAGGATATGATGCAGAAAAACCTAACGTGTAAAACCTTAAAAGACGCCCAAAAGAACATGATTTCTTTTAGTGTGGTTTTAATTTTTGTAAACATCCTTTTTTTAGTGCTTGGGCTTTTACTCACACAATATGCTGCCGAACACGGTATTTCGGCTAAAAAAGACAACCTATTCCCAACCATAGCCATGCTACCGGAAATAGGCCTTGCAACCTCTGCTTTCTTTATACTGGGGCTTATTGCCGCTGCTTATTCCAGCGCCGATTCTGCTTTAACATCGTTAACTACAGCTTTCTGTATAGATATTATAGACTTGGACAAAAAACCTAAACACCAACAAAAGAAAACCAGAAAAACGGTGCACGTTTTTACCAGTGTGGTCTTGGTTATTGTTATTCTATTGTTCGATTTAATTTTTAAAGACGTTTCTGTTATTTGGGAACTGTTTAAGGCTGCCGGCTATACTTACGGGCCTTTGCTTGGTTTGTTTGCCTTTGGCATTTTAACCTCCTCGCAAATTAAGGACAAGTATGTTTGGGTTGTAGCCCTAATTGCCCCTATTGTTTCTTACGCAATCAACCTATATTCGCCTGTATTGCTTAACGGCTATCAAATTGGGTTTGAAATATTAATTATTAACGGCCTGTTAATGTTTCTTGGCTTAGTACTGATTCGTCGCAAGTAACACCAGTGTACAAGCTGCTTCAAAATAAATATCATGCTGCTTAAGTATGTCGTAGAATTCGGGGTTTTCTGTTCCAGGATTAAAAATAACCCGTTTGGGTTTTAATGAAACAATGGCGTTATAGTACCCTTTCTGGTTTGTTGGGTTTACGTACAATGTAATGGTATGCAAATCGGTATAAGGCAAGAGTGCTGTTTGAATCTCGACACCCGAAACCGTCCCTTTTTCCAAACCAAAAGCTTCAACCTCTATACCGTTCTCTACCAATTTATTGATTGCGATATACGCGTATCTATTGGGATTAAGCGAAGCGCCAAACACTAGTGTTTTTTTGTTCATAATGTTAAAATGTTGTTAAGTCGTGTTAAATGCAGTAACAGTTCTTACAAAGAAGCGTCTTTAATGGTAATAAAACAAAACATCAATCAAAATTAAGCAACCAAAACCAACCAAATGAAACATGTATTCTTCTTTTGTGTCTTGCTCGGCAGCATGCTATCCCATGCACAAAGCTCTGCAAACACCTTATTTAAGGACGGCACCATAAGGGGTAAAGTTATAGACGCGACTTTAAACCAACCGATGCCCTACGTGACCATTGTGATAAAAAACAACGCTGGCGAAACCATTACGGGATCTATTACCGATGATAATGGCAACTTTAAAATAACTTCTGTTCCAGAAGGAAATATCGTTGTTAATATACAATTTATTGGGTACAAAACCATAACCAAGCACGTCACGATAAACAAAGACAACTTTAGGGTAAACCTCGGCCAGATTAAGCTTGAAGAGGAAGCCGCGGCACTAGACGAAGTGACTGTTGTTGCCGAGGTTTCTACCATACAACAAAAGGTAGACAGAAAGGTTATTACCATTGGAAAGGACCTGACAACGGCAGGCGCAACCGCTTCCGATATTATGACCAATTTACCCTCGGTAAACGTAGACCAACAAACCGGAAACATTAGCTTACGCGGCAACGAAAATGTACGCGTTATGGTTGATGGCAAACTAAGTAACGTTCCTGTGGCTCAGTTGCTGCGTCAAATTCCATCGACATCCATTAAAAGCATTGAGTTAATTACCAACCCATCGGCAAAATACAACCCCGAAGGTATGAGCGGTATTATTAATATTATCCTTCATAAAAACACCAAATTAGGTTTTAACGGAAACATAAACCTTGGGGTAACCAAAGAGGTTTTTGCCAAGTTCAACAGCTCTATCGACATGAACTACCGCAACGGCAAGCTTAACTTTTACGGGAATTACGGCAACAATATTGGCAAATGGGACAACTTTGGTCAGGTTAACAGGCTAGACGATCTTTCCCGCCAGGATTTTAAGTTCTTCAATAACAACAAATCGCACCTGTTTAAAGTTGGTGTTGATTATTACCTTAACGACCGAAACACCATCTCCTTCTTTACCAATCAGAACTTTTTTGAAGGTAATGGCGTAGGAAACACCCTAATTACCAATGCCGACGCCACTACAAGGCAACAGATATTTACCGACGAAACCGACAATGGCTCTGGCCAGTACAACTTAGCCTTCAAGCACAAGTTTAAAAAAGAAAATGAAACCCTAGATGTTGAAATTGACTATAACGATTTTAGCCAAGACCAGCTGGCCGACTTTAACTACATAAATTTTAGTTTTCCTGTTGATTACCTAGATTTTGTTGACACCAACCGCGACCAAACCACTATAAATGTAGACTATGTTAACCCATTAAGCGATGTGGCTAAATTAGAAGTTGGCGGCGAGGTGAGGTTGTTCAATTCGGTTATCGATTACAAATCAACCGGGGTAACCTACGACCAAAACGGCAGTCTTATCCCTACACCCCAAACCAATTTCGATTACCAACGAAACATTTATTCACTGTACGCCACCTATGGCAAAACGCTAGATAAATGGAGTTATCAACTAGGCGCCCGTCTGGAACAAGTAAACGTAGATGCCGAGCCATTACGTACATTTCAAGACAATACCACAGAGTTTCTTCCTTTTGAGAACGATTACTTTCAAGTATACCCTTCGGCCTTTTTAACTTACAAAGCATCCGATAAAAACTCATACCAAGTAAGCTATAGTCGCCGTGTGGACCGCCCGGGACTGGGACAAATAAACCCCATTCGCGAATGGAGCACGCCTAGAGTGTCATCTTACGGAAATCCTGAATTACAACCGCAATTTACCAACTCTACCGAGTTTAACTACACCAGAAGCCTAAGCAAAGGAAGTTTAACCGCTGGTGTATTTTACCGTATTATTGAAGACCAAATTAGCCGTATGGTAAGGATAGACCGTACCAATGTTTCCGATGCCAACTCCATCTTGTCTTACGATAACTTCGAAAACTCATCGGCTTACGGGCTAGAGGTTTCTGGAAATTACAGACCTACCAAATGGTGGAGCCTAAACGGAAGTTTCGACCTATACTCGCAAACCCAAAAAGGCCTGACCGAATTTTTAGACACCGACGATATTCAGAATGCTACGGTTAACGATATTGCTACCGTTAAAACCGAGGTTGAGAATATGGTGTGGAACTTTAGAATGTTTAACAACTTTAAAGCCACCAAGCACTTAAACCTATCGGTATTTGCTATGTACCGCGGCAAACAAAAAGGCATTCAGTTTACAAGAGACCCGATGTACTTTGTTAATACAGGGCTACGCTACAGTTTTTTAGAAGACAACCGAGCGACCTTTGGGTTTAATTACAACGATATTTTCGACACCATGAAATTTGCCTTCGAAGGTAAGACCCCTTTCCCTGAAAAAGGCGAGTTTAACTGGGAGAGCAACACTTGGAACGTGACCTTGTCTTACCGATTTGGCGGCGGAAAATACAGAGCGTTACAACGCAAGAAAAGAGATAGCGACGTGAATTCTAGCAGTGGCGGATTTATGTAGAAACGCAATTTTGGCAGCCACAGCATAATAGTTGATGGTTAGTGTTAATGTTTGGCTGTTAAATAAGAAAACCCGGGTTGTTTTAGCCCGGGTTTTCGTTTTCTGTTAAATGATAGTTAAAATTAATGTGCCATGAAATATTTTCGGCGTTTTTACGTCTATATATATGAGTGATAAGTTAATCAGCACATATTCTTTTAGTGTTAGTTAAGTTGGTTAATAGTGGAAAACCCAAAACCTTTCTTCAATAGTTTTGGGTTTTCCTGTGTTTTGCTCTAAAAGGCGTTATTCTCTACCATTTTATAATGACACTACCCCAAGTAAACCCGCTACCAAAAGCGGCCAGCACTACGGTATCGCCTACTTTTATTTTTCCTTGTTCCCAAGCTTCGGTTAAAGCAATTGGTATAGAGGCCGCAGTGGTGTTGCCATACTTCTGGATGTTATTAAACACCTGGTCGTTGTTTAACTGGAATTTCTTCTGAACAAACTGTGCAATACGCAAGTTGGCCTGATGCGGTATTAACATATCGATATCGCTGGGCTTTAAGTTATTTTTTGTGAGGCCTTCCATAATTACCTCGCTAAAGTGCACTACGGCATTTTTAAATACAAACTGCCCGTTCATGTACGGAAAGTAGCTCTCGTCGTTGGGATCGTTATCGGCAATAATATCGTTCACCCAGCGCTTGCCCATGCCTGGAGCAATTAAACTTAACTCCTCTGCATGCTCGCCTTCAGCATGTAAGTGTGTAGACAAAATTCCTTTAGAAGAGTCTTCTTCTCTACTTAAAACAGCCGCTCCTGCCCCATCGCCAAAAATAACCGAAACGCCACGTCCTCGCGTGGTTTTATCCAATCCGTGCGAATGCAGCTCACTTCCTATCACCAACACATTTTTGTACATGCCGGTTTTTATAAAGTTATCGGCCACGGCCAAACCGTATACAAAACCAGAACATTGGTTACGTACATCGATCGCGCCTACCGTTTTTATACCCAACTCTTTCTGGACCGTAACACCCGGTCCTGGAAAATAATAATCGGGACTTAAGGTTGCAAAAACAATAAAATCGATATCATTTTTATCTATACCTGCGCGGTCAATGGCTACTTTTGCAGCTTCAACCCCCATAGAAGAGGTTGTTTCGCCAGATCCTGGCTTTACCCAACGGCGTTCTTTAATACCTGTGCGCTCCTGAATCCATTCGTCACTGGTGTCCATTAGCTTGGTTAAATCATCATTGGTAACCACATTGTCTGGCACGTAATAGCCTAGCCCGATTATTTTTGAATTGTACATATCATAAAAATTAGCTTCTGCAAGTTAAATATTTCCTATAAAACACTTTTAAAAAATCGCACTCTTATTATTATGCATGCATAGTACCCGTTTTATGTCACTTTGTCACATCCTTCGTCTTGGTATTTTTTTTGACTTATTGAGTTTAAAATTTACAAACACAAAAAACGATATATTATGGCAAAAGGAAGTATTAATGTTTCGGTAGAAAATATCTTTCCATTAATTAAAAAATTCCTCTATAGTGATCACGAAATCTTTTTACGTGAATTAATTAGTAATGCAACAGATGCAACATTAAAACTAAAACACCTAACCAGTATTGGAGAGGCTAAGGTAGCCTATGGCAACCCACAAATTGAGGTGAAAATTGATAAAGACAACAACACCCTTCACATCATTGACCAAGGGATTGGTATGACTGCTGAAGAAGTTGAAAAATATATTAATCAAGTGGCCTTTTCTGGTGCTGAGGAATTTTTAGATAAATACAAAGATTCTGCTAAAGACTCTGGTATTATTGGTCATTTTGGTCTTGGTTTTTACTCGGCTTTTATGGTAGCCAATAAGGTTGAGATTATCACCAAATCGTATTTAGAGAATGAACCCGCAGCTCACTGGACTTGCGATGGATCGCCTGAGTTCACCTTAGAACCTCACGATAAAACCGAGCGTGGTACAGAAATTATTCTTCACATTACAGAAGATGATAAAGCGTTTTTAGAAGAATCTAAAATTAGTGAACTTTTAGTGAAGTACAACAAGTTCATGCCCATTCCAATTAAGTTTGGCACCAAAACAGAAACGTTACCAAAACCAGAAGGCGCCAAAGAAGAAGACCCAGCGCCAACTCAAGACGTTGACAACATTATTAACAACCCTAACCCGGCCTGGACCAAACAACCCACCGACTTAGAAGATGAGGATTATAAAAGCTTCTACCGCGAGCTATACCCCATGCAGTTTGAAGAGCCGTTATTCCACATTCATTTAAATGTTGATTATCCATTTAACCTAACGGGAATTTTGTATTTCCCAAAAATGACCAACGATTTAAACGTTCAAAAAGACCGCATTCAACTGTACCAAAACCAGGTTTTTGTAACCGATAATGTTGAAGGTATTGTTCCTGAATTTTTAACCATGCTTCGCGGGGTAATCGATTCGCCAGACATTCCGTTAAACGTTTCGCGCTCTTACCTGCAAGCCGATGGCGCTGTTAAGAAAATTTCTTCGTACATCACACGTAAAGTGGCCGATAAATTAAAATCGCTTTTCAACAACAACCGTGAAGATTTCGAAAAGAAATGGGATGATATTAAAATTGTGATTGAATACGGCATGCTTTCTGAAGACAAATTCTTCGAAAAAGCCGATGCTTTTGCCCTTTACCCTACGGTAGATGGTAAGTATTACACTTACGATGAGCTGTACAACGCAATTAAAGCTAAGCAAACTGATAAGGACGACAAACTGGTTATTCTTTACGCCTCTAACAAAGAAGAGCAACACAGCTATATCGAGTCAGCCAAAGCTAAAGGTTACGAAGTGCTCTTATTAGATTCGCCAATTGTATCGCATTTAATGCAGAAACTAGAGACAACCAAAGAGAACATTTCGTTTGCCCGCGTAGATGCCGACCATATTGATAATTTAATTAAAAAAGACGACACCAAAATCTCTAAATTAAGTGAAGAGGAAAAGACTACCTTAGACGAATTGCTTAAAACGGTGATTCCTGCCGAAAAATTCACGGTACAGTTAGAAGCTATGGATAGCGATGCCGCACCGTTTATAATTACACAGCCAGAATTTATGCGTCGTATGAAAGAAATGCAAGCAACAGGTGGCGGCGGTATGTTTGGCATGGGCAATATGCCAGACATGTACAATTTAGTGGTAAACACCAACCACAATTTGGTGAGTGAAATTTTAAACACCAAAACCCAGAAAAAACAAGAACGCTTAATTAATCAAAGTTTAGACTTGGCCCGCTTAAGCCAAGGGTTGTTAAAAGGTGAAGAACTCACCAACTTTATTAAGCGTAGTTACGATATGATTAAGTAATGTATTGCTTAATACCATCATTAAAAAACCTCTCAACTGTGCTTGGGAGGTTTTTTGCTTTACAACATATTGCACACCACTTTTTCATTTAAAATCATTATCTTTAGTGTTAGTAATTTTATTCCTATGAAGTCGCTTATCAGTAGATTAAAGCTTAAAAACCGCGATCATATTGTGGTGCTTAACAAGCCCGATGATTTTGAAGATGAATTAAACGCATTGGGATTAAAGGAGGTTCTTATTTCTGAATCTTTAATACAAACCTCTTGCGTTGGCTTTGCCATACTGTTTATTACCTCTAGGCAACAACTTATAGACCAAATGCTTACCTTACTCCCTAAACTCGATGACGATTGTGTGTTATGGATTGCCTACCCGCAAAAAACATCCAAAGCACTTATTGTAGAACTCTACCACGATAATGCTTGGGACGATTTAATGGACTTTTGGTTAAAGCCCGTTAGACAAATTGAAATTAACGCCAATTGGAACGCCATGCGATTTAAAAAAATAGACTACGTTCCTCTTAAGAAAGCCACTTAAAATTTAAGCGGCTTTTTTTACAGCTGCTTTTAACTTCAACTAAAAAAATAGAAAAGCAGGCTTTATTTTTCGGTTAAAACTTGGCCGTTTTACACCTTATTTTCTAATAAATCAGATGGTGCTTTTTAAAAAAACAGCTTCTAGTTGGGAACCATTTTTCAACTTGTCTACATGATAAAAAGCTACTGCATAAAGATGACATTGCCCTAAACCACCTGTTTTTCGCATAGCTTCCCCCTATTCTTTTAATATTGAATTAAAAAACACCCTATAAAAGTTACAGTTATTAAACATAATCACACAAAACAATAACAAAAACAAACATTAATTAAGGCATTAATATTTCACATTAAAATATAAATCATTTTTTCACTACTAAATAAGAAGTCAGTTTCATAGATTTTACACACTTTATTTGGAAGTAACTTTCCTAAAAATATATATTGAAAACTCAATACTAAACTAATAACCTTTAAAACCCTTAAAATGATGCTAACACTTGCTATTGCGATAATTGAATTTATTGTGTCCTTATTTTAATTGATGCCAGTAAAACTTAGTTCTAGAATAAGTTTTACTCATTTAAAAAAAGTAGCAAGACAACATTTAAAACATTATATTTACAAGGTATGAAAAAGGCTTTTTTTAAACTTCTTGCAAGCATAAACAAAGTGGTTTTACCCAACTACACCAAAAAAAGGTTAGATTTGGGCAAAGCTACCAAAGTACAATTGGCCATAATTGGTTGGAAGTATTTTGTGGTTAAAAATGCTTTGGATTAACCCTTCGTGCTGGCAATTCTTCACATTTCCTAATCCCCTTCCCTTTTCAAACACCCGCTTGTTAGTCAATAATTTACAAGGCTATTTTCTAACACCTAAAAATCTTTTAAAAATAACCTGTAATATTTTTCTTATTGTGTATTTTTATAAAAACAACCTAAATTATGAAAAAACAATTACTCGTACTATTGCTTGTTTGCCTACCAACAGTCTGCTCTGTTTTCGGACAAACATACAGCACTCCAGACACAGGAGTTACCTGGACCTTAGATGATATCGCTACCCAAAGCCCTTCTACCATAACGGTCTCTGGCAGCACTTACACTTTAATGGAAAACTTAACCATTTCTGGAAACGACAGTATTATTATTGATACCGACATTACCCTAGAAATTGAAGCCGATTTATTAATTACCGTTTTCGGAACCTTTACCGTAAGCGGCAATCAAGTTACCATGACTGCCGCAAACACCGCAACACCTTATGAAGGGTTTAGGTTTGAAGAATTTTCTACCATCGACATTCAAAACGCTACAATCTCGTATGGTGGCGGGTTAAGGGTACTTACCGAGACCTTTACCATTAACAATTGCACTTTAACCAACAATGTTGCGGGCGCTACAACCGGTGGCGTCATTTCCCTTTCTAGAGGCACACCACAAATTACAAACAACACCATAACCTTTAACTTCCTTCCCGCCATTAGCTCTGGAGCCACCAATCTCGTGTCGCCTTACATTTTTAACAACTACATTGAAGGCAACAACCAAGGCAACTCTAACCGCCCACAAATAAACATAGGTACCACCTTGGTTAACGACACTTTAAAGATTATCCAGAACACCATAAAAGGCGATGTTGCTTTAGATCAGGTTGGCGGTATTGCTGTTTCTAACTTTGTAGGTGGCAACATACGCGCTATTATAGACGATAATGTTATTACCGACAACCGGTACGGCTTGACCGTATTAGGAAACAACTCCTTTGCTTACATTAGAAATAACGTTATAGAAAACAACAACACCCAAAACCAACCGAATATAGGCGGTAGCGGTATTTCGATAAACACCTCAGCGCCTCCAATGGAAGTTATCGCTTCTGGCAATGCCATTAGGGGCAACCTATGGGGTATTACGGTTATTGGCCAAGCCTCTATTAACTTGGGAGACGGCGTAGACAACCCAGGGCAAAATGTCTTTTCTGAAAATGGAAACAACGGCATAACATACGCTTTATACAACAATACCAGCGGCCCTATTATGGCTATGAACAATTGCTGGGACGAAACCAATACACCTAATACTTTGGCAGCTGCCGAGGCAGTTATTGTTCATCTAAACGATGATGCTTCTTTGGGAGAAGTTACTTTCGATCCTGTAGACTGTAATTTCCTAAGCACCCAGGAACACGATGTTAACGCACTTAACATTTACCCCAATCCCAATAATGGCACTTTATTTTTCGACAACCAACTGGCAGACTTTAAACAGTTAAGGGTCTTTAATATTCAAGGGCAGTTAGTTCTGGAACGTAGCCTTAACCTAGAGGAACACCAAATAAACTTACCCGTAAACCCCGGGGTGTATTTTGTTGAATTTAACGGCAACAACAAAAAACTGGTTAAAAAATTAATTGTGAAATAAGCAATTTCACTCATAACATAAAACAAAAAATGCAACAAACTAATATTTAGTGAGTTGCATTTTTATTTAGTGACCTCGGCAGGATTCAAACCTGCAACCTTCTGAGCCGTAATCAGATGCGCTATTCAGTTGCGCCACGAGGCCTTTTTTAAGTGGGTGCAAATATAACTTAATTATTTATTTCTTAAAAGGGATTTTAAAAAAATATTCATTTTATACAATTTCTGCACTCAATCCAGCTTCTAAAAGCATACTACACCGTGGCTCTAAATCGGGGTAAGCACCGGTTTTTACCGTACACTTGCCTTTGTAATGCACAATAATGGAACATTGTTCGGCTTGCTCTGGGGTGTGGTCGCAGGCATAGATTAGTGTTTCTATTACATGATCAAAAGTATTAACATCGTCGTTATAAAGCACTATTTCGTTTTCTTTGTTAACCGCTTCATCTAGCAGAACATCCTCTAGCGTTTTTTCTTGTGTACTCATGTTTAAGCTTTTTTAAATTGTAGCGCTACCCATTGGTTTTTTTCTAATCCATCAACGTAAAAAAGGTGGTGTTTATTACACGCCTCTTCAATTGTAGAAATATCGTCTTTATAAAAACCGCTTAAAAATAACACCCCATCCTTATTTAAACAAGCGGCATAGGTTTCCATATCGTTAAGCAATATGTTTCTGTTAATGTTGGCAATAATAATGTCGTAATGTTTGCCGTTAAGTAAACTAGCATCGCCTTCGTAAACTGTTATGTGTTTACGGTTGTTACGTGCAATGTTCTCCAAACTGTTTAAATAACACCAGTTGTCTATATCTATGGCATCAATAGGGTTGGCGCCTTTCATTTCTGCCAAGATGGCTAAAACGGCTGTGCCACAACCCATATCTAAAACCGATTTGCCTTCAAAATCATGCTTTAGAATATGCTGAATCATCATATGCGTGGTTTCGTGGTGCCCCGTACCAAAACTCATTTTAGGCTCTATAATTACCTCGTACGGCGTGTTAAAGGGGTCGTGAAATGGCGCTCTAACAGCACAAACTTCATCGACTACTATGGGGTTAAAGTTCTTTTCCCAAGCTTCATTCCAATTAATCTGCTCGATTTCTTCAAAAGTAAAGGTGATATCAAACGCTTCGGAACTCAAAATTTGAACCTCATCTAAAATATCCTCATGCCATTCGTCTTTTTGAATGTAAGCTAAAACCCCATCCTCTTCTTCAACAAAACTCTCAAAACCAGCAGCTCCCAACTCTGCAATTAAAATTTCTGCCCCAGGTTGTAAAGGAGCGATTACAAATTTATATCCTATGTAAATGGCCGACATACTTTTTTTAACAAATTTAGCAATGATTGGTTAGATACTGTTATTTTTGCAGCAAAATATAACTAACATATGTACAAATTTATCTTTACCTTGTTTTTGTTATGCTGCTTTAGCACAATTAAAGCACAAGAAAACAACGACATAAAACTCTCTGCCTTGCCTTATTATAGTTATGGTAAAGGCCTGGGGATAACCTCTCCCGATAGCATTTTTAAACTAAACATTAGATTTAGAATGCAAAACCGTTTAACGTATTTACAAGACGACGGAGAAGATGCCGCTTACGAAGCCATGATTCGCCGACTGCGTTTGCGTTTTGATGGTTATGTAGGTGACCCAAAATTACTTTACGTTATTCAATTGTCTTTTTCTCCTAGAGATGTTGGCCCATTGGAAGACCATGGTAACATTAATATTATTAGAGATGCGATTGTGTTTTATAGGCCAAACAAACATTGGAACTTTGGTTTTGGACAAACAAAACTTCCCGGAAACCGCCAACGTATTAACTCCTCTGGCGCATTGCAGCTTACAGACAGATCCATTAACAATTCGAGCTTTAACATTGATAGGGATTTTGGTGTACATGCCTATTACCTAAACGAGACCAAGGACAAGTTTTCATACAACATAAAAACAGCTGTTAGTACGGGTGAAGGTAGAAACTGGACCAAAAATCCCGACAACGGATTGGCCTTTACCGGGCGTTTAGAACTGTTCCCCTTTGGCCCATTTAAAGGCAACGGTGCCTTTTTTGAAGGTGATGTAAAACGAGAGGAAACCCCAAAGTTAATGCTTTCTGGTGTTTACCACCACAACGATAAGGGACGACGTACAAGAGGTGGTACGGGCAACGAGCTGTTTGAACAACGCGATATGAGCTCCTTGCTTTTAGATGCCATATTAAAGTACAACGGTTGGGCTTTTCAAACGGCCTATTTAAGCCGCTTTGCAGACAACCCTATTACGGCAAACCCAGACGACATTAACGATATTGAATACGTTTTTACAGGACGCGGTTTTGATACGCAATTGAGTTACATTTTTGAAAACGATTACGAAGTTATAGGAAGATTTTCGCACCAAGAACCTCATAGCGACATAGAAATTTTAACGCCACAAAGAAACCAATACAGCCTAGGCGTTACCAAATACATTTGGGAACACGCTTTAAAACTTCAAGCCGAAGTAACCAGAACAGACTCTAATTTTATAGACAATACCACAAACGAAGATTGGTATGTTAGATTTCAAATAGAAATAGGCATTTAATAAAAAAGGCTCGCGTTATGCGAGCCTTTTTTATTTTTATTTTAGTGAGTTTATTGCCCAAGGCAATACACCTGGGACATTCTTTTTGATTAAAACGCATTTACAATAGCATAAAAATCCTCGGCCTTTAACGAAGCGCCTCCTATTAACCCACCATCGACATCTGGTTTAGAAAAAATTTCCTTAGCATTGCTGGGTTTTACACTCCCCCCGTATAAAACAGGCACAGTATTAGCCACCGTATCGCCATACTTGCTGGCCAATGTGTTTCTAATAAAAGCGTGCATGTCTTGTGCTTGCTCCGGACTGGCTGTTTCTCCCGTACCTATGGCCCATACTGGCTCGTATGCTAAAACAATAGTCTTAAAAGCTTCACCCTCTAAATGAAAAAGTGCATTTTTTATTTGGGCAGCCACAACAGCTTCTTCTCGTCCAGCAGCTCGATCTTCTAAAACTTCTCCAATACAAAAAATAATTTCCATATCGTGCGCCAATGCCGCATTTACTTTTTTTGCCAAATCTTCGTCGCTCTCGTTAAAATAGGTACGTCTTTCACTATGCCCTAAAATAACGGTCTTTACCCCTATGCTTTTTAACATTGAGGCACTCACCTCGCCTGTAAAGGCCCCGTTGTCTGCAAAATGCATCGTTTGGGCCACAACCTCTATATCGGTTTCCTTTGTTGCCTCGAATGCGGACCATAAATTAGTGAATGCCGGTGCTATTTTTACTTCGGCCTTAGAGGTTTTGGTTTGTTGTTTTAAATCGGTTATCAACGTTTGTGTCTGAGCCAAATCGTTGTTCATCTTCCAGTTTCCTGCTACTATTTGTCTTCTCATTTTACCAATGCGGCTTTTAAGTTTTTATCTGTTGCCTTTACGGCCTTATACAATGTGATGCTCTGGTCAGGATTTACAACCAAATATCTTGGTATCCAATCTAAATTTAAGAAACTTCCGAAGGCGCCCTTCCACCCAGATTGCATATAATAATGTTCGCCCTGCACATCATACTTTTTAATACCTCGCTTCCAGCTATCTTCGCTTTTATCTAATGATAAGAAAAGATAAACAATATCTGTATGTGCTTTTTGAAGCTCTTTTACCTTAGGCATGCCCTTTATACAATCGCCACACCAAGAGGCCCAAACATCAATTAAAATGGTTTTGCCTTTATGTTTATCCAGTATTTCTGAAAATGTCAAGGATGTGCCATCAAGAGCTATAAACGTATCGTTAAGAGCGCTTTCCGAAAAGTGCTTTGGCGCTTCCTGTGCCTGGCAATTAAACAATAGGACACTTGTAAAAAGGACTAAAAAAATGTGTTTCATTTTAAAATAGAGGTTTTTATTATTCGAGTTTTACTTTCGGGTCTAGCCACGTGTAAATTATGTCGACAAATATATTAATACTTACAAATACGGTTGCAATAACCAAAACGGCACCCATTATTACAGGCAAGTCTAAGGTGTTTAAGGCATTTACAATTTCTTTTCCCAAACCGTTCCAACCAAAAATATACTCTACAAAAACGGCACCAGCCAACATTGAGGCAAACCAACCCGAAATAGCTGTAACCACAGGGTTTAATGCATTTTTTAAAGCGTGTCTTATTATAATCTGGTATTCCGACAGGCCTTTGGCCCGCGCTGTTCTAATATAATCTTGGTTAAAAACTTCTAGCAAGGAGTTTCGCATAAGCTGAATAACTACTGCCAGTGGGCGAATGCCCAGCACTATGGCAGGCAGAATAAGGTTTTTCCAACGCAGGTGCATAGTTTCTCCAAAATCGTCCAACTCGTACAAGCTTCCTGTCATTTCCAAATGGGTGTATTCATGCCAAACAAACCCAAACAACCACGCAAACAAAATCGCGCTAAAAAATGACGGCACACTCATGCCAAATGTACTGAATACCTGTATTAGTCTATCCAACCACCGGTCTTTAAACAGGGCCGAAACAACCCCTAAAACAAGGCCCATTACAATCGCAATGGTTATAGCCGAAATGGCCAAAACAAACGTATTGGGCAAGGTTTCGCCAATTACTGCCGTTACTTTTTTGCCTTGCTTGGTAAACGACTCCCTTAAATACGGCGCCTTTAGGGCTATGTTTACGTCGCCTATTGAAACAAGTTTAACCGCACTGTACTTGTCTTTGGCAAGAAAGGTATAGTGGTCTGCCTGCTTTGAATGAAAGGACAGCGGTGACAAATCGTTTAAGTAATACAAATACTGCGTAGACAAGGGCTTATCAAACCCATACTTAGCTTTTACAATTGCCAGTTGATGGCTGTCTTCGTTTTGCCCCAGCATCATTTGCGCAGGGTCGCCAGGCAATACATTAAAAAGAAAAAATATAACCGTTACAACACCAAACAACGTTAGGGCTGCATAAAAAATTTTATTTATAAAATAGCTTAACAACAATTAAAACTCTAGGTCATTAATATCGTTCCAGTGTACTTTTTGGGTCACGGTGCCTTTTTCGAGTACAACAACCCCCGGATTGGCGCGTACGATAGTTTTTAGCACTTTTTCATCACACAAATAAAAGTCGAAGTTTAAGCCGTAATCCGATTTGGCTTTCTGCTTGGCCTCATCGCCAGAAGCCGATAAACCAATAACCGTATACCCTTTTTCTTGGGCTATTTGCGTCATGGCTTTTATTTTTGCCATACCATTGGCCTCGGCACTTTCCAAGCTATAATTAACCACCATAACCAGTTTATCTTCTTCTAAAAATTGTGTAGTAAAGTCACCTTCAGATGTTTCGATGGAGAAGTCCAAAATTTTCGGCTCGTAACCGGGCTCGATAACTTTAGTTTCTACACCAACAAACTCGCCGTCTACATTTGGATAAGCTCCGTTGGTAACAAATTCTTTTTCTTCGCCATTAACGTTAAACGTATACGTCCATTCTTCTATGGGTTTTTTGGCATTTTCGGGTACGCTCATTTGTTCTTGTATGTTATCGCCAATTTTATACGCCCTAAAATCGATTGCTGGCAAGTGCATTAGCACATGGTAGGCAAACCACAGGCAAGCAATAAACCCAACCAAGGCCACTACAGTGGTACCTAGCTTGTTAAACAGGGGTTTTATGTAGCGCATGCCAAAAAACAGCACCAATATTAAGGCCAGTAAGATTATATCTTTGGTAAACGACTCCCAGGGGGTTAATTTTATGGCATCGCCAAAACAGCCACAATCTTTTACCTTATCGAAATACGCCGAATAAAAAGTTAAAAACGTAAAGAAAACAATCATGCCCAGCAAACTCCAAACCGTAAATTTAGGTTTGTAACCTATAAGCAAAAAGATTCCAAGCACCACTTCGAATACCACAACCAACACCGAAATAATAAGGGCATAGGGTTCTAGAAACGGAAGGTTTAAAACCTCGAAACTAAAGTACTCTTCTAATTTATACGAAAACCCCAGCGGGTCGTTTAATTTTATAAATCCTGAAAAAATAAATAAAGCGCCAACTACTATTCGGCAAAGGGTAACTATAAATTTCATCTTATTCTTCGTTTAAATGAATCATTGCAAAAACAGCGTAATTAATCATATCTTGATAATTAGCATCAATACCTTCGCTAACCAAAGTTTGGCCTGCGTTGTCTTCAATTTGTTTGACCCGCAATAGCTTTTGAAGGATTAAATCGGTTAACGAGCTTACACGCATATCGCGCCACGCTTCGCCATAGTCGTGGTTTTTATCTAGCATTAACTGCTTGGTTTCGGCTATTTTCTCATCGTACAACTTTGTAGCCGCTTCAACATCCATATCGGGTTGTTCAACCACGCCTTTTTCCAATTGAATTAAGGCCATGGTACAGTAATTAACAATACCTATAAACTCACTTACTTCGCCTTCGTCTACCTTGCGAACAGCATTTTCCTGCAACCCTCGTATACGCTGTGCTTTTATAAAAATTTGATCGGTTAAGGATGGTAGCCTTAAAATACGCCACGCACTCCCATAATCTAACATTTTTTTTACGAAAAGATCACGGCAAATAGCAATAACCCTATCGTATTGTTTTGAAGTATTTTGCATTAATACAGTATAATTTTGCGTAAATTTCGCTTAAATAGTTTAAAGTTTCAAGTTTAAAGTATTAAAGTTGCAGACCAATTAGAAAACCTATGACCATAAATTGCAAAGGACGGCTTATAGATCTTAGTCGCCCTAAAATAATGGGCATTTTAAACGTTACCCCCGATTCGTTTTTTGACGGCGGAAAATACAGCGCGCCCGAAAGCCTTTTAACACACGCAGCCACCATGCTAGAACAGGGCGCCACTTTTATAGACCTTGGCGCTTACAGCTCCAGACCAAATGCCGCGTTTGTTAGCGAAACCGAAGAACTGGATAGAATTATCCCCATTATTGAATTGTTACTAAACGCATTTCCAGAGATTATACTTTCTATCGATACGTTTAGAAGCGAAGTTGCCAAGCAATGTATTGAAGCCGGTGCTGCCCTTGTAAACGATATTTCTGCTGGACTTTTAGACCCCAAAATGCTGGAAACCGTAGGCCAGCTTAAAGTACCCTACATCATGATGCACATGCGGGGCACACCACAAACCATGCAGCAATTTACCCATTACGATAACTTAGGGAAAGACCTTTTATTTTATTTTTCTGAGCGGCTTGCCCAAGCTAACGCCCATGGCATTCACGACATCATTATCGATCCAGGTTTTGGTTTTTCGAAAACCTTAGCCCAAAATTACGAACTCATGAATCATTTAGAACTTTTTAATGTTCTTGAACGCCCTTTATTGGTAGGTATTTCAAGAAAATCGATGATTTACAAACTTCTGGAAACCACGCCACAACAGGCCCTTAACGGCACCACCGTTCTAAACACCCTAGCACTTCAAAAAAACGCTAACATCTTGCGTGTTCACGATGTGAAGGCAGCTATGGAATGCCTCACCATTGTTAACCAATTAAACGCTTAAACCTTTAATCTCTTCAACCCTTTAAACCCTTAAACATGAAAAACATCCTGTTGCTTGTCTGCTTAATTTCCGCTTTTAGCTGCCAATCGGATAAGGTTATTTTACTCCCTGAAATTTCAAATGCTCAAACTACGGTTGTTAATGATGTTTCTGCCGCCTACATTTTTTTTAACGAAACCCAACCCGATAGTGTCGAGCTAAACCGAAAAAACTTGATAAGCACCACAAACTGGCTGGTTAATGTTGATAAACGCCTTACCTTGGAACAGGCACTGCCTAAAATTAAGTTTATTCAAGATAAAAAACGAAACGCCAAAATGCACAAAAACGAAAGCGCCAAAAACTATTATTCCTGTAACGATACCGCTATTAAAAACCTTGGTTTTATGGAGTTTACCCACGTGTTTTACCAATTTAACGCTCCCGTTTTAACAACCAACAGCAAACCACTCAGCACCATAAGATTTATAAAAAAAGACAGTATTATTATTACCCATAAAAACCAAACTACAACTTTAAAAACACTTAATCAGGCAGACCGCTATTTTACCGCTCAGGATTCCATTACGCTGTGCTTTAACAAACACATGACTTTTCAAGAGTACATCACCTTTAAAAAAGATGTTGAGGGTTTAGAAACCAAAAAAATAGCCATCAACCCGAACGAATTTATTTATTAAGCTTAATTTGTTACTTTTACACAAACCCTACAACTCTTGGAGATTTTCGATGACCTTTTAAAATTCACCATTATTGATGTTATAGACGTCATTCTGGTTGCTGTTTTACTTTATTACATATACAAATTGGTAAAAGGTACGGTAGCGATTAACATTTTTATTGGAATTGTTATGACCTATTTCACCTATTTAATTACCCATGCGTTGCAAATGAAAATGCTCAGCAAGATTTTAGGCGGGTTTATGAGTGTGGGATTAATTGCCTTGATTGTTGTTTTCCAGCCGGAGATTAGAAAGTTCCTACTTATGGTGGGATCGACGAATTTCGGAAAGAAAAAAAACTTTTTCAAAGCCTTTAAATTCTTAAAAACCGAGGGCAGTAATTCTACAAACGTCGAAGCCGTAGTTTTGGCCTGCAACAAGATGGGAAGCACAAAAACAGGCGCTTTAATTGTTTTTCAGAACAACAACAACCTGGATTTTTTGGTTAGTACCGGAGACGAAATGAACATTAAAGTCACCCAACCTATAATAGAGAGTATTTTCTTTAAAAACAGTCCGCTACACGACGGCGCCATAATTATAGAAAACAACACCGTAAAAGCCACTCGGGTAATTCTTCCTGTAAGCAACGATAGCAGCATACCACAACGATTTGGCCTAAGGCATAGAGCCGCCATTGGCATTACCGAAAAAACCGATGCGCTTGCACTTGTTGTTAGCGAAGAAACCGGACAGATCTCTTACTTTAAAGATGGCGAGTTTGTGATGTTTGAAGACCCACAGGATCTTATAGAAATTATTAAAAAAGACCTGTCTTAACCATTACACCATTTCACTCTTTAAAAACTGAACTTCGTAAAGGTTTTTATAATAGCCATTGGGGGTTTTAAGCAAGTCGTAATGGGTACCCTCCTCCACAATTTTACCATCGTCCATAACAATAATCTTATCGGCCTTTATAATGGTGGCCAAACGATGCGCAATAACGATTGATGTTCTGTTCTTGGTAATTTTATCTGTGGCATTTTGAATTAATTGCTCCGAATACGAATCTACCGAAGAAGTCGCCTCATCCAAAACTAAAATGCTTGGATTGGTAACATAAGCCCTTAAAAACGAGATTAATTGCCGCTGCCCAGACGAGAGCATGCTTCCTCGCTCTTTTACATTGTAATTATAATTATTGGGCAAGCTCATTATAAAATCGTGAATACCAATATCTTTAGCCGCTTGAACCACTTGGGCTTCTGTTATGTTTGGATTGTTAAGGGTAATGTTACCTAAAATCGTATCGGCAAACAAAAACACATCTTGCAATACCACTGCTATTTGCTTCCTTAGCGAAGCCAGCGTTACGTCTTTTATATTAATATGGTCTACAGCTACCAGACCACTATCTATCTCGTAAAACCTGTTTAACAGGTTTATAATTGTCGATTTACCAGCGCCAGTTGCCCCAACTATGGCTACGGTTTCTCCCGGTTTTACCTTAAAAGAAATGCCCTTTAGTACGTCCTCGCCTTCAACATAACTAAAATGCACCCTATTAAAGGTTATATGCCCCCGTAAATGACTTAGTTCTGTGGTACCAGAATCGTCAATCTGCGATGTCGTATCCAGCACATTAAATACCCTATTGGCAGCCACCATCCCCATTTGCAGGGTGTTAAATTTATCGGCTATTTGCCTTAATGGTCTAAACAGCATTGGGATCATCATAATAAAAGCCGTTAAATCCCCCAGAGATGCCGTTGATGAAATTACGATATTCAACCCACCATACCAAGCAATTAACCCAATGGTTATTGATGATGACAATTCGGCTATTGGAAAAAATATGGAGTTGTACCAAACCGTTTTTAACCACGC
Organism: Mangrovimonas yunxiaonensis; assembly: GCF_000733475.1. Classification (GTDB taxonomy): domain Bacteria; phylum Bacteroidota; class Bacteroidia; order Flavobacteriales; family Flavobacteriaceae; genus Mangrovimonas; species Mangrovimonas yunxiaonensis. The sequence goes on along the minus strand of NZ_JPFK01000007.1, from coordinate 366,893 downwards.
CTTTTTGTGGCGTTCGTTAATAGCCTTAAACTTCCCGTACTCGGTCGCTTCGCGTGTAAACAACTGAAGAATTTTCATACCAACCAACCGCTCTTGCACAAAAGAGTTTAGGTTAGAGACTTCGTTTCTAACTTCTTCAAAAGCCTTCTTCATGTATTTTTGAAACAGTCTGGTGGCATACAATACCAATGGCAGCATTAAAAACACAATAAAACTTAACTCCCAATTCATGTAAACCATAACCAAGGAAACCACCAACATGGTTAACAGATCCCTAAATATCATAAACAAGCCTTCTCCAAAAACATCGGCTATACGCTCCATATCTGTTACCGACCTTGTAATTAGCACACCAACCGAGGATTTATCGAAATACTTCATTTTAAACCGGATGATATGATTGAACAGCTTAACCCGAATATCCTTAACCACAGTTTGGCCCAACCACCCCGAATAAAATATAAACAGCAACTGGCACACCACTTCGGCAAACAATAAGGCTGCCATAATTAAAATGTAGGGTAAAAACCCATCGAACGTTCTTGTTGCTATATTTTTATCTATAGCCTGTTGTAAAATATAAGGCCTAGCCGCGCCAAAAAGCGCCAATAAAATAACCGCTGCCAAAACCCCAATAAACACATATTTATAGGGTTTTATAAATTTAAACAAGCGTTTAAACAGGAGGGTATCGAATATTTTTTTTGTCTTAGCCAATCGTTTTTATGTTTTCTGGATACGTAACTTCTTTTAAGTACAACCCATGCGCAGGAACAGAGTACCCCGCACAGCTTCTGTCTTTCGATGCGATAATGTCGTGCATTTGCGCCACGGTTATTTTTCCTTGGCCAACGTTTATTAACGTTCCAACGATAGCCCGCACCATGTTTCTTAAAAACCGGTCGGCTTTAATGTAAAAATGCAGTTCATCTTCTACCAAGCGCCAGTCTGCAGCCATAATTTTACAATTATACGTCTTTACATCGGTATTGCTTTTAGAAAAGCATTGAAAATCCTTATAGTCAAATAAAACTTTCGAAGCCGCTCTTAAATCATCTATATTTAAAGGCACGCGCAAACTGTAGGCCGTATCCTGATTGAACACATTTTTTTTCAAGGCAATTCGATACACATACGCGCGACTGGTGGCATCAAATCTGGCATGCGCTTGATCATTTACCCTAAAAATATCATGAATAGCAATATCTTTGGGCAAAAAAGAATTGAGTTTATATACTAGGTCTTGTACAGAAAAAGGTTCAGCTACATCAAAATGCGCAAACATTTGCATAGCGTGTACCCCAGCATCTGTCCTACCTGCCCCGACAATAGCAATGGGCACGCGCAATACCTTTGAAAGGGCGTTTTCTAAAACTTCCTGAACAGAAATAGCATTGGGCTGGTTTTGCCAACCGTGATAAGCTTTTCCGTTATATGATAACTCAATAAAATAGCGCAATTTGAAATTGTATTTTTACTTTTGAAGCTACAAAGATAAATTTATTCCTATGAAGGTAGGAATATAGCATACTAAAATAGAGGTTTTACCGTCCCATGACAAAAATTTTACTGCTTTCTGACACCCACAGCCATATAGACGACACCATACTAAAATATGTCGAACAAGCCGATGAAGTATGGCATGCTGGAGACATAGGCAACCTGCAAGTAACCGATACCATAAAGAAACGCAAGCCCTTAAGGGCGGTTTATGGCAACATTGATGATAGTAAGGCACGGCAAGAATTCCCAAAAGACAACCGTTTTTTTTGCGAAGAAGTAGATGTATGGATAACCCATATTGGTGGCTACCCTGGAAGGTATACCCCTAACATTCGCGAAAAACTGGCTAGCCACCCGCCAGATTTGTTTATCTGTGGCCATTCTCACATTCTTAAAGTTATGCCCGACAAAAAACTAAACCTATTGCACATGAACCCCGGCGCCATAGGAAAACACGGGTTTCATAAGGCCAGGACCATGCTGCGCTTTGTTATTAACGGTAAAAAAATTGAGCAGCTAGAAGTCATCGAGTTTAAAAGATAAAAAAACCCAAAGCTTTCGCTTTGGGTTTTTAACGCACTAATACTACTAAGATGTTAGGCCTATCGCAACCTATCTACAGATTTTACAAGATCTTCATCCTTTTTAATGGCTTTGTTGGCCAAGGCCAAAAACACGATAGAAATAATAGGAAGAAAAATCCCAATACCTTTCTCAGAAACTACTGTTTCTCCAGATAAATTTAGTGATTGGTACACGAATAATCCTAGTAAAATAAAGTTTAATATCATATTAAGCCGCCCTAAAACAAATTGCGACTTTCTGTTTTTAAAATTAAAAATTGAAACAACCGATAACAACGCAGACCCTAAAAACAAGGCTAAGTAAAGCAAGTTATCAACTGCAAATACTTTTTCCTCCTGGCTGGTTATCCACAAATGAAACACAAAAACAAGTCCTCCAGAAACAATGGCAGAAACTAATAAATATATTGTTTGTATTCTTTGTAACACGTGTTTTTCAATTATTGAGGCACAAAAATAGCAGATTATTTTAAAAAATACACCCAAATATTTAAAATAAAAGTCGTATACTTGCAGTAACAAGCACAACTACCACGTTAGTAGCCTGTTAATTCTTCAGAATAAAATTCTTTTTTTTTCAGAAAAATTCTAAACACATTATTTAACTGAAACATTTTTTTTAATCAACATCAATGTTTGAAATATCACAATTAAAAGCAAAAAAGCTTCCTGAATTGCAGGAAATTGCTAAACAATTGAACGTGTCTAAATACCGTTCGCTTAAAAAACTTGACTTGGTCTATAAAATCCTTGACCATCAAGCGGCAAATCCAGAGGTCATCTCTAATGTAGCCGTACAGGATAAAAAAGAAGAGCAAGCAGCCCCAAAAGCTGAGAAAAAACAACCTAGAAAACGGGTTCAAAAAACGCCTCAGCACACCCCCAACAAAAAACCTTCAGACGCTAAACCTGTTGCTAAAGACAATACAAAAAGCAACCAAGGCCGTCAAAACACCAAAAACAAAGAGCAAGCTACAAACACCAACAACAATACCAACAACACCAACAGCAAAGCTCCTAAAAAAGACAATTCAAACTCCAACCCTAACACGCAGGACCAGCCAAAAAGAGACAACAAATCTCAAAATAACGGCAATAAGGACACCCGCAACAGGTATAGAGAACCAGATTACGAGTTCGATGCCATTATAGAAAGTGAAGGCGTTTTAGACATTATGCAAGATGGCTACGGATTCTTAAGATCATCGGACTACAATTACCTATCCTCTCCAGACGATATTTATGTATCGCAATCCCAAATTCGTTTATTTGGACTTAAAACAGGAGATACCGTATTAGGTAATGTACGCCCTCCAAAAGAAGGCGAAAAGTATTTTCCGCTAATAAAAGTCAACAAAATTAACGGCCTTGACCCACAAGTGGTAAGAGACCGCGTGTCCTTCGAGCATTTAACGCCTCTTTTTCCTAAGGAAAAGTTTAATATTGCCGAAAGACAAAGTACCATTTCTACTAGAATTATGGATTTGTTCTCGCCTATTGGAAAAGGGCAACGAGGCATGATTGTATCGCAACCTAAAACTGGTAAAACCATGTTGCTTAAAGACATTGCAAATGCCATAGCAGCAAACCACCCAGAAGTTTATCAAATTATCCTTTTAATAGATGAGCGCCCAGAAGAAGTAACCGACATGCAACGCAATGTACGCGGCGAAGTGGTTTCTTCTACCTTCGATAAAGAAGCACACGAGCATGTACGTATTGCCAACATCGTTTTAGAAAAAGCAAAACGCTTGGTAGAGTGCGGACACGATGTTGTTATCCTTCTAGATTCTATTACCCGTTTGGCACGTGCCTATAATACGGTACAACCCGCCTCTGGTAAGATTTTAAGTGGTGGTGTTGATGCCAATGCACTACACAAACCAAAACGCTTTTTTGGTGCCGCCCGTAACATTGAAGGTGGCGGATCGCTTTCTATTATAGCCACCGCACTTACCGAAACAGGCTCTAAAATGGACGAAGTTATTTTTGAAGAGTTTAAAGGAACTGGTAACATGGAGCTGCAATTAGACAGACGAATTGCCAACAGACGAATTTTCCCGGCTATCGATTTAATCTCATCAAGCACGCGTCGTGACGATCTGCTACTAGACGATGCCACCATACAACGTCTGTGGGTATTAAGAAAATACCTAGCCGATATGAACCCTGTTGAAGCTATGGAGTTTATTAACGACAAGGTGAAGCAAACCCGAAATAACGAAGAGTTTTTAATTTCTATGAATGGATAGATAGGGATTACAAACCCATTTACAATAAAAAAACCCCGTTGAAAATTCAACGGGGTTTTTTATGAACAAATCAGATTAACAAATAAAAAAAAGCTTCCCTAAAAAGAGAAGCCAAATAGTATTATATAACTTTTAAACTCTAATTTACAATGAAGCAACGTGTTTCGATAAATTCGATTTTAAGTTCGCTGCTTTGTTAGCATGAATAATGTTATTCTTTGCTAATTTATCAATCATTGAAACAACTGAAGGAAATAATTTCTCAGCCTCATCTTTGTTTGTCAAATCACGTAATTTCTTAACAGCATTACGTGTCGTCTTGTGCTGGTATCTATTTCTTAAGCGATTCTTTTCGCTACTTCTAATTCTCTTTAAAGCTGACTTATGGTTTGCCATTTTATTTCCTTAACTTCTTATTTCGATTATAAAAAAGTAGCCCGTAGGGGAATCGAACCCCTCTTACCAGGATGAAAACCTGGCGTCCTAGCCGATAGACGAACGGGCCATTTTGTTTTTGAGAGTGCAAATATAAACTAAAAATTTATTCCTGCAAAACTTTTTTTCAAAACCTCAATGTTGCCATTGCGGGTGCAAATATAATTCTATTTTTATATTCTGCAACAACAAAATTCATTTTTTTAAAAAAATTAATACGCCTTAGCAAAAAGTACTCGCCCGTTAGATGGTTTACCAGTGTACACGCATACGCCTGGCGTACTCGCTACATCTAAAGGCACACATCTAATGGTTGCTTTGGTAAGTTCTTTTATTTTGTTTTCGGTCTCTGGTGTACCATCCCAATGCGCAGAAATAAAGCCACCTTTGGTTTCTAAAGTCTGCTTAAACTCATCAAAGGTATTTACCTCGGTAATATGCGAGTCTCTATAATCTAATGCTTTTTTGTATAGCGCCCTTTGAATCTCATCCATTAAAACCTCTATTCTTGGTGTTAAACTATCTAAAGGAACCACCTCTTTTGTTAAGGTGTCTCTACGCGCCAATTCTACTGTACCATTTTCCAAATCCTTTGGGCCTATGGCAATCCTTAAAGGTACTCCCTGTAATTCGTGTTGTGCAAACTTAGCGCCTGGGCGGTGCGTGGTTCTATCGTCAAAGGTTACCGAAATCCCCTTGGCTTTTAAGTCTGCCATAATTAAATGGGCTATTTTAGAGACGTCCTCTAATTGCGCTTCCGATTTATATATAGGTACAATAACCACTTGGTTAGGAGCCAAATTTGGTGGCAATACCAAGCCGTTATCATCGCTATGAGTCATGATTAAGGCCCCCATTAACCTAGTAGAAACCCCCCAGGATGTGGCCCAAACGTAATCCAGCTTACCTTCTTTAGAGGTAAACTTAACATCAAACGCCTTAGCAAAGTTTTGCCCTAGGAAATGTGAGGTTCCGGCCTGTAACGCCTTACCGTCTTGCATTAACGCTTCTATACAATAGGTCTCGACAGCGCCAGCAAAACGCTCGCTCTCTGTTTTTAGACCTTTAACAACAGGAATGGCCATAAAATTTTCAGCAAAATTGGCGTAAACGTTGTTCATAAGCTCTGCTTCCTTTACCGCTTCTTCTCGCGTTTCGTGTGCTGTATGCCCTTCTTGCCATAAAAATTCTGCTGTTCTTAAAAACAAACGTGTACGCATTTCCCAACGCACAACATTAGCCCATTGGTTAACCAAAATAGGCAAATCGCGGTACGACTGTATCCAGCCTTTATAAGTGTTCCATATAATGGCCTCGCTTGTTGGTCTAACTACCAACTCCTCTTCTAGTTTAGCCTCAGGGTCTACCCTAAGCTTTCCTTGGTTGTCTGGGTCGTTCTGCAATCTATAGTGTGTTACAACGGCGCACTCCTTTGCAAACCCTTCGGCATTTTTCTCTTCTGCCTCAAAAAGGCTTTTAGGAACAAACAACGGGAAATAAGCATTCTTATGGCCTGTTTCTTTAAACATTCTATCTAATTCAGCTTGCATTTTCTCCCAAATCGCATAGCCATAAGGTTTTATTACCATACAGCCCCTAACTGCCGAGTTTTCTGCTAGGTCGGCTTTTACAACCAACTCATTATACCATTTTGAATAGTCTTCGGCTCTACTTGTAAGTTTCTTGCTCATATATAGGAATTTGGCACAAATATTGTGATTATGTTAAATATAGAAAATAGTTGCACAAAACTAACTATTTTTGTTATGTTCAACAATAAAATTCAAGAGATATGCAATTTAAACACACCCTAAAAAACAAATGGCCTTTTGCCAGCTTACTAGGCCTTCTCTTGATCTTGTCATCATGCGGGTCTTCTCAATATGCTACGTATGACAATGATGGAATTTACAACCCTAATCCTGATATTGCTTACGAAAACGAAGTTGTGCAAGCTCAAGAAAACAATAGCGATTTTTACAAAAACTATTTCAGGGAAAAATCTGAAGAATATCAAATTCCCGAAAGCGATGAATACTTTACAGACGTCGATGCCTACCAAGGCAATTATCAGGAAAATGATTCTACAGCAACTACCGATTCCCGCTATGCAGGCTGGGGCGAAGAAAACAACGACAATTTAACCATAAACGTTTATAACAACAGCTGGGGCTATAACAGCTGGTGGTACAGACCATACAGACCTTGGGGCTATTACAGCTGGGGCTACTACTCGCCTTACTGGAGCACCTCATGGGGCTATTACGACCCATACTATTACGGAGGCTATTATGGCTACGGATGGAATTGGGGCTGGTCCTACCCTTATTACGGGCATTACCACAACCATTATTATGGCAATAATTACTACAGAAGAAGCTTTGCCCATAGCAATACAAGACGTGGCAGCTATTTAAATTATTCTAGTAGAAACAGATTAGAATCTTCTAGAAGAAATAACAACACGACTGTACGCCCCAGAACAAGAACTTATCAAAACAACACAACTCGTCCTAGGGTAAGAACAAACAGCAACTCGACCACGAGACCTCGAGTACGAACCAATTCTAATACTAGAAACAATACCATTTCTACGCCTCGCCCTAGAGTAAGAACAAATACAGCGCCTAGACGAAGCAACAACTCCTCTATTAACAGTAGCAGGTCTAGATCTTCCTCTTACGGATCACCATCTAGAAGCAGCAGAAGCTCTTCTGGATCTGGTAGCACGAGAAGAGGTGGCGGCCGATAGTAATGCACCTTAAAATAGCGTATCAAACAAAAAAACCACTATGAAAAAGTTAATCGTATTAACCTTAGGGCTTGTTTTTACACAAATATTTTATGCCCAAGACATTAATGACGCCCTAAGATATTCTCAAGATAACATTCAAGGCACCGCCCGTTTTAGAGCTTTAAGTGGCGCCTTTGGAGCTTTAGGAGGCGATATGAGTGCCGTTGGAATAAACCCTGCAGGATCGGCTGTATTTACCGGCAGCCACATCTCAATTTCCCTTGCCAATAACCATTTAAAAAATAACACCCAATATTTTGAAGGACATAGCAAAGCGACCAATTCTAACTTCGATTTAAACCAAACAGGAGCTGCTTTTGTTTTCTACAATGGAAACCAAAATTCCAACTGGAAAAAATTCACCTTGGCCGTGGCCTATGATAAGACTGGCGACTTTGATAACGATTGGCTGGCTCAAGGTACCAGCAACCTTTCTATAGACCGGTACTTCCTGGACAGAACCGAAACAGGGCAATTCCCTTTTGGGGTTTTAACACTACAAAATGGCGAATACCTTGAAGAAGCCTATGCTGATATTGGCACTAACTACGGTTACGATTACCAACAGGTGTTTCTTGGGTATTGGGCCGGTATTATAGATCCTGATGATGATACCGACATGCAAACCACTAATTATATTTCCAATACTGCCCCAGCAACATCTTTTAACCAAGAGCACTACTACGCTTCTTCTGGATACAACGGCAAATTTTCGTTTAATTTTGCCACACAGTTTAAAGACAAACTGTACCTAGGGCTAAATTTAAACTCCCACTTTATCAACTACGATAGTATTACAAGCTTTTACGAAACCAATTCAAACCCAAATTCCTTAGCCAATAACATCCTTTTTGAGAATAGTTTATCTACCATAGGTTCTGGCTTTTCGTTTCAAATAGGCGCCATAGCTAACATTACCAAAAACCTAAGAGCAGGGTTATCTTATGCTTCGCCAACGTGGTATCACATAGAAGAAGAATTAACCCAAAACATCGATTCTAATATGGCCGATCAAGATATTGGCTACATTTCTACGGTTACCAACATATATCCTTCCTATAAACTGCAAACCCCAAGTGAATTTACAGGTAGCTTGGCCTACATTTTCGGGAAATATGGCTTATTGAGCTTTGATTATGCTGTGAAAGACTATGGAAGCATTAAATTCAAACCCACGTCTGATGCCTACTTTTCACATCTTAACCAAAGTATGAGCAACCGTCTAACACTTGCTTCAACCTATAGATTAGGTGGAGAATTTCGCATAAAACAGCTTAGTTTAAGAGCTGGTTATCGCTTTGAAGAGAGCCCTTACGACAACAATGATAACAACGGCAATACCATGAGTGACTTAAACGGTTATTCGCTTGGTTTTGGTTATAGTTTTGGCCGATTTAATTTAGACTTATCTTTCGATCACGCTGCCCGCGAATATGAAAACCAGCTGTATAATGTTGGACTAACCAATAAAGCAAAAATAGATTCGAAAAGCTCTAATGTTATTCTAACACTAGGCTTTAACTTATAACTAATAAATGACTATTTAACCAGTTATTTAAATAGCTTATTATAGAAAAAAGACCTGAGGTGTTAACACTTCAGGTCTTTTCTTTTTACTATACAAATAAGGCACAACCATATAAAACCTGTTTCCTTCCTTCCCTTGTTTAGCATCCTGTAATGCTATAAGCGTACAGTGTTATTTAAAACTAAAAGCTTGATACTTTTTACTTTTCTGATTGGATTTAGGTGTGCCAATAAAAAAAGCCCGAGCATATGCTCGGGCTTTTTATTGTATTCTATTATCTTATCGTTTCAAGCTAAAATGTGCTTTAAACTCCTTGGTGTTTCCACTAATATCTCCCGGCTCGCGGTACTCTACCGTAAACCAATAATCATTGGAAGGCATGTGCTCGCCATTAAAGGTTCCGTCCCAACCTGCTCCGGTTGGGCTAAGTTGCTTTAACAACTTGCCATAGCGATCAAAGATATAAATTTTAGCGTTAAGTTGGTTGCCTATACCGGCAATCTGCCAAGTATCGTTATATCCATCGTTGTTAGGCGTAAAGTACAGCGGGTAGTCCATAACAAATACGGTAGTGCTAGACACACCACAACCATTGGCATCTCTTACCATTATCTCATGCTCGCCAAAGGCTACATCGGTAAAGGTATAGGTGTTGGTGCCGTTGCTTACCCAAGGCCCATGGTCTATACTAAACTCATAGACGCTATTGCCCGTGGCCGTGGCCACAACAACATGGGTATCGGCAAAGGCCTCGGTGGCGGGGTCTGCCGTTACTGCTGGTGGTGCGCTCTCTATAACCGTGGTTGTAAGACTGCTGTTACAACCCGTGGCCAAGTCCTCCACATAAACGGTATAGGTACCGCCTATTAAAGGTTCGTAGCTAGGGTCTGTACTTAATACGGTTGCTGGGTCACCTGCTTCGGTCCATTCAAAAGCGTACAGCGTAGCATCTAGTCCAGTGTCCATAACCGGTACATTGATGACTTCTGTCCCGTTCGTGCCCACACAAAGTACGTATGTGTCTTCTAGAACAAAGGCCGGAACTGGGTTCACCTGAAGGTCAAAAGAGGTCACTTCATAGCAGATGTCCTCTGGTCTGGTATCGTTGTCCACACGTACCCAGATGGTCTGTGGGTTTACGGTATTGAAATACGATGTTGCTCCAGCTATGGCATTGCTGCCTGCTAGTGCATCGGCTTCACTCTCGTAATAGGTCACCGTATAGTCGGTAGCAGCTTGAGCTCCTAGAACCGTAGCATCCTGAGTCGTTAGGTCGAACATCACTGAGTCGTTGCTCGGGTTGCCATCAAATTCCATATTGTCGTCACAGCTAACCAATGGCATCAGCGCATTGGCATTGGCGGCTTCTTGTACTTCTACAAAGAAGCTGGTCGCCACCACATCACAGCCGGTGGTTAGGTTTCTAATTGTTACAAAGATCTCCTGTGGGTTGGCATTGTTGTTTGCATAAGCCGATGGGGTTGCAATTCCGCCAAGGCCAGATTCTGCAGCTGCCAAGGTCTCGTAATAGGTCACCGCAAAGTCCGTAGCGCTCTGACCGTTCAAGGCAATCGCATCCTGAACCGTTAGGTCGAAGGTATATATGCCATCGGTATTGTCCTCACAGGCAATCATATCCTCCAGTACCGCAGTGGCGTCTGGAAGTGGGTGTACCATAATCTCGAACGAGGTGATGTTATAACAGCCCGTGCCCATATCGTTTGTATTGTTGGGGTCGCCTGTGTTTGTAACGCGCACATAAATGGTTTCTACCGGATCTGTATTCTGGTACGCTGTAGGGTCTGCAATAGAGCTGTCCCCAGATGCTGCTCCCGAAAAAGTAGTATGGTAGCTTACCGTTACGTTGGGCTCGCCATTCAATACGGCTTGTTCGTTGATTGTTAGGTCGAAGGTCTCTACCAGGTCGCCAGGGGTATTGTCGTCACATAATTCTATGGGAGACAGGTCTGCGCTGTCGGCTGGTGTAGGCAACGGATCTACTTCTAGGGTCAGTGTTGTTAGGTCGAAACAGCCTGTATCGGTGTTGGTTACCTTCACCCAGATTGTCATTGGTGCTGGCATCGGGTTTGTATAGGCTGTGTAGTCTGCTATAGGTGTATCCGATTGCACATCGGCAAGGGTTTCATAGTAGTCCACCGCCCAGTTCGATACCCCACCGGTGATGGTGCCACTCTGACCGGAAAGGTCGAACGTCGCAATCGCATCGTTGGCATCGGTATCGTCACAGATGGCCAGCGATAGGGCCTCTACCGTGGTTACTGGTACCGGTAATGGGTTAACAATCAAGTCTAGGGTCGTTGTGCTGTAACAGCCTGTTGTTAGGTTTTCTACACGAACGCCCAATGTTGTTGTTCCGCTTGTATAAGCGCCTGGTGTGGCGATGTACGAAGGGGCTGTTGTCCCAATCTCTGCATCGGAAACTAGACCGTAATAGGTTACCTCATAGTCTGCTGCGTTTAGCCCGTCTAAAATCTCGGCATCCATGGTCGGCAGGGCAAAGGTTGTCATGCCGTCTGCGGTGCCGTCGTCATCACAAAGCTCATAGGGCTCTGGGTCGGCTATCTCGGGGGTGGGCAGTACCACTAGGTTTAAGGTAACTATCGTTGGGCAGTTGGTCGCGCCATTAACATAGTCTACCCGAACATGAATGGTCTGGTTTACTACGTTTGACAATGGGCTGCTTTGGGGCAGCACATCGTTTGCGGCATCTTCTGGTGTTAGGTGGAATGTCACATCCAACGTTGGATCGCCACCGGTAATCTCATTTATTGTACTGTCTAAATCGAAGATTCCTAAACCATCATTGTCTGGATCGCAATATTCCAGGTCTGCCGGAACATTGGCCGCCGGGGCGCCCACCACTTCAAGGGTAAGTGTGGTTATATCGAAACAGCCTGTCGCAGCGTTCTCTACACGTACATGTACCACCTCGCCGTTCGTGCCAATATAGGCCGCAGCCGATGGGGCTACTTCTGGGGTGCCGATCTGAGCCGAGGCTAGGTCGTTGTGGTAGGTTACCACATAACCCGCATTGCCGCCGGTAATCTCATTGTTCTTTACCGTAAGGTTCATCTCCGTAATCCCATCAGGGATGTTGTCGTCGCATACAGCCAATGGTGTTGGGGCCACAAGGGTTGGTAATGGGTTAACCACAACCGTGGCCGAGGCTGTTAACATACTTAAGCATGTTGTTCCAAGGTTCTCTACCTGCTCTAGGGTAAGGACTTGGTCTACCGTTACAGCAGCTGCCGTAACTATGGCTTCTCCTGCGGCATCTAAGGTTACTTGAACACTCCCACCGCCATTAATGTTGTAGTCTACAACATCGCCAGCATCGCCCGTGATGGTAAACGAGGCGTCGCCGTTAGGACAGATATCGCCATTGGCCACCACTGTGGCTGTTGGGTTGGGGTTTACTGTTATTGTAGCCGTATCGGTTAATGGGGTGCTACAGCCTGCTGGGCTTGTAACTAGTTCTAACGTTATTGTTTGGTCTGAAACGGCACCTGCTATGGTTACAAGCCCCTCGCCTGTGGTGGCGTCTAGGGTAACTTGTTGGGTGGCACCGCCATTAATAGTATAATCTACAACATCGTCTGGTGTACCGGTTATTGTAAAGATCGCATCCGAACCACTACAAATGTCTGTGTTGGTGGTTAAGGAGGTAATGCTTGGCAAAGGTACTATTGTTACTGTTGCTGTGTCTGTTAAACTGCTGCTACAGGTCGTTGTAGGGTTAGTTACTTGGGTTAGTGTAATGGTTTGGTCCATTGTGGCACCTGCTACCGTTACCACTCCCTCGCCTGTGGTGGCATCTAGGGTGACTTGCTGGGTAGCGCCTCCGTTTACGGTATAATCCACGACATCGCCTGGTGCTCCCGTGATGGTAAAGATGGCATCGGCACCGCTACAGATATCGGTGTTGGTGCTTAATGCGGTGATTACCGGCAGAGGGTCTACCTGAAGGGCCAGTTCGGTTACACTGTGGCAGTTTGTGGTAATATTCTCAACACGTACATAAACCGTTTGCGTGGTTGCTGTGGTATTGGTATAAGCCGTTGGTGTTAATATCTCGCTTGGCGTACCTGGGCCTGTCTCGGCATCTGTCTCATCTTCGTAGTAAGTAATCGCATGGTCTGCGGCTATCAGGCCGTTTAAAATCCCGCCCTCGGATAGGGTCAGGTCGAACGTCCCAAAACCGTCATCGCCAGGGGCGACATTGTCACAGATGGTCTGAGTCTCCGGTAAAATCTCGGGGACTGGGTTTAAAACCAAATTGAAAAGCGGCCCTACAGACACATTGCTACAGCTGGCATCGCTAGCCAGTTCCACACGCACCCAAATGGGCTGACCGGAACTCGAAAATGGGCTACTTAACCAGCCTGTACCGGCATCTGCCGAAGTTTGGCTGTCGTAATAGGTCACCACAAAATCACTTGAGGGCTGTGCTCCCAAAATCGTGGCCGATTGGCTCTCTAAATCGAAGTCTGCGATGCCGTCGTTGCTCGGATCATCACATTGCACTAAATCACCCACTGGATTTATCGTGGGCTCTGGCGTAATGTTTAATGTAAAAGATGACGTCTCGTAGCAACCCGAGCTCTGGTATTCAATTCGAATAAAAATTACTTCACCATCGATACCCGAATAGGCTGCCGGTGTGCCTATCACCCCTGTATCGGCATCGGCATCGGCCTGTGAGTTGTGGTAGGTAACCACCAAATCACTTGCATTAGGAGCGGAAGCTGTAACCACTGGTGTATTTTCTGTCAAGTCAAAAATATAAGGAGGCGCCCCTGGGTTACATAAAAATAAGTTATTAGGCGTTTCTGTTATAATTTCTGGTAATACTGTTATACAAACCTCCTCGGTATACTCACAATCAAAATCATCTGTTACTCGATATGTGTAACAATGTACACCTTCTGTAGTTGGCTGTACTGTAATGGTATTTCCGCTTGTGGAAACTATAGATGGATCTGCATCCCAAGCTTCAGAGGTAATAACAGGTGTAAATGATAGTTCTGGTGGCTGTAAGTTAGGGTCAAATTCTAAGCCCCATGAAAAAATATAACCATTATCAATACTTAAGTTATCAACAACTGTAATACACCAATCACCATTTAACGGACTACCTATCAACGAGTTAAAAGACTCAACAGGCAAATAAGTTCCTGGTTGCCATGAAGCATTTGCGGGACTACCAGCTGTAACTGTTGGAGCATTCGCTAGCGTTACACTTCCAGACATAGAAAAACAATAATCAGCACCTACACCTGGTGTATTTGTTCCATCATCATTTGCCCCTCCAAAATAGGTGCCACTTCCTGCTTGTGTAAATAAATCTGCTGTTTGTCCATTAGGACTTGTTATAATTATATCTAAATCTCCAGAATAAGAGTGCTCTATGTTAAGGCAAATACTTATAAGCTGACTAACATCTGTTAACGTTGCACTTGAATCGTAACAATCTACTGTTACACAAGTTTGGTAAACCGCTCCACTACCATCAGGCAAATATGTTGTACCACTTACTGGTGGTGTACAGTCATTAATAAATTCTGTTGGCGTAACAACACCATCAATTGTTGTTGAGTCTCCAAAACAAAGTACACTATCTGCTGCTTGGGTTCCTGTAAAATCAGGTTCGGTTCCTACTTGTATAACTTGATTTATTAAATTAGTATTTGAGCAACCATCTGGGTTTATTGAGGTATTAGTATCTGTAATATTTAAATTTACTATATATACTCCTGGTGTACTATAAGAAAACGTTGCTGTTTGTCCTGTAGCTGTATTACCATCGCCTAAATCCCATTCATAGGTTGCACCAGTCCCATCGACAGAGAAGTTTCCGCTACCTGTTAAAGTAATGTCTTCATCAGGACAAACACGTATGTAACCGTCTGCATTAGGTGCTGGAGATGCACTATCTAACTGAGATGTTATGGTTTGACATGGTGTTAAACAATTTATTGTTGCTTCCCAACCTGAACCATTTCCTGTGCCATCACTAGTAAACTCTATCGTTAAACAGCCAGAAGGATTGTTAGGTGTTGCTTGAACTAAGCCAGGACTATCATTTGGCCCCCCTGAAAAAGTTCCAAATGCATTGGCTGTTGTATCTGGACCATCATAAATGACCATGGTATCGGTATTTATCTGAGTATTAAAAACCGTAAAATCAAGCTGTACTTGTTGCCCTGGATTTTCAGGACAAATGGTATATACAAAACTTTCGCCATCACCATAATTACCTGTGGCACCGCCCGAGTCGTAAAACATGCCCGAACATTGGCTAGATGTACCGTTTTGCATTAGAACGTCTTGCGAAAAGACCGTTGCGCTAAATAAAAGTGCTATTAAAAGGGGTATTATCTTTTTCATAAGAAGTCTTTATTTTTTCACTCGTTGGTGTTGAGATTTAATAATAATAAAGTAGTTGGTATTGTCTACACGATACATGTGAGACCCACGGGCATAAAAATTAAAATTATACTTTAGAGGATTAAACGTTTGTTGGTTAAATACCAAGTCACGTTTTAAATCTGGTACATAATTATTAAACAAAGAAACCTCCGATAACAGCGGACATGGTTTTTGATCGTTTGGGTTTGGTATTTCCTGATACACGACCCTATTTCTTAAAAGATGCTTAATATCCTTTAAGCGCTGTGGCCTATTTAAAACATAAGCTTCCAGTTTATCGCCATATACTTCTTCTAACTGTTGCTTTTCTTTAAAGGTTAAAGGTGCCGCTACATTATCACCATATTGCACTACTTTTAAAGGTACTTTATTTTGCCTTTGCTGATTTTGAGCTACTAAGGTGGTTACAAATAGGCATTGTAACACCGCAAATAGCATAACTATCTTTTTCATAATATTAAACTAAATACCAAGCCACTATATAAGGAGTAGCTTTACTTTATTAAGGTTTTGTTAAAAAATCGAGCCGAAATTTAAGAAAATTTTATCTAAAAGTTAGTTAATTTTTAAGTGTTTTCAAAATAAAACAAAACGCCATAAAGCAATACTTAGGTGAATTTCTTATCTTTGCCGATTAAATATCATATATCCTATTGCATGAAATTTGACAGTAAAATAGAGGAGTTCGAGTCGTTAGGAGATGCCCATATAGGCACGTCTTCCGATACGCCATTACGAAAAGATGCTTTTACGCTTTCCAATGAAGAAAAGATTGACATCATAAAAGATGATGTAAGACACATTATGGAAACCTTAGGGTTAGATTTAAGCGACGACAGTCTTAAAGGTACCCCCATGCGTGTGGCAAAAATGTATGTTAAAGAAATTTTTGGCGGGTTAAACCCGAACACCAAACCCAAGGCATCAACCTTCGACAACAAATATAAGTATGGTGAAATGTTGGTAGAAAAAAACATTACAGTTTACTCTACCTGCGAGCACCACTTATTGCCCATAGTTGGCAAGGCTCATGTTGCCTACATTTCGAACGGTACTGTTGTTGGCTTGTCTAAAATGAATCGTATTGTAGACCATTTTGCCAAACGCCCACAAGTACAAGAGCGTCTAACCATTCAAATTGTTAGAGAGCTTCAAAAGGTTTTAAATACCGAAGATGTTGCTTGTGTTATCGATGCTAAGCATTTGTGCGTAAACTCTAGAGGCATTCGCGATGTTGACAGCAGTACGGTAACCTCTGAATTTGGAGGAAAATTTAAAGAGAAGGAAACACGCCGAGAGTTTTTGGATTATATTAAATTAGACACCTCGTTTTAAAGTAATGCCCATGCAGCTATACACCACGCAAACCATAAAAATTTACAATTCCCTTACGGGAGAAAAAGCCGTTTTTAAACCTATTAATACCGGCCACGTGGGCATGTATGTTTGTGGGCCAACGGTTTATAGCAATGTTCATTTAGGCAATGTACGGACCTTTATGTCTTTCGACATGATTTTCAGGTACCTAAAACACCTAGGGTACAAAGTACGCTATGTAAGAAACATTACAGATGCCGGGCATTTAGAAAACGATGCCGATGTGGGTGAAGACCGCATTGCCAAAAAAGCCCGCCTAGAGGAAATAGAACCTATGGAAGTGGTGCAACGCTATACAGTAGATTTCCATAACATTCTTAACAAATTTAATTTTTTACCGCCAAGCATCGAGCCTACAGCAACAGGCCATATTATTGAGCAAATAGAGCTGGTAAAAAGCATTATAGAAAATGGGTTTGCCTACGAAGTAAACGGGTCGGTTTATTTTGATGTGCTAAAATTTAACAAAACCAACCATTACGGAAAACTAAGCAAACGAAATGTGGAAGACTTAATCCACAACACCAGAGTTTTGGATGGGCAAAGCGATAAAAAGAACCCACAGGATTTTGCGCTTTGGAAAAAAGCCGAACCCCAACACATTATGCGTTGGCCTTCGCCTTGGAGCGATGGCTTTCCAGGGTGGCACCTAGAATGTACCGCCATGAGTACAAAGTACCTAGGCGACCATTTCGATATTCACGGCGGTGGTATGGATCTCAAGTTTCCGCACCACGAATGTGAAATTGCACAAAACGAAGCAGCCAAAGGGCAAAGCCCCGTAAACTACTGGATGCATGCCAACATGCTTATCATGAACGGCAAGAAAATGGCAAAATCTACCGGGAATTTTATTTTGCCAAACGAAATATTTACTGGCGACAACCCGCACATCACCAAAGCCTTTTCGCCAAGTGTTGCCCGATTTTTTATGCTGCAAGCCCACTACAGAAGTGTTCTTGACTTTACCAACGATGGCCTTTTGGCCAGCGAAAAAGGCTTTAACCGCCTTATGGAAGCCATTCAAGCATTAGACGGCCTGCAAACCAGCAACACATCGACCTTCGATGTTTTGGCTTGGCAACAGAAATGCTACGATGCCATGAACGACGATTTTAATACCCCCATATTAATCGCTCATTTGTTTGAAGCCGTAAAGCACATTAACCAAGTTAACGACGGTTCTGCCAGCATAACACAAAACGACCTAGATACCTTAAAGACAACCATGCACAGTTTTGTGTTTGATATTTTAGGACTACAATCGCAATCGACTAGCGAAAATGCCCAATCGGAAGATAAATTGTCGCAAGTTGTAGAACTTCTTATTAAAATGCGCCAAGAGGCCAGAGCCAATAAGGACTTTAAACTATCCGACCAGATTAGGGACCAATTGGCCGCCATGGGCATTCAACTTAAAGACGGTAAAGAAGGGACAACCTTTACTGTAAACTAACCGGTACGATGAGGCGTTTTGTTATAGCTCCATTTATTTTTTTAGTGAAGTTTTACCAAAACGCCATATCCCCTTTTTTTCCGGCCACCTGCCGTTACCAACCCACCTGTTCGCATTATACCATAGAGGCCTTAACAAAGCACGGCCTTTGGCACGGAGGCAAATTGGCCTTAAAACGTATTTTTAGCTGCCATCCCTGGGGTGGTTCTGGATACGACCCGGTTCCCGACCCTAAACATCAAAAAAATAACAATTAACGTTTTGTTGGCTACCATTGCCTTTTCATTACAGCACATTTGTATATCTTTACGTAACGAAAAACTTAACTATGCACACCCTAAAATTCGACTGGAACCCTATAACAGGTATTGATATTGCCGGAAATTTTAAACTTCATTTTTATAGCATGATGTGGATTGTGGCCTTTCTATTAGGTTGGCACATTATGAAACGTATTTTTAATCGTGAAAAGGTAAAGCTTGAATACCTAGATCCCCTTTTTATCTATACCGTTTTAGCCACCATGATTGGCGCTAGACTGGGACATGTTTTATTTTATCAATCGGAGTTAATCTCGCAAGATTTCTTCAGTATTTTTCTACCCTTTAGGTTTAAACCAGAGTTCGAATTTACCGGTTTTCAAGGTTTGGCAAGCCACGGTGCTGCAATAGGCATTATTATTGGCATGTACCTATACCGAAAAAAATATACCTACAAATCCCTTATGTGGATTTTAGACCGCATTGTGCTGCCTGTTTCGGCAGGTGCTGTTTTTATTCGTATTGGTAATTTTATCAATTCTGAAATTATAGGGAAAGTAACCGATTCTGCCTTTGGTGTACGCTTTATTCAAGAGGCTTACAACAAATACGAAGTGGTTAAATTAACCAGCATACAGCCTGCACAAGACGCCTATAATGCCATAGCCACCAACCCAGAATTTAGCCATTTGTTAGCGGCTGTCCCCTACAGACACCCGTCGCAACTTTACGAATCGTTTTGCTATATTTTTGTCTTTTTAATCCTTTGGTTTGTTTACACCAAAACGAAAAAGGCCGAGCAAACAGGATTTCTTTTCGGGTTGTTTTTAATCCTGTTGTGGAGCATACGTTTCTTTGTCGAATTTTCTAAAGAACCGCAAGGCGACGAATACATTAATTGGTTGGGACTAAACACCGGCCAGTGGCTTAGTATACCATTTATATTAATTGGCCTGTATTTCATGTTTTTATACAAGAAAAAACCTGCCCATGCATAAATTATTAAAAAACCATGTAGCCCCTGCCCTACTGGTCAGTGCCGTTTCTTTATCGAGCATTGCATGCAAAGAGGATAAAGCGCCTGCTTTAAAGCCAACCAAGATAAGCTTTAAAAAGGAAGGCGAGCTCACCATTTTAAAAGCAAAAACCGACTCGGTATTGGCGCATTTGGATATTGAAATTGCCAAAACCAGTTACGAGACCCAAACAGGTTTAATGTACCGAAACACTTTAAAGCCCAACCATGGGATGTTGTTTATTTTTGAAGATGTATCGCCGCGGTATTTTTATATGAAGAACACGCTAATCCCTTTGGATATTATTTATTTAGACGATAAGCAAGTTGTGGTTAGCATTCAGAAGAACGCCAAACCTCTAGATGAAAGCTCACTCCCCTCTAAGGTGCCTGCAAAGTACGTTCTGGAAGTTAATGCTGGCCTTTCCGAGACTTGGCAGCTTAGCCAAGGCGATCGTATTAAATTCACCGAAAGCAGCAACTAAAAAAAACACTTTAAGCTTGGCTAACGCTTTTTACGCAAAGCCATAAAAAAAGCCCTTCAAGAGTTCTTGAAGGGCTTTTTTGTACATAATTTATTTACCTAGGCTTGTGCCTCTTCTTCAGCAGGCGTTTCCTCCTTTTTTCTTAAGGCTTCTTTGGCATCTCCCTTTTTAACCGAATCGTACATGATTGGTGTTGCAATAAACAACGATGAGTAGGTACCAACGATAACCCCTATAATTAAAGCAAACATAAAGCCTCTAATCGAGTCGCCACCAAAAACAAAAATGGATAACAACACCACCAAAGTTGTTAAAGAGGTGTTTAGCGTTCTACTTAATGTGCTGCTTAAAGACACGTTAATTACTTTGTCGAAATCCCAGCTTGTGTGCTCGTTAAAGAATTCACGAATTCTATCGAAAACAACCACGGTATCGTTTAACGAGTATCCAATTACGGTAAGGATTGCCGCAATAAAGGCCTGGTCTATTTCCATAGTAAATGGCATGAATTTGTACGTTAAAGAGAAAATCCCTAAAACGATAAGTACATCGTGGAATACTGCTGCCACAGCACCAAGCGAGAATTGCCATCTTTTAAAACGGAATAAGATATAAAGGAACACCACTATTAGCGAACCTAAAATAGCCCAGAACGAATCCTTTTTAATATCGTCGGCAATGGTTGGGCTTACTTTGTAGTATTTCATTAAGCCTACAGACTTGTGAGCGTCGTCGCTAATAAACTCGTCGTAGCTTACGCCTTCAAAGTGAGGTTGTAGGGCATTGTATAAGTCTTGTCTTATTTCTTCATCAATTTCTGTACCTACTTCGTTCACCTTGTACTTGGTGGTGATTTTTAATTGGTTGGCACTTCCAAATGTTTTAGCATCGGCACTTCCAAATACTTCGTTTAAGGTTGATGTAATTTCAGAAGCGCTAATGTCTTCAGCAAAACGCACTTGGTATGTTCTACCTCCAACAAAGTCTACCCCTTGGTCTAAGCCATTTGTAAACAACGATCCTAAACTTACAACAATTAAAATGGCAGATGCCACGTAAGCTGTTTTACGCTTGGTAAGGAAGTTAATGTTAATGTTTCTGAATAGGTTTTTAGTAATTCCCGTAGAGAACTCCAGTTTTCCACCTCTGCCTACATACCAGTCTACGATTAAACGCGTGATAAAAATAGCGGTGAATAACGATGTACCAATACCTATAAGTAAGGTGGTAGCAAATCCTTTAATTGGTCCCGTACCAAAAATAAATAAGATTAAAGCCGTTAGACCTGTTGTAATGTTGGCATCTAGAATGGATGATAACGCATTGGCAAATCCATCTTTTACTGCTTCTTTTTGATCTTTTCCTTTGTAAAGTTCTTCCCTTACACGCTCAAAAATAAGTACGTTGGCATCAACCGACATCCCTATGGTTAAAACAATACCTGCAATACCCGGTAATGTTAGTACGGCGCCTAATCCTGATAGGATACCAAAAATTAATAAGATATTAAATAGCATTGCGATATCTGCAAAAAGTCCTGCTTTTCCGTAGTAGAATAACATCCAGATTAAAACAACGGCTAAAGCGATTAAGAACGATAGTTTACCGCTATCTATAGCTTCTTGCCCTAATGACGGCCCTACCACTTCACCTTGAATAATATCTGCTGAAGCCGGTAATTTACCTGCGCGAAGTACGTTTGCAAGGTCGGTTGCCTCGTTTAACGAAAACTCCCCTGAAATTTGAGAGTTTCCTCCAGAAATGGCTCCTGTAGTTACTCCCGGTGCCGAATACACCACGTTATCAAGTACGATGGCAATCTGGCTTTGTTGTTGGTAAGCTTTTCCAGTTAATTCTTCCCAAACTTTAGCGCCTTTAGAGTTCATTTGCATAGAAACCACAGGCTTCCCTGTTGGTCCGTACTCTTGTCTTGCATCTGTTACTACGGCTCCACTTAACGGCGGTACATTATCGCGGTTTCCAATTAAAGCATATAGGTCTAGAATCTCGCTATCGGTTGCTGGCTTACCAAAAAGAAATTTCACATCGCGAAGTTCTGCTGGTAGTAAAGCTCTAACTTGCGGCATGTTTAAATACGCCTCTACTTGGTCTTTATCCTTAACGGCAAATTGTGCTACAATAGGCCCGCCTTGATAGCCAAACCCACGTATTAGTTTCCCTATAGGGTTGTTTTCTACAATTGTAGAATCTGGATCTTCTCCTAACAGGTCGGCAATCTTATCATCTTCGGTTTGCTCGGTATCGTCTACAGACTCTTCAGTTTCATTAGAAGCGGCTTCCTCTTGTGCTTCCATATTTTTCAAGAGTTCGTTGGCTTCGTTTAAAAAGCCTAAAAACTGCTCGCCTTTGTAGGCTTCCCAGAACTCTAACTGTGCTGTGCTTTGTAATAATTTTATAGCACGTTCTTTATCTTTTACACCAGGTAGTTCTACTAAAATACGCCCAGAGTTCCCTAAACGTTGAATGCTTGGCGACACAACACCAAACTCATCGATACGTTTACGCAACACTTCGAATGCAGAAACGATAGATTCGTCAATTTTTCTTTCGATAATAGGCTTTACCTCATCATCAGACATATCGAAAGTAATCTCTTCGCTTAAGGTTCTGTTGGCAAAAATTTCTGGTGCTGCCAATTTTTTATCGCCTTTAATGGCATCGAAAGCCACAAAGAAATCTTCTAAATAGGTGTTCTGGCTATTTTTTTGAAGCTCGGAAGCATCGTCCAAAGCTTTGTTAAACACAGGGTCTTTACTGTAGTTGGCAAGACCTTTTAAGATGTCTTTTACAGATACTTGTAAAATAACACTAACCCCACCTTTAAGGTCCAAGCCAAGGTTCATGGCGTTTTCCTTAACTTCATTGTATGTATAATCGGCAAATCCTAAATTAAATACTTTCTCGCTGGAAATCGAGTCTAGATAGGTTCTTTCCGCTTCAAAATCTCCATTTGAGAGCGCTTGCGCTTCGTTTTCAACACTGTTGGCTTTGAATGTGAATGATAATTGATAAATACTTACCAAACCAAACAAAATAGCAAACAGTTTTACTAATCCTTTATTTTGCATGTTTTAATTGTTTTAAGTCAAAGTTACTATTCAATATCTTAAATACCTTGACTGTTTTTGTTTAAGTTTAAACTTGAGTAATGATGTTTTTTTTTGAATGATGTTAGAAGTTTACTAACATATTGGTCCAGCTCTTACATCTGGAATATCTTGCGAAGTCTTTTCTATGGTGTCTTCTACTGCTTTAAAAACTTTTAAAGCTACTTTAAAAGTGTTGTTGGCAGCAGCCACCTGAGTATTTTTTTTATAAAGCGTGTTTACTTTTGGCGAGTGAAAACGATCAAAATCCTGCTTGGCACTTAGCATGCATTTTCCATTCAGTCCCGAAGTTTCTAAATCGTTATTTTGAAGCTCGTAAACCTCTAGCTTATAATCTTTTTCATTTAAAGGTTTTGGCTGCTTAGAATGTGATGCATAGCCTACTTCTAAATGCTTATCGTTTACCAGCAGATTTTTTACACTAGAAACATCTGTAGGGCTGTAATAGGTTATTTTTAGCGTTCCTTTGTCTAACTCATGAACCTTAACCGAGGCGGCGCCTATGCTTTGAAGCTGATTTTTTACCAGTACAATAGCACGTTGGGCTTCATCAGATGTTGTGTTTTCATCTGTGAAATTTAATATGATTTCCTGATTAGGATGCGCCCCATTATATTGCGATAATCCTAATACAGAAAGAACAATTAATAAAGCACCAAGGTACCATTTTACTTTCATGCGCCAAATATAAAAAAAAGACTGTATTTCTACAGTCTTTACTTATAAATATCTATTTAATTTTTAGAATATTATAAGGCTAATAAACCATTGGTTTTCTTAACCCCTTCAGCACTTTCTGTTAGATGTGCTTTTTCGGCATCGCTTAATTCAATTTCTACAATTTTCTCAATACCGTTACGTCCTAAAATAACAGGCACACCTATTGAAAGGTCGTTTAACCCATACTCTCCTTCTAATAAGGCCGAACACGGATACATTTTCTTTTGGTCGCAGGCAATGGCTTGAACCAAACCGCTTACGGCTGCTCCTGGTGCATACCAAGCCGATGTTCCTAGTAGTTTAGTTAAGGTTGCCCCACCTACTTTGGTATCTTCTTTTACTTGGTTTAAGCGCTCGTCTGATAAAAACTCGGTTACCTTAACGCTGTTTCTTGTAGCGTGTGCGGTTAATGGCACCATTCCTTTATCGCTATGACCACCAATTACCATACCGTCTACATCGCTAATTGGAGCCTCTAGAGCTTCTGCCAATCTGTACTTAAAACGTGCAGAGTCTAACGCACCGCCCATTCCAATAATTCTGTTTTTTGGTAAATTGGTTGTTTTATGCACCAAATATGTCATGGTATCCATTGGGTTACTCACAACAATTATAATGGTATTTGGAGAGTGTTGAATTAAACTAGACGATACGGTTTTAACAATCCCGGCATTAATGCCTATTAACTCTTCTCTGGTCATGCCTGGTTTACGCGGAATTCCAGATGTAATTACGCAAATATCGCTATCTGCTGTTTTGGCATAGTCGTTTGTTACACCGGTAATTTTAGTATCGAAACCATTTAACGAAGCGGTTTGCATTAAATCCATGGCTTTTCCTTCGGCAAAACCTTCTTTAATGTCCAATAATACCACTTCCGATGCAAAGTTTTTAATGGCTATATATTCGGCACAACTAGCACCTACTGCTCCTGCTCCAACTACTGTTACTTTCATTTGTTTATTAAAATTTTAAATTATTTTGTGTTGATTTTCAAGACAGCGAAAATACGAATTATTATGCTGTAAATAAAAAAGCGCAGGACTAAATCCTACACTTTTACTGTTTTAACCTAAGCTATGGCCCTAAAATGAAACATTAAGTCCCAATACCGCACTATTAAACGCTGCCAGGGTATAATCTAGGTTTAGCCCAAAAAAGCCTAGTTTAAGATTGGCGCCAAGTGTTGCACGCACACCAGACACATCTTTCTCTATAGAAAACGGATCCTTTATTTCTTGGGAAAACAACACGCCGTCAGACACCACATAGCTTCCCAACAAATCGGAGGTTGTTGTTCCTGTCATATACCCCAAACCGCCATAAACATTAATAACCTTTAGTTTTGTTGACACAATCATTTCAAACAACCATGTATTAACATCGGTTTCTATACGCTGTTTGCTCCCAGCCACTATTTCGGTGTCGGTGAAATCGTATGCGCCATCTAAGTGCGTGTAAGCAATTAAGCCCGAAATGGCTACAGGAAACAGCTTGTCGGCTGGTAAAAAGGTAGTGAATTCTTGTTGTAGCCCCACCCCATACAAGCTTACTTTAGCATCTTCTACATTGGTTTTTGGAAAAAACCGCCCTTTTATCTGCGTGCCTTTAAACGGTGAGAACGCTGCTTGAACAAAGGCCGTAGGAATGAAATTAACAGACGTAGCTCCCAAGCCTGTTGGCAGGGTTAGAGTGGTTTCTTGCTGCCCAAAAATGGGGTCGTCGTAAGTTATAACCACGCTAATGCCTGGATCGTTATGCCCCAAGGCCGTGGCTACCTGCTTGGATGTACTGCCATCGGAAAACCGCACGTTTTCATAATCGGATGCCTGCATGGTAAACGATTTATGCTTGTCTTTTATAAAAATGGCATTGCCTATAACAGAAATTTCAAAGCCAAATCGTTTTAAGGCCTTCCCGCTATTAAACCAGCCGTTGTTAATGCCATACCCTAAACCATCGCTAGCGGGCGCTATGTAATGCGAAGTAAATGTTTTGGCGTCGTTAATGCCTGCGGCCATTAAGTCGTTTATGTTTTCTTGGGCAAACCCTGTTAAGCCCATTAAAAAGACTGCAAAAGTTGTTTTTATGCTATTCATATATAAGTAGGTTGTTGTTTTTAATTTTAAAAGTAGCACATATTTATTAAACGAAAAACACCTTTGCAGATTGCAAAGGTGTTTTTATTAGTTTTAGTTTAAAAATTGTCATGCGCTGTTTTTAGATTCCTTTTTAAGTGAAGAACAGCCGCAATTTAATTACACATCTATATTGGCATAAACGGCATTCTTTTCAATAAAATCTCTACGCGGTGGTACCTCATCGCCCATTAGCATTGAAAAGATTCTATCGGCCTCGCTACCATTGTCTATATTTACTTGACGTAGGGTTCTAAACTCGGGGTTCATGGTTGTGTCCCAAAGTTGCTCGGCGTTCATCTCTCCAAGACCTTTGTATCGTTGCACACTTACACTTCCGCCAAATTCCTCGGCAATGCCGTCACGTTCTTTATCATTCCAAGCATATCGTTTTTTATTCCCTTTCTTAACCAAATACAATGGTGGTGTGGCAATATACACATGGCCATTTTCGATAAGTTCTTTCATGTAGCGGAAGAAGAACGTTAGGATTAAAGTGGCAATATGGCTACCATCGATATCGGCATCACACATAATTACAATTTTATGGTAACGTAATTTAGACAGGTTAAGTGCCTTACTATCTTCTTCGGTCCCGATGGTTACTCCTAATGCGGTAAAGATGTTCTTGATTTCTTCATTTTCAAAAACCTTGTGTGACATGGCTTTTTCTACGTTCAGGATTTTACCTCGTAAGGGTAGAATGGCCTGAAACTTTCGGTCACGACCTTGTTTGGCGGTTCCACCTGCCGAATCACCCTCTACCAAAAACACTTCGCACTGGGCCGGGTCTTGTTCTGAACAGTCACTTAACTTCCCTGGCAAGCCTCCTATGCTCATAACCGTTTTACGCTGAACCATTTCACGGGCTTTCTGTGCGGCGTGGCGTGCCTGAGCTGCTAGAATTACTTTCTGAACAATGGTTTTCGCATCGTCTGGGTGTTCTTCTAAATAATCGGTAAGCATTTCTGAAACCGCTTGGCTAACAGAGGCCGATACTTCGCGGTTACCTAGTTTGGTTTTGGTTTGCCCTTCAAATTGTGGCTCTGCTACTTTTACCGATACAATGGCTGTTAATCCTTCGCGGAAATCATCGCCAGAAATATCGAATTTAAGTTTATCCAACATGCCAGACTCGTCGGCATATTTTTTTAAGGTATGTGTTAACCCTCGACGGAATCCTGTTAAATGCGTTCCCCCTTCGTGGGTATTAATATTGTTTACGTAAGAGTGAAGATTTTCGGCATACGAGGTGTTGTAAACCATGGCCACTTCTACTGGAATATCGTTTTTCTCACCTTCAAAAGCAATCACTTTTTTAATTAAAGGCTCACGATTGCCATCTAAAAACTGAACAAATTCCTTTAAGCCATTTTCCGAATGAAAAACTTCCCCTTCAAACTCACCAGCTTCGGTTTTGTGGCGTTTATCGGTAAGTACAATGGTAATGCCTTTGTTCAAATAAGCCAACTCCCGCATTCTGCTCGCTAACGTATCGTAGCTATACTCTAGGGTTTGCTGAAAAATATCTGGATCTGGTTTAAAGGTCACCACGGTTCCTCTTAAATCGGTATCACCTATGGCTTTAACAGGATAAAGAGCTTTTCCTCTTTCGTACTCCTGCTCCCATATTTTTCCATCTCTATAAACCGTTGCTCTTAAATGGGTAGATAACGCGTTAACACAGCTTACCCCTACCCCGTGCAAACCACCGGAAACCTTGTAAGAATCCTTGTCGAATTTTCCTCCGGCACCAATCTTGGTCATAACCACCTGAAGTGCAGAAACGCCTTCTTTTTTATGGATATCTACAGGAATACCACGCCCGTTATCTTCGGTGGTGATGGAGTTATCTTCGTTAATGGTTACTTTAATGGTGTCGCAATGTCCAGCTAATGCTTCATCAATCGAGTTATCCACAACTTCATATACCAGGTGGTGCAATCCTCTGGTTCCCACATCTCCAATATACATCGACGGACGCATGCGCACGTGTTCAATCCCTTCTAGGGCCTGAATACTATCGGCGGAATACTGTTTTTTAGCTTCTTCGCTCATATATTTTCTTTTGATTATTTTTTAAGGTTATGCCATAAAAAAATGCACTTTTTGTGCATTTGTTCTACCACTTTCAAATATACAAAACTTTAAGGCTTTATTAAAGCTTTTAAGCGCCTTAAGTTAAAATTTATCAACAATTGTTAATTTCTTTAAACTGCCTTAAACAAGCTTAAAACAGGTTTAAAATCGATATTGAATTATTTTAACATTTCACACCATAGCCAAAAAAGACAAAATCCCGCACAGGCGAGATTTTGAATTCATTTTTAGCACCGCATATTGTTTTAATAAGCCTCTGCATGCACTTTTGCAACGGCCCTACCACTTGGATCGTTTAGGTTTTTAAAGGCTTCGTCCCACTCCAGAGCAATTTTGGTACTGCATGCCACACTGGGCTCTTGCGGAACACTTAACGCTGCGGTATTGCTAGGAAAGTGTTCGGCAAAAATAGTGCGGTAATAAAACTCTTCTTTGGTGGTTGGAGGTTGCACCGGAAACAGCTGTTTGGCATTTGCCAGTTCTGCATCGGTTACGGCTGCCGCTGCCACTTCTTTTAAGGTATCTATCCAACTGTAGCCCACGCCATCGCTAAATTGTTCTTTTTGTCGCCAAGCCACACTTTCTGGCAGGTAAGCTTCAAAAGCCTTGCGAACCACCCATTTTTCCATGCGTTCTGGCGTTATCATTTTATCTTTCGGATTGATGCGCATAGCAACATCTATAAACGCTTTATCTAAAAACGGAACACGCCCTTCAATGCCCCAGGCCGCTAAACTTTTATTTGCTCGTAAGCAATCGTATTGGTGGAGTTTTTTTAATTTTCTAACGGTTTCCTCATGAAACTCTCTGGCATTTGGCGCTTTATGAAAATAGAGGTACCCACCAAACAATTCGTCTGCACCTTCGCCAGACAGTACCATTTTAATCCCCATCGATTTAATTACCCGAGCCATTAAATACATAGGAGTACTGGCGCGAACCGTTGTAACATCGTAAGTTTCCAACTGATAGATAACATCTCTTACTGCATCTAGCCCTTCTTGAATAGTAAATGTAATTTCATGATGAATGGTGCCAATATGGGCTGCAACCTTACGGGCTGCAACCAAGTCTGGTGCGCCTTCTAGCCCTACCGAAAAACTGTGTAACTGTGGCCACCAGGCTTGGGTTTTATCATCGGTCTCAATACGCATTTGCGAATACTTTTTAGCAATGGCCGAAATTACCGAAGAGTCTAAGCCACCAGACAGCAACACACCATAAGGCACATCGCTCATTAATTGCCTATGCACAGCATCTTCGAGCGCTTGTTGTACTTCTAAAATACTGGTCTCATTGTTTTTTACAGCATCGTAATCTTCCCAATCGCGCTTGTACCAAGGCACAAATACGCCGTCTTTGCTTGACAGGTAATGCCCTGGAGGAAACGTCTCTATTTTAACGCAATACCCTTCTAATGCCTTGAGTTCTGAAGCCACAAAAAAGGTTCCCTGTTCATCCCAGCCAACATACAATGGAATAATACCCATGTGGTCCCGAGCTACAAAATATTCGTCCTTGTCGACATCGTAAATAGCAAAGCCAAAAATACCGTTTAAGTCATCAAGAAAACCGACACCCCTTTCCTTATAAAGCGCCAAAATAACTTCGCAATCGCTTTTTGTCTGAAAACAATACCCTTCTTTTAACTGTGTTCTTAGTGCCCTATGGTTGTATATTTCGCCATTGGCTGCAAGCACCAGTTTTTTATCTTCTGAAAACAATGGCTGCCCTCCAGAGGCCGGATCGACTATTGCCAAACGCTCGTGAGCCATAATAGCTTTCTCATTATTGAAAATCCCGCTCCAATCGGGGCCACGATGGCGTATTTTTTTTGACATCTCTAACACTTGGGGACGCAACTCTCCTACTTCTTGCTTTAAATCGAACGCACATACAATTCCGCACATAATTTTATTATTTAATTTTAATTACTAAGCAAATATTTGAATTAAAATTATAATTAAAAACAACAAGGAGTAAAATAGATTTATTTTAAAACATTAAAAACACATAATGATAAAATGTGTAATCATAAGACATTAATTTTATTCCTTATTTTTACAATATGAAATTTTTAAGCATAATTCTATACTTTCTATCTTGGTTTTGCCACTCGCAAACCTGGCAAGCAACACCTTTAGCAAACAACACCAACAACCAACGTTTTGATGATGTTTTCTTTATTAATGAATCTACAGGATGGGCTGCTAACGGTTATTATGCCGCGGTATTTAAAACTGTTGATGGCGGCACAACCTGGACAGAACAGCTTAACGAAAACAACCTAGATGGGAATTATTATTTTAGGAACATTGAATTTTTAAATGCCAACATTGGTTTTTTAGGCACTCTTAACGGCACGTTTTTTAAAACAGTTGACGGTGGAGATACTTGGACTGAAGTTGCTATTTCTCCAAACCCACAGGCCATTTGCGGTTTAGATGCGGTGGGACCATCAACCATTTATGGTTGTGGAGCCTATTTTACCCCTGCCTACATTATAAAATCTTCAGACAGTGGCGAAAACTGGCAATTTACCGACATGTCTGCCCATGCTACGGCCTTGGTCGAACTCCTATTTCAATCTGAAAGCCTAGGGTATGCCAGTGGCAGAAACCAAAATGGCGGCTGTATTTTAAAAACTACCGATGGCGGTCTTAGCTGGACCGAAATTTACAACACCAACATTCCCGGTGAATATGTCTGGAAACTTCAACTACTGGAAGACAGCAACATTATTTTTGGCGCAGTCTCATCGGTAGCACCAAACCTAGGAAAACTTATAAAATCGTTAGATGATGGTAACAGCTGGCAAAGCTTTAACGCCCCCGAAACCAACATACAAGCTGTTGGTTTTATAAACGAGAACACCGGATGGATGGGTGGCCACAACACAGGCTTCCACCAAACCGATAATGGCGGCCAAACCTGGACTAATATAAATGTGGGCGCTAACTTAAATCGTATTTTTATTCTCAATCAGGAGCTAGCTTATGCATCGGGTGCCACTATATACAAATTTACCGAAGAAACCCTAAGTACCGAAAACCAAACACACCCAACACCCAACCCTCTTAACATTTCGCTTAACAAAAACCCTGTTAAATCCCATTTAGAACTCACTATTACATTTCCCGACAGCGACAACGCCCTAATTGAACTCTATAACGCCAACGGACAATACATAGAAGAACTCGCAAGGGTAGTTAATGTGCTAGGCGGAACCACCAAAACTTATACGTTTAATGTGGATAACCTATCGTCTGGCATGTATTTTGTCAATTTCCACAACAATTTTCAAAGGACCTCCTTAAAATTTATTAAGGAATAATGCGTTTTTATAGCAAAAGCAAAAAATAAAATTTTAAAACTCATTCAAATTCATCTAAAAAAACTTAGCCATGACATTACCCAAAGCCTTTTCAACTTCTTTTTTAATCGCTGCGTTTTTAACCTCCTTCACACTTGTTGGACAAAATTTTAAACCACTTGATGTAAGCCCTATGGATGCGGCAACATACCCCAGCAGCCATAGAATTTCAAAAAAACTAGTCAAGGTTATTTACAGCAGGCCACAATTAAAAGGCCGGCCAATAGAATCTTTAGCTCCCAACGGCAAGGTTTGGCGTACTGGCGCCAACGAAGCTACAGAAATTACTTTTTTTAAGGATGTTACCTTTGGCGGAAAACCCGTTAAAGCCGGCACCTACACGCTTTTTACCATCCCCGAAAAAGAAACATGGACCATCATTCTTAATGCCGAAGTTGATGTTTGGGGCGCTTACAGCTACAATAAAAACAAGGATGTTGCAAGAGTATTGGCACAAGTGAACAAAAGCCAAGATACCTTAGAGTCGTTCTCCATTGCTTTTGACGATGAGGGCACCATGCACCTAGGCTGGGAAACCCTGCGCTTAGCCATTCCTATTTCAGAGTAAATTGTTCTTAACACCTTTTAAAAAAAGCCTTGGCAATAACCAAGGCTTTTTTTTAAGGTATGTTTAAATACTTGTGTGTTTGCAAGGAAACTTTCCATTTGGGGTTAGCCATTACATAATCTACAATAAGCGGCACGACCTTATCTCGCTTGCTCCATTCTGGCTGGAGGTATAAAATACAAGCATCACCTACTTTGGCTGCTTGTTCTTCGGCAAAACGAAAATCATCTTTATTATAAACAATAACCTTTAATTCATTTGCTTTGGCATACACTTCGTCTGTAGGTAGCTTCATTTTTTTTGGTGACAAGCAAATCCAGTCCCACGTTCCCGTTAACGGGTAAGCGCCAGAAGTTTCAATATGAACATTTAACCCGTTAGCTTTTAGCCGGTTGGTTAACGGCCCCATATCCCAAGTTAATGGCTCGCCTCCAGTAACCACAATAGTATCGCTGTATTTACGAGCGTTTTCTACAATTTCTGACGTTAATGTTGGCGGATGGATTTCGGCATTCCAACTCTCTTTTACATCGCACCAATGGCAGCCCACATCACAGCCGCCAACACGAATAAAGTAAGCTGCAGTTCCTTTGTGAAAGCCCTCGCCTTGGATGGTGTAAAACTCTTCCATTAACGGAAGCATTTCGCCCCTATCCACCATTTCTTGTACATCTTTTTTCATTAGGGCAAAGATAATCAATCAACAAGAAGCTACCGCTTAAAGCCTTTAAAATATCCTGTAAAAGTCGTTTTCTTATTTGCTGCTCGTTTTATACTTACACAAAATGTAGTACTTTTATCAAAATTTTCCCATGCAATGAGCAAATCAGACGAATTTTTACAACACATTACCCAAGGCAACACCCACAAAGGCGATTACATTACGTTGGGAGCTGCCATGTTAGACGGCAAAACCATAAACAACGCCTTTGTAAACATACCGCTAAAAACCATGAACCGCCACGGCTTGATTGCAGGTGCAACAGGAACGGGAAAAACCAAAACCCTACAAGTGCTTGCCGAGAATTTAAGCGAAAAAGGCATTCCTGTATTGCTTATGGATATAAAAGGTGATTTAAGTGGATTGGCAAAACCTAGCCCTGGCCATGAAAAAATTGATGAGCGCCACAGCCTAATTGGACTCCCTTTCGAGGCCAAGAAATTTCCTGTGGAAATCATGACCCTTTCTGAACAGGAAGGTGTTAGGCTACGCGCTACCGTTAGTGAGTTTGGCCCCGTGTTACTCTCTAGAATTTTAGATGTTACCGAAACCCAAGCAGGTATTATCTCGGTCATCTTTAAATATTGCGACGACAACAAGCTGCCATTGCTGGACCTTAAGGATTTTAAAAAAATACTGCAATACGCTACCAACGAAGGCAAGGCAGAATTTCAAAACGCCTATGGCAGGATTTCAACCGCATCGACGGGAGCCATCTTAAGAAAGATTATTGAAATTGAACAACAAGGAGGCGACTTGTTTTTTGGTGAAAAATCCTTCGACGTACAGGATTTACTACGCTTGGACGATACCGGACAGGCCTTTATAAACATTATTAGGCTTACCGACATACAGGACAGACCCAAACTATTCTCTACGTTTATGTTGAGTTTGTTGGCCGAAATATACGCTACCTTCCCAGAGCAAGGCGATACCGAAAAACCCAAATTGGTTTTGTTTATAGATGAAGCCCATTTAATTTTTAATGAAGCTTCCGATGCCTTACTGGACCAAATAGAAAGCATTGTAAAGCTTATTAGAAGTAAAGGTGTGGGGCTTTATTTTGTGACTCAAAACCCCACCGATGTCCCCGAGGCCGTTTTAGGGCAATTGGGCTTAAAAGTGCAACATGCCTTACGCGCCTTTACGGCCAAGGACCGAAAAGCCATCAAGCTTACAGCACAAAACTACCCAGACACCGATTATTACAACACCGCCGAAGTGCTAACCGCTCTAGGTACAGGAGAAGCCCTTGTTTCTGCTTTAAATGAAAAAGGACGACCAACCCCTTTGGCCGCCACCATGATGCGCGCTCCCATGAGCCGTATGGATATCTTAACCGATAGCGAACTGAAAGATTTGTTGCACACTTCCGAATTGATTGAAAAATACAACGAAACCATCGATAGGGAGAGTGCCTACGAGCTCTTAAACGACAAAATAGAACAGGCCGAAGCCGAAGAAGCCAAAAGAAAAGCCCAAGAAGAAAAAGAGAAGCTGGAAAAAGCAGCATCTAGAAAATCGGCATCAAGGTCGAGTTCAAGACAAAACCCCATTGTAAAAGTATTAAGCAGCCCAACTGTTATACGCAGTGTTTTGGGTATTCTTGGAAAAATGCTAAAATAAAAAAACACAAAAACCTATTATGAAAAAACCCCTTTTAACCGTTTTGGCCATAGCCGTAACAGCTGTAAGCTGCAAAAAAGAACAAGATCCGTTTTTAATTGAAAAACAGAACATTGGCTTACTTACAGACTCTACCTTGGTAAAGGATTTAAAAATGGCATTTCCAAA
This sequence comes from Mangrovimonas yunxiaonensis, assembly GCF_000733475.1. Classification (GTDB taxonomy): domain Bacteria; phylum Bacteroidota; class Bacteroidia; order Flavobacteriales; family Flavobacteriaceae; genus Mangrovimonas; species Mangrovimonas yunxiaonensis. The sequence continues at coordinate 332,212 of NZ_JPFK01000007.1, read as the reverse complement.
AGATTCGATTGTTAAAAGCTCTCCAGAAGATGCCTTTTTAAAAACCGATTCGCCAATTACTATTTTCAATACTAACAACCAAGAGCTTTTAGCGTTAACGCCAAAAAAACTTAACGATTCCACATCGACCATAGGGACAATAAAAATTATGGATTCTAAGTTTAAAACTAAAAAAGGTCTAACCATTAACAGTACCTTTGCAGACATTCAAAACAACTACAAGATTTCCAACATTCAAAACACCCTAAGAAATGTTGTTGTTTTTGTAAACGATATTAACGCCTTTTTTACTATTGATAAAAAAGAACTGCCCGCGGAGTTACAGTTTGATGCTTCGGCAAAAATTGAAGCCATTCAAATCCCGGGACAAGCAAAAATTAAATACTTTATGATAGGCTGGTAAACAGATGAACCCATTTTTTTCTAAAATATTAACAGACATTGCCCGAAAACGGCTAAAAGCAGAGACGCCCACCGCGCCTATTACCAAAAAACAACTGGCACCAGCTGTAAAGTCGCTTAAGGTAGAGGTGTCACACGCTTTTAAAGAGGCACTTTTTATAATTATTGGGGTGTTTTCTGCTGGCTTTGGCCTAAAAGGTTTCCTCCTACCAAATCGGTTTATCGATGGTGGTGCAACGGGTATTTCGCTGTTGTTAGAAAACATCACGTCAATAGAATTAAGCTTTTTGCTTATTTTAGTTAACATTCCGTTTTTAATCTTGGGCGCTAAAACCTTCAGTTTAAAATTTGCCCTAAAAAGCATTATGGCCATTGCCCTTCTAGGGTTTGTAGTGCACTATGTAGACTACCCCACCATTACCGACGACAAGTTGCTTATCGCAGTTTTTGGCGGGTTTTTTCTTGGCCTGGGTATTGGCATGTCCATGAGGGGCGGTAGTGTTATTGATGGCACAGAAGTTTTGGCCATTTACCTAAGCCGAAAGCTCTCTTTAACCGTTGGTGATGTGTTATTGCTTATTAACATTATTATCTTTTCGTTTGGTGCTTATATCCTTTCTATTGAAATAGCCCTTTATGCCATTTTAACCTATCTGGCGGCAGCAAAAACTGTAGATTTTGTTGTAGATGGCGTTGAAGAATATGTGGGGGTTACCATTATTTCTAAAGAGCACGAAGCCATAAAGCTTATGATTATTGAAAAACTTAGGCGTGCTTGTACCATTTATGCCGGAAAAGGTGGCTATGGCAGCAACGGAAAAAGCTACGACAAAGATATTATCTATACCGTTGTAACCCGACTAGAACTTGCCAAACTGCACACCGAAATTGATAAAATAGACAATAAAGCGTTTATAATTATGGGGCAAGTTAAAGACCTTAAAGGCGGCATGATTAAGCGCAAACCTTTAGAGAAAAAATGAAAAAATACACCAAACAAACCCAGCCCTTTGTTGTTCCAACAACAGACGGCAAAACCATAAAAGAGCATTTTGGATTGGCCAGCGATGGCAATAGCGCTATTAGCATTGCCCACATGACCGCCCCTCCCGGATGGAGCGAACCCTTTCAAACACCAGAATTCGACGAGTACACTTTTATTATAAAAGGCCAAAAACAATTTACTATTGAAGACGAAAAGGTGGTTTTAAAAGCTGGCGAATCTATTAAAATAAACAAACACACCCGTGTGCAATACGCCAACCCTTTTACAGAACCCTGCGAATACATTTCTATTTGCCAACCCGCTTTTAATATGGAAACCGTAAATAGAGAGTAACCTTTTTTATGATTATTCTTCAAAAAATTATAGGGTTGTCTGTAAACCTTATCAGTTTTATTTCTCCTAAAGCTTCTGCCAGAATAGCCATTTTTTTGTTTACCAAACCCTTTAAAGGGCACGTAACCAAAGACCAGTCAGATTTTTTAGCCACCGCTTTTAGGGAAGAGTTTTTCTATAAAAACACCCCTATTATGAGCTACCGTTGGTTAGGCCAAAAAGACACGGTTCTTTTGGTTCATGGCTGGGAAAGCAATTCGTCGCGCTGGAAAAACCTTATTTTGGCACTAAAACAACAAAATTTCAACATTGTTGCTCTAGATGCACCAGCCCATGGGCATTCTGGAGGCAATAGATTTAATGCCTTGCTCTATGCCGAGTTTATCCAAGTTGTTGCCCAACGGTTTAATCCCGCTGTTGTTATTGGGCATTCTGTTGGGGGCATGTCTACTATTTTTTCCCAAAACAAATACCAAAACCCTTTTATTAAAAAAATTGTTTTGCTGGGCTCGCCTTCAGAGTTTAAAAACATTCTGGATCGCTACACCCAAGTATTGGGGTACAACCAACGCACAACAAAACAAATTACATCTACTATTATAGCCCGGTACGGTTCTTCTCCAGAAGACTTTTCAACAGCAAAACAGCTTAAAAACATCACTTCCGAAGGGCTTATTATTCACGACAAGAACGATCATGTTATCCCCTATGAAGACGCCGTTTTAATTAAGACACATTTTAAAAAAAGTGCCCTAATAACCACCGAAGGATTTGGGCATGCGTTAAGGGACCACAGTATTAATAAGCACATATGTGAGTTTTTAGAAAACTAGTCTTATTTTTGCAGTATGGCAGAGAATTTAAAACGCATTAATAAGTATTTAAGTGAAGTTGGCTATTGCTCTAGACGCGAAGCCGACAAGCTGATAGATGCCGGACGCGTAACCATTAATGGAAAAGTACCCGAAATGGGAACTAAAATAAGTACAGATGATGTGGTTGCCGTTGACGGAAAAGTGATTGAAAACACCAAAGCATCGTTTACCTACTTGGCATTTAACAAGCCGGTGGGAATTGTTTGCACAACCGATACCAGAGTTGAAAAAGATAACATTATAGATTACATTAACTACCACAAACGTATTTTCCCTATTGGAAGGCTAGACAAGCCTAGCGAAGGCCTTATTCTTCTTACTGATGATGGTGATATTGTAAACAAAATTCTCAGGGCGAGCAACAACCACGACAAGGAATATATTGTTACGGTAGACAAGCCCATTTCGCAAACCTTTATTGAAAGGATGAGCCAAGGTGTGCCCATTTTAGATACGGTAACCAAAAAATGTGAGGTTGAAAAATTAGATACGTTTACCTTTAAGATTATCTTAACCCAAGGGCTTAATCGCCAAATTAGGCGTATGTGCGAGTATTTGAATTATGAGGTGCAAACCTTAAAACGAACTCGCATTATGAACATTAAGCTAGATGTTCCTGTTGGCACACATAGACCGCTTACCCAAGAGGAATTAAGCACCCTTAAGGCACTTTTAGAAAGCTCGACAAAAACCTTCCAGCCCAAAACAAGGCCAAGAAGGTCTCAATAAGGACGGTTTTCCTTATTTTCTGTTGTTCATATTACGTTCTCTAGCCAACAAGGTGTTTTTTAGCAGCATGGCAATAGTCATCGGGCCAACGCCACCAGGTACCGGAGTAATAAAACTAGCTTTCTTACTCACGTTTTCAAAATCTACATCACCTGTAATTTTATAGCCTTTTGGTAAGCTATCGTCTGTAACGCGTGTAATGCCTACATCAATAATCACGGCATCATCCTTAACCATTTCGGCTTTTAGGAATCCTGGCACGCCTAAAGCTGTAATAATAATATCGGCTTGCGAAGTAATTTGTGTAATGTTCTTAGTATGGCTGTGTGTTAATGTTACGGTAGAGTTTCCTGGGAATCCTTTTCTTCCCATAAGAATGCTCATTGGGCGACCAACAATATGGCTACGGCCAATAACCACGGTGTGCTTTCCTTTTGTTTCTACACCGTATCTATCCAACAATTCTAAAATACCAAAAGGAGTTGCGGGAATAAAGGTACTCATATCCAATGCCATTTTCCCAAAATTTGTTGGGTGAAACCCATCGACATCCTTATCTGGATTTACAGCCAAAAGCACTTTTTGGGTGTCTATTTGTCTTGGTAAAGGCAACTGCACTATAAACCCATCGATATCTGGATCGTTGTTAAGCTCATCAATTTTATCCAACAATTCTATTTCGCTGGTTGTATTAGACATTCTTACCAAAGTCGACTCAAACCCAACACGCTCGCAGGCTTTTACTTTACTGCCTACGTATGTTAAGCTTGCCCCATCGTTACCTACCAAAATGGCTGCTAAATGCGGCACTTTCTCACCTCTGCCCTTCATTTTCTGAACCTCGGCAGCAATTTCGTTTTTAATGTCGTTACTTGTTTTTTTTCCGTCTAATAAAATCATGGTTATTTAGTTTTCAGTCGCAGGTTTCAGTTGTTTAAATAAACTATTGAATTTTCACTCCAAATTTTTCAGGGTTATGAATCATATAGTTTATTAATTTTCCTATTTCTTCGTTTTGATTTTTACAAATTGAGTACGCTTCAAGTGATATGTATTTACAATGTAATGCAAAGTCTAACCAAGTATTCGTTTCAGAATTTTCGCCATCAGCATCAGTTAACTTACTTATAAAATGCTTTATATATCTTCTTTTTCTGTAAGCTTCTGAAATATTGGCACAAACCGAACGTGAACTTCTTCTAATCTGGTCGGTTAAAGAATAGGTTTCTTCTTTAGGAAAAGATTTAGACATCTCAAAAATAACCATCGACAAATCGAAAGCCTTTTGGTAAGCTAACAACTCTTTAAAATCCATTTCTTCAATTTACCAATTCTGCTTACTATATTTTCTTTTAAGCTGTAAACTGAGACTGTTACTAAAAACTAGAAACTATCTCATGTTTTTCATGGCCTGCATCATGGCCTTTCCTTTTCCGCCTTGCATCATTTTCATCATCTTGCTCATTTGGTCAAATTGTTTGAGCAGTTGGTTTACCTCTTGAACAGAAGTTCCCGATCCTTTTGCCACACGCTTTTTACGGCTGGCATTAAGAATTTTTGGGGTGGTACGCTCGCTTGGCGTCATAGAATGAATAATGGCTTCTATATGTTTAAAGGCATCGTCGTCTATATCGATATCTTTCATCATTTTTCCTGCGCCAGGAATCATTCCTATCAAATCCTTCATGTTACCCATTTTCTTGATTTGCTGAATCTGGTTCAAGAAGTCATCAAATCCAAATTGGTTTTTGGCGATTTTCTTTTGAAGTTTTCTGGCTTCTTTCTCATCGTACTGTTCTTGGGCTCTTTCTACTAAAGACACCACGTCTCCCATGCCCAAAATACGATCGGCCATACGCGAAGGGTAAAACACATCGATGGCTTCCATTTTTTCGCCCGTACCAATAAACTTAATGGGTTTATTAACTACAGATTTAATGGAAATTGCAGCTCCACCACGTGTATCACCATCTAACTTGGTTAAAATAACCCCATCAAAATTCAAGACATCGTTAAAGGCTTTGGCGGTATTAACCGCATCTTGACCAGTCATTGCATCGACCACAAACAGGGTTTCTTGTGGCTGAATGGCTTTATGGATGTTCGAGATTTCTGTCATCATCGCTTCATCAACAGCTAAACGACCTGCAGTATCTATAATAACCACATTATGCCCGTTGGCTTTGGCGTGGGCAATACCTGCCTGAGCAATGGCCACGGGATCTTGATTGCCTCTATCGCTAAAAACCTCTACACCTATTTGGTCTCCCACTACGTGTAACTGGTCTATCGCTGCCGGACGGTACACGTCGCAAGCAACCAATAACGGCTTTTTTGTTTTTTTGCTTTTTAGGTAGTTGGCCAATTTACCAGAGAAGGTTGTTTTACCAGACCCCTGCAAACCAGACATTAAAATAATACTTGGGTTGCCAGACAGGTTAATACCTTCGGCGTCGCCACCCATTAACTGGGTTAGTTCGTCCTTAACGATTTTAACCATTAATTGCCCTGGCTGTAAGGTGGTTAATACATCTTGGCCTAACGCTTTTTCTTTAACGGTATTGGTAAAATTTTTGGCTATTTTAAAGTTAACATCGGCATCTAAAAGCGCACGTCTTACTTCTTTTAAGGTTTCGGCAACATTAACTTCGGTAATACTACCATGACCTTTTAATACGTGTAACGCTTTATCTAACTTTTCACTTAAATTATTAAACATAATCTGTCATCTGTTTTAAAGTTTGCAAATTTAAGGATTTGTCGTGTATTTATAAAGCGTAGTGATTAATTATATACACAAAAACTGAGAGAAAACATTTTTAGAATGGTTTTCTCCCAGTTTAATAACTTAAATTTTTCTCTTTCTATGTTTTAATGTTTTACATTTTTTCAAATATTAGCACGAAATCGGTATTGTTTACATCGTTTACAGCATGTAATTCTATTTGTGTACTGTTGACACTGGTAATATACCAATCGTCATCCATTTGCCAGTAAGGGAATTGTCCTAAATAATTAATTACAAACCTTAAATTCCCTTCATTATCTCTAAGTACATCGTAGTCTAACTCTGCTATCCAACTACCATTATCGCCTAACAACGTAGCATTACTTTGAAAATTAAACACAACCCCATCATAATCTTGAGAGTTTTCTGCATTTTCCATGGTAGAATATGTTACTTCCCAATTACCATCGTATAACCAATCTTTTATTTGAGTAGTATCGCCATCTTGATTATCGTTTGTACAGGTTTTTCTTAAAATTAAACGTTTTGGTTGCGCAGTCATAAGCGTAACCTCATCTTCAGTGATGGAAAGTACTGAGTAGTATCCGCCTAAACTAGAAATCGTTCCATTGATAGATAAAAATGCTGACAACTCTGTACCTCCATTAACAGACTCTGCTTCTATATTTCCATAGTTAATGGTGTTAGCGCCAACTTCGGCAAGGGCGAAATCGTTTTCAAAGAATGAGAATAAGACGTCATTGTAATCTGATGTTTGATCTACATTTTCAACCTGAAAGCTATACACTTCCCACTGGCATGCGCTTAAAGTGGTTAATAACTCTTCTGGAGTGTAATAATGACATTCCATAACCATGGTATTTGCACTATCAAGAGATTCAAACTCTAACCTACCTTCTTCGCAAGCTACAACTAACCAACTTCCTGTTATAGCTTGTATATTAGGAGCAGCAACATTTGAAAACTCTACCACAACACCTTCTGCTGCTTGATAAGACGACCAGTACATTGTTGTTGTTATACCATTTCCTGTAATAATTGCCTCTGTGCTTGATGAGAAATCTATTTCGTAGGCCATTAAATGATCATCGCCATTAAAATTAACTACATTCCAATTGCATCCTTGCAGGTAGGCATCAATATCTGCTTCTGTACAGTTTGAACTACAGTCTTCAACTATTAATTCTATTTCAAAAATTTGGAAATTACCATCGTTTGCTTCTATTCTTAAATAAATAGTTTGCGGATTTGACGTGTTGGTATACGCATTTGGTGCTACAATAGCATTAATATTAGCTTCGGCATTGGTTTGAGAAACATGAAATGAAGCTACAAAATCTACATTACAAACAACATTGCCTAAAATTTGTGTTTCCATTTCAAATGTTGCAAATCCATCATTATCATAATCGCAAGCTGTTATGGTTGTATTTTCAAAACAATTAAATGGTGTTTCTACGGTTTCGCAATCCTGCTCCATAATAACTTCTACGGTTTGATTTTCAAACTCCTGTGTAAGGACAAGCTGATTAGATTCACAGTTTTGAACTAACCAATCGCCGCCTAAGTCTCCTGAAAAAGCCGTTAAGTTTGAAAGTGTTAAAACAACATTTTCTTCGGTTGTTACTTGCCATTCACCTCCTATAAATTCGGTAGTGTCTCCATGAGTAATTTGAAGTTCGCCATTGGCATTAAAATGTAAGTCGTACTGGATAAAATTATCATCGCCATTAAACGACGTAATAACCCATTGGCATTCTTGTAAATTAACTGCTATATCTTCTGCTTGGCAGTCTACATAATTACAATCTTCTTCGGCACTATTAATAGCATTTTCCAATTCTTGATTGCTTGTTACCTCAACGGTATCACCATTGGCATATATTAACGACACAGGGAAATTTAAGCTAGCTAATACAGCACCTTCATCTCCATCTAAATTTTCTAAGAATACGTATAATTCAAAATCACTTTGAATTTCTACAGTATCAATAACTTGAAAATCGGTATTATAAATAGAAAATACAATGGGATAAACAAAGTCTACACATTCTATAACATCGGGCTCGTTAACGCAATTATTTACAAAAGCATCTAATTCTTCTTCATTTTCTACAACAACTTCGGTATAATCGTTTAGCGTAATAGTTATAGGAAATAAAAATTCTAGAACATCCTCATCATCATTAAAAGCGTTAAAAATATCTTCGATAAGCTCTAAATCGTCTATAGTTTCAATAACTATTGTTGTATTGTTCGCTGTAACGGTAACAGGCAAATTAACACCTATACAATTAGCGTTATCTAAAATATCATCAAAAGAACCATCAAAAGCTACTGTTGAGCGCATTAAACTTGCTAAAGAGGAATTAGGAGCTACAACTTCCTCTGGTGTTGGATTGTTAATTTCGGTTTCTTCATCTTGACAGGACACAAAAAATAATGTGATAAATGCCAAAATAAACAAGTACTTAAAATTTGGTTTCATAGCTGGTATTTTAATTAAACATTGTTTGTTAATGAAACAGACAAAAGCTAAAATCTCCTACCATGGTAGTCATTTTTTTTTACATTTATACTTCTAAAAAACTAAAATGCCCAACAATTTAAACGATAATATTTGCAATGAACCCCTGTTTTCTAAACTGTTTAAAACGCATGCCGAAAACCTTCACAACTTCTTGTATTACAAGTTTGGCAGCCATTTAAATCCTCAAGACAAAGTACAAGAGGCTTTTATTAAACTGTGGCAAAATTGTGCTAAAGTATCGCCCCAAAAAGCCAAGAGCTTTTTATTTACCGTGGCTAATAATTTAATGCTTAATGAGGCTGCTCATCAAAAAATAGTATGGAAACATCAACAAACAAAACCAAAATCTCATACCAATGAATCTCCTGAATTTTTACTTCAGGAAAAAGAATACTTAAACAAATTAGAAACAGCTATCTCTAAATTAACCGAATCCCAACGAGTAGCTTTTATGCTTAATAGAATTGATGGAAAAACCTTTAAAGAGATTGCAACTCTTTTAGATATCTCGACAAAAGCTGTTGAAAAGCGTATTTATGGCGCCTTAAAAAAACTACGTAAAGACATTGATGAGTTATAAATTTTAAAAAAGACATATTAAGGGTAGGAAAAATTAAACCCGAACTGTTATATAAGTGTTACATAGATTATGGAAAAAGACGATTTATTAAAAAAATGGCTTAATCACAAGTTAACCCAGGAAGAACTTCAAGCATTTAAACAGCGTGAGGATTTTGCCGAATTAACCCAACTATCTCATGCTTTAAAACATTTTAAAGCCCCTGACTTCCATACCGAAAATGCGCTAGAATCGACATTAAATAGCATTAATTCCACCAATCAAAAACGCCAATGGTATAAACCTTTGTTACGTATTGCAGCTTTATTAGCCATTGGTTTTTGTGTTTATTACTACACCACAACACAAGACACAACAACTAAAACACATATCGCTCAAAAAAATGAAATTAACCTTCCTGATAATTCTGAGGTAACTTTAAACGCCCAATCTACCTTAACCTACAACAAACATTCGTGGAAGGATAATCGTGATGTCATGCTACAAGGCGAAGCATTTTTTAAAGTAGCCAAAGGCTCTAAATTTAATGTTATTACAGATTTAGGAACCGTAACAGTTTTAGGCACACAATTTAACGTAAAACAACATGACAACTTTTTTGAAGTCACTTGTTACGAAGGTTTGGTTAGCGTTACATACCAATCTAAAAACACAAAATTGCTTCCTGGACATAGATTTTTAATACGTGATGGAAAACAAGTTACTACTGGAAAAGAAACCGTTAAAACACCACAATGGTTAAATAACGAAAGTGCATTTAAGAGTGTTCCATTTAAGTATGTTATTGCAGAATTTGAACGCCAATACCAAGTAACATTTGTTACTGATAAGGTAGATACAAAAATGTTATTTACAGGTAGTTTTACACACAACAATTTAGAAGTTGCCTTAAAATCTATAACACTACCTATGCATTTATCTTACAGCAAAACTAAAGATACAATTGTATTAAAACGTGAATAATAGAAAAGCCTTATTTCTTGTTTTAATTTTATGTTTTCTGAATACTTTTGAAATCATTTCACAAACTATTCAGCAAGAACAGCAACCACTTACAACTATTTTAAAACGACTTGAATCGCGTTATAACGTTAGCTTTTCTTATGCCGATAATCATATAAAAAATATTTCAAGTCCATTACCTAACAACACTCTTTCTCTAGAGGAAGCTTTACGTATTTTAGAAAAACACACGCACTTACAGTTTGAAACTTTAAACAATAGATTTGTTGTTATTACAAAACCACAAACAAACCCTCCTAAAGTAGAGCAATTAGACGAAGTGTTTATTACAAAATATTTAATTAAAGGACTCTCTATTTCTAAACAAGGGCATCTTATTATTAAACCTAAAGAATTTGATCTTCTACCAGGTTTAACCGAACCCGATGTTTTGCAAACCATACAAACACTTCCTAGTGTTTTAAGTGTCGACGAAACCGTTTCAAATATTAATGTAAGAGGCGGTACGCACGACCAAAACTTAATACTTTGGGAAGGTATTAAAATGTACCAATCTGGACACTTTTTTGGTTTAATTTCTGCTTTCAACCCGTATTTAACCGAAAAAATTCAAGTTACAAAAAATGGTAGCAGCGCTAAATATGGCGATGGCGTATCTAGCGTAATCGATATGCAATTAACCGATTCTATTGAACAAAAATCTAGTTATGGTGTTGGTGTAAATTTAATTAGTGTTGATGGGTTTGCTAAAACACCAATTTCAAAAAATAGTAACATTCAAATAGCTGCAAGACGCTCTTTAACAGATGCTGTAAAAACGCCAACATACAATCAATACACAAAACGGGTATTTCAAGACTCCGACTTATCTAATACAATCTCTAGCGATGAAACGTTTTATTTTTATGATGTCTCTGCAAAATATTTACACAATGTCTCGCCAAAAGATAAATTTCAGGTTTATGGTACGCTAAGTAAAAATACTCTTGACTATAAGGAACAAGCTAATATAAACGAAAACACTTCGGCCTCAGGCAGTTATTTAAAGCAAGTTAACCTTGCTGGTGGATTAAGCTATTCTAGACATTGGAATACTAAGCTAACCACAACAGCCGAAGCCTACATTTCTAATTACAATTTAAATGCTGCTAATGTAGACCTTGCTAATAATCAGCGTTTAAAACAGGAAAACGAGGTTTTTGAAAACACATTTAAATTACATGTAGATTATAGCGTATCTCCATATTTAAAACTTGAAGGTGGTTATCAATTTTTTGAAGTTGGCATAAGTAATTTTGAAGATGTTAACAACCCGCCTTTTAATAGCTACATTAAAGAAGTTATTCGCACGCATTCTGGATATGTTGAAGGGCAGTTATCAACTAAAAACCAAAAAACCCTTTTAAAAATAGGTGCTAGAACAAATTATATTTCAAAATTCAAGACACTTTTAGTTGAACCTAGAGCTCGTTTTAATCAAAAATTTTTAAACTTCTTTAAAGTAGAGTTGTTGGGCGAATTAAAAAGCCAGACAACTTCTCAAATTATAGATCTTCAAAAAGACTTTTTAGGCATAGAAAAAAGGCGTTGGGTTTTAGCTAACAACACTACTATTCCTATAATAAAAAGCAAGCAAGCTTCACTTGGGCTTCATTTTAACAAAAACAGATTATTAGTTAGTGCGGAAGGTTTTATTAAACACGTTGATGGTATTACAACCCGAAGTCAAGGGTTTCAAAATCAATACCAGTTTACAAACGCTACAGGGCGTTACAAAACTTATGGTATTGACTTTTTAATCAATAAACACTTTAATAATTTGAGTACGTGGCTTAGTTACACTTACAGTAAAAACGATTATGTTTTTAAATCCTTAAATAATAACCATAGTTTTCCTAACAATATAGATATTAGGCATCAGCTTTCATTTGCTGGATCTTATGCTATTAACAGGTTTAAAATAGCCCTTGGTTTAAATTGGCACACCGGAAGACCTTACACGCCCCCAAAAGAGTTTAATCAAACTCAAAATACCACTATCAATTATCAATCGTCCAATAGTCAACATTTAAACGATTATTTTCGTACCGACATTTCTACCACTTATACATTTTCAATTTTTAAAAATAAACAAGCTGTCTTAGGCGCGTCTGTTTGGAATGTTTTAAACAGAAAAAACATAATTAACACTTACTACACTTTAGAAGATAGTAATACAGTAAATAAAGTAGAGAATACCTCTTTAGGAATTACACCAAACTTTAGTTTTAGAGTAAATTTATAAGAAACACTAAACCAAAGCTCTAATATTAGCATACGAATTTTCAAGTGCTTTTACACTCTCATCAGGGCTAAGCCATGCGACCTTGGTTATCCCCTCGTTTTCTTGTGGGCATAGTTTGCCTGAATAATTGGTTTTCATCTCAAACCAATAGGTGATTTTTATTTTGTTTCGGCCATTTCTTTTAAAAATGTGGTAAGTGGTCTCTAATGGTTTAGTAATTTTTAGGCCTTCTACGCCTGTCTCTTCCTCTACCTCTCTTAAAGCTGTGTGTTCTATCGTTTCTTTTTTCTCTGCCTTCCCCTTGGGCAAATCCCATTTGTCGTTTCTATAAATAAACAACACCTCGCCTTTTTCGTTATACACCTTACCTCCTCCGGCGATAACCTTGGGCAGTTTCTTTAAAAACTTTGCCAAAAGCTTGTCCTTATTTTTATGTATTAGCCTAACCTCTTCTACATTGGGTTTGCCTAACTGTTTAATTGCTTTGCTTATGTTTACCGTTTTAAGCAAGTAATTTTTAAAATTTGTCTCTTGTTCTACCTTAGTTGTTAATACCAAGGGCTTGTCTCCAACAAAAACTTTGTACATCATGTAATAGCTTAAGTCCTTTTTAAGAACGTAAAAATATAATTTTTAACGTGATAAAAAGCTTCTAATAGTTAATTATATTAATTTTCCAAATTAAAAAATTAATAAAAAAATGTAATTTTGCGACTATGATTTTCAACAAACATACTGCAAGAAAAACGGCCGAAGTTTTATTACAAATAAACGCGATCAAGTTAAACCCAAACGATCCTTTTATCTGGGCTTCGGGCTGGAAATCGCCCATTTACTGCGATAATAGGATTATTCTTTCGTTCCCTACCATTAGAAATTACATTAGGGAAACCATGGCCAAACATATTGAAAAGCAATATGGCAAACCCGATGTTATTGCCGGTGTGGCTACAGGAGCCATAGGCATTGGCATGTTGGTTGCCGAATATTTAAGCGTTCCTTTTATTTATGTTAGGCCAAAAGCCAAAGAGCACGGCCGAAAAAACCAAATTGAAGGGTATGTTGAAAGCGGGCAGAATGTTGTGGTGGTCGAAGACTTAATCAGTACCGGACAAAGCAGCCTAAACGCCGTAAAAGCCTTAAAGGAAGCCCACTTAAACGTTAAGGGTATGGTGGCCATTTTTTCTTATGGCTTTGATGTTTCTAAAGAAAATTTTGAAAAAGAAAACATTACTCTGCACACCCTTGGCGACTACCAAACCTTATTGGAACAAGCCTTAGATACCAATTATATTACCCAAAAAGAATTGGAAACGCTTTCTGAATGGAATGCCAATCCTAGCGAATGGAACGCTATTTGATAACCAAACCCTAAAAGCAAACATGACTTTAGAATCACCCAAGGTAACCGTAAAACAAACACCAGAAAAGGTTTTCGAATTTTTAACCAATGTTGAGAACTTTGAAAAGCTCATGCCCGAAAACACCAAGTTTGAAGCTCTGGACAGCGACTCGTTTCTTTTTGCCCTAAAAGGCATGCCCGAAATTAAGTTAAAGAAAAAAGACACCCAAGCTCCTAGCAAAATTATCCTTGGCGCCGCTGGTGGAAAAATAGATTTTTCTCTAACCGGAGACATCTCTCAAGTAGACCATGAAACGAGTGAGGTATTACTAACCTTTAATGGCGACTTTAACCCCATGATGGCCATGATGATTAAAGGCCCCATTTCAAATTTCATAAAAACATTGGCAGAAAATATGCCAAACGCTATTCAATAGGCCAATGTAATTTCCTTTAAGTCGAATTCCTCAACCTTATTGCCTGCTACTAAAACCTGTAGCTTTCCAGAGGTTGACACGGCCTGTATAACCCCTTTAAAAGCAGCTCCTGTTTTGGTGGTAAACTCTGCGATTTCTCCCCGTTTAAACAACAAGCGCTCGTAAGCTGTTTTAAGCTCTGCTTGGTAATTTGTAGAAGCCAAAACAGCCAAGTACGCTTTTAAATCGCCCAGTAAAGCTATCAAAACCTCATCTAAATCAAAATCACGACCAGTCACACATTTTAATGATGATGCTTGTGGCAATTCGTCGAAATTTTCTTGATTTACATTTAACCCAATTCCAATTATCGACGACGACACACAATGGCCCTTAAACACATTTTCGATTAAAATGCCACATATTTTTTTATTATCTGACAAAATGTCGTTAGGCCATTTTATACTTAAATTTGGCACCCCAAGCCCGTTTAAGGTGGCAACAACCGCCAAAGCCACAGCCCTACTTAAATAAAAAGCGTGGTTAGCCGGTAAATCCAAATGCCCTTTAAACACACTAACCATAAGGTTTTTATGGGGTTCAGAAACCCAGTTGGCACCCATTTGTCCTTTGCCTTTTTCTTGGCTAGAAGCAACCACCACAGTATAATCTACCAAGCGTTCCTTAAGGCTTAAACGCCTTAAATAAAGATTGGTAGAGTCAATGGCATCAAGTTTGATTATACGCATCATAAATATCGTTATCTTCGCACTTTAAATCTTATGATTTTTTTAAAGTATAAAGAACCAAAAAATAATAACTTTGCACAAACTAAATAAAATTAATGGCAAAAAATAACTCTAACGCAGATCAACTTATAACAACGATTATTAGCGGAATTGAAGATGTAAAAGGGCACGAGATTACCATTTTAGATCTACGGGAAATTGAAAATACGGTTTGCGACTATTTTATTATTTGCGAAGGTAATTCAAATACGCAAGTAAATGCCATTGTAAATGCAATCCAAAAAAAGGTCAGTAAAGAATTAAAAGACAAACCTTGGCATGTTGAAGGTGTCGACAATGCCGAGTGGGTGTTAATGGATTATGTTAACGTTGTCGTGCATGTGTTCCAAAAACACATTAGAGACTATTATGACATAGAAAGTCTTTGGGGAGACGCAAAAACAACGGTAATCGAAACAAACTACTAAAACGAATTAATGGCAGCAAATAATAAAAACACTAAAAACCAGAAACCTAAATTCAATCCTTATTGGATTTACGGGGCTATCATTGCTATTTTCCTAGGTATGCAACTTTTTAGTGGCAGCTCGTTCCAGGAAGCTAAATCTACCACGCCGTCGCAGTTTATGGAATTCCTAAAAAATGGCGACGTAAGTAAGGTAGAAATTGTTAACCGTCGGGAGGCCAAAGTGTATTTAACACCACAAGCCCAAGAAAAAGAAGTGCATAAAGCCTCTAAGCCCACATCGCTTATAGCTTCTTCAAACAACTTACCCAACTACAAATTTGAATTTGGGGACCTTCAAAATTTTGAAGATGGCATAGCCGAAATTGTGGCCAATTACCAATTGGATCCCCAGCCAAAAGTTGAATATAAAACCGAGCAAAACCTCTTGGGCGATTTCCTAATTGGTTTATTGCCGTTTATTATTCTTATTGCGGTTTGGATTTTTATTATGCGACGCATGTCTTCTGGTGGTGCTGGTGGTGCTGGCGGCCAAATTTTTAACATCGGAAAATCGAAAGCCAAACTTTTCGATCAAAACACCGATGTAAAAGTATCTTTTAAAGATGTTGCAGGTTTAGAAGGCGCAAAAGAAGAAGTACAAGAAATTGTCGATTTCTTAAAAAACCCAGAAAAATATACTGCTCTTGGTGGTAAAATTCCAAAAGGCGCCCTATTGGTTGGCCCTCCAGGAACAGGAAAAACTTTATTGGCCAAAGCCGTTGCCGGCGAAGCTAAAGTGCCGTTTTTCTCCCTTTCAGGGTCAGATTTCGTCGAAATGTTTGTTGGCGTTGGCGCATCGCGCGTTCGCGATTTGTTTAAGCAAGCCAAAGAAAAATCGCCTTCTATTATTTTTATTGATGAAATTGATGCCATTGGACGCGCAAGAGGAAAAAGTAATTTTTCGGGCTCTAATGACGAGCGTGAAAACACCCTAAACCAGCTGCTTACAGAAATGGATGGTTTTGGCACCAACACCAACGTTATTGTATTGGCAGCCACCAACCGCGCCGATGTACTGGACAAAGCCTTAATGCGTGCCGGGCGTTTTGACAGACAGATTTTTGTAGACCTACCAGACATACGCGAGCGCAAAGAAATTTTCGAGGTGCATTTAAGACCTTTAAAAAAGGCCAAAAATCTCGATACCGATTTCCTTTCAAAACAAACCCCAGGATTTTCTGGAGCCGACATAGCCAATGTTTGTAACGAAGCCGCCTTAATTGCAGCTAGAAATGGCAAAAAAGCGGTTGACAAGCAGGACTTCTTAGATGCTGTTGATAGGATTATTGGCGGTTTGGAAAAGAAAAACAAAATCATTACCCCAGAAGAGAAAAAAGCCATTGCTTTTCACGAAGCTGGACACGCTACAGTAAGCTGGATGCTAGAACATGCCGCACCCTTGGTAAAAGTTACTATTGTGCCTAGAGGTCGCTCGTTAGGTGCCGCTTGGTACCTTCCAGAAGAGCGCTTAATTGTTAGGCCAGAACAAATGCTGGACGAAATGTGTGCTGCTCTTGGTGGCCGCGCCGCCGAAAAAGTGATTTTCGATAAAATTTCTACAGGCGCCCTTAGCGACCTAGAAAAAGTAACCAAGCAAGCGCGAGCCATGGTAACCATTTATGGCTTGAGCGACAAAGTGGGCAACCTAACGTATTACGATTCTTCAGGGCAAAACGAATATGGGTTTACCAAACCGTATAGCGAGCAAACGGCCGAGTTAATCGATAAGGAAATATCCGATATTATTGAGGTTCAGTACCAAAGAGCCATCGATCTTTTAACCCAACACAAAGACAAACTTACCGAGCTGGCCGATGTTTTGTTGGAAAAAGAAGTTATCTTTAAAGACAATTTAGAGAAGATTTTTGGTAAACGCCCTTTTGAAAAAGAAGACGTAAACGATACCCAACCCGTTAAAACACAAGAGAACACATTGGAAGAAGAGGAGTAATTCCGTTCCAATTTACCTTTAATACCATCAAAAATCTTAAATTGACTTAACTGTTAATTTAAGATTTTTTATATTTGAAAAACGCCCTTAACAGGTACATAGTAAATGAGTCTATTTAGAAAACTTTTTGGCTCCAAATCTGATAAATCAGAAGAAACCATAAAATCAGAGGAAAGGAGCAAGTACATGCCAGAAATTAAACTCCCCATCGACGAGAGGTTTACCATAAATTTCAAAGCCAATGGCGGCAAATTTCTGTATTGCGAAAACCTAGATGAAATTTACGATAGTTTAAACAATATTATTATTGAAAACGCTTGGCAGGACAGTTTAGCCCTAATTATAGATAACAACCTAAAAGACCGCTTTAAAGACTTTGGTTTAAATCTGGCCAACAAAGCACAGGATGCTGCTTTCTTTTTAACCACTTGCGAGCACCTAATTGGCGATGACGGTTCGTTGCTTATCTCTTCTAACCAAATTGCAGAAAAAAAATTAAAAGAACTTCCCGATCATTTTGTTGTTTTTGCCACCACAAGTCAAATTGTCGAGAATATTGGCGAAGGCCTAAGAGGCATTAAATCTAAAAACAAGAAAAAAATACCAACTAACATTACAACCATTAAACACTTTAAACCAGAAAAAACCGTCGAAGAAAAAGACTTTATGAGTTATGGGAGCAGCTCTAAAAACCTATACCTTTTACTGTTAGAAGATCTTTAAACATGAAGGAAATTTTTGTTAGATCGTTCTCTGGGTTGCTGTACATTTTACTTTTAATGGCGGCCATGTTTAATGTACATGCCTTAATTGTTGTGTTTTTTGTGTTTGGTATCATTGCCATCTCAGAGTTTAAAAAACTTATAAACTACAACTCTTTTATCCCCTATATAATCTTTACACTGCTGTACTTTGTTTTTGGCTATTGGCAGTTTGTTATGAACTCTAATTACGGGCTTAAAGAGGCCACACAAATCCTACTCGTCCTTACGATTTTTGTACAGTTAATCCTTATTAAGGATTTATTTACCCAAAAACACATTCCGCTATTTATATCCAAACGGTTTATTATTACAACATTTTATTTGTCTAGTAGCTTTGTGTTTTTAATCTTAATTGCAAAATTCCACGAAGAATACAACCCTTTTTTGCTATTAGGGGCCTTTATTCTTGTCTGGACCAATGACACCTTTGCCTTTTTAGTAGGTAAAAAATTTGGCAAGCAAAAGCTATTCGAAAAAGTGTCTCCTAAAAAAACTGTTGAAGGCTTTTTAGGTGGGCTATTTTTTTCTACCATTGCAAGCTATTTTATCGCTACCTTTACACACACTTTAAACTTTAACAATTGGCTAGTGCTCGCCATAATTATTAGCGTGTTTGGCACACTGGGCGATTTAATCGAATCTAAGTTTAAGCGTCAAGCCCAAGTAAAAGATAGTGGCGGTATTATGCCTGGGCACGGCGGCCTTTTAGATAGGCTGGATAGTATTATATTTGCCGCTCCATTTGTATTTTTGTATTTACAACTCTTGAACTATGTTTCATAAAGAAGGTCATAAAATTATATTAGGCGCTACTTTTTTTGTAGCCATAAGTGTTTTGCTTATCGATTATTTTGTTGCAACTACCTGGTTACGCACCTTGTTAATGGTTGCCATTTTAGTCTTTTTTATACTCATCCTTCAGTTTTTTAGAAACCCCAAAAGACACACCCACCTTAACGAATCGCAAGCCATTTCGCCTGTTGACGGGAAAGTTGTTGCTATTGAAGAGGTTGAAGAAAAAGAGTTCTTTCAGGATAAAAGAATTCAGGTAAGTGTGTTTATGTCGCCTATTAACGTGCATGTTACCCGTTATCCTATTGGGGGCAATGTTGTTTTTAGCAAATACCACCCGGGCAAATTTTTAGTGGCTTGGCACCCAAAATCTAGCGAAGAAAACGAACGTACAACTGTGGTTGTAGAAAACTCACACTTTGGCAAGGTACTGCACAGGCAAATTGCCGGAGCCTTGGCCAAGCGTATTGTAAATTATGCCGAGGCTGGCCAATCTGTTAAACAAGGAAGCGATTCTGGCTTTATAAAATTTGGATCTAGGGTTGATTTGTTTCTTCCTTTAGACAGTAATATTAAGGTACAACTCAATCAAAAAGTACGAGGCGGAGAAACCGTTATTGCAGAGCGATAAATAAATGACTTCAGAAGAATTAAATATAGCCTTTAAGGACGCTGTAGAAAGGATAAACAACCACCACGAGCCTTTCCCAGCAGATTTCCTCTTGCGCCTTTACGCCTATTACAAAAGGGCTACAAACGATTATAGCCAACCTAAAAGCAGGAAGGCTATTATAAATGCGTTTAAAACCAATGCGTTATTTCAAGTTAAAAATGTATCGCAGGAAGAAGCCAAACAAATTTATATCGACTTGGTTAACAATTACTTTCTTTACCGAAAATAACCCACCTTTCTTTTAATCCATTACAAACTCCAAAGGCCTCCCAGTTGCGCCATTAGGAAAACTAATGCCCAATAAAGCCGAAATGGTAGGTACAATATCTGGAATTACTGTTTTTTCTAGGGTTTCGCCTTGTTTTATGCCTTTACCAAAGAACACCAATGGCACATGCGTATCGTAATTAAATCCAGAACCATGGGTAGATCCCGTTTTGCTGTACGAAATATGGGCGGGATCGTAAACAACCAAAACATCGCCAGAACGTTTTTGGTTAAACCCTTTTTGTAAAAAAGATTCTACACCAGACTCGAAAGCTACAGAGGCCATGGTTGTTGCTGTATAGGCCTTGTAAACATGATTGTAATTAATTATCTCGTTTACAATGGCGTTTTGCACCTGTGTTAAATCGAGGCCTAGCGAGGCTATTTTTTTTCTGTTCAGAAAAATCTGATTGTTGCTAACATTCTCTACCAGATCTGTTGCTCCAAACGCTTGTTCCATAAACGCCGTAAACTTCGCTTTGGTTTCAGATTGGTTTAAATATCCTGCCGGCACATCGTGGTCGTGCAAGTAAGCCGGCACATTAACCGCACCGTGATCTGCCGTTAAAAATGCAGTGTAATTTCCAGCACCCACAGTCGCATCTAACTTATTTAGCAAACGCTCTATATCCTTATCCAAACGGATGTAAGTATCTTGGATTTCTTTTGAATTCACTCCAAAATTATGCCCCACATAATCGGTGCTGGAAAAACTTACCGTTAAAACATCGGTAATGTTATCTTGGCCTAGTTGCTCGCCATCTATGGCTGCTATGGCGAAATCTGCCGTTAGGCTGTTTCCGTAAGCTGTGGTTTTTAAGATATCGAACCCTTTGTTGTCTTTTTGAAGTACTTTTAAATCGTATGGGAACGTTGCGGTTTCTTTTCCTTTAAACCCTCTTTCGTAAGCATTTAGGTCTGCACCACTTTCAACATAGGTATCAATATCGTAATACGTATCCCAAACTTTTAAATACGAAGCAGCTTGTTTAGAGCGGTTAAAGTCTACCACCCATTTAGGAAGCTGGTTCATGTAAAACGTACTGCTAATCCACTTCCCTTCATCTTTTCCATGAAACCAATATGCGGCATCTGCGGTGTGACCGGCGGGCAAGATAGCTCCCCTATCTTTTATGGCAATACCAATGGTTTTTCCGCGCATTTGCGTGAAAAGCTTGTTTTCATCAGAAAATGTTGTGGTTTTCATACGGTGTGGCGACATTTTTCCTGCATCGGAAGCCGTTCCCACCGAATTTACTACAGTATCGCCAGCGCAATACACACTTTGTTTTAGGTCTTTATCGTACCAATTGTTGGCTATAATGCCATGATTTTTAGGTGTTGTTCCCGTAAAAACCGAAGCATGCCCTGGTCCCGTATAGGTCGGGATGTAGTTAAAATGGTTGTTCTTACAATTAAACCCTTCTTTAACCATGCGGTTAAAGCCGCCATCGCCATAGCGGTCTTCAAATCTTGTTAAATAGTCGTAGCGCATTTGGTCCACAACAATACCCACAACCAACTTAGGGTTATTGTTATTGTTGTTTTGCTGTGCCTGTATTGCCAAAGTGGCGAATAATACAAAAGAAAGACAAATAAGGTTTTTCATGGTATTTACTTTACTTAAAAGTATCAAAAGTACATCTTTTTAAATATCTTAATTTAAATTTAAGGTTAAAAAAACCACAGATTTTATACATTAGCGGTAACAAAAAAACTATGACATACTTTCACAATATTGGCGCCTACTTTATCATGGTTAAAGACATGTTTAGGAAACCCACAAAATGGTCTGTAATGAAAGGGCTTATTTTAAAGGATATAGACGATTTAATTATTGGCTCGTTTGGTATCGTGGCATTCATTTCATTTTTTGTTGGCGGAGTAGTAACCATTCAAACAGCTTTAAACATAAGCAACCCCTTAATTCCGAAGTACTTGGTGGGATTTGCCACTAGGCAATCGGTAATTTTAGAATTCGCTCCAACCTTTATCTCTATTATTATGGCAGGTAAAGTGGGCTCGTTTATTACCTCTAGTATAGGTACCATGCGTGTTACCGAGCAGATCGATGCTTTGGAAGTTATGGGTATAAATGCCATAAACTACTTGGTTTTTCCTAAGTTTATCGCCCTTATGCTTTACCCTTTTGTCATTTCCATTGCTATGTTTTTAGGCATTTTAGGAGGTATGGCTGCCTGTATTTATGGTGGTTTTAGCACATTGGAAGATTATGTAACCGGGGTACAATTAGATTTTATTCCGTTTCATATTACTTATGCCTTTATAAAAACCATTGTTTTTGCTTTTGTACTTGCTACAGTGCCCTCGTTTTATGGATTTTTCATGAAAGGCGGCGCCCTAGAAGTTGGTAAGGCCAGCACCACAGCATTTGTTTGGACCAGTGTTGCCATCATTCTATTAAACTACATAATAACTCAATTACTACTAAGCTAATGATAGAAGTTAAAGGCCTACACAAATCGTTTGGCGATGTGCATATTTTAAAGGATATATCTACCACCTTCAAAAAAGGCAAAACCAGTATGGTAATTGGGCAAAGTGGCTCTGGAAAAACGGTATTTTTAAAATGCCTGCTCGGCCTCTTCGATTATGAACAAGGCAGTATTTCTTACGATGGAAAAATCTTTGGGCAGTTAAATGCCGATGAAAAAAGGAACATCCGTTCTAAAATAGGCATGGTCTTTCAAGGAAGTGCTTTGTTCGACTCTATGACCATTGCCGAAAATGTCATGTTCCCATTAAGAATGTTTACCAAACAAAGCAAAAGCGAAATGGAAGACCGCGTTAACTTTGTTTTAAAACGCGTAAACCTTGCCGATGCCCATTACAAAATGCCCAGCGAGGCCTCGGGAGGGATGCAGAAACGCGTGGCCATTGCGCGTGCTATTGTTAACAAGCCTAAATACCTTTTTTGCGACGAGCCCAACTCTGGCTTAGATCCCAAAACAGCTATTGTTATAGACAACCTCATCCAGGAAATTACCGAAGAATACAATATTACCACGGTTATAAACTCGCACGATATGAACTCGGTTATGGAAATTGGCGAGAAAATCGTTTTCTTAAAAGACGGTAAAAAAGCCTGGGAAGGCAGTAAAGAAACCATCTTTAAAACCGATAACGAAGCGGTAACCAATTTTGTTTACTCGTCTGAACTCTTTAAAAAAGTTCGTAAAATGTACCTAGAGGAAAACGAAAGTTAGTGGTTTTCTAGTACTGGCTTTTTACCTGCATGCTATCCAGGTTGTACTTAACTTTTAACCAGTCTTCCAGCTGTTTTTGTTTTCTCGGAATTTGCTCTTTGGCAATTAACGCCTTATCCCATTCTACCGTAAATACAGTTAAAGTATCCATTTTCTTAAAATTAGACGCAATAACGTTAGAAAACGAAATGTGCTTAATAGCCTCGTAATTAATGTTCACTTCTTTAGTAAACTCCTCGAACGGAATTAAATTGCGCTCTAACTTTTCCAGTTTCTTTAAGCGGTTTTCTAAGAAAACAATACGTTGGCTTTGGGAAAGCAAGTCTAAAGAATCCCGATAGCGTATTTGCTCCATATACCTTAAATGGTCTAGGTTTTTTGACTTGTTCTGATTTACTTTTAAAACCGTATTTTTACAAGAGCTGTACTCGTTAAGCCTGTCCTGAAGTACTGCAATGGTCGATTCTGGAATTTCATCTAACCCAAATGTATTGAGCTCTATTACCGAGTTTTCGGCATCGACATATTTATAGGATGCATTTTTTTTAATGAAATCGGCGTGAGGCAAAGCATCTATTTCCTTTTCTATAAAATTTTGGGCATCGCGTTCAAAATTATTTTGACGCAAAACACTTAAAAACGTCCAAATTGCAGGAATCATAACAACAATAGCCAGTGTAGTTGCTATTCTAGAAATCATTCTGCGCCTTTTGGAGTTGGCATACCTAAGCATAGGAAAACGCAATAACTTTAACACCAAAAATGTGGCTAAGGCAATAAAAATGGTGTTTATGGTAAACAAGTACATGGCGCCATTAAAGTACTCCCAATTTCCTTGGGCCAAACCATAACCTGCCGTACACAAAGGTGGCATTAATGCGGTTGCAATGGCTACACCAAAAATTACCGAAGCGATGGTGCCTCGTTTTGTTCTGGCAATAATTAAGGCCAAGCCCCCAAAAAAGGCAATTAAAACGTCCCTAATGTCTGGCTGTGTTCTTCCTAAAAGCTCTGAGGTATCTTCTCTTAAGGGAAACAGGTAAAAAAACAAAAAAGCGGTTAGCAAACTTAGCACAATCATAGTAGCCAAGTTAATTAACGACTTCTTTAGCGTATCGACATCATTAATGGCAATAGACATGCCCACCCCTAAAATGGGACCCATTAAGGGCGAAATTAACATGGCACCAATAACAACTGCTGTAGAATTTGCGTTTAACCCAATAGAAGCGACAAAAATAGAACAGATTAAAATCCACGCGGTTGCCCCCTGAAAGGAAATATCGTTTTTAATGGCTTCTATGGTGGCATCTCTATCGGTATCGTCTCTAAAATCGAGCAATTCGTTTAAAAAGGTCTTAACACTTTGCAAGAGCCCTTTGGCATCTTGTTTTACCGCCTTTTTAGAGGCTTCAACTTTTTGATCTTTAACCTTTTCTTCTTCGTTAAAGTTAAATTTATTTTCTTCCATAGGCATTTACCCGTAGTGTTCTCCAAAGGTATCCTTCACCTGTTGAAGCACTTGTTTAATATCTTGCTCTTTTGTTTTAGGAAAGATAAGCAAAACTTCGTCTTTATCAACAATTATATAATCATTAAGCCCGTCGACTACCACAACCTTGTTATTGCTTGTTCTAATCATGTTTCCCGAAGCCTCCTTGGCAAGCACCTGGGCGTTAACCACAGCATTGTTCTGTGCATCTTTATCTAGCTTATCGTAAAGGCTTCCCCAGGTTCCGAGGTCGTTCCAGTCGAAATGAGCCGGTAACACAAATACATTATTGCTCTTTTCCATTAAGGCATAATCCACCGAAATGTTTTCTGCCTTAGCATAATTCTCCAATATGAATGCTCGCTCGCGATCGGTATTATACGAATCGTAACCGCTATTAAAAAGCTCAAAAAGTGCTGGTTGATTGGCCTTAAAGGCTGAAATCACACTTTTAACACTCCACATAAAAATACCTGCATTCCACAAAAAGTTTCCTTGCGCTATAAAGGCTTTAGCTGTTTGATAGTCTGGTTTTTCACGAAACTGGCTAACTGGTTTTATGGCTGCATCAGACGCGCTGTCATATTCTATATAACCATAGCCGGTGTTGGGGAAGGTGGGCTGAATACCTAGAGTCATTAAGGCATCATTTTCAGCACAAAACCTAAAGGCCTCCTCTACATTGTTTAAAAATGCCTGTTCGTCTTCAATCCAATGGTCGCTTGGAGCAACTACCATAAGGGCCTCTGGATTTTCTTTCTGTATTTTAAGGGCTGCATATAAAATGCAAGGCGCCGTATTTCTCATGGCCGGCTCCAAGACTACTTGCTGCTGGGTAATTTCGGGGAGTTGCTCTAGAACCAAATCGTTATATTGGGCGTTGGTTAATATAAGAATCTGCTCTTTAGGAATGCGTTTGCTTAGCCTATTGAAGGTTTTTTGAATAAGCGTTTCCCCTGTTCCCAACATATCGTGAAATTGCTTGGGGTAACTTTGGGTGCTTACAGGCCAAAATCGCGATCCTACACCGCCTGCCATTAAAATAGCATAGTAGTTTTCTTGCATCATTTTTGATTTATTATTTCAACTTCTGCATTGGGGTTAAAAAGGTACAATTTTCCTGTTTTAACCTCAACACACTCAAAACGCTTTACACGTTTATTGCCTTTTTTAAAAATACGTCCATTGTACAATTTAAAATTGGCTCCTAAAGGTACCTCAAAAATATAAGTTTTATTGTTAGGCGCATCAAATTGCTTTAAGGCTAATGCCAATTGGGTATCTGTATCGCTTGACGCTTTTGGGTTTTTAAAGTGCTTGGCCAATAATGGCAGCAAGGTATTAGGAAACACCGCGGGATTTAAAAAAGGCAACATTAACCGCTGAAAGGTGCGTTTCCACTCTATACCATGAGGCTTAATGGTTAGCCCGTAATGAGCAAATGCCTCGAAATGGGCAATCTCGTGAATTAACGTTATTAAAAACCGGTAGGGGTTTAAATTTCCATTAATGGTAATTTGGTGCTTCCCGTTTTGTAAGCGCCTATAATCGCCGTGTTTTGTTTTACGTTCTTGCTTAATCTTTACTGTAAGATTGTCTTGACGCAAAAGTTGCGACACCCCATGTAAAGCATGTTCGGGCAAATGTCCCGCCAATTGCTCAGTCATATCCTTGCGGTTTACATGCGCTCTGGCACTTGAATACCAAGCAACAAAAAGCCATTTTTAATAACGGTTGCCACTCCGTTTGACAGCTGTACCCTAAATATTTTTTCATCTTCTAGTTCAGCGCCAAGAATAGGAATGTTTTGATAGAACGAGTTAAACTCCTTTACCAGATCGTAAATGTAGTTTGCAACAACCGCCGGACTGTAATTACTGGCTGCTTGCTGGATAACCTCTGGAAATAGCTGTACTTGTTTTAACAATTCTTTTTCCTTAGTATCGAGAGTTATCGCTGTAATATCTTTGGTAAGGTCCAAATTGGCAGCCTTTCTTAAAATAGACTGTATTCTGGCATAGGTATATTGAATAAACGGTCCTGTATTTCCTTGGAAATCTATCGATTCTTTAGGGTCGAAAAGAATGCGTTTTTTAGGGTCTACCTTTAAGATAAAGTACTTTAGTGCCCCAAGCCCTATGGTTTTATAAAGCGCTTGTTTTTCGGTTTCGGTATACCCTTCTAGCTTGCCTAATTCTTTTGAAATATGCTCTGCCGTAGTGGCCATTTCTACAATTAAATCGTCGGCATCGACAACGGTACCTTCCCGGCTTTTCATTTTACCGCTGGGCAAATCTACCATTCCGTAGCTTAGATGGTACAGGTTCTTGGCCCAATCGAATCCTAGTTTCTTTAAAATCAAGAAAAGGACTTTAAAGTGGTAATCTTGCTCATTTCCTACGGTATAAACCATGCCTCCTACATCTGGATAATCCTTTATTCGTTGTATGGCTGTTCCGATGTCTTGAGTCATATAAACCGCTGTGCCATCGGCTCTAAGCACTAGTTTTTCGTCTAAGCCCTCATCGGTTAAATCGCACCAAACAGAGCTGTCTTCTTTTTTATAAAAAACACCCGAGCGCAAGCCTTGATCGATAAATTCTTTTCCTAAAAGATAGGTTTGGCTTTCGTAGTACAGGCAATCAAAATCGACACCAAGGTTTTTATAGGTCACCTCAAACCCGTTGTAAACCCAATTGTTCATTTTTTCCCATAAGGCAACAGTTTCCTTATCGCCTGCTTCCCATTTTCTAAGCATGTTTTGGGCTTCAAGAAAAATAGGGGCTTGTTTTTTGGCATCGTCTTCCAATTTGCCTTCAGCCATTAAAGCTTCTATTTCCTGTTTGTATACTTGGTCGAACTTCACGTAGTAATTCCCTACAAGTTTATCGCCTTTAAGCCCTGTGTTTTCTGGTGTTTCGCCATTTCCAAAGCGTTGCCAGGCCAGCATACTTTTACAAATGTGAATGCCCCGGTCGTTAATAACCTGTGTTTTATAGACTTTTTTCCCTGAAGCCTTTAAAATTTCAGCAACACTGTAACCTAAAAGGTTGTTTCTAATGTGCCCTAAGTGTAAGGGTTTGTTTGTATTGGGCGAGGAATACTCGACCATAACCGCATCGTTATTGGTGCTAGGGGCTTTAAACCCATAGTACGGTTCATTTTTTATGCTGTTGAAAAAGTGGATGTAATACCCATCGTGTATTTCTATGTTTAAAAATCCCTTCACCACATTATAGGCCTTCACCGCTTCGACATGCGCTACAAGAAATTCACCTATAGCTTCTCCTATTTGAACAGGGTTCCCCTTAACGACACGTAGCATAGGAAAAACAACCACTGTAATGTCTCCGGCAAACTCCTTACGGGTGGCTTGAAACTCTACAGCATCCAATTCTTTTTGATATAATTCCTTTACGGCCTGTATTACTTGTTTAGACAACACATCTTGAAGATTCATAAACGACTGGTTTTTTAAGTAGGCAAAGATACGTTTTATACCGCTTTAAAGAAATACAGCTAAAGAAAAAACATACAAGCTTACAATTAATACAGGATGTTTTTAGGCTGGGCGGCCGCTATTTTGTGTTGTTCGTCGATATTATGGTTTGTCCTTAAAAATCTCTCAACCTTTTATCTGATTTTTTCGCATAAAAACGCATAAATTAGTATTTAACAATGCTTTTTATAATTTTTGTTTTAGTAAATGCTATTAATTCTAAATGTCCCTAAAAGGCAATAGACAATCTAAAACGAACTAGCACATTACTGTTAAGTAAGTAAAGATTTTCTCACTTCTTCATCCCTCTACAGGAAGTTGGGTACCTTATGCCTTTGTTAGCGTAACTAACTATGAAGAAGCTTACCATCTTGTTTGTTATGTTTTTTGCGTTCCTTGGTTTTTCCCAAACCAAAGAGCAAGACAGCCTTATGGTTCAGTTAGCCTTTCAAAATCCGGACACTTCAAAAGTAGCTACTTCCATACGCTTGATAAAGTCCTTATACGACACCCAAAACTACAACAAAGCCTTAAGTTATATTTTAGAAAGCGAAAAACTTGCCGAAAGCTTGGGCGACCAAAAGGGCATCGCCCAAATTACGTATTACAAGGCACTTACCTACACCCAAAAACAGGACTACATAAACGCCATGGATTACTACCATAAATCCAAGGCTATTTATATAACGCTAAAAGATACTTTAGGCATTGCCAACATAAACAACAACATTGGTTTAATTGAAATAGAACGAGGCCACTACAATACAGGACTTCAATATGCACTCTCTGCCATAGAGGAATTTGAAAAACGCAACCTAACAAACGAGCTTTTGCTAACGTATAGTAATCTGGCCAAAGCTTATTGCGGTGTAAAAGATTTCGATAAGGCCATAACATTTTATGTGAAATCGCTAGAAATTGAGCAGCAAAACCAGGCTCCCAACGAAATCTTTACCTTATTGCGCCTTGCCGAATTATACTCGCAAAAAAGAGAACACAGAAAGGCCATAGAATACTACGAAAGATCTCTTAGCCTAACCAAAAACCTAACCGACTCGTTAAAAGGTGAGATCCTGCCCAAACTTGGTGGTGAATATTTACAGTTTAAAGATTACGATAAAGCTACAGAGCATCTGGTTGAAGCCTTAAAAATAAACCGCGCCTTAAACCATAAAAATGGCTTGCTCATAGCTTTAAACAACCTGGGGCATTTAAACCTACAACGGCAATACCTAAAATACGCCGAAGGACAGCTTTTAGAAGCTAGAGCACTAACCACCGAGGTAAACAACAAAGCAGAACAACTTAAAAACTACAAGTTTTTAAAAGCCTTAGATTCGACCAACAGAAACTTCGACCGTGCTTTTGTTTGGCAACGGCAATACTACCAGTTAAAAAGCGAATTGGCTAAAGAAAACCAACAGCAGCCGGCTACAACTATAGAAGAAGTTACTCCCGAAGATTTATTTAGTGTTGGCCAAACCAATAACCAAACACATTTACAACAGCCCAATCCAGACACAACTGGCGAGATAAACAACATTAACCGGTTTAAGTTAATTCTTTATGCCTTATTGGCGGCTTTGGTCATTGTGTCTACCTTTTTGGTGTTAATTTACTTAAAACGCAACAACAGGATTAAGTACACCAGAAAGCTAGAAGAAAAAAACAAAAAAATCGAACTTCAAAACGAGGCCATCCTAGAGCAGACCAAGCATTTAGAAGAGATTAATAAAGTAAAGGACAAGCTGTTTTCTATTATATCCCACGATCTTAAAGATTCGCTATCCTCCATTAAAGGGTTTATCGATTTGTTAAAAGATGGAGCGGTATCTAGCGAGGAGTTCGAAGCCCTAATTCCTGAGCTAAGCGAAAATGCCAACAACGCTTCGTTGCTGTTGTTCAATCTATTAAACTGGTCCAAATCCCAAATGCAGTCTTTAGAGCCAAACCCTTGTTTGTTTGATATTCAAGAGGTTTTTGAAGAAAAAATTCAACTGTTGGAACACAAATTAACCAAGAAACACATTCGCTTAAGGGACAAAACCTTGGCCGACTTTATTTACGCCGATAGAAGCATGGTTGAAATTATTATCCAGAACCTGCTTACCAATGCCATTAAGTTTAGTAAAGCGGGAGATACCATTACCATAGCGAACCACATCAGCAATGGCAGATCTGTTATTAGCATTTCCGATACAGGTGTTGGTATTTCTAAGGAAAACCAAGAGAAGCTCTTTAAAAACAGTTCCTTCACCACTGTTGGTACCCAAAACGAAAAAGGCACCGGGCTAGGGCTCACCATTTGCAAAGAGTTGGTGGAGCTAAACCAAGGTAAAATTTGGGTTGAGAGCGACCTAAATGTAGGCAGCACCTTTTATGTTGAGCTCCCTAAATCGAAATCGGAAAATGGCAACAACCATTAGCCTTTAGGCAGAAAAACCTCGGCCATCATACACCTTGCACTACCGCCACCACAAGCTTCTATAGTATCTAACGAACTAGACAGGATGTTACAGTGTTTTTCTATAGCTGTTATTTGATCTTGGGTTAATGCATTAAACGCCGCTTGGCTCATAACCAAATACTTTTGGTTGTTGTCGCCTTTAACCTGCAGCATGTTCCCAGCAAAATTATTCACCTGCGCCTCGGTAATGGCAATAACCTCTTTACCATCTGCTTTTAGGTGGTCAACAATATTTTTACGTTCTTTTTTATCGTCTATCGCATCCAAGCAAATCACCGCAAACGTTTCGGCCAAGCACATCATAACATTGGTATGATAAATTGCTTTTCGCTGGTCGTTTACAGTTTGGTAAGCCGTAAACACGACTGGTGTGTATTCGAAATCTTCACAAAATTCTATAAACAGGCCTTCGTCTGCTCTTGGCGAAAGTGCACAATACGCTTTTCTATTGGCGCGATCCAACAACAAGCTTCCTGTACCTTCCAAAAACAACTCTTCTTCCTCGGCACTGGTATAGTCTACAACATGATCAATTTTAAACCCCTTTTCTTCCAACAAGGTTAAAACATCCTCACGGCGTTCGTGTCTTCTATTTTCTGCAAACATGGGATAAAGGGCTACGGTACCATTTTCATGGAAAGAAATCCAGTTGTTAGGAAAAATAGAATCTGGCGTATCAAAATCGTTAGTATCATCAATCACCACCACATTTACCCCTATTTGTCGTAATTTTTCAACATAGTCATCAAACTCCTGTTGCGCTTTTGCATTTACAGTATCTGGCAGTAGGTTATCAAGAACTTTTTGGTAGTAGTTGTTTACCGCTGTTTGTTCGTTCATCCTAAAATTTACAGGACGAACCATTAAAATGGTGTTGGTGGTTTGCTGCATGATACTTTGATTTAATGCTGCAAAATTAGCTATTTTTAAGGGGTTGAAAAAACGTTTTCGTTCAGATTTAACATCTATCCCCATCAATTTTTAAAAGTTATTAAAACGGTAACGGTTTTTAAGGATATTAACTACCCATGCGATATGAGTTGAAACTTCACCAGACCACCATCAATATCTGCTCGTTTTAAAACTCCTTCCTCATAATGGTAGGTATTGGTGCGGTTTTTATTGTCAATTTTTTGGTAAACTCCCTTTGAAACGGGAACAATTTGATCGAACGTTCCGTGTTGTTCCGAATAAGTAGGGAAAGCATCGCTGGGTTCGGAAAAGTAGAGTCTAATCGAAGAATATTTAATGGGGTTCACTATAAAAAACGGTTCTTTCTCATCTTTAGAGAGTTCGTAGCCGTCCGCTTTTTTTACCGTAATTGATTTTGAATGAAGCTTGCCATTAATATAAACCCCAACATTCGATCTGTTAAAAACATTGTTGTGGTAGTAGACCCTATACTCGTAATCTACCTGAATGTCCTTAAACAAAACATTTGCATTAATACTAGTTTTTGAATAGTATTCCACCACACCTTTGTTCTCGCTTCTTGCTATGGTTAGCATGCCACACGCCTTGTTTTTATGGATAACCTTAAAGCTTTTTGTTTGTGTTTGCGACACCATTCCTAATGAGGCTAAAACAAAGAAAAGAAGTAATATGTTAGGTGATTTTAACATATTCGAAATTAAGGCGTAGAATTAGATACCTGTAGCATTTTGCCATTGTAGTATTTGTTGCCCTGCAATGAAAAATCGGCGATATACTCGGCCATTTCCTTGGCCGTTATTGGTGCTTGATAGCCTGGAAAGGCTTCTTCCAACATTTCGGTTTGCACAGCCCCCAAGGCTAACACATTAAACGAGGGGCCTTGTGTTTTAAACTCTTCGGCCAGCAATTCGGTAAGTGTAACCACAGCACCTTTACTCGAGCTGTATGCCGATAGGCCCGGGAACTTCATGCTGCCCTGTACCCCACCCATAGAGCTTATGGTAACCACATGGCCAGACGTGCCCATAAAAGGCAAAACGGTCCGGATCATCTCGGAAACGCCAAACACATTGGTTTTATACACCTGTTCAAAATCTGCCATGGTCGTTTCTAAAAACGGCTTGTTTAACAAGGCTCCCGCATTGTTAATCAAAATATCGACTTGCTGCCAAGTGTCCTCGATAAAGTGCGTTACTTTTTTATAATCTGCTGCCTCGCCTAAATCGAACGAAAACGCCGAAACACGCTCTAAACGCAACTCGTTTACTGGCTGAGCGTTTCTAGACAGCGCCAACACATTATGACCAGCTGCGGCAAACAAACGCACCAACTCAAAACCAATACCCCTACTCGTTCCTGTTATAACAATATTTTTTTTGGCTGTACTATTCATAAAAGTTTAATTTCTTGTGTTGGGGTATTGCTTATTGCCTCTATGGCTGGAATTAGCTTACTTATTAAATTGGCCATATGGCTGTAGTCCAACTTATCTGCTTCGTCGTCTACATGGTGATAATAGTCGTAATTTGATAGGTCGCAAGAAGAAATGGTATGGCAAGGCAATTTAAACGCTTGGTAAAACGCATAATTATCAGACTGCCTAAACAGGTTGTATTTTTGAGCCACTTCAGAAAATCCAATAAAATTCGTATTTGTGTAATGGTTAATCCGTTCGGCCATGTTAGACAAATTGTAACCTGTTATAAAAGCTGTGTAGTCACGGTCCTTAAATGGCACGCCTACCATTTCTATATTAACCATGGTATACAAATTTATGTTCTGAGACTTTAATTTATTTGCTAAATGTTCAGAGCCCAACAACCCCATTTCTTCAGCAGAAAATAAGGCAAACATTACGCTGCGCTTGTTGGTCTTGTGCTCTGAAAGATATTTTGCCACAGCGAGCACTGTGCTTACCCCACTAGCGTTATCGTTAGCCCCATTGGCAATAGAATCGGTGGCTACTATTTTTTTACTCACACCAATGTGATCGTAATGCGCGCCAACAATTACAACTTCATTCTTTAGTTTTGGGTCGTTACCCTCTAAAAAACCAACCATGTTAAAAGCCGCCTTCCCTTTGGCCTCAAAATGATCTCTATAACTTTCAAAGTACGGACTCACATTAAACTGCTTAAACATGGTCTCGATATAAACGGCTGCATTCTCTATGCCTGCTGTTCCTGTGTTTCGGCCATGTAAGCTATCTGCCGACAAATAGGTTACCATGTTTTTAATTTCTTCACTACTAACAGTTGCCTGCTGTACTTGGCCTTTAGCTTTTTCACAATTAAAAAGCATAAAAACCGAAAACAATAATACGATGTGTTTCATTAACGTCTTTTTTTTGAAGATTCTCTAAATATAAAAAAAATCCTGCGTGATGCAGGATTTCTTATAAGAGTTTTATGTTGTATGGTTTTACACCAACATGGTTACAGGATTTTCAATATATCCTTTTAAGGTTTGAAGGAATTGCGCTCCGGTAGCGCCATCTACTGTTCTATGGTCGCAGGCCAAACACAATTTCATGGTATTTCCTGCAACAACCTGCCCTTGTTTCACTACGGGTTTTTGTACAATAGCCCCTACCGAAAGAATGGCTGAATTGGGTTGGTTAATGATGGATGTAAAACTTTCTATACCAAACATCCCAAGGTTAGAAACCGTAAAGGTACTTCCTTCCATCTCCTGTGGGGTTAGTTTTTTATTTCTAGCTTTTCCTGCAAAGTCTTTAACAGAAGCGCCTATTTGCGGTAAGGTTTGCTCGTTGGCAAATTTAACCACTGGTACAACCAAACCGTCTGGCACTGCTACAGCAACCCCTATATGCACGTGGTTGTTTAATCGCATCTTGTCATCAAACCATTGCGAGTTTACTTGCGGATGCTGTTTTAAAGCCAAGGCACAAGCCTTAACAATCATGTCGTTAAACGAAATTTTGGTATCTGGCAATGTATTAAACTGCTCGCGGAATGCTATGGCATTATCCATATCAAACTCCACATTTAAGTAATAATGCGGTGCCGTAAATTTAGATTGCGCTAAGCGTTTTGCTATGGTTTTTCGCATTTGAGAGTTAGCAACCTCTTCGTAATCTTCTTGGCCTACAGGCACAAATTTACCAACCGATACGCCTGCAGCAGAAGGGGTGTAGTTTTCTATATCACGTTTTATAATGCGTCCGTTCTCTCCCGTACCCTGTACTTGGGCTAGGTTAATTTTACGCTCGTCGGCCATTTTCTTGGCTAACGGCGATATAAATATGCGGTCTCCAGAAGCCGACACCTCGGTTTTAGGAGTCTCTTTAGCAGGTTCTGTTGCTGCGACTTCTTTTTTAACTTCTTGTTTTGGCTCGGCTTTGCTTGGTGCTTTATCTTCTGCACCAGCACTTGTATTGGTTGCCACCTTAAAGTTTTTTGCCACTTGAGAAACATCTGTTCCTTCTGGGCCTATAATGGCCAACAAAGCGTCGACCTTTGCCGATTCGCCTTCTTGCAAACCAACGTGTAGTAACGTTCCCGATTGGAACGATTCAAACTCCATAGTTGCCTTATCGGTTTCTATTTCAGCTAGAATATCGCCTTCCTCTACCGTATCGCCTACATTTTTTAGCCAAGTAGCAACGGTGCCTTCTTCCATGGTATCGCTTAAACGCGGCATGGTTACAACTGTTACGCCTTCTGGAAGCGTTACAGCTTCTGAAGTTTCCTCTACAGGTTCTGCCGAACTGGATGCTTCGGTTTTTGATGGGGCATTTGCATTATTAGATGCTCCAGTTATTAAATCTGAAATATCTTCACCAGCTTCACCTATAATGGCCAATAGTTCATCAACCTTGGTCGTTTCACCTTCTTGCACCCCTATATGTAGAAGTACGCCCTGATGAAAGGATTCAAACTCCATGGTCGCTTTATCGGTTTCTATTTCTGCTAGAATATCACCTTCTTCTACCGTATCGCCTACTTTTTTTAACCAAGTGGCGACGGTTCCTTCTTCCATGGTATCGCTTAAACGCGGCATGTTAATTACTTCGGCCATAGCTTATAGTTTATGTTGTAAAAATGGATAGTTTTCTTGTTCGTAAACCGCATCGTACATCACGCTTTTGTCTGGATATGGAGACTCTTCGGCAAATTTCTCACAGGCTTTCACCAAATCCTTAACACGCTTATCTATGGTTTTTATCTCTTCTTCTGTAGCGTAGTTGTTTTCAAGAATAATGTCTTTTACTTGTGTAATTGGGTCAATTTTCTTGTACTCTTCTACTTCTTCTTTTGTTCTGTAATGTTGGGCGTCGCTCATGGAGTGTCCACGGTAACGGTAAGTTTTTAGTTCGAGGAATGTTGGCCCTTCTCCACGTCTGGCACGCTGAATGGCTTCATCAAACGCTTCGGCTACTTTTACGGGGTTCATTCCATCTACTGGGCCACATGGCATTTCGTACCCAAGTCCTAATTTCCATACATCGGTATGGTTGGCAGTACGCTCTACCGAAGTTCCCATGGCATACCCGTTATTTTCGCAAACAAATACTACTGGCAGCTTCCAAAGCATAGCCAAGTTAAAGGTTTCGTGCAACGACCCTTGTCTTGCGGCACCATCGCCAAAGCAGCAAATGGTAACGGCATCGTTTCCTTTATATTTGTCGCCAAAGGCAATGCCTGCTCCTAAAGGGATTTGCCCTCCCACAATACCGTGGCCGCCATAAAAGCCATGCTCTTTAGAAAAAATGTGCATGGAGCCACCAAGACCTTTCGAGGTTCCGGTAGCCTTACCGTACAGCTCTGCCATAACCTTTTTAGGATCTACGCCCATACCTATAGGTTGTACGTGGTTACGATACGCTGTAATCATTTTATCCTTGGTCAAATCCATGGCGTGCAAGGCTCCTGCCAATACGGCTTCCTGACCATTGTACAAGTGAAGAAATCCTCTTACTTTTTGTTGTATGTAAACAGCTGCTAGTTTGTCTTCAAACTTGCGCCAAAACAACATATCTTCATACCACTTTAGGTATGTTTCTTTGGTAATTTTTTGCATTGCTTGTGTTTCTTTAAAAACGGAACACAAAAATAGCACTTTACTTATTAATGAGAAAACCCTAATCGGTTAAAATTCACGAAATCGCTACAAGAAGGACTTATCGAAACCTAAAGGCAGCAAATCGGCCAGCGAGTTAGCCTTAACAACCTTTCCTGTTTCTCCCATAAAGTAAATTTCTATAGCGCTATTCTGGTTCACCTCATACTCGGCAATGGCCTGCCTACATGCTCCGCAGGGCGGTATGGGGGTAATGGTTGGCTGGGTTCTAGAACCAGCTGTTATGGCCATTTTTAAAATTTTGGCCTCTGGATAGTTTGCCCCGGCGTAGTAAATGGCGGTACGCTCGGCACAAAGCCCCGAAGGGTAAGACGCATTTTCTTGGTTATTGCCCAAAACCACCTCGCCATCATCTAAAAGAATAGCTGCACCAACGCTAAAATTTGAGTAGGGCACATAGGCCTTGCTCCTTGCTTCCATGGCCTTAGACATTAATTCCATAACATCTTTGGGCAACTCATCCACACTGTCGTAAACCGCTAATGTGGCTTCTATTTTTATCGTTTTCATATGGCTAAAGTTATAAAAAACAATCTTAGACAAAAAAACTATTGCCTGGGCAATAGTTTTTTTAATTTGTTTTAAACTTGTATGAACTAGTATTCTTGGTAAGCCTCTCTATCGATATTAAACGATAGTGTAAAGCGCAAGGTGTTTTCTAAAGGGCTTGGTATTTTTGATGCCGAGAACAAATACGACAAATCCACCCCTATAACATTGTAGTTAAATCCGGCGCCTATGGCAAAGAACTTACGCGCTCCTTTGTCTTCAGCTTCGTTAAAATATCCGGCTCTAAAGGCAAACGAATCTTGGTAGCGGTACTCGGCTCCCAAAGCCCAGGTAATTTCTTTTACTTCTTCTCTAAAGCCTCCTGGTGCATCGCCAAAAGATTGGAACACCCCCTTAAAGAACTCGACATTAGGGTCTTTTCCTTCAAGATAATACACCTCTTCATTAATAGGGTCATTTGGGTAACCTACTTCCTCCCCTTCATCATAACTACCATTACCATTTGTGTCATCATAAGCATATTCACGACCAATAATTGGAGGCGTTGGCACCAATAGTTTGGTAAATTCTGCTGTTACGGCTACTGTATTGTGCTGGTCTAGGATAAAATCGAATCCACCCCCCAAACGCAAGGTTGTTGGTTGGAAGTTTTCTTGCCCTTGGGCATCGTACTTAAATTTTGGCCCCAAGTTTTGAATAGCAAACCCCAAACGGGTGCGTCCATTAAAGGTACCATAGGCCTCTTCTTCACTCTGGTAATACCCCGAAATATCTACCCCAAAGGTGCTTGCTGGTTCTGGATCGCCAGAATAGTTTGGTAATTTTAAATCGGAATGTAAAAACCGCATGGCTACCGATGTTGAAAAGCGCTCGCTTAGCTTAAGGGCGTAAGAGGCATCTATGGTGAATTCGTTAGGTTTTTGCACCAAGGCTTCTGAAATTTCATCTTGTACATATTCTATTTCTCCCAACGAAAAATATCTAAAACTTGCTCCAAAGGCACTACGTTCGT
Organism: Mangrovimonas yunxiaonensis; assembly: GCF_000733475.1. Classification (GTDB taxonomy): domain Bacteria; phylum Bacteroidota; class Bacteroidia; order Flavobacteriales; family Flavobacteriaceae; genus Mangrovimonas; species Mangrovimonas yunxiaonensis. The sequence continues at coordinate 294,056 of NZ_JPFK01000007.1, read as the reverse complement.
TTAATTTATTAAAATAGGTGATGCCCCCTAAAAAAATATCATCTACCAACTTGCTTAAATAAGGCGTGTAGCTTACCCCTACCCCTTGTTTGGTTTCGGAGAAGGCATATTTAGCTGAGTTCCATTGTTGAGAAAAGGCATCGACCGAAGTGGCCACCCCCATATCGCCCATAGCTGCCGATCGTGCATCGGGTGCTATTAACACAAAAGGCAATCCTGTTGTTATTACACGCGAATCTTGTGACTCTGGAAGTTGTAACACTGTTGTTTGCGCCTGTATTTGTGCTCCAAAATATAAAGCAGATAGGGCTAGAATGTATTTTTTCATAAAATTGATTTATTTAGCAAATATAATTTTTTATTAAAGGATAACAAGCTTCTCTATTTTCTCTACCGTTTTGTTTAGGGCTGGCGAATGTACCTTTAATTTATACACATACACGCCTTTTCCTATTTTATCGCCAAAATCGTCCCGGCCATCCCACACAATATCCCGCGACAAGGAAGCTGTGCCCGTATTGCAACAGCTTTCGGCATTGGTCTGACCGTTTAGTGTTCTTACCAACTTGCCCGAAACCGTAAAGATTTGTACTGAAACGTTTAAAGGCGCCGAACTATTGTGGTTAAACCAAAATTCGGTGTAATTAACAAAAGGGTTTGGATAATTCAATACATTATCGATAACCAGTTGCTGATTTTCGTCGTGTACCACAAATTGAATTTCCGAGGTAGCAGAATTATTATAAACATCCCAGGCTTTAAGGGTTAAGGTATGTAATCCTGGCTCCAAATCTCTAAAAGGGTAATTCACTACCCCACGTTGGTAATTATCCAACTCGGTTTCGTAATAATCGTTCAGGATAAAGGGGTTTGTTTCATCGCCATCAATTATGGCTACAATATCATGCCCAATACCACTAGCGGTATTAATTCCGTTATCGTCTTCTAGTTTAACCAGTAAATTTGGCGAATTATTAGTAATGCCGCCAGACACAAAGCTTTCGTCGTTCATATACACGTTTATAACAGGCCCTGTATTGTCCTCTGGGGCGTTTGCGTTAAGACCGCCTATTGAAATGGTATTTACCGCTGCACCCGCCTGATCGTTAAGTTGGCCGTCTTGCTTGGCATAAAAACTAACTTTACCATAGCCTTCTTCTATACCAATGTCTCTAGGCATGACAAATTCAAATTCAAACTGCCCATTGGTAATCGAGGCCTGCCCTCTAAAAACCACTTCTCCTAAGGTTTCGAAGGCTAGTTTTATAAGCTGGCCATTTTCGGTGGTACCATCGTTGGCCAACGTTTCGCGCATGATATTTTTATCGAAAAGCACGGTAGACAGCACCCCGTTATAATTGGTTTGCACATTGCCAAAAACATCGGTTACTTCGCCCGAAAGTTTTACTTTGTCCAAGGCTTTTAACACCCCTATATTTTGGTTTACAGGAATGTCGTTAACAGCTGTAAGTCTGACATTGGGCTTTGCAAAAGCAAGCTTCATAGCCGGGTCGCCTATAAAAAACACCAATCGGCGTTGGCCAGACCCCGAAATGGAGTTGTGGTTTTTAGTTAATCTTAATGCTTCTGCCATAGAAGGGTATTCGTGATCTTGGTAAATATCGTCCGGATTAAACGAGAACAAATACTCCTTAAGCACGTTATTAAAATTAATGCCAACATTCACGAAAATCTGCCGTGTTGTTGATATAAGCCCAATTGCCCCGCCATTTTTATTCCAATAGGTATACTCGCCCGCTGTAGGCCTTAAGGGGTTATCAAAACGGGTGTACTCACAAGTAACGGTTACAAAGCAATTATATTTACACACATTATTTAAGCCTTGTGAATGTGGTTTTTGAAAAACACGTTCATGGGCCAGACCATCCTCGCCACCATGGCCAAAATAGTTAACCACCAAGGCGCCTTTTTCAATGGCATTTAAAAAGGCCTCGGTAACGGCAGGATAGCTATCTCCTCCAGCAGTTGATTGCTGCTGGTAGGCATCCATATGGATTTTAATCGGGTTTAAAAACGGTTTTTCTTGGGTAATTGTATTGGCCATCTCATCGGTGGTCTCCTGTAATACGCCTTCCCAGTCGTGGTCTACATCGTCTGAAAGCACAACAAAATTATTGCGCCATTTCCCAAAGGAAGCCTCTTTGTAATAGGTTTCTATCTTATCGACAAGGGTTTTGGCACGCTGTGGGGTATCGGCTAAAATCCTGCCTACGGCAATATCGAGTAGGTCTGTTGTAATCATGGTTCCTTCGTTAAGGTCCATCATCCCGTAAAAATCATCCGAAACATAAGAATTGGTCAAGCTAAAGCTATCATAAGCATGCCAAGACGGCACAATGTTGGTATTGTTTTCTATTCTATTTTTATAATCGAAAGAAGCATCTCCAAACAAACACAAATATTTTATTCTGTTTTGTGGCGTACTCGCATTATCGTACACGTACTTTACCAAGTTTCGTATGGCGCCTATATCTGGATTGCCTGTACTAAATTCGGTGTAAATTTGGTTTAAAGAAACCACTTTTACATTTAAGTTATAGACTTGGCGGTTAATTTGTGCCAACCGTTCTGCCTGGCCCAGCATGTTTGTGGGTGCAACAATTAAATAATCGACATCCTGAAAAACGCCTTGTTGGTTTTGAAAAATGGTGCCTTTTATATTTTGGTTACGCACAGTGGTCTGATCGCCCATTAAAGGCGCGTAGTAATCTAGGTTAGTAACCAAAGCGTACTTTTTTTCGGTCCCTAAAGTAGACCTAAAGCTTAGGCTATTGCTACTATTAGCATTAACATGGTTGGTTACATTATAAATATCGGTAACGTCCCAAACTTCCAATACTTGTGAGGTATTGGCAATATCGTACTGCGCTATGCCCGTTTCGCCAGCCACATCGCGATTTTGAAAAGTGTATTGGTTTCCGGAGAAACTCAAAGCGCGTGTTGCCTCTAAGGTAATATAATCTATATAAGCCAGTGCACTGGGATTACCACCATTATTATAGTTTAGGGTTACGGCAACATCGTTGGCATTTACCATTAATTGATTGTTGACATAGGAAGACGAAACTGCCAGATTAGAATCTGTCGTGGCAGGCAGGTTTAACGTTGTTAGGTTTTGGGAGTTTACCGAAACATCCATGCTGGTCTGGACTTCGGAGGTTGAAGCAACCACCACATTTAATTTAAGTGGTGTTGTTGTTATGCGATCTGGAAAATTAAACGTAAACGTTTTATTGGTTTCTATATCAAATCGGTCTCCAAACCAACGCCTTCCTACTTTTACCAAGTTATATTCGTCGAGTTCATGAAATTTATAGTCGTGAAAGGTATCGACCACCATATCGACTGCACCCTGAGGCTGTATAAAGGGCTGGATACGCTTTCCTTGCCCTGGACTTACATTTATATAATAGTAGGTTCTACTGGTATAACAGTTAACATGCGTGCCTTTCTCTGCATCAAACCCTTTGGGACCTTGCCCATAAAAAAGAATGTAATCGCCATCGTTAAAAACGCCATCACTTTCGCCAACCACACGAATGGCATTTTCCCTAACATCGAAATCTTGCGGCTCGGCATTGGCATAAGGTATCATGGCACCCCCATTACCATAAAGTTTTAAAGTTCTTGGGTCTACTCCATTAACATTTACCCCCAATTGGGAAAGAAAGCTTTTAGATATTCTAAAAACGCCTGTTTTCTCGATATAAAACTTATACCACTGTCCAGAACTCAAAACCGAATTAACCATGTTTACCGCATTATTGTAGGCTACCCGATTGGGGTTGCCAACAGCATAATTAACAACAAAAGATGTTATGCGTTTAAAGCCTTGATTACTTTTAATAATAGGAGTTAATGTTAAAGCAACCCCATGCTTGCCCCTAGCCGAGGTGTTTTTTAATGTCACCTTAACCTCATTTGAAAGTGTGGCTTCATCTAAACCTTTTAATTCTGCTCTAGAAATTGTTTCGTAAACCACATTTGTTAACGTAACAGAAGACTCGTTTACGGCCGCCCCCTGCCATTGGGCAGTATATGTTATACCGCTAGTCGGGCTAAAATTAAAATGCCCTCCCGAAAAATAGGGAATCTCTAAGGCATAACTCTCGGTAAAAAAGGTTTTGGTGCCCTCCCAAATAACATCAAATTTCTTTTGCTGGGCTTGCATGCTTATAAGTGCAAGCAAAAAAGTGACAAGCAGTAGTTTCTTTTTCATTTAAAAGCAATAACGTAAATTAAGCCGCATTATTATTAAACCAAAACAGCTTTTTAATAACAAGTTTCAAAATTACAATAATAAATTAAATGAACGTGCGTTATATTGACGTTAATATGAGCAATAAAACCCAAAAATCATCGTTGTAATGCTTAATAAACAGGATGAAATGCACCTTTTTTTATGTTATTTTTAAAAATTTGCTTGTAATCTTGGGTATAATTGTTATATTGCGTCACCAAAAATATTTTAAGCTTACTTAAACGTATGGATATGAAAAAAGCAATGACATTTAAGATATTGTTAATTACAGTATTAGCCGTATCTGTTGTTGGTTGTAAAAGATCATCAAGCTCTAGTGTCTCACAAGGAACCGGTTGGGACATTAACGACAGAGAGGGTGGTTTTCAATACAACACAAATTTTAAAGAACAAGAAACTGCCCCAGGTTTAGTTTTTGTTGAAGGAGGTACTTTTACCATGGGTAGAGTACAGGACGATGTTATGCACGACTGGAACAACAGCCCGAACCAACAACACGTTCAGTCTTTTTATATGGACGAAACAGAGGTTACCAATAAAATGTATTTAGAATACTTAGATTGGATTAAAAGAACCTACCCCCCTACCGAAGAAAACTTTAAAGCCATTTACGACGGTGCCCTTCCAGACACTTTAGTTTGGAGAAACCGCTTAGGGTTTAACGAAGTTATGACCGAAAATTACCTGCGCCACCCTGCTTACGGAGAATATCCTGTAGTTGGTGTAAGTTGGATTCAAGCGGTAGAATACGCGAATTGGAGAACCGATCGTGTTAATGAAAAATACCTTATGGACGAGGGTTACATTACCCGAGGCTCACACTTAACGGCCGAAGCTGGTTCTACTTTTAATACAGAAACCTACATCAATGCGCCAACTCAGGCCTATGGTGGAAACGATAGTATTACTAGTCCTGAAAACAACAGAAGACGTGTACAAACTACAGCATCTGGTGATACTATAGGGGTTTACGCTGGAAGAGAAACTGGACTGCTTACGCCTGCCTACAGACTTCCTACAGAAGCTGAGTGGGAATATGCCGCCTTAGGATTAACAGAATTACGTAACTACAACATTTATAGAGGTAGAAAAAAATACCCATGGGATGGTAAATATACCCGCTCTGGAAAACGTAAAGTAAGAGGTGATCAATTAGCAAACTTCAAACAAGGAAAAGGAGATTACGGTGGAATTGCCGGATGGTCTGATGATAATGCCGACATTACAAACCAAGTAAAATCTTACGAACCAAACGATTTCGGACTATACGATATGGCCGGTAACGTTGCCGAATGGGTAGCCGATGTTTACAGACCTATAGTAGACGATGAGTTTAACGACTTTAACTACTACCGTGGTAATGTGTATACCAAAAACGCCATTGGCGAAGACGGTACTGTAAAAATTGTAACGGTTGACGATATTGTTTACGACACGCTTCCTAACGGAAAAGTAATTGCAAGAGACCTTCCTGGTGAAATTGCCCAAGTTGCCGTAGATGAAGACGAAACGTATTTAAGACAAAACTTCGACAGAAGTGACAACCGTAACTTTAGAGATGGTGACAAGCGTTCTTCTAGATACTATAGAGATTTCGATGAGTTTGGTGAAGAAGGCTCTGGAGTTACCGCACAAACCAGCAAAATGTACAACTCGCCTAAGCACAATGTTGAGGTTATAGACTCTACCGGTGAAATGGTAAGAGAATACGATAAATCAAACAAAAGAACATCGCTTATTAACGACGAGGTTAGAGTTTATAAAGGTGGTTCTTGGAAAGATAGAGAGTACTGGTTAGACCCAGCTCAAAGACGCTACTTCCCACAAACCATGGCTACAGACTACATTGGCTTTAGATGTGCTATGTCTAGAGTAGGATCAAAATCTAAAAGCAAAAACAAAACAAAAGGTTAATATACTTCCTGTTTTAAAATAGTTAAAGCCCTGATGAAAATCAGGGCTTTTTTATTACATTTACTTTATGACAATCGACTCGCTTTACCAACGTTTTTTAGAGTGTAGCGGCGCCTGCACAGATACAAGACACATTACAAACAACAGCATGTTCTTTGCCTTAAAAGGCGAAAACTTTAACGGGAATATCTTTGCCGATAAAGCGCTGGAAAACGGTGCCAAATATGTTGTTATTGATGAAGAAGCATACAAAACTTCCCCAAAACATATTCTTGTTGATCATGTTTTAACAACCCTACAACACTTAGCCACCCATCACAGAAAACAATTAAACACTCCCATTATCGCTTTAACTGGCAGTAACGGGAAAACAACAACCAAAGAGCTGATTAAAGCTGTCTTGTCTCAAAAATATCAGGTAAGCGCCACCAAAGGCAACCTTAACAACCACATAGGCGTACCGCTAACCCTATTAGATCTTAAAAAGGAAACCGAAATTGCCGTTGTAGAAATGGGCGCCAACCACCACCACGAAATAGACTTTCTTTGTGGTTTAACCCTTCCCGATTTTGGGTTAATCACCAATTTTGGCAAAGCCCATTTAGAAGGTTTTGGCAGCTTAGACGGCGTTGTTAAAGCCAAATCTGAATTATACAACCACCTAAAAAACCACAACAAACCCATTTTTTTAAACGAAACCGACAAAACACAAGTCGCACAAGTTGGCCAATATTACAACACCATACCCTTTGGCCCCAACGCCAAGAAAACTACCGTAAGCTTTTTAAGCGCCAATCCCTTGGTTTCGGTAACATACATGGGACAACAAATAAACAGTCATTTAATTGGGCGTTACAATTTTAACAATATTGCAGTAGCTATTGCCGTTGGGCAACACTTTAATGTTGCCCCAACACTTATAAAACACGCCATAGAAAATTACATTCCCGCCAACAATCGGTCGCAAATGATAGAAACGGGCAAGAATAGCGTGCTTCTTGATGCCTATAACGCCAATCCCACAAGCATGATGGCTGCTCTTGAAAATTTTACTAGTCTTGCCGGTAAGGAAAAATTGGTTATTCTTGGAGACATGTTCGAACTTGGGACAGACAGCCAGCTAGAACACCAACATGTTGTTTCCTTTCTCGAGGGGCAAAAAGATTTGAAAGCTTTTATAGTGGGGCAAGCTTTTTTTGAAGCAAAAACTAACGCTGCCCATTTACATGCCTTTAAGAATTACCAAGCCCTAGCAGAACATCTTAAAAACAGTCCCATTTCAGGACAACACATTTTAATTAAAGGCTCTAGAGGTATGGCTTTAGAAAGGGCCTTGGATTTATTGTAAAAAAAAGAGCACTCAACATTAAAAATAACGAAAAGCGCCCTAATATTCCCTTAGATTAATAATAGCATATCAAAAATCGGCATCATTTGGCTAACATGCAATACTCAATTTGAGTATTTTTATAATTAAATGACAAATTTACTGGCTTTCATCATGCCTATAAGCTCTCCCGTAGAGGTTACGTTAAGCTTTTTAAGTATGTTTCTCCTATGGGTATCTACGGTATTAGGGCTTATACTTAGTTTTTCGGCAATAACCTTACTAGAGTACTTTAAAATAAGCAAACGCACGATATCGCGCTCCCTATTGCTCAAGCCATCGGCTAATAATTTCTGGTTATAGTTGTTAAAATATTTTGTTTCGTAAGCGTTTTGCTCGTTTAGCAGCTTTGCCGTTGCACTAACCTCCAACTTAACCTTAGGATCTAAAACAGTATAATGGGCTAGGCCTACTATAGGCTTATCGTTAAAATCAAATTTTAACGGCGATGTATTTTGAACGATGTTAACATACTTCCCTTCACCATTCATCAACCTGTAATTCCAGGTATAAGTCATTCGGTTGCGCTCTTCTAAAGGAATTTCACTTAACGTAAAGGCCATTAAATCCTTAAGGGCAGTTAACCAATTATCGAGATCTTCTGGGTGAATCCTGCTCCAAAAATACCGCATCCCCTCTGCTTTCAACAGGGTCGCATCTAACCCAATACAAGCCGTCATGTTTTTACTAATGTATTCAAACGACAAGTTTTGTGTGTTGGTAACACAAAAAAAGGTACTTGAATAAGGCAAATACGCATCTAGCTCTATAATTTTTTCAATATGCTCCTCTAGAGCAGGCATGTCGTAAGACTGAAAAATTTCTTTATACGTACTTTTAATGTTGGTGATCTTCATTTAAGAAAAAGATTAAAAATCAGGTTTAAGGATTCAGGACACAAAAAAAGCAAATCTGATTAATAATAAGAAAAAAAATGCTTAAATACCGTTAATGTCGATAAAAGGGGCTGTCACCAAACAGAAATTAAGAGAGGAAAAATATGGCTACCCTTAACGTGTTTCGCTATGGTTTCGTTGCGTGAAAATCCGTGAGGAGATTTTCCGAGAGGAAAGTCAGAAGCAATGAACTATAGCCGGTGTTGTAAAACGTTATTTTTTATTATTCAGCGGAAATGTAATCCCAACTGCAAATGCTCCAACGAATTGCTCGACTGACGGTTGGAAATAATAAGTAAGTCCTAAATCAACATTGTTATTTTTTCCTAATTCGAGTCCGAAAGCAAAAGGTATGTGATAAATTATTCCACCTTTATCGATATTGTCAAATGCTGTTAATGTTTCGAATTTTCCAATAGAAGTTCCAATTCCAATTTCAACATAAGGTGCTACCCAAGGAATTGGGGCTCGAACCCTTGCTTTTCCTCCAAGTAAAAATGCTTTTGATTCCGCTTTTTCGTCTGTCGGATTGTCATTTAGGTCTTTTCCGTTTGAACTTGTCAATATAAAACCAGCGTAAGGTCTAAGCTCAAACCAAGAAGTCGCTTTAAGTACTAATTCACCTTGAGCAAAAAATCCTCGGTTAGCAATGTCATCAACACTTTCATAAGGTACGCTTATGCCATACCCAATTTGAGCGTTTATTGATTTTTCTTTTATAAACTGTGCTTCAGCTAAATTTGAAGTCAGAACTATTATTAATATTATTAGAGTTTTTTTCATAATGTTTCACAACTTATGGGCATAAAAAAATCCCGAAGTTAACTTCGGGATTTAGTGGGCGCGAAGGGATTCGAACCCCTGACCCCTTGGGTGTAAACCAAGTGCTCTGAACCAACTGAGCTACGCGCCCTTTCGTAATTGGACTGCAAATATAAAGCAGTTTTTGATACTGCAAAACTTTTTTTGAAAAAAAATTAAATTATTTCTGCCACAGTAAAGGTACTACCCCCAACAAAAATCAAATCGTTTGGTTTGGCCTTTAATTTTGCGTTTAAAAGCGCCTGATTTACACTTATATATGACTCGGATGTTAGTTCGGCCTTGTCGAAAGCTACTTTTAATTTTTTTTCACTCATTCCCCTAGGAACATTTGGTCTGCATAAATAATATTGTGCTGTTTTGGGCAAAATGTTTAATATAGCCCCTAAATCTTTATCGTCTACCACGCCAAACACGATATGCAACTTACTAAACTTCTCCTGAAGTAGCTGGGAGAAAACTAAGGTTAGTCCTTCCTTGTTATGTGCCGTATCGCAAATAACCTTAGGGGCATGCTGCAATATCTGCCAACGTCCTTGCAAGCCCGTATGCTTAACAACATTTAGCAAGCCGTCTTTTATATGGTTTGGTGTAATGGTATATGTGCCCATTGCGTTTACACACTCCAGCACCTGCAAAACCGTTTTCATATTTTTTTGTTGATACACCCCTAGCAGATCACTGCTATAAGATGTTTTTTTCACCAGCTGGTCGGCAAAATAAATTGGTGCCTCGTTCGCTTCTGCCACGGCTTTAAAAACAGGCGCGGTTTCATCTTGTGTTTCGCCTATAACAACAGGGGTTTTGTGCTTTATAATCCCGGCCTTTTCTTTTGCAATGGTTGCCAAATCATTTCCTAAAAACTGCGTGTGGTCTAGCCCTATGTTTGTAATAGCAGAAACTAAGGGATGGATGATGTTAGTAGAATCCAAACGACCACCCAAACCAACTTCAATAATGGCGATGTCTACTTTCTTTTTTGAAAAATACTCGAAAGCCATGAGCGTGGTCATTTCGAAAAACGATAAAGATGTACGCTCTAAAAAAGCTTTGTTTCGCTTTATAAAGCCCATTACAAACTGTTTGCTCACCAAGTTACCATTAACCTTAATACGCTCGCGATAATCTTTTAAATGTGGTGAGGTAAACATGCCTGTGGTGTAGCCTGCCTCCTGAAAAACAGCTGCCAGCATGTTGGTTGTCGATCCCTTACCATTGGTTCCTGCGACATGTATGGTTTGCAATGTTCGCTCTGGGTGCCCTAAATGCGCTGCTAGTGCCAGCGTGTTGCTCAAATCTTTTTTATATGCCGATTTCCCTTGCCGTTGGTACATGGGCAACTTGGAAAACATCCATGTTATGGTTTCTTGATATGTCATGGGACCGTTACTGTCCTAAATTGAAGTTTACTCTTACAAAGCCAATCTGCTTAGCCGGTGCATTGGCATCTGGGCGCCACTTATGTGATAGGGCTATTTTTTTTGCTGGTTCCAACAAACAAGATGCCGTGTTTGTTGTTCCTTTTACACCTGGCGTTGCCTGAATAACATTACCGCTTTGATTAACCACAATCTTAACGATAACCATCCCGCTTTCGTTGCAGTCCTGTTTTAAAGTTTGATATGTTGCCTTACCGCGGCCGTTTAGACCATAACCTACACCTCCACTACCGCTTCCGGGACCACCAAAATAGCTTGGGGCATAGGGGTCGCCATCTAGTTGCCCTTTATCGCCTGCTTGGTTATCGTCGCCTTCACTTCCCGTAACACCTTCCGATTTGCTAACCCCGCCTATTAAAGCGTCTAGTTTTTTCTTTTTTTCTTCCTGCTCTCGTTTTTCTTTGGCAATACGTTCGGCTTCGGCTTTTGCCTTGGCTTCTGCCTCGGCCTTAGCTTTGGCTTCGGCTTCTTTTTGCTTTTTTATGGCTATGGCTTCTTCTGTTTCTTGAGTAAGCACCTCTTCTTTTGCTTCAGATGCTGTAGAAGCCACTGCCTCCGACACGGTTTCTTCTGGAGGTTGAACCACTTCTTTAGGTTCTGATTTTACTGGCGCTTTGGGTTGCACTTGACCAGAGCCAAAATCGGTTGTTCCAAAATTAACCGCAACACCGTATTCTATGGGAGGATCCATATACGGTGGCCCAACCACAAACAACAACAGCACTAAAATCAGGGTAATTAAAGCCGTGATTTTTGCTGAATTACGTTCGTGTTTGGTTTCAATGTATTTCATATTAATTAGGCTTTACAGCCAAAATAACCTTAAACTTATTCCTGTTGGCAATATCCATAACCTTAACCACATTGTCCACAGGCACCGATTTTTCTGCACGCAGCACTATGGTTGGTTTTGCATCTCCCGATAAGGCCTTAATTAGTTCGTTTTCCAGAACGCTTACGCCTACGCGCTTTTGGTCTATATAATACGTTAGATCCTTTTTAATGCTCACCGCTACAGATTTTTTATTCTCTGTTTTACCGCTTGCCTTTGGCAATAAGATGTCTATGGCATTGGTAGTAACCAAAGTGGATGCCAACATAAAAAAGATAAGCAACAGGAAAACAATGTCGGTCATAGACGACATGTTAAACTCTGGTGTTACCTTATTTCTTCCTCTTATCTTCATTAAATAGGTTCATTTAAGTGGTCTAGAAACTCCAACGAATTTGCTTCCATTTGATAAACCACCTTATCGGTTTTTACCACCAAATGGTTATAAGCAATATAGCCTACAATCCCCACAATTAAACCGGCTACGGTTGTGGTCATTGCGGTGTACAGTCCATCTGCCAAGAGTTTTATATCTATTTGCCCACCGGAGTTTGCAATTTCGAATATGGATAATATCATTCCAATAACCGTACCAAGAAACCCTATCATAGGGGCTGCTCCAGAAATGGTTGCCAAAACGCTAACGTTCTTTTCAAGGTTATACACCTCTAATCTCCCGGCATTCTCTATAGCCGTATTAATGTCCTCTAAAGGTTTTCCTATACGGGTAATACCTTTGTTAATCAATCGTGACACAGGCGAGTTTTCTTGGGCGCAAAGCATTTGTGCCGATTCTATTTTACCATTACTAACATGATCTTTAATTTGATTCATGAAATTGGCATCTACTTGCGATGCAGCTTTAATGGCAAACAACCGTTCAAAATAGATATAACAGGCTACAACCAGCAAAATAAACAACAGTCCGATAATAATTTGGCCTGCAGCACCGCCACTTCCTATTAATTCTATAATGGACAAGGTTTTTTCGACAGATTCGCCATCTACCAATACTTGTTCGCTTTCTTGAGCGTCTTGAATGATACTACTTATCATATTGATTTATTATGGTTTTATTTTCCTTAAACTATACATAACTGCGTTTTGGCTAAAAAATTGTTCTGGTGAACATAAAAGCTATTGCTCCCACTAAAAACCCGATTAAGGCCAACCATGCAATCTTTTTTAAATACCAAAAGAAATCTATTTTTTCCATTCCCATAGCGACAACTCCAGCAGCCGATCCTATAATTAGCATGCTACCGCCTGTACCTGCAGAGTACGCTATAAAATGCCACAGTTCGTTATCTGTTGGCTCAGAGAACATCCCTAAACTCGCGGCCACCAGCGGCACATTATCTATAACAGCCGATCCTACACCCAATAAAAGTACCACAAGATCCGACACGCCTTCGTGGTGTAGCTCGGTTCCTAACATTGGCATATGTGCTTGTAGGCTTTCTGCAAAACCAAAAAGAATTCCTAAAGACTCTAAAGCTGCTACTGCCATTAAAATACCTAAAAAGAATAAGATACTTGGCATTTCTATTTTAGATAACGATTGGTGTACAGGGCTGTGGTGTCCTTCATGATCGCCATCGCCAGTTGCATCATAAGACATGGCAAATTTTGAATTGCTATAAATTTCGGCAAAAATACCCACAATCCCCAAGGCTAACATCATGCCTACATAAGGTGGTAGGTGGGTTAATGTTTTAAAAACCGGTACAGATACAATACCGCCCAACCCTAAATAAAGCATGGTTGAACTGTATTTGTTTTTAGGTTTATCATCTGCATCGGTTTCAAACGTTTCCAAATCGCCTTTAAAGGCAGGCAAAAACGATGCGATAAACACAGGCACTAACATGCACAATAACGATGGGATAAACAAATACACAAACAAGTGCCCTGTTGTTACCTTATCGCCTATCCATAGCATGGTTGTGGTTACATCCCCAATTGGCGACCATGCCCCTCCTGCATTTGCAGCGATAACAATTAATCCGGCATACCAAATACGGATGTTTCTATCGGCGACAAGTTTTTGCAAGATTGAAATAAGAACAATGGTTGCGGTTAGGTTATCTATTATGGCCGATAAGAAAAAGGCCAGAAAAGCAAAAATCCATAATATGCGTTTTTTACTTTTGGTTTTAACATAACCTTTTATGGTAGAAAACCCATCAAAATAATCGATGATTTCTACTATGGTCATGGCCCCCAATAAAAACACCAGAATTTCTGCTGTCTTGCCCAAATGGTGCAGCAGGGTTTCTTCCATAAGGTGCATTTTATCGTCATGGGGCAACATGCCAAAATTATCTAACAAGGCATGTTTTCCAGAATCGAACCATTGGGTAAACTGGTCTAATCCTAAGGCTATTAAGGCCCAGCAAATGGCCATCATAACCAATGCCGGTATAAGCTTATCGACTTTCAAGTTGTGCTCTAGAGTAATTGCTAAATAACCAATAACAAATACGCTAATAATAATTGCTTCCATGTTGTTTTTATACGAGTTGACTTAATGCTATTTCAAAAGCCGTTTCACTAATTCCGGTTTTCGAAGGGTTGTTATTATGTACTTTTCTTAATGCTTGCTCTATGGTTCTTGAAGTGTCGTTAAAAATGGCCTCGTCTGTCATTTGAACTTTACGCTCCATAAAATATGCGAATACTCTTGCCATACCACAATTTGAAATGAAGTCTGGTATAAGACTAACTTTATTGTCGGTATGCTCCATAATAGGACCAAAAAAGATTTCTTTATCGGCAAAAGGCACATTAGCTCCGCAAGAGATTACCTCAAGTCCTGTATTAATCATGGCGTCTATCTGATCCTTTGTTATAAGTCTTGAAGCGGCGCAAGGTGCAAATATTTCGGTTTCCAACGACCAGATGTTCTCATTCATCTCTTCAAAAGGAATTAAATTATCGGCACGCAATTTGTTTCCGTCTTTAGAGAGGAACAGTGCGGTTATCTCTTCAAAAGTAAACCCATCTTTGTTTATCAAACCTCCCGAAATATCTATAATTCCCACTATTTTAGCGCCCATTTGGCTTAAGTAAAAAGCGGCGGCCGAACCTACGTTTCCAAAACCTTGAACAATGGCGCGTTTGCCTTTAACGGTTCCGCCATAAATGTTATAGTACTGTTTTACGGCCTCGGCAACACCGTAACCTGTTATCATATCGGCAACCGTGTATTTTCTGGCAACACTTGGCGAATAATTAGGGTTTTCTAACACCTTAATCACACCTTGGCGCAATTGCCCAATTCGGTTAATTTTATCGGCTTCCGATGGCTTAAAATGGCCACTAAAAACGCCTTCTTGTGGGTGCCACACACCACTTTCCTCTGTAATGGGGATAACTTCGTGTATTTCATCGACATTCAAATCGCCCCCCGTACCATAGTAGCTTTTTAACAATGGCGATACGGCTTTATACCAGCGCTCTAAAACGCCTTTTTTTCTGGGATCGCTAGGATCGAAATTAATTCCCGACTTAGCGCCACCAATCGGAGGGCCAGAAACGGTAAATTTTATTTCCATGGTCTTAGCCAAAGACAGCACTTCGTTCATATCCAATCCTTTCCTCATTCTGGTTCCGCCACCGGCGGCACCTCCTCTTAATGAGTTAATTACCGTCCACCCTTCTGCTTCTGTTTCAGGGTCTTTCCAATTAAAAACTATTTCGGGCTCTTTTGTCTCGTACTTTTGAAGTAAATCTTTCATTTAGGTAAGTTATTTAACGCCAACAAATATATAAAACATTAATCCTTTAATGTTAAAATTACAGCAAAATTATGGGGTAAAAACCATTCCTGAACTATGGTCGTGTGCTGCGCCTGTTACACTGGCCAAACAGTTGGTTTCGCCCCTTAACCGCAACACCCCCAATAACGCAAAAACAATGGCTTCTTTAAAGTCTACCAAAGTATGGTTGGGCACAACGATGCTGTTTAACGTATGGTGCTCCAGACGTTTAATTAAATACGCATTATACGCCCCTCCTCCTGTTGCCAGTACGGTAGCGTTCTGCTTTATGTTTACGGCGCGGGCGATTTGTAAAGCTATGTGTTCGCAAAGGGTACAAAGCACATCCCTAACCTGTAAATCGTACTGCCTTACAACAGGCAAAAAGGTGGCTTTAACCCATTCTAATCCCAAAGATTTTGGGGGCTTACCGCTATAGTATGCTAACCCCTCTAAATCGGTTAAAAGAGCTTCATTTATGGTGCCAGAAGCTGCCAACCGCCCTCCTTTATCATATTCAAGACCCTGCTTGGCGGCATAATAATTAAGCACAATGTTTGCAGGGCAGATATCGTACGCTATTCGGGTGTTGTTTAGTGCTGTCGATATGTTTGCAAAGCCACCCAAATTCAGGCAAAAGTCGTATGCTGAAAAAAGTAAGGCATCGCCAATAGGAACAAGCGGGGCGCCTTCGCCCCCTAAAGCAACGTCCTGGACTCTAAAATCGCAGACCACCACGTGGTTTAACAGCTTTGCTAAGATTGCTTTATTGCCTATTTGATATGTAAAGCCACGCTTGGGTTGGTGTAAAGCCGTGTGGCCGTGGGAGCAAACAGCATCAATATGATGCAGTTTGTTTTTATTGATAAACGCTTTTATGGTTTTGGCCAAATACTGGGTATACTCGGCATCCAGATCGTGCAATTGTGTTTCCGAAAGCGCAATTAACCCCTGTAATTTATCGACCCAAACTTTAGGATAAGGCAAGGTTTCTGCTACAGTGCAGTTAAAAGTCCATTGCCCTTTTTCCAGCCTAAAATCGACGTAGGCTAGATCTATCCCATCAAGAGATGTTCCAGACATCACCCCTAGCACCCTGTATTTTTCCTTTAGCATATGGTGTAAAAATAGACATCCTTATTGAAAAAATAACATTAAACCGTTATCTTTGACAACATTTTTTATCAAATTAATAATACTATATACAGGTTTATGGATTTTAGCTTAACAGAAGAACATATGATGATTCGCGACGCTGCTCGCGACTTTGCAAGAACCGAACTTTTACCGGGTGTTCTAGAACGTGACGAAAAACAGGAATTCCCACAGGAATTAGTAAAAAAAATGGGCGAACTAGGCTTCTTGGGCATTATGGTTGACCCCAAATACGGCGGTAGCGGCATGGACGCCATCTCTTATGTGTTAATTATGGAAGAACTTTCTAAAATTGACGCCTCTGCTTCTGTAATCGTTTCGGTAAATAACTCATTGGTTTGTTATGGTCTTGAAGCCTATGGTACCGAAGATCAGAAACAAAAATACCTAACCAAATTAGCCACCGGAGAATTTGTTGGAGCCTTCTGTTTAAGCGAACCAGAAGCTGGAAGTGATGCGACATCGCAACGAACTACAGCTATCGATATGGGCGACCACTATGTGATAAATGGAACAAAAAACTGGATTACCAGTGGTGGACGCGCCGATGTGTACCTGGTGATTGCCCAAACCGACAGAGACAAAGGCCACAGAGGGATTAATGCTTTTATTGTTGAAAAAGGCGCTGAAGGCTTTGATGTTGGTCCAAAAGAAGATAAACTGGGCATTCGTGGTAGCGATACCCACACCCTACAGTTTAACAACGTAAAAGTACCTAAAGAGAACCGCATTGGCGAAGATGGATTTGGCTTTAAATTTGCCATGAAAACCCTATCTGGAGGCCGTATTGGAATTGCTTCTCAAGCCTTAGGAATTGCATCTGGAGCTTACGAGCTTGCCTTAAAATACTCTAAGGAACGTCAAGCATTTGGCACCGAAATATGCAACCACCAAGCCATTGCGTTTAAATTGGCAGACATGGCTACCGAGATTGAAGCTGCCCGTCATTTGGTGATGAAATCTGCTTGGGATAAAGACCAAGGCAACAACTACGACCAATCTAGCGCCATGGCAAAACTTTATGCCAGTAAAGTTGCTATGGACACCACTGTTGAGGCGGTTCAAATTCACGGTGGAAACGGCTTTGTAAAGGAGTACCATGTAGAACGCCTTATGCGTGATGCCAAGATTACCCAGATTTATGAAGGTACAAGTGAAATTCAGAAAATCGTGATTTCAAGAAGTGTTTTAAAAGATTAATTTAAACACTTTATAAAAACAAAAAATCCCAACTCTATGCGAGTTGGGATTTTTTTATTTCTTTAATAAGCAACCTACCTACATGTTTCTTCGGTATTGCCCGCCAACTTCAAACAAGGCTGTTGTAATTTGACCAAGCGAACATACCTTTGTAGCTTCCATAAGCTCTTCAAACATATTGTTATTATTTAATGCCGCTTGTTGTACTTTGTTTAAAGTCGCCTCTATCTTATCTTCATAAGTTTTATGAAGATGTTCTAATGTGCTAATCTGGTTTTGTTTCTCTTCTTCAGTTGCACGTATGACTTCTTTAGGCTGAATGGTTGGCGACCCCTTACTGCTCAAGAACGTATTTACCCCAATAATTGGGAATTCGCCATTGTGCTTTAGGGTTTCGTAATACAAGCTTTCTTCTTGTATCTTACTACGTTGGTACATGGTTTCCATAGCACCAAGCACACCACCACGCTCTGTTATTCTATCGAATTCGGTTAATACCGCTTCTTCAACCAAATCGGTTAATTCTTCTATAATAAATGCACCTTGAATTGGGTTTTCGTTTTTAGCTAAGCCCAATTCTTTATTAATAATAAGCTGAATAGCCATGGCACGACGCACACTTTCTTCGGTTGGTGTAGTAATCGCTTCGTCATAGGCATTGGTATGCAATGAGTTACAGTTATCGTAAATCGCATACAAGGCTTGAAGCGTTGTTCGAATGTCGTTAAAATCGATTTCCTGAGCATGTAAACTACGTCCAGACGTTTGAATGTGGTATTTCAACATTTGTGCTCTGGCATTGGCACCGTATTTATGCTTTAAGGCCTTGGCCCAAATTCTACGCGCCACACGACCAATTACCGCATATTCTGGATCGATACCGTTACTAAAGAAGAACGATAAGTTTGGGCCAAATTTATTAATATCCATACCGCGCGACAGATAATACTCCACATAAGTAAATCCGTTAGCCAAGGTAAAGGCCAATTGTGTAATTGGGTTAGCGCCAGCCTCGGCAATATGATACCCAGAAATAGACACCGAGTAGAAATTACGCACTTGGTTTTCTATAAAATATTCCTGCACATCGCCCATTAAACGCAGGGCAAATTCCGTAGAGAAAATACAGGTATTTTGCGCTTGATCTTCTTTTAAAATATCAGCTTGCACAGTACCACGTACTTGCGCAATGGTTCTGGCTTTAATCTTGGCGTAAACCTCTTTTGGCAACACTTGATCACCTGTAACGCCTAATAACATTAACCCTAAGCCGTCATTCCCTTCTGGAAGTTCGCCATAATATTTTGGACGTTCCTTACCTTTATATATGTTGTTAATTTTAGCTTCTACCTCAGCTTCTAAACCGTGCTCCTTAATATACAATTCGCATTGTTGGTCGATAGCGGCATTCATAAAAAAGCCTAATAACATAGGCGCAGGACCATTAATGGTCATACTCACAGAGGTCATGGCATCGGCCAAGTTAAATCCTGAATACAGTTTTTTAGCATCGTCTAAACAGCAAATACTCACACCGGCATTTCCTATTTTTCCATAAATATCGGGTCTGTGATCAGGATCGTTACCATAAAGCGTCACACTATCGAAAGCTGTTGACAAACGCTTAGCCGGCATACCCAAACTCACGTAATGAAAACGGCGGTTGGTACGCTCTGGCCCACCTTCGCCGGCAAACATTCTTGTAGGATCTTCACCTGTTCGTTTAAACGGATACAATCCTGATGTATAAGGAAATTCTCCCGGCACATTTTCTTGTAACACCCAACGCAACACATCGCCCCAAGCCTGGTATTTCGGCAAGGCTACTTTTGGTATTTGTGTGTGCGACAACGACTCGGTATGGGTTTCTATTTTAATTTCTTTATCGCGAACCTTAAACGAATAAATAGGGTTTTTATATTTGTTTACTTTTTCATGCCATCCCGTAATCACTTCCCAATTATAGGGATCAAGATTCATTTTAACACGGTCAAATTCTTTCAACAACAGGTTTAAGAAATCCTTAGCGCTGTCATCGTTAACTTGGTCTAAAATCGCCTCTTGATGCAAACCATTTTTTCCAAGTACAGCTATTTCTTTGTCTTCTGCTATTTCTGCTACGGAACAAATGGTTTTGTAAACACCGTATAATTTCTGAGCCACAACAACCTGCTCTGAAGCTGTTTTATCATAAGCCCGGTTATTTTCTGAAATCTCAGACAGGTAACGTGTTCTAGAAGGTGGGATAACAAATATTTTCTCGCTCATCTCTCTGGAAATCTCGAAGGTCGATTGTAAATCGGCGTTGGTCTTTTCAACCACCTTATCCATAATCGCTTTGTATAGCGTGTTCATTCCCGGGTCGTTAAACTGCGATGCAATAGTACCAAACACAGGCAAGTCTTCTTGTTTAACATCCCATAATTGATGGTTGCGCATGTATTGTTTTTTCACGTCGCGCAACGCATCTTGAGCACCGCGTTTATCAAATTTGTTAATGGCTACCAAATCGGCAAAGTCTAACATATCTATTTTTTCCAACTGTGTAGCGGCTCCAAACTCTGGTGTCATAACATATAGTGACACATCGCTATGCTCTAGAATTTCGGTATCGCTTTGACCAATACCTGAGGTTTCTAGAATAATAATATCGTATTCGGCGGCTTTTAGAATTTCTACCGCTTCATTTACATATTTCGACAAGGCTAGGTTGGCCTGGCGTGTGGCCAAACTTCGCATGTACACCCTTGGTGAATTAATGGCATTCATACGAATACGGTCGCCCAATAAGGCCCCTCCAGTTTTACGTTTAGAAGGATCGACAGAAACAATACCGATGGTTTTTTCTGGAAAATCGATTAAAAACCTACGCACCAATTCGTCTACCAAACTGGATTTACCGGCACCTCCTGTTCCTGTAATTCCTAAAACGGGGGTTTTTGAAGTTTTATTTTTTTTATGAATGGTCTCTAGAGCGTCTTTGGCTACTTCTGGGAAATTCTCGGCAGAAGAAATAACACGGGCAATATCCTTAGAGTTCTTATTGGAGAGTGTATCTACCTCGCCGTTTAACTGATCGCCAATGGCAAAATCGGATCGCTTTACCAAATCGTTAATCATACCTTGCAAGCCCATTTCGCGGCCATCGTCTGGCGAATAAACGCGTGTAATTCCGTAATCCATCAACTCTTGGATTTCTTCCGGAAGAATAACCCCGCCACCGCCACCAAAAATCTTGATGTGGCCGGCTCCTTTTTCCTTCAGCAAATCGTGCATGTATTTAAAATACTCGTTATGCCCCCCTTGGTAAGAGGTCATGGCAATAGCATTGGCATCTTCCTGTATGGCAGTATTAACCACTTCTTCTACACTGCGATCGTGGCCCAAGTGAATAACCTCTACGCCTGTAGATTGAATGATACGACGCATGATGTTTATAGCTGCATCGTGCCCATCAAAGAGCGAAGCTGCCGTTACAATTCTTACTTTATGCTTAGGTTTATAAGGTGTAATTTGTTCCATTGATAAAAAATATAATTTTAAGGAGCACAAATTTACGGATTATTCAATAAAATACCGCTCCTTTTTATTTTATAAGCCTTTAAACAAAACGGTAAAAAACATTTTAAATCAACTTCCTACAAAATCGGCAGCATCCAAAACAAATGTAAAGCTGTAGCTTTATGTATGGTTATTCTATTTACAAACACCGGCTTTGCTATTTTAATACTTGCAAAAACAAAATAGATGGGCAAAAAAGTTATCTTTGAAAAATAAAAAAACAACATATTATGTCCCGTAAATTACTCACCTTCTTTTTAATGATTTCTTTTTTTAGTTGTGCCGAACTTCAGCAAGTTGTAGAACAACTACCAGACACCACCACTGTAGGAATAAGTAATGACGATATTGCCTCTGGCCTAAGACAAGCCTTAGATAAAGGTATTGATGAGCAAGTTACAAAGCTTACCCAAAAAGACGGATTTTACAGAAACGAACTGGTTAAAATCGTGCTTCCCGAAGAATTAAAAAAAGTTGAAAAAGGTTTACGTGATATAGGCTTAGACAATCTGGCCGACGAAGGTATAAAAGCCCTAAACCGTGCCGCCGAGGATGCCGTAAAAGAAGCCACACCTATTTTTGTAAGCGCCGTAAAAGACATCACCTTTGCCGATGCTAAAAACATCCTGCTTGGGAACGACGATGCGGCAACACAGTATTTAACTTCGAAAACGCAAACAGCCTTATACAATAAGTTTCATCCTGTAATAAACACCTCTTTTGCTAAGGTTGGTGCCGATCAAATCTGGAGCAACCTAATAAACAAATACAACAGCATACCGTTTACCACCGATGTAAACCCAGACTTAACAGACTATGTTACTGGCGAAGCCCTACAAGGCGTTTACAAAATGATTGCCGTTGAAGAAAAAGAAATACGAACAAAGGTATCTTCACGTACAACAGATCTGCTTAGAAAAGTATTTGCACTACAGGATTAACAAAAAAACCTATCGTTATTTAGAGCCTAATGCTTTTTAAAAAAGCATTAGGCTCTTTTTGTATGCCTTGTGTTTTGGCTGTATTGTTTATGCTTCCTTAATCTAAAGCTAATGTTTGCATAACACTAGCCTTGCCTTAAAACCGTATTTTTGCCCCGTATTTCAAAATCGATGGAACATTTCTTCATTTAAGACATTTGGATTAGTACAAGTTAGTTAGTTGGAAAAATCGACTCTTTTGCGGGGTCGATTTTTTTTTCAACAATATTTAATCACAACTTGCTGTATCTCAAAATTTTAAATATATTTATATTCAACTATTCAGCCATGGGAAATACTAAGGACATAAAACACCAGAAAAGCAAGCTCCTAACCAAATACAAAGAACTCGTAGAACAAGCCTATAACCTAAGGCAAACAGATTCTGCAGAGAGCGATTTTTCAGAATACCGGGCCATTAAGTTGCTTAACAAGCTTAATAAGCTAAAATATTTGGATCGGGATGCTCTTAAAAAAAGTATGTTATAATTATTTATAATAACTTTAACCTTTACATTACATCTAAGCGCTTTATTATTACGTAATTACAAATAAACCCAAGAAAAAAGATTACGTATGAAAAACCAATTTTGTAAAGTAGGAAAAATTACATCCAAACCAACCAAAAGCAGCATGGCCAAAAGCGCCGAAAGATTACAAGGAAGTCTTTCTGAGGTTACATTGGACTTATCTAAAAAACTAGGCCTTAACAGTTACTGTGTTGCAAAACCCATAAACTAACCATTTGAATGTTACCTTAATGCAACCCGTGTTTGTGCAAATGCCTAAAATAATCGAACGCATTAAGCAACCTTGATCCATACCACGAGAACATTTCGCCATCTACCAACAACACCTTAGTTTTTGGAAATTGTTTTTCTAAGGTCATTTTATGCGCTGTTTTAAACGGGTAAGGCTCACTAGACAGCAAGATCAAATCGGCCTCTTTAAGTTCAATATCATCCAAAGCAATTTCTGGATACCGCTCTAAATTAGCAAACACATTCTCAAAGCCATTTAGCTTTAGCAAGCAATCTACAAACGTATTTTGCGCCGCTACCATCCAAGGATCCTTCCAAATAAAATAAGCAACTTTTAACGATACCTTGTTCTTTATAAATGCTTTAAAATTACGGTGAGCCTCCTCAATAGCACTAACCAGCTTCAAGGCCTTAGGCTCCACTTCAAAAAGATCGCCATACATCCCTATTAGCTCCAAGCAATCGTCCAGATTATTAAGATCGCTTACATGAACAGGTGCTATCTCGGCACAGCTTTCAACAAGTGCTTTGGTATTTTCTTCTTTATTGCACAGAATAACATCGGGCTGCAAGGCCTTAATTTTATTAAAATGAACCTGCTTGGTTCCTCCTACAACGTCTGCTTGCGTTCTAATGGATTCTGGATGTACACAAAACTTTGTAACCCCTACCAAAGACTGTTTTAGCCCCAGATCGCAGATAAGCTCTGTTAAGCTAGGCACCAAAGAAACAATTCGCCTTGGAGGCTTTGAAAAAACCAATGTTCTTTGCAATTGATCCTTAACCTGCATGATTCAGGATCTCTTCCATTTGCTGCTGAAGTTCTTTAGCTTTTATGGCAGCCGCTTGTGCAAAATCAGTGTTATTAGACGCATATATAATGCCTCTTGATGAGTTTATAAGCAGTCCAACGTTTGGGGACATGCCGTATTTGCAAACACTTTTTAGGTCGCCACCTTGAGCTCCAACACCAGGCACCAATAAAAAACTGCTGGGAACAATCTGCCTAACTTCTGCTAAAAATTCAGCCTTGGTAGCACCAACCACATACATTAAATTTTCAGAGTTTTCGTAAGTTTTAGATGTTTCTAACACCTGTTTGTAAAGTTCTTTACCGTTTATTTCTTGAGTTTGAAAATCGAAGGCGCCCGCATTAGAGGTTAGCGCCAATAAAATGGTATGCTTGTTTTTAAACGACAGAAAAGGCTCTACCGAATCTTTTCCCATATAGGGTGCAACGGTAACACTATCAAACCCCAGATCCTCAAAAAATGCTTGGGCATACATTTTACTTGTATTCCCTATATCGCCACGTTTTGCATCGGCAATGGTGTACATTTCTGGGTGATTTGCATTTAGATACGCTATGGTTTTTTCGAGGGATTCCCACCCTTTTACACCATAAGCTTCGTAAAATGCCGTATTGGGTTTATAGGCCACCGCCAGGTGGTGTGTTGCATCGATAATGGCTTTATTAAAAGCAAATATAGGATCTTCTTCACTTAAAAGGTGTGGCGGTATTTTATTTAAATCGACATCCAATCCTATACACAAAAAGGATTTTTTTACTTTAATCTGGTTTATTAGCTCTTGTGTTGTCATCTTATAAAAAAAGCCCCAAAATGAGGCTTGTTGTTTAAATTGTTTCGTCGCTAGCTTTTAGTTTTTCGGTATTTTCGGCCAACTGCAATTCATCTATAATTTTTTGTATGTCACCATTAATGATGTTCTGTAAATCGTACAGGGTAAGGTTTATTCTGTGATCGGTAACACGCCCTTGCGGGTAGTTGTATGTTCTAATTTTAGCACTTCTATCGCCAGAAGTTACCATGCTCCCACGTTTTGCGGCTTCTTCTGCTTGTTTTTTAGCCAATTCTAAATCGTACAAACGAGAGCGCAATACCCTAAAGGCCTTCTCCTTGTTTTTGTGTTGCGATTTCTGATCTTGACATTGGGCTACCAATCCTGTTGGTGTATGTGTTAAACGAACCGCCGAATAAGTGGTGTTTACCGATTGCCCTCCAGGCCCTGAAGAACAGAAATAATCGATACGCACATCTTTAGGGTCGATTTCTACATCAAACTCCTCGGCTTCTGGAAACACCATGCACGTTGCTGCACTGGTATGCACTCGCCCCTGCGTTTCGGTTTGCGGAACACGCTGCACGCGGTGTACACCTGCCTCGAACTTTAAAGTTCCGTAAACATCATCACCTTCAACCTCGAATTGGATTTCTTTAAAGCCACCATTAGTGCCTTCGCTAAAATCTACGGTGCTAACTTTCCACCCTTTGCTTTCACAATATTTGGTATACATTCTAAACAAGTCCCCGGCAAAAATACTCGCTTCATCACCACCGGTTCCGGCACGTAATTCTACTACTGCGTTCTTGGCATCTTCCGGGTCTTTAGGAATAAGCAAAAATCGAATTTCATCCTCTAAAAGCGGAATTCGCTCTTTGCCTTCATCCATTTGCATCTTGGCCATTTCTACCATTTCAGCATCGCTACCATCGCTAATAATCTCTTCAGCCTCGGCAATTCTATCTAAAATTGTTTTGTATTCCTCGCGTTTATCGACCAAGACTTTTAAGTCCTTGTACTCTTTATTTAATTGAACGTAACGCTTTTGGTCGGCAATAATATCCGGTTGGATAATTAAATCGCTAACCTCATCAAAGCGTTGTTTAACTATTTCTAACTTCTCTAACATCTACCTGTTTTATTAGTTGGGCAAAAATACGATAATTTATGAATTGCCAAACACCCCCAAGCAACATTAAACCATATCACCACTTAAAATGCCTTAACCCTACATCACCAAAAACATTAACTACTGTGACGCGTTGGTATAAAAAAAGGGCACCTAAGAGCGCCCTTTTTAAAAGTTTTATAGCAACAATGTGTTTATCCACATTTAGACGAGCCACAATCTTGGCAGGTTAAACAGCCTTCTTGATAAACTACCTTGTCTGAATTACAATTAGAACACGTTCCTTTTGCTTTTGTTCCGTCCTCTACATAACGTTTTAAGGCACGTCCCACACCATTCTTCCAGGTATTAATAGATTCGCTATCCAACTGCAAACTGTTAATTAAATCTACAATTTTATCTATTGGCATACCGTGGCGCAAGGTACTGGATATTAGCTTGGCATAGTTCCAGTACTCCGGATCAAACTTATGCGAAAGCCCTTCGATTGTGGTTTTGTACCCGCGTTTGTTTTGGTATTGAAAATCGTATCGCGAGCTCCCATCTTCGTTTCTGTTTTTTATAATTAAACCTCCTGTTACCCAGCGTGGCATTAAAATACCATCTTCATCATCAGCCAAACCTGTAAAGATTTCGTAGGGCTTACCATCTATTAATCCTATAAAAGCAATCCATTTTTCCTTATTATTTTGAAAACGAACCACTTCTGCCTCTAAGGTTTGCGGTCGTTTGGTCGGGAAATCGGTTAACGATTCTGTCTCTTCCTTTTTGTCGTCGTTAGAAATTAACACTCCAGATCGCGATCCATCACGATAAACGGTTACTCCTTTACAGCCTACTTCCCAGGCTTTCAAATACAATTCGCCCACCAAATCTTCAGACACATCGTTTGGCAGGTTAATGGTTACACTTATTGAGTGGTCTACCCATTTTTGAACCGCCCCTTGCATACTCACTTTGCTCAACCAATCTACATCGTTGGATGTTGCCTTGTAATACGGCGATTGTTTTACTATGGCATCCAGCTCATCTTGCGGACAATTATCGTCTACTTTTATGTTGTTAACTTCCATCCATTGCTTAAACCTATGATGGAACACCACATACTCTTCCCAAGAATCTCCTACTTCATCAACAAAATCCACACGCACATCTTTATCGTTTGGATTTACTTTTCTTCGTCTTTTATACACCGGCATAAACACGGGCTCGATTCCAGAACTGGTTTGTGTCATTAAGCTTGTCGTACCTGTTGGCGCAATGGTTAACAAGGCAATGTTTCGTCTGCCATACTCCAACATTTCGTAATACAATTTCTCATCGGCTTCTTTTAAGCGTTGGATAAATGGGTTTTCCGCTTCGCGCTCGGCATCAAAAATGGCAAATGCTCCACGCTCTTTAGCAGCATATACCGAAGCTCTGTAGGCTGCTATAGCCAAGGTTTTATGAACCTCTACAGAAAAAGCATTTCCTTCTTCAGAGCCATAACGAATTCCTAGAGCTGCCAACATATCGCCTTCTGCCGTAATACCTATTCCCGTTCTTCTTCCTTCTTCTGCCTTTTTTCTAATGTTCATCCACAAGCGGCGCTCGGTGCCTTTTATTTCATCAGATTCGGGGTCATCATCTATTTTCTTAATAATCACATCTATCTTTTCCAGCTCTAAATCTATAATGTCGTCCATGATACGCTGTGCGTAAGCCACGTGTTTTTTGAACAGATCGAAATTAAACGTTGCCTGAGCCGTAAAAGGGTTTTCTACATAAGAGAACAAGTTAATGGCCAATAGGCGACAAGAATCGTATGGACATAAAGGAATTTCGCCACAAGGGTTGGTCGATACGGTTTTATAGCCTAAATCGGCATAACAATCTGGAACCGATTCGCGGGTTATGGTATCCCAGAACAGGATGCCCGGTTCTGCTGATTTCCATGCGTTATGCACTATTTTTTTCCAAAGTTTTTCGGCTTTAATCGTTTTTGAAACCTTAGGATTGCTACTAAAAACCGGGTATTTTTGTGTGTAGTCGGCATTGTTTTTAACAGCCTGCATAAAGCCATCGTCTATACGTACAGACACATTGGCTCCAGTTACCTTGCCCTGCTCCATTTTAGCATCGATAAAATCTTCTGAATCTGGATGATTTATGGACACCGACAACATTAAAGCACCTCGCCTACCGTCTTGAGCAACCTCTCTTGTAGAATTGGAATATCGCTCCATAAAAGGTACAATCCCAGTTGATGTTAAGGCTGAGTTTTTAACAGCGCTGCCTTTGGGTCTTATGTGCGACAAATCGTGGCCAACGCCCCCGCGGCGTTTCATGAGCTGCACCTGCTCTTGATCGATTTTCATGACTCCTCCATAAGAATCAGAATCGCCATCGTTACCAATTACAAAACAATTAGATAAGGAGGCCATTTGGTAGGGGTTACCAATACCCGCCATTGGGCTGCCTTGAGGGACGATGTATTTGAAATTCTTAATAAGCTGAAACACCTCCTCCTCTGACATTGGATTTGGATAACGGGTTTCAATTCTGGCAATTTCTTTGGCAATACGCTTATGCATATCGTTGGGTGTAAGCTCATAAATATGCCCTTCAGAATCTTTTAAAGCATATTTATTTACCCATACGCGCGCTGCCAAATCATCACCGTTAAAATACTCCACCGCAGCTTCAAAAGCTTGCTGCTGTGTGTACGTTTTTTTTTGTGTTGTGACTGTATTGGTACTCATAGTGACTTTTGGTTTTTTAATGGATTAGAATTAAAGTGTGAACTTAACAAAAAAACCAATTAAAAAAACAACCGAAACTATAAAGTTATCAATAACCAATTGTTAATGTGCTGATAGATAGAAGATTAAAAATTTATCAACACAGAAAAGTTAACAATTTTTAAAAAGTTTTAAAAACATAAGAAGACTAAAAATCAACAACAACCCCCACACCTAACAGCTGCTTCCATTGTACCGTAGCACCTTCTTCCTCATACTCTCCAGCCACATCTGTTTCTACCAAAACCTTGGTATCGTCGTCGTACTTTAAATGCGACCCCAAAGTAGCGCGTACAAAATCGTTTACCTTAAAATCGAAGTTTACCTGCCAATCGATATCAACATTCCCAAAGTTGTTAATGTAATCGGTATAAAGACTCACAAAATGTTTTACCGAAATGTTCTCGAAAAGCTTGGTTTCATAGGCATTGGTAAACAGCACACCTATTTCTTTCCTCACCCGCTCCCCTTCTCGTATTAAATTACCGGCACTATCATATTCTGCCGGCCTTACCCCAAACGATCCTAAGTTTGCCAATTCATCATCTAAAACAAAGGTAGCCTTTAAGGTTAGGGGCGAAAAGTAACTAGAAAATTTATCGATGTTCTTGCCATATTCCGCACCACCTCCCAAAAACAAATACCCTGGCGCCATAAGCTTAGAAATGGCTTTGTTTTTATCTGGATAATGATATCCATTGGTAAACTGAGACTTAAAATTAAAGCGCGCCGAGTAGTACCAGTTGGTTAATGTGTCTTTGCGGTAGCCCACCACAGAACTCACGTCGATAATATCGTCGGTTTTTCGCATTTCCTGTTCTTGCTGCTTGTTCACACCATAACGTGTTAACAGGGTTGATGTCCAGAAAAAATGACGGAATTCATATTTTAATTGACTCTCAAAACTCAACAAAGCCGAGATGGAATTACTACCTCCTGCATTCCAATTTACAAAAGCCACCTCACTAATGTCCAATCCTGCTTTATTTTTATGGACCCAAGTCCCTTCTTTCGCCTCGATTTTACCCCCGGGCACTTTAAAGAATAAAGAATCCGGTTGCGCATAAACATAACCGGATAAAAATAACACAAACAAACAAAAGAGGTTTTTCATAAAATTTATGCTTTTGCTACTATTAATTATTAATACTCAAACGTTCCGTAATCGCTTTTTATGGTTAGCTTTTTCTCATCGGATGCTGCCACACGACCAACGACCTTGGCATTTACGTTAAAACTTTTCGATATCGCAATAATATCATCGGCAACCTCGGGACTTACGTACAATTCCATACGGTGCCCACAGTTAAACACCTGGTACATTTCTTTCCAATCGGTTCCTGATTGCTGCTGAATAAGCTTAAACAACGGCGGAACATCGAACATATTATCTTTTATGATGTGTAAATTTTCAACAAAGTGAAGAATCTTAGTTTGCGCACCACCACTACAGTGAATCATTCCGTGAATATCGGCACTGTTATATTTTGACAAGATTTTCTTGATTATAGGCGCATAGGTTCTTGTAGGCGAAAGCACTAACTTCCCAGCATCTATTGGCACACCCTCAACCGCATCGGTTAATTTAACATTTCCAGAATACACCAAATCCATAGGAACAGCACCATCAAAACTTTCTGGGAACTTTTCGGCTAAATATTTATGAAACACATCGTGTCTTGCCGATGTAAGCCCATTGCTTCCCATACCGCCATTGTATGCTTTTTCGTAGGTTGCTTGTCCAAACGACTCCAGCCCCACAATAACATCTCCCGATTTTATGTTGGCATTATCAATAACTTGATCGCGTTTAACACGAGCCGTTACAGTAGAATCTACAATAATTGTACGCACCAAATCGCCCACATCTGCTGTTTCGCCTCCTGTTGAGTGGATTGTTACACCAAATGCTTCCAACTCTGAAATAAGCGCCTCAGTTCCATTAATTATTGCCGCAATTACCTCGCCAGGAATCACGTTTTTATTTCTTCCTATGGTTGAAGAAAGCATGATGTTATCTACCGCTCCTACACACAACAAATCATCAACATTCATAATTAATGCATCTTGAGCAATGCCCTTCCAAACAGAAAGATCTCCTGTTTCCTTCCAATACATATAGGCCAAGGAACTTTTGGTTCCCGCCCCATCGGCATGCATAACCAAGCAATAATCTTGATCGCCGGTTAAATAATCAGGAACAATTTTACAAAAGGCCTTTGGAAACAAACCTTTATCGATGTTTTTAATGGCGCTGTGCACATCTTCTTTAGATGCAGAAACACCTCGTTGCGAGTACCTTTTGCTTATTTCTTCACTCATGGGCTGGTTTTAAGGCACAAAAGTAAGCATTGTAATTTATTTTTGCTTTAAATTAAGCTAGTTTTAACGATTAAAACCCTCCCAAGACATCCATAAAAAAAGGCGCTTAACAAAGACTTGCCTCCCCCCCCTTTTTTTTCAGGACAGAACACATCTTTATCAAACGCCTTTACTACGTTTATCTAGTACTTTTGCTTACTACTTAGTAAACAGCAGCTCTCTATATTTGGTTAGCGGCCAAAGCTTATCATCTACCAACAGTTCTAATTTATCGCAATGGTAGCGTATGTCTTGAAACAACGGTCTTACCTTATGGCAATACGCATGGGCCTTTTCTTCTACATCTTCAATTTTATTGGCCTTTTTGCGCTCTTCGATCATTTGCGTTATGGTCGAGTTAATAACCTCCAATCGTCTTGAAATGTCTTCGATTAAATTCAACTGCTCCTTGGCGTGCTTTTTAAAGCCTGCCCCATAAATCTCCTTAAGACCTTTTACATTTTCAATCAACACATTTTGGTACTTCACAACGATTGGCACGACATGGTTTCTAGCAATATCACCTAACACGCGGCCTTCTATCTGGATTCGTAAAACATACTCTTCCATCTCTATCTCATAGCGTGCTTTGGACTCTACCTTATTCATCACACCCATTTCCTCAAACAAAGCAACAACCCTATCGCTCACTTTTACTTTTAGTGCTTCGGGGGTGGTTTTATTATTACTCAAACCGCGTTTTTCAGCCTCTTTCTCCCAAGCCTCACTATAACCATTTCCTTCGAAAAGGATACGTTTAGACACTTTAATATACTCTCTTAGCACATTGAAAATAGCCTCATCTTTTTTAAGTTTTTTAGCCTTAATTAACGCATCTACCTCTTCTTTAAACATTATTAACTGCTTTGCCACTATGGTGTTTAAAACCGTCATAGGGTTTGCACAGTTTGCCAAAGAACCTACCGCTCTAAATTCAAATTTATTGCCTGTAAAAGCAAATGGCGAGGTGCGGTTTCTGTCGGTATTGTCTAAAAGAATTTCTGGGATTTTACCAACCACATTAAGTTTTAGGTCGGTTTTTTCCTGCGGCGTTAATTTACCATTGGTTACATGCTCCAATTCATTTAAAACATTGGTTAACTGCTCTCCAATAAACACCGAAATAATAGCTGGCGGCGCTTCGTTTGCACCCAACCTATGGTCGTTGCCAGCCGAAGCTACAGAAGCTCTTAACAGCTCCTCGTTATCCATTACAGCTTTAATTGTATTTATGAAGAAGGTTAAAAACTGAAGGTTGCTCATAGGCGTCTTCCCCGGACCAAGTAAGTTTATCCCCGTATCTGTACTCAAACTCCAGTTGTTGTGTTTACCAGAGCCATTTACACCCGCAAAAGGCTTTTCGTGCAACAATACTTTTAAATCGTGACGCTCACCTACACGCTCCATAACATCCATTAAAAGGGAGTTGTGGTCAACTGCCAAATTAGCCTCTTCGTAAATTGGCGCTAGCTCGAACTGGTTTGGTGCCACCTCGTTATGTCGTGTTTTAACCGGAATTCCTAAAAGCAAGCACTCGTTTTCTAAGTCCTGCATAAAAGACATCGCCCGCTTAGGAATGCTCCCAAAATAATGATCATCCAACTGCTGGCCTTTAGCTGCCGAATGCCCCAACAAAGTCCTTCCTGTTAAGGTTATGTCTGGTCTTGACACCGCCAAAGCCCTGTCTATTAAAAAATATTCTTGCTCCCAACCTAAGGACGCATTGACTTTCTTAACGTTTTTATCGAAATACTTACACACATCAACCGCTGCTGCATCTATGGCTTGCAAGGCTCTTAAAAGCGGCGTTTTATTATCTAAGGCTTCTCCTGTGTACGACACAAAAACTGTAGGAATACAAAGTGTGGTCCCATAAATAAATGCTGGAGATGTGGGATCCCAAGCGGTATACCCTCTAGCCTCAAAGGTGTTTCTTATTCCACCATTAGGAAAACTAGACGCATCGGGCTCTTGTTGCACCAATTGCCCGCCGCCAAATTTTTCTATCGCTAAACCATCGCCAATAGGCTCGAAAAAAGCATCGTGCTTTTCTGCCGTTGTACCTGTTAACGGCTGAAACCAGTGTGTATAGTGCGTAGCTCCTTTAGAAATAGCCCACTCTTTCATACCTGTAGAAATATGATCGGCAGTATCTCTATCTATCTTCGTCCCCTTCTCTATAGCATCTGTTACACTAGCATAAGCAGTTTTGGTTAAATACTGTCGCATAGCGTTTTGATTAAACACATTAGCAGCAAAACCTTCTGAGCGTCTTTTAGGCTCTTCAATTTTAATAGCCTTTCTATTTAAAGATTCTTTAATGGCATAAAACCTTAGCGTTGACATAATTATTTTTATTTTAATTAATTACGGCACAAACTTAAGCATCAAAACACTAGCATTAAAGAAAAAAAAACATTTTTTTATTAAAAAAATCAACTAAAAACAAAAATACCCCTAAAAAACAAGGGCTGATTCAATGAAAAGGAACAAAAACCTCAAACACACCCCTAAAAAAATACCCTGATCAAAAACAAATCTGAATAGACTCAATTAAAATTGTGTTCATCGCCCTACAAAATAGCGCCAAACAAAAAATAAATGCGTCAACCAATACCTTATTAACAGACACAACCATTACAAGGACTTAAAGATTTAGAAGTAAAAAAACGGATTTAAGATGCCGCGCCACGCAAACAATCTTGTTCAGCAAGTTTAGGCTACAACACCGAAATTAGGATAAACACCAGATAAGCCCCAAAAAGTAAAAACCCTTTTAAGCGCCCTATTTCAAACCGTTTAGGAATAAAAACCATTGGAATTAAGACAGCCGCAAAGCCAATCATCCAAAAAATATTGGTCGACAAAATTTCTGGGGTATTGGGATTAACCTGAATAGGCTTAATAATGGCCGTTACCCCCAAAACCGAAGCAATATTAAAAATATTAGACCCTATTAAATTTCCCAACGAAATGGCCTTCTCTTTTTTTAAGGCTGCTATTACCGAGGCTGCCAGTTCTGGCACACTAGTTCCTATAGCGATTACCGTTACCGAAATCGCATATTCGCTTACCCCTAGCGATTGCGCCAAGTCTTTTGCACCATTTACCAACCACTCGCTTCCATAATACAAGGAAGCCGCTCCAATTAAAAGCCAAATGAGTATTTTAAAATTAGAGGTTTGTTGCAGGGTATCATCAACCTCTTCTAAATTAACCGCTGCGCTCTTTCTCGAGTCTCTAATTAACACCACTAAAAACACAAACAACGCCAACATAAAAAACACTCCTTCAAGCTGACTCAAAAGGCCATCATGCCTTAAAAACACATAAAGCAACAACGATAAAATCATCATCATGGGCCAGTTTAGTCTATAAAAGTCCCTGTCGACCACCAAAGGTGAAATGATTGCGGTAACCCCTAAAACCAAACCAATGTTTGCAATGTTAGACCCTATAACGTTTCCTAATGAAATATCGGAAGACCCATCCAGCGCCGCTTGCAAACTCACCAATAGCTCTGGCGCGGAGGTTGCAAAAGAAACCACCGTCATACCAATAACCAATTTAGAAAGCTTAAGCTTAAACGATAACGCCACCGATGAACGCACCAAAAACTCCCCTCCTACAACCAAAAGCAGCAATCCTAACAAGACCCAAACAACACTCATAACTTAATTTTAAACACCCAAAAAGGGCCATTACATTTTCAATCGGCGAAGATAATATTTAGTTTTGGTTTAACATAAAAACTAAAATTTTCGTTAAATAACTATTAATACAGTTGTATAACTACAAAAATAGTTATACGTTTGTTTTCAGTTAGAAAAACAGCACATGCAAAAATTAACAAACAAAGAAGAAGAGATCATGCACATACTATGGCAGCTAGAAAAAGCCTTTGTAAAAGATGTGCTTGCAGCCATAACACACGATAAGCCACACTACAACACCCTGTCGACCATAATTAGAAACCTAGAAGACAAAGGGTATGTCTCTTATAATGCCTACGGCAAAACCCACCAGTACTACCCTATTGTTAGCAAAGAAGCTTATAAGAAAAAGTTTATGAACACGGCTATCGAAAACTACTTTAACAACTCGTACAAAAATGTTGTTTCGTTTTTTGCCAAAGAAGAAAAAATAAGCATAGAAGAGCTTAAGGAAATCATTCATTTAATAGAAAACAAAAAAGAATTGTAATGGAGTATCTGTTAAAATCATCGGCCATTGTTGTTGTCTTTTACCTAAGCTACAAAATACTGTTACAGCGCGAAACCTTTTTTAATGGCAACCGCTGGTATTTATTCTCTGGCATGCTTTTGGCCTTTACACTCCCTTACCTTGTTATCCCTATATATATTGAACAACCCCACTACACACTACAAGGCTTTGCTACAACCAATCTCACACAAAAGACCACCACACCATCATCCCTAAGTATAACTACCATTTTAACATGGGGCTATTTGTCGGGCGTATGTTTCTTTTTAACCAAACTTATTATAGAAACCTTTTCTTTAATTAAGGTGCTGCGTAAAAACACCTCACAACACAAAGGCCGCTACAAACTTATTACCACAAATACCGACACTTTGCCATTTTCGTTTTTTAATTGGATTGTTTACAACCCCAAACAATTTAGCGAAACCGAAATAGAACACATTTTAAACCACGAAAAAGCCCATGCCAAGCAATGGCACTCTTTAGATGTTATTGTTACAGAAATCGCTACCATTCTATTATGGTGGAACCCCTTAATGTGGCTGTACAAAAAAGAAGTGAGACAAAACCTGGAATTTATAGCCGATTTGCACGCACAACAACACGCCAACTGCAACAAAAGCTATCAAATGCTCATGGTTAAAACCAGCATTCACAATCATCAATTGGCTATGGCCAATAATTTTTACAATTCATTAATCAAAAAACGAATCGTTATGTTACACAAATCAAAATCAAACAAACTAAATGCCTTAAAGTACGCGTTAATCCTTCCGGTGCTTGCGCTTTTCTTAATGAGCTTCAACACTAAAGAAGTTTATTTACCAAGCCAAAAAGCAACACCTGAAACCACAAACAGAAGCACCAAAGAGGTCGTGCTGTTCATCATTACCAAAGCATCTTCAGACGCCGATTTAAACAAGCTAAAATCCAAACTAGAAAAAGAAGGCGTTAAAGCCAAGTTTAAAAACATTAAACGCAACGAAAAGGGCGAAATCACAGCTATAAAAATCGATTTAAGCACCAACAACACCAATGCCAATTACAGCATTAACAACAGCACACCCATTAGCCCAATTAAAATTTCGTACAACCGCCAAGACGAAAATTTATCTATTAATACCGCCAAAACAATTATTGACGAACATAATGTCGACATCGAATTTGACAGCAATGACGAACAGGTTTTTGTAGTAGCTCCGGCAGACGGCAAAAAAATTAAAAAAGAAATCATCATTAAAACAAACGATGATGTAAAAACGGTTATTGGAGATAAAAAAATTATCGAAATTAACGTAGATGAAGACACCGACACAAATGTAGAAATCATTAAAATAGTTGAAAACGAAACCACAGACAGCGACAACCCCGAAAAAGAGATTATCGTGATTAAAGGTGAAGGTAACACCTGGACAACCAACGACACCGACAAAACCGTTTGGACAGACCAAGACGGCAAAACGTACGAGGTTATCACAAAAACCGGAGGCAACCAGGCCGTTACCCTTTCTCAATTACAAAATGCCCTATACATCCTTAACAGCAAAGAAACCACAAAAGCCAAGGCCGATGCCATTGCGCCTTCAGAAATTAAGTCTATAAATGTTTTAAAAGGAGAAAAAGCCACAGAAAAATATGGTAGCAAAGGCAAAAATGGCGTTGTCATTATCACAACAAAATAACCAAAACCAACCCTTAACACTTAATAACCAGCACGTAAAACGCTGGTTATTTTGTTTTAAAACAACTGTTGTTCATTAACATACTTTATGTTATTTTAGTTGTATGACAGAATTGGATATAGAAAAAGAAAACACGGCCATTGCAAAAGCCTATCGCGAATTGCTTCGTGTAAGTTACCGCAACCTTTCTAAGGATGACAAAAAGTTTATTAGAAAAGCTTTTGATGTTGCCCTAGACGCTCATAAAGACCAAAGACGAAAATCTGGAGAAGCCTATATTTTCCACCCCATTGCCGTGGCAAAAATTGTCGCCCAAGAAATTGGGTTGGACGCTACCTCTATTGCCGCTGCCTTGCTGCACGATGTGGTAGAAGACAACGAAGACTATTCTCTAGCCGATATAGAACGACTATTTGGCGAAACCGTTGCTCGCATTGTAGACGGACTAACCAAAATATCCTCTCTAAACAAGTCTGGAGACATCTCCTTGCAAGCAGAGAATTTCAGGAAAATGCTGCTTACCCTAAACGATGATGTTAGGGTTATTATCATTAAAATTGCCGACCGCCTGCACAACATGCTAACCATGGACTCGATGCGGCCAGACAAGCAGGTGAAAATCGCCTCAGAAACGCTCTATATTTACGCGCCTTTAGCCCACAGAATAGGCCTTTACAACATTAAAACAGAACTAGAAGACCTGGGGTTAAAATATACCGAACCCGAAGTATACAACGACATCCTTACTAAAATGGAAGACAGTAAGGAAGAGCAAGATGCCTACATAGAAGCCTTTAGCAACACCATAAAAACGGCATTAGACAAAGAAAAACTGAATTACGACATAAAAGGACGTCCAAAAAGTATTTTTTCCATAAGAAGAAAAATGCTTAACCAAGGCGTTAGTTTCGATGAAGTTTACGACAAGTTTGCCATACGAATCATTTATAAAAGCGATGTAGAAAACGAGAAATTTCTAGCTTGGAAAATCTACTCCATAGTAACCGATCACTTTAGGCCAAACCCAACCAGGCTTAGAGACTGGATCTCCTCGCCAAAATCTACAGGCTACGAAGCCTTACACATAACGGTAATAGGCCCAAAAAGTCGCTGGGTAGAAGTCCAAATTAGAAGCGAACGCATGAACGAAATAGCCGAAAAAGGCTACGCTGCACATTATAAATACAAAGAAGGCGCCCAACAAGACGACAATCTAGACATCTGGATATCCCGCCTTCAAGACGCTTTGGAAAACCCCGAGATGAATGCCGTAGATTTTGTAGAGCAATTTAAACTCAACCTCTATTCAAAAGAAATTTTTGTGTTCACCCCAAAAGGCGACTTAAAATCCTTGCCCAAAGGAGCCACCCCGCTAGATTTTGCCTTTAGCATACATACCGAGGTAGGCATGAAAACACGAGGCGCCAAGGTTAACGGAAAACTAGTCCCTTTAAGCCACATTCTAAAAAGTGGCGACCGCATAGAAATACTCACCTCCGAAACCATAAAACCCAACACCAACTGGTTGGAATACGCTACTACAGCCAAGGCTAGAAGCAAAATAAAGTCGCTCTTAAAAGCCGAAAAGAAGGAAATTGCCGAAGAAGGCAAGGAAATTTTAAGACGCAAACTAAAACAACTTAAAATAACCCTAAACGAACGCACCGTAAACGAGCTGGTAAATTACTTTAAACTTAAAACCAGCCTCGACCTATTTTACCGTGTTGGCATAGGAAAAATAGACAATACCAAACTTAAAGACTACGCCTCTTCACGAAGCAATGCTCTGGTTAGCTACATTAAAAACAAGATTGTTAGAAAATCTAGCCTTCCCAAAGAAGAGATTGAAAAAGACGAAATTACCAACAAGTACGACCTCTTGGTCTTTGGGAAAGACGAACAAAAACTAGATTACAAACTCGCCTCCTGCTGCAACCCCATTCCAGGAGATCCTGTATTTGGCTTTTTAACCATTAACGACGGGCTTAAAGTGCATAAAAAAAACTGCCCTAACGCAGTAAGCCTCCAATCTAATTATGCCTACCGCATCATGTCTGCAAAATGGATCGACTCGTCCCAACAAGAGTTTGCCACGCAAATCAAGCTGTCGGGTATAGACAACATGGGGCTGGTTAATCAAATTACACAAGTCATCTCATCCAACATGCATGTTAACATGAAAAGTATCAGCTTTGAAAGTGACGGCGGCGTTTTTACAGGCAAGATTAACGTGGTGGTTAAAAACAGTAACATGCTTAATAAACTCATGGATAACCTCAAAAAAATTAATGGTATCGATAAAGTATCAAGAGTGTAAAAAAAGTGTAACTTTGCAGTGAAATTATGAGTGTAAAAACCGATTCAAAAAACCAAGAAATCGTTAAAAATGTGTTTACGGCCTACCTAGAAGAAAACGGGCACCGCAAAACACCAGAACGATATGCGATTTTACAAGAAATCTACGATAGCGAAGAGCACTTCGATATAGAGTCGCTGTACCTAACCATGAAAAACAAAAAATACAGGGTTAGCCGGGCTACACTATACAACACCATCGAGCTGCTTCTAGAATGTGGCTTGGTAAGAAAACACCAATTTGGCCAAAATCAGGCCCATTACGAAAAATCGTATTTCGACAAACAGCACGACCACGTGATTCTTACAGATACGGGGGAGGTTATTGAATTTTGTGACCCCAGAATTCAATCCATAAAAAAAACCATCGAAGAGGTTTTTGATATCGAAATAAAAAACCATTCACTCTACTTTTACGGTAACCGAAAAAAAACAAATTAACCTAATTACATAATGGCAGTAGACTTACTACTTGGATTACAATGGGGAGACGAAGGCAAAGGAAAAATTGTAGATGTTCTTACCTCTAAATATAATATTATTGCACGATTTCAAGGTGGGCCTAATGCAGGGCACACCCTAGTTTTTAACAACAAAAAACACGTCCTTCATACTATACCCTCAGGCATATTTCACGACGAGGCCACAAACCTAGTAGGCAATGGCGTTGTAATAGATCCTGTAATTTTCAAAAAAGAACTTGAAAAGCTAGAGGAGCAAGATGTTAATTACAAAAAAAACCTGCTTATCTCGAGAAAAGCACACATTATACTGCCAACCCACAGACTGCTAGATGCTGCTAGCGAAACAGCTAAAGGAAAAGCCAAAATTGGCTCGACCCTTAAAGGCATTGGCCCAACTTATATGGACAAAACAGGGCGTAACGGTATTCGTGTGGGCGACTTAGAAATGGCCGATTGGAAAGAAAAATACCGCGCTTTAGCAAACAAGCACGAAGCCATGATTGCCTTTTACAATGTAGACATTCAATATAATTTAGACGAACTGGAAGCTGAGTTTTTTGAAAGTGTAGAAAAATTAAAAACCCTACAATTCATAGACTCCGAAGCCTACATGTTCCAAGCACAAGAAGACGGAAAATCCATTTTGGCCGAAGGCGCACAAGGGTCTTTACTAGACATCGATTTTGGCACCTATCCCTTCGTAACCTCATCGAACACGACTGCTGCAGGAGCTTGCACCGGTTTAGGGGTTGCCCCAAATAAAATTAAGGATGTTTTCGGAATTTTTAAAGCCTATACCACACGTGTAGGTTCTGGCCCATTCCCTACCGAGCTGTTTGATAAGGATGGAGAAACCATGGCAAAGGTGGGCAACGAGTTTGGCGCCACCACAGGAAGACCAAGACGTTGTGGCTGGCTAGATTTAGTAGCCTTAAAATACGCCTGCCAAATTAATGGTGTAACCCAATTAATGATGATGAAAGCCGATGTACTTTCTGGCTTCGATACCCTAAAAGTTTGTACGGCATA
The DNA here is from genome assembly GCF_000733475.1 of Mangrovimonas yunxiaonensis. Classification (GTDB taxonomy): domain Bacteria; phylum Bacteroidota; class Bacteroidia; order Flavobacteriales; family Flavobacteriaceae; genus Mangrovimonas; species Mangrovimonas yunxiaonensis. Next base: position 253,458 of record NZ_JPFK01000007.1, on the reverse strand, counting down.
CACCTATAAAGGCGAAACCGTAACACATCTGCCTTACAATATTGAAGAAGAAAACGTAACACCTATCTATGCTGAAATGAAAGGTTGGAAAGCCGATCTAACAGGCATGAGCGATGCCTCACAACTTCCAAAGGAACTTCATGATTATATCGCTTTTCTTGAGAAAGAATTGGACATTCCTATTAAAATCGTATCGGTTGGCCCAGACAGAAAGCAAACCATTTTCAGATAAGAAATAACACCCTATAAAACCCAAAGACCTGTTATTACCAACAGGTCTTTTTCGTATTAAAAAAATCATAACAACAAGACTTAAAACGTTTAAATCCGTATTTTTGAAGCAAATTTCAAGGCAAATGAAAATAACCAAGCACCTGTTCTTTAGCCTTTTTGCCCTATTGCTTATTTCGGCAACAAACCACGCCCAAGAACAAAAGCGCATTCAGATAAAATATTCTGGCTTTTTAGAGTTTAACGACCATGAAAGTCCGGGATTAAAAGTGATGACTCGCGACGACAAGCAACAAATACATGTTGTTCACGAAGGCGTTAACATGTGGTGCGACCAAGCGTTGCTTTACAGCGACGAGGATTTTATAGAAGCCTACGGTAACGTTAAAATGAAACAAGGCGACACCATAAACATGAACGCCAAATATGTGGAATATAGCGGGCAAACCAAACTCGCTTTTGCTAGTGGCGATGTGGTTTTAACCGACCCCAACTCCAGGCTTACCACAGACACTTTGTATTTTGACCGTGTTAAACAGGAATCGTTTTATAAAAGTGGTGGCACCGTAGTTCGCGATTCGTCTGGCACCATAACAAGCCAAATTGGACGTTATTATATGAATAACAGCAAATACCAATTTGTTCAGGATGTGATCTTGGTACACCCAGACTACAACATTAACACCCAACAACTCGATTTTTATACCGAAACCGGCCATGCTTACCTTTATGGGCCTTCAACCATAACCACAGCAGACAGCAAAACCTACTGCGAAAGAGGGTTTTACGACACCGAAAACAAACAAGGCTACGGCGTTAAAAATACACGCATAGACTACGACAGTCGCATTTTTGAGGGCGATAGCATGTACTTCGACAACAACAGGAGTTTTGCCTCTGCCTCTAACAACATTAAGGTTACCGATACCGCAAACAACAGCCTTATTAAAGGCCATTATGCCGAGGTTTACAAAAACAAAGATTCGGTTTTTATTACCAAACGCGCTTTGGCCATCACCGTTCAAGAAAAAGATTCGGTTTATATGCATGCCGATACCTTAATGGTTACCGGAACCCCAGAGAACAGAATAACAAGGGCCTTTAAAAATGTAAAACTTTACAAAAGCGACTTAAGCGGTAAAGCAGATTCCATTCACGTTGATCATAAAAGCGGGCTAACACAACTTATTAATCTAGCCCACCTTAACTCGCAAGATGCCTTTGCCAGCAAACGCAGACCTATACTCTGGAACGAAGGCAACCAAATGACAGGCGACACCATTCACATCATCTCCAACCCGAAAACAGAGAAAATAGACTCGCTTCTTGTGTTTTACGATGCTTTTTTAATTAGCAAGGATACCATAAGCGAAGACAACTACAACCAAATAAAAGGCAAAGAACTGGTTGGTTTGTTTAATGAAAAAAACAAGCTTAAGCAGGTAGACCTTATTAAAAATGCCGAATCGATTTTCTTCTCCAGAAACGACAAACAAGAGTTAATAGGAATAGACAAGGCCAAATCGGGACGCATACGCATTAACTTTTTAAATGGCGAAATGGTACGTTTTAGCCGCTACAACCAAATTGATGCAAAGATTTACCCCGAATCTGCTTTCCCTAAAAATGCTAGAAAACTACGAGGGTTTGTTTGGCGCGAAGACGAACGCCCCAAAAGTGTAGACGACCTATTTAGCGACGACCCTCCTCTGGATTTACCGGTAATAAAAGGGCTGGACGCATACGAGCCTCAAAAAGATTTTTTTGATGCCCCCATGCTAAAGCGTATTGAAAAAGCTGAAGCCGCTGATAAAAACACTGGAAAACAACCTAAAAAACAACTTTCTATCCAGAAAAAGCGGCCGAAAACCTCACGAAAACTTCCCAAAGAAGTCATCGATCAATTAAAGCAGGATAAAGACACCCTCTAATTACGTAAAGCCTTGATTTCAGATTTTTTTAAATACCAAGCCCAAACCTCTCCCCATCCGTTAGCCATGGAGGTTTCACACGCCAAGGGATCGTACATTTACGACACCCAAAACAAGGCGCACCTCGACTTTGTTGCAGGCGTTTCGGCTTGTACGCTAGGTCATGGCCATCCAGCAGTTGTCCAGGCCATAAAACAGCAAGTAGACAAACACATGCATGTTATGGTTTATGGCGAATACGCACAAGCTCCGGCCGTTGCCCTTACAAGGCTTATGGCCAAAAACCTACCTGCAAGCTTAAACCAAACCTACCTAACAAATTCTGGTACCGAAGCCGTAGAAGGTGCCATTAAACTTGCCAAGCGCGCCACAGGAAGAAGTGAAGTTATCGCTGCCCAAAAAGCCTACCACGGCAACACCATGGGCGCCATGAGCGTTATGGGCATCGAAGAGCGTAAACAAGCGTTTAGACCCTTAATTCCAGGGGCCAGCTTTATAACATTTAACAACGAAAACGACTTAAAAAAAATAACCCAAAAAACCGCCTGCGTTATACTAGAAACCATACAAGGCGGTGCAGGCTTTATTGTGCCCGAGAACGACTTTCTTAGCAAGGTTAAAAAACAATGCGAAGCCGTTGGCGCTTTATTAATTCTTGATGAAATACAACCCGGCATTGGGCGTACAGGAAAGCTTTTTGGATTCGAACATTTTAACTGTATTCCAGACATTCTTGTTACAGGAAAAGGGTTGGGTGGCGGCATGCCTATTGGCGCCTTTACCGCCTCTAACAACCTTATGGCGCTTTTAAGCGACGCTCCAAAACTGGGCCACATTACCACTTTTGGCGGGCACCCTGTTATTGCTGCGGCTGCCCTGGCCACCTTAAACGAGGTGACAACCAGCACCTTAATTCCAGAAACCCTTAACAAAGAAAAACTTATACACAACCACTTAAAACACCCACTTATTAAGAGCATAAGAGGAAAAGGCCTTATGTTGGCCGCAATAACACCTTCTAGCGACATTGCCAACGAGGTTATCCTTCGATGCAAAGACAAGGGGCTTATCTTATTTTGGCTGCTTTTCGAGCCTAAAGCCATTCGAATTACCCCACCTCTAACCATTTCAGAAGAAGAAATTGTTAAAGGCTGCCAAATCATTCTAGAAACACTAGATGAAATACACCGCGAACAAAACACATAAATACCTGATTTACAGAATAAAAGAAAACACGAGCCGCAATTTGTTGATTATTATGTTGAAAACATTTGTGCTTCACAAATCGTATCATACAAATTGTGCCCTACATTTATTAGAGTAAATCACACCATTGCTTATGGAATTAAGTCATAACGAAGACAACAATTTACCGCTTACCAAATTTGAATCCATGTTAAAAACCAACCATGTGTTGTTTTTTGATTCGGAAGAATTCGAGAACATAATCCACCACTACCTATCCCAAGGTAAAGTGGCATTAGCAAAAAAAGCGATTAAGCTAGGGCTTGAGCAGCACCCATCATCGACCAACTTAAAATTATTTAAGGTTGAAGTGCTTATTTTCGAAAACAAACTAAGCCCTGCAGACAACTTACTCAATGCGCTTCATGAACTCGAACCGTTAAACGAGGAAATTTATATCCAGAAAGCAAACATTCTTTCTAAACAAGACAATCATGGCAAAGCCATAACGGCTTTAAAGAAAGCCTTAGAGCTTGCCGAAGATGCTTCAGACATTTACTCCTTAATAGGCATGGAATACTTGTTTTTAGATCAATTTGAAGATGCGAAGTATTTTTTCATGAAATGCCTAGAAACCGATCTTGAAGACTACTCTGCCCTATACAACATTATGTACTGCTTCGATTTTCTGGAGCAACACAACGAAGCCATAGAATACCTTAACATGTACCTAGACAGCAACCCGTATTGCGAAGTTGCATGGCACCAACTGGGCAAGCAATACTTTATGTCAAAAGCATTTAAAAAAGCTTTAGCTGCTTTTGATTTTGCAATAATCTCTGACGATAGATTTCTTGGAGCCTACCTTGAAAAAGGCAAGGTACTAGAGCAGTTAAAACGCTATAACGAAGCCTTGGAGTGCTATATGTACACCTTGCAACTAGACGACCCAACCTCCTTTGCGCTTTTAAGAATTGGTTTTTGCCATGAAAAACTTGGGCAAAAAGACTTGGCCATTCAATATTACAAAAAAACAGTACACGAAGACCCTTTGCTAGACAAAGGTTGGATTGCCATAACCAAATTTTACATCAAACAAAAAAATTACCAAAAGGCCTTATACTATATTAAAAAGGCAATAAATATTGATGGCGACAACGTTTTTTACTGGAAACATTACGCCAAAATAAACCACAGGTTAAACCTGCTTGAAGAAGCCGAACGCGGCTACAAAAAAGCTCTAGAACTGGGCAACTACGAATTAGACACTTGGCTTCTTAGAGCCGATATCTTACTTAAACTTGGCGAGCCCGAAGCGGCAATTACCAATTTGCTACAAGCCCAAGAATTTTATCCTGAAAATGCCGAGATAGAATACCGCCTATCGGGGCTTTACGATTTAACACAAGAAGCCGATAAAGGGATTTACCACTTAAAAAATGCCTTGAGCCACAACGGCGATTATATTTTTATCTTAGAGGAACTTTTCCCTAAAATGCTACATAAGCCACAAGTTAAAAACTTATTAAATGCTTCGCTTTAGTAGGTAACGTCTTCCTAAAATTAGCTACCTTTGGTTTTCTTGATTTTGAATTAAAAACATGAATAGAAAACCTATTGATTATCTTATCATCTCTATGAAAGGTATTGCCATGGGAGCAGCCGATGCGGTACCAGGTGTATCTGGAGGCACCATTGCCCTAATAGCGGGTATTTACCAGGAGCTGATTGCAACCATAAGCAACATTAAACTTAGCCTTATTACTACTTTAAGACAGGAGGGGTTTAAAGCTGCCTGGAAGGCCCTTAATGGCAATTTTTTAGTGGCGCTTGTAACCGGTATTTTAATCAGTTTTGTTTCGTTTATGCGGCTTGCCAAATACCTTATCGAAAAGCACCCCATCCTTATTTGGTCGTTCTTTTTTGGGCTTATTATTGCAAGTATTTACTACGTAGGGAAACAAGTAAATCAATGGCGGACAAACACATTTGCCGCATTGCTTATTGGCACAGCTGTTGCCTTTTATATTTCTACACTCCCTTCTCTGGCCAGTAGCACCAACCAATTCTTTTTGTTTTTTGCTGGTGCCATAGCCATTTGCGCCATGATATTACCAGGAATTTCAGGATCGTTTATTTTGGTTATTTTAGGAGCCTACAAAACGCTTAGCGATGCCATTCACGATTTCGATTTTAAGAAGCTCGCTGTTTTTGTTTTGGGTGCTGTTGTAGGCCTGTTAAGTTTTAGCCGTGTTTTAAAATGGCTTTTTAAGCATTACTACAATTTAACTATGGCTCTTTTAACGGGATTCATAGTGGGATCGCTTAATAAAATTTGGCCCTGGAAGCTTACACAAACCGTGATTGAAAAAGAAACAGGAACAGTTATGCCACTAAGCGACCTAACCCCTTTAAACACTTTAAACTTATACCAGCAAACGATAAATAACTTTGAGACCTATAAAATAGTTACCGAAAAAAGCATCCTGCCCTTTGAATATTATGCTGTGAACGATGGCGCCAACCCTTACCTGTTTCCGGCAATTGGGCTCATGTTTTTAGGATTTTCAACCATTTTTCTTTTGGAGAAACTAGGCTCTAAACAAGTACAATAAATGCAAAGCACCAGAACATTTAAAGATAAAATTTTCTTAATCTTAAAAGGCTTGGGCATGGGAGCCGCCAATAAGGTACCTGGTGTATCTGGTGGAGTGGTTGCCTTTGTTGCCGGGTTTTATGAAGAGTTTATCTATTCGCTTCAAAAAATAAACGGCAAAGCGTTTAAGCTACTGATTAACAAAAGATATCGCAGTTTTTTCCAATACATAAACGGCCGGTTTTTACTTCTGTTATTTACGGGCATGATTATCAGTTATTTTAGTGTCTCTAAAATTCTAGATTACCTTATTGTACGTTACGAACTTTATGTGTGGAGTGTTTTTTTCGGTATGATTATAGGCTCTATTTATTACATTAGCAAAGATTTTAAATCCTGGAATACAAAGACTTATATTGCTTTAGCTTTAGGCATTTCTCTTGGTTTGGGTATTAGTTTTTTAGATCCCGCCAAGGAAAACGACAACCTTTGGTTTGTGTTTTTTTGCGGCATGATAAGTGTTTCTGGTATGACCCTCCCCGGGCTTTCGGGTTCTTTTATACTTATTCTTTTAGGAAACTATGTGTTGCTGCTCGTCGATTCGGTAAATGCCTTGTACGATAGCATTTCAAGTGTTTTTCAGGGAGATTTTTCTTTTTTAAACGACCCCAATCGTGTGCGCATGCTTAAAGTATTGGCTGTTTTCACCCTTGGATCTGTCGCTGGTTTGGTCACTTTTTCGCATGTACTTAACTACATCTTAAAGCATTACAAAAACATTACCATTTCTACCATTATAGGGTTTATTATTGGATCGTTAGGCGTGGTTTGGCCCTGGAAAGAGACTCTGTATAAAACCAATGCACAAAATGCTTTTATCCTAGACTCTACAGGAGGAAAGATTGTTGAAAACTACATCCGTTACATCCCCGAACTAACACCAGAAACCTACACTGCCATTGGGTTTGTGTTTTTAGGTATCTTAATTGTTTTAGGACTGGAACTTTACGGACAAAAAACAAGAAAAATTCATGGATAAATTTGGGCTTATTGGCAGAAATATATCCTATTCGTTTTCTAAGGCCTATTTTTCAAAGAAATTCGAGCAGGAAAACATCAATGCTACCTACGACAACTTTGATATAGACAGCATAGAACATTTTAAAGCCATTATTAAAACCACCAAACACCTTAAGGGGTTAAATGTTACCATTCCGTATAAAGAAAGTATTATGCCGTATTTGGACAGCATTGATAAAAAGGCCAAAAAAATAGGCGCTGTCAATACCATAAAAATAACTAAAAAGGGCAAATTAAAAGGATACAACACAGACTGCTACGGTTTTAAAAAATCGCTCGCTCCCTTATTGGAAGACCACCATAAAAGAGCTTTAATTCTTGGTACCGGCGGGGCCAGCAAAGCCATTGCATACGCGTTAAAAAAGAGCCATATAGATGTTAATTTTGTATCTAGAACAGCATCAAAAAAAGGGCATTTTACATATACCGGGCTTACCAAGGAATTGGTTGAAGACCATCAAATTATAGTTAATTGCACCCCCTTAGGCACCTTCCCTAATGTAGATGATGCACCAAACATTCCCTACCAAGGCATAACATCGGCACATATCCTGTACGATTTGGTGTACAACCCTAAAGAAACCGCATTTTTAAACTTCGGCAAGAAAAAAGGCGCTAAAACCATTAACGGCCTAAAAATGTTAAAGTTACAAGCCGACAAAGCCTGGCGCATCTGGAACAAATAACCCACCCGTTTACCTTAGGGTAAACAAACAGAATGTAAGGTTTTGTTTGTAATAAAGTTGTTGTTATCTTTAACGCAGAAGCGATTTCAAGAACCCTAACGTTTTTTTAAAGATGTCAACAGAGAAAGATAACCTGCCACAGGCAGATGGACAAGAGCAAACTCAAACTCATTCTACCCCAGAAAACAAGGCCGAAACTCCCTTAAAAAATGAAACAGACACCCCAGAAACCCCAGAGGTTTTAAGTGATGTTTCAGAAAACGACCAAGCCATTTCAGAAATTGAAGCCTCCAACGCCAAGGAAGCCGAAGACCATGAGGGTGGAACCCAAGAAATAGAACTCAAAGAATATGAAAAAATGTCTTTAGAGCAACTTGCCGATGAGCTAGAAACCCTCGTAAAAAACGAAAAAATTCAGGCCATAAAACAGCCCATTTACGAAATTAGAAAAGAGTTTAAGTCGCAATTCAACGCCCTTGTTGAAGAGAAAAAAGAAGAATTTATAGAAAATGGTGGTAACGAAATAGACTTCCACTACTCCAATCCGCTTCAAAAGCGTTTTAACCAAACCTATAACAACTATAGGGAAAGACGCAACAACCACTATAGCAACCTTCAAAAAAACCTGAAGGAAAATTTACAGGAACGCTTAACCATTATCGATGAGATTAAAGGTTTAATTAACGTTGAAGAAAACATAAATACCACGTACAAACACTTTAAAGAACTGCAAGAACGCTGGCATAATGCTGGGCCTATTCCAAGAGACAAGTATAACAATGCTTGGAACAGTTACCACCACCATGTTGAAAATTTTTACGATTTTCTGCATTTAAACCGGGATTTGCGCGATTTGGATTTTAAGCACAATCTGGAGAAAAAAATAAAAATTATCGAGCATGCCGAAGCATTGGCCAAAGAGGACGATATTAACCATGCCTTTAGGGAATTGCAAGTGCTACATAAAATGTGGAAAGAAGAACTTGGCCCTGTTGCTAAAGAGCAGCGCGAAGCCATTTGGGAACGCTTTAAAGCAGCCACCAGAGCCATACACGATAAGCGCCAAATGTATTTCGAAGCGCTCAATAAAATCTACGAAAAAAACCTAGAGAAAAAGCAAGAGATTATCGACCAAATTCAAGCGATAAGTAGCAAAGGCGCGACGTCTCACAACGGCTGGCAAAAAAGCATTAAAGAGGTTGAAACCTTACGCGAAGTGTTTTTTAATGCCGGAAAAGTGCCTATTAAAGTAAATGAAGGCACTTGGGCAAAATTTAAGGATGCCGTAAGAACGTTTAACCGCAAGAAAAATGCGTTTTACAAAAACCTTAAAAAAGAACAATACAAAAACCTTGAAAAAAAGCAAGAGCTTGTAAAAATTGCCGAAGACAATAAAGACAGCGACGATTTTGAGACCACAACACCTTTAATGAAGAAAATTCAGAGTGATTGGAAAAAGGTTGGCCATGTTCCCAGAAAAGACAGCGATAAGGTTTGGAAACAATTTAAAGCAGCTTGTAACCATTATTTTGATAGGCTTCATGCTTTAAAAAACCAATCCAGCAAAGAAGAGCTCGAAAATTTCGAAGCCAAAACCAAGTTATTAGAAGAGATTAAAGCCATACCGCTATCTGGAGACAAAGCGCAAGACCTTGCCGTTATTAAAAACCACGTAGAAAAATGGAAAGCTTTTGGCAACGTTCCTAGAAACAAAAGCAACATTGAAAAAGAGCTTAACAACACCTTGGACGGCTTTTTTAAAACCCTAAAACTTAACAAAACAGAGGCCGAACTTATAAAATTCGATAAAAAGCTTGAGGTGCTTAATAACGATAACGACTCGAAGCGTTTAGATAACGAAAGGGTATTTATTTCTAAAAAAATAAAAGAACTAAGAGGAGAAATTACACAGCTGGAAAATAATTTGCAATTCTTTACCAATGTAGACGACACCAACCCATTGGTTAAAGACGTGCATAAAAACATACAAGCGCATAAAGACGAGCTAAAACTATGGCAAACAAAGCTTGGTAAAATAAAAGAATTGTACTCCTAAAAAAACCAAATCCTACTTGCAAATGCAAGTAGGATTTTGGCTCCTAACTAAACTAACTAAATAGTTATTTTCCCAACTAAAATAACCTACTTATGTATATGTAAAATGACATTTATAAAAGGAAGTGAAATTATTTGCTATTAATCCAAATTATGATATGTAAATGTCATTTGTTATATATACGCCGCAAGTTTGTTTTTGGATTACGCTAAAACAAAAAAAAATTACTTTTTTTTGGCCTGCTCCCAAAACACATTCATTTGGTCTAGGCTCATGTCTTTTAAAGGCGTCTTTATTTCTGCCGATTTTCCTTCTAAATATTGAAACCGTTTTGAGAATTTTTTATTGGTACGCTCTAATGCATTCTCTGGGTTTACACCTAAAAACCTAGCGTAATTAACCAAAGAAAATAGCACATCGCCAAACTCGCTCTCTATACCATCTTTGCTGCCGTGCGTGACCTCTTCCTTAAACTCCTTTAATTCTTCCTGTACTTTTTCCCACACTTGTTCGGGCTGTTCCCAATCAAAGCCTACGCCGGCCACTTTGTCCTGTATTCTATTGGCCTTAACTAGTGCTGGCAAGCTTTTTGGCACACCCTCGAGCACACTTTTCCGGCCTTCTTTTAGCTTGATGTTTTCCCAGTTTCGTTTTACGTCTTCTTCATTTTCAACGGTAACATCGCCATAAATATGTGGGTGCCTTTCTATAAGTTTATCACAAATACCATGACAAACGTCGGCCATATCAAAAGCGCTGGTTTCGCTTCCTATTTTGGCATAAAACACTATATGCAATAACACATCGCCAAGCTCTTTTTTAACCTCGTTTAGGTCCTTATCTAAAATGGCATCACCCAATTCGTAAGTTTCCTCTATGGTTAAATGACGAAGGCTCTCCATGGTTTGTTTTTTGTCCCACGGGCATTTTTCACGAAGGTCGTCCATAATCGTCAACAAACGATCAAAAGCCGTAAGCTGTTCTTCTCTTGAATTCATTAGTTTTATTATTTATAAGTAAGTTAGGACTTAAACAAAAAAATCCAGCAAACAATGCTGGATTTTTATAAGAACTTTATAAACATTTTATTCTTCTTCGTCTGTTGATGTTTCGGTTTCTTCAAAATCCAACAAATCGTGCTTTTGCAATAAATTATACCATTGTATAACTTTTTTTATGTCGCTGGCATAAACTCTGTCTTCATCGTAATCTGGTAAAATACCAAAGAAATATTCTTCCAGTTTGTCTTTGCTTTCCTTGTGACCAACCGCTGTTTGCGCGCCATTTTCTTTTTCTTTAATTAAAGCAAATACCTCTCTTAAAGGCTTCTCTTCTGAAAGCGTATAAATAGCAATTTCGCTTAACAAACTAACGTTTTGGTGAATACTAACCGACATGCGTTTTTTGTCTATTAAAGACTCGGCCACAAATCCTGTACGTGTTTGTGTTACCAATTTAAACAATCCTGGTTTTCCCGATATGGCTAAAACTTTTTCTAATCCCATAACTTAATTTTAAAGTGTGCAAATATGCTGTGTTTGTCTTGGTTCACCAAATTTATCGGCGTTTTTTTTGATTGGGAAAACGCATTCTGTAATCCACCTGAACCTTCCCTTTCGAGATGTTATTTAGTTTTCCTTTAATTAAACGCTTTTTTAAGCTAGATAGCTTATCGGTAAACAACACCCCGTCAATATGATCATACTCATGTTGAATTACCCGAGCTGCCAGCCCCTCGAAAGTCTCTACATGCTCGTTAAAGTCTTCATCAAGATAAGCTATGGTTATTTTAGGTTTTCTAAAAACATCTTCCCGTACATCTGGTATGCTTAAGCAGCCTTCGTTAAACGCCCACTCATCACCTTCTTCTTGGGTGATTTTTGCATTGATAAATGTTTTTCTAAACGATTTTAAAAATGTACGCTCTTCCTCTGGCAAATCTTCATCTTCAGAGAAAGGTGCCGTATCAACAATAAAGAGCCTTATGGGCAATCCTATTTGTGGTGCTGCCAATCCTACACCATAGGCTTGCTCCATGGTTTCGTACATGTTATCTATTAACGCGTTTAGGTTAGGATAATCTTTAGGTATGTCTGCTCCCATTTTTTTAAGCACAGGGTCGCCGTAAGCTACTATTGGTAAAATCATTGTAAAATTAATTTTTGCAAAAATACAATACTTAAAACGAATGCCTTGTTTTTTAAATAAAAAAACTCCTTAAAATTAAGGAGTTTTCGCTATAAAAATAGGCTTATGTTATTTCATGATTACAAGCTTTCTGCTTATAGACGTCGTGTTGGCAGATACCTTTACTATGTAAATACCATTCGTTAACGACGATACGTTTAATTCTTTCTCGCTTAAACGGTTTGTGTTTTCGGCTAAAACTAATTTACCTGTAATGTTGTATATTTCTATTTTGGCCTCTAAACGTGCTCCTAGATCAATTTTTAATGTATTTCCTGAAGCAATTGGATTTGGAAATAATTTTATACGCTCGCTTAACAATGTATTGTCTGCCGTAGAAAGTGTTTCACTTGCTAAAACCCCGTCAACATATTCGCAAGTGTTAAGACCAAAACTTACAGTAAAATTTTGATCATCGCCAATACTTCCTGAAGCTAATACGTACTCTAATGAATTACCATGGCAATAGCCTTTTGTATACGTTGCAGACCCTATAGTTATGGTCTCTGGGTAATTACCACAAGGATAAGACCCTCCGGTTAAACTAAAAATTAATGTTGTTGCACTAGAGCCATTTGCCAAGCTTGGTGGACAGTCTTGGGCATTCGCAACAAACATGCAGGCAAATAGCATACCTACAAATAAAAAGTAATGTTTTTTCATAAGTTGTTAATTTTAAAAAGTTTGTAGGCGAAAGTGTACAAACAGCAAAGTTCCTTCAAAAAAAACCTGTAATATTCGTTGAATTTAATTTTTCAACGATAAATAGCTTTGAAGTATGATGGTCGCACTAATTTCATCGACCAAAGCTTTGTTGCGCCGTTGCTTTTTAGACAATCCACTGTCTAGCATGGTTTGAAATGCCATTTTAGACGTAAACCGTTCGTCAACACGTTCGATAGGAATTTTAGGGAAAGTAGCCTTCAACTTATCTAAAAATGGGAGAATAAGCACCTCGCTTTCCGAGTCTTGATTGTTCATCTGTTTGGGTTTGCCTACGACAAAGAGCTCGACCTGCTCCTTAGAAACGTAGTCCTTTAAAAATGCCAATAGCGTACTGGTTGCCACGGTAGTTAAACCCGAGGCGATAATTTGCAACTCATCGGTTACGGCTATCCCTGTTCGTTTGGCACCAAAGTCAATTGCTAAGATTCTTCCCATCATACTGCAAAAATAAAAAACTCCTTACAAAGTTTTGGTGTTGTTCGCCAATCATTAAAAAATTATACCTGTATATTTGCAAAAAACATAGCACACAAACATGAATACCTTAAAACTAACCATAGAGCAGGCCTGGGACAACAGAGACTTGCTTAAAACACCAAACACCATTAACGCCATACGCGAAGTTATTGCCTTGCTAGACTCTGGCGATTTACGGGTTGCCGAACCAACAGCTAACGGTTGGCAAGTAAACGAATGGGTAAAAAAGGCTGTTGTTTTGTATTTCCCTATTCAAAAAATGGAAACTATGGAGGTTGGTATTTTTGAATACCACGATAAAATCCCCTTAAAAACGGGCTATCAAGACAAAGGTATTCGTGTGGTACCGCATGCTGTGGCGCGCCATGGGGCTTATATCTCTAAAGGTGTTATTATGATGCCAAGCTACGTAAACATTGGTGCTTATGTAGATGAAGGTACGATGGTTGATACTTGGGCCACTGTAGGCAGCTGCGCCCAAATTGGTAAAAACGTACACCTTTCTGGCGGTGTTGGCATTGGTGGGGTTTTAGAACCACTGCAAGCTGCTCCAGTAATTATCGAGGATAACGTATTTGTTGGTTCGCGTTGTATTGTTGTTGAAGGGGTGCACGTAGAAAAAGAAGCTGTTTTAGGGGCTAACGTGGTATTGACGATGAGCACCAAAATTATTGATGTTACTGGTGATGAGCCTGTTGAAATGAAAGGTCGCGTTCCTGCCCGTTCTGTTGTTATTCCTGGAAGCTACACTAAAACCTTTCCTGCTGGCGAATACCAAGTACCATGTGCTTTAATTATTGGTAAACGTAAAGAAAGTACAGATAAGAAAACCTCTTTAAACGATGCGCTTCGCGAAAATGATGTAGCCGTGTAATGAAAGTTCTTATCATTCAACAAAAAATGATTGGCGATGTGCTTACAAGTAGCATCTTGTTTGAAGCCATAAAAAGTGAGTATCCCAAAGCAGAGCTGCACTACCTAATTAATTCGCACACATTTCCTGTTGTTGAGAACAACCCGTTTATTGATGATTTTAAATTTTTTACCCCCGAAATAGAAAGCAGCAAACGGGCATTTTGGCAGTTTTTAAAAACAATAAAACAAGAAGGCTACGATGTTGTTATAGATGTGTACTCTAAAACATCCAGCAATTTAATTACGGCCTTTTCTGGAGCTAAAATCAAGATTTCGAAAGCTAAATGGTATACAAAATCTGTTTATACCCACACCTTTAAAAACAAAGCAAAAGCCCAAACTAATGCTGGTCTGGCTATTGAAAACAGGATGCAAATGCTCGAGCCAATTTCTAAAGAACTGGCTACCAAAATCTTTAAACCAAAAATTTATTTAAGTCAACAAGAAATCGATGCCGCTAAGCAATTGCTTGTTAGCTCTGGAATAACCTTAAGCCAACCCATTTATATGATTGGCGTTTTAGGCAGTGGGCACGCCAAAACCTATCCGTTGCCCCATATGGCCAAGCTTATCGATTTTATTGTTTCGGAAACCAAAGGGCAAATTTTATTTAATTACATTCCAAAACAATATACCGAAGCAAAAACAATTTATAATTTCTGCACATCAGAAACTAAAAAGCATATTTATTTTGATGTTTTTGGCAATAGCCTTCGTGAGTTTTTGGCCATTACCAGCCAATGTACGGCCTTAATAGGCAATGAAGGTGGTGCTGTTAACATGGCCAAGGCCTTAAACATCCCGACATTTTCTATTTTCTCTCCGTGGATTAAAAAAGAAGCTTGGAGCCTTTTTGAAGATGGAAAAACCAATACTTCTGTTCATTTAAAAGATGTTAAGCCCGAGCTTTACGATGGCAAAACCATGAAAGCGATGAAAAATGATGTGTTTGCGCTTTATGAGATTTTTCCGCCAGAACTCATTACACCCCAACTTGCCCAGTTTTTAAACCAAGATTAGTCCTCCCCTTTTACAATACCAAAGTCTGTCCAGGTTTTCTTTTGCTTTTTCACTTCGGCTCTAATGGCTAAGTTTCGCTCTAAAGACTCCTTGGTTTTGTAACCCCTGGCATGGTCTAAATGCACACAAATGGCTTTATATCGTATTTGTTTAGACTTTATTCCATTATTAAACAAACGTTCCCCCAGTTCCCGATCTGGTCCACCATACCGCATGCGTTCGTCATAACCATTTATGGCTATTAAATCGGTTTTCCATGCCGAGGAATTGCAATTGTTAAAGGTTGCTCCCGTTGGCGTAACCACATCTAAAAAATTGGCCAATGTGTCTTTTACAGAAAGTTTCAACTTATTTTTAGAGCTGACAACCCCCTGTGTTTTTAGCCAATCAACTTTAAAGCAGTCTTGATTTTTAATATTTTCGGCAGTTATGGCTTTGCTGGTATTCATTGGTAGTTTACAATACCCTCCTGAAAGAAAATACCCTTTTTGGGCTAATTTGGCATGTGTTTCTACAAAGTCTGCTCTGGGTATGCAGTCGCCATCGGTAAACAAAATGTATTCGTTTTTTGCTTCTACAATGGCTGTGTTTAAAATGGTTTGTCGCCTATACCCCAAATCTTCATGCCACAGGTGCGTTATGTTTACAGGGTAGTCTGCTTTAAAACCATCTATTAAGGTTTTTGTTTCTTCTGTAGAGCCGTCATCTGCTATAATAACATCAAAATTGTTGTACGTTTGGTATTTGTAACCTTCTAAAACTTTGCTTAACCAATCTACTTTATTATATGTTGCTATAATGACCGTTATTTTTGGGTATTCTGCCATAATTATTGAATGATTCCGTAGGGTGTTTTTATTGTTTTTTGCTTTTTAGTGGCTTGCCTTATGGCTTTATTCTTTTTTAAGCTGTCTTCGTTTTTATAAGGCCGTTCGTGGTGCAAATGTACGCATATTAAACTATATCTGGCCTGTATAAACGTAATGCCCTTGTTCATAAGGCGCTCGCCTATTTCACGATCTTCACCACCGTACTGCATGCGCTCATCAAACCCGTTTACATCTAGCACATCCTGTTTCCAGCAGGATACGTTCATTCCATCGAAAGTGGCTTTGGTTGGCGTAAAAGTGTTTAAAAGCCATGCTTTTTTTCCGTTAGAGGTAAGCTTATTTAGCTTAAATGTTTTTTTTAAACCACGGGCCAATAACCAATTTGCCTCAAAACAACATTGCTCGTTAATAACTTGTTTTGTTATGCTTTCTGAAATTGTTTTAGGCAATTTAAAGTAGCCGCCAGAGAGTGCGCTATTAAATTTTCGCATTTTTAAATGCGTGGCAACAAAATCGGCTCTGGGAATGCAATCGCCATCGGTAAAAATTAAATAATCGGCTGTTGTTTGTAAAATGGCTTTATTAAGAATTTTTGTTTTTTGAAAACCATGGTCGTCTTGCCAAACGTGTATAATCTTTAAATTGGATTTAGACTTAAACCCATCGATTAGTTGTTTGGTTTCATTTGTAGAACCATCATCGGCAATAACAACTTCAAAATGACGCTCGGTTTGTTGCTCGTACCCCCACAGGACGTTTTGCAACCATTTTGGCTGGTTGTAGGTGCTAATAATTACCGAGACTTTAGGCTTTAGGTTCATTATAACAAAAGTACTATTTTTACAATCAATTTTTTAGCTTTATGATTAAACTCTCTGGCGTTATTATAACCTTTAACGAAGAGCGCAACATTGAACGTTGTCTTAAATCGCTACTGCATGTAGTTGATGAAATTGTTGTGGTCGACTCGTTTTCTACAGACCGCACCAAAAGCATTTGCGAGAAGTACCCCGTAACGTTTATTGAGCAAGCTTTTTTAGGTTATATAGAACAGAAAAATTTTGCCCTAAACCAAGCGTCCTACAATTATATTGTTTCGCTAGATGGAGATGAAGCCTTATCTGAAACACTTCAAAAGGAGCTTATATATTTAAAATCCAACTGGACTAAAAACGGTTATTACGCTAATAGGTTTAACAATTTTTGCGGCCAATGGATTAAACATTCCGATTGGTACCCCAATAAAAAACTTCGGGTTTTTGATCGACGAGTAGCGCAATGGGAAGGCATCAATCCGCATGACGAAATTGTACTGCAAAATCCTAAAAATTCTGGACAACTTAAAGGTGATATTTTACACTGGACCTACCAAAGCTATTCCGAGTTCAACAAAAAAACCGAGCATTTCTCTACTATTGCAGCAAAGGCCTATTTCGACCTAGGCAAAAAAGCTCCCATGTGGAAACTTATCTGGAACCCTACTTGGGCTTTTTTTAAGGCGTACTTTTTAAGACTGGGGGTTCTAGATGGGTTTAACGGCTTTATGATCTGCTACCAAACCGGAAACATTACGTTTTTAAAATATGCCAAACTAAGGGAGCTGTACCAAGAGGCTAAGCCTTCCAAAACTTAAGTTTCTTTTTTAAGCGTTTTTTTTGGTGGTATTTGTCTTGAAACTCGTTTGTGTACTGCCACATTAGGTTAAACACTTTTTCGTAAGGCGCGTTTATACACTTGGCGTACTCATCGCTCATTACCTCGACCATTTTTTTATGAATGGTTAATCGGGCGAAATTTTTTATTCGCGTTTCAAAATCTAAAGTTTTAAACTCCATACGGTTTAAATCTACCAGAAAAAACCCATAATCGTCATTGTTAACTGTTATAAGGGTATTGCCTGGCGAGTGGTCTAAAAACAACACCTTGTTTTCGTGTAACTTGTATGTAAACCGTGTAAAGGCACGAAGTATGGCCTCGTAGTTGGGAATATTAAAATCTTTGGTTAAATCGCGATAGGTATAATCGCAATCTAATTGTGCACTTACATAATAACTTTTCTTGAATAAAAATGGTGTTGTAAACTCGTAATACGCTATGGGCTTCGGGGTTCCTATACCAAGTGCTACCAATTTATTGGCATACTCAAAAGACCGCTGTGCCTTACTTTTCCTAAAAAATCGGTAAGCCAGTTGGTTTATAGGATTAGGCACCTTAAACGACTTGACGTTAATGGTTAGCCCGTTTAAATCAAACAGTTTTAACGAATTGCGATCCTGATTGCCAAAGGGTGTCCCGGACGATTTAAAGTTTTTGATGAAATCGTCTAGTTGTTGGTCTTGTGCTGTAAAGCGTTTATGTATTTGTTTCGTTACTTTCACCTAAATATTTATCGATTCCGTTTTTGCACCAAATGCTTTTTTCAAGTATGGTTTGCTGTTCTATACCATCGTTTTGCTTTAATTGCGCTTTAGATTTTTCTACGTGAAAAATATGAAACACAATGCCCTTGTACCTTAATCGTCTTCCTAAAACACCTTTATTTACTAATCGCAATGCAAATTCAGAGTCTTCACGCCCCCAACCTTGAATATCTTCATTATAACCATTTACAGCAATAGCATCGCTTTTAAAGTAGGACGTATTGCAACCGCGGTATTTGGAAGAAAGTACTGTTTTTGTTTTAAATAACCCGCTAAAAAGAGGAATGTACAACGCGCGTGTTCGTTTTTTTATGCCTTTTGAAAAAGCATTAAAGTTTATTTTTTGCTGACTAAAAAGTGTTTCTAAATAGGGCTCTTGGATGTTAACCCTACTACCATATAAATACGTATTTTTCTGAACAAAGCTTAAATGATCTTTAATAAAGTGCTTATGCAAAATACAATCGCCATCAACCTGAATAATATATTCTCCTTGCGCTTTTGCTATAGCCTTGTTAAGTATTACAGACTTTCTAAACCCTAAATCCTCATGACTAATATGAATTAAAGGAATAGCAAGCTTAGATTTAAAACCCTCAATTAATGTTTTAGTTGTCTGGTCTTCCCCATCTTCTGCAACAATAACCTCGTCTGGAAGTTGCGACTGGTTTAAAACACTTTTTAAAACCAATTCTAACGCCTGTGGCCAATTATAGGTACTAATAAGTAAACTGCTTTTTGCCTGCATGTTTAAAAATACGTTTCGAATTCCTTTTTTTGTTTTGCTTTAAAAACCTTTAAATGCTTAAACCATTGGCCGAAGTTTTTCTTTAATAAGAACCAATTGCTAGGAGCAAAATTATTCGCTTTCAACTTAATACCTACTTTATTTAGGTCTTCAGTATTTATAAAATTTAACTTTTTCCATTTATGGGGTTCTAAATAAAATAGATCTGTTAACTCTTTATAATTTTTGCTGTTGGCTATTTTCCATTTTTTAAAAAAATCAGGATTCACTTCTTTATTATGCCCCCAGTTTTCAAACTTAAACTTAAGCTCTTCTTCATCTCGCGACAACGTTTCATGAAGCATTAAATGCTTGGTATAAATTATACGTTCTTTGGTTTTTCGTCCTACTTTATAGTTTGGGAAATTTGTCGCTGTCATACATTTTGTTGGCTCATCGATATATAAAAACCCACCATCAACGAATTTATATATATTCACTAAAAAAGTAGCTATTTGTATCTTATTGGACTTTGGGTTATTTAAAAATGAATCGTATTTTCTTAACGTTTTAACAAAGGCCTTAAAATCTACAGGATACTCATCGGCATCCAACTGAATTATCCAATGTCCTATTCCCATTTGCTTAGCCAACAATTGGCGCTCCCTTACCTCACATTGCATGGTAGTTAAATTGGGCAAATAGAACTGCTCCTCAAAAAGGGTGATTTTATTTTCGGAATCGAAGTTTTTTAACCATTCAAAAAAAGAAGGTGCTATTTCAAAAGCACTGCCATTCCAAGTACGCCTATATTTATCTATAGCCAAAAAGATAGTGTCGGCTTCTGAATAAACTTTAGGTATTGCATTTTTCAGTAACTCATAATCGTAAGATACTAAAAAGCCAACTTGAATTTTTTTCATGAATAATTTTTTACAAATATACTTTAACACCTATAAATAACTACTTTTGTTGCATAAATTGTAATTAAGATGCCCGAGTTAACTGTTATTATGCCTGTTTATAATGGCGAAAAACATCTAGAAGAAGCTATAAATAGTGTTTTAAACCAAACTTACACAAATTTTACGCTTTTAGTGTTAAATGATAACTCATCTGATAGCACACCCGACATTCTTAATCGCTATAAGGAACAAGACCATAGGGTTCATGTTGTAACCAAAACCGAAAACCAAGGACCTGCTAACTTAAGAAACGAAGGCATTAAATTGGCAAAAACAGACCTTATTGCCCTTTTAGATGCCGACGACATTGCACTTCCTACTCGGTTTGAAAAACAAATAAATTTTTTAAAGTCTAATCCCGATGTAGGCGTTTGTGGTACCTGGTTTACCATTTTTGGTGATAAAAAAGAAAAGGTATTAAAACATGCCGTAGACCATGAGGCTCTTAAAATACAGTTTTTAAATAGTTGTGGTATTGGTAATCCTACGGTTATGTTTAGAAAATCGGTATTGGGCGACCTACAATTTGAACACCAATACGTCCCCGCCGAAGATTATGGCTTATGGAGCCAATTAATTTCCAGAACTAAGTTTCATAATATTCCAGAGTCTTTGTTGCGTTATAGATGGCACCCGGGAAATATTAGCCAAACCAAAAAAGAAAACTTAAAGAAATCTGAAATCCTGATAAGAAAACGTCAATTAATACACTTAGGAATTGATGAAAACGATACCCATATTGATTCTTATTTGCATGCCGTCTCATTAAAACGCAAGTTGCCCATAAACGACATTAAACAAGTCATTAAAGCCGCAAAAACGCTTGAAAAATTAAATTTAAAACACAAACATTACCACCAAGAGCTATTTAAGGCACATATAGACAAAATTTTGATACGAACCATTAGAAATGCCGAAAGCTATAATATGGCATTCTTTAATTACTTAAAAAAAGAGTCTGGTTATTTCTCTAAAATGCCCATTATAGATAAGATGGTAATTTTCTTTAAAAGTTTATTTTAAAATATGACAAATAAAAACACAGCATCACCTTTTGTAAGTATTATAGTGCCATGTTATAATGTAGCAAGTTTTATAGATAAAGGATTAGGAAGCGTTTTAAACCAGACTTACACAAATTGGGAGTGTCTAGTTGTTAATGATGGCAGTAAAGACAATACAGAAAATGAAATAAAAAAATGGGTAAATAAAGATGCGCGTTTTAAACTAATTTCTCAAGAGAACAAAGGGCTTTCTGGCGCACGAAATACAGGGTTAAAACACGCTAAAGGTGATTGTATTTATTTTTTCGATCCAGATGATATGTTAGATGAAAATTGCTTGGAAAACCTAACAGATTTATACCAACCAAACATTGATGTTGTAATAGGGAAAAATGCTTCAGTTCGCAATCAAACAACAACAATTATTAACACTTTAGAACATTATAACTCAACAAATACATTACTTGAAGGTAAGAATTTTGTAGAGCTGGCCTTAAAAACACCTTTTAGTGTTGTGGCTTGGAATAAGCTCTATAATACTGATTTTATTACCACTAACAATTTGTGGTTTAAAGATGGGTTTGTTCATGAAGATGAACTTTGGTTTTTTGAAACCATGTATTATGCTAGAAAGATTATTTTCAACTCTAAAGTCACCTACTATTATAACATTGGCAATCAAAGTTCTATAACAAAAAATTACAGCTTATACAATCTTAAGTCTTATTTAATAGTTATTGAAGATATTTACACAAAATATTATACGCCCGAAAAAGACAATCAAAATAAATTAATTACAGGCACTTATATTTTAAACTTTCAAATTACAGTAGTTGCTGCTTTTTACAGGTTTATAAAAAAGAATAAGAATATCACGTATAAAAAAGAAGGCACAACTTTAATAAAGCAACATCTTGAAAACTTTAAGATTAAAGATTTCCTGCAATTCAACACCAAAAAAACAAAACAGTATAGTCTTTTTATACGCTATGCCATTAACAATCCCGAGATTGCTTTTAGACTGATTAGAAATACTAATAAAAAAAATATTTTAAAGCGTTTTGAAAGTTGGTATTTAAAAAAACTAGCCTACAACTAGTCTTTCTTAATGTCCTGATACATCTTTATATCTTTAGAAAAACGTTTATTAAACGCATTACTTTTTTTTAATTTCTGAAGAATTTCTTGTGGTATTTTTTTATTGTTAGTATTAAGCTTACTTGCCTTTTCGCCTGTTTTTTTATTATAATTTTCTAGTAAAGTAACCTCTATACGCCCTAAAACTTCCTCAACACCTTTTTGTAAATAAAACGATTGACTCCTAAAATGCCTATCGGATAAATAATCTGGTAATTTCACCACTTTCTTGAGAAACTCATCAAAACTTATTTCGCTTTTAATACCAAAAAAGTTGGTAAGTCCTGAAGGGTCTTCATACATTACATTTTTGTTTGTAACCACATCTAAAAAACATGAATAGATACGTTCATATGGGTTTCTTATTACTAAATGCGCCACTTTACCACAACTAAACTTGCGGTATTTTTTAAAACTATAAAAGCGCTTTCTTAATACTTTGCCATTAGTTTCTAAAGCAGGATCAACCTGATGTATTTCAGGGAATTTACTTGTAAAATCGGGTTTATAACGCCTAATAATATCTACCTTAACTGTGGAACAACCAGATTTGGATATTATAGGGTAAAAGGTATTTGTTTCTGGTATATAATAAACCTCTATGGAATCTATAAGTCTTGTTCCTATAAGGCCTCTTATAAATTTAGAAAGTGTTAATTTTCCTATTCTCATATCATTATTTTACCAAACAAGGGTGCTTAAAACACTTTATTAGATAGTTTTTCGTATTGTTTTTCTGTTAACACGCCCATGTCGTTTAGTTTCTCAATACACGCATAATCTTTTTCTAAATACTTAATCAAGTTACTAACAGCCAAATTAGATAAGTCGGTTTTCTTTTTATTTTTCTTTAAATGGCTTTTAAGTGTAATATTAAAATGAGTGCTTAAATCTTCACTTAACGTTTCGGTTGCAAGAACAGCTACAATTTGTTTCTTTTTACACTTCTTTAAAAAATCACCTAAATAAAAATCGATATCTTCCTTAATGTGATGAATATAAAATTCGTCTTTTTTAAAATCTAGTACAAGATTCCCTTTTTCATCATAAATATTTTCAGCTAAGTTATTTATATCGCTATACTTTTCAAGAAGTTCTTTTTCACCTTGATATAAATCTTTTTGAGTTCCGTCTTCAACCACAAGTTTATACCGCCAATTAAATGCAGATACAAACCTAGATATTGGGTTTCTAACAACAATTATATACTTCTTCTTTCTTCTATAGGTTACCTCGCCAACATGTTTTTCAAAAAAATTAATCTCTTTTTTTTTTAATTCCTCTATAACCGAAGAACCTCCACATTTACCTATATGTATAAGAACTTTGTCTTTTTTTTCTTTTCTTTTAAGCTTATCCACCAACCCCATTAGGCTATCATTAAATATTTAATTAGTTGGTAAATTTAATAAAGTTAAATTAACTAAAGAAAGTTATCCATCTTAATAGAGAATATAACGTTTGTAATATCTTATTTTGTTAGTATAATTCACTCCAATTAAATTATTTTTGCATCATGCAAAACGAAATAAACACCACCCTAACCGCCTTAAAACAAGGCAAAACCATCCTTTACCCTACCGATACCGTTTGGGGTATTGGCTGCGACGCCACCAATTTTGAAGCTATTGAAGCCATTTTCAAACTAAAAAAGCGCGACGAAACCAAAGCCTTAATCTGTTTGGTTAGCGATTTTAAAATGCTGGAACAATACGTAGAGAACATCCCCGAAGTCGCCTACGACATCCTAAAATACGCGAATAAACCCACTACAATTATTTACGACAAGCCCATTCGCGTATCCGAAAACCTAATCGCTGCCGATAATACCCTGGCCATAAGAGTAGTTCGCGAGGGTTTTGCCAACAAACTGATTAGAAAACTACGCAAACCCCTCGTATCAACCTCGGCAAATGTAAGTGGCGAACCTACCCCAAAGTCCTTTAAAGAAATAAGCGACCACATTTTAAAAGGTGTGGACTATGTTGTAAATTTGCAAAACGTAAAATCGGGAAGCCAGCCCTCGTCTATTATTAAAATATCGAACGATGGTATGGTAAAGGTGATACGAGAATAAAAACTCAAATTTCAAACAATAAACCATTATTGAAATTTGAATCCTATGAATTACAAAAACGCCTTACAACATAATATTTTCAAGATTATCTCAAAGTCTGCCAAAACGCTTAACTTAGACAGCTACGTTATTGGCGGATTTGTACGAGATTACCTCCTACAACGCGATGCCAAAAAAGATATCGATGTTGTAGCTGTTGGCAGCGGCATTGCTCTAGCCAAGGAAGTCTCAAAAAACCTTCCTAACAATCCCAAAGTAAAAGTCTTTAAAACCTACGGCACAGCCATGTTGCGTTACGACGATTTAGAAATCGAATTTGTTGGCGCACGCAAAGAAAGCTATACCAAAGACAGTCGCAATCCTATTGTAGAAAACGGCACCTTACAGGACGACCAAAACCGTCGAGACTTTACCATAAACGCCCTAGCACTTAATTTAAGTGAAACACATTTTGGCGATTTACTAGACCCCTTTAACGGTATTGCCGATCTAGAAACCAAAACCATCCGCACCCCGCTAGATCCAGATATTACCTATAGCGACGATCCCTTGCGCATGATGCGCGCCATACGTTTTGCCACACAATTAGACTTCTGGATTGAAGACGAATCGCTTAACGCCATTACCCGAAACAGCCACCGTATCGAGATTATCACCAAAGAACGTATTGTAACCGAACTCCATAAAATACTGGAAAGTGAAACCCCCTCAAAAGGCTTTCTCCTACTAGAAAAAACAGGCTTGCTAGATCGTATTTTACCAGAACTTACCGCACTAAAGGGTATTGAAGAAAAAGAAGGGCAACGCCATAAAGACAACTTTTACCACACCTTGGAGGTAGTCGATAACATTTCTGAAAATACCAACGACCTCTGGCTACGTTGGGCCGCCCTTTTGCACGACATAGGCAAAGCCCCCACAAAACGGTTTAGCAACAAAGTGGGATGGACCTTTCACGGGCACGAATTTAAAGGCTCTAAAATGGTGTTCCATCTTTTTAAACGGTTGAAAATGCCACTTAACGACAAAATGAAATTCGTTCAAAAAATGGTAAGAATGAGTTCGCGTCCCATTGCTTTAGTCGATGAAGAAGTAACCGATTCTGCCGTACGTCGCCTTATTTTCGATGCTGGCGATTACATCGAAGCCTTAATGACACTTTGCGAAGCCGATATCACCACAAAAAACCCAAAACGCTTTAAAAAATACCATAACAATTTTAAAATAGTACGACAAAAAATGGTCGAAGTTGAAGAGCGCGACCGCGTTCGTAATTTCGAACCACCAATCTCTGGCGAAGACATTATGGAAACGTTCAATATTGGCCCAAGTCGCGAAATAGGCACCATTAAAGAAACCATAAAAGAAGCCATTTTAGACGGCAAAATACCAAACAACTACGAAGCGGCCTATAAACTAATGCTTGACAAAGGAAAAAAACTAGGGTTAAGCAAGGCAGTAGAGTAGCAAGGACACAAAGTGGCAAAGTAAAAACTCTGCAACTCAATAACTTTTACAACTATAAAACCCAATAACCTTAACCCCGAAACAGATGCAAAAAGACAACAAACGCGTTATATACTGGCTACTTACTGGCTGTTTTCTTATTTTTATTATGGTTGTTGTTGGTGGCATTACCAGATTAACCGACTCTGGGCTCTCCATATCCAACTATAAATTAATCACAGGCACTATTCCGCCTTTAAACGATACCGAGTGGCAGGAGGCTTTCGAACTCTATAAACAATACCCCGAATACCAAAAACTCAACTACCATTTTGAATTGGAAGATTTTAAACAAATCTATTTTTGGGAATGGTTACATCGTGTAATTGGACGCCTAATTGGTCTCGTATTTTTCGTACCATTTTTATACTTCCTCCTAACCAAGCAGCTCACCAAGAGTACTGTTAAAAAAAGCTTGGCCTTAATGGCCTTAGGAGCCTTTCAAGGATTTTTGGGCTGGTATATGGTAAAAAGCGGCTTAGTAGACAAACCCGATGTTAGTCATTTTAGGTTAGCCGCCCATTTAATTACTGCCTTCTTTACATTTGCAGCAACACTCTGGGTAGCCCTAGATTTAATTTACCCAGAACGCAAACCCATACAGTTCCCAAAATTTAGAAAGCTTATAATTATCAGCTTTATCATACTTACGGTACAAATTATTTATGGTGCCTTTGTTGCGGGCCTAAAAGCCGGATTACTACACAACCACTGGCCTATGATGAACGAAGGTAAATTTATACACCACACGGTTTATATTTTCGAACCGTTTTATAAAAACCTTATAGAAAACCCTAGCGGCATTCAATTTATTCACAGAACCTTAGCCTATTTGGTTGTTGCTACTATTATATGGCTGTGGGTAGAAGCCAAAAAAATAAACCTCAGCCAACTTCAGAAAAAAAGCATTTCCGCCTTGGTGGTTATTGTCTTTATTCAATTTGCCTTAGGCGTATTTACCATTATCTATCAAGTACCTTTGTGGTTGGGTGTGGCGCATCAAATCGGAGCTTTTTTCCTACTTTCGGCCATGACATTTGCCCTGCATAGGTTTAGCAAATAACCCCAAAAAAAAGCACCATAAAAACAAGACCAACAGATTTTAAACCCCGCTTAGCAAGTAAATAATGGAAAAGACGTAACTTTGCGGCAAGTTTTTTCTTGGAATATGATTTATAGATTTAGAATAGTTTTAGACAACGATACCGAAGACGATATTTTTCGCGATATAGAAATACGTGAAACCGACACTTTAGAAGATTTACACAACACCATTACCCAATCTTTTGGGTTCGATGGCACCGAAATGGCCTCGTTTTATGTAAGCAACGATCTATGGGAACAAGGCGAAGAAATATCGCTGTTCGATTTAAGCGATGCCGGCAACGCACGTTTAATGAACGAAACCACCATTAACGATGTGGTACATGAAGCCCAAACCAAGCTTATTTATGTGTACGACTTCTTAAGTCTTTGGACCTTTTTTGTTGAACTAGCAGAAATTGTCGATGAAGCCGAAGGTACAGACTACCCTAACCTAATGTTTGTTCATGGACAAATTCCAGACCAAGCCCCAGAAAAGAATTTTGAAGCCGAAGACTTAGATGAATTTAATGAGTTTGACGATGATTATGATGTTGATGATTACAACACTCTAGATTTTGATGAAAATTGGAATTAAAACAATTTGTACCACAATACAAAAGCCTCCTAAAAATTAGGAGGCTTTTATTTTTGTAACAAATCGCACCCCTGCTCGTCTCATTTGTAAACAACCAATTACAAAACCTTTGGAACCAATTTTAACAATCAACAACCTCACCAAGAAATTTGGCTACCTTACCGCCGTAAAAAACCTATCCTTCACCATAAACAAAGGCAATGTCTATGGTATTTTAGGCCCCAACGGTAGCGGAAAATCCACAACTTTAGGAATCGTTTTAAATGTGGTTAACAGAACCTCTGGCGATTTTTATTGGTTTGACGGAAACACCTCAACCCACGATGCTCTAAAAAAAGTAGGCGCCATTATAGAACGCCCAAACTTTTACCCTTACATGACAGCCTACGACAACTTAAAACTGGTTTGTAAAATTAAAGGCGTGCCTCACACCAAAATTCAGGAAAAACTTGAATTGGTAGGGCTCTGGGACAGAAAAGACTACAAATTTCGCACCTACTCCCTAGGCATGAAACAACGCCTAGCCATTGCTTCGGCTTTATTAAACGACCCCGAGATTTTAATCCTAGACGAACCCACCAACGGCTTAGACCCCCAGGGCATTCATCAAATTCGCTCTTTAATCAAACAAATTGCAGCCAACGGCACCACCATTCTACTGGCTTCTCACTTGCTAGATGAAGTAGAAAAAGTATGCACCCACGTTGTGGTTCTGCGTAAAGGCGAAAAGCTCTATTCTGGGCGTGTAGACGAAATGATAAACAGCCACGGGTATTTAGAACTTAAAGCCGAAAACCCAGACCTCCTTTTAACATTCTTAAAAAGTAAAAACACATTTGGAAAGATAACTGTTGAAGACGATTTAATTACCGTTTTTTTAGATCAGCCAATGGATGCCAAGGCCGTAAACCAATTAATGTTCGACAACGGCATTGTATTAACCCATCTGGTAAAACGCAAGGAGAGCCTAGAAGAGCAATTCCTACAACTAACCGACAACCAATAAAAATTCAATCAAAAAAAAACATATGTTACGTCTTATAAATCTTGAATTACAAAAACTTTGGCTTAACAAAACCAGTAGGATTCTAATATTCATATCCTTCATTTTGCCCTTTACGGTTTTAATCCTATCGTCCATAAAAATTAACTTCTTTGGCTTTTTCACTCTAGAACTAGGAGAGTTAGGCATTTTTAATTTCCCGATTATTTGGCACATTACCACATTTTTTGCCTCCTATTTTAAATTTTTCTTTGCCATTGTTGTTGTAAGCATGATTGGTAACGAGTACAGCAACAAAACCCTAAAACAAAACCTTATTGACGGCCTTAGCAAAAAAGAATTCATACTGTCTAAATTCTACACCATTGTGTTCTTCTCTTTGGTCGCTACCGTGCTTATAGGCGTGGCCACCTTATTTATTGGCTTATACTACTCAAGCTATACCGAAATTGCCATTATTTTTAGGGAAACAAGCTACCTGCTGGCTTACTTTGTTAAATTAGTCGGCTTTTTTAGTTTATGCCTAGGCTTTGGCATGCTGGTAAAGCGTTCGGCATTTGCCCTAGCATTCTTATTTATCCTATTTATTGTTGAATGGCTGGTGTTTTGGGGCGCTTACGAAGTTTTTGGCAATACCGAAATGGCTTGGAAAGTAAAGCGGTTTTTACCTTTAGAATCTATGTACAGCTTAATAGACCAACCCTTCCAACGCATTATAATGACCAAGTACCCAGATAAAATAGACCTAACTTACGACTATGCCGTACATTGGTATGAAGTTGCCACCGTTTTAGGTTGGACGGCTTTATGTATCTTTTTATCTTACAAATTATTAGAAAAGCGGGATTTATAATACCTTTGGATGTCACCATGATAAGCGAAGCATCCAAAAATGAAACAACTACTTACTGCCTTTTTTTTAATCGCCAACACCTTATTAGCAGTTTCACAAGAAGAAGCATCTAACTGGTACTTTGGCGAAAACGCCGGTATTAAATTTAACAGCAATGGCACCGTTACAGAATTAACAGATGGCCAGCTGGATACCGAAGAAGGCTGTACCACCATTTCTGACGATGCCGGAAACTTGTTGTTTTATACCGATGGAAGCTTTGTTTACGACAGAACCCATAACGTAATGCCCAATGGGTTTGACCTTAAAGGCGATGAGTCAAGCACGCAATCGGCCATTGTTATCCCTAAGCCCAACGACCCCGATATTTATTATATCTTTACTGTAGACACGGCTGCTATAGATGGGGAAGACCTAGGCTTTAACTATTACATTGTAGACATGACCCTAAACAACGGTTTGGGCGATGTTAGCAGTGGACGCATTCCCTTGTTGCCAAATTGCTCAGAAAAACTCAGTGCCGTTTTGCAAGATTGCCAAACCCAATCTATATGGGTTATTACCTTCGCCAGCAACACCGGGGGCAATAACAACAATACCTTTTACGCCTACCAAGTGTCCGATCTTGGCGTTAATACAACCCCCGTAATTTCTACGCTTAACATAAACATCAATGAAGCCAGAGGATACTTAAAACTCTCGCCAGACGGCACCAAACTTGCCTGTGCCAATATTGCCCAAGGACTTTATTTGTTCGATTTCGACAAAACTACCGGTGTGGTTAGCAACCCACAGCAGCTTGATATTTCCTATAGAAGAAGTATAGGCGAACCGCAATCGGCTTATGGCTTGGAATTTTCCCCAACAAGCGAAATTCTTTACGTAACCACCTATTTCGACAATAACAATCTAAACGACCCCACTGTACAATACGGTGCTTTGCTACAGTACGATTTAACGGCTACCGACATTAGTGCTTCAGAAACCGTTATAGACCATAGGCAAACCTATCGCGGCGGCCTACAATTAGGCCCCGATGGGAAAATTTACCGCGCCATGAGCGATAGCTATACTTTTGGGTCGCCTTTTTTAAGTGTTATCAACAACCCCAATCAACTTGGTATAGGCTGTAACTATACTAACAATGCCGTAGCTTTAACCAGAAATTCTAGACAGGGTCTTCCTCCATTTATCTCATCCTTTTTTGTGGATAAAATTGATATTATAGGGGCTCAAAACAGCACCTCAACCTACCTTCCCCTTTGTAATGGCACCTCCTACACCCTAACCGCCGACAACATTCCAGGAGCCGTTTATTCGTGGAGCGTTAATGGCACACCACTTTTAGAGAGCGATCACGATTTGGTTGTTACCCAAAACGGCCTTTATGAAGTTGTTATCGATTTAAACAACGGTGGCTGCGACTTTTTGGAGGGCGAAGCCAATGTGGAATACTTTCCAGAGCCTATTGCCCATAATGCTACAGATAGTAACATTTGCGACAATGACAATGATGGGAATTGGGCCTTTGATTTTTCAGTAACAAAAACCCCCGAAATCCTAGGAAATCAAAATCCCGACAATTATAGCGTGCAGTATTTTGAAAGCCAAACCGATGCCGATTTAAACCAAAACCCCATTACATTGCCATACATAAACCAAAACAACCCCCAAGAAATTTTTGCACGGGTAGACCTTACCGGAAGTCCTAATTGCTTCGATACAACTTCGTTTTTTATAGCAGTTTTCGAGACGCCCATGCCCATTAGCATTAACGACCAAGTATTTTGTGATGATGGAAATGATGGCGACCTAAGCAACGGGCAAACTGCTGTTAACCTCAGTATGTTTAATAGCTTGATTATGCCTACCAATACCCAAAATTACACCATAACCTACCACAGCTCTCTAGATGGTGCCACAAACGACACACCTCTACTACCCAGCAACTACTACAACCAAACCCCATTTAACGAAACTATTTTTGTAAGGGTTGAAAATAATGCCAATCCAGATTGTTTTAGCACCACATCGTTTAACCTAGTTGTTAATCCGAGTCCCATAGCCAACAATGCCTACATGCTACAATGTGATGAAGATGGCTTTGAAGACGGCATAACCCTATTTAATTTAAACGAGGCCATAACACAAATTACAAACAATGCCCCCAACCTTTCTGTTGTGTTCTACGATGCTTCAAACAATGAGCTAAACCCTACAAATTATACCAACACAAGCAACCCCGAAGTTATTGTTGCCAAGGTTATCGATAACACCACCAATTGCTATAGCACATCGCAGCTCACCCTAGAGGTAAGCACTACAAGTTTATTGGACTACAACCATCCGCCCGTTTGTGATGAGCTGGGATCTGAAGATGGCATGAACACTTTCAACCTCGATACCATCACTACAGAAATTCAAATCATTAATGGCATTACATTGCCCATTACATATTATGCGTCATTAGAAGATGCCCTAATAGAAACCAATGCTTTAAGCCCTAACTATACCAACACCACGCCTTATTTTCAAACCATTTTTGCCCGAGCAGAAAACAACAATGGGTGCTATGGCATTAGTGCCGTTACACTTACCGTAAAACCATTACCGCATTTAGATGATGATGAAACGGTATTTTATTGCTTAAACACCTTTCCGCAAACCATAACACTAAGCTCTGGCATTAATGGAGCTGCCAATAGCCATACCTACTCTTGGAGCAATGGAGCACAAACCGAAAGCATTCAAATTAACCAACCCGGTAGCTATACCGTAACAGCAACCACTAACGACCAATGCTCAAAAAGCCGAACCATTACTGTTGAACCCTCTAATACGGCAACTATCGAGGACATTCAAATCACAGATATTTCCAGTAATAACAGTATTACCGTTTTAGTTTCTGGTGAAGGGACCTACCAATATGCACTTTACCTCGAAAACGAACTCTTTGCCAATTACCAATCCAGCAACCATTTTAGCCACTTACCTCCAGGCATTTATACCGTAGAGATTACAGATATAAAAAATAATTGTGGTAGCATAACCCAAGAGGTATCGGTGATAGGCTACCCTAAGTTTTTTACACCAAATGGAGATGGATATAACGATTTCTGGAACATTTTTGGAGCTTCAAACACCTTTCAGCCCAGTACAGAAATTATTATTTTTAACCGTTATGGCAAACGCCTTAAAGTGCTTTCTCCATTAGATCGGGGGTGGGACGGCACTTACAATGGCGAGCTCATGCCAACAGACGATTATTGGTTTACGGTAACCTTACAAGATGGCAGGTCTTTTAAAAGCCACTTTACACTTAAACGATAAGATTTATTTGTATTTTTAGCACAAGACCGTGTTAATAATGCGCCAACTAAAAATATTTTTTGTCTTAATAACAAGCTGCTTATTTTTATCGGCCACTTGCTTAGGACAAGAAATTTCGTTGTACAACCAATTTAATGGTCGGTACGATTACCTTGCCATAGGAAACACTTTAAATGCCGCCGAAAACAATTTGTCTACCGGTTTTTGCGACACCTTACCAGCGTCTAGCGCCACACTAAACCTCTCTGACGATTATAACATTATAGCGGCCTATTTGTACTGGGCTGGCTCTGGTGAGGGCGATTTAAACATTGCTGTTAACAATGTAGATATCCAGGCCGAAGAAACCTATTATGTAGATTACAACGACCCCAATTATGGGCCACTAACATATTTTTCTTGCTTTACAAACATTACAACGCTCATTCTCGACCAAGGCAATACAAGCTATGAAATTTCCAACCTCGATATCTCCCAGGCCCTAGCAAATAATCCGGGGTATTGTGGAAACAGGACAAACTTTGCCGGTTGGAGTATTTATGTTGTATACGAGAACAACAACCTACCCTTAAACCAAATTAATCTTTTTCAGGGATTGGAAATTATTAACCGAAATGTTCAGGAGAAAAACATTCTACTAGAAAACGTAAACGTTCTGGACAACCAAGGGGCTAAAATTGGGTTTTTAACCTGGGAAGGCGATGCCGCCCTTAATTATGGCGAATCGCTTTTTATTAACAACAACCTGTTATCAAACCCACCTTTAAATCCCTCCGACAATGCTTTTAACGGCACCAACTCTTTTACCAATTCCAACACCCTTTACAATTGCGACATCGATTATTACAACATTCAAAACTATATTGCTATTGGCGATACGGCTGTAAACATTAAACTTACTACGGGCGATTTTAATGAAAGTGGAGGCTTCTCAGCCGATTTAATTATTATAAACAACATCATCACCGTACTAAACAGTCAACTGCCAGATGCCACCATAACCTTAGACAATTATGCTTTAGAATGTGGCAACCGCAACATAATACTAACATATACCGTACACAACGCCAACAGCACCGACGTGCTCCCGGCAAACACGCCAATAACGTTTTATGCCGACAACACCAATATTGGCACCACACAAACAAATAGCAACCTAGCTATTGGAACAACCGAAAGCGGAAGTTTACAAGTAACCATCCCCGAAAGTTTAGGACAAGAATTTACCATACAAGCCATAGTAGACGACACCGGAAACGGCGCAGGGATTGTAACAGAGCTAAACGAAACCAACAACACCAGTAATCCTTTAGCTGTTGCGCTTTTAACCATTACCAACACCACATTACCTCCATTAGCAGGTTGCGATTCGGGATATAACCAAACCTTTTTTAACCTTACCGCTCACCTTATGGATATTGAACCCAATGGCGCGCCCTTTTCGTTTTACACATCGTTAGAAGACTTACAAAACAACACTTTTGAAATAATTACACCCGAGAATTTTCAAAATACAACAACGCCACAAACCATTTATGTTAAAAGCCCGACCCAAGATTGCTACCAGATATTCAACTTTAACGTACTGGTAGAAAATTGCCCACCAACCATCCCTCAGGTTTTCACCCCAAATAACGACGGCTACAACGATTGGTTTAACATACAAGGATTATATCATATTTTTGAACACCATAAACTGCTAATTTACAACAGGTGGGGCACCTTGATTTTTGAAGGTGATAACGACACCCCGTGGGAAGGCAGGGCCAACAGAGGATTAAACAACCAAGGCGACCTCCTGCCCGTTGGCACTTATTTTTATGTGCTTTACCTAAACGATCCCCACTACGAAAAATCCATAACGGGCTGGGTGTATTTAAACCGATAAAACAAGCCTATTCGTTAAGGGTGTCGTTAACGATTAATTTAGCTACCGCGGCAATATTTTTCAACTCCCAAAGCGATGCGTTAGGTTTGTGATGTTCAAAATAACTGGAAACTTCCAAATGCAAAGCCTCTATATCAACCAGAAAATCATCCAAAGGTAAGTTTAAGTATTTGTAGGTGATAAACTGATTCATCAAGTTTTTTATTTCGGCTTTTAAGCCATCTAATTTCTCAGGGGCTGCCGTCTTTTTATCAATCACTTTAGAAGCCTCTGGTTGGAATAATGGCACCTCAGGAATGGTTTCCAACGCCTTAATCACCGTTACCGCTGCTTCGTGTGCAAAAACCACAGCCTCTAACAAAGAGTTCGAAGCCAACCTGTTAGACCCATGAAGTCCAGTAGCAGCACATTCGCCATTGGCGTAAAGCCCTTTAATTGATGTTTGCCCGTACTGATTTACTTTAACACCCCCACATTGATAATGCGCGGCAGGAACAATTGGTATTGGAGCAGTAAAAACATCAATCCCATTTTGCTTACAACGCTCTACTATCGTTGGAAAGCGCGTTTCAAGTGCTTCTGGATCCAAATGCCTACAATCCAACCAAACACAATCCTGATTGCTGTTTTTCAGTTCGTTAAATATGGCTTTGCTAACAACATCGCGGGTAGCCAGCTCCCCGTCGGGATGCTCTTTAAAAGTAAAACGCTCCCCCTTATGATTAATTAAATGAGCCCCAAAGCCTCTTAATGCTTCGGTGATTAAAAACATGGGATTGCCTGGCACCGCCAGAGTTGTAGGGTGAAATTGATAAAAAGCCATATGGGCAACCTCGGCTCCTGCACGCAAGGCTATGGCCACCCCATCGCCCGTAGCGACTACGGGGTTGGTGGTTTTCGAGAAGACTTGTCCGCTACCTCCCGTAGCCAAATACGTAATTTTGGCTGTTATGGTCAACGATTGATTGGCTTCATTTAAAAATTGTGCTCCATAGCAACGGCCGTCTTCTACCAACAAATTGGTCGCAAACAATTGGGGCAGGCAAACAATATTAGGGTAACTACTTAACCGGTCCAACAAGGCTTTTTCCATAACAAAACCGGTCTGGTCTTTATGGTGCAAAATTCTAGCCACACTATGCCCACCTTCCAGACCATAATCCCAATCGCCAGAAACTGTTTTATCAAACGGGACACCCCAAGTAATAAGCTCTTCCAAACGTTTTGGAGCTTTTTCGACCACCATACGAACGGTTTCTACATTAGAAAATCCTTTTCCTGCCTTAAGCGTATCGCTAATATGGGATTCGAAATTTGCCTTAACATTATCCATTACTGCGGCAATTCCTCCTTGTGCATACTTAGTATTGCTCTCAAAATGGTTGGTTTTCGCCACCAAAGTAATGGCTAAATTGGGGGTGCGCTCGGCCAACTTTAAGGCAAAAGACAACCCCGCTATTCCCGAACCTATAATTAATACATCTGTTTTCATCATCAAGTATTTTGCAACATAAATGCTATGGGCTGTATGGCTTGCTCTGCCAAAGTGGCCTCGACCTGTACCTCTGGGGTTTCATCCCTTAAACAGAGGTAAACTTTCTCTAAAGTATTTAATTTCATAAATGCGCACTCACTACAAGCACAACTGTTGTTTTCCCGAGCTGGGGCAGGAATTAACTGCTTGCCTTCCACCTCTTGGTTTAATTGGTGTAGAATACCCGCCTCGGTGGCAACAATAAAGGTTTTAGAAGGACTGGTTTTAATATAATGGCGCATTTGCGAAGTGGATCCTATAAAATTGGCAATCTGCAAAACAGCAGCTTCAGACTCTGGATGTGCTACAATTTTAGCCTCTGGATTTTTAGCGACCAAATCAATTAATTTTTCTAACGAAAAGGCTTCGTGTACAATACAACTGCCATCCCACAACACCATGTCCCTACCGGTAACCTGATTTAAGTAAGCGCCTAGATTTTTATCTGGAGCAAAAATAATGGGCTGATCTTCCGGGATAGACCGTATAACACGTTCTGCATTTGACGACGTGCACACATAATCGCTTAAGGCCTTAATCTCTGCCGATGTGTTGATGTAGGTTACCACTTTATGGTTAGGATACCGCGCCTTAAAAGCCTTGAAGTCCTCGGGTAAACAACCGTCGGCCAAAGAGCAACCTGCGGCCAAATCGGGCAAAAGCACACGTTTATTAGGGTTGAGTATTTTTGCTGTTTCAGCCATAAAATAAACCCCTGCAAATACAATAATATCGGCCTGGGTTTGCGCCGCCTTTCTGGCCAACTCCAAACTATCGCCCACAAAATCTGCAACATCCTGTATCACATCTTCCTGATAATAATGGGCCAAAAGCACCGCGTTCTTTTCTTGAAGTAAACGGCGAATTTCTTTACTATAAAAAACAGTACGATCTTTCATTTGTAAAACTTTTGGCAAAGATAATATATTTAAGACCTTTTTGTCCTTTTTAATGAGTGATTTATATAAAAATTAACGTTAATGCGGCTATTAGGGCAACCACCATCTAGAAGTCCTTGAAACTTTGCGTAAAATTAACGTGATAAAAAAACAGAACGCCAATTATTCCTTACCTTTGCTTGTTGAAAATTGTTGTAATGAAATACTGGATAAATCTATTTTTGGCATTTATTTTTCATGGTCTTGTTTTTGGTCAGCATGTACAAGTTGACGCCCAATCCTACACCCCACAAGAACTTATTGAAAACATCCTTATTGGTAGCCAATGCATAACCAACGTAAATGTAACCAATGTTGTTGGAGGTAATTTTAACAGTAGCGAAAAAAGTTATGGTTATTTTCATAACGGCGGCTCTAGCTTTCCTTTTTCAGAGGGGTTGGTTTTAAGTACCGGGAGGCTTTCAAATGTTGAAGGCCCAAACACCTCGTTAAGTGACGACGATGCCAACAACTGGGGCGGTGATCAGGATTTAGAAGCAGCCCTAAATGAGTCGAATACCTTAAATGCAACCATTATAGAATTCGATTTTCAATCCATTGCCGAACAAATAACGTTTCGGTACATCTTTGCTTCAGAAGAATACCAAGAAGGCAACCCAAATACCTGCCAGTATTCCGATTTGTTTGGGTTTCTTATTAGACCTGCCAACGAACAGCAATATACAAACATTGCTTTAGTACCCAACACGCAAACCCCTGTAAAGGTTACTACGGTACACTCTGGCATACCTGGA
Organism: Mangrovimonas yunxiaonensis; assembly: GCF_000733475.1. Classification (GTDB taxonomy): domain Bacteria; phylum Bacteroidota; class Bacteroidia; order Flavobacteriales; family Flavobacteriaceae; genus Mangrovimonas; species Mangrovimonas yunxiaonensis. The sequence goes on along the minus strand of NZ_JPFK01000007.1, from coordinate 215,720 downwards.
GCATGCGACCCCATAAACGAAGCCTATTTTGGCAGCTGGAACAACAGCAGCGCTCCAATAAATTTTAATGGGCAAACGGCTATTTTAACGGCAACTGCCAATGTTGAAAGAAACCAAACCTATCATGTTAAGCTGGTGATTGCCGATGAACAAAACTACCGTTACGACTCGGCGGTATTTTTAGAAGCCGGCAGCTTTCAATTGTCTACCGATTTGGGACCAGATTTACTGGTTGCCAACGGCACAGCACTTTGCGAAGGGGAAACCTACCAATTGCTTGCCCAGGAACCTGGTAATACAAACACCTATAAATGGTTTAAGGATGGCGCAGAACTTATGGGTGAAACAGGAACAGTTCTCGATGTAGATGCTCCGGGAACATATCAGGTTGAAATTAATATTAACGGGTGTTTACTGTATGGCGATGTGGTCATTGAATACACCCCACAACCACAAGCGAACAACACCACGCTTACCCAATGCGATACCGACCAAGATGGCCTGTCCACCTTTAACCTTTTTAATGCCGAAAACGATATCCTAGCAGAAAATGGCACCTATGTTACTAATTTTTACAACAACCTAAACGACGCCAATGCTGAAACCAATGAGGTAACCACGCCAACAGCCTACAACAATACTACGCCAAACGAAACTGTTTTTGCGCGCGTAGAAAATCAATTTGGCTGCTATACTATCGCCGAAGTCACGCTAAACACCAGTTATAATCCCGTATCGCTACAGCCCTATAACATCTGCGACGATAGTGATAATGATGGTTACACCGAATTTGATCTCAACTTAGTAGAAGCCCATATTATACCAAGTGTTCCTGCCAATTCACAGATAAGCTTTCACCTTTCTGAAGAAGAAGCACTAGCAAACAGTAATGCTTTAACAGGCACCCATGCAAACACGCTGCCTTATACCGAAACTATTTATGTAAGGATTACCAATAACCAAACGTGCTATGCGGTTACACCTATAGCTCTGCAAGTATTAAGTCCCCCTTCCCTACTTGCTAACGAAACCACCTATTACTGCACCAACACTTACCCACAACAAATTACATTAAACGCTGGTCTGGTTAACCAAACAGGAACATTTAATTACTTCTGGGAATTTAATGGCAATGCTTTAGGGCTGACTTCTGAAAGCATTCAAATTAACGAGATAGGAACCTACACCGTTACAGTTACAAATAACGATAATTGCTCGGCCACAAGAAATATTGAAGTGCTGCCTTCAAACACCCCAACAATAGAAAACATTAATGTTGTGGAGGCCAGCAACAACAACACGATAACCATTCTGGTAAGTGGCGATGGCAATTACGAATTCTCCTTAAACAATGGCGTGTTTCAAACGGCTAATACGTTTACAAACGTAGCGCCTGGCATTTATACCGTTACTGTAAACGACACCAATTATTGCGGTGCTGTTACTGTTGAAGTTGCTGTTTTGGGGTTCCCAAAATTCTTCACCCCTAACGGAGACAATATAAACGATACCTGGATTCCAATTGGAGCCAACCTACAACACCTATCTTTAAACGTCAAGATTTTTAATCGTTATGGTAAATTACTAAAAATCCTAACCCGTCATGAGCACGGTTGGGATGGTACGTTTAAAGGCAAGCTGCTACCAAGCGATGACTACTGGTACATTGTAAAAAACACAGCTGGAAAAACATTTAAAGGGCATTTTACTTTAAAAAGATAACCTTTAAAAGCAGTCTTAAACACACTAATTTTATGTAATTTTAGGGGATGAAATTTAAGGTAACATCCGAGTTTAAACCCACTGGCGACCAGCCTCAAGCCATTAAGCAACTTGCCAACGGTATTTTTAACCACGACAAGTACCAAACACTGTTGGGGGTTACCGGTTCTGGAAAAACATTTACGGTAGCCAATGTGGTTGAGCAGATACAGCGCCCAACATTGGTTTTGGCTCACAACAAAACTTTAGCGGCCCAATTGTACTCCGAATTCAAACAGTTTTTCCCCGATAATGCCATAGAATATTTTGTATCGTATTACGACTACTACCAACCAGAAGCTTACATTCCCGTTTCTGGAACCTACATAGAAAAAGACCTCTCTATTAACGAGGAGATTGAAAAGCTTAGACTAAGCGCCACCTCTTCCCTATTGTCTGGAAGGCGCGACGTTTTGGTGGTTGCCTCGGTATCGTGCCTGTACGGTATTGGAAACCCCGTAGAATTTCAAAAAAATGTAATTTCCATTGAACGAGACCAAGTTATTTCACGCACCAAGCTATTGCATCAATTGGTGCAAAGCCTGTACTCGCGTACCGAAGCCGAGTTTAATCATGGAAACTTCAGAATAAAAGGAGATACGGTTGACGTGTTTCCTAGTTATGCCGACAATGCATTTAGGATTCACTTTTTTGGGGATGAAATTGAAGACATCGAAGCCTTTAACATTCAAACCAACGAGGTTATTGAGCATTACGACAGATTGAATATTTATCCTGCCAACATGTTTGTAACCTCGCCCGAAGTGCTTCAAAATGCCATAAAGGACATTCAAGATGATTTGGTAAAGCAATACGATTATTTTAAGGAAATAGGCAAGCACCTGGAAGCCAAACGCCTAAAAGAACGCACCGAGTTTGATTTGGAAATGATTCGCGAATTGGGCTACTGCTCTGGTATTGAAAATTACTCTCGCTATCTGGATGGTAGGCAACCAGGCACTAGACCTTTCTGCTTATTAGATTATTTCCCCGACGATTATTTAATGGTTATAGATGAAAGCCACGTGACCATTTCGCAGGTGCATGCCATGTATGGCGGCGATCGTAGCAGAAAAGAAAATTTGGTTGAATACGGCTTTAGGCTGCCCGCAGCCATGGATAATCGCCCGTTAAAGTTTGAAGAATTTGAAGCTTTACAAAATCAGGTGATTTATGTATCGGCCACCCCAGCAGACTACGAGCTGCAAAAATCCGATGGGATTTATGTGGAGCAAGTTATTAGGCCAACAGGCTTGCTGGATCCTGTTATTGAAGTACGCCCAAGTTTAAACCAGATTGATGATTTAATAGAAGAAATTCAGCAACGGGTTGAAAAGGACGAACGCACATTGGTAACCACACTTACCAAGCGCATGGCCGAAGAATTAACTAAATATTTAGCCAGAATTCAAATTCGTGTACGCTACATTCACAGCGATGTGGATACGCTGGAGCGTGTTGAAATTATGCAAGACTTGCGCAAAGGGCTGTTTGATGTATTGGTTGGAGTTAACCTCCTACGTGAAGGCTTGGATTTACCCGAAGTATCGCTTGTGGCCATTCTAGATGCCGATAAGGAAGGGTTTTTGCGTTCGGCCAGATCACTAACGCAAACCGTTGGCCGTGCGGCAAGAAATTTAAACGGTAAAGCCATTATGTATGCCGATAAAATAACCAACAGCATGCAAAAAACCATTGATGAAACCAATTACCGACGCGAAAAACAAATTGCTTACAACACCGCCAATAACATTACGCCACAAGCGTTAAACAAAAGCCTAGACAATGCCTTGTCTAAAAATTCGGTAAGCACCTACCACTACGAAATGGAGGCCGCCAAAGCAGCGGAGCCAGAGAGTGCGTACCTATCTAAAGCCGAGCTGGAAAAGAAAATACGGGACAACCGAAAACATATGGAAAATGCGGCCAAAAACCTAGATTTTATGGAGGCTGCAAAATTTAGGGACAAAATAAAAGGCTATCAGGAAAAGCTAGAAAAGCTCAAGGCCTAATTATATTGCACTTTAAAAATATCGATGAGGACATCTGGCGGTATAATCTTGTTAGGAAACCCTTCCATTAAGAACAACACCCTATTTATAGATTCACAGCTTAACCCCATCTTTAATCCAAAATTATGCAACTTAATAATTTCTTTTGGGGTGTTCTCTTTGTCCAAATTCATTAAAAGTACCAACCGATGAAATTGAACAATACGCTCGCTATGCGATTCTAGATGAATGTAATTTACAGGGTTATTGATTAAGTAATCGAAATCCTCTCTGGAGATTTCCAATTGCTTGGCTATGGCCAATAAGAACTTATACTCTATTGGACTGAGTATGTTATCGCTTTTAGCAAATGAAATCATTTCCGATAAAAGACATAGCTTTTCAGCGCGATTTATCATAAGTAAGGGAGGATTAATTAATTGCTGGTTAAAATTAAGAAGTTTTCAACTTTCTTAACCCCTAATAATCTGCGACTTATCGAAAAAATGCGTGCGGTTCATCCCTGCTTTTTTACAATACAGCAGTCAAAAACATTTATTTAATTGATTATCAGTTAATTACAAATAAACACTTGTTTTCTTATAACGCCTTTTAATGGCCGTGTTTGGTGTTACATTCTTACATGGCAACCGTGAAAAAATTAGATAAAACCTCAACAAAAAAAAAGGCAACCACAAGGTTGCCTTTTTTCTATATAAATTATTTTTTTGCTTAAGAAAGTACTTGCTGTACCTTATCGGCGGCTTCTTGGAATTCTGTTGCACTCAACACATCCAATCCAGAATTATCAATTAATTCTTTGGCGATATCGGCATTAGTTCCTTGCAAACGTACAATAATTGGTACCTGAATTGCATCACCCATATTTTTATAAGCATCTACAACACCTTGTGCTACACGATCGCAACGTACAATACCACCAAAAATATTGATTAAGATGGCTTTTACATTAGGGTCTTTTAAAATAATTCTAAAAGCGGCTTCTACACGGGCTGCATCGGCGGTTCCTCCTACGTCTAAGAAGTTTGCAGGTTCTCCACCAGCTTGCTTAATTAAATCCATAGTTGCCATGGCCAAACCAGCACCATTAACCATACAGCCAACATTCCCGTCAAGGTCTACATAATTCAGACCTAACTCACCAGCTTCTACTTCTATTGGGCTTTCCTCACGAAAATCACGCAATTCGGCTAAATCTTTATGTCTGTAAAGTGCATTATCGTCTAAAGTTACTTTAGCATCAACAGCCATAATTTTATCATCGCTTGTTTTTAACACAGGGTTAATTTCAAACAACGACGCATCAGATTTGTCGTAAGCCGTATATAGTGCTGTTACAAATTTGGTCATTTCCTTAAAGGCTGCACCACTTAGGCCTAAGTTAAACGCCACGCGACGTGCCTGAAAAGGTAAAATTCCTGTAGCAGGATCTATTTCTTCAGTAAAGATTAAATGCGGGGTTTTTTCGGCAACCTCTTCAATATCCATACCGCCTTCTGTAGAGTACATAATCATGTTACGTCCATTGCTTCTATTTAAAAGCACAGACATATAAAACTCACTTGGCTCAGAATCTCCAGGATAGTATACGTCTTCTGCTACCAATACCTGGTGCACACGTTTACCTTCGGCAGAAGTTTGAGGCGTTACTAAGTCCATTCCTATAATTTGACCCGCTATTTCTTTAACTTCATCTAGGTTTTTAGCAAGCTTAACACCGCCACCTTTTCCACGCCCACCAGCGTGAACCTGAGCTTTTATAACGTGCCAACCTGTTCCTGTTTCTTGGGTTAGTTGTTTAGCTTTTGCAACTGCTTCCTCAGCATTTTGGGCAACTAATCCGCGTTGGATACGCACACCAAAACTACTTAATAATTCTTTTCCTTGATATTCGTGTAAATTCATAATTCGCTATAAAGTTTAAGAGCCACAAATGTAATTAATCGCAATAACTTACCCTAATATTTTAATTACGAAAAGCCTGTAAAACATGCACATTTTATACGCTTGTTAATTATTTAACAATATGTTTATATTTTGTATTATTCTGTTGATAAATTTCCAGCTACTTTTAATGAAATACCTTTGGCAAAAAATTGTACATCACCATGTTAGAAGATCAGCTTTTACAGGTGGCCAAAAAATTTGGCAGCCCTGTTTATGTTTACGATTCCGAAAGAATTGCTATGCAATACAACCGCTTAGCCAAGGCCTTTAGCAACGTTAGCCAGCTTAAAATTAATTATGCGGTTAAAGCCTTATCTAACCTAGCGATTTTAAAATTACTAAAAACCCTTGGGGCAGGTTTAGATACGGTTTCTATACAAGAAGTTAAACTAGGTTTGGCAGCTGGTTTTACCCCACAGGACATTATGTATACCCCTAACGGAGTGTCTTTAGAAGAAATTGAAGCCGCCGCAAAACTAGGTGTACAGATTAACATAGACAACCTATCTATTTTAGAACAGTTTGGCACAAAGCACCCCCAAACCCCCGTATGCATTCGTATTAACCCACATGTTATGGCTGGCGGGAACACCAACATTTCTGTAGGACACATTGACAGTAAGTTTGGCATTTCCATCCATCAAATACCGCATCTGCTGCGTATTGTAGAAAACACCCAAATGACTATTAATGGTCTTCATATGCACACAGGAAGTGATATTTTGGATATTGATGTGTTTCTGTACGCCAGTGAAATCCTGTTTGAAACCGCTAAAAACTTTAAAGCCTTAACCTTTTTGGATTTTGGATCTGGTTTTAAAGTCCCTTACCATGCTGGAGATGCTGAAACGAATATTGAAGCTCTGGGCAAAAAACTCACCAAGCGTTTTAATGCGTTTTGTAAAGCGTACGGTAAAGAGCTTACACTAACCTTCGAACCGGGTAAGTTTTTAGTGAGTGAAGCCGGCTTTTTCTTAACCAAAGTCAATGTGGTAAAGCAAACAACCTCAACCGTTTTTGCACAAGTCGATTCGGGGTTTAACCACCTTATTCGCCCCATGCTTTATGGAGCACAGCACGACATTGTAAACATCTCCAACCCCAACGGTCGGGAACGTTTTTATTCTGTTGTAGGTTATATTTGCGAGACCGATACATTTGCTAACAACCGGCGTATTACTGAAATTGCTGAAGACGATATCCTTGCCTTCAAAAACGCTGGCGCCTATTGTTTTTCCATGGCTTCTAATTACAATTCTAGGTACCGTCCTGCCGAAGTATTATGGCACGGTGGCGAAGCCAAATTAATTAGAACACAAGAGACCTTCGAGGATTTATTAAAGAACCAAGTAGAAATAGATATCTAGGCACCCATTTTGTTTTATGCGCTTTTTTGTAACTTTAGAACAAAATCTTTTTTTATGGCACAATTAACTTGGGAACATTTTAAAAAACGTATTTACATTAACACGTCCCTAGAAAAGCTTTATTGGTGCTGGGCGACTCAGGAAGGCATTACCGCTTGGTTTTTAAAAGATTGCAGCTACCAGAGAAACGGGGAAAAACTAGCCGCGTCCGAGCACATTAAAGCAGCCGACAAATACACTTGGTATTGGCACAATTGGGACGGAAAGGAAGAAGGCCAAATACTAGACGCTAACAATAAGGATTATATTAAATTCTCTTTTGCCGGCAGTTGCGAAGTTACCATTAACATGGAGCAACAACAAGGAGTCGTTTTGTTAACCTTAACACAAAGTAAAATTCCTCTGGACGATAAAAGCAAACTAGAGATTTTTTACGGTTGCAGTAACGGCTGGACCTTTTGGTTAGCAAATTTAAAGGCTTACTTAGAGCACAACATCTTGCTTAATGAAACCGAAATAGACTTAAGACCTTTTGGCTTGGCAGGTTACGAGTTTGTAAACATGTAGGCGCTTTTAGACCGCTTGCATTGCAAAAGAATTAACGGGTTACCGTTCCCGTAAAATGGTTGATTTTCGCACTAATAGGATTTCCGGACGTTCGTCTGTAAGACGCTATTTGCCCACAATGCCAAATGGCATCGGCGATGGGGCCGTTTATCGCATTCCAAAACGGAAATTCCCCTTGTCCGAAATCTATTTTAAACACCTTTAAATCTGCTGCTTCCCTTAAAATATCTGCCGCTTGTTTTAAATTTCTTAAAGCCTTTGCGCGAACCTCTTCTATACTTAACTGGGAAACATGGTCTTTATGATAAGGCTGCTTTAATGCTGCACTTAAAACCACATTAGACAAATCGTAAATATGCAGAATGGTTTCGGCGGTTGTTCTGGCGTCGTTGTTTGGTTTGTAATTCAAATCTGCCTGGGTTAGATTTGCGGTTGCCCAATAAAACCGAAAGCCTAAACCGTCAATCTGTCTAGCCGCAACGGTTCCTGCCGTAAATGCAGCCGAAGTTTCAGGAAGCTCGTAATAAGGTAATTCTGTTGATTGTCCCTTCATTTGATGACTGGCTATTAATAACGTTAAAATAAAAAACAGTCTCATACGTCTGTTAATGGTTTTCGTAACTGTTGGGTGCAATGCCGTATTGATCGAACAAATAGACTAAAGCTGCCATGGTGGCCGCTCCTAGTTCCAGCTCGCGTTTATTAACATGCTCAAACGTGTCGTTAGCCGCATGATGATGGTCGAAATACCGCTGCGAATCTGGGCGCAAGCCCGCAACAACATTCTTTTTGGTTTTTAAAGGTCCAACGTCTGCACCGCTACCGCCTCGCTCGAAATAATGAATTAAATATGGTTTAAATAAAGACTTCCAACTTTCAATGGTTGAAAAAATGGTATCGTTACACTCAAAACTAAACCCTCTTGGGGTAAAACCTCCTGCATCGCTTTCTAATGAAAAAATATGGTTCTCGCCTTTTTGCTTAGCAACCTTGGCATACTCGGTAGCTCCGCGTAAACCGTTCTCCTCGTTCATAAACATAACCACCCTAATGCTGCGCTTTGGAGCCATGTCATTTTCCTTAAAAAGGCGTAAAACTTCCATTGACTGTACAATACCGGCGCCATCATCGTGGGAGCCATCGCCCAAATCCCAGGAGTCCAGATGTGCACCAACAATAATATATTCGTTAGGAAACTCACTTCCTGTAATTTCGCCAATAACATTATAAGACTTTACATCTGGTAGTTGTTGGCAGTTTTGTTTAAAATAAAATTTTAGACGTTCATCTAATTTGAGCATGCTGCTAAGCAACTCGGCATCGTTAGTACTTATGGCAGCCGACGGAATTCGTTTTTCGTTGGGCAAATTGTTATAGGTCATGCTTCCTGTATGTGGCAAATCGTCTAAACGCAGAGTCATGGAGCGAACAATAACACCAACGGCACCGTATTTGGCCGCTTCAACTGCACCTTGATAACGTTGGTTAACACAACCGCCATACGCTTCGAACGTTTGAATTAAATCGGGCTGCATGGGACGGTTGTAAAAAACGATTTTTCCTTTAATCTTGTCTTCACCTAATTCTGTCAATTCCTCAAAGCTGTGCACCTCAACAACTTCGGCCTCTACCCCTAGTGGGTTGGTTGCTACCGAGCCTCCCAAAGCGCAAATGTTTACATTGGTGGTTTTTCCCGTAGTCGATTTTATGTAAGCATACTCTTTGGCGCCGCGTATCCATTTAGGCACCATAACCGGTTGCAGCCAAACCTTGTCCAAACCTAGCGCTTCAAGCTCCTGTTTCCCCCATGCTACGGCTAATTCGGCATTTACCGAGCCCGATAATCGTCCGCCTATTTGGTTAGACAAATAATCCAGCCACTCGTAACTTTTTCCGTTGGTTAATGCGGTTTTATATAGACGCTTAAAAACCTCTTGATCGGTTTGAGCGTTGAACGATTTAGAAAAAAGTAAGGCAACGATTAAAAGAAAGTATCTCATAAACTTAAATTTTGCTACTAATATACCATTTCTTAAAAGCGATGTTGTGAAATAAACCATAAAAAAATCCCGCTAGTGCGGGATAGAAATTACTCGTTTTCCAATTGTTGTTTATAGGCTGCTATGTTAGCCTTAACCTCGGGTTCTAGCTCTGGTTCTTTAATGTCCTTATAGGTTTTTAAGGTGTCGTAAAGAATTTTGGCTACAATGTACCGTGCCGTTGGCTTATCGTCTGCTGGAATGGTATACCATGGCGCATGCGGTTTTGAAGTCCGGTTAATGGCATCTTCAAAATACATTTGGTAGGTATCCCAAAGTTTGCGTTCTTCTAAATCTCCCGGTGAGAATTTCCAATTCTTGTTGGGTTTTTCCAAGCGTCTTAGCAAACGTTCTTTTTGTTCGTCTTTTGAAAGGTGTAGGAAAAACTTGAAAATAATGGTCCCGTTATCGCTAATGTGCTGTTCAAAATTATTAATCTGCTCGAAACGCTTGTGCCAAAATGCATCGTTTACATCGGCAACGCTATTAATTCCGGGTAAGTTTTCGTTTAAAATATATTCTGGATGCACGCGGGTTACCAAAACGTTTTCGTAATGTGTTCTGTTAAACACCCCAAACTTACCTCGGGCAGGCAATGCCAAATAATGCCGCCATAAGTAATCGTGTTTTAACTCCAGTTCGGTAGGGACTTTAAAGCTATGCACCACAACGCCTCGTGCATTCAACTCTTTAAAAACCTCGCGAATCATACTATCTTTCCCTGCGGTATCGGTGCCTTGAATACAGATTAACACGGCATATTTCCCATGGGCATACATGGCATTTTGAATATCGGCCAAGGCTTCGCAAACCTCTTCCATTTCATCTTCAATTTTATCCTTGTCGGCCTTTAAATTGTAGGTTGTAGCCACTTCTTTTAAATGAATGGGGCTAGAGACCTTAAACGTTTCAATGTTTATATCTTTCTTCATGGGCATTTATTTTGAAGCAAATAGCTTGACATCACTTTCGCTAACTTCTTGTCCGCCAAGAATAATTAAGCGTTCTACAACGTTTCGCAATTCGCGAATGTTTCCGGTCCAATCGTAATCTTGAAGCAAACTAATGGCTTTTTTAGAGAATGTTTTTTTTGCGGTCCCTTGCTCTGTAGCAATCTTTCCTGAAAAGAATTCGATTAACAAAGGGATGTCGTCTCGCCTATCGTTTAATGCGGGGACTTTTATTAAAATTACGGCCAACCTGTGGTAAAGATCTTCTCTAAACTTGCCTGCTTCTATTTCTTTTTGCAGGTCTTTATTTGTGGCAGCCACCACGCGTACATCTACTTTAATATCTTTGTCGTTACCTACTCTCTGGATTTTATTTTCCTGAAGGGCGCGCAATACCTTGGCTTGGGCCGAAAGGCTCATATCGCCAATTTCATCTAGAAAAATGGTTCCTTTATTGGCGGCTTCAAACTTTCCGGCACGGTCTTTATTGGCTCCTGTAAACGCCCCTTTAATGTGGCCAAACAATTCGCTTTCTATTAATTCGCTGGGAATAGCCGCACAATTCACTTCTACCATGGGGCCTTGGTTACGTGCGCTCTTTTGGTGCAGCCAGTGTGCTACTAGCTCTTTTCCTGTACCATTGGGGCCGGTAATTAAAACCCTAGCATCTGTTGGGGCTACTTTCTCGATGATGTCTTTAATTTGCACAATACCCGTGCTGTCGCCAATCATCTCGTAATTCTTGCTTACTTTTCGCTTTAGCTTTTTGTTTTCTACGACCAGTTCTTTTCGGTCTAGAGCATTGCGTACAGTATTGAGCAAACGGTTTAAATCTGGGGGTTTTGAAATGTAGTCGAAAGCCCCCAAACGCATGGTATTTACTGCGGTGTCTAAATCGCCATGGCCAGAAATCATTACAAAAGGGACTTCTGGTTTTATTTTTTTTGTGGCTTCGAGCACCTCAACGCCATCCATTTTTGGCATTTTAATGTCGCAAAGCACCAAGTCGAAATCGGTTTCTTTTATCGCCTCAATCCCTTTTAGGCCATCTTCGGCCTCTGCCACTTCGTAGGCCTCGTTTTCTTCTGTTAAAATTTTAACCAAAACGCGACGAATGGCCGCTTCATCTTCTATTACTAATATTTTAGGCATATTTTAGTCTTCTTTAGGTTTTGATATAATATGAATATCGCGTTGCGGAAATGGTATAGAGACGTTGTGTTCTCTAAACAGTTTATCTATTTCAAAACGGATATCGCTACTAGGAAATTGTGCTTTAAAACTATCGTTAAGCGTAAAAACAACTTTAAAGTTTAATGAGCTATCGCCAAATCCCGTAAAAAGCACTACTGGTTCAGGGCTTTTTAATACGCTTGGATGCTTTGAGGCAGCTTCTAACAACAGTTTTTTTACCAATTGCACATCGCTGCCATAAGCCACACCTACCGAAACACTTTCTCGTGTTGATGTCCCGTTTTGTGTCCAATTGTATAAACTATTGGTTAAATATAAATGGTTAGGTATTACCAGTACTTTATTATCTATAGTTACAGCTCGTGTTGTTCTCAGTTTTATTTCAACTACGCGACCTACTTTATCTTCAATTTCAATAATATCGCCTACGTGTAAACTTTGATCTATAAGTATAAACACGCCTGAAAGTATGTCTTGAAACAGTGTTTGAAGTGCTAAACCAACGCCAACTAATAATGCTGCTGAAGCGGCAAAAATAGCCGTGACATTTATACCAATAGAATCGAAAACCACTAAAATTACAATAACATAAACAAACCAGCGCGCAAACGAAAAAACAGTATTGAACTTGGTGCGGTCTGCCTCTGGTAGCCTTTTAGAATATAACCGCTTAAAAAATCTAAGCACCAGTGAAGTCATAACGTAAATAACAAAAACCAAGATGATAAGCCCTACGGTAATTCTTATGGGATTTTGGGAATCTTCGCCAAAAGTAATTCCATATTTTAGGAACTCTACGATAGATTCCCAAACGCTACTTTCGGTTACAGCTTCTTCTATTTCTTCAATTGTATTTTGCATGTTTAATATTTTAACCATTTATACAGCTCCTTGTAACTGGGTTTCTTACCATACATTAATATGCCCACGCGGTAAACCTTTGCAGCAAACCAAACCGTTAACATAAAGGTACCTATTAAGATCCCTAAAGACAGTAGTTGTTGCCAAACGGGCACTCCAAAAGGTATTCGCATAAGCATAACTACTGGAGAGGTTAATGGGATAAAAGAGAATACGGTTGAGACCGTGCCGTGCGGGTCTTCTATTACCGTAAAAATACCAATATAAACAGCCAATATCAAGGGCATTAAAATAGGCAGCATAAATTGCTGTGTATCGGTTTCGTTATCTACAGCGGCCCCAATAGCGGCATACAAAGAGCTATACAGCAAATACCCACTAACAAAAAACAATATAAAGGCCATAATTAAATTGGCGATAGGTAAGTTATAAAATGCCATTAAAACATTCTGTATTTCCATGCTTACCTCTGGGCTTTCCATGGCCTGCTTTATAAGTTCCTGTTGGGCGGCATTGGATTGGGTAAGTTCCACACCAAATATCATGGACATACCTGTCATTAATACCGCGCCTAATATAATCCAAATAACAAACTGGGTTATGCCTGCAAGCGAGGTGCCTATTATTTTACCCAACATAAGCTGCATGGGTTTCACCGATGAAATAATCACCTCGATAATTCGGCTGGTTTTTTCTTCAATAACACTTCGCATAATCATGTTGCCATAAATGATGATAAACATAAACAGCAAATACCCTGCAAGACCTCCAAAAATAAGCTTGACCACGCTATCGACTTTAGATGTTTTTTCGCCCACAAAACTTTCCTGACCAATATTAACGCGCACTTTGGAGGCGTCTATTTTAACCAAGTCGATGCCTTCTTCTTGCATTTTTAGGTTGGTTAGCTCCTCTTCCAGTTTGTTTTCTAAATCGGAAATAATAGACAGCGAGGCAGGCTCTTCAGAAAAGAATTTTATACGGGTGCTTAGGGTGTCTATATCGTTAACATCTTCTATAAACAGCAGGCCGTAATAATTGCTTTCTTTTGAAGCGATTTTGGCTTCTTTAAGCGACATACCTTCTAATACAACAAATTTTGTGGTTTCAGTATCCTCAAAAACCTCTTGAACCAAAGCCGATTTGTCCAGTATAGAAATGGTGCGTTCTTTGGTGTTATTTAACTGTGATAAATAAGCCACTAAGGCCACTAGGGCCATCATAATTAACGGACTTAAAATGGTCATTATTATAAATGACTTGTTTTTTACTTTTGTTAAGTACTCCCGCTGGATAATTAAAGCTAGGTGGTTCATTTTTAACTGTTCTTCTTTACTGCTTCTATAAAAATATCGTTGGCGCTTGGTATTAGCTCTACAAAGTGAGACACTTGGCCTTTATTGGACAAATACCCTAAAAGATCGTTAGGTGTTGTACCATTAGAAAGCTTTATGTTTAGCATTAAATCGTTTTCTAAAGATTTAAAGTTTGTTGGGGTTACCTCAAATTTTTGGGCCAATTCGTTTTGTAAGGCGTCGTGGTTATGGGCGCGAATACCCACCTCGTAAGTATGGCTTCTATATTGCCGCTTTATATCGGTTAGTTTACCGTCCAGTACTTTATTCGATTTGTGGATTAACGCAATATGATCGCACAACTCTTCTACAGACTCCATGCGGTGGGTCGAAAAAATAACTGTAGCGCCTTGCGCTTTTAAGTTAAGGATTTCATCTTTTATTAAATTGGCATTTATGGGATCGAAGCCCGAAAAAGGCTCATCAAAAATGAGCAGTTTGGGGCTGTGTAATACGGTAACGATAAACTGCACTTTTTGCGCCATTCCCTTAGAAAGTTCCTGGATTTTTTTATGCCACCAATCGCCAATTTCTAAGCGGTCAAACCAATATAGCAAGCGTTCTTTTGCTTCGCTTTTGCTCAAGCCTTTTAATCTGGCCAAGTACATGGCCTGCTCGCCCACCTTCATGGACTTATACAGCCCACGTTCTTCTGGCAAATATCCAATGTCTTTTATATGATGGGGCTGTAATGCCTGCCCATCAAGCGTAACATGGCCAGTATCTGGCATGGTTATTTGATTAATAATTCTTATCAGGGTTGTTTTTCCTGCACCATTAGGTCCCAAAAGACCAAATATGCTCCCCTTAGGCACTGCAATAGAAACCTTGTTCAATGCCGTATGCTCACCAAATTTTTTAGAAACAGCATGTGCTTCTAATAAACTTCCCATATAAATACTGCTTTAAAGTAACGTGAGGTAAATATATTAAATGTTATAAAGCCTACACTAATAAAATTACAATAATTACCCCTTATAAAAACAAAACCCACCCTTAAAACATTGAGATTTTAAGGATGGGAAAAAATTGCTATGAAAAAGAAAAATTACCACTATTCTAAGAAATAGTGATAAATCAAATATAGCATATTTTTATCAATAACTGACTTAAACTGAGAATTTATGCAAAAAAAGCTACAAAAAAACCTGCTTTTAAATTAAAGCAGGTTTCTTATTAGTTTGAATTTTCTTACACCTTAAGAAAACATATCCTTTACTTTTTCGAAAAACGATTTATCGCTACTTTCTGGTTTGGGCTCGAAATGCTCATCTGCCCGCATAGCCTCGAAAAAGGCTTTTTGTTCTTTGTTAAGCGTTTTTGGAGTCCATACGTTAACATGCACCAGCAAATCGCCTTTGCCATAACCATTAATACTAGGAATGCCTTTGCCGCGTAAGCGGAGTATTTTTCCAGACTGCACGCCTGGTTCTATTTTAATACGAACCTTACCTGTAACGGTATCAATTTCTTTAGAGTTTCCTAAAACGGCATCAGGCAAACTCACGTACAAATCGTAATGTAGGTTATCGCCCTCGCGTTGTAGGGTGGCGTGTTTTTCTTCGGTAATGGCTACCAATAAATCGCCTGCCACTCCATTTCCTGGGGCTTCGTTTCCTTTGCCAGATACTTTTAGCTGCATGCCATCTACAACACCAGCAGGAATTTTAATCGATACGGTTTCTTCTTTTACAATAAGACCATGGGCATCTGCCTCATCTGGCTTTTTATCTATAATCTGACCGCTACCGCCGCATGCATTACAGGCGCTAGCTGTTTGCATACGCCCTAAAATGGTATTGGTTATTCTGGTTACCTGGCCTGTTCCGTGGCATGTAGAACATGTTTTATAGGTTGTTCCCGGGGCTTGCACCTTACGTTTAACCTTAACTTTTTTCTCTACGCCATTGGCAATTTCTTCTAGAGTTAATTTTACTCGAATACGCAGGTTACTACCTTTAACTCTGCGCTGGCCACCACCAAAACCGCCGCCAAATCCAGAAAAACCACCGCCACCAAAGGCGCCGCCAAAAATATCTCCAAACTGGCTAAAGATGTCGTCCATGTTCATGCTACCGCCACCAAAGCCTCCAGAACCATCAAACGCTTGGTGCCCAAATTGGTCGTATTTGGCTTTTTTATCTGGGTTGCTTAAAACCTCGTACGCCTCTGCTGCTTCTTTAAACTTAGCTTCGGCCTCGGCATCGCCAGGGTTTTTATCTGGGTGGTATTTTATCGCCATTTTGCGGTAGGCCTTTTTTATTTCGGCCGCCGTGGCAGATTTATCAACCCCTAATATTTCGTAATAATCTCTTTTTGCCATAATATTATTGCCCTATAACTACTTTTGGGAAACGTATAATCTTATCTCCTAATTTGTATCCTTTTTCTACAACATCAATAATCTTTCCTTTTAAATCATCGCTAGGTGCGGGAATTTGGGTAACGGCCTCGTGGTTGTCTGGGTTAAAGGCGTCTCCTTGTTGTAATGCCATAAGTTCAAGTCCTTTACCTTCTAAGGTATTTTTTAACTTGTTGCTTATAAGCTCGACCCCTTTTAAAAGGTCTTTTTCTTCGGTTTTGCTTATTTCAATATAAGCCCGGTCAAAATCATCTAAAATAGGCAACAAGGCCACCATAACATCCTGGTTTGCTGTTTTAAACAACTCGATGCGCTCCTTGGCGGTTCTTCTTTTATAGTTTTCAAACTCGGCAAAAAGGCGAAGAAACTTATCCTTCTCCTGCTGCAATTCTTCTTGTAATTTCTCTTCTGCTGTTAGCTCATTAACAGGTTGATTTTCTACAGTATTGGCTGCTTCCTGCTCTACAGCGATGTCCTCTTTTTTATCTTTTTTACTCATTGCGTATGCACAATTTTTTATCATCTTTAAATGTGGTGGCAAAAGTACTGCCATTATGTGAAAAATGTCAAAATGTCACATGTTAATTTTATCCTTTTTTTAAATATTTTTAATTTTCTATTGGCTATTTTTGTTGCTAACACTAAATCAAAAAAATATCATTTATTATGAAGAAACAAATCTTAAACTTCTTAACAATTGTAGCTATTTCTACAGCATTGGTTGGTTGTAAAAAAGCGAAAGAAGCAGAAACCAAAGCTGCCGAAGAAGTTGCTGAAACTACAGCTGTATCTGTAAAGTATAAAGTTGACCCAGGAGCCTCTACCGTTTCATGGAAAGGATTTAAGCCAACAGGCAGTCACCATGGGGTTGTTGGTGTTGAAAGTGGCGTAATAAACGTTAAAGAAGGTGTTGTTGAAAGCGGTACGTTTTTAATCGACATGAAATCTTTAGAAGTTATGGATATTCCTGCGGAAGACGAAATGAACGCAAAACTTTCTGGCCACCTAAAAAGCGCCGACTTTTTTGATGTTGAAGTATACCCTGCCGCTGCCTTTAGCGTAACTGGCTTTACAACCGAAAACGGAAAAAGCACCCTTTCTGGAAACTTAAAAATGAAAGATGCCGAAAACAACGTTACCATTCCTGTAACGGTTGTAGAAAATGGCGACACCGTAACCATTAAGAGTGAAACGTTTACAATAGACCGTTCTAAGTGGAACGTAAAATATAAGTCTAAATCGTTCTTTGAAGACTTAGGTGATAAGTTTATTAACGACGATATCGAACTTCAAGTTAATGTTGTGGCTAAAAAAGCATAACATCTAACCTAACAGTACTAAAAAGCCGCTTTTAAAAAAGCGGCTTTTTTATTCTAAAAGGGTCTTTAAAGCCAAAGGCAACGTATGGTAATGAAACGAAAAACCGCGATCTGTAATCTTACGACTACTTACACGCTGACTTTCATAAAGTAGAATATGCATCTCACCAAGAAGCGTCTTCATAAAAACTTTAGGAATGTGTGGCAACCACAAAGGTTTATGCAACTGTCTTGCTATGGCATTAACCAATTCGCTGTTGGTAACTGGGTTTGGGGCCACGCCATTGTAAACCCCTGCTAGTCTATTCTCAAAAACATATAGAAACAGGCGTGCCAAATCGGTAATATGAATCCAAGATTGCCATTGGTCTCCTGTTCCAAAGGCTGCTCCTAAACCATATTTAATAGGACTTACCATTTTTGGCAAAGCGCCGTTATCAGCATCTAAAACCAAGCCTATTCTAATTTTAGACACCGTAATGCCCAAGGTATTAAACTGCTCTGCTGCTGCTTCCCACTGGGCTGTTACCTGCCCTAAAAAAGAAGACGATACCTCTTGAAAATCCTCTTCGTAGTATTTGGTAAGGGCGTCTGGATAAACGCCTATGGCACTGGCAGTAATAAGCTGCTCGATAGCGTTCTCCTGTTGGTTCATCCCTTTATAAAGGGTTTCTAATGCTTGTACTCTGCTATTAAGTATGGCCTGTTTATGGGCGGACGTCCACCGTTTAGAAATACTGGCTCCTGCAAGGTTTATAATAGCCGTAACCCCATTAAAACACGCGAGGTCTATCTCGCCCGTTTCGGGAGCCCAATAAAAGCCTTTGTAGTTTTCGGTGTGGGTTATTTTTGCTTTGGACGTAGTGAGGTAATGCACTCCTATTTGCGCCTTATGGCATTGCGCCACAATATGCTGTCCAATTAATCCCGTTGCTCCTGTAAGTAATAGTTTTTTCATGGCTTTTATAAAGTTACAAAGCCCTTGGCATATAAAACCCCGATTTTTAATAGGTTTAACAGAATTAACGAAACTTTAAACAAGTTACAGAGCTTTGCGCTCTGCCCTAAGCATTTCGCGTTTTCCTGGTGGCCCAGGGAGTTTCTCCACAAAAAAGCCCACCTCCTGCATGGCCCGTCTAGCAGAACCTTTTGCCGAGTAAGTTACCAAAACCCCATTTGTCTTAAGGGCATTGAACATCAGTTTAAAAATAGACACTTCCCACAACTCTGGCTGTACACGAGCACCAAAGGCATCGAAATACACCAAATCGAACGTTTGGTTATATGCTATGTCTTTAAAAAAAGCTTCTACTTTGGTTAAAGTAAACCTTTCGGAAATCGCAGCACTTTTTTCCCAAGGTGTTGTATGCATGGCATTAAATGCTTCTTGTTGGCTTTGCGCCGATAATTGCTCGACATAATTAAGCTGGGAGAGTTCTTCTAAGCCCACAGGATAAGCCTCTACCCCTACATAGTTTATATTGCAGTTGGCGTTTTCGCCTTCTAAGCATGTTAAAAACGCATTTAACCCTGTACCAAACCCTATTTCTAAAATGGAAAGCGCTTGTTCTTCTTGCTGCGCCATAACATGATGAAGGCCGTGTTTTATAAAAACGTGACGTGCTTCCTGAATGGCCCCATGAACAGAGTGGTACTGCTCGTTCCATTCGTCTATATGAATGGTTTTAGACCCGTCTTTTGTGGTAATAATGCGTCGTTTCAAAACTACTTAATCAATAGTTTTTTTATTCTTGGAATAGGCCCTGTACAAGAGGTTTGGTGACATGAAATACACACGTTTATGGCAGTATTAAAACGCGCCTCAATAGGTTCTGAAGCATTGGGATCGTATATGGCTTTTTCGGCCTCGATAAAAATACGGGAAAAATGCTCGAAGGTTTCATTACGCATATTAGCCTTCGTTAACGCTGCAGAATGAATTTCCATAAAATCCATTGGAAACTCCACAGGAATATTTCCGGCAAGAATATCCTGCTTTAAAGTCTGGTTATGGGCATACATTTTGTTCATAAGCTGGGCCATCTCCGAAGGGTCGTACATATCGTAAACCACCTCGGCCTTAGCCGCCGGCACTACTGATTGTTTAGGTTGCTCTTGGCACCCAAAAAAGAAACCCATTGTTATTATGGCCAAAAAATACCTCACTACAAAAAATTATTGTTTTTCAACCAATAGTACCCCATCGGCCAAAAACGAGTAAGTACGTTTGGGTTGGGTTATCTCGGCTATTTCTGCTTCGGTCTTTCCAGCGTCTTCGGCATAGTGTTTTTGGTCTTCTACCGACATTTCATCAACAAAGGCCACACCTTCAATAATTACGTCTTTCCCCGAAATGTTTTTAGGCACAAAAAAAGCATAGTCCTTAAATTTTACCATAACCTCTTCTTCATTACCTAAATCCAGCTTCATCCAACAGCCTTTGGCTTGGCATACGCTGTTTACCTTAGCAGTCATTTTAATATTCAGGCTATCACCTACTGTTAGGTTGTGGTAGGTACGGCTTATTTTCTCAATGGCATCGGCATGGTCTGTGGTTATCGTGTCTCCAAAAGGAACATAAGTCACTTCTGGCGCAGCACTTTCGGTTTGTTCGGTTGCTGGCGATTCGTTTACAGGGTCTTTAACTGTTTCCTTGCAAGCAAAAAACAAGCCTGCAAACAATAGAACTCCTAATACGTTTTTCATAATTATCTTAAAATGTTTAGCCTCAAATATACATCTTTTTTTAAGGAAATATTAAATTTTTTATACGGCCTAAATTCAGTACTTTTGCAGCTTAAAACAAGGCAATCATGACACATATTTTAGAAGCGGATATTAGCGTTGAATTAACCAAAAATTCAAAACTTAAGGACATCGATTTTAACAACCTCCCTTTTGGCAAAGTATTCTCTGACCATATGTTGTTGTGCCAATATAAAGATGGCGCATGGAACGCTCCTAAAGTTGTTCCTTACCAACCTATAACGCTAGACCCTTCGGCTAAAATATTTCATTACGGGCAATCTATTTTTGAAGGTATGAAGGCCTACAAAGATAAAGATAGCAACGTTTTTTTGTTTCGCCCGTTAGAGAACTGGAAACGCTTTAACATCTCATCAAAACGATTGGCCATTCCAGAAATTCCTGAGGCCTATTTTATGGAAGGCTTAAAAGCCCTTTTAAAGGCTGATAAAGACTGGATTCCTACAGCTCCGGGGAGTGCCCTATACATTAGGCCATTTGTTTTTGCTTCTGGAAATGGGTTTCACGCCTCGCCATCTGACGAGTATCTTTTTATAATTGCCACAGCCCCTTCTGGCGCCTACTTTTCGGGGAAAGTAACCGTAGCCATTGAAGAGAAGTATTCCAGATCGGCTAATGGCGGAGTAGGATACGCAAAGGCTGGCGGCAACTATGCCGGGCAATTTTACCCCACCCAATTGGCCATTGAAAAAGGCTACAATCAAGTTGTTTGGACAGACGACACTTCGCACGAGTATATTGAAGAAGCTGGTGCAATGAACATTTTTGTAAGAATAAACGATACGCTTATAACCGCCCCTACAAGCGATAGGATTTTAGATGGAATTACCCGAAAAAGCCTTATTGAAATTGCAAAAGCGGAAGGCATCGAGGTTGATGTTAGAAAACTTAAAGTTAGCGAACTTGTTGAAGCTGCAAAAAACGGCAGCTTAAAGGAAATGTTCGGCTCGGGTACAGCAGCCGTTATCTCGCCCATTTCGGGATTTGGATACCAAGGCACCGATTACGAGCTTCCAGAACTTGAAACGAGTTATGCCAAAATATTAAAAACCCGCATTACCGACATACAGTACAACCGTACCGAAGATCCTTTTGGGTGGCGTGTTAAAATACAATAACATTCTAAGCTAGGTCTGTGTGCTTAAAGCATAAGACACCAAAAAAGGAACCTAATGGTTCCTTTTTTTTATGGTTTTAATATGGCTGCAATGTCTGGCTTTACATAGTTTGGCCCCTTAAGTACTTTACCATCTTCGCGGTAAATAGGTGCGCCGTCCTCTCCTAGCTTGCTCATGTTACTGCGTTGTATTTCATTAAAAACCGCTTCTATTTTATGTTGAAGTCCGTGTTCTATAATCGTTCCACATAAAATATATAACATATCGCCTAAGGCGTCGGCCACCTCAACCAAATCGTTGTTGTTAGCAGCCTCGAGGTATTCTTCATTTTCCTCACGCATAAGTTTGTAGCGCAACATGTTTTTTTCGATTCCTAAATCTGCTTTTGGAGTTTCGCGATGTCCTATTTTAAATGCTGTATGGAAAGCTTTAACCGCTTCTATTTTATCTTTCATGGAATTTTATAATTTAAGTTGCGTTAAAAATTAGGGGAATTTAAACACATACGCTTAAAATACAGCTTAATTTTTCTTGTTTTTTTAGTTTAACACGCTTTGCTAATGTTTATTTAAAGCGATTAATTATTTTTGCATAAAAATTAGCAAGCATGTTTACAACGGGGCAATTGGTTTTTGGGGTTTTATTTGCAATAGTGTTTGCTATTGTAATTCTTTACGCTTACCGAAAAGACCTTAATTTACATAAACGATACTACAAAGGAACCATTTGGGTGCTTATTGCCTTTATTGCCTTTATCGCTTTTATTGCGGCTATAAAGTTTTTATTTGTATAAGCTCGTAAAAGGTGACACCACGAACTGTATTAAGCCATTTCTTTATACAAAAAACCTATAAAAAAAGCAGCGATTGTACTTAATCGCTGCTTTTTTTATTGCTTTAAATTAACTAGACTTAATTTACCGCTGGTAAAAAATTGTAGTTCTTACTGTAATTCAACATTTGCTGCGGGAACCCTTCTGGTTGGGTTACCTTAACGGCTGTAATTTCTCCTGCATCGTTGGTTTCTGCAACCAATACCGGATTTACAAAACCACTATAAGGTGCCGATTTAAATTGCTTGTTACGCTCTAACACCTCAGCATGTATGTCTTGGTCTACTTTTACACCGTAGCCCTCTACTAAAGCCTGTACAGCATCAAAATCACCTTCAGATTTTATACGTTGGGTTTCGCGCAATAGCTGGCCAAACAAATCATGTAACTTGTCGTAGTCGTTAATATTGAAATAGGTTTTACCGTCTTTGTTTATTTTTTCAATAACGTTATCGGCTTGGCCTTTTTCATAAACCCAAGCGCTTACCCATTGTCTGTTACGCATATGGGCTTCCTCTACATCATCACCTAAGTTTAAACGGATTAACTGTGTCATTAGCCCATTTCTTATGTAACCATCGTAAGCTGCTTTCCCCATAGATTTCCAATCATCTACCAAGCCTAGCTCTTGTAGTTTAGGGTTGTACAAAAAGTAAAGGCCTACTAAATCGGCGCGGCCTTCTTCTAAAGTCGACGCATAATTTTTCAACGTCTCTTTGGTTTCTCCTACACCAGGGTTTAACTGTCCAGAGGCATGCCCTATAACTTCGTGTAAGGCTGTGTGTAATTTATCTGCCAATTGGCCATATTCCTCTTCTAAAGCAACTTCTTCCTCGTCATGAGCAAACTCTTTTAAGCGCCCTGTGCTACCCGCATTATTATAAGCGTTTATAATGTTTCCTAAAGATACCGATTTGCTTCCTACAGCAGCGCGAATCCAGTTGGCATTTGGCAAGTTAACACCAATAGGCGTGCTTGGCGATGCGTCGCCAGCTTCACCAGCCACATTAACCACTTTATAAGTTACGCCTACTACATTTTCCTTTTTATGGGCATCCATTAATGGCGAATGGTCCTCAAACCACTGGGCGTTTTCCGACAGCACAGCCATTTTTTGAGACATGTCAAAATCTTTAATTTGAACAATCGTCTCGTAAGATCCTCTATATCCTAGGGGATCGTTATAAACTTCAATAAAACTGTTAATGTAGTCTATATTGCCTTCGGTGGCGGCGGTCCATGCTACGTTATAATCGTCCCAAGTTTGTAGGTCTCCAGTCTTATAGTATTCTATTAAAAGTCCTAAAGCATCGCCTTGTGCTTGGTTTTCTGCAACGCCTTTGGCAAGCTCCAACCATTTTACAATCTCATCTATGGCAGCACCATAAAGGCCACCAGATTTATATACGCGTTCTTTTAGTTCGCCATCAACCTTAACCAATTGAGAGTTTAACCCAAAAGACAATGGTTTTTCTGGATTTGGCGAGGTTTTTTTTGCGTAGAAGCTTTCCACATCGGCATTCGTAACATTTGGTCCATAAAAATTAACGGCTGATTGCGCAACGTTATCAACATCTTTTGCTTGATTAACTTTTTTACGATCGGCTTCGTTAAAAATAACATCAAAAGCATCACCCTCTAACGATGTGTTAGTGGCTGCCAAAAGCTCTTTTAAATATTCTGGGGTAAATTCTGGTTTTATCTTATCGTTTGAATAATGGTGGTGAATCCCGTTTGAAAACCACACGCGCTTTAAGTATTCCTCGAAAGCCTTCCAGTTGTCTGAAGCTTTATCGCCCGAAAAGTTGGTATAAACCTGCTCTAAAGCCGTTCTTATGGTTAGGTTGTGTCGGTAATTCTGATCCCAAATAATGTCTCGTCCAGACAATCCTGCTTGGGTTAGGTAGTATACCAGTTTTTGCTCCTTTAGTGTTAGGTTGTCCCATCCTGGAATTTGATAACGCAGCACCTTAATATCGGCAAACTGCTCTACGTTATGGTTAAACGCTACGGGTTCTTCTACTTTAGTCGTTTCTTCTTGGGGTTGGGCTGCCTCTTCTTTACAGGAGAAGAACAAAACCGCCAACAAGACCATACTTAAAATGGCTTTAAATTTCATTAGGTTTTAGTTTAATAATTATTTCAACAAATTTAAACAATATTATAACATGCTAAAATTGATTATCTTTGAATCACAACAAACCAACACCATGAAATTTTTTAAATACCTATTGTTCATTTTTTTAATAGCAACCATAGGGCTTGCCATTTATATTGCTGTGCAGCCCAATGCTTTTGAGGTAAAACGAAGCAGAACCATAAACGCCCCTGCCAAGGTTATCTTCAATCAGGTTATCGATTTTAAAAATTGGGAGGCCTGGTCTGCATGGCTGGAAAAAAATCCGGACACCAAATTAATGTACCCTGAAAAAACGCAAGGTGTTGATGGAGCCTATGCTTGGGAGGATCAAGATGGTAAAGGGCGAATGAAAACCACTGCAGCTACAGAATTTTCTCAAATAGAACAAGAGCTACAATTTGGCGATTACACCCCTTCTAAGGTTACCTGGACATTTAAACCTACCCCAAACGGAGCAACCAATGTTACCTGGACCATGAATAGCGAAAGTGTTCCCTTTTTGTTTAAAGGCTTTGCTGTATTTATGGGCGGGTTTGACACGATGATTGGCCCTGATTTTGAAAGAGGCTTGGAGAAATTAGACAGTGTTGCTACGGCTAAAATTAAAGCTTATAACATTACAATAGACGGCCTTACCCAACACGGTGGCGGATATTATATTTACCAAACAACCGCATGCCGCTTTGAAGATATTTCGGTAAAGGTTCCAGAGTTAATGTCTAATGTTGGTGCTTATGCCAAAGAAAACAATATTGCTATGGCTAGCGCCCCTTTTACCTTATACCACCGTTGGGATGAAGAGCAAGGCACGACCATGCTTTCCTGCGGCATCCCAACCACCGAAAAAATTATTATTACCGAAGGAGATATTTTAACGGGACAACTCCCTCCTTTTAAAGCCGTTAAAACAACGCTTACCGGAGATTACAAAAACCTAACCGAAACTTGGGAAAAAACTATGGCGTACATAAAGCAATACCAACTTGAAATTGACCAAGAAGGCCCCATGCTTGAATACTACATTACCGACCCTGGACAAGAACCAAACCCAGCCTTATGGGTTACCGAAACGTTTATCGCAATTAAAGAATAAATGAAGAATATTGTTTTGGTTTTTATTGGTGGTGGTGTAGGCAGTATATTAAGGTACCTTTTAGCCAAGTTCTTAAATACCCCAGAAGGCAATGGCTTTCCTTATGGCACTTTTATTGCCAACACCCTAGGCTGTTTGTTAATAGGAATTATTTTAGGCACTATAGCAAAAAGCAATACGCTTAACACAAACCACAGCATGCTATTGGCTACAGGTTTTTGTGGTGGCTTTACCACCTTTTCTACCTTTGCCCATGAGAACATAATGTTTTTAAAATCTGGAAACTTTACCCATTTTGCACTGTATACCATAACCAGTTTTGCACTTGGGTTTTTGGCTGTTTTTGCCGGCCTGTTTTTAATAAAATAACTGCTTTTTATAAGCCATCACCCCTGCTTTCACCTCGGTCGAAACATAATTTGCACGAGGCACTATGGGACACGAATAGGCTTCGTTATAAGCACACAATGGGTTGTAGGCCTTATTAAAATCGACTGTGATAACATCGTTTTCTGGAATTCGCAAATCAAGATAACGCCCACCGCCGTAAGTCGTTTCGCCATTGGTATCATCTAAAAAAGGTAAGAACAAATAGTCTTCATAACCAGGTTTTGCCATCATTTCCTTTCCTTGGTACACGTTTAGCTTATAAATTTCGCCATGCAACTTAAACTCTATAGTACCATACACCCGCTCTTCGCTTAAACGTTCGGTTGTGGTTTTCATTTTAAACCAAGGCGTATCTGGCGTTCGGGTTAAACGAGCCTGTACCACATAAGCCGAATCCATCTTAAAGAATGCCAAGCCTTTAAAATTCTTCCTGTCTTTATCGGTTAAAGGTGATTTACTCGCGTCTTTAAAATTCGCGTTTTGTTCGCGTTGCCAAGCGGTATCGCCTAAAACGGGTTGCTTACCTTGGTTGCAGGAAACTAACAGTACTACTAAAAATAAGGCAAGGATATGTTTCATTATCTCGTGTTTTCAGCAAAGATATAACAAACTGTACAACCTTATTTAAACAAAGCTCACTTCCTTTGTATAAGTTCATAAAAAATAAAAACAACCTCTTAATCGCATAAGTAAATCACTAAAAATAGGTTAATTATAGAGCGCCCCACTCAATTAAAAACTATATTTGTAGCGTGAAAAAACGCCTAACATACGTAACCAGTGTTTTGCTCCTACTTATTTATAGCATAAGTCTAGGCGTGGGTATTGGCGAGGTATTTTTCAATACAGAAGCTTCTAGCCCTCTGGCAGAAAACGAGCACCAGTACGGTAGCAATACTACAAACACACAATTACATACCGTGCCATACGAGAGTGTCTTTTTTTCTGAAGACAATCTTCCTTCACCCTTCAATCTAGAAGACACGCCATTCCTTGCAGCAACGCAGTTAAGGCAAAAAGAGCACCTATTAAATGCAGCGTATAAACAATACGCTCAAAGCAATATAAACACCCTAATATCGCATAGAAAGAACGATATTATTTTTCCTTTTCATTATTTCTGGTAAAACCTAAAGGCACATCCTTAATTGGCCCTATACCCATACGGCCCTTTACCACACATCCCCTTTATAGGGAATACTTTTTCACATAAAAAAAACCATTAATCATGGATTTAGGAATCACAATTATAGAAGTGGTGCTTATAGCTATATGCATCATACCCTTTATACTTATGGGCCTTAGTAAGGCAAAAAATAAAAAACAACAATTGCAGTTATTAACAAAATTAGCGCAAAAGGAACAATGCAAAATGGACACCTATGAGGTTTTTGCAAACATTTCTATAGGGTTAGACACCAGCAAAAAGCGATTGCTTTTTGTTAGGCAGGATAACGATACCATTACTCAAGAAAGTATAGACCTGTTGCACATAAAAAACTGCAACTTAATTAAAGCAAGCAATAACAATAATGCACCAAAAGACATCAGTAAATTAGAGTTGGCGCTTGCACCTACCTCAAACAACAAGGCAGAAACCAGATTACTGTTTTTTGACATTGCTACTGAAATGCCCCTGAGTGGACAACTTCAGCTGGCAGAAAAATGGAATGCCATTATAAACAAACAATAAAGAATCAGCCTCCTGCGACAAGCTGCAGGAGGTTGTTACAAACCCTTGAAAGAAACTAACAAACACCCTTGTGGCAATTGCTTTCAGTTCCTTAATTTTATGCCTTGCATTCAATGTCGTAACGCAACAAAGCGTTTTTGATTATTAATATTACAAATACACAAAAACCAAATCTTAGCAAGGTTTAAATGGTAAATTTTGTCCAAAGAGGTAAAACCTATAAAAAAAATAACTACCTTAGCTACAGCAAACTATATCATTTCATGACACGCACAGTCTCTACATACAAACAAACTACCAAAATTCTTTATGAACGCGTTGGGCAAACCATGTAATGTAGCGATGTAACCATAACACAAAACAATTGCAAAAAGTCCAACGTCTTCGTTGGACTTTTTACATTTATATACCTATTAAACCTAATGAAACACATATTCAACAATTACATTAACGCTTTTAAAGGACTTTCAACAGAGGTCTGGTGGTTGGCGCTAATAACGCTTATTAACAGAGCAGGTACTATGGTTATTCCATTTTTATCACTCTACCTAACTACCGACCTCCAGTTTAGTATAAGCCAGGTTGGGTGGATTATGTCTGCCTTTGGCATAGGCTCGGTTGTCGGCTCTTGGTTGGGTGGTAAACTATGCGACGCTATGGGGTACTACAAGGTTATGGTGTTTAGTTTGTTTGCAACCGGGTTAGCTTTTATTGGACTACAACATCTTAAAACCTTTAATAGCATTTGCCTGGGCATTTTTGCTACCATTGCCATTGCAGATACGTTTAGGCCCGCAGCCTTTGTGGCCATGAGCGCCTATAGCAAACCCGAAAACAAAACACGCTCGGTAACACTCATTCGTTTGGCCATAAACCTAGGCTTCTCTGCGGGGCCAGCCGTTGGCGGTCTTATTATTGCCAATATGGGCTACAATGGGCTGTTTTGGGTAGATGGCATAACCTGCATATTGGCTGCCCTACTGTTAACCAAGGTTCTTAACCCCAAAAAAGCAAAAGTGTTAGATCAATATAAAAACAACAGTCCAAAGTCTGCTTATAGCGATGCACCCTATCTTATTTTTATTTTGGCCATGGTGCTCTTCGGAATTGTATTCTTACAATACTTTTCTACAATGCCCCTATATTATAAAGGTGAGCACGGTTTAAATGAATTTGATATCGGCCTGTTATTAGGTTTTAACGGTTTTGTTATTTTTTTACTGGAAATGCCTTTAATAAAATGGCTAGAAGGTCATAACTATTCAAAAATAGCATTAATGACTGTTGGAGGCATACTATTAGGCGCTAGCTTTTTAATACTAAACCTTGTTTCGTGGTCGGGCGTCTTGGTTATTGGCATGCTACTAATGACCCTTGGAGAAATGGTGATGTTTCCTTTTTCCAATGCGTTTGCCTTAGACCGGTCGCAAAGAGGCAATCAAGGTGAATATATGGCGCTATACAGCATTGCGTTTTCCATATCGCATATTTTTGGACATAATGCCGGCATGCAAATGACCGATAGTATTGGCTTTAACAACACTTGGCTAATAATGACACTACTAACCGTACTGTGTTTGGTACTTTTACTCTGGCTAAAACAAGCGTTAAAGCCAAAAACAAACCTACAAGCACAAAAAAAACCAGTAATAAAATAAGTAATTTCAGCGCAGGCCTATTAGTATGGTCTGCGCTTTATAAAGCATAAACGCAACCTTACAAAGTTTCTAATGGTTTATTGAAATAACAGCCCCATCACGCACCACCTCGTTAAGTACGATTTGTGTTTTGGTTTCACCGTAAATAATTAATTGATCTATAAACTTTTCAAGATGTTTTTGGTTTTTTAAAATAACAACCATTACAATGTTTTCATTACCCGTAATTCGATAACAATTTAAAACTTCATCAAAAGTTTTTACCTTCTCTAAAAATGGTTTCAACTTTCCCATAAAGGCCCGTATGGTTATAATGGCCTTAAGCTGATAACCTGCCTCGAAATAAGAAACAGCAGTTCTGTACCCTTCTATAAGCCCAGCATCCTCCATTTTCTTAATGCGTTCTGAAACGGCAGGTGAACTAACCCCTACTTTTCTACCTATCTCGGTATTGGTCTGTCTAGCATTTTGCTGCAAACATGTTAAAATTTTCCAATTAAGCTGATCAATATCCATTACTAAAGAAATTGAATAAAATTATTTAATTCTTAAATCAAATATACCAATTAACTTTAATACTTAAAGAAGAATATCCCTTTTTGTCTTTAAATTTGATAAAATTGCAATAAGAATGGTCCCTCATATTCCATCTCATTTATCAGATTTGCCCATTTACAAAAAGGCAGTCGAAATTATTGTTTTGTCTAGAAGCATTAGTACTTACATCAATCAAGACTTATGTTATCTAAGCAATGATGGTATTGAAGATTCCAACATCTATTTCTCTGGTGATATTGTTCAGCAATCTACTTCTATTGCGCCAGAAATAATCAAAGCAGAACAAGAGCGTTTTTCTGAAAAGAAACACAAACACATTGCTTCGGTTAGGGCATTAACCAACAGATTATACCAAAACTGCAAGCGCTTGGAGAACTGTAACAGCAACGGAAAAGATTTTATTCCTTTACTTCGTCGCGAGTTAAGAACCTTTAAAAAGCTACAACGCAGCTGGTTATTAACACTTTAACTCCCTTTTAAAAAGACAACAATAAGATAGAAAACAAAAAAAGAGTCATTATTACACGCTCCTTTTGTTACTAACAGCTAATCACATAGAATAGCTAGCCCATATATATTTTATCCTATTAAACCCAAACAAGCTTAAGCTTTTTAACGCATGTTTACTCCCATGCCTACCCCCATCAAAAAGCCTTATTATTTTTATGTTTAGTGCAAAAAAAAATCCTGGTTCATATTTATGAACCAGGATTCTAAAAAAGGCGGCGACCTACTCTCCCACGAGTGCAGTACCATCGGCGCAAACGGGCTTAACTTCTCTGTTCGGAAAGGTAAGAGGTGAGCCCCGTCGCTATAACCACCTTAAGTTTTAAGTTGGCAGTCCCAACAACCAGTTTCCAGTAGTATTTACTGTTAACTGTGCCTGTTTACTGTCAACTGCAGCTCTGCTGCAAATATCTTAACATACTGGAAAAGTTTACATGAAGTGTTTGTACTTATAAAAAGAACAGGCGTACAATAAGCCTACGGGCAATTAGTACTACTCGGCTATGACATTACTGCCTTTACACCTGTAGCCTATCAACGTGGTCATCTCCCACGACCCTTTAAAGAAATCTCATCTTGTGGTGGGTTTCGCGCTTATATGCTTTCAGCGCTTATCCCTTCCGAACGTAGCTACCCTGCCATGCCGCTGGCGCGACAACAGGTACACTAGAGGTTCGTCCAACTCGGTCCTCTCGTACTAGAGTCAGATCCACTCAAATTTCTAACGCCCACAGTAGATAGAGACCGAACTGTCTCACGACGTTCTGAACCCAGCTCGCGTGCCACTTTAATGGGCGAACAGCCCAACCCTTGGGACCTTCTCCAGCCCCAGGATGTGACGAGCCGACATCGAGGTGCCAAACCCCCCCGTCGATGTGAGCTCTTGGGGGAGATCAGCCTGTTATCCCCGGAGTACCTTTTATCCTTTGAGCGATGGCCCTTCCATGCGGAACCACCGGATCACTATGCTCTACTTTCGTACCTGATCGACCTGTATGTCTCTCAGTCAAGCTCCCTTATGCCATTGCACTCTACGCACGGTTACCAAGCGTGCTGAGGGAACCTTTAGAAGCCTCCGTTACTCTTTTGGAGGCGACCACCCCAGTCAAACTACCCACCAAGCACTGTCCCCTCGGCGAGGGTTAGACTCCAGACAAGCAAAGGGTGGTATTTCAACAACGACTCCACAACACCTGGCGATGCTGCTTCAAAGTCTCCCACCTATCCTACACATTACTTGTCCGAAGCCAATACTAAGCTATAGTAAAGGTTCACGGGGTCTTTTCGTCCCACTGCGGGTAATCGGCATCTTCACCGATACTACAATTTCACCGAGCTCATGGCTGAGACAGTGTCCAGATCGTTGCACCATTCGTGCAGGTCGGAACTTACCCGACAAGGAATTTCGCTACCTTAGGACCGTTATAGTTACGGCCGCCGTTTACCGGGGCTTCATTTCATTGCTTCGCTAAAAGCTAACAACTCCACTTAACCTTCCGGCACCGGGCAGGTGTCAGGCCATATACGTCATCTTTCGATTTAGCATAGCCCTGTGTTTTTGATAAACAGTCGCCTGGACCTTTTCACTGCGGCCCCGCCGGAGCGGGGCGACCTTTCTCCCGAAGTTACAGGTCTATTTTGCCTAGTTCCTTAGCCATGAATCTCTCGAGCTCCTTAGAATTCTCATCCCAACTACCTGTGTCGGTTTACGGTACGGGCCGCCTCACTCGCTTTTCTTGGAAGTCGCTTCTCTGGATTATCACCGCGGCCGAAGCCTTAGTGTACTATCGCCGTGTTACCACTGGCTTCAACGTGCTATTCCGTCAGCACGCACCAAATATACGCCTCCGTCACTTTTAGCGTGGGCGGGTACGGGAATATTAACCCGTTGTCCATCGACTACCCCCTTCGGGTTCGCCTTAGGTCCCGACTAACCCCCGGCTGATTAGCATAGCCGGGGAAACCTTAGTCTTTCGGAGTGCGGGTTTCTCGCCCGCATTATCGTTACTTATGCCTACATTTTCTTTTGTAGCTCCTCCAGCACAGCTCGCGCTGCACCTTCAAAGGCACTACAATGCTCCCCTACCCATCCTAACGGATGCCATAGCTTCGGTAGTATGCTTATGCCCGATTATTATCCATGCCGAACCGCTCGACTAGTGAGCTGTTACGCACTCTTTAAATGAATGGCTGCTTCCAAGCCAACATCCTAGCTGTCAAAGCAGTTCAACCTCGTTTATTCAACTTAGCATACATTTGGGGACCTTAGCTGATGGTCTGGGTTCTTTCCCTCTCGGACATGGACCTTAGCACCCATGCCCTCACTGCACTGCAACATTTTATAGCATTCGGAGTTTGTCAGGGATTGGTAGGCGGTGAAGCCCCCGCACCCAATCAGTAGCTCTACCTCTATAAAACTAACAGTACGCTGCACCTAAATGCATTTCGGGGAGTACGAGCTATTTCCGAGTTTGATTGGCCTTTCACCCCTACCCACAGGTCATCCGAAGACTTTTCAACGTCAACCGGTTCGGGCCTCCACTGTGTGTTACCACAGCTTCACCCTGCCCATGGGTAGATCACACGGTTTCGCGTCTACCGCCACTGACTATGCGCCCTATTCAGACTCGCTTTCGCTACGGATCCGCACCTGAAGTGCTTAACCTGGCCAGAAACGGTAACTCGTAGGCTCATTATGCAAAAGGCACGCCGTCACCCCAATGGGGCTCCG
>NZ_JPFK01000007.1:0-180000 GCF_000733475.1 Mangrovimonas yunxiaonensis | reverse complement strand
TTCTCTGGGCTATCTCCCTGTAAGAGGTAGGTTGCATACGCGTTACGCACCCGTGCGCCACTCGTCAGCAGATTAGCAAGCTAATCCCTGTTACCGTTCGACTTGCATGTGTTAGGCCTGCCGCTAGCGTTCATCCTGAGCCAGGATCAAACTCTTCATCGTTAAATCTTAAAATCTGTATAACGACCCGAATCGATTTTTGAAGGTCTCAAAATGGTTTGTTCTCTCTGTCGAAACAATTGGTTTCCCAATCGTCTCTTACGCTGTCAATTCAATATGTTTATGAACGTGTCTTCTTGTATCGTATCGCCTTGTTTCGCAAAGCGGGTGCAAATATACAACCCTTTTTAAAACTGCAAAACTTTTTTGAAAGTTTTTTTGAAATTTATTTCGAGGCTTAAACGACTCGTTTCTTTTTCAAAATTTCAATGCTTATAAGAACTTTGCTACTCATAGCGTTCGCTATTTTTGCGGCTGCAAATATACAGCCTTTTTTAATCCTAAAAACATTTTTTAATGTTTTTTTGAAGTTTTTTATTTTGAACTGAAAATCAATTCTTTAACCTCAACACACTATAACTTTCTAAGAACTTATGCTTACAGCACTTGCTGTTTGCGGGTGCAAATATACTCCCCTTTTTTCCTAAACAACAAACTTTTCGCAACCTTTTTTGAAGTTTTTTTTCGATTTTAAAATCAAGTCTTGATTTTCAAAGCTTTACAAGATAAGAAAAATTTCCGGTTATAGAAAAGCCTTACAAAAAGAAATTCCACACGATACCAAACCTTACCGTAAAATCTCTGTATGGGTGGTTTGGTGCCGAATAAAAGTCGTACCCTGTCCAGGCCGAATTAAAGTGTTCTGCTTTTAAAAAGAGCCTTGCCTGTTGCACTTTTGCGTTTATAAAGAAGTCTAACCTAGGGAAACCACCATACGCTCTGTCGTTTTGAACATAGAATTCTGCCATAAGCGGATCGTAGGCATTCATATTATAACTTGTAAAGTAATTAAGGGTAACCCCCGATTGCAGGAAAAGTGCTTTCTTAAAAAAGTAATTAGAGTAATATAAGGTATTTCGGGTAACTACTTCTGGCACATTAAAGATGTTATCGCCATTCTTGACGTTTTGGTATGTTACCGTATTCATTAAAGAAAACTTCCCGACATTAAATTGCTTTTCGAGATTAACCTTAAGGTAGTTTATAGAAGCATTGCTTTGGTATGGCTTTATAAATGTTGTACTGGTTTGCTTTTTAAAGTACAAATAGTCACTTATTGTAATTAAGTCGACCGAAATATTGGCCAGCTTGTTAGCGTTTAAGGCAAAGGTTAGCTGTTGTGTTTCTGTATTATTAAAACTGGACTGCCAATTGTAGTTCTTATATACACTTTGGTATAATTGGTAATTATAGTTTGGTGCTTTTGAATTGTGATTAACCATGGCCGACACCGCTATACCATCGGTCACTTTATAGGTGGCCTTTCCTTTTATATAGTTGCCTTCGAAATCGCCCGAAACGTTCAGCCCAAAATCACCTTCAAGGTTAAAGCTCCCAATGTTTTTTCTATAAGTTCCTCCTACAGATACCACATCGCCTTTTAGACGGTTGGTTATATACTCATTATTTATATAGGTTACTTTATCGTACCCATAGTTGTAATTGTTATGAGCCACATTAAAGGTAACATCTCCTATATATTCATTCTTATAATTAAGGTATAGTTTGTTGTAGAAGTTCTCTAAGGTTACCCGATCTCTTAAATTGGTGTTCTGGAAAGCTTCGCCAAAATAATCGTTTTGCCTGTCTTGGTTGTATTCGTAGTATTTATCTTCGAACGCAATAACATGCCCCAAGGCCAATTGGTTTTGCGAGATGGAGTCTTTGGGTTGAATGAGCTTAAAGCTATGGTCTAGGTAAAAGCGTTTGCCCTTTAATATGTTTTCGGCATCTTCAAAATTCACCTCAAGCACAGCCCGATCTTTAAACTCGGGGTTACCCGACTCAAAATAAGGGATATTACTATCTGCTATACCGCCGTTTTCATTATTCAACAAATCCTGCATGGCCACATGCGCATGGGCTACATATTTCTTGTTTTTCGTTTTATAGCTTACCGTTCCTCTAAAATTGCCGGTACTTGTAAGAATATTTTGGTATTTTCCTAACGACCGCACGCCCTTATAAGCAATAGACATGTTAAGCTGCTTGGAGGTGTTAACGGTAAAAAAGGCGTCGACCTGCTGCCCTTGCTCGAAAGCTGTTTTGTAATACAGCTCGGTTAAAGGGGTTGGCACATGATAGTAATTAATATCTTCGACCTCCATATAATTAAAGTGTCTTGCCCTAGCCGCAAATAATGGCATGAGTTGGCTGGTATTAAAATCGTAAATTAATGTATTGTACGATTGTCCTACGTTAGAAAAAGGCATTAACCTATAGGTATCCTTCCTTAAGTAGTTAAACTTGTATTCCTTATGAATGGTAAGTGTGGTATCGACTATTGTGGTATCGTTCTTATGCGAAATTATAAGATAGTCCTCTATCTTGGCATCTTTATTTTTAATGTTTTTATTGCTGGTGCTTTTTCTAGAACCTCTGTAGTCTGGATCATCGTCATCTAGCGCTCCGTTATTTCGCTGTGTATTGGTTTTGTAGTCCCCCATCTGGTCTTTAGAAAGGGTTGGCCTAACCTGTGCATAGCCTAACTTAAAGAAAGATATTAAAAAAACTGCCAAAAAAAGTTTCTTCATAATTATTTTTTAGACCTTGCAAATTTATATACATATATTATAATAACGCTACCTAATTAAGATTTATTTAGATGCTTAAGCTTAAATACTCGAACTTTACCTTTGAATGTGGTACCGACGAAGCTGGTCGCGGTTGTCTTTCTGGCCCGGTTACTGCTGCAGCGGTTATCTTACCCAACAATTTTAAACATGAGGTACTAAACGATTCTAAACAGCTTTCTGAAAAGATGCGCAATGAGCTAAGAGCCGATATTGAAGCGCAGGCTCTAACCTATAGCGTGGCGCATGTTTTTCCTGAGGAGATTGACAAGATGAATATTTTAAACGCTTCTATTCTAGCCATGCACAAAGCAATCTTGGGGCTAAAACACGTTTCGGACTTTATTATTGTAGACGGCAATAAGTTTAAACCACTAAACAACATTCCCTACAAGACCATTGTTAAGGGCGATAGCAAATACCTGTCGATTGCCGCAGCTTCGGTTTTGGCAAAAACCTACCGCGACGCCTATATGGCCGAAATACATGAGGAGTTTCCTTTTTTCAACTGGAAAAAAAACAAAGGCTACCCTACCAAAGAGCACCGACTCGCCATACAAAATCACGGTATTACCAAATACCACCGAAAATCTTTTAGGCTACTCCCCCAACAATTGAAGATTGAATTTTAACTTAATTATATTTGCAAAAAACCCTCGTTTAATGGCATTAGTTTTTCGATTACTATTTCTTGCTTGTTTAATCACAGCTTGTTCATCAGAAAAAAAGAACAAGGACCTGTATAATTACATTCCTGAAGAAGCACATCTTGTTATAAAAAGTACCGACCTGCAAAGTTTGGTAAGCAATATTGAAAACAACCACTTTTTGCAAAAACTAAACGGCTCGACTGTTTTTGATAGCCTTGCAAAAAAAACCGACATCTTAAAACACTTAAACAACAAAGGCCTTGCCATGATTGCTTTTAGCAAAGACGATGGTGGCGCCCTGCAATACACCTTATTAACCAAATATACCGATAGTATTTTTAACCTCGATACGGCTCCAGACCACAGCGTGGAAACCATAACGACCAAAGCTCAAACATATCATAAAACTACGGTAAACGGACGCGCTTTTTTCAACACGGTAGTCGATAGCATTTTTATTGGCGCCACCTCACAACAACTTATGCTTTCGGCGTTAAAAGGTCATGTTTATAAACACAAAGATTTACTTAAAACAGCCGCTAATGGCAGTCAATTGTCCATGTTTATCGACGAGAAAGCCACCAACGTCTTTACAGAACTGCTTTTAAAAGACTCTTTACATCCGCAAAGGTTAACCGAATACGTCTTGCTAGACGTTAACCTAGAGCAGGACGAAGTCCTTTTTAACGGCATAACCCGGGCTACCGACTCGACCCAAAGCCTAATAAACGCCTTTAAAGGCACACTGCCACAAAAAAACGACCTCCCTAAAATAACCCCTTCTAGCAGCGATGGTTTTTTAAGCCTTACGTTTAATAATTTTCACACGTTTCACGACAACTTAAAAGCCTACCAAAAAACAGATTCTTTAGAGCTAGACAAAACCCTTTTTGGTAGCATTTCTGAAATTGGTGTTATTTACCAAGGAGAGCAACAAGCGCTTGTTTTAAATGCTTTAGACGAAACCACAACGGCTCAAGCCATTAGCAGCAGCCAACGTATTGACAGCTACAGAAGCGTTGATGTTTTAAGCTTTAACCAACCAGAACTGTTTGAAAATACCTTATCGCCATTTGTTACGTCTTTTCGTGCCGATAAATATGTTGTGTTGGACAATTTTTTTGTATTCTGCCAAGATATGGCACTTTTGCAAACCATTATTGCCAATTACCAAAACAATACTACCCTAAGCGAAAAAAGCTACTTTCAGAACATTTCAAAAAAACTAAGCGACGAGAGTTCGCTTTTAATTTCGGTGAACACGCCACGCTTAAATGCTATTTTAAAAAACACCCTTTCTAATACTGCCGCTCTTGAAGGGGATGATTATAAATGGGCAACCATACAATTTATTGCAGACAACAACTTTGCACACATACACGGCATAATAAAAAAGGACAAAGCCAAGGCTACCGAAGCTTCGGTTACCGAAGAGTTTAACATAAAACTAAACGAACGCTTACTCAACACCCCGCAATTTGTAACCAATCATCTTACTAAAGAAAAGGAAATTGTTGTTCAAGACATCAAGAACAACCTATACCTCATCTCTAACAAAGGAAAAATCCTCTGGAAAAAACAACTTCCCGGAGCTATTTTAGGCACCATTAACCAAATTGACATGTATAAAAACGGTAGGTTGCAACTGGCCTTCGCCACCGCTAACAGGGTTCATGTTATTGATAGAAATGGTAACGATGTAAAACCCTTCCCTTTAGAATTTAATGATAAGATTACGCAACCGCTTTCGGTTTTCGATTACGATAACAACAGAAAATACCGACTGCTTGTTACCCAAGGCAAAAACATTTTCATGCTAGATACCAAAGGAAGCTCGGTAAAAGGCTTCACTTTTAAATCGGCTAACACGGCCTTAATCCATCAGCCGCAACATATAAGAATTGGCAGAAAGGACTACATTGTTCTAAAAACCGCCAATAGGTTGTATATTTTAGACAGAACCGGAAAGCCAAGAGTATCGCCAAAAAACCAATATGACTATTCCGACCAAGCGGTTTACGAATACCAGGGCAACTTTGCAACCACCACTAAAAATGGTATTTTAATTACTATAGACCAAAAGGGCAATACGGCTTCTCGCGATTTAAAGCTTACCGACATGCACCACTTAACCACAACAGCCAAAACCCTTGTGGCACAATCTGAAAACCGTTTGACCATAAAAAGCAATACTTTAGAAATGGATTACGGCAATTATACGGCGCCAGAGATTTTTTATCTGTATGACAAAATTTACGTTACCCTTACCGATTTACAAACCAATAAAATTTACCTGTTCGACAGCAACGGAAAATCCTTAGACAACTTTCCTATTTATGGCACCTCTAAAATTGAACTAGACAATATAGACAAAGACAGACATTTGGAATTTGTAACCAAAGGCAGCGATAATTCTATTTTAATCTATCAAATAAATTAAATTTTTTGTTAACCTTTATGTTTCAAACGCATTAAACCTAAAAAAACAATTATGATGAAATCAACCAAATCTTTTTATTTAACAATCCTCGTTTCTTGCTTTATTATGCTATCGTGCGATGACAATGTTAATGAGGTTCCTAACACAGAAAACATTCTTACCGAGGAGAATTACATTTACGAAAGTAGCATGTACAAACAGTACCTTAATACAGAAATTAGCTATATTGAAGAAGAGATTGCTACCCTTCAAGCCATTATAGACAATAATGAGGGGAACGAAGAAACCCAAGCCAACCTTGAAGCGGCACAAGAAGAGTTAATAGTTTTAAACAGTATAATAGCAACGTTAAAGCCCATGCCAATAGGAGGCGTGCCTATACCGCCACCGCCACCGCCATGCCCTACTATTATGAGTACTTGCATTCCTATAGACGTTAACTACATTGTATGCGATTCTAATTACACCTCATTAACAGTTAATGTGTTTAGTAATGCCGAAGTCCTTTTAGGGAGTACCACAAACTCTGCACTAGCCCCTTTACCTAACTTTGGGGCAGAGACAAGCTACCAGCCGTTAACCTTAGAACAAGGTTATGTAGGCGACGCCTTTATAGAAATTATTAAAGTTAACACAGAAGGTGTTACCACAGCATACCAAGTTCAGGCCTACATAAGAGAGTAACAGCCTAACTTATTTTGTATATTAGCTTTCAGTTTCCCATAGCTGAAAGCTTTTTTTATGAAAAAAACCTACTGCCTCATATTTTTAATTTGCTCGTTACGGGCCATGGCACAACCTTCGTCAGAAAGCTTAGACGTAGAAACCCTTTTGCAAAAAGCCTACACCCACTTTTACACCAATCAAGACTCGGCGTATTATTATTTTAACAAGATAAAAACCCATTATAAAAACGAAAACCAATGGGAACACGCCATTGCTTCATTAATAAGCATTAACAGGGTTGCAAGCTACAACTACAACCTCAACAAAATGAAATCCAGTTTAAATGAGCTGGACAGTATTTGGGTCAATCATGAGGATTATATTCAGGCGCTCCCCAATCATCTGGTTTATAAAAATTCCATACTATACGATAAAGGCGTGTATTATTTTGAGACCCAAAGCTATGCTCAATCGCAAAAAGCGTTTCAGGACATTATTACCTCTCTAGACAGCCTCCCAGACACATTACATATAAAAGAAACATCGGATTTGCTCTCTGGAGCTTTTAACTTTATTGCAAAAATAAACAGTGAAGCTGGCAGGTATAACGTGGCAGAACAATATTATCAGAAAAACATTCGGTTTATATTAAATAACAAACCAGAAGACAAAACCTCGCTTTACATTAACTATGGCCTGCTTGGCGATTTATACAGTCGCACAAAAGCCTACAAAAAAGCCAATTTACTTTTTAAGGAGGCGCTAAACTACAACCTAGAAAATAAAGGCAATAACAACACCATCATTTCTTTAAGCCAAATTCTCGCAAACAACTACATTGCCTTAAAACAACCCGATAGTGCTAATTATTACATGCAGGTTTTAAAAAACCATTTACCAGTAAAGCACCCGCTAGAGAACACCTATTACAATGCCAAAG
Organism: Mangrovimonas yunxiaonensis; assembly: GCF_000733475.1. Classification (GTDB taxonomy): domain Bacteria; phylum Bacteroidota; class Bacteroidia; order Flavobacteriales; family Flavobacteriaceae; genus Mangrovimonas; species Mangrovimonas yunxiaonensis. The sequence continues at coordinate 172,512 of NZ_JPFK01000007.1, read as the reverse complement.
CCAAACTATATCTGGATCAGCAAAACAGCTCCCTGGCTTTAAAGGCCTACCAAAAGGCCCTAGATTTAACCCAAGAAAAATGGAACAATCAGCCCCATCCGGAGGTTGCCGAATACCACCATAAAATAGGGTTGTTGCACTACAACAATAACAACCTAGAAAAAAGTATTCTAAATTACAATCTGGCCATTGCCACATTAAACCAAAACAACTCCCAACTACAATCAAACCAGCCGCTTTTAGTTAAGGTTTTAAAAGACAAAGCCATTGCTTTAAATCAGGTTGCTACAAAGGAAGCGTACACAAACACTACAAAAACAGTACAACTGGCCATTACAGCCCTAGACAGCTTAAAACCAACTTTTAAAAGTGAAGCCGATAAACTTTTGCTCATAGAAGATGCCTTTCCTTTGTTTGAAGCCGGTATAGAAGCTGCTTACCAACAATACCAACTCACCAATGATCCAGCTTTTATAGAGCACGCCTTTTTTTATTCAGAAAAAAGCAAAAACACCTTATTATTTGAAGCCTTGCTAAGTGCTAAAGCCACTAAGTTTAGCATGATTCCAAATGAACTACTTGAAAATGAAAAACAGTTAAAATCTGAAATCAGCAGATTAGAGAAAAATATAATAAGTGGCAAACAGAATAACAACCATGCTTTAAAAGACAAGCTATTCGAGCTTAAAAAAAAGCATTGGAACATTATTAAAACCATAGAAACCAACCACAAGGATTATTACAACTTAAAATACAACACACAGGTAAGTCGTTTAAACGCGTTCCAAGAAACACTACAAGAAGAAGATCTTGCCATTACATACTTTTATGGCAATCATGCCTTGTACTGCATTTCGTTAAACCAAAACTCGGCTAGCATACACAAAGTTAAGATGTCCGAAGCGCTTAACAATAAAATTGTTTCGGCATATAAAAATTTAAGCTCGCCCCAATCTCAAGTTTCGGTATTGGCCACAGCAACCCACGAACTGTATACCCTCCTTGTTTTACCAGCCATTAAACCATATAAAAAAGCGCAGCGGCTTATTGTTATTCCAGACGGCTTGTTAAACTACCTTCCATTTGGAAGTTTTAACACGCAAAAAGACGGTCTAAACTATTTAATAACACATAAAACTATTGGTTATGCCAATTCTGCAACGCTACTCATGCAGTTGGGCGAGACCTCTATAAGCAATCGCAACCTACTGGCTTTAGCCCCCGATTTTAAAACCAGCAATAATAAAACACTATTACCCCTACCCAACAACAAAAAAGAGGCCAATGTTATTTTAAATTACTTTAATGGCAAATCGCTAATAGGTGCACAGGCCACACTTAATCATTTTTTACAAGAAAATCAAGAGCACGGAATAATTCATTTAGCAACTCATGCCGTTACCAATGACAAACACCCAGAGCTTTCCTACCTTGCTTTCGAGCCAGACACCAACGAAGAAAACCTTCTGTACGTAAGCGATTTATACAACCTAGAGCTTCGTACCGAACTTGTTACCCTAAGCGCTTGCGAAAGTGGCATTGGCGAACTAAAACGCGGTGAAGGCTTTTTAAGTCTTGCGCGTGGGTTTTATTTTAGTGGCACCAAAAGTATTGCAAGTACCTTATGGAAGATTAACGATGGCGCCACCGCTAAAATAATGGATGGATTTTACGCTTACTTATCGCAGGGTCATCCCAAACATGTGGCTTTGCAAAAAGCCAAGGTAAATTTTATTGCAGACAACAAACAAAATGCTCTAGTACACCCTTATTATTGGTCTGGTTTTATTGTTTCTGGAAATCTATCGGCAATTAACGAAACCCAAACACATTACGTTTGGGGTTTAATTGCTTTTTTAGGGCTGGTAGCTTTTGGGATAACCTTTCTAAAAACCAAGCCTTAATCTAAACGGTCAAGAATCTCTAACGCCTTTTCTTTATTGTATGTATACGTATTTACCAATGTGTTTAATTGCACTTTGGCCTGCGTCTTGTTTTTCAACTTTAAATACGTTAGGGCCAAATACCAATGGGCTTCGGGCACAAAATCTTTTTCAGTTTCTATCACCTTTTCGAACATGGTTTTGGCGGCTTCTAAATTTTCCAATTCCAAATAAGTCTGCCCCATATAAAATGAAATATAGCTCGCTTTATTGGTCTGCTCAATTTCTTTAAACGTCGCCACCGCTTGCTTATAATCTTCTGCTTCGTAAGCCACAAAAGCCGCTCGTTCTAAAGAATTATTAGCATCTCCTCTTGTTATACTATAAACGGTATTGGGATAAGTTTTATAATTGTCTTGGTAAAGTCTGTTGTAATTTAGGCCAAAAAGAGTGTTATAACCAAACCAACCTAAAAACACAACAATAGAAGCAGCAACGGCAAACATCTGGTAATTAAACCTTGTTTTACCCGGTTTAATTGTAGTGTTGGCTAAATCTTGCTCAACCTCTTTAAGCCTTGCTTTTAACTTACGGCTTTCGGTTTCTTTTATGGCACTTTTTAGGTTTTTCTCAAACTCGAACTGGGCTTTAAATGCCGCATCCTGTTCTAACAGTTCGTTGAATGTTTGCGTTTCCTTTAACGTTAAGGAATTTGAGAAGTACTTATATAATAGGTCGTCTTTATTCATTTTAAATCGTATTAGATTTAATAAGTTCTCTTAATGTTTTTAAACAGCGTGATTTTTGGCTTTTTATCACGTTCTCACTATTGTAGTCGCTAAACTCCAATATTTCACTTATGGTAAACCCTCTGTAGTAAAATAGGGTTAAAATTTCTTGACATTTTTTTCCTAACGTCCCAAAGTGTGTTCGTAAAAGTTCCTGTTCTTCGCTTAAAGCTTCCGGCTCTAAATCTAAAGCGGACAAGTCGGACGTTTCGTCCTGAACCAAATGCGTGTAATCGTTGGTTTTTAATTGCCTTTTCTGTTTTCTTAACCGGTCCATAATTAGGTTTTTCCCAATACTGAATAAATACGTACTTATACTGCTTGTAAGCACCTCTAACTTTCCAGAAACAATATTGTTGTAAAAAATGATATACGCATCCTGATAAACATCAATAACATCTTCTTCTGAAAGGGCATACCGTTTAGCAAAGTTTAAAAACTTGTCCCTATTGGCTTCATAAACTTCTCTCTGGGTGCGCTCTGAACCAGACCGAAGCGCCTTTAGTATATGATGGCTCGCATTAGTATTTTCCATTTAATGAAAATTGTGGTTTAAGGTTAACACCAATAGCCAAAAATAACCTTTAAACCTATACACCACCATCTCTTTAACAAAAAAAACCTTACAATTATGTTAATCCTAACCGCTTATGCAACATAAAGATTTAAAGCACATGGCTTATAGTCATGCTTTTATACACCTCATTTTTTTTGAGTTAGTTAATTGCAAGGCCAAGGGTTTATGCATAGCGAAGCATAAACTTTTGGCTTTTTTATTTATTTGATGTTAACCTTTTACAAGTGAAAGCATAAATAGATGTTAATCAATAAACTTTATTTAAAATGAAAACCTTACAACTAATCGGAATTATATTTTTTTCATTATTGATTTATAATTGTAGTAGTGATGACGATAATATGCCTCAAAATGATATCATTCCTACACAATCAATAAAACTTACAGGCGTAATTACTGGTACTTTGGAAACTTTATTTAATTACGATGAAAATGATAGACTAACAAGTTACACCTATAGCGGAGTCCCTAGTAATATTATTTATGATAGTGAAGGTAAAATAATTCAGTTTTCTAATTACACTTATAATTACGATAGTTTAGATAGGGTGTCGGGTGTTACACAAACTAATTCGGCCTTATTCACCAACATTGCAACAAACTACACATACAATAATAACAATTTGGTTTTAACATCTTACACACATTACACTTATAGCTCAAGTGGAACAACTAATTATATAGAACGACAATACGAATACAATACTGATAATAAAATTACTACTGTTACCGAAACAGCTAGTGAAAATAGCTATAGCACTAAAGTTAAATTGTTTTACAACACCCAAGGAAATGTTTCACAAATAATAAACGAAGCTAGCTATGACAACGGGCTAACTTACACAATAACCGAAACCCAAACATTTAGTTACGACAACAAAAAAAACCCAGGTATCTTAACCCTAAACAAACTGGGAATTGACAACCCTCAATCTATATTTAACCTAGCCGAACTTTATGATCAATCTCCCGAAAATTATGTGTTTTTCCGAACATGTATTTACAACAATAACAATATAACACAGGTAGCTATCCAAGGTGACTCTTATAGTTCGTTAAAAGAATACGATTACGTGTATAACGAGTTTGATTATCCAATTTCAGCAGAAGTAACACACTCCAATGGTGATGTTACAAGTAAAAACTGGATTTACGAAATAACCGAAACCCCATAATAATATAACGCTCTAATGTTAACCTTTTACAAGGCTAAAACATAGATACATATTAACCAATACATTTTATTCTATGAAAACTTTAAGAATTTTATTTCTTTCACTGCTCCTTATAGGGTTTTGTAGCTGTGAAAATGACGACTCGGAAAGCCCGACCACAGATGACGATCCTCAAACAACTTCTTTCTCTGAAGTAAAAACAGACAATTGGCGCGATAACATTGGACAAGAATTTACCGTTGAAGGCATTTTTATAAACACTAATGGCGTTACAAAACTACTTACCAATGCTGATGATTTTTATGTAGATGCTTTAACCGAAGAAGACAACTATATTCATTTAGATGTTTCTCAAGTTAGCAATCAAATTAATCATGACGACTACTTTGGAAAGCGTGTAAGAATAACAGGGACTTGTGTTGAGAATAGCGATAGTACCATTTTACAAAGTGCCGAATTAATTGGCGATGTGTCGCTAGCAACTATTCTAGTCACTAATATTTCGAATATTGTAATTCTAAACAGTTCGGTAGTCATTACACCTATTCCCGTTTTTTCAATTTGTGACAGATATCCTATGTTATGTAATTTTCAAATCGATCCGTTTGCTCACAAAAAAGCCTTGCTGTATAGTGGCGGTATAAATTCTTCATACGCCTATACGCGTTATTGGAACGACATAAAGCTTATGTACCAAATTTTATTAAACAAGGGGTATCAAGAAGAAAACATACGTGTAGTTTATAAAAATGGAACAGGTGAAGACTCCGATATTCCTGTACACTATGCCGCTACTCCAACAGGATTAGACAATGCCTTTTCTTATTTAAATGAATTCATGAATGGACAAGATCAGTTTTTCCTGATGATGAATAATCATGGTGGTGGAAAAGATAACGACGGACGCTATAGTACAGCTGTTTTTGATAGTGATGGTGATGATAATCGTGGTAGCATAAATGATAATTCAGATGAACAATATTACTTCTATAACAACTCCACAGCATTAACCGACGATTGGTTAGCCGAAAGAATTAACAACCTTAACATGAGCAGTATGATTGCTGTAGTAAAACCTTGTTATAGTGGTGGTGTTATCTGGGACTTTAGAGGTGATAACCGAGTTGTTTTAACTTCTGGTACCGAGTTTCAAGTCACATGGAGTCATCACTCAGGACAATACGGTGAACAAACCTTTCACTTTTTCTCGGCTATCATGGGAGAAAACCCTATTACTGGAGCTCCTGTAAATGCCGATCTAGACGGCAACGGTCAAATATCAATGTACGAAGCACAAATGTATATTTTAGATAACGATGCTAGATCAGAAAACCCTCAATACGACGATAACGGCGATGGTATTGAAAACACTCCAACCACTGGCGGCATAGGCAACAACATGTATTTATAACCATTTTTAACCCATAAATTTTATTTAAAAATGAAAACTTTAAAAACAATCAAGATTCATTTAAAAGCAACATCAATCCTTATGCTTGCATTATTACTATCTTTTAATGTTGCATGCTCGCCAGAAGACGGCGAAGATGGCGCTCCTGGAAAAGACGGCAATGCGAATGTAATCGCTTCAGATTGGTTCCAAATTCAATTTGATCATATTAATACTGCTAATGATTATGCTTATATGGCCATAAACATTCCAAACTACCAAGAATTTGTCGATAATGGTGGTGTAGCCATGGTATACTTAAGACAAAATTTGAATGGAGAATCTATTATACATCCTTTACCTTACGAGGACATGCTTTCTTTCGCTTTAGCTAATGTTCCTAGTGAGGGTGTAGAAAACTCACTAGTTATTTTTGCAAACGGGTCTGACATAAGTGATTTAGAAACTCTAACTTATATTAATTTTAAATATGTTTTAATACCCGGTGGTGTAGAAGCCAAAAACACTATAGATTACTCAAAAATGTCATATGAAGAATTAATAACTCATTTCGAATTAGAAGACTAATTAAATCGTCCTAAATAATTTTTAAAAACCGAAGTTACAAGCTTCGGTTTTTTTAGGGCTTTTCTTCAAGGAAATGATTAGTATTGCACTCTAATATTAATGTTATGATTTCACGCAAAAACGCCACCATTGCAAAATGCATTTTGCATAAGGTGGGCAATAAGTTTAACCATACCCGAAATGCGTTTTCTGAAGACCTGATTCATTTTGATGATGCTAGCTACGACCTCATGCTGCCCTTTCTACTAAAACCTTTTGTTAGCGAAGTGCAAAGCTACCGCTTTAGCCACCATGCCGATATTAGCCTAAACGAAATAAACACTTACAGCAATACTATTTTTTTAGATGACGAGGCCTTTATAGACACCTCCAAACATATTGTAGAGCATTTGTTCGAGCAATCCAATTCGGCTCAAATAAAAACCGGCGATGTGCTTATCGTGCTTTTTGAAGGTATTGAATTTAACGACATAACCACCAATGCCCTAGGCATTTTTAAAATAGAAAGTAAAGTCAACTTTTTTCAAACATATCTAGAAAACAACAGTTACGATATTGTCGTGCAAAAAGGCATTAGCAGTAAAAAAGTTGATAAAGGCTGTCTTATTTTAAACCAAAGCGATGGCGAAGGCCGCATGGTGCTATGTGCCGACAATAACAATTACGATGCCCAATATTGGACCAAGCACTTTTTAAATGTAGCCTATGCCGATGATGCCAACCAACACACCCAACAATACATAGAATTGTGTAGGGACTTTTCTGAAGAAGTACTAAAACCCTCCTATGGCAACCAAGAACAAAACACCTTTCTTGCAAAAACCATCGACTATTTTAAAGAACACGAAAGTGTTAATATAGAAGACTTTAAAGACGATATTTTTGAAGAGGACAAACACAAAACCCTTTTTGACGACTACAAGAAAAGCTTTGAAAGCGAGCTGGACATTGTTATAAAAAACCACTTTGATGTAGCCGAAAATGTGGTTAAAAAAGCCAAACGCAAATTAAAAACCGAAATTAAACTCGATACCAACATTCAAATAAAACTAGATATTGATGCGCCAGAGGCTTCCAGCGAATATCTGGAACGCGGTTACGACGATGAGAAAAAAATGCACTATTACAAAGTGTATTTTAACGAAGAAGGCTAAAAAAAAAGCACTCAATTATTGAGTGCTTTTTAGTTTTTATTTGGTTACAAATTCCGCTTCAAACAACGTTTTAAAATGTTTTAGAAGTTTGTCTTTTACCTCGTTTACATCAACCTCTTTTTGCCCCAACTCTACGTTTAAGGAGGTTACGGCTTTTCCACGAATGCCACAAGGAATCATGTTATCGAAATACCCCAGATTGGCATTTACATTTAAGGCAAAACCATGCATGGTTACCCAACGACTGGCACGCACGCCCATAGCGCAAATTTTTCTAGCAAAGGGTGTTCCTACATCCAGCCACACACCGGTTTCGCCTTCGCTACGTTCGGCCTTTAAACCATACTCGGCTAGAGTAAGGATTATGGTTTCTTCTAAAAAGCGCAGGTATTTATGAATGTCGGTAAAAAAATTATCCAAATCCAATATAGGATACCCTACAATTTGCCCCGGGCCATGATACGTAATATCGCCACCACGGTTTACCTTATAAAACGTCGCCCCTTTTTCTGCCAATTGGGTTTCGTTTATTAATAAGTTAGACATATCGCCACTCTTACCAAGTGTATACACATGTGGGTGCTCGACAAATAAAAAATAATTGGGCGTTTCTAGACTTAAATCTTCTCTTCTATTTTTAATCTTTAAGTCTAAAATTGTTTTAAAAAGCGATTCCTGATAGTCCCAAGTCGCTTTATAATCTTTTTCCCCTAATTCCTGTAGCTCTATTTGTTTGTTCATAGCGTACAAAATTACGGAAAAATTATGGCTTAACTTTTAGGATTGTTTAAAATTACCAAAGCGGCAATAACCCCAGGAACCCAGCCACAAAGCCAAAGCAAGAATACAATAAAAATAGATCCGCAACCCTTATCTAAAACAGCTAAAGGCGGGCATAAAATAGAAAGTAACACTCTCCAAAAACTCATAATAATTTTGTTTGTTGATTGATGTACGTATAGGACGTTCTCTTTTTGAATTTGTTACAGCCCCATTTTAAAATAAAAATAGTAGTTTAGAGTTATGAAAAACGCTTTTATCCTCGGTTTTTTATTATGGGTTAGCTGTGCCAGCGCACAATATAGTTTTAGTGGGCACGTAAACCACAAGCAATGGCATAACAATGTGTACTTGTCTGTAATTGAAGACTACCGGAAAATCTCTGGAGTTTATTACGAGCAAATCATTTCTAAAATTAATACAGACAGCCTTGGGTATTTTGAGTTTACGGGAAACGAACTTGAAAACGATAACAGAATTTACAGAATACACGTCGATAATTGTTTTGATGACGAGCAAAGCGCCAACCATTTTAACGGCCATTGCGACGATAGTAAAGAGATTGTTTTTATAGCAAAAAATAACGATACCGTGGTATTTCCCTTCTCTTTCGACAAACAAATGTTTTGCAACATAAACGCGACCAACCCCAAAACGGCAGCCCTTGTTAAAATTGATTCTTTAAAGGATGACATGAAATTTGCCTATGGTGAGTTTAGAAGTGAAGCCAGTCGAAAACTAAACAACAAAAAGTGGTTTAAAACATTTCAATCGTATGGCGAACAACTTAACGAACCGCTTGCAGAGCTTTACATTTATGCATTTCTGTCTAACCGCAGTCACGACCTTCACGAATACTACCTTAAGGATCTTGAAAACAACCCTTATTACGACAAGCTATTAAACCGCTTAAAAAAACGCTACCCAGACCTTACCTATACCGCACAATACGAAAACGAACTCGCTTCAGATAAATATAGCATTCAAAAAAGCGGCGCTTCAATCTCAAACAAACACTTCATTATTTATGCCTTGTTGGTTTTATCCTTGCTAGGCAATGCCTGGTTATGGAGCATATTAAAAAAGCACAAAACCAAAAAAAAATCAATCATAAAGGAAACGCTTACCAACCAAGAACAAAAAGTTCTCGACCTTTTGTTGGAAGAAAAGACCAATAAGGAAATTGCCAAAACGCTTTTTATTAGTTTAAGCACAGTAAAAACCCACGTAAACAATGTTTACAGAAAATTAAACGTGCAGTCTAGAGAAGAGGCTAAGTCATTGTTTACAAAGTGATTACAAAAAATTAACCTAGGTACTAGTACCCATTTCATCCTGGCTTTTCTGTCTTTTTACCCGCATTTTAAAGATGTTTGTTTTTGTAATCAATAAATTTAAAACATTATGAAAACACTTAAATCAACCGCATTAACATGTATTTGTTTCTTAACATTTTTGTCTAACTACGCGCAAGAAGCCGTCTTAAAAGACAACAACCTAGGAGTTCTTACCTTCGAGACAGAAGAAATAGATTACGGCACCATAAAGCAACATGCCAATGGCGACCGCACATTTATGTTTACCAATACAGGCCGTGCACCTATTGTTATTTCTAACGTAAAAACATCCTGTGTACCGTACCGTCTTATGCCAAAACACCTATCATGCCAGGCGAAACAAGCGAGATAAAGGTACATTATGCCACAAATAGAGTTGGCGCATTTAAAAAGACCATTACGGTTATATCCAATGCAGTAGAAAGCGCCAAAACGTTAAGAATAAAAGGGGAAGTTTTAAATCCCAATCTAGCAGAAAAATAAATCGGTTTTTGCTTCTTGCCAATTGCTAAATTCCTACATCAAGTTGCATGTTAATTTTTTGAAATAGCGTAATTTTGCACACGTTTGTCACAAAAGGCAACCTATTAAAATATAATGAGCATGCAACTTTCAGAACAAGAAGTAGTAAGAAGAGAAAAATTAGAAAAATTGAGAGCGTTGGGCATAAATCCCTACCCAGCAGATTTATACCCCGTACAAGACACCTCAACAAGTATTAAACAGCGTTTTGAAGAAGGCAAAAAAGTAGTTGTTGCCGGACGGCTTATGTCGCGTCGTATTCAAGGTAAAGCCTCTTTTGCCGAGTTACAAGACAGCGAAGGTCGAGTTCAGGTTTATTTTAACAGAGACGAAATTTGTACCGGCGAAGACAAAACCAAATACAACGACATTTATAAAAAACTGCTCGATATAGGCGATTTTATAGGTGTAGAAGGCGAATTGTTCACCACGCAAGTTGGCGAAAAAACCATTATGGTTAAAGATTTTTCACTTCTAAGCAAAGCCTTAAAGCCATTGCCCTTACCAAAGGTAGATGCCGATGGCCTTATACACGATAAGTTTGATGACCCCGAGCAACGCTACAGACAACGTTATGCCGATTTGGTTGTAAACCCTAATGTAAAAGATGTTTTTGTAAAACGCACAAAACTCTTTAACGCCATGCGTCAATTTTTTAACGATGCCGGATATTTTGAAGTTGAAACCCCTATTTTACAACCCATTCCAGGAGGTGCCGCCGCACGCCCTTTTATAACACATCACAATTCTTTAGACATCCCGTTGTATATGCGTATTGCCAACGAGCTGTATTTAAAGCGACTTATTGTAGGAGGCTTTGATGGGGTTTACGAATTCTCTAAAAACTTCCGTAACGAAGGGATGGACCGCACCCACAATCCAGAATTTACCGCCATGGAAATTTATGTTGCCTATAAAGACTACAACTGGATGATGGATTTTTGTGAAAAGCTGTTAGAGCATTGTGCCATTGCCGTTAATGGTACCTCGAAGGCCACTTTTGGCGAACATGAAATAGACTTTAAAGCCCCATACAAGCGAATCACTATGGCCGATTCTATTAAAGAATTTACAGGCTTTGATATTACAGGAAAATCTGAAGACGAGATTCGCCAAGCTGCTGTAAACATGGGAATAGAAGTTGATGACACCATGGGCAAAGGTAAATTAATCGATGAGATTTTTGGCGAAAAGTGCGAAGGCAACTACATACAACCTACTTTTATTACCGACTACCCAAAGGAAATGAGCCCGCTGTGTAAAGAGCACCGCGACAATCCAGAATTAACAGAACGTTTTGAACTGATGGTTTGCGGTAAGGAAATTGCCAATGCCTATTCAGAGCTAAACGACCCAATAGACCAAAGAGAACGCTTTGAGCACCAGCTAAAACTGGCCGATCGTGGCGATGATGAAGCAACACAGTTTATCGATTACGACTTCTTGCGCGCCTTAGAATATGGTATGCCTCCTACTTCGGGAATGGGAATAGGTATGGACCGTTTAATTATGTTTTTAACCAACAACCAATCCATTCAAGAGGTGCTGTTCTTCCCTCAAATGAAACCAGAAAAGAAAGCACCAGAATTAACCGAAGAAGAAAAAGCCGTGCTTTCGCTATTAAAAGCCCACACTCCCATAGCATTAGATCAGTTAAAAGAGCTATCAGGCTTAAGCAATAAAAAATGGGATAAATCCATTAAAGGCTTAACCAAGAATGGATTAGCTAAAGTTAACAAAACCGATGCTGGTTTATTTGTAGAAATTTTATAATTTTAGATTTTTATGTTTCGCTAGAGAAGTTATGTTATAACTTCTTTAGCTTTTTGCCCCAAAACAAACATGAAGAATTTAACCCAAACACTAACCTCTGGTAAGAACATTCTTATCATACCCATTATTATATTTTTTGGGCTGTCTACCGTTGCCTTTTTTATATGGGAAAAATCGATAAGTGATTACCAAATAAGGGTTAAGGAGCAAATACAATTAACCGGAAATATTTCTACCAAAGAGTTTATTAAAACCATAAACAAAGAGGTTCAAAGGCTTGAAAACCTTAAAACCAGACTAGAAGTATCTAACGGTAGGTTTCATAATTATTGGGCAAAAGAAACCAACATGATCTTAAGTCAATCGCAAACAATAAAATTTATTGAATGGATAGACACCACCATGGTCATAAAAAAAATAACCCCCTTAAAAGGGAATGAAAATGCTCTTGGCCTAGACATTTCAAAAATTGATTACCGAAAAAACGATTGGGTTAAACATACCACCAACAAAACAATAAACATTACCTCGTGGTCTAAAATGACTCAAGGTGGAGATGCTTTTCTAATCGATATCCCCACGTACTACAACAATAAACTTCAGGGTACTGTTTCGGCAGGAATGGATTTCACAACCAGCTTTAACGAATTTACCAGCGGACTTGAAAACTATTGCATAGAATTAATAGACGATAACGGCACCTCCTTTTACACCTACAACCTAGCCAATAAAGCAAACGTTGGCGATGAGTATACCTTTACAAACACCTTAGAGGCCGACAAGCTAAAAGGGCAAAATTGGGAGTTAAGGCTACACCCTACTAATGAGTTGCTCTCATCAACAAACGAAACGGCATTTATTAATTATACCTTAATCTTTGGGGTGGCTTTGTCGTTTATGCTTAGCTTGCTTATTTATTTTTATCACAAATCCCTAAAAGAAACCCAAAGAGCTCTTGAAGGAAACACACGTTTGGCTAATTTAAACCTACGTTTAAAGAAAGAAAAAAAGAGGGCCGAAGACGCCTCTAAAGCCAAAACAGACTTTCTCTCTAATATGAGTCATGAAATTAGAACGCCCCTACACGCCATTTTAGGGTTTCTTCAAATTTTAAAGCAAAGCGAGTTTAACGATCGTGAAAAGGAGTACATTAATCTTATGGGGAAATCGTCTAAAAGTCTATTGGCTATTGTTAACGATATTCTCGAAATTCATAAAATTGAATCTGGCACGGTTACCCTAGAAGAAACCGCCTTTATCCCCTTAAAAAAAGTTAGGGAAATTACCGACACTTTTCAACTGCAGTTTATAGACAAAGGCCTTTACTTAAAAACCGATTTTATTAAAAATGGCGGTATAAAAGTTAAAGGCGATAAAAACAAGTTTTCTCAGGTTGTAACCAACATCTTAAAAAACGCCTTAAAATTCACCCCTAAAGGCGGAATAGACATTACCTACTGCGAGCATATTTTAGATGATAGGTTAAACGTAAGAGTGGTTGTAAAAGATACTGGCGTAGGCATACCTAACAACAAGCTAAACAGCATTTTTAAAAGGTTTATACAAATAGACAGCAGCTTAAAAAAACAGCATGAAGGCAGTGGTTTAGGCCTAGCCATTAGTAAAGAGTTTGCCGAGCTGCTAAATGGAGACATTACCGTTGAAAGCTCTGAAAACGAAGGCAGCACTTTTGTTTTTACAGCTATGTTTAAAATATGTGAAAATCAAGAAAACATTGTTAAAAAACCGCTTGATAGCTTGTCCTTATCACACCTCAATATTTTGGTGGTCGATGACAACAAAATAAACGTTATCGTTCTTAGAAAGCTTCTCGAAGAAGTAAACATAAATGTAGATGTCGCTAATAACGGTCTTGAGGCTTTAAAGAAAACCAAAGTTAACGACTACCATATTATTTTTATGGACATCCACATGCCCGAAATGGATGGTTACGAAGCCACCCAAAACATTAGAAAAGTAAACGACCAAGTTGTTATTATTGGACTTTCGGCAAACGTTACAACCGATGCCATTGAAAAAGCCATGAAAAGCGGCATGACAAACTACCTTACCAAACCATTTGTTAAAGAACGGCTGTACAAACTTATAAACATGTACTTTCCTGAGAAGGTTGAAGGCTAAAATCGAATTATTTTGCTTATTTTTAGTATCCAACCATTAACTTTCACATCATGAAGATATTTTTTAGTTTGGTTTGCTTTTTGGCCTTGCAGTTGGTTTGTTCGGCCCAAGAAATTGTCTCTAAAGACTCTAAGGTAGAGTTTAAAATAAAAGGCGGTGGCCTTTTTAATATAAAAGGCACTTTTACCGGTATGCAAGGCGATTTTTCCTTCAACCCAGAAAATCTTAATCAGTCTAGTTTTGATATTTGCATTGCGCCTTCAACGGTAGATACAGGAAACAAAAAACGTGATGCACACCTAAAAGATCCCGATTTTTTTGAGGTTGAAACCTATCCTAACATTTGCTTTAAATCCACTCGCATAGCGAAAACCATGAAAGGCTATACCACCGTTGGTCTTTTAACCATGCACGGCATTACAAAAACCGTTAGCATTCCCTTTACGTTTAAAAACAATACGTTTAAAGGGCAATTTACCATTAACCGGTTTGACTATAACATTGGCCAGGACTTTGGCACGTTACGAGTTGGCGAAGAGGCCAACGTAACCATTACTTGCGTTGTTAACTAATCTCTTATTAGTGGCAGAGTAGAACAGCGTAACAACCCTTCCTGCTTGGCAATCTCGGCATACGGCACCTCCTCTACGGTAAACCCTTGCTCACGCAACCAAGTATTTAGCCTAGTAAAGTTTTTTTCTGAAATGATCACATCTTCCGAAATGGAAAATATGTTGCTGTTCATTTGGTACATTTCTTCTTTTGTAATTTCGAACACCTTATCCTTTCCAAAAAAATCAACCAACCACTGGTATTCTTCTTCTATTAAAAAGCCATTTTTATGAATAATAGCCTTGTCTTTTCCTATAGGCTGAAAACAACAGTCTAAATGAAGTGCATTCTCTTTAGGATCGGTATTGGATTTTCGCAATTCGAAGGATTTTACCACTTTATTTGGAAACAATTCTCTAATGGCCTCGACAGCTTGTGTGTTTGTTCTGGCTGTAATGTAACTAGAATAATCCGCGCCAGAGTAGGTGCCTATAAAAATATAGTCGTTCCAAGGCATAACGTCGCCACCTTCAATATGGCAGGCCTCTGGTAAAACAATAACATCTTCTTGGGGAATTTGCGACACAACATGTTTAATGGCTTCGTACTCTCTATCGCGATCTGGAAGAATGTTGGCCTTTATAAACTTGTTATCGATTACAAAAGCGATGTCTCTAGAAAAAATCTGGTTGTAATCTTCGATAATCTCTGGGCGGAAAACGGTAACATGGTATTTTTCGAATACGCGTGCTACGGCTTCCATTTCCTTTACCATATCGGCTTCTTTGGGGTAAGTACCCGCTTTTATATGCTGAAGTGATTTGGGATCGTAGGTATCCTCTGCCTTGGGTACTGGCCCATTGCTTTTTGCCGTTCCTAAAACTACTGCACGTAATCTGGCCGTTTCGTTATTAACATTTAGCTTTAACATAAAGGAAATAAAATAAAAAAAGCTCCATAAGGCCTATGAAGCTTTTTGATGTACATTTTTTTAATATTATCTGTTATCTATGGTTTTAAAATCCCTTAGATTTTCACCAACATATACCTGTCTTGGGCGACCTATTGGTTCTTTTTTCAAGCGCATCTCACGCCATTGAGCGATCCAACCTGGTAATCTTCCTAAAGCAAACATTACAGTAAACATCTCTACAGGAATGCCCATAGCCTTATAGATAATTCCTGAATAGAAATCGACATTAGGGTACAACTTACGCTTTACAAAGTAATCGTCGTTCAAAGCTTCTTGCTCCAAGCCTTTGGCTATTCCTAAAATAGGATCTTCAACCCCTAAATCTTCCAACACTTCGTCTGCCGATTTTTTGATAATCTTAGCTCTAGGGTCGAAATTCTTGTAAACGCGATGACCAAAGCCCATTAAACGGAACGGATCTTCTTTGTCCTTAGCTTTACCCATGAATTTTTTGGTATCGCCACCATCTTCTTTAATCGCTTCTAACATTTCTAATACTGCTTGGTTGGCACCACCATGTAAGGGTCCCCAAAGGGCAGAAATACCAGCCGAAAGCGAAGCAAACAATCCAGCGTGTGAAGAACCTACAATGCGCACTGTTGATGTAGAACAGTTTTGCTCGTGATCTGCATGAAGGATTAATAATTTATCTAAAGCATCAACAACAATTGGGTTTATTTTATAGTCTTCGTTAGGTTGCTTGAACATCATTTTTAAAACGTTCTCTACATAACCTAAAGAGCTATCGCCATAATCTAGTGGTAAACCTAACTTTTTACGCATGGCCCAAGCCACCAAAACTGGGAATTTCCCTAAAATTCTTACAATAGCATTGTACATATCTTCTTCTGAATCTACATTTACAGAAGATGGGTTGAATGCTGTTAGCGCACTTGTTAACGAAGACAACACGCCCATTGGGTGCGCCGACTTAGGAAAAGCGTCTAGAATTTTCTTAACATCATCATCAACTACAGAGTGTTTCTTTATGTCTGTATGAAACTTGTCTAACTGTTCTTTATTTGGAAGCTCGCCAAAAATCAATAAATAAGCCACCTCAAGGAAATCTGCCTTTTCGGCAAGGTCCTCAATAGCATATCCTCTATATCTTAAAATTCCTTTTTCACCATCAAGAAAGGTAATGGCACTCTCACACGATCCTGTATTTTTATATCCTGGATCTATGGTGGTAACACCACCTGTAACCCCTCTTAACGTTTTAATATCTATGGCAACTTCATTTTCTGTACCAGTAATTAGAGGGAATTCATGCTTTTGACCATTAATTTCTAACGTAGCTTTATCTGACATATAATGTGTGTTTATTTAGGGTTATTTGACTTTTGCCTCAACGTGTCACAAATTTAAGAAATATCTAATGATTTTTAAAGGAACTTAGCAAAGGTTTTAGCTATTAATAGATTGTTAAATGCTATATAAAAAAAGCGGTTATTAAATATTTAACAACCGCTTTTCCTTTTTGCTTATTTTACCTTAAAGGCCTTTTCTTTTGGGTAGTATGCAACATCGCCCAATTCTTCTTCTATTCGCAACAATTGGTTGTATTTCGCCATACGGTCGCTTCGGGAAGCCGAGCCGGTTTTTATTTGCCCAGTATTTAATGCTACGGCCAAATCGGCTATTGTATTGTCTTCTGTTTCTCCTGATCTATGCGACATTACAGAAGTATACCCTGCATTGTGCGCCATGTTTACAGCGGCAATGGTTTCGGTTAATGTACCTATTTGGTTTACCTTAATTAAGATTGAATTGGCAATGTTGTTTTCAATACCTTTAGACAGGCGTTCTACATTGGTTACAAACAAATCGTCACCAACCAACTGCACTTTGTCTCCTACTTTTTCTGTTAGTAATTTCCAGCCTTCCCAATCGTTTTCGTCCATACCATCTTCAATAGAAATGATGGGGTATTTTTCACATAAATCAGCCAAATATTGTGCTTGCTCTTCAGAGGTTCTTACTTGACCTTTATCGCCTTCAAATTTTTTATAGTCGTATTTTCCATTAACATAAAACTCTGCCGATGCACAATCTAAGGCAATCATAATATCATCGCCTAAAGTATATCCGGCATTTTTTACGGCCTTGGCTATGGTGTCTAAGGCATCTTCTGTACCGCCTTCTAAGGTTGGGGCAAACCCACCCTCGTCACCAACAGCTGTGCTTAAGTTTCTATCGTGAAGCACCTTTTTTAGGTGGTGGAAAATTTCTGTTCCCATTTGCATGGCATGGGTAAAGTTTTCTGCTTTTACCGGCATAATCATAAACTCCTGAAATGCAATAGGCGCATCGCTATGCGAGCCGCCATTAATAATATTCATCATAGGCACAGGAAGTGTTTTTGCAGAAACACCGCCAATATAACGGTATAGCGGTATGTTTAACTCGTTGGCTGCAGCTTTGGCTACGGCCAAAGACACGCCTAGTATGGCATTGGCTCCCAATTTAGATTTGTTGGGTGTGCCGTCTAGCTCGATCATGATTTGATCTATTAAAGCTTGTTCTAGTACAGATACGCCTAACAGCTCCTGTGCAATTATAGCATTAACATTTTCTACGGCCTTAAGTACGCCTTTACCCATATAACTGTTACCACCATCACGAAGCTCTACCGCTTCGTGCTCACCTGTCGAGGCGCCAGAGGGCACAGCAGCCCTTCCTAATATGCCGTTTTCGGTAATAACATCTACTTCTACTGTTGGATTCCCGCGAGAGTCTAAAATTTGTCTCGCATGTATGTTTACTATAATGCTCATGGTTTAATTTATTTGTGTGCCACAAATTTACGGAAATACTTCCGCTTTTTATATGGCCTTAATTGGTTGACGCTTTAATTTTTTGCTGTATGTTAAGAATTAAAAAAACCTCAAAGCGGTTTTATGAGCCTTGAGGTTATGGAGGGTTATTTTTTGATGTTCGTTATAAACTGATCAAACAAGTAGGCGGCATCGTGTGGTCCTGGACTAGCCTCTGGATGGTATTGCACCGAGAAGCAGTTTTTACTTTTCATGCGAATGCCCGCTACTGTATTGTCGTTAAGATGAACATGGGTTATCTCGACGTCTGGGTGGTTTTCTGTTTCTTCCCTATTAATTGCAAAACCGTGATTTTGCGAGGTAATTTCGCCTTTACCAGTTAACAGGTTTTTAACGGGGTGGTTAATCCCCCTGTGCCCGTTGTGCATTTTATAGGTTGAAATGCCATTTGCTAACGCAATAACCTGGTGGCCTAGGCAAATACCAAAAAGGGGTAAATTACGTTCTAGAATTTCTTTAGCTAATGCCTGTGCTTCGTGTAAGGGTTCTGGATCACCAGGGCCGTTAGAAAGAAAATAGCCATCTGGGTTCCAGGCGCTCATTTCTTCGAAAGATGTGTTATAAGGGAACACCTTTATGTAAGCGTCTCTTTGGGCAAAGTTTCTTAAGATGTTGGTTTTTATACCAATATCTAGAGCGGCTATTTTATACGTTGCATTTTCGTCGCCATAATAATACGGCTCTGTTGTTGATACTTTAGAGGCCAATTCTAGACCGTTCATGTCGGGAACGTCTGCCAACTGTGCTTTTAGTGCGTCTATATTGTCTACATCGGTAGAAATTACAGCATTCATGGCACCATGATCGCGGATGTAGCTTACCAATGCTCTAGTATCGACATCGGAAATGGCCAATAGGTTATTTTTATTTAAGAACTCTTCTAAAGATGCATCTGCATTAACTCTCGAGTATTCGTAGCTAAAGTTTCTACAAATTAGCCCAGCTATTTTTATAGACCCCGATTCTACTTCGTCGACATTGGTTCCGTAATTTCCAATGTGTGCATTGGTGGCCACCATAAGTTGCCCATAATAGGATGGATCTGTGAAAATTTCTTGGTAGCCAGTCATACCAGTATTAAAACAAATCTCGCCAAAAGAAGTGCCTTTTTTCCCTCCTACTGATTTCCCATAGAAAATAGTTCCATCGGCCAAAAGTATCAGGGCTTTGTCTCTTTTTTTGTATTTCATCGTGCTCATTAAAAATCTATTAATTGAAAAAAAAGGTTTTGCAAAATTGCATAAAAAAAAGGATAAACTAAAATAGTTTATCCTTTAATAATTTTCACATTTCAACATGATGTTAAATCGTGTTATAAAATTTCATTATTTTCTTTAAATCTGCCAAATCATTGAACTTAAGCTTCTCGCTTTTAACATAATTCAATATTTTTTCTTTCTTATCGGCGTTAAAATATTTGGTTACGTCTTTCTTTTTAAGTTTTAATTCTTTTAACTCTTTCTCATTTTCTGGCAAAACATAAAACTCCTCTTCAACAACCATTCTATTATTGTTCAATTTTTGTTGGGTCATAGGGTTAACGGCGCCTTCTACAATCGTTATTTTGTAATCTATTAAAAACTTGTTATCATCTGCCTGCCCCAAGAATTCATAAAACCTAGAAATCCCGTGTTCATTTACTATTTTAACAAACTCTTTATCTGTAATTTCAACCTTACGTAAAATGTTAGAATTAATGGCAAATACAGAATCTTGCGCTATTTTTACTTCAAACCTGTCTAAAGCAACATTATAGTTTAAGCCATTAACTAAATACGTTTTGTCTAACACATGCATTTTGGATTGTCTTGAAGCATTCCAATCTTCATATAAATATGGCGAACCATCTATTGTTCTATTTTTATTATTATTTGGATTGGTTACCCAAATACCTTGACCTGGATTAAAAGTCATGCTGCCACCAACATTATTGTTGCTTCTGTTAGACCCTACAATTTCGGAATTTTGGGAAAATACGGCAGGCATGCTGCACAAAAAACTCAATACAAATAATAGATGCTTCATTTTTAATTTTTTTAAGTTCTGCAAATATAAAAAAAGGGAGGACTTAAGTAGTCTCCCCCTTTCAAATTAACATTTTTTAACACCTGAAGTTTTTATTCTTCTTCGTTAGATGCTTTTTCTTGAGTTGCAGCTGGAGCGGCAGCAGCTTTGCTTGCGCCTCCTCTTCTGCTTCTACGTGTTTTCTTTTTAGCAGCACCAGACGGGTTGTAAGTATCGTTGTAGTCTACAAGTTCTATCATAGCCATGTCTGCATTATCTCCTAAACGATTTCCTAGCTTAATAATTCTTGTATATCCTCCAGGTCTGTCTCCTACTTTAGCAGCTACTTCTCTAAAAAGCTCTGCAACGGCTTCCTTTTGTCTTAATTTAGCAAATACCACACGTCTGTTGTGAGTTGTATCTTCTTTAGACTTGGTTACCAAAGGCTCTACAAACTGCTTTAAAGCTTTTGCTTTGGCTACAGTTGTGTTAATACGCTTGTGCTCGATTAAAGAGCAAGCCATATTGGCAAGCATGGCTTTTCTATGAGCTGTTTTTCTGCTTAAGTGATTAAATTTTTTTCCGTGTCTCATGACCTTTAAGTTTGGCTATCATCTTGCTTCTATCCTTTAATAGGAGAGCAAATTATGATGCGTTTATATTATTCTTTATCTAATTTATATTTCGACAAATCCATACCAAAGTTCAATCCTTTAACGTTTACTAGTTCTTCTAGCTCGGTTAACGATTTTTTACCAAAGTTTCGGAATTTCATTAAGTCGTTTTTGTTGTATGCTACCAAATCTCCTAAGGTATCTACTTCGGCTGCTTTTAAACAGTTTAAGGCACGTACAGAAAGATCCATATCTACCAATTTAGTTTTTAGCAACTGTCTCATATGAAGTGATTCTTCGTCATATGTTTCAGTTTGTGCTATCTCATCGGCTTCTAGGGTTATTCTTTCATCAGAGAATAACATGAAGTGGTGGATTAGCGTTTTAGCAGCTTCGGTTAATGCATCTTGCGGATTGATAGAACCGTCTGTAATAATCTCGAAAACTAATTTTTCGTAATCGGTTTTTTGCTCAACACGATAGTTTTCAATACTATATTTTACGTTTTTAATAGGCGTGTAAATAGAGTCGGTAAAGATGGTACCTATTGGCGCAGAGGCTTTTTTGTTTTCTTCTGCAGGCACGTACCCACGTCCTTTTTCTACTGTAATTTCCATGTTAATGTTAACCTTAGAATCTAGGTTACAGATAACCAATTCTGGGTTTAACACTTGAAATCCAGAGATAAACTTTTGAAAATCGCCAGCAGTAATTTGCTCTTGCCCAGAAACAGCTATTGAAACAGACTCGTTATCAACATCTTCTATCTGTCTTTTAAAGCGAACCTGCTTTAGGTTTAAGATAATTTCTGTAACATCTTCTACAACTCCAGGGATGGTAGAAAACTCATGATCTACACCTTCTATTCTTACCGATGTAACTGCAAAACCTTCTAAAGAGGATAGCAATACTCTTCTAAGAGCATTTCCAACTGTTAATCCATAACCAGGTTCTAAGGGACGGAATTCGAATTTGCCTTCGAAATCTGTCGAATCGATCATGATTACTTTATCTGGTTTTTGAAAATTAAATACTGCCATATGATTTCTTCGTTTTAATTGTTATTTAGTTGCGCGGTTTAAAAGTTTGAAGAAATACTTATAAACCCTTTGGCTAAATACCAATGTTTTTTAATTATTATTTAGAGTATAATTCGACGATGAATTGCTCGTTAATGCTTTCTGGAATTTGAATTCTAGCAGGAACAGAAACGTAAGTTCCTTCGCTTTTTTCGTTATTCCAGGTAA
The DNA here is from genome assembly GCF_000733475.1 of Mangrovimonas yunxiaonensis. Taxonomy (GTDB): domain Bacteria; phylum Bacteroidota; class Bacteroidia; order Flavobacteriales; family Flavobacteriaceae; genus Mangrovimonas; species Mangrovimonas yunxiaonensis. Next base: position 150,176 of record NZ_JPFK01000007.1, on the reverse strand, counting down.
TCCATTCGTACACTTGGCTTGAGTTAGCTAATGAACTTTTTATAGCCTCAAGTGATTTTGATTTTTCTCTTACCCCTACAACATCGCCTGCTTTTAATTGGTAAGAAGGAATGTTTACAACTTGGCCGTTTACAGTAATGTGTCTGTGCGATACAAGTTGTCTTGCGCCACTACGTGAAGGAGAGATTCCCATTCTAAACACGACGTTGTCTAATCTAGACTCGCATAATTGTAACAATACCTCACCGGTAATTCCAGGGGCAGCAGTTGCTTTTTTAAACATGTTTCTGAATTGGCGCTCTAAAATACCGTAAGTGTATTTTGCCTTTTGCTTTTCCTGTAATTGGATTGCGTATTCAGATTTTTTTCCACGACGCTTGTTTGCTCCGTGTTGACCTGGAGGGTAGTTTCTTTTTTCAAAAGATTTATCTTCTCCAAAAATAGCTTCTCCAAATTTTCGAGCTATTTTAGTTTTAGGACCAGTATATCTTGCCATTTTAATTAATTTTAAGAGTGATTATTGAATTAAGGTCTTAGTCTTATCCTTCGATAATCGTTAATCTCTTGTTATACTTGTTTATTTTTTTTCAGTTTGCAAATTTACATATAAAAAAATTAATATCAACTATTTAAAACAGTTGATATTAATTTGTCTTTGCATGTAATTATACTCTTCTACGCTTTGGTGGTCTACACCCGTTGTGTGGTAGTGGTGTAACATCAATAATTTCTGTTACTTCTATACCCGCATTGTGAATAGAACGAATAGCAGACTCTCTACCATTACCTGGTCCCTTTACGTATACTTTTACTTTCTTTAACCCAGCTTCTGATGCTACACCTGCAGCATCCTCGGCAGCTAATTGAGCAGCGTAAGGTGTGTTTTTCTTAGAGCCTCTAAAGCCCATTTTACCTGCAGACGACCAAGATATTACGTCGCCTTTTTTATTGGTAAGTGAGATAATGATGTTGTTGAAAGAAGCGGTAACGTGAGCTTCTCCAATAGCGTCTACAATTACTTTACGTTTTTTTGTATTTGACTTTGCCATATTAAATTTTAGTTTTTAGCTGTTAGTTTTAGTTATTAGAATCCTAAACATTCCTATTTCAAGCAGATTCGTCTAACTTCTAAATACTACTGACTAACGTCTTTAAATTATTTACCTGCCACTTTTTTGTTGGCAACAGTTTTTCTTTTCCCTTTTCTGGTTCTAGAGTTGTTTTTTGTACGCTGACCTCTTAAAGGAAGTCCAGATCTGTGACGAATACCTCTGTAACACCCTATATCCATTAATCGCTTAATGTTCATAGATGTTTCTGAACGTAATTCCCCTTCGATCGTGTAATTTCCTACAGCAGCACGAATGTTGCTTATTTGGTCATCGTTCCAATCTTGTACTTTAGTGTTTTCGTCTACTTTAGCTGTAGCTAAAATTTCTTTTGCTCTGCTTTTTCCTACACCGTAGATGTAAGTTAAAGAGATAACACCTCTCTTGTTTTTTGGTATGTCTACACCTGCAATTCTTGCCATAATAATTATCCTTGTCTTTGTTTGAATCTAGGATTCTTTTTGTTAATGACGTAAAGTCTACCTTTTCTGCGCACGATTTTACAGTCTGCGCTTCTTTTTTTAACTGATGCTCTTACTTTCATCGTATTAGTATCTATAAGTTATTCGAGCCTTCGTTAAATCGTAAGGGCTCATTTCTAATTTTACTTTGTCTCCTGGTAACAATTTAATGTAGTGCATTCTCATTTTTCCTGAGATGTGAGCGGTCACGATGTGGCCATTCTCTAACTCTACACGAAACATTGCGTTAGACAATGCTTCTATAATTGTTCCATCTTGTTCTATTGCTGCTTGTTTTGCCATAGTACGTTTATTAAGCTACTGCTTTTCTATTTTTACCTGTTTTCATCAAGCCATCATAGTGTCTGTTCAACAAGTAAGAATTCACCTGTTGCATGGTATCTATTGCAACTCCAACCATAATTAACAATGATGTTCCTCCAAAAAATAAGGCCCAACCAGACTGTACATTTAATAGTTTAACGATAATGGCAGGGAAAACTGCGATTATAGCTAAAAATATAGATCCTGGTAAGGTTATTTGAGACATTATTTTGTCTAAGTATTCCGAGGTTTCAGAGCCTGGTCTAATTCCAGGAATAAACCCGCCACTTCTTTTTAAATCATCGGCCATTTTGTTGGTTGGTACTGTAATAGCGGTATAGAAATATGTAAATACAATAATCAATACGGCAAATACAACATTGTACCAAAATCCAAATATATCGGCAAACTGGGTTTGTAACCATTGGCCTACCGCAGAGTCTTTCATAAAAGATGTTCCGCCTATTAAACCTGGCACAAACATAATAGCTTGGGCGAATATAATTGGCATTACCCCCGAGGCATTAAGCTTTAACGGGATGTATTGTCTTGATCCAAAAACATTCTTTTCGTAACCACCAGATGCTGTTCTTCTAGCATACTGCACGGCAATTTTTCTTACAGCCATTACTAACATAACAGATGCTAAAATAATAACCAACCAGATTACCAGTTCGAAAAGGATTAGCATTACGTTGTTCCCTTCTAATCTTGAAGAGGCGTTTTGTAAAAATGCCTTAGGTAATGTTGCGATAATACCCACCATAATTAATAGTGATATTCCGTTTCCAATTCCCTTATCTGTGATTTTTTCACCTAACCACATGGCAAAAATACAACCTGTTACTAAAATAACGATTGATGAAAAATAGAATACACCGCCTGTACCTAATAAGAAAGCACTTTGCGGAATACCAAATGCTGTTGGTAAACTAGCTAAGTACCCTGGTGCTTGCACCAAACAGATGGCTATGGTTAACCAACGTGTTATTTGGGTTATTTTCTTTTGGCCACTGGCGCCTTCCTTTTGTAGTTTTTGCAAGTAAGGAATTGCGATTCCCATTAACTGCACCACAATAGATGCCGAAATATAAGGCATGATACCTAAGGCAAAAACCGATGCATTTGCAAATGCTCCTCCGGTAAACGCATTAAGCAATCCTAACAATCCTGATTCTGTATTGCTCTGCAAGTTTTCTAACTGAGCAGCATCAATACCAGGTAAAACTACTTGTGCACCAAAACGGTAAACTAATAACAGACCTAGTGTTACTATAATTCTGTTTCTTAGTTCTTCTATTTTCCAAACGTTCTTTATTGTTTCTATAAACTTCATGCGCTTAAACAAGATTATAATGTTACGGCTTCTCCTCCTGCTCCTTCAATAGCAGCTTGAGCTGAAGCGGTAAATTTATGAGCAGATACTTTTACTTTCGATTTTAATTCGCCTCTTCCTAAGATTTTTACTAGTTCATTTTTTCTAGCCAATCTTAAAGAAACCATCGTTTCAAAATCTAGGGTATCTGTAATCTTTTTCTCGTCTACCAATTGTTGTATTGTATCTAGGTTTACCCCTTGATAGCTCACGCGGTTTCTATTGGTAAAACCAAATTTAGGCACACGTCTTTGAAGTGGCATTTGCCCACCTTCAAAACCTATTTTCTTAGAGTATCCAGAACGCGACTTGGCGCCTTTGTGTCCTCTTGTTGCTGTACCTCCTTTGCCAGAACCTTGTCCGCGTCCTATACGTTTCGCGTTTTTGTTAACTGAACCTTCAGCAGGTTTTAAATTACTTAAATCCATTTTTCAGTATCTTATTATTTTGTTTCTTCTATAGAAACTAAATGTTTAACTTTATTAACCATACCAAGGATGTTTGGCGTGGCATCGTGCTCAACTACTTGACCAATTTTTTTAAGTCCTAATGCTTCTAGGGTTCTTTTTTGTTTTTGGGTACGGTTGATTGCACTTTTTACTTTTGTAACTTTAATCTTTGCCATCGTTATCCTTTATTAACCTTTATACAATTTCTCAAGAGAGATACCTCTTTCTCTAGCAACTGCTTTTGCATCTCGTAACTGCAGTAGGGCATCGAAAGTTGCCTTTACTACGTTGTGTGGGTTTGATGACCCTTGAGATTTTGATAATACATCATGTACACCAACGGCTTCTAAAACAGTTCTCACAGCACCACCGGCAATAACTCCTGTACCAGGAGCAGCAGGAATAATGTTTACTCTAGCTCCGCCGTATTTACCTTTTTGTTCGTGAGGTAACGTTCCTTTAACCAATGGAATACGCACTAAGTTTTTCTTAGCGTCTTCTACAGCTTTTGAAATGGCGCTGGCTACGTCTTTAGATTTTCCTAAACCGTGGCCTACCACTCCTGCTTCATCGCCAACCACTACGATTGCCGAGAAACCAAAAGCTCTACCTCCCTTGGTTACTTTTGTTACTCTTTGTACACCAACTAAACGATCTTTTAGATCTAGTCCACCTGGTTTTACTAATTCTGCGCTTTTATATTTTTGATACATAATATATTTAGAATTTAAGTCCTGCTTCTCTAGCTCCTTCGGCTAATGATTTTACTCTACCGTGATATAAATACCCACCTCTATCAAAAGAAATGGTGTCTACACCTGCTTTAAGGGCTTTCTCAGCTACCGCTTTTCCTACTAATGTAGCGATTTCGGTTTTGGTTCCTGTAGCAGAACTAATGTCTTTATCTCTTGAAGATGCTGATGCAATTGTTTTACCAGTTACATCGTCTACTACTTGAGCGTAAATTTCTTTATTGCTTCTAAAAACAGATAATCTAGGTCTAGCTTCTGTACCAGATACCACTTTGCGAACTCTGTTCTTTATTCTTTGTCTTCTTTCGTTCTTTGTTAATGCCATAACTTAATTATTATGCTGATTTACCTGCTTTTCTTCTAATTTGTTCACCAACAAATTTAATTCCTTTTCCTTTATAAGGTTCTGGCTTACGGAAAGAGCGAATTTTTGCTGCTACTTGTCCTACAAGTTGCTTATCGTGCGATGTTAGCTTGATAATTGGGTTCTTTCCTTTTTCAGAGATGGTTTCTACTTTCACCTCTGGTGCAAGATCTAAAACAATATTATGAGAGAAACCTAGGGCTAAATCTAATTTTTGGCCTTGGTTACTGGCTCTATATCCTACCCCTACTAACTCTAATTCTTTTGTCCAACCTTTAGAAACGCCTTCAATCATGTTATTGATTAAAGCTCTGTACAAACCGTGTTTCGATTTTTCATCTTTTTTCTCAGAAGAACGTTCTACCAATAAGTTTCCATCTTCTACCTTTACAGATACTGCTGAAATTTCTTGGGTTAATTCTCCTAATTTCCCTTTTACGGTAACAACATTATTATTAATGTCTACGGTTACTCCTTCTGGGATTTCTATTGGGCTATTACCTATTCTTGACATGTTTTTCAGCTTTTTAGTATACGTAACACAATACTTCTCCACCTACGTTGGCTTGTTGGGCCTGCTTGCCTGTCATAACACCGTGAGAGGTCGATACAATGGCAATCCCTAAACCGTTTAATACACGTGGTAGCTCTTTAGAGCTTGAGTACTTACGTAAACCTGGTTTACTAATTCTCTGTATTTTTTTAATAACAGACTCTTTGGTGTCTTTGTTGTACTTAAGGGCTATTTTAATGGTCCCTTGAGCCGACGCAGAGTCGTCAAATTTGTAACTTAAAATATATCCTTGGTCGAATAATATTTTAGTTATCTCTTTTTTTAAGTTAGATGCTGGAATCTCCACCACTCTGTGGTTAGCACGTACAGCGTTTCTAATTCGCGTTAAATAATCCGCTATTGGATCTGAATACATAGTTATTAAATTTCGGTAACGGTTTTTAATATTGTCTTTCAACATTAAACCTGATACCCGTTTATATTTGTTTTTTTACCAGCTGGCTTTCTTAACGCCAGGTATTAACCCTTTGTTAGCCATCTCTCTGAACATTACACGTGAGATACCAAATTGTCTCATATAACCTTTTGGTCGTCCAGTTAGTTTACAACGGTTGTGCATACGTACTGGTGAAGCGTTTTTTGGCAGCTTTTGTAATGCTTCGTATTCGCCAGCTTCTTTTAAAGCTTTGCGTTTCTCTGCATATTTAGCTACGGTTTTAGCTCGCTTTACCTCACGGGCTTTCATTGATTCTTTAGCCATATTTAGTTCTTTTTAAAAGGTAATCCTAATTGTGTTAATAATGATTTTGCCTCTTTATCGGTTTCTGCGCTGGTTACAAATGTAATGTCCATACCAGAAATCTTGTTTACCTTATCGATATCGATTTCTGGGAAGATAATTTGTTCGGTAATTCCTAAGTTGTAGTTACCTCTTCCATCAAAACCTGTGGCTTTAATACCATTAAAATCTCTTACACGTGGTAAGGCCGATGTAATTAAACGATCTAAAAATTCGTACATACGCTCGCCACGTAAAGTAACTTTAGTTCCTATGGGCATGCCTTTACGAAGCTTGAACGAAGCAACGTCTTTTTTAGACATGGTTGCTACGGCTTTTTGCCCAGTAATGGTTGTCAGTTCATCAACACCATGGTCGATTAACTTTTTGTCGGCAACAGCAGCTCCAATACCTTTAGATAAAACGATTTTCTTTAGCTTAGGAACTTGCATAACATTTTTGTAACCAAATTCCTCTGTAAGAGCCGATATAATTCTGCTCTTGTATTCTTCTTTAAGTCTCGGTGTATATGCCATAACTAAATTACTTCATTAGATTTTTTAGCAAATCTTACTTTCTTGTCTCCTTCCATTCTGTATCCAGCTCGTGTTGTCTCGCCTTTTGGGGTTAACAAAGATAGGTTAGATACATGAATAGCTGCTTCTTTTTCAACGATTCCGCCTTGAGGGTTTTGCGCACTTGGTTTCATGTGTTTTTTCACCAAGTTTACACCTTCAACAATCGCCTTGTTCTTATCTTTTAATACCTTAAGTACTTTACCTTCGGTCCCTTTGTGATCTCCAGCAATAACTTTTACGGTATCTCCTGATTTAATTTTAAGCTTTGTCATTTTTTAATTTCATTAAAGCACTTCTGGTGCTAATGATACAATTTTCATGAATTGTTTATCACGAAGTTCTCTTGCTACAGGACCAAACACACGTGTTCCTCTCATTTCCCCTTGTGGGTTTAGAAGGACACAGGCGTTGTCGTCGAATCTGATGTATGATCCGTCTGGTCGACGTACTTCTTTTACTGTACGTACTACTACTGCTGTAGAAACGGCACCTTTTTTAATGTTTCCGTTTGGCGTGGCTTCTTTTACAGAAACAACTATTTTATCGCCTACAGAAGCATATCGTCTTTTAGTACCACCAAGTACACGTATGGTTAATACTTCCTTGGCTCCGGTGTTATCGGCTACTTTTAATCTTGATTCAGTCTGTACCATAATTACTTCGCTCTTTCAATTATTTCAACTAGTCTCCAACATTTGGATTTACTCATGGGTTTTGTTTCCATGATTTTTACAGTATCTCCAATGTTACAATCGTTCTGTTCGTCGTGTGCAACGTACTTTTTCGTTTTTAATACGAATTTACCGTACATTGGGTGCTTTACTTTTTTCACTTCAGAAACTACAATCGATTTCTGCATTTTGTTACTAGTAACTACACCTATACGTTCTTTTCTTAAATTTCTTGTTTCCATATTCTACTGCAGAATTATTGTAAATCTCTTTTAGTTAATTCGGTTGCAATTCTAGCTACGGTACGTCTTACGGCACGTAATTGAATTGGATTCTCTAAAGGAGAAATCGTATGAGCCATTTTTAACTCTGAATAGCTCTGTTTTGTCTCACTAAGTTTCTCTTGCAACTCAGCTACAGATAATTCTTTAATTTCTGATTGTTTCATAATATCAAATAAATTATGCGTCGTGTTCGTAATCTCTTGCAACAACAAACTTAGTTCTTACAGGTAATTTTTGTGCTGCTAATCGCAATGCTTCTTTAGCTGTTTCTAAAGGCACACCGCCTACTTCAAATAACATTCTACCTGGTTTAACTACGGCTGCCCAATATTCAACGGCACCTTTACCTTTACCCATACGTACTTCAAGAGGCTTCTTGGTAATTGGCTTATCTGGGAAAATTTTAATCCAGATAGACCCTTCTCTTTTCATGTAACGTGTGGCGGCAATACGCGCGGCTTCTATTTGACGTGCTGTAACAAACTTAGCGTCTAAAGATTTTATTCCAAAAGAACCGCTTGTTAGTCTATGCCCTCTTCCGGCATTTCCTTTCATGCGCCCTTTTTGTTGCTTACGAAATTTTGTTTTCTTAGGCTGTAACATGTTCTTTCTTGTTTAAAAAATTACTTTCTACGACGGGATTTTCCACGTCCACCTTTTCCTTGCTTCTTAGACAATCCAACAAGCGGAGAAAGCTCTCTTTTTCCATATACTTCGCCTTTCATGATCCATACTTTAATCCCTAATCTACCGTAGGTAGTGTGGGCTTCAACTAAAGCATAGTCAATATCGGCTCTAAATGTAGATAAAGGAATACGGCCTTCTTTGTAGTGCTCGCTACGTGCCATTTCGGCGCCGTTTAAACGACCACTAATTTGAATTTTAATTCCTTCAGCATTCATTCTCATAGTTGCGGCAATAGCCATTTTAATGGCACGACGGTAAGAGATACGGTTCTCTATTTGGCGTGCAATGCTTGCTGCAACTAGGTGTGCATCTAGTTCCGGTCTTTTAATTTCAAATATGTTTATTTGAACTTCTTTACCAGTAATCTTTTTAAGCTCCTCTTTTAACTTATCTACCTCTTGGCCACCTTTCCCGATAATGATACCTGGGCGGGCAGTAGTGATAGTAACGGTTACAAGTTTAAGGGTGCGCTCGATGATTACTCTTGAAACACTTGCTTTAGATAGACGCGCGTGGATGTATTTTCTAATCTTGTCGTCTTCGGCAAGCTTATCTCCATAGTCGTTTCCACCAAACCAGTTGGATTCCCATCCTCTGATGATTCCTAAACGGTTTCCTATTGGATTTGTTTTTTGTCCCATACCTCTATCTTAACTTTGTGTTTTATTATTAGCATCAACCACAACAGTTACGTGGTTTGAGCGTTTTCTAATTCTATGAGCACGACCTTGTGGTGCTGGGCGTAATCTTTTTAACATTGCACCACCGTCTACTCTAATTTCCTTCACATAAAGTTCAGCTGATTCGATATCGGCATCTTCGTTTTTTGCTTGCCAGTTGGCAATAGCAGAAAGCAATAGCTTTTCTAAACGGTTTGATGCTTCTTTTTGGCTGAATTTTAAGATATTTAGAGCTCTCTCTACGCGTTCGCCTCTTACTAAATCGGCTACTAAACGCATTTTTCTTGGAGACGTAGGACAGTTATTAAGCTTGGCGAAAGCAATCTGCTTCTTCTGTTCCTTAATAGCGTCTGCCATTTGTTTTTTGCGACTTCCCATAGCTTATTATCTTTTTCCTTTATTTTTAGAACCTCCATGACCTCTGTAAGATCTTGTTGGCGAGAATTCTCCTAATTTATGTCCTACCATGTTTTCTGTTACGTAAACCGGCACAAATTGGCGCCCGTTATGTACAGCTATAGTTTGACCAACAAAATCTGGAGTAATCATACTGGCTCTTGACCAAGTTTTGATTACAGTTTTCTTACCAGATTCTACATTGGCTTGAACTTTTCTTTCTAATTTAAAATGAACGTAAGGTCCTTTTTTTAATGATCTTGCCATGTCTTATTATTTCTTTCTACGTTCTACAATATACTTATTACTTGCTTTGGTTTTAGAACGTGTTCTATAGCCTTTAGCTGGTAACCCTTTTCTAGAACGTGGATGTCCTCCAGAGGCACGTCCTTCACCACCACCCATTGGGTGATCTACTGGGTTCATTACTACTGGTCTGGTTCTTGGTCTTCTACCTAACCAACGGCTTCTACCTGCTTTACCAGATACTAACAATTGGTGGTCTGAGTTAGACACAACCCCTATGGTAGCCATACACGACACCAACACCAAACGGGTTTCTCCCGATGGTAATTTTATGGTCGCAAACTTACCATCTCTTGCCATTAACTGGGCAAATGCTCCAGCCGAACGCGCCATTACGGCTCCTTGGCCTGGACGTAGCTCTACACAAGAAATAATGGTTCCTAATGGAATTTTGCTTAATGGCATGGTATTGCCTATTTCGGTTGGCACGTTTTCTTGTCCAGAAATAACGTTTTGACCAACTTGAAGGCCGTTTTGTGCAATGATATATCTCTTTTCACCATCTTCGTACTTTAACAAAGCGATGAATGCAGTTCTGTTTGGATCGTACTCGATAGACATAACTTCTGCAGAAACACCTGCTTTGTTACGTTTGAAATCGATAATACGATAACGTTTTTTATGACCTCCACCAATATAGCGCATGGTCATTTTTCCTTGACTGTTTCTACCACCAGATCTTTTTTTCGGAGCAAGCAAGCTTTTCTCCGGCTTATCAGTAGTAATGGCGTCATACCCATTAACTACTCTAAAACGCTGACCTGGCGTGATTGGTTTTAATTTCTTTACTGACATTTTAGTCTATTTACATATTACTGTATAAATCAATAATCTCACCTTCCGTCACTTGAACGATAGCCTTTTTAATGGCTTTTGTTTTACCGTGCTGAATACCCGTTTTAGTATAACGCGTTCTTCTTTCTGGACGGACATTTATTGTACGAACTTTTTCAACAGAAACCCCATAAGCAGCTTCTACCGCTTGCTTAATTTCTATCTTGTTCGCCTTGGCGTTCACCTCAAAAGCATAAGCATTCAAAGTCTCGCTTTGAGTGGTCGCTTTTTCTGTGATTATAGGTTTTATTAAGATATTCATGGTTCTTATTTGCTTAAATTCGTTTCAATTCCTTCTAATGAACTCTCGAAAAGCACCACTTGGTTTGCGTTAACAATTCTATAAGTGCTTAATTCTGAGTTATTTACAACTTCATGCCCTTGTAAATTACGTGACGACAAATATACATTATTATTTGACGCACCCAACACAAACAGCGATTTTTTACCCTCTAGGTTTAAGGCTTTTAGCACCGCTTTAAACTCTTTGGTCTTTGGTGTTTCGAAGTTAATATCTTCTAGTACCGTAATCGCTTTTTCGTTAGCTTTCATACTTAAGGCCGATTTACGCGCTAAACGCTTAAGGCTCTTGTTAAGCTTAAACCCGTAGTTTCTAGGTCTTGGACCAAACATACGTCCACCACCTTTAAAAACTCCAGACTTAATACTTCCTGCTCTTGCAGTACCAGTTCCTTTTTGCTTTTTAATTTTACGCGTACTTCCTGTAATTTCTGCGCGCTCTTTAGCCTTGTGTGTTCCTTGACGTTGGTTTGCTAAATATTGCTTAACATCTAAGTAAACAGCATGGTTGTTTGGCTCTATAGCAAACACATCTTTAGAAAGTTCTACCTTTCTACCTGTGTCTTTTCCGTTTATATCTAAAACTGCTACTTTCATTACTTTCTTACAATTACATAAGCGTTTTTGTGTCCAGGTACACAACCTTTAACAACAAGTAGATTCTTTTCTGGAACTACTTTTAAAACTCTTAAATTTTGAACTTTCACTTTTTCGCCGCCCATTCTCCCGGCCATACGCATACCTTTAAATACACGTGCAGGATAAGATGCAGCACCAATAGAACCAGGCGCTCTTAAACGGTTATGTTGACCGTGGGTAGCTTGACCTACACCACCAAAACCGTGACGTTTTACAACACCTTGGAATCCTTTTCCTTTTGATGTGCCAGCCACATCAACAAATTCGCCTTCAGTAAAATGCTCTACTGTAATGGCGTCACCTAACTTGTACTCCGTATCAAAACCTTTGAATTCAACAACTTTGCGCTTTACAGAAGTACCAGCTTTTTTAGCGTGACCTAATTCAGCTTTTGTAGCACTTTTTTCTGTCGCGTCATCGAAACCTAATTGAACCGCATTATAGCCGTCAACCTCTTCAGTTCTGACTTGGGTAACGATACATGGCCCAGCTTGGATTACCGTACATGGAATGTTCTTCCCGTTGGCATCGAAAATGCTGGTCATACCGATTTTTTTTCCTATTAACCCAGACATAATTATTAATTAAAATTTATAGTTACTTACTTATTTAAAAAATTTCAGGGTCGAAATACGTTTCAACCCTGAAATGTATTTTTACCGTTTTTCCCGCGCCCGCAGCGGTGGGACATTTCCATTCTCGCAAAAGCGGGAACCTCGTTTAAGAGCCCCTACCAATGCAGGAATGCAATTACACTTTAATCTCTACTTCTACGCCACTTGGCAACTCTAGTTTCATCAAAGCATCGATTGTTTTTGATGATGAGCTGTAGATGTCAAGTAATCTCTTGTAAGAGCTTAATTGAAACTGCTCTCTAGATTTCTTGTTTACGTGTGGCGAACGTAGTACAGTGAAAATTTTCTTGTGTGTTGGTAATGGAATTGGTCCAGTTACTACAGCACCCGTACTTTTTACTGTTTTTACAATCTTATCAGCAGATTTGTCTACTAAGTTGTGATCGTACGATTTTAGTTTTATTCTGATTTTTTGACTCATTTTCGTAATGTTTAAGCTTCAACGCCTTTTGCTGCCTTAATTACTTCCTCGGCAATGTTTGAAGGTGTTTCTGCATAATGTGAGAATTCCATGGTAGATGTTGCACGACCTGATGATAAGGTACGTAAAGAGGTTACGTAACCAAACATTTCAGATAATGGCACATCGGCCTTAATTACTTTAGAACCTGCTCTGTCGCCCATGTCGTTAACTTGACCACGACGACGGTTAAGGTCTCCTACAATATCCCCCATGTTTTCTTCTGGAGTTAACACTTCTAGTTTCATGATTGGCTCCATGATTACAGATTTAGCAGCTTTTGCAGCCGATTTAAATCCTATTTTAGCAGCCAATTCGAATGATAATTGATCAGAATCTACATCGTGGTAAGATCCATCGGTTAATGTAACCTTCATCGCATCTACCTCGTAACCTGCTAATGGGCCATTTTTCATAGCTTCTTTGAAACCTTTCTCGATTGAAGGAATAAATTCCTTAGGAACGTTACCACCTTTAATCTCTGAAACGAATTCTAAACCAACTTTACCTTCTTCTGCTGGCTCAAGGGTAAATACGATATCGGCGAATTTACCACGACCACCAGATTGTTTCTTATAAACCTCACGATGATCGGCACGTTTTGTAATAGCTTCTTTGTACTCTACTTGTGGCTGACCTTGGTTTACTTCAACCTTAAACTCACGTTTAAGACGGTCTACAATAATATCTAAGTGAAGCTCTCCCATTCCTGAGATGATGGTTTGTCCTGAAGCTTCATCGGTTCTAGCGGTGAATGTTGGATCTTCTTCAGCTAACTTGGCTAAAGCCATACCTAACTTATCTACATCGGCTTTGGTTTTTGGCTCTACAGCAATACCAATTACCGGATCTGGGAAATCCATCGATTCTAAAACAATTGGATGTTTCTCATCAGACATGGTATCTCCTGTCTTGATGTCTTTAAATCCTACTGCTGCTCCAATATCTCCTGCTTCAATAAAATCGATTGCATTTTGTTTGTTGGCGTGCATTTGGTAAATACGCGAAATACGCTCTTTTTTACCTGAACGGTTGTTTAGGATATAAGATCCCGCATCTAAACGACCAGAATACGCACGGAAGAATGCTAAACGTCCTACGAAAGGATCGGTAGCAATTTTAAATGCTAAGGCCGCAAATGGCGCTTGTGCATCTGGCTTACGCACTTCTTCTTCTCCTGTATCTGGGTTTGTTCCAACAATATTATCTCTATCTAAAGGCGAAGGTAAATAACGGCATACAGCGTCTAATAAGAACTGTACTCCTTTATTTTTAAATGACGACCCACATACCATTGGTATAATGGCCATATCCATTACAGCAGCTCTAAGCGCAGCGTGCACTTCTGCTTCTGTAATAGAGTCTTCGTCCTCCATGAATTTCTCTAATAAATTCTCATCGTAGCTAGCTACTTCCTCGATCAATAAGGCTCTGTATTCACGAACCTCTTCTTTCATATCTTCAGGAATATCAACAACATCAAAAGTCGACCCGAAGTTATCGTCGTGCCATACTACGGCTCTATTCTTAACTAAGTCTACAATACCTTTAAAGTCTGCTTCATCTCCAATAGGTAAAACGATTGGCACAGCGTTAGACTTCAACATGTCTTTTACCTGCTTGTTTACTTCTAGGAAGTTAGCCCCTTGACGGTCCATTTTGTTAACGAACCCAATACGAGGTACTTTATAGTTATCTGCTAAACGCCAGTTGGTTTCAGATTGTGGCTCAACACCATCTACTGCAGAGAACAAGAACACTAACCCGTCTAATACACGTAACGAACGGTTTACCTCTACGGTAAAGTCAACGTGACCAGGCGTGTCTATAATGTTAAAATGATAATCGCTAGTTTCTGGTAATGGCTTAGCATTTTCCATAGGGAATTTCCACGTACAAGTTGTTGCAGCGGAAGTAATGGTAATACCTCTTTCAGCCTCTTGCTCCATCCAGTCCATAGTTGAAGCACCTTCGTGGGTTTCCCCAATTTTGTGGTTAACTCCAGTATAGAAAAGGATACGCTCTGTTGTTGTTGTTTTACCAGCATCAATATGAGCAGCAATACCTATATTTCTTGTATATTTTAAATCTCTTGCCATTTTTTATTAAAATCTAAAGTGTGAGAATGCTTTATTTGCTTCTGCCATTCTATGTGTATCTAGTCTTTTCTTAACGGCAGCACCTTCTTCTTTAGCCGCAGCTAAAATTTCGGCAGCTAATTTTTGAGGCATTGATTTTTCGTTTCTTTTTCTCGCAAAGTTGATTAACCACTTCATAGCAGTCGACACTTTACGGTCTGGACGGATTTGCATAGGAATCTGGAATGTAGCACCACCTACACGGCGGCTACGCACTTCTACGTGAGGCATCACGTTTGAAAGCGCATCTTTCCAAATTTCTAAAGCTGTTTTCTCGTCATCTGTCTTCTTTTGCTCTACGATATCTATTGCTTCGTAAAACACTTTAAAAGCCACAGACTTCTTTCCATCCCACATCATCATGTTAACGAAACGCGTCACTAACTGATCGTTAAAACGTGGATCTGGTAAAAGAGGCCTTTTTTTCGCTTGTCTTTTTCTCATGTCTTCTTCTTAAAAGTTTTTAATTACTTCTTAGGGCGTTTTGCACCATACTTAGATCTACGTTGCGTTCTACCTTGAACACCTGCGGTATCCAATGCACCACGAACAATGTGATATCTAACACCTGGTAAATCTTTTACCCTTCCACCTCTAACCAATACTATCGAGTGCTCTTGTAGGTTGTGACCCTCACCTGGGATGTATGCGTTTACTTCCTTACCGTTTGTTAACCTTACCCTTGCAACTTTACGCATTGCCGAGTTTGGTTTCTTTGGCGTAGTTGTATATACACGCGTACAAACCCCACGTCTCTGTGGGCACGAATCTAAAGCAGCCGATTTACTCTTCTTGGTTATTTTGGCTCTTCCTTTTCGTACTAATTGTGAAATTGTTGGCATATATTTCTATATAAAATTATTTAAACCCTCACTTTTGAGGGCTGCAAAGGTAGAAATAAAAATTAATTTTTCAAATGTTATCACATTAATTTTCAAGCAACTTAAAAAATTGACCATACCTTTATATATTATATTTGCAATTTGCGTTAGTTTTACAAAACCAATCAAACGTAAACGTGTTTAGAACATTATTTGCTTTCCTTATTATATATTGTATAAACATTAATTTAGGGTTCGGGCAAACACTAACATTAAAAATACACGGTCAGGATAGCTTAGAAACCCAACAGATAACCCGCACAGGACACAAAACCCTTCACCCTAACTATCAATCCGTACATAACGAAATTGCACATTTAAAGACAACATTGCTGCGCAAAGGCTACATTGAAACCAAAGTTTTAAGCACCGCCAAAGCAAACGACTCTCTGGTAATTTCGGAATTTTCATTGGGCCAAAAGTTCGACTCTATTAAGGTATATTACAACAACGATATTCATCCGCTAAAGTCTTATTTTAAAAAACACCCCAACACCATATTTAATCACAACTTCAATAAAAACTATTTTAGCTGTAAAATAGAAGAGGTTGAAACCGCCCTTAACCTAATCAGTCTTGAGATAAGTGACAGCGGACATCCATTTACAACTCTAAAGCTAACCAACTTCATCCAAAAAGCCCCGCTTTTGGAAGCCACCCTAACCATTAACAAAACGAAGGAAGCCAGAACGATTGACAACATCATCGTTAAGGGCTATGAAAAATTCCCAAAAACATTCTTAAAACACCACCTAAAGATTACAACCGGCAAGCCCTTTAGCCTAACACAAATTAAAAAGCAATTGAACCACCTAAACCAAATTAGGTTTGCCAGCAAAATAAAAGATCCCGAAGCACTTTTCACCAAAGACTCCACCCTACTATACCTTTATTTAGAAAAAACAAAAAGCAATCACTTTGATGGTTTTTTAGGGTTTGGCACCAACGAAGAAACCGGCTCCATCGAATTTAACGGCTATCTAAACCTAGCCCTTAACAACAATTTGAATTTAGGCGAAACGTTTTCTCTTGTATACAAAAGCGACGAAAACGACCAACGCACCTTCAATGCTAATTTAAGAGTACCCTACCTATTTAATTCACCCATAGGCACAGAACTGCAGCTAAACTTATTTAAAAAAGACTCGTCGTTTACCACAAGCCAACAAAGCGCTAAATTATTCCACCCCATCTCCCCAAAAAACACCGTTTCGGCAGGCATCAAATCCACGACATCCAACAACTTGCTCACCACGCAAAACACCCTTTTCCCTCTAAGCGATTACGACGCGTTTTTCTATACGGTAAATTACACTTACCAGAACCTAAACATCACCAGCAGGCTATTTCCAAAAAAAACGCAGCTAGATTTAGAACTCTCCAGCGGAAAAAGAACCACAGACCAAACGAAAAGCAATCAGATTGGAGTTCTTTTTAACGGGTTTAATATTTTCGCCCTAAACAACAAGAATAACGTATTTGTAGGCGCTCATGGCGGGCATCTCGACTCGCCCGACTACCTAGAGAACGAGCTTTATAGGTTTGGTGGCATAAACTCCATAAGAGGCTTTGAAGAGAACAGCATTATAGCCAATACGTATGCGGTGTTAAATACAGAATATCGTTACCTGGTTAGCCACAGCATTTACGTACATACCATTATTGATTTTGCCTATTTAGAAAATCACCTTCAAAACCACAAGGCAAATCTTTACGGATTCGGGCTTGGCTTTGGTGTTTTAACCCGGGCTGGACTACTGAAATTCAACTATGCAAATGGCAAAAACGACACCCAGAAATTTAAATTTTCCAACTCTCAAGTCCATCTTAGTTTAACGGCATTTTTTTAAGTATTCCTTAGCGTTAAACCCCGTGTTTTTTAAAAATATTTAAAATTTTAACCCTTATTTATTGTTTAATTAACTTTTTATTATGATTTTTGGCCTAGACTAATTCAAATAAAATATAAAATGAAAACAAAGTTTAGTGGAATTCTAACGCTATTCCTAGCGTTTGTTGTGCAGCTTTCGTTAGCACAAGAAAAAACGATTTCAGGAACGGTATCCGACGAGAACGGACTGCCACTTCCTGGAGTTAATGTCATTGTTAAAGGTACCTCTTCTGGTACACAAACAGATTTTGACGGTAATTACTCCATTTCTGCCAACACAGGTGATGTGTTAGCTTACTCTTTTGTTGGTTACACCACAAAAGAAATGACCGTAGGAGCGTCAAACAACATCAGCTTCTCTATGGAGCCCGATGTACAAGCCATTGATGAGGTAGTAATTACGGCATTAGGTATTAAAAAAGAGGAAAAGGCTATTGGTTACGCCTCGCAACAATTAAAAAGTGAAGCGATTGCCGATGTGCCAACTACAAACGTTGTAAACTCGCTTTCAGGTAAAGTTGCCGGGGTAAACATTACCCAGTCGTCTGGTGATATTGGATCATCGTCGCGTATTACTATTCGTGGTGTCTCCACCATTTACGGTAACTCTCAGCCTTTAATTGTGGTTGATGGTATTGTAATGGATAACAACACTTACGGCAATGCGAACTCTGGTACAGACATTCCAAATGGCTTGGCCGATATTAACCCTCAAGATATTGAGAGCGTTAACGTATTAAAAGGTGGTGCCGCTACAGCGCTTTATGGAATGAGAGGTACTAACGGGGTTGTTGTAATTACAACTAAAGCGGGTACTAAAAAACAAGCCTTAGGTGTTGAAATTAACAGCACAATCTCTTTCTCTAACCCATACATCTTCCCAGATTACCAAAACTCTTATGGTCAAGGTCACAGCACCTCGTACTTTGAGTACGTTGATGGCTTTGGTTACGACCTAGGTGCCAACGGTGGTGATGGTGGTACAGATGAGAGCTGGGGACCAGCTTTAGACGCTGGCTTTGACTTTATTCAATACACGTCTTTCATAGACAATCCTAACAACCCACAAGCTAAGCCTTGGGTATCTAACCCAGATAGCGTAATTAAGGATTTCTACGAAACTGGAATTACTACAGACAATACCGTATCACTTTCAGGAGGTACAGATAAAGCAACTTACCGTGCATCATTTGGTTTAACCGATGCTAAAGGGGTAATCTACAACACAGATCTTAAAAAATACAACATTTCTGGTAGTGTTAACTACGACTTAAGTGATAAGTGGAGTGTTGGATTCTCTGCACGTTATATTAAGAGTACTTCTGATAACCGTAACGCTGTTGGTTATGGCGATCCAGACAACCAAATTGGACAACTTGTATGGGGTGCCCGTCAAGTAGATTGGGGTGCTTTAAGAGATTGGAAAAACCTACCTCTAGTAGATACAGGAAACGGGATTATGACACCAATTAACTGGAACTTACGTTATAACAACAACCCTTTCTGGGCATTAGATAACAACTTACACCCATGGGAGCGTAACCGTTGGTTGGGTACGGCTAATATTGGATACCAAATTACGGATAACCTTTCTATCAACGCCCAAACTGGTATCGACTATTTTAACAACTTTAGCGAAACCAAGCGTATGTTTGGTACTGTTGACAACAGAAATGGTTACTACTCTTATGTAGAAAGAAACAGATACGAGGTAAACACGCAAGTGTTGCTTTCTTACAACAACAAATTTGGTGGTAACGACCAATTTGGTCTGTCGCTAAGCGGTGGTGGAAATGCTATGGTAAATAAGTACAGAGGCTATAGTGCTGTAGCACAACAATTGGTTATCGATGGCTTATTTAACATCTCTAACTCATCTGACGCCCCACTTTTAGGGCAATCGCACTCTCAGTCTAAAATCAACAGTTTATTTGGTACTGGTGAATTAAGCTATAACGATTACTTATACTTAAACTTCACGGCACGTAACGACTGGGCGAGTGTGTTACCTTCTGGTAAAACAAGCATTTTCTACCCTTCGGTATCTTTAAGTGCATTAGTACACGATATGCTTGACCTAAACTCTGAAGCTTTAACGTTCTTAAAACTTAGAGGATCTTGGGCAGAAACAGGTAGTACTGGACCATTAGGAGCTTACGATGTTAACCCAACGTATGCATTATCTGCTTTCCCATTAAACGGTTCTAGCCCAACGGCTATTTACCCGAACACCTTGTGGAATCAAGATATTAAACCACAAAGAGAAACTGCTATGGAGTTTGGTGTAGACGCCCGTTTCTTATCTAACAGATTGCGTTTAGACTTTACATACTACGACAAAGAAAACAACGATGTAATTATGCCTCTAGAAGTTTCTGCGGCCTCTGGTTATACCAACGTATGGAAAAATGCTGCAACCATAACTAACAAAGGTATTGAGCTTGTTGTTGGAGCAGACATTATTAAAAACCAAGGTAACGGCCTTAACTTAGGTGTTGACATTAACTTTGGTAAAAACGATAACGAAGTAAGCAACATTGAAGGTAGTGGAGTACTTAACCTTACAAACGGTAGCTTATGGAACGTAGATTCACAAGCTAGAAATGGCGAGCCTATTGGTGTGCTTTACGGCCCTTCTTTTGAAAGAGGTCCTAATGGACAAATCCTTTACGAAAACGGTTTACCTGTAGCTGGTGATTACAAAATATTAGGTAACTCACAACCAGATTGGACTGGAGGTTTAGGAATTAATGCCTCATTTAAAGGCTTTAACTTCCGTACCTTATTCGATGTTAAAATGGGTGGTGAAGTATATTCACAAACCAATACATGGGGTAACTTAGCCGGGGTTCTTGAAGAAACCTTAGTAGGTAGAGAAACTGGTGTTGTAGGTGTAGGTGTTATGTCTGATGGTAACGGTGGTTATGTACAAAACAACGTTGTTGTTGATGCGCAATCTTACTACTCTACTGCTTATAGCCAAAACATTGCTGAGTCTTCTGTTTACGATGCTTCTTTTGTGAAGTGGAGAGAATTATCACTTAGCTACAGCTTACCAAGCAAAATGTTACAAAACACAGGAGTACAATCTATTTCTTTAGGTGTTAATGTACGTAACTTAGCTATTCTTTATAAAGAAGCGCCACACATCGATCCAGAAACTGCTTTTGGTACAGATGTAGGTCAGCAAGGTTTAGAGTACGCTCAAACACCTTCTACTCGTACAATTGGTGTTAACCTTAATGTTAAATTTTAATTGAGATGAAAATGAAAAATTTATTTAAATATGCTTTAGCCATAATGGTCGTATTCCCTATGTTTACGGCTTGTGATGGCGACTTCGATGAAGTAAATACAAACCCTAACGACCCTGTAGAAATTAGTGAGGATTTACAGTTAGGGTATATAGAACGAACCCTCCTTAACCAGGTTTACGATTATTTCGCCTCTGGAGAGTGTGCGGCTACATGGCCACAACACCTTTCTAAGCCAATATACAACGATGCCGACAGATATTTCCCACGTTTATCTGCACTTAACGCTTTTTGGAATACCATGTATGCCAGCGTTATCGCAGATGCAGACGAAATGAACCGTTTAGCAGGTGAAGCTGGTAACAGAGCTGTACAAGGTGCCGCTTTAACATTAAAAGCTATTGCCTTACAAACGTTAACCGATGCTTTTGGAGATATTCCTGCCTCTGAGGCCAACCAAGGTGACCAAGGAAACTTTACACCTAAATACGATGCGCAAAGAGATGTATATGTACAAATCTTCGATATGTTAGATACAGCCATTGCTCATTTTAATTCTGGTGCTGGTAGCATAGATGGTGGTCAAGATTTAATTTACGGAGGCGACACCGCTAAATGGTTAAAATTCGCAACCTCTATTAAGTTTAGAGCCATGATGCGTGTTTCTGATACCGATTTGTTTGATGCGTCTGCAATACAAGCAATGGCTAACTCAGGAAACCTAATTACAACTACTGCTGACAATGCTTTTATTGCATTTGAAACAGAGAATGCGCCAAACGCAAACCCTTACTACGATATCGTTTTAAATGGCCGTGAAGCCGAATGGTGTATGGGAGAAGCACTTGTAGATCACATGTTAGCTGCTGGTGACCCGAGATTGGCTGTTTACGCCAACCCTAATGCCGATGGAGACTATGTTGGAAAACCAGCAGGTTACATTAACCCAGGATTATCTGGTTACGGTGCAGGTGTTGTTTCTGAAATTGGTGATTTTTACATGCAATACGACACTCCGTTATACTTTATTAACGCAGCACAAGTAAACTTACTTCTTGCAGAAGCTGCCCTTTTACACGGTGTTTCTGGTGATCCACAATCATTCTTTATGGATGGTATTAACGCTTCATTAGTGCAAAATGGTTTATCTGCTGGATCTTTTACTCCAATTTATAACGGTTACCAGTCTATTGCCGAGCAACTATGGGTAAGCACTTATATGCAAGGTTACGAGACTTGGGCTGAGTGGAGAAGAACAGACATCCCTAACGATTTAGATCTTGCTGTAGATCCACAACCGGGTGTAGGAAGCATTCCAACAAGATACACCTATACCAACGACGAATTGTCATTAAACGGTGCCAACGTAGGAGCTGCTACAGCCAACCAAGGTGGTGATGAGTTAACGACAAAAGTTTGGTGGGATCAAAACTAATAATCACTTAATTTAAAAAATAATATTATGAAAAATATACATAAATTACTTTTAGGACTTTTGTTTGTAAGCGCCTTTACTGCTTGCGAGTCTGATGACGAAGCAGAAGTGATAGAAGGAAGAGATACTGCAGGAGCAATGGTTAACGTTGAAGTTGCTGCTGGTAGTGGTTTATATGGATCTCCAGAAGCTGGAGTTGATTTAGAAGATGCATTAGTAACAATTAGTGACGCTAGTGCAGTTGTAAACGTAACTAAAGCATCTGGCTCTTTAGGAGACATCCAAAAATTTGAACTTATTAAGTTCTTTAACGGTGATGATACTTCTGGTGCAGCTGATACTGCCGTTACCGTTGCCGAGTCTTCTACTTTGCCTTTTACTGCAACCTTATCATCTATCGATGATTTCTTAGCAGGTCTTAACATGCAATCTGAAGATTTAAGAATTGGAGATTCTTTTATATTTAAAGTTAAAGTTTACAAAAATGATGGTAGTCAGTACTACTACGCAAACTCACGTTTCGCTTTAACATTAAACTGTTTTTACGACCTTACTGGAACCTATGTAATGACCAATAACGTTTGTGCTTCTTCTGAAATTGTTCAAATTTCAGCAAATTCAGATGGTACTTGGTATGCAACACATGCTGATGGTGGTCTGTTAAATTTCTGTTCTTCTAATGACATAACAAACCCTGGTAGTTTTGCTGTACTTTGTGGAGGCGTTGTTGATGCTTCTAACACTAACGATGGTCCAGATTACTGTCAAGGTGGTGGTTATGGTATTGGTTGTATTGTTGGTGGTTCTTGGGATCAAGATGCTGGTATTTTAGTTTTAGAAAATACAAATGCTTTCTTTTCTTGGGCTCCGGCAGAATACATGTCTACCTACGTAAGACAATAACAAAACACATTCTAATTTTTTAAAATGATACACATGAAAAGAAATTTAAATAAAATTTTAGCCTTCGCTTCTATATCATTGCTATTAGCATCTTGTAGCGATGACGACCAAACAGGTGATAGCTTAATAAACAACAGCCCTGTTAATGCGACCTTAATGGTAGATAACAACAACATTATGGTTTCTGAAAATGGAAGCAACCTAGAGTATACCATTACGGCACAATTAGATGCACCGTCAAATGCTCAAGTGGTAATCGATCTTGCTCAAACAGGAGGAACAGCCAATAGTGATGATATTCATATAGAATCGCCTATCATTATTCCTGCGGGTAGCACTTCTGGTACGGCTCTTGTTGAGATTATCCCAACAGGAAATGTTGAAGAAGACGAAACCTTCACCATTACTGCTACAGATAGAGGTAATCTTAACTTAGCTGATTTTGCTTTCAATGGTACAATCACCGACGATTATGTTAACAACATCATCTCGTTTGAGGTAGATTGGTCTGGTGAGGTTGCTTATACGCTTCCAAACAATACCCAATTGATTATGGATCTTTGTGATATTGATTTTGACTTTTTAATTTTTGATTCAGCATTCAATGTCGTACCATTATACGATGCTGCAACAGGTTCTTGTCCTGAGGCTATTGGCATTAACTCTGCCGTTTTAGCCGATGGTACTTACTACTTAGCTGTTGATATGTGGGAAAATGTACTTTCTCAGTATGGAGCTAATGATACTATAACCATTAACGTTACATACAGCCAACATTACGAAAACACTTCTGACGGTGCTTTCGGAGCTGGTGGGTTTGTCGACGAATCTTTTACGCTTGCAGACGGTTCAGGAACTGTTCCTGTAGCAACTTTAGAAGTGGTTGATGGTCATATGTACACGGTAACACCGTTATAAGAAGTCTTAACTTATTTCTTAAAAAAGCGACTGAAAATTCAGTCGCTTTTTTTATACCTTTACACCAATGGAAAAACAAACAAAAATATATGGCATTCGTGCGATTATCGAAGCTATAGAGTCTGGGAAGACCATCGATAAGCTTTTTGTTCAAAAAGGCTTACAGGGCGAACTTTTTAAAGAGCTTAACCAATTAATCAAAAAAGAGAACATTACCTACAACGTTGTTCCTTTAGAAAAACTTAACCGCTTAACACAAAAAAACCACCAAGGAGTGGTCGCTCAAATTTCCCCTATAGATTTTCACGATCTAGACAGTTTGGTATTGCAGGTAATCGAATCTGGTGCTACCCCCCTATTTTTGCTTCTAGACCAACTTAGCGACGTTCGCAACTTTGGCGCCATTATTAGAACCGCCGAATGTACCGGAGTGCATGGCATAATCATTCAAAAAAAAGGCGGCGCTCCAGTAAATGCCGATACCATTAAAACCAGTGCCGGCGCAGTGTTTAAAGTTCCTATTTGTAAAGTTGATCATATTAAAGATGCCGTATTCCACCTTCAAGCTTCGGGTATTAAGGTTATAGCAGCTACAGAAAAGACAGACAACACCCTTTACGATGTTAGCTTTAATACGCCTTGTGCCCTTATTATGGGAGCCGAAGGAAAAGGCATATCGCCTTCTGTTTTAAAAGCTGTAGATGAAAAAGCAAAACTCCCTCTGCTTGGCGAGATCGCATCCTTAAATGTCTCTGTAGCGTGTGGGGCCTTTTTGTACGAAGTGGTTAGACAAAGGCGTTAATCCTTGTCTTCTTTATAAATGTAATTTATTTTAGGAGGGGCGCTTTCTACTGCCCCATCATCTTCTTCTGGCAGCTCCTCAATAAAATTCCCGTCTTTATCAAAATGCTTTAAAAAGGGATCATCTTCTTCATTAAAGTGCGCCTCTTCCCAAGCGTATTTTTTTGGAGCTGGAATGTGCTTTTTAAATACCAATGCAAAAACTACACCTACCAACAAACCTGCTAAATGGCCTTCCCACGACATGTTCTCTTTCACAGGAAAAACATACCAAAGCATGCTCCCATAAAGAAACACAACTAATAACGATAAGGCTATTAACCGGTAATACTTAGCAAAAACACCTTTAAAAAAAGTAAAACTAGCCAAAACATAAATAAGCCCACTTGCCCCAATATGGTAAGAAGGTCTCCCAATGCTCCAAGTGATTGCCCCAGAAAACAGGATTCCAAGAAGAATGACCTTCCAAGCAATATCTCTATAAAAATAAAACAGTGCTGCCGATAATATAAAAAGCGGTAGGGTATTATGGTACAAGTGTGTGATGTTGGAATGTATAAATGGGCTAAACAAAATGCCTTTTAAACCCGAAATGCGCTGCGGGTATATACCCAAGGTCGTAAAATCCACGCCAAAGCGTATTTCAATCCAAAATACCACCCATATGATTAACACAAACAGCATGGGAAATACAACAACCCCGTTGGTAAACTTTAATGTTTCATCTCGACTCATACCTATAGCCTTAACAAAAGGCAATCCAATATAACAAATAATGATAAATTGTCAGTCGGTTTTAGTTTTCAATTCCTGCGAATTTGCTGTATTTTTACAACATGAACGCACCGCTGGCAGAACGATTACGTCCTAAATCCTTAACAGACTATGTTAGTCAGGATCATTTGGTAGGGAAAAATGGTATTTTAACCAAACATATCAACCAAGGCATTATTCCTTCAATGATATTATGGGGCCCACCGGGTACTGGAAAAACCACGTTGGCCAACATTATTGCCGAGCACTCTAACAGGCCTTTTTATACGCTTAGTGCTATAAACTCTGGGGTTAAAGACATTAGAGAGGTTATTGAGAAAGCCAAACAAAGCGGGGGCCTGTTTACAACCAAAAACCCCATTCTGTTTATTGACGAGATTCATAGATTTAGCAAATCGCAACAAGATTCCCTTTTACAGGCCGTAGAGAAAGGTTGGGTGACCTTAATTGGCGCCACCACCGAAAACCCTAGCTTTGAAGTTATCCCCGCGCTATTGTCCCGTTGCCAGGTATATATCTTAAATGCATTTGAAAAAACCGATCTCATCGCCCTTTTAAACCGCGCTCTGGAAAAAGATGAACAACTATCTAAAAAAAACATCGTCCTTAAAGAAACCGACGCCCTTTTACGCCTCTCTGGTGGAGATGCCAGAAAGTTGTTAAATATTTTTGAATTGATTGTGGTTTCCGAAACATCGGAAGAGATTGTTGTTACCAATCGTTTGGTTTTAGACAAAGTTCAAAACAATACTGCTAGGTACGATAAAACTGGCGAGCAACATTACGACATTATTTCGGCTTTTATAAAATCCATACGAGGCAGCGACCCCAATGCTGCAGTCTATTGGCTGGCCAGAATGATTGAAGGTGGCGAAGATGTTAAATTTATTGCCAGACGGTTATTAATTCTCGCCAGCGAAGACATCGGCAATGCCAACCCCACTGCTTTGGTGATAGCCAATAACACCTTTCAGGCTGTTACAGCCATTGGAAACCCAGAGTCTAGAATTATCTTAAGCCAGTGCGCCACCTATTTGGCTTGTTCACCAAAAAGCAATGCGGCATACCAAGCCATTAATACCGCTCAGGCCTTAGTGAAACAAACGGGAGATTTAAGTGTACCCCTCGACATTAGAAATGCCCCAACCAAATTAATGAAGGACTTAGGGTATGGCGATAACTACAAATACGCCCACAACTACGATAATAATTTTGCGCCCCAAGAATTTCTTCCAGAGGAAATAAAGGGTACAACCCTTTACACACCTGGTAACAATGCCCGAGAAAATGCCCAAAAAGATTTTTTAAAACAGCGTTGGAAAACGAAATACGGTTATTAAAACTTAATCTGTAGGGTGGTTGTTTTTGTTTGGTCGTTAATTTTCTCCGATAAAACCCATGTGCCATCCTCTGCCTTGTAAACGATGGCGTTTTTGCCGTCTACCATAAACACATCGGACTTTGGCGTAGCCAATAAAACCATAACAACAGCTGGCGTTTTATCGACCAATTGATAGCCTCCCGCAATTTCCTGAGCATACAGTTCTCCTAAGTTTACTTCTGCAGCAGGTTGTGCTTTTGCAGCTGCTACTGCTGTAACACCGGCCACATCTGCAGGTGCCGAAACGGTTTTCTGTGGTGCGTCTTTTGCTTCTAAACTATCGGGGGTTGGTTTATAAGCATAATGTACATCCTCGAAAGACGTAAAAGCCTCGCGTAATGCCAAATTATAGGCAACCTTATAGGCTTTCTCCGAACTCGTTCCTGTCTTGGTAAACAACAACCGGCCATGGCAATCTCTAAGCTCGACCTTTAGCTTGGTCTTTAAAAGACTGCGTTCTTTTGTAACCTTAGAGGTCATACCTAAACAATTATTTTTTGCTAAATCCTCAGGGATTATTGCGCCAGACATTACAGCATGAAACCCATACTTTTCAAATAAAAATTTGGCCAACGAATTAAGCTGGTATGCATCGGCTTCGTTTAAAAAGTCAAACTTGCTCTCAACAACCACATATTTGTAGGCGTTCATACTGGCCTGCGAATACGTAACAGTCGTTATCACAAATAAGGCTATGGCTAATAAAAAGTGCTTTCTCATAGGTGTTTTTTTTGTAAATATAGTAGATTTATAGATAGTGCTGCAACTCGTGTAACTGAGTAATTTGTTTTATACTGCCATCTATTTTTGCATTATGAACGTTAAAGCAAATGGCATCTATACCAGCATTTAAAGCCCCTTCTATATCGGCTTCTAAATTATCACCTATCATAATACTGGTGCTAGGTTTTGCCTGTGCTTGCTGTAACGCATAGTTAAAAATTTTAGCATTGGGCTTTTTTACCCCAACCGACTCCGAATCGGTTACGGTATGGAAAAAATGATCAATATTGGCATTTTTTAATTTCCGTTTTTGCACCTCGTTAAACCCATTGGTTATAACGTGCAATCTATAGTTTTCCTGAAGGTATTCCAGAATATAAAACACATCTTTAAAAAGGTGATTGAATGTTGTTAAATGGGAAATATAGTCTTGCGAAAGCTTGTGCGTTAAAGTGCTATCTGCCTTAAAGCCCAAACGCTTAAAGGTGTCGTTTAATCTATTAAAGCGCAAATACGCCTTGTCAATTTTTTCATCGCGGTACAGTTTCCAATACTGCAGGTTTATAGGCTCATAATGTTCAATAAACTCATCTAAATTGATTTGAACGTCATGCATTCTAAAAATCTTGTCAAACGTTAGCTTGGAGTTCTTATCAAAATCCCATAGCGTATGGTCCAAATCGAAAAAAATGTCTGTAATATTTTTAATTTTCATCTTGCGATTTCAGTATTATATTAAATAATTCTTTAAACCCCTTCCAGCGTTCCAAATCGCTAAATGTATAGTTATGGAACACAGGAACGAACGTGCCATTAACAGCCTTAATGCTTGTTATTATTTCATGCAGCACCTTTTTCTTATCCAATTGGGAGGCTGTTTTTAATAGGGCGTAATCCATAAGGTGATACGAATGGATTTTTAAAGGAGTTTGTATCTCATAATCCAAATCGAAAAAGAAAAACGGAGTACATGTTCCGGCACGAAATCCTATGTGATTAACATACCCCATGGTATAATCTTCTAAAACCTCCAACTCTACAAGATTACGATAGGATTCTGGCAGATTAAGCTTGGAAAACGATTGCCTAGAGGCCAACAAAGAGGTGTTTAAAATGGCCTCCATAGTTTTTTTCTCTTTCTTTAAAATCGACACATCCTCTATGGCAAAATACGATGTTTTTAGACCAACCTTACAGTAATCACCAACGTGCTTAATGAGCGACACATAGCGTTTTTTTTGAGCACTTATTCCTTTATCGTAAGTAGAATAATCCCCTATTAAAAAGAAAAACAGAAACTTAAAATCGTACTGTTTTTGTTTGTTTAGGATGTATTTAAAGGTGTCGTAGGGATCGTGTTTTAACCCAAACAACACCAAAAAACGATGGTACAAATCTTTAATCTTAAGGGCGTACAAATCTTTTATAACGCCCCCTGTACTCCTTAAAACACCTTTAAGTTGGTAATGATACGGCGCCGGCACATCAATAATCGGGCTTACCTCATATGATTTATCCGGAAACTCGAAATCTGGGAATTGCTTTTGTAACACCACCTTTAGTTTGTAGGCCCAAATATCAACAACCGGTTGATGTAAAAAATCGTGCTTATATGCTAGGCTTTCGGTAGCAGGAAACCGCCCGTAATCATCCTTAACATGAGGCAAATATTCTTCATACCGACTTAGCAAATAAAAGGCAGCGGCAAAAATATCGAAAGGTAAACTGCTTTTTTCAGAGGTAGAAAAAAACCCCTTGGTATCATCCCAATCCTGTACATGGGTTTCAAAATCCGATAGGCCTTGTTCAAATAGCAATTCATGGCTTTTAACAAAAACCTCATTGCCTAAAGCCTGTCTACTATAAGACATTTTCATGCTATCGTGGGCAATAAACTCTTCTATTTTAGTTGTAAATGCCACCCGAACCCCCAAAATACGGGTACAAATATGCTTAAAAGCATACGTTAAACGGGGGGTGATTTTATGGGTATAAACTAACAGCATGAAACGGGTTTACAACAGACCTTCATCGGCAAAGCTAAAGTAAGCATTTTCGGTTACGATAAGATGGTCCAGCACCTTTATATCCAAACTTTGCCCGGCGTGTTTTAACTTTTGGGTAATTTGTTTATCGGCCGTACTGGGTTTTAGTGTTCCCGACGGGTGGTTATGTGCTAAAATAATAGCGGTTGCACCACATGCTAAAGCCGTTTTCATGACCAATCGTACATCGACCAAAGTTCCTGTAATTCCGCCTTTGCTCAATTGCAGTTTTTGTAAGACTTTATTGGAATTGTTTAAATAAACAATCCAAAACTCTTCGTGTGGTAACTCACCGATAATGGGTTGCATAAGTTCGTATACCGAAAGGCTGGAGGTAATTTTTTTTCGTTCCAAGGCCTCCTCTCCCCTACGACGTCTGCCCAGCTCCATAGCAGCAGCAATGCTTATGGCCTTGGCCTCGCCTATGCCCTTAAACGCCATTAGTTGGTTTAAGGACAGTTTGCCCAGTTCGTTTAAGTTATTGTCAACACTGGCCAGTATGCGTTTACAAAGCTCTAAAGCACTTTCGTCACGACTGCCAGACCCAATAAGAATAGCCACCAGCTCTGCATCGCTTAATGCCGCTTTGCCTTTATCGCGAAGCTTTTCGCGCGGTTGGTCATCTTGGTTCCAGTGTTTAATGGAAAACGAGTTGGGTTTATTGGTCATTTTATAAAGATAAATATTGTAACTTTCAGAAGCAATTTTAATTTATTCAACCCTAGTATGAAATCCTTATTTTCTGAAGAAGCCGTTTCTGAAATAAAATCCCGTTTAAACCAATTAAGCCCTAACAACCCACCACAGTGGGGACAAATGAACGCCGCGCAAATGCTGGCACATTGCCAATTCCCGCTACAAGTTGCTCTTGGCGATTTAAAACTAAAAAAGCCCAATGCCCTAAAACGCTTTGTGTTTTCTTTGGTGAAAACTTCGCTATACAACAACAAACCTTGGAAACAAGGACTGCCAACAGCTAAGGAATTTGTTGTAAGCAATGGCAAGGTGTTTCATGTCGAAAAAGAAAATCTTTTGAATGAGATTGATAAATTTCATCTTAAAAAAGGACAAGAGCAATGGCCTCCACACCCCATGTTTGGTAATTTTACCCGCTCACAATGGGGCCAAATGCAATACAAACACTTAGACCATCATTTAAAACAATTTAATGTGTAAATGGCTTATCCTCCAAAAATCCATCAAGACGATAACAAAGACCATATGCTTGCTGTCATACAGCAATTCCCTTTGGCTACAGTTATTTCGGTAAAAGACAACGAAGCGCTTGTTACGCATTTACCGCTTATTTATAAAAACGGTAAACTTGTTGGGCATTTGGATAAATTTAACCCCCAAGCAGAGGTATTACAAAACAATCAACCGGTGACCGTAATATTTTCTGGTTCGCAATGTTACATTTCACCCAGCATATACAAAACCGAGCAACTCCCAACCTGGAACTATGTAAAAGTACACTTAAAAGGTAGCGCTACTGCAATTGAAACTCCAGAAGCCATTAAGCAAAGTATGCTTGACATGACCACTTTTTTAGAGCCTGAAAATGCCTATGTGCTAAAAGCCAACGACCCAAAAATGGAAGCCTATTTACCCTACGTAAAAGGGTTTGAGATAACCATTTCGCATTGGGAAGGCAAGTTTAAACTCTCCCAAAACCGCAACAAAGAAGATTTTGAATTGGCAACACAAGAACTGATGAAACGGCATCGGGAAAGTATTGAGTTACTTTTAAACCGGATTCTTTAATTTGGTTGTTAGTTGAAAAAAACGAACTGCATTAAATGATTTTAACGATAAAGGACATACCCCTTCAGCAAACGGTGTCTGTTTGTGATTTCCTAGGAAACTTTCGTCACAACAGCTTTCACGGCATCAAAATCCAAGCCTCCATAGTTACCTGAACTCATCAGCAACAAAGCCTTGTCGTTAAAATCCTGCGAAAACAAATAGTTTTTAAAATCCTCTGGATGGGTATAAATAATCAAGTCGTCACGTTCAAAGGCTTGGGCAATTTGCTCGTGGGTAATGGCCTCTAGTTTTTTTATTTCAACAGCATGTGGCGAATAAAACACCACAGCAACATCGGCAGCAGCTAAGGCGCCTTTGTATTCCTTTAAAAACTCGGCGTTTAAACTGCTGTAAGTGTGCAATTCCAAACACGCCACCAAAGTGCGCTCTGGATACTGTTCTTTTAAGGCTGTGGTGGTTGCCTTTACCTTACTGGGCGAATGGGCAAAATCTTTGTAAGCAACACTTGTAGGGCTTTCGGCTATTTTCTCTAAGCGTTTGCTAGCACCTTTAAAGGTAGCAATGGCTTCGTAAAAATCGTCTTCGTCAATGCCCATATGCTGGCAAATCCATTTGGCGCCTGCCAGATTATTCAAATTATGCGCTCCAAAAATCTCTATGGGCATAGGACCTTCCGAAGTTTCCAAAAGGGTTTCGCCGTGCTCGATAACATACTCTGGGGTGTGGTATCCTATTTTTCTAATCGGGTTTTCACTGGCTTCTACCACACGTTTTACTTCATCGTCTTCCTCGTTGTAGTTAATGCTGCCGCCTTGTACAATGCTATCGACAAAAATCTTGAATTGCTCCACATAGTTTTCATAGGTAGGAAACACATTAATATGATCCCAGGCAATGCCACTTAACAAAGCAATGTTGGGTTTGTACAAATGGAATTTTGGGCGTCTATCTATGGGCGAACTTAAATACTCGTCGCCTTCCAAAACAATAAAATCGTTTGCTTCCGTTAGTTTTACCATCACATCAAAGCCTTCTAGTTGTGCGCCAACCATAAAATCGACATCGCGATTGTGGTAGTTCATAACGTGCAAAATCATAGAAGTAATGGTGGTTTTACCATGGCTACCACCAATAACAACGCGGGTTTTATCTTTGGACTGTTCGTAAAGAAACTCTGGATAGCTATAAATTTTCAACCCTAAGTCTTGGGCTTTCAGCAATTCGGGGTTATCGGCCTTGGCGTGCATGCCCAACACAATGGCATCGAGCTTGGTTGTAATTTTCTCCGGAAACCACCCAAATTCGTTTGGCAATAATCCTTTGGCTTCCAAGCGCGATTTAGAGGGATCGAAAATCGTATCGTCGCTTCCTGTTACCTGATACCCTTTATTGTGCAATGCTATGGCTAAATTGTGCATGGCAGCACCACCAATAGCGATAAAATGTACGTTCATAAAACTTGAGATTGAATTCCCAAAGATATAGGTTTTTCTTGGAAGCATGAAGCCCAAAAAGGCTTAATCCATTTTAGCTTTTACTTCGGAAATTCGGTGTAAAAAATGGGAATCCCCCAGCTTATTGTAAGCCTCCTGTAAGGTGTCAATGGCCAATGGGTATTTTTTAAAAGTTACATACAAATTGGCCAAATGGGTGTAACAGGTTTTGCTCCCACCAACAGCTACAGCCTGCTTGTAATGGGTTTCGGCATTTTTAAAATCCTTTTTATAACCATATACCTGCCCCAAAGCCAAATGCCCATCTACAGGCGACAAGGCCAATAGCTCCTTGGCATATACCAGGGCTTTTGTGGTGCTTCCGCCTACAAGTCCGGGAACGTGTAAATAATAGTATACCAAGGCCCATCGCGCATCAATATGGTTTGAATCTAATTTGGCGGCCTTTAAAAAAGCGGTTTCCACATCGCCAATAATTACCAAGGCGCGAAGTTTACTAACCGATTGGGCTTTCATTCCCAATGCACCACCGTATTTGTAATGATAAGCAGCACTGTAGGGGTCTAAAGCTACAAGATTTTCGTAAACGTCAATAGCCTTATCCCAATCTTTTAAATGGCTGTAAACATCTCCTAAAAGCTCATACAACTTTGCGTTTTCTGGATAAGAAACCACAAGCTCCTCGGCCTGTTCTTTTGCCATGAGGTACTGTTTCTTTTCAATAAGGCTAGAAATATCCTCAAGTGCTGCCTGCCCAAAAGCTGGAAACGTGCACAACAAAAAAATGACCAACCGCAGCATATTAAGTTTTAGAAATTAAAAGATTGCTTTTTCAAGATTACTCAAAATTTGGCTAACTTCACTCATTCAAAACCACATTTTACCCCATTGCCGCTATTTTGGAATACATTTTGAATGTAGCTTTGAAGAAAATAACACCTATGAAACACCTTACAGCACTTTTAATGATTATACTTTTCGCGCACACCTCCCAGGCCCAAGACAACTACCAATCGCTTTGGAAACAAGTGGCTCATTTTGATACTAAAGGCCTACCAAAATCGGCCTTAAAAACCGTTGAACAAATTGAAGCCTTGGCCAAAAAAGAAGGCAACCAGCCCCAACACATAAAAACCTTGCTGTTTAAAAGCAAATATGCCTTAATTCTCGAGGAAGACGCGCAATTAAACATTATAGAAAGCTTTAAAAGCGACATTTCCAACAGCCCATTATCCACCAAAGCCGTACTGGAAAATATGCTTGCCACCTTGTACTGGCAATATTTTGAGCAAAACAGATGGGCGTTTTACAACCGTACCAAAACCGAAGAAAAGATTGACAAGACCGACTTTAGAACTTGGGATCTGCAAACCTTGTTTGAAGAAATACAGTGCTATTACCAAAACTCATTAGGTGCTTCAAAAGATTTGCAAAACGTAAGTATCGACCATTTTGAAACCATTCTAACAACCGCCAAAAACTCTAAAACGTATCGGCCAACCCTTTACGATATTTTAGCTCACAATGCATTGGCGTTTTATAAAACCGATGAAAACAGCATTAGCAAACCAGCCTACAAATTTGAGCTTGACAAGCCGCAGTTTTTAGCTACCGCCAACGAATTCTCAAAACTTAACATCAGCTCAAAAGATTCCACTTCACTTCAGCTTAATGCCTTAAAACTGTATCAGGATCTTACCCAATTTCATTTAAAAAGAAATTCTCACGAAGCGCTAGTTGAAGTAGATATTGAACGTTTAAATTTTGTATACAATGCTAGTGTTTTCACCAATAAAGACACTCCGCTTTTAAAAACACTCGACCAAAATATAGCACAATACAAAGGGCAACCCATTTCTGGTTTGTATGCATTTGAAAAAGCCAAAATCCTAAAACAACAAGGCGCTGATTACAACCCAAAAACCAAGACAGAAGCCAGATGGGCCCTAAAAGAAGCCTTAACCATTTGCAACAATTACATCTTTGCGTTTCCTAAAAGTCGTGCTGCTAAAAAGCTTGAGGTGTTAAAGGAACAGATTTTAAACGAACAGCTTCAAATTACTTCAGAAAAACAACTTCCACCTCACACCCTTGCTAAAGTTTTGGTGCGTTATAAAAACTTAAACACTCTAGATTTTAAAGTATACAACGCCTCTTTTTCGCAAATACAAGCCTTCGATAAACTTTATGGAGAAGATAAAAAACGGGCATTTATTAATAAATTACCGCTTAAAAAACAGTGGAACGCGACCTTAAAAAACGAAAACGACTACCAGTTTCACAGTACAGAAGTTCCTCTACCGCAACTAGAAAATGGACACTACATTGTTGTAGCATCGGTAAACAATAAGTCCAAAATATTTGCAACACAAACCGTTCAAATTACCAACCTTGCGGTTGTAGAATTAAGCGATGACCTACAGCATCGTTTTCAAGTTATCGACCGCCGTAACGGGCAACCTGTAAGCGGTGCCAACATAACATTAACCTATTTAAAAAATTATAACGGTCGTACCTTTAATGAAACTTATACAACCGATCCCCAAGGGTTGTTTAACAGAAGCAAACAACCTAACGAGCGCCTTAGAGATGTTAACATTAATGTAGAACATGGGGGTACAACGGCCCACTTTGGCAGCTTCTATTTGTACAACTACCGTAACAACAATCAAGACAACACAGCACAATACAAAGGCTTCCTACTTACAGATAGGAGCATTTACAGACCAGGCCAAACAGTGTATTTTAAAGGCATTAGCACCATTACAAAAGACGGCAAAACTCTAGTAAACCCACAACAGGCAGCTAAAATTAGGCTTAAAAACGTTAATGGTGAGGTGGTTAGTGAATTGCTCTTAAAAACCAACGATTACGGTTCGGTTTCTGGAGAATTTATTTTACCAAACACTGGACTCACTGGAAATTACAGCTTGGATATGTTTTGTGGTGAATACGCTTATGCCAACATTTCGGTTGAAGAATACAAGCGTCCAAAATTTGAAACCAATTTCAACCCCATTACAGAGACCTTTAAAATAAACGATTCGGTTACAGTACATGGCACCGCCAAAGCGTATGCCGGCAGTAACATTAGTCAGGCTAAAGTGGTCTATCGCGTGCACAGAAAAGTACAGTTCCCAAGATGGTACTATTGGTCTAGACCATGGTTTAATAGCGAGCCACAAGAAATTGCTCATGGCGAAACCACCACCGATAAGAATGGTGCGTTCGACATTGTGTTTAAAGCACTGCCCGACCAAAGTGTAAACAAAGACGACCTACCCACATTTCAATATGAGGTTACCGCCGATGTAACCGATATTAATGGTGAAACCCGAAGCGCCACAACCCTGGTAAATGTTGGCTACCACGCATTAACAGCTGAAGTTTTGATTGAAACCGCATTAGACAAAACAAACAGCAAGCACCAACTTACTATTAACACCAAAAACCTAAATGGGGCATTTGTTCCTGCAACAGGCAATATAAAAATATACAAACTAAGCGCCCCAGATCGTGTGCTAAGACCACGGCCTTGGAATGCACCAGATTATCAGGACATTTCAAAAGAAGATTTTATAAACAAATTCCCGCACGAGGCCTATGCCAATGAAAGCGACCAAAAAAATTGGGAAAAAGGACCGTTGGTATTCGAAAAAACTTTCAACACCGAAAACACCAAGGAATTGCCGTTGGGAAGGCTTAAAAACTGGGCCTCTGGCGCATACCTTATTACATTGGAAACTCAGGACGCATTTGGGCAAACGGTAAAAGACCAAACCCAAACAACACTGTACAGCAACACAGACAAAACCTTGGCCGATAATCAATTATTTAGCATCACAACCGACACATCGAGCTATCAACCTAACGACAGAGTCCATATTACTTTAGGCACTTCAGCTAAAAATATGGTGGTTACCCTTGCTATCGAAAAAAACAAACAGCTTGTAAAAACCGAAACTATTACACTTAGCAACCAAAAGAAAACCATTTCCGTTCCAGTAACCCAAAACGATCTGGGCGGTTTTGCTATACATTATAGTTATGCTTTTGCTAATAGTTTTGGCTCTGGCACCAAAATGGTTGCTGTGCCCTACCCTAAAACCGATTTGGAAATTGAAACCACAACTTTTAGGGATAAATTACAACCGGGCCAAAAGGAAACCTGGAACTTTAAAATAAAAGGCCCAAAAGGCGAGCAAGTATCGGCCGAGCTTTTGGCTAGCATGTACGATAAATCCTTGGATCAATTTAAACCGCATGATTGGCGTTTTAGTCCGTTGCAGCAGCCTATTTACAATTCGTATTTGCGCAGAAATGCCCATTTAAGTTTTGCAGTTAATGGATTTAAGGTTTACAACCAAGACCGCTTGCGTGCCAACTACCCCTTACAACAATACAGTCAGCTAAATTGGTTTGGACTACATTTTGGTGGAAACCGCTACCAAATGTTACGTAGCAAAGCATCTGGCATTGCCATAAACGAAATGGTTGCAGAAGAAGTACAAGAGGCTGAAATGGATGAAGAAGCTGCCAATACTAATTTTGCTCAAGCACTTGAAGGAAAAATTGCAGGTATTAATATTGTAACTAATAATGGACAACCAGGCAACAACACTAAGATTATTTTAAGAGGCAGCTCTAATATTAATGATAACAAAACATCTCCATTATTTATTGTTGATGGTCAACCAACTACTAGTCTCGCAAACATCTCAGAAGATGATATTTTGAGCATCAAAGCTTTAAAAGGCTCTGAAGCCACAGCACTATATGGTGAAAAAGGGGAAAACGGTGTAATAATTATCACAACCAAACAAGGGTTAAGCCAACTTACTCAAATACAAACTCGCAAAAACCTGCAGGAAACCGCCTTCTTCTATCCGCAATTGCTCACAGACAAAGATGGCAATGTAAGTTTTAGTTTCACCACACCAGAAGCCTTAACCCAATGGAAACTGCAACTTTTGGCACATACCAAAACTTTGGAAAGCACTGTAACCAGTCTAGAAACCGTGACCCAAAAAGAACTCATGGTCATGCCTAATACCCCGCGTTTTTTACGCCATGGCGATAAGATTACCATAAGTACTAAAATTGCCAACCTATCCGACACCCCCCTATCCGGACAAGCACAATTGCAATTGCTCGATGCCATGACAGGAAAAGCCATTACCGAATCGATAATCCGTTCGAATGCCGTTGAGAACTTTTCTGTTGAACAACATGGAAACACCCAAGTCTCTTGGGATTTATCCATTCCTGAAACCGTAAATGCCCTGCAATACAAAATTGTAGCCAAAGCCGGTGATTTTAGCGATGGTGAACAAAATGCGTTGCCAGTATTGTCAAACCGCATGTTGGTAACCGAAACCTTACCCATGTGGATAAAAAGCAACGAGACCAGAACCTTTACGCTAGACAAATTGGCCTCGACAAGTTCTACAACCTTAAAGCATCATAAATTAACTTTAGAAATGACTTCCAACCCGGCTTGGTATGCGGTTCAGGCGTTGCCGTATTTAATGGAATATCCGTACGATTGCAACGAGCAAACCTTTAGCCGATATTACGCTAATGCCTTGGCAAGTCATATTGCAAATAACAACCCAAGAATTCAAGAGGTCTTTAAGCAATGGGGGGCTCAAGATGCGCTTATTAGCAATCTTGAAAAGAACGAGGATTTAAAAAACATACTCATTCAAGAAACCCCTTGGCTGCGCGATGCCCAAAGCGAAACCGAACAGAAAAAACGCATTGCCTTGTTGTTTGACCTCAACAAAATGACTGACGAGCTACAAAACACCTTACAAAAATTAAAGCAAAACCAAATGGACAATGGAGCTTGGCCATGGTTTAACGGCGGGCGACCAAACCGTTTTATCAGCCAACACATCATTGCTGGATTCGGGCATTTAAAGCACCTCAATGTTACGTCGGGCGCAGTCGAGACATCTATGATTAACAAAGCCATTGCCTATCTCGATTCAGAATTTGTAACCGAGTATAAAAACTTGACCAAATACAACAAAAATGTCGATTTAAGCAAAGACCACCTAAGCTATACCCAATTGCACTATTTGTATATGCGAAGCTTCTTCCCAGAAATTAAATCCTCAAAAGAAGTGCAAGACATTACCCAATACTACCACGCGCAAATTAAAACGTATTGGTTAAAACGCTCGTTATACTCCAAAGGCTTAATGGCACTAATTACCCATAGAATGCAGGATGATAAGACAGCCGAAAGCATTTTAAAATCGCTAAAAGAAAATAGCATTACCAACGACGAATTGGGCATGTACTGGAAAGCAAACACAGCCTCATGGTATTGGCATCAGGCCCCTATAGAAACCCAAGCTCTAATGATTGAAGCGTTTTCTGAAGTTGGCACCATTTTTCAGAGTGAAGTGGAAAACCTCGAAACCATCGACAACCTAAAAATCTGGCTGCTTAAAAACAAACAAACCAATAAATGGGAAACCACCAAAGCCACTGCCAATGCGGTTTATGCCCTGTTATTACAAGGCAGCGATTGGTTAAGCGTTACAGATGCCGTTGCTGTTTGGGTTGGTGGCGAGCCACTTGAACCTTCAAAAATAGACAATGTAACCGTTGAAGCTGGAACAGGCTATTACAAAACCTCTTGGGAGGCTTCGGAAATTACACCCAATATGGCCAACGTAACCCTAACCAAAAAAGGCGACGGCATAGCTTGGGGCGGATTGTACTGGCAATATTTCGAAGATTTGGATAACATCACCTCGGCAGAAACGCCTTTAAAACTGAAGAAGAAATTATTCAAGAAAAAGAATACAGACACCGGTGAAGTGATTACCGAAATAACACCCGAAACCCCATTAAAGGTTGGCGACTTGGTACGTGTGCATATCGAATTACGAAGCGATCGCGACATGGAATTTCTTCATATGAAAGACATGCGCGCAGCTGGACTAGAACCTGTAAATGTACTCTCGCAATACAAATGGCAGGATGGTTTAGGCTATTACGAAAGCACCAAAGATGCCAGCACCAATTTCTTTTTCGACTACTTACCCAAAGGCATTTATGTGTTTGAATACGATTTACGCGTGAACAACGCCGGTGTTATGAGCAATGGTATAACCACCATACAAAGCATGTATGCTCCAGAGTTTAGTAGCCATAGTGAAGGTGTTAGGATTTCGGTTAAAAATTAACCATAAAAAAAATCGGTTTCAAAATGAAACCGATTTTTTTTATTTACTTGGCGGTATACTTGGCCTAACTTCTATTTTACTGGGCAAAGTTCGTGGATTCATTTTAATTAAATCAACCACAAGCTCGCCAATATCCTCACTCTGAATTTTCCAAGCATCGCTATCACTAGGCTCGTTACCGTTAAAATAAGTCGATACCGATCCCGGCATAATGGTACTCACCTTAACGCCCTGCTGTCTCAAATCTAACATGACCGCTTGTGTAAAGCCTGTTAACCCAAATTTACTGGCATTATAGGCAGAACCCTTGGCAAAAAAATTGGTACCTGCCAAACTGGAAATGGTAATGTAGTACCCCTTGCTTTTTTTAAGGGCATCAACGCTGGCTTTTATGGTGTTAAATGGCCCTGTTAAATTGGTGTCTATGGTCTCCTGCCATTGTTCTGGCGTTATGTCCTCAATGCTTGCAAAATGTCCTAACCCGGCATTAGCAACAACAATATCCAATTGCCCAAACTCCTTTAAAACATCGTTAACGGCTTCCTGTTGACTTTTTAAACTGCGCACATCGGCTTTTAAGCCAAACACCTTAGCATCGGTTTTAGATTGTGCATTAAGCTTGCCAGCCGCTTCGTGGGCTTTGGCGCTGCTTCTACTGGTAATGGCGACATTAATATTTTGGTCTAATAAAGCTTTGGCTATGCCAAAACCAATGCCTTTTGTGCCGCCCGTAATTAAGGCAACTTTATGTGTTGTAGTTTCCATATGGTCTTATTTTTTATCAAAGTTACAAAATGAAAAACCCAAACAGCCCTATAATTTCTTAAGATTGCAGGATTACTGTTTAGGCGGAAATCCCTCGAGTACTTTTTCTACTATAGCCTGTAATTGTGCCGTTCGTTTTTCGGGAGAATCGTTTGGATTAAAAGCACTTTCGCTAACAGCTTGCCAAAATAGGCCGCTCCCGTCTTCATCTACAAAATCAAACTGAATGGTTCTGGTTACATTGGCTTCGCCAACGGGCACACCTATTGATATGCCACCACCCACATTTCGGCCACTGCTACCTATACCAATTCCCACGCTGCTTCTATTGGGTGTTTGATAGGTACTGCTTTGAATGGCAATGTAAAAATCTGGCGTATCTGATAGTGAAAATCCGCGTTGTTGTAAGGTTTCATCTAGCAGCTGTAACAACCGCTTGTTGTCCAGCTCGCTTAAGCCCGATTCGCTATTAGAATAATAGTTATAACTTCTGTATTGTGAAAATGTTACCGTTTCATCAAAATCATAGGCTACTTTAATGGGTGCACAAGACACCATTGCCAACAGCAACAAAAACACAGCGTACTTCATAACATGACTAACATTAAACCGCCCAAAGGCTTATTGCCATAAAGATAGCTATAATTTAAGCGTTCTGAAAGGGTTTTAATACCAGATATTCAGGGGTAGATAATTACTTTTTTTCGTCTAGTGATTTTGTTAAGGCAGAAGAAATAATTCCAGTAGGAATGGCTACAATACCAAGACCAATCATTAAAATTAAGAATGTAAATACCCGCCCGCCTACGGTAATTGGGTAAACATCGCCATACCCCACAGTTGTTAGGGTTATGATAGCCCACCACAAGCTATCGAAAATCGATGAGAAATTTTCGGGCTGTGCCTGATTTTCGAAATAGTAAATCCCTACTGCCGCAAAGTAAATTAAAATCATGGTTACCACTACAAACAGTACAATCTCTTCTTTTACCGATTTTACAGCGCGGGTAAAATGCGCGATTGCCTTATTATAACGTACCAGCTTTAAAATTCTAAAGAGTCTTAAAAACCGTAAGGCTCGCAACGACCTTAAATCGAAACCAAAAGCCAGATAAAATGGCAAAATGGCCAATAAATCGATAATGCCATAAAAGCTAAATACAAATTTAAGCTTGTTATCGGCCGCATAGATACGTAGCAGGTATTCCAAAGAAAAAATAATCACGGTAACCACCTCTATAGAGCGGAGAATGGTTCTTGTTTGTGGTTTTAAATCGGGAAGCGTTTCTACG
Source organism: Mangrovimonas yunxiaonensis (assembly GCF_000733475.1). Taxonomy (GTDB): domain Bacteria; phylum Bacteroidota; class Bacteroidia; order Flavobacteriales; family Flavobacteriaceae; genus Mangrovimonas; species Mangrovimonas yunxiaonensis. The sequence continues at coordinate 107,956 of NZ_JPFK01000007.1, read as the reverse complement.
GTAAAGGCGATTACCGATAAGAAAATTAAGACTTGAATGCCAAAGGCAAACCACTTGCTTAGGCTGTTATCGTTAAGTTCAACTACGCGTTTAACAAACTCCCTCACCGTTTTTAAGTTTAGCTGTTAAGCATTTCCCAAAGTTTATCTTTTAATGCCGTAATACCTTGCTGTGCCACCGATGAGATAAACATATATTCTACAGGCAGTGTTTTATCCAGTTCGGCTTTTAGCTCTGCCTTTAGCTCGTCATCTAACATGTCGCTTTTAGAAATGGCGATAAATCTATTTTTATCCAGCATTTCGGGGTTGTAGCGCTTTAGTTCGTTCAACAGAATGTCGTATTGTTGTTTAATATCCTCGGCATCGGCAGGAATTAAAAACAACAACGTAGAATTACGCTCGATATGACGTAAAAAGTAATGCCCCAATCCTTTTCCTTCAGCAGCCCCTTCTATAATTCCGGGAATGTCGGCCATAACAAACGTTTGGTAATCGCGGTGTTTTACAATACCCAAATTAGGTTTTAGGGTGGTAAACTCATAATCGGCAATTTTTGGCTTTGCTGCGGTAACGACAGAGAGCAAAGTTGACTTTCCGGCATTTGGAAAACCAACAAGACCAACATCGGCCAGAACTTTTAACTCTAGAATAATCTCCTTTTCTTCTCCAGGAATGCCCGGTTGTGCATAACGCGGGGTTTGGTTGGTAGCACTTTTAAAATGCCAATTCCCACGACCACCTTTTCCGCCTTGGGCAATAATTTTTTCCTCGCCATTTTCGGTAATTTCGAAAAGCACCTTGTTGGTTGCTTTGTCTCTAATTACGGTACCTAAAGGCACATTCATGTACACATCCTCCCCGTCGGCACCTGTGCTGCGTTGCTTGCCACCATCGCCACCATGGCCGGCCCTAAAATGGCGTTTAAACTTGTATTCGAAAAGTGTCCAAAGGTTTTTGCTGCCCCGCACAATAACATTGCCGCCACGGCCGCCATCGCCACCGTCTGGACCGCCTTTGGCAATATACTTTTCACGGTGTAAGTGGGCAGAACCTTTTCCGCCTTTACCCGATGACACATACAGTTTTACGTAGTCTACAAAATTTCCTTCTGTCATAGTTGTTTCCCGAGAAAACGGGAATCTTTTAAATTAAGCTCTGCTTACGCAGAAAAAAAGCGGTTAAAGCGCGTCTATTACCTTGCTTAAACGCTGGGTAATTTCTTCTATACTGCCTACGCCATCAACGCCATAGAATTTATCCTGAGCCGAATAAAATTCTTTTAAAATGGCTGTTTTCTTATAGTACTCGGTAATGCGGTTTCTTATAATATTTTCGTCGGCATCGTCGGTGCGGCCACTTGTTTTTCCGCGTTCCAACAAACGTTTTACCAACACCTCGTCATCAACTTCAAGGGCAATCATGCCATCAATCTGAGAATCTTTTTCTTCCATTAATTTATCTAATGCCTCGGCCTGTGCATTGGTTCTTGGAAAACCATCAAAAATAAACCCATTCGCATCGGTATTTTTTTCTACTTCGGCATTAAGCATGTCTATGGTAACATGGTCTGGCACCAATTGGCCTTTATCCATAAAAGATTTGGCCAGCATGCCTAAAGCGGTTTCGTTTTTTATGTTATATCGAAACACGTCGCCTGTTGAAATGTGTACTAAATTGTATTTTTCCTTTAAAAATTCTGCCTGTGTGCCTTTTCCTGCTCCTGGAGGTCCAAAGAGGACTAGATTTGTCATGTGTTGTGTTGTTTTTAATTGGTATACTTCTGGTAAATCCCTTCCCAAGCCGTTATAGTCAAGGCCATAACCAACAATAAATTTTGTGGGAATTTCAATACCAACATAATGTAGTTTAAAATCTTTTTTATACGCTTCGGGTTTGTAAAACAGCGTGGCTATTTTAAGAGCCTTCACGCGTTCGTTTTTAAAAATACGGTGCACTTCGGCCAAGGTTTTACCCGAATCGATAATGTCTTCTAAAACCACAACCGTTCTGCCAGTAAGGTCTTGTGTTAGGCCTATAAGGCGCTGTATATCGTCTGTCGACTTGACCCCTTCGTAAGAAGCCAGCTTAATAAAGGTTACTTCGCAAGGCTTGGGATAGGCTTTTACAAAATCGCTCACAAACATAAACGAGCCATTTAAAATCCCTACAAATACAGGAACCTCATCCTTAAGATCTTCGGCAATTTCGCCAACCAACCTTGCTACGGTTTTTTCGATTTCTTCAGCCTTTATAAACGGCTTAAATTCTAAGTCGTGAAGCTTCATCACGTATTTTTTAAGTTTTAGAAATGCAAAGATAATCATTTGATTAACGTTTTGCGAATTTGCTTTTACATTGTTTGAGTTTTGGCTTTTTTGGTAGCCCATTGATTTGTACTTTTGCTGAAAATATTTCGTTGCATGGACTTATTCTCTTCAGACTTTAAACTCGGCATTCTTGGCGGTGGGCAACTTGGTAAGATGTTACTTTACAACACACGTAAATTTGACATTTACACCTGTGTTTTAGACCCCAGTAATGAAGCCCCCTCTAAAATTGCCTGTAACGAGTTTTTTCAAGGCGACTTGATGGACTACGATACCGTTGTGGCCTTTGGGCGACGCGTTAACACCCTAACCATTGAGATTGAAAACGTTAACGTTAATGCTTTGGAAATCTTAGAAAAAGAAGGGGTACAAGTATACCCTTCATCAAAAACACTAAGAACCATTCAAAACAAGGCAAAACAAAAGCTGTTTTATGTAGACCACAACATTCCTACTGCCGCGTTTTCTAGGTTTGCCTATACCTCCGAAATTAAGGAAGCCCTAAACAATGGTGGTCTGGAACTGCCTTTTGTTTGGAAAAGTGCCCAATTTGGTTACGATGGCAATGGCGTAAAAGTGGTTAGACATGTTGAAGACCTAAAGGGCCTACCAAACGTAGAATGTATTGCCGAACGCATGATTCCGTTTAAAAACGAATTGGCCGTTATTGTGGCCAGAAACGTCAATGGCGAAGTTAAAACCTTTCCAGTGGTTGAAATGGAGTTTCATCCAGAAGCCAACCAGGTAGAGTACGTTATCTGCCCTGCCAGAATTGATGCAGCCGTAGCCAAAAAAGCGCAAGCGGTTGCCTTACAGGTTTCCGAAGCGTTTAACCATGTAGGATTATTGGCTGTAGAAATGTTTCAAACACAAGACGACAACATCTTGGTAAACGAAGTTGCCCCACGCCCCCACAATTCTGGGCACCAAACCATTGAAGCCAGTTACACCTCGCAGTTTGAACAACACCTACGGGCTATTTTAAATTTACCCCTAGGACAAACCGCAAGTAAGGTGGGCGGAATTATGGTAAATTTAGTGGGTGCCGAAGGCCATACAGGCCAAGTGGTTTACGAGAACATCAATGCCATTATGAAAATGGACGGTGTAACCCCTCATATTTATGGCAAAAAAGAAACTAGGCCATTTAGAAAAATGGGGCATGTAACTATTGTTAACGAAGATATTAATGCGGCAAGGCAAATTGCCGAGCATGTAAAAAACACCATAAAAGTAATTAGTAAATAACGTGTGCCCAAGCACAGTGGCACTTCAGCTAACAAAATAAAATTTTATGAGCAAAGTAGGAATTATCATGGGAAGTAAAAGCGATTTGCCGGTAATGCAAGACGCTATTGATATTTTAAAGGAATTTGGTATTGCCGTAGAAGTCGATATCGTTTCGGCACACCGCACGCCAGACAAATTGTTCGACTACGGCAGCCATGCCCACAACAGAGGCATAGCCGTTATTATTGCTGGAGCTGGCGGTGCTGCACATTTACCAGGAATGGTTGCATCGTTATCGCCGCTTCCTGTAATTGGCGTGCCTGTAAAAAGTCGAAATTCTATCGATGGTTGGGACTCTGTGCTCTCTATTTTACAAATGCCAGGAGGAGTACCAGTAGCTACGGTAGCTCTAGATGGCGCAAAAAATGCAGGCATTTTGGCCGCTCAAATTTTAGGCAGCTCGAACAACGACATCTTAAATAAAATTGTAGCCTATAAAGAGAATCTTAAGGCAAAAGTTCACGACTCTGCCAAAGACTTAAAATAAAAGCCTCGGTATAAAACCGAGGCTTTTAGCGCTATTAACCAATTTTTAAAAGGGTATGCCTTTTAAAACTCTTATGAAAAATCTTGGCAAAGATAACATCTTCTTTCAAACAAGAAACTAAAATTTTGTTAATATTCAGAATATCAATTTCTTAGTAAGAAATCCATTACTTTCAAACACCTTAGCATGAATCTATTAAACCACACATTCAACACACCATACCACACAGCGCCATTTTCCCAGATAGAAAACGACGCATTTCTTCCCGCCTTTAAACAAGCCATTGCAGATGCTAAAGCCGAGATTGATGCTATTATACACAACCCCGAAACGCCTACCTTTAAAAACACCATTGAAACCCTAGACTTTTCGGGCCAACAATTAGACCGCATTTCTAGTATTTTCTTTAATTTGAATGCTGCCGAAACCAACGACGAAATTCAAAAGATTGCTCAAGACGTTTCGCCGCTCCTCTCAGAATTCAGTAACGACATTACTTTAAACGAAGCCTTATTTAAACGCGTAAAAACAGTTTACGAGCAGCGGGAACGCTTAAATTTAACCTTAGAGCAGCAAACGCTTCTCGATAAAAAATACAAAAGCTTTTCTCGAAACGGTGCTAATTTACCCGAGGACCAAAAGCAACAGCTTCGCGAAATAGACAAAACGCTAAGCCAACTAAAACTTAAATTCGGTGAAAATGTCTTGGCCGAAACCAACAAATACCAACTTCACATTACCCATGAAGCCGATTTAGCGGGCTTACCAGAAAGCGCCAAAGAAGAAGCTAAACAAACTGCTGAACAAAAAGGTAAAGACGGCTGGATGATTACCTTACAATATCCAAGCTATATTCCGTTTATGACGTATGCCGATAATCGTGAGCTGCGTAAAAAATTGGCTCTAGCGTTTGGAGCAAAAGGGTTTAACAATGATGCATTAGACAATCAAGAAATCGTACTTAAAATAGCCAAACTACGTCACAAACGCGCCAATTTATTAGGCTATAAAACCCACGCGCATTTTGTATTGGAAGAGCGTATGGCTAAAACTCCCGAAACTGTTGAAACCTTTTTAAACAAGCTTTTAGAAAAAGCCAAGCCTGCTGCCATACGCGAGTTTAACACACTTAGTGATTTTGCAAAAACATTGGATGGTATTGACCAACTCCAAAAATGGGACAGTGCCTACTATTCGGAAAAACTAAAACAAAAACTATTCGATCTAGACGACGAAAAGCTAAAGCCCTATTTTAAACTTGAAAACGTGATTAATGGTGTTTTCAATATTGCTAATAAACTTTATGGGTTGCAGTTTGAGGAAATCAATACCATTGACAAATACCATGAAGATGTTTTAACCTATAAAGTCACAGATGAATCTGGTGAATATGTTTCTATTTTCTATGCGGATTTCTTCCCTAGAACAGGGAAACGCAATGGTGCATGGATGACCGTTTACAAACCGCAATATGTAAAAAATGGTGAAAACAGCAGACCACACATTTCTATTGTATGTAACTTTACCAAGCCCACTAAAACCAAACCTTCGCTATTAACTTTTAACGAAGTGACTACACTGTTCCATGAGTTTGGTCATGCACTGCACGGCATGTTGGCCAACACCACCTACCCAAGTTTATCGGGAACCTCTGTGTTTTGGGACTTTGTGGAGCTACCAAGTCAGGTGCTGGAAAACTGGTGTTACGAAAAAGAAGCTTTAGAACTGTTTGCCACACACTATGAAACCGGCGACGTGATTCCTATGGATTTAATTGAAAAAATAAAAGCTTCAGCCGCCTTCCACGAAGGCATGCAAACTTTACGTCAGTTAAGTTTTGGATTACTGGATATGAGTTGGCATGGTTCAGACCCAACGACTATTACAAACGTAAAAGCACACGAAACTGAAGCCTTTGAAAACACCAAACTATATCCAGATGCTCCAGAAAACTGTATGAGCACTTCGTTTTCACATATTTTTCAAGGTGGTTATTCGTCTGGTTACTACAGTTACAAATGGGCTGAAGTATTGGATGCCGATGCTTTCGAGTTTTTTAAAGAAGAAGGCATTTTCAACAAAAATGTTGCTCAAAAATTTAAGGACAACGTGCTTTCGCAAGGTGGAACCGAAGATCCCATGACACTTTACAAACGCTTTCGCGGAAAAGAACCACAACCAGAAGCCTTATTGAAACGCGCTGGGTTGATTGAGAAATAGAATAGATTTTTCACTACATTTGAAGAAACAATGAGCTTCAATGCCAAAACGCAAACTAAATCCCGACAATTGGATTAACAGATATTCCGATTATTTGTTTAACTATACCATTTCCCGGGTTAACGACCGCGAAATGGCGAAGGATTTGGTTCAAGACACGTTTTTTGCTGCATTAAAGTCCATGGAAAACTTTAAGGGCGATGCCAGTGAGCGCACATGGCTTATTGCCATTTTAAAGCGAAAAATTATTGACTACTATCGCAAAAGCAACTCCAAAAAGGGACAGGCCGAAGTTAAAATTAACTACACCCTTAACGAAGATGAAACTGACTGGCTTGAAGCACAAGTAGCCGACCCCTTCGACAAAACGGCCGAGGACACCCTAGAAAACGACGAGCTTGGTAAGGCCATTTTCAAGTGCCTGGAAAAACTCCCAGAAAAACAAGCCGCCGTTTTTAGAATGAAAACCATTGAAGGACTTGACACCGAAACCATTTGTAATGAATTAAATATTACTGCGTCTAACCTCTGGGTAATTGTTCATAGAGCAAGAAACGCTATGGCAGACTGCATGGAAAAAACCTGGTTTTAATATGAAGAAAAAACAATCCTTTTTATTTATCTCCTGCGACGAGGCCAAACTCATTTGCGACAAAGCACAATACAAAGAAGCCTCATTTTTAGAAAAGGTTAAACTATACTTTAGGTATGTTTGGTGCCGCATAACACGCACCTATGTATGTAAAAATAAAAAACTTACTCAGGCCATTGAGCGTTCGCAATTAAATTGCCTAAACACCTCAGAAAAACAAAACCTGCAACAGCAATTTAAACAAGCGTTAAAAAAGCAACAATAACAACCACATCATAGGAATACCCTCTACCCAAAAGGCGCAGTAATACCTTCCCTGGTTACCCTTAGAAAACCATAAAAAACCCAAGGTTATTACAGAAATAACCAACATGGGCACAACCAGCCTAAAAGAAACATCGTCTTTTACAAATTCCAACAAGGAAAATACAACCAAACCCAAACTCCCTAGAACCTTGGTTTTTAAAACACCTATCCGTTGCGGTATAGTCGCTAGCTTTAAACTATCAAATTGCAAATCTCGAATCTCGAAAGGCAGCATTAAAACCAACACAAATACAAACCGCTGAACAAGTGTTATAAGGCAGTCAAAATCAAAGATATACCGACCATTCACTAACGGCAAAACCACTGTAACTACGGCCCACACCAACGCAATAATATACACTTTTAATCCACCTATATTACGTAAGTTCCCGTGCTTATCTAGCACATACTTTTGGGGAAGAAATGGCACCGCGTACAAAAACGTCATGACCGCCACACCCAAAACATACCACCACGTTTGCGGCCTTAATTTAAAAAAATAAACAAGCATGGCAACAAAACAAAAAAGGGAAAACAGCTGTATGGCACGCAACCAATTTGCCAACTGCCGATGATGAAATTTGGCTAATCCAGAATACTTCACAAAATTGTACCCCGTAACCGATGCAAAAAACACAAACCACAACACCGCCCCATCAACAGGCAAATGAAATGTTATGCCTGTTACCCAAGATAACGCCACAGCATTTAAAGCCACATGAATGCTGCTGTTTAAATAAAAATCGAAACTCTGTTTTAGCATTTGCATACCACAAAAATAGGCAATGTGTTAATAACCATAATTTTTGGTTAAAAACTTTAGCATGCTTTAACAAAAAACCCTGAATTATTCCGTAATTTTGCGCCTTTAAACGCAACTAATTTTTCAATGAATACAACATCTTTTGCACTGCGCCATATTGGGCCAGACCAACAGGAACAAAAAGAGATGTTAAACACCATTGGTGTTGACTCTTTGGACCAACTTATTTTTGAAACCCTTCCAGACGGTATTAAACTGGAAAAACCGCTTGAGCTAGACGAAGCCATGAGCGAACAAGAATACTTGGTGCACATCCACAACCTTTCTAAAAAGAACAAGGTATATAAAACCTACATCGGGCTGGGCTATCACCCCACCATCCTCCCTGCAGTAATCCAACGCAACATATTGGAAAACCCAGGTTGGTATACTGCATACACGCCTTATCAAGCAGAAATTGCCCAAGGTCGCCTAGAAGCTTTGCTTAATTTCCAAACCATGATTGCCGACCTAACAGGTATGGAGCTTGCAAATGCATCGCTTTTAGATGAAAGTACCGCAGCTGCAGAGGCCATGAGCTTACTATTTGCCGTTCGCGATAGGGCACAGAAAAAAGCTGGGGTTAACAAGTTTTTCGTTTCCGAAGACATCCTCCCTCAAACCCTATCACTACTAAAAACCAGAGCCATTCCTATTGGCATAGAATTAGTTGTAGCAAAAGAGAACGAATTCGATTTTTCTACTGAATTTTTCGGGGCCATCCTACAATACCCTGGAAAATATGGTCAAGTAACCGATATTAAAACCTTTATAGAAAAGGCCAACGCCAACAACATTAAAGTTGCCGTAGCTGCCGATATTCTAAGCTTAGTTAAATTAGAAGCCCCAGGAAAATTTGGTGCCGATGTGGTTGTAGGAACCACACAACGCTTTGGAATTCCTATGGGCTATGGTGGCCCGCATGCTGCTTACTTTGCGACAAAAGAAGCTTACAAAAGGGAAATCCCCGGACGTATTATTGGCGTTACCAAAGACGTAGATGGCAACCGCGCCCTGCGTATGGCACTACAAACCCGCGAGCAGCACATTAAACGCGATCGTGCGACATCTAACATCTGTACCGCACAAGTACTCTTGGCCGTTATGGCAGGTATGTATGGGGTTTACCACGGGCCAAAAGGTCTAGAATTTATTGCTAACCGTGTACACAGCGCTGCAGCCTTGTTATCTAACGCTCTAAAGCAATTAGGGTTTGAACAAATAAACACAGCATTTTTCGACACCCTTCAAATTAAAACCAATGCCAAGAAAGTTAGAAAAATAGCTAAGGAGAAAAAGGTTAACTTCTTCTATCCAGATGAAAACACCGTAACCATCTCCATTAACGAAACCACGACAGTTCGCGACCTTAACTATTTAATTTTAGTCTTCTCGGAAATCGCCAATAAAGAGGCCTTCACCATCGATGACATTCCTCAAACAAGTGCCATTCCTGAAAACTTACAAAGGCAAACCGAATTCCTAACCGAAACTGTTTTCAACAAGTACCACTCCGAGACCGAGTTAATGCGTTATATTAAAAAACTAGAACGCAAAGATTTATCGTTAAACCACTCGATGATCTCTCTTGGCTCTTGTACCATGAAATTGAATGCTGCTGCCGAAATGCTACCATTAAGCATTTTTAAATGGGCAAATGTGCACCCTTTTGTTCCAGCAAAACAAGCCAAAGGTTACCTTACTGTTTTAAAGGAACTTGAAGACCAATTAACAGAAATTACAGGTTTTGCCGCAACTTCATTACAACCAAACTCTGGCGCTCAAGGCGAGTTTGCCGGTTTAATGGTTATTAAAGCTTACCACGAATCTCGTGGCGATCATCATAGAAATATTTGCTTAATTCCTGCTTCGGCACACGGTACAAACCCAGCCTCTGCTGTTATGGCCGGCATGAAAGTGGTTGTTACCAAATCGACCGAAAAAGGAAATATAGACGTTGACGATTTACGCGAAAAAGCCGAATTGCACAAAGACAACCTATCGTGCTTAATGGTAACTTACCCATCTACACACGGTGTGTACGAATCGGCCATTAAGGAAATTACACAAATTATTCACGATAACGGCGGACAAGTATATATGGATGGTGCCAACATGAATGCCCAAGTAGGTTTAACCAACCCAGGACAAATTGGCGCCGATGTTTGTCATCTTAACCTTCATAAAACCTTTGCCATTCCACATGGTGGCGGTGGCCCAGGTGTTGGCCCAATTTGTGTGGCCAAACAATTGGTTCCTTTCCTACCCGGAAACCCCGTTGTAAAAACAGGAGGAGACCAAGCCATCACAGCCATATCTGCAGCTCCTTATGGGTCTGCGCTAGTGTGCTTAATTTCCTATGGATATATAAAAATGTTAGGAGCCAAAGGTGTTACCGATGCGACTAAAATAGCCATTCTTAATGCCAACTACATGAAACAGCGCCTTGAAGGACACTTCGACACCTTGTACTCTGGCGAAATAGGCCGTGCCGCTCACGAAATGATTGTAGACTGCCGTCCGTTTAAAGCTCATGGTATTGAAGTTACCGATATTGCCAAACGTTTAATGGACTACGGTTTTCATGCGCCAACAGTATCGTTCCCGGTGGCCGGCACCCTAATGATCGAACCTACAGAAAGTGAAAGCAAGGAGGAATTAGATAGGTTCTGCGATGCCATGATTTCCATTAGAAAAGAAATCGATGCCGCATCTAAAGACGAGCCTAACAACGTCCTTAGAAACGCGCCTCACACTTTAGAGATGCTTACTGCAGACACCTGGAATCTTCCGTATTCTAGAGAAAAAGCAGCCTATCCATTAGCGTTTGTAGCAGACAATAAGTTCTGGCCTTCGGTGCGTCGTGTTGACGATGCCTATGGAGACCGCAATTTAATTTGCACCTGCGCACCTATCGAAGAATACATGGAGGCTTAATCTTACAGCCTTTTAAATCATAAAAGCACCTATAGTTTATAGGTGCTTTTTTTATGTCTTTACCCACCTACAAAAACAGCTTTTTTTCTTAAATACTTCCCAAAACCTTCTGCTGTTTATGATTAAATCCATAGCTTAGTTCTTTAATACGTGTTATTAACGCCAAAAAATACAACGGTTATGTCTATAAAAATTACAGGTAGCGGCTCTTATATCCCAGGTAACATTGAAAAAAACTCGGGATTTCACAACCATGAATTTTTAAATACCGATGGCTCTTATATCGAATCGACAAACGATGTTATTGTTAAAAAATTCGAGGCCATTACTGGCATTATAGAAAGGCGTTACGTCGATGCCCATTTAACCGCTTCAGACATTGGAGCCTTTGCCGCCGAAAAGGCCATAGGCCATGCCAACATAGACCCAGAGACTTTAGATTATATTATTACGGCTCACAACTTTGGAGATGTTAAGCACCAAACCATACAAAGTGATATTCTGCCAGGTTTGGCCGCTAGAATAAAACACACTCTACGTATTAAAAACCCAAAATGTGTGGCCTACGACATCCTGTTTGGTTGTCCGGGCTGGGTAGAAGGGGTTATTCAGGCCCAAGCTTTTATTAAAGCTGGTATGGCAAAAAAATGCTTGGTTATTGGTACCGAAACCCTTTCTAGGGTTGTCGATAAACACGACCGCGATTCCATGATTTTCTCTGATGGAGCTGGTGCTACGGTTATTGAAGCTACCGACGAAAAGGACAGCGGTATTTTAGCCCATGAAACTGCTAGCTTTACTTACGATGAAGCCTATTATCTGCACTTTGGAAAATCGAACAACACTAGGCTAGACCCCGATACAAGGTACATTAAAATGCACGGCAGAAAAATTTACGAATTTGCCCTTACCCAGGTTCCAAAAGCCATGAAAACTTGTCTTGATAATAGTGGTGTTGATATAAAGGACGTGAAAAAAATATTCATCCATCAAGCCAACGAAAAGATGGACGAAGCCATTATTAAACGGTTTTACCGACTTTATAAAACCCCCGAACCCAAAGATGTTACCCCTATGAGCATTCACACGCTAGGAAACAGCTCTGTAGCCACCATTCCCACACTGTTCGATTTGGTAAAACGCAATAAATTAAAAAACCACACCCTAACAACAGGCGATGTTATTATATTTGCAAGCGTTGGTGCAGGCATGCACATAAACGCTATGGTTTATAGATATTAATAATGTACGAAAAAACATTTCCGAACAAACGGTTTAAGCTTACGGCTCATTTTCTTAAAAAACACATTACTACCGATGCTAAAATTTTAGATCTTGGGGTTGAAAATCCCTTTTCTAAAATTATGGCTAATGAAGGATTTACCGTTGAAAACACTTCTGGTGAAGATTTGGATTTTGACACTTCGGCTATTGAAAATTCTAAGGCCACTGTTGTTACCGCCTTTGAAATTTTTGAACACCTCTTGTCTCCCTTCACTGTTTTACAGTCTATAAAAGCCAATAAACTGGTCGCTAGCGTTCCTTTACGTTTATGGTTTTCGCCAGCTTATAAAAGCAAGACCGATATCTGGGACAGACACTACCACGAGTTTGAAGACTGGCAATTCGATTGGCTATTAGAAAAAACCGGATGGAAAATTGTAGCTAGGGAAAAATGGACAAATCCTACTAAAAAAATAGGCTTAAGACCTATTTTACGCTGGTTTACACCTAGGTATTACATCGTTTATGCCGAAAGAATATCAGAATGAACTTCTACATCGTCATACCTGCACATAATGAAGCCGATGTTATTAAGCAAACACTGCAATCGTTAGTTAAGCAAACATTATTACCAAAGCATGTGGTGGTGGTAAACGATCACTCTACCGATAACACCCGGCATGTTGTTGAGACATTTTGCGAAAAATTCAATTTCATTTCTTTAGTAAACGCAACTTCCTCTAACAAACATTTGCCCGGCAGTAAAATAATTAAGGCCTTTTATAAAGGTTTTGAAACGTTAGATAATAACTATGATGTGATTTGTAAATTTGACGCCGACTTAATTTTTCCCAATAACTATCTAGAACAAATTGCGACTCATTTTAAAGCAAATTCCAAACTTGGCATGTGTGCTGGCTTCTGTTATATTGAAAAAGAAGGCCATTGGGTTTTAGAAAATTTAACCCGTAAAGACCATATTCGCGGTGCGTTAAAAGCTTACCGCAAGCAATGTTTTTTAGATATTGGCAAACTAAAACCAGCCATGGGTTGGGATACTGTTGATGAACTTCTAGCCAAATTTTACAACTGGGAACTCTTAACCGACGACTCCCTGCATGTAAAGCACCTAAAACCCACAGGTATTAGCTACAACAAAGCCTCTAAACACCTTCAGGGTGAGGCCATGTATAAAATGCGTTACGGATTTATAATCACACTGATTTCTGCTATAAAATTAGCTTACAGAAAACAGCGGTTTTCGTTATTTAAGGATTATATGGTTGGTTATTTTAAAGCTAGAAAAAATAACGTCGAACCATTGGTCACTAAAGAACAAGGCCTGTTTATAAGAAAATTACGCTGGAAAGGAATGCTAAACAAGTTACATTAAAAATGCCAATTCTTGTAACTGTCCGAGGCTTCAATTTCTGCCTCTATACGGTCTTCCAATTCAGGAAAAAAGTCTATACCGGTTAACGTTTCTAAAGAATCGACAGAGACCACAAAGCGATACAAAGGGCCATCAGAATTTTTATGTGGCATTAAAAAAGCTAAGACTTTAGGCTTATTCTGGTTGTAGTCCAATACAATTTTAAAAAACTGTTTGGGTACGGCAACACGCTCTTGCCCTATGGTTTTCATGTTGTTGGTAAAAACACCACCTGTTACCACATAAACCCCGTCATAGCGCGAAGCCCAATAGCGTACCTTTTGCTCTAGGCGATTCCAAATGCCAGAATTAAAGCTGTGCTCCTGCGGACTAATGTTGCTGGTAAAAAACGTTTCGGTATACAAGTCGTAATCAAACTCCCTATCGGCAGCCGGACACAAGTGACCACGGTCATAACCAGAGTTTTTATAATTTCGCCAGCTCGCCGCTCCGGTTTTTACGGCTGGGTCTATTTCAAAATAAGGGCGCTTAAAATTCGCATGAACCAATTGGGTCTTTTTTAATTCGTAAGCGACCCATTCGGCCTGTTCATAGGTTTCGTTATAAGACAATGAAAACCCTTTATGGTGCACCACTTGCCCAGTAGTACTTGTTGGCAAAAAAAAGGTGTTTGTAAGTGTTTTTTCTTGTGCACCTTGGCTTACAACGGCTTGCTCTTCCTGATGTTCTAGGTAGGCTTCAAACACATATATTCCACCTAAAACTAGAATTGCCAAGATGGAATATAGCGTTCGTTTGCTCATTATTTTAAAGCTGTTAAGCTTGCTTTTAAAGTTTCTATCTTGGCCAGCGCATCGGCTTCTTTTTTCTTTTCGACAGCAACCACCTGTTCTGGTGCATTGTTAACAAAACGCTCGTTAGCCAATTTTTTCTGAACCGATTTTAGGAAGCCTTCGGTATACTTTAATTCTTCGGCAAGCTTTTCAATTTCTGCCGCCACATCAATAGTTCCCGACATGGGCACAAAGTATTCGTTGGCTTTCACCCTAAATGTTAGCGCGCCCTCTACAGCGGTTGTAACATAAGAGACATCCTCTAAATTACCCAGTTTTTTAAGCACCTCATCGAAGGTTGGCTTAACGTTTTCGTTATTTAACACCGAAAATGCAATAGGGTCTTTAAAGGCGATGTTTTTATCCTTTCGTATTGAACGGATGCCAGAAACGACTTCGGTCGCAAATTGAAATTCTGAAATCAAGGTTTCGTTCACCGCTTTTTGTTCTGGCCATGCCGCAACTATTAAAGCTTCCTCTGGGGTACGGCTACGCATGGTTTGCCATATTTCTTCGGTAATGAATGGCATAAAAGGATGCATGATTTTTAGATTCTCCTCAAATAAATTTAGAAGCTTATTATAGGTTACGGCATCTATAGGTTGCCCATAAGTTGGTTTAACTATTTCTAGTAACCAGCCACAAAAATCATCGAAAATCAATTTATAAATTGCCATTAAGGCATCGCTTAACCTGTATTTGCTGAAGTGGTCTTCTATTTCAATCAGCGCTTTTTGAAACTTGGCTTCGTACCACTCTAAAGCTATTTTGCTTGCGTTGGGTTGTGCTGCAGTTTCTGAGACGTCCCATAGTGTTGTTAAGTAAAAGGCACTCCAAACCTTGTTGCCAAATCCTTTTCCTTGTTGGCAAAGGGCTTCATCAAACATTAAATCGTTTCCAGCTGCCGAACTCAATAACAAGCCAACACGCACACCATCGGCTCCATAATCATCAATAAGCTTTAAGGCGTCTGGCGAGTTTCCTAGAGATTTACTCATCTTACGACGTTGCTTATCACGCACCAAACCGGTTAAATACACATTTTCGAATGGTCTCTCGCCGGTGTATTCGTAACCTGCAATAATCATACGTGCTACCCAAAAGAAAAGAATATCCGGACCGGTTACCAAATCGTTTGTTGGGTAATAGTATTTAAACTCGTCGTTTTCTGGGTGGCGTACGCCATCAAACACACTCATGGGCCATAACCAAGACGAGAACCACGTGTCTAGAGCATCTTGATCTTGAGTTAAATGATCTAGAGTTAACTGGGTGTTTCCTGTTTTTGATTGGGCCAGTTCTAAGGCTGCTTCTACAGTTTCTGCCACCACAAAATCGTCCTTACCATCGCCATAGTAATAGGCTGGAATTTGGTGTCCCCAATACAACTGACGGGAAATGTTCCAATCGCGTATGTTTTCCATCCAATGGCGATAGGTGTTTTCAAACTTTTTCGGGAATAGTTTAACCTCTTCGGTTTCCAGCACTGCCTTAACGGCAGGTTTTACCAAATCTTCCATTTTTAAGAACCACTGGTCGCTTAATCGTGGTTCGATAACCGCTTTGGTTCTTTCGGAAGTACCTACTTTATTAATATGGGTTTCGGTTTTTACCAAATACCCTTTTTCTTCCAGTTCTTTGGCAATGGCCTTACGCACAACAAAACGATCTTGACCTTGGTAGTGCAGGCCATAGCTGTTTAAGGTGGCGTCTGGGTTAAAAATATCTACAACATCTAAATTGTGTTTGTCACCCAACATTTTATCATTCTCGTCGTGGGCTGGGGTTACTTTTAAGCAACCTGTTCCAAACTCCACATCAACATACGTATCCTCGATAATAGGAATAACACGGTTGCACAATGGCACAATGGCCTTTTTCCCTTTTAAATGCGAAAAACGTTCATCGTTAGGGTTTAAACAAATTGCCGTATCGCCCAAAATGGTTTCAGGGCGTGTGGTTGCGATGGTTACGGTTTCGTCGCTACCTTCAATTTTATAGGCTAAATAATATAGCAAGCCTTGTTTTTCTTCATAAACCACCTCTTCGTCAGACAGCGTGGTTTTAGCCTCTGGGTCCCAATTTACCATACGGTATCCACGATAAATAAGACCTTTATTATACAGGTCTACAAATACTTTTATCACCGATTCGGACATGTCCTCGTCCATCGTAAACTTGGTTCTGTCCCAATCGCAGGAACAGCCTAATTTTTTAAGCTGATCCAGGATAACACCACCATACTCTTCTGTCCAATCCCAAGCGTGTTTTAAAAACGCCTCGCGAGACAGGTCGTTTTTATCTATTCCCTGATCTTTTAATTTAGCCACCACTTTAGCCTCGGTTGCAATAGACGCATGGTCTGTTCCGGGCACCCAGCAGGCATTTTTCCCCAGTAAACGGGCACGACGAATTAAGACATCTTGAATGGTGTTATTCAACATATGTCCCATATGCAAAACCCCTGTTACGTTAGGAGGAGGAATAACTATAGTATAAGGTTCGCGTTTGTCGGGTTTTGAATGAAAATACTTGTTTTTTAACCAGTAATCATACCATTTGCTCTCTACATTACGGGCATCATATTTTGATGGAATATTCATACTTTGGAATAGTTTTTGAAATATAGTATGCAAAAGTACTTATAATTTGTTTTCTGTGAAAAGATTTAAGGCCCGATGCATGGGGATACATTATTTTTAACATGCATTACATCTATTTTTTTTGCAGAAGGTCTGAAAAGTAACTAAGTTTACAATTCAATTAAATATAAATATCATGAAAAATTTAATTACAATTCTATTCATTGGGTTATTAAGCTTTACTGTACAAGCACAAGATAAAGTAGCTAAGATCGAGTTTAAAACCGATGTTATAGATTATGGAACCATTGAAAAAGGTGCCAATGGCGTTCGTGTGTTTGAATTTACTAACACAGGAAATGCCCCGCTTATAATTTCGAATGTAAAATCCAGCTGCGGCTGTACGGTTCCAAAAAAACCAGAAGGCCCGATTATGCCGGGTGAGACTGGAGAAATTCAAGTAAAATACGACACCAAACGTGTTATGCCTATTAGAAAAACCATTACTGTTATGTCTAATGCCGATACACCTACCGTTGCCCTAAAAATTAAGGGAGAGGTTATCGACCCTAATAAATCTAGTGTACTAGAGAAGAAAGACAAGAAAAGCGTTATGGCAAAATAAAAAAAAGCCCCGGTCACCCCGGGGCTTTTTTATTACTCCTTAAAAAAGCTTTTTAACCTAAAAGCCATTTTTATTATTTGACCATCGCGGTCTAACACCAACCTCATTTTCTTACCATTATCACCATAGAATTTATGTGTGATTTCTTGTAGCGTAAATTCGCTACTAGCCTTATCGTTTACAGACAACACCACATCGCCTATTTTAACGCCAGCCTGTTGGGCGGGAGAGTTTTCACGCAACTCCACAACCATAAACGCTGGCTTTAAGGCAAGCCCCTCTCCTGTTTTACCGCCTTGCTCTCCCACAATTAACATAAACCCGTTTTTCTCAAGCTCTATCCCACTGCGGTTGTACCTAAAGGGTTCGTTATAATAACGATTTTTCTTTAGGTAGAGGCGTTTTCTAGGGTAATCGACATAAAGATTAAACCGTTTTAGTATGTGGCCCGCTACACTACCATTCCGTGTTTTGTGCTCTCTAACATACGAAATGGATGAAGCCTCTGGAAAAGACACATTGGCATGATGAAATGTAAATTCGCCTAGCGTAAAAGCTGCTATTTTAGACCGTTTACCATAAACACTACCGCTTAGGCCGTGGCCCAAAAAATCTTTAAAATAAGGTTGGTCTGGCACAAGCCCCAAGCTATCATCCTCAAAAAGCCATAAGGCATCACTCCCTCCCGTATCAATTAATAGTTTTACTGGAATCTTCTGGCTACCAATGGCAACCTCACCCCTTAAATAGGGTTTGTTTCTATAAAACTCCAAGTCAAGCTCAGCACATCGATTACAAGGTTTAGGCTCAAAGCTTTCAGGCTTATAAAACCTAATGTACTTTTTACCATAATTAATCTGAACCACAAAATCTCGAAACACATCATAGCCTATAATGCCGTGAATTGGAACGCCCAAACGGGGCTCGAAATTCAAGATCTGGTTATGAACAATAAACAACTCCTGATTAATATTAAAAACCTCGCCTATTTTAAAAACATTCCCCCTAGACCGCAAGGCCTCAACATGGTCTCCTTCTCCCAAACCACGCAAAAGAATTTTCTCCGATTTTTTTACCTGAAGCGAATCCTCCAAATTCAAAATATTAAAAACAATGGGCTTGCTCACCCCGGTATCCAGCAAAAAAGACAACGCCACCCCATTAACCTCTACAGGCAGTACAATAACATTATTAATTAACTTAAAAGGGATTTTTCGAGAGTGATTAGCATTCAAGACAAAGTCGTCTTGAGCCTGAATATGGCCTCCCGCACTTAAAAAAACAAAGATATACACAAACCAAAATTTCATAAAGGCCATTTTGCGTTATCTCCAAGTTACAAATCTTTCTTTTAAGTGTGCTTTTTAACGTTTCTTTTTAAAAAAACTTTAAGATAAATTTCAGACCTTTGCAAACAAATATACAATCATGCCAGCAATATCATCAAAAGGGCAAAACATGCCACAATCGCCAATTAGAAAATTGGTTCCTTACGCCGAGAAAGCGTATCAAGAAGGTAAAACAGTATACCACTTAAACATAGGGCAGCCTGATATAAAGACACCAGAAATTGCTTTAGATGCTGTTAAAATACACTCCCTAGATATTTTAGCCTACACCAGATCTGAAGGCTCTGATGGTTACCGCACAAAAATCGCTCAATATTACCACAATCAAAACATCGATGTTACCAAAAACGACATTATTGTTACTACTGGTGGTAGCGAAGCGCTTTTGTTTGCCTTTGGAAGCATTATGGATGTTGATGACGAAGTGATTATCCCAGAACCCTTTTATGCCAACTACAATGGATTTTCTACGGCTTCTGGCGTGAATATTGTTCCTGTAATTTCTAAAATAGAAGACAACTTTGCTTTGCCTCCAATTGAAGAATTCGAGCAATTAATCACCCCTAAAACTAAGGCCATCCTTATTTGTAACCCAGGAAACCCTACGGGATATCTTTATTCTAAGGAAGAAATAAAAAAATTGGCCGACTTGGTTAAAAAACACGACCTCTTTTTAATAGCCGATGAAGTATACCGAGAGTTTACTTACGATGGTTACGAGCATTACTCCATCATGCAGGAAGCTTCTATAAAAGATCACGCCATCATGATAGACTCTGTCTCTAAACGATATAGCATGTGCGGGGCCAGAATAGGCTGTTTGGTATCGAAAAATAAAGACGTGATAGCAACTGCCTTAAAATTTGCCCAAGCGAGGTTAAGTCCGCCAACCTTAGCACAAATTGCCAGTGAAGCCGCTCTAGAAACCCCAAAAAGCTATTTTGATAGTGTTATTGACGAATATGTAGACCGACGAAACACCTTAATAGCTGAGCTAGAAAAAATAGAAGGTGTTAAAGTAGCCAAACCAAAAGGCGCCTTTTATTGCATTGCCGAACTTCCTATTGAAGATGCCGATGATTTTGCACAATGGCTTTTAGAACATTTTGATGTTGATGGCGAAACCGTTATGGTTGCCCCAGCAGCAGGGTTTTACTCAACCAAGGGCGTTGGCAAAAACCAAATTAGAATTGCTTACGTGCTTAAAAAAGAAAGTCTGATTAAAGCCGTTAAAATAATTAGCGAAGCCTTAAAAGTTTACAAAAAAGCTTAATGGTCGTTAAGGAAAATATATCTTTAAAGCCCTACAACACCTTTGGTATTGATGTAACAGCCAAATCGTTTTTGGAGGTCAACACACTAGCCGATTTAAAAACAGCTTTAAAGGTTCACCAAAACAAAGATTTGTTTATTCTAGGCGGTGGCAGCAACATGCTACTCACCCAAGATATCGATGCTCTGGTTTTACACATCAACCTTAAGGGCATCGAAATGCTGTCTGAAAGCGACAGTCATGTGGTCGTAAAGGCCCAAGCTGGCGAAAATTGGCATGCCTTTGTCCTGTGGTGCATAAACAACAACTTTGGTGGTGTGGAAAACTTATCGTTAATTCCAGGCAATGTTGGCACCGCCCCAATACAAAACATTGGCGCCTACGGGGTGGAGCTTAAAGATGTATTCTTATCATGTGAGGCCGTTGAGGTAACCACACAAAAAGTGGTTACTTTCACCAATGCTGAATGCCAATTTGGGTACCGCGAATCGATTTTTAAACAGCAAGCCAAAGGAAAATACATTATAACCAGTGTTTGCTTTTCGCTTTCAAAAAAAGACCATAAACTGCATACAGATTATGGTGCCATTACGGCTCAGCTACAAGAAATGAAAGTTACAAACCCAACCATTTCCAATGTTTCTGAAGCCGTTATTGCAATAAGAGAAAGCAAATTGCCCAACCCAAAAGACATTGGTAACAGCGGTAGTTTTTTTAAAAACCCGGTTGTTTCTAAAGCAACATTCAACAGCTTGCAAAGCCAATTTCCCAACATGCCATACTACCAAGTTTCTAAAGAAACCTTTAAAATCCCAGCCGGCTGGCTAATTGAACACGCGGGGTTTAAAGGCAAAACCTTTGGCAACTATGGTGTGCATAAAAAACAAGCCCTTGTTTTGGTAAATTACAGCAATGCTTCTGGAAAAGATATTTTAAACCTCGCTAGGTTAATCCAAAAGACCGTTAAACGAATTTTTGGTATAGATATTGACACCGAAGTTAATATTATATAAAAAATATCTAACTTTGGGCTTCTAACTTAACGCTAAACCATTTGAGGACTTCAATAGAACAAGAAATCATTGATCTTTTAGGAAAGAGCGACAAAAGAGCCATCACGCTACTCTATGAGAATTATGCCGATGCCCTCTATGGCGTAGCCATGAAGATTCTTAAAGACGACGACTTAGCGCAGGATGCGCTTCAAGAAAGCTTGATTAAGGTGTGGAAAAAACCACAGTCCTACAACCCCAAAAAAGCCAAACTATTTACTTGGCTATACCGAATTACCTACAACACTGCCATAGACAAAGTACGTTCGAGATCGAATAAGCAAAGTAAGGAAATCCAAATTGAAGTTTCTAACGTATATAAATTGACATCAAAAAGTATAAATCAAGATGTTATAGATATAAAAACCCACTTAAAAACACTGGACGAAAAGTATCAAATTGTACTTAAAGCCCTGTTTTTTGAAGGGATGACACAACAGGAGGCCAGCGACGAACTAGACATTCCGCTAGGCACTATAAAATCGAGATTAAAAATTGGACTTCGTGAATTGAAAAAAATTTACGATCCAGAATAAAAAGCGTCATGAATGATAAAATAACTACATTTTTAAGTTCTGGCCTATTAGAAAAATATCTTTTAGGCGAAACTTCTTCTGGCGAAACAGAAATGGTCGAGACTTACATCGCCAAACATCCAGAAGTAGCACAAGCATACAATACCTTGCAAGACAACCTAGAGGTTATTGCTAAGTACCATGCTGTAGAAGCCCCAAAAACCATCCTTCACAATGTGTTGGATGCGTTAGACGACACCCCTGTTAGAACCTTAACCACCAAAAGCAGAAGTGTGCGTGTTTCTAAAAAGTGGTTTAAATACGCCATAGCGGCAAGTTTTGCAGCCGTGGCCTTCGCCACACTTTCGGTGATGTTGTACCAGCAAAATCAAGCTCTTAAACATGAAAACCAAACTGTGGTTGATGAGATTTTCGATCTAAGAAACGATATCGACAACAACAACAACAAGCTAGACGATTTAATGCGTCAGTTCATGAAGTTGAATAATCCAGACACCGAAAAATACGTGTTACGCGGCAACGACCGGGCCAAAAACCTTAAAACTGTAGCCTACATTAACGCCAAGGACAAAACATCGATGATTGATGTTATTTCACTGCCTAAGCTACCAGAACACCAAACCTATCAAATCTGGGCCGAAGTGCAGGACCGTATGGTAAATTTAGGCATACTAGATGAAGCCGACAGAAAGCTTAAGAACATTCCATACATGGAAGACGCTTTGGGCTTAACCATAACAATAGAGGACAAAGCCAATACAGATGCCACTACCTCTGAAAACGAAGTCGCAGAGATTTCACTCCAAAAAAAGTAAAACAAAAAAGAAGGCTGGATTTTTAATCCGGTCTTTTTTTTTAAATACCATTTCCACACCCATAATTCATATAGCGTATTTAGGCTCTATACATTAATTATTGTACCTTTGCATAAAATTTCCGCACATGAAACTTTTATTAATCACACTACTACTACTAGGACTTGGAATTGCTGGTATTGCCATAAAAATTTGGGCCAAAAAAGACGGTAAATTTGCGGGTACATGCGCCAGCCAAAACCCCATGCTAAACAAAGACGGTGAAGCTTGTGGCTTTTGCGGTAAAACCCCAGACCAATTCGACTCTTGTAACGAACCTCAACATTCCTAACCCTTAATGCCGCTATTAGATATCGTATACTACAGCTTTGTTGTAGTTATATGCATTCAAACGCTGTTCTATCTGGGTATTTTTTCGAAGTTTGCTTTCAAAAAGGTAAAGCATAACCCCAAAAAAAACATCCCTGTCTCGGTTATTGTCTGTGCCAAGAACGAAGCCCAGAACCTAAAAAACTTCCTACCCTCCATACTGCAACAAGACTACCCCAACTTTGAGGTTATTTTAATAAACGACAGTTCGCGCGACAACACCTTAGAGGTCATGGAACATTTTAAAGCGCAACACAACAACATAAAAATTGTAAACGTAAAAAATATTGAAGCCTTTTGGGCCAATAAAAAGTACGCGCTTACACTGGGCATAAAAGCCGCCAAAAACCATACCCTTCTTTTTACCGACGCCGATTGCAAGCCCGTCTCTAACCAATGGATAAACGAAATGAGCTCCTGTTTTAGCGATAACAAAACCATTGTACTAGGATATGGCAGCTACAAACGCATAAAAGGTTCCTTGCTAAACCTGCTTATAAGGTTTGAAACCTTGCTTACGGCAACACAATATTTCTCGTACGCCAGTATTGGCATGCCCTATATGGCCGTGGGGCGAAATTTAGCTTATAGAAGCGAAACCTTTTACGAGGCCAGAGGGTTTATGAACCATATTGACATTAACTCTGGCGATGACGACCTGTTTGTAAACGAAATTGCCACAGCAGCAAACACCAGTATTTGTGTTACAAAAAACAGCTTTACGGTTTCCTTACCAAAAACCACTTTTAAGGACTGGATCTTGCAAAAAAGACGCCACATAAGCACAGCGCACAGGTACCGTCTAAAACACAAACTTATGCTAACGGCCTTTTATGCGTCGCAGTTCTTGTTTTGGGGCTTGGCTGTCACTTTATTGGCCGCCATGTTTAATTGGGAACTTGTACTTGCCTTAGTGGCATTTAGGTTTTTTATGCTGTACCTTATTTTAGGACAAACTGCCCGCAAACTTGGCGAAAAAGGCCTTTTGCCTGTACTACCAATACTCGAATTGTTTTTAATTAGCATGCAAATGGTTATCTTTATTAAAAACCTTATCTCAAAACCACATCATTGGAAATAAAAGAAGCGATAGAAAAAGCTAAAAAAAACAACCAAATGGCCTTCAATTTTTTGTTGGACACCTATTGGAACGACGTATACGGCTTTCAATTAAAACGCACCCAAAATGAAAATGATGCCGAAGACATTACCATTCAAACCTTCTCCAAAGCGTTTGACAAAATAGACACCTACAACGACAAGTATGTGTTTAAAACTTGGCTAATTACCATTTCAAAAAACATCCATATCGATTTGCTTCGAAGGCAAAAATCGTCGGTTGAAAGCACAGCCAATACCACCGTTGAAGATGAATATTATGCCATTGCAGATGAGTCGCCCTCTGCCGAAGACAAACTCATTACCGAACAAAACCTCGCCAAGTTACTTAGAGACATAAAAAAATTAAAACCCCACTACCAAAAAGTTATTAATCTAAGATACTTCCAAGAACTGAGCTATAAGGAAATTTCTATCGAACTCGACGAGCCCATAAACAACGTTAAAGTAAAACTACTTCGGGCTAAAAAACTCTTAGCAGAAATTATTGCTAAAAAATAAACACCTCTTTACCTTACGTTATACCCCTTGCGGTTTCTTAATCTAAAAAAAATCCTCAAGATGTAGCTTCTAGGCCGTCCGCTTCAAGAAATTCTTTATTACCGTTTTAATCATATACTTTGTATCTTTGTAAGCTCATAGTCAATTTATGGAAACAAAAACAGCATCCAACATATTACCTAAAGAACGTAAGCCCAAATGGCTTCGTGTAAAACTTCCTACAGGAAAAAAATACACCGAATTACGCAGTTTAGTAGACAAATACAGCTTAAACACCATTTGCACCTCGGGAAGCTGCCCAAATATGGGCGAGTGCTGGGGTGAAGGTACTGCTACCTTTATGATTTTAGGAAACATATGTACCAGAAGCTGTGGTTTTTGTGGTGTAAAAACAGGAAGACCAGAAACTGTAGATTGGGACGAACCCGAAAAAGTGGCGCGTTCTATAAAACTCATGAAAATTAAACATGCTGTACTTACCAGTGTAGACCGCGACGATTTAAAAGACATGGGAAGCATTATGTGGGCCGAAACCGTAAAGGCTGTACGCCGCATGAATCCAGAAACCACCCTAGAAACCCTTATTCCGGACTTTCAAGGTATAGAACGCCATTTAGACCGCATTATTGAGGTTGCCCCAGAAGTGGTATCGCACAACATTGAAACCGTACGCCGCCTAACCCGCGATGTGCGTATTCAAGCAAAATACGACAGAAGCTTGGGCGCTTTAAAATACCTAAAAACACAAGGGCAACGTCGCACAAAATCGGGCATTATGCTTGGCTTGGGCGAAACGCGCGAAGAGGTTATCGAAACCCTTCACGATTTAAAAGACCACCAAGTAGATGTGGTTACCATTGGCCAATATTTGCAGCCAAGTAAAAAACATCTGCCTGTAAAACGCTTTATCCTTCCCGACGAGTTTCAGGAATACAAAACCATAGGTTTAGAGTTAGGGTTCCGCCATGTAGAGAGTAGTGCTTTGGTAAGATCGTCTTACAAGGCCCAAAAGCACATCAACTAATGATTCGTGTAGGCATAAATGGCTTTGGCCGAATTGGCCGCCGCTTATTAAGATTGGCATTAAACCATCCGGCCATAGAAATTGTAGCTATTAACGATTTAGCTGATGCCAAAACCCTAAGCCATCTGTTAAAATACGACAGCATTCACGGGGTTTTAAATGCTGAGGTTTCCCATACCGAAAACAGCATATTAGTGCAAGGCAAAGCTATCCCGCTATTAAACCACAACCACCCAGAGCAAATAAACTGGTCGGCATACAACATTGATCTTGTTGTAGAGTGTACCGGAAAATTTAAGCAACGAAGCGTTTTGCAACACCATTTAAACAACGGGGCAAAACGGCTTATTTTAAGTGTTCCGCCTTTAGAAGATGATATTAAAACCATTGTACTAGGAGTTAACAGCAACACATTGGATGGTACAGAAACCATTGTTTCCAACGCCTCTTGCACCACCAACAATGCCGCACCGATGATAAAAATCATTAACGACCTTTGCGGCATTAACGAAGCTTATATTACAACTGTACATTCTTACACCACCGACCAAAGCTTACACGACCAGCCACATCGCGATTTGCGCCGGGCAAGAGCCGCCGCACAATCTATTGTCCCAACAACAACAGGTGCTGCAAAGGCCTTAACCAAAATTTTCCCAGACCTAGCCAATGTTATTGGAGGCTGTGGCATTCGGGTGCCTGTAGCAAATGGCTCGTTAACCGATATTACCTTAAACGTAAAACAAACCGTAAGCATTGCAGAAGTTAATAACGCCTTTAAAACAGCTTCTGAAACAACGCTTAAAAACATTCTAGAATACACCGAAGACCCTATAGTATCTATTGATATTGTAGGAAATACGCACTCTTGTATCTTCGATGCGCAAATGACATCGGTTATTGGAAACATGGTGAAAATTATTGGTTGGTATGACAATGAAACTGGATATGCTTCAAGAATTTTAGATTTAATTTGCGATTTATCGATAAAAACATAACTTTAATCGAATAAATAATTATATTTGTTTGTATAGTAACTTATAAATATGTCCCAAATTACCAAATTCATATGTGTTATTATTATCCTGCTAAGCTGCAGTATAACAGCTCAAACGTCCATTAGCGACGACCCAGAGACCATACAAAACAGCATTGATTTTAGGATAAATCAAGCGCAACGGGACATTGAGAACAACAATTTTTTTGAGGCCGAAAAAAAACTAGACGAAGCCCTTGTACTTGCCAACAAAATAGACAACCAAAAAAGTCTGGGCATTATATATGCTAAAATAGGCAAGCTTCAATTTATTACAGAAGAACCAGACGAAGCGATAAAAACCCTAATTAAGGCCAATAAAATTCAACGTTTGGCCAAGGACGAAACCAATCTGGCAGAGACCTATAAAATTTTGGGCAATGTGTACTACGCCAAAAAGGAATACCATAAAGCCCTAGAGTACTACACCTCTTCGCATTCACTTTTTGAGCAAGACAACCTCAACAATTTTGTAGCCGAAATTCTGCTTAACCAAGGAAAAACCTACATCGCTTTAAAAGATTACCCCAAAGCCAAAAAACAATTACAAAAGTCCATCTTGCTTGCCAACAGATACGAGTTGAACAAGATACTAAGCAGTGCTAAAATTTATTTTGGATACAGCTTATACCAACTAGACGAAAAAGCAACCGGCTTACGAGAAGCCAACCAAGGCCTTAAAATAGCGACCGACAACAAATTTACGGTAGTTTTAAATGAGGGCTACCTTATTTTAAGCGATTTGTACGAGTTTAATGGCAACTACCAAGCAGCAAACGAACATTTAAAAAAACACTTAACGCTTTCCGACTCGTTGCTTGAAGCCAAACGAAACAGCCTTTCTCAAGACAAAAGGGTACAACTCCTAACCGATGGCCAAACCGAATACCAAAAAAAGCAATTGGCCGACCTGGAAGATCAAAAAGCAGCCAACGACCTAAGCAAACTAACCACCATTTTAAGTATTGCGCTAATTACCATTCTTTCACTTTTAACCTTATCGCTATACAAAAACAACAACATTAGGCTAAAAACCAACAACATGCTCCACAAAAAAAACAGCGAGCTTATTGTTTCTAAAGAAAAGGCCGAACTCGCCTCGAAAACCAAAGCCAACTTCCTCTCTACGGTAACCCACGAACTAAGAACACCGCTTTATGCTGTTACGGGCCTAACCAATATGCTCTTGGAAGAAGACCCCAAACCCGAGCAAATTCAGCATTTAAAATCGTTAAAATTCTCTGGCGATTACCTGTTAACTTTTATTAACGACATCCTTCAAATAAATAAAATTGAAGCCAATAAAGTAGAGATCGAACCAGAACCTTTTAACTTAAAGAAAAAGATTACCAATGTTATTGCAGCCTTAAAAAATTCGGCCAACGACAACCACACCAAACTGCATTTTGAGTATGAAAAAGACTTGCCTCAAAACTTTATTGCAGACCAAATAAAAATCTCGCAAATACTTATAAACCTAATTGGCAATGCCATTAAGTTTACCAAAAATGGCGATATCTGGGTAAAAGTTTGCCAAACTAGCCAGGAAGGCGATGTTTTAAACCTCAAGTTCGAGATTATCGATAACGGTATTGGCATTAGCAAAGAAAAACAAGAGCAACTGTTCGAAAGCTTCTCACAAGGCTCCATTCAAATTAACCGAAAATACGGTGGAACCGGGTTAGGGCTCTCAATTGTTAAAGGATTGGTGAAAATTCTTAAAGGAAAAATCTACCTGAATAGCGAACTTGGAAAAGGCTCGAACTTCACCTTCGAAATCCCTTTAAAATACACCGAAAAAGAAGAAGTGGTCGAAGTGAAGAAAAGCTACTTTAGCAATGTGGATGAAGTGGATCTGGAAAGCATAAACATTTTAATTGTTGAGGACAACAAGATTAACCAAATGATCACCAAAAAAATCCTTAACAAAATGCAGCTTAAGTGCGATGTGGTTGACAATGGCGAAGCTGCCGTTGAAAAAGTACGAAACCAATTTTACGATGTGGTTTTAATGGATATTCACATGCCTGGAATAAGCGGTTTAGAAGCAACCAAACTAATACGAGACTTTAACAAAGACATTACTATTTTTGCACTAACGGCCGTTACTTTAGAAGATAAAATGCACGAATTTGACGAAGCTGGCTTCGACGATATTATCTCTAAACCATTCAAGCAGGAAGACTTCGAGAAAAAACTCTTTAACGCCCTTATTGTAGACCGCAAAAAACCCGTTTAATCTCCCGAAACAAAACGCGCTATTGCGTTATTAAAAGCCGTTTGCTCATAAAAACCAACCGTTATTGGCAAATAAAACAACTTGTCTTTTAACTGTTCAAACTGCATTAAACGCATATAATCCTTTTCGGTAGCCACAATACAAGTGCTGTCCTCTAAAATACCGGCAACATCCTGTTCGCTAAAAACATGGTGATCTTTAAAAGCATGATGCCTAAAAGATAACCCTGCCTGCTTCAAAAACGCTAAAAGCGGTTTTGGGTTAGCAATTCCCGTAACCAAGGTAAACGGCCTTAACGTCTTTAACGGCAACGACGCGTTTTCTGAATAAACATGCTCGGCATAGGTAATAAAACTAAAAAACACCTGCTGCTGCTTTTGTGGTTTAAGCAAATTAACAACTCCTGTCCGTTCCTGTTCAGAAAGGGTTTCGGGGCACTTGGTTACAACAATAATCTGGGCACGCTTTGCACCACTTACAGGCTCTCGCAAATTACCGGTTGGCAACACAAAATCGTTAACATACAAATCGTGGTAGGTTGTAAGCAGGATGTTAAAACCCGCTTTAACCCGTCTGTGTTGAAAGGCATCGTCCAACAAAATCACTTCTGGAGCAACTTTTAAAACCAATTGGTTTATACCACGTACCCGGTCGCCATCTACAGCCACAGCCAATTCTGGCTTAAACTTGTTATAAAACTGAAATGGCTCATCTCCCATAGTCGCTGCAGTATCCTGCGCTCCAGCAAGCCGAAACCCCTTGGTTGCCCTGCCATACCCACGACTTAAAGTCGCCAACTTGTAATCGTCTTTTAACAACCTTACCAAATACTCTATCATAGGCGTTTTGCCCGTACCACCTGTACTTAAATTCCCCACACAAATAACAGGAAAAGGGAATGCTGTCGAGGCTTTCCAGCCCATATCGTACAACCGGTTTCTCAACCATGTAATAATATAATAAATGGGCACCACAGGAAACAGAAGTAAACGGAGTAATTTCATAGTAACGAAAGTAAATATTTTATATTTGTTTTTAAATCCAAACCCAAAACTTTATGAGTATTCAGGATGTCATTAATTATCTAGAAGCGTTGGCACCTTTGGCATATGCCGAAGATTTCGACAATGTTGGCCTATTGGTAGGCGACAAAACCAAAAGCCTTACGGGCGTTTTAGTTACCCTAGACACCTTAGAAGAGGTAGTTGATGAGGCCATAGCTAACAACTGCAACCTTATTGTAAGTTTTCATCCTATTGTCTTTAAAGGCTTAAAAAGCATTACCGGAAAGGATTATGTCGAACGAACCGTTTTAAAAGCCATTAAAAACGATATTGCCATTTATGCCATTCACACAGCTTTGGACAATGCCCCCCTTGGTGTAAACCATGCGATTTGCGAAAAACTGGGACTGGTAAACAACCGCATATTAATCCCCCAAAAAAACAGCCTTAAAAAACTCATCACTTTTGTCCCCAATAAAGCTGCCGAAAGCGTTAGAAAAGCCCTTTTTAGCGCCGGCGCTGGCAGCATAGGCAATTACAGTAACTGCAGCTTTAACACAGAAGGCTATGGCACATTTATGGGCAACGATGCCGCAACCCCAAGCGTTGGCAATAAAAACCAACTACACACCGAAGCAGAAACCCAAATTGCCGTTATTTTTGAAAAACACCAACAACGTCAAATCTTAAAAGCGCTGTTTAATGCACACCCTTACGAAGAAGTCGCTTACGACATTATCACTCTAGACAACGACAACCAAAACACGGGTATGGGCATGATTGGTGAGCTTGAACAGCCTATGGACGAGGCTCATTTTTTAACGTTCTTAAAAAACCGCATGAACACCCGGTGCATTCGCCACAGCAAATTATTAGGCAAGCCCATTAAAAAAATAGCTGTTCTGGGAGGCTCGGGAAGTTTTGCCATTCAAGCAGCTAAAGCCCAGCAGGCAGACGCCTATGTAACGGCCGATTTAAAATATCACGACTTTTTTTCGGCAAATAACGAGATTCTTTTAGCCGATGTTGGACATTTTGAAAGCGAACAGTACACAAAAAACCTCCTAACCACCTATCTTACAAAAAAAATTACTAATTTTGCAGTCGTTTTATCAAAGACCAATACCAATCCGGTAAATTATTTTTAAAGTATGGCAAAAAAGAAAGAACTAACTGTAGAAGAGCGTTTAAGAGCGCTTTACGATTTGCAATTAATCGACTCGCGCATCGATGAGATAAGAAATGTTCGTGGAGAACTTCCTCTAGAAGTTCGCGATTTGGAAGACGAAGTCGAAGGTCTTAATACAAGGTTAGACAAGTTAGACTCTAGCTTGGAGTCTATTGACAATCAAATTAGCGATAAGAAAAATCTTATTGAAGAGTCTAAAGCACTCATCAAAAAGTACAGCGAGCAGCAAAAAAACGTTAGAAATAACAGAGAGTACAACTCGCTTACCAAAGAGGTTGAATTCCAGGAATTGGAAATTCAGTTAGCAGAAAAGCACATCAAAGAATTTAAAGTTCAAATAGAGCAAAAGAAAGAGGTTATTTCTGAAACCAAGGACAAACTAAAAGAGCGCCAACAGCACCTTAAGCACAAGAAAAATGAATTGGATGCCATTTTAGCCGAAACTGAAAAAGAAGAAAAAGCCCTAATCGAAAAATCTGAAGATTACAAAGAGAACATCGAAGAACGATTGGTTAAGGCCTACACCAGAATACGTTCTAACGTAAAAAATGGCTTAGCCGTTGTACCTATTGAAAGAGGTGCCTCTGGAGGATCTTTCTTTACCATTCCACCACAAATTCAAATGGAAATCGCTACCAGAAAACGCATCATTACCGACGAGCACAGTGGCCGTATTTTAGTCGATGCCGTATTAGCTGAAGAAGAAAAAGAAAAGATGGAGAAGCTATTTTCTAAGCTTTAATCCAAACTTGACCATACACCAAAAAAGCCCTTGCAGTAGCAAGGGCTTTTTTTATCAACAACAAACACCAACACAACTATTTTTAACAAAAAAATGATACCTTTATACCACTCATAGAAAATTCCAGCCCTTTTTACTTAAGGTTTCCGGTATTGTTTCGACTACATAAAAAACCTTGCTATGAAACAGTTTGTTCCAATACTTATGGTTGTCCTTTTATTTAATTGTAACAATCATGCGCACAATAATCCCAAAAAACAGCAAGCAATGACACACAACACCCCTATTGAAATACCTTTACAAAACGGTAAGGCCAGAGCCTATTTTGCCAGCGGTTGCTTTTGGTGTGTCGAGGCCATTTACGAAAGTGTTATTGGTGTAGACGAAGCCATATCTGGATATTCTGGTGGGCACACCAAAAATCCCACCTACGAGTCTAGCAATACCGGGCAAACAGGCCATGCCGAGGCCGTAGAAGTTATTTACGACCCAAACATAGTAAGCTACGCCAATTTAATAGACGTGTATTTTAGCACACAAGACCCTACCCAAATCAACGGCCAGGGGCCAGATTGGGGCTCACAATACCGCTCTATTATTTTCTATCAGAACGACGAGCAAAAACAAATTGCAGAGGCCAAAAAAGCCGAGTGGGCTAAAAAAATTGGTGGTCATATCGCTGCCGAAATTATGCCTTTCCAAAAATTCTGGGAAGCCGAAGCCTACCACCAGAACTACGAAAAACGCAATCCAAACAACCCATACATTCAGAATGTCTCTAAAAAACGGCTGGACAAACTATACCAAAGCTGCCCCCTTTTGGTGAAGAAAAACGTTCAAGACCTGATTAAAGATCTTAACAAGCATTAAGGTTTTGTTGCTTTAATCTCAAAAATTAAGGGATAAAGCTTGTCTTTGGTTACATACATCCCAGAGGTGGTTTTTTCCAAATCGGGCAGCACATTATAAGGGCTTTCGTCGTGTTCCTTTAAACATGTTATGTGCAATCCCGCTTCGGCCAAAGCAGAAACAACCGCGCCCAAACCGTGGTTCCAACCGTATTCCTTACTAACCATTTTCGATTCGCCATCTGCATAGGTGCCTTCATATTCTTCGTAAATAACCTCATCCTGCATGTAACCATATTTTAATTTGGGCGGTTCTTCAAGGTAGTCAAACATCCAAACTATAGGATGGAACTCAACCATGTAAAATATCCCTCCAGGTTTTAACCTTTCAAAAATCATTTGCGCCCAAGGCCTTAAATCGGGCAACCAGCCAATAACCCCATAACTGGTAAATACTACATCAAAAGTTTCATGAACATGTTTGGATGTTTCAAAGACATTACAGCATACAAAATGGGCATCCAAATTCAATTCGGCATTAAGCGCTTTTGCTAATTTTATGCCTTCGTCGCTTAAATCAATGCCTGTGCATTTTGCTCCTGCCCTGCTCCAACTTAACGTATCCTGCCCAAAATGGCATTGCAAATGCAACAATGTCTTACCAGCAACATCGCCCAAAGCCTTAAGCTCGTAAGGCATTAAAGAGCTTTTCCCTTGTTTAAATGCCTCTAAATCGTACATCGCGCTTTTGGCATGCACCTCTACTTTTTTATTCCAGGTTGCTTTATTTACTTCAAAATACGTTTTGTGTGCTTCCATCTGTATAAAATTTCACCCTCTAAAATACAACATTAATGCGCACATTCCTTAAAAAAATCTGCTCTGAATGCCGTGCTTTTTTTACACATCTCCCTTTAAAACGTCCCTATTATTTGTATTTTTGGGAAAACTCAAAAAACGCAACCCACATTGAACTATAAAACAGGTCTGGATTTCGCAAAAGAAATGGACCAAAACGATCCGTTAAAAAGGTACCGCAACAAGTTTCACATTCCAAAAGACAACAATGGAAACGAGCTTGTTTATCTCTGCGGAAACTCTTTAGGCCTCCAACCAAAAGCCACAAAAGATTACATTGACCAAGAGCTGAACGATTGGGCCAATTTAGGCGTAGAAGGCCATACCCAAGCCAAAAACCCTTGGTTGCCCTACCACGAATTTCTTACCGAAAATATGGCAAAAGTAGTAGGCGCAAAACCTTTGGAAGTGGTTACCATGAATACCCTTACCGCCAACCTACACTTTATGATGGTAAGCTTTTACAAACCCACAAAAACACGCTACAAGATTTTAATAGAGAGCGATGCGTTTCCAAGCGACAAGTACGCCGTTGAATCGCAACTTCGCCACCATGGATACGATGACAAGGACGGGTTGGTCCTTTGGAAACCACGCCCAAACGAAGAATTGTTACACCTTGAGGATTTAGAGGCTATTTTAAACACACAAGGCGACGAAATTGCCCTTATTTTAATTGGCAACACCAATTACTACACCGGACAGTTTTTTAACATGAAACGCATTACCTCCCTAGGCCACAAACACGGCTGTATGGTGGGGTTCGATTGTGCTCACGGTGCTGGAAACGTGCCATTAAACCTTCACGATTCGGGTGCCGATTTTGCCGTTTGGTGCTCTTACAAATACCTAAACTCGGGCCCTGGAAGTTTAGCTGGTGCTTTTGTTCATGAACGCCATGCCCACAACAAAACCTTAAACCGTTTTACAGGATGGTGGAGCCACAACAAGCAAACCCGCTTTAACATGCGCCACGAGTTTGATGTACTTCCTGGTGCCGAAGGCTGGCAATTAAGCAACCCGCCTATTTTATCGTTAGCAGCCATTAGAGCATCGCTAGACATTTTTGGTGAAGTTGGCATGAACGCCTTAGCCCAAAAATCCAAAACCCTAACAGGCTATTTTGAATTCTTACTGAAACAATTAGGCGAAGATACCATTCGTATTATCACCCCAGAAAACCCTGAAAACAGAGGTTGCCAATTGTCTATACAAGTAAAAAATGCCAATCGGGCATTATTCGACAAATTAACCCAAGCTGGCGTAATTGCAGACTGGCGCGAACCCGATGTCATTCGTTGTGCCCCAGTACCACTTTACAACAGTTATGAAGATGTGTACAAAATGGTTAACCGTTTGAAAGAAATATTAAATGACTAAACAACAAAACATACTCATTATTGGCGCAGGCCTTTGTGGTTCCCTACTGGCTTTACGGTTGGGACAACGCGGCTACAACGTTACCGTTATGGAAATGCGCCCAGACATGCGAAAAGTAGATATTAGCGCTGGTCGGTCCATAAACTTAGCGTTTTCAGATCGTGGTATTAAGGCTATGAACTTGGTTGGTATTTTAGATAAAGTCATGCCGCTCTGTATTCCAATGAAAGGACGAATGCTTCACGATATAGAAGGCCAGACTATTTTAGCACCATACAGTGGGCGTGAGCACGAATACATCAACTCCATTTCTCGTGGTGGTTTAAACGAATTACTACTCACCGAAGCCGAAAAGCACGATAACGTCAACATTCATTTCAATAAAAAATGCTTGTCAGTTGATTTTGAAAAAACCACAGCACTTTTCAAAGACTACGACACTAAAAAAGAGTTTATCGAAGATGCTGATGTTATTTTTGCCACAGATGGCGCAGGCTCTGCACTACGCCAAAGCTATTACTTAGGTAAGAAGTTTTTGTTCAGCTTTTCACAAGACTGGCTAACCCATGGGTATAAGGAATTAAGCATTCTTCCAGGAGAAAACGGCAGTTATAAAACTTTTAAAAACGCCCTTCATATTTGGGGACGCGAAGCATTTATGCTTATTGCGCTGCCTAACCTAGACGGCAGTTTTACCGTTACCCTCTTTTTAAGTTTTGATGAAGGCGAATACAATTTCAACAACTTAACCACCAAAGAACACGTTTTAGAATTCTTCGAAAAATACTTTAAAGACGCCTTAGAGCTCATGCCGAATCTGGTTGACGATTTCTTTAAAAACCCAACATCGCCATTAGGCACTGTTAAATGTGCGCCTTGGCACTACAAAGGCAACACCCTGTTAATGGGCGATGCTGCACATGCCATTGTTCCCTTTTATGGCCAGGGCATGAATGCCTCGTTTGAAGATGTTACCGAATTTGATAAAGTACTAGATGAAGGACATCAAGACTGGGAAACCATTTTTAAAGTGTACCAAGCCAATAGAAAAAAAGACACCGATGCCATTGCCGATTTAGCAATCGACAATTTTCACGAAATGAAAGGCCATGTAAACCATACTAATTTTAGAGAAAAACGCAACCTGGAAATGGCTTTTGAAAAAGAATTCCCAACCGAGTATTCATCAAAATATTCCTTGGTTACCTTTAATGAAGATATTGGCTATCGTGACGCCATGCTAAGAGGTCGCGCCCAAGACAAGGCCATTTTAAACATGTTGGCCGACGGCAATATCCCAGCAGTAACCAATATAGCAAAAGCAGACTTAAAAAACGTTTTGGAAGATGTAAAAACCGAAACCGAGAACATGCTGGAAGACGATAGAATTGCAGGATTGAAGTAGTTTATCATTCCGCACTACAATGCGGAATTCATTTCAACCGTAAAAAGTATCAATAAATTCTGAACCAAGTGCAGAATAACAAAATGACAAAAACATTATGAACAAAGGAACTAATGTAACCCCACGCGGCGCTTACCCACACGTTAAAGTTGTAGGCGACTTTATTTTTGTATCGGGCACCAGCTCACGAAGAGCAGACAATACCATTGCCGGTGTAGATATTATTGACGAGATGGGCACCAAACGCCTGAATGCCGAAGTGCAAACACGGGAAGTTTTAAAGAATATTGACAAAAACCTACAAACTGTTGGTGCTTCGCTTAAAGATGTGGTTGATGTAACCTCATTTCTTGTAAATATGAACGACTTTGCAGGTTACAACAAAGCGTACGCCGAGTTTTTCGACAAAGCGAACGGGCCAACCAGAACCACTGTTGCGGTACACCAATTACCACACCCCGATTTGGTGGTCGAAATTAAGGTGATGGCCTATAAAAAGAACGTGTAAAAACATAAGAAGCAAGGCTCCAGACCAAGATGTCTTGGTTCCTGCCTCTTGGTTCTATCATCTAAAAATATGGACATAAAAAACTACATTAACGGCAATTTTCACGAGCCATCCTCCAACGAATGGATTGATAATTTTTGTCCTGCCAACGGCGAAGTATATGGGCAAATTCCCAACTCATCAAAAGAAGATGTTGAAAACGCTTACATTGCCGCCAAATCGGCGTTTCCTAGTTGGTCGCAAACAACCTTAGAAGAACGCAGCCGCATTTTACTAAAAATATCGGAAGGCATTGAGGCCAACCTCGGCAAATTAGCTCAAGCCGAAAGCGAAGACAATGGCAAACCCATTAGCTTGGCTAAAGCTATTGATATTCCACGTGCGTCAAGTAACTTTCGTTTTTTTGCCAATGCCATTACACAATTTGCCAGTGAAAGTCACGAAAGTGTTGGTATGAATGCCATAAACTACACCTTACGCCAGCCTATTGGCGTGGTGGGGTGTATTTCTCCATGGAATTTACCCTTATACCTGTTTACTTGGAAAATCGCTCCAGCCTTAGCAGCAGGAAACTGCGTGGTGGCAAAACCCAGTGAAGTTACACCTATGACCGCTTATTTACTAGGCGAAATCTGCAATAAAGCGGGCTTACCTAAAGGTGTTTTAAACATTGTTCACGGTTTGGGAACCACTACTGGCCAAGCCATTATTGAGCATCCCGACATTAAAGCCATATCGTTTACTGGAGGCACGGCAACAGGAGCTCATATTGCTAGAACTGCTGCGCCAATGTTTAAAAAACTGTCTTTGGAATTAGGCGGCAAAAACCCTAACATCATTTTTGCCGATTGCGATTATGACGATATGCTGAAAACAACCGTGAAATCATCGTTCGCCAATCAAGGTCAAATTTGTTTATGTGGCAGTCGTATTTTTGTGGAAGCTTCCATCTATGAGAAGTTCAAAACCGATTATGTTAAAAAAGTAAAGCAACTCAAAGTTGGTCATCCATCTAAAAACGATACTAATATTGGTGCTTTAGTTTCTAAACCACATTTAGAAAAAGTAATGGATTGCATACAAATTGCCAAAGAAGAAAACGGCAAGGTCCTTTGTGGCGGTAATCGTGTAACTGTTGCAGGTTTTGAAAACGGTTATTATTTAGAACCAACCGTTATTGAAGTCACAACGGATGACTGTCGCGTAAACCAAGAAGAAATTTTTGGCCCTGTGGTAACTATTATGCCGTTTAATACCGAAGACGATGTGCTACAAATGGCCAACAAAGTAAAATACGGCTTATCGGCCACCCTTTGGACAAACGATTTAAAACGTACCATGCGCCTAAGCAACCAAATACACGCTGGTATTGTGTGGGTGAATACCTGGTTAATGCGCGATTTGCGAACCCCTTTTGGCGGCATGAAAGCTTCTGGCGTTGGTCGTGAAGGCGGTTTTGAAGCCCTGCGCTTTTTTACCGAACCCAAGAATGTGTGTATTAAGTATTGAGGCGTGAGATGTGAGATGTGAAAAATAATATTTAAAAAACGACATAATTAAATCTATCTATCAAGAAATAATATGAATCTAAACATAAACAACAAAAACGCTTTGGTTTGCGGAAGTACCGCCGGTATTGGAAAAGCTACAGCCCTAGCATTGGCCCATGAAGGAGCAAACGTGACGCTTATAGCCAGAAACGAAGACAAGCTTAAAGCTGTTTTAACAGAATTACCGCATGCCGAGAACCACAGTTATATTGTTGCCGATTTCTCTAACCCAGAAGTTTTACAACAAAAGGTTACCGATTTTATAACCAACCACCACGGCTTTCATATTTTAGTTAATAATACAGGCGGTCCAGCTGGCGGCCCAATTTTTAATGCCAAACTAGACGCATTTCAAAACGCGTTTACACAGCATTTAAAATGCAACCATGTGTTGGCGCAAGCAGTTGTTCCTTTTATGAAAGATGAAGGTTATGGGCGTATTATTAATGTAATTTCCACATCGGTTAAACAACCTTTAGATGGGCTTGGTGTAAGCAACACCATTCGTGGTGCTGTGGCCAATTGGAGTAAAACCCTGGCCAACGAGCTTGGCCAATTTGGCATTACCGTAAACAATGTGCTACCCGGAGCCACAGGAACCGAGCGCTTAACCGAAATTATTAAAAATAAATCGGTAAAAACCGGCAGTACCGAGACAGAAGCTGCCAATGCTATGAAACAAGCCGTGCCGGCAAAACGTTTTGCCAAACCAGAAGAGCTGGCGTATGCCATTACCTTTTTGGCCAGTGCATGTGCCAGTTATATAAATGGAATTAACCTGCCTGTTGATGGTGGGCGCACAAAATCTTTGTAACTTTATAACAAAACCCGCGTGAGGGATTGAAGCGAGCTACCGTGTAGCGCGTAAAGCCCGACCCGATAGGGGCACGCCCAAAAAAATATATAGTTTATGAGCAATTTAGTAACCCCTTTGAACTTTAAAGCTTGGATTGATGAAAACCGCCATTTATTAAAACCGCCTGTTGGCAATAAATGTGTTTGGCCTAATGGGGATTATATCGTGATGGTGGTTGGCGGCCCTAACAGCCGAAAAGATTATCATTACAACGAAACACCAGAATTTTTTTACCAGCTGGAAGGCGATATGGTGCTTAAAATCATGAACAACGGCAAACCCGAAGATGTTCATATTAAGGAAGGAGATATTTATTTACTACCTCCTAAAGTCCCACATTCTCCACAACGTCAAGCAGACACTGTTGGTTTAGTAATAGAATATCCACGCCCAGATGGAGTAAACGATGCCTTAGAGTGGTATTGTGAGAATTGCAATGAGCTGTTGTATCGTGAGGAATTTCCGTTGGATAATATAGAAACCGATATGCCTGTGATTTTTGATAAATATTACAGTAACGAAGAAAAACGGACTTGCACGTCTTGTGGTCACGTTATGCAGCCACCTAAGAAGTAGTGAGTAGTAAACTCTATTAAATTAAAATATTAATGCATTAAGGTTTAATCTTAGATAAGATCTAAAAGCTAGTAATAACTTATATGGAAAAGCGCAAATTACGTATAAATGGTCATTCGCATTTATTACCTTATCCAGAGGAAATCCCTCAATTTATGAAGGATAAAGGGATTTTCTGGGTTGATAAAGACCGAAAATTTATGCTTCAAAAAGATTGGAATAGACCCATCACGGATTCTAGTTTCTTTTTGAATGAAAAACTGGCCTGGATGGATCGTTTTAAGATAGACCACGCTGTGGTTTTAAACCTTTCCCAACTTTATGGCAACGGACTGCGCCTAGAGGAAATGAAACAAGCCTTGCGTTTCCAGAATGATTTTAATGCACGTATTCAGGCTGAAAACCAAAGCAAATTCACCTGTGGCTTTGTGGTACACCCCGGATTTGTACGCGGTGCTTGCTGGGAAATAGAACGTTGCGTTGAGGAGTTGGGCATGCGCCTGTTATGCCTGCCCACACACTATATGGACACCATTGGAACGTGGCGTTGTATTTTTGATGAAGAGAACGAGCCTATTTTTGAATTGGCCAACAAATATAACCTAGCGGTTGAAATTCATCCGTATGATGGTGAGAAGTTTATAAAACTTGAGAACACCTCTTGGAGGTTTCATTTAATTTGGATGCTGGCGCAATGTGCCGATGCTTATCATTTTTTAACCCTTAACGGCTATTACGAAAAATATCCCAACATGCGTGTTTGCTTTGCCCATGGCGGGCAATTGGCCCAAATAAACCTCGGCCGGAGAATTCAGGGGTTTGATGGTCGTCACGATTTGTTTGAGGGCAAAGTACACCCAAGAAAGGCTGTTGGCCATAAAAACATCTTTTTTGACACTTTAGTCCACGATACTAATTCTTTAGACTTGCTTATAAAGAATCAAGGCTCTAAACAAGTTTTAATTGGTTTAGATGATCCGTACCCATTAGGTGAAATGGAAAGTTTGCCACAATCGTCCTACCCAGGAAAAATTTTAGACCTAGCCATAGAACGCGACATTATAAACGAAACCGAGAAAGACGCTATGTGGGAAGACAATGTCCTACAATGGCTTTATGGTAATGATGAAAAGGGCAAACAAGACTTGGTAAATAAAATTTTAAG
The DNA here is from genome assembly GCF_000733475.1 of Mangrovimonas yunxiaonensis. GTDB lineage: Bacteria > Bacteroidota > Bacteroidia > Flavobacteriales > Flavobacteriaceae > Mangrovimonas > Mangrovimonas yunxiaonensis. Next base: position 66,942 of record NZ_JPFK01000007.1, on the reverse strand, counting down.
CTAATGCATTTTATTCCAGAACAGCTAGACGATTATGTGGTGGCACACACCGAGGACGAACCTCAGCTCTTACAAGCCTTAAATAGGGAAACCTACCAGAAAATCTTGCAGCCGCGAATGTTAAGTGGGCATTATCAGGGACGTGTGCTAAGCGTCATCTCTAAATTAATGGCTCCAAAAAACATTCTGGAAATAGGCACCTATACCGGCTATTCGGCATTATGCCTAGCCGAAGGCATGCAGGCAGATGGTGAATTGCACACTATAGACATTAACGAAGAATTGATCGATTTTCAGCGTAAGTATTTCGATCTCTCGGGGTTTGGCAATCAAATCCACCAACATCTTGGAAATGCCCTAGACATCATTCCGCACTTAAACAAGCGTTTTGACCTAGTGTTTATCGATGCCGATAAAGCCAATTACCCCAATTACTTTAAGGTTATTATCGATCTGTTAAATCCGGGAGGTGTTCTCTTATCGGACAATGTGCTATGGAGCGGAAAAGTTATTGAAACGATAAAAGAGGACGATGAAGACACTAAAGCTTTAATCGCCTATAACAAGCTGTTAAAAGACGATCCCAGAGTAGAAACCGTCATGTTACCCATTCGTGATGGGTTAACCATAAGCCGAAAAAAATAAGCTCGTGCAAACCGCTATCGACACCATTTGGGTAGAAGACCTGGACGGCAACAACGTAGAGTTGCTTTCCCTTTACAACGACCAAAACCTGCTGCTACTTCTTTACAACAACCAATGTTTAGGATGCACTGGAAGAGCCATTCCTTTGGCCTATAAATTTCAAAACATGTTCCAGCATATTAAGGTGTTGGGCATTCACAGCAATTTTAGATCTGAGCAAGTTACCAAAGCCGATATCACATCTATTTTCACCACCAAAACATTGCCTTTCCCCATATATATTGACGACAACCATAAGGTTTACGATAGGTTTAAAAGCGAAGGCACCCCACAATGGCTTCTTATTAGCAAAGACAAAACGCTATACCGCTCTATTTTCGGTTCGCAGGCCAATGCCGAGAACAGGTTGCTTTATGCCCTAGAAAGTCTAACTACGGAAGTTTAAACATCTGCCCTGAAGGCTTACGAACACCACCAAGCCCTAAGATGTTTGTTGGTTGTATTGTATTTAAAAGCGTAAAAAACCAAAGGCTGTTGCTTGAATTTTTGTTATTTTTAGGCATAACACGTTTGACTGGAACCCCAATATCTATAAGTCGAAGAAAGTGTGTTGCTTTCCTTTACAGCTTTCTTCTTACCGAGCCTGTAAAATCCTCAAGATCGTCTTTTACTTTGTTGAGTTCATCTTGAATGTCTTTAGTTACACTGGTATCGATACCGCTTTTTTCGGCACTTTTGGTAATTTCAGACTTAATATCGTTTGATGCATCGCGAAGCATGCGCATGCCTTTACCCATGCCCTTGGCAATTTCTGGAATTTTATCGGCACCAAATACCATAACCACAACAAAGAGAATAAAAACAATCTCTGTGGTTCCTATAAATAAAAATGTAGCTTCTTGTATCACGTTACAAATATAATGAGAGTTTGTATAGAATAAAAAAGCCGGTTAAAAAAACCGGCTTTTTAAAGCTATATTTTAATTAGTCTTGTACTTTTTGCTTAAATGCATCGAAAGCACTTGGTTGTTCTTGTTTTGGCCAAGCGTTGTTCGTGGTGTCTACATCGGCTGTTTCTAAGTTTGGATCGACTGTAATTTTAACAATTTCCTTATCTGAAGCGATGGCCTTATTCACCTCATAGTCGTTCAATCGCCATATTTGAGCTGGGTAATGCTCGGTTTTGGTGGTGCCATCGGCATAGGTGTATTCCACAATAATAGGCATAACCAATCCGCCAGGTTTTTCAAAAGTTACATTGTAAAAATATTTAGGATCTTTAATGTTTTTTCGGGCTGTTTCAGAAAAATTATCCATCACATATTCCTTAAGCGTGGTCACATCCATTGAGCTTAAGTTTTGTGTGTGTTGTGTATACTCGTTACTGTTTTCATCAACCATATAAACCAATGGAGGCAGGTCGCTCATTCGCATGCCGCGTTCGGCCACTAAGTTTTTAACGTAGTCGTTAGGTTCTGCAGACACTCTATATTTTTTCACTTCTTTTATACCAATATCCACCCAGTCTGTTGTATAGAACCACCCTCTCCAAAACCAATCTAAATCGAATGCCGAGGCATCTTCCATGGTTCTAAAGAAATCTTCTGGGGTTGGGTGTTTAAACATCCAACGTTGTGCATATTCCTTAAAGGCATAATCGAACAGGTCTTCGCCCATAACCGTTTCGCGCAGGATGTTTAAGGCCGTTGCCGGTTTGCCGTAGGCGTTATTTCCAAACTGGTAGGTATTAAGCCCCTTGGTCATGATTGGAGCAATAAAGTTTTGATCGCCCCCCATGTAAGGTACTATCTTGGCAGCGGGTCCGCGACGTGACGGGTATGTATCGTGCCCTTCCGATAAAGCCGCTGGGTACCATTTAGCAAAATCCTGTTCGGCTACATACTGTACAAACGTATTTAAACCTTCGTCCATCCAGGTCCATTGGCGCTCGTCGCTATTAACAATCATTGGAAAAAAATTGTGCCCTACCTCATGGATAATAACGCTAATCATGCCATATTTTACACGGTCGCTATAAATGCCATCGCTGTTTGGACGGCCGTAATTCCAACAAATCATAGGGTACTCCATGCCTTGGTTTTTGGCGTGTACCGATATGGCTTTATGGTACGGATAATCGAAGGTCATTCGTGAGTAGGATTTTAAGGTACTCGCTACAGCTTTTGTAGACCATTCTTCCCACAGTGGGTTTCCTTCCTTAGGATACATAGATACGGCCATAACATCTTTATCGCCTATTTTAACAGCCATCATGTCCCAAATAAATTTACGCGAGGTCGCAAATCCGTAATCGCGCACATTCTCAGCATAGAACTTCCACGTTTTTTTATCGTTGGAAAAGGTTTTTTCGGCCTGTTCTGCTTCTTCTTGGGTTACTATTAGTACGGGTTTGTCGTAGGTTTTTTTAGCATCTTCATACCGTTTCATCATGGTTTTTGTGAAGACTTCCTTACGGTTCATTAATTCTCCGGTGGCATCGAGGATGTGGTCTGCCGGCACGGTAATATTCACCTCAAAATTCCCAAAGGGCAAAGCAAATTCGTCACGCCCCCAAAACTGGGAGTTTTGCCATCCTTCCACATCGTTATAGACGGCCATTCTGGGGTAAAATTGTGCAATAACGTAGGCTCTGTTACCATCTTCTGGAAAGTACTCGTAACCCGAGCGGCCATCTTCATTAACGTGGTCGTTAATGTTGTACCACCATTTGATGGAGAAGACAAACTTTTCGCCTGTTTTTAAGGGTTCTGGAAGCTCAACCCGCATCATGGTTCTGTTAATCATGTGGGGCAAATCTTTTCCTTGGGCATCTTTTACGGCTTGTATTTTAAAACCGCCATCAAAAGGTTCTGTCATATAATCTTTGGCAAATGTAGCCACTTGGCTTGCCATGGCCACTTCGTCACTTTGAATAAGCGGTGTTTTGGAGTCTTTGGCACGCACATTTTGATCTAACTGCACCCACAAATACGTTAATTTGTCTGGAGAATTATTGGTGTAAGTAATGGTTTCGTTTCCGTAAAGTCGCGCATTTTTGTCATCTATCTCAATGTCCATTTTATAATCTGCCTGTTGCTGATAATAGGCGTGACCCGGTGCTCCCGAAGCTGCACGATAGCTATTGGGTGTAGAAAATTCGTCGTAAAGCTGTTTAAACTTATTGTTGTTTTGGTGGCCTGTTTTGGGCGCTTGGGCATTTTGTTCTTGGGCGTAAGTTGCCACAGATAAAAATAATACCGAAAGGAATAGAGGCATCAAAATTCTCATTGCGGAGCGTTTGTTTAAAAATTAATTGCGTAAAATACTGATTTTATTAAACCCTTATTGTTTTTCCTTGAAATTTAACAAAGCTTTATCATTCTCTTTTATCAGAAGAAAACTTTTATTCTTATTGTAAATCTTTGCTCTTATAACGTTTTGTTGGTCGTCGAACATATCGAACAAAACTTGGTTAGAAATTTCTAGTTGCGCAATCTCTTTAACCCCCTTAATTTCCAAGTAACAAACAGCAATATCGGCATCGTATTCTTTGCCGATAAAGGTTAGCAACTGCTTTTTCCCGTTAATCTTAATGCTAAGTTTACTTTTTAGGTAGCGTTCCAAGTAATAATCTACCTGTTCGGACTCGTTGCTGTATTTTAACACCAAGGTCTTGTCGTAGCGCTTTTTTAAGGCATTTTCAAGATCGTCAATAAAAACCCGACTAATAATTTGTACGGAGGCCTGGTCTTCAACATACTCTATTTGGGTAATGCTCACATAGTACTTATGCACGCCAAAAGCGAGAAAAACCAATAAGAAAGGTAAACTTATGTACTTAATGTATGTTTTCATTTTAAGGTTTTTAAAACGCCGTAATAAAGTCAAAAAATGTTCCAAATTGAGGGTTTTTGGTTTTAAATTCTTTTTATACTGCTGAATTCTTTCCTGCAAAAAAGTAATGCTTGTGTTTTTACAAGAGGTTATAACGTTTAGGGCTTCGGCACAAAAATAGAAAAAATCGGTTTTTAAGACTTTTTAAAGCTGTTATTTAAAAAAACCCGTTGTCCTATTGCTTCTAATTTTTTCCAACGGTTTTGTTTTCAGCTGGTATAAAGTAAGGTTCTGATATCTTAATGTCTTCGGAAGGGATTAATAAACTTTTGTTAAATGATAGCTTTAATTACTTTTACAAAAAGTAATCTTATGAAACATCTTATCCTTGCAAGCACGTCAACCATTCATGGCAGTGGCTACCTAGAATACATCTTACCCGAGCTCGACGTTTTTTTTAACGGCATAGAAGACATTCTTTTTATCCCTTATGCCAGGCCCGGCGGCATCACACACCAAGCCTACACAGAAATTGCACAAGCAGGGTTTAAAAACATTAATAAAACGGTTACTGGGCTACACCAATACGACGACCCTATTGAGGCTATCACCAATGCAAAAGCTATTTTTACAGGTGGCGGAAACACGTTTTTATTGGTACAGCAGCTCTATAAAAACCATGTTTTCGAGCCCTTAAAAGCCAGCATTCTTAGGGGGGCAAAATATTTTGGCACCAGTGCCGGCAGCAATATTGGCGGCCTTACCATGAACACCACTAACGACATGCCTATTGTTTATCCACCTAGTTTTAAAACCCTTGGTTTGGTGCCCTTCAACATTAACCCCCACTACCTAGACCCCTTACCAAACAGCAAGCACATGGGCGAAACACGAGAAACACGAATAAAGGAATTCCATCAATTTAACACCCAACCTGTTGTGGGCTTACGCGAAGGGAGTTGGTTAGAAATCACTAGCGAAACCATTACGTTAAGAGGCCATTTGCAGGCTAGAATTTTTGAATGCGGCACCCCGCCTTACGAGGTTGACACCAATGCCGACTTAAGTGATTTAAAATAAAAAAGACCTTACCTTTTGGTAAAGTCCTTTGAGCGGGAGACCGGGTTTACCTCGGCTTCACTCGGCATAAACTTCTCACCCTAAATCCGTCTTTAAAACCTGAAATGAGTGCCCATAAAAAAAGACCTTACCTTTTGGCAAAGTCCTTTGAGCGGGAGACCGGGTTCGAACCGGCGACATTCAGCTTGGAAGGCTGACGCTCTACCAACTGAGCTACTCCCGCAATCGTGGGTGCAAATATAATTAAAGATTTTTTTCAGCAAAAGCTTTTCTTTCAAATTAAAGCAACGTTTTTTTTATTAAATTTCACTTAAAAAATTGAATCCAGATTACCACATTAAAACAATCCCAGCAAGAGACACCCACACCATTAGGCATGCTATTTTACGACAAGGCCAGCCTAAGGCTACCTGTGTTTTTGAAGGTGATGATTTAAACACCACCTTCCACTTGGGGCTTTTTCATCACAATCAGCTTATTGGCGTTGTTAGTTTTATGCTTGCCTCTAACGAACACCTACCCGAAAAACACCAATACCAGTTGCGGGGCATGGCCCTTTTAAAACCCTTTCAAGGACAAGGGCTAGGCAAACTACTTATTGATGCCGGCATTGAAAAATTGGTCCATTTAAACTGCCCTATTGTTTGGTGCCATGCCAGAGAAGCCGCCATTTCCTTTTATAACAGGAATGATTTTCTAGCGTTTGGCAAACCGTTTCATGTGCCGCTTATAGGAACACATCTTATGATGTTCCGGAACATACCTTTAATGACTTTTTAAAATTACTTTAGTAACTTTAACACTCTAATCCCCCTTAACATGAGAAGCAAAAATTTTAAAATACGGCTAATTATAGGGCTTGCCATTGTGGCATTTGCTTACTTAAGAAAATGCAGTCAACAAGAAGTAAACCCTTATACCGGCAGAACGCAAACCATCACACTTTCTCCCGAACAGGAGATTGCCATTGGCCTAGAAAGCGCTCCACAAATGGCTCAGCAACATGGCGGCTTGTACCCCAACAACGAATACCAAGCCTTTGTAGACCAAGTTGGCGCAAAACTTGTTAATGGGAGCATCGCCAATAAAACGCCTTACGACTATGAGTTTCATTTGTTGGCAGATCCAAATACCATAAACGCCTTTGCGTTACCAGGTGGTCAGGTTTTTATTACTTATGCTTTGTTTTCTAAATTAGAAAATGAAGATCAGCTTGCTGGGGTGCTGGGGCATGAAATTGGGCATGTCTTAGGAAAACACTCCAACGAGAGGATTAGCGAGGCTAATTTTTGGAAAACCATAACCATGGGAGCTTCGGTAGGTGCCGATATGGGCGATTTTGTACAATCTATAGGGCAAAACACCTTATTGGCAAATGGTCGTGACGACGAGCTGGAAAGCGATGATCTGGGCGTGAAGTTTATGATTAAAGCAGGCTATAACCCCGAAGCAATGATTGGCGTTATGGAAATTTTAAAATCAGCTGCCGGACCAAACCGGGTGCCAGAATTCCAGAGTACTCACCCCGATCCAGAAAACAGAATAGAACACATAAAAGCGGCTATCGAAAAATACCGTTAAAAAAGCAAAGCCCCTTTTGGGGCTTTACAACTAACTAACCAACTGAAAATAAACTACTGTTTACTTCTTCTTTAATGTCTCTTTAATTAAGCTTTTGGCGGCTTCTGCATTAGAAAGCTCTGCGTACTTTAAAGCCGTGTAACCTTTCTTGCTCTTTAGTTTTAAATTGGCGCCTTCGTTAATTAAAAGCTCTAAAATTTCTACTCTATTAAATCTAGCGGCATACATGGCTGGTGTCATTCCATTGGATTTTTCGTTAACATTTACCCCCAACTCAATAAGCTTTTTCACAGTATCCATGTCGCCTTTTACAATAGACGCACAAAACGGACTTACGGTTGGTGATGAGACAACCTCGATGCTGTTAGAAAAATTTAAGGTGTTGTTGGCATGTGCATATCCAAAGGATACCCCTAATGCGATAGCTAAAATTACTGCTGTTTTTTTCATGATGAAAGAATTTAAATTAATTGATTGCTTTAATTTTGATTATACTAAAGAGACGATATTTTTTTTAGTCTGTTACACCTCAAAAAATCTTATAACATTTTTTTAACTATAAGCAAACAAATCTGTTAAGAGCGTATTAAAACCTTTTTTTCTATTAACCTTTTCAGCATAAAGACATAAAAAAGCGATAAACCCGCATATTTTGTATTCTGGTTTTTTTAATAAAAATTTATAACCTTTATCTTTGGTGGTGTAAAGGACACACCATGAACAAAAAAGTTATTTTAATGATTTTGGATGGCTGGGGAAAATCTCCAGACCCCAAAGTATCTGCCATAGAGCATGCCAAGACCCCTTTTATAGATGCGCTATACCAAACCTACCCCAATGCTAATTTGCGCACCGACGGCTTACATGTTGGGCTTCCCGAAGGCCAAATGGGCAACAGCGAGGTGGGCCACACAAACTTAGGTGCTGGACGCATTGTGTATCAGGATCTGGTTAAAATAAACTTGGCCGTAAAAAACAATACCCTAGGTGATGAAACTGCCATTAAGAATGCTTTTGAATACGCAAAAACAAACAATAAACCTGTTCACTTTTTAGGGTTAGTTAGCGATGGCGGCGTGCATTCGCACATCAATCACTTATTTGGCTTAATTGATGCTGCCAAGGCTTATGGCATTGCCAACTCCTACATTCATGCCTTTACCGACGGCCGCGATGTGGATCCCAAATCCGGATATGGCTTTATTACCGAACTGGAACAACATATAGAAAATACCAATACCCAATTGGCTACCGTAACAGGGCGTTACTACGCCATGGACAGAGACCACCGCTGGGAACGCGTTAAACTCGCTTACGATGCCATGGTAAATGGCAAAGGAACGGCATCTAAAGACGCCTTAAAATCCATAGATCAAAGCTATGAAGACGATGTTACCGACGAGTTTATAAAACCCATTGTGCTAACCGATAAAGACGAGCGTCCTATAGCTAAAATACAAGATGGTGACGTGGTTATTTTCTTTAATTTTAGAACCGATAGAGGGCGGCAACTAACCCAAGCCCTTTCCCAAAAGGGTTTTCATGAACAGAATATGCACAAACTGGATTTGCACTATGTAACCATGACCAATTACGACGATTCTTTCGAAAACATTCATGTTGTTTTCGACAAAGAAAACCTAAAAGACACCCTTGGTGAAACGCTCGAAAAACACCATAAAACTCAAATACGGATTGCCGAAACCGAAAAGTACCCCCATGTTACTTTTTTCTTTTCTGGAGGGCGGGAAACGCCTTTTGAAGGTGAAACCCGAATTTTAAGAAACTCGCCAAAGGTTACCACCTACGATTTAAAACCCGAAATGAGCGCCTATGAGCTTCGCGATGCACTACTACCAGAACTAGAACAAGGCAAAACAGACTTTGTGTGCCTTAATTTTGCCAATGGCGATATGGTGGGCCACACGGGTGTTATGGAAGCAGCCATTAAAGCCTGTGAAGTTGTTGACCAATGCGTTAAGGACGTTGTTACTTCGGCCTTAAAAAACAACTACACCACCATTTTAATAGCCGACCACGGAAATTGTGAAACCATGATTAACCCCGACGGCTCACCCAATACCTCCCACACAACCAACCCCGTACCTTTAATTTTAATCGACAAGGAAAAACTCCCCATTAAAGATGGCGTTTTGGGCGATATCTCCCCCACCATTTTACACCTTATGGGTATTGAGCAACCTAAAGCCATGACACAGCACAGTTTGGTATAAAACCTATAATACGCGTTACACCCCAGCTTCTTGGCTTATTTAACTAAAAACCAAGCACATACAACAATCCTGTAAAAGCCCAAACCACTAAATGTTAGATATTTAGTGGTTTTTTGTAAAAAAACACCTTCAAAAATGTTAACCAGCAAACGGCTATGGCATTAACCTTTGAATGCATTATTAATTTTACACTTTAACCTCCTATGAGAAAATCTTTTTTAAAAAAGGCTATGACCAGCACTTGCGTTTTAGCTTTAACCCTTTTTACACTATCATGTTCTAACGATGACGACAACAACAATCCAAACAACACCCCACCAAACACAACACAAAACAATCAAATGGCTTTTGATATAGCCGGTGATGTAACTGGCAGCAAAACGGGGAGTTCTTCTATCGTAACCGTAGAAAATGCTAATAACACCTACATGATTTCTAACCACGATGGGGCATCATTCGATACGCAAACCTTTAGTTTGGTCTTTTATAAAGCATTTAGCGACAATACTTTGGCCAACCCAAGCCCCGGCACCTACCCTATAGCAAATGTGGGCCACTTAATAGACCAAGATGGCTTTTGGGCTGTATATACCGACACCCAAACAGGTGAGGACTATGGTTCTGGGAATCTTTCTGGTACGCTAACCATTACTAGCAACACCAATAACCAGCTTAAAGGAACCTTCGAGTTTAGTGCCGAAAATCTTTCAGGAACAAAAACCATAACCGTTACAAACGGCACATTCTCTGCCGCTATAGACTAAACCCTTTTTTGTCCCTATAGAAATTATAATACTACGCCCCTCTAAAAACACCCATCCAGAATGCTCCTATTTATAAACAATCTTGAAACCTTCATACAAAATGGTGGAGGGCCTTTTCTCTTTTTACAAGAACGTATGAATGACGGGATTATGGTTACCCAATTAGCGACCATACCACAACAGACAATGCTATTGAAAAGAATTGCTGTAATTATTTTTTGGAATTAAATAGCTCGAGTACAGCAATTACTTTAAAAACCGAAGCAGTTAGCTTCGGTTTTTTTATGTGCTAATTTTCTAATTCCACATGGTCAAAACACCATGCCATAGCACCAAACTATTTTAGATTCCGCATAAAAATCCGAACAAAATATTTACCTTAGTACCACGCTAAGCCACCTATTATATCAGATGTAGCCAATACCATACAAACGACATGGGTAACCATTAACCAAACCTAGTTTTAAAAAATTTGTATCTTATAACTAAATTAAATGCATGAATTATTTAGATAAGCTTATTGTTGCCGTAGATTTTGATGGTACTATAGTCGAAGACGTCTACCCTAAAATTGGCAAACCTAAATTATTTGCTTTCGAAACCTTAAAACGGCTTCAACAAGATGGGCACCGGTTAATTTTATGGACCTACCGCTGCGATGATAGACTACAAGAGGCGGTAGATTTTTGCCAAGAAAACGGCATTGATTTTTATGCTGTAAACAAAAGCTTTCCCGGCGAACAGTTCGATGTAAACAAAAGCAGGAAAATCCACGCCGATATTTTTATTGACGATAGAAATATTGGAGGTTTCTTGGGCTGGGGCGAAATTTATCAAACCATCACCAAAGAAACCCCCAACATCCCTAAACGTCGCCGTAAGAAAGGGTTTTTTAACTTTTTCAGATCCTAAACTACACTCTCGTCATATCAAAATAGGCCCTGTCTATCTGCTCTCTATGGTCGGGATGGGCAATATTAACCAATGCTTTTATACGCTGCCCAATGGTTTTTCCGTACAAATTGGCAATCCCGTATTCTGTTACAACATAATGCACGTGTGAGCGCGTGGTAACAACCCCTGCACCAGGCTTTAACGATGGTACAATTCGGCTAATCCCCTTTTTGGTTATCGAAGGTAAGGCGATTATAGCCTTGCCGCCCTCACTTAGCGAGGCTCCGCGGATAAAATCCATTTGTCCACCAACACCAGAATACATGTTAGACCCAATAGAATCGGCACAAACCTGCCCTGTTACATCAACTTCTATGGCGGAGTTAATTGCAACCATTCTTGGGTTTTGTTTAATTATAGAAACATCGTTGGTATAATTAGACGCTCTCATTTCCACAAAAGGGTTGTCGTCTACATAATCGTACAACCGTTTAGATCCCATTAAAAAAGTGGTTAATGCGCGACCGCGGTTTATGGCTTTATAATTACCGTTAATAACATCTTTTAAAATGAGGTCAATAACGCCATCCGAAAACATTTCGGTATGCAGCCCCAGGTCTTTGTGGTTGCCCAGTTTTGCCAAAACAGCATTAGGAATACTACCAATACCCATTTGCAAGGTACTTCGGTCTTCAATAAGGCTTGCCACATAATCGCCTATGGTTTGTTCTACCTCGGTTGGGGTCGAAATGGCATGCTCTGGTAGTGGCTCATCACACTCTACAAATGCATCGATTTCAGAAATATGGATAATGCCCGCACCATGAGTTCGCGGCATTTGTTTGTTTACTTGAGCAATAACATAATCGGCATTTTCTATGGCCGCCAGCGTCGCCTCTACCGAGACTCCTAGAGAGCAGTACCCATGTCTGTCTGGCACAGATACATGAATTAACGCCACTTGCAAATCAACAATGTTGCGTTTAAACAGCAAGGGCAGCTCGCTTAAAAATACCGGCGTATACGATCCATTTCCCGCCTTTAGGGTGTGTCGCACATTTTTCCCTATAAAAAAGGAATTTACATGAAAACTATCACGCAACTCTGGGTTGGCGTAAGGTGCCTCGCCCTCGGTATGGAGTTGGCAAATTTCAACGTTTCTTAATTCTTCATGCCTATTGGTTAACGCCTTAATTAAAACTTGAGGCGCAGCAGCAGCAGCTTGAATATACACTTTGTCGTTCGATTTAATAATCTCTACAGCTTTTTCAGCACTAACTGGTTTATACATAATTCTTTGTTTTAGTACGGCAAAGTTCCGAATAATACGCATGATAAAAGCTGTCAAAAATCATATTTCCTTAATAATAACGCAAAACAATACTTTATCGCTTATCCTTTTTATTCCACCTATTTATGCTTCGGAATTAAACCTCTAATATCAGATTTTACTCGTATATTTTTAAGTATCTTTGCCCATATTTTTTTTAGCATGATTATAGTAAAAACACGAGAAGAGATTGAATTGATGCGCCAAAGTGCCTTAGTTGTTTCTAAAACATTGGGCATGTTGGCCAAAGAGGTTAAACCTGGCGTAACCACCAACCAATTAGATAAACTGGCCGAAGATTTTATCCGTGCACAAGGGGCTGTTCCTGGGTTTTTAGGACTTTACGACTGCCCTTCCACCCTATTGTGCAGCGTTAACGATGCTGTTGTTCATGGGTTGCCAACCAACAGACCGCTGGAAGAAGGCGATATTGTTTCGATAGACTGTGGCGCCTTGATGAACGATTTTTACGGCGATCATGCCTATACTTTCGAAATTGGCGAAGTAGCTCCAGAAACCAAAAAACTGCTTCAAATAACCAAAGAATCGCTTTACGTAGGAATTAAGGAATTTAAATTAGGCAACCGTGTTGGCGATGTTGGTTTTGCCATTCAAAAATATTGCGAAGCGCAAGGCTACGGCGTTGTAAGAGAACTTGTAGGCCATGGGCTAGGAAGAAAAATGCACGAAGACCCCGAAATGCCCAACTATGGCAAACGCGGTCGTGGTAAAAAGTTTTTAGAAGGCCAAGTTGTAGCCATAGAACCCATGATTAACTTAGGCACCCACAAAATAAAACAACTTAAAGACGGCTGGACCATAGTAACCCAAGATGGCAAACCAAGCGCCCACTTCGAGCATGATGTGGCCATTATCGATGGCAAGCCAGAAATCCTTTCTACCTTTGCTTATGTGTATCGTGCCCTAGGTATAGAAAGCGATGAAGAAAACGCCTTTAGGCAAACCCCATTAGTGGTATAACAACCGTTTGAAATCCCTATTTAAAATACTCCTAAATGTTATTCCGAGGCCTATTTTAATTAGGCTTAGCTACCTTATACGCCCAGTTGTTGCGTTTATATTAAAGGGCAACGCATACACCGATCCCATAGATGGCAAAAGTTTTAAACACTTTTTACCGTATGGTTATGGCCAACAGCGCAACAATGTGCTCTCGCCATCTACGCTAAGTTTGGAGCGCCACAGGCTATTGTGGCTCTATCTTAAAAATGAAACATCTTGGTTTTCCGAAAACTTAAAGGTGCTCCATTTTGCGCCAGAACAGGCTTTTTACAAGCGATTTAGAGCACTCCATAATATTGCGTATACCACAACCGATTTAAATTCGCCTCTGGCCGATGTAAAAGCAGACATCTGTAACCTGCCATTTAAAGACAACAGCTACGATGTTATTTTATGCAACCACGTTTTGGAACACATTCCCGATGACACCAAAGCCATGCAGGAACTCTACCGGGTAATGAAACCTGGCGGCTGGGGTATTTTTCAAATTCCGCAGGATTTAAACAGGGCGACTACTTTTGAAGACAACAGCATAACCGACAAAAAAGCGCGCGCTAAAATTTTTGGACAGTACGACCACGTGCGTATTTATGGCCGCGATTACTTCGATAAGCTTCGTGCCATAGGGTTTGAGGTAGAAGAAGTTAATTACACCGCAACCCTTTCTGACCAAGACATTGAAAAATTTTGTTTGGCCAAAGGTGAAATTATTCCTTTGGTTAGAAAACTTTAATTTTCAGGAAACCCATTTAAGGCTAAAGTTTCGAGCTCGGCTTCATCGTTTTCGAAAATTAAAAAGGCCTTTAGTTCCGGATGTGAAACCATAAATCTTGTCACTTTTTCCACTCCCATGGTTTTAAAAGCGGTGGCATAGGCATCGGCTGTCATGCAATCGTTGGCAATAACCGAAATACTAAGCAAATTAGTCTTACTAGGATATCCTGTTTGGGTATCGATAATGTGGGAATACCGATTGCCCTGTTCATCGGTTTTAAACTTTCTATACGTTCCTGAAGTGGCCATGGCAGCATCTGTTAGGTCAATGCTTCTTAAAATGGACTGTGAGCCATCAAAATGCGGCATTTCTACACCCACCCGCCAAGGAGTTTCCTTTTCAACATTTAAACCCTTCGTACGGATTTCGCCACCAATTTCAACCAGGTAGTTTGCCACTTGTTTACCCTCTAAAAAGTTGGCAATAACATCAACTCCATACCCTTTGGCGATGGCATTAAAATCGATAAATGCCCCATTGCGTTTTTTAACCTCACCGTTAACCAAACCCATTTTGTTAAACCCTACCGAAGCCATTAAGCTGTCTATTTTTAGGCTATCCAATTGCTGAATTTTCCCTCCGGGCCCAAAATCCCAGGCGTTAACTACGGCCCCTATGGTTGGATCGAAAGCGCCTTCGGTGGCTCTATAAATGGCTTTAGCGGCTTGAAAAACCTCAATAAAATGGGCATCTACTTTTAGCGTTTCATTTCTATTTAACCGAGAAATATCTGAATTTACCTGATAAGTCGACATGGACTTGTTAATCACATGAAACAAGCTATCGAACTCTTGGGTAAAATCGGTTTCCTTATCGTAAATAACCGAATACGAGGTACCAAAAACTTGTCCAGAAAGCGCGGTGTTTTTAGGCGCTTTTTTGCAGGACACCGCCAAAGCCGCTAAGGCTATAAAAAAAAGAGTTCTCATTAGTTTAAGTTCATGTCAATTACTTGAATACCGTTGTATTCCATTAAGTATTCTTCGTTTAGATAAATAGGAAGGTGCTCGCCATTGGGGTTGCCCAGACCAACACCGGCATACAAGACTAGAGCATCTTTTTCGCGCGCATGCTTTTTAAAGGTTTCCATCCAGACCACATCGTAGTTGTTGGGGTTATCTGGTAGCATAACAGCCTTTACAATAACAAAATAATATTGGCCATTTTTATCGATGCATACAAATTGCGGATGCCGTTTTAATTGGCTGTTTATCGCTACAAATTCATACCCCCTGCTTTCCAGTTCCTTTCCAACGTGGTTCATGGCTAGGTTATGCAGTTCTTGTGTGTTTAGTGGCTTGCCCATAGCACAAAATTACAACTAAAATCACGTTTCATTAAATTTTTTGTCAATTTTAAGCAAATGGCTACAAGCTGTTCTTTCTCCTTCAGAACCACTTCAATTAGCTCAATATTAATCTTTTAAATATTTTTTTGTATCTTACTAATAGATAGTTCGTTATGAAAACAACCGCACGTTTTGAAGCAGCTGTTATAAAATTATACACGGCTTTTCACAGCAACACCCTTAACCCAGAGTGCTGCAAGCAATGTGCTGTTGGTAATATTCTAAATCAAACAGCGCAATGGAAACACCTCTCTGATGAGCATGGGAGTTTAAACTTGAATTACATTGGGCTAGTTAACCAGAGGTTTGGACGACGCTTTAATGGTTATACCCCTTTAGAATTGCTACAAATTGAACATGCTTTTTTAAAAGGTTGCGGCTACCAGCTCCCCTTAAACCATAAAAACTCGAAGCCCGAACATGCAACAAATCCGGATAACTTATTTAAAGGCTTGTCGTATGTTGTTGAAGTCCTCTGTAAACTAGACAACTTACCTAATGTTATGGATTGCTCCAAGATGTTTAATTATAACGCTGAACATTTAAGCTCCTCTATTAAATAAAAAAGCCAACTCGAATGAGCTGGCTTGTTTCATTATGTTGTTTTGGTTTATCCACCAAAATCATCAAATCGGATGTTTTCATCTGGCATACCAAAATCCTGTCCCATTTTTTCAACGGCTTTGTTCATTAACGGCGGCCCACAGAAATACAGTTCAATGTCTTCTGGTGCATCGTGGTGGCTTAGGTAGTTATCGATCACACAATTGTGAATAAAGCCTACAAATCCATCACCTGCTTCATCGTTAATATCGGTTTTCACTTTCCAGTTGTCTTCTGGTAACGGTTCCGATAAGGCCAAATAGAACTTAAAGTTAGGGAAGTCTCTTTCTAACGCTCTAAAGTGCTCAATATAGAACAATTCACGCTTAGAACGACCACCATACCAATAGGTTACTTTTCTACCAGTCTTAAGGGTTTTGAACAGGTGGTACAAGTGCGAACGCATTGGCGCCATACCAGCTCCACCACCAACGTATAACATTTCGGCTTCAGACTCGTTGATGAAGAACTCACCATAAGGACCAGAAATGGTTACCTTGTCGCCTGGTTTTTGAGCAAAAATATACGATGATGCTACCCCAGGGTTTACATCCATCCATCCGTTTTTATTGCGGTCCCATGGCGGCGTAGCAATACGCACGTTAAGCATAATGTCGCGCCCTTCTGCAGGGTAAGAAGCCATGGAGTAGGCACGCTCTACAACATCATCATTTTTCATCACCAAAGGCCATAATCCAAATTTATCCCATTCTGCTTGGAACTTGTCTGGTGTTTCGTGCTCTTCTGGGTGAGCCGTAATATCGATGTCCTTATAATTGATGGTACACGGTGGAATTTCAATTTGAATGTATCCTCCGGCCTTATAGTTCATGTCTTCTGGTATACGCACCACAAACTCCTTAATAAAAGATGCTACGTTGTAGTTACGCACCACTTCGGCTTCCCATTTTTTAATACCAAAAACTTCTTCTGGAATGGTAATTTCCATGTTCTGTTTTACTTTTACCTGGCATGCTAAACGAACACCGTGTTGCAGTTCCTTACGTGTAAAGTGAGGTGTTTCGGTTGGAAGCGCTTCGCCCCCACCTTCTAGCACATGACACTCACACTGAATGCATGTTCCACCACCACCACAAGCCGATGGTAAAAATATTTTTTGGTTTCCTAATGTTGATAATAAAGTACCTCCAGAGGCTACTTCAATTTCTTTTTCACCATTGATTTTTATGGTTACTGGCCCAGATGGTGAAAGCTTTTGCTTTACGAATAATAATAAGCCTACCAAAACTAGGGTAACCACTAAAAAGGCCCCTACGGTTGCTAAAATTGTTCCTAATGTTCCTGCTGCTAATATCATGTTACTCGTTTATTGTCGTGGTGTTTTCAGCTAATTTATTGTCTTCTGCCTTCTTGGCTTGCTCTACTTTTGCCGTTGTGGTTTCCTCCTGCTTTGCCTCGTCGTCACCGCCAGTTAACATGCCTCCAAAACTCATAAACCCAATCGCCATTAAACCTGTAATGATAAACGTAATACCTAAGCCTCTTAATGGTGCTGGCACGTTAGAGTAACGTATTTTCTCACGAATAGCGGCAATCGCTAAAATGGCCAAAAACCAACCAATACCCGAAGACACACCATAGTTTAAGGCTAGTCCTATGGTTTCAATCTCTCTAGACTGCATGAATAAAGAGCCTCCTAAAATGGCACAGTTTACAGCAATAAGCGGTAAGAAAATCCCCAAAGAGTTATATAACGATGGTGAGAACTTCTCTACCACAATTTCTACCAATTGTACCATGGTTGCTATGGTAGCAATAAACATGATAAACGATAAGAAACTTAAATCGTAATCGGCGTATTCTGCGCCTAACCATTGTAAGGCACCTGGTTGTAAAATGTATTGATCTAACAACCAGTTTACCGGTACAGTTACCGCCAAAACAAAGATTACTGCAGCACCTAGACCTACTGCGGTACTTACTTTTTTAGATACCGCCAGGTACGAACACATTCCTAAGAACGTGGCAAATACCATGTTGTCGATAAATATTGATTTGAAAAATAATTCTATATGTTCCATATGCTTTATTTTGATGAGATTCTGAATCTAGTTCAGAATGACAAGTCAATTTTAATCCTCTATTAAATCTTTGTTTCTACTACGTTGTACCCAAATAATGATTCCTACTACAATTAACGCCATGGGCGACAACAGCATAAAACCGTTATTCTCGTAACCTAGGGCATACAATCCTGTTTTCTCTATAGGGTCGCCCAATACTTTTATTCCTAATAAGGTACCAGAGCCTAAAAGTTCTCTAAAAAACCCAACAATTACCAAGATTACAGCGTATCCTAGAGCGTTACCAATACCATCTAAAAACGAACGCCAAGGGCCATTCGCTAAGGCAAAGGCTTCAAAACGCCCCATAATAATACAGTTGGTAATAATTAACCCAATAAATACCGAAAGCTCTTTACTTAAAGAATAGGCATAAGCCTTAAGCACTTGGTCTACAATAATTACCAAGGCTGCTACAACGGTAAGCTGAACGATGATTCTAATTTTTGATGGGATGATATTTCTAATTAAAGAAATAACCACATTTCCTACGCCCATTACAAACAATACCGACAAAGACATTACAATAGAGGCCTTTAACTGCGCCGTAATGGCTAGGGCAGAACAGATACCTAATACCTGAATGGTAATTGGGTTATTATCGGCTAACGGATCTGTAATTAACTTGGCGTCTTTTTTTGAAAGTAATCCCATAAGATTAGTTGTTTAAATTTTTAAAATAAGGTACGTACAATGCTAAATCTCCTTTAATCATGGCAGCCACACCATCTCCGGTAATGGTTGCTCCGGCAATGGCATCGACTTCGTTATCGGTCTTGTCCTGGTTGGTTGGATCGGCATTACTTTTTGTAATGGCCACTCCTTTAAAGTTGCCATTGCTATCCAACAGATGCTCACCTATAAAGTCGTCCATAAAATAACGCTCTTTAATGTTGGCACCTAAACCAGGTGTTTCTCCTTTATGATCGAAATAAGCGCCTTGAATAACCATGTTCTTATCTAAAGCTATATAAGCCCAAACGGCATCCCAAAGTCCTTTTCCTCGTATTGGGGCAATGTAATAGGTTTTCCCATCTTTTTCCCCTATAAATAGTGGTAGTCTTCTTTTAGAAGCATCGCCTTTAGCTTGTGCCTTTTCTTTTTTAATATCCATTAAATAGGCTTCATTATCTTCGGAAACTTCGCCACCTTGGATAACTAGCTGTTTGGTGATGTACTTGTTAAATAATTCTGGAGCTACATCGGTCGATACAAAATTTGCACTTGTCTCGTCGTTTTCATTAACCCCCATAGCATACAGGATGTTTTGCTGCTTCTCCAGCTCTTTATTTTTTGTAATCGTTGGTTTTAATGACGATGCCGTAAATGCCAACAAAGCCCCAACTACAATTACCATACCTATGGCAAACAATACGGTATATACGTTGCTATCTGTTTTATTACTCATTTTAAGCTGTTTTTGCTTTTAAACGTTTCATTCTTTTCTTCACATTCCCTTGTACCACGTAGTGGTCAATCGTTGGCGCAAATACGTTCATCAATAAGATGGCTAGCATAACACCTTCTGGGTAGGCTGGGTTGAACACACGGATTAAGATTGAAATAAATCCTATTAAGAATCCGTAAATCCATTTTCCTTTATTGGTTTGTGAAGCGGTTACAGGATCGGTTGCCATGAACACAGCACCAAAGGCAAACCCACCAATTAGTAAGTGGTGCCAGAACTCGGTACTCATTAGTCCATAAAACTTGCTGCTTTCGCTAATCCAACCAGCATCGACAACGCCATTAAATATCAAGCCCATCACTAAAGCACCAACAACCGATGACAGCATAATTCTCCAGCTTCCTATTTTAGTAAAGATTAAGAACAAGCCACCTAATAAGATTAATAAGGTTGATGTTTCACCTACAGATCCTGGAATCATTCCGAAGAACATATCGGCAACCGAATAGCTGGCTTCGTGCCCTTGGGCCAAGCTTCCTAAAACGGTTTCGCCAGAAATGGCATCAACATTGGCTCCTCCAGCGATCTCTTGGGCGCGCTCTACAGCACCATGTACCCATACCTTATCGCCCGACATCCAGGTTGGATAGGCAAAGAATAAGAAGGCACGAATGGTTAAAGCAGGGTTAAGGATGTTCATTCCTGTACCACCAAAGACTTCTTTCCCAATAACCACCCCAAAGGCTACGGCTACAGCCAGCATCCATAGTGGTAAATCTATTGGTACAATTAGAGGCACTAACATCCCTGTTACCAGGTAGCCCTCTTCAATTTCATGGCCTTTAATTACGGCGAATAAAAATTCGATCGCCAAACCAACGCCATAAGACACGATTACAAGTGGCAATACTTTCCATAATCCCACCACTAAATTATCCCAGCTCCAAAATGTTGCTCCAAAAAAACCATTGGCTGCTTGGATGTCGCCTAGGGCTAAATGGTGCTGGTATCCGGCATTAAACATACCAAAAATTAAACATGGTACTAATGCCATGATTACGGTGTTCATGGTACGCTTTAAGTCGTCTGCAGCTTTAATGTGCGTCCCACCATGCGTTATTTCGTTCGGCGTATATAAAAAGGTATGGAAACCGTTAAACAACGGTGCCATCTTGGTACCATTATATTTTTCCTTTAGCTTATGTAAATTGTTTTTTAAACTCATTTATTTAAAGTTTTTCATTCTAGAAATTAAAAATGAACGATTACCCAATTTCTTTAATCATGATGTCCAGACCTTCTCTAATTATTTTTTGGTGCGGTTGTTTAGACACACACACAAATTCGGTTAGAGCGAAGTCTTCTGGGGCAACCTCGTACATTCCTAGGGCCTCCATTTCATCTAAATCTTTATACATACAGGCTTTAAGCAGTTGCATCGGGTAGATATCCAACGGAAATACTTCTTCGTAACTTCCAGTCACTACAAATGCTCTGTGCTCACCATTGGTATTGGTGTTAAGGTCGTATTTTTTCTTTGGGTTTAACCAAGAAAACGTCAAGGCTCTCGATGTCGAGATTTTATTAAAAATTGGTTTGTTCCAACCAAATAAGTCGTAATCGTCGCCTTCAGGAATTACCGTAATGGTATTGCTGTAATAATCTAAAGCACCATCTGGTTTAATGTGTTTTCCTGTTAGAACATTTCCAGAAATGATTCGCGCATTGGCGTCCTTTTCTATACCATTATCGTAAACCATAGTCGATACTTCACTACCAATTTTGGTTTTAAAATAACGTGGCGATTTAACTTCCGAACCAACCATGGCAACCACGCGCTCAGGGTTAAACTTACCTGTTAGCAACAACTCGCCTATAACAACCAAATCTTGCGGATTGATGGTCCAAACGGTCTCGCCTTTGTTTACAGGGTCTATTTTATTGATTTGCGTACCTACATTCCCCGATGGGTGTGGCCCAGATACCTTATGTAGTGTAATTCCATTTAATCCAGCCAAAGGCGAATTTGAATGTTTACCTACACTAACATGTACAGGCCCTTCGGTTAACTTCCCTAAGGCATCAATAGCAGCTTGCATTTCGGCTTCTTTCCCTTGCAACACATAATCGTAATCTGCTGCTAAAGGCGCTGAAGCATAGCCCGAAATAAAAATGGCTTTCGGTGTTTTTGCAGGATTGGCAATAACATCGTACGGACGCTGTTTGATAAACACCCAACATCCTGAAGCCAATAAATGGGCCTTAATGCTTTCGGCATCGGCCTTAGCTACATCAAACGCACCGTGGTCTACAGCGGTTTGCGATTTGTCGGCTTGGATCTTAATAGCCATAATTCGTCGTCTGGCTCCACGTACAACCTCTACAACCTCACCAGAAACAGGCGATACAAATTTCATCCCTTCAACGTCCTTGTTGTAGAATAAAGTTTCACCAGCTTTTACCTGGGTGCCTTCTTTTGCGATAAGTTTTGGAGTTATGCCGTGGAAATCTTCAGGTCTGATGGTGTAGAAATTGCTAACTATGGCATTTTCAGTAGTCTTTTCAGCTTCACCAACTAGATTGATATTCAGACCTTTCTTAATGGTAATGTCGTTTGACATAGGTTTAATTTGATATTAGTTCTCAAAAAAATCGCTGCAAATTTACGAAGTAAATAGGAAATAATGATGCTTAAACCTCGGGAGTATTTTATTTATACTTGTTCTAAATAAGGGTTTTCGTCTTAGGCACAAAAATTGCTTATCTTTACCCACAAACTGTATAAAATTCCCAATGAAACAACTCACGCTATATCTCTCTATTATTCTTTTTCAGTTTCAAGCCATTGTTGGTCAAGTGCAGGAAGTTAACCCGCCAGACTACATAAAAACCATTACCTTTAAGGGCGACACCTCAGAGAGCCAACTCCCCATTTTAACCTTAGGGGAATACTTGGTTTTAGAGTTCGATGCCCTAAACGGAGACGAAGAAGACTTTTACTACAAAATCGAGCATTACAATTACGATTGGACGCCTTCGGTCTTGGCCAGAGCAGAATTTATGGAGGGCTTCGACAACCAACGCATCAGGAATTACGAAAACTCCTTTAACACCTACCAAATCTATTCGCATTACAAGCTTACCATTCCAAACCAAAGAACCCGTGCGCTAAAGGTTTCGGGAAATTACATGCTTAATATTTACAACGACTATGACGAACTGGTTTTTTCAAGAAAATTTATGGTTCAAGAAAATATGGCTCAAGTAGGAGTTAGCATTAAACGGTCTAGAGACGTGACGTATTTAGACGAAAAACAAAGTGTTGATATTATTGTAAACTCCAACAACATTAGGTTTAACAACCCGTCCCAAACGGTAAAAACATTAATCGTACAGAACAACAACCTAACCACAGCCATATCTGGACTAAAACCACAATACACCCTGGGTAACGAGCTGATTTACAAATACACCAAAGAAACCAGCTTTTGGGGCGGAAACGAATACCTGTTCTTTGAAAACAAAGACATTCGCGCCGCAAACAACAACATTCAGTTTATCGAGTTGCACGACCTGTACAATAACTACCTCTTTACCAATGTTAGCAGAAAAAACAAACCCTATACCTACAACCCCGACATTAACGGTAATTTTGTAATTACAGCACTCGATGTTGAAAAAACAGCCATTGAAGCCGACTACGCCTGGGTACACTTTTCTCTTGTAGCCAATAACACCCTTAAAGACAAACAGGTTTACGTTTATGGCAACTTTAACAATTACGCCACCAACCAGAGCAACATCATGCATTACAACGCAGACAGCAACACCTACCAGGCCAGCATCCTTTTAAAACAAGGTTTTTACAACTATAAATACGTTACCGTCGATGCCAATGGTGTCTTGGGAGAGGGCGATGTAAGCGGCAACTACTACCAAACCGAAAACAACTATAAGGTTTTAGTATACTATCGCGATTTGGGCGCTAGGTACGACAGATTGATTGGCATTGGAGAGACCACTTCGGTAAACATCTCCAACTAAACATGTTAAAAAATTGGTTATCAAGCCTTTTTACATACACCTTATTCTAAAATTTCGTACTTTTGCGCATTCCATCTTGCATGGAGCAAACGTATGGCATATGGTACAGCAAGTTACAAAAGGCATCAAGATTTCGGTTGAAACCACATTTGAAGGGACATTTTACAAAGACTATAAAATACAATATGCTTTTGGCTACAAGGTTAGCATAGAAAATCAAGGAAAAAACACCGTGCAGCTTTCTGCAAGGCACTGGATTATTAAAGATGCCCTAAACCACACCACCATCGTTTCAGGCCCTGGGGTTATTGGACAAAAACCCATTTTAAAACCCGGCGAATCCCACACCTACAGCTCTGGCTGCTTGCTTACAGCTCCATTTGGCGCCATGAGCGGACATTACGATATGGTAGACTTTGCCACCACCTCTTATTTTAAGGTGAACATCCCCACGTTTAAACTAAGCGCACCTTTCGCAATTAATTAACCATACTTCCTATTAAAACGATAGATTGTATCGTGCTGCTCAACATGAAAAAACAGGCAGTTAGAATAGTGTACAAACGCATAGGCTTGTTGGTACCGAAACCCGTGTTGTTGCACAATAAAAATAGCATCAACATCAACATGCCCTTGGGGCGACACCCGTCTAAATCTATATTCGTTTTCAAGCGTTCCGGGATGCAACTCAAACCAGGCACCGGCAGCAATCCCAGGCAGCCATTGGGCATGCGCCACAACGTGCTCATCGCCTTTTGGCAAATGTGTGCCCACTTGCGAAACACCATGCCCCCTTAACTTATCCAGAAAACAAGCCCGGTTAATCTGCATGACCGACCCCTTAAAAACATCTACCTCACCAAACGTTGACACCTTATAAACAGCTGTTTCGGTATTTGAAAGCAGCACATTGCCCACCGTACTTGGAGTAAACCATTTTGAACGTAACAGCCGCTTTTTTATTTTTGAATCGGTTACCGATGCGATTAAAGTATCTGTAACAAAACGCGCACAATTACTGGCCGCTTTTATAAAGGCTGCATACCGTATAAAATGCAAGTCCTGCATACCATCTATAAAAGCCCGAGCTTTTTGGTAATCTATTTTTTTACACACAGATGCATACAAGGGTCCTTCACCATGAGTAAACTCTGGATGGGTTGCCAAATACCGCAAAATTGCCTTTAAATTCACCAGTTCACCTGCTACCAGTTTGGCCTGCATAGGAGGAGCTAATTCACAATCGGTATCCCTGCCCCTTACCCTACCATTAGGACGCGAGGTTATGTACCTGCCAAAATCGTGGTACTCTAAAACACCCGTTGCTTTATCTATAAGCACCAAAGCAGCATGGCCTGCTCTAACATGGGTTTTATTCCCAATGCCCAAGTACTTTAAAAAAGGAGAATACCATTCTTCGGCATGCATGACAACAGTTTCTGGATAGGCTAACGTTAAAATAATTCCAGTATCATTCATAGGCATTTCCCATTACTGGAAAAGTAGTGGTTATTGGTTCTTCTTTTTTTAAATCGTTATAAACCATTTGCAGGACGTCGTCTGTTTTTGCCACCTGTGTAATACTGGTGGTTCGCACAACACCCCGATCCATAACTACCCCATAAGTTTTATTATCCAGGTGGGTGGTTTTATGAAATTCTAAAAGCGTACGCGCCTCTAGGGTATGGCTTTTTTTAAAATCTGCAAACCAACTCTCCCGCGCCAACTTCATTTCTGGGGTATACAAGGTAGAAGACGACCAAATTCTCGGCGCCAATGGCAAAGCCTTAAAATAGGAAGTTTCACCATCCCAAACCAACTCAAAAAACCGCAAGCCAACGCTCCAATCAACAACAACAATCGTAAAAGGCTCGATCCCTTTAAAGTGAAACGTTTTTACGGCATCCTCTAGATGATCGGCCACCAACAACGCTTTAACAACCACTCCCCTACTCATGGTATACGACGCCGCACGCTGGTGTTTGGAAAACCCACCATTAAGCAAGCAAATAACCCGCTGTTTTTCGCTAGCGCCAAGCCAAGTGCCGCCAGCCAGTTTATCTTTAGGGTACAACAAGGTGGTTTGCCCCTCAACATAAAAATCTGGTGGCAACGTTTCCCGGTCTGGCGCCTCATCTCTGCTTGAGGTTAGTATAAAATCGGTTTTCCCCTTTGGAATTAGTGTTACGGTGCACATAAAACTACAGTCTCTTTTTAAGCCGTGGCAACTTACAAAAAACCAAAAACTTTTAACGCGGTTTTAGTAACTTTTCACCTTAAAAAATACTTAAAAAACCGTAACTTTGCGCCTGATTTAATTGATACTAACCCTATAAAAACACAACATATGGGAAACGGATTCTTTAATGTACCGATTGCAGTTAACGAACCAGTAAAATCTTATGCCCCAGGAAGCCCTGAGCGTGAAGAGGTTTTAGCTGCCTACAAAGCCATGTACAACAGTAAGGTTGATGTACCACTTTACATCAACGGAAAAAATATTGAGACAGGTAAAACCAGGACCATGTCTCCTCCTCACGACCACCAACATGTTGTGGGCACCTACCACCTTGCCGAAAAATCTCATATCGACGAGGCTATTGCTACGGCTTTAGAAGCTAGAAAATCATGGTCGCAATTGCCTTGGCAACAACGCGCCGGTATTTTTCTTAAAGCTGCCGAATTAATTGCCGGGCCTTACCGTGCTAAAATGAACGCAGCAACTATGATTGCGCAGTCTAAAACCATTCACCAAGCAGAAATAGATGCGGCCTGTGAAATTATTGACTTTTTGCGTTTTAACGTACAGTACATGACCGAAATTTACATGGAACAACCCGAAAGCACCAGCGATGCTTGGAACCGTGTAGAGTACCGTCCATTAGAAGGGTTTACCTATGCCGTAACGCCATTTAACTTTACTGCCATTGCAGGAAACCTGCCATCGTGTATGGCCTTAATGGGGAACGTTGTGGTTTGGAAACCAAGTAGTGCCCAAGTCTATTCGGCTAAAGTTATCATGGATGTGTTTAAGGAAGCCGGTGTACCAGACGGGGTTATTAACGTTGTTTTTGGTGACCCAGCCATGATTACCGATACCGTTTTAAACCACCCTGAGTTTTCAGGATTGCACTATACAGGATCTACCAACGTATTCCAAGACCTTTGGAAAACCATTGGAAACAACATCCACATTTACAAAACCTACCCTAAAATTGTTGGTGAAACTGGTGGTAAAGACTTTATTGTCGCGCACAAATCGGCCAACCCAAAACAAGTGGCTACTGCCATTTCTAGAGGAGCTTTCGAATTCCAAGGCCAAAAATGTAGCGCAGCTTCTAGAGCTTATATCCCTAACAACATCTGGGAAGATGTTAAAAACTACGTAATTGAAGATGTTGCCTCATTTAAAATGGGCTCTCCAGAAGATATGAGCAACTTCATTACCGCAGTGATTCACGAAGGTTCCTTCGACAAACTAGCCAAGTACATCGATCAGGCCAAAGCCGATAGCGATGCTGAAGTGATTGTTGGTGGTAATTACGACAAGTCTAAAGGGTACTTCATCCAGCCTACGGTTATTGTAACTAGCAACCCAAAATACACAACCATGTGTACTGAGTTGTTTGGTCCTGTAATGACTATTTACGTTTACGACGCCGACCAATACAGCGAAACGTTAAAACTGGTTGACGAAACAAGCGAATACGCCCTAACCGGAGCCATTATATCTAACTGCCGTTATGCTATTGAAGAAGCTACAAAAGCTTTAGAAAATGCCGCAGGTAATTTTTACATCAACGACAAACCAACCGGAGCCGTTGTTGGGCAGCAGCCATTTGGTGGCGCAAGAGCATCGGGTACAAACGATAAGGCCGGAAGCGCACAAAACCTATTGCGTTGGGTGTCGCCAAGATTGATTAAAGAAACGTTTGTAACTCCTGTAGATTACAGATATCCTTTCTTAGGGGAATAAAAACACCCTAACATACCTTATAAAAAGCCTTTAAAACACCTGTTTTAAAGGCTTTTTTTATAACCACTTCTCCAAACACCTCCGTTATTAACATCAAACTTCTTATCTTTAGTCGCAGCTATCACTTTAAAAAAACATCTTATGAAATTAAACTACTTACTCATTTTCTTACTGCATACCACCATTGCGCTGCCCCAAGCCGGGAGTGAAAGTAACATTACCAGCATACAATCAACCATTTTATACCAAGGCTTTGGCGAAACCCAAGGCCATATTGGTACAGGGGAATACAAAATTTACTACGACAATTTGGATGGTGTTCTCGACAAACCCATCTTTTTTGTGGATGGTTTTGACCCCAACGATTCTAGGAACATCCCAGCCATGTACAGCTTACTAGACTATGGCGATCCTGTAGAAAACTTAGCCGATGTAGTAAGAGACCAAGGCTTCGACCTTGTGGTTTTAAACTTCCCAACCTATACTAGGGCTGCCGATGGTGCCCAAATTAATGGCGGTGCCGATTTTATTCAGCGCAACGCCTTTATTCTTATCGAGCTCATCAACACCATCAACGCCCAAAAACAAGGCAATGAGGAAAATGTTGTTATTGGACCAAGCATGGGCGGATTAATTTCCAGATACGCCCTAAAGTATATGGAACAAAACACCCTAAACCACGACACCAGACTATATATTTCCTTCGACTCCCCCCACCTTGGCGCTAACGTTCCTATTGGCATACAGTACCTCTTTAATTATATGGTAAATGGCGACCCTGGCATTACAGAAGCCGAGCCTCTTGTTAGTGGCCTACTTAACAGTCCTGCCGCCAAACAAATGCTTATCGATCATTATTTGGGGCATGTTGACGGTTCTGGCATAGACCAAGACAACAACATAACGCACACCCCCATTGGCGCCCCCAATTTTAGAGATGCCTTTCAAACCGAACTAGATGGCATGGGATTCCCTGAAAACACGAGAAACATCACCATTGCTAATGGCAGCAACTCTGGGCAAATGACCGGCACACCCGGCCTAGAGCTTATTAATCATACCTTCGACACGGGGCAACAATCTGGGTTTGACACCCAAGCAACCATACAACTGCATTTTGCACCAAGCGCCAACCAAACGATTACGGTAACCGATTTTCTTGGTGAAATCAATCTTTTTGGCAGTTGGGTTCCCGCTATGTTTTATTCGGCTGATGCCATGGCTACAGCCTCTTCTGATGGCCTGGACAGCGCGCCTGGCGGGCAGTTTGACATGCATGCCTTTGACGATGGCTCGAATGCCATGATTACCGAATTTGTAAACAACCTAAACTCGCAGTACTTCTGCTTTATTCCAACGCTTAGTGCGCTAGCCATAACAGACAACAACTGGTACGCCTCACCCAATTTAAACAACGCCCCGTTTGACGATGCATTTGTACCAACCGATAACGAACCCCACGTTACGCTAACCGAGCCCAACATTACTTTTGCTTTGAACGAAATATTACAAGGCACTTTATCGGTAGAAGACCTGATTGCAACTAAAGACATCATTACACTAAGGCAAAATCCTGTTTTAGGACAACGCCTCAAGTTATATAGTAACACAGTTCATAAACAGGCAAGCATTCATATTAATGACATGACAGGAAAACAAGTTTTTAAAAGCATGTTAGACCTTCAAGAACAGGCCGACATCCCGATATCGTTAGCCTCTGGCATGTATCTCTTAGAGGTTACCACCCAAAAGGGAACCGCATTAAAAACCAAACTGCTGGTTAAATAAGGTACCGTACATCAAAAAAGCGCTTTGTGTGACACAAAGCGCTTTTTTTATCCTTTAAACTTTATGGGCAAATGCACCACTTTTTTTGTTTCAAAAAAGGGTTCCGAAAAAAAGCTGGACAACTCATAAAGTGTTGCTGCCCGATAGTCTTGTAATTCCTCTGAAAGGTCGCCGCCTTTTAAATAAAGAATCCCATTTTTAAGGTCGTTTGTTTGGGTTTTGGCCACTTTGCCTTTAATCCATCTTACAAATGTAGGCATGGCCGCTACGGCTCTACTAACAATAAAATCGTAAGTCTCATCTATCTCCTCTACCCGCGTGTGGGTTGTTTTAACATTTTCAAGCCCCAGTCCTGCTACAACCTCGTCAACTACCTTGAGCTTTTTTCCTATGCTATCTACCAAATGAAACCTGCACTCCGGAAACATAATAGCCAAAGGAATGCCCGGAAACCCACCACCTGTACCAACATCCATAATGCGCGTACCGGGTTTAAATTGAATAACCTTGGCAATTCCCAAAGAGTGCAGTACATGCCTTAAATAAAGCTCTTCTATGTCTTTTCTAGACACTACATTTATTTTCAAATTCCAGTCCTGATACAAGTTCTCTAGGGCTTTAAATTGTTGTATTTGAGTCTTGGTAAGATTAGGGAAATAGTTTAGGATGAGCTCCATGCCGTGTAATTTTCGACAAAAATAAACAATTTATCGTGTATATTTTATGAAAACTTTGGCCTGCAAGCATGAGATATTAATTATATTTGGCACCTAAAACAGTTTAAGCCATACGGCTTCAATAGATTAAAAATCTTACAGATGTCAAATCAAACCCTTTCGTTCTCAAGAACAGATTCAGCAAAATTCTTCAGAACGCTTAATAAACGCGTTAATAATTATTTCAAGGAAAACAACATAAAACGTACAGGTAACTGGAAATTATGGGTAAAAACCATTGTGATGTTCTCCTTATTTTTAACCCCTTACTTTTTACTGTTAACCCTAGACATTCCCGGTTGGGCCCAATTGCTTTTAACTATTGTTATGGGTATTGGTATGGCCGGTGTGGGCATGAATGTTATGCACGACGGGAACCATGGTTCGTTCTCGAACAAAGCCTGGATTAACCGATTGATGGGAAGCAGTATTTATATTTTAGCAGGAAATGTTTACAACTGGAAAGTACAACACAATGTATTGCACCATACTTATACAAACATCCATGGTCATGACGAAGACCTAGAAGCCGGACGTATTTTAAGATTCTCAGAACATGCCGAATGGCGCTGGCACCACAAATTTCAGCACTACTACTCTGTATTGCTTTATGGTTTGTTAACCATTAACTGGGCCATCACCACCGATTGGCAGCAAATGAAACGCTACATGAAACGCAAACTGTCTTACGGGCAGTTTCCAAATCCTGTTTGGAACTGGAGTAAATTGGTTATCTCAAAACTTATTTACATTGCTGTTTGGATTGTACTTCCTATGCTAATTTTAGACATTGTATGGTGGAAAATTCTTTTAGGCTTCTTTATCATGCACTATACGGCCGGACTTATTTTAAGTGTTATTTTTCAATTGGCTCACGTTATGGAAGAGGCCGAAATGCCCCTACCAGAAAAAAGCGGGACTATGAAAAACTCTTGGGCCATCCACCAATTAAAAACCACGGTAAACTTTTCAACAAAAAACAAACTGGTTAATTGGTTTACAGGCGGGCTAAACCACCAAGTAGAACACCACATTTTCCCACACATTAGCCATGTGCATTACACTAAAATCTCTAAAATTGTTAGAGAAACCGCTAAAGAATTTAATTTACCTTATAACGAATACAAAACCACAAGAAAAGCCATTGCAGCCCACTTTAAATACCTAAAGGACATGGGAGCAAAACCTGTAACTGCTTAATTTTTTTTGCATGAACAACCAACTTTCTAACCGGATTAACAGCTTACCTACATCGGCCACTTTAGCCATGGCCGCTAAAGCTAGGGAACTTAAAGAGCAAGGCGTTGATATTATTGGCCTAAGCCTTGGAGAGCCCGATTTTAACACCCCAGAATATATTAAGGAGGCCGCTATTCAAGCCATTGAAGACAATTACAATTCCTACACTCCTGTAGACGGTTATGCCGACTTGAAAGCAGCTGTAGCGCTTAAATTTAAAAGGGATAACGGTCTGGACTACAAACCCAATCAGATTGTGGTGTCTACTGGAGCAAAACAAGCCATTGCCAATGTTGCCCAGGTGCTTTTAAACCCCGGCGACGAGGTCCTATTGCCCGCGCCTTATTGGGTAAGCTATTCGGCCATAGCCATGCTATGCGAAGCCAGCTTTAAAGAAATCCCTTCAACCATTGAAAACGATTTCAAGATTACCCCAGAGCAATTGGCGGCTGCCATTACCCCAAAAACCAAAATGGTGTTTTTCAATTCGCCCAACAATCCTAGTGGTAGCATTTATTCTGAAGCAGAATACCGCGCTCTAGCAGAAGTTTTGGAAGACCACCCGAATATTTTCATCCTTTCAGATGAAATTTACGAACATATTAATTACGGCCCTAAAATGTTCAGTTTTGCGGCCATTCCCAGCATGTACGACCGCACCATTACGGTTAACGGTCTCGCCAAGGCTTTTGCCATGACCGGCTGGCGAATTGGTTACATTGGCGCCCCAGAGTGGATTGCCAAGGCCTGTACAAAAATGCAAGGCCAAATTACCTCTGGCACCAACTGTATTGCGCAACGCGCTGCAATAACCGCGCTAACGGAAGCTCCAGAACGCATTCAATTTATGGTTGATGAGTTTAAAACCCGAAGAGATCTTATTCTAGATTTGCTTAATGATATTGAAGGGTTTAAAACCAACGTTCCAGAAGGTGCCTTTTACGTGTTTCCAAACATCTCCCATTACTTTGGTAAAACATTGCGAGGCAAGACCATTACTAATGCAACCGACTTCTCGTTATATTTATTAGAAGAAGCTCATGTGGCCACGGTAACCGGCGAAGCATTTGGCAATAAAGATTGCATACGCCTGTCCTACGCTGCTTCTAAAGAACAGATTATTGAAGCCCTAAAACGCATTAAAGAAGTCGTAAGCTAAAAAACAACAACTAATCCATAGGTTATCTTAAAAAAGAATCTGCATAAGCCCTGTAGATTCTTTTTTATTTTTATCTATTCCGCCAGAAGAAAGGGGTTAGCAAGATTAAAACGGTAAAGAGTTCCAAACGCCCGATCAGCATTAAAAACGACGCCCACCATTTGCCCAAGCCCGGAAGGGCCGCATAATTATTTACTGGGCCAAATTCGCCCAATGCCGGACCAACATTCCCCAAACTAGACGCAGCCAGACCCACGGCCGACTTAAAGTCTATACCAAGCATTGAAAACACCAAGGCGCCCACAATAAACGAGAGCATATAGAGAATAAAAAACCCTTGAATGTTAAAAACAATGTCTCCAGGAATTGATTTTTTATTATATCGAAGCGGCAAAATGGCGTTGGGGTGCAGGGCCCGCTTAAATTCTAAAAAACCGTTCTCTATCAACATTAAATGCCGCACCACCTTAACACCTCCCGAGGTACTTCCCGCCGAGCCTCCTAAAAACATTAGTCCAAAGAAGAACACCACCAAAAATGGGGTCCATAGCGTATAGTCTGCCGTTACAAATCCGGTGGTGGTTACTATGGCCAACACCTGAAACAGCGCATGCCTAAAGGCACTCTCGGCCTCGCCCCAAACCATGGGATGGGCTATGGACGATTTAGACACATCGGCTTGAAAATAAATTATGGTTGCCGCAATTAACGTAAAAGCGACTATAAACCTAAAATACAATTTAAACTCGCCATCCTGAAGCACCTTTTGCACTTTCCCTTTAAACGCAAAATAACTCAGCACAAAATTGGTTCCTGCCAAAAACATAAACACAATAATAATGTACTGAATAATAGGCTGGTCGTTCCAATGGGCTACACTGGCATTTTTGGTAGAAAACCCACCTGTAGACAGCGTACATAGTGCGTGGTTAATGGCATCGAAAAAAGACATGCCCGCCACCTTAAGCAAAATGGTCTCTGCGGCCGTATATCCAAAATAAATAAGCCACAACCGCTTGGCGGTATCGGTAATTCTGGGATGCAGTTTATCGGCACTAGGCCCAGGCGCTTCGGCAGCAAACATTTGCATGCCGCCAATACCCAATAGAGGTAAGACGGCTACGGCTAGGACAATAATTCCCATACCCCCAATCCAATGGGTTAGGCTTCGCCAAAACAACACCCCTTTGGGAATTGCTTCAATATCGTTTAAAATGGAAGCGCCCGTGGTGGTATACCCCGACATGGTCTCGAAAAAAGCATTGGTAAAACTGGGAATTGCCCCGGTAATCACGTACGGGAGCGTTCCCGACAGCGACATAATAATCCAACCAAAGGCCACGACCACATATCCCTCACGCTTGTTCATTTCCTTTTTATGGTCCTTGGTGTTGTACATTAAAAGTAGGCCTGTAAAAATGGTTAAGGCTCCAGCTGCAAACACCCCTAAAGTTGCCCCATCCTTATAGATTAAGCTTATTAAAGAGGCCAATAGCATAAACCCGCCATTGAAGAGCAACAACAGGCCAAAAAAATGAAAGATAATCTTATAATTAAGCTTCATTTTATAGGAAGAATTTTTCTACTTGTTTTATCGATCTTGGCAAACAACAAACAACTACCATATCGCCTTTACTAATTTTAAAATCGCCAAGGGCAATATGCCCCTTACCATCCCTAATAACGCCACCTATAATGGCCGATCTTGGGAAGTCAATGTCTTTAATATACCTGTTACACACCTTAGAGGTTGGTTTCACCTTAAACTCCAGCAGCTCGGCATTCATATTGTTAAGGCGGGTCATGGCGACAACCTCTCCTTTTCTTATATATCTAAAAATATTGTTGGCTGCAAGCAGTTTTTTATTGATTAAGGTATCGATCCCAATAGATTGGGACAGCTCGAAATAATCCATATTTTCAACCAAGGCTATGGTTTTCTTCACACCTTTGGATTTGGCCACCAAGCAAGACATGATGTTGGTTTCCGAATTGCCCGTTACAGCAATAAAAGCGTCCATGTCGGTAATATTCTCTTCCTCCAGCACATCAACATTTCGTCCGTCGCCATTAATAACCAAGGTTTTTGGCAAGCCATCGGCGAGATCAAAAGCCCGCTCGCGGTCTTTTTCTATAAGCTTTACATTGGTGGTTTTACTTAAATCCCTAGCCGATTTATACCCAATTTTACTACCCCCTAAAATCATGACATTCTTAATCTCGGCATTCACCTTTCCAGTCATGCGGCACAGCTCTTCGGCACCGCCTTCGCTTGTAATAAAAACCACACTATCGCCGTCTTTAAACTGGGTATCGCCGCGAGGAATAATGGTATACTGCGTTCCAAAGCGTTGTATGGCTATGGGCACAAAGTGTATTTCCGGAAAAATCTCGGCAGCCTCCTTAACCGTTTTACCAACAAAAGCCGCTGTTCTGGATAGGTTTAACCCAAACATGGTCAGGGCGCCTTCCTCAAACTCATAACTATCGTTAAAAGCCGATTGGTTTAGCAACAGTTCAATTTCAGAAGCGGCCAAAGCTTCTGGAGAGATGAGCTCATCAATTCCCAGTGTGGTAAAGGCGATTTCGTCTTTGTGGTGTACAAACTCCGTATTAGAAATTCTCGCAATGGTACGCTTAGCCCCTAAACGCTTTCCTAAAACGCAAACGGTAATGTTTGTGGTTTCAGAAGAGGTTACGGCAATAAGCAAGTCGGTATTTTCTATACGTGCCTCCTTTAAAATGGAAATAGAGGTCGCATCGCCCCTAATCACCTTAATATCCAAATGCGTATCGGCATAGTTAAGGCTTTCCTTGTTAACATCAATTAATGTGATTTCCTGAGATTCGTAAGATAATAATTTTGCCAAATGAAATCCGACTTCACCTGCTCCTGCAATAATTATTTTCATTTTTCTTGTACTATTGGGAACACAAATATACAGCAAAAATACTTGAGGGATAAAAATTTACGGCATATAATTATTACGCCCGCCATTGCAAAATGGCACTTGAAAAGGTTATATTTGACAAAAATTTTGAAACGATTGGGAAAAGTAAAACCTTATAAGGACAGTGATTTAAAAAAGAAAGAGCAAGTCACCAAAATGTTCGACAACATTTCTGGTGGTTACGACAGCCTTAACCGTGTTATTTCTTTTGGGATTGATATTAAATGGCGGAACCGAGTTGTAGCGATGGTAAAACAATCCCATCCAGAATCTATCTTGGATATTGCAACAGGAACGGGCGACCTAGCCATTAGTCTGGCCAAAACCGATGCCCCGAACATTGTAGGGCTGGATATTAGCAGCGGCATGTTGGAGATAGGCAAGAAAAAAGTACACGAAAAAAAACTGGACAACCGTATTGAAATGGTGCTGGGCGATTCTGAAAAGCTGCCTTTTGAAGACCATACCTTCGATGCCATTACCGTGGCCTTTGGCGTAAGAAATTTTGAAGACCTCGACCAAGGGCTATCAGAAATTCTTAGGGTTTTAAAACCCGGTGGTATTTTTGTTATTCTAGAAACCTCGGTGCCTACAAAAACGCCGTTTAAGCAAGGCTACAACCTATACACCAAACACATTATGCCGCTAATTGGCAAACTCTTTTCTAAAGATAAAAGTGCTTATAAGTACCTAAGCGATTCGGCATCGGTTTTTCCTCATGGCGAAGCTTTAAACAATATTTTACGAAAAATTGGGTTTATACAAGTTGAAAACTTCCCACAAACTTTGGGTGTAGCAACAATTTATAAATCATCGAAAAAGTAACATGAAGCATTTTTTTTATATCGCAGCGCTTGTGTTGATGTCGCAATCGGTTTCTGCCCAACTCTTCAGCAAAGAACGTATTAGGAATCTCGATAATTTCGACAAAAAATTCTTGAGCTACGGCTACTTCTTGGGCTTTAACAGCTATGATTTTAATTTTGATTACAAGGTTGACCGAAAAGACATTTTGGTTAACAAAACCACAGGCTTTAATGTTGGACTGGTTGGTAACATGCGCGTTAACAACTACATTGATTTAAGACTGGAACCAGGCTTGTACATGACGACTCGTAACTTGGAATACCACCCCAGTTATTTTCAAGGTCTGGAATACACCGACTCCGATTTGGAGCGCGAAATTAAATCGACCTACATTCACATCCCGCTCTTGTTAAAGCTCTCTACAAAACGTCTTAACAATTTTAAACCGTTTATTGTTGGCGGGATTTCTACCGCTTTAAACCTATCGAGTAACGAGGACAACCCCGACGATAACAGCAATGGAAAGTTTAGAACCAAAAGCAGCATGTATTTTTACGAAATTGGGTTTGGGATTGACTTTTACCTGTACTGGTTTAAATTTACGCCTTCCATTCGTGGGGTATTTGCCCTTAACGACGAGGTTGTTAGAGACTACGATCCCAACAGCCCTTGGACCGGCAATATAGAAACCATGAAAACCCGCGGGGTGTTTATTAACTTCACCTTCCAGTAGCCCGTTTAAACTCGCTTAATAAGATGGCTGTGGCCGTGGCCACATTTAAGCTTTCGGTTTCTTGATGAACACCAAATTGCGGAATGGCTAATTTTTCGGTAATGCAGGCCTTTATACCTGCCGAAATGCCATTAGCCTCATTTCCCATAACCAAGATGCCCTGTTGCGGCAGGGATTTACCATACACGTTTTCGCCATCCATAAAAGCGCCAAACACAGGCTGTTTGGATGCGCCTAAAAAGGTCTCTAAGTCGCGATAACACAGCCGCACCCGTTTAATAGACCCCATAGTGGCCTGAATAACCTTGGGGTTATAACAATCTACCGTGTTTAAACTACACACCAATTGGGTTACCCCAAACCAATCGCAAAGCCTGATAATGGTTCCCAAATTCCCTGGGTCTTGAATCCCATCTAAAGCAACGGTAAGCCCTTCTTGAGCATTTGCCAGCTCTTGTTCTTCGGGCATGCTAAATAACGCTAGAGCCGTATTGGGCGACTTTAAAAAACTAATTTTATTCAATTCGGCAGGGCTAATACGCGTTTCATAGGCGGTAGCAACCCCATCAAAAGGTGCCGTTGTAAACACCTGGTGCAGCTTAAACTCGGAGTTTAAAAGCTCGCCAATGGTCTTTATGCCCTCGGCAACAAAAAGCCGATGTTTTTGCCTATACTTTTTTTGACCTAAGCTGTTTATTAATTTTATTTGATTTTTAGATAACATTAAAAGGTGTTTCAATAGTTTTTCGGGTAAATAATGTATTTTTGACTTGGTTGTTAGGTAATAGACCTAACACAACATACAGCCTTTAAAACTAATCATTTTTTATTTGAAAGTATTTTTTTCAAAAATAGCATTAATTCTGTTCTCTCTAGGATTTTTATCCTCATGTAATACTGTTAAGCGTGTGCCTGATGGTGAACGCCTGCTGGTTAAAAACACGGTTTTGGTAAATGGCGAGAAAAACAAATCGGAGCGAATAAACAACCTCCTCTACCAACACAAAAACAGGGAGTTGTTAGGGGTGTCGCCCTTAAGGCTTCATATTTACAATTTGGCCAGACCCAATATCGACTCGCTTTTAAACGCTAACATAGACGCCCACCCCAAAAGGCGGGACCGTTTAGAGCGTTTTTTATCTAAAAAACAATTAAACAAATACATCGCCTCTCGGGTTGGGTTTAACCAATGGCTAAAAAAAACGGGGGAAGCCCCCACCATTATTAACGACGAGAAAACCCAAAAATCCGAAAGGCAACTAAAAGCTTATTTTTTCCACAACGGCTGGTTTAATGCACTTGCCACTTCAAACGTTACAGTTCTAGACGACAAAAAGGCCGAAATAACCTATAATGTAACCACAGGTAAACCGTATGCCATAGATTCGTTAACCACCGTTATTGCTTCGCCCATTATAGACTCGTTATACCAATCGGAAGCCAAAGCTTCGCATGTTGTGCAAGGCAAACAATACGAAACCAAGGACTTTGAAGCAGAAAAAAACCGGATTAACTACCAAATGCGAAATTCTGGGGTTTACCACTTTTCTGAAGACTACATTTTTTTTGAAAACGATACCATAAACACCAACCACAAGGTGAATGTCGAGCTACAAATATCAAACAGGAAAATTACCTCTTTAGACTCTTCTTATACCCTTCCGCTTAACATTTACCACATAAAAGACGTTAACATCTATACCGATTACGCCTTTGCCAAAAAAGACCAAACTCCAGACCACGCCACCACTTACAAAGGCTACAACCTATACAGCTACGATAAAATGCGCTTTAAACCCAAAGCGCTAACCGATGCCATTTTTATTACGCCAAACGAAATTTTCAGGGACAAAGACCGCGGAAACTCTTACCGCCACCTAAGCGATTTGCGCACCTTTAACTACCCCGATATTGAATACATTGAAAACCCAGACACCACGTTAACCGCCAACATATACCTTACTCCAAAAAAGCGTTTTGCCTTAAATTTAAGTGCCGAAGCTTACCAAAGTAACATACAAACCGTAGGGTTTTCCTTTAACCCGGGGCTATTAATAAGAAATGTATTTCGCGGTGCAGAAACCTTAGAGATTTCGGCTTTGGGATCTATTGGAGCATCGAAGGATGCCGGTGACGACAGGGATCGTTTTTTCGACATTAACGAGATTGGAGCAAACTTAAAACTCACCATTCCAAGGTTGTTTTTCCCGTTCAAGACCGAAAAAATCATTCCCAAGACCATGTTCCCCAGCACCAGAATCTCGCTATCCACAACAAGCCAAACCAACATTGGGCTTGACAAGCAAACCCTTTCTGGGGTGTTTAACTACCGCTGGCACCCCTCGAACATTGTTACTAACCGCTTGGATCTGTTTAACGTTCAGTTTGTAAAAAACCTAAACCCCGACAACTACTTTGGGGTCTATACCAACTCCTTTAACTCGCTTAACAGCATTGCCCACAACATTAACTACAACAACGGCAACGCTTTGGAATACCCCTCGCAAACCGATGCGTTTATACGGGACGTGCTAAATGGCAACACCTCTATTTTACCCAATACTGAGCCCTACAGAACTGTTTCTGCCATTAACGAACGGAAAGAACGTTTAACAGAAGACAACCTTATTTTTGCCACCAACTTTAACTATGTACGCGACAATAGAGAAACCCTATACGATGAGACCTTTTCTATTTTTAGAGCCAAACTGGAGCTAGCCGGCAATCTGTTTTCTACCATTGCCAGCATTAGTGGGTTAGACAAAAACAGCAACGACCGGTACGAGATTTTTAATGTGGCCTACTCCCAATACGCCAAGGCCGAGTTAGACTATGTAAAACACTGGGATTTGGGCAAAAAGAACGTTGTGGCCATAAGAAGCTTTTTTGGTTTGGCCGTACCGTATGGCAACGCTACAAACATTCCTTTCTCTAAGAGCTTTTTTGCCGGAGGCGCCAACGACAACCGCGCTTGGACGGCCTATAGCTTAGGGCCTGGAAGTTCGGAATCGAACAACGAGTTTAACGAAGCCAACCTTAAAATTGCCCTAAGCGCCGAACAGCGTTTTAATATTTTTGGCAGTTTTTACGGCGCCCTGTTTGTCGATGCCGGCAACATCTGGAATGCCCTAGACGATGTTGAAGACGACAAAGCGACCTTTAACAGCCTTGGTTCGTTAAAAGACATCGCCATAGGCTCTGGCTTGGGCTTCCGCTACGATTTTGGACCATTCCTGTTAAGGTTGGATATTGGTTTTAAAACCTACGACCCCTCTTATATTGACCAAAATAGATGGTTTAACGATTACAATTTTAAGCATGCTGTTTATAACATTGGTATAAACTACCCCTTTTAAGCTATATAATTTTACTATTTTTGTTCCCTTAAAACAACTCAAAAAAACAAACATGGCACACAATATTAAACCAGGAGTTGCAACTGGTAAAGACGTACAGGAAATTTTTAAGCTCGCCAAAGCAAAAGGCTTTGCCTTACCCGCTGTTAACGTTGTAGGGTCTAACTCCATAAATGGGGTTTTAGAAACTGCAGCTGCCCTAAACGCTCCCGTTATCATACAGTTTTCTAACGGAGGCGCCCACTTTAACGCCGGTAAAGGCCTTAGCAACGAAAACCAACAAGCCGCTATTGCAGGGGCCGTTGCAGGCGCAAAGCACGTGCATGAAATGGCAGAACTGTATGGGGTTCCAGTTATTTTGCATACCGACCACTGTGCCAAAAAATTATTGCCTTGGATTGATGGCTTATTAGAAGCCAGCGAAGCGCATTTTGCCGAAACTGGCAAGCCGCTATACAGCTCCCACATGATTGATTTAAGCGAAGAACCTATAGAAGAAAACATTGCCATTTGTAAAACTTACCTTGCCCGCATGAGCAAAATGGGCATGACCCTAGAAATTGAATTGGGCATTACCGGCGGTGAAGAAGACGGTGTAGACAATACCGATGTAGACGACTCCAAGCTGTACACCCAACCAGAAGAAGTTGCTTATGCCTACGAAGCACTAAGTGAAATAAGCGACCAGTTTACCATAGCCGCTGCCTTTGGTAACGTACACGGTGTGTATAAGCCCGGCAACGTTAAGCTAACCCCTAAAATTCTTAAGAACTCGCAAGAATACGTATCTGAAAAATATGGCGTGCCCCACAACCACATCGATTTTGTATTTCACGGAGGTTCGGGATCGACAGTAGAAGAAATTAGGGAAGCCATTGGCTATGGGGTGATTAAAATGAATATCGATACCGATATGCAATATGCCTTTATGAGTGGCGTTAGAGATTATATGGCCGACAAGGCCGATTACCTACAGGCGCAAATTGGCAACCCAGAAGGCGACGACGTCCCAAATAAAAAATATTACGACCCTAGGGTTTGGCTACGAAAAGGCGAAGAAGCGTTTATTTCGAGATTAAAAAAAGCCTTCGAAGACCTTAATAATGTAAATACTTTATAACTTTGCACTAGCAACTAACAACTTCTAATCAAAAAAAACAGTTTTTAATGTCTTGGTTTAAACGAAAAGAGAAAGGTATACAAACAACTACCGATCAAAAGAAAGACACCCCAAAAGGGCTTTGGTACAAATCGCCTACGGGAAAGATTGTAGACACCAAAGAGTTGGAACAGAACTTCTATGTGAGTCCAGAAGATGGCTACCACGTAAGAATAGGAAGCAAGGAATATTTTGAAATTCTTTTTGACGACAACAAATTTAAGGAGTTAGATGCTAAGCTAGACTCTAAAGATCCCTTAAAGTTTGTCGATACTAAAAAGTACCCAGACCGACTAAAGGCGGCACAGGAAAAAACCCAGCTTAAAGATGCCGTAAGAACGGCCGTAGGAAAATCGAAAGGTCAGGATCTTGTAGTGGCTTGTATGGATTTTGCGTTTATTGGCGGGTCTATGGGAAGTGTAGTAGGTGAAAAAATAACGCGTGCTGCCGATTATGCCCTAAAAAAGAACATTCCGTTTTTAATGATTTCTAAATCTGGCGGTGCCCGTATGATGGAAGCTGCCCTATCGCTAATGCAGCTGGCAAAAACCTCGGCCAAACTGGCCCAATTAGCCGAAGCTAAAGTACCTTACATCTCGCTTTGTACCGACCCCACAACCGGAGGCACCACAGCCTCGTTTGCCATGTTGGGCGACATTAACATTAGCGAACCCGGGGCGTTAATTGGCTTTGCAGGCCCTCGTGTGGTTAGAGATACTACCGGCCAAGAGCTGCCAGAAGGCTTCCAAACCTCGGAGTTTTTGTTGGAACATGGCTTTTTAGACTTTATTACCCACAGAAAAGATTTAAAAAACAAAGTAAATCTATATATTGACTTGATTACCAATCAATCCATTAGAAATTAAGCAAACTTTAAAAAAATACTCAATTTGAGTATTTTTTTTTTTTTAATATTTTATTTTTTTTGTAAAATCATCATCACATATAATGACTAATAATGTTTTTCAAATTTAATTCCCCATTTAATGAAACCACTTAAAACAATTTTCTTTTTTTTACTCATTGCTTTAAATTTCAACAATTGTTCATCAGACGATAGCTCATCGGACCAAGAAGTCACACGAGATGGAGGTACAGTTTACACTTCTGAAATTGTAAGAATCAAACATGAAAACCTAAATCAAGAGTATTACCAAGGAACTTTTAATGGTTCAAGCATAGAACTCATTAATGTCTCTGAAGGAGAATTAGCCTTTTTAGTCCCTTCAAGTTCTACAGCCATTAATGAAACCAATCTGTTAGAAATCAACTCATTAAATTTGAAAATAAATTACAAAGTAAAGCAGACATCCCTTAGTGTCTCCCCAGAAGAGACAATAGAACCTTTTATAACAAACTTAAACACAACTGATACCTCAGGGTTTGACCAAGGTGAAAAAGTTCAAGAATTTATTGATAGTTTTAATGCCTATTACGCATCCTTAACGAATTCTGAAAAACAAAGTATTGCTGAATTTTACTTTATAAACAAGGATCTATTAAACGGTTCCCTTTCTTCAAATCGAACAGCTATAACAAGTGATGCGTTACCTAGTTTTTCTAAATGTCAAGAAGCAAAATTTAAAACAGCTATTTTAGGAGGAATTGCGGCACTTACTGCAAACCCCACAACTATGCCTATCTCTATTTTTGCTGCAGCTGGAGCTGTAGTATCTTTTAAAAATGCTGTAGAGAATTGTTCTAATTTCTTAACAAGTAAAATAAAACATGTTTTTATGAAGCTTGATAACTTTGTATCTTCTAAACAAGCTTCATCTACCAAATCCCACTTAAGTGAAAACAGAAACTCACCAATTCTTTTTACAAGTGGTGTTTCAAAAGATTTTACCATAACAAATAATATGAGAAGCCTAAAGGCGTCTGACAACAATGACGACAATGAACTTATTAACAACTTCTTTTCTTATGTTGCTACGATCAACAATTTCATATTAAATAGCTTAAACAACGTGATTAATAGTTATAATAATTATGCACCTTCACTTTTCCAATTGGATCCGTTTAATACACCTATTACTATTCCCCAAAACAGCACTACAGAGAATATCATAACCACAAATGACATTTATAATAATATTACATTTTCAATTACTAATAGTGATGTAACTATAAATTCATTAAACTTTAATAACGGAAATCTTTCTTTAAAGCTCCTTTTAAACGACCCTAATATTGTTGAAACTGTGGCTACTTTAAACTATTCTTATGCAGATGATTTTAATGAAAAAACAGGTTATTTTAATATTAAAATTACGAACTTAAATGATTTCGACATTTTCACCGATGCAGCAGTTGTTAAGGAAATTTATGTTTCAAATAATTTTCTTCCTCAATACCACAACGATCCCCGCTGGAATTCCCAAAACGAAAGCGAAGTCATTGAATTATTAGAAGAGATTTTAGGTGTTGTTGTAAATGATGATGGTAGAGTAAGTGTCATTAGTTTTCAGGGAGATTCATTCTCTACAATACCTTATTCTATTGGATATTTATCTGAATTAACCCACTTGAGTTTTAGATATACTAACATCACAACTATACCTAGCTCTATTGGTTATTTATCAAACCTATCCATATTAAATTTAGGTCATAATTATATTTCTTCCGTCCCGGAAGAAATAGGTAATCTAACTAGCTTAACTGAATTTTCAATGAACAGCAATATGATCTATGATATTCCTTCATCTATTGGAAATTTAACTAATTTAATTAAATTGAACTTTGACAATAATAATTTATCTACTATCCCTTCAGAAATTGGATATCTGAATAATTTAACCGACTTAACTTTAACCCAAAATCCGTTAACCAGTATACCTGTGGAAATTGGTAATCTATCCAATTTAGAGGTTTTTAATATATATAATAATACAACTCTTTTATGCTTACCTCAAGAGGTTTGGGATATGGTTGAAAACATAGAAGACTTTAACCTTCCACCAAATGTCACTGGC
Organism: Mangrovimonas yunxiaonensis; assembly: GCF_000733475.1. Lineage (GTDB taxonomy): Bacteria > Bacteroidota > Bacteroidia > Flavobacteriales > Flavobacteriaceae > Mangrovimonas > Mangrovimonas yunxiaonensis. Next base: position 22,436 of record NZ_JPFK01000007.1, on the reverse strand, counting down.
TGGGGAGATACAGATTGTTCAAATTAATAAAAGGCGACCATTTGGTCCAGTCATGGTCGGAAGAAATTCCGACCATTTTTTATTATTAGGTTTCAAAATGGTCTAAATTTCCATCACAAATAACTACAATCATTGCTATAGCTAAGTTTCTTAATTCCATTTTAAATCTTCTTTTAGCTGTTTTGTACCCTAAATTATTGGCTTTTTTTATAGATAAGAATTAGCATTGCCACGATTAAAGTCATATACAACATAACCTCTATACCATTTTTATTTAATGAGACTAAATGACTGACATTAAGTTCTTGTTTTATAAATCTAAAGAATACCTCAATATCCCATCGTTTTCTATAGGCTTCTGCAATTTCTTTGGCAGATAGATTGAATTCATTGGTGATAAACCAAAACTCTTTAGCCTCTTCTGTTTTTGTTTTAGTAATAATCAGCCTAAAAGGTGTTTCTACCAATTCTTCTTTATAATGAACATTCCCTTTCTTGTTATTAATGGCTTTACCTGTGTAAAGATATACCTTACTATCTTTGATAAGGGCCAGTTCTCCTAAGTTTAAATCTTGATTGCCATCAATCAATGATTCTAATTCCACATATTTTCTATTCTCTTTAGCCCTAACGATAAAGGAAATCGTATTACTGCTAAAGCTCTTCATGGTCCTGGCAGATTGAAGGCCTCGATCTATAACGTAAATGTTTTGATGATGTGTTTCTTGCTTTACATGGTTTAGTATAGCTTTTGGTAAGGCTATATCTTCACTTGAATATTTGGGTTCGGTAAATACCTCAGAACCACAAGGCAATAGACCGTCAAAGGCAATACTGTATTTAACGGATTTTTTTACCGTTCTTATGATCTATTCCATTTAACAACTTCGCAAAAGCCTCACCGACCATAGAACTATCTACATGAATCAAATGGTGTTTTGCTTTGTCTTTTTCAGGATAGGTGTCATGAAATTGTTCATAAACACACTGGTATATCTGCTTGAAATAGTCTGAGTCGATTTTAGATAACCTTTCAGAAATAGAGCTTCGTCTTACCGTTTCCGACTTATCTAAATCAAAAAGTGTTTTGAACAAATAATCATTGAAAGTGTCTTCTAAGGTACGCTGGCTCAATTTCTCATTCTCAATAATGCCATAGAGCAATAAATAGAATAGTTTTTTGCCATGAAGGATTTTGGTGTAATAATCGACTTTTGTGGTTAATGATAAATTTGACAGAAGCGCCTCTGGAACAACACTTAACAATTGTTTTACCGATACTTTGTGGTCTTTAAATACCGACATAATTAATTGATTATCAGTAAATAAGATACAAAAAAAAACACCATAAAAACAAGGTGAAACATTGATTTTCAACAAGTTAAATTGTTGTTTTTAAGGTGTGTAAAACAAAAAAAGTCGGAAGAAAAAATCTACCGGCCAAGAGCTGCCAGAAGGCTTCCAAACCTCGGAGTTTTTATTAGAACATGGCTTTTTAGACTTTATTACCCACAGAAAAGATTTAAAAAACAAGGTGAATTTGTATATCGATTTAATTACAAATCAGCCCTTAAGAGCATAATTTTAAGTCCAGCATCTTGTTACTAACAAATAATTAGTATATTTGCCGCTTGAAAGAAAGCCTTTCAAAAAAAAAATGCCCAATTAGTACTGGGCTGTACATAACAATCATTTATACAATATTAGCATGTATTTAACAAAAGAGAAAAAAGAAGAGATCTTCCAAAAATACGGAAGCAGTAAAACAAACACTGGTTCTACAGAAGGTCAGATTGCCTTGTTTACGTTTAGAATTAACCACCTAACAGGCCACTTGAAAAACAATCACAAAGATTTTAACACCGAGCGTGCTCTGGTAAAGTTGGTAGGTAAGCGTAGATCGTTACTAGATTATTTAGCGAAAAAAGATATCGTTAAATATCGTGAGCTAATCAAGGAATTAGGTATTAGAAAATAACATTTAAGAGGCTTTGCGGCCTCTTTTTTGTTTGCGTGAAGGATTGAAGCGGCATCCTTTTTTGGGAAAAACGCACTTTGTTAACACCAGCAAAAGGCCACCAACCCAAAAAAGATACAGCGGAAAGCCTGACCCCTAAGGGGCACGCCCATAAAGACAAAAAGCTGAAAAATTTTAGTTTTTCATTGGTAACCACAACAACTACAACAACACAACGCCAATGTTTAACCAAGTTTGGGCCCTGTTAGGCCTGAACAAGAATTAATTATGTATGATTCCACAAACTTTTAAAGAGGTAATTACTCTTGACGATGGAAGAGAAATTTCTATCGAGACCGGAAAACTGGCTAAACAAGCCCATGGTTCGGTTGTTGTGCAAATGGGCAAGGCCATGTTGCTTTGTACCGTTGTATCTAACTACGACGCCTCGGATGTTGACTTTTTACCACTAACGGTTGACTACCGCGAAAAATTTGCCGCTTCTGGGCGTTACCCGGGAGGTTTTTTTAAGCGTGAGGCCAGACCAAGTGACAACGAAGTTCTAACCATGCGTTTGGTAGACCGTTGCTTGCGCCCGTTATTTCCAAAAGATTATCATGCCGAAACACAGGTCATGATTCAGTTAATGTCGCACGACGACGACGTTATGCCAGATGCCTTAGCTGGTTTGGCCGCTTCTGCCGCCATTCAACTAAGCGATATTCCTTTTGAAACCCCTATTTCTGAGGTGCGTGTAGCACGTATTGATGGGGCATTTGTTATTAACCCTAGCCGCGCACAGTTAGAAACTGCCGATATTGATATGATGATTGGTGCTTCTGCCGATTCTGTGATGATGGTTGAAGGTGAGATGAACGAGATTTCGGAAGAAGAAATGGCAGACGCCATTAAATTTGCCCACGAGGCCATTAAAGAACAATGCGAAGCCCAAGTGCGCTTAGCAGAAGCTTTTGGTAAAAAAGCCACCCGTGCTTACGAGTCCGAACTTGAGGACGAAGCCATTGAGCAAAAAGTTTACGAAGCCGCTTACCAAGCATGTTACGACATTGCCAAAGCAGGCTCGTCTAAACAAGAACGCGGCTTAGCCTTTAACGAAGTAAAAGAGCAAGTAATTGCTTTGTTTACCGAAGAAGAGCAAGAAGCTTACGGGAAACTTATTTCTAAATACTTTAGCAAAACCCATAAAGAAGCCGTTAGAAACCTTACCCTTAACGAAGGGGTGCGTTTGGATGGCCGACAAACAACCGACATTCGCCCGATTTGGTGTGAGGTAGATTACCTGCCATCAACACACGGATCGTCTATCTTTACGCGTGGGGAAACCCAAGCCTTGGCAACAGTAACCTTAGGCACCTCTAGAGAGGCCAACGTTATCGACCTACCAACCTACCAAGGCGAAGAGACCTTTTATTTACATTACAATTTCCCACCATTTTCAACCGGTGAAGCAAGGCCTATTAGAGGGACTTCACGCCGCGAGGTGGGGCATGGTAACCTAGCACAACGTGCCTTAAAGAAAATGGTACCTGCCGATTGCCCATATACTGTAAGAGTGGTATCGGAAGTTCTGGAAAGCAACGGTTCGTCTTCTATGGCTACCGTATGTGCCGGAACCATGGCTCTTATGGATGCCGGGGTGCAATTGCACAAACCTGTATCGGGGATTGCTATGGGTCTAATTTCCGATGGCGAGCGTCATGCGGTATTAAGCGATATTCTTGGTGATGAAGACCACCTAGGGGATATGGATTTTAAAGTAACCGGAACAGCCGACGGAATTACCGCCTGCCAGATGGACATTAAAATTAAAGGTTTAAGCTACGACATTTTGGTACAAGCCTTAAAACAAGCCCGTGATGGTCGTTTGCATATTTTAAGCAAACTTACCGATACCATTGCCCAGCCTAATGCCGATGTAAAACCCCATGCCCCAAAAATGGTTACTACAACCATTCCTGGCGACCTTATTGGTGCCTTTATTGGGCCTGGCGGTAAAAACATCCAAGAGCTACAAAAAACAACCGAAACGACTATCGTTATTAACGAAGACGAAGCCACAGAAACGGGAATTGTTGAAATTTTAGGCACCAGCCAAGAAGGTATCGATGCTGTATTGGCCAAAATAGAGGCCATGACTTTTAAACCTGAAAAAGGCAGCGTGTACGAAATGAAAGTGGTTAAGATTCTTGATTTTGGTGCGGTATTAGAATTTACCGAAGCCCCAGGAAACGAACAACTGTTGCACATTTCTGAAATGGCTTGGGAACGCACCAGCAATGTTACCGATGTAATGAACCTTGGTGATGTTGTTGACGTGAAGTACTTTGGTTTTGACCCACGTACCAAACGCGAAAAAATCTCGAGAAAGGCTCTTTTACCAAAACCTGAAGGGTTTAAGGAAAGACCGCCTAGAGACAACAACAGCAAAGGCAACAACAGAGACCGAGACCGCAAACCAAGAGAAAACAATTAAACTGCGGGTTTTTCAAGATATAAAAAGGGCTTTTTTTTAAAAGCCTTTTTTTTTACGCAACCTTTTTATTCTTTGAAGACTATAGAATAAGCCCTTTATTGCAACCTATAATGTAATCGCTTTTTATATTGACTTTAGAACAGCTGATAAAATCTTGTAAAAAACGCAATCCGCAAGCACAACTAGCCTTATACAACATGTATAAAGACAGCTTGTTTATGTGCTGTTTAAAATACTGTAAGAACAAGGAAGATGCCCAAGATAATTTACAGGATGCTTTTATAGAAATATTTACAAACATCCATAGGTACTCGGGGAAAGGCTCTTTTGAAGGCTGGATAAAGAGAATAACCATTAATAAGGCCATAGACAAATACAAAAAAGAAAGTCGCTTTCTGCTTGTAGAAGACGACTATATTTTTACGGACATCTATGTTGATACAGAAGATTTGTTTAAAATTCCCTTAAAAAACATCCTCAAATTTATACAAGAATTACCCAGCAGATACCGCTTAATCTTTAATATGTATGAATTGGACGATTATAGCCATCAAGAAATTGCCACCCAATTAAACATCTCTGTTGGCACATCGAAGTCTAATTTACACCGCGCCAAACTTATTTTAAAGGATAAGATAACCACACACCGTAAAGCCCAAACTCCTAACAAAAAAGCAATTAAAAATGGAATCTAAAACACCACTTGGAAAAGGCATTAAGGAACGCTTACAAAATTATAGCGCATCCCCAGATGATGTCGTTTGGGAACATATAGCGCGCGAGTTAAAACCCAAAAAGAAAAGACGTCTTTTAATCCTGTGGTGGGGCATCCCTGCCCTATTATTGGTTTTAATCGCATTAGGGCAATATTGGCAACTCTCGAAATCCAGCATATCCCCAAATAACAACACGACCACGCAAACAAGGGCCAAAACCACTAACACAAACGCTCCTAAAAATCAGCATAAGCCAAAATCCACACACAGCAATGGCACTGTTTCTACTTTTAAAACGGCTCCCGTTAAAGCAACACAAGCCGTAACCACTAAAGCAACTGAAACACCAGTTCCCCCCTTAGCAGGCCCCTCTAAAAACACCCTTGCAACAGCATTTGCAACGCCAAAACAAACACCAGGCACCACCAAACTAAACCCGGCTACTAATCAAGGGGAACACCCAACTACTGGTCAGGTAAAACAGGCTATTGCAGCCCAGACCAGCGCGTCAAAACACGGTTTATCATCAAGAAAGAATGCAACCAAACAACGCCATAAAAGCACAAGTTCAGAAAACATTCCAGACAGCTTAAAAAGCGATACCTTGACACATAAGCCCTTGCAACCGGAAGATGCACAAGCAACAACAGAGGCCTCCAAAGACTCGGTTTCAACCTCTAAACCCCTAAAAAAATGGAGTCTATACCCGTATATCTCACGTACTCAATACAACGGGTTTAAAAAATCTTTCAGCGACAATAACCGGATTAGCTACGGGGTATATCTAACCTTTCGCCCTGCGAACAAACTAAGCTTTAGGTCGGGAGTATCTCTCTTAAATTTACAGCAAACTTGGACGGATAATGGCACCACATTTCAGCAAAAAATAGCCTATGCCGAAATCCCTTTAGAGCTTAAATACAAGCTTATCGACAAGAAAATCACCCCTTATGTCTTTACGGGATTAAGTTACCTATTTGTCTATGACGCAACCATAAACGAGCGCGGTCATTCAACGGGCTATAGCAGCTCTAACAAAACCGATTTTAACCAATCGTCTTTGGCATTAAATGCCGGCTTAGGTGTTCAAACAAACGTCTTTAAAAATTTATATTTAACTGTTGAATCGGGTTTCAAATATTATGTCGCCCCCTATAGAAACTATGAGAAGGTGCTGCCATATACCATTTCCATTTCTGCAGGTATTGAATATCGGTTTTAGATGCTTTGCAAAAACAACACCTTTTAAACGCAACCTTTTGTGGGTATTTAGACTATATAATAAACCATTACATTAAACTCCATGAAAATAACTCGTCTTCTCCTTACATGTTCAATCGCCATATCTTTGTTCTTATTCTTCGCTTGCGAAAACGAACCTATCGACACCCCTGATTTCAATCAAGAAGCTACCATCGAGGTCGATTCTGAATTATACAACCTAATTCGCAGGGTTGCTGAAGTTCCTGAAAACGATTTGGACACGACCAAAGTTAGCTGTGTTAAATTTGTTTATCCCTTAACCATTTTTACATTTGATGACAACAACGCGTACCAAAGCATTCACATGCTTAATTCTGATGCGGAATTTAGCGCCTTATTAGGCCAATTAACGAGCGCGCAGGCCATAAGCATTAGTTACCCCATAGAAAGCACCCTAGAGGATGGCACCCAATTAACCATCAATTCTAATGACGCCTTAAAAGAAGCCATAGACAACTGTATAAAAGACGTGCTTTTAGGCGCATCCGAAACATTAATAAACAGCTGTTTTTGGAAGGTTGTTTATTCAGAGCACACAAACAACACCTATGCGGGAGCCTTATTTCAGGGCCAAAACGGAGCCACCAATTTTTCGTTCGACGACACGCATTTAATAGGGTCTTGGTCGCCTCTTTTTATCGAAGACGAATTGCACCTCAACATTCATTTAAACAGTGAAGATGCAACGTCCAATTTCTGGAATCACGATTGGATTGTTACCTACCTTAGCGACACCGAAATGCGTTTAGATGCAAATAACACCTCGGTTATACTGCGTCAATTTTGTACTATAAACCAAAGCTGCGTTAATACAGGATTGGATTTTTCAATATGCCATCTCGATAATATTGAGGTGACCGAAATTGTTTTAGGAGACCATACCTCTTGTCTCCTAGATGCCATCTATATCGATGCTATTTCAAACAGCCCCGAAAACATTACCACAACCTACTATAGTACGGCAGCAGATGCCCAAGACCAAACCAATGTATTAGATGAATTAGAGCCTTATGTCGTAGCTGATAGCCAAATAACGTTTTGGTTGCGCGTTGAAAACGCCACCACCTACAGCATTATTCCAATAACCTTTAATTTTATATTTTGTTAAGCTATTATTATCCATAACCAAAGCGCCTTGATTTAAGAATCAAGGCGTTTTTTATGTGTGTGCTTCAACAACAAAATAAGCGTTTCTTATTATATAATTACGAAAGCCTTAACACAACTGTTAAGGCTTTTTTTTACGCACTCCCCTATTTTGTCGCCGACATAATGACAGGTTTTAGCAACGCTATAATTTAACATTCTTCAAGAAAACCTTCATTTCTCTTCCAACATCATACAATAAAGAGGAAAAACGTTTCAATATCATAATTTTTTAAATCCGTAATATCATTTGGCACTATCGCACAATCCTTGTGGCTTTATATAGCAAATAACACTGAAAATCAATATTTTAAAAACAAAACATGAAAGTACTTGTAATTGGAGCAGGAAACATGGGATTAACATATTCCGAAGGCATGTCGCAATCACCACTTTTAGGAAAACACAACCTAAAAATTTATGATACTGATCCAAAGAAAATTTCAACACTTAGAGAAACCCCCAATTTTGACGTTTACGAAAGCTTGGAAGATTGCCTTCCAAAAGCCGATATCGTTTTTATAGCTGTAAAGCCCTATCATAGTGAAAGCTTGTTTGAAGACATGAAACCTATGATAAACCAACAACAAATATTTGTATCTCTAATGGCTGGTGTAACTATCCATACCATACAAAAGCTATTAGGTGCCAAAAAAGTGATTAGAACCATGCCAAACCTGCCGGCAAAAGTAGGTAAAGGTGTGACTTCGTATACCGAGTCTAAAGATGTGTCTAGAGTAGAGCTTCTTATGGCTAGAAATTTATTAGATACCACCGGAACCTCTATTCATGTAGACACCGAAAAATATATCGATGCCTCTACAGGTATTTCGGGTAGTGGGCCAGCCTACGTGTTTTACTTTATGCAATCTATGCTAGAAGCCGCACAAAAAATGGGGTTCTCAGACTACGATTCTAAAGTCCTTGTAAGCAACACCTTTGAAGGTGCTATCGAATTATTTAATCAATCTAATATTTCGCCAGAAAGTTGGATTGACCGCGTAGCGTCTAAAGGCGGCACCACACAAGCGGCTATAGACTCTATGGAAGATAATAATGTAAAGCAACTTATTCAAGAAGCTGCTTATGCCGCTTTTGATCGCGCTGTAGAACTAGGGAACGACAAATAAGATGAAAAACGACACAAAACGTATTGTTGTAAAAGTGGGCACCAATGTGTTAACTAATAAAGACAATAGAATATTAGGCCCTGTTTTAAGAGAACTCGTTAGACAAATTGCGGTACTTTACGAACGCGATGTTATGGTTATCCTCGTATCCTCTGGATCGGCTATTGCTGGAAAAGAAGTCTTAGGAAAAACCAAAATAAAAGACAAATCAATTAGACGCCAAGTCTATTCGGCCATTGGGCAACCAAGAATGATGCGGCACTATTACAGCATCTTTCACGATTACGGTATGCGTTGCGCTCAAGTATTAGCCACAAAACGCGATTTCGACCCAGGCAAACACCGTCAAAACATGGTGAATTGTTACGAAGGCTTACTATCGGAAGGCGTTATTCCTATTGCCAATGAAGATGATGCCGTATCTTTAACCATGTCTATGTTTTCTGATAACGACGAGCTTGCCAGTCTTGTTGCCGAGTTGCTTGACGCCGATAGATTGATTATCTTATCAGATACCGATGGCCTTTATACAGGACATCCGGACGACGATAACTCTAAAAAACTTAACGAAGTTAAAGTCGATGAAAACGTTGAAAAATACGTCAAAGCCTCTAATAAAAAAGAAGGCGAAGGTCGTGGTGGTATGGCTTCTAAATTAAAAATTGCCAAAGGCACTGCCAAAAAAAACATCCCTACCTATATCGCCAACGGAAAACGTGAAAATGTTATTGTAGACATTGTTGACGATAAAGCGGTAGGCACAAAATTTATTCATTAAAAAAATAATATACCTATGAAACTTTTAAGTTCAGATATAAAAAATAACGTGCTTCAATCCATGATCACCATCTTGGATAGAGAACGCCAAAACATTATCGCCGCCAACAAAAAAGATCTCGATGCGTTTAATCGAGACGATCAAGCGTTATACGACCGACTGGTTGTTAACGAAGCAAAAGTTGATGGCATGATTCAAGCCGTAAAAGAAGTTATGGCTCAGGACGACCCTGTGGGACAGACTATTTCTGACATGACCTTGGATAGCGGGTTGCAAATCACCAACAAAACGGCCCCTTTTGGTACGATTTTAATTATTTACGAATCTAGACCAGATGTCACTATAGAAGCAGCTGTATTAGCCTTTAAAGCCAACAATAACATTTTATTAAAAGGCGGTAAAGAAGCCATTAATAGCAACTTAATTTTAGAACAATGTTGGCATGAAGCCTTAGAAAGTAACGGACTTTCTAAAGACTGGATTAGACTATTACACTTAAAACGCGAAGAAACTCAAGAATTCTTAAGAAACCCATCGGAACCACTTGATTTAATTGTGCCTCGTGGTGGCGAACGCCTAATTAAATTTGTTAAAGATCATGCCTCTTGTGCTGTTCTTGTTAGTGGTCGTGGTAATAACTTCCTATATGTTTCGGAAGATGCCAATTGGGAAAAAGCTATTAAAGTAATCGTGAATGCTAAAACCGATAAAATCTCAGGCTGTAATGCGTTAGATAAAGTTTTAATTAATAAAAACATTCCTAATTACAACGCTAAACTGAAAGAGCTTCAAGAAATTCTGCACGCTGTTAACGTGACCATTGTAACCGATGATAAGGTCGGTAATATATTATCTAATGAAACCACGATCGACAATGAAGACACTTGGTACGAAGAGTTTTTAGCCTTAAAGATTGTCCTTGCTGAAGTTGTTTCAACAGACGAAGCGATTACTATGATTAACAAATATTCGGGCGGACACTCTGCAGCCATTATCACCGAAAACAAAGCTACTGCCGCTATATTTATGGAACAAATAGATAGCGCAGCAGTGTATCATAATGCCTCTACCCGATTTACAGATGGCGGGCAAATGGGTGTTGGTGCCGAACTCGCTATTAGCACCGATAAATTACACCATCGTGGACCATTAGGCTTAAAACAATTAGTTACCAACAAATACTATGTGTTTGGTGATGGCCACGTGAGAGTTTAAAAACACACATTTAAAGTTCACATTTTCAAGCTGCAGTTTAATATTGCAGCTTTTTTTTGCTGTTTTGTAACATTTTCTGTGTTTTTTACGTATAACTAAAAGTATAAGCAACACCAAACGTATTTACACCGTATTTTTTTAGATGAGACAACTTAAAATCACGAAGCAGGTTACCAATAGGGAAACGGCTTCCTTAGACAAATATTTACAAGAAATTGGAAAGGTTGACCTGATTACTGCCGATGAAGAAGTAGAATTAGCACAACGCATTAAAGCGGGCGACCAAATTGCTTTAGAGAAGCTTACCAAGGCCAACTTGCGTTTTGTGGTATCGGTAGCCAAGCAATACCAAAACCAAGGGCTTACCCTCCCCGATTTAATTAACGAAGGGAATTTAGGGCTTATTAAAGCGGCCCAACGTTTTGATGAAACCCGTGGTTTTAAATTCATCTCGTATGCTGTTTGGTGGATTCGCCAATCTATTCTGCAAGCTTTGGCCGAGCAATCGCGTATTGTGCGTTTGCCCCTAAACAAAATTGGATCTATTAACAAAATAAACAAAACCTTTGCCTTTTTAGAGCAAGCCCACGAGCGCCCACCAAGTGCCGAGGAAATTGCCAAAGAACTGGACATGACCATTAACGATGTTAAGGAGTCTATGAAAAACTCTGGCCGCCACGTTAGTATGGACGCCCCTTTAGTAGAAGGTGAAGACTCTAACCTTTACGACGTTTTAAACAGTGGGGAATCGCCAAATCCAGACAAAGAATTATTACACGAATCCTTACGCACGGAAATTGAACGCGCTTTGGAAACCTTAACCCCGCGTGAAGCCGATGTGATTCGTTTGTACTTTGGTTTGGGCAACCAACATCCTATGACCCTAGAGGAAATAGGCGAAACTTTCGACCTTACCCGCGAGCGTGTGCGCCAAATTAAAGAAAAGGCCATAAGACGCTTAAAGCACACCTCAAGAAGCAAGATATTAAAAACCTACTTGGGTTAGGATTTTTAAAAAATTACATTATATTACCGCAACAAACAGTTACAATAACATAACTGTTCGTTTTTTGATTGATGAAAGAACCCTCGGAGTGATGACCGAGGGTTCATTTTTTTACGCTATTTTTGCACCAACAAACAATCGCAACAACACATGAGTTCAAAATTAATTGCCCCATCGATTCTTGCAGCAGATTTTGCCAATCTAGAACGCGACATCACCATGGTAAACAACAGCGAAGCCGATTGGTTTCATATCGATATTATGGATGGTGTTTTTGTTCCTAACATCTCTTTTGGCATGCCCGTTTTGCAAGCCATTGCCAAACACGCCAAAAAAACCATCGATGTGCATTTAATGATAGTCGACCCCGATCGTTACATTAAAACCTTTGCCGAATTAGGCAGCGACATCCTTACCGTACATTACGAAGCCTGTACCCACTTGCACCGCACCCTTCAAGCCATTAAAGCCGAAGGCATGCAAGCCGGCGTGGCCATAAACCCCCATACCAATGTGTCTCTTTTAGAAGACACCATTGCTGACATTGATCTGGTTTGTATTATGAGTGTCAACCCTGGTTTTGGCGGACAAAGCTTTATAGAAAACACGTACAACAAGATCCAGCAGCTTAAAGCCCTAATCGCTAAAAAGGGGGCTAGCACAACCATTGAAATTGACGGCGGGGTTACCAACAAAAACGCCAAGGCTTTAATCGATGCCGGCGCCGATGTGTTGGTTGCAGGCAGCTATGTCTTTAAAAGTGCAGACCAATTGGCTACTATTGCCGACCTAAAAGCGTTAGCCAATTCTTAACACAAGCATAACTTTAAACTTGCCATAGCCCATAGCGTTATATGGTTTGTTTTTTATAATATTATACTATATTTGAAGTTTATTATCAAAAATCCTACAAAATTTAAATATGAGATACTTTTGCCTTACAATCGCTTTAATTTTTAGCCTTTCAAGTTTTGCGCAACACCAAGCCAGCGAATGGAGTTTTAGTTTTGGTGCTAACCTTATTAATAATCTTGGTTTGCGCTCACCATACAACAGTCCTGATGAGTGGGCCTTTAAACACCCTATTTCTTTTAGTGCCAACAAGCTTATTTCAGACAGCTTTTCGGCAGACGTTGCATTATCCTTAAATGGTTTTAATTCAGGAAAAACCGTAGATGGGTTTGAGCTTCCAGAGGACGAAACCTATTTTGCTACTGACCTTCACGCCAATTACCACATTGGTCGTGATTTATTATGGGATCACCGCTCTTGGTTAGATGTTTATGTAAGTGCAGGGCCTGGGTTGTTTATTGTTAAAGAAACCAACCTTTCTCTAAATGCAGGTGTTGGTGCTGTTGCTTGGTTAAATTCGGCACACAGTTTTGGCATAAAAGTACAAAGTGTCGCTAAATTTGCTTTAGGGCAAGAGCCTGTAGATAGCAATCACTTTCAGCACCATTTACAATTTGTATTTTGTTTGTAAACAATATAACAGTTAAAAAAAAGCCCCATATGTCACATACGGGGCTTTTTTTAATTTTTGTTGTTTTTGTGGTGTTGTGGTGTATTAACGGCTTTGTCCATACCCATAATTATACCCATAATTATAGCTATACCCATAGGCTTTGCTGGCTCCTACACCGTTTAACACATACAGCATATGATTCAGCTTTTTGGTCTCTGCCAAATCTTTGGAGAAGTGTAGTAAGTTTTTTTCGGTAACATCTGCACGTACCATATACAGGGTTGCATCTGCTAAGGGAGCGATTAGGGTGGTATCGGTTACCAAAATGGTTGGTGCGGTATCGACAATCACGTAATCATATTCGGTTTTGGCCTCTTCTAACAACTGCTTAAATCGGCCATTGGTTAACAGACTAGGCGGATTAGGCGGTATGCTTCCAGAAAACAAGATTTGGTGATTCGGATGTGCCTCAAAAAGGTTCTTTTTACAGGTTTTCCAATCTATCTCAGGATTGTGTAAACAATTAGATAGCCCCACTTGATCTTTATTCACTTTAACAATTGTATGGATTTGCGGATTACGTAAATCGGCTCCAATCAACAACACCTTTTTGTTCATACTGGACAAGGCTAAAGAGAGGTTTAAACTCACAAAGGTTTTGCCTTCACCTTTAATGGTCGACGTACAAAAAACCACCTTTCCTAAAGCATCTTGATGTAAAGGCAAACTGTAATTTACATTAGCAGCCAAAATTCGAAATGCTTCGGCTAACATGGAGCGATCGTTAGGGTTTGTAAACAGTTTTGTTCCCTCCTTTTTCATATCTGGAATCTCTGCAATAACAGGCGTATCGCTATTCACCATGGCAATATCTTCCTTTTGGTGCACTTTGGTATCTAACAGAAAACGCAGATACAACACCCCAAAAGGCAGCAACAGTCCCATTAAAAATGCGCCTAATAAGATAATCTTCGATTTGGGTGCAATCGGTATTTCATCTGTAAGTGCATACTCTACCACTTTAATAGAAGGCTCTGTAATCGCTAGGTTTATCGCAGCCTCTTCGCGCTTTTGTAAAAGCAACAGATAGAGGCTTTCTTTAATTTTTTGTTGGCGCTCTATGGCTCGTAACAGCTTTTCTTTTTCAGGCAGTTGTGCAACCTGACCTACAAAACGGCGGTTTCTGGAAGCCATTTGCGATTGCGATAGCTGCAATTGTGAAATATAACCCGATAAGGACGCGGTAATATTTGTGTTTAAGTGTTGTAACTGTTCCCGCAGTTGAACCACCCTAGGGTTGTTCTCGCCCCCAGTGGCCAAAAGCTTGTTGGCATTGAGCACCAGGTTGTTGTAATCGTTAATTAGATTATTTAAGCTGCTGTTTTCCAGACCAATATTGGCGGGCAATAAGGTTGATGGCTCTTGAGTTTGCAACGCTTGCTGTAACACCTTGGCCAAAGCCAGTTGGTTTTCTACCTTAAACACTTCGGCATCGGAGGTGCTGCGTTGCTCTACCCCCAATTGGGCATCGACGGTTAAATCCACCAAATTATTATCCTGCTTAAACGCTTGGCGATCAAGCTCAATAGAATCCAATTCCTGAGCTAAAAACACAAAACGTTCGTCTATAAATTCCAAAGTGCGTTTAGACACCAATTGGCGGTCTTCGATGCCATCTTGATTAAACACGGCAATCAATTTGTTTAAAATGAGTTCTGACCGCGCTTGCGATTCGCCTTTAATGCTCAAGCGCAACAAATCGCTTTGTTTGCCTACCGGCTCTACTCGAATGTTGCGTTTAAGCGCCATGACCGTCGCTTTTATAGGCGCTAAATGCACCATATAGGATTTGCCGAGAGCAGCCTGCTGGGTGCTGTCTAATCGCATCTGAAACGGCAAGTTGTGCTGCTCTAGGTAGGTGTTGTGCTGGCCAAAGGTGGTTACTGTTTCGGTGTCCATCTGTTCCACCTCAACCCCCTGGTCTAATACATGCACTTTGTAACCTACTGCGGTTTCTATCTGGTCTGGAGCAAGGGTCTGTTCGAAAGCAAACGGAAGCGCCACTAAAGGGGTGGTTCTAATGTTCCCTTCAACAAAAAATGTGGTATTCAAATTTAGGTCCCGCACCACCTGTTCTAAAATCAGGTAGGAAGTCATGATGGCAATCTCGTTCTCTAAATTAATGTTCCCCGAATTTAAAACAAGTCCCGAAGTGGGTAATTCCAGCCCTTCAGACTCGTCGACAATTTTAACCTGCGCTTGGGTGTTGTACACTTTGGGCGTGTACCTTAGGTAGCCTACTGCCAAGATTAAAGCCAGTAGAACGCTTGCTGCAAACCACGGCCAATACCGTAAATAGCGGTATATCTCTAACTTGAGGTCTGTAGGGGTTTCGGCATCAAAATGAGGCGGGGATTGCATGTGTTGGTCCATAGCTTAACGGGTTAATAAAATGGTGACACTTAGGGCTAAAGAAGCAATGGTAAGTACGGTTCCTGCATTACCAATAAATCCGGCCGTTTTTACTTTGGTGCCGTTTGGATTTACCACAATCACATCGTTGGGTTTGATGTAGTAAAATTCTGAATCGATAAATTTTGAATCGGTAAGGTCGACATGGGCGATACGCATTTCCTCATCAACCTCACGCATGACAATAATATCGTCGCGTTTCCCATTAATGGTCAAATCGCCTGCATAGCCCAACGCCTGCATGAGGGTGATGTTTTGTTCGGTGAAATTATAGGTGCCGGGTTGTTTAACTTCCCCTAAAATGGAGACCTTGGCATTGATTAGCCTGACTGTAACGCTAGGGTCCATCAGGTGGCCGCCATCGATTAGCTGTTTGGCAATTTGTGCGCCTAGGCCAGCTGTTGTTAGTCCTTTGGTGGCAACCGCCCCCAATACGGGAAAGCGAATGCTATGGTCTTTAGCCACCAGATAGCCATCCAATTGCATGACTTGCAGGTTTTGCGACAGGGTATTAGATGCTACTTTGTTATAAGGCAAAGCCGCTTCGGGCATGCTGCTTTCTACTGTAATTTTTAAAATATCGTTAGGCTGTATAACCGGATCGGTATAGTTTAAGGTCTTGGTTGTTGTGGTGGTGGCATCCTGTAAATACAGGATGTCTTTTTTAGATGCGCAAGACATAACAACCCCTAGAAGCAATAATAAGGGGGCAAGTTTTAATTTCATAGTGTTGTTTTATGGCAGCAAAGATACGCGGTTTTGGTTATTCTCAAAAGAACGCCTTTTTAATATCCTTATTGCTGTTGTTTTAATCTTAAAATTTACGCCTCTTTTGATGTTTTGGACGTCTCGGGTGTGACTTGGTCTAATTTCTCATATTCTGAATTCTTACTGATAAACTCGGGCACGATTTGTTTCATTAGGGCCACCATATCATCTAAATCCAATTGGTTGGTATGGGTTAACAATTGTGCTATTAACGCTTCAAAAGCCTTAACATCATCGTATTGCTTATCGACGCTAATCATAATTTTCTCATGGTGGGTCGGTAAGGTTTTTGCTGTATCGTTCAGCAGTTCTTCATACAGTTTTTCTCCGGGACGCAGGCCAATAATCTTGATGGGGATGTCCTGTTCGGGGACAAAGCCTGCTAGGCGGATCATTTTTCTGGCCAGATCGATAATTTTAACCGGTTCGCCCATATCGAAAATAAATATCTCGCCCCCGTTGCCCATCGCGCCAGCTTCTAGCACCAATTGGCAGGCCTCGGGTATGGTCATAAAGTACCGTATGATATCGGGATGGGTTAGGGTTATAGGGCCTCCGGCCTCTATTTGTTTGGTAAATAAGGGCACCACTGAACCGTTAGACCCCAACACATTGCCAAAACGTGTGGTAATAAATTTAGTGGTGTTTTGTGAGGCGTTTTGCTTATCGAAATACTGGGATTGCACGTATAGTTCGGCAATGCGTTTGCTGGCCCCCATAATGTTACTGGGGTTTACAGCCTTATCGGTAGATACAAACACAAAGCGTTTGGTGTTATAGGCCACGGCCAAATCGGCCAAGTTTTTGGTGCCAAACACATTGGTTTTAATGGCCTGATAGGGGTTGTCTTCCATAAGCGGCACATGCTTATAGGCTGCCGCATGGTAGACCACTTCTGGGCGGTGTGTTTCAAAAATACGTCCCATGATGGTAGCGTCTTTAACATCGGCCACAATCGAGACCAGCTCTACAGGCTTGTTTAATTTATCGAACTGCAAGCTTAAATGGTGCAAAGGCGTTTCGGCCTGATCTACTAAAACCACTTTTTCGGGGCCAAAGTTTAGCACCTGATACGCAATCTCACTACCTATAGATCCTGCCGCTCCGGTTACCAATAACACCTTACCCTTTAGCTGCTCGGCAATTTTATGGTTGTCCAAAACAATGGGGCTACGCTCGAGCAAATCCTTAATATCGAAGGTTTTAATGCGCTTTGAAATTTGCTGTTGGGCCTCCCAATCGACTATGGGTGGCAGGGTAAGCACTTGGTAGTTAAACGCCAAGCAATTTTCTACAATTTGAAGTTTTGTGCTTTTGGGTAATTTCCTATCGGAAATAATAACCGCCTCGGCTTTTAGCAAGCGCAGCACAGGCGCGATGTTTTTCTTTTTTCTAATGATGGGAACGCCCATTAATTCCTTAGCTAGGGCGGACTTTTTACTGCCCACAAAGCCCACCAACTGGTAACGAGCCGGCTGCTCGGTTTTTAAGGCATTGGCCAAGGCTACGGCATTGGCATCGGTACCATATATGGCTACGCGGGTAAGCTGGCGTCGACGTTCGAAAGACAAATAATTTTCAAACAAAAACTTAACGGCTATGCGGAACGCAAACAGCATGATAAAGGACAGCACAAAATTAATGATGAGCGCCGGCACCAAAAAGATTTTGGTTCCCATAACGGCATAATAGCCATAGTTTAACAGCAATAACACCATGAAGGCTACAAAATTAGCCCCCAACAACCGTTGGGCATCGGAGACCGTTGAGTGGCGAATAACTCCGGCATAGGTTCGAAAAATAACAAAACAGAACAGGTGTACAACCACCACCATGCCATAGCGTGCCGATACCGAAAAGGCATCGTACGACCGTAACGTAAGATTCGATACAATTAGAAAGGTCGGCACGCAGGCCACGATCATGATTATGGTATCGATGCTTAAAATAATCCAACGGGGCAGATACCCCAAGTCCTTAAATTTGCGCTCTAAATACTTCATTCGCTTAAAAACCACTTTGTTTATCACAGGCGCAAAGCCCTATCGCCTTTCCTTCCAGAAGACAAACAAATATAGCGTTTATTCTAGAGTTCTCTATAACATTAATATATCTTCTGTTAACGGTAAAAATACGTTTGTACTACTTGGGCAATGCGTTCCCGATCGGTATCGGTTAAATTGGAGCCCGAAGGCAAGCACACCCCTTTTTCAAATAGGGTTTCGGCTACCCTATTCTCGCCATAATAGGGTGCTGTTTTAAATACGGGCTGCAAATGCATGGGTTTCCATAGGGGGCGCGATTCGATGTTCTCGACCTCTAGGGCTAAACGTAGGCCTTCGGCCGTTTTACCATGTCCCATATCGTTCATAATAATGGCCGACAGCCAGTGGTTGGACACATAGCTTGGCGCCGGTGCGGCAAACACGCGCACGCCTTCTATAGGCTTAAAAAGGGTTTGGTAAAATTGGTTGTTAGCCTGCCTTAGGGCGATGTGCTTATCGAGCACTTCCATTTGTCCACGGCCAATGCCCGCCACTATATTGCTCATGCGGTAGTTATAACCAATTTCTGAATGCTGGTAGTGGGGTGCTTGATCCCGCGCTTGGGTGGCCAAAAAAATGGCTTTTTGTTTGTCCGCTTCATTACGACACACCAAAGCGCCACCTCCCGAAGTGGTAATGATTTTATTGCCGTTAAACGACAGTATTCCATAATCGCCAAAGGTGCCACATTGTTGGCCGTTATAGGTTGAGCCTAGTGCCTCTGCTGCATCTTCTATAAGCGTTATGTTGTATTTTTTAGCCAGGGCCGCTATTGGGTCCATCTGGGCCGGCATGCCGTACAAATGCACCACAATAAGCGCCTTAGGCGGGGTGCCTTTAGCTTTTATTCTGGCTGTAATGGCTTCTTCGAGTGTGCTGGGGCAGATGTTCCAGGTTTGGGGTTCGCTATCGACAAATACCGGGGTTGCCCCTTGGTATACAATGGGGTTTGCCGAAGCCGAGAAGGTCATGCTTTGGCACAGCACCTCATCGCCATGGGTAACCCCTGCCAGTATGAGGGCCAGATGCAGGGCCGAAGTCCCAGAAGCCAAACAAGCGACTTTAGCCTGTTGGCCTAAATACGTTTCTAGATCCTTCTCGAAACCGTTTACGTTGGGCCCTAAAGGTGCCACCCAATTGGTATCGAACGCTTCTTGTACATAGTGCTGTTCACGCCCTCCCATATGGGGCGAGGACAACCAAATCTTGTCTTTCATAACAGTCGTTTTGCACTCCAAACACCGTTTGGAGTGGGGTTGTTCTTAGGTATTTTTAGGGCTATTAATCGTGGCCATAAAAGTACACACTTTTAGGCAGTTTTAGAATATGGTTTTCCATAAAATTCTCAAATCGCCACAAAAACTTTTGTTGTAGTAATAGTCGAGGTTCATTTTAACTTTGTCTGGAAAGATTACCTCGTCGTTATACTGTAATGGGTTGGGCTGTTGCGCCAATAAGGTTTCTTCGTGTTTATATTTTATGGCTGCCCAACTGCTAATCCCAGGTTTTAGGGTTAAAATGTTTCGGGCTTCGCCCTGAAGTTGGTCGTAGTACCCAGGGATATCCGGTCGCGGCCCTACAAAGCTCATCTCGCCTTTTAGAATGTTTATAAGCTGTGGCCACTCGTCTAATTTTGAGCGCCTTAAAAATTGCCCCCATTTGGTAACGGTTCGTTTTTTGGGGTGTACGGTTTGCAGTTTGTAAATGGTAAAGGGTTGGCCGTACTGCCCAATACGGGTTTGCAAGAACAGCCCGTTGGCCTGCACATCTATGCTGCTTAGTCCCCAAAGTAATAGTAAAGGCACGCCCAAAACAAGGAGGAGCACCAAGGCCATCACGGTATCGAAGATGGTTTTAAGCATGATGGAATGTTATTGCCTAGCCCCGTGTTAATGGGGTGTTGTTTACGTATGGCGTTCTGTTATTAGGCGCCTTGTTCGTTTTAGGCTTGTTCGTTTAACCAAAGATAGGGAATCTGTGAATAATAATGACGGGTGGTGGGTTTTAGTGGGTGGTTTTTGGTTTTTGGTTGGTAGTTATTAGGAATTAGGGATTGGGGATTGGGGATTAGGGATTGGGGATTGGGGATTAGAGGATTTTTTTTAGAGGGTCTTTGCCCCGGCCCTAAAGGGAGGATTTCTTTGCCCCGACCCTAAAGGGGGAATCTTGTTTTGGTTTATTTATTTGAGAGAATCTTTGCCCCGACCCTAAAGGGAGAGTCTTGTTTTGGTTTATTTATTTTAGAGAGTCTGAGCCCCGACCCTAAAGGGAGGATTTTTGTTTTGCTTTATTTATTTGGGAGGGTCTTTGCCCCGGCCCTAAAGGGGATTTTTGTTTTGGTTTTTCTATTTTATTGTGTCTCTTGAATCAGGAACCAAGAGTTATGAGCCAAGACGGAAGACGTGACCCTTTGGTGGCACTTTAGTGGGTAGTGGGGAGGTATTAGGGATTAGGAATTGGGGATTAGTTTTTTTGAGATTCTTCGTTTTGCTGGCACTCTATTCTGAATGACAGAGGGCTTTTTTTAGAGGGTCTGCGCTCTGGTCCTAAAGGGAGGTCTTTGCCCCGGCCCTAAAGGGGGAATTTTGTTTTTGCTTTACTTATTTGAGAGGTCTGCGCCCCGGCCCTAAAGGGGGATTTTGTTTTGTTTTTTCTATTTTATTGTGTCTCTTGAATTAGGAACCAAGAGTCATGAGCCAAGACGGAAGACGTGACCCTTTGGTGGTGCTTTAGTGGATAGTGGGGAGTTCTTAGGGATTAGGGATTGGGGATTAGAGGCTTTTTAGGGAAGTTTTGTTGTGTTGCATGATAACAGGGTGGTTTAACAAAACCGTTGTTATGCGAAACGCTGGTTATTACACTTAATACATCAACCCAAAATGCCATAACGGGATTGTATTAAGATACCCTTTTTCTATATCGTCTTTAACTACAAAACCGTTTGCTGCTGTTTTGATTTGTTTTAATCCTTTATTTTTTCCTCCGACTTCAAAATCTATCGTATTAATTTTAAAATCGGCTACATTTGACGTGGTAAGCTGATGACTCACCCGTAATTGATTTAGAAAGAAGGTCTCTCTAACATTTCCTTTATTCTGGTTTTCTTTGGCTAAATTATGAACCAAATTCGTATTATCTAAATACACTTTATTTACCTTTCCTAATCCTCGAACTCCTCCCGTTTCAGCTCTCAATTGCGCCACCATTCCTGCTTCTTCCATATACAAAAGGTAATCTGCAATGTTGTTTCGGCTAATGTTTAACATGTCGGCAATTTTACTCATATTGGGTTTAAAAGGGGCGCTTTCGGCTACAATGGCCAGTAGTTGTTTTAGTTTTCTGCCTGTTGCTACATTCATGTCTGCATAAACAGGAATGTCTATTTCTAAAGTTTGATTAACGACTTGCTGTAACCTCAAATCGAAATCATCTTCTAAAGAAAAGGGATAATATCCTTTCTTGAGATAATCTGAAAACAAGGGTAAAGGGTGCGGTATTTGAGGCACGTCTACCTTTAGATTCAGGATATCTTCCAAACTAAATTTTGGCACTTTTATCTGATGAAAGAGCGCTAGATATTCCCGAAAAGATAGCCCTTGCATGGTATACACTAGTGCCTACGGCTTAAATCGGAACTGCCTTTCTTGATGTCGAGTACCGAAGAACCTGTAAAAACCACGTTTAAATCTTTATGGTAATCGTAAATTAGTTTTAGCTCTTTTGACCAATCGGGGTATTTGTGTATCTCGTCTATAAACAAATATGTTCCTCCCGACTTTACAAAGGTATCTGCTAAATCTGTTAA
The DNA here is from genome assembly GCF_000733475.1 of Mangrovimonas yunxiaonensis. GTDB lineage: Bacteria > Bacteroidota > Bacteroidia > Flavobacteriales > Flavobacteriaceae > Mangrovimonas > Mangrovimonas yunxiaonensis. The sequence goes on along the minus strand of NZ_JPFK01000007.1, from coordinate 176 downwards.
ACGGTTTTTGGCAAAATAGAAATCTTCGACTGTCACATACAGGGTTTGCCGAATGTCCAGATTGTTTTTTATATACTGCAAAACCAAAGTTGTCTTGCCAACACCTCTTGGACCAATTAATCCAATAAGCCTGTTCTTCCAATTTATCTGGTGATACGCATACCGTATAAATCCCG
>NZ_JPFK01000006.1 GCF_000733475.1 Mangrovimonas yunxiaonensis | reverse complement strand
GTGGATAGTGGGGAGTTCTTAGGGATTAGGGATTGGGGATTAGAGGCTTTTTAGGGAAGTTTTGTTGTGTTGCATGATAACAGGGTGGTTTAACAAAACCGTTGTTATGCGAAACGCTGGTTATTACACTTAATACATCAACCCAAAATGCCATAACGGGATTGTATTAAGATACCCTTTTTCTATATCGTCTTTAACTACAAAACCGTTTGCTGCTGTTTTGATTTGTTTTAATCCTTTATTTTTTCCTCCGACTTCAAAATCTATCGTATTAATTTTAAAATCGGCTACATTTGACGTGGTAAGCTGATGACTCACCCGTAATTGATTTAGAAAGAAGGTCTCTCTAACATTTCCTTTATTCTGGTTTTCTTTGGCTAAATTATAAACCAAATTCGTATTATCTAAATACACTTTATTTACCTTTCCCAGTCCTCGAACTCCTCCCGTTTCAGCTCTCAATTGCGCCACCATTCCTGCTTCTTCCATATACAAAAGGTAATCTGCAATGTTGTTTCGGCTAATGTTTAACATGTCGGCAATTTTACTCATATTGGGTTTAAAAGGGGCGCTTTCGGCTACAATAGCCAATAGTTGTTTTAATTTTCTACCTGTTGCTACATTCATCTCTGCATAAACAGGAATGTCGGTTTCCAAAGTTTGATTAACGACTTGCTGTAACCTCAAATCGAAATCATCTTCTAAAGAAAAGGGATAATATCCTTTCTTGAGATAATCTGAAAACAAGGGTAAAGGGTGCGGTATTTGAGGCACGTCTACCTTTAGATTCAGGATGTCTTCCAAACTAAATTTTGGCACTTTTATCTGATGAAAGAGCGCTAGATATTCCCGAAAAGATAGCCCTTGCATGGTATACACTAGTGCCCTACGGCTTAAATCGGAACTGCCTTTCTTGATGTCGAGTACCGAAGAACCTGTAAAAACCACGTTTAAATCTTTATGGTAATCGTAAATTAGTTTTAGCTCTTTTGACCAATCGGGGTATTTGTGTATCTCGTCTATAAACAAATATGTTCCTCCCGACTTTACAAAGGTATCTGCTAAATCTGTTAAACGGTTTTTGGCAAAATAGAAATCTTCGACTGTCACATACAGGGTTTGCCGAATGTCCAGATTGTTTTTTATATACTGCAAAACCAAAGTTGTCTTGCCAACACCTCTTGGACCAATTAATCCAATAAGCCTGTTCTTCCAATTTATCTGGTGATACGCATACCGTATAAATCCCGTTTCTGTATCTGAGATTAACTTATTGGCATATTCAAATAAAGCGTGCATTTTTATACTGTTTGTACAAACATACAACAATTTGCACTGTGACGGTGCGTTTTTTTGTTTATTTTGCACTGTTATGGTGCGGGGGTGGTTTTTAGTTTTTAGTTGGTAGTTATTAGTTGGTAGTTATTAGGAATTGGGGATTAGGGATTGGGGATTGGGGATTAGGGATTAGGGATTGGGATTGGGGATTGGGGATTGGGGATTGGGGATTGGGGATTGGGGATTTTTTTTAGAGGGTCTTTGCCCCGGCCCTAAAGGGAGAATCTTGTTTTGTTTTTCTATTTTATTGTGTCTCTTTTTGCTGCATTACATTTCTCCCTGAATGACAGAGGGCTTTTTTGAAGGGTGCTTTGCGGGGCAAAACTGCTTTTTAGCGGTTGGCAAACTTTATAGGTTTGGCAGGAATGCCTACGGCAGTTGCTCCATCGGGGATATCTTCTATAACAACGGCGCCTGCTCCTATAGTACACCATTTTCCAACAGTAACACCTGGTATGATGGAAGCACCTATTCCCACATGTGTCCCCTCTCCAATTGTAACACCTCCTGCCAAAGCCACATTCGGGGAAATGTGCACAAAATCTTCTATAATACAGTCGTGGTCTACAGATGCATTGGTATTTATAATGCAATGTGCCCCTATTTGCGTATCTGAATTAATGACCGCACCAGCCATAACTACCGTGCCTGCCTTAATCTTAACGCGTTTGGAAACCACGGCACTTGGGTGAATTAACTTGCTGTAAGTTGAAAATTTGTTTTGTATTGCCACTTGCTTTCTGGTTGCGTTATCGCCAATGGTAATAATCACCTCAACAGCATCTCTTGGTAGCTGATGAATAACCTCATAATCCAATAACTTTAGTTTGCTCGTATCGGCATCAATAAACCCATCTATTTTTACTTGACAGGCCTCTGCAATTTCAGCAATTACCTTACCATGACCACTTGCACCAAATAAATACATTTGTTTCTTTTTTTGTTTTAATGATTCCCTTTAAACGCTTCTGTTGTGGCTTGTCCTGCTTGGGTGATGCCTTCACGGACAAACACTTTTTTAATGGTTAAAAATAAGATTTTTACATCCAATGCCAAAGAGAGGTTGTCTACATACCACACATCGTATGCAAATTTTTGTTGCCAGCTAATGGCATTGCGTCCGTTTACTTGTGCCCAGCCTGTTATGCCCGGGCGTACGTGGTGGCGCTTTTTTTGTTCTTCGTTGTACAGCGGCAAATATTCGGGTAATAACGGCCGCGGTCCTATAAGGGCCATATCGCCTTTTAATACGTTAAGCAATTGTGGGATTTCGTCCAGACTGGTTTTGCGCACCAATGCGCCTAGAGGGGTTAACCGCTGGGCGTCGGGTAATAGGTGTCCGTTGGCGTCTTTTTTATCGGTCATGGTTTTGAACTTGACGATTTTAAAGATTCGCTCGTTTTTTCCGGGACGCTTTTGAAAGAAAAAGGGTTTGCCGTTGTTGGCCACACATAGCCCCAAGGTTACTATTAGAAAAACCGGCGATAACATCACAAGGCCTAAAAGGGCTAGGGTAAGATCGCTTATTCTTTTCAAGTAGGTTTTGTACATCGTACCGCAAAAGTAAGGTATTTAAACCTTGTGTGTGAAAAATCTTTAGGGCTTTTTGGGATGGTTTTTAGTGGGGGGTTTTTAGTGGGTAGTTTTTGGTTTTTGGTTGGTAGGGATTTTTTTTTGAGATTCTTTGCCCCGGCCCTAAAGGGGGAATCTTGTTGTGTTGCATGATAACAGGGTGGTTTAACAGACCGTTGTCATGCAGAAGGAGGCTTTTTTTGCCGACTGAAGCATCTCGTTGTTAGGAGATTATTCGCTTCGCTGGCCTTTATGCTTAAGACAGTGTTTTACCTTAGAGATTCTTCGCTGCGCTCTGAATGACAGAGGGATTTTTTACTGTATTACGTTTCATCCTGAATGACATGGGGCTTTTTTTAGAGGGTCTTTGCCCCGACCCTAAAGGGAGAATCTTGTTTTGTTTTATTTATTTGAAAGGGTCTGCGCCCCAGCCCTAAAGGGAGATTTTTGTTTTGTTTTATTTATTTGAGAGGGCTTTTCCCGACAGGGGGTGCTCACACATTACTTTAATACTTGTTTTATCTCTCTAACGTACTCTTTTGCTAAATTATCTCTATCAAAATACTTTTTTGCATAGTTATAACCAGATGCGCCCATTTCTTTTAATTCAACTTCTGATAACAGCAACACTTTTCTTATTCCGTTGGCTATTTCTTGAATATTTTCGGGTTCAACATAGATACCACACTCTGCATCATTTACTAAATCTCTAGAAACACCGTCTATTGCCAATAAAATTGGTTTCTTGCAAGACATATAGTCGAATGTTTTGTTGGAGTAGATGGTTTTAAACGTATCTACTTTTTTTAATACCGATGCCCCCATATCTGATGCCAAGATATATTTAAATACGTCTTGTTTGGATACGGGGTCTCTAAAAATTACATTCTCCAACGCTCTTTTTGCAACCTCTACTTGAAGGGCTTCTTTTCTCATCCCCGCACCTATTAATTGAAACACTACATTCGTATCTTTCAAGTTTTCTGCAGCATCTACCAATTGAATAAGATGATTAGCAACCCCGTGTGCCCCTACATAGGTAATGACAAACTTATCTTCTAGACCCAGTGCTCTTTTAAACTCTTTTGCATCAAAATTTTCTTGTATTTTTTCCGCTAGGCTAAAATCGGCTGCATTTGGAATAAAGATTACTTTTTCCTCAGGCACGTTTTTATCTTGAACTAACTTATCTCTAAACGCCGGTGTTAATACATTAATTAGTTTCGCTTTTTTGTATATAAACTTCTCAAACCAAAATGCAAAACTTATAATTTGTTTGTTTTTTAAAACGCCTGTATCAATAGCAGATTCTGGCCATAAATCCCTAATTTCAAAAACAAAGGGGATTCGTTTAAATAATGACAATACATAGGCCGTGATTCCGACAAATAACGGAGGCGAAGTAACCAAAATCACATCATATTTTTTTCTAGTAATAAATAAACCTGCATAAATACTAGAAAACACAAAAGAGAAGTACGCCCAAAGTCTTCCCAAGAAACTCACATTATAACTCTCAGACACATGGCAACGCACTACATCAACCTTCTCATAAAAATTGGTGTCTTTGTATATAAACTTCCCTTTATAACGTTCTTGTTTTTCTCCTGTAGCATAATGTACCATACCTGCAAGCACCGTTATTTCATGTCCTTGTTTAGCCCAAGTTCTGGTCATTTCGTTAAACCGGGAGCCCCCGCCATCGCCTTTTTCTAGAAAATATTGATGTATAAGTAAAATGTTCATAAACTAAAATTGCATTGTGGTTATAAATTGATTGCCTAGTGTTGTATAGGCATGAGTGGTTTTAGGTGATTTTTGCATGTAGTACAGGCTTTGTGATGTGTTCGTTGCTTTTGGTTGTATAAGCTTTCCTTCACCATCTGTAACGGTTAGTACCATGCTGTTATTCTCTGGCTGGCCAAAGTGCCAGTACAGCGTTTTCTTTTCGGATTTTGGCGACTCTAAAGTATCGGTTATGGTTAATTGCTGTTGTTTTGGGTCCCATTGCAACAATCTGGTATGCCTATTGTTTTGATGGTCGGTGTAATCGCCTTTCCAGCTCCACTTGTTCTGTTTATACTCAGGCCCTGCTATCTTTTGCACGTTTAGCCATTTGCCGTATAAAAACCGACTAATCTTAGGCATTTGTTCGTGCTGGCCAAATTGTATGGTATTGTGTGCCCTTACCGATTTAAACTTTTCGGTTTCCTCGCCTGCATTGTAAGAGTAGCTTCCGCTATCGCATAACAGGTTTTCTCCCTTATACCAGAGATCCAGATGAAATGCATCGCAGGTAGCAAAACGATACCTAGCATTGGGGAGTTTTAAAACTGCCTTTATTGGCCCATCGTTTAAAACCACCAATTCGTTATCGAAAGACGTTAATACCGGAATAGCGATTTCCTTTTTCGGGAATGTTTTAAATGCTTTCCCATACATCCAAAACAGTGGTTCATCATGTGCTCCGCTTTCAAACACCCGCTGGCTTTTAAGTGCCCCAAAAAACAACTGGGTCGAGGGTCTAAAGTCACGATAATCGCTGTTGTGGCATGTTAAAAACATGGCTCCATCATTACTCCCCAGATTAGGCACTTCCCCTTTTAAAGAAGCTATCATGTTGTACTGCAGTGTTCCTAAAGCCTCTAACCGTTCAAGAATTGGCTTGGCAAAACTTGGCTCGTTATACCGCTCCATCCCAATAAGTGTCCAGCTTAAGGTGTCTACCACGACCCTATGGTAGGTTACCGAGCGTTGCGAAAAAGTACCCTTTGCTGTTATGAGTTTTAACACCCTATTTTCTAGATAACGTCGTCCTTTTCGTTTCCATTTATGTAAGGTATTGGCTGGTACAGCCAGATGGTTTTGCCGAATTAAAAACGCCACACCTATATATAATGCTGCTGCTTCTGATGTGCCATGATTATTATCTTGGGCCATGGCGTAGTTGATGTTCCCTTCAATACGTGCCAGATGCTCATAAATCATACGCTGTACACTCGCCTCTGCCGTGGTCTCCTGGTTTAAAATCTGGGCTGTTGTAATGAGTTTCATCACCCGTATGGCTGTTTCTTGTCCGCATTTCCAGTTGGGGCCTTGGTTTTTGGGGTTGTGTTGCGACCAATCTTGCAACCATTGGTTAATGGTTTGCAAGTATTTTTCTTCTCCCGTGATGCGATACCCACGTGCTAAATCGGTTAACCAATCGAAGCGTGACGGCTCCCACAGGATTTTAACATCACCAGTGTTTAAATCAAAGTCACTAAGGGCTGTCCAGTGTTTATTAGGCCTATTGAGTACCGAGCCGTCAAACGGATTTTGAAACCAGTTGGGCGGATTGCTCCCTTGAACGTTGTGGTAATGAAACCAGGTTAACTTCCCCTCTAAAATGTTGTCCGCTTTTTCTAAGGTTTTCGCTTTCCAGTTTTCGGGATAATCTGCTACGGGCATAGTCGCTTTAAAAAACGGCCCTATTATGGGCGTTCCCAACGGAAATTTACGTTGTCGCCAGCCCAGTTTCATGCTTATGCGGTACCACAGCATGTAAGCTACATTGCGGTAGCCGAGTTTGGGAAGTATGGAGAGTATGAGGGCGAGTTTTTTTAGCATGGATACTTATAT
>NZ_JPFK01000005.1 GCF_000733475.1 Mangrovimonas yunxiaonensis | reverse complement strand
TCCTCGAACTCCTCCCGTTTCAGCTCTCAATTGCGCCACCATTCCTGCTTCTTCCATATACAAAAGGTAATCTGCAATGTTGTTTCGGCTAATGTTTAACATGTCGGCAATTTTACTCATATTGGGTTTAAAAGGGGCGCTTTCGGCTACAATAGCCAATAGTTGTTTTAATTTTCTACCTGTTGCTACATTCATCTCTGCATAAACAGGAATGTCGGTTTCCAAAGTTTGATTAACGACTTGCTGTAACCTCAAATCGAAATCATCTTCTAAAGAAAAGGGATAATATCCTTTCTTGAGATAATCTGAAAACAAGGGTAAAGGGTGCGGTATTTGAGGCACGTCTACCTTTAGATTCAGGATATCTTCCAAACTAAATTTTGGCACTTTTATCTGATGAAAGAGCGCTAGATATTCCCGAAAAGATAGCCCTTGCATGGTATACACTAGTGCCCTACGGCTTAAATCGGAACTGCCTTTCTTGATGTCGAGTACCGAAGAACCTGTAAAAACCACGTTTAAATCTTTATGGTAATCGTAAATTAGTTTCAGCTCTTTTGACCAATCGGGGTATTTGTGTATCTCGTCTATAAACAAATATGTTCCTCCCGACTTTACAAAGGTATCTGCTAAATCTGTTAAACGGTTTTTGGCAAAATAGAAATCTTCGACTGTCACATACAGGGTTTGCCGAATGTCCAGATTGTTTTTTATATACTGCAAAACCAAAGTTGTCTTACCAACACCTCTTGGACCAATTAATCCAATAAGCCTGTTCTTCCAATTTATCTGGTGATACGCATAGCGTATAAATCCCATTTCTGTATCTGAGATTAACTTATTGGCATATTCAAATAAAGCGTGCATTTTTATACTGTTTGTACAAACATACAACAATTTGCACTGTGATAGTGCGTTTTTTTGTTTATTTTGCACTGTTATGGTGCGTTTTAGTTGTTAGTTTTTAGTGGGTAGTGTAATTGTGAGATGGGTTTGAGCTGTAGGCTTTAGGTGTGAGTAGTGAGATGTGGGTAGTTGGTAGGGATTGGGGATTGGGGATTGGGGATTGGGGATTGGGGATTGGGGATTTGGGATTGGGGATTTTTTTAGAGGGTCTGCTCCCCGGCCCTAAAGGGAGGATTTCTTTGCCCCGGCCCTAAAGAGGGATTTTTGTTTTGTTTTTTTCTATTTTATTGTGTCTCTTGAATCAGGAACCAAGAGTCATGAGCCAAGACGTAGACGTGAGGCGTGAGTAGTTATTAGGGATTGGGGATTGGGGATTAGGGATTGGGGATTGGGGATTGGGGTTTAGTGTTTTTTGAGATTCTTCGCTACGCTGCGCTAACACTTCGATTACACTTCGACAACACTTCGACTCGCTCAGTGTGGCAGCTCAGTGTGACAATTCTGAATGACAGAGATGGTTTTAGTGGATGGTTTGTTATGGAAAAAAGGTGTCGGTTTTTCTGTTGTGGACGAAAGCTAACAAATATCCCGGAATATTGGGCAAAAAACGACGTAGCAATGGCCTGTAGCGTTGTTGGGTGTCGTTATTTTATATTCAAAGATTTTAAAAATTCATCTGCCGTCATAACAGGTAACCATGATTTTTTAAAGTCCTTTCCATTTCTTGTTATTATGATTTCACACTCAGATTCTGTTGCACTGAAATACTGTAAAGCATCTTCAAAATCCTTAATAGAAGAATTGAGTCCTTTTTCAATCGTTTGTTCATCGAGAGCGCATACTTCACAGATTATCTTAAATTTTCTTAGTTTTTCCCTTGCTATTTTACCATTCTCAAATTTTGCTAAAAAATAGTTTACTGTAGCAAACGAGATAGGCGAAACTACCATTGCTAATTTCTCTTTTTCAGCTAAGGTTGCAATTTTTGCCATCGGTTCGTAAAATGGTTTACGCTCTCCTAAAAAGTCCAACATGACATTTGTATCTATAAAAACCCTTTTGCTCATTTATATTTCTCAATTAAATAATCAGAGTATTCTTTTTTATAATCCAAATCAGCTGGCATTTCAGTTCCAGTGGAGATACTTTTTACGAATGGTGAAATTTCGAATTCAGAGGTGTCATTTTCAGATGTCAAAGATTGCAAATAAGCTTCTACAATGCGAGACAAACTCATTTTTTTGTTAGAAGCATACTTTTTTGCTTTTTCAATTATATGCTGATTAAGCTTTAGTGTTAATTTAGCATCCATAACAGAATTATTTTATACGTACAAATATAATAAAATAATCCGTATAATTTGTTCTGTCAATGCTTTTTAATGTGCGCTTTAATTACACCCAACAAAGGATTAAAATAAGAGATTCTTCATTTCGCTGGCGTTTATGTTTAATGACACGGGGTAGTATTTAGTGGGTGGTTTTTAGTTTTTAGTGGGTAGTGTAATCGTGAAATGTGAGACGTGAAACGTGAGACGTGAGTAGTTGGTAGGGATTAGGGATTGGTTTTTTTAGAGGGTCTTTGCCCTGGTCCTAAAGGGAGGTCTTTGCCCCAGCCCTAAAGGGAGGATTTTGTTTTTGCTTTTTTTATTTGGGAGGTCTTTGCCCCAGCCCTAAAGGGGGATTTTGTTTTGTTTTTTTATTTTATTGTGTCTCTTGAATCAGAAACCAAGAGTCATTAGCCAAGACGGGAGACGTGAGGCGTGAAGCGTGAGTTGTTGGTAGGGATTAGGGATTTTTTTAGAGATTCTTCATTTCGCTGGCGCTCCATTCTGAATGACAAAGGGATTTTTTAGAGAGTCTGCGCCCTGGTCCTAAAGGGAGGTCTTTGCCCCGGCCCTAAAGGGGGAATTTGTTTTTGCTTTTTTTATTTGGGAGGGTCTTTGCCCCGGCCCTAAAGGGGGATTTTGTTTTGTTTTTTCTATTTTATTGTGTCTCTTTTTGCTGTTTTTTCGTTTTATGCTTTTTTGCTTATTATGCTATTTCTGTTCTAATGGATCCTGAATCAACACTTCGGTGGCACTTCGATTGCGCTTCGATATACTCAGTGTGACAACTCAGTGTGACAGTTCTGGATGACAAAGGGCTTTTTTATTAGACCTTTGTACGGACTATCTACGGGGTATCTACGGACTAGCAGCGAAGTGCTTATTTTGCCGTTATGTGCTGTTTTTTCCGTTTTAGGCTATAATTGCCTGTTATGCCCATATGCTTCTTCCATACTTTATCCATACCGAAGCCATACTAGAGTCATACTGATAAACCCGTCCTAAAATAACTATACAGGTTATTAAATAAATCCTGATGACATGGGGTGGAGTTTAGTGGGTGGTTTTTAGTTTTTAGTTGGTAGGGATAGGGATTGGGGATTAGTGTTTTTTGAGATTCTTCGCTGACACTTCGACAACACTTCGACTCGCTCAGTGTGACAGCTCAGCGTGGCAGCTCTGAATGACATAGGGCTTTTTTTAGAGGGTCTTTGCCCGGCCCTAAAGGGAGGATTTCTTTGCCCCGACCCTAAAGGGGGAATCTTGTTTTGGTTTTTTTCTATTTTATTGTGTCTCTTGAATCAGGAACCAAGAGTCATGAGCCAAGACGGAAGACGTGACCCTTTGGTGGTGCTTTAGTGGATAGTGGGGAGTTCTTAGGGATTAGGGATTGGGGATTAGAGGCTTTTTAGGGAAGTTTTGTTGTGTTGCATGATAACAGGGTGGTTTAACAAAACCGTTGTTATGCGAAACGCTGGTTATTACACTTAATACATCAACCCAAAATGCCATAACGGGATTGTATTAAGATACCCTTTTTCTATATCGTCTTTAACTACAAAACCGTTTGCTGCTGTTTTGATTTGTTTTAATCCTTTATTTTTTCCTCCGACTTCAAAATCTATCGTATTAATTTTAAAATCGGCTACATTTGACGTGGTAAGCTGATGACTCACCCGTAATTGATTTAGAAAGAAGGTCTCTCTAACATTTCCTTTATTCTGGTTTTCTTTGGCTAAATTATAAACCAAATTCGTATTATCTAAATACACTTTATTTACCTTTCCCAGTCCTCGAACTCCTCCCGTTTCAGCTCTCAATTGCGCCACCATTCCTGCTTCTTCCATATACAAAAGGTAATCTGCAATGTTGTTTCGGCTAATGTTTAACATGTCGGCAATTTTACTCATATTGGGTTTAAAAGGGGCGCTTTCGGCTACAATAGCCAATAGTTGTTTTAATTTTCTACCTGTTGCTACATTCATCTCTGCATAAACAGGAATGTCGGTTTCCAAAGTTTGATTAACGACTTGCTGTAACCTCAAATCGAAATCATCTTCTAAAGAAAAGGGATAATATCCTTTCTTGAGATAATCTGAAAACAAGGGTAAAGGGTGCGGTATTTGAGGCACGTCTACCTTTAGATTCAGGATGTCTTCCAAACTAAATTTTGGCACTTTTATCTGATGAAAGAGCGCTAGATATTCCCGAAAAGATAGCCCTTGCATGGTATACACTAGTGCCCTACGGCTTAAATCGGAACTGCCTTTCTTGATGTCGAGTACCGAAGAACCTGTAAAAACCACGTTTAAATCTTTATGGTAATCGTAAATTAGTTTTAGCTCTTTTGACCAATCGGGGTATTTGTGTATCTCGTCTATAAACAAATATGTTCCTCCCGACTTTACAAAGGTATCTGCTAAATCTGTTAAACGGTTTTTGGCAAAATAGAAATCTTCGACTGTCACATACAGGGTTTGCCGAATGTCCAGATTGTTTTTTATATACTGCAAAACCAAAGTTGTCTTGCCAACACCTCTTGGACCAATTAATCCAATAAGCCTGTTCTTCCAATTTATCTGGTGATACGCATACCGTATAAATCCCGTTTCTGTATCTGAGATTAACTTATTGGCATATTCAAATAAAGCGTGCATTTTTATACTGTTTGTACAAACATACAACAATTTGCACTGTGACGGTGCGTTTTTTTGTTTATTTTGCACTGTTATGGTGCGGGGGTGGTTTTTAGTTTTTAGTTGGTAGTTATTAGTTGGTAGTTATTAGGAATTGGGGATTAGGGATTGGGGATTGGGGATTAGGGATTAGGGATTGGGATTGGGGATTGGGGATTGGGGATTGGGGATTGGGGATTGGGGATTTTTTTTAGAGGGTCTTTGCCCCGGCCCTAAAGGGAGAATCTTGTTTTGTTTTTCTATTTTATTGTGTCTCTTTTTGCTGCATTACATTTCTCCCTGAATGACAGAGGGCTTTTTTGAAGGGTGCTTTGCGGGGCAAAACTGCTTTTTAGCGGTTGGCAAACTTTATAGGTTTGGCAGGAATGCCTACGGCAGTTGCTCCATCGGGGATATCTTCTATAACAACGGCGCCTGCTCCTATAGTACACCATTTTCCAACAGTAACACCTGGTATGATGGAAGCACCTATTCCCACATGTGTCCCCTCTCCAATTGTAACACCTCCTGCCAAAGCCACATTCGGGGAAATGTGCACAAAATCTTCTATAATACAGTCGTGGTCTACAGATGCATTGGTATTTATAATGCAATGTGCCCCTATTTGCGTATCTGAATTAATGACCGCACCAGCCATAACTACCGTGCCTGCCTTAATCTTAACGCGTTTGGAAACCACGGCACTTGGGTGAATTAACTTGCTGTAAGTTGAAAATTTGTTTTGTATTGCCACTTGCTTTCTGGTTGCGTTATCGCCAATGGTAATAATCACCTCAACAGCATCTCTTGGTAGCTGATGAATAACCTCATAATCCAATAACTTTAGTTTGCTCGTATCGGCATCAATAAACCCATCTATTTTTACTTGACAGGCCTCTGCAATTTCAGCAATTACCTTACCATGACCACTTGCACCAAATAAATACATTTGTTTCTTTTTTTGTTTTAATGATTCCCTTTAAACGCTTCTGTTGTGGCTTGTCCTGCTTGGGTGATGCCTTCACGGACAAACACTTTTTTAATGGTTAAAAATAAGATTTTTACATCCAATGCCAAAGAGAGGTTGTCTACATACCACACATCGTATGCAAATTTTTGTTGCCAGCTAATGGCATTGCGTCCGTTTACTTGTGCCCAGCCTGTTATGCCCGGGCGTACGTGGTGGCGCTTTTTTTGTTCTTCGTTGTACAGCGGCAAATATTCGGGTAATAACGGCCGCGGTCCTATAAGGGCCATATCGCCTTTTAATACGTTAAGCAATTGTGGGATTTCGTCCAGACTGGTTTTGCGCACCAATGCGCCTAGAGGGGTTAACCGCTGGGCGTCGGGTAATAGGTGTCCGTTGGCGTCTTTTTTATCGGTCATGGTTTTGAACTTGACGATTTTAAAGATTCGCTCGTTTTTTCCGGGACGCTTTTGAAAGAAAAAGGGTTTGCCGTTGTTGGCCACACATAGCCCCAAGGTTACTATTAGAAAAACCGGCGATAACATCACAAGGCCTAAAAGGGCTAGGGTAAGATCGCTTATTCTTTTCAAGTAGGTTTTGTACATCGTACCGCAAAAGTAAGGTATTTAAACCTTGTGTGTGAAAAATCTTTAGGGCTTTTTGGGATGGTTTTTAGTGGGGGGTTTTTAGTGGGTAGTTTTTGGTTTTTGGTTGGTAGGGATTTTTTTTTGAGATTCTTTGCCCCGGCCCTAAAGGGGGAATCTTGTTGTGTTGCATGATAACAGGGTGGTTTAACAGACCGTTGTCATGCAGAAGGAGGCTTTTTTTGCCGACTGAAGCATCTCGTTGTTAGGAGATTATTCGCTTCGCTGGCCTTTATGCTTAAGACAGTGTTTTACCTTAGAGATTCTTCGCTGCGCTCTGAATGACAGAGGGATTTTTTACTGTATTACGTTTCATCCTGAATGACATGGGGCTTTTTTTAGAGGGTCTTTGCCCCGACCCTAAAGGGAGAATCTTGTTTTGTTTTATTTATTTGAAAGGGTCTGCGCCCCAGCCCTAAAGGGAGATTTTTGTTTTGTTTTATTTATTTGAGAGGGCTTTTCCCGACAGGGGGTGCTCACACATTACTTTAATACTTGTTTTATCTCTCTAACGTACTCTTTTGCTAAATTATCTCTATCAAAATACTTTTTTGCATAGTTATAACCAGATGCGCCCATTTCTTTTAATTCAACTTCTGATAACAGCAACACTTTTCTTATTCCGTTGGCTATTTCTTGAATATTTTCGGGTTCAACATAGATACCACACTCTGCATCATTTACTAAATCTCTAGAAACACCGTCTATTGCCAATAAAATTGGTTTCTTGCAAGACATATAGTCGAATGTTTTGTTGGAGTAGATGGTTTTAAACGTATCTACTTTTTTTAATACCGATGCCCCCATATCTGATGCCAAGATATATTTAAATACGTCTTGTTTGGATACGGGGTCTCTAAAAATTACATTCTCCAACGCTCTTTTTGCAACCTCTACTTGAAGGGCTTCTTTTCTCATCCCCGCACCTATTAATTGAAACACTACATTCGTATCTTTCAAGTTTTCTGCAGCATCTACCAATTGAATAAGATGATTAGCAACCCCGTGTGCCCCTACATAGGTAATGACAAACTTATCTTCTAGACCCAGTGCTCTTTTAAACTCTTTTGCATCAAAATTTTCTTGTATTTTTTCCGCTAGGCTAAAATCGGCTGCATTTGGAATAAAGATTACTTTTTCCTCAGGCACGTTTTTATCTTGAACTAACTTATCTCTAAACGCCGGTGTTAATACATTAATTAGTTTCGCTTTTTTGTATATAAACTTCTCAAACCAAAATGCAAAACTTATAATTTGTTTGTTTTTTAAAACGCCTGTATCAATAGCAGATTCTGGCCATAAATCCCTAATTTCAAAAACAAAGGGGATTCGTTTAAATAATGACAATACATAGGCCGTGATTCCGACAAATAACGGAGGCGAAGTAACCAAAATCACATCATATTTTTTTCTAGTAATAAATAAACCTGCATAAATACTAGAAAACACAAAAGAGAAGTACGCCCAAAGTCTTCCCAAGAAACTCACATTATAACTCTCAGACACATGGCAACGCACTACATCAACCTTCTCATAAAAATTGGTGTCTTTGTATATAAACTTCCCTTTATAACGTTCTTGTTTTTCTCCTGTAGCATAATGTACCATACCTGCAAGCACCGTTATTTCATGTCCTTGTTTAGCCCAAGTTCTGGTCATTTCGTTAAACCGGGAGCCCCCGCCATCGCCTTTTTCTAGAAAATATTGATGTATAAGTAAAATGTTCATAAACTAAAATTGCATTGTGGTTATAAATTGATTGCCTAGTGTTGTATAGGCATGAGTGGTTTTAGGTGATTTTTGCATGTAGTACAGGCTTTGTGATGTGTTCGTTGCTTTTGGTTGTATAAGCTTTCCTTCACCATCTGTAACGGTTAGTACCATGCTGTTATTCTCTGGCTGGCCAAAGTGCCAGTACAGCGTTTTCTTTTCGGATTTTGGCGACTCTAAAGTATCGGTTATGGTTAATTGCTGTTGTTTTGGGTCCCATTGCAACAATCTGGTATGCCTATTGTTTTGATGGTCGGTGTAATCGCCTTTCCAGCTCCACTTGTTCTGTTTATACTCAGGCCCTGCTATCTTTTGCACGTTTAGCCATTTGCCGTATAAAAACCGACTAATCTTAGGCATTTGTTCGTGCTGGCCAAATTGTATGGTATTGTGTGCCCTTACCGATTTAAACTTTTCGGTTTCCTCGCCTGCATTGTAAGAGTAGCTTCCGCTATCGCATAACAGGTTTTCTCCCTTATACCAGAGATCCAGATGAAATGCATCGCAGGTAGCAAAACGATACCTAGCATTGGGGAGTTTTAAAACTGCCTTTATTGGCCCATCGTTTAAAACCACCAATTCGTTATCGAAAGACGTTAATACCGGAATAGCGATTTCCTTTTTCGGGAATGTTTTAAATGCTTTCCCATACATCCAAAACAGTGGTTCATCATGTGCTCCGCTTTCAAACACCCGCTGGCTTTTAAGTGCCCCAAAAAACAACTGGGTCGAGGGTCTAAAGTCACGATAATCGCTGTTGTGGCATGTTAAAAACATGGCTCCATCATTACTCCCCAGATTAGGCACTTCCCCTTTTAAAGAAGCTATCATGTTGTACTGCAGTGTTCCTAAAGCCTCTAACCGTTCAAGAATTGGCTTGGCAAAACTTGGCTCGTTATACCGCTCCATCCCAATAAGTGTCCAGCTTAAGGTGTCTACCACGACCCTATGGTAGGTTACCGAGCGTTGCGAAAAAGTACCCTTTGCTGTTATGAGTTTTAACACCCTATTTTCTAGATAACGTCGTCCTTTTCGTTTCCATTTATGTAAGGTATTGGCTGGTACAGCCAGATGGTTTTGCCGAATTAAAAACGCCACACCTATATATAATGCTGCTGCTTCTGATGTGCCATGATTATTATCTTGGGCCATGGCGTAGTTGATGTTCCCTTCAATACGTGCCAGATGCTCATAAATCATACGCTGTACACTCGCCTCTGCCGTGGTCTCCTGGTTTAAAATCTGGGCTGTTGTAATGAGTTTCATCACCCGTATGGCTGTTTCTTGTCCGCATTTCCAGTTGGGGCCTTGGTTTTTGGGGTTGTGTTGCGACCAATCTTGCAACCATTGGTTAATGGTTTGCAAGTATTTTTCTTCTCCCGTGATGCGATACCCACGTGCTAAATCGGTTAACCAATCGAAGCGTGACGGCTCCCACAGGATTTTAACATCACCAGTGTTTAAATCAAAGTCACTAAGGGCTGTCCAGTGTTTATTAGGCCTATTGAGTACCGAGCCGTCAAACGGATTTTGAAACCAGTTGGGCGGATTGCTCCCTTGAACGTTGTGGTAATGAAACCAGGTTAACTTCCCCTCTAAAATGTTGTCCGCTTTTTCTAAGGTTTTCGCTTTCCAGTTTTCGGGATAATCTGCTACGGGCATAGTCGCTTTAAAAAACGGCCCTATTATGGGCGTTCCCAACGGAAATTTACGTTGTCGCCAGCCCAGTTTCATGCTTATGCGGTACCACAGCATGTAAGCTACATTGCGGTAGCCGAGTTTGGGAAGTATGGAGAGTATGAGGGCGAGTTTTTTTAGCATGGATACTTATATATTATCACTCATCAAGAATTCTGTAATGTATAGATGTGTTATTCCTTCTATCGCGTCTTTCCAGAATTCATCCATAGTTACGACATATTTAGGGAATTGGTCGTCAATGGCCAATAAATTCCCGAATTCTCTTTTTACCGTTTGTTCATTCTCCAATTTATAAGCCACTTGCACATAAATTTTACTGCCGTTTTTTTCAGCCACAAAATCAATTTCATTATGTTCTAATTTCCCAACAAAAACGGCGTAGCCTCTTCTTTTCAATTCTAAAAACACGATGTTTTCCAAAATCCCTCCAATCATCCTGTCGCGGTTTCCCATAGTGGCATAAATGATGGAAATATCGCTCACGTAAAATTTCTCTTGGGTTTTCAGGATTTCCTTTCCTTTAACGTCATAACGTGGCACCCGATACAAGATAAAAGCCCCTACCAATGCATTTAGGTAGTTGTAAACGGTATTGATGTCTATTTTGCGTTGTTGGCTCTTAAAGTAATCGGCAACGTTTTTACCCGAAAAGGTATTGCCTATATTGTTTAAGGCGTATTTAATTACCCGTTCTAACAGCTCTATATCTCTAATTTTATATCGCTGTACCGTATCTCTTAATATAACGGAAGAGTAGATGTCGTAAACCACTTTATAGGCCGATGCTTCGGGGTAATCTGCGGTATGAATTACCGGAAAGCCCCCTTTTCGCAGGTAGTGTACAAAGCCATTTCCTGCGTTCTGTGCTTCAGAAAAATAGGCTTGTCTGAAATCTAAAAATTCTTTATACGACAGGGTATACACAGGAATTTCTACATAACGCCCTGCCAGATACGTGGCCAATTCGGAAGACAATAAATGCGAATTGGAGCCAGTAAGGTAGATGTCCGCATTAAAATCGACCAAGAACGAGTTAACGGCTTTTTCCCAATGTTCTACTTCCTGTATTTCGTCTAAAAGCAAATAGTATTTTTGGGGCGTTTTTATTTTATTTTTCACGTATTTGTATAACGCTGTAGCTTTTAAAAGTTCGGAATGCACAAAACTTTCAAAATTGATGGAAACAATCTGCTCGTGCTGAACCCCGCGTTGCAAGAGTTCTTCTTTAAGCAAGTGCAAGACCGTAGATTTACCAGAACGCCTAATACCGGTAAGAATCTTTATTTGCGGTTTACCAATAAAAGGTGTCAGGGCCTTGATGTAGCTTGGACGTGAAATCATTTTTTTAGGGTTATAACCACAAAAATAAACATTATAATGTAGTTTTTAGGGTTACACCCCTAAAATTTTAATACAGCAAAAGCATATCTCTCTCCCAACCAGATTGTTTGTTTAGGCTTGTAAAAGCATTTTGAAACCCGTTGAACCAACTGTCTCCATGAATGCTTAGGTCTTTAATCAGTTATGATAAATCAATCCATTTACCTTGTTTTAGGCTTTCTATAGCCGCAAAACTGGCTCTAGTTGTATTTACAATTTCATCAAAAGGAATTAAGGGATCTCCGCCATTTTGAACTGTTTGAACTAACCTTGCAAATTGATTTTTGTGCCCCTTATCTAATTTCGTTTTCAACTTAGAGAACCCTTTAAATCCGTAAGCTTTTGTTTCTCTAAAATTATCCATTACAATGGTTCTTTCTTGCGAATACACCTCGACTCTTTCTTTCGAATAGGCTTTAGATCCATTTGCAAAATAATTGATAACCCCAGTGGAACCATTCTCATATTTCAATAAAATCGTTGCATTATCCGTATTCTCTTCAGGATTCACCCCCATCGCATTCATACAAACACTTTTCACTTTGCTTCCTGTTAGGAAGGTAATCAAATCAATAAAGTGACACGCTTCTCCAATAATTCTTCCGCCACCAACTTTTAAATCATGCACCCAAACATTCGCAGGAATTGCCCCCGCATTCATTGTGGCAATAACATTCATTGGAGAATTACCTAAAACACTTTTCATTTTTTCGATATGTGGAGAAAAACGACGATTGAATCCAACAGTTACCGTTTGATTGTTTTTTTGATATGCCTCTATGACTTGTTGTAATTCTTGTTCATTTAACGCTAGCGGTTTTTCTACAAAAGCATGTTTCCCTGCATTTAAAACTTCTACAGTCATAGAAGCGTGTAGATTATGACGTGTTGTATTTAAAACTAAATCAACCTCTTTATCTTTTAAAATTTCTTTGTAATCAGACGTTGAGTTTGCAATAGCATATTTTTGAGCCATTGCAGTTCCAGAAACGCCACCTTGACTAGCGATATATTTTAAATTTGCTCCCGTATTTTTAAAAGCAGGAAGCATGGTCATTTTGGTAAAGTTTCCAGCGCCTATAATTCCTAGAATGCCTTTTTTTCCTTCAAAACTGGTTTTGTTTAACGAGATTAAACTCTCTGGAGTTTTACCTTCATAATCTGGGTACGATAGAATAGACGCTATTGATTTACTTGCACCAATTTCTCCATAAATTTTCAAATAATCCTGTAACGGAATCACCTCAGATATCATTTCCTTTACATGAAGCTTTCCAGAAGAAATTGTTTGCAATATGGCCTCAAAATTTCTTTTTTCTGTCCACCTTACAAAAGCTAGCGGATAATCTTGCCCCTTTTGCTCATAATTTTCATCATAACGTCCTGGACCATAAGAACATGATACTTGGAAAGACAACTCTTTTTCGTAAAATTCGGCTCTACTTAAATTTAACCCGATTACTCCAACTAAAATAATTCGTCCTCTTTTACGAGACATTCTTGCTGCCTGCGAAACTATTTCATCTGTTTTAGCAGACGCTGTAATAATCACACCATCTGCCCCAACACCATTGGTTTGTTCTTCTACAAACTTTACCACATCGCCATCAGAAATTGGGTTAAAAGGAACAACACCCCATTGTTTTGCTAATTCTAATTTAGCACTATCGATATCAACCCCAATTACTCTACATCCATTTGCTATTAGCAATTGTGCTGTAATTAAACCTATCAGTCCTAAACCTGTTACCACCACCGTTTCTCCAAGTGTTGGATTTAACAAACGAATTCCTTGTAAACCGATAGCTCCGATTACCGTAAAAGAAGCCTCTTCATCTGTTACATTATCTGGAATATGTGCTACTAAATTTTGAGGCACACACACAAATTCTGCATGTTGTCCATTTGACGTTACTCTGTCCCCAACTTTAAAATCAGTTACTCCTTCTCCAACAGCAATTACTCTACCTACATTACAATACCCAAGTGGTAGCGGTTCTCCTAATTTATTAAACACCGCTTCTAACGTTGGTACTAAACCATCTGTTTTAATTTTATCCAACACCTGCTTTACTTTATCGGGCTGTTGCTTCGCTTTTGAAATTAAATTAGATTTCCCAAACTCTACCAACATACGCTCTGTACCTAACGACACCAAACTCTTGGTGGTTTGTATTAAAACAGCCCCTCTTTTTACCTGTGGCGCTGGCACGTCTTCTAATATGGTTGCTCCTGTTTTAAAGGATTGTATGATTTGTTTCATAATATTTATAATTAATATGTCTCTCCTAAATTGGTAGTTTTAAAATGTTATATTTCAATATTTTAACCATATTTACGTTTAAAAACTTTTGCTACATATAATATTAGCATACATCCCAACACTCCATTATTTAATAATTGTGATGGAGTACCAGAAATCCAACTGGCTAAATAAGCAAATATACCTGCATAACCACAAATTCTTAAAACATTCAAATCCCCATTTAAAAAACGCTTATACAACTTTGTATAGATGAAACCAATAAGTATCCCAGTAATAATACATCCTATGAATCCGAAATTGTGATATGCTGATCCCCATACACTTGGAGGAGATGTGCCACGTGTACCTCCAAATATCACATTAAAAATTTGATTTGAAAGATCACTCCCTTTCACACCAGGAATTAAACCTAAAAATGAAGTTAGCCATTCCCCTCCATACTGAATATCTTTATCATAAACGTATCTAAATGCTATAACAGCACTATATTGATTAGAATCCAATATCCTATAAAACAATTGACTAAAAGTATCATTAAAAGAAGTAGACTCACTCCTTTTTAAATTTACAGACAAGAAACTAAAAAAAGCAAGTATAACTATAGTTCCAGCTATCATATTTTTTTTAGGAATTTTCCCTTTGTTTAAAGTGGAGAAAATAAAAAAACCTATGATAGAACACAAAATCAAAAAAGTTCTTTGTCCTGTCCCAGCTATACTATAGATTAATATTGGACCAATTAAAATTAAATAGAATGAAATCCATTTTTTATTTTTATTCAAAAAATAAAAAAAGAAAAAAAGTATAGGAAATATTGTGTTTTTAAATTGATTAAAAATACCTGGAGCATAATAATTATTACCTGAATAAGCCTCTAATCTCATAGTAACAAAATCATCTACTTTAGATGTCAAACTTAAAAACATCAGATTATAACCTACTAAATGATAATAAAGCAGTGACATAAAAATTGAAATAACGAACAATATCTTCGCATATAATAAAACACTCTTATTCGGTTTTAATTTTATATCAGTTAATAAATACTTTTTATAACTACCTTTTAATTCACCTAAGTTTCCTAACAAATAACCAATTAATAGATATAACGGAGTCATACTAATTAACAATGCATGTATATAGTCAGCTTCGATATTAAAATCTAGAAAATTAAAACATCCAAATACCATTATCCAATTAAAAAAGAAGTAATAGAACAATGGATTAGCTATTCTATATTTGTATAAGCTAATGATTCCTAATAATGTTAAAACATTGAATAAATTCAACAAGAATAATTTATCATCCATTAAAAACCTTTGTTTTATTTAACAAACACTCTAATTGATCTTCGAAATATCCAAATTCTCTAGAAGCTTCTCTGGATTTATCCTTGATATTATCTATTAAAGATCGATTATATATACAATCTTTTAAAATTTGTATTAATCCAGATTCATTATCTGTTCTAAAACTGAAAGCAATTTTATAATCTATAAGAAATTTACCAGTTAAAACTTCTTCATTTAAAATCACACCAATATTAGTCATTATGGCATCTCCCCATTTATTTGAAGCAGCTAAAGTATTAATTTTAGAATTAGGCTTGTAATAAGTAAAAACAAAATCAGAAGCATAGTAAGACGCTAATGCCTCAGCATTAGCAACTTCTCCCAGATACTGAACATTTGGGTAATTAACTATAGTCTTTGCATCATTGCAATCTAATTTTCCTGCCATTATAAATGACAATCCTTCTATTTTTTCATCACATAATTTTTTTACAATATCAATACCACGATTTTCTCCCAACCAGCCATTAACATTCACTACTAGCTTATCTTTAACATATGTTGTTTTATTATAAATTTTTTTAGCTTCTAAAATTTCAGATTTAGAAGGAAAATTTTGTAAAATATAAAAATTATCAGATTTAAAATTATATCTCTCTATTACTGGTATAATATGTTTATAAACATTTCTAGATGTAATTTTCTCAAAAAATTCAATAATTAGCTTTATAGGTTTAGGAAAGGGAAAAAGCATAGAAAACCGATCAGCATCATCAAAAATCACTTGAAAACTCTTAAATTTAGAGGCAAGCAGAGCTGGAAAAGCACTTTCAAAGCCCAATGCCCATACTACATCTGTTTTTTTTAATTTAAGACAGGTATAGAAAGATTTTATAATCCATAAAAAATAAAAGAGTTTAATTTTACTTCCTCCGTATCCACCTCCTTTTAGTATTATTTTTTTTTCAATATCATAGTCTAAATATATTTCATCCCTCTCTCCAATATTTCTCTCCCAACCAATATGTACAATATCTAATTGTCGATTATTTTGATGAATATAATTAGATATTTTATACAATCTAGTTCTTCTTGAAATCGCAGATAATGGCGCTAAAAAAACAAATCTATTCTTATCTTTTAACATTCTTATTAATCAGTTTTAATTCTTTAATTGTAAAGTAATTAGATACAGAAAATCTTCCAATCCAATTTAATAAAGAGGCTATTGCAATTCCGAGAACTACAAATTCATTTTCTAAATAAGCCAACATTATAAAAATGCTGAATATATAAACAATAGTAAATACCCAAAACATTAAAGCTGATTTTCCTATAGACCTCTTAGAACCAAAAATCCCTAACCCTATTGATGTTGAAATATAGACTCCTCTAACTATACAAAGAAAAGCTAATACTAAAATCAATGCCCAATCTATTTCTATTTTCGTAATATTCATAAATTTTATCATATAAAAATATCCTGATATCACTGAAAAAATTGTAATTAAAATTGAGAACACAAGAATTTTCTTAGAAAAATTAAAATAATGTTTCAAGTTAAATTCTTTTTGGCGTCTTATTTTAGGTCCAAAATAGAAACCTAAAAAACCATTAATACTAAGTGCTATAGGAGTAAAAACAGAAAAATAAGTAAATAAATGAGCTGAAACATTGGCATCTCCGTATAAGTTAATTACAAACTGTTCTCCATTAACTGCAAAAATGAGCGTCAGATTAGTCAATAAAAAGTAGAATCCCATTTTATTGGCGTCTGGTAACGATAGATATTTTCCTCCTTCTTGAATATTCTCTTTTTTAGGATAATAACCTTTTAAAAAAAAAGACAATAAAACCCCTATAATAACAGCTAAAACATAATATTCAATAGGTTGAGCGAAATAGCCTAATAATAACAAAAGAAGTAGTATAATCTTCCAAAAATTAATTGAAAATTGTGCCTTCCATAAATTATAACAAGCCCTAGAACTTGAAGATATATAATTAAGAAAAGCTAAACCAACAATAGCAAAAAAAAGCATTATAACTTGATTGATAGACAACCCTTTTACCTGCCAAATAATTGTCGATACTAAAAAAGCAATAATAATTGTTTGTCCCCAGAAACGTTTAAAATATCTTTTAATTAACGATTGATCTCTTATAAAAAGAGTATCATATCCCATAAGGCAAACTGTGCTAATTATTAAAACAGATGATTTAACAAACGCCCAATCTGCGATAAAATCAATATCAAAATTTTTTGATATATACAAGTCTGATATTAACATTGAAGCTAAACCAACACCATATATTAAAAACGAAACTACAACCTCTTTATTGACATTCACCCCAATCCAAACTATTACTTTCTTACCCCACAAAAATCTAACACAATTTGCTCCTTTTTAAAGATCAAATCTTTAAACTCATTATGTGCTACTAATAATACCACAATATCTGCTTTTTCAACAGCTACTTTATAATTAGTTAATTTAAACACTTTATGCTCTTCTATATTAGGTTCTACAATAAAATACTCGCCATTGCTATCGTTTTGCAGCACTTTGTTTACAATGTACTTGGCCGGAGACTCCCGTAAATCGTCAATATTGGGTTTAAAGGCCAGACCCATCAGTGCCACTTTGGGGGTGCGGCCGTGTTGCAGCTCGAACTGCAGTTTGGCATTTTGTATTTTTTCGGCACACCAAAACGATTTGTAGTTGTTTACGCCCCTAGCGGTACCAATAAGTTTGGACTCCATGGGGTAGTCTGAGACAATAAAGTAGGGGTCTACAGCTATGCAGTGGCCGCCAACGCCACAGCCGGGTTGTAAGATGTTTACCCGCGGGTGTTTGTTGGCCAAACGGATGAGTTCCCACACGTTAATATCGGCCTTGTCGCAAATTAAAGACAGCTCGTTGGCAAAGGCTATTTGGGTATCGCGGGAGGCGTTTTCGGTCAGTTTGCACATTTCGGCGGTACGGGCATTGGTAGGGTGCAATTCGCCCTGTACAAACTGCTGGTAAAAGGCCATGGCTTTTTGGGTGCTGGCGTTATCTACTCCGCCAATCACGCGGTCGTTATGCACCAGCTCGTACATGACATTGCCCGGCAATACGCGTTCTGGACAATAGGCCAGGTGTATTTTGCCTTCCAGCTCTGGGCGCTCGGCGAAAATCAGGGCCATCATTTTTTCGGTGGTTCCTACTGGCGAGGTGGACTCGATAATATATAAATCGCCTGCTTTTAACAGGGGGATGATGCCTTTTGTGGCGGCTTGCACATAGGAAATGTCGGGTTCGTTATTGCCTTTAAAGGGTGTGGGTACCACGATCAGGTAGACATTGGCCGTGGCGGGTTTGGTATCGGCTTTTAGGTAGCCGTCTTGTACTGCTTTGGCCACCGCTTGGTCTAAATCGGGCTCTACGATGTGTATGTTCCCTGCATTAATGGTATCGACCACATGTTGCGAAATGTCTACGCCATGCACCGGGATTTGGTTGTTGGCTATTAAAGCTGACGTTGGTAATCCGATGTAGCCTAAGCCTATGGTTGTTACTTTTGGTTGCATATCTGTTTTTTATTGCGGATTCGTTGATTTGCTGATTTGCTGATTTGTTTTTTTGCGGATTCGTTGATTTGCTAATTCGCTGATTTGTTTTTTTGCGAATTTGCGGATTCGCGGATTTGCCTATTTGCTTCTCTGCCTCTTTACCTCTCCACGAACAGCGAATCCACGAATTTGCGAATTTACGTTTCTACTTACCTTTCAAATTTATTATATAAGCTATTCAATTGATTTGTTATTTTTTCTAATTTTTCTCTCAGCTGAACATATTCTTCATGCTTTAAAAATTGTAAATCGTTACTTAATATTAAAAAACTCATGACTTCTATTGCCGAACTGAACGCCTGATTGATAAAACGCGCTTTGTCTTTTTCAGTTTTTCGAGACATCCCTTCTGCTGTATTTGCTGCAATACTCATAGATGCTCTTCTGATTTGAGATATTAAACCAAATTTTTCTTCAGAAGGAAAATGGTTTGTAACTAGATAGATCTCTTTTATAAAAGACCTTCTCGCTTTCCAAACTTCCAGTCGCTCAAAGTAATATTCTCTCATCTGTTTTTTCTTATTTGTTTATCTGCGGATTTGCTGATTCGTTGATTTGTTTTTTTTTTGCGGATTTGCGGATCTGCGAATCTGCAAATTTGCGAATTTGCCTCATTGCGTCTCTGCGAACTTACGAATTAGCGAATCCACGAATTAGCGAATTTGCATTTCTGCAATCATCTTATTCTTTCAATTCATTAATAAACTCCACTATTCGTTGACATGCTTTTCCATCTCCATACGGATTATGTAATTCACTCATCGATTGATAGCGACTTGTATTGGTTAATAAACTATTGGCTTCTTCTACAATTTTATGCTTGTCGGTTCCTACTAAAATAACGGTACCTGCGTCTACAGCTTCCGGGCGCTCGGTGGTATCTCGCATAACGAGTACAGGTTTCCCTAAACTTGGGGCTTCTTCTTGTACGCCTCCTGAATCGGTAATAATCATATACGATTGATTCATTAACCACACAAAGGCCGGATAGGCTAAGGGATCTATTAACTTTATGTTTTCGATACCCGACAGGATTTCATGCACCGGTTTTTGTACGTTTGGGTTTAAATGCACGGGATAGATAATTTGCACATCCGCATGTGTGGTAGCAATCTCTTTCAAGGCTTCACAGATGTTGATAAAACCTTGTCCGTGATTTTCGCGGCGGTGTCCTGTTACTAAGATTAATTTCTTGGCAGGATTTACCATTTCTTTTAGTGCTGAAATTTCGTCATTTTGAAGTGATGTTACACGTTCTGAACTATCCAGCAAGGCATCAATCACTGTATTTCCGGTGACTAAAATATCTTCTTCCTTGACATTCTCGGCCAATAAATTCTGTTTGGATTGGGCGGTTGGTGCAAAGTGATAATCACAAATACGTCCCGCTACTTGGCGGTTGATTTCTTCGGGGAAGGGTGACCGTTTGTTATGGGTACGCAAGCCTGCTTCGACATGACATACCTTCGCCCCTGAATAAAAAGCAGCGATACTAGAGGCCATGGTGGTGGTGGTATCGCCATGTACATACACATAGTCGGGCTTAAAGTCCTCGAGTATGGGTTTTAGGCCTGTAATGATATCGGCGGTTAGGGTGTACAGGTTTTGGTTGGGTTTCATCAGGTCTAAATCGTAATCGGGTGTAATTTCGAAAAAGTCCAATACCTGGTCCAGCATTTCACGGTGTTGGGCGGTCACGCATACGCGTGTATCAAAGTTGTTGTATGTTTTAAAGGCCTTTACCAAGGGGGCCATTTTTATGGCTTCGGGGCGGGTACCAAATACAATCAGGTTTTTTTTCATGTTCGGGTTATTTTAAATGCGTCCAATACCAATTAACAGCAGCTTTAATACCGGCTTCTATGGTGTGGGTAGGCGTATAGCCCAATAGAGTTTCGGCCTTGGCCACCGATGCTAACGAATGGGGAATATCGCCCTTGCGGTTAGGGCCATGGGTTA
The DNA here is from genome assembly GCF_000733475.1 of Mangrovimonas yunxiaonensis. Classification (GTDB taxonomy): domain Bacteria; phylum Bacteroidota; class Bacteroidia; order Flavobacteriales; family Flavobacteriaceae; genus Mangrovimonas; species Mangrovimonas yunxiaonensis. The sequence goes on along the minus strand of NZ_JPFK01000005.1, from coordinate 687,626 downwards.
CGGTTACGTCGTTTATTTTTTTATCGTATTCGGCGAGGTATTTTTTTAAATGGCTAGTGAGTTCCAATAGGGTTGTTCTATCGCCAACGGCTGTGTTATACACTTGGTTTAAGGCACTTTTACGCTCGGTGGTTAGCGCTAGTAAATTCATTTGTAGCACATTGTCGATGTAAGTGAAATCGCGCGAATAGGTACCATCGCCATTAATTACCGGGCTCTCGTGGTTCATAAATTGTTTAACAAAGAGGGGAATTACCGCAGCATAGGCCCCATTGGGATCCTGACGGCGCCCAAACACGTTAAAATACCGCAAACCTATGGTGTTTAGGCCGTAGGTGGTGTAGAAGTTTTCGGCATACAGCTCGTTTACATACTTGGTAATGGCATAGGGCGACAGCGGCTTGCCAATCTTATTCTCTACTTTTGGCAGGGCTTCGTGGTCGCCATAGGTGGAGCTGCTGGCCGCATAAACGAATCGCTTTACACCGGCATCGCGAGCAGCTACAAGCATGTTTAGAAAGCCACTAACGTTCACCTCGTTGGAGGTAATGGGGTCGTTAATGGACCGTGGCACCGAACCCAAAGCTGCTTGATGCAACACAAAGTCGGCCTTGTTGCAGGCCTTATGGCAGGTTTCCAAATCCCGAATGTCTCCTTCTAGCAATGTAAAGTTGTTGTTGCTTAAGAAGGGTGCTATGTTATGGCGGTGTCCTGTGGCAAAATTATCCAAACACCGCACCTTAGCGCCAATGTGTAAAAGGATTTCACAGAGGTTGGAGCCAATAAAACCAGCGCCTCCTGTTACTAATATCTGTTTGCCTTTTAATGCTGTAAATTGATCTATGTTCATGTATCGTTCTTCTTGACCTATGACATACGATTTGAGACAATTTCCCAAAACATGTTACATAGGGTGTTTTTAAATATTTTTTTTGCGGGTTTTCTTGCCGCGGCTTAAGTCGGATTTCCTTTTCCTGACCTAAGTCGGATTTCCCTTCCCCAACCCTAAAGGGTGGGAAATCCTTTATTCTTTCTTTATTTTTCCGCTTTTGCACCCTTTAGGGTTGGGGAACAAAAGTGGGTTAATCTTGGATTTCTTGCCCCGACCTAAGCGGATTTCCATTCCCCGACCCTAAAGGGTGGGAAATCCTTTGTTTATTCTTTCTTTATTTTCCACTTTTGCACCCTTTAGGGCTGGGGGAACAAAAGTGGTTAACTTGACTCCCTTTAGGGGTGGGGAAACAAAGCGATTTAATGTGCTCTTATAATTTCGCACAGGCTTTTTCGCCTAGTACGCCTTTTACATCGTAAACAACGGCATCTTCGGTTTTAAGGGCATCAAAGTCCAAGCTTAAAAACGTTTTGTGGGCAACTGCCAGCACGATAGCTTCAAACGGGCCTTCTGGCAGGGTTTGGGTGGTGGTTAGTCCATACTCATGCATCACCTCCTCCGGATTGGCCCACGGGTCGTAAATAGTGACTTGGGTACCAAAACTTTCCAATTCGGCAACCACATCCACCACCTTGGTATTGCGCACATCGGGGCAGTTTTCCTTAAAGGTAATGCCCAGTAGTAAGACCTTAGCGCCTTTTACCTTAATATCGTTTTGCAGCATGCGTTTAATCACCTGGCTGCCTACATATTGCCCCATGGCATCGTTCATGCGGCGGCCGGCCAAAATAATTTCGGGGTGGTAGCCCACTTCCTGAGCTTTTTGAGCCAGATAGTAGGGGTCTACACCTATACAGTGCCCCCCTACAAGGCCTGGGGTAAACGGCAAAAAGTTCCATTTGGTACCTGCTGCTTTTAACACCTCGTGGGTATCGATGTCTAAGCGGTTAAAAATTTTGGCCAGTTCGTTAACAAAGGCGATGTTAATATCGCGCTGGGAATTTTCGATGACCTTGGCTGCTTCGGCCACTTTTATAGAAGCCGCTTTATAGGTGCCTGCGGTAATTACCGAACGGTACAGCTGGTCTATGGCTTCGGCAGCTGCCGGGGTAGAGCCCGAAGTTACCTTTAATATTTTACTAACGGTATGTTCCTTATCGCCCGGATTGATACGCTCTGGAGAGTAGCCCACCACAAAATCGGTGTTAAAGGTCAGGCCGCTCTCACGCTCTAGAATAGGAATACACACCTCTTCGGTTGCCCCAGGGTATACCGTCGATTCGTACACCACCGTATCGCCGGGTTTTAATACCCGACCCACCGTTTCTGAAGCTTTAACTAAGGGGGTTAATACCGGACGGTTGTTTTTATCGGTAGGTGTTGGTACCGTAATGATATACACATTGGCCTGTTGCAGATCTAAAACATCGGCTGTGGGCAATAACCCCTGTGGGGTTTGCAACAACGCTTGCGGATGGCTTACCAAAACGGCTTGCAAATCTTGATCTTCTACCTCTAGGGTCATGTCGGTTCCTTCTTGTAATTCGGAAACCCGTTGGGTGTTAATATCGAACCCTACGGTTTTATACTGTTTAGCGAATTCTACCGCTAAGGGCAAGCCCACATAACCAAGTCCTATAACGGCAATGGTTGGATGTTGTTTGGTCATTATTCAAAAGTTTTTTAGTGCGACAGCTTTAAGGTGTTACCCCTAACATATATATGAAGTAAACTCTCTTTAGCTGTCTTTATTGTTTATATATTATGTGCAGCCCCGACCAATACCACCTAGCATTTTATCGGTAACGGATAGAAAAAATACTACGGCCAGCTGTAGGCTACAGACTTAACCAGGCAGACATTTAGATTTAAGGGCGGCATGCTTTTAAATACATGCTGTATTTAAGCCGATAAAATTACCATTTTTCATTGGCTTTTGCCCATCTAAATCCGGAAAATTAACGATTTGATAAAAACAACGCATGGCTGTATGAGGGCGTTGGATTAAAGCTGTTTGCTTTATGCCCTTCTGAAGATTTTTTAACAGTGCCCCTACGAGTTATGACATGTAGTCTCCTTGCCATTGGCAACCTGCAAAGCAAGGGCGGTTATGGATGTTTAACCCCTTAGGATTCCTCGCTGGATTGGGTTAAACATCACATACCCCCTAAATTACGCTTCAGCTTCCTCCTTTAGCATATACCGAATTAAATCGGTTGTGGTTACGATACCCACTATGGTTCGTCCTTCTAAAACCGGCAACGCATGAAACTCTCTAATGGCTAATATTTGCGCCACCTCTCTAACGGTTGCTGTGGGCGGTACGCTAATGAGCTTTTTGGCCATCACCTGTTCTATGGTAAACATGTTATACACCAATGCCTCTACGGTATCGTCATCGTCGTTTACAGCATCGGCAAAACTAATGCGTAACAGGTCGGTATAACTTAGCATGCCTACAATAGCTTTCCCATCGACCACAGGGATGTGTCGTATTTTATGGGTTTTAAAAAGGCGTTCGGCCGTTTCTAGTTCATCTGTATGGTTTAATGTAATGACCTTCTTGGTCATAATCTCTGAAATGGGCGTATACATTTTCATCACTTATGGCTTTTTTAAATTCTTCATTAAAATTAGCCCAGATTGGTTTAATAAAGTATGACAAAAATCATGGAAATCGCCGTATTAATATCCAGCGAAATTAAAATTCAGCATTTGCTTGGTTTTGGTGTAAAGTTGCGGGAACTGGCTTCTGAACTCCCTAGGGGTTTCTATAAAACTCTCGATAATCACCGCCACAAACTCGTATTGGTTGGTAAAGGCATAGTCACGTAGGTATTGCGAATCTAGCAAATCTTGTTTGAGTTTCTGGTTTTCGGTTAGCAGTTGAACTAACTCTTCAAAAGACTTTAAGAACAGCGCTCCATTAATATCGCTGTACGTTTTACTGTTTAAATGAATGGCATGGGCAAACTCGTGTACGCCCAGGTTTAAATTGTCGTTAGTGACATCCAGCCCCATAACAAAATCTTCCCAGGAGAGCACCAAGGTTTTTAATTTGGGGTTAAACTCGCCTTTGTGGTGGTTGTCGTTGGTTTGGGAGTAGAACGTTGAAGGGTAGACCAAAATGGTATTGATGCCCTCGATAACATAATTGCGAAAGCCAAACGTCAGCATTACGGCCGTAGCCGAGATGAGCAGTTTTACCTCTTCGGTCATTTCCAGCCCCTGCCGTCCAACAAATTCTTTATCGTTAATAAAGGTTGCCAAGCGGTGCTTAAAATACCGTTGTCGCTTTGGGGTTAACCGCTTATAGAAGGCCAGCCTAGAGATCAAAAGGCGTTCTTGTTCGGGACTAATGGTTTGCAGGCGCCAATACCAATGGGTGTATATGGGCTTTTTTCTTAGCAGGGCATAGCCCATTTCGAAATACCGAAAGACAAACCGAAAAAAGAAGAGCACAAAGGCCATAATAAAAAGGCCATCCACAACCCAATCGTAGGGTGTTTTTGGAGCTATAAACAAGACACAGTACATGGTTAAGTTGGGGCTTAGTGGTTTTAAAATGCACTAATATAAAAAAAGCAAGCGAGAACGCTTGCTTTTTTTTGTGACCACGGTAGGATTCAAACCTACGACCGCTGGAGCCGAAATCCAGTGCTCTATTCAGCTGAGCTACGTGGCCAATAAGGGGATGTTTAGCCCAATTGCTGTTTAACAATGGCCGAAATGGTCTTGCCATCGGCCTGACCTGCCAGTTTTTTGCTGACAACGCCCATAACTTTTCCCATATCTTTCATGCCTTCGGCTTTTAGTTCGCTAATCACCTCGGCCACGACCTGGGCGATAGCGTCCTCCGATAAGGCTTCTGGCAGGAACTGCGAAATCACTTCGGCTTCCTCCAATTCTGGGGTTGCCAAATCCTCGCGGTTTTGATCTATATATACTGCGGCGCTGTCTTTGCGCTGCTTAACTAGTTTTTGAAGCAGTTTTAATTCCTCTTCCTCGGTCAATTCGGCTTTGGCTCCACTTTCGGTTTGCGCCAACAATATGGCCGATTTTACCGACCTTAAGGCGGTTAATGCGGTTTGATCTTTCGCTTTCATTGCGGCTTTTAAGGCCGTCATAACCTCTTGCTGTAAACTCATAATTCCATAAAATTAAATCGTGCCGCGAAGATAAAAAAGAAAACCCGATTTTAAACTATAAAAACGGGTTTTCAAGAAGCTTAAAACACTAAACTTACCTGCTATTAATCTACATTGTCATGCAAAAACGAATTATTACTTCGCAATTGGATGTCGTCGTTCTCATCGGAGCTGATGCTCGTTTTTGAAATGGCATTGGTTGCCGAGGAGTGTTTGGTTTCATCCAAATCAACTCCTTGTCGCTTGTATGCCGGAACGCGCTCTATGTCGTCTATTTTTGAATTGTTGAACTTATAGTTAAAGTCTTTCATTTTACGTCTTCGCTCTGCTGCACGTTCTTTTAACAGCTCGGAAATTGGCGTATTCACGGGATCGATGTCCTCCTGAGGCGTTTCTGGTGCCACGGGTGCCGTTTTCTTTTCGAAGGCCAGCTCCTGATCTGCTTTTGTCTCTGCTAGCTGTGAAGCCGCTTGTTCTTTTTGGTGGTTTTCTGCAGGCTCGAAAGTCATATAATCGTCTAGAGCGTAGCGCTTTTCGCCCACCTCGTTGGTTTCGGTTACGGGAATTAGCTCGACATAATCCTTAACGGGTAACTTTTTTATGTTCTCATCCAGCTCGTGTACCACGAAATCCTCATCCTTGGCCTGTGGCGGCTCGGGCTTAGGGTTAGTGTTGTTTATGGGCATATCGAAGGTTAGCGTAAACTGCTGCTCCTCCTCAATCGCTTCGGGTGTCACGGGCTCGGTTTCTGGAGCCACTGCCGTAATGTTAAATTCGTCGTCCTGAACAACATCTACAACCACTGTTTCATAATCGACAGCGATGTTTCTTATTTCCGGCGTGGTTTCTACCAAATCGGGCGCTTGGGGTTGCGGCTTGGGTTTATCCATAGCCTCCAACTCTTCCAGGTCTAAAGTATGTTTAACTACGGGCGGGGCTTTTTTCTCCAGCTCGATATGCGGTGTAATAATGGCCGGGTTTTTTTCCCGTTGGGTCAGGTCGCGCTCTAGGGGTTTTTCCTCTTCCAGGGCGTGAATAACTTTTCGCGACTCGGTATTTGAGATTTCGTGCTGTTGGTCCACATCAAAGCCTGTTGCAATAATGGTTACTGCAATCGATTCTTCTAACGCATCGTCTTCGCCAACCCCCATAATGATGTTGGCGCCATGGCCCGCTTCTTCTTGGATGTGGTCGTTAATCTCTCCAATCTCATCGATGGTGATTTCTTGGGTTCCAGAAACGATAAGCAACAATACGTTTTTGGCCCCTGTAATTTTGTTGTCGTTCAGCAATGGCGAATCCAAAGCTTTTCTAATGGCCTCTTGGGCCCTGTTTTGTCCTGTAGCCGTAGACGAGCCCATAATGGCGGTTCCGCTATTGCTCAAAACGGTTTTGGCATCGCGTAAATCGATGTTTTGGGTGTAGTGGTGGGTAATTACTTCGGCTATGCCTCGCGCTGCTGTAGATAGCACTTCGTCGGCCTTGGAGAACCCGGCTTTAAAGCCTAGGTTACCATAAACCTCACGCAGCTTGTTGTTGTTAATAACCACCAACGAATCTACCACATCCCTAAGGCGTTCGACCCCTTGTTGGGCTTGTTTGTTTCTTGTTTTCCCTTCAAACTGGAACGGCATGGTTACAATACCCACGGTTAAAATGTCCATATCTTTGGCCATTTTTGCAATAATGGGTGCTGCTCCGGTACCGGTACCACCGCCCATTCCTGCGGTAATAAAGACCATTTTGGTGTGGGTATCCAGCATGTGTTGGATGTCTTCCAAACTTTCGACTGCTGCCTGTTCGCCTACTTCGGGATTGGCTCCAGCCCCCAACCCTTCGGTTAGGTTAACCCCTAATTGGATTTTGTTAGGAACACCGCTGTTTTGCAAGGCTTGTGCATCGGTATTACAAATCACAAAATCTACGCCCCTAATGCCTAACTGGAACATGTGGTTAATGGCATTGCTACCACCGCCGCCAACTCCAATAACCTTAATGACATTGGATTGGTTTTTAGGGAGATCAAAAGAAATGTTGTGTTCGAATTCGTTGTTGCTACTCATGAATTTCGGGTTTTTTGTTATTCTGCGTTATCTAAAAAATCTTTAACTCGTTCGGTTAATTTATCCAGAAACGAACGGCGTTCTGGTTTTGGTTGGGGCGTTTGTTGGTTGTTTTCTATGGGGGTGTCCTCGGCTGCTTCGGGATTTTCCTCCTCTGCTATTTCTGCTGCCGTTTCGACCTGTTTTCGCTCTTGACGCTTTAGGCCGTCCATAACCAAACCTACTGCTGTTGCATATAAAGGACTGGTTACTTCGTCGTCGCTATCGCCTGCCAAGTGCTCGTTTGGATATCCTATGCGGGTATCCATTCCGGTAATGTACTCTACAAGTTGTTTAAGGTGCTTTAATTGAGCACCGCCACCGGTTAGCACAATACCGGCTATAAGTTTCTTTTTCTGTTCTTCGTGGCCGTAGTTTTTTATCTCGACATATACCTGTTCTACAATTTCCACCACTCGGGCATGAATGATTTTCGACAGGTTTTTTAAGGTGATTTCTTTGGGTTCGCGTCCTCTTAATCCCGGGATGGAAACGATTTCGTTATCCTTATTTTCTCCCGGCCAGGCCGAGCCAAACTTAATTTTTAGCAGTTCGGCTTGCTTTTCGATAATGGAGCAGCCTTCTTTAATGTCTTCGGTAATCACGTTACCTCCAAACGGAATGACTGCGGTATGGCGAATGATGCCATCTTTAAACACGGCCAAATCGGTTGTTCCGCCACCTATATCGATTAATGCTACACCTGCTTCTTTTTCTTCCTGACTTAAAACGGCATTGGCAGACGCCAGAGGTTCTAGCGTAATGCCCTCTAGGGTGAGCCCTGAGCTTTTTACACAGCGCCCAATGTTCCTGATGGAAGATACTTGGCCTACCACCACATGGAAATTGGCCTCTAAGCGGCCACCATACATGCCTATGGGCTCTTTTATTTCCGGTTGCCCATCGACCTTATACTCTTGTGGCAACACATGGATAATCTCTTCGCCGGGCAACATAACCAATTTGTGCACCTGATTGATTAGGCGTACAATATCTGCTTCATCGATAACCACTTCTGAGTCTGGTCTAGTAATATAATCGCTGTGTTGTAAACTACGGATGTGCTGTCCTGCAATGCCTACGGTAACCTCTTCTATTTTAAGTTGAGAAGCGGCCTCGGCCTCTTGTACCGCGGCTTGTATGGACTGAATGGTTTGCGTAATGTTATTCACCACACCTCTATGCACCCCAAGGCTTTTAGAGCGCCCAATACCCAAAATCTCTACTTTTCCATAATCGTTTTTTCGTCCAATCATGGCCACAATTTTTGTGGTTCCTATGTCTAATCCTATCGCTATATTATGCTCCATAGTTTACGCTTTAGTACACACCACCTGACTGTCGAATTTCAGGTTGATTGTTTTGTAATCGTTCAGTGTTTTAGCTTTTAGCCCTATTTTATAGAACGCTTTTAAGTTGTTTATTTTTTTGTCCAGTTGTTCCAATCCGCCCAATTGCACCACAAACGCATGGCCTCTTAAGCTTAACAGAATGTCCTGGTTTTTTGTTTGATGGATTTCCACCACATGCTCCTTTAAGAACGTATCCTGCGTTACTTTTTGGGCAATTTTAAAAACCGTTTCAAGATTTTTCTTACTCACTTGACCTGTTACAAGAGGCACGCGAGCCGTATAATTAGGCGACAACGGCATATACCCCCCTTGATCATCGATATAATATGATGTTTGTGTTTGCACTCTTGCAATAGGTTTTTTTTGCACAACCTCGGCGGTAAGCGCTCCATTTACAGACAGATACACTTCTGCCGATTTAATCATTGGATTGGAATTTAGGGCAGTTTCCAACGTATTCAAATCTAAAGTTTCTTTAGACGTGTTTTTAACACTGCTATAATTTTGTATTAACAATTTACTAACAGTCTCACGGGCAATATATAAGTTCTCGTCGCCATGAAATACGACCCTAGGATCGCCAACGATGCGCTTGGCATTTTTTTGGGTCGAAAACGCATACAAGCATGCGGTTGCCAACAGCAAAAGCCCTAGTGCTATGTTTGTTCTATTTTTCCGCAAGTTCCAAAGCTTGTTTAATGTGTTTAACGTCTTCTCCTATATCGCCAGCACCAACGGTTAACACCACTGATGCGCCACTTTCCTTTACCTTTTGAACAATGTCGCTCTTGCTTATGAGCTGTTTGTTTGTTTGCGTTATTTTTTCCAGCAACCAGGCTGCGTCTACCCCTGCAATGGGCAGTTCCCGAGCTGGGTAAATGTCTAACAGCAAAACCTCGTCGAAAAGGCTTAGGCTTTCTGCAAAGCCCTCGGCAAAATCCCGTGTTCTACTGAACAGGTGCGGCTGGAACACGATAACATTCCTACGGTTTGGAAACATCTCCTTAACCGCTTGGTATACCGCTTTTATTTCTTCTGGGTGGTGCGCATAATCATCGATATAAACCAATTCACTGGTTTTTATATGATATGTAAACCGTCGCTTAACGCCTTTATATAATGCTAAAGCCTTGGCAAGCTGCTGGTGAGGGCAACCGTATTCTGCAGCCATTGCCAAGGCTATTAAAGCATTTGACAGGTTGTGCCTGCCCGGTAGGTTAAATTTAATGTCGTTAAGCGTGGTGCTTGGTGTTTGCACATCAAACACATAAGTCCCATTGTGTATTCTTATGTTGGTAGCACAGTAATCTGAGCCATCCTCTATACCATAGGTTTTTCCTGCCAAGGTCAACCCTTGTTTTACAAAAAGGGTGCCTTCCGGCTTTAATTTGGCCGCAAAATCCTTAAACGAGGTTTGCAGTGTTGCCGCATCGCCATAAATATCTAGGTGGTCTGCATCCATAGACGTGATGCACGCCATGTTGGGCGACAGGGTTAAAAAGGAACGATCGAACTCATCGGCTTCCACCACGGTAACTGCTGTGCCTTTAGAAATGTAATTGGACTGGTAGTTTTCACTAAACCCGCCCAAAAATGCTGTTAATGGCACATCGCAACTGTAAAGCAAATGCGCCAAAATGCTTGTGGTTGTGGTTTTACCGTGCGTTCCTGCAACCGCCAAACAGTAGGTGTTTTGTGTAACAAGCCCCAAAACCTGAGCCCGTTTCATGACGGGATAACCTGCCTTTATAAACGCATTCAGTTCGCTGTGGGTTTTAGGAATTGCCGGCGTGTAGACCACCAAAGTATGGTCTATACTAAGCTGGTTAAAATCGAGGTTTGCCGCATCATCTTCAAAATGTACTGCGATGCCTAATTCTATGAGTCCCGCTGTTGTTTCGGTTGGGGTTTTATCATAACCCATCACCTGTTTGTTATGGGCATGGAAATACCGGGCCAGGGCACTCATCCCTACGCCGCCTATGCCTATAAAGTAAACATGATGTATGTGTTCTAAATTCATGTGTTATGATACTAATTTTTCAACCTCATCGACAATATGCTTGGTTGCCTGGGCCAAGGCCATGGCTTTTATATTGGCTCCCAGCTCTTGGCGACGCTCTGGCGACATCATGAGTTGGGCAAATTTGTTTTCGAAATCGACGTCCAAATCGGCTTCTTGTATTAAAATTGCTGCATCTTCCTTAACTACGGCCTGGGCATTTTTGGTCTGGTGGTCCTCGGCCACATTGGGCGAGGGGATAAAAATAACGGGCTTGCCCACTAGGCTCAATTCTGAAACCGATAGCGCCCCTGCCCTAGAGATAATAATATCGGCAGCAGCATAGGCCAGATCCATTTCCTTAATAAACGCATGTACCTGCACATCTTTTGTGTGGCCATACAGTTTGTACTTATCGTAATACAGCTTACCACATTGCCAAATGATTTGCACGTTGTGGGTTTGAATAACATCCAGTTCTTTTTTTAGCAATTGGTTTATTCGTCTAGCGCCCAAACTTCCACCTAAGACCAAAAGGGTTTTCTTGTCCTTATTCAAAGAAAAATGCGCTAGAGCTTCAGGGCGTTTCGAGTGGATGGTAAGCACATCCTGACGTACTGGATTGCCCGTTTTCACGAGTTTTTCCTTTGGAAAAAAGCGCTCCAACCCATCGTAAGCTACACAAATCCTATCGACTTTTTTTGCCAACAGCTTGTTGGTAATTCCGGGATAAGAATTTTGCTCCTGAATGATGCTGGGAATGCCTTTAGACACCGCCACCTGAAGCAAAGGTCCACTAGCATAACCGCCGGTACCAATAACGATATCGGGTTTAAAGCGAGCAATTATGGATCGGCATTTAAACAGGCTGCTTATCACCTTAAAGGGAAAGCTCAGGTTTTTTAATGTCAATGCACGCTGTAAGCCAGAAATCCAAAGGCCTTCTATGGCGTAGCCCGCTTCGGGCACCTTCTCCATCTCCATTCTATCCTTAGCCCCAACAAACAAGAATTCGGTTTCGGGATACCGCGCCCTAATCTCGTTGGCTATGGCTATGGCCGGGTAAATATGCCCCCCTGTGCCTCCTCCAGATAATATGACTTTAATGTTTTTCATTATATGGTTTCAGACAACACCTCTAACGGGTTGTCCTCATTATTTTGTTGTTCTTTAATTTCTTCTCTTTTGGCACTTACGCTTAAAACAACGCCTAAGGCCAAGCATGTCATCCAGATTGATGTTCCTCCGCTACTAATTAGCGGCAGGGTTTGCCCCGTTACGGGAAACAGCTCTACGGCAACCGCCATATTTATCAAGGCTTGGAAAACAATAGGCAACCCTACTCCAAGCACCACCAATTTTCCAAAAACCGTATCGGCTTTTTGCGAGGCGATTACAATTCTAAACAGCAGCCACAAATAGCATATCATTAAAATAAAGGCGCCTATTAACCCATACTCTTCGACGATAATGGCATAAATAAAATCGGATGAGGATTGCGGTAAAAAGTGCTTTTGCATGCTTTTTCCCGGGCCCAGCCCTTGTATGCCTCCAGAAGCGATGGCTATTTTTGCTTTTTCTATTTGGTAGCCCTCTTCGCCAACTTCGTTGTTACTAAAACTTTCTATTCTGCTCATCCAGGTATCTACCCTATTGGGCATGGCCTCTGGAAATGCTTTGGCCACTAGAACAAACAAGGTTAATGCCAACACCCCAGCGCCAACAATAACCGCCAGATACCTAATGGGATACCCCCCCAGAAAAACCAACATCAATACCATAGAAAACATGATGGCCGCTGTGGAGAAGTTTGCCGGAAGAATTAATATCAATACTAAAAACACGGGCAACCACAAGGGTAAAATAGAGGCTTTGAAGGTGATGGTTTGTTCTTTCATTTTTGACATATACCGTGCCACATACACCATTAAAACCACAAATGCCAAGGTTGATGTTTGAAAGGACATGTTAACAATAGGAATGTTAATCCATCGGCTGGCATTGGCTCCGGCCATGGTTGTGCCCTGAAGCAAGGTAATAAGCAGCAAGACCAAAACCACGGGCAGTAGTACAATGGACAACCCCCTAAAATACCTATACGGCACTTTGTGCACCCCAAACATCAATAAAAACCCAAGCATTAAATGCAGGAAGTGCTTGGCAAAATCACCAAAGGTTCCGCCACCGGCTTGCGACAAATTACTGGCAGCACTATAGACCGGCAAAAACGAAAAGATGGCCAATAGCGCTGCAATGGCCCATATAAGCCGATCGCCTTTGATATTTTTAAAAATGCCCTGCATCAATTGAGGTTATAGGTTTCTTACGGCCTCTTTAAACTGTCGGCCGCGATCTTCGTAATTTTCAAACAAATCGAAACTTGCGCAAGCTGGTGATAACAACACATTATCGCCAGGCGCTGCTAGCTTATAGGCAATTTTTACAGCCTCGCTCATGAATTGGGTTTCTACCACCACATCTACCATACTGCTAAAGCTTTTTAGCAGCTTCTCGTTATCGACACCCAAACAAATGATGGCTTTTACCTTTTCGTTTACAAACGGAAAAAGCTCTTCGTAATTATTGCCTTTGTCTTCGCCACCAACAATCCAAACGGTTGGTGCTTCCATGCTTTCTAGCGCGTAATACGTTGCATTAACATTGGTCGCTTTAGAGTCGTTAATGTATTGCACCCTGTTTATTTTAAGCACATTTTCCAAACGGTGCTCTACCCCATGGAAATTCTCCAGGCTTTCGCGTATGGTTTGCTTTCTTATACGAAGTAAATGCGCCACTGTAGATGCCGCCATGGCATTTTTAACATTGTGCTTGCCCTCTAAGGCTAAATTATTTGTTGGCATATGTATTTTGTTGTTATCTATGGTTATTATTATGTTATTGTTTTCTAAATAAGCGCCTTGGCTAACGGGTTGCGTTAACGAAAACGGCAATAATGTTGATTTTACGGGATGCTTGCTTAACCAATTGGTTATGACCTTATCATCGGCATCATAAATTAAATAGTCGCTACTAGTTTGATTTTCGGCTATCCTGAATTTAGAGGCGATGTACTTTTCAAATTGATTCTCGTAGCGGTCTAAATGGTCGGGTGTAATGTTAGTAAGCACTGCTATATGCGGCTTAAACTGCTCGATATCGTCCAATTGAAAGCTGCTAATTTCCAAAACATAAACCGCCTTATCGTTAAGTAGCAGCTGTTTTGCAAAACTGTGGCCAATGTTTCCCGCCAGACCAACCTGCAATTCCTGTTTAAGAATGTGATGCGTTAAGCTGGCTGTTGTTGTTTTGCCATTGCTTCCTGTAATCCCCACTAGGGTTGCTTGGGTAAATCTGGCTGCGAATTCAATTTCTGAAACAATAGGAACTTGCTGTTCCCGCAGCTGTTTTACCAAAGGCGCCCATTCTGGAATACCAGGGCTTTTCATGACCAAATCGGCTTGCAACACTTTGGCTGCTGTATGCTGCCGTTCCTCCCATGCAATCCCATTATTTATAAGAACGTCTTTATAAGCTTGTTTTATGCTTCCCGCATCTGAAACAAACACTTCAAATCCTTTTGCCTTTCCCAAAAGTGCGGTTCCTACACCGCTCTCGCCACCACCAAGGATCACCAATCGCTTCATCTATCTGATTTTTAGCGTCACTATGGTTACTATGGCCAGTAAAATCCCTACAATCCAAAAGCGCGTAACAATCTTACTCTCGTGATATCCTAGCTTTTGATAGTGGTGGTGCAATGGCGACATTTTAAAAATACGTCGGCCTTCGCCATACTTTTTCTTGGTGTATTTAAAGTAGCCTACCTGCATGACCACCGACAGGTTTTCTGCTAGGAAAATGCCGCACAACACTGGGATTAGCCATTCTTTTCTAACAGCTATAGCAATAACCGCGATAATACCGCCTATGGTTAAGCTTCCCGTATCGCCCATAAACACTTGTGCCGGATAGGTATTGTACCACAAAAATCCTATTAACGCCCCCACAAATGCCGCGATATAAATGGTAATCTCCTCGACCTTTGGGATGTACATGATGTTTAGGTAATCGGAAAAGATGATGTTTCCCGATACCCAGGCAAAAATGCCCAAAGTCAAGACGATTATCGCCGATGTGCCTGCTGCCAGGCCATCTATTCCATCGGTGAGGTTTGCTCCGTTAGACACGGCCGTGATGATAAAAATGGCCACCAGAATGAAGATGATCCACGCGTAAGGTTTTAAGCCCGGATTAATCCAGGTAATTAAATCGGCGTAGTCAAACTCATTGCCTTTTACAAAAGGGATGGTTGTTTTGGTCGATTTTTCCTCCGGCTTAAATAGCTTGGACGGCTCTATGTCTGGGTTTTCTGCCAGCATTTCCTTTTGCTGGGCTACCGGTAATTTTTCTTTTATGGTTACATTTTGGTTAAAGTACAAGGTGGCACCAACAATAATCCCCAGACCTACTTGTCCCAGCACTTTAAACTTTCCTTTTAGCCCCTCTTTATCGTTTTTAAATTTTTTAATATAATCGTCAATAAACCCAATGGCTCCCATCCAAACGGTTGTAACCAATAAGAGAATGATGTAGATGTTTTCCAATTTGGCCATAAGCAAAACGGGAATGATAGTAGCCAGAATGATGATAATCCCTCCCATGGTGGGGGTCCCTGCTTTTTCTACCTGTCCTTCAAGCCCTAAGTCTCTTATGGTTTCGCCTACTTGTTGGCGCTGTAAAAACTTAATGATGCGCTTACCAAATATTGTGGAAATTAAGAGCGACAGAATGATTGCCACCGCAGCGCGAAAGGTTAAATACCCAAATAGCGATGCCCCTGGAACGTCGTAATGTTTTTCTAAATATTCGAATAGGTAATACAACATCTATTTTTCTATTTGCTTTAAAGTTTCTTGTACTATTTTAAAATCATCAAAATCGAAACGCTCCCCCTTAATCTCCTGATAGGTTTCATGGCCTTTACCGGCGATTAAAATAATATCGTTTGGTTGCGCCATTTGGCAGGCGGTTTTTATGGCCTGTTTTCTATCGGTAATGGACAGTATTTTTTTAATATGGGTTGGTGCTACTCCGGCTTCTACATCCTTAATAATTGCATCGGGGTCTTCGTTTCTGGGGTTGTCGCTAGTAAACACAACCTTGGTACTCAAAGCCGAAGCGATATGTCCCATTTTTGGGCGCTTGGTCTTATCTCTATTTCCACCACAACCAACTACCGTTATTAAGGTTTCGTTTTTTGTACGGATGCTGTTTATGGTTTCCAGAACGTTTTTTAGGGCATCTGGTGTATGGGCATAATCGACAATGGCTGTTATTTTCCCTTCGGATATCACATACTGAAACCGCCCAGAGACACTCTCCAGCTCGCTTATCAATCTTAAAATCTCGATACGTTCCAGCCCCAACAAATCTGCAGCACCGTAAATGGCCATGATGTTATATGCATTGAAAGTCCCTATAAGCTTTGTCCACACATCGTTATCATTAATCTTTAGCAACAAGCCGCTAAACTGATTTTCCAGAATTAACGCCCTATAATCTGCCATGCCTTTTAGGGCATAGGTGTATTTTTTTGCTTTGGTATTCTGCAACATGACGCTTCCATTTTTATCGTCGGTGTTTACCAATGCGAACGCCTGACTTGGAAGCTCGTCGAAAAAGCGTTTTTTCACATCCCTGTATTCGGCAAACGAGGCGTGGTAGTCTAAGTGATCGTGCGATAAATTGGTAAAAATCCCTCCCGCAAACTCCAGAGCTTTTGTTCTGTCTTGATGAATGCCATGAGAGCTCACCTCCATAAAGCAAAATTGCACCCCAGCATCGTTCATCATGCTTAAATAGCGGTTTATGGTTAGGGAGTCTGGCGTTGTATGGGTGGCTGCATAAGCTGTATCGTCTACCATGATTTTTACCGTAGACAACAAGCCCACTTTATACCCTGCTTTCTTAAACAATTGGTACAATAAGGTTGCAATGGTGGTCTTACCATTGGTTCCTGTTACCCCTACCAGTTTTAGGTTTTTTGAGGGCGCATTGTAGTAGTTAGAAGCCATAATGGCCAACGCTTCCGAAGTGCGTGCGACTTCCAGATACACCACATTTGGCGCGGGACGCTCTGGCATGTTTTCGCACACAACAGCAACTGCACCATTGGCAATAGCCACATCGATATAATCATGGCCATCTACCACATTTCCTGTAATGGCCACAAACACATCGTTCTTTTTTACCAGTCTAGAATCGAACTGAATGCTATTGATTGCCACATGCGTGTTCCCAATAACTGCGTTTAATCCTACTTTGTACACTATGTCTTTTAATACTCTCATTATGCTTTGATCACGACTGTTTGACCTTTTTTTAACTTTTCGCCTTTAGCGACCGACTGCGACGCCACTTCACCACTACCCTGCACTTTAACCTTAATTGACACCTCCATGTTTTCCAATAATGCTACGGCATCCATCACTGGCATTCCTACCACACTTGGCATGATTGTTTTATATGTTTGGGCGATATCGTAATACCCTTTATAGCTCTTATCTGCCACCTGACTTGCCACCTCTAAAGACTCCAACTCCTCTACAATTGGTGTTTCGGTAAATATTTTTTGGGCAATTCGTTTAAATACCGGCCCCGAAACATCGGCGCCATAATACCCTTTCTTGATGCTGGGCTTGTGTATGATGACAATGCAGGAGTACTTAGGGTTTTGAGCGGGAAAATAACCTGCAAACGACGACACATACCTCGGGTCGTCATTCCAATCGTCCATCCAATATTCTGTCTTGGCCGTTCCTGTTTTTCCTGCCATAGAGAAGTAAGGCGAATACAACGAACGCCCTGTTCCGCGCACCACCACATTCTTTAACACTTCCTGCATTTGTTTCACCGTTTCGTCTGAACAGATTTTATCATTAATAACCTGGCGGTCGAAATGCTCTATCTCGCGGTTAAGCTCCTTAACCCGTTTTATAAATCTTGGTTTTACCATAACCCCATCGTTGGCAATGGCATTGTAAAACGTTAACACCTGTAGCGGCGTTAGGCGTAGGTTATACCCATAGGCCATTGAAGGCAGTGCATTTTTACTCCAAAGCTTATGCCCCGGCCCCGGTATTACAGGATCGCCCTCGCCAATTATAGGTAAACCTAAAGGCTTGTCTAACCCCCAAGATTTCAATCTGTTTAAGAACTTTTCTGGCTGTTGGGAGTAGTTTTGATCTACAACTGTTGCCAGACCAATATTAGACGACACCTCCAAGGCCCGTGCTATTGAAATCTTACCATAGCCTCCATATTTGGAATCGGTAATATCCCTTCCGTAAAAACGTTTTCTCCCATGCCCAGTATCAACTATGGTTGCGGTATCTACCACTTTATCCTCCAAGGCCGCTGTAAGCACCATGGTTTTAAATGTAGAGCCTGGTTCATGCGACTCCCAAACGGCATAGTTGCGCTTTTCGTAATAATTCCCTTCCTCTGTCCTTGCCAAATTAGAAATCGCCCTTACTTCGCCGGTTTTAACCTCCATAACCACCACACAACCGTGTTCAGCCTTATAATATTCTAACTGCTGTAATAAGGCATGGTGCGCAATATCCTGAATGTTGCTGCTTATGGTGGTATACACATCGTAACCATCTTGTGGCTCTACCTGATTGTAATCTGCCACAGGTTTCCATTGGCCGTTTCCTATTTTTTGTTTTAAGCGCTTGCCATCAACCCCGCTTAAATACTTAGCTCCAAAGGCACCATCTAGCCCCGGACGTGTTACATTGCCCGCATCATCAACACGCTCGTAACCAATGGTTCTTTGCGCTACGCCCCCCATAGGGTATTCCCGTTTGGTGGTTTGCTCAACAATCAGCCCGCCCTTAAACGCTCCCAATTTTAAAAGCGGGAAGCTTCTAAAACGCATATAATCTGAATAGCCTACATTTCGCGCCAAAAGGTAATAGCGGTTTCGGTTTGCCCTAGCCGCTCTTAATTTTTTCTGGTAGTTGGCAGACGGTTTCCCGTAATAGACCGCCAACGAATCGGAAAGCGCTTTTATGTTTTCTTCAAATACTTTTGAGGTTGGTGTAACGGCATCGATCCTGATATCGTACTTAGGTATTGAGGTTGCCAACAGGTTGCCATCTACCGAGTAAATATTGCCCCTATTTGCGGGAATGGTCACGTTCTTCACCAAACGCTTCTCGGCCATGCTCTTGTATTTTTCGCCTTGAACAAATTGAATGCTCAAAAGTTTAAACACAATGAGTAGCGCGAAGATGAACATACATCCTGCTATAAAATACAATCGGTTTAATATGTTCTTCTCATTTACTGCCAAGCCGAACTTACTTTTTAGATTTTACTTTGATTTTTGTTGGCGGGATTTCCGAAATAAAAATCCCTTTTTCTTTCATTCTGTGCTCTACAACCGTCTCTTTTTTTAAGCCCATAAGCTCACTTCGGCCCTCTACAAATCGCGAATGCAATTCCCGCACCTCATCTTTTAGCCTTGCTACTTCGTGCACCTTCCTATCGGCGCTGTGTGAGCTGGCAATCATAATTAAGGCCAATACGGACAAAAACAGAATCATGCGCCAATTTTTAAAAGCATCATCATTAACTAAAAACTTACCTTTTAGAATGTTATAGATTTTTCTTTTCACGACACTTTATAGTTTTTCTGCCACCCGAAGCTTCGCGCTTCTCGCCCTGCTGTTCTGTTGGATTTCTGCTGCTGAAGGCACAATTAAGCCGCCCACTTTTTTTAAAGGCACCTCTACGTTGCCATAAATATCTTTTTCCGGCTCACCTTCAAACAGGCCATTTCTTATGAACCGTTTTACCAAACGATCTTCTAACGAGTGGTACGAGATGGCACTTAACCGTCCTTTGGGATTTAACAGCTCGGGCACCTGAAGCAAAAACGCCTTAATCACTTCCAACTCCTGGTTAACCTCTATTCGGAGCGCCTGATATATTTGCGCCAAAACTTTATTCTCGTGGCGATGCCCTAAAAACTTGGACAGCACCTCCTTTAACTCCTTACCTGTAGTAATCGCCTCTGTTTTTCGCTGGTGTACAATCTCCCTAGCCATTGCCGGTGCTTGCCGCAATTCGCCATATTGACGAAAAATCTCCGCTAGATGCTTCTCGTCATATTCGTTAACCACATGAAAGGCCGAAAGCTTATCGCCTTGGTTCATACGCATGTCTAGAGCGGCATCAAATCGGGTAGAAAACCCGCGTTCCGGCACATCGAACTGATGGGATGACACGCCAAAATCGGCCAAAATCCCATCGACCTTTCTCACACCGTACAGTCTTAAAAACCGCTTGATATACCTAAAATTTTCATTAATCAACACAAACCTATCGTCATCCAATGCATTTTCCAGCGCATCTTTATCCTGGTCGAAGGCAAACAACCTGCCGTGATCGCCTAGCCTGCTTAATATTTCTTTACTATGGCCACCGCCACCAAAGGTCACATCAACATACACACCATCTGCAACGATGTTTAATCCATCGACCGACTCGTGCAACAATACCGGATTATGATATTCCATCTGCTTCATCTTGACCCATTACTTCTTCGGCTAAATCGGCAAAATCCAACGCCGCATCATCAATAGCCGCTTCATATTTATCTTTATCCCAAATCTCGAGAATGTTTACTGCAGAAGACACCACAATATTTTTTGAGATGCCTGCAAAAACCACTAAATCCTTAGGGATTAACAACCTTCCAGACGCATCGACCTCTATGGGTTTTACCCCAGCCGTAAAGCGTCGAATAAAATCGTTGTTCTTTTTCTTAAATCGGTTTAATTTGTTCACTTTTTGCATAAGCGCTTGCCACTCGGCCATAGGATACAATTCCAAACACGGCTGAAACACGGCTCGCTTAAGCACAAACCCATCCTGAAGCACACCTGCCAACTGCTTTTTTAGCACAGAAGGCAACATTAACCTGCCTTTGGCGTCTACTTTGCATTCATATGTTCCTATTAATGAGTTCAAAAGCTAAACAATCTTTAAAATTCAAATATATCGAAAAATATACCACATTTTACCACAATTTCCCACTTTGTTAATAATTTTTCGATTAAAGCCTCTAAAAACCCAGCCAAAAAGCACAGCACACAGGCTTCTTCCTTGGCTTTTAACAGGTTTCAACATTGAAAGGCAACGGTGCCTTTTTGTTAATATCTCGATTTGCCATCGCGAGATGCTTGCTGCAATAATTGCTTATATTAGGAATGATTTGACTATATTTGCTCTAACGATCAAGACCAACTAATTAATGACGCATAGACTAAAAAAAGAAAAAAACTACAGCTATATTGAGGTAGGAGAAGGCACGCCAATTATTGTTTTACACGGATTAATGGGCGGGTTAAGTAATTTCGACTCTGTGACCTCACACTTTAGTCAGACCGGATACAAAATCGTCATTCCCGAACTTCCTATCTACTCCATGTCGTTGCTAAAAACCAATGTTAAAAGTTTCGCAAAATACCTGCACGACTTTATTGATTTTAAAGGTTTTGAAGAGGTTATTTTACTGGGGAATTCTCTTGGCGGCCACATTGGACTATACCATACCAAAATGTTTCCAGAGAAGGTAAAAGCACTTGTTATAACCGGGAGTTCTGGCCTATACGAAAGTGCCATGGGTAGCGGTTACACCAAGCGTAGCGACTATGAGGTGATTAAGAAAAAGGCTCAAGATGTTTTTTACGACCCCGAGGTGGCTACCAAAGCCATTGTAGACGAGGTTTACGAAACGGTAAACGACCGCAACAAACTAATAAAAACCCTAGCCATAGCAAAAAGCGCCATTAGGCACAACATGTCTAACGATTTGCCAAAAATGCACGTTCCTACCTGCATTATTTGGGGCAGGAACGACACGGTAACCCCGCCAGAGGTGGCTGAAGAATTTCATGAGCTGTTGCCAGATTCGGACCTATACTGGATTGATAAATGTGGGCATGCGGCCATGATGGAGCACCCAGAAACGTTCAACACCATTCTTGATGCGTGGCTTACTAAACGAGGCTTTTAAAACACCCCTCCTATGGATATAAAATCGGCTGAGTTTATTGTAAGTAATTCTGAGGTTAGCAAATGCCCCAACAACAATCTACCCGAATATGCCTTTATTGGACGAAGTAATGTGGGCAAATCGTCTTTGATTAATATGCTAACCGGCAAAAAAAAGTTAGCTAAAACTTCTGGAAAACCAGGAAAAACACAGCTGATTAATCACTTTTTAATAAACAAAAACTGGCATTTGGTGGACTTACCCGGTTATGGTTACGCCAGAGTTTCGAAAAGTACAAAAAAGACCTTTCAAAAATTTATTACCCAATATTTTGAAAAGCGCAAGCAGTTGGTATGCGGCTTTGTTCTTGTAGACATTAGGCACGACCCGCAACCCATCGATTTGGAATTTATGCAATGGCTGGGTGAAAACCTGATTCCATTCTCTATTGTATTTACCAAGGCCGACAAACTAAAACCCAAAGCGATTGAAAATCACATAGAAAGCTACAAAACCATTTTATTAGAATTTTGGGAAGACATGCCTAATTATTTTGTAACCTCCTCGACAAAAAATATGGGCAAGGACGAACTTTTAGGTTACATCGACAACATTAATCAGTCTTTACGAAGCTCTTAAACTTTAACTTCCAAAGCATCTCTAAGCGCATTACCCATAAGCATAAATGCCATAACCAAGACCATAATACACAGGCCGGGGATTAATGCCAGATAGGGTTTCCCTAAAATAATGTAGTTGTAGTGGTCTTTTATCATAGCACCCCAACTAGCCATGGGCGGTTGCGCCCCAATACCTAAAAAGCTCAACCCGCTTTCTATTAAGATTGCTGCTGCAAAATTGGCCGCACAGATAACAATAACGGGCGCCATAATATTGGGAAGCACATGCCTGATGATAATTCTAACATCCCCGTAGCCTAACGCTTTGGCCGCCGTAACGTATTGCATGTTTTTTACGCCTTTAATCTGCCCCCTAACCACACGAGCCACCTCGACCCACATGGTTAAACCCACCGCTATAAAAACCTGCCAAAACCCTTTTCCTAAGGCTAAGGTAATGGCTATTACCAAAAGCAAGGTTGGTATGGACCAGGTTACATTAATGAGCCACATAATTACTGCATCGGTCTTACCGCCAAAATATCCCGACAGGCTGCCCAGAACAACCCCAATAAACAATGAGATAAGCACGGCTACAAAACCAATAAAAAACGAAATCCGGGCACCCACCAAAACACGGCTCAACAAATCTCTACCATACTTATCGGTGCCAAACAAAAAGGTTTGCTTTGCAACAAAGGGTTGCTCGCCTGTTGCGGGTATTGCCAATGATTTTTGTATTCCTTTCAGGCCATCGGAAGCATATTCGGTATAAAACAGCGTATCGTTTTTAATGTGATGCGCAGAAACCGGAACACTATTAGCCACGACCTTTTTTCCAAAAAACAGTTTATTAAACAACCCCTGGTCCGATTCTAAATTAGACGGTATGCTTAGCATATCGACTTTAAATCCCGGGGCTTTGGAGTGAATGGCCAAATGCATTTGATTGGCATTTTGCGAATTATCTGGGGCAATAACATACGCAAACACGGCTATTAGCCCTATGCAGATTATAACTACCAAACTAAAAACGCCCCAAAAATTTGTCTTGAATTTTTGGAGCGCCAAAGCACTCAATGCGTTTGAATTGTAAGCCATAAATGCTTAGTCTTTTACTGTAGCTACTTTTTTAATGCTGTAAGACAGTTTTAAATCTTCTAATACATTAAGCGCTTCTTCTATATACACATCTTGGCTTAAACTTTTATGCCAACGGTTTCGCTTGTCTTCCAGCACGGTATCTTTAAGGAACATCTCCTGTTCGTAAGGCAGCGACTCGAAGGTTAAATTTGTTTGGTAGTCTGCAATTTTATCAAACATTTTGGCCACCGCTTCATTTTCCTCCAGTTTACTGGCATACGCTTCGTAATTTAGCGGATGTGTCGTTTCGTCCATGCGCTCTTTTACCCATTTCGCATTCTCGTCTATAAGCTTTAATTGGCTGTTGTTGCGCATTCGCGCTTCACTGTTCTTTATGGCTTCTTCGTAATCGTAATAGCCATCCCAAAAGGCGTGGTCTACAGATTCTATCTTATCGTAAGGCAATGGATTTTCAAGATCCTTTTCACCCACGTTTATATACGAATACCTATCTGGAACAACAACATCGCTTTTAACGCCTTCCAATTGTGTTGAACTACCGTTAACACGGTAAAATTTCTGGGTGGTTATTTTAAGCGCTCCCAAATCGCCATCCCTATTATTTCGCACCATACGGTTTAAGTCCAAAACATTTTGAACTGTTCCTTTACCATAAGTTTGTTTGCTTCCTATAATAATTCCACGCTTGTAATCTTGCATGGCGGCAGCTAGGATTTCTGATGCTGAGGCAGACAGTTCGTTAACCATAATCACCAAAGGACCATCCCACACAATAGAGCGGTCTTTATCCTTTAATATTTCTTTTGGTTCGCCTGTTGATCTCACTTGAACAATAGGACCATCTTTAATAAACAGCCCGGCAATATCGACAACTGTTTGCAGGGAACCTCCGCCATTGTTTCTTAAGTCTAACACCAAGCCTTCTACGCCTTGTTCCTTTAAGCGTTCGATTTCCTTTTTAACATCGGAAGCAGCATTTCGGTTTTTATAATCTTCGAAATCCACATAAAACTTAGGCAAGTTTATCACCCCAAATGTCTGGTTGTTTTTCTTTACTATTGAAGATTTTGCATAGGTTTCTTCCAGCTCGACAACATCTCTTACAATAGCAATCTCTTCGTGGGTACCATCGACCTTCTTAACCGTTAAGATAACCTTAGTCCCTTTTGGACCTTTAATTAGTTTAATGGCATCGTCTAGGCGCATGCCTACAATATTCACCGCCTCTTCTTCAAACTCTTGACGAACTTTTACAATAATGTCGCCCACTTCCAGCTCTTGTCCTCGCCATGCGGGCCCACCAGAAATTAGCTCGACTATTTTGGTATTGTCCATACGCTTTTGAAGTCTAGCGCCAATGCCTTCTAATTTGCCCGACATTTGCTGATCGAAACGGTCCTTATCTTCTGGAGCAAAATAGAATGTGTGTGGGTCGAACGCTTCTACTATCGCATTAACATACATGGCAAACCAATCTTTTCGCAACAGGTCGTCTACATAATCGGTATAGTAGTTGTCTATGGTTTTCAGGGTTTCTTCCCTGGCCTCTTTTTCTAGTGCTTCTATGGTTTTTGGCGCTGCGTTGACTTCGTCTTCTGCGGCGGTCTCGGCATTGTTTCGCTCCTGCATTAAGGCATCGTAATTGGCTAAATTAGAAAACTTAAGCTGTTTTCTCCAACGGTCTTTTAGCAGGCGTTTGCTTTTTACATAATCTTGGTTTTCGTAATCGGAGCTATACGTTTCATCCAAGGTATAATTGAAAGGCTGGGCCAAAACCTCTTTATAAATAATTTTGGCTTCGTCTATTCTTTGTATGAGCCTATCGTAGGTTAGGTTAAAAAACGAAATATCGTTAGACCTGAGTTGGTCGTCTATTTCGTATTTATAGGCTTCGAACTCTTTAATGTCCGATTTTATAAAATACCTTTTTAACGGATCGAGTTGTTCTAAATAAGCATCAAACACACCTTCGGAAAAATCGTCGTTTAAATCTTTAGGATCGAAATGCCCACGCTCCAAAACAAAGGTGATCACCTGTACCAACAGCTTGTCCTTGTCTGGATTCTCAAACTTTTTGGACGTAAAACTGCATGACGCAAATGCCAATAAGAGCATTAACATCAATATTCTATAATTACTTTTCATAAATCTTATCATCATTTTTTTAAACCTACTTAGCATTTTGGGCACTATAAAGACACGACCCTCTTTTTTTAAACATTTTTAAGAAACACTAATTTAAAGGAAAAAACCATGCCAATAAAATGTATTGGCGCTAATTTTTTGTTAAACGGGATAATTTCATGCTTTACATCAGATTTTATGTATTTTAGCCTACATAAAAACACCACCTAAAAATGTCTAAAAAACCGCTTATTTTAGTCACCAATGACGATGGTATTACAGCGCCTGGTATTCGAGCATTAATCGAAGCCATGAAAACGCTTGGCGATGTTGTGGTTGTCGCGCCAGACAGCCCACAAAGCGGCATGGGCCATGCCATTACCGTTAATTCGACCTTGCACCTTGATCGCGTCACCATAGACCAAGGCGACCAACCCGAATACAGCTGTTCTGGCACACCCGCCGATTGCGTTAAACTGGCCGTTAGAGAGATTATGGATCGGCAACCCGACATTTGCGTATCGGGTATTAACCACGGCGCCAACTCATCGATAAACGTTATCTATTCTGGCACTATGAGTGCTGCCTTAGAAGCTGGCATTGAAGGGATTCCTGCCATTGGCTTTTCGCTTTGCAACTACAACTACAACGCCAATTTTGATGCAGCCAAGCACTATGCCAAACAAATTGTTGCAAAAGCATTGGCAGAAGGCATTCCTAAGGATGTTGTTTTAAACGTTAATTTTCCAGACGTTCCACAAAAGGACATTAAAGGCATAAGAATTTGCCGCCAAGCCAAAGCCAATTGGATTGAGGAGTTCGACAAACGCCAAACCCCTCATGGCAAGGATTACTATTGGCTTACTGGAACCTTTGTAAACCAAGACAATGGGCAGGACACCGATGAATGGGCCTTGGAAAACAATTACATTTCTATAGTTCCGGTACAGTTTGACCTTACAGCACACCACAGCATACAAACTTTAAACTCTTGGGATTTTAATGACTAAAAAAGAAGTATTCATAGGCTTTATTATTGGTTTGGCAGCAAATGCTGTCGGGCTATTTATCGCTGCCTTGTTGTACAACAACAACGGCTCGGTTTTCAACAACATTAAAGCCGCTTCGGTGCATGGCAATCTTGGGCAGCTTATTAGTTTTGGAGCCGCTATAAACCTTTTGGTATTTTTCTTATTTTTAAGAAAAAAACACGAGTACCGTGCACGTGGCGTGTTACTGGCTACACTTTTTGCAGCCCTATTAACATTGGCCATTAAGTTTTTTTAACCCTATTTTTAATTAATGAAATATTACATTATTGCAGGAGAAGCCTCTGGAGACTTACACGGCGCCAACTTAATGAAAGCGCTACTAAGGCAGGATGTAAATGCCGAATTTAGGTTTTGGGGCGGCGATTTAATGCGCCAGGTTAGCAACAGCCTTATAAAGCACTATAAGGATCTTGCCTTTATGGGGTTTGTAGAGGTTTTACTAAACCTTAAAACCATTGCTAAAAACCTGTCGTTTTGTAAAAAAGATATTGCTGCATACCAACCCGATGTTATTATTTTTATTGATTACCCGGGGTTTAACCTAAGAATTGCCAAATGGGCCAAAGTCCAAGGCTATAAGACTCACTACTACATTTCCCCACAAATTTGGGCCTGGAAAGAAAGCAGGATAAAAGCCATAAAACGGGACGTTGACAAGATGTATGTTATTCTTCCTTTTGAAAAGGATTTTTATGAGACAAAACACCACTACCCTGTTCATTTTGTGGGCCACCCACTAATCGATGCTATTGCCAACCGGGTACAGGTAGATGAATACGAATTTAGGGCAGACCACGAACTTAACGAAAAGCCTATTATTGCCATTTTACCTGGCAGCCGAAAGCAAGAGATAAAAAAAATGCTCTCGGTTATGTTGGAGATGCCGCAATATTTCCCAAACTATCAGTTTGTTATTGCCGGAGCTCCCAGCCAGGATTATGAGTTTTACAAACCGTTTATTAAAAGCGATCAAGTTCATTTTGTATCGAACAAGACCTACGACCTTTTAAGTGTTTCTACAGCGGCCTTGGTTACCTCTGGAACGGCTACCCTAGAAACGGCTTTGTTTAAAGTTCCCGAAGTGGTTTGCTACAAAGGCAGCTGGCTGTCTTACCAAATTGGGAAACGTCTTGTTAAGCACATTAAGTACATTTCATTAGTTAATTTAATTATGGATCGGGAGGTGGTTGTGGAGTTAATTCAAGGCGACTTTAACAAACGCCGCCTAAAACAAGAACTGGCTCTTATTCTCGATCAAGAAAAACGCACCGAGCTTTTTATGGCCTATTACGATCTGGAAGCCAAACTTGGCGGTAAAGGCGCCAGTAAGAAAACCGCAACTTTAATTTACGATACGATTGCCAATACCCCATGAAAAAACAAATTCTCATACTTACTTTAATCTTATTATTTTCATCCTGTAAATCTACCAAGGGCACTAAAGTCGTTACCAAACGCAGCGATCGACCAACGCCAACAACGCCCCAAGTAGCCACAACGCCTGAAAAAACAGCAGCTATTCCGGCAGCCCCCTACAACAGCAAGACCGTGAATAGCATCATCTCTGAAGCACAAACCTACAATGGTGTAAAATACAAATACGGTGGTGACACCAAGCGTGGTATAGATTGCTCTGGATTGATTACCACGGCTTTTAAACGTGAAAACATTTTGCTTCCTAGGTCGACCTCTAGTTTATCTTCCCATGGTGATTGGATTGCCCTAAAAGAGGTTCAAAAGGGGGATTTATTGTTTTTTGCCACAAAAAAGAACAGCCGCCAGATAAACCACGTAGGCCTAGTTACCGCTTCGCGCCCTGGCCATGTGGAGTTCATCCATTCGACGACCAGCCGTGGGGTAATCACCTCTAAGCTTTCGGAAAAATATTGGTATTTCGCCTTCGTACAAGCCAGACGGGTCCTCTAAAACATATCTCGCTTATTTTTAGTAACTTACACTATGAAGTTACTAGACTTTGTTATTGTTAAGCTAACACTTGCACTCCTTTTAGGCATTATAGCGGGCGTATATTTAAACGCTGCAAGCAGTGTTGTTTATACCGCTCTTGGCATTGCCTTATTTGCTTTAGGAGGCGCTTATTTGATGTACAAAAACACTTCAAAAAAGACCATTTGGTTTGGAGTCATAACCTATTTAACCACCTTTTTTCTCGGAATGGCTACGGTTAACCTACATCACGAAAACAATCTAAAATCCCATTATTCCCAAGTCATCCATTTAGATAGCGCAGCAAGAACCCGGCTTATTTTTAAGGTGAAAACGTCTTTAAAACCGGGAAACTATCACCAAAAATATGTTGTTGAACTTCTTGAAATTGGCCCCCATAAAGTCACTGGAAATGTACTGCTTAATGTTAAAAAGGATAGTTTGCAACACCCGTTAATCACCGATGGCATATATGCAACAAAAACGGCACTGGCTCCTATTGCAGCTCCTTTAAACCCTTATCAGTTTGACTATGGTGCTTATTTAAAGAAGCGCTACATCTACCATCAAATATTTTGCGACCCAAGGGAGTTGCTTACTGTAAGCACAAAAACATCTACCCTATCTGGTATTGCCTACAACATAAGAACTCAGATTAACAACAAACTGGCCATATACAACTTTCATCCTGATGTTTTGGCCATTACAAACGCCCTTATTTTGGGGCAACGCCAAACCATTAATCAAGACATCTACAGCAATTACACCAATGCGGGTGCCGTGCATATTTTAGCGGTTTCGGGGCTACATGTTGGTATTATTCTCATTATTTTAAACGTTCTTTTCCGACCGATTTCACGCTTAAAACACGGCAACACCCTAAAAATTTGCCTATTAGTTGTTTGCCTTTGGAGCTTTGCTATTATCGCGGGGCTTTCTGCTTCGGTAATTCGTGCCGTTTCCATGTTTACAGCTGTTGCCATTGCCATAAACTTAAAAAAGCCTACAAACACCTTAAACATTCTTGCCATTTCTGCCTTTGTATTGCTGCTAATAAACCCCTTATTTTTATTTCATGTGGGCTTTCAATTGAGCTATCTGGCCGTGATTGCCATAGTGACTATCAATCCCTTACTACGGCAATTATACAAACCCCGATGGGCCTTAGACAAGTTGTTTTGGAATATTAGCACGGTATCCTTTTCTGCCCAAGTTGGCGTAGCACCCATTGCCCTATATTATTTTCATCAGTTTCCGGGGTTGTTCTTTGTTTCCAACCTTGTTATTTTGCCTGTACTTGGCACTATTTTAAGCCTGGGTATCCTTTTAATGGTGTTGGCTCTAATGCATGTTAACCTCCCCTTCTTAGCGATAATTTATGCGTTTCTTATAAACAGTATGAACCGTTTAGTCGCATGGATAGCCAAGCAAGAGGCTTTTCTTTTTGACAACATTCCGTTTAATTTATGGCATGTACTGGCCACTTATATCTTGATTATTTTAGGGGTGTCCCTGCTGCAATCTAAACATAAGGCTAGGTTTGTAGTCCCAATTCTAGCAACCGTATTTTTATTTCAGTTGGTGTTTATAGGCACGAAAAAGAAACACAGCAAAACCAGCTTGGTTATTTTTCATAAAAGCCGCCACAGCATTATTGGGCACAATGCTGGAGGCACACTCGCCATTGATCACAATTTGCCTTATGATGACGCTAAAACCCTATCCCTAATTAAAAATTACGAAGTTGGGGCTCATGTTGCTGAAACGACATACGATTCTTTAAAATCCTTTTATGTGGTAAACAACAAACTTCTACTTGTTGTTGATAGTTTAGGCATTTACAACACCAAAACGCTAACTCCTGATATTATTTTACTAAGAAACTCCCCTAAAATAAACTTAACGCGCTTAATCAACGCTATTCAACCCGAACTCATTATCGCGGATGGCAGCAACTACAAGTCGTATGTTGCGCGTTGGAAAACCACGTGTAGAATGCAAAAACTCCCTTTTCATTATACTTATGAAAAGGGAGCTTTTATTGTTTCTTATTAATTTTTTAATTTGAAAACTCTGGCGTAAAGCCTTGATAGTAGGCATTAAATTTTTCCTGAGTATCCATTTCCACATGCTTGTTATCTTTAAACAGTTTTAAATAAAGTTCTAACTGCTGTGGTGTTTTATAGCCTATTACCGGGGTTAACAAATTGGCCTGTTCGTCTAGGAATACTAATGTAGGGTATGATCTAATACTAAAATATCTAGACAATTGGTGGGGCGAATTACGCCTGTTGGCCTTAGCCGGATCGTAACCCGGGTTGGTAAATGTATTGCCCTTAAAACGCACTTCCTCGTTGCCTTCGGCATTAAATTTTACCGCGTAGTAGTGCTTGTTAATGTAATTGATAACGTCTTTATTGCTAAAGGTGTTTCTATCTAACATTTTACACGGTCCGCACCATTTGGTATACGCATCTAAAATAATTTTTTTAGGTGATTTTTTCTGAAGCTTCACGGCCTCTTCCAAAGAGACCCAATTAATTTCCTGTGCCGATAACGTGCCCACAAAAAGGCATACCGCTAGAACGGCTATAACATTTGTTTTCATAATTATAGTTGTTGCAAAAATGGTTCCTAACTTACAAAAAATGCTCCAAGAATGGAGCATTTTTGTGTTATTTTAACGGTTTTATCGATTAACGAATTCCGTGCATGAGTTTTTTAAGTATCGGGTTTAGGATTATCGATACAATACCTGCACCTATTGGAATTAGTGTAAAAATCAAAAAGAACGTACTTAAAGAGTACTCTTCAGAAATCTTATCGATCATACCTCCCATAGTTCCTGCGGCTTTTTGGCCTACGGCTATGGCCAAATACCAAACACCAAACATAAACCCGATCATTCTTGCTGGCACAAGCTTGCTTAAGTATGAGAGTCCAACCGGCGAAATACACAATTCGCCCATGGTGTGAAACAGATATGCCACAATTAAGAATACCATGCTTACAGAAGCTGTTTTAGCCCCTTGCGGGATGTCTCCTGTACCGTAAGAAAGGAAGGCAAAACCTAGTCCTAATAGTATTAGGCCAATTCCGTATTTCATGGCCGCACTAGGGTTGTATTTGCTTTCCCACCATCTTGAAAACAACGGTGCTAAAGTAATAATGAAGAACGAGTTTAAAATCCCGAACCAAGTGGCATCTACTTCGTTTCCTTCTTGCGAAAACTTATCTACCAAACGGTAAATAACCAAAGCCCAGATACCAACAAAAGCTACACCTAAAATAATATTCGACAAGGCAATTCGGTTAAAGGTTTTCTTAGCTAAAAGAAATAAAACCCACGTTATTATAATTAACGGCACCGTGGTTAGTAAGGCATCTACAATTTTAAAAACCATGGCCGATGATCCTACTAAAGACCTATCGGTATAATCTCTGGCAAAAAGGGTCATGGATCCTAACGACTGCTCGAAAAAAGCAAAGAAAAACACCGTGAACAACCCAAAAACCGACACCGCTATAATACGGTCTCTTACAATGGGCATATACCGTGCTATTCTAGTAATTAACAAGACCAAAAACATGGCCAATGCCGCCAATACCACTACATTAGAACCACTTAATCCACCTATTTCGAACGGTAGCATGTTTAGGTTTCCAATTTTTTCTAAGGGATCATTAAACAAATACAGTAGTCCCCCTATTGAAGACAACACGATTAATACCTTATCGAAAAGTGTAAAAGGGTTTAATTTTGTTTCTTCTTTAGTTTCTTCGTGTTCTTGTGGGTGTTCTTCGTTAATGTTTTGTGGCAGCTCTACTTCATGTATTTTGCTTGGCTTGGCACCAACGCTTCCAAACAACTTACCGGCCAACAAAAACTGCAACATCCCCAAAAGCATGAAGATACCAGCAAGACCAAAGCCCCAAGACCATCCGAAATTTTCTGCCAAATACCCACAAAGCATCATTCCAAAGAAAGCCCCTGCATTTACCCCCATGTAAAATATGGTATAAGCGCCGTCTTTTTTAGACTCTTTCCCTTTATACATGGTCGAGATTATTGACGTGATGTTCGGCTTAAAAAAACCTGTACCAATAACCAATAAGGCTAAACCTACGTAAAACATAACCGTGGTCTCTATTGCCATTGCGGCGTGCCCTAGGGTCATGATAATACAACCTAAAACCACAGCCATACGGTAGCCTGTAATTTTATCGGCTACCCAGCCCCCTATAATTGGAGTTAAATATAAAAGCGAGGCATAGGTTCCTATTAAGGCTAATGCATTTTCGCGTGGCCATTCCCAGCCTGGGTTGTCGCTTAATATGGGTGCCGTTAAAAACAGCACCAAAAGGATTCGCATCCCATAAAACGAAAAGCGTTCCCACATCTCGGTAAAAAACAGCACGAATAGCGCTGCTGGGTGCCCAATTACTTTATCCTTAAATAAATTTTCAATATCCGTATTCATTGTTTGTATTGTTGGTTAGTTTAGTTTGTTGTCTGCCAGTTGCTGGCCTTGAGGCAATTCTTCAGCCATTTCTCTTTCGTTATCTTCTACACCATGGGTAAGAACTTCCAGTTTCTTTCTAAATAACATAACAATACACCCGAAAATCACACAAAACACAGCAATTCCGGTAAAAATGGTAAACTCACCAAACTCAGAGGCCGATTCTCCTAACAATCCAGCCAGTTTGTTCCCGAAGCCCGTCATAGCAAAAAATACCCCCATCATTAACGAGGCGTATTTTAATGGGGCTAATTTGGTAATATACGATAAGGCTACTGGCGAGATACAAAGTTCTCCAATGGTGTGGAATAAATATGCCAACACCAACCAATACATGGCCGATGAGCCTGTACTCTCTAATTGCGATGAGGCAGCAGACATAAAGAAAAAGCCGGTTCCCATAATAATTAGACCTATAATCATTTTAAACAAGGATGTAGAAACTTTTCCTTTTAATTTTCTTTTGGCCCAAAATCCTGCTACAGTTGTTCCTAAAAATATAATGAACATGGCATTTAACGACTGGAACCATGACGCTGGAACTTCCCAGCCCATTAACATCCTGTTGGTGTTATCCATGGCATAAATGTTCATAAGACCACCTGCTTGTTCGAAGGCACCCCAAAAAACAATTACCAATAAGAAAGAAATGAGCAATACAACTATTCTATCTTTTTCAATTTTAGTTAGTGGTCTGTTTACAGCCTCTTTATCTGCTTCGTTATCTGAAGTTCCTATAAAGTTACCCACATATTTTAAGTGCTTTTGACCCAGCACGTATTGTAGCAATCCTAAGGCCATACCAATTCCAGCAAGACCAAAACCGTAATGCCAGCCGTGAACTTCGCCCACATAACCTACAATTAAACTCGACAGGAATGCCCCTACGTTAATTCCGATATAGAAAATGGTAAATCCTTTATCTCTTCTAATATCGCCCGGTTTGTAAAGCCCTCCTACCATGGTAGAGATGTTAGGCTTAAGCATGCCTACACCGGCGATAATAAGACCTAGACCCGTATAAAACGCCCACATTTGTTCGATGGCCAAAACGCTGTGTCCTGCTACCAATAAAATTCCGCCATAAAGCACCGATTTTTTTTGTCCTAAAAACTTATCGGCAATCCAACCGCCTGGTATCGAAGCCACATAAACCAACATGGTATACCAACCGTACAGCGCTAGGGCTTCGGCATTTGTCCATCCTAATCCAGCATTGGCATCGGTGGTTTGCGCCACCAAATAAAGTACCAGGATGGCTCGCATTCCGTAATAGGAGAAGCGTTCCCACATTTCGGTAAAAAATAAAACATACAATCCTATTGGATGCCCAAAGAGTTCTTTTTGTTTAATCGAATTGGCTTGATCTGACATAAATTTTATATTAGTTAGTTTGGTTATTATAATTTAATTTTCACTTGATCGTTTTCTTCTGAAGCGTCGTTTTTAAGCTTATCGCCTAGGGTGTTGTCTATGAAGTTGGTCATTTTCTTATATAGGTGCAATCGGGTATTGCCGCCATAAATTCCATGATTATCGTCTGGATAAACCATCCATTCAAACTGTTTATCGGCTTGAATTAGCGCTTCTACCATACGCATGGTATTTTGCAAATGCACATTGTCATCGGCCGAGCCATGGATTAATAAAAAGTCGCCCTTCAACTTATCGACATGACTTAATGGTGAGTTGTCATCATAGCCGCTAGGGTTTTCCTGTGGTGTGGTCATGTAGCGTTCGGTATAGATGGTATCGTAAAACCTCCAGCTTGTTACAGGCGCAACAGCAATGGCCATTTTAAACACATCGTTGCCTTTAAACAGGGCATTACTACTCATAAAACCACCGTAGCTCCAGCCCCAGATTCCAATTCTAGACGCATCGATATAAGGCCGCTCGCCCAATTTTTTTGCGGCTGCTATTTGGTCTTCCACTTCGTATTTTCCTAATTCTTTTTGGGTAACCTTTTTAAACTCGGCCCCTTTAAACCCGGTACCGCGACCATCTATACAAACAATAATGTAGCCTTTTTGCGCTAACATTTGATACCAATAATCGTTTGCCCCATTCCAGCGGTTTGCCACCTGCTGCGATCCTGGCCCCGAGTATTGATACATAAGCATGGGGTATTGTTTTTTTGCATCGAAATTGGCGGGTTTTACCATCCACATGTTTAGGTCGTTACCATTTATGTTTATGGTGGTAAATTCCTTTTCTGACGTTTTATAGTCTAACAGTTTTTCGGCTAGCTTATCGTTGTCTTTAATGCTTTTTATTAAATCGCCGCTTGCCGCATTGTTTAAGGTGTATTCTGGCGGCGTAGTAGCATTGGAGAACGTATTGATGAAGTATGAAAAATCGGCACTAAATGCAGCGCTATTGGTCCCTTCGCTTTTTGTTAAACGCACTTTGTCTCTACCGTTTAATTTAATGGCGTAAACGTCTCTGTTGATTGAGCCATTTTCGGTAGATTGATAAAAGATTCTTTCGGTTTTAGGATCGTACCCATAATAGTTGGTAACTTCCCAATTACCTAGCGTTACCTGATTGATTAACTTGCCGTCTTTACTGTAGTGGTAAATGTGGTTAAACCCATCTTTCTCGCTAGTCCATATAAAGCTATTGTCTTTAAGAAAGGTTAGGTTATCGGTAACGTCTACATAGGCCTTATCGGTCTCTTCCAGCACCAGTTTGGTCTTGTTGTTGTTTTTGGTGTTTATCATCCACAAATCCAACTCATTTTGGTGTCTGTTCATAAACTGTGCACTTAGCACATCGCTATCCTTGGTCCATTTAATTCTAGGAATATAAAAATCGTTGTAGTCTTTGCTTACCTGTATTTCGTTAAGCTTATCCGATTTCAGATCGTACAGATGTAACGATACCACAGCATTGGCCTCGCCAGCCTTAGGGTACTTAAACTCTTGTTGGTCTGGGTAAAGTCCTGTACCGTAAACATCCATAGAAAATTCTGGCACTGCACTTTCATCAAAGCGTATAAAAGCAATTCTATCTCCAGAGGCATTCCATTGAAACGCTCTTACAAAGGCAAATTCCTCTTCGTAAACCCAATCTGTAATCCCGTTAATTATTTTATTCACTTCGCCATCGAAGGTTATTTGCTTGGTTGCTCCCGAGTTTAAATCCTTTACAAAAAGGTTGTTTTTGTAGGCATAAGCCACTTTACTACCATCTGGCGAAAAGGTAGGCTCCTGAATTTTTTTATTAGCCACCAAGGTGGTGTTTTGTGTGTTTGTATCGTAAACAACATATTTCCCAACGGTAGAGTGTCTATAAATAGATTCGACCTCTGAGGCTAGTAAAAGTTTGCTTTCATCTTGGCTAAACGTATAGTTGGTAAAATATTGCATTTGTTCAATATTGGCCGAACTCACCAAAGTTTTCACTTTCGCTAAGGTTTTATAATCGTACACATCTACAGAGGTGCTTCGTGCTTGTCGGTCAAAATTTAAAACCGAATATTGTTGGCCATTTTTCATGGAGTGTAACGCATCCATACGCTGTGTAGAAAACGTTCCATTCCAAATTTCATCTAATGTTATGTCCTTTTCTTGAGCAGTTACCAAGGTTATGGCAAAAAAGAAAATGAGGGGCAAAGACTTCAAAAATCCCATGAATTATTTTTTTTGGTAAAATGTCGTCAAGTTTACTAAAAAATACTCAAAAAACCGTACACATTAACAGTTTAATAAGCAATTATAACGTATGAAACCGAATAATGACACAAGAATAGTATCTTTGTTGTTTAAAAACGCCGTTCTTACCTACAGAACAGGATTAAATTAACGTGTAACCTTAGCATTGAAGTCTCCCATAGCGAGCACTAATATATATGAGCAAATCGATTTCCGGGTTCTCGAAACTCTCTAAAACCAAAAAGATAGATTGGATTGTAGATACGTATTTCAGCAACAACAAAAATGCCAAAAGCATTATTAAACAATACTGGAATACCAACGAGAAACTACAACAACTACACGACGAGTTTATAGAAAATACCATTACCAATTACTATTTGCCTTTAGGCGTTGCGCCCAATTTTTTAATTAATGGTAAAATGCATACCATTCCTATGGCCATAGAGGAAAGCTCGGTGGTTGCTGCTGCCAGTAAGGCCGCAAAATTCTGGTTGGATCGCGGTGGTTTTAAGGCCGAAGTGCTCTCTACCACAAAAATTGGGCAGGTTCACTTTATGTATGCTGGCGACAAGGCCAAGCTTACCGCTTTTTTTAACCACGTTAAGCCCAAGCTCATTTTAGCGACCAAGCCCATTACAAAAAACATGGAAAAACGCGGGGGCGGTATTTTAGATATTGTGCTTCGCGATAAAACCCAAGACATTCCTGGGTATTACCAGCTGCACGCCACTTTTGAGACCTTAGATGCCATGGGCGCCAACTTTATAAACTCCTGCCTAGAAGCATTTGCCAAAACCTTTAAAGCTGCTGCCAACGATTTTACTGACTTTACAGACAAGGAAAAAGACATTCAGGTGATTATGAGCATTCTCTCCAACTATGTGCCAGAATGCTTGGTAAGGGCCGAGGTTAGCTGCCCTATTGCAGAGCTTACCGAAAATAGCGATATAGATCCCGTAGCGTTCGCCAATACATTTGTGCAAGCGGTAAATATTGCCGAAGTAGAACCTTATCGTGCCGTTACACACAACAAAGGCATTATGAACGGTATTGATGCTGTTGTACTCGCTACCGGAAACGACTTTCGCGCTGTTGAGGCTGGTGTTCATGCCTACGCCTCCAGAAATGGCAGATACAGCAGTTTAACACATGCCAAGATTGAAGGGGACAGGTTTATTTTCTGGATTGAAATTCCTTTGGCACTTGGTACCGTTGGGGGCTTAACGAGCCTTCATCCACTGGTAAAACTATCGTTAGAACTCTTACACAAACCAACAGCAAAAGCACTTATGCAAATTGTTGCT
The DNA here is from genome assembly GCF_000733475.1 of Mangrovimonas yunxiaonensis. GTDB lineage: Bacteria > Bacteroidota > Bacteroidia > Flavobacteriales > Flavobacteriaceae > Mangrovimonas > Mangrovimonas yunxiaonensis. The sequence continues at coordinate 649,729 of NZ_JPFK01000005.1, read as the reverse complement.
GTTGCCGGACTGGCGCAAAACTTTGCCGCTTTAAGGTCGTTAACCACAACAGGCATACAAGAGGGGCACATGAAAATGCATTTGATGAATATTTTAAACCAGTTTGAAGCTTCCGACAGCGAAAAAAGCAAATTGATTGCGCATTTTAAAACCCATCCCGTAACCCACAGCGCTGTTGTAGAAGCCCTTGAAAAATTGCGTTCGTAATGGAATTTTACAGCTCAGGCAAACTTCTTATAAGCGGCGAATATGTTGTACTTGATGGCGCCAAGGCTTTGGCCTTGCCAACAACTTACGGTCAGTATTTAGAGGTTAGCCCCATTGCAGACAACTCTCTTATTTGGGAAAGCCTAACCAACACCAACACCCTTTGGTACACCAACCGCTTTAAGTTGGAACCAACTGGTATAACCAGCCAAACAGAGGATGAAACCACAACGTGGCTCGCACGCCTTCTTAACGAAGCCAAGAAAATGAACCCCCATTTTTTAACCCAAGGCGCTAAAGTGGTAACACGACTCACTTTTCCGCGTGATTGGGGGCTAGGATCCTCTTCAACCTTAATTAACAACATTGCCCAATGGGCAGAGGTTGATCCTTTTAAATTATCGGATAAAACCTTTGGTGGTAGCGGTTACGACATTGCTTGTGCCAATGCAAAAACGGCCTTATGCTACCAATTAATTCGCCATACAGCACCCGAGGCTACAGAACGGCAAATAACGCCACTGCCGTTTAACCCAGCGTTTAAATCACACCTCTATTTTGTTTTCTTAAACAACAAGCAAAACAGTCGTGAGGGCATAGCCCAGTACAAGGCCGCGTTGTTTAACAAGGCACAAACTATTACACAAATTAGCCAGATAACCCACGACATCATCCAAGCCGATACATTAGAAACGTTTTCGAATCTTGTGGAAAGGCACGAACAGCTTATTGGGGAAATTATTAAACAGCAGCCAGTAAAAGAGCGGTTGTTTTCAGATTTTTCTGGCAGCGTAAAGAGTCTTGGTGCCTGGGGAGGCGATTTTGTACTGGCCTGTAGCCAGGAAGACCCAACCGCTTATTTTGCCCAAAAAGGCTTTAATACCGTTATTCCTTTTGAAAAAATGATTCTATAAAAAAAAGTCCTACATTGCTGTAGGACTCTTTTTTGTGTGTTACACCTTTTTACTGAACGGTGTTAGCTCTATTATCTTCAATTTCTGAAGCTTCTTTTAAGGCTTCGTACAATTTAGAATTTACGCTATTTGCTTTTTGTTGCTCAACTTGGAAAGAAAACCCTTGGTAGTTCTCTAAATCGACTGCTGGTGTTTTTTTGGTTACTTCTACCATATACACCCCTTTGTCGCCATTGATTAAACCTGAGGTTTGTCCTTCGTTTAACGCAAAAGCCTGACCTACTACCAATGGTTCTGAACCGGCACCCGAGATGGTTGGGTTTTTCATGTTGATGGCCATTGATGTTTTTACTGTTGTATTTTCGGCCGTTGCAAGGTCTTGCAAAGTTGTTGCCGAGATGCGCTCGCGAATTTGGGCGGCTTTTTTCTCTTTTCTAAGTTTAGGCAATACGTTTACCGAAGCTTGCTCAACATCCATTAAACCAGCTTTGTGCTTAGCCGTTACTTGTACAACAACAAATCCATTAGACACGGTAAAACGCTTGTAATCGCCTACTTTTGTGCCTTCTTCAAAAGCCCAACGAACAATTTGTCTTTGTGCATTTAACCCTGGAATGTTCTCATCTAAAGCTTTTACCCCGTTAACTGGTCGCACCGCATAACTGTTCTCGTTTGCTAAAGTTTCGAAATCTTTATTCTCTAAAGCGATTTCGAAGTTAGACACATCGGCGAACACCTTATCTATGGTTGCTTCTGAAGCTTCTATCTTTCTGGCGATTGTGCCTAGTTTAACCACCTTTTGTGTGTTCTTGTGGCCTTCTACTTCTATGATATGAAATCCGAAGTTAGATTTAACAACGCCCAAGTCGCCTTTGTTGTTTTCAAACACAAAATCTCTAAACTCTGGCACCATGCGGTTGTATCCGAAGTACTCATATCTTCCGCCGTTTTCAACACTTCCTAAATCTGAAGAGAAATCGGTTACAAAAGTATCAAACTTTGTAATATCGGTTTTTAAAACGCTTAGCAAGCTATCTGCTGTTGCTTTGGCTTGGGCTTCTGTTTGGGTAACATCGGCAGCAGCGCTAGCAGCACCAACAAACGGAATTAAGATGTGTCTTGCTTGAGCAGAATCTGGTAAGTTTTTAGTTGCAATAAGTTTTGTTAGCTTTAAGAAACCTGCATCTTTGTAAGGGCCGTATACATCGCCTACGTTTAGGTTGTAAACGCTATCGACAATTGCTTTTGAGATTTCTGATTTAAACTGAAAACGGTCGTTAAATTTTATATCAGAATTTGCGTTGATAAACGCCTTGTTATCGGTTGCTGTTCCAAAGCCTTGTACGGTGTCGTTTGCTTTGGTTGTTTCGTTATACTCTACACGTCCTTTTAGTAATTCTTCAAGGTCGGCTTTAATTTGGTCTTCATCAGCTACAGAAGCTACTTCTTCGAACTTCACATAACGAAGGTCTCTGGTTTCATCTACTTTAAACTCGGCAGCATGTGCTTTGATGTAGTTTTGGATGTCGCCTTTAGACACTGTAATGGTGCTATCTGGGATAGAGGCGTAAGGCAGCTGTACAAATTTAATGTCTATTTTATCGTTTTGCAGTTTGTACTCCAATTCGCCTTCGGCAACGGTACCCATCATTCCAGCTTTAACCATATTAAAATAATCTTGCTGTAATGAGTTGGTGGCAATGCTGTTTTCGTAATCTACCCATTGGGCATAGGCTATTTCTGAGGTTGCTTTTAAATTGGCAATGTACTCGTTTAGTTTTGCTTCGTCGAAAAGTCCGGCTTCATTTTGAAAATTTGGGTTGGTCGCCAAACTGGTTCTCAACAAATCTCTCATTTCATCGGTCTCTATGCTTAGGCCTAATTTTTCAAATTGTGTTTCCAACACGGCTTGTCTAAGCTCCTGATCCCATACACGGTTCATGGCTTGTGTTGTGGTTCCTGCACCGCCCATTTGTCGTTGTGCAAGTTCTACCTTTTGCATGAAGTCCTCTCTGGTGATGTCTTTGCCGTTAATGGTGGCCACGACATTTTGGGATTTGCTCATAAGGGCATCGCTGTTTCTAAACAAATCTGCCAATACAAATGAGAATAATGCTAACGCAATAACAATGATTAAAAACAATCCGCGTTTTCTAATATTATTTAAAACTGCCATTCTTTACTATGTTGATTAAAATTTATCGTGCGCGAAAATACCATTTTCTATTTAATAATAAAAGCAGAAGAGTCCATTAATTACAAAGCCCTTAAGTATTTTAGTCTTCTTGCAGGACTTTAAGTTCTACCAAGTCGATTTTGGTATTGGACACCTCTAGGATGGTAAATTGAAAAGGCGGAATAACCACCACTTCGTTTTGCTGTGGGATTTCCTCTGTATGGGCGACTATAAGCCCACCAAGAGTTTCGTAATTTTCGTTTTCGGGAAGCTCCAGCTTGTAGGTTTCGTTTAGGTAATCGACTTCTAGTCTGGCCGAAAACTTATAGGTGTTTTCATTTAGGGGTTCTTCGGTTAGGACTATGGTATCGTGTTCGTCCTCGATCTCGCCAAAAAGCTCTTCAACAATGTCCTCTACGGTCATTACGCCAGAAGTCCCGCCGTATTCATCGAGGACTATGGCCATGCTTTTGCGCTTTTTAATAAGCACGTTTAAAATATCTTTAATAAGCATGGTTTCTGGCACAAACTCGACGGGCATGATAATAGACTTGACCGTTTTTGGTTTTTTAAACAGCTCGAAAGAGTGCACATAGCCTAGAATATCGTCGATGGTATCTTTAAACACTAGGATTTTAGAGTAGCCTGTTTCGGTAAATAGTTTGTTTAGGTTTTTTGGGGTTTCGGTAACATCTACCGCTACAATCTCGGTTCTTGGCACCATAACCTCACGGGCTTTTACATCGGAAAACTCCAAGGCATTTTGAAAGATTTGTATTTCACTATCAACCTCATCGTCTTCTTCTACCGATTCCATTTGCTCGCTAATATAATGCCCCAACTCTACTTTTGAAAAGGCTAACTGCACCTGATCGCCTTCGGTTTTAAACACATACTTTAGTATAACATCGGAAATCCACATGACTACCCGCGACACTGTAGAAAACAATCTATAGAACACATAAGCGGGCAAGGCCAATACCTTTAAAAGTTTGTTGGCATAAATCTGGAAAAACACTTTGGGCAAGAATTCTGCTGTTACCAAAATAACCAATGTCGAGATTATTGTTTGCGACAATAGGCTCAGCTCATCGAACAAATAGTTAATAAGCCCTATGTTAGAGGGCAAAAACGACTGAAACCACGCCACTAGCAAATCGCCCATAAAAAACCCGTAAACAACTAGGGCTACGTTGTTGCCAATTAACATGGCCGCAATAAATTTTGACGGTTTTGCTGTAAGTTTTGTAAGGATTTTAGCTAGAATGCCTGTTTGTTTTTTCTCTATTTCGATGTGAATTTTGTTTGAAGACACATACGCAATCTCCATACCCGAGAAAAACGCCGATAAAATTAGGGATACGATAATAATAAGAACCTCTGCTCCCATAAGCACTACTAATCTTTATCCTCGAACCTTTTATTAAATCGTTTTCTAAAGAAAAACATAAAAACTGCTGTAGCCGCTAAAAGCAGTGACATATAAGCTATAGTTCCATTGGCCATATACTTGCTTATGGCATCGTAAAGAAAGATTACCGCGAAGAACAGGTAAGCGTACTGAAAAAACTTAAACAGTTTGGTTTTCATATAAAAGTCTATTAAAGACGTAAAGATAGTGAATTATTCGTCAAGTGTGATAATCCCATCGATTTCCAGAACCTGGGCTTGTTTAAATTTCACGTCAGAGTCGAAGCCTGTGCCATTTATACGGTCACGTCCTGTTTTAAACGTTACTTTTTGGTTGGTAAACAGCCATTCTTTTTTCTGGTCGTAAAACAGCTGATCGGCATAGAGGGTGTCTTTTGTTGCCGATGCCAACACCACATTGCCCTGCATATCGATAAGGCCTGTTTTGTCGTACACAATGGCATAATCTGCAAGCACCGTACTCTTTTGGTCTTGCTCATCAAAAAGATAAAGTGTTATCCCGTTAGGAAACTCGTTAAACGCAAACTCTCTGTTTGAGTAGTCTAGCATTTTGGGACTTAACAAATTGGCTGTAACGCGCCCAGAGTCTGTATACTTTAGGTTAATGTGCTCGGCTACGCCTATGGGCTCGTTTTCTGAAACGCCTATTTTCTTAACGTCTTCGAAGTTGCTTTTGCACGAAAAAAACATGGTCACAGCGCATGCTGTGACCATAAGTTTTATAATATGTTTTGAGTGTTCACCCATTAGATTGTTGGTACTTTAACGCTAGCGCCAATCCAACATCCAATGTTAATGGTTTGTCCTGCGTTACCTTCGCTAAAGATCTCAGATTTTTGAGGAGCTTTAGCTCTGTAGCTTGTAGCAGATTGTGCAGCGGCACTCTTTAAAGTTGGGTCTACACGTCCCGCTTTTTCAGCTTCGATAGCAGCCAACCAGAATACGGCACGCTTGTTAAAGTTTGTATCGCCACAGCTGTTTGCGCTGCTTGCATACATCGAAGCTATAGCCAAGTGTGGTCTACCATTAGATGGGTTTAACTTTAAAGCTTCTCTGTAATAGCTTCTCGCCTTAGCGTAGCTACCTTTAGCCTTAAGTTTAGATGCTATTTTGCTGTATAATTTTGCTTTCTTAAAGTTATCGGTTTCTAACTTTAAGGCTTGCTCGTAATACTTAAGCGCTTCTGATGATTGCCCAGCTTTATCCTTTAAGATTCCCACATAGAACGCCGTGTTTGAATCTGGATCGATGGTATTTTTTTGCTCTACAATCTTTACAAATAACGGATCGTCTGTACATTCTTTTTGGTACATTTTACCCATAGCTCTTTGCAACCAAACCGCATCGTTTTTGTTTGCTTCAAAATCTCTGGTGTAAAGCGGGATTAAGTTTTCGCAATTTGCTCTTTCACCTAACTTGCTATCTATACTCCCAGAAATTTGGTCGTATGCTTTTAAATAGCTTTCATAATATTTTTTGTACGACTTGTCTTTAGACGTTAAAGCCGTACCAGCATCTTCTTTTTCTATTAGCTTGTTTAGCTTGTTAGAATAGTTTTCTACTTCGCTCTCTACCTTTTCAACAACATCGTCGTATTTGTTAAATAATTCTGCTGGTTGCTTGTTCCCGGCATCGTAAAGATCTACCATTAACGAAAAATATGTATATAACGATTTTGGGTTGGTAAAGGTTTTTGGGTCTGCTTTGTAGGCATCGTCAAAACACTTGTACAACTCATCGCTAGATTTATTTAATTCTTTTCTGTAGTCGTACATTAACTGACACGCTTTGGCACCGTACTCACCTTTTGGGGTATTGGCCGAGAAGTGTAAAGCTCTTTCATCCCAAAGCTTAATCATATCGTTAATATAGGCAACTTGTTCTGCACCTGTTGTGTTTTCTATTTTATGCTCAAGAATATCCTCTCCATACTTATAAATTCCTCTATGGTATTTTGGATTTCTCTCGCGTAATTCCATAAACGGTTTATATGCGGCGTCGTAGTTTTTAGACTTCGCATACTCTGTCATGATGGAAAGCGTGTTTAAATCTTCATTTTGGGCTGTGGCAGCACCCCATCCTAAAAACACAAAGGTTAATAATAATGCAATTTTAGTTTTCATAATTCGTTAATTTATCTGACCTTAATTATACTTTCTTTTTTGGAACCATCTATCGTTTAACGACAGGCTTAAGTTAATATTAACAAAGTTTTCTTGTATTAGATTATTGTTAACAGTTCCTTTTTTACCCATCTCAAATCCAAGGTTAGCATTGGAGAACAGATTTCCCATTGGTAATCCTACTCCAAAAGATATGCCAAACTCCTTCACATCTTCACCTTGAATGTTTAACCCTGTATTCTCGAACCTTAATCCGGCACGGTAAACCACGCGTTTTAAGTAACTTGAAAACGAATTGTACTCTGGAATATAAAATCCACCAAGGGCAAATGTTGAAGCATTTTTATATTGCGTTCCTGTTACAGATTGGCTGGTGTTGTAAAATTTATTGGTGAAATCTTTTGTTTTCTGAAGCGTATACTCGGCTCCTACAAACCATTTTCTTGGTTGTCCAATTCCTGCGCCAAAAGAAAACTTGGCGGGCATAACCAACTTGGTTTCCTCTAATCCTGCAGACGCTAAATCGGCGGCTATAGTATTGGCTATGACTTCTTCTCCAGTGGTTGTTATGTTTATGGTGTTAAACTCCCTTTGATTTTTAGAGGTTAATTCGCTTTTAGGAGTATAGGTCATGGCCGATGTTAGTTCTAATGTCTCATTCAGCATGCGCTTGTAAACCACCCCAAAATTAACATTAAACCCACTAAGGTCAGACCTGTTGTCCTCTCGTGTTTGGTAGCGTGCCAATGTATTGTCTGAATTATAAACATACGCGATGGTATTGTTCTGTATGTTTCCGAAGTTATAATTTACATCGATTCCTGCGCTTAAGCCATCGGTAATCTGGTACCCTAACGACAAGAAGGCTTTGTTCACCCCACCGTCGCCTCTAAATCTGGTTTCCAGGCCGCGGCTGCTAGAGGATTCTAATTTGTAGCCTACAGATGTAAAGGGCAATAGGCCAAATCCTACACCAAATTTTTGCATCGGAATTGACAAGGCAATATAATCGAAGGTCGAGCTGCTATATCTGTCGCTTCCAGAGTTGCTTTTAAGTTTTGCCGTTGTATGGCTTCCTCCTACTGCAAACTTAACTGGCCTTCCTTCATCCTGAAAAGTCGCTAAATTATGGCCCGCATACGAAGCAGGGTTTCTTAGGTTAACATGTATACTATCTGTAAAAATGCTAATGCCTCCCATGCTTCTGTTTTCAACTGTCCCCTTAAACTTCAAGCTTCCTATGCCGTAAAAGGAATAAGGCGAGGTCGTGTCTTCTTGGGCATATCCAGTTATTGCAAACAGCACACCGAAAACAATTAAAAGTTTCTTTATCATTAAGTTAAATTAAATCGTAATATATGGTTCAAACCTTCTAAAAGAAAATTAGAGTTGGCAAATATGCTACTTTTTAATTGTTTAGACAAAAAATTAGCGTCCCCTCCTGTTAAAATAACTGTTAAATCTGGATATTGGCGCCTATATTTTTCAATAAACCCATCAATCTCGTTTAAAACCCCACACACAACACCGGCATGAATGGCCTGGTTTGTCGTGTTTCCTACATAACTTTCGGGCAACGCTTTTTCCAACAAAGGCAATTTTGCTGTAAATGCATTTAATGCTTGGTAGCGCATGTTTACTCCTGGAGAAATAGCACCGCCAAAATACACTCCTTCGCTACTTAAAAAATCGTAGGTTATACAGGTTCCCGCATCGATAACCAAGACGTTTTTTTGCGGAAATTGCGCTGTCGCAGCACTTACTAATGCCAACCTATCTACACCCAATGTTTTTGGTGTTTTGTATTTATTTTGAAAGGGTAATTTTGTTTCGTGGTTTAAAACCAATAGCTCTGCACGTTGTTTTAACCAACTTATATCACTTTCGGGAAGATGCCCTACCGAAGACACCACAACCTGTACTATTTCGGGAAATTCCTTAAAAATGGCCGCCGCATTTTCTTTAAAATCACCTTGTAACTCACTGGTTTTAAACACCAAGTCCTGTGCCTTAAAGACCGCCCATTTAATTGCGGTATTGCCTACATCTATAATTAAATTCATCTGTTTTTTTATAGCTTCAAAAATACAAAAGGAATTTTTATATCTTTTATTTTTGTAATTTTAAAAATGGCGTTATATTTGCATCCGCAATTAAGCGACTGGTGCCTTAGCTCAGTTGGTAGAGCAAAGGACTGAAAATCCTTGTGTCCCTGGTTCGATTCCTGGAGGCACCACCAGAAAAAACCCTGACAACTGTCAGGGTTTTTTGGTTTATAGCAGGTTGTGGTTTTTAAAATCCAAACCCTAAGCCCACGGTTAACCGGGTACCGTCATCGGAATTAAAAAGCCCTACATTGGCCGAGAGCACATCGACAGCATTAATAAAAAGCCCGCCCCCAAAAGAGGTGTGCCACTTTTTAGAGGTATCGTTTTCTATCCATACCCTACCATAGTCGAAACTCCCATACACACCTACATGCAAAGGGATTAACTGCGTTTTAAAACGGTTGAAGCTGTAACGCAAATCGGTGTTTTGGTATAATGCCTGCTGTCCTGTAAAACGCTGGTTTCTAAACCCGCGAAGCCCATCAGAGCCTCCAATGGCTGCGGCCTGATAAAACTCGAAGCCATCGCCAAAATTTAAGTGCGACTTTACCAACGAAGCCAGCACCAACCGCCCTTCGTAATCTAATTTATGAACCACATTTACCGATGGCACCACATAAACAAAATCGCTATTCCCAACATCGAGATTTCGGGTATAGCCCAAGTTTAAATTAAAGTTTAATCCCATTGTAGGGTAGGCTTTACTATCGGTATTAGTGTAATTGAATTTTGCATAGACCCCACCAAAATTCACCTCATCAAACAAATAGTCGGGCAAGACATTAAACGCATTAACAAACCTGTTTTTGGTGTTGTGCACTTCTATAGATTGATAAGACACCCCTGCCGCCACACTACTGCCGCGCTTGGAATCCCACCGCAGGGCTGGAGCCACAGAAAACTCCCGCACTTTCACCCGATTGTAATTCATCCCAAAAGCGCCATCGTGATTTTTGGTTTCATTGCCATAACCAAAGAAATTTAAACTAAAATTAGGGCTATGAAACACCACATTAGCCACCAGATTTAACCGGCCAACCACATGTGCAAACTCCCCTCGGTATTTTAAATCGTAGCCTCTAGTCGCAAAAAAATAGTCGGCTTGAAATTGATGCTTCCCAGTAAATGGATTTTGCTCAAAGCCATACGTTTTATAGGTGCTAGACATGCCTAACCGTACGCCATCGTCTGGGTTATACCCTAGTTTTGGCAAGAGCAGGTTTTCGTTATTCCTTAACTTTCTGTAGTTATACACATTTATATCGTAGGCATCGGTTTGTTTTACTGTCGCCTTTTGGGCACGATTAAAGGTGTTTTTTTTGGTTTTGTAATCGTAAATTATAACGTTTCTACCGTTTTCAACAATAAACTCATCGTTATTCTGCCCACCAATTAGCCTAACCTTTATTTTCTTAAGTGTACCAAAAACCTCAAACGTATCGTCATCGTCCAACCCATAAATCCATATTTCTTTAGTTAAGGAAGGGGTAAATGTTTTGTAGTAAAACTGGTCTTTATAGGCGTCGCCTTTTTTTCGCAGCATGCTAACCGTTACGGCTCCATGCTCTCCTGCTTCAATTTTAATGTAATCGTCCTTATCGGTTGCTTTTAATACGGCGTGTTTATGAAGTAGTTTTTGGTATCTGCCTGCTATTTTCTGAAGGTTTTTACGGCGTTGCTTTAGTGTTTTTACAATATCGTTTTTAATTTGAACGTCCAGCGCTTCCGGAAAATACTCAAAGGCTTTATCGATTACCTCATCGGTCATACGCTCTTGAATAAATTGCGCCTGCGCCTCCCAAACAGCTGGATCGCTCATTGACGTAAAAGCAACATCTAAAGGGAAACCAGAAATGTTAAACCCTTTTACATCTTTTAAATCGGGCTGGTAGGCTCTAAACTTCCTTGCAGGTGGAAAAAGCGCCACCGCTAGGCTGGGCAAGGCCCCATCGGACATTCTAGAAAATGCCAAATCCCTATCGCGAGGCAACGGATGGTAAATGGTTTTCCCGTTTTCTTCATAAGCCATCCAACGCCATTGGTCTTGATGTCTATCGGCATCGCCAATAAGCATATCGAACAACCGCGCCTTAACAAATGCCGTTTCATTTATTACAACATCCTCATCGCTTTGCACCTCCTGCATCATATCGAAGGTACTTATAATATCGCCTGTAAAGCCATCGCTACCCAACTCTAAATGCCCATCGGAAGGATGTTCTTCCAACATATACAGCTCGTTGCCAAAATCGGTATTAAAACGCCCTAAGGCTTCTTGTTTGGGAATGTAGTACAGCTTCGGGTTTAAATGAGGCAACGCTATAGCCTCGGCAAGTGTTGCTATAGTAAATGCCGCATACGGATGCGAGCCCGTAAAAAGATCTTCGAGCAAAGCCTCCGATTGGGTGTTTTTAAAATCGTCTTCAACATACTGGTCCTTTAACAGGGCCGCCTGTACAAATTGCGCCGCCTGCTTTCTCATGGCACGCATAACATAACGCCTACCATCCTTTGCTTTGAGGTGCAATGTTTTAGACTGGGTGCCACCACCTTTTCTAAACGGCTCTAAACCGCCATAAAGCGTATCCAAATAAACCACATTAGCCTTTACCGGTGTGCTGTAACTATCGCGAAAACGTTTACCCCAAAGCCACTTGCCCATCTTGCTTTTTGACGTTTCTTCCTTGGTATATATAGCCGCTGTTACATGCTTGAAGGATTCTCGTGGATAGCTTACCGTTGTGGTATCTTCTTTGGTATGAATTGTTTTTTTAAACGCTATTTGATTGCGCTGTGTATTAACAAACTGCACATTGGTAGTTTTGTCGTTATAGACATTTAACACAGCATAACCATTGGCTCCTTCGCCATAATCGGACTTGTTTTTTACCTTAACAGCGGTTGTTTTGGCTCCAGAACCACTAATAACTTGCGCGAGACCTTCTGTTTGTATGTATTGCAATGAGTGGTCGTGGCCCGATAAGAAGATGACCCTGTCGTTTTGTTGTGCCGCTGCAACCAAGTTTTGGCGCAGGTCATTATAAAACTGGTTGTAAATATCGGCATTAACAATGCCGCTGGTCGACCTTAGTATGTTTTTAAGTGTTCCTAAACCTGGAATGGGTTTCATGTGGTCTGAAAAACTGTAGTTCGCACCATGAGTCCCATTTGTAAACACAGGGTGATGGATGGCGACAAGAGTTGTTTTTCCCCGGGCTTTTTTTATTTCGCTTCTAAATTCCTCTAAAAAATCGTGTCGGGTTCTAAACTCACAAGCATCGTTAATTGTGGGATGCCGGTCCCAATTGGTAATGTACCAATGGGAATCGACCACCAAAAGCAGCACCTCATCGTTAATTTCTATTTTTTCTATGGGGCAGCCATTTTCCGGCTGAAAGGTGTTTTTCCCTAAAGCTTCCTCTACTAACTTTTCTTGGCGTTTTAATCCTTCAACGCCGCTATACCAGTCGTGGTTCCCCGGAATAAACAAAACCTCTCCCGGAAAGGTTTTGGCAACATCCAATTGCATTTGTAAAGCACGGATATCGGCTTGGGTATGTGTTTCTGAAATGCCTTTAGGATAAACATTGTCACCTAAAAACAAAAGCCAATCCTCTGGCCCTGCCTGGTGAAACTGTTCTTGCATTGCACCTAGAGCGTGTGGCGGCGACCCGTCTTTATTGGGAAAACCTGCATCTCCGATAAGAAAAATATTAAGGGTATTGGCATTTATATTATCTAGTTGGCGCGTATCCAAGGCTTGCTGGTTGGTTTGTAGTGTTGCACACCCACCAACTAAAAATAACACCAAAACTGTACCTAGTAGCTTTAATTTCATAGGCTGATTTTCTTTACGCTTAGCATATTAAACCACTTGCAGGTCTTTAACCGTAAAGACCTCTTTTACTTGTTTTAAATCATGATTCATATCTACTCTTATGGCTTTAATACCGCTAGCGCCTTGCAATTCTTCCAGTTCGACCACCTCTATGTTTTTACCGATATAATTTTTGGCTTGTAAAAACTCGAAATAGTTTAAGTACTCCCGCTCTATCGCCTTACTGGAATACACCACACATAGTTTATGCGGTTGGGTAAGCCGCTCGTTGGTATTTTTTATGTGGGCTTTGTCTATGCGCTTTTTTATCATTTCGTAACGCACGTTATAGGCCCCATCAACATCAAATTGTTTTTCGTCCATACGGTAGCGAATGTTTATTGGCACATCGTAAGCTAAAATTAAAGACGCTACTTCAAGTTTTAAAGGGAACTCTTGCTGCTTGGTATAATACATGGCCTCCATTTCGCAAGTGGCCTGAAGCTGCCATAATCGCAAGTTGTAAAGTGCTACTTCGTGATATTGGTGATATTTTGATATGGCCTGCCCAACGTACATGTTATGCTCGATTCCATCGGTTTTAAATTTTTCGAAATAATGCGGAAATATTTTCTGGGCCTTTATTTGCTGTTTATCCAAGAAGGACGATAACAGCTTATTTGCCAAGCTAACCGTCTCGTCATATTTTTTTCGGGCGTTATATAGGCTTTTGGTATCTGGGTCTAGGGTATCTAAAAAGGCTGTGATTTCGTTATGATTTTCTGTACTTAACAGGTATTTAAATAACGGAAAAAGCTTGTTGCCAAAAAACAAGTTTATTTCCTGCTCTGTATTAGCATGGTAATCTTTTACTAACCCCAGTAAGTACTTATCTATTTGATAGATGAGCTGCTCGTAAAAGGGCAGGCTTTTATCGTGAATTTGATCCTGTAAAATGGTCTTGGCTTGACTTAGCTGCTTTGTTAAGTCTTCTATAATGGCCTTATTCTGGGCTTTTGAAGAGGCTACAATATCGGTTTGCCCATAAAGCGGGAGCACATCTTTAAACACAATCTCTTCAAACACGGGCGATTCGCCATAATTTCTATCCAAGATAAACTTACTGGCTTCTTCTTCAAAACGCCACTGTACCGATGGGTGTATGGAGGTACATTCCTCTTGGATAACAGCGCTTATCTCGTTGTTATACTCGTTAATGGTTCTTCGGGAATAGCTTAAAATAAACGGCATAATCGCTTCTAGCTTAACCATATTAATGGCGTTTAGCTGATTGACTTTATCGGTTGCCAGCTCTATAACAAACTCTATATCTCCATCTACCGAAATAGGAATTAGGGCAACACTCTTTAACCCCTTCTCTAACAAAATTTTACTTAGCCTGCTGCCGCCACAATTGTCATGGTACTGCTCTACATTAGAGATAACAACTGGTTTAACATCCTCGAACAAAAGCCTGTTAAAATCGCAGCACGCGTAATTATCGATAGAAATCTTATCGGAAGAGGAGATGGTTAAAGTGTTAAAATGTTTATCGTACGGCGGCACAATGCTTTTATGGTCTACGCCATAGCTTCCCACCTGTAAATTAGGCAGATTGAATATGCGCCTAATGTCTTCTGCCAAGCTATCGAAACTCTCCCGATTTGGTTCGATTAAATGGGTTTTAAAATCATCGATTTGTTCATCTAGCGTTGTGTCTAGAAGGTTAACAATGCCAAAGCCTTCTACGGTCCATGAGTTTTCTGGAAAATACGTTTTCCAAACTGCTTTATCGTTGGCATTGGCCAACAATTTGTTTAGGATGTCCTGGGTAATTTCAATAGCATTCTCATTGGGATAAATGTCTAAAAAATCGCCATTAAAGGCTGCTCTAAACCGCTTTTTTTCGCCGTTTTCATTAATTACCGAAATGGTTTTTGGCCGGTCGAAATCCACATCGTATTTGTAGTATTTGTTAAGAATAATGGCGTAGGTAAGCAGATCTAGGGAGTTGTCGTAATCTCTGTATAACTCCCCAAAAATATCAATTTCATTGCCTAGATCGACTATTTTTTTCATTCGCTGCGACATGAAAAAAGGCTGATTGGTATACGGCAAAACAGCCACTTTTATTTCATTTTCTGTTAAGGCCACAGGAAACAGTTGCCCCATTAAAAAACCTAGTGCTTCTTTATTTTCTAAAAAAGCTGCTTCAGAAGTTGTTCCGTTTGCCAAAACCGGGTGTTTTTCGAACACGCTTAACGCTTGTTTGGCTTGTTGCTTTTGTACGTCATCGCCTTCCCGAAAAATCTGTTCGTATTTTTCTTTTAGAAAACGCAATGAGTATACCATTTTAAAGGGGCCCAATTCTATCTGTTTTACCTTCTTCATTTGCTTATAAACTATGGCCACTAACAATTATGTAATAACTAAACATAAAGGTTAAAGCCGAAATAATAATTCCTATCATAAAAACTGTATACGTTACCCGCAACAGGCTATACTTACGTTTTAACACCAGCCCCAAGTAATACAAATCCTTGGTTAAGGCATTGTAGAGCACATCATCATTTTCAATTAAATAATCTACACCCCACTCAAATTCCTCTAGGGTCATTTTATAAAAATTACCAAAAAACAAGATGTTGGTTTGCTTGTTTTTAATCATGTCTCGCGTGACCTCGACATTAGACACTTTGGGTCTTGTAGACATGACCGACAACACAATGGAAATCACACTAGAAACCGTTAGTACAAGCGTGGGGATGACCAAAAAGGCGTTAGAAGGGTTGTCTAGCTTTGGCACCAAACTGGTTAACGCCACCGAAATAATAATGGCATTTACCGAAAGTAAGATGTTGGCCTTTGTATCGGCAATGGCACTTAGTTCTATATGGTTTTTTAGCTGTACCCTAAACAAGGTTTCTACCCCCCTGCCAAGCTTGTTGTTTTCTTTGGCTTTTTTTATTTTCTTAACTTTTAGCTTGTCTATTTTTTGTTGCACCCTAAACTGGTTGATCTCCTTTTGCGGCTGCCACATTTTTTTAGCATGTGCTGTATAAAACCTATGGTTCTTTAAGAAATTTACATTCCCCATAAGCCAATCGTTCTCTGGGATGTCCTCGCCTTTTTTTAGGCTTATTTCGGTATGCAGATTCTCTGAAACATCCATAAAATCTTCATGTCCCACATGGCCGCAATCGGCATCTTTTATAATGTATTCTAGTTTATTTTGTGGTTCGATGCCTTTTTTAGTGACTAAAATTAACTGAGCCACCTGCTGTATTTCATCTGGAGTTAACCCCTTGTCGGTTAAAAAAGCTGTGGCCAACTCGGCACCTTGCTCTTCATGATTAAAATCGGCATGCACATAGCCTACATCATGAAACCAAGCCGCTAATTGCAACAAAAGCAGCTCTTTATCGCTGCAGCCTTCTTGCTCGGCCAGAGTATTTACCAATGCAACAACCCGCCGGGTATGCTGAATGTTATGGTAATAATTTTTAGGCGAAAGCTGACGATTCAACAATTCTACCACATGTGCTTCTGTAAGCTGTAAAAGATTATTATGCATACTGTAAAGATAATGATAAAACAAAAAGGAAACCAGATAAAGTAATTTGGTTACTCATACCGTTATTTTTTATTCCCAGATTGGTCAAGATCTCTCCTGAAAACTTACGTCGCTTAATTATTTAATTTTACATTTGTATGAGACCATTTTTCATATCGACATGATAGAGTACATTAACGAAACCACCGATTACCTAAAAAACAAAGGCTTTGAAAACCCCGAAATAGGCATTGTTCTAGGCACTGGACTAAACCAGTTAATAGAGCATATGGATGTTTTAAAGGAAGTAAGCTACAACCACATTCCTAATTTCCCAACAGCCACGGTCGAGTTCCATAAAGGAAAACTCATCTATGGCATCTTGGAAGGAAAAAAAATTGTGGTTATGCACGGGCGTTTTCATATTTACGAAGGCTATTCGCCCCAAGATGTCACCTACCCAGTAAGGGTTATGAAACAGTTGGGTATTCATACGCTACTCATTTCTAATGCCTCGGGCGCCTTAAACCTAAACTTTAAAAAGGGCGAGCTTATGCTTATTGAAGACCATCTTAACCTTCAAGGTAGTTCTCCTCTAGCCTTTAAAGGCGTTTCTTTGCTGGGCGAACGTTTTGTAGACATGGGCGAACCTTACGACATTAATATAAGACACCAATTTAAAACCCTTGCCGAACAACACAACATTACCCTACACACAGGGGTTTATGCCAGTGTGCTTGGCCCACAACTGGAAACCAAAGCCGAATACCGCATGCTTAAAATTATTGGGGCTGACGCTGTAGGCATGAGTACCGTTCCAGAAGTTATTGTGGCTAACCACCTTAACCTAAAAGTAGCTGCCATTTCTGTATTGACCGATGAGTGCGACCCTGACAACCTTAACCCCATTAATATTGAAGACATTATAGCCACGGCAAAACAAGCCGAGCCCAAACTAATATTACTGGTTAAAGCGTTAATAAAAGGGCTTTAAAACACCTTTATTTTGAACTTAAATGTCCCTAAACTCTTTCGCCGCACGCTACGAGTAATTGCCGTATTGGCAACACTTCACGTCGTTATCTTAGCCGTTTTATACTTTAAACAGGAACACTTTTTTTTCAACCCTAAGGTTCTAGATAAAAACTATGTTTTTGAGTTTGAAGCACCTTTCGAAGAATTAAATATTAACGTTGATGATGGCATTTCATTAAACGCCTTGCTTTTTAAAACCGAAGCCCCCAAAGGGCTTATTGTGTATTACCACGGAAATGCCGGCGCCATTCACGACTGGGGAAAACGCGCCCCTCTGTACCTTGAAAATAACTACGACATTTTATTTGTTGATTATAGGGGATATGGAAAAAGCAACGGCAAATACAGCAACAGCAAGCAGTTGTTAGACGATGCTCAAAAAGTATACGCCTTTGCAAAAACCAGATATAAAGAAGAACAGATTATTGTCTTGGGGTTTTCGCTTGGCAGTGGTTTAGCCACCTATGTTGCCTCTAAAAACAACCCTAAAATGTTAATTATAAATGCGCCTTACTATTCGTGGAAAACGTTAATCTCCGAACAAATTGCCCCACCCATTCCAGCGTTTATTGTGAAGTACGACATTCCTACCCACACGTACATTAAGAACGTAACATGCCCTATAAAAATATTTCATGGTAGCCGTGATTTTTTGGTGGATGTTGAAGAAAATTCCAAAAAGCTACAGGCTCTTGCCCCAGAAAACATCGAGCTCACCATAATACACGATGCTGGACACAACGGCATACATATCACCAAACAATACTACGATGCTCTAAAGGAATTGCTTTAGAAGAAAATCTTGGCGATAAACATATCGACCACCTCAACTAGAATTAGGATAATAATAATCCACTCTAGCTTACTGCTTTCCTTATGATCCATAATATCCTTAAAAAGCTCTAAATTTTCCTTGATAATTTCTATGCGGTCGTGAATTAAGTGATAGCGGTCTGTTAGGTCGAAAGACAGTTTTAAATCGGCATTCAACCGGTTTAGTTGTTCGTTTTCCCAGGCAATGTCTGGCGCATCGAAAATATAGAGGTTTTCAGAAATTTTGTTTTTAATATTAAGCGTTTTACCAATAAACCGTTTTAGTTTGTTTCCTGAAATGTCCAGTTTTCCTTTACGCTCTAAATACAGGGTATGCCCATTGGTTTCCTCCAGCAGCGCTTCGGTAATTTCGGCATATCGGTTTAAGGCTACAGATTGAGAAGCGTTTAGCACCACCAACCGTACCATTTCGGCATCCAGCCTAGGTAAAATCACTTTTTCAAACTCGACCTTAAGGGTATCCTCCTGAACGTCTACAGTTATAGTTTCTGATATTTTCTCCTGAAAAAACTCTTTAGAAAACGGTTTTATTGTTTGCAGAATGCCAGTAATTTCATCTGATGGAAAGTTAAAAAAACCAACCATGCCATATTGAAAAATATAGATGTATTTATCTTTTGACGCGGCATAAAACAATTCGTCGCTATCTGAAAACAGCAGATTCCAATCTACTTGTTTTCTTACATCTTTTGTACTGATAGCGCTGGCTACTTGATAGGCAACAACTGGATACATTAGGCTTTAAAAATCTCCGATGGCGTTTTAAAACATTTAAACTCCACCGTATAGTCGTTGGGATCTTTAACAAAAAACGACTGGTGCTCGCCTGTTTTACCATCCAAGAACGTAATTTGGTTGGTAACGGCCCCCTCTTGCTCTTTAAGCGAACGGTACAGGGTTTGCCAATGGTCTTGAGGCACAATAATGCCAAAATGAAATGATGGCAGCACCTCATCGCCCAAGGAATAGCTCCTGTAGTCGAAATTAAAACTACCGGTTTTGGTAAACGTAATTTGGTGCCCATACAAATTAATATCGACCCAGTTTTGCGCAGAACGCCCCACCGATGCCTTTAACATTTCGGTATAGAACGCCTTGGTTTCCTTAATACTAATGCAGGGCAAAGCAAGATGAAATGGTGTTTCCATAGGACTAGTGTTTATATAAATTTAATGTATTTTTCGAAATAAAAACACATTTACAAACAAAAATAGATGGTATAAAACCATCTATTTTTAAAACCTAGCGTCTTTAATTACAAGCGTATAGGCTATGTTGCATTAGTCGTTATCGTCTTCCTCTTCTGGCACATCTGGTGGCTGCACAGCCTCTGGGTCATCGTAACTATCCTCATCGTAATCATCTTCATCGTAATTCTCCATGGTTACGGCAAGTTTGGTACTAACCTTCACTAAATACTTGGTGTCTTTTGTGGTTACCTCTACCGCTTCTACGATTTCATTTTTAGCGTTTCTAAACGAAATAATGTGATCCTCGTCGTAGCCGTCTGGGTATTTTTCTACCAATAAAGCCAAAATTTCTGGTGTTAGTTTTTTAAAGTCAACAATGACTCTTTTTAAATTGTCCCTCATAATTAATTTACATATCTAATAAATAGGCGAATATTAATGGTGCCACAATAGTAGCGTCACTTTCTATAATAAATTTTGGCGTATCTATGTCCAGCTTACCCCAAGTAATCTTCTCGTTTGGCACAGCCCCAGAATACGACCCATAACTGGTGGTCGAATCGCTTATTTGGCAGAAATAGCTCCAAAACGGCGTGTTGGTACGCTCCATGTCTTGGTACAACATGGGCACAACGCAAATGGGGAAATCTCCCGCAATACCGCCTCCTATTTGGAAAAAGCCAATGCCATTTTCAGAATTATCGGTATACCAATCGGCCAAAAAGGTCATATATTCTATACCCGATTTCATGGTGCTGGCCTTTAGCTCGCCTTTTAACACATAGCTGGCAAAAATATTCCCCATGGTACTGTCTTCCCAACCAGGTACGATTATAGGCAAATTCTTTTCGGCAGCGGCATACATCCACGAGTCTTTTAAATCGATTTCGTAATACTCTTCTAAAACACCACTTAACAGCATTTTATACATAAACTCATGCGGGAAATAACGCTCGCCGTTTTTTTCGGCATCGCTCCAGATTTTAAAAATGTGCTTTTGTAACCTTCTAAAGGCTTCTTCTTCTGGAATGCAGGTATCGGTTACGCGGTTTAACCCACGCTCCAATAAATCCCATTCTTGTTTTGGTGTTAAATCGCGGTAGTTGGGCACACGTTCGTAATGCGAGTGTGCCACCAAATTCATGATATCTTCTTCTAGGTTGGCCCCGGTACAGGAAATAATTTGCACTTTATCTTGGCGAATCATTTCGGCAAAGATTTTACCCAGCTCGGCCGTACTCATAGCTCCTGCCAACGACACCAACATCTTGGCGCCATTGTTTAACTGCGCTTCATACCCTTTGGCGGCATCTACCAATGCTGCGGCGTTAAAATGCAGGTAATATTTTTCTATAAAATTTGAAATTGCTCCTTTAGTACTCATCATTATTAAATTTAGAAAATTTACTTAAACCTGTTTCGTCTTCGTCAAAATTATCATCGGTATCTGCTTCTACATCTTCACCCATAAACTTATACGATAACATTTTATAATACAACTTTGCCGCCAAGAAATCTGAAGATTTTTCTTGTGTGTTGGGGCAAAGCTCAACAATATCGAAACCAACTACATTTTTTTCTTCAAAAACGGCTTTCAGGAAGTCTAGGGTTTCGTACCAGAATAGCCCTCCGGGTTCTGGCGTTCCGGTACTTGGCAGGATAGAGGGGTCGAAAGCATCTAGATCGAAGGTGATAAACACATTATTGGTCATTTGGTCTAAGGCCGCGTCCATCCAGGCATCGTCCTGTGCCATTTCGTGTGCAAAATAGGTTTTCCCTTCGTCCATAACGGTTTTTTCCATAACATCCATAGAGCGGATACCCACCTGTATTAAATTGGTAGTCTGACTGGCTTCGTAAACCGCACAGGCATGATTGCAGCTGGAACCTTCGTAGGTTTTACGTAAATCGGCATGGGCATCTATGTGCAAGACCGTCAGGTTATCGAAACATTCGTTAAACGCGCGTATGGTTCCAATAGAAATGGAGTGTTCGCCTCCAAAAAGGGTTACAAACTTGTTGCGTTTAATGTATTTTTTTGTGGTTTCATGAACTGCATCGACCATGGCTTCTGGCGAGCTGTTTTCGGTAACGGCATCGGCCAAATAAACCCCTTGCTGGTATACTTCGGTTCCCGTTTCTATATCGTATAGCTCCATGTTTTCTGAAGCGTGTAAGAATGCTTCCGGGCCCTTATCGGAGCCTTTCTGCCAGGTGCTCGTGCCATCGTATGGCACAGGTATTAAAACAATTTTAGAACTGTCTAATTTGGCGTATTTTTCAGGAATTCCTGCGTAAGTTCTAGTTTTCATCTTGTAAATCTTGTTGTATTAAATTGTAAAAGGGTTTTGCCACACGGCTTTTAAATGGCTTATTTAAGCTCCTGTTTGTTGCTCGTGCTATGGTACCCTAAAATGTTAAGTAAGTCTTCACTTTTTTGTTGTTCACTAAATAGCTTTGTTGTTATGTTGCCATTGGCATCCTTATCGATTAGCACGTGTTTTGGCGATGGGATTAAGCAATGCTGCAACCCGCCAAAACCACCAATGGTCTCTTGGTATGCGCCTGTGTTAAAAAACCCGATGTACAGTGGCTTTTCCTTGCTGTATTTTGGCAGGTAAATGGCATTCATGTGCTGTTCGCTGTTGTAATAATCGTCGCTATCGCAAGTTAGCCCGCCTAGCAAAACACGCTCGTAAGTATCGTTCCATCGGTTTATAGGCAGCATAATAAAGCGTTTGTTTATCGCCCAGGTGTCTGGTAGTGTGGTAATGAAAGACGAATTGATCATGTTCCATTTCTCACGGTCGTTTTGTTGCTTTTGGTACAGCACTTCATAAATAGCACCGCCGCTTTCGCCAACGGTAAAACTACCAAATTCGGTAAAAATATGCGGCACATCTACCCCGGCATCGTTGCAGGCAATTTGAATTTGGTTAATAATCTCATCAACCATATACTCATAATCGAAATCGAATGCTAAAGAGTTCTTTATCGGAAATCCGCCACCAATGTTCAGGCTATCTAATGTGGGGCAAATTTTCTTTAGGCTAATGTAAACCTTCAAACACTTTAACAGTTCGTTCCAATAATACGCATTGTCGCGAATGCCGGTATTGATAAAAAAGTGCAACATTTTTAATGTTACCTTATCGTTGTTTTGAATTTGGTTTTTATAAAACGGCACGATGTTCTTGTAACCAATACCCAATCTTGAGGTATAGAACTCGAATTTAGGCTCTTCTTCCGAAGCGATTCTTATGCCTACCTTAAACGTTCCTTTAATCTCTTCCGAAAGGAGGTCAATCTCTTCGTAGTTATCGATAATTGGAATGCAGTTCTTATGGCCTTCGTTCATTAAGCGCGCAATATTGGTTATGTATTGTGCCCGCTTAAACCCATTGCACAGTACAAACGTATTGTCGGTTATTTTCCCTTCTTGCTTAAGGTTCTCCACGATATCTATATCGAAAGCCGAAGAGGTTTCGATGTGGATGTCGTTTTTTAAAGCTTCGTTTAAAATGTGCTTAAAGTGCGAGCTTTTTGTGCAATAGCTATAGTTGTACGTTCCTTGATACCCGTGTTTATCAATCGCATTGGAAAACCAATGCTTTGCGCGTTTAATGTTGTTGGTTATCTGCGGCAAATAGGTGAACTTTAGGGGTGCGCCATAGGTTTCTACCAAAGCCTTAAGGTCGATGTCGTGAAATTTCAAAAATTGCCCGTCAAGCGTAAACTCGTCTTGAGGGAAATAAAAAGTTTGACTGATTAAATCGATATATTTTGTATTCATTATTTATTATATCTGTGGTTAAAATTGTGAATTAAAAATTAATTCAATATTAAGACAATAACAAATAATGACTATCAAACCTGCAATTGCAATTGCGTGGTAGGGGTAAAACCAAACAGGTGTTGGCTTACCAAAAGATGTATTTCGGAAGTTAGCTTTAAATTTCGGTTTCCCTTCTTAAGGGTTACTTTTGGGTATGACTTCCTATTTTCCAAAAGCCCGAACGTATAAACAGTATTCACGTTGTTCAGCTAAAAAACCGATACAAATGAAATACAAAAAAATGAATTACAAGGCTTTTTTTGAAAAAAAATAAAATTATTTAACTATAACATTCTCAAAGTATTAACCTCTTGCTTGGTTAAATGTTTCCAGTAGCCTCTTGGGAGATCTTTTTTGGTAAGATGCCCTATGGCCACACAATCGACCTTTATAAGGTCGTAGTTTAGGTGATCAAAAATATTACGTATAATGGAGTTTCCGGTATTTTTAATTTTTAAGCCAACCAGGTTTTTGCTCTGTCCTTCTATATAGCTTATTTCTTCTACCACAACATCTTTACCATCAATTTTAAGGCCTTCTTCTACTTTTTTTAAATCTTCAAACTTGAGGTTTTTATCCAATTCTACTTGAAATAGTCTAGAAACGCCATTTTTCGAATGGGTGAATTTTTTCACGATGTCTTCGTCGTTAGTGAACAACAACAAGCCTGTTGAGTTTCTTCCTAGGCGACCAATAGGTTTTATTTTGGCGCTGGTGGCATTCGCCACAAGATCCATAACGGTTCTGTCTTTCGTATCGCTGGTGGTTGTAGCAAACCCCTTGGGTTTATTAAGCAGCACATAGGTTTTTGGTTCTGGGTTAATACGGCGCCCATCAAAGCGCACATCGTCTTCCAGCTTTACTTTATAACCCATTTCGGTTATCACTTTTCCATTTACGGTCACCAAGCCAACGGCAATATGTTCATCGGCTTCACGGCGTGAGCAAATGCCAGAATTGGCAATATACTTGTTTAGGCGAATGCCATCTGATGCTGCTGCTTTAGGTGTACTGGCCTTTTTTACTGGAGCATTCCCGCGCGAAAAACTTTTCCCACCGGTATTGTTTCCGCCTCTACCAGACTTACTATTTCCGCTATGCTGTCTTTGCCCTCTTCCCGATGGTTTACTTTTCCCTCCTGTTCCTTGCTTTCTGCTCATATGGTTTCCCCTAAAAAGGGCCTTTTTTAAATTTATACGTTTAAATTTTATGCAAAGATATACGATAAAAAATTGCTTATCGAATAAAAGTAATTTTATTCAGCACCAAACCTATGTCAATCAACGGGATACTAACCACCCCCAATACAATAATAAGTTTTAAAATGTTGTGCAAAACAAGGTATTGCGATCTTGAATTTGCTTTCCAAAGCATTACTACAAAGATTATTAGCAGCACCATACTTAAATAAAAGTAATAATTCATGCGCCCAACCTGAAACTGAAAAATGAGCAACAAGGCTGGCAGCAGGGTTAACACCCCCAATACGGTAAGCATTGTTTTAGAGACGTTTTCGCCATAAACTACTGGAATGGTGTGATAATCCTGAGCCATATCGCCCTGTAGGTTTTCCAGATCTTTTGTAAGCTCTCGCATGGATATGACTAAAAACAGGAACATGGCATGAACAAAAATAACCTGCTCGAAATTCTTGTAATACACAAAAATAACAAAGAACGGCGCTATGGTTAACAGGGCCGAGACCACATTGCCTATAAAGGGCATTTTTTTAAGTTTATGCGAATACAACCAAATACCAAAAATATAAACCGAAAAGAAAATTACTGCCGAGAAGGCCACATAACTCGCCAGTACTACCGAAATAAAATTAAGCACAAAATAGAACGACAGCTTAGTGTTTTGGCTAACCAAACGATCGAGCATGGATTTTCTGGGACGGTTTATAAGGTCTTTTTCAGAATCGTAAAAGTTATTTATAATGTAGCCCCCTGCTATCGCTGCGGCCGAAGCCAAAACCAACATTAACAGGTTGACATCTAAAACCACAGCTTTAACGGCTTTATTATGCGCTAAAATATAGACAGATGCCAGATATTGAGCAATAACAACAACCAAGATATTATAACCACGTACCACAGAAAACATACTGAAAAATTTAAGCAGGATATGTTTCTGGCGTCTGGTTAACATAACTATTTAAGGATTAAAGTAGTGCCGTTTTGGCGGCGCTTGGAGTAGTAAAGACATACTAAAAATTATAAACCACCTCTAGTTTATAACCTGCCAAAGTTTTTTGGGCTTTGTCGATATCCTCTGTAAATCCTAGAATGTAGCCCCCGCCGCCAGAGCCACATAGCTTTAGGTAGTAATCGTTAGTATCTAGGCCTTTTTTCCACAGTTCGTGAAACTGCTTTGGAATCATGGGTTTAAAATGGCTTAGCACCACTTTTGAAAGTTGCTTGGTGTTTTGAAATAACGATTTAATATCGCCTTTCAAGAAATCTTCCACACAGGCATCGGTATGT
Source organism: Mangrovimonas yunxiaonensis (assembly GCF_000733475.1). Taxonomy (GTDB): domain Bacteria; phylum Bacteroidota; class Bacteroidia; order Flavobacteriales; family Flavobacteriaceae; genus Mangrovimonas; species Mangrovimonas yunxiaonensis. Next base: position 624,020 of record NZ_JPFK01000005.1, on the reverse strand, counting down.
TTTATAAACTGATCCTTTAGCATGTTGCGAAACCCTTCCTGTTTCATGTTTTCCATAAAAATTCGCACCATAGGAGCAGTCTCTCCTACAACACCGCTATCCAGTAAAAACACAGCACCCTTGCCATCTAGTTTTTGCGATGGAATGCCCGTGGCTTCAATATTGTCTTTTGAGTTGATAAGGATTGGCAAGCTTAAATAGCTGTTTAAAGGATCCAATCCCGAGGATTTCCCATGGAAAAACGATTCCATTTCGGCAAAAATGGCCTTCAGTTGTAAGAGTTTTTCGCGGGTTAGGTTTTCTAAAACCGTAATCTTATTGTTGGCATACTTATCGTAAATTGCTGCAACCAAAGCACCACTGCTTCCTACGCCATACCCTTGCGGAATGGACGAGTCGAAATACATGCCATTGGCCACATCTTGCTTTAAGGCTTCGCTATCGAAGGTAACCAAATCGGCATCGATTTGCTCTAGATATTCGGCAAATTGCTTTAAAGCGCTATTAGATGCTTCTGCCTTATCGGTAAGATTTGCAGCGACCTTTAACGCCCCGTTGTAAAAGTTGTATGGAATGGATAATCCTTTGGAATCCTTAATAATTCCATATTCCCCGAATAGCAGGATTTTAGAGTAAAAAAGCGGTCCTTTCATAATTCAATTGATAACTAAACCATTGGCAATTTACAGTTGCTCATGCAAATTTAGCAATTATTGTTTATTCGCACGCTTAATTATACGCATTAAACGTTTTATTTATACAATTCTTACTGGCAAGATAATCAGAATTTTTCTAATTGTGCAATTCATGGTACAATTCTAATCCAACGTTCTTACTCTGGCACTGGTTAAAAAGTTTTAAAAAACGTGCCTTTTGCTTTTACGGGTTAACTTGTTGTGCCCCTAGGCCAACCGTATCGCAAATATAGGCTTCGTCTTTACAATAAGCCGCCAATTCTGCTTCGATAAACTCTAGCACTAGGTCTTTTTCTGCCTTTGGGTACAACACATGTACATTTGCTCCGGCATCTAGTGTAAACCCAACATGAAGCCCAGTTTCTTCCCTAAATTTCCAAATCAAGTTAATCACCTCCAGCGTATGGGGTTTCATTAAAATAAAATACGGATTACTGGTCATCATCATCGCATGTAAGGTTAACGCCTCGCTTTCAATAAGGTCGATAAACGCTTGCAAATCTCCTGTTTTAAGAATGGTTTTTAGCATTTCCATATGGTCATGCGCTTGCGAGAAACGCGCTTCTGCATATGGGTGCCCATACATTAACTCATGCCCCAAGGTGCTGCTTACTTGCTTTTCGCCCTTATCGATTAACAGAATGGTATCTTGGTACTCTTTAAAATTCTTGTGTACGCTGTAGGGATATTTTACCCCAAATAAATTACTGCTACCTGCTATGCTTTGCGTTTGGCCCCAAACCACCAAATCGCCCGCTACACTGCGGCAGGCACTACCCGATCCCAAACGTGCTAGGAATGACGCTTTTCGGTTGAAATATTCGCTAGCTGCTTCGCTCTCGTCTTGAATGTTAGAAAGGGCTTTTTCAATACTCATTAAGCACAACGCCAAAGCGCTCATGCCACTTGCCGAAGACGCAATACCAGAGCTGTGCGGAAACGTATTTTGGGTTTTAATAGTAAAATGGTAGTGTTTTAAAAACGGCACATACCCTTCAATACGTTTAAAAAACGTTTCGATTTTTGGTTTGAAATCGGCTTTCTTTTCATCATTTAAAAACACCTCAAAAGAAAAGTCTTCTGCTGTAGCTTTCTTTTCGTAATCTACCGTTGTAATGGTCTTACAGGCACTTAACGTAAAACTTATGGATGGATTTTCGGGAATTTGCTGATCGCGCTTGCCCCAATATTTTATTAAGGCGATATTACTTGGCGACTCCCAAGTAACGGTTCCGCTATCTATTAATTCTGAATATCCTTTTGGAATAAAGTCTTGTTCGGTCATGCTCTCTGTTTATTGCGACAAAGATAACAACTTTACCATTGTTTTGTAGTTTCTTGCCGTGGCTGTGACGTTTAATTTTCGTTCAAAGAAATTGTTGTTGTATTTGGTACGCCCATACCCTGCCGAACAGTAAAAATAAATGCAGTTTTTTGTGATGCTAACGGTTTCGTTTGGGTACTTGATTGTCGACACCTCATCGATTAACTCTTGGCGAGGCGTAGCATACAACAACGAGAAGTAGCTGTTTTGCTTTTGGGTTTCAGGAAAAGGGCAAGCGTCTAAAATTTGTTGCAGTTGCGTGGGTGTTTTAATTAAAATGGGCACCTCGAAACCAAAATATGCTTTAATGCTCTTATGAATGTCTTCCGCTAATTGCTGCGTGTTTTTGTTATTTGCTTCGAAAATTACATTTCCAGACTGAATGTACGTTCTCACCTGTTCTAACCCAGACTTGGTCAGCACCTCTCGCAACGCTGCCATTGGCACTTTTTTTTGTCCGGCGACATTTATACCGCGAAGTAGGGCTATGAATGTTGGCATATTAAAATTTTGTTTTCGATTAAGGGTGCTTAACTAGCCTTTGAATACAAGTAGGACATTAAGAATTAAAACTGGCATTCGCCATCGCCCTAGCAGCTATATACGCTCCCGTCCACGCATTCTGAAAGTTAAATCCGCCTGTTACCGCATCGATATTAAGCACTTCTCCCGCAAAATACAAATTAGGAATTAGCTTGCTTTCAAAGGTTTTAAAATTCACTTCTTTTAGCGCCACGCCTCCAGCGGTAACAAACTCCTCTTTAAAGGTGCTTTTCCCATCAACATTAAAAACGGCTTGGGTTAACTGTTTTGTCAGGTTTTCCAACTGTTCTTTATTAACATCTGCCCAACGGGTATCCTGTGCCATACCCGAAGCCAAGACCAGTTGCTGCCACAGCCGTTTGGGCAAATTAAATTGCGGTAATTTAAATACCGTTTTTTTTCCTAAATCCTGTTTTGTTGCTTTTAACTGGTTTAAACAGCTCTCGGCATCTTGCTTTATAAAGTTAATTTCAATGTTAAATTTATAATCCATTTTAGCCAGCACAACGGCGCCAAAAGCCGAAAGTTTTAAAATGGCCGGCGCACTCATGCCCCAATGCGTAATAAGCAATGGCCCTTCCGAAACTAAATCGGTTTTTAATATTTTTACTTCAACATCTGGCGCGACAACCCCCGGAATATCTTTAATACGCTTGTCGGTAATATTAAATGTGAATAATGACGGCACGGGCTTAACAATCGTGTGGCCAAGTTGGCCCATCAATTTCCAAAATTTCACGCTGCTTCCTGTTGCTATGAGCAATTTTTTACACTGAAAGCTTTCAGACTTAGTTTCTACCTCAAACCCTGTTAATTGGTCTTGAGGAGATAGCGTTGTTACGCTCTGACTGTATAAAACGTCTATTTTGTGCTTTTTAGTTTCGCTTAAAAAACAATCAATAATGGTTTGCGACGAATTGGTCACCGGAAACATGCGTCCATCGTCTTCAATCTTTAAGGCCACACCGCGCGCTTCAAACCAAGCTATGGTATCGCCTGTCATAAACTGGTGAAAGGGCCCTAATAGTTCTTTCTCCCCTCTGGGGTAATTAAGCACCAGTTCTTGTGGGATAAATTCGGCATGTGTAACATTGCAACGGCCGCCCCCAGAAATCTTTACTTTTTGCAGGCCTTCTTTATTTTTTTCTAAAATGCATATGGAGGCGTGTGGCATTTGCTCGGCCACATTAATTGCTGCAAAAAAACCGGCAGCCCCACCGCCAACTATTATCAAATCGTAGGTTTTCATTTTAAAGGCCGCATTAACCCTTCTTGTGTTACCGAAGCCACTAAAACACCGTCCCGAGTATAAATATTGCCTCTAGCAAATCCTCTGGCATTCGAGGTATTTGGCGTATCCATAGAAAAGAGCATCCAATCGTTAAAGTCGAAATCGCGATAATACCACATCGAATGGTCCAAGCTGGCCGTTTGCGTATTTCCCCAATGGGCTTTACTGGCATGCCTGTGCAAGGCCACTGCTAAAATATTATAATCTGAAATGTAGGTTAAAATCTGTTGTTTTGTCGCCAAATCGTAGGCCGATGCATCGCCTTTTACCTTAAACCAAACATCCATATAAGGTGGCAAGTCCTTTTTTTCGAATGGATTGGTGATTTGGGTTGGTTTAAAGGAAACAGGCCTGGGAATTTCCAGAAAGGTTTTGGTTTTTAACGGCAGGGTATCGCCAAATTGCTCAAGCATATCGTCCCAACTTAATAAGGTTTCTGGTGGTTTCACCTCCTGTTTCATATCCATTTGGTGGCTGTAGCCGTCTTCTTTTTTATGAAAAGATGCCGATAGTATAAAAATAAGCTTGTCGTTCTGGCTTGCCGTTACGCGCCTCACCGAAAAACTACTGCCATCGCGCATAACCCCCACATCGTAAGTTATGGGCAAATTAAGATCGCCTGCCTCTAAAAAGTACGAATGCATGGAGTGTAAAATACGTCCGTTGTTTATGGAGCGGTAAGCTGCATTTAAAGCCTGTGCCAAAACCTGGCCGCCAAACACATTGGGACTGCCAACGGTTTTACTAATGCCTTCAAAACGCAACGCTTCAATTTGGTTTAGGTGAAGCACCTGGTATAAATCATCTATTGATGTCATTAAAAACTGTTTTTACAAATATATTAAGAACTGCACGATAACATAGAACACCCCACCTTATGTCTGGCCCATTCAGGGCGTTTGGCAAACCATTTTTCATACTCAGGCTGGTTGCTGTAGGGGTTTTGCAGCATCGAAAACAATTCATCTAGCAACTTATAATCGCCTTTATCCGCATCGTCTATGGCCAATTGTGCCATATAATTGCGTAAGACGTATTTTGGATTTACCCGATTCATTTTTTCTGCTCGATCTGCATCGGAAAGGGCTTCTTCCTGCAACCTCTTGGCATACCGTTTAAACCAGTTTTCCCATGTTTTAACAACAGCTTCTGAAATAGTTCCCTCATAAAATGCTTCAGAAACAATTGAAACACCCTGTTCTGGATGATTCTTTTTAAATTCTGAAAGCTTTCTGAAGAAGATGGTCATATCGGTTTCAACAAGTAACAAATTAGTTTCTAAATCTTGGATTAGCACTTTATCCTCACGGTTGTTTTCGTATAAGCCTAATTTGCTTCGCATCATGGCGAGCGATTGGTTATCGAAATCGGTTTTAAACTGGTTAAGAATAGCTTCCAGCGGCTTAGCATCTTCTATTAAGAGATAGAGAGCATTGGCCAATTGGTACAAATTCCAAAGGGCAACATTGGGCTGGTTGCCATAGCGGTAGCGCTTGTTTTCGGCATCGGTGGTGTTGGGCGTCCAACCAAAATCAAACCCTTCCAACCAACCGTACGGACCATAATCTATGGTTAACCCTAAAACCGACATGTTATCGGTATTCATTACCCCATGTACAAAGCCTACACGTTGCCAATGGATGACCATGTTTAACGTGCGCCGAGATACTTCAGAAAAAAATTGCGTGTAAGTAGCTTTTGAAGGCGCCCCAAGCTGCGGAAAAAAATGTGTTATGGTATAATTGGTAAGTTGTGTTAATGTTTTAAGGTCCTGGCGGGCTGCAAAAATCTCAAAACTCCCAAACCTAATAAATGTTGGCGCCACACGACATACCACAGCTCCTTTTTCGTATTCCGGATGTCCATTGTACAGCATATCCCTAAGCACCTCATCGCCTGTAAGCACCAACGAAAGCGCCCGCGTTGTCGGGATACCCAAATGGTGCATGGCTTCGCTACACAAATACTCCCTAATGGAAGAACGCAACACAGCCAACCCATCGCCTTGACGCGAATAGGGTGTTTTTCCCGCTCCTTTTAACTGCAATGCCCAACGTTGGTGATTGTTAACTAACTCGAACAGGTTTATGGCGCGCCCATCGCCCAACTGCCCTGCCCAATGCCCAAACTGATGTCCGCCATAGGCCATGGCATAAGGTTTGGTGTTGGGGTAAACGCTATTGCCAGACATAAGATTGAGAAAGGTTTCTGAAGCTACATCCTGTTCGGACAGGCCTAAAGTCTTGGCCAACCCTTTGGAGGCATGTACCAATTTAGGGCTTGACACTTTAGAAGGCAACACATAAGAAAAACAGGCATTCTCTACCTGGCGCACCCGGTTTTCGGTTTCGGGATCGGCAGGAAGTTCTGTGGTAAATGTGTTGTTTATTTTTAGTTTCATCCGTTTAAATTCTGGCGCTGTTATATTTTTTCAGATTTATAACAAAGTTACAACAATCTACAATGACCGCTAAACAACCGGGAATTCCAAACGCATTTTCGGCACATAAGGCCAAAAAAAAGAGTTTCGATTATCTCGAAACTCTTTCTGGTGCGGATGAAGGGAGTCGAACCCCCACGCCTCGCGGCACTAGATCCTAAGTCTAGCGTGTCTACCAATTCCACCACATCCGCAAAATTGTGGATGCAAATATACACATTCTTTTGTATATACAAACAACAAAATCCACGAAAATAAGTCTGCACTATTTTGTACCTTTGAAACAAATTCAAAATCTTCTTATGAACAGCATCAATTCGTATATAGAAAACAACAAAGAACGCTTCTTAAACGAGCTTATCGACTTACTTAAAATCCCGTCTATCAGTGCCGATTCGGCCTATAAGGGAGAGGTTAAAAAAACCGCCGAAGCCGTTAAAGAACAATTAGAACTGGCAGGCTGCGACAAGGTTGAAATTCACCCAACCAACGGTCACCCTATAGTTTATGGCGAAAAAATTATAGACCCCAACCTACCAACCGTATTGGTTTATGGGCATTACGATGTGCAACCCCCAGACCCGTTAGACCTTTGGGACTCTGAACCTTTTAACCCCGTTATAAAGCCTACAGCTCTACACCCAGAAGGCGCTATCTTTGCCCGAGGTGCTTGCGACGACAAAGGGCAAATGTACATGCATGTTAAAGCCCTAGAGTACATGGTAAAAGAACAAAAATTACCTTGTAATGTGAAGTTTATGATTGAAGGCGAAGAAGAAGTGGGCAGCGAACACCTGGCCGGTTTTATTAAAGCTAACAAAGACAAACTTAAAAACGATGTTATCTTAATTTCCGATACGGGAATGATTGCCAAAGATGTGCCTTCTATTACTACTGGGTTACGCGGTTTAAGCTACGTAGAAGTAGAAGTTACCGGCCCAAATCGCGATTTACACTCTGGACTTTACGGTGGTGCCGTGGCAAACCCTATCAACATTTTAAGTAACATGATTGCTTCACTTCACGATGAAAACAACCACATTACCATTCCTGGGTTTTATGATAAAGTTGAAGAACTAAGCGACGAAGAGCGCGCTAAAATGGCCGAAGCACCGTTTTCTCTAGACCAGTACAAAGCATCTATAGATATTGATGCGGTTCATGGCGAAACAGGATTTACCACCAACGAGCGCAACTCCATTCGTCCTACCTTAGACGTTAATGGTATTTGGGGTGGTTATATTGGCGAAGGCGCCAAAACCGTGTTGCCTAGTAAGGCTTATGCCAAAATATCGATGCGTTTGGTTCCTAATCAAGACTGGGAGGAAATTACCGCATTGTTCCAATCCCATTTTGAACGTATTGCCCCTAAAAGTGTGCGTGTTAAAGTAACGCCTCACCACGGTGGTCAAGGTTATGTTACGCCAATAGACAGTATAGGTTACCAAGCTGCAAGCAAAGCCTACGAACAAACGTTTGGCAAAACGCCTATCCCACAGCGTAGCGGCGGCAGTATTCCTATTGTTGCCTTATTTGAACAAGAACTAAAAAGCAAAACCATTTTAATGGGCTTCGGGCTGGACAGCGATGCCATCCATTCGCCCAACGAACATTTTGGCGTTTGGAATTATTTAAAAGGCATAGAAACCATTCCTTGGTTTTATAAGCATTTTGCCGAACTGTCTCAATAACAAACTACAGCCTCGCTTTACCAAGTGGGGCTTTTTTTTAAGCCGTAAAAGCCCGTATTGCCCTAACACTTCCTTTTTAGCACCCGCCTTAATTCGCTTCAAAAAACGGCACTAGCGTTCTTAGTTCTCTCTAGGAAACATCGACAAAACCTTAGCTTCCAAACGAAAATAACCGCCAAATTTTGTAACAAATTACTGGGGTTCACGTTCTAATAGTCTATCAATCAAAAAAAATAGCCATCATGTTAAAACAATTTTTCATCCTTTGCTCTGGATCAGATGTAAGCATTCTTCAACACTGTTCTAATGGCGAACAAAACAAATACGCGGGCATTGGGGCCACGGTTTTCTTTACGGCTGTCATGGCATTTATAGCCGGAAGTTATGCTCTTTACACTGTTTTCGACAACCTATTAACCGCCATATTTTTTGGCTTAGTTTGGGGTTTGCTCATTTTTAACCTAGACCGTTTTATCGTTTCAACCATAAAAAAGCGTTCGCGTAAGCGCGACGAACTCATTCAAGCCTCGCCCAGAATTATACTCGCCGTTATTATTGCCATTGTTATTTCTAAACCCTTAGAATTAAAAATCTTTGAAAAAGAAATTAACCATGTGCTGTTAGAACAGAAAAACGATATGAGCTTAAGCAACCAAGCCCAAATCGCCCAGCAATATACCCCCAACATAACAAAACTGGAAAACAACATAACACATCTAGAAAACCAAATAGCCACTAAAGAAGCTAAAGTAAATGCCCTTTACGCCACTTATATTTCTGAGGCCGAAGGCACTTCTGGCACCATGAAACTAGGCAAAGGCCCTGTTTATAAAGAAAAACGCGAAAAACATGACGCAGCCTTGGCCGAACTGCAACAGCTTAAAACCGATAACAACGCTAAAATAGCTGAAGCCGAAACTCAAATTACAGCCCTTAAAGCAGCCTATGAGGCTCATGTTAGCAGCACGCAACCCATTATTAATGGTTTTGATGGCTTAATGGCGCGGGTAAATGCCCTTGACCAATTGCCGTGGCTGCCTTCGTTTTTTATCTTTTTGCTCTTTTTGGCCATTGAAACCTCACCCATATTTGCCAAGCTGCTATCACCTAAGGGCGAATACGATTTTAAATTGGAAGATGCCGAAACAGCCGTAAAAACCTGGGTAGAACAAAAAGTAAACGAGCGCAAATTGTTACTAAACACCGACATGGCTCTTAACAACCGCATTTACGACGATATTGCCAAAGAAGACGACCTGTATGCCTACAAACGCAAAAAAGCACGTGAGCTTATGCAGCTACAAGCCGATGCTTTTTTTAAACATCAAAAAAAGGCGCTTTAATTTATAGTTAGTACATTTAAAGCTCATTATAACACCTTTTAGGCATGAAACCTTTTTTCTATATCCTAATATGCATTGGCTTGCTAGTTTCTTGCAAGCATGAGCAACCCCAACCAACCAACTCCCAGGCAGCAAAAAAAGCCATCATGGCGGTCTTGAAGGCCCAAGAGATTGCCTGGAACCAACACGACCTTGAAGGGTTTATGCAAGGGTATTGGAAAAACGATTCCTTAAAATTTTACGGTAGCCAAGGGCTAACCTATGGCTGGGAGAACACCTTAAGTAATTACAAGAAAAATTACCCCACAAAAGCCGAAAGTGGGGAACTAAAATTTGTTATTAACGACCTTACTAAAATTGAAAACGACACCTACTACGTTATGGGCGAGTACCATTTAACACGTCGCATTGGCAATAGCAATGGGGTGTTTATCATTATCTTTAAAAAGTTGGACGGGCAATGGAAAATTATTGCCGATATGTCGTGCTAAAACCTATAGCTTTTTAACAAACTCGGTTACAATTACAATATTCTGCCCATCTACCTTGCCCTCAATGTAGGTTGCATTTTCACGATCCAGGCGTATGTTTCTAACGGCCGTACCTTGTTTGGCTACCATGCTAGACCCTTTTACTTTTAGGTCTTTAATTAGCACTACAGCATCTCCGGTTTCTAACACTGTACCATTGGCATCTCTGTGGATAATTTTTTCGCTCTCATCCTTATGATCGCCTGTTTCTTTTGCAAACGCCATGGTTTCATCGTCTAGGTACATCATGTCCAGCAAATCTTGCGGCCAGCCTTCTTGGCGTAAACGTTGCAACATACGCCAAGCCGCTACCTGAACAGCTTTATGCTCGCTCCACATGCTGTCGTTTAAGCATCGCCAGTGATTGGCATCCATATCTTGAACCCCTTCCATTTGATCTAAACAGGTGCTGCACACCAATAAACTATTGTCTACGGTTTCTGTTAATGAAGGTGGTAAAGTATGTGCTTTTAAACGCTCTTGCGAACCACAAAGTTCACAGCTTGAGTTGCTACGGTCTTGAAGGGTTTGTAATACTTGCATTGTTTTATCTTAAAATGCAAAAATACACTTTTCAAAAAGCTATGAAAAATAAAAAGAACACTTAAAGAGAAATAACGCCTTAAGTGCTCTTTTGCTTGGTTGGCTATTGTGCTTTCATTTTCTTAATTCTGGAACGACCGAGTAGAGGGCATCGGCATGTACCCCTGTAAAATATTTCCGGCTTTTTTTGCCTAACTCTTTTCTTCTAGCCTCGTTGTAGTACGCTTTGGTAAGTTCGTCATTTCTGTCGAACATCTTACCCAGATTGTCTAGAGAGTCCAGATAGAAGGCCTCTATAAAGTCGCTGCTATTGGCGCCATATCTATGGGAGTGCGGGTAATACCCTTTTATGTATTCGTTTTTATAAAACACGTTTTGAACAAACTCTGAGTTGAATTTGTCGAACTCCTCAAAACTTCCGTCTTCTGGAAAGGCAAAGTAGTTTTTTCTAACATAAATTACAGTATCGTCGGTCATGTCCCCTTCAAAAAGTTTGGCGTGATCCATTGTTCCGTAAATTTCATCGGAATGTACGGGCGAATAATATTTTGCTCTTTTCTCAAAAAAAGCTTCTCTTTTGGCTTTGTCTGGCCAACCCGATTCAATAAATTCGCCATTTTTCTCCGCTGCCAAGAGAATGTCGTTCCAAGTACGGTACACACGAACAAATAAAATTTCGGTATTATCGTCTGTAAACAGGTGAGGGTAAACGCCATAAGTAACAATGTGATCGTTTTTCCTGATAACCTTATCCACAAACTCCTTCTCTGTTGCCAGCCATTCTTCCCTATCAAAATCGTCGTTGTCCATGTTCCTGTGCATGGTTGTAACAACAACAAATTCTGGTCTGGTCTGTTCATCTTGCGACAAAACGGGGGCAGTAAACAATAGCAATACCGTTAGTATTGCAGCTAAAACGTGTTGGTTTGTTTTCATAATAATGCAATTAGAGTTAGTATAAATGTTAAATTTTCGACACTAAATTTGTCTTGGGACAACCCAATAATTAGGCTAATTGCTATTGACCTTGCTGGTGAAGTCTTAAATACAAGGCAGCACAAATATACAAAATAAGCTTATGACTATCAGTTAGTTTTTAAAAAAACTACTTTAATGCTCTTACAGCAATGTATCTCGTGTTTTTTTAGGCAAACTATCCAGAACCAGCTGATACGACAAGTCTATTAATGCTTTTATTAACTGTGGTGAGAGTTCGTTTTTATAAAGTTTTACGGTGTTCCAATGTTTTTTGCTCATGTGGTATCCGGGCTCCACACTTTCATAGGTTTCACGAAGTTCTTGCGCATAATCGGGATCGCATTTTAGGTTTATGGCCGCTTCGTTCTTTTCCCAGCTATCCAATCCTGTAAGCAAAAACATCTTACCCAGAACTTTAAACACCAAAACATTATCATCAAAAGGAAAGTGCTCTGTAACGCCTTTTTTGTTTAAACAATAATGGTATAATTGCTCGATATTCACGGTAAAAGCGGCTTGTGGTTTTCTTCTATTTCCAAAGCCGAATAATCTAGTTTCCAACCAATGGTTTGCACAATATTTTCAATTAATGCTATGGCTTCCATGGCTTCCTTTTGCGCCACCTGAAACAGACCGCTTTCTGGTATTTTATCTAAAATATGTTGCTTTGCAGCTTTGTTTAGGCCAGTTAAATCTGAAGCTTCAAACTTATTAAACATCCCATCTTTCTTGTCGTAATAATTCAAATCGGTTTGTACGCCTAGCACCTCGGGCTGGGGAAAACTCTGTATTACGATGGTTTTTAGCTTGGTATTGGCCTTGAGCTGCACTTTAGAAAAGTCGTAGCCTACCTGGGCTTTGGCATTAATAACCACCAACGCTTTTTTCTTAGAGCTAAGCAGGTTTAAAAACCGATCTTTAGCATCTTCGTAATGGTAAATTTCGGCAAAATCTCCTTCGACCGTTATAAATTTGTAAACCTTTTTTATGCGCTCCAACAAAATAACCGATTGGGTTTGCACCCGTACTTTTGCATTTCTACGCTGAAACAACCAAAGCACCAACATCGATGCCAAGATGCCCACTATAAGCCCAATAAAAATCTCCATAGGTTGTTTTCTTTGGTTTTTGAATGTGTATGTTTAAAATTATCAAAAATATTTTAAAACCCTAATCATTTGAATCTGATAAGATTCTGTCAGTCCTTGTTTTTACCGTTACCCACCTACTCTATAATTTGGTACAATACCGGTTTACTTGGGCTGGCATCGTTTTCGAACGGTGCTATTTGCAGGTTTAAAAAATGTGTCCCATCTTGAACGTGGTTGGGTACAAAAATCATTTCTGTAATGGTAGCGTCCAACCGCAATTTGCCTTCTGTATTCCAAAACGCATGGTGAGCCGCAAGCACGCCTTCGTCTTCTTCCCGATCTACACTAGGCAAATCAATCAATAAATGCTTCACGCCTTTTTCGCGCAAATAAACCGCTGCTTCTGCCAATAAATAAGGCGGATTGGTATGCGAGTATTGGGTGTTTAGTTTTTCTGAAGTATTTGGAATTGTTCGAATAACCAAAGCTTGACGTTTTTTATTGCCCAAGGCAAATTGGATTTGCTTTTTTGAAATTACAAAGTCCCGTCCTTTCTTTTCGGGAGCTACCGTTATCACCTCGGCCAAAAACATAAACTGTTTAAGGTTGCTATTTACCGAATGGACTTTTGGTGTTACGTGCCCGGCACATTCGGTATGTGTGCCATGCGCATGCGGATTAAAAAACACATTGTTAAAATTTACCGCAGCCCCTTGTGCTACACTCCCCACCCAATCGCTATCGGTAACGGGAGTTATTTTTGGAGGCGCTTGGTACCAGGCATTGACATTGTTTTCTGAAGCCCGCATAGGGATAGAAATATCAAGGGGTTTGGTTAGGTCTATTTTATATTTTTTCGAGTTGGTCTCTATTGTTGCAATCATAAGTTGTTTTTTTCTAAATACAGTATACCAAATTTATTGGATTTACAAAATAACATAAAATTAAAAATGCCCGCCACTCTGGGCTTGTTTTAAAACAAGACTTTAACACTTACTCTACGCCACCAATTTATCGCGATTGTTTGGGTTAATTAATGTAAAACAATTGAGAGGCAATACCATCGGCTAAAAATTTGCCTTTCTCGGTAATAACCAGCCTTTCCGCATGGTCTTTCGCTACATGCGAATCCTGCAAAGCAATTGCCAGAAGGTCTTGTTGCATAAAAACTTCGGCCTCGTGTAAAAGATGTTCTTTAAAAGTTTCACCAAAATCCTGCGTTACTTTATTCAAAGAAATGCCCCAAATGGTTCGCAGTCCTGTCATCACATATTCGTTGTATCGATCGGCCACCGATAGTGTTTCTACAGTTCGAGGCAGTTTGCCTGCCATAAGCCCCTTAATATATTTGGTGTTATTGGCTACATTCCAACTGCGAACTTGCCCAGAAAACGAATGTGCCGAAGGCCCTATTCCTAAATACGGCTTGCCTTGCCAGTAACTTGTATTGTGTTTGGAAAAGTAATTGGGCTTTCCAAAGTTTGAAATTTCGTAATGTACAAAGCCCTGCTCTTGGGTTGCCGCAACCAAGCAGTTAAAGTGTTCCTGAGCTAAAGCATCGTTAATTGGCGGGTAATCCCCTTTTTTTATAAAGCGTTCTAAAGCGGTTTTAGGCTCGACGGTTAGAGCATAACTGGAAATGTGGTTAATGCCAAAAGCAAAGGCCTGTTGCAGGTTGTTCTGCCATTTCTCGAGGCTCATGTTTGGGATGCCGTAGATTAAATCGATGGTAATGTTATTGAAGTGCTTGGTCGCTGTTTCTAAACACCGCTTGGCTTCGTTTGCTGTGTGGGCGCGGTTCATGCTTTTTAAATCGTCTTCAAAAAAAGACTGAATCCCGATGGAAAGCCGGTTTATCCCTATTTCTTTATAGGCCTTAACGGTTGTTTCCGGTTGTGCTTTCTCTGAAACCAAATCATCTGGATTGGCCTCTAGCGTGATTTCCGGATGGCTAGCAACCTTAAAATTACGGTACACCTCATCGATTAACCCTTTCAGCTCCTGAACCGTTAGTAAACTAGGAGTTCCTCCACCAAAATAAATGGTCTCGACAGTTTGGTCTTGCAGGTCCTTTTTGCGGCGTTGCAGTTCTTTTTTTAACGCCCAAAGCAGGTCGCCTTTTTTCTTAAGGGACGTTGAAAAATGAAAATCGCAGTAATAACACGCCTGTTTACAAAAAGGTATGTGAATATAAATCCCGGCCATGCGCTATTTATTTCTTGATTTTTGAAGGATTTTGCTTTACAAAGCTTTCCCAACCCGAATAGCTTTTTCCAACATCAACCCGACCTTGGTTATAAAAGTGGCATACGGCCGCCGCTAGGCCATCGGTTGCATCTAGATTTTTAGGTAAGGTTTTTAGGCCTAATGTGCTTTGTAACATTTTAGCCACTTGCTCCTTACTAGCGTTGCCGTTTCCGGTAATGGCCATTTTTATTTTTTTTGGGGAATACTCGGTAACGGGAATTTCTCTGGAAAGCCCTGCTGCCATGGCCACTCCTTGAGCCCGCCCTAGTTTAAGCATGCTCTGTACGTTTTTCCCGAAAAAAGGCGCTTCGATGGCTATTTCATCGGGGTGGTAGGCCTCTATTAATGCTATGGTACGTTCAAAAATAAATTTCAACTTTAAATAGTGGTCGGTGTATTTTTTTAAATCCAATTCGTTTAGCTGCATAAAAGTCATGGTTTTACCCGTTACTTTTATAAGGCCAAATCCCATTATGGTTGTTCCGGGATCAATTCCCAATATGATACGTTCCTGTTTCATTAATCACAATAATAACACCCACTTAAAGAAAAAGACACGCCAAGGGTTACCGTGAGCAGGTTTCCGTTAAACGCCCCATAACCTGTCGCCATGGGATTAAAATCTTTTGCAAATCCATAAATATAGGACACATCGCTATAGATGGTCATAAGTTGCGTTACGCCATAATGAACCTCAAACCCTGCCATAACATTAAAAAAAGACAGGTCGTTATCGGCATACACCCCTAGTGGCTTAACAAAAGAGTACCCGGGGCCTGCATGAGTTACTACTCCCATTTGGGCTGGCAGAAAACGCAACTTTGAAGTGGGATCGTAAACGGCCTGTGCGTTTATTCTAGAATAGTTTAATTTAAACTCCGGCGTTTGGCTTTCATTGGAAATTCTATTGAACCCATAATCCAGTTTTGCCCCAAATTGCCGTGAAAACATATGCTGAATCCCTAGATTTACCGTTGGAAAGTTGATGCTTTTAGCCTCGAACCCATCGACAAACCCGTCTGAGAAAGCGTGGTTAACCCCCAGTCCTATTTGGGCTTTCCATTTACTGGTTTCCAACTGTGAAAATGCCATGCTAGTGACCAAAAACGTAAGTAATAAGAATAATATGCGCTTATGCACTATAGAATATAAAATCATATTATTAAAATGGTTTAATTTGCGGTATGCCCTTTAGAGCGCTTTCATACAAAACTAAGCAATTCTTTGTTGTGCTTATTAAATTAAGTCTAGTTGTTGGTGCTTTTTACTTTATCTACTTAAAAATAGCCCAAAACAACACCCTAAGTTTCGATGCTTTTTTAGGGTTTTTACACCAAAACCGAGTTTTTTCAATAAAAAATATAGCATTTTTAGTTGGTTTAAGCAGTCTTAACTGGTTTTTTGAAATTTTAAAATGGAAAACCTTGGTGCAATGGGTTACGCCTATATCCTTAAAGCATGCTACCGAGCAAACCTTAGGCGCCTTAACAGCTTCGTTGTTTACACCCAACCGTATTGGAGATTACGGTGCCAAGGCCATGTACTTTGCCCCCCCACTAAAAAAGCGCATTTTACTGCTTAACCTCCTAAACAATGCCACCCAAATGGGCATTACATTTGTGCTGGGGCTTGCGGGGCTTGTTTTATTACAAGCGCATTTTAATGTAGAGCTTGCATTAAAAAAGGCCCTTAAAATAGTTACCCTAATGGTTTTAATTGGCAGCATTATAGGCTTCGGTCTTAACAGCATTAAAGGCCAAACATGGCCCAAGTTAATTTCGTTTTTTAAAACTTTTCCTAAACCCAAACTCATGCACGCCTTATGTTTAGCGTTTGTTAGGTATGCTATTTTTTCGTTTCAATTTTACTGGCTCTTGCGACTCTTTAATGTTCCCATAACATATTTCCATGCCATGATTATGATAAGTAGCATGTACTTACTCGCCTCTATTATTCCTAGTCTTGCTATTTTTGATGTGGTTATAAAAGGCAGTATTTCGGTGTATTTGTTTGGGCTTTTGGGCGTAAACGCCATTACTGTACTTAGCACGGTAACCATTATGTGGGTTTTAAACTTTGCCCTGCCCAGTATTTTAGGCAGTTATTATGTATTACATTTTAAATTTCCAAAATCGGATTAAATGCTAACCACCATCGTCCTTATTCTTTTTTTACTGTACCTTATCGTTATAGGCAGCTTTGCCTTGGGATTTGATAAGGTTAAGGAATTTCCTTTGGAAGACCTCACGGCTGTTAATAGATTTTCGGTAGTAATCCCGTTTAGAAACGAGGCCAAAAACCTACCGTTATTACTCAAATCGATTACATCATTAAACTACCCACCTGCTTTTTTTGAACTTATTTTTGTTGATGATGATTCCACAGACCACTCTACTGAAATCATTCATGCCGCCTTGCAGGACACCCCCATGACGTACCGCATTATTACCAACCACCGCCAATCGCCATCGCCAAAGAAAGATGCCATTACCGCGGCCATTAAAACGGCCAAGAACGCTTGGATTATTACCACAGATGCCGACTGCCAATTGCCTAAATTCTGGCTAGATTGCTTTGATGAGTTTATCCAGAAACAAGCCCCAAAAGTTATTGTAGCCCCCGTTACACTACATAAGACCACGACTTTTTTTAAACGCTTTCAATGCCTTGATGTTTTAAGTTTACAAGCCAGCACTATGGGCAGTTTTGGCATAAACAAGCCCTTTATGGCCAATGGGGCTAATTTGGGGTACCACACATCGGTTTTTTCAAAAATTGGTGGTTTTTCAGACAATAACCACATGGCCAGTGGTGATGATGTTTTCTTACTACAAAAAGCCTTGACCGCTTTCCCTAAAGAGGTTCGCTACTTAAAACAGCTTAAAGCCACGGTAACCACCACTCCAGAAAGGACGTTTAAACATTTCTTTTATCAGCGTGTTCGTTGGGCTGCCAAATCCAGCCACTACAAAAGTGCTTTTGCCAAACTAACAGGCCTTATTGTGTTACTGGTTAACGGCGGACTTATAAGTATTGGCATACTTGCTTTAGCAGGATATTTTAATGGACATACCCTATTTAAGTTGTTCTGCTTAAAGTTTTTAATAGACTTTTTGCTCTTGTTTAAAGCTACGCGTTTTTTTAAGCAAGAAACGGCCTTACGCGCCTATATTTTAAGCAGTGTATTATACCCTTTTTTAACCCTTTTGGTAGTTTCTACCTCAATATTTGGCTCTTATAAATGGAAAGGCAGAACCTTTAAAAAATAAACACACTCTCGTTTATTTTTGTTAAGTTTACTTAAACCAATCTACTTTCTTATGAAAAAGTATGTCTTTGCTGTGATTTTTATCTGTGGCCTCTCCTTTACTTACGGACAAAAAACCTATACTATAGAGAGTGAAGCGCTAGAACTGAAAACCGAAGTTGAAGGCCATTTAAGTTTGCTTTGGAACATTATCGGTGGCCAATACCGGTACTTTGTTAAAGCCCAAGACGGCAAGATTCACGAACTAAAAAACACGAAAGACGAAAACAACAAATATCAGGAAGAATACAAAGCAACCTTAACACAGCTTATGGATGCTGGGTATAATATTTCTGTAGCCGACGTTAACCTAACGCTTCCCGACCTAAAAGCAGTGATTGATTTGTACAATGGCACTGCCGATGTATCGTACCAATCGGTTATTAAAAAGCCTAAGCCCCAACTGCGTTTAGGTTTTTTTGGCGGCCTTACCAATTTCCCTTTTTCCGACAATCTCAACAACGACATATCACCCCTTTTTGGCAGCGAACTAGAAGTTATTTCCAACAAAGAAAACCCTCGACACTCTGGCTTCTTTCAAGCCTATCATGCCTTTGAGAATGAAGACTTCGGGTTTTCCAAAACTGAGTTGTCCCTTGGGTACAGATTCCGGTTTATAAGCACTCCAAAGGTTGGGGTTTATGCCAATGCCACATTTGCTACCCTAAGCTTTACCAAAGCAACCTACGTTTATACCGATAGCCAGGCACAAGTGGTTAAGGTTAGCGAGTCGAAAACCAACTTCGATGCACCTTTTATTTTTGGTATTGGTGCCGATTACCGGATTAGCAACCGCGGGTTCATTACCTTTGGATACCATAACCTTGTGGCGGTTTTTTTAGACAGCCCTAACCATTTTTCGACCGATGTTTCTTTAGGCTTTAAGATGATTTTATAAGATGGCGTTTCATCTAAAAACCTCCAATCCGGCGTTTACCCCTTACTTTTGGAACGATAACGGCCAGCACACTTCAACCATGACCGTTAGGGGTATTTTTATTAAATCCGTGCTATGCATCATGGCCATTATGGCAGTAACGTTTGGCATTTGGACCCTGCACGAACAGGGAGTAGATGTGAGTTGGTTTACTTACGGAGGACTTATTGGATCGGTTATTATAAGTGTTATCATATCGTACAAAACACATTGGGCGCATATTCTGGTGCCGCTTTACACCATTACCAAAGGGTGTTTTTTAGGCGGGTTTTCGGCTTACGTAAGAGCTAAATTTCCAGACATGCCTTACCAAGCCATTGGCGTTACCATTGTTGCTTTTTTTACAACCCTTGTGCTATACCAAACCCGCATTATTGTTGTTACAAAAAAGTTTAGAAGTGTTATTATTACAGCCGCTGCAACCATTTTTGTGGTGTACCTTATTTCTTTCATCCTGAATTTTTTCGGCATTAAAACCTTTATTTGGGGCACGTCTTGGGTGGCTATTATTTTTAACGTGGTTGCGGCCATTGTAGCCTCGTTATCTTTATTGTTGGACTACGATTTTATTGAACGCCATAAAAACCGAGCACCAAAGTATAAAGAATGGCTAGCCACTTGGGGGCTGCTGGTGACTTTAGTATGGCTTTATGTTGAAATTTTAAGGCTTATGCGCAAATTGGCCATTAAGTTTTAGTCGACATGAATAACCACAGGCAAATCGAACTCTGTAGTTACCTGTTGCGAACGCTTTACAGCTGGATAGATTTTAGGCAACGAATCTAATGCTCCTATTAACAGGCTGTCTATATTGGGAATTTCTTTATACGTTAATGCACTGGCTTTTACATTTAGCACCTTTAATTCACCTGTATGCAAAATTTGAAAGCGCATGAGCACGGTATCGGTTACATGTTCTGAAACTTCGACATGTTTATGGGCCAATTGTTCTGTAATGGTACCGACCAACGTTTGTGTAAAGCATTGCTTGCGCGCTTCATTTTCGAACGTGCTGTCGCAAGAAGCAAATGAAGGATACTCATCGACATCTTTCCAATTAAATGTTTTAAGCTCTTCGCTTAAAATGCTCTCGGAAGATATTTTTTTAACGTTGAAATGATTACAAGACGTCAAACTTAAAACCAATAAAACTGTCGTTAACTTTTTCATAAACCGCTATGAAAGCGAAAAGTACAATTTTTTTGGATTTTATTATTTACCCTGCATAAACTTTTCTTCTTTTAGCTTGCTTAACCTGTACTTTACGATTGCCTCGGAACTGCTTTTGGGGTACTTTTTTAAAAACGATTCATGCAGTTTAATCTTATCGTCAATATGCGTAAGCACTTCTGCTTTTGTATTTAAAAGAAAAAATATGGCGCGTTCATTTTCTGGTGCTTCCTGTATTGCTGTTTCAAAAGCCGCGATGCCTTTATTGTACTTTTTCTGTCTATTATATAGAAGGCCTAGTTGCAGATATTCGTTGCCTAGAGGCACATCCTGCAGCGCAATGGCCTTTTTAATATAAGTTTCTGCCTTTTTAAACTGTTTTAAATGAGCATAAACCATCCCTAGATTAAATACATTTCCAGGTTTTTCCGGGGCTATGCTAAGAGCCTCTTCAAAATAGGCAATCGCTTTTGCGTAATTATACGTATTGGCATAACAGGTTCCTAGTTTTTCATAAATAAACAACGTTTTTTCGTTGAGCTCCAACAACTTCTCAAAACCGGATATCGCGCTGTGGTTGTCGCCTTTATAATAGTCGTTTTGTGCGTTTAGGCTTATTAATTCCACATTGTTTTCATAAGAAGACAGTCCTATATTGGTGTAATGGGCAACCGAATCTGGCTGGCGTTGTACCAAATGGTATTTGGCTATTTTAAAAATAGCCTTTTGGTGGGTTGTGTCTAATTTGAACGCTTTTTTAAACGCAACCATGGCCAGCGAATCATTTTCTTGTTGGTAAACTAACCCTAATTGATATTGATAATTAGGGTTAAGAGAATCGGTAGATATTAAGGCTTTAAACTCACTTTCTGCCAACGTTTGCTTTTTAGTCTTAGCAAGTAACTTAGCATACTTATATCTGGTTAACAACTTACTGCTGTCTGCCTGTACACTGGTTTTGTAATACGCCAACGCTTTATCGTAATGGCCTAAGGCCTCGTAAGCGGCAGCTATTTTACTCCCAGTTTTGGCATTGGGCGGTTGGGTTTTGTAAAGTGTAATGGCCTTGTTATAATTGCCAAGCGCATACAAACTATCTGCTTTAGTTAAAACCGAAGTTTGGGCTTCGGTTTTAACATAGCACAGCAATATGCAGGCAAAAATTATTCTAATCATTCACCTGAAACTTTATGGGCAGGTAATAGGCCACGGCAACCTTTTTACCTTGTTGTTCACCAGGAATCATTTGTGGCAATAGGTTTACTACGCGCTTGGCTTCTTTTTCTAGCTCTGGGTGTGCCGCACGACATTTTACATCGGTTACATGGCCATTGGCATCTATTTTAAAGTATACCGCTATTTTTTGAAGACCTGTTAATCCTAGCCCTTTTGCGATGTCTGTATTAAAATTACCCGAGATTAACGCATTCATTTTCCAATTAAAACATTCGGTTTTTACCTTTTTATCTCCTTGGCAGTCGGCATCGGTAAATTGGGGTACTTTTTCAACCACACCAAACGGTATTTCAATGTCGGTTTTCACCGCATCGTAATAGGCATGGTTCAGACCTTCTTCCGACGTTAGTACGACAAGGGCCTTTAAGGCGTTTTCCTCTTCTGGGGTCATGGTTCCTTTTGCTGCGATCGATTCCTTTAAAGCCTCGATATGCGCTAAAATAGATTGCTGCTGGGGTGCTTCTTCAGCTGAAACAGCTGTGTTGTCCTGAGAGCATGACGCATACACCAACATGGCTAGTACCATGGGTACTAAAAGAACGTACTTAAATAAATTAACTTGTTTTGATTTTGATTTTTGTAACATAACGATTCGTTTTTTGATTAATGATTGTTTAAAAAATGGATTGATGAAAGCTATTTTCTTGGTGTTGAATGTTTGCGATAACAAACTCAAGTAATACTGTTTTTTGCCCTGTTGCTTGGCGGCTTCTTTATCGGCGATAAACTCGTGAAGCTCGGTCATTCTATGCTGATACATATAAACCAACGGATTGTACCAAAACGCCATTTTAAAGAACTCGAAAAGCAACATGTCCCAAGAGTGTTTATGCGTGACGTGAACCCATTCGTGCTTTAAAATGGTTTGTTGCTCTTGTTCTTCAATTAAATCGCCAATAAAAATGTGGTTAAAGAACGAAAAAGCGGTTTTGCTGTTGGCTACTTTTACAATTGTAACCCCGTTAGCCTGCTGTTTTTCGCCCGCTTTGTAGCTTTTGAAGATTTCGAAAAGCTTACGCAAAAACACAAAAAACATAACACCGCTACCTAAAACCAGTAGGCTACTCCAAGACCATTGAACATCGATTGCTTGTTGTGCGTCTATAACCACCGGATTTAAGGCTATTGGCTTGGCATTCCCTATAAAAACCTCTGGAAGCCTGATAACATAATCCTGCGGGATGGCTGTTTTAAACCAATCGATTTTGATAAAGGGTATAATGACTGCCAAAATTGAGGTTGTTAAAAGATACCCCCTGTTCCAGTTAAAAAAGGTTTCCCGTTTTAAAACACCATCGTAAACCAACAGGAAAAGCAATTGGTACGCCATTATTTGAATGATATAATGTATCATGCGTCTTCTTCTTTATCGATGTCTTTTAACACTGCTTCTAACTCGCTTAAACTAATATCGTTCTTCTTTACAAAAAACGACACCATGCTTTTAAACGACCCCTGAAAATAATTCTCAACCAACGTATGCAAGCTTTGGTTGCTATAATCCTGCTTTTTTACCACAGGAAAATACAAGTAGCCTTTACCCTGCTTTTCGTGGTCTACAAATCCCTTGCTCTCTAATATTCTAACAATAGTAGACACGGTATTGTATGCAGGCTTAGGATCTGGCAGTTGTTTTATTAACTGTTTTACACTAGCTTTTTGTAACTGCCAAAGCACTTGCATGATTTGTTCTTCTGCTTTTGTAAGCTGCCTCATTTTTAACTAATATTTTAGTTGAATAACACAAATATAACTAATTATTTAGTTTAAACTAATAATTTAGTTAATTATTTGTAACATGTTATCGTTATCTTCGTCTTATAGCAAAACATTTTTATGGACATTATTCTTTCTATAGTTGGTTTATTGTTTGTCTTAACAGGCATTATAGGCAGCTTTTTACCCATTTTACCGGGACCGCCAATTAGTTGGGTAGGCTTGTTGTTATTGTATCTTACAAAAGCTGTTGAGGACAACTGGTGGGTATTGGGCATTACCCTTGTAATTGCCCTATTGGTGTTTGTATTGGATTATATTATTCCGGCTATGGGGACTAAGAGGTTTGGCGGCAGCCGCAAAGGCATGGTAGGCACAACCATTGGGTTAATTGTCGCCATATTCTTTCCTGTGTTGGGCATTTTTGGCATTATTATCTGGCCCTTTGTTGGGGCTTTAATTGGTGAGTTGTTTAACAAAACGGATTCTAAAATGGCAACCAAGGCAGCTTTTGGTTCGTTTTTGGGGTTTTTAACTGGCACCTTTTTAAAGTTTATTGTCGCCGTGGTGTACTTGGGCATATACATTAAGGTTTTTGTAGAACACGCCGACGCGATTTTTTCTTTCTAAAAAAAGAAGGAGCCTTACGGTTTTTCACCATAAGGCTCTTGTAAATGCTATTATCAACAATATCTTCTTGAGGGATTAATTAATTTTATGCTGTTGACTTAAACAAAGGTAGTATTTATCTTATTAACACCTTTACGGTTTTTCCGCAAAAAAATTACGGAAAAACCGTAATTCACAGTGATACCAAGACCTAAGACACACTTACCACTTGTACTTTCACCCATAAAAAAGCTTATTTATTATAAATCTTATAAAAAGCCATTTTTTCTCGCTTCGTTTAGTAAAGTTTCGTCACTGCCATCTTGAACCAAAAAAATTTCCTTTAAGTGTTTTTTACGCTTTTCAATGGCACTCATAGACAAATTGATATGCTCTTTTAAACTTTTTGTTTTTATCCCCTGCGATAGGAGGTGCAGGATTTTACGGTTTACATCGTCTACTTCCATATCGGCAGAGATGGTTTTTCGTATTAAGCTATTAACAGTACCGCTATAAAAGGGCGGGTTTTTTAAGGCCGCCTGGAAAGCGCTTGATAGCTCGTTTGAGGTTAAGTCGCTTTTAATGAGCAAGCCTTCGGGGTTTATACGTTTAACAATATTGTGTATTCGATAAGATTCGTTAAACATAGTTAAGATAATTATTTTAGCATTGGGCATTAGGGTTCTAGCATGAATGGCCAGATCTTCGCCCGAAGTATATTTGCCATCGGATGATGGTGGCAAGCTAATATCCATAAAAAGCACATCGTAAGGGCGTTCTTTTTTTATGGCCTCTTGCATGTATTGTAATGATTGGTCGCAATTATTGGCTATATCTATCTTAAGCTCTTGATCGGGCTTTTTGGTGGCTAAAAGCGTGTTCTGATATCCCTCTATAATAATGGGGTGATCATCGGTCATTAATATTCGTATAACATTATGTGTCATGTATCTTGTTTTAAACAGGCACCCTTACGGTAACCGTTGTTCCTAAATTAATGGCTGAGTCTATTTTTAATTTACCGCCTACATCGCTTACGCGCGAGGCCATATTTTTTAAACCTATGCCTTTTTTAGACTTGTTAATATCGAAACCTAAGCCGTCATCGGTAATTTTTAGGCAAACGGTTCCTCTTTTTCGTTGGAAACTAATCTCAACCCGCGTGGCATTGGCGTGCTTGTAGATGTTTTGTAACGACTCTTGGACAATTCTATAATAATGGATTTTTGTTTTATTCGATACAGCATCCCAATCAATATCATCGTCATTGGTTAGTTGATAGTCTAAGCCATAGGCTAGGCACTGTGTTTCTACCAAAGATTTTATAATGCTGAAGAAACTGGAGCCGCTAACAAAATCGGTATTAAGATCGTGCGATACCTTTCTTATGTCCTGCTCGATATGCTTTAGTTCTTCAATATATTTATTGCGGTTGTTAATGGCCTCTGGCGTTACCATCATGTTTAAACTGTCTAAACTTAATCGGGTACCAAAAAGCCGCCCTAAAATGCCATCGTGAAGCTCTTCTGAAATGCGCTTCTTTTCCAAAATTCGCGCTTCATCAATTTTGTCTTGTTGCGAAAGCATTAAATTATAAATCTCTTCGTTGGCAAGCTGCTGCTGCTGCACAAGCTGTAATTGCCTGTTTTTGGCCCGTTGCGAAACAATAATATACAGCAAGACTAGTGTAAATATTAAGCCTGCCGACAAAACCATAAACCACATACGCTCTCGGGCAATTTGCCTATTTTTTTCCTTTAAATTATCTGTTTCAAATTCAATTCTGGCAAATTTGTTTCTAATGGCTCGCTCCTTGTGTTGCAAACTATCGCTAATAGCCACGTAACGGCTTAAATAATCTGTCGCCCTTTGTGGGGGCTCTATCTTAGACTTTAACAAAAGGGTTTTTAATATCACATTATTGGTATTGGTCTCCTCAGCCAATTGATACGCCCTATTGGCAAAAACCAAGGCAGAATCCTTTTGATTGATGTCCAAATAATATTGTGCCGCATTTAAAGAAACCGACATGATGCTGTAAAAATCCTGAATGCTATCGCTAACCCGATACGCTTTTCTTAGCATGCTCTTCACCTCTGTTTCTGGGTATTTGCCCGACAAGTGCTTTACAAAGGCGTAGTCTCCCAAGATTAACGCATAGTTTGAAGGCTCTTTTAACAGCTCTTGCTTGTTACTACTTAAGGTTTGGTAAATGTTTAAGGCCTGGTTATACTTCTCTTGCTTTTTATAGATTAAAGCTATGTTGCTATTCGAGTAAATGGTGTATAAGGTATTGTCTGCTATCTGGTCGCTATAGGACAGAGCCTCTTTATGGTAGTTAATCGCATCGTCGTATTGGTCTAGTTCGTCGGAAATAATGCCCAGCAAATTGTACAACGCCCAAAGGGCATCGAGATTGGCTTCAGATTTTGGAAATGTTTGATACAACCTTATAGACCTTACCGCATTGCTTTCGGCCCCCAGATAGTCTTTTTCCATGAACTGTATGTCTGCCATGTTTAACAGGGTTTCGGCATAATTTTTCTTTAAATCTAAATCCGAAAACAATTTAGACGCTTTGTAATAATAGTAATACGCACTATCTATTTGTTGCTTGCTAAAATGGCTCCACCCAATAATGTTATTAACATGGGCCATGGCCACAGAGTCCTTTAACTTTACCGCTAATGTTAAATTTTCACGATTAATCAGCATTAAAGTATCTGCATCCTGCTTGTACAGGTAAAGTGTAGAGAGCTGCCTTCTGTGTTTTAAAAGCACACTATCGCTGGCGTGCTTAGCAGCTAGTCTAATAGCCTTTTTAGCATAGTCTATTCTAAGCTCTAAGGGCAACTGCTGATTATTAGATTGGTTTGAATAGTGCGTTATGCTGTCCATAATAGCAGGATTGGACTGGGCATACACACCAAATGCAAAGAAGACACTTAATATGACACTATAGTGCTTATACAATGAGATTCATTTTTGTAAGTCTCTCAAATTTATAATAAATATTATTGATAATTAAACGCGACAACCATTTTAATTTCCCCAAAGCAATAAAACCCGTCCAGCAGCGCTAAACGGGTCTATAACATTATGGCGACAAAAAAGTTTAGCCCTGGGTAGGCACTTTTGTTTTTCTAATATGCTTACTAACGGCAAGATCATGCGTAAAGTCATGAGATTGCACTTCTTCTTGATTTATAAGATCAATACTGATGTCTTTTTTACTGTTAAGTCCGGTTAAAGCAACACAAAAAATAATTGCTATTAAGGTAATTGTTAGGGATTTCATATTTATCAACTTTAAATTGGTTACACTGCAAGCAAATACCGTTTAAGAGCTAAATGCTCTAAAAAAGTTGAGGGATATTATGGAATAATTAATGTGTACACATCATGCCATAAAGCATAACGCTACGTGTGTGAGGGAAAATATGGATTAACAACCTTAATAAGCTGATTGTAAAATAATTTGGGGCTTAATAAGGAAGTTTAAAAGTAATTTAAAGACATCATACAAACAGAAAAAATCCGTTGAAATACCAATTTAATCGATTAAAGGCTATTTAAAGCCTTTTTTAAACAAAAAAGCATCCCAATTTTCACCTAAGTGAAAAAAGGAAAGCTTTCCATTGGAACACTCAAAAAAATTGAGCTCTTCCTACTATTTGCCTCAATTACAACATTAAGGCAAAAACAACACAACTAAATTTTATTGCTAAAAAAAAGCTCCAACGGATGGAGCTTTTGAGCAATTTTTTGCGGTCTGGACGGGACTCGAACCCGCGACCCCCTGCGTGACAGGCAGATATTCTAACCAACTGAACTACCAGACCGTTGCACAATTGCGGATGCAAATATACATGGCTTTTTCTATATCTCAAATATTTTACAACTTTTTTTTAAAATTATCTTATAAAAAATTCTGACGCTCCACCATAAAGGCCGTCAATATTGCGCTAAACCCCTCATTTATATCGGCTTCCACATATTTTATCTGATACTGCCCACATTTTAAACGAATGGCCTTAAAATAATCCGATACCGCTTTTTCGTAGTTGTCCTTAATGTTTTCGGCGTACAAATTAATATGGTCGCCTGTTTCAACATCCACAAAACGTCTTGGAGCATGGCCAAAATCGAACTTTAATTCCTTTTCCTTATCAAACACATGAAACAACACCACCTCATGCTTATTGTGCTTTAAATGCCGTAAGGCCTCAAACAATTTGTCTGCTTCGGTTTCTGTTTGAAACATGTCGGTAAACAAAAAAACCAACGAACGCCTATGTATGTTCTCGGCAATTTGATGCAAAAAGGTATAGGTTCCTGTTTGCTTGTTCTCTGGGCGCTGCTTTAGCAGTTCGCCAAGTTGGTGCAGCAGCATATGGTGGTGCCTGTCGCTGCCTTTTTCTGGGGCGTAAAAATCGTAGGCATCGCTATACACACTTAGTCCAACCGCATCGCGCTGGCGCTTTAAAATGTGCATTAAACTCGCCGATGCCAAAGCAGAAAACGCTATTTTATTAAGATGGTCTATCGAAAACGACGCCATCTCTGGGTAATGCATCGAACTGCTGTTGTCTATAATTAAATGGCAACGCAAATTGGTCTCCTCGTCATAGCGTTTGGTATACAGCTTATCTGTTTTAGCGTATAACTTCCAATCAATATGTTTGGTACTTTCGCCCTGATTGTAAATTTTATGCTCAGCAAACTCTGCCGAAAACCCATGAAACGGGCTTTTGTGCATGCCCGAAATAAACCCCTCTACAACCTGCTTGGCCAAAAGGTCGAGTTTGTTAAACCCACTTGTTTTATTTAGTTCCTGTTGTAAATCCATCCTATGCCCTAAACTAAAAAAGGTTTGCCATAACAGCAAACCTTTTATCATTTCTTTAATCTTTATTGCTTATAAAAGCGAATCCAAAGCTTCGGCATAAGCACTTTTTTGCGCTACACCCACTTGGCGGCCTACAACTTCGCCATTTTGGAACACCAATACTGTTGGAATGTTTCTTACGCCGTACTTTGCAGCAAACTCTTGGTTGGCATCTACATCTACCTTTCCTACCACGGCTTTGCCTTCGTATTCCGTACTCAACTCATCAATGATTGGCCCAACCATTCTACAAGGTCCGCACCATGCAGCCCAAAAATCTACCATTACTGGCTTGTCGCTCTTTAATACTGTTTCTTCAAACGTTGCATCTGTAATTTCTAATGCCATAATTTATAATTTAAAAAATTGTACTTCTAAGTTTTATGCAATATTAGTCAAAAAAATAACGAAAGCTTACAACCAAGCAATTTGTTTTGCCTATGTTGCTATTATAATACGCTATTATTTGCTTTAGGGCGCATAAACCAGGCTTTCGGCAGTCGCTTTTTGTTGGGTCGTACCGTGCCTTTCGGCAAGGCCCAACCACAAAAGAGCTCCAACAAAGCCTCAATCCTTTGCGCAAAAAAAATCAATTCAATTTATAGAACACATCATGTTCGGTGAGCTCGCTTAACAGTTCTTGCGAAATCCTCACCTTCTGTTTTCTACTAGGCATGTTTAGTTTTATACGCTCTTCATTGTCGTAAATTATAAAACTTAACGCTTTATCGCCAGCATGTATTTTAAACAGCTCTTCCAAAACCTGAATACGCTGCCCCTGCAAATCCGAAATATCCAACTTCACCGACAACTTTCTGGCGTAAGCATCCATAATATCGTGCAGCAACTGAAAACTGTTAAACTGCAACCTAGGCTCGCCTTTTATACCGGTATTTTTATTTACCCAGCCTTCACGCACATAGCTTTTAACATGAACAAAAGAGTTTTTCACCAAAAAATGCCGAAACTTCAAATAGTCCTCTCCAAAAATCCGAAACTCAAAGCTGCTTTCGTAATCCTCCATGGTAAAGGCCGCCCATCCTTTTCCCGCTTTACTTACGCGGTGCTGCACATCGGTTACCACACCACCAAAGGTAAGCTCTCTGTTTACATGGTTGTTCAAATCGCCAAACAACGACAGGTCGGCATTACAAAAATTGGTCATCTCTACCTTAAAATCATCCAACGGGTGGCCAGAAATATAAATCCCAACCACTTCTTTCTCCTTAGCCAGCTTCTCCATAGTGCCCCAATCATCGCATGGTGGCACTTGCGGCTCTGGAATTTGCACATCGCTAGCCTCGCCAAACAAACTCACTTGGGCCGAATTTTCATTCTCTTGATGTTTGGCACCGTATTTCATAGCTTTTTCTAAAAAAGTAATCCCATCGCCTTCATCTTGAAAATACTGCGCGCGATGCGTACTGGAAAAACAATCAAAACCTCCAGCCAATGCTAGGTTCTCAAAAGCTTTTTTATTGGCTGCCCGCAGATCAATTCGCTTAGAAAGATCGAAAATAGACCTATAGGCGCCCCCTTCTTTACGGTTTTCTACAATGGTTTTTACCGCACCATGGCCAACACCCTTTATGGCTCCCATACCAAACCGAATGGCATTCTCCTGATTTACTGAAAACTTGTAATACGATTCGTTTACGCTAGGCCCAAGCACATTTAACTTCATGCGCTTACACTCTTCCATAAAAAAGGTTACCTGCTTAATGTCGTTCATGTTGTTAGACAGCACAGCGGCCATATATTCGGCAGGGTAATGCGCCTTTAAATAGGCCGTTTGGTAAGCTATCCAAGCGTAGCAGGTAGAGTGCGACTTGTTAAAGGCATAACTGGCAAAGGCTTCCCAGTCTTTCCAAATCTTCTCCAGCACATTTCTTGGGTGGCCATTGGCTTCGCCCCCATCCAAAAACTTAGGCTTAAGCTTTTCCAGTAAGGCAAATATTTTTTTCCCCATGGCCTTTCGCAACACATCGGCTTCACCCTTAGTAAAACTGGCCAGTTTTTGCGAAAGCAACATTACCTGCTCTTGGTATACTGTAATCCCGTAGGTTTCCTTCAGATATTCTTCCATGGCAGGCAAATCGTAAACAATCTCCTCCCTACCGTGTTTACGGGCAATAAAACTAGGAATATACTCCATAGGACCCGGGCGGTACAAGGCGTTCATGGCAATAAGATCATCAAAAACCGTAGGTTTTAAGTCCTTCATGTGCTTTTGCATTCCCGGCGATTCGTATTGGAAAATCCCAACGGTTTCACCCCTTTGGAACAGTGCATATGTTTCTTCGTCATCCAACGGAAAACGCTCAGGGTCGAGCTCGATACCGTGTTTTGCTTTTACAATTTTAACAGTATCCTTAATTAGGGTTAAGGTTTTTAACCCTAGAAAATCCATTTTTAATAAGCCCGCATTCTCTACTACCGAGTTGTCGAATTGGGTGACATACAAATCGGAATCCTTGGCTGTAGAAACAGGCACGAAATTGGTAATATCGTCTGGAGTAATGATTACCCCACAAGCGTGAATACCGGTGTTTCTTACCGAGCCTTCTAACACCCGCGCTTGGTTAACCGTTTCGGCCTCTAGCCCTTCGCCTTCAGAAATATTAATAAGCTCGTTAATGAGGTCGACCTCTTCAGAACGAAACTTGCTCTTTAGGGCCTTCTCGTCCATTCCAAAAATCTTGGCGAGCTTGGTATTGGGTATCAACTTGGCAATCCTATCGGCATCAAACAGGGGCAAATCCAACACACGTGCCGTATCGCGAATGGAGGATTTGGCCGCCATGGTACCATAGGTGATAATTTGCGCCACTTGATTGGCACCGTATTTATCGATAACATAGTCCATAACACGCCCCCGGCCTTCATCATCAAAATCGATATCAATATCGGGCATGCTCACACGGTCTGGGTTTAAGAACCGCTCAAAAAGCAGGTCGTATTTAATGGGGTCTATATTGGTAATTCCCAAGCAATATGCAACGGCAGAGCCTGCTGCCGAGCCTCGCCCTGGCCCTACCGATACGCCCATATTTCTAGCCTCGCGTATAAAATCCTCTACAATCAAGAAATACCCGGGGTAACCCGTATTAGCAATAACATCCAATTCGAAATCGAGACGTTCTTTTATAGCATCGGTTATTTCGCCATAACGGTTTTTAGCCCCTTCGTAGGTTAAATGTTTTAGGTAAGCATTCTCCCCGCGCTTGCCGCCATCGGCGTTATCGGCCTCTACTTGAAACTGCTCTGGAATATCAAATTTAGGCAGCAAAACGTCCCGAGCCAATTCAAAGGGTTCTATCTTATCGACCACCTCTTGCAAATTGGTAATGGCCTCTGGCAAATCCTTGAAGAGTTCCTTCATCTCTTCCGAAGACTTAAAATAGTACTCCTGATTTGGCAGTCCGTAACGGTACCCACGACCACGACCTATTGGTGTGGCCTGTTTTTCGCCGTCTTTTACACACAATAAAATATCGTGTGCATTGGCATCCTCTTTTTCGGCATAGTAGGTGTTATTGGAAGCCACCAACTTAACATGGTGTTTTTTAGAAAATGCGACCAACACTTGGTTTACGCGGTTCTCATCTTCCTGATTATGCCGCATAAGCTCGATATACAAATCGTCTCCAAACGTATCTTTCCACCACAACAAGGCTTCCTCGGCTTGGTTTTCACCGACATTAAGCACCTTACTTGGCACTTCGCCATACAGGTTTCCGGTAAGTACAATAAGGTCTTCTTTATATTTTTCTATAAGTTTTTTATCTATTCTTGGCACATAATAAAACCCCTGTGTATAGGCTATTGAGGATAGCTTGGCCAAATTGTGGTAGCCGTTTTTGTTCTTGGCCAGCATGACAATTTGATAGCCATTGTCTTTTCGGGTTTTATCGGTATGGTTTTCACAAACAAAAAACTCGCAACCCACAATCCCCTTAATAGGCTTTGCCGTTGGCGTTTCGCCTTTTTCTTGGGCCTCGTTATTTTTTTCTTCAACCGCTTTGTTGTGTCTTCCTATGGCACTTACAAAATGAAATGCCCCCATCATGTTGGCGTGATCGGTTAGTGCTACTGCTGGCATGTTGTGCTTGGCGGCAGAGTCTACCAAATCGGCAATGCTTATGGTGGACTGCAATATAGAGAACTGCGAATGGTTGTGAAGGTGTACAAAATCGACATCGGCCAAATCGGAAATGTTTTGTTTTATTTCCGCTGTCGATATGGTATCGGTTTGTTGCTTTTCAAGACGCTCGCGAATTTTAGCACTCTCGCGTTTAAGGTTGATGTGTTTTAGGCCAATTAGCTGGATTTCCTGCGGATTGACTTCAGAAAAACGCTCGAAATAATCGGGCTGTACATCTAGTGCTTCTTTTGTAAACTCCCGTTTTCTAATCAATTCCAGAAAACAACGTGTTGTTGCCTCTACATCGGCCGTAGCATTGTGTGCTTCGGCAAATGGCTTGTTAAATAAAAATTCGTGTAGCTCTGTTAGGGTAGGCAATTTAAACTTCCCGCCCCGACCACCAGGAATTTTACACAGCTGTGCCGTGTGCTCTGTACAGGTATCTAAAACCGGTAATTCTTGAAGCGTATTGGCCACATCCTCCCTAAAGAATTCGCAGCCCATAATATTAACATCAAACCCAACATTTTGCCCAACAATAAATTTGGCTTTACTAATTGCAACATGAAACTTTTCCAGAACCTCTGCCAATGGCACCCCTTGTTCTTGGGCCAACTCGGTAGAAATGCCGTGAATTTTTTCGGCATCGTACGGAATATTGAACCCTTCGGGCTGAATTAAATAGTCTTGATGCTCGACACAGCGCCCCATTTCGTCGTGCAACTGCCAAGCGATCTGTATGGCCCTTGGCCAGTTGTCGGTATCGGTAATTGGCGCGTCCCAACGCTTTGGAAGTCCGGTGGTTTCGGTATCGAAAATTAAGTACATAAAAGGCCTGGTGGTTTGTCCTGTTGTAGGATTGTTAACTCAAAAATTGAACGTTTAAAAGTACAGAGAATATTCACATTAATAAAGCGAAGTTATAAACAGTTATAAACAAAAAAAAGCGACCCATTGGGCCGCTTTCCTATGCTGTAATCGTGTGCTTTTAGTTTGCATCCAGATAATCTGGAGTACCGTCCATATCGGTATCGTCGTTGGTTGGATCGCCATCGCCATCGACATCTTCGTTAATTGTTAAAATGCCATCGCCATCATCATCGTTATCTAAATAATTTGGTACGCCATCCATATCGGTATCGTCATTGGTTAGGTCGCCATCGACATCAACATCTTCATTTGCTGTAAGAATGCTATCGCCATCGTCATCGTCATCTAAATAATTTGGTGTACCATCGGCATCGGTATCATCGTCTGTTAAGTCGCCATTGCCGTTTACATCTTCTAAAACAGACAACAAGCCATCGGCATCATCATCATCGCAATATAGGCCATCAATCACATCTTGTAGCATTCCTGTTTCATCGCCACAAGCGTCCTGTTGCTGCATTAATGCTGCGGCATAGGCATGGCAGGCGTTGGAATATCCCGTACTGTTAAGCGATGGGTCTGCCGCAAAATACGCTTCTTGTGCGGTTTGGGTCTCTAAAATAGCTTCTTCACATGATACAACATCTGGGCTAGACACATTAGGCAGAGGCACATCGTAAAAAACCCCTTGACTAAAGTTTACGGTTTCTGTGCCAGAACTGTTGTATGCATTAAACCAAAACTCGCCAGATACGGTATTCTTTTCTTGGTTGTGAGTCGTGATGTTTATTATCCCATCCGATGGGTAAACCTGAGTTTCTCCATCTGGGAGGTTTAGCGTAGAGAACTCAACGCCCTGGCCATCTTCTACACTGGCCATATTGTTGTTGTTTACGCCAAGCTCGAAATGTACCCCAACCGATAGCGAAGCTACCCTTAATGTAATATCGTCGTAATTATCGCTAGCGGTAATTACCAATCTACCACTATCGTCGTAAGTCGCATGATAAGATACTGCTTTCCAGTAGTTTCCGTTCTTTTTTCCTTGAACAGCTGGTGAGTTAAATTCAACGTCATCGCTACACCCAAAAACCATAAAGGCTACCAACACAAAGGCTAAAAGGTTTCTCATAGTAAATATATTTTTAAATTTTATTGCTCTCAAAAATAGAATAAAAAAACAGAATATACATTGCCAGTCGTAAAAGATTGGAAATTAAAAAAATGTCGTATCTTTGCACCCTTATTAATAATAGAGGTCGAGAACCTCACTAATTAATTATTTATGCCTGTAAAAATTAGATTACAAAGACACGGTAAAAAAGGAAAACCTTTTTACTGGATTGTTGCCGCCGATGCGCGCTCAAAAAGAGATGGTAAATACCTTGAAAAAATTGGTACTTACAATCCAAACACCAACCCAGCAACTATTGACCTTGATGTTGACGGTGCTGTAAAGTGGTTACAAAATGGTGCACAACCAACAGATACTGCAAAAGCTATTTTGTCGTACAAAGGTGCCCTATTAAAAAACCATTTGGCTGGCGGAGTAAGAAAAGGCGCTTTAACCGAAGAGCAAGCTGAAACTAAATTCAACGCTTGGTTAGAAGAAAAAGCAACTAAAATCAACGCAAAAACCGATGGTTTAGCAAAAGCCGATGCCGATGCTAAAGCCAAAGCGCTTGAAGCTGAAAAAGCTGTAAACGAAGCTAGAATTGCTGCTAACACACCAGAAGAGGTTGTTGCAGAGGAAGCTCCAGCAGCAGAAGCTGATGCTTCGAACGAAGAAGAATAAAAATTTATTTTTATACTTTTGAACCCAGGCAAAATTTGTCTGGGTTTTTTTATGATTTAATATAATTAAGGTTTCCGGTACCTTGGAAACAAAAATTTAAAATTTCCGATGAAAAAGGAAGACTGTTTTTTTTTAGGGAAAATTGTAAAAAAGTACAGCTTTAAAGGCGAGCTCCTTATTAAGCTAGATACCGACGACCCAAGTGCTTGCGAAGCCTTAGACGCCATGTTTGTTGATGTTCGCGGCCAGCTGCTTCCGTTTTTTGTAGAAGCCTCGCAATTGCACAAATCGGATTTGCTGCGGGTAAAATTTGAAGACATCGATAGCGAAGCCGATGCCGAAGCCCTTTTAAAAAGCGATGTCTACCTCCCTCTGGAGCTTCTTCCAGAACTTAAAGACGATAAGTTTTACTACCACGAAATTATTGGATTTACCATTACAGATACCCATTTTGGCGATGTTGGCACCATAACCGCAGTAAACGACACCACGGCACAAGCCCTGTTTGTTATTGATCGGGACGGTGTGGAAATTTTAATTCCCATGAACGACGCCTTTATAAAGCAAGTAGACAAACCCAATAAAACCATTGTTGTTGAAACGCCAGAAGGCCTCATTGACCTTTATCTCTAATGAAGCCGTTCCAATTCAAACAGTTCACTATTCATCAAGATCGCTGCGCCATGAAAATTGGCACCGATGGCGTACTGCTTGGCGCTTGGGCCTCTGTTAAACACCAGCCGTTTTCTATTTTAGACATCGGCTCAGGTACTGGCATTCTTGCTCTTATGCTGGCACAAAGAAGTCACGCCGAACTTATAGATGCCTTAGAAATTGATGACGATGCCTACGAACAATGCGTCGAAAATTTTGAAAACTCCCCCTGGAACGATAGACTTTTTTGCTATCATGCCGCTTTAGAGGAATTTACAGATGAAATAGACGACACCTACGATCTAATTGTTTCTAACCCGCCATTCTACCAAGACGCTTTTAAAAGCAACAACAAGCAACGGGACTTAGCAAGATTTTCAGATGCCCTTCCCTTTAAGCATTTATTAAAAAGCGTGGCCAAACTACTGGCCGAAAACGGTTGTTTTTGTGTGGTTATCCCATATTCTGAAGAACCTCAATTTATAGCACTGGCGGCAACATTTCAACTATTCCCAAAAGACATCCTACACGTAAAAGGCACACCAAAAGCTCCCATTAAAAGAAGCCTAATAACATTTTTCACCACACAAAACGAAACCGTAGTCAACGAACTTATTATAGAAACATCACGCCACAACTACACCGAGGATTACATTAATTTAACCCAAGATTTTTACCTTAAAATGTAAGGCGAAATATTGTACGCTGAAAACGTTTTCGTTACATTTGGGCTTCAAATTAAAATTCCGTTATGAAGCCAGATTTATTCGAAGCTCCAGATTATTACAATTTAGACGAGCTATTATCAGAAGAACATAAATTAGTACGCGATGCCGCCCGCGAATGGGTAAAACGCGATGTCTCTCCAATTATTGAAGAGTACGCTCAAAAAGCCGAGTTCCCAGAACAAATTATTGGAGGTTTGGCAGAAATTGGTGCCTTTGGCCCATATATCCCAGAAGAATATGGCGGTGCGGGTTTAGATCAAATTTCTTACGGCTTAATCATGCAAGAAATAGAACGTGGCGACTCGGGTGTGAGAAGTACAGCTTCTGTACAATCTTCGTTGGTGATGTACCCCATCTGGAAGTATGGCAACGAAGCACAACGTCAAAAATATTTACCAAAACTAGCTAGCGGCGAGTGGATGGGATGCTTTGGTTTAACCGAGCCTGACCACGGTAGTAACCCTGGTGGTATGGTAACTAATTTTAAGGATATGGGCGACCACTATCTTTTAAATGGTGCCAAAATGTGGATTAGCAACGCCCCGTTTGCACAAGTGGCCGTAGTTTGGGCAAAAAATGAAGAAGGCCGTATTCACGGTTTGATTGTTGAACGTGGCATGGAAGGGTTCTCAACCCCAGAAACCCACAACAAATGGTCGCTAAGAGCATCGGCTACTGGCGAGCTTATTTTTGATAATGTTAAAGTACCAAAAGAAAACTTATTACCTAACAAATCTGGCTTAGGCGCACCACTTGGCTGCTTAGACTCCGCGCGTTATGGTATTGCCTGGGGTGCCATTGGTGCTGCTATGGACTGTTACGATACCGCTTTACGCTATAGCAAAGAACGCATACAATTTGGGAAACCTATTGGTGCTTTCCAATTGCAACAAAAGAAACTAGCCGAAATGATTACCGAAATCACCAAAGCCCAATTATTAACCTGGCGACTTGGTGTGTTGCGTAACGAAGGCAAAGCCACCTCAGCACAAATTTCTATGGCCAAGCGTAACAATGTGGACATGGCCATTAACATTGCTCGCGAAGCCAGACAAATGCTAGGCGGTATGGGCATTACCGGAGAATACAGCATTATGCGTCACTCCATGAACCTAGAAAGCGTTATTACTTATGAAGGCACACACGATATTCACCTTTTAATTACCGGATTGGATGTTACAGGCTTGAACGCCTTTAAATAAAACCTCAACAAAGGCGGGAATATCATGGTAAAAAAACACCAGTAGATACATACAAAATTTTAAAAATGCTTCTCTTTTTCGGGAAGCATTTTTTATTGAAATTTGTTTACATTTACTTGATATGTTTTCATCCAAAAAACGATTAGACAAGGCCTATAAAAACGCTAAAGTCATCCCCTTTGACGACGCTAGCAAGTTTATTTTGTTTAGCGATTGTCACCGAGGAGACAATAGTTTTGCCGACGATTTTGCCAACAACCGCAACATTTATTTTCATGCCTTAAAGCATTATTATGCTGAAGGATTTCAGTATTGTGAATTGGGCGATGGCGATGAGCTTTGGGAGAACCTCACGTTTAAATCTATATTTGAAGCGCATAAAAACGTCTATCTTCTATTAAAAGCGTTCCACAAAAACAAGCGTTTACATTTATGCTATGGAAACCACGATATGGTGTATAAAAATCCAGACTATGTTGCAAAACACTTGTCTACCTATTTTGAGCCCATTAGCGGAAAGGATGAGGAGCTGTTTCCTAATTTAACCTATCATGAGGGACTAGTTTTAAAACATACAACAACAAACCAAGAACTCTTTTTAACCCATGGCCACCAAGCCGATTGGTGGAATTACACCTTTTGGCGATGGAGCAGGTTTTTGGTGCGGATACTTTGGAAACCCTTAAATGTTATGGGCATTGCAGATCCCACAAGCCCAGCAAAAAACTACAAGGAGCTTATTAAGGTTGAAAAACGGATTAAAAAATGGATTGTCAACAACAATAACTTACTTACCATTGCAGGACACACGCACCGACCGCGCTTTCCGGAGCCCGGCGACATTGCTTTCTTTAACGACGGAAGCTGTGTTCACCCAAGAAGTATTACTGGAATAGAGATTGAAAACGGCGCAATAGCGCTAATAAAATGGCAAATCGCCACTACAGACGACGGTACCCTAAAAATTGTTCGCGTGTTGCTGGAAGGCCCAAAACCCTTAACAGCCTACAAAACCAAATAATTCTTAGCTCTCTGGCGCTAGCTCGACTTTCAAACCATCCATTGCTGGCGTAATTTGAATTTGGCAGCCTAGCCTACTATTCTCTTTTACATCGAAAGCCTCGCTTAGCATAGCCTCTTCATCGTCTTGCTTTTCCGGCAAATCGTGATCAGACAATACATAACATTGACAAGAAGCACACATGGCCATGCCACCACATACACCAATGGTTCCTTCTGGCGCTAATTCGTAACTACGTACTACTTCCATAAGGTTCATGGCCATATCGGTTGGCGCATCGACTTCGTGGGCTATTCCTTCGCGGTCTATAATGGTTATTTTTACGTCGGTCATTTTAGTATGTCGTGATTATCGTTATACGAATTGTAATAATTTATTTGTTTTTTGAGGATTTTCAACAGCTATTCAATGGCTTTTACTACTGCTTTGGGAGCTTCTTTCCTGCTCCCGTCAAAACCATCAATACCACTAACGGTGGTGTATTTTAACACATAGCGCTTCCCGGGGTTAATAATCTGGTAGGCCGCTTGGCACATAAGAGTAGCCTCGTGAAACCCGCAGAGAATCAGTTTTAATTTTCCAGGATAGGTATTAACATCGCCAATGGCAAAAACGCCAGGAATATTGGTTTGATAATCTAGAGCGTTGTTAACCTTGATGGCATTTTTTTCAATCTCCAAGCCCCAATTGGCCATAGGCCCTAGTTTTGGAGACAAGCCAAATAATGGCACAAAATGGTCGCATGCCAAATCGAAGGGTTCGGCTTCGCTGTTTAATTTAATTGAAACGGCTTCTAGTTTGCCCTCTCCCGACAACCCGACAACTTCGGCTGGAGTAATTAAATTAATCTTGCCTTGATTTTTTAAGTCTTGAACTTTCTCTACAGAATCTAAAGCACCTCTAAACTCGTTTCTTCTGTGAACAAGGGTTACTTCTTTTGCCACATCGGCTAAAAAAATACTCCAATCCAAAGCAGAATCGCCACCACCAGCAATCACCACTTTTTTATCGCGGTATAATTCGGGATCCTTAATCATGTATTCCACACCGCGATCTTCGTATGCCTGAATGTTGGATATTTGAGGTTTTCTCGGTTCAAAACTCCCCAATCCACCCGCAATGGCTACTACTGGCGCATGGTGTTTTGTACCTTTATTGGTGGTAACAATAAAGGTGCCGTCTTCTTGTTTTTCTATGGTTTCGGCGCGTTCTCCTAAGGTAAATCCAGGCTCGAATTGCTTGCCTTGCTCTAAAAGTTTTTCGGTAAGATCGCCGGCTAAAATTTCTGGATAGGCCGGTATGTCGTAAATGGGTTTTTTGGGGTATATCTCTGAGCACTGTCCGCCCGGCTGTGGCAAGGCATCAATAAGGTGGCACTTTAGTTTTAACAAACCAGCTTCAAAAACAGTAAACAACCCTGTAGGGCCAGCGCCAATGATAAGTATATCGGTTTTAATCATGGAATTAAGGTTCTAATAGGCAAAGTTAGAAGTGTTTCATAAAACTACAGATGACAATCATCAGGTTTTAGGCCTCTACATTAATAACCTGCTCAATTTGTGGGGCGTATTTTTTAATGGTCATTTCAACGCCAGACTTCAACGTCATTTGGTTCACGCTACAACTTGTGCAGGCGCCTTCCAGTTGAACTTTCACTAATTTACCGTCTTCAATAGACAGCAATGAGATGTTGCCCCCATCGCTTTGCAAAAACGGGCGAATCTCCTCCAATGCTTTTTCTACATTCTGCTTTAGTTCTTCTTGTGTCATTGTTATTTCTTAACTGCCGAACAACCGGCCATTGTGGTTATTTTAATTGCTTCGGTTGGCGGTAACGCATCGTTGCGTCTTACAACTTCCTGTACAATGTGTTTGGTTAGCGTTTCAAAAGCCTGCTCTAACGGCGTTGCGGTTTGCAGAGCCGCCGGACGACCTATATCGCCTGCTTCACGTATGCTTTGGACCAAAGGAATTTCACCTAAAAAAGGAACCTCTAAATCTTCTGAAAGATGCTTGGCTCCTGCCTGTCCGAAAATATAATATTTATTGTCTGGCAACTCTTCAGGGGTAAAATAGGCCATGTTTTCTACCATCCCTAAAACGGGCACGTTAATGCTTTCCTGTTGAAACATGGCTACACCCTTTTTAGCATCGGCCAAGGCCACCTGCTGTGGCGTACTCACGACAACGGCGCCTGTAATTGGCATGGCTTGCATAATGCTTAAGTGAATATCGCCTGTTCCCGGAGGCAAATCGATTAACAAGAAATCAAGCTCGCCCCAATCGGCGTCAAAAATCATTTGGTTTAAAGCTTTGGCGGCCATAGGACCACGCCAAATAACGGCTTGGTCTGGTTTGGTAAAAAAGCCTATAGACAGGATTTTCACCCCATAATTCTCGACAGGCTTCATCTTAGACTTTCCATCAACATTTACCGACAGTGGGCGTTCGTTTGCCACATCGTACATAATTGGGATGGAAGGGCCATAAATATCGGCATCCAATATGCCTACCTTAAAGCCCATTTTCGCTAACATGGCGCCAAGGTTTGCTGTTACTGTAGATTTTCCTACACCACCTTTACCCGAAGCTACAGCTATAATGTTCTGTATGCCTGGTATGGGTTTGCCTTTAATTTCGTTTTTTGGTTTTGCAGGCGCATCAACCTTAACATTTACTGTAATTTTTGCCTTTTCGTAAACCTTATCGTGAATGGCTTTCATAATCTCGACTTCGGTTTTCTTTTTGGCCTGTAAGCTGGGGTTACTTATGGTTACATCTACCACAACTTCATCGCTAAAGGTTACAATATTGGTAACCGCCCCGCTTTCTGCTAAATTTCGCCCTTCGCCAGGAGCTGTTATGGTTTCGAGGGCTTTTAATATATCTTGCTTGTTCAGTTTCAAAATCAATAATTTAGATTTGTTCTAAAATGCAAATATACTGCTAAATGTTTACAAACCGAAGCAGTTTAATTGAAATGATTTATGGTGCTATGCTCCTGAATTATCGGGCAATTCTGTAAGTGGATCCCAAAAAATTTCGTCAAAATCCTGAAGTTGGTTGTCAACTACTTTATGCCCTTCGCTCTCTAACAATTGCTGCATTAAGTTTGTCCCCTCGAAATGGTGTTTTCCTGTAAGCAGTCCCCGCCTGTTTACCACCCGATGTGCCGGCACGTCCTTACCCGAAGCGCCATTCATGGCATACCCTACCATTCTTGCACTTCTGGGCGCTCCCAAGTATCTTGCAATAGCGCCATAACTGGTTACCCGTCCGTAGGGGATTTTGCGCGCCACCCAATAGACTTTCTCGAAAAAACTAAGTGTTTCGGGAAGCATTACAGTTCTTTTATAATATTGATTAAGGTTACTATGGCGATAATTCCTGTTATGCCACCAATAATGTAATTCATGTTCTTTTGCGAGGTAAAGGATTTGCCCTTAATCTTTTCAAAAAAGAACATATAAATATACAAAATAACAAAGGCTCCAGATGTAGAGCCCGTAACATAGGAGGCTATGCTGGTTTTATCGAAAGCCAACCACCCAAAAGACGAAAAGGTAATGGCCATATACGCCTGAAACGGAATGGGAAAAACATTTATGCTCGACAGAAAAACGCCTTGAAAAAACCGGCTAGACTTGCTTTTAACATTAATTTCTTTGGGTTGCGCCTCGTGGTTCTTGGCGATAAAAAGAAAGTAAACCGAAATTAAGACAAAAATAACAAAAGCAACACGCTGTAAAATATCGACAATATCGGGGTGATTGCTTAGGTATCTTGCAAAAACCGTGGCAATAAGCACCTGGAAAACAACAATTGTACAAGCCCCAAGAGAGAACATCACCCCTCGGTTATGCCCTTCTTTTAAGGCTATT
Organism: Mangrovimonas yunxiaonensis; assembly: GCF_000733475.1. Lineage (GTDB taxonomy): Bacteria > Bacteroidota > Bacteroidia > Flavobacteriales > Flavobacteriaceae > Mangrovimonas > Mangrovimonas yunxiaonensis. The sequence goes on along the minus strand of NZ_JPFK01000005.1, from coordinate 581,146 downwards.
TTTGCGGCGTTCATGTTTAGCAATCCCGGTGGCAAGGTTGCCAAAGCGGTTACTATAAAACCAAGAAAAAAAACGATGGTTAAATTCAATCTGCTTTTATTTTGAATCTAATATACGTAATTGGTTTCTCTAACTCCAAATATTGTTTTTCGTAAAAGGTTTGTATATCAACCACTTCTTCGGGGCTTCCGCCTAATCTGTACACATCGTGATTGGCATAAAGCACCTCATGGCCGGCAGCGTGCAACACCCCTAGGGTATACCCGTGCATAAACTCGCTATCGGTTTTAAGATTCACAACACCTTCTGGCTTTAAAATAGATTTATAGCGCTTTAAAAAGGCCTCGTTGGTCATACGGTGTTTGGTGCGCTTATATTTTATTTGGGGATCTGGGAAGGTAATCCAAATCTCATCGACTTCGTTTTGTGCAAACGCATACTCAATTAGTTCAATTTGCGTTCGCAAAAAGGCCACATTAGGCAGTTGCTCTTCTATGGCGGTTTTGGCACCACGCCAAAATCTCGCGCCTTTTATGTCTATGCCTATAAAATTCTTATTAGGATATTTTTTTGCCAATCCTACGGTATACTCCCCTTTTCCGCAACCCAATTCTAAAACCAACGGGTTATCGTTCTTAAAAAAAGTAGCATTCCACGTCCCTTTTAAAGGAAAATCGCCTGTTTCCAATGCCGCTCTTGTTGGTTGAACCACATTATGAAACGTTTCGTTCTCCCTAAATCTTTTTAATTTATTTTTACTTCCCACAGAAATTTAAAGTTTAGGCAAAATTAAGGAAACATATTAGTTTTACATTTGCTTTTTTTATGAAGTTGAAAAAAAGAATTTTAATCGCCCCTTTAAATTGGGGCCTCGGGCATGCCACAAGATGCATTCCGCTTGTAAAGGCATTATTGGACAACGGTTTTGAACCCGTTATTGCCAGTGATGGCGTGGCTTTAGCATTGTTAAAAAAGGAATTCCCTACCCTAACCCATTTGGAGTTGCCTTCGTACAACATTACTTACTCCAAAAAAGGCAGCATGTTTAAACTTAAAATGCTTAAGGATTCTCCAAAAATGCTTAAAGCTTTTAAGGCCGAAAAAAAAGCCACGAAAAAGATTGTGGCCGATTACGAGATCGATGGCATTATCTCGGACAACCGCTTTGGGGTTTACAGCAAGCACATCCCCTCGGTATTTATAACCCACCAATTACGGGTATTAAGTGGTACCACAACGTGGTTTAGCACAAAAATACACCATAAAATAATTAAAAAATTTGACGAATGTTGGGTGCCCGATAATCTGGGCACGCCCAATTTAAGCGGGCAACTTGGCCATATAGACCAGCCCATTATCCCGACCAAATACATAGGGCCCTTAAGCCGTTTTGAAAACACCAACCAAGCGCCCGTTTATGACCTCTTGGTCTTACTTTCGGGGCCCGAGCCCCAACGCGGTTTTTTAGAGGAGAAATTGCTTAGCGAACTAAAAGCCTACAGTGGGCGGGTTATGTTTGTAAGGGGCGTTATCGAGGCCCAACAAACCAGAGAGGACAGCCCAAAATTAACCGTGGTTAACTTTATGACAAGCCACGAACTGGAAACCACTATAAACAAAAGCCGTTTGGTTATTTCCCGCTCGGGCTACACAACGGTTATGGATTTGGTTAAGCTCGGCAAAAAGGCCTTTTTTATTCCAACCCCCGGCCAAACCGAGCAAGAGTATTTGGCCCAAAAACTGGACGAGGAAGGGTTTGTCCCAACATGCACACAAGATGCTTTTACCCTTAGCGCCCTAGAAAGGGTTAAGGACTACAAAGGCCTGTCGGCTTTTGAATATGCGATTAATTACAAGAGGTTATTCGGCCTTTTCAAGGCTAAATGAGAATTCGCTACCCACACCGGCCTCGCTTTCAATGTAGATTTTTTCGTTATGCGCCTCGATAATATGCTTAACAATAGAAAGCCCTAGACCCGAGCCCCCCTCTTTTCTGGAGCCACTTTTATCAACCCGATAAAAACGCTCGAACACTCTAGAGATGTGTTCTTTTGATATGCCTTCGCCATTATCGGTTACACGAACAATTACCTTATTTTTAATGAGGTTTTCAATACTAATTTCGGTAGTACCCTTTTCCCTACCGTATTTTATGGAGTTTACCACAAGGTTGGTTAACACCTGCTGAATGCGTTCTTTGTCGGCCTTTACCATAACGGGATCTGTATAATCCATATCGAAGGTTAGGGAAATTTGCTTTTTGGCGGCTTTCATTTCTAGCAATTCAAACACATTTTCAACCAATTCTATAATGTTGAAGGTTTCTACATTCAGCCTTAAATCGCCCACTTCCAGCTTGGTAATCATGTCTAGATCCTTAACAATATAAATAAGCCGCTCTACGCCTTTGTTGGCACGCTCTAAATATTTATCCAGAATTTTCTTGTCGTTTTTAGCACCATCTAACAACGTTAGCAAATACCCCTGAACCGTAAACAGCGGGGTTTTTAATTCGTGCGATACGTTACCCAAAAACTCTTTTCTGTATTCTTCCCTCACCTTTAGGGTTTCTATTTCCAGCTTTTTATCCTTGGCGTACTTATCGATTTCCTTAGTAAGGGTGGCCATGTCTGTCGTTACAGAACGGTTGGTTAGCGAGGTGGATTCTAGCAGGGTTAAATCGTCGTAAATTTTCTTAACCCTTCTATATATAAAACGTTCAACGCGGTATTGTATAATAATGAAGGATATGGCGTATAGCAACAGCGCGTAAGGAACGGTCATCCATAGAGATACGCCTCCGAGGTATAAAAAAACACTCATAAGGAGTGTTGTAATTATGGTTATAAACAGCGATGTTTTTATCGCAAACTTATATGTTTTTTTCAGTTTCAGCATTAATCGACAAACTTATAGCCAACACCTTTAACGGTTTTAAAGGAGTCGTCTCCTATTTTTTCGCGAAGCTTTCTTATATGCACATCTATTGTACGGCCACCAACAACCACTTCGTTACCCCAGACTTTGTCGAGTATTTCTTCGCGCTTAAATACCTTTCCAGGTTTAGAGGCTAACAAAGATAGCAATTCAAACTCTTTTCTGGGCAAGATAATTTCTTCGTTCTTTAAAATGATTTTGTACTCGTCGCGATTAATTACAAGGCTACCTATTTTAACCACCGACTCGTTGATCTCGTTTTCTTTTAAGCGTCTTAACAAGGCTTTTACCTTGCTTACCAAAACTTTGGGTTTTATGGGTTTTGTAATGTAATCGTCAGCCCCGGCATCAAACCCTGCTACTTGCGAGTAATCTTCACCTCTTGCTGTTAAAAACGTAACTATGGCATCTTGCAAATCGGGGTGTTTACGTATTTGTTCGCAAGCCTCAATACCATCCATTTCGGGCATCATCACATCTAGAATAATAAGCTGTGGTTTTTCTTTTTTGGCTTTTTTAACGGCTTCCATACCATTTTCGGCGGTAATAACTTGATAGCCTTCAGAAGACAGGTTGTAGCCTACTATTTCTAAAATATCGGGTTCATCGTCTACAAGTAAAATTTTGATGTCCTTTTTTTTCATCATAAATGGTGTTTAATATCGTGCTTTGCCAAATTGTAATTTACATATTTTATCTAAAAAAACCGTAAATGGCAATCACTTAAATGATTTTACCTTTAAATATTGGGCAAAAGTACTATTAATAACAACGACTGATAAACCGCTTCTTTATAAATAACAATTACGTAACACCTAGGTTACATTCCCTTAATTGTGCAAAGGGCTTTTTTGGCATTGCAGCAACACCTTGGTATAAAGTTTGATAATTTTTTTGTACATTTATAACTTTAAAGGATTCAAGACACTATGAAGCATTTTTACACCCTTATACTTACTGCTTTAGTTGCTTTGTTTTGTTCTGCGGCAGGGTTTTCGCAAGACCACCGCGGCCTTGCTAGTGTTGACCAATCTACAGACATTAACATTTACCCAAACCCTGTAAAACACGGCTTGGTAACCATTACAACCCACAGCCAAAAGCAAAAGCATATCGAGGTGTACAATGTACTGGGCAAACAAGTGTTAAAGACCACCTTACTTAAGGACAAGCTTAATATTTCTAAGCTACCTTCTGGCATTTATATTTTAAAAATTACCATAGGAAACCAAGAAGCTACAAGGAAACTTGTGGTGGAATAATCCATGTTATATAATTGTAAAAAAAACCTTTTACCACAACAAGCTGTTAGACTAACCATTTAATTCTTCCTATATTTGTTTCTCTAATTTTTTTAAAACTATTACTCAATTATGAAAAAACTTTACTTTTTATTTACTTTTTTAATTGGCCTTGGCGCTTTTGCGCAATCACCAATTATTACCACTATTGTAGATGGTGACTGTTCAGGAGGTAACCCAAAATTGTTAGAAATTTATGCTGATGGCGCTGTAGACTTTTCGCTATATAGTCTAGAAAACCAAACTAATGCTAATACCACTTGGGGCAATACAGAAGATTTATCTAGCCTAGGAACTGTAGTAGACGATTTTGTATACATTACAACGTCTGGCAGTGCAGATGCAATTATCTCTGATTTTCCTTCTTTAGCTTCTGCCAATGTTTTAATTTCTAACACCATAAATGTAAACGGTGATGATAGAATTAGAATTATTGAAACAGCTACAACCACTGTAATTGATCAATATGGTGCTGAAGGCGTTGATGGCTCTGGGCAATCTTGGGAATATGCAGATTCTTACGCAACAAGAATTAACGGTTCTGGCCCTGATGGTGGTTTTATAGCATCTAACTGGAATTTTGGTGGTGCAGGGGCTCTAGATGGATTAGGAATATGCCAAGGTGGGACAGACACTTTTGAAACACTTATTGGCGGTGTTGGTGTATACACTACAACTGGTTCTACAAATCCTTCATTAGCAATTGTATCACCTTCAAACGGTGAAATGTTTATTCCTGGCACAACAAGTGTTAACGTTTCCTTAAACGTACAAAACTTTGTGGTTGGTACACCTGGCGCTGGAATAGACGGTCATATCCACTGGACTTTAGATAGTGGTAGCGGTGCAGTAGCTCAACCTATGAAATACGATACTAACGACGAGCCTATTACAGTAACCAACGGTGGTTCTTATACTGTGTATATGGAATTGGTTGACAACAACCACAACCCAATAACGCCTGCCGTTAACACCACAGTTACGTTTTCTGTTGCCGATATTAACGTTGTAGCTGATATCACGGCTTTACTTGCCGATGTAACAGCTAATGGCGATGGTCGTTATTACGAAATTACAGGAAGCTCTTTAGTAAGCCATACCGATGGCTTTAGAAACAGAAAATGGATTCAAGACAACACGGTTTCTGGTATTTTAATCTACGACCAAGCCGGTACCATTGCAACAACTTACAATGTAGGCGATATGGTTTCTGGACTTAAAGGTTATACTCAGGAAGTTAGCGGAGTACTAAGATTTATACCAACTGAAGACTCTGGAAGCATTGATTCTTCTGGAAATACTGTTACTCCACAGCTGGTTACTATTGCCGACTTAAACGCTAACCCAGATGACTACGAATCTGAATTAGTAGCGTTGCAAAATGTTTCTTTTGTTGCTGGTGATGGTGTTGCCACTTTTGACACAGGTCAAAACTATGATGTTACCGATGGCACAAATACAATAGTTAAAAGAACCGACTTTTTTGGCGCAGATTATATTAATGAGTTGATTCCTTCTGGCAACATCGCTAACTTGACAGCCGTTGCCGGTGAATTTAATGGAACAGCCCAGATTTATGTTAGAAATCTAAACGATATCACATTATCTACCCAAACCATTAACGCAGCTACTGCATTCAACCTTTACCCTAACCCAACTAACACGGGTTACGTAACCATCGCTTCGGCTAAAAATAGCGCTATAGCTGTGGAGGTTTATAACATTTTAGGCAAGCAGGTATTAAACAGCACATTAACCAACAACAACTTAAATGTGTCTGCTCTTGCTGCTGGAATGTACATCTTGAAAATTTCTCAAGACGGTGCTTCTACAACTAAGAAACTTGTTATTAAATAACATATCCTAATAAATTATTTTAGAAAGCGCTACTATTATGGTAGCGCTTTTTATTTTGCCTATTTTTGCATGAATGATAAGTGCTAATCACATTTTTAATATAAACACTAGCCAAGAATTTGATACCGTGGCTTTAGATATTTTCAAATTTCAATTTGAAAATAATCCCGTTTATCGCTCGTATTGCGATTTACTGTACAAGCACCCCAGCGATGTAAAAACCTTGGAAGACATTCCGTTTTTACCCATACAGTTTTTTAAATCGCATAAGGTATTAAGCCAACCACAAGTCGAAAAAACCTTTACAAGTTCGGGGACTACAGGACAGGTTACCAGCAAGCACCACGTTAGCGACATACACTTTTACGAGCAGAGTTTTACCACAGCTTTTAAACAGTTTTATGGGAATATTGAAGACTATGCTGTTCTTGCATTGCTCCCATCGTATTTAGAGCGCGAGGGCTCTTCGCTAATTTATATGGCCAACCACTTTATTACACACGCCAAACACCCTAAAAGCGGCTTTTATCTCGACAACCTTTCAGCCTTAAAAAATACCCTCCTCGAGCTAGAGTCCCACCAACAAAAAACCTTACTATTAGGCGTTTCCTTTGCACTTTTAGATTTGGTAGAAGCACACACCTTTAACCTTAACAACACCATTGTTATGGAAACCGGCGGTATGAAAGGGCGACGCAAAGAGCTTATAAGGGCCGAGCTACACGCCCGATTAAAACACGGGTTTGGTGTGCCGCAGATACACAGCGAATACGGCATGACCGAATTGCTTAGCCAAGCCTACTCCAAAGGCGATGGCCGCTTTGTTTGCCCCCCGTGGATGCGCGTTCTAACACGAGATCCCGAAGACCCATTAACCCTGTTAAAAACCTCATCGTCTGGCGGCTTAAACATTATCGATTTAGCAAATATTAACTCCTGTAGCTTTATTGCAACCCAGGATTTGGGGAAAGTATACCCCGACCAATCGTTTGAAGTACTAGGCCGGTTTGATCATTCTGATATTCGCGGGTGCAACCTTATGGCGCTGTAAGGTGTTTTCTTTTTTTCCGACTAACTAGGTACTTTCAAAAATGAGAAAGAAAAATTATTGGTTGGTTTTAAATTTGGTTTGAAAGTAAAACGCCTGGACAAGTCCAGGCGTTTTTATTTAAATAGCTTTTATAATGTAGGTTTTCTTCTTACCGCGATTAATAATAATGTAGCGGTTGTTTATTAAATCGTCTGCCGTAAGCACATACGATTCGCCCACTTTCTCTTTGTTTACCGAGATGGAGTTTTCTTTTAGTGCCCTTCTAGCTTCGCCATTTGAATCTAAAAAGTTGGTCTTAGCCGATAGGGCTGCAATCATATCTACGCCTTCTGCAAATTCCGAAAGTGGTATTTCGGCTTGCGGCACGCCTTCAAACACATCTAAAAAGGTGGTTTCGTCTAGAGTTCTAATATCATCTTTAAACGTTTTACTAAATAAAATGTTAGACGCTCTTTCGGCGACTTCAAAATCGGCTTTCGAGTGCACAAAGGTCGTTACCTCTTCGGCCAAGCGTTTCTGCAACAACCTTAAATGCGGCGCTTCATTATGAGCTTTTACCAGTTCTTCTATGGTTGCTTGATCTAAAAACGTAAAGATTTTAATGTACTTTTCGGCATCCTCGTCGGAAGTGTTTAGCCAAAATTGGTAAAACTTATACACCGAAGTCTTATCGGCATCTAGCCAAATGTTACCGCCTTCACTTTTACCAAATTTAGAGCCATCGGCCTTGGTAATTAACGGGCAGGTCATGGCATAGGCCTTTGCCTCTTCGCCTACATGCATGCGGCGTACCAGTTCGGTTCCTGTTGTAATGTTTCCCCATTGGTCGCTACCGCCCATTTGCAGCACACAATTATAGGTTTTGTACAGGTGGTAAAAGTCATACCCCTGAATTAATTGGTAGGTAAACTCGGTAAACGACATGCCTGCGCTACCCTCTTCTCCCGAAAAGCGTTTCTTAACAGAATCTTTGGCCATCATGTAGTTTACGGTAATGCGTTTTCCTACATCGCGGGCAAAGTCTATAAATGAAAAGTCTTTCATCCAATCGTAATTGTTTACCAATACCGGAGCATTAGGAGCTTCAGAATTGAAATCTAAAAACCGTGACAGCACCCCTTTTATGCCAGCTACGTTCTTGGCAAGTGCGGCTTCGTCCAACAGGTTTCGCTCGTCGCTTTTTCCTGAGGGATCTCCAATCATTCCTGTAGCGCCCCCTACTAAAGCAATGGGTTTATGCCCAAAACGCTCGAGGTGCACCAAAAGGATAATCGGCACTAAACTACCAATATGCAGGGAATCGGATGTTGGATCGAACCCAATATAAGCAGTGGTCATTCCTTTACTTAATTGTTCTTCGGTTCCTGGCATAATATCGTGAACCATTCCGCGCCAACGCAGTTCATTTACCAATGTTTTTGACATGATCGTTAAATTTTCTTTTTATCGTGCAAAGATAAAAATCAATGTAGAATTCCTAAGGGGTTTACCAATAATTCTTTAATTTCGTTTTTATGATTTTAGTTACTGGCGGAACAGGATTGGTTGGCTCCCACTTATTGGTTTCCCTAACCGGAAAACACGAAAAGGTACGGGCCATTTACAGGAACAAAGCAACCCTTGCTGCTGTTAAAAACGTGTTTGGCTACTTTAATGCCCAAGAGCGTTTTAACCGCATAGAATGGGTTGAAGCTCATTTATTGAACCTTCCCATGCTTACCGAAGCCTTTGAAGGCATTAGCCATGTTTACCATTGTGCCGCTCTGGTTTCTTTTAACCCAGACAAGTACCACGACCTTCGTAAATCGAATATTGAAGGTACCGCAAATATTGTTAACTTATGCATTGCCAACGGCATAAAAAAACTCTGCTATGTTAGCTCGATTGCTACCTTAAGTGCTTCTACCACCCCCAATAAAGCCATTACAGAAACGTCTTACTGGAACCCCGAAGCGTCTAATAGTGTTTACAGCATTACCAAATACGGTGCAGAAATGGAAGTTTGGCGCGGCACCCAAGAAGGGGTTCCCGCAATTATTGTTAACCCCGGCGTTATTTTGGGCAGTGGTTTTTGGGCAAACGGAAGCGGCTACATCTTTACAAAAATAGCCCAAGGCACGCCTTTTTACACTAAAGGGTCTACAGGCTATGTAGATGTTATGGATGTGGTGCATATTATGGTTAAGCTAATGGCCTCTGACCAAGAAAACCAAAACTACGTTCTCGTGGCTGAAAACTGGGCCTATCCCGATTTTTTAACAACCGTAGCCCAGGCTTTGCATGTATCGCCACCAAAAAAACAAGCCTCTAAACTTCTTTTAAATATCGCTTGGCGGTTAGATTGGTTACGGGCAAAGCTTACCAAAAAAGACCGGCAATTCACCAAGCATTTGGCTAAAACCCTTAACACTAAAAGCACCTACGATAGCACAAAAATTAAAACCACTCTAGACTATACGTTTACGCCACTCGAGCAAAGTATTAACACCATTGCTGCACGGTTTTTAAACGAGCATTAATCTTTTTTTATCCGTTTTTGGTCAACAGCATTAATTATTTTTTTCTTACCAAACTTTTCAACTCTGGCAATAGAGTCTTTTTTCTGTTTTTCGTCGGCTTCTTTTTTGGCTAGTTTATCGTAACGCTCTCTAAACCGTTCAAGTCTACTGGTTATGGTGTCTAGAATGCGGGTGTAAGTTTTGCTATCGGAAGCATAGTATGCGTTGCTTAGGGCAAACTGCAAACTATCTACACCGTATTTTTTATAAATGTACGCCTCTGGGTTTATTTTTTTTTGCTCCAGCTTTTTCTTGTTAACCCCTTTGGCCGAGGACAACAGTGCCACATCTATCATAATACTGGCCATATTATCTTCTGAAATTAAATTCTTAGGCTTTTCGATTTCTGGGGTATGGTCACACCCTAAAACCAACAGTACAAAACAGCTGTATATTAAACTTTTTCTCATCGGTTAAACGTTAAGCGTTTTCCATTTTTCTGGTCGCTGTACTTAAAGTTTTCGTATGCCAGATGACCATTAACAAACGTATGGGTGATTCGCGATTTAAAGGTGGTGCCTTCAAAAGGCGACCAGCCGCATTTGTAAGCTAGATTGTCTTTATTAACCGTCCATGGGCTTGCCGGGTCAACCAATATAATATCGGCAAAATACCCTTCTTTTAAAAAGCCTCGCTTTTCAATTTCGAATAAAATTGCTGGGTTATGGCACATTTTCTCAACCAATTTTTCTAGGGTAATCTTCCCGTTATGAAACGCCTCGAACATTGCCACTAAGGCATGCTGCACTAAAGGTCCGCCAGATGGCGCTTTGGTATATACGTTATTTTTTTCGTCTAGTGTGTGGGGGGCGTGGTCTGTGGCTATCACGTCAATCCTATCGTCTAGCAGGGCCTCCCATAGTTGCGCCCTATCTGTTTTGGTTTTAACGGCTGGGTTCCACTTTATTAGGGTGCCTTTTTCATCGTAATCCGCATCGGAAAACCACAAATGGTGTATGCATACCTCTGCCGTTATTTTCTTATCTTTTAAGGGTATTTTGTTTGAGAACAACTGTGTTTCCTTCCCTGTAGAAAGGTGAAACACATGCAGCCTGGCACCTGTTTTCTTGGCCAGTTCAATAGCTTTGGACGACGATAGATAACACGCCTCTTCGCTTCTTATTTTTGGATGAAACTTTAACGGAATGTCATCGCCGTATTGTTTTTTGTAAGTTTCAAGGTTGTTTTTTATGGTTTGTTCGTCTTCGCAGTGTACCGAAATTACCATATTGGTGCTTGAGAAAATCTGCTCTAGCACATCGGGGTTATCCACCAACATATTTCCTGTCGATGATCCTAAAAACAGTTTTAATCCTGCAACGGTTTTGGTGTCTACTTGTTTTATTTCGGCTAAGTTATCGTTGGTTCCGCCAAACATAAACGAATAATTGGCATAGGAACTTTTTGAGGCGATGGCAAATTTCTCCTCCAATTTTTCTATGGTTGTTGTTTGAGGTACGGTATTAGGCATTTCTATAAACGACGTAATTCCGCCGGCTACGGCAGCACGCGATTCGGTTTCTATGGTGGCCTTGTGGGTAAGCCCGGGCTCCCTAAAATGCACTTGGTCGTCTATCACCCCTGGAAGGGCATAGTTGCCCTCGGCATCGACAACCTTAACATGGGCTGATTTGGCACTAATAGAGGTGTCTATTTTTTTAATCAAGCCATCTTCAACAAAGATGTCTCCTTCAAAAATGCGTCCTTCATTTACAATCTTGGCGTTTTTAATTAATAGGCTGTTATGCTGCATGTTGACTTTTATTAAAGATGCTTTTCAGTTTCATTTTTATAACTCCAAAAATAGCTTCGGAAATTATCCCGCTGCTCATTTTAGATTTTCCTCTTGTTCTATCGGTAAAAATTACGGGCACCTCAACAATATTGCATTGTTGTAGGTAGGCTTTAAATTTCATTTCAATTTGAAAGGCATACCCCACAAACTCGATGCGGTCTAGGTTAATGCGTTCTAACACGTGCTTTTTATAGCATACAAATCCTGCGGTGGTATCGTGTATTTTCATGCCGGTTACTAGCCTAACATATTTAGAAGCAAAGTACGACAACAACACCCTACTCATAGGCCAATTTACCACATTTACACCTTTAACATACCGAGATCCTATGGCCACATCTGCCCCATCTTGCTTACAGGCCTTATAAAGTTTTTGCAGGTCGTTTGGGTCGTGGGAAAAATCGGCGTCCATTTCAAAAATGTAATCGTACCCTTGTTCCAAACACCATTTAAACCCCGCTATATAAGCAGTACCTAAGCCTGTTTTACTCTGGCGCTGCAAAAGAAACAACCGATCTTTAAACGTTTTCTGAAGTGCTTTCACCTTTAAGGCTGTTAAATCTGGCGAATTGTCATCGACCACCAAAATATGAAAGTTACCTTCTTGCGATAGTACAGCACGCACAATAAGCTCTATGTTTTCTATTTCGTTATAGGTAGGAATAATGACAATAGCGTCCTTCATGAAACGTGCTTTGGTATGCAAATGTAATCTTTTTAAAAGATTTATTTTTTTAAATATTCCTTAAATAAAAGCTGCCAAACGCTATTTTTATAATAATTTTATGGCATGATAAGACAAGTCGTTTCTTACGATATATTTACTATTTTAATTGTACTAGGGCTGGCTATGGTAGCCTTGGCCAAGGTTTTGTTTGAAAAACGGTTTAAGGATTTCTCTTATGTTTTTATCAACTCGACCTACCTTAAAGTATACGAAAGGGATCAACGTTTTTTCGACCTATTTGATGGCTTGTTGTTTACAAACCTAATATTTGGGCTAACCACTTTTACCCATTTGGCCATAAACACCTTTAGCGGACAAAACGATATTTCGTTAAACCTACTGTTTAAACTAAGCATTGGGATTGCGGCCTTTTTCACTATAAAAACGTTGTTGGAACGCCTGGTGGGGAGTTTGTTTGAAATAGATCACGTACTCGACTCCTACCTGTTTCAGAAAATAAGCTACAAAAATTTTCTCGGGCTCATTTTAATCCCGATAAACATGCTATTATTATACAGCATCGAGCCTACAAAAACGATTATCTATGTTGCCGTTGGGCTCATTTTTTTAATCAATATGGTAGGTTTGGTAACTTCTTATAAATCAAATCAAAATTTGATAAGTCGAGATGTGTTCTATTTTATTTTGTATCTTTGCGCTCTCGAAATTAGCCCTTTGCTAATTTTGTACGAATTGATTACTCAACATTAAGCCTTAACACACCTAATCTATGAAAGTGAAAACAATTTTAGTGTCTCAACCAGAACCTAAAATAGAAAATTCGCCTTATTTCGACCTAGAGGAAAAGCAGAAAGTAAAGATTGACTTTAGACCTTTTATTCATGTTGAAGGGGTTCCTACAAAGGACATAAGAATGCAGAAAATAGACTTAAGCAAGTTTACTGCAATTATTCTTACCAGCAGAAATGCTGTAGACCACTTTTTTAGAGTTGCTGAAGAAATGCGCTTTAAAGTGCCTGATAGCATGAAGTATTTTTGCCAGTCGGAAGCCGTTGCTTATTACCTACAAAAATACGTGGTTTATAGAAAACGAAAAATTTATGTTGGCAAGCGCACCTTTGCCGAATTGTCACCGCTTATTAAAAAGTACAAGGATGAAGCTTTCCTTTTACCTACAACAGACAAACTTAAACCTTTGGTTCCAGAAACTTTAAACGATTTAGGGGTAAATTGGAAACAAGGGGTGTTTTACAAAACGGTAATTAGCGACCTTTCTGACCTAGAAAATGTATTTTACGACATTCTAGTGTTCTTTAGCCCTTCTGGGATTGAATCGTTATTTCACAACTTCCCAGAGTTTAAACAAAACGACACCAGAATAGCCGTTTTTGGCAACACTACCATTAAAGCTGTTGAAGAACGTGGCCTGCGTGTGGATATTGCGGCACCAACACCAGAAACACCATCTATGACCATGGCTCTGGAAAAATACATTAAAGAAGCTAACAAGAAGAAGTAAACAACCTAACAATTCAGGTTGTTAAACACCCCCAAAAGGCTCTTGCTTTTTGGGGGTGTTTTTTTGAAAGTACTTATAAAAAAAGCGGTTCCTTTTACAGAAACCGCTTTTAATATTATACTAAAACGTTTTTATTAAAACTCGTAGCGTTGTGGGCCACCGCGTCTTATTTCCTCACTAGCATATGATTCAAACTGCTTGAAGTTTTCTCTAAAGGCATTGGCCAATTTAAAGGCCGTTGTATAATACCCTTTATCGTCTTTCCAAGTAGATCTTGGACTTAACACTTCTGTTGGCACCCCAGGACAAGTTCTTGGTTGCGCCACTCCAAATACCGAGTGAATGTGGTAGTCTTCAAAATTGTATGCGCCTAAATCGCCATTTAGTACAGCGTTTATCATCGCACGCGTGTATTTTAATGCCATACGCTTACCAACACCGTAAGGACCACCAGTCCAGCCTGTGTTTACTAACCATACGTTTACTCCAGCCTCCTTCATTTTCTTGCTTAGCATTTCGGCGTATTTTGCCGGGTGCAATGGCATAAATGGCGCTCCAAAACATGCCGAGAACGACGGTTGTGGCTCAACCACCCCAGCCTCTGTACCAGCTACTTTTGCCGTATAACCCGACATAAAATGGTAAGCTGCCTGTGCTGGTGTTAATTTAGAAATTGGAGGCAACACACCAAAAGCATCGGCCGTTAAGAAAAAGATATTCTTCGGGTTTTGCCCTATAGAGGGTTGCTTAATGTTCTCGATATGGTAAATAGGGTAACTTACACGGGTGTTTTGTGTAATGGATGTATTGGCAAAATCGACCTCACCTTTAGCGTCCATAATAACGTTTTCCAGGATGGCGCCTTTTTTAATTGCTCCATAAATTTCAGGCTCCTTTTCTGCTGAAAGGTTAATTACCTTGGCATAACAGCCTCCTTCAAAATTAAAGACTGTATTTTCGTTTGTCCAACCGTGCTCATCATCGCCAATTAAACTTCTTTTAGGGTCTGTAGATAAGGTTGTTTTTCCTGTTCCAGACAAGCCGAAGAAAATAGCAGTGTCACCATCTTTACCTACATTGGCACTACAGTGCATAGGCAAGGTGTTTTTAAATACGGGCAGAATAAAGTTTAAGGCCGAGAAAATACCTTTCTTAATTTCGCCTGTATATCCAGTACCACCAATTAAGGCGATTTTTTTTGTGAAATTTAAGATGGCAAAATTATGCTGGCGTGTACCATCTTCTTCTGGGTTAGCCATAAAACCCGGTGCATTTACAACAGTCCATTCTGGAGTAAATGTCTTTAATTCTTCTTCTGTTGGGCGTAAAAACATGTTGTAAGCAAACATGTTACTCCAAGGGAATTCGTTTATTACGCGAATATTCAGTTTGTAATCTTCATCGGCACAAGCGTAGCTATCTCTAACAAACACTTCCTTTTCAGATAGATATGCGGCTACCTTATCGTAAAGTTTGTCGAATTTTTCTGAATCGAAAGGGATGTTAATATCGCCCCACCAAACTTTATCCGCTGTAATATTATCCTTAACAATAAAACGGTCTTTAGGGGAACGCCCCGTAAACTCTCCTGTTTCAACTGCCAATGCTCCCGAAGCAGCCTCAACGCCCTGTCCTTTTTCTATCGTTTCGTCATGAAGTTCATCAGCGGTTAACTGATATCTTACTTTAGCATCCTTGATGCCATACTCCTCTAATGAAATCGGTTTCGTAGTATGCGTATGGTTTACCATAATTGTGTTGTTTTTTGAATAGTGCAAAGCTAAAACTTTATTTTAAAACGTGCACAAAATCCTGACTGTTAATCCTGTTTTAGTTTTAAAAAGTTTATTAATAAAACAGCCCAAGCGGTTATAAGCAATAAACCTCCTACAGGCGTTATTAGGGCAATGGTTTTAAAGTCGAAACCCGATAGGCTATTTGTGGCCAACCCGTATATAGACCCAGAGAAAAATACCACCCCTAAAACCACCAAAAGATAACTGATTTTTTTGGTTTTAGCACTTATTTTGTCTGTTATCCCAACAAACAGCAACAAAAAAGCGTGATACATTTGGTAGGTGACGCCCGTTTTAAAACTGGCCACACTTTCTGCCGATACTATTTTTTCTAAGCCGTGTGCAGCAAATGCGCCAAGCACAACAGCAAGCAGCCCCAATAAAGTTGCTGTTACTAAAACAATTTTGTTCATATTTAACTTTTTTAGATTTTTAAAGCCCTTTTGATTTCTTACATTCGTGGGCACAAAATTACAGAACAAAACCCATTATGCGAAACATATTAGTCATCGGTTCAGGAAAATCAACCGCCTACCTTATTAAATACTTTTTAGAAAAATCGACCACCGAAAATTTGTTCCTTACCGTTGGTGATTTAGACATAAACACCGCCGAAAAACTTTTGGATAACCACCCAAATAGCAAAGCCATTACACTAGATGTTTTTAATGAAGCCTCGCGGGAACAAGCCATTAAAGCAGCCGATATTGTTGTATCGATGTTGCCGGCCAGATTTCATATTGAAGCTGCAAAGGATTGCCTAAAATATGGCAAGCCTATGGTAACGGCATCGTATGTTAGCCCAGAAATGGAAATGCTGGATGAGGAGGCTAAGGCTAAAGGCCTAGTGTTTATGAACGAAATAGGGGTAGATCCCGGCATAGACCACATGAGCGCCATGAAGATTATTGATGACATTAGGGATAAAGGCGGCAAGATGGTTTTGTTTGAATCGTTTTGTGGTGGACTTGTTGCTCCAGAGAGCGACAACAACCTATGGAATTATAAATTTACCTGGAACCCTAGAAATGTTGTGGTTGCCGGCCAAGGTGGTGCCGCTAAGTTTTTGCAAGAAGGCACCTATAAGTACATTCCTTACAACCGTTTGTTTAGACGCACCGAGTTTTTAGAAATTGATGGCTACGGCCGCTTTGAAGGTTATGCCAACCGCGATTCCCTTAAGTACCAATCGGCTTACGGGCTAGAGGATGTTAAAACCCTTTATCGTGGCACCATGCGCCGTGTTGGGTTTTCGCGCGCTTGGAACATGTTTGTGCAATTAGGCATGACAGACGACAGCTACGTGATAGACAACAGCGAGAGTATGAGCTACCGCGATTTTATCAATTCGTTTTTGCCGTACAGCCCAACAGATTCTGCTGAATTGAAATTTAGACATCAATTAAAAATTGATCAGGACGATATTGTTTGGGACAAATTGGAAGAACTGGATGTGTTTAGCCCAACAAAAAAAGTAGGCTTAAAACGTGCTACCCCTGCGCAAATCCTTCAAAAAATATTAATGGACACCTGGACTTTAGACCATGACGATAAAGACATGCTTGTTATGTACCACAAGTTTGGCTATGAATTGGATGGTAAAAAACATCAAATCGACTCTACCATGGTATGTATTGGCGAAGACCAAACCTATACAGCTATGGCAAAAACTGTTGGTTTGCCAGTCGCTATGGCTACTCTGGCTATTTTAAATGGAAAAATAACGACGCCTGGTGTTCAAATTCCTATTAATAAAGAGGTTTACACCCCTATTTTAGAAGAACTTGAGGATTACGGCATTGTGTTTCACGATAAAAACGTTCCTTATTTGGGGTATAATCCTTTAAATGTTTAATGCTGTAGTCCCGCTAAACGTTAATATTATTTTTAAATAATCAACACTCTTGGTTTGGCTAACACATGATTAGTACCACAAGGTTTCTCAAAACATTATGGCAATGTTTTTATTATTAGCAGCACCGCTCGCAAACATTTTCCTTTGCAAGAGCAGGGATTAAAACTCATTTGGTTTTAAGCACAAAAAAAATGACCTCTGGAGACATTAAATACTGTGTTTAACACTTTCACACTGTTTATGTTTAAGATATATTTGTGCTTATATGATCTTAACACCTATTCATGAAAAGATTTTTTTTTGCTTTTGTTCTCTTCATTATAGCTATCAATAGTTTTGCACAAGGCTCTCAGGACATACATACCAAGCAGTTGCAAAAACTATGTCAGAAACACATTAGAAATACAGATAGTCTAATATTGTACGCAACACAATTATTGGATCTGGCTACTAAAAACAATGAACTTCAGGCAAAGATAGAAGCCCATAGATTTCTGGGCAGTGCTTTAAGCCGCAAACAGTCCATAAATAAAAGTAATAAACATTTACACCAAGCTGTTAAATTGTTTTCCCCAACGGACAACCAGAATGTTAAAAACAGCATTTATATTAATTTGGTGAACAACCACAAAAATTCCAAACAATACGATTCAGCTCATTTTTATATCAACCAGTTATTAAAAGACAATAAAAATCATCCTGACCATTTTTTTAAAAACTCGATCTATTATAATCTAGCCACTTTATTCTTTCTTCAATCAAATTTAGACAGCACACAATTTTACTTAACCAAAACCATAAAGGGATTTGAGGGTAACCCTCTTAAAAATCCAAATGAAAAAAGGTTTTTAGCCCAAAGCTATTCACTGCTTGCCGAAGTGTATTATCAAAAACAAGATTATAACCAATCGCTAGAACAGGCAACTAAAAGTTTGGCACTTACAAAAGAAATAAACTTTAAAGCGGCATTAGAAAAAACATACAACCTCATGGCCAGAAACCATGAAAAATTAGGAAACCTAAACAAGTCACGCGAGTATTATTTGCTGGAAGACGAACATATCGCGCCAGAACCTAAAGGAGCTTTTAAGCATGAATTTAGTGAAACTCATAATAAAGTAGCTGGGCAAGAAAGCCGAAAAAAAATTTTTAGGTTAAACAATGAAAAGACATTTTACAAGAAGAAAATATTCATCTCTCTTTTTGCTATTACCCTTTTAATTTTAACCTCCTTGTTCCTTTTAAAAAAACATAAAACTCAGAAAATAGAGGTTGAAAAACTACAAGATGAACTAGAAGCTTATAATAAAAAAGCTGAGAAAAAAGTTATCCCTACCCCATTAAAATTTCTTTTAAAAAGTAAAGCAACCATAGATATTGCATCTATTTTATACATAAAATCCGATGGTCATTATGTAGAAATATACATGCAGGACAAAGACAATCCGGAAATAGAGCGCATTTCATTATCGAAAATGCTAACCCAGTTGCCAGAACAAGACTTTATTAGAATTCACAAATCTTACATCGTGAATATTCACAAAATAAAAATTATCAACTCTACTCAAGTTATGCTTGAAAATGGCGAATGGTTAAACTTGTCCAGGACCTACAAACAAGACTTGAAAAATTTACTACACAAGCCATAGCTCATGGTTTAAAACAACAGTGAAATTTTAAACCTTTTTAATGTCGTTCATGTACAGCAACCTGTAATTCATGTACAACAACGTGTCAGTTATGACAAAAAGTTGTTCATGTTCGTTGCCGTGAAGTAGTTTTGGGTAAAACTTAACCAACCTAAACCTTACTGCATGAACAAACTCTACTTTTATTTTTTAACAACCTTTCTCTTTTTTAACAGTACTGTACGCAACACCCAAATAGAAGACGTTTTAGATTATACAGCTAGCGACCACAACCATTTTTTATTCGCAAACAAGGTATTGTATTATGCACAAGACAATGGCTTTTTAAAAAAACCATGGCTGCTTCATGACTTACATTATCAAATGTTACCCCACGTGAATACCACTCTTAATTTATCATTAACCCAAGCACAATAAAAACCAGTCGTTTTTATTATGGCCAAATAACTTTCAAAAAGAAACCATTTAACCAATACAAATAAATATGAAAAATAGATTTTACAATGCTATTCTAGTTAGCACTTTAGTCACTTCTTTAGTTAGTTGTGGCGGCAGTAAGACAATCACAGTCAAGACCATTTATTCAAGCTCTTCGCCACAGGTATCTGCAAGTGCTACCGAATTAACAAGAATTACTGATGATTTTGTTCCTGAATTTCAACCGCAAATTTCTCCCGATGGACTAAAAATGATTTACGCCATTCGAGATGATGCCAAAACAGTCAATCAATTTAGTATTAGGCTAAAAACCGATATTTTGGCTCCTGGTTTCAACCCATTAATTGACAAGTCTGATTCCCCTTCTTGGATAGATAACGAAGAGTTCTTATTTTCTTACCAAGCCAGCAAAAGAATTATTGCACGCAGTAAAATAAACCAACTGGGAATAAAATACTTAGGACAAGGAAACTATGGCGATTTTGACACAAGCCCACAAATGATTTCCAACAAGGCCAAGGTTGTTATTAACACAAAAATCTCGGGAGAACACAATATAGCCTTATTAAATCCTGATGGCAGTGGCTTAACAATTATCGAGAAAGGGAGTTATCCAAAATGGCACCCAAGTAAAAATGTACTGCTTTTTTATGCGTTGTCAGGAGATAAGTATCAATTATTTGAGTTAAACCTAGATACCAACCAAAAAACACAGATAACTTCTGGCACTTCCAACTCTTTTGAAGGAAACTACTCGCCTAACGGAGAATATATCACTTTTATTTCCGACAGGGACAATGAAAGAGAACATGTTTTCATTATGGACCGAAATGGTCAAAGTATCACGCAATTAACCTCAGGAGATTCCGATGAAACCCATCCTTTCTGGGGCAGTGACAATTTTATTTACTTTTCTTCAAATGCAGGGGCTAAAAAGCCTGATGGCGCTGAACAAACAACCAAATGGAAATATGCAGACATTTGGCGCGCAAAACCAATCCTATAGACCACTTATAATCCTAAGCAAATGAAAACTACCCATATACGTAACATAATCGTATTCGTCTTATTTTCCATGCTATCTACCCCGTTCTTGTTTTCCCAAAAAGCTGGAGAGAGTGCACAAGGAATGACTTCTGTCACTACTTCCAGGGGGTCTGGAGATGCTCGGTCTTTTATCGTTTCCTCGATAAACAACCATGGTTACTATCACAATAGTTTTAAATGGAAACTAAAAGCATCTTTCGAAGGGTCTTATCTAGGCATAGTCCCTTACAACCCACAAAACAATAAAGTCAAGGAAGAAACCATGTACTGCGATTTTTCAAATCTGTACACATCAGGAAATGTCGATGTAAGATCTAACAATCTAGCTTTTATCAACATTTATGTCGCCTCCAGCAGAAACATAAACAAGAAAAAATGGAAAAAAGAAAAGCTGGTTATTAGAGTAGATAATCCTGAAATTGCCAAATCGCTTCTCGATGCTTTTCAAGATCTAAATAGATCTTTACGTTAGATAAAAATTAGTTTTCAATAAGGGATTATTGAATCATTCAAAAGGGCTGATAAAATTTTATTTGCAGCCCTTTTAATCTATTTACCAAATAAGAAAGAGCATACTGAAAATTTCGGAATATAAGAATAGTAAGAAAACAACCCATTAACCTACCTGTTATCACCTATACAGAGCTATAATCAATCCTTTTTTTAAAAGGCTGCAAAGAATTCCCTTTACAGCCTTTCCTTTTTTAGCAAATGTGTATTTTTATGCATCAAACTCAAATAAAAAAAGGCAGTGAAAGCATCAAACCAAAGCATTAGCATAGACGGCATCGATAAAAAAATCCTGCGGGCTTTAATGGCCGATGCCCGAACCCCTATTTTGGAAATTGCCCGTCAGGTTGGAATTTCGGGAGCAGCCATTCATCAGCGGTTACGAAAACTAGAAAAATCTGGACTCATTGCCGGCTCAAAATTTATTATCAATCCCAAAGTGCTCGGGTATACCACCATGGCCTTTGTTGGCATTTACCTAGACAGGGCCATGAGCAATCCAGAAGCTGTTAAGCAGTTACAGAAAATCCCCGAGGTTATTGAGTGCCATTATACCACCGGGCATTGGAGTATTTTTATTAAAATTCTTGCCAAGGATAACGAACACCTCATGCATGTTTTAAATAAAGAAATACAGTCTATTAGCGGGGTTTCGCGTACCGAAACGTTTATTTCACTTCAGCAACAAATAGAACGGCAGATTAAAATTTAGCTCTCGTTTTAAATATAAAAAAGCCCGTGGTATCACGGGCTTTTTTTTAGATATCTACATGGTGTAAATACATTAATCTCTTCCGCCAAATACTTGAAGCGCCCAATACAATAAAGACGCCAAGGCGCCAATAGCGGCTACCAAGTATGTTCTGGCGGCCCATTTAAGCGCATCTTCGGCACCTATATACTCTTCTGGGGTAACCATATTTTTGGCTTTTAACCATGCTAAGGCACGGTTGCTAGCATCGTATTCCACTGGTAACGTAATAAAACTAAACAACGTGGCGGCTCCCATAAATGCCAAACCGGCCAACGCCACCCAAAAACCTAGTCCCACACCGGCAGCAGCTCCTAAAACCAAGCCGCCAATAATTAACCATTGCGACATGCCCGAGGTCACACTTACTATGGGCACCAAAGCCGAACGCATTTGCAAAGCTCCATAGGCTTGTGCATGCTGCACTGCATGGCCACATTCGTGTGCCGCCACTGCTGCCGCCGCTGCGTTGCGCTCGTTGTAAACAGATTCGCTTAAATTTACGGTTTTATTTTTTGGGTTATAATGGTCTGTTAACTGGCCGGGAGTTGAAATAACCTCAACATCACGAATGCCATTGTCGGCCAGCATTTTTTCGGCAATTTCCTTCCCGCTCATTCCATTTCTTAAATGAACTTGCGAGTATTTTTTAAATTTTTGTTTTAATTGGTTGCTCACCAACCAGCTTACTAAGGCAATGCCCCCTATAAGAATATAGTATCCTATCATGTTTAATCTGTTTTTAAAAGTGTAAATTTAGCGTATTCGTCGCAAATAATTCCCCAAAATTTCGTTAAGATAATACGGTTAATTCTGTTCATTTACCAATAAGACTTTTTGCACTAAGGCCGCTTCAAAAACAACCACCAACACCTGTTCGTTTTCTTTAAAGAAACTTGGCGGCGTTCCTAGCTTATATAGCAAATGGTGCCTCCCAGATAGGTTAGACACATCTGGCTCTCCCAAAAGGGCGATGACTTCTCGCGCTGTCTTACCTATTAGCACTCGACTTTCTACAACATCCTTAGCCATTTTATAGCGATGCATCGGTTCGTTTTTCCATGTTTGGTCGTTAAATGGGGGCTCGAATACCTTTAAAACACCAACAGCAATAATAGCTGCTAAAAACAATATGGCTATGCTTCTTTTCATCATTATTTAAAGGTAACGAAAAAAGCCGTATAGGTAAGAAGTGCTTTAAAACACTAACTGTTTTTTCTTAATATTTGGTAGACTAATTGTTTGGTTGGTTTTTGACCGTTTATAGCTTGCCTAACAGTTTCGAAGGTCACTTTAAAATCACAACCCAATTTATAATTACTACAGCCATAAGCAGTTTTTCCTTTTATAATCGTTCCAGAATTACATTTAGGACAATGCAGCTCTTCGGGATTTTCTTCTTCCTTTTTATTTTTTGATGATTTTTTAGGCTCTAACTTTAGGTTGTAGTTTTCATCAAACCGAATGACCCCTTCCACCTTACCTGATTGGGTTTTAAAGCCTTTTAAATTAACTGTCGCTTCTTTTTTAAGCAGGCGTATGAGTTGTTTTTCAGAAATTTTCTTATCCATAAAAGTAAAGGGCAAAACAAAATTACAGCCGTCCTTATACCCGCTACATCCGTAGGCCGTTTTCCCTTTTAGCAATTTGGCCCGCTTGCATTTGGGGCACGTTTCGTTTAAAATACCAGCTGCCTCTACTTTTTTTGCCTTGGCTTCTTTATGTTTTAAAGTCGTCGCATGCGAGATGTTGGCTCGTTTGGTTTCGCTGCGCACTTCGTACACCAAGGCATCGACCATACGCTTCATATTTTTTATGAATGCTGCAGCACTAAACGTACCTTTTTCAATGTCTTTTAACTGTTTTTCCCAAGACCCTGTAAGCTCGGCCGATTTTAACAAATCGTTTTGAATGGTATCGATTAATTGAATGCCTGTTACCGTAGGCAACACCTGCTTTTTGTTTCGTTTTATATATTTTCTTTTGAATAGGGTCTCTATAATATTGGCACGTGTTGACGGACGCCCAATGCCATTTTCTTTCATTAAGTCACGAAGCTCGTCGTCATCAACTTGTTTGCCGGCGGTTTCCATGGCGCGCAATAAAGAGGCTTCGGTAAATTGCCTAGGGGGTTTGGTTTCTTTTTCTAAGAACGACGGTTCATGCGGCCCTTTCTCGCCTTTTTCAAAAGTAGGTAGAATACCCGATTCTTTTTTCTTAGCATCAGGATCTTCAAACACAACCCGCCAACCTTTCTTTAGAATTTCCTTTCCCGTGGCCTTAAACATAATTTGGGCGGCACTGCCCATAACTGTTGTGTTAGACACCGAGCAATCGTCGTAAAACACCGCAATAAACCGTCTTACAATAATATCGTACACCTGTTGTTGGGCAGCTGCTAACTGGGTTTCTATACCTGTGGGAATAATGGCATGGTGGTCGGTTACTTTTTTATCGTTGAACACTTTAGCCGATTTTTTTATTTTTTTACCCAAAAGCGGCTGTGTTAGTTCGGCATAACGGGTTAGCTTTTTAAGAATGCCCGCCACCTTGGGGTACAAATCGCTAGGTAAAAAGGTGGTGTCTACCCTAGGGTAGGTCACCACTTTACGTTCGTACAGGCCTTGCACAATTTTTAAGGTTTCTTCGGCCGAGAAGCCAAACTTGGTATTGCAATATACTTGCAGCCCCGTTAAATCGAATAGTTTGGGCGCATACTCCTTGCCTTTTTTCTTGGTGATATCCGCTATGGCAAATTCACTTTCTTTAACCTTATTGGCCAATGCTTCGCCATCTTCTTTTTTAAGAAAACGACCTTCTTCGTAACTAAATAAGGTGTCGCGGTATAGGGTTTGCAATTCCCAGTACGGTTGTGGTTTAAAATTTTCAATCTCTTTAAACCGATTAACCACCATAGCCAAGGTAGGGGTTTGTACCCGACCAATAGACAACACTTGCTTGTAGCCTCCGTGTTTTAAGGTGTATAATCGCGTGGCATTAATGCCTAACAACCAATCGCCAATGGCTCGGGAAAAGCCTGCATAATACAAATTATCGTATTGCGCTGCTGGTTTTAAATTTTCGAAACCTTCCTTAATAGCTTCGGTAGTAAGCGATGAAATCCATAAGCGTTTTACCTCCCCTTGATAGTTGGCTTCGTTCATCACCCACCGCTGAATAAGCTCACCTTCCTGTCCGGCATCGCCGCAGTTTATAATGATATCGGCTTTTTCAAACAAGGTTTTAACAATCTTAAACTGCTTTTGAATGCCCGAATTGGCTACCACTTTGGTTTCGAACTTTTCTGGCAACATCGGGAGGTTATTCAAATCCCATTTTTTCCAATACGGCCTGTAGTCACTGGGTTCTTTTAGTGTACACAAATGCCCAAACGTATAAGTTACTGCATAGCCATTACCTTCAAAATACCCATCGCGCTTGGTATTAGCACCTAAAACAGAGGCTATTTCTCGTGCAACACTGGGTTTTTCGGCAATACAGACTTTCATGAATTGGGTTTAAAACAAGGCTCTAAAATAGGGTTTTTAGGCAATTTTAAAAAAACAAAATGGTCATTCTAAATTTATTTCATAATCCTTTTAGACCGTTTATTTTATATTTACTCACCTGAAACATCTACCTGCCGGCAGACTCTCAAAAAACCTATACTGCCTGTTTATTATCCTACAACATTAACTATTTTACCTGGTACAACAATCACTTTTTTAGGTGTACGGCCTTGTAATTGCTCTTGAGTTTTTTCGTGTTCTAACACCGCTTTTTCAATAGCTTCTTTACTCAAATCTAACGGTAACTCTAGTTTAAATCGCATTTTCCCATTAAACGAAATAGGGTATTCTTTACTGCTTTCCACCAAGTGCTTTTCGTTAAATTCTGGAAACGGTGCTGTAGCTATACTTTCATTATTACCAAGTGTTTCCCATAATTCCTCTGCAATGTGCGGCGCATACGGTGAAATTAAAACAAGTAATTGTTCCAAAATGGTTTTGCTTGTGCACTTTTGGGCCGTAAGTTCGTTAACCGCAATCATAAAGGTAGATACCGACGTGTTAAACGAGAAATTCTCGATGTCTTCCTCTACTTTTTTTATGGTTTTATGAAGCGTTTTTAGATTGTCTTTTGTTGGTTCAGTTTCGGTAACTTTAAGGGTGTTGTTATCGTAAAACAACTTCCATAATTTTTTAAGGAACCCGTGCACGCCTGTGATACCAGCCGTATTCCAAGGCTTGGCTTGCTCTAATGGCCCAAGAAACATTTCGTACAAGCGTAAACTGTCGGCGCCATATTGCTCGCAAATGCTGTCTGGGTTGACGACATTAAACCATCTTTTCGACATTTTTTCGACTTCGCGACCTACAATGTACTTCCCTTCTTCTAAAATAAATTCGGCATCTTCAAACTGTGGCTGCCATACTTTTAGACCTTCAACATCTACCTCATCTGAAGCATTTACTAAATTAACATCAATACGCAATTCATCTACATCATAATCAGCCTTTAATCCCTTAGATACATATTTGTTTTCTCCCGAAACACGATACACAATAGCACTAGTCCCAAGTATCATCCCTTGGTTAATGAGCTTTTTAAACGGTTCATCAACACCAACAAAACCACGATCTTTTAAAAATTTGGTCCAAAAACGGGCATACAATAAATGTCCTGTGGCGTGTTCGCTACCGCCAATGTATAAATCGACGTTTTCCCAGTATTTAAGAGCGTCTTCGGTGGCAAACGCTTCTCCGCGTTTGGCTTGCTCTTCCATATAACGGAAAAAGTACCACGAGCTTCCCGCCCAACCCGGCATGGTGTTTAGTTCTAATGGGTAAACGCCATCAGATTCTGAAACAAGTTCAGAATGACAAACTGTATTGGTTTTTGTGTCCCAAGCCCAAACATCGGCGCGACCTAGTGGTGGCTCGCCGGTTTCCGTTGGCAAGTATTTTTCGACTTCTGGTAAGGTGATTGGCAGATATTCTTCGGCAATCATTTGTGGTTTTCCATTCACATAATACACTGGAAATGGTTCACCCCAATAACGCTGACGACTAAATACCGCATCACGCAAACGGTAGTTGGTTTTTCCTTGTCCTTGCCCGATTTGTTCCAATTCGTAAATAGCGCGTTTAGTCGCTTTTTTGCTATTCATTCCGTTTAAGAAATCGCTATTGGCAATAATGGTATTATTTTTATCGGCAAAGGCTTCTTCAGAGATATCGACCCCTTCAAAAATATTAGGAATATCGATATTAAAATGTTTTGCAAAATCATAATCACGCTGATCGCCACAAGGCACAGCCATTACAGCGCCCGTACCGTAACTTGCCAACACGTAGTCGCCAATCCAAATAGGTACTGGTTCTTTAGTAAACGGATGTTCGGCATAAGCTCCTGTAAACACCCCCGAAATGGTTTTTACATCGGCCATACGGTCGCGTTCGCTACGTTTTGCAGTCGCTTCTATATAGGCATCGACCTCAGCTTTTTGTTCTGGTGTCGTTATTTTTTGTACCAAATCGTGTTCTGGCGCGAGGGTCATGAAAGACACCCCAAAAATGGTATCGGGGCGTGTGGTAAAAACTTCTATTTGATGAGATTGCTTCGCTTCGCACGCAATGACGTTAAATGAGACACTCGCTCCTACCGATTTTCCTATCCAATTGCGTTGACTTTCTTTTAAAGAATCGGTCCAATCTATAGTGTCCAAGCCCTGTAATAAACGTTCGGCATAAGCCGAAATACGCATACTCCATTGGGTCATTTTTTTACGTATTACCGGATGACCACCACGCTCGGACACGCCATTTACAATTTCGTCGTTTGCCAAAACCGTTCCCAAAGCAGGGCACCAGTTTACTTCGGTTTCGGCTAAATAAGTTAACCGATATTGCAATAAAATATCTTGTTGTTTTTCAGATGAAAAGTTGTTCCAATCTTCAGCAGAGAATATCTCGACATCATCATCGCAAGCGGCATTAATGGTTGCATTTCCTTCGGCAGCAAACACCTCAATCAATTCTGAAATGGGTCGTGCGGCATTAGCATCGTTGCAATAGTACGACTCAAATAGTTGGATGAAAATCCACTGTGTCCATTTGTAGTACTCGGGACTACTGGTGCGCACCTCGCGGCTCCAATCGAACGAAAAACCAATTTTATCGAGCTGCTTGCGATAGGTAGCAATATTGGTTTCGGTAGTCACCGCAGGATGCTGCCCGGTTTGAATGGCATATTGTTCGGCTGGCAAGCCAAAACTATCGTACCCTTGCGGGTGCAACACGTTAAACCCTTTGTGGCGTTTGTAACGCGCATAAATATCGGAAGCAATATACCCTAGCGGATGCCCAACATGCAACCCCGCTCCCGATGGGTACGGAAACATGTCTAACACATAATACTTAGGTTTATCGCTCTTATTTTCGGCTTTAAACGTCTGGTTCTTGGCCCAATATTCTTGCCACTTGGCTTCGATGTCGTTGAAATGGTATGTCATCCGATTGAATTTCTGCTTTTTTGAAAGCGCAAATTTACAGTTATTATAACAATGTTGAAAGTTTAGACGTTATAAACCTTTAGGGTACAGAATAGTTTTATATTTTTACATCGCTAACTAGTTTTTTATGAGTTCATCTTTTGAAAGATATCAAAAACGCCGATTGATTTCGTCGTATTTCTCTGTTGTTTTAAGCATTGCCTTAGTCTTGTTTTTATTGGGGCTATTGGGCCTATTGGTGTTAAACGCCAAAAAAGTATCGGACCACTTTAAAGAGCAGGTGGTGGTTACCATTTACCTGAAAGATTCTGCCAAAGAGGTTGAAGTAAAGCAATTGGAAAAAAGTCTGGCCATGGCCGATTATGTTAAGGCCACCGAATATGTCTCGAAAGACCAAGCCGCCGAATTAATGAAGGTTGAAAACGGTGAGGACTTTATGGACTTTTTAGGATACAACCCCCTACAGAACTCCATAGATGTTACCGTAAAAGCCGATTTCGTTACAGAAGAACAACTTAAAAAGATTGCCGATGAAACCACTGGCAAATCCTTTGTTGAGGAGGTGCGTTACGATAGCGACTTGGTAACCCTAATGAACAATAACGTTCGTAAAATAAGCTTTTGGATTTTGGTTTTAAGCGCCGTATTTACCGTTATTGCCGTACTGTTAATCAACAGCTCCATCAGGCTTTCGGTTTATGCCAAACGATTTACCATAAAAACCATGCAAATGGTTGGCGCCACCAAACACTTTATACGCAAGCCTTTTGTTTGGAAAAGTGTGCGCCTAGGCATTATAGGTGCCCTTGTGGCCATGATAGGCATGGCTGTAACCTTGTATTACATTAACAAAACCTTTCCCGAGTTAAACTTTATGAGCAACCAGATATTAATAGGAAGCTTGTTTTTAATCATTTTACTCTTAGGCATTGTTATTACTTGGATAAGCACGTTTATTGCTACTCAGCGTTTTTTAAATTTAAAAACCGACCAGCTATACTACTAAGTCCAACCTAGCCATTATGAACATACGCCGCCTTGGACTTATTGTCGTTTTTTTCTGTGCAGGATTCTTTGGATTTAAGGCTATAGCTCCTCTGTTTGCCAGTGCTCCTACATTACAATCCTGCGTTTCAAAAACCGAAACCATTGCCCAGGTATTTAAGGACAACTCGCAGCACATTGTTCTTAAAACTGTTTCGGGAGACCAGTATTACATTTCCCAAGACTTGCATGAGATAAATTTAGATACCCTTAACGCTAAAGTTCTAAATAAAACCGTTACTTTGCACATGGCCAAATTGTGGTTGGGCACCTCGGAATACATCGCCCAGCTAGAAATTGACGATACAATTATCTTTACAGAATTTAACTAATTATGGGAGAACAAAAACGAAAAGACGCCAACAGAAATGATTTTATCTTCGGAAAGAAGAACTACCAGTTTATGTTTATTGGGCTTTTAGTTATCGCGCTAGGATTTATTTTAATGTCTGGCGGTGGCAGTGACGACCCCAATGTTTTTAGCCCAGATATTTTTAGCTGGCGCCGCATTCGTCTAGCACCTATGCTAGTTCTTATAGGGTTTGGCATTGAGGTTTATGCTATTTTATTAAATCCTGATAAGGATTCGAAAAAATAACGTCTTTATTTTTAACATCATTCTTTAGAATTGATACTTTTGCCCCATGGATGTTATAGATTCGATTATTTTAGGGATTATACAGGGGCTTACCGAATTCTTACCTGTATCGTCCAGTGGGCATTTAGAATTGGGAAAAGCCATTCTTGGCGACCACTCTGTCCCCAAAGAAAGTTTACTTTTTACCGTTGTGTTACATTTTGCTACAGCATTAAGTACCATTGTTATTTTTAGAAAAGATATTGCACTTATTTTAAGAGGACTTTTACAATTTAAATGGAATGACGATTTACAGTTTTCATTAAAGATTATTCTCTCCATGATTCCTGCTGTTGTTATTGGTGTACTGTTTGAAGACCAATTAGAAAGTCTTTTTGGTGGTAACATTCTACTCGTTGGTTTTATGCTACTTGTTACTGCTATTTTATTATTCTTAGCAGATAAAGCCAAAGACACCAATAAAAAAGTAAGCTTTAGCAATGCCTTTATTATTGGTATTGCGCAAGCTATTGCTATGCTACCGGGGATTTCACGCTCTGGAGCAACAATCTCAACTTCTGTATTATTAGGCAACGATAAAACTAAAGCTGCTAGATTTTCATTTTTAATGGTCGTTCCTCTTATTTTTGGTAAAATCGCCAAAGACGTTTTAAGTGGCGAACTTACCTACGAAAGCACAAACATACTCCCTTTAAGCCTTGGGTTTCTGGCTGCATTTATTTCTGGTTTATTTGCTTGTACCTGGATGATTGCCCTGGTACGCAAAAGCAAACTTACCTACTTTGCCCTGTATTGCGCCATTGTAGGTTTAATTGCCATTACCTTTTCATTACTGAATTAATATGAAAACTGCTGAAGATTTTAAAACCGGACAGGTTTTACTTATTGACAAACCCCTGGAATGGAGCTCCTTTCAGGTGGTAAACAAATTGCGTTGGGTTATTAGAAAAACCCACAACATAAAGAAAATAAAAGTTGGGCATGCGGGCACGTTAGACCCCCTAGCCACAGGCCTTTTGGTGATTTGCACAGGCAAGATGACCAAGCAGATAAACACCTATCAGGGGCAAGAAAAAGAATATACCGGTACATTTGTTTTGGGCAGCACCACCCCTTCTTACGATTTAGAAACCGAGGTTGACCAAGAGTTTCCTACAGATCACATTACCGCTCCCTTAATCCACGAAGCCGTTTCACAATTTATTGGAGATATTGAGCAATTTCCACCCGTATTTTCAGCCATAAAAAAAGACGGAAAGCGCTTGTATGAATTTGCTCGCGAAGGAAAAGCCGTAACCATTAAACCTAGAACCATTCATATTTCTGAATTTGAAATCACAAAAATTGAAGGCCTTACCGTTAATTTTAGAGTGGTTTGTAGCAAGGGTACCTACATCCGTTCATTGGCACACGACTTTGGTAAAGCTTTAAATTCTGGCGCACATCTTTCGGTATTAAGACGCACGAGAATTGGTGCTTTTTCGGTTGAAGACGCCATGACGCCAATACAGTTTGAGGAACTTTTAACAACCAAATCCTCATAAATTCCGTATATTAGGTCGTAAACACCCCGCTTTAAGGGCGCTATGGATTTAAACAACAAACAAAAATCTTTGCTGCTAACCTGTCTGGTTTCTGGCACAATCGTACTTTCTTTATTTGGATTTCATATAAAGAAACAAACCGAGCGTATGGCCGAAAGCTACTACGACATAAGCCCCGAGGAGTTTTTAGAAGAAGAAGAAGCGTTGGAGGACCTTACAAAAGCCCTCGACAACAACACCTCTGAAACCAACAAAGCTTTTAACGAAACCCAGGAATACAAACGTTTTGCCGAGGCATACCAACCTATAGCCCCACCTAAAGACTACGAGTACAAGCCTTCAGAGTCGACCTCGCCAACCACCAACCCACCTGAAACAAAACGCCAAGGAGCATCTGGTATTGACGACGATGTATTATCTTCGTATAACAACGTAAGCGATGTGTTAAAAAAACACCGCAGCGGCAGTATGGGAGAGCAATCGGTAAACAAAAATAGCTCCATGCATTACTCCTTAAAAGACAGAACCCATGTGTTTTTGCCTACCCCCGTTTACCTATGCGAGGATGGCGGTAAAATTATTATTAACATTACCGTTAATGCCAAGGGACTGGTAACCAAAGCGTATGTTAATGGCGCTACTAGCACCAATAACGATTGCCTAGAACAACACGCTTTAGAATATGCCAAGGATGCGCGGTTTAGCCCCGACGCATCAAAAAACACCCAATTAGGAGCTATTACTTTCTATTTTAAAGGGAAACGCTAACAGGCAAGAGCTTTAATAAATCGCTTGCTGCCGTTTTTCCCTTATCTTTATTATACCATAGCTGTAAATCCTCTTTAAACTCTGGCGTTATTTGCCCATGGGCTGCCTTATAATCGCTAACCATTTGGGTGGCAGCACTAGGTCGTGGCCCAAAGGTGTTAATCACCTTCTTGGTATCGGCATCCAACATAATTAGTTTAGGAACAGCCCGTGCACCATTGGTTAAAAACAAATCCATTAATTCTGGATGCTCGTCGCGTAACACCACCCTTAAATTAATGTTTTCGCTTTGCTCTGCCACTTTATTGATTACAGGCATAACATGGGCAGCATCGCCACACCAACTCTCTGTAATGGCCAACCAAATCATGGGTTTATCAAACGCTTTAAGCTGTTCTTTTTGACTTTCGGTTAAGGTTAAACGTTTATCCCAACGCGACATGCGCTTTTGGTTTAGGGCGGTATAGTTTACTAAGTCCTCTGTCGATTCAGCACCAGTTGTTTTATTGTTCAAAACCAAATAATCAACCAAAGTTATGTACTCATTGTACGACATGCTGGTCTCCAGGCTATTCTCTATAATTTCTTTCATCATTTTAAATTAATATACTGCTCAAAATTAGAGGTTGTTGGTTGTATTTTTTATGATTTATGTCATAAAGTATGTCTATCTTTATTGAAGAAACTTACACGCTTAAAAACCATGGAAAAACACAGATGTGGCTGGTGTATTGGCGACCCTCTATACGAAGCCTACCACGATAACGAATGGGGTGTTCCTGTTTATGACGATGCCACACTTTTTGAATTTTTAATCTTAGAGACTTTTCAAGCGGGTCTAAGTTGGATTACCATTTTAAAAAAACGCGAAAACTTTAGAAAAGCCCTAGACGGTTTCGATTATAAAAAAATTGCAAACTATAAAGATGATAAAATAAGTGCACTACTTGAAGATGCAGGCATTATAAGAAACAAGTTAAAGGTACGTGCTACGGTTACCAATGCACAAGCTTTTATGAAGGTGCAAGAAGAGTTTGGTTCGTTTTCAAAATACATTTGGGCGTTTGTTGACGGTAAGCCCATAACCAATAGTTGGAAGCATTATAAAGATGCTCCAGCAACAACTGCTCTGAGTGATTCCCTAAGTAAAGATCTTAAAAAACGTGGTTTTAAATTTGTAGGTTCTACCGTAATCTATGCCCACATGCAGGCCACGGGCATGGTAAACGACCACGAAGTTGGGTGCTTTAGGTATCATGTCGTGAGTCGTGAGTCGTGAGTCGTGAAAGCTACAATATACTTTGAATAAGCTACTTGCTTTTCTTTTCCTTTCTTATTCTGAATTAAACAAATAAAACCCCTCTAAACCCTCTGGCCGCATAGTACGATTCTGCACCATTGTGATAGATAAAAACTTTACCAAAGCGGTTATCGCCAAAAAGGGCTCCTCCAAGCGCTCTAACATCTTCGGGGGTTTTTACCCAACTGGATGTTTTTAAATCGATAGCTTCCAACTTTTGTAAATCTTGATATTGGTCAACGCTTAAAAGCTCGATTCCCATTGCCGTAGCCACATCCATGGCATTATTTTTCGGCTTGAATTTTTTTCTAGACTCCAAGGCTACTGCATCGTAACAAAGGCTTCTTCTTCCGTTTGGACTTTCTTTAGAGCAATCGCAAAATACATAAATGTCTGTTTTTTTATCGTAAGTCACCACATCTGGTTCGCCACCTGTTTGTTCCATTTGGTGGAGCGACCATAATTTTTCTGGGTTAGCCTCTAATTTTGTTTGTATCTTTTCCCACTTCAAACCTTGATGACGATGCATGTGTTTTTCAAACCGATTGTTTAAGATTTGAAGCAGCGCTTGACTTTGGGCGGATGATAATTTCATATGTTAAAAAGAGTTCTCTAAGTTAATTAGCCGTCATCTAAGGTATTATTTTATTATCATCTGACAACAAAACTTCTTTACAAAAGCCCCAAAAAAGCCTCTCTAGAAATTTCTTCAGCGCCTAAACTGGCTAAGTGCTTGGTATAAACTTGGCAATCGATGAGCCTGTAATTGGTATTTTGTACAAACGTTATAAAGCCTATTTTACTGGCATTGCTTGTCTTGGTAAACATGCTCTCGCCACAAAACACCCCGTTTCCTAAATCTATGCCATACAACCCTCCAACCAATTGGTTATCCAACCACACCTCTACCGATTTTGCGTAACCCAATTCGTGTAGTTTTGTGTAGGCCAATATCATCTCTTGGGTGATCCAGGTATCTTGTTGCCCATCGCGTTTTATAGCAGCACAGTTTTCAATAACTTGGGAAAACGCTTGGTTTACGGTAACTTTAAAAGCAGCTTTTCTAAGTATTTGCCGCATACTTTTAGAAACCTTTAATTTCTCTGGAAACAAGACAAATCTAGGATCTGGGCTCCACCACAAAATAGGCTGATCACTTTCAAACCAAGGGAATATGCCACTTTTATAAGCCAACACCAACCGCTCTACAGATAAATCGCCCCCAACAGCCAATAACCCTTCTGGGGTGGCCTGGGTAACCTCTGGAAATGTTATTTCGTTGGTAAGCACTCTCATAGCAGGATTAATCCGCCAATAAAAACAACCATTCCCACACCCATCATAATAAGTGTGTACGGCAAAATTTCCTTAGCTTTTAATTTTGTTATTCCCAATAATGGCAACGCCCAAAAAGGCTGTAACATGTTGGTTATTTGATCGCCATAGGCCAAGGCCATAATGGCTTTGGGCAAAGGCACCCCCAATTTTAATGCCGATTCGATAACTATGGGACCTTGTACAGCCCATTGGCCGCCGCCGCTAGGCACAAAAATATTTACCAATCCTGCACTAAAAAAGGTAAAAATAGGCAAGGTTGTTTTGTTGGCGATAGACACAAAAAAATCGGAAATCATGATGACCATTCCCGTTTGCTCCATAATCCCCATGATTCCAAAATACAGAGGAAACTGAATTAATATTCCCGAAGCGCCCTTAATGGCTTCTTGCAAAGCATTTAAAAAACTACTAAACGACCCATGGAGTAAAATTCCCAAACCTAACATAAAAAAATTAAGCATATTGGGCGTAATTTGAAAAGCCTTTAAGGCATTTGAATACTGATAAAAAAAGGCGATTAAAATAATTGCTCCAAAGCCCAGCGACAAGCCCTTGGAATAGTCGAGCCGTTCGGCACCTTTTAAATTTTGACGTTGGGCAGAAGCATTTTTATAGGAATCTAATTTTAAGGGAGTAGGTGCTGTTTTTTTGGCCACTCGAGAAAGCACCAAGGGAACGGCAAAAAGTAAAATGGCAAACAACAACAAGTTGGCTCCGCTAAAAACTGTCTGGTTAAAGTTAATGCTTACTGGCAATTGAGATAGCCTTTCGGGGGAAGCAATGTTTCCCATAAACGTTTTTATGTGGTTGGTCTCCGACACCTTTATCAAGGCAGAGCCGCTTATCCCGCCATGCCAAACCATAAGCCCGACATAGCCCGCCGCACCAACCAACGGATAATTTAAAGGAATGTTATTGTTTTGGGCATGTTCCCCCACTTTCCGTGCTAAAATGGCACCAAAAATAAGCCCCAATCCCCAATTAAAGAAAGCGACCAACATGGTTGTTACACTCACTAGTACAACAGCTTTCTGGGTGCTCTGGGCATAACCCGTAATGCCCGAAATTAATTTACTTATTGGCTTGCTTAGTACAAGCACGTGCCCCAATACCAAAATAAGCATCATTTGGTAGGCAAACACCAATAAATTATTGTTCCACACACCAGCCTCCCAATACGACAAAATTTGCAAAACATGTGGGGTATTGGGCTCTGGAGTTGTTAATACCAAGGCCAGCGCTATGGTTAGCAACGTTAACAAAACCGCAATCGTAAAGGGCGATGGCAGGTATTTTTTAAACGTGGTTTCTATAAATTTTGTAAGCTTCATAAATAAAAAAAGGCCTAAAAAAGTAAACTTTAATAGGCCTAAATGTAATGGTTTCCCGTGGGTTATTAAAACGGAAGATCGTCGTGATCTTCTTCATTTAAATTGTTAGCAGGCTCAAAAGCATCGGCGGGAGGTATTGGCGGCATGTTCTGGTCTGCTTGTTCCTGTTGCAAGGTTTCTATTCGCCATCCTTGAATGGAATTAAAATATTTTGTTTCGCCCTGTGGATTTACCCACTCACGCCCTCTTAGGTTAATGCTTACTTTTACCTGTTGTCCTACTTGGTAGTTATTCAATAAATCGGTTTTATCTTGAACAAACTCGATCATTAAGTGTTGCGGGTATTGCTCCTCTGTAGTAACAACAACTTCGCGTTTTCTAAAACCGTTGTTTCCAAATGTTTGTGTGTCTCCAATAAGTTTAATTCTTCCTTGTACTTCCATCTGTCTAAAAATCTGTTATTTATGATAATAATATTTTCCACGCGCTTTGTATGTCTCCAAAGCTTAAATAATTGTGGGCTAATTTATGTTTTTCTCTGGTTGAGGCGTCTACTATGTTGGGGTAGCGCTCACTAATTTCGGCTATAAACGTTTTTATGGCCTCTTGGGTTGGCAACTGTTCTACATTGCCCAGCATACCCAAATCGTTTCCTGTTAACACCATGCTATTTTTTATTTCTTCAGGAAAACTATCAACCCCAATTCCTAGTGTGGTTAAGGGTTTTGGAATCTCGAAAAAGCCATTTCTTGCCCTGCTGTAATAGCTGCCTCCTGCTCTGGCTACCAAATCCAGTTTTTCTTGATCGATGATGTTGTCTTCATTTAAAACATCGTTATCGATATGCAATTTTACCACTTCGCAAATCACTAGGTTGCCTGCGCCACCTTCGGTTCCTAGTTTTACAACGTTGTTAACTCTGCATTCTAATTGAATGGGCGATTCGGCCACACGAAAAGGCTTAACCAAATCGGACGGCAACATGGTTAATCCTGCCTTTTCAAATTCGTTTACCCCAGTAGGATACTCGGTACTGCTTAACGACATTTGGTGAACCAGATCGTAATTAACCACATTAATAACTACCTCTTTGGTAATTTCAACATTTTCCAGAGTATGTTTTGTGGTATTATCTCTTACACGCCTTGCGGGCGAAAAGATTAAAATTGGCGGATTGGCACTAAAAACATTAAAAAAACTAAACGGCGATAAATTAGGCGCTCCATTTGCATCTATGGTGCTTGCAAACGCTATAGGCCTAGGTGCTACAGCACTAAGCAGGTATCCGTGCAGTTTTCCTGTTGAGAGTTCTTTTGGTTCGAATGACGTCATTTAGTAAAACTAATTTTAGCAAATGTAACTATTCCATGACTGAACTAAAAATGATTTGGCCTGTTGGAACACAATATTATTAACAGAATTCTATTATCTTTCAACATAAAATTCTCAACATGCTTTTTGCCAAGTACCGCAACATTACAAGATGGGGGATTGTTTTGGCCTCCTTTATTATTATCTCCTCTATTTTATGGAACA
The DNA here is from genome assembly GCF_000733475.1 of Mangrovimonas yunxiaonensis. Lineage (GTDB taxonomy): Bacteria > Bacteroidota > Bacteroidia > Flavobacteriales > Flavobacteriaceae > Mangrovimonas > Mangrovimonas yunxiaonensis. The sequence continues at coordinate 543,421 of NZ_JPFK01000005.1, read as the reverse complement.
CTTATATGTTCTTTCAAAAATTTAAAGCCGAGGAGCGCAGTAAAATGGAAAATTGGTCCTTTGCTCAAAACGAATACCTAAAAATTATTGAAAGTTTTTCTTTAGACGATAATTTAAGTTCTGCCAACCTTGACCTTATTTTAAAAATCTTGGGCAGCAACACCACAACTCCCATGATTGTAATTAATGCAGATTCGAGCATTGTAACGTTTAGCAACATTAAGGAAAGCAACCATGACGAAACTTCCCTAGCCCACGAAGATTCGGTTTATGTAGAAACCCATGCTAAAACACTCATTACCCAATTTAGTAAAGAAAACAGCCCCATTAACATCGGGTACGAAAGCCAAACGCTTTACTACGGAAACTCCCCATTGTTAAACAAACTAAAGTACTACCCTTTAGCCTTAATTTTAATTATTGTGCTGTTTGGAGCCGTAGTGTATTTCTTTTACCGAAGCACTAAAAACGCCACACAAAACAAGCTTTGGTCTGGAATGGCCAAAGAAACCGCGCACCAAATAGGTACGCCCTTGTCGTCTTTAATTGGGTGGGCAGAAATTTTAAAGACTGAAAACGTTAACCCACAATACATTGAAGAGATTGAAAAGGACATTAGCCGTCTGCAAACCATTACCGAGCGGTTTAGCAAAATTGGATCGTTACCTACCTTGGCAAAAGCCGATATTGTTTCAGAAACCATTACCTCTTACGATTACCTGAAAGCCAGATCATCTAAATTAATTGATTTTGAACTTATTGCGCCAAATAACGAAATTTATGTAAATTTAAACCAACAATTATATAGTTGGGCGATAGAAAACTTGGTAAAAAATGCCATTGATGCCATGAAAGGCAAGGGCAAACTCACCATAGAAATCGTTCAGTCTGAAGACCTTGTAAAAATTCGTGTTAGCGATACCGGAAAAGGGCTTTCAAAAAACCAATTTAATACTATTTTTGAACCTGGTTTTACAACAAAAAAACGAGGTTGGGGCTTAGGGTTATCGTTAACCAAGCGTATTGTTGAAGAGTTTCATAAAGGCAAGATAAAAGTGCTTCATTCTGAACTTGGAAAAGGCACCACCATGCAAATTACGTTAAAGTTGATTTAAAGGCTTAAATTATGGAAGAACATTTTTTTACAGTTAAAGAAGCTGTGCTAAACAACAATTGCCCAGAGTGTTACAACAACAATGGGCTACACTTAACATTTAAGCAAAAGTTTATTGAAACCAAATGGTACAAATCTATTACCAACGAGACTGCACAGGAAATTGAATGCCGTGTATGCCATACCGTTATTTACCCTGCCCGATGGACCGACGACATAGACCGCGTGTTTAATTACCACCAACGTGCTTTTAAACCTAAAAAAACTTCTATAAAATTAAAAAAAGCGGCTTGGTGGCTTATTGCCGGTTCTGTATTGGTTGCAGCTGCAATTATTGCAACGCTGCTTGTATGGCCGTAGCTACTGCTTTAAATTCTTCTGGTGTAAGGGTATCTTTAGTGGTAAATCTGGCGTCTTCCATATGGCGTAAAGGAATTAAATGCACATGAACATGAGGCACTTCTAACCCAATAACAGACATGCCCACACGCTCGCATGGAATAACTTGCTCTATAGCCTTGGCCACCTGTCTTGAAAAAGCCATTAAACCCATGTAGGTCTCCTCATCTAAATCGAAAATTTTATCCACTTCCTTTTTAGGAATACACAACGTATGCCCCTTGGCGTTTGGATTAATATCCAGAAACGCAAAGAACTCGTCGGTTTCGGCTATTTTGTATGATGGTAGTTCGCCATTAATAATTTTTGTGAAGATTGATGCCATGTTTACAATGCTATAAAAATACAGTTAAAGATAAAAAGAAAATTCCTGCCTAAATACATCAAGCAGGAATCTTTTTTCTGTTTTAATTTTTGGGCAAGTTATCTCGAAATTTCTAAAATCTCGAAGTTTATTTTTCCATTGGGCACTTGTATCTCTGCGACATCGCCAACCGATTTTCCTAAGAGCCCTTTTCCTATAGGCGAATTTACCGATATTTTCCCTGAGGCCAAATCGGCTTCACTTTCGGCCACTAGGGTATAATTCATTTCCATACCATTGGCTTGATTTTTAATTTTCACCTTAGAAAGTACCAGCACTTTAGAGGTATCTAATTGCGACTCGTCTATCAACCTGGCATTAGACAAGGTTTCTTCCATTTTGGAGATTTTCATCTCTAGCAGTCCTTGCGCTTCTTTGGCAGCATCGTACTCGGCATTTTCACTCAAGTCTCCCTTATCTCTGGCTTCTGCAATGGCTTGTGAAGCTTTGGGACGTTCAATATCTTTTAAATGATTTAACTCGGCCCTTAGCTTTTTTAATCCTTCGGCAGTGTAATAAGATACTTTACTCATAACTTCATCGTTTAAATTAAACCTGTTTTTATTATAGACCCTTTGGGCAATAAAATACAAAAATCCCGTTTTCACGAGATTGTAACACAAATATACAAAATATTTATGTCAGTCGTCTTTTTTTGTAAATTACGCCCCGTATTTCATCTTTTTAAAACCTTTTAACACCCCTTTTTAGGTGGTAACTGCCACAGGCACAAATAGCAACTTGAAATTTTACACCCATGAAACACCCCTTATACTTTAGTTTACTCGCTTTATTTTTAATGGCTTCTTGCAATAAGAATGATGACGACCACAACAACAACCAATACCTCCCTAATGTAGCGTTTGATACCGGCACATTAATAAACACCAACCTACCACAGTTTAACGCGCTTAACTTTCCTAACAATCCCGTGGCCATAAACAATGCTGCCTATGGCATTAATGGTATTGTGGTTATGAATACTGGTAGCGGCTTTACCGCTTTTGAGTTGAGCGACCCCAACCACGCCTTACAAACCTGCTCTAAGCTTAACCTAGAAGGCATTATTGTGTCGTGTTTGTGCGACGATGGCAATGCCTACGACGTGCTAACCGGGCAAGGACAAGAAGGCACAACAGGACCTTACGGGCTACGCCCTTATTTTGTAGAAGTGAGTGGGAATATTATTAGGGTTTATAACAATTAAGCCTGCCCAAAAACAATAAAAGCCCAAACATTGCTGCTTGGGCTTTAAGGTTAAGTTCGTACGAATAGAACTTAGAGAAACATAACGTTTAAAATTTTAGAGTAGCGCCCAACAAAAAGTTGGCTGTAGCTTGTGGGTAATACCCTGCGCCTTCTATGGTAGTTACTTGGTTAGGGTCGGTCCAAGTATCATCATAAGTATAGTAATATCCGTTAGAAATGTATTCTTTATTCAAAATGTTATTGGCCACACCTTTAAAGACTATCGACTTAAAAATCTTGTTCATCTGCAACTCGTAAACAATGTTAAAGTCATTTACAAAATAGCTATCCAGTTTTGAGCGTTCAGAATTGGTGTTGCCCATATACTGCTCGCCTACAAACTTGCTTAACAATGCCATGTGTAAATTTTTAATAGGCTTTACTACAATGGCATTTCCTGCAACCACTTCTGGAGAAAATGAAATATTGGTGGTTCCCAAGTTTTTCAACTCACCATCTACAGCTGCTAGCATGTCCTTATTTTTATTCGAGCTTAAGGTAACGTTAGGATGCAGAGAAAGTATGTTGTTTATTTTTATGGCTGCATCAATCTCCAGACCTAATCGGTAGCTTTCACCACTGTTATCGCGTTGCGGACTTCCTACGTCGTCTAACTCACCCGTTAGCACTAATTGGTCATTATACAGCATAAAATAGCCATTCGCATAAATTCTGAAGTTGTCATTATTATGTCTCCAACCCAATTCAAAATCGTTTAGTTTTTCTGGCTTAATATCTGGGTTGCCTTTAAAATCGTCGCGGTTAGGCTCTCTGTTAGCTCTCGCATACGAGAAATACAGGTTGTTCTTGTTGTTTAATTCGAAGGTTACCCCTGCTTTTGGATTGAAGAAAGTGTAATTTTTATCAACATTAAATGGTACTAAATCCGATGAAATCCCCGTGGTTTCATAAGCCACATGTCGCAATTGTAAATCTCCAAATAAGCTCCAATTATCATTAAAACGGAAGGTCGCCTTAGCAAAACCACTTAAGTCTTGTTTTTTACCAACCCCATCGTAATAACGGTCTCTAATTTCGCTATTGGTGGCATACCTTGCCCAAATAACTTCACCAAAATGATCGCCTTTGTAATGGCTGTAAGACCCTCCAAAAATAACGTTAAGTTTATCGTTATCCTTATAAGTGGCATTAGCATTCACCACATAAAAATCGTTATCCAACCAACGTCTTCTTATTAAATCGGTGGTATTTACCAATGTGCCGTCTACGGTTAATTCCTCAAAACCGTAATCTGAAAAATCTTCGTCTTCTTTGTACTGCTCAAAATAACCGTGCCCTTTGGTATAATTCAGGGCTAAGTTTGTCGACCAGTTACTGGTTAGTTTTTGGTTCCAATGCAATTGGTAATGATCTTGTTGGTAATTGTCTACTTCGTTATCGTAGAACCTGATGTTGCCGTCTGCATCGGTATATTCTCCAGCCGTATTGTACGTTCTATCGTTTTCAAGTTTATCTAAGTCCTCCAAGCCATTCCAAGACTGGTAGGTCACTTCTTTTCCTGAAAACGTAATGGCCTTTAATAAGGTTTTATCGTCTACATAAGCGGCCTGCAGATAGTACGATTTGATGTCTGAAGACGCCCTATCGATATACCCATCCGATTTAATTTGCGACAAACGCCCGGCAATTTCAATGCGATCGTTAAGTTTTCCTGTGCTAAACTTTAGCGTGTGTTTTCTAGTGTTATAACTTCCAAATGTGTTTGAAATTTCGCCATAAGCATCATTAGAAACGGCATCGGTAAGCACATTAACACTTGCCCCAAAAGCTCCCGAACCATTGGTCGATGTTCCCACACCACGTTGTAGCTGTAAGCTTTCTACAGACGAAGCCATATCGCCTAAATTCACCCAAAACGTCCCTAACGACTCGGCATCGTTATACGGAATTCCGTTAATGGTTACATTGGTCGACTGCGAGCTTACACCACGCACACGAATGTTGGTATAGCCCACACCGGCACCGGCATCGGTAGTGGTAACTACAGAAGGCAAATAATTTAAAAGCACAGGAATGTCCTGGCCTAAATTGCGCTTTTCTAAGTCTTCTTTAGTGACATTGGAATGTGTTATTGGCGATGTTGCCTCTACCCTTACGGCCTTTACCAAAACCTCGTCTAAGGTTTCTATTTTGGTAGAATCCTGCTGTTTTTCTTGTGAAAAAGCACCTAGAGATAATAAAAACAGTGCTAAAAATGCGCATACATTTTTCATTCGATAAAATAAATTTTGTCGAATAAAAAGAGGTCATTATTCTTTGTTAGTATTTTGATTAAAAATGGGAATGTCCAAAACTCTGATCCGGATACAGAAATATGAACATTCACTGTCCCTAAACAGCATTACCTGTTCTAGGTTCATTGGGTATGATCTCAGCCTTTCAGATTTTTTCGATGGTCGATTTCCGATGGTCGATTTATGCGTTTTAAATTGCTAAAACCGGTAATCGGTAATCTCAAATCGGTAATCTATCAAGCACCCCTTTTTGAGAACGCCGCAAAGGTAGGCAACAATTCACAATTGGCAATGAATAATCGGTGTTTTATCCCGAGTCCGCAGCAAGTGTTTTGACACAATGTGTTTTAGCCTTTTATAAACAGCACCCTAACCTCGTTATAGTTTTGGCGGCTTTCTATTGGCCTTTTTTTCGGATTGTTGTTTTTTATTTTGAAGTCGTTTTAGTTTGGCCATCTTGGGAACCGTTGTTTTTTTTCGCTTTTTGGGGCGTTTAATATGAGTACTTACAAGCTTTAAAAACCGCGAAATAACCGTTTCTTTATTTTTATGCTGGCTTCTACTTTCGCCACATTGCAACATTAACACCCTGTCTTTAGTGAGCCGGGTGCCTAGGTTTTTAATTAGGAGTGCTTTTTGTTCCTCGTTTAAAACTTCGGAAGCTGCAACATTAAAGTACAGCTCAACCTTTGACGCTGTTTTATTAACATGCTGCCCACCAGCACCAGAGCTTTTAACGGCTTTAAACTCGAGTTCTTTTATAAGTGCATCGGCATTAAACATGGGGTTGATGTGTGGGCTTTAAAAGGTCGTTTACCGTTTTTACCGGATTAAATGTAAGTAAGGGCACCTCAACAAAAATGGTGTTCCAATAGGCCATGGCACCGTTCCAAAGACCAGGAAGTTCTAAGGCTTTTAACGGCTTTCCTGCTTTGTCTTTCTGGGTTATAAAGGCCGCCTTAGCATCTACAAACTGTGTTAAATTAAAAGCCTCTCCTTTATAGTTCTTTAAACCACAAACCAAATCGACAGGATTAAAATGCGTGGCATTTTGCAAAATCTGGCGTTGCGAGCTATCTGCAGTATTCATTTGTGCCGACTCTACAATCTGCAACGATATCCTACCCTCGCTATTTTCTGTCCAAAATGGTCCTCCCCCTGGTTCGCCTTCATTTTTCACCATGCCACAAACACGAATGGGCTTATTGAGATGCGTCTTTAAACGGCCTATTTTTTCGGGTGTTGAAAGGCTGTTGTAATCTTCTAAAAAGACCACATTCAAACTTTCGGTCAAGAACATTTCAAGAGCACCTAAGTCTTCAACCTTTCCTTCCTCTAAGACCTTGGCATAGGCAAAACTCTCTTGCTGAAGCTTAAGCAACATGCCGGCCAGCATTTTCTTGTACGCAACTACATCTTCTTCGAAAGCGTCTATTACAACATTATCAATATTTTTAACAAACACGATATCGGCATTCAAATCATTCAGATTCTCTATTAAAGCTCCGTGCCCTCCCGGACGGAATAACATAGCACCATCGGCCAGCCTAAACGGTGTATTGTCTAAGTTAACGGCAACCGTATCGGTTGTTTCCTTTTGAAACGAAAACGCCACATCAACTTGAACACCGGTCTTGTGCTCTACCATTTTTAAAGCCTCTTGAAGCTGGTCTTTAAAATTGTTTTCGTGCTGAGGCGAAATGGTAAAATGCACATTTGCCTTACCTTTTGAAACCGCATATCTGGCGGCTTCTAGCAAATGCTCGGCAAAAGCAGTTCGGGTTTGGTTGGTATATTTATGAAACGGCAACAAGCCCTTTGGCAGCGCTCCGTAATTTAATCCGTTAGAATTTAGAAGCACACTAGCAAAACGATAGGTCTTATGCCCTAAATCTAAAGCCTTAAAATCTGGGATGTGCTTTACCACCTTTTCGTAAAACGGAAAACGCTCCAGGCCATTTACAAAAACAAGAAGGTCTGGATGATTTTGGGTGTAGGTTTTAAAGTCGTCCTGCTCTGGATTAAACGTTTCTAAAAAATGGTATAAAAACTTAAACATTCGCGTTGCGGCACCAGAAGCTGGTACAAATTTTTGAATGGCATAGGCATCCTTAACATCGTTAAAAAAACGGATATACATGTGTTTATCGCTTTCAGGAACGCTTACAATGCCTTTTCCTATTGTAGCGGCGGCTTTAAGTGTTGTAACGGGCAGGCCTGCTTTAAAAGTTTGGAGCTGTTGCTCTACCTTCTCTACAGTTTGCCCTTTATGTTGTATGACTTGAACATCTGTTTTAGAAAAACTCATGTATTTTGCTTTAAAAGTTCATCAATATGCGACACGGCTGTTTTTAGGCGCGATTCCTTATCGCCCTTTAACAAAACATACGGTCTGTTGTGGGTTTTTAGTGCGCGCTCAAACGCTTTAAACATGCGTTCTCGCTCATTGGGTTTGTCGCGCAAATCGTCTTTTTCCCAAGGCACGTCAATATAGGTTAAAAAATATAGGTCGTAGGTATTTTTAAGAGCGTATTCTTCTAATAATGGGTCGCACGTTTCGGCATAATACGCTTCGGAATACACTTTGGTTTCCAACAAATCGGTATCACAAATTAACACCGTATTGGTTTTTTTAGCCAAGCGGTTCTCTAAGGCCATTTGCCCAACCGCTATGGGCAGCAGATCCTCTGGAGCACAGGTTTTACGTTCGTTGTTCCATTTATTTTGAAGGTATTCCCGGGCATATTCTGGCACCCAAACCGAGCTGTAATGTCTGGCTAACTGTCTTGACAAAGTTGTTTTCCCGGTACTTTCGGGGCCAAACAACACAACTTTTATGCAGTTTGCGGGTTGTTGTTTAAGCTGTTCTTCCATGCTCTAAATCCATAAATCGCTATAATAGTAAACAAAAAATATTGAAAAGACGTAAAAATCAACCCTTTGTAAAAATACAAAGGCACCGAAATAAGATCGCCTATAATCCAATAGGTCCAATTTTCCAGTTTCTTTTTGGCCATTAACCACATGCCAACAAAAAATATGGCTGTTGTAACCGTATCTACATAAGCAGTCCAAGCATTAAACTTGTTGTTTACTTTATAAACTGCGATTACAAACAGTAGGGTTAGCACAAAAATAACTACACTCCACAGGTGTTCTTTTTTGGTGGTTTTGGTAACGGGTACTTGGGTGTTGTCGGCACCTTTTCGGGTCCAGTAATACCATCCGTAAATGCTCATGGAAAAATAATAGGCGTTTATAAACATGTCGCCCAAAAGGCCATAAACCCATAAAATGTAGACAAAAATTGCGGTGCTTATAATGCCTGTGGGATATACAAGAATATTTTCCTGTTTAGAATACCACACGCTTAAAAAACCAAAAAACACTCCTAAAAACTCTAAAACAATAAGGTGTGTATCAACGCCTTGGTATTGTGCAAACAACCAATCAAAAATGGGGCTCATAGTCGTGTCTGTCAGATTTTACGATTTTCATGTATAGCAGGCCGCGTTCAACCAGTTCAAAAGCATCTTTAATCTCTGTGGTTAGGAGGTGCATAACCTCATCATACTCGCCATAAACCTGGGTGCTTAACGGGTTTTCCAAAACCTCTAGGTTAGATGCTCTTAGCTTTTTTATAAAATGAATGATTGCAGGTTCAAAATCGTCCTGTAAAGGGGTAAGGGTAAGTTCGACTGATATTTTCATGTTACTTTCTGCAAAATGCAGTTATGTTTTTAATTAATTTCTGCTTGTTCCTAAATCTTCGCTTCCAGCTTTAACGCTTCAAAAAAAGTGGCGTCCGTTTCAAAAGCAGTTCCTATAACCACTAAATCGGCTCCAGCCTTATAGGCAGATTCGAGTTGGTTTTTGTTTTTAATACCACCACCAACAATTAAAGGAATGTTTAGTTCTTGCTTTACTTTTGAAATAATCGTTTCTGAAATGGGGTGCAAAGCCCCACTGCCAGCCTCAAGGTATATAAGGTGTTTCCCCATATACTCGCCAGCTTTTGCCGTATGAACAATTTGCTGCACGTTATGCCTTGGCATGGGCGCGGTACCTGTTACCCGCTGTACGGCTGTTTCCTTGCCATTTTCTATTAAAAGATACCCTGTTGGTATCACTTCTAAAGTTGTATTTTTTAATTTGGCCACCGAAGCCACCTGTTTATCGATTAGATATTCTGGGTTTCTTCCTGACAGCAGGCTTAAGAACAATATCCCATCGGCTTTATTGGTAATTTGCGTAACATCGCCCGGAAACAGTACAACAGGCAATGTTGTATGTGCCTTTATTTGGGCAACTAAAGCTGCTGTTATCCCGGCCTTTACCGTACTTCCCCCAACAAAAATATGCGTCACCCAGGATTCATTCACATTTTTAATCGTGCCTTCAACGTTGTCTAGCGGCATTTTATCGGGATCGATTAAAACGGCGAGGAGTTTTTTGCCTTGCGCTATTTGCTGTAATATGTTTTGGTAAATAAATTTCATTTTAAGGGGTTACATAAGCACACGTAAAGCCTTCAAACTCTATAAATTCGGCTTGGTAGCGGCACTTTCTGCCATTATAATCTATCCAGGAAACCGTTGAAGTATCGTCCATAGTAAACGGTATAACCAAAGTGTGCTGCAAAAAGCTTAGCCCCGGCGTTGCAAACAATTTGTACAACGACTCCTTAATGCACCAAATAACCGTTAGCTTATTAATGTATTGGGGCGCTGTTTTATTGAGATACTCAAACTCATAGTCCATAAATTTATGGGCAATGACTCCTATTTTTTCGCGCTGCTTTTCTATATCAATCCCCACCACATCATTACTAACCACAACACCCGAGAAGGTAAACGAGTGTGTAATGGAAATATGCTTACCATCCTTCAAGTGTGGTTTGCCGTTTTCGTCGTAAAACAAATCGTTATCGGTATAGCCAAATTCTGCCAGCAAATGCCGAACACTTAAAAAGCCCCTTTGGTGCAACTCACTTTTCATGCCCAGCACACGTGCCTTATTTTGAGGCTTTAGTGTAATGGGCGCCATTAACTCGTTATACGATTCGGTAATCTTCCAAATTTTAACGGTGGTTTCGGAGTTGGGAGTAAGTGTTTTATATAGTGGCATTTAATATTCTAAAAGTTATTGACTACCTTTGCACTTCTTAAAGAAGTTTAAACAATTTTGTAAAGCGAATTTAACCATTTAAGTACGATTGCCAAAGTTGTAATACCATAAAAAAGAAAAACTATGAGCACAAAAACGATTCCTTTTGTACCTTACAAGGTAAAGGACATTTCTCTGGCTGAATGGGGAAGAAAAGAAATAGAACTGGCCGAAGCAGAAATGCCAGGATTAATGAGTTTAAGAGAAGAATACGGCGCGCAACAACCTTTAAAAGGCGCTAAAATTGCAGGATGCTTGCACATGACCATCCAAACCGCTGTATTGATTGAAACTTTAGTAGCCCTAGGCGCCGAAGTAACCTGGAGTTCTTGTAACATATTCTCTACCCAAGACCATGCTGCCGCAGCCATTGCAGCTGCCGGTATTCCTGTATATGCTTGGAAAGGCATGACCGAAGAAGAGTTTGATTGGTGTATAGAGCAAACCCTTTTCTTTGGCGAAGACAGACAGCCATTAAACATGATTTTAGATGATGGTGGCGATTTAACCAATATGGTACTGGACCAATATCCAGAATTAGCCGCCGGTATTAAAGGCCTTTCTGAGGAAACCACGACTGGCGTTCACCGTTTATACGAGCGTATGGAAAATGGTACCCTACCTATGCCAGCCATAAATGTAAACGACTCTGTAACCAAATCGAAATTCGATAACAAATACGGCTGTAAAGAAAGTGCTGTAGATGCGATTCGTCGTGCTACCGACGTGATGCTTGCCGGAAAACGTGTTGTGGTTTGTGGGTATGGCGATGTTGGTAAAGGCACAGCTGCTTCATTTAAAGGTGCTGGAAGTATTGTTACCGTAACAGAAATCGACCCAATCTGTGCGTTACAAGCTGCAATGGATGGTTACGAAGTTAAAAAATTAGAAACTGTTGTTGGTAATGCTGATATTGTCATTACAACAACTGGAAATAAAGACATTGTAAGAGCTGAACACTTTAAAGCGATGAAAGACAAAACCATCGTTTGTAATATTGGGCACTTCGATAACGAAATTCAGATGGCTTGGTTAAACCAAAACTACGGAAACACCAAAGTTGAAATCAAACCTCAAGTTGATAAATATACTATAGATGGTAACGATATCATCATCTTAGCCGAAGGTCGCTTAGTAAACTTAGGATGCGCTACAGGCCACCCAAGTTTTGTAATGAGTAACTCATTCACCAACCAGACGTTAGCACAAATCGAGCTTTGGAACAACGCTGAAGCTTACGGAAACGAGGTTTATATGCTTCCTAAGCACCTAGACGAGAAAGTTGCCAAATTACACTTAGCTAAAATTGGTGTTGAGCTTACCGAGCTTAGCGACGAGCAAGCTAAATACATTGGTGTAACCGTTGAAGGTCCATACAAACCAGAACACTACAGATATTAATTTAAATTGGTGTTGCGTTTAGACTTTAGAGCGCTTCCGGTTTTAAATATTAGATTAACCCTTGCAGAAATGTGAGGGTTTTTTGTTTTTAAACACCTTTGTATTGAATGCTTTTACCTATTGAAAACATATTAAAAAAGCCCTCTTTTATTACAAAAGGGCTTTCTTTCAATCAAAAAAAGTGAGAATCAATTATTTTTTTAACCGTAACGAATCTAACGCGTGGTAGAAAAAATTACGCTCGTCGTTCATAGATACAAACAAGCCATTTGGATACTTTGCCCCTAGTGGAGTTGTCACCACATCGCAACCATCTGTCTCTAGCGTTCCTAAGTTTAAGGTTTTTATGTACGCATTATCGGTTCTATTAAAAATGTTAAACGTCCCGTCCTGCTGATTAGACACAATTAAAGCTCCTTCGCCATTACTGTACTTGGCAATGGCTATGCCTTCTATATCATCTTTAAAATACTCGCTACCAAACATGGCAATTTCATCATCTCCCTTTTTGGGGTTGGCGTGATATTTTCTAATGCCTACGCCTTCATCTGAATAATAAACATAACCCAACTCGTCGTCTACGGCAATGGCTTCTATTTCCTTTTCGCCGCTAAACCGCCCTATTTTTCTTAACAGGGTGGCTTTTACGCCTGCAGCACCTGATGTTAAGGCATATTGATATAGATAGCCTTGTTTTGGTCCTTCTTTCCTACTTACAAACACCGATACCTCTGCAGTTTCTGGATCTTTAAACACCGCTACCCCCATGGGGCGTTTCATGGCTGCATTCGATTCATCTTCAAAAACAGGAAAACCACCGTTGTCTAAAGGAGTCATTTCGGGTATGGCATATACTCTAATGCGGTGTTTTTCCCTTTCGGAAAACACCATAATATCTGTTTGGGTCGAGTCGGTTAATTTAAACCCGTATTCCACATCAACATTATTAGGGTAACTCACTCCTGTTACACTTTTTTCGGCCATGATGTTACCCGCTAAATCGAAGGCATAAACCCCTCCGTTAACCTCATCTTTATCGGTGCCAAAAACAATACTTTGTTCTGGGTTGTCGCTATTTACCCAAATGGCCGGGTCGTCGCTATCGTGTGGCACCTGCTCGGTTTTTAAGGTTGGTGCTATTTCGGGCAATGTCTTGGCGCAAGAGCCTATTAGTAACGGTAGAGCTACTACTGCCAAGGTTCGTTTTATGTTATTTCTTAAATAGGTCATATTTTATTCCAAAAGTTAAACGTTTTTCGTAATATTCCATTTGCATGGTGCGGTTTTTTACACCTTGGTAATAGCGCAAAGGTTGGTTAGTGATGTTGTTTAGGTTAACGTATACGCTTAGGTTTTTATTGATGGCCACATTGGCGTTAAAATCTAAGAAAAACTGCTCATCGTAATACCTATCTTCAAATGCATTTCCGCCAATTTCGTCAACGTAAGCATCGGAGTAATTTCCTGATAGACGAAGGCTAAACCTTTTTCCGGCATACCCTAACGAACCGTTAAACATGTTTGGAGCTGTGTTGGGCAAATCTAGGTCGGTACGCTCCTCACCATCTTCATTGTAAATCCCTTCTGAATCTGATTTTAAGTACGTATAGTTTAAGTAAACACTAAAGTTTTTAGCAAAGCCCGGCAAGAAATCCAAACGGCGTTGTAACGATACCTCGGCTCCGTAAACATTGGCACCTTCACCATTAAGTGGTTGGTATACTTCAAAGCCATTATCGTCTTCGGTTTGTCTTATGTAAACAAAGTCTTTAATGTCTTTGTAGAACACCCCACCCGATATAATACCTACCGACTTAAAATAATGCTCGGCCATAAAATCAAAGTTCATTGATGTGGTTGGATTTAGCTCGGCATTTCCTAAGAAAATCTCTTCATCTTCCCTATTAATTTCCCTATAAGGCACCATATCGACATAGTTAGGTCTTGCCAACGTATTTGTCCACGCCAAGCGCAATACGGTATTGTCTGAGATGTTGTACTTTAAATGCACTCCCGGCAAAACATTGGTGTACGAACTTTCGTCTACCACTTCTTGAATACCCGATACATCGCCATTGGTATCGAACTCTAATTCGTTCCCTTGGCTATTAATTACCGTATGCTCTAGCCTAACGCCTGCCAGTACGCTAAACTTATCGGACAGGTCTTGGTTAATCATGGCATAGCCGGCATAAACATCTTCATTAACATCAAAATTACTTGTAATGTATTCTTCTGGAAGATTTTCTCCAGTAAACAGATTGGTATTGTACAAATCTAACCCGCCTAAATAACCGGCATCGGCAAATACGCCAGCTGCATATTGCTCTCCAGCCAAGAAATCGACATCTGTATAGTTTCTGGTCGGAATCATGCCCAAAAACTCTAAACCTCCCGTTTCGTCGCTATATTCTGTAAAGTCGTTGTCGCGATTTTTATTTTTCATTCTGGTTTTAGCACCAATCTTTAAAAACCCATCTTGGTTACTAACTACAGATAAAGGAATTTGCGCATTTACAAATACGTTAATGTCTTTTTCTTCGGTATACTGATTTTCTTCTGTGATTTCACCCAATTCAAAATCGGCAAAACTGGCGTCATTTGCATTTAAAGGTGAAAACAGCGGCTTGTCTTCGTTGTTGTTAAAGCCAACAGCATATTCGCTTTCATACTCTAAATACCTTTCGTTTAGGCGTTCTTCCGAAGCTTTGGAAAACGACCCCATCCAGTCTAGTTGCACGTTTCCTATTAAATGCTCACCACCCAAACTGTAGTTTTGCATGCGTTGGTCCTCTAGTCTGGCATTTTTATTTCGTTTGCTGTCTATACCCCCTTTCGTTTGGCGTTTTGCCTCTACCGGAAAGCTTGTAAGGTTACCATTACCATCAACGGTAAAATCGCCCATTTCAATATCTTCACCATCTAAAATTTCATGTTCTAGCCTAAACCTGTTTTCACGGTCGTCTCGCCAATTGTAAATAGACTTAAAATAAAGGGTATTGTTCTTATCTAGATTGTAATCGAAATTAGCCGAGAAGCTCCTGCGAATACGTTGCACTAAATACTCTCTAATTTCAAACACATTGGCATACGGGTTTACGTTAACCTCTTCCATAATAGGATCGCCATCGGCATCGTTTACGCCTGTGTTATATTCAAATTCATCGGTCCATTCGGCCTCGACGTTATCGCTTCCAAAGTCGTTATCGTTTATAGAAGCCGAAACCATCCAGCCAAACTTGTTGTTTTTTGAACGGTTTCCTACCAAGAAAGCGCCATTTAAAATACGTTTATCGGTAATGAAGTTTAATCCAGAACCTGCAGTTGCCGACAAACGAAAGCCTTGGGGCGATGTTTTTGTAATTAGGTTTACCGAACCTCCAAGTGCATCGGCATCCATATCTGGTGTTACGGCTTTGTTTACCTCTATAGTTTGAATCATGTCTGACGGAATTAAATCCATCTGCACATTACGGTTATCGCCTTCTGCCGAAGGAATTCGGCTTCCGTTTAACGTTACCGAGTTTAGTTGTGGCGACAAGCCGCGAACAATAATGTTACGCGCTTCCCCTTGGTCTACCTGCATGGTAATACCTGGAATGCGCTTAACAGCATCGCCTACATTGGCATCTGGAAACTTTCCAATTTGATCGGTAGATACGATGTTGGTAATGTTCGTCTTGTTTTTCTGGGTGTTAAGCGCTCTGGTTTGCCCGCTAAGGCCATAACCCGTAAGCAACACCTCCTCAAGCTCTGTACTTTCTGAGCTTAGTGTTATATTTAATGTTACCGTACTACCCGCTACAACAGTTACATCTTGATTTAAACTGGCATACCCTAAATATTTAACGGTAACAACGTGTTTACCTTCAGGCACGCCTACCAGTGTAAATTTACCATCGAAATTGGAGCTTACCCCTTTATTTAAAGATTCGATTAAAACTGTTGCTCCGGGAATGGCGAGCCCATTATCGTCTGCAATAACCCCTTGAATGTTACCCGATTGCGAAAACCCACTAATACTAAACAGCATGAGTAGGACGTAAAAATATTTCATTATTTTGATTGTTTTAGTTAAGCCACTAAATAATGAAATCGGTTTTAGAGCGCTTTTAATTAAAACCTAAGCTTAGGTTAACTTTTAAGGCTGTCGTGCTTTATTTAACAATTTATACACATAGGTTTTATAATTCTATAAAACGAAAAAAGCGCTTTCTAATAATTAGAAAGCGCTTTTTATATGTTTTAAAAAGACTGTTTCTTAGGCTTCAAAAGGCACTATAGAAACAA
This sequence comes from Mangrovimonas yunxiaonensis, assembly GCF_000733475.1. Taxonomy (GTDB): domain Bacteria; phylum Bacteroidota; class Bacteroidia; order Flavobacteriales; family Flavobacteriaceae; genus Mangrovimonas; species Mangrovimonas yunxiaonensis. The sequence goes on along the minus strand of NZ_JPFK01000005.1, from coordinate 527,184 downwards.
ACGATTTTCCGTTTTTCTTCTTTTCAAATTTTACAACACCATCAACTTTAGCGTGTAAAGTGTGGTCTTTTCCAGCGTATACATTCTCACCAGGATTGTGAGCTGTACCTCTTTGTCTTACGATAATGTTCCCTGCAACAGCAGCTTGTCCTCCAAAAATCTTAACACCAAGGCGTTTCGATTCTGATTCTCTACCGTTTTTAGAACTACCAACTCCTTTTTTATGAGCCATTGTCTTAAGGTTTTATTTTATTAATAATTAACGAAGATCTATTGCTCGATCCCGCCGTCTAGTTTGTCTTGTAATTCTTTTAACTCGTCCCATTTACCATCGGCGGCAAGTTTAGCTTGCTTTGGCCAAGTATCGGTTACTAAATGAGCTAATCTTGAGCTAGCTTCTGAAAGCACTTCGCTCAATTTTTCTGGTTTGGTAGCAGCAATTTTTTCGAAAGTATCAAGACCTGCATTTACAAAAGCTTCCATAGCTTTTGGACCTACGCCTTCAATTTTCTTTAAATCGTCTGCTTTAGCGGCAGCCTTTTTTGGTGCAGCTTTTTTTGTTTCTTTTTTAGCTGGAGCAGCTTTTTTTGCTCCTGAAGCTACAATACTTTCGATTACGATTTCAGAAAGGGCTTGACGGTGACCATTTTTTACACGGTAACCTTTACGTCTTTTCTTTTTGAAAACGATAACCTTATCTCCTTTAAGGTGTTTAACGACTTTTGCTCCTACTTGAGCGCCGTTTATAGCCGGGGCGCCAACAGTTATATTGTCACCATCTCCAATTAGAAGAACGTTGTCGAAAGACACAGTCTTTCCTTCTTCTGTTTGTAAACGGTTAACAAAAACTTTTTGGTCTTTTTCAACTTTAAATTGTTGCCCTGCTATCTCTACAATTGCGTACATAGCGTAACGTTTAAGTTAATGTTAATTAATTTTTACTCGAAAAAATGAGTGCAAATATACGCCTAAATTCTTAAAGTACAAACGTTTTATGCCTTTTCGGTGATTTTTGTACTTCTTTTAAAGATTTGCATAAACGTTAATGTTAGTACGGTTGTTGAAGCCAACCCTTCTATAAGAATAATAAAAATTAAAATCCCACCTCCTTTATCGGTGTTTTCAAACCAATTTTTCAGCAGTGCGTGCATAAACTCCACATCCAGATGAAACATGTAAACCGCCATAAAAGCAGCAAAAATAAAGGTCGCCCAAAACCCGGTTAACAACCCCGTTTTAAAGCCATTAATGTAATTAAACTGATTGCCCGAAACGCTTTTGTAATGTTTTATCCCCATAAAAAGCCCAAAGGCCATAATAACCCCATTAAACAGCCTAAACCAAGGGTTTTGATGTAATCCGATAAGCTTAAGCAGTAAAAAATACCCGACAAGGGCCACCGCTGTAAGCACCCCATATTTTAACGAAACCGATGCTGAAGTATTCATTTCTTTAATTGTTTATGGTTAACTCCCTTAAATTTCGTGAAAAAATATAACTTCTTACCTATAATCTTTTATTTTTTAGCCCCTTGCTATAAAAACAACCTTGATTTATATTGTTTATCTTTGGACTTATGTAACTTTTACCTAAAAAAGTAGTCATACAACAAACTCGATTTATAAATCTAATTAAAACAACACATGAAAAAAAACATCTTTTTTCTATCTTCCTTGCTTTTTGGCAACTTCGCGTTAATGGCACAAGAAGTTGCGTATGAAGAGTACGACCTAGATAACGGCATGCACGTTATTCTTCACCAAGACAATTCTGCCCCTGTCGTAACCACCTCGGTAATGTACCATGTGGGCGCTAAAGACGAAAACCCTGAACGCACCGGATTTGCCCATTTTTTTGAGCACCTATTATTCGAAGGTACCGAAAACATAGCGCGTGGCGAGTGGTTTAATATTGTAACCTCTAATGGTGGGAGCAACAATGCCAACACAACCGACGACAGAACTTACTATTACGAAGTATTTCCCTCTAACAGTGTTGAGTTGGGATTATGGATGGAATCTGAAAGACTACTACACCCCGTAATAAACCAAATAGGTGTCGATACCCAAAACGAGGTCGTAAAAGAGGAAAAAAGACTTCGAGTTGATAACCAACCTTACGGGAACCTGCTTGCAGAAGTTAAGAAAAACTTATTTAAAAAACACCCATACCGTTGGGCGACCATAGGCTCTTTAGAGCACTTAGATGCCGCTATACTAGAAGAGTTTAAAGCGTTTAACAAAAAATTCTATGTACCCAACAATGCAGTACTTGTTGTTGCCGGAGACATTGATGTTCCTGCAGTTAAAAAAATGATTGAAAATTATTTTGGCCCCATTCCAAGAGGTGAAGACGTTACTAGAAACCTCCCACAAGAAACGCCTATTTCACAACAAATAAACGCCAAATACCACGACCCTAACATACAAATCCCTGCCATTATTGCTGCCTACAGAACGCCTTCTTTTAAAGCACGCGATGCCTATGCCCTAGACATGCTTTCTTCTTACCTAAGCAGCGGAAAAAGCTCTGTGCTTTACAAAAAACTTGTTGATGAGCAAAAACAAGCCCTTCAGGTGCAAGCGGTAAACATTAGTCAAGAGGATTATGGTATTTATGCGCTTTTTGGCCTGCCGTTAGGCGATGTGCCATTAACAGATTTATTATCGGAAATGGATGAGGAAATTGTAAAGGTTCAAAACGAGCTAATTTCTGAAAAAGACTACCAAAAGCTTCAAAATAAATTTGAAAATCAGTTTGTAAACGCCAACTCTAGCATAGAGGGCATTGCCAATTCGCTTGCCAGATATTATATGCTTTACGGCGATACCGCACTTATTAATAACGAAATAGACATTTATCGCTCTATCACCAGAGAAGACATTCGCAATGTTGCCAAAAAATACCTTAACACCAACCAACGCTTGGTATTAGAGTACTTACCTAAAACAGATGACCAATAAAAAGACCATATCAAAAATGAAACAATATATATATCCATTAGTCGCGTTGTTTTTCATATCTATTGGAGTACAAGCTCAAATAGATCGTTCTAAACAACCAGAGCCCGGGCCATCACCAAAAATTACACTGGAAGTTCCTGGTGAATTTCAACTTAAAAATGGCCTTAAGGTACTTGTTGTAGAAAACCACAAGTTACCTCGCGTATCTTACAGCTTAAATATAGACAACAAACCTATTAAAGAAGGTCAGATTGCCGGGGTTTCGCAGCTTTTTGGCAGCATGATGGGCAAAGGCTCTGATAATATCTCGAAAGATGATTTTAACGAAGAAATCGATTTCTTGGGAGCCTCTTTAAGCTTTAGATCCAACGGTGCCTATGCCCGAGCATTATCGAAATATTCCGAGCGCATTTTAGAGCTCATGGCAGATGCAGCCATTAACCCGGTTTTTAACCAAGATGAATTCGACAAGGAAAAAGAAAAAGCTATTGAAAGCATAAAATCTGGCGAAAACAGTGTCGCTACCGTAGCCAGTCGTGTGGGCAGTGCTTTAGCCTATGGCACACACCACCCGTATGGCGAGTTTGTTACCGAAACTACTTTGAACAAAACCACCCTTAACGATGTTAAAACCTTTTATCAGGAGCACTTTAACCCTAGCAATGCTTACCTAGTTGTGGTAGGCGATGTAAAGTTTAACGACATAAAACAGCAAGTTAAAAAGTACTTTGGCAAATGGCAGCAAGGTGTGGACATGTCTTATAATGTTCCCGATGCCAGCAACAATGTAGGCAAAACCCAAATAGATTTTGTAGACATGCCTAATGCCGTACAGTCCAATATTTCGTTAACACATACGGTAGACCTTAAAATGAACGACCCAGATTATCATGCGTTGCTCATAGCCAATAAAATTCTTGGCGGTGGTTTTAACAGTTACCTAAACATGAATTTACGCGAAGCCCATGGTTATACCTATGGTGCGCGCTCTAGCCTAAGCGCCGATAAATACATCGCCCGCTTTAGCGCAGGCGCCTCTGTAAGAAATGCCGTAACAGACAGCGCTGTTGTAGAGACCTTAAAGGAAATTAAACGTATTAAGGACGAGCCTGTATCTGCTGAAGACTTAGCCAATGCCAAAGCTAAGTACGTGGGCGATTTTGTGCTCGCATTAGAAAATCCGCAAACCATTGCAAGGTACGCCCTTAACACCATTATTAACGATTTGCCCGAGGACTTCTATTCAACCTACCTTCAAAAAATAAATGCGGTAACCACTGCCGATGTTAAGCGTGTAGCCAACAAATACTTTAAACCAGAACACGCCCGTTTTGTGGTTGTAGGTAAGGGTAGCGATGTTCTTGAAAACCTAGAGAAAACAGGGTTACCAATAAAATACTACGACAAATACGCCAATCCAACCGAAAAGCCAGAAGCCCCAAAAGAAGCTTTAGGTGTAGATGCAAAAACCGTTTTAAGCAACTACATTAAGGCCATTGGTGGTAAAGAAAAGCTAGACAATGTCACCTCTTTAATCCTTAAATACGAAGCCAACGCTATGGGGTCTACCCTAGTAAACGAAGAGAAAAAAGTAGACCATAAAATGGCGCAAACAGTTTCGATGAATGGGGCTCCTATGATGAAGGTTATTGTTACCCAAGAAACAGCCTTTATGAAACGTGGCGAAATGAAACAATCGCTTCCAGAAAATATGGCCAAAGACATGACCATTATGGCTGGACTATTCTTAGAAAAGGATTTACTTAATTCTGATAGTGCAAAACTTTCTGGCATTGAAAACATCGATGGTAAAGATGCCTATAAAATTGATGTAGCAGGAGAAGTTATTTCAGTAAGTTTGTATTACGATGTAAAAACTGGCCTTAAGGTGAAAGAGGTTCAAACCACTTCTATGCAAGGGCAAACCCAAACGCAAGAAGCTATTTTAAAAGACTACGTCGCTTACGACGGCATTCTTTTCCCTTCGATAAAAGAAGGCACCCAAATGGGACAGAAAATCACCTCCAAATTAATTGAGGTTACCATTAACAAAGGCGTATCTGAAGAAGATTTTAATTAAGCCTATACCGCCTTTAACAAAAAAAGCCCAACGTTTAGTTGGGCTTTTTTCTTTTATTCGATAAATAAACTCCAAACAAAATCATAACGGTCGCCGCCATTTGAACTACACTAAGCCCCTCACCATCTAAAAGTCCCCATAACAACGCCACAACAGGCATTAAATAGGTTACAGAAGAAGCAAATACCGGCGTTGAAATTTGCACCAGTTTATTGTACAGCACTTTGGCCAAAGCCGTTCCAAACAACGACAGCACTACGACATATACAAGCGCCTCATGAAATAGCGGGCTTTTAAGTGTTGAAGCCTTAAAAAAATCGGTGAAGACTAAAATTAAAACCGCAGGAACAACAATAACCGCATAATTCCCTACCGCAATACCCAAAGGCTTAACATCTTGCAAATGGCGTTTAATAATGTTTACATTTAACGCATACATAATGGTCGCCAAAATAACATACAAAGCATAGAGGTAGTTTTGGTCTGGATTGATATCGGCGCCTTCAAAAATTAAAATTGCCGTCCCTATAAACCCCACAATAACCCCCATAACTTGCCTTTGCGAGGAGATTATTTTAAAAAGGAACAAACCAGTTAAAATGGTGTTTAACGGCACCAACGAATTCAGGATAGATGCAATAGCGCTGTCTATTTCGGTTTGTGCTATGGCAAACAAAAATGCGGGAAAAAACGACCCCAAAAATCCCGAGGCAGCAATCCAGATCCACTTGTCTTTAGCAATTTGTCTTATTTGCCCAAACCCCACAAGAAACAGGATTACCCCCGTTAACAGTGTTCTTAATGCTCCTAGCTGTAGCGGGGTTAACCCAACCAACGATTTCTTAATAAGAATAAACGAGCTTCCCCAAATTAGAGATAACACCACCAAAAACACCCATTTTGGGCTGATATTTTTCATTCTGCGTTTTTAAAGCACAAAATTCTAACTTTTAACAGAATAAAAAGCAATATTTTTTAAATTTGTAAGAACCTAAAACACATTTAAAATGAAATCTTTAAAATATATTTTTGTTCTTAGCTGCATTACCGTGTTGTTTTCAGCTTGTAAGGACAACCCGCAAGCTCCTGAAGTAAAAACCGTTACTGTAGAAGCTTCTCAGGAAAAAACCTTAGATCCTAACGCGACTTATGCCAAAGCCGAGTTTAACATAAAAGGCATGACTTGCGCTATGGGCTGCGCCAAGACTATTGAAAAGAAATTAGCAAAGATGGATGGTGTAAAATCTGCAAAAGTAGATTTTGACACGCAATTAGCTATGGTAGAATACGATGTGGCTGCGGTTAACCCAGGAACTTTAGAAGAAACAGTAAAAAATACTGGAGAGGTTTACAGTGTTGAAAACATGAAAACTGTTGATGCTTTTTCAACTGAAACGGCCTGCAAGCCAGATTGTAAAAAAGCCTGTTGCGCAAACAAAGAAGGTGCTAGCAACGAAAAAATGGCTTGTGCCAAAGACTGCAAAAAAGCGTGCTGTGCTAAGGAAAGTCAGGCCTAATTTTTTAAAATAAATAATATAAAACGAGCATCCTTTTAAGGGTGCTTTTTTATTTCCACTTAACCGACTCCATAATCCGTTTTATATCATTTTCCAGATACTTTGCCGCAGGCAGGATAGAATCGTAATTTGGCTTGGCATAAAAATACAACGACCCTGTTAAAAAGTGGTTTAAGCTATCGGTAACATAAAACTGCGACTGCGATGCAGCATTACCTCCAACCTCATACAGCATTCCGTATACGTTTCGCTCTGGGTTTATGTATGGCTGCTCGACAATCTCATCGGCCTTTCTGGTATGTTCTTGCGTAAATTTTTGGGCGTCCCTTAAAAAGGTTATCAGTCTGTCTTTATCTTGGGCTATACTTTTATAGGTTAGGTAAATGGTGCCTTGCAGCTTTTGGTAATCTAGGTTTACACCCCATGTTTGGGTTTCGCCCTCTAAAAGCCTCACCTCCTTTTTAGAGACCAACTCATTCATTTCGAAGGTTAAGGGCAAATCTAACTTAGAAGTATTGTACTTTGGCTCGGGATAGTCTAACCTTAGGTATGCCTTGGGTTTAGGCAAGGGGTCTTCGCCACAACTCAACAACATTAAGGCTGAAATTAATCCTAAAAAGCTCGCTTTCTTCATCTTTTAAGGTATGGTAACTTTTATGCGCTTTATACGCTTTTTATCCAATGATTCTATGCTAAAAATAAAATTGTTAAAATACACTTTGCTTCCAAGCTTGGGAAAACTTCCTGAAATTTCAAGAACAAAGCCCGCTACGGTCTCGGCTTCGCCTTTTTTTGCTTCGAAAGCTGCTGTGTCTTTTATTTTAACAATCTTATAAAAGTCCTTGAGTTGGGTTTTCCCTTCAAAAACATAATTATTTTTATCCAGTTTGGAGTAAATCAAATCCTCATCATCAAACTCATCGCTTATATCGCCTACTATTTCCTCTATAATATCTTCTAACGAAATAACTCCCGATGTGCCTCCGTACTCATCTACAACAATGGCTAAGTGCACCTTCTTTTCTTGAAACTCGACCATTAAATCGTCTAGTTTCTTGTTCTCGGGCACAAAAAAAGGCGCCCTTAATAGTGTGGTCCAGTTAAAATTACTTTTATCTATATGGGGCAATAGATCCTTAACGTACAAAACGCCTTTAATATTATCGACATTGTCTTCAAAAACCGGTATTCTGGAATATCCATTCGCAATAATACTAGGGATAATTTCTTGATACTCCTGATTGATGTTAAGCGCAAAAATATCTATTCTTGGTTGCATAACCTGTTTGGCATCGGTATTTCCAAACGACACTATGCCTTGTAATATTTTATGTTCTTCTGTAGAGGTTTCTTCCTCGTTTGTTAACTCTAAAGCTTGCGATAATTGGTCGATGCTTAAATTAGATTTTTGCTTGCCTAAACGTTTTTGAATGTTTAAGGTAATGCTGCGCATGGGCACACTTAAAGGCGAAAAAACCACCGTTAAAACCCGCAAGGGATAGGCCATTAAATACGCAAACTTTAAATTGTTCCGGCTGGCGTATATTTTTGGCAAAATCTCGCCAAAAAGCAAGATAAAAAACGTTACTACAATAACCTCTACTACAAACCTTAACCAATAAACAACAATGCCTTTAAACAGAAATTCGCCTAAAAAAGCAAATAGAATAACGATAGCAATGTTTACAAAGTTATTAGCGATTAACATGGTTGCCAATAACTTTTTGGGACTTTCTAAAAGGCTTGAAATAATTTTTATCCGGCTGGGATTTTCTTCAAGACCTTTATCGATATCAGATTTTGTCAATGAAAAAAAGGCTACTTCTGCACCTGAAATCAAGGCTGAGCTTACCAATAAAAGCAGCAATAAAAGAAACCCAACGATAATGGTGTAATCTATGGAAAGCGCTAGGGCTAAATAACTGGGAGGTTCTGTGTCCAATATTATGGGATTAATTAAACAAATCTAAAGGGTTTGATTAAAACGGCAAATCATCACCATCTTGATTATCTATTGATGTGTTTTTATTGTCATCCAGTTTTTTTGGCGCTGACTGCTGTGGCTGTTGGCTGTTTCCGCTTTCGTTCTTTGTGGTTAAAAAGGTAAAATCTGTACATTGTATTTCTGTTGCATACCTTTCGTTACCGCTATCGTCTGTCCATTTACGGGTTTTTATTCTTCCCTCCACATATATACGATCGCCTTTACTTAAGTATTTTTCACAAATTTCGGCAGCTTTATTTCTAACTACAATGTTATGCCATTCGGTATTGGTAACACGTTCGTTTGTTTGTTTGTTTGTATAGGTTTCGTTGGTTGCCAAGGGAAAACGCCCTATGCATCCGCCACCATCGAAGTAATGCATTTTTACATCATCGCCCAAATGCCCAATTAGCATAACCTTATTTAATGTTCCTGACATCGTCTTTTTCTCGTTTTAAAAAAGCAAAATTACGCTTTTGCTTTACATTTCTTTAAAATTAGTAAAAATTTGTGAGGCAACATCATATTCTAAAAGTTAAAATCCTTTATAAAGTTTTCTATAACAACGGGAACCGCATAGTGGCTTAATTGCGCTATCGAAATGCCTTTTTGCGGCAACTGGTTTAAATCTATTATCCAAAATTTGGTGTGCAAATGTTGGTGGGAAAGCTTATGTACAACGTCCTGTTTGTTGTAAAGCCTAAGGTCGAAATCTACTTTTAATTCGCTATCCAACCTATCTTTTAAAGCATTATAAGGCAATGCCTTTTCCGACTCGATAAGAGGAAACTGATACAGGTGCTTCCAAATGCCGTTAGCTTTGCGCTGCTCGACAATTGTTTTTTTATCCTTTGACAGGTAGACCAAAAAATTAAAATACCGGTTTTTAGGTTTTTTTGCTTTTATTTTAACCGGCAGCTCACTAACCGTTCCCGTGCTATAAGCAGTGCAAGCTGTTATTAGAGGACAAGTATTACACGCTGCTTTTTTGGGCGTGCACTGTGTTGCGCCAAAATCCATAATCGCTTGATTATACATCGCGGGGTTTTGAACATCTAAATTATCCTGTGCCAGAGCTCTAAACACCTTAAACCCGCTAGTAGTATTAATAGGAGCATCGACACCAAAATATCTGGAAAGTACGCGATAAACATTCCCATCCAACACCGCTTTTGGCTCGTTAAAACATATCGAGGCTATGGCACTAGCGGTATAATCGCCAACCCCTTTTAATTTTAGCAGTTCGCTATAGCTTGTTGGAAAAACCCCATCCAGCTCGAAAGCAACGTGTTTGGCTGTTTCGTGTAAGTTTCTTGCTCTAGAATAGTAGCCCAAGCCTTGCCACAATTTTAAAACATCGTCTTGCGAGGCCTGCGCCAGATCGTAAACTTTTGGAAATCGCTTTACAAAAGCCTGATAATAAGGCAACCCTTGCTTAATTTGTGTTTGTTGTAAAATAATTTCTGAAAGCCAAATACGGTAAGGATCCGTGGTATTTCGCCAAGGAAAATCACGCTTATTTACTGAGTACCAAGATGTTAAATTTTCTGTAAATGTCATATAAAAAATATACTACCCGCAAAAATAAACGTTTATAATGTTAAATTTTAGTTATTTAGGTTTGAAGAATTGAATTTTAAATGACTATATTTGCAACCCTTTTATTATTAATAGTAACAATACAAAATATTATAAAGATGACTAAGGCAGATTTAGTAGCAAAGATTTCCGAAAAATTAGGAATAGAAAAAGGCGATGTACAAGCAACTGTTGAAACTTTCATGGACGAAGTAAAGACCTCTTTAGAAAGCGGAGACAATGTGTATTTAAGAGGTTTTGGAAGTTTTATAGTTAAAACTAGAGCTGAAAAAACTGGTCGTAATATTTCTAAAAACACAACCATAAAAATACCTGCTCACAACATTCCAGCATTTAAACCGGCTAAAATATTTTTAGAAGGTGTAAAAGCTAACGTTGAAGTAAAATAATAAAAAACACAGTATTAATTTAAACAAAAGTGACCTATGCCAAGTGGTAAAAAACGTAAAAGACACAAGGTAGCTACGCATAAGCGTAAGAAGAGAAGACGCGCAAATCGTCATAAAAAGAAAAAATAACCGTAAAAAGTAGTTTATTAACTACTTTTTTGGTTTTACATAACAAGTTCTTTGAAAACGGGTTTTGTTTAAAATGGCGCTTACCTTACGCCGTTAAAACCCCACGGATATTACATCCTGTGAAAAAAAATGTTTAATCCATCTGTACAATTTTAGCTATAAGCTAATGTGCTTAAACAATTGGTTTATAGCTAAACCGTATGGATAAAAATTAACAAAATGGATAAAGAATTAATTATCAGATCTAATTCAGACCATGTTGATTTTGCCTTATTAAAAGATGGAAAACTAATTGAATTACATAAGGATGAGGATAATAATAACTTTTCGGTTGGCGATGTGTTTATAGCCAAAATAAGAAAGGTTATTCCAGGCTTAAATGCTGCTTTTGTAAATGTAGGCTACCAAAAGGATGGCTTTTTACATTATCACGACCTAGGCCCAAAGTTATCTTCACTTGTAAAATTCACCAAACGTGTAAGCACAGGAAAACTAAAAGATTTTTCTTTAAAAAACTTTCCATTTGAAAAAGAAATCGATAAAGACGGTAAAATTAGTGACGTCTTAAAATCAAACCAGTCTATTTTAGTACAAGTAGTAAAAGAGCCTATTTCCACAAAAGGGCCGCGCATTAGCTCGGAACTTTCTATAGCAGGCAGATACATTGTTCTAGTCCCTTTTTCCAACCGCATCTCCATCTCGCAAAAGATTGAAGATAAAGAGGAAAAAGAACGTTTAAAACGACTAGTAAAGAGTATTACGCCTCCAGGCTTCGGAATTATTGTACGCACTGTAGCCAAAGGCAAAAAAGTGGCCGAATTAGACAAAGATTTACACAACCTTATGGGGCGTTGGAACGCCATGTGTAAAAAATTGCATAAAGCCAACCATCCAACTAAAGTTTTGGGAGAGTTAAACAAAGCCTCGTCTATCCTACGAGACATTTTTAACGACACCTTTACAAGCATTCATGTGGATGATGAAGCGCTTTATATTCAAATTAAAGATTACGTGCAGGAAATTGCACCAAAAAAAGAATCTATAGTTAAGTTATATCAATCTAATGTTCCCATATTCGAAAAATTTGGCATCGAACGCCAAATTAAAACCTCATTTGGGAAAACTGTATCGATGGCAAAAGGCGCCTATCTGGTTATAGAGCATACCGAAGCCATGCACGTTGTAGACGTAAATAGCGGCAATCGCTCTAATAAAGCCAAATCGCAAGAAGATACAGCACTAGAAGTTAACCTTATAGCCGCTACAGAAATGGCACGACAACTACGCTTGCGTGACATGGGCGGCATTATTGTGGTTGATTTTATTGATATGACCAAAGCTGACAACAGAAAAGCGCTCTACAATCATTTGAGAAACGAAATGAAAGACGATAGAGCCAAACACAAAATTTTGCCTCCAAGCAAATTTGGGTTGATACAAATTACAAGACAACGTGTTAGACCAGAAATGAATATTAAAACCCGGGAAATAAATCCTAACGGGAATGGTTCTGAAATTGAAGCACCCATTGTATTAGTACAAAAAATCACCCAAGACCTTGAGCAATTATTTAAAAAAGACTATAAAAAGGTGACTCTAAACACACATCCTTTTATAGCAGCCTTTTTAACTAAAGGCTTTCCATCTATACGCTCGAAATGGTTTTTTGAGCACAAAAAATGGGTTAAAGTTTTACCAAGAGATGCTTACACATATCTCGAATACCATTTTTACGATAAAAATGGCGACGAAATTAAATAACAAAAAAGCCTTACTATTTTTAGTAAGGCTTTTTGTTTTTTATACCATTAGGTAGTTAGTCTTGGGAAGGCCCACCACTAACAATAATAAATTCCGATCTTCTGTTATCTTGATGCTGCTCTTCTGTACAGTTCGAACCACAATCTACTTTAGGTTCGTTCTCACCTTTACCTACACCAGAAATTCTAGAAGCTTCTATGCCCTTAGAAATAACGTACTGCACGGTTGATTGTGCACGTCTTTCAGACAATTGCTCGTTGTAACGCTTAGACCCTCTGTTATCGGTATGCGATTCTGCAGAAATAACCATATCCGGATATTTTTTCATAACCGCTACAAGCTTATCCAATTCAAACGCTCCTTGCGAAGTGATGTTTGCCTTGTCAAACTCGAAGAAAATTGGGTTAAGCACCACTCTATCCTTCACAATAATCTTGTCTATTGGTTTTAAGTTAACCTGAAAGATATCTTGTTCTTTCTCGCTACCACCAAAGGTTACTTTATTGCTTTCGTACTGCTCGTATTTAGCTGCAATTTCTAAAGTGTCGCCACAAGGCAAAGTGTAAGAAACCTCGCCATTGCTGTTTGCCTTTCCTGTTGAAACAACACGTCCTGTTGCATCTGCAATAATAACATCGGCACCAGATATTGGGTTGTTGGTATCAGCATCAACAACTACAACCGTTAAATCTACATTACACGGCTTTAAACGCTTAACAGCATAAATATCGTCGCTGCCTAAGCCTCCACTTCTGTTAGACGATACAAACCCTTCGCCAGAATCTTCGTTTATAGAAAATGCTAAATCGTCAGACTTGCTATTAACTGGTCTTCCCATATTTTGAACTTTCCCAGACGCATCTACATAAAACACATCTAATCCTCCTAGTCCTAAATGACCTGTTGAAGAAAAGTAAAGTGTTCCGTTATCGCTTGAAAAAGGAAACATTTCTTGGCCTGCAGTATTTACCTTATCGCCTAAGTTTTCTACGGTTCCATAAGAGCCATCATCATTTATGGCCACTTTATAAATATCGTATTGACCTACGCCACCAGACATATCCGACGCAAAATAAAGCGTCTTACCATCTTTGCTTACCGATGCATTTTTAACCGAGTAATCCTCGCCATTAAACGGAAGCAATTGCACATTGCCCCATTGCTCGCCTTGCTTGGTAGCTTTGTATAAATACAGGTAGCTTATTTTAGTTCTGCTATCAGTACTTTTCTCGTAAACGCCTTCAAAGAAGCTTTCTCTCGAAAAATACATGGTATTGCCATCTGGACTAAAAGACACTAGGCCTTCGTGGTATCTGGTATTGATGTCGCCAGAAACCTTTACAGGCTCTGATACTTCACCATCGGCCATCGACATGTCTACTTGATAAACGTCTAAAAATGGCTCTTCATTCCAGCCGTAATCACGTCTAGCATTGTTTCTTGCAGATGAAAAGTAAAGCACCCCATCTTGAATGGTTCCACCAAAATCGGTTACATCAGAGTTGATATCCAATTCTGATACCTCGTAAGCTTGTTTGGCATTTAAAATTCCAGAAACATAATCTGGGTTAGAGACAAATGCTTTCGCTCTGTCGTCTTTTGGTGCCATTTTCGCAAATTTGGACATCCAAGTATTGGCCGCATCATATTTGCCGTTCGCTCTAAGCATTTGGGCGTACTTATAAATGGTTTCGGCGTCTTGATCGCCAGTACCCTCTAAAGTTTTGGCGTACCATTTTTCGGCTTCTTCTGTATTGAAAATGTTGTAATTGGCTTCTGCTAATTGGGCATATACATAGCTATCTGCTTTTCCCTTTTCAACCAACTTATTGTAAGCGTCTATGGCCTCAACAAACGCGTATTCAGAAAAATACTTGTCGGCCTCGCGAGTATCTTTATTTTGAGCAGTTACACTTAAACTACTCATTAATATTAATGTGATAAATATTTTAATTTTTCTCATAATGTTTAGCTTAAGTAGTTATTAGAAGTAACGTGGTGAACGCGATACTTTCTTCGACAGATTAATATCAAAATTGATGAAAATTTCATGTGAAGAAGACGTCACTACATCCAAATCAGACTGAATGTTATCGTAAGCGTACCCTACTCTTAAGTTTGGAGTGATTAAAAAGTTAATCATGCCACTAAAAGAGTCTTCTAAGCGGTACCCTACACCTACTTCAACTAGGTCGTACATAAAAAGGTTGGCATTAACGTCGAAACTCACTGGTGCATCTACAGCCGCTTTAAGAAACGCATGTGGTTTTAACTTAAAGTTGTCAGACAAACCAAATACATAACCTGCTGCTGCAAAAAAGTGCTGTACTTCCGACCCTATTTTACGGCCATTGGTATCTAAGTGCACCGAATTTAACATGTTAGGCATAGACAAAGACACATAGTATCTGTTTGGTTGATACAAATACAATCCTGCACCGATGTTAGGGGTTACTTCGTTTACGTTTTCATCTAATAAAGGGTCGCCCGTATTTATTGCTTGAAGACTTGTTAACCCAATGTCGTGAAACGTTGCTCCGGCTTTAACTCCAAAGGCCAACTTATGCTCGCCTCCAAGAGGCAATGTGTATGAGAAATCTGCATACACATTGTTTTCACTTACAGGACCTATTTCATCGTTAATAAATGAAAGTCCCAAACCTACACGCCTACCAACAGGAGAGTGGAGAGAGAGGGTTCCTGTTTTAGGAGCCCCATCTAAACCAACCCATTGACTTCTATATAACGCGCCTATGGAAATAGCATCTTCTACAGATCCAGCATAAGCAGGATTTACGACATTCATGTTATACATATACTGCGTATATTGTGGATCTTGCTGTGCTTGTGCTTGCCATGCAAGCAAAACTGTTACGATTATTATATATAGTTTTTTCATTATAATATTTTAGTTGTTTGTTGGTTTACTTCTCTCTGTTAATATATAACCAAGCGGTTTTAACCTGGTTTCCTTGATATTTAACAACATAGTAGTATGTTCCTGTTGGCAACTCTTCACCATCATCTGAAATACCTTCAAACTCGTTAGTGTAGTTTTGCTTGCTGAAAATTTTAACGCCATGCCTGTTAAATATTTCAAGGCTTTGAACGTTGTATCCAGACAAATCAAATGCTTGGTTGTACGCATCTCCGTTAGGTGTTATAACCTCTGGGAACGCACACACTTCTACTGTTACACTAACAACATCATATTGCGGACAAGGCCCGTTGGTGGTATACATTACTTGGTAAGTAGCACCCACACTTCCTTCGGTTATTTGTCCTGTTTCACTATTAATAACGGCACTGTCTGTTGGTGCATTTGCAAAGGCAAATTCACCACCTTCATCGCCCATAACAGTTGCTATGGCACCACATACATCTGGTGTCATCATAAACGATGCATCTTCGAAAGGCAATACTGTGAATGTTTGTGTCGCAGCTGTTGGACAATTACCCGCCGTGGTATACGTTACGGTATACTGTGCGCCATATTCGCCTCCTGTAACCTCACCAGTAACAGGGTCAACATCTATGTTATCGCTTGTTGTGAACGTTCCACCTGCATCTCCTGTTACAGTTGCTGTTGCACCGTCGCAAGTTGGTGTCATGGTAAATGACGCATCCTCGGCTGGTAGCGCCGTTACTGTTTGCGTTGAAGACATAGGGCAGTTTCCTGCTGTGGTATAAACTACGGTATAAGAGCTTCCTGGTGTGCCGCCTGTAATTTCACCTGTTTGGACGTTTATTACTGCATCATCTCCAGGTTCAGGGCTAAAGGCAAATGTTCCGCCTGTAGTACCTGTTACTGTGGCTGTAGCGCCATCGCAAGTAGCATTTAGTGTAAATGACGGATCATCTTCTAATGTTACAACAAGAGAGAACTGAACTATGGTATAACAATCAGAACCTGTATTTACAGCGTCAATATCCTCTACTCTTACATAAATAGTTTGTGGATTATCTGTATTGGTATAAGGTGATGTAAGTGCCACTGAGTTATCTCCAGCTTCTGCTTCTACTAAGGTAGCATAGTATGTTACTGAAAAATCTGTATCAGATTGACCGTCTAAAATTTGAGCTGTTTGAGACTCTAAATCAAAGTCGGCAAACCCATCTGCATCACATACGGTCATATCATCAGGTTGCACTGCAAAGCCAGTATCATCGTATAGGTTTATAGTAAGCATTTCAGATTGGTAATTTCCATCGCACACATCGCCTCTAGAAATAACAAAGTACTGACCTGAGGTTGTAGCCTCGAAGGTAGGTGTTGTTGTTGTAGCTTGATAAAAGCCGTTTACATACCAATCAAATTCATCAGCATAAGGCGAGCTGGCTTCTATGGTCACACTTGTTTCACCACAAAAATCAACTGTATCGGTAGCTGTTACGTCTATGCCGCCTACTTCTTCTATAACCACATCACATACTACGCTACAGTTTGTTCCATCTGTAGGTCCAGAATCCTGTGTAAAGGTGTAATATCCATTTTGTTGTGAATAGTTGGTTATTAATATAATGAATACATCTCCAGCTTGCACCCCATTAAGGTTTATGGTTTCTTCTGCAGTAGCAGAATAACTACAATCCGCTTGGGTTTCTGGCAACAACTGGAAACAAGCTCCATCTTGACTATTAAATGGCCCCCATACAATAAAATCAATATCTAAACCAGTTCCAGAACCATCTGGTTGTGTGTTTTGGTTTAACGAGAATTGATAATCCCCTGCTTGATCAAAATATATAGAGTTCCATTGTGGGTCTGGTTGTGAGCCCAAACATCCGTAATCTAAATAATCTGGCGCTACTTGGTCACCAACAATACTTGGATATACCAAATCGCTCGCACAAATAGGCAACGCATCTAAACAGTAGGTTGGACAAGATGACAAGAATGACTGACTAATAATTGTACAATCGGTATTTTGCTCATTAATTAGAGACATGGTAATACTTTGATCTAGGGCAAAAGGTCCAATTTGGTACGTTCCTACATCTGTTATTTGTTGCTCTAATGAAGCGTCTACGTTATTTGAAATTAACAAACTCGTTGCATCACCTACACTGGTTACATCAACTTCGACAAAGACCTGCCCATTATCACAATCTTCAATCATAGTAAAGGTGGCTTCTGGCAACGTACATGATAATTGTTGAATATTTAACATAAAGTCCAATGTCACACCCCAAGATCCTGAATAACATGGATCTGGTGTTGACTGCCCAAAATCTGCTGTCCCTATTCTCATGGCATGTTGCCCAAGAGGTGCTGTTGCCGGCATGGTAAAAGACGCATTTAATGTGGTTGGGTTTTGACCTGCAGACTCTCCAGAATAAACCAATTCTGAGGCTTCAAAAATAAAGTTGTCGTTAAAGTCTATCCAAATGTTGGCATCGTAAGGAATCCCAGTTACAAAGGTAATTTGAACATTGGTTAATATGCCTGCAAAGGCATCTACTGGTGTAGCCGTATGGTCTTCATAGGTTACATCGCCAAAACTCGGGAAATCTGTTGTTACAATTTGTACATTGCCCACACCGTTCCCGTCGTTACTTGTTGGCACAGACTCGCAATATCCTGTAAAGAAAGATCCGGTTCCAGCCCACTCACTAACACCATCTACAGCACCACAATCGGCCTGTACATAAAAATCGTAATTTGTATTGGCATCTAATCCTGAAATTTGATAAGGGTTCGTTACTCCATTTACAACCGTTCCAGCGCCTGTTCCAGGAACAAAGCCAGATGGTCCGTATTCAATATTCCACGAACCTTCAGGCCCAACGGCAGTCCAGCTTACTTCAACAGATGTATAAGATAATACAGTAGCTGTTAAATTTATTGGTTTAAAACAGGTAGGGGCTTCGTTAAACCCAACATCATCTACTAAAATATCGTTATAAAATGCAGAACCTGGACTGTTTGTATTAACTGTAAACCTAGCTTGTACTGGTCCTGTAATTGTATATGTAGACAGGTCAATAATCATATCATTCCATCCGCCTGATGATCCTTGAAGTGTATAAACATTAGTCCATGCTGCTCCATCATAAAATTCTACATCAATTGTATTATAGGTTCCATCGTCTTCATTTTCACTAAAAATTGAAAAGAATAATGCAGGTGTTGTTAATGGCGATACATCTATTAAAGGTGTTGTTAGTATACTAATTGTATTTGCTGTCCCTGATCCATCTATCCATGCGTAATTGGTGCCTCCGCCAACAGTATTGTCTCCTGCATTTGCAGCGGCATAACCTCCATTAGTATCATAAATCCAACTTTCATCTCCAGACTCTGTCCAGCAGTTTGGTGTTGAGCTATCATCAAAAGGCTCTACAAAAGGCGCTGTAAACACATCGCATGCCGTGGTAAACGCAAAAGGCCCTACCCATGTACTTGCGCCATCAACGGCGCCACAATCGGCTTGTACGTAAAATTCGTAATCGGTAGCTGCTGTTAAGCCATTAACGGTATGTGGGTTAGACACTCCTGTTTCGGTTGGTGTGCCTGTGGCTGGTGTGCCTGCAGGCACCACTTCTATATTCCAAGCTGAAACAGTACCCGTCTGCACCCAACTTAACTCGGCAGAGTTTGGTGTAGTAGCATTTACAGCTAGTTGTGATGGCTCTGGACAAGTAGGAATTTCTCGCACTCTAAAGTTATCGAAAAACACATCAACGTCTACAGAACCACTAGTTGCTCCTTCAGAAGCCCAAACACCAAATTGAACAATATCACCACTATTAGCCGTCAAGTCGAAGGTATAATGTGTACCTGTCGCTGTAAAAGTAGCTGTATTATCCCATGTTTGTAATGCTGTCCAAGTGGCACCTCCATCGTTAGACATTAAAAATTGCACTTGATCATCACTATCTAAAGCTCCCGGCGTATCTGTGGTAGCCCAATCTAATACGGCAAAATCAAATTCTACCTGAAATGGCCCACCTGTTAAATCAATTTGCGGGGAAAGAATCCAATCGCTCTTACCTGTAGTATAAAGGTTAATTTTAAAGGCTCCTGTAGTCCCGTTATTAAGGTAACCGTCTGCCGTCCATGAACCGCCTCCTAAGTTTTGAGGGCCAGTAGTAGGATCTCCTGCATCGGCTTCATCCCAACAATCGGCTGGAATGGTTGTAAAATCTTCTAGGTAATCTGGCACATAAACATCACATAGTGTTGTAACGCTTACTGCCCCTGCCCATTCGCTAACACCATCAACGGCGCCACAATCTGCTTGCACATAAAAATCATAGGCCGTAACAGCTGTTAAGCCATTAACCGTATGTGGGTTAGACACCCCTGTTTCGGTTGGCGTCCCCGTTGGAGGCGTTCCAGCTGGCACCACCTCTATATTCCAAGACGCTTCTGAACCAGCTGCTGTCCATCCAAACTCTACTGAATTTGCAGAAAGCACGGTTGCTGTTAAACCAATAGGCTTAAAACATGTAGGTGCTTCGTTAAACCCAACATCATCTAGCAGTATATCATTATAAAATGCATCTCCTGTGCTATTGGTATTAATAGTAAACCTAGCTTGCACAGCACCAGTAACATTGTATGTCGTAAGATCTATAGCCACATCTTGCCATCCACCAGACGCCCCTTGAAGTGAAAACACATCATTCCAAGCAGCACCATCATAAAATTCTACATCTATGGTATTGTAAGTTCCATCGTCGCTGTTTTCACTGAAAACTGAAAACAATAATGCTGGTTCTATTAATGGCGACACATCTACTAAAGGTGTTGTTAATGTGCTAACGGTATTTGCTGTTCCAGACCCATCAATCCAGGCGTAGTTGGTACCGCCACCTGAAGTATTATCTCCAGCATCTCCAGCATCATAATCACCACCTAAACTGTAAATCCAGCTCTCGTCTCCAGCCTCTGTCCAGCAGTTAGGTGTTGAACTATCATCAAAAGGCTCTACAAAAGGCGCTGTAAACACATCGCATGCCGTGGTAAACGCAAAAGGCCCTACCCATTCACTAGCGCCATCTACGGCACCACAATCGGCTCTCACATAAAATTCGTAATCGGTAGCCGCTGTTAAGCCACCAACCGTATGCGGGTTAGACACCCCCGTTTCTGTAGGCGTTCCTGTGGCCGGTGTTCCGGCTGTTACCACCTCAACATCCCATAGGCCTTCCGAACCACCTAAATTCCAAGCCAACTCTACAGAGTTAGTGGCAATTACATTGGTCACAATATTAGAAGGCTCTGGACAAGTAGGCTGCAAATGCAGGGTTACTTGAATGTTAGACCATTCGGCAGAAGACCCCGACCAAGATTGGTTCATAACAATATCTAAGGCGCCATCAACCGAGGGGTCGTAAAGCCCCGAAAAGTCTCCAGAAAACTCAATTGTGGTCATAGCACCACTATCATCCGTCTCAGAAGTTGGCGAATCAATCACCACCGTACCGGCAGTAGTCGTTACGGTTAAGCCGGCCTCACTGTCCCAAGCATTACTAATGCTAACCCAATCTGCCGTTACAGTAAAACTGTCGTAAAGTCCCGCTGTTACACCTCCAGAATTCCCTGCGTCGTTGACATTAATCGTTACCGGAGTGCCATTGGCTACCGTGTAAGGCCCTGCATCAGCAGGAAACGAAAATTGAGAGAAAACTGAAAATGAAGCTAAAAAGACAATACTAAAACATAGTAAAGATGTAATTTTTTTCATTTTTAAGAATACGTTAGTTATTATGGTTTTTTTTAAAT
Organism: Mangrovimonas yunxiaonensis; assembly: GCF_000733475.1. Classification (GTDB taxonomy): domain Bacteria; phylum Bacteroidota; class Bacteroidia; order Flavobacteriales; family Flavobacteriaceae; genus Mangrovimonas; species Mangrovimonas yunxiaonensis. The sequence goes on along the minus strand of NZ_JPFK01000005.1, from coordinate 506,031 downwards.
AATACCTTAATGATAATCCAACAATATTGCTAGATTACTTTAAGTGTACTTCAATAAAATTTGAATTCCTAAAATTAGAAAAAAACAATGGTAAGATTACCTTAACACAAAGTTAATAGATGAAATGCTGTTTTATTCGACAAAACGAATAGGGCTTTTCTTTAAGGTGCAGGATTAGGGGTCTGAGCGTGTACTAAATTTATTTCACTTAACACCTCTGCCGATAATTCTAACGCGATGCTTTCTATATTTTCTTTTAACTGGTCTATGCTTGTGGCACCTATAATATTACTGGTTAAAAAAGACTGCTGATTAACAAAGGCTAAAGCCATTTGCGACAGCTTAAGACCATGATTTTTAGCCACTTTCAAATAGCCTTTTGTTGCTTTAGTTGCCTGAGCACTACTATACCTACTATATCTTGAAAACATGTTAAGTCTGGACTTGGCAGTATCGGTGCCCTGTATATATTTCCCAGAAAGCACCCCAAACCCCATTGGTGAGTACGCCAACAGGCCCATATTCTCCCTCATGGAAACTTCGGCCAAATCACCTTCAAACGTCCTGTTTAAAAGCGAATACGGGTTTTGAATGGTTACCATTCTTGGCAAGTTGTATTTTTTAGCATCTTCCAGATAGCGCATTGCTCCCCACGCTTTTTCGTTGGAAATCCCCACTTGCCTAATTTTTCCCGATTTAACAATATCTTGAAGCGTTTCTAACACCGCCTTAAAATTATCCTGCCAGGCGTCGTTGGAATTGTACTTAAAATCGCGCACTCCAAACGTATTGGTCTGCCGCTCTGGCCAGTGCAATTGATACAAGTCTATATAATCGGTTTTTAACCGCTTAAGGCTGTTGTTAACCGCATCGTGCAAAGCTTCTTTTGAAAACCCATTGGTTCTTATATGCGATGTATAATCGCCATTACCGGCTATTTTGGTGGCCAGAACTACCTTATCCCTATTATTTGTTTCTTGAAACCATTGCCCAATAATACGTTCGGTTTCTGCATAGGTTTCTGCACATGCAGGCACGGGGTACAGCTCTGCCGTATCAAAAAAATTCACACCTTGATCCAAGGCAAAATTCATTTGCTCGAAACCTTCTTGCTGGGTATTCTGGTTTCCCCAGGTCATGGTTCCCAAACATATTTTACTAACTTTTATATCGGTATGTGGTAATGTGGTATATTTCATAAGCATTAAAAAAAGGCGCATCTCTTTTTTTTGATGCGCCTTAAAGCATGTTATTATTATAGATCGTTTAACAGCTTGGAAATCTCATCGAGTTTTGGGGTTAAAACCACCTCGATACGTCTGTTTTTAGCACGCCCTTCTGCCGTCTCATTGCTCGCTATTGGCGCAAACTCACCACGCCCGGCGGCTGTTAGGCTACTAGGATTAATACTAGGGTTTTCCCTTAAAATATTAACAATGGCCGTCGCTCTTTTGGTAGACAGATCCCAGTTATTGCTTAATTGCCCCCGCCCAGAATACGGCACGTTATCGGTATGCCCTTCTATAAGGATATCTATTTCTGGGTTATCGGCCAACACATCTCCTAATTGTTTAACCGCTCGCTTTCCGTTGGTCCCTACAGCCCAGCTTCCAGACTGGAACAACAGTTTATTTTCCATAGACACGTAAACTTTTCCGTTTCGCTGCTCTACGGTTAACCCCTTCCCTTCAAAATCGGTTAAGGCTCTCGAAATGGCATCTTTTAATTGCGACATGGCTTGGTCTTTAGCCGCAATGACACGCTCTAATTCTGCCACGCGGTTAGACCTGTCCTCTAAGGCCTGCTTAAGTTTTTCCAGTCTGGAATTCTCGGCTTCCAAAGCTGCTTCCTTAGCCTCTAACTGAGCTAAAAGCTCGCGGTTTTTTTGTGCGTTCTTGGCAATGGCCGCCGAACTGTTTTTCTCTAACGCTTCGTATGACGCCTTAAGGTTATCGAGGTTGCTTTTTGCAGCATTGTAATCCTGCTGGTATTGGTCGCGTTCTGCTATGGCTTCTTGATACGCTTGCTGAAGTTGTGATAGCTCGTTTTCTGTTGCCGTGTTTTTATGCTGCAGCGTTTCATTTTCTTCTGCAAGTGCTTTGTTCTCCTTCTTTAAGGTCGCGTACTTACTCTCCAGGTCTTTATATACCTTTGGCGATACGCAAGAGGTTGCCAGTGCTATTCCCAATAAAGAGGTTGCCAGTTGTTTTTTCATAGTAATATAGTCGTTTTTTAAGGTTCTATTTCTACCATTATAGGACAATGGTCGCTGTGTTTTGCTTCAGGTAGTATAACGCCGCGTTTAAGGTTTTCTTGTAAAGGTTTTGCTACCATGGCATAATCTATACGCCACCCTTTGTTGTTAGCCCGGGCATTGGCGCGATAACTCCACCAGCTGTAGTGATGCGGATCTTTATTAAAATGCCTAAAGGAATCGATAAAACCACTAGCGATAAAATTCCCCAGCCATTCCCGCTCAACAGGTAAAAACCCAGACACATTTTTGTTTCTAACTGGATCGTGAATATCTATGGCTTCGTGGCAAATATTATAATCGCCGCAAATAACCAGATTTGGATACGCTTGTTTTAACTCGTTTACATACGCCTGAAACATGGCCATGTATTCCAATTTGTGCTCCAAGCGTGCTATATTGGTTCCAGAAGGTAGATACAAACTCATAATAGAGACGCCATCAAAATCTACCCTAAGGTTACGCCCCTCGGCATCCATAGATGGTATACCGGTTCCGTATTCAACATGATTTGGCTCCTCTTTACATAAAATAGCCACCCCGCTATAACCTTTTTTTTCTGCTGAAAACCAATAATGATACTGATAACCAGCTTCTTCAAAAAGCGCCACTTCTACCTGCTCTTTTAAGGCTTTTATTTCCTGAATGCATATCACATCGGGGTTAGCCGCTTTTAACCAATCGACAAAGCCTTTTTTTACCGCTGCACGAATGCCATTTACATTGTATGAAATTATTTTCAAAAGAATGATTTTTTAAGAATTTCAGCTAAAATAAATAATGCGTTACTTTTACACCACTAAATTAATGTGCTTTTAACAACTCGTTTCAACAAAATATTTTTAACGTTATTATGTTTTACTGTTAATGAAAGGGTTATTACCACTTATTACCTGCCTTATAACGCTTGGCGCTTTTGCCCAAGACACCAACAGCAACTACAAAACCAAACGCGTTGCCGTTAGGGATAGTGTGGTAATTGATAGCGTGAGCATAAACCCGAACTTTTTTAGCCTTAAAACCAAAACAGGCACTTATGTAGACGAAAGCTACTACACCGTAAATTTTACCAATGCCACACTTAACCTAAAAAAACCCATTGCCAGCGACACCTTAATTATCGATTATTTAACCTACCCCCGTTTTTTAACCAAAACCTACAAACAACTAGACGACAGCATTATTGTAGCCCGCAGCGGCAATCTTGAAAAACTCTATCGATTTTCCCAACCTAGCGAGAAAAAAACATTTACTCCTTTTGACGGGCTAACCACTTCTGGTAGTATTTCTAGGGGCATTGTTATTGGCAACAACCAAAATTCGGTCCTGAACAGCGAATTGGATCTACAAATTACCGGCAAGCTTAACAACAACATCTCCATTAGAGCTTCTATACAAGACGCCAATATTCCGTTGCAAGAAAGCGGGTATTCGCAACGTTTAGATGAATTTGATCAGGTTTTTGTAGAACTCTTTAGTGCCAATTGGAAAATTCGTGCCGGCGATATCGACCTAACAAACCCGCATAGTTATTTTGCAAATTTTTCTAAGCGGGTACAGGGCTTACATGTGCAGGGACGCCTTAACCACAACAACTCCAACACCAACCTTTTTGCCTCGGGCGCTTTGGTGCGCGGACAGTTTACCACCAGCCAGTTTACTGCGCAAGAAGGCAACCAAGGCCCCTATAAACTTCGCGGCCCAAACCAAGAGCTCTTTGTGCTTATTGTTTCTGGAAGCGAAACGGTTTACGTAAACGGTATTGCTTTAGAGCGTGGTGAAAACAACGATTATATTATTGATTATAATGCAGGCGAAATTATTTTTAACCCAACCTTTCCAGTCACTTCGGAAATGCGCGTAACAGTCGATTACCAATATAGCGAACGCAATTATTCCCGACTGGTTGTTTTTGGTGGTGGCCGCTACCAAAGCAACAACCTTAACTTGGGCATTGCCGTATACAGCGAAAACGACTCTAAGAACAATCCGTTACAACAAAACCTATCAACCGAACAAATAGACATCCTCGCTCAAGCCGGCGACGACCAAACCCAAATGTTTGCGCCCTCTAGCACCCCCGAAAACTACAACGAAAACCGCATTTTATACCGAAAAGAACTCCTAAATGGCCAAGAAGTATTTGTCTTTTCAAACAACCCAGACGACCAACTGTTTAGCGTTCAGTTCTCTTTGGTTGGCGATAACCAAGGCGACTATATTATAAGCAACAGCAATGCCATAGCCAATATTTACGAATATGTGGCACCTGTAAATGGCATACCCCAGGGAAATTACGCCCCCCTTGTGCGCCTTGCCGCACCAACAAAACTACAAATAGCCGTTTTAAATGGCGATTATAAACCCACCCAAAAAACCAATATTGCGTTTGAAATTGCCGGCAGCAAAAACGACTTAAACCTATTTTCTACCATAAACGATGAGGATAACGACGGCTATGCCGCGAAACTAGAAGTCAACCAAGCCCTACTAAAAAAAGACAGTCTTTGGAATTTAAATGCCGTTGTTGCCACCAATTACATCAATAAAAACTTTACATCCATTCAGCGTATTTACAATGCCGAGTTTAATCGCGATTGGAATCTGGATCAAGCGTCAGACAGCTATTTGGCTACCAGTTTCGGGAATCAAACCCTTTTAAAATCAGGGCTGCAAGCATTTCATCATAAAAAAGGGATTGCTGAATACCAGTTTGAACACTTAAATTATTCTGAAAACTTTAATGGCAGCCGCCATGTGCTTAACACCAATTTACGCTTAAACCGTTGGCACATTGTATCGGCCACTAGTTTCCTAAACGCATCTTCAACCACAAACACCTCAACATTTTTACGCAGCTACAATCGTGTAACCTATAGCTTTAACAAGGCTTGGGCCGGAACAAGATTAGCTCTTGAAGACAACGAACAAAAGGAAAAAACAACAAACCAATACACCCCCTTAAGCCAACGTTACAAATCGGCCGACCTGTTTACCGGCATTGGCGACAGCACCGATGTTTTTGTTGAAATGGGCTATAAGTTTCGAGTAAACGACAGCCTACAAAACAACCAATTGCAAAAAGTAAACACATCGAATACCTATTATTTAGACTCACGACTTATTAAAAACCAAGCTACCAATTTATCGCTTTACGCCAATTACAGAACCCTAAAACACGACGATGACACTTTAGAAGACGAACACGCGATAAACTCCAGGTTACAGTTTAGTCAGCGTTTGTTCAGGCAACTTATATTTTTTAACACCTCCTACGAAACCAACTCTGGAACCCTCCCGCAACAAGATTATACCTTTGTTGAAGTAGAACCCGGGCAGGGCGCTTACACCTGGATAGACTACAACCAAAACGGCATTCAGGAGCTAGAGGAATTTGAAGTGGCCCAATTTCAGGATCAGGGAAAATACATTAGGGTCTTACTTCCTAACCAGGTGTACATAAAAACGCATCAAAACCGCTTAAGTTTAAACTTAACGTTTAATCCGCAGCAATGGTCTACAGCCAATAATGGGTTTTTAAACGTAATCTCGCGCTTTTATAGCCAGACCTCGTACCTGGTTGACCGAAAGCAGCGCCGCCAAGGCAACCAGTTTAATTTAAACCCCTTTAAGGGCGACCCCGAAAACGAACTGGGGCTGCAGTCTAACTTTAGGCATGTGCTCTTCTTTAATCGTGGCAAACAACGCTACACCACATCGTACACCTACCTACAAAACAACACCAAAAACACCCTTAGCGTTGGGCGCCTTGAAAATGCCCTTATAAGCCACAAACTACAGTTTACCCATAAATTTGCCAAAAGCTGGCTGTTTAATTTGGAAGAAGCCTACAACAATAACAAGAGCTCTAGCGAGAATTTTAGCAGTAAAAACTTTAACCTAGATGAAGTGGATATTTACCCCAAACTCTCTTATTTGTTTAACGACAACGCCCAATTTGATGTTTTTTACCAATACAGCCATAAAGAAAATACCATTGGTAGCCTAGAAACCCTATCGCAACAACGCTATGGCGTTTCTTTTTCTTACGCCAACACCGAAAAAATTGCCTTAAACGGCGAGTTTAATTATTTTTCGAACACCTTTTCTGGCGACAACAATACCCCAGTAGCCTACCAAATGCTGGAAGGCCTGCAACCGGGCACCAATTTTACTTGGAGCCTTTTGGCACAAAAAAAGATTACCAAATATCTGGACTTGAATTTAAATTATCTGGGCAGAAAAAGCGAAACCAGCCGCGTAATACACACCGGGAACATCCAGCTAAAAGCGTATTTTTAGGGCTTATAACTTTTATCATATTTTAGCATGGCATTTTTTTGTAGCTTTGTGTTTTTATGAGCAAGTTGTTCTCCATAACGTTTTCGTTGTTAATACTTGTACAGAGTTTTAACATTAGCTTAGAGGATTTTTCTAAGCTGGGCAATCTTTTTGAGCACGCCCAATACCACAAGAAAACCTATGGTGATTCCTTTTACCAGTTCTTACAGGAACATTATGGCAACACCGAAATTGCTCATAACCATGACGACACCAACAATCACGACAACCTTCCTTTTGGCCACGACAGCCAATGTTGCCACCACTTTAGCAACCCGTTTACCATACAGGCCAATCATTTCAACATTAGCACGGCAACGTTTTTAAAAATACCGTTCAACTTTTTCTACAAAGAGTCTTCTTCGCTTTTCGAAAAGCCCAGCGTTTTTCAACCCCCGCAACTAGCATAATTTATTTTTCGTTTTAACGTACGCCTTTCCTAGGGGAATGGTGGATTAAAAATGTCTTTTAAATAAATAAATCATGCTAAAAAAAATTATTGCGTTTAGCTTAAACAATAAGCTTATCGTTTTTTTGTTCACGGCCTTAATTATAGGCTTTGGGATATTCTCCCTTACCAGAATTTCTATTGGTGCTGTGCCAGACATCACCAACAACCAAGTGCAAGTTATTACCACATCTCGAAATTTAGCCACGCAAGATGTCGAGCAGTTTATTACCTACCCCGTAGAATTGGAAATGGCCAATTTGCCTGGAGTTCAGGAAATACGGTCGGTATCTAAATTCGGCCTATCGGTAGTGACCATTGTTTTTAATGACGCTATGGGCACCTACTTGCCCCGCCAATTAATTGCCGAAAAAATTAAATCGGCTTCCGAAAAAATCCCCGAAGGCTTTGGCACGCCAGAAATGGGCCCCATTACAACAGGTTTAGGCGAAATTTACCAATACATTTTAGATGTCGAACCAGAACACAAAACCACCTACTCCATTACCGATCTGCGCTCCATTCAGGATTGGATTGTTAAACGCCAATTATCTGGAATTCCAGGCGTTGTAGAAGTTAACACCTGGGGCGGGTATTTAAAACAATACGAAATTGCCATAAACCCCACCAAGCTTGCCGCCATGAACATTAGCATTGGCACGATTTACCAAGCCTTAGAAAAAAACAACAGCGTTGCCGGTGGTGGTTATATCGAAAAAGCGAACAAGGCCTATTTTATTCGTGGCGAAGGTCTTGTGGGCACCCTACAGGACATTGAGAATATTGTTGTAAAAAACGATGGCACCCCCATATACATTAAAGACATTGCCGAAGTAGGTTATGGCCATGCCACACGCTTTGGAGCCATCACAGGAAATGGCGAAGGCGAAAAAGTTCTAGGGCAAATTATGATGCTTAAGGGCGGAAACTCCAAAAAAATAATCGACGATGTTAACCAACGGGTTGCCAGCATCCAAAAAACCCTTCCAGAAGGCGTGTATATTAACGGGTTTTTAGAGCGTAGCGAACTTATAGGTAAAACCACCTTTACCGTATCTGAAAACCTAATTCTAGGCTCTTTAATCGTTATTTTTGTGGTCGTCCTATTGCTAGGAAACTGGCGCTCCGGATTGGTTGTTGCTTCGGTTATTCCATTAAGCTTGTTGTTCGCTATTTCGTTAATGTACCTTTTTAAAGTCGATGCCAATTTAATGAGTTTAGGCGCTATAGACTTTGGTATTATTATCGATGGCGCCGTGATTATAGTCGAGTTTATTGCCTTTCAAATTACCACGCAAAGTGCTAAGCTAAAAACACTTTCAAAAAAGGATATCGATGGCATTACCTTAAAAAGTGCATCAAAGATGATGAACTCGGCCATATTTGGGCAACTTATCATCTTAATCGTATTTATCCCTATTCTTACCTTAAGCGGCATTGAAGGAAAAATGTTCAAACCCATGGCCATGACCTTCAGTTTTGCCCTTATAGGGGCCATGCTGCTGTGTTTAACTTATGTTCCCGTCGTATCGGCATTATTTTTAAAACCCGAGCAACCTTCAAAAAAGAACATCTCGGTAAGACTTATGAGCAAGCTCACACAATGGTACCAGCCTAAAATAGATTGGGCCTTAGGCCACAAGCGTTTGGTTATAGGAGCCGCCCTAGGGCTTCTACTCTTAAGCTTCGGTATATTTAGTAAAATGGGAGGCGAGTTTGTCCCTACCCTAGACGAAGGTGACTTTGTAATACAGCCCGTTTTAAAAACAGGCACCTCGCTAGGAAAAACCATTGACATCACCACAAAAATAGAAACCATTCTTTTAGACCAGTTTCCAGAGGTAGACCAAGTGGTAAGCCGCATAGGTGCTGCCGAAGTCCCTACCGACCCCATGTCTATGGAGCAAAGCGACGTGATTATTAAACTGAAGCCTAAAAAAACATGGGTTTCTGCTGAAAGTAAAGACGAACTAGCCGAAAAAATGAAAGCTGCTCTAGCAGTAATTCCAGAAATGGAGGTCGAATTTACCCAACCCATAGAAATGCGTTTTAACGAACTTATTACTGGGGTTAGAGCCGATGTTGCCATTAAGGTTTTTGGCGAGGACCTCTCTGTTTTAGCCGAAAAAGCAAATGCCATAAAAAATGCCATTGCAGATGTTGAAGGCGCTTCGGATATTATTGTTGAAAAAGTAGAAGGTCTCCCACAAATGACCGTTAACTTTAACCGAAGTAAAATTGCCCGTTACGGCCTAAATATCGCGGATTTAAACCAAGTCATTGCCATGGGGTTTTCGGGCCATGTTCTAGGCAGTGTTTTCGAGGGCGAGAAACGGTTCGATCTAGCCATACGGCTTAAGCAGGAAAACAGACAAAACCTATCGGATCTTAAAAACCTGTACGTCGACCTGCCTAGCGGCGGCAAAATCCCCTTAAACGAATTGGCAGAAATCTCATACACCACTGGGCCTGCACAAATCTCGAGAGACGACACCAAACGACGTATTGTGGTTGGTGTTAACGTAAGAAACCGCGACCTACAATCGGTTGTCGATGACATTCAGGAGCGCATTAACCAAAACGTACAATTGCCCGTTGGGTACAGCCTTACCTACGGTGGGCAGTTTGAAAACCTCCAAAGTGCTAAAAACAGACTATTCGTCGCCATTCCTATTGTGCTTGTGCTTATTTTTATTTTGCTCTACTTTGCCTTCAACTCAATTAAAGATGCGCTTATGGTCTATTCTGCCATTCCTATGGCTGCCGTGGGCGGCGTACTTTTACTGTGGTTTAGAGACATGCCCTTTAGCATTTCTGCGGGTGTTGGCTTTATTGCCTTGTTTGGCATTGCCGTTTTAAACGGCATTGTATTAATAGAGCACTTTAAAGAGCTCCAACACATGGGCATTACCAATATTAGAGAGCGCATTAAGCGAGGTGCTACAGAGCGTTTGCGTCCAGTGCTCTTAACCGCATCGGCGGCAGCATTAGGGTTTTTACCTATGGCAGTCTCTACCAATGCCGGAGCCGAGGTACAACGTCCGCTAGCAACCGTTGTCGTTGGCGGCCTAGTAAGCGCTACTATTTTAACCCTTATTGTCCTTCCCGTAATCTACGCATGGATGGAAGAAAAAAAACCGTTGAACATGAAAAAAACACCCATAGCCATCCTCTTGGTTTTGCTTACAACAGTTAGTGGGTTCTCACAACAGCATCCATTATCGGTTGAAGAGACCATTGCTTTGGCCATAGAAAACAACCAAGGCATTAAAGCAGCTTCCTTGAGTGTCGATGAAGCTGAAGCCCGCATTGGTAGTGCTTTCAGTTTTGAAAAAACTCAGGTTTTCCACAGCTACGACGAAAACAACATGGCCGTAAACAACAAGCCCTTAAAAATATACGGTATTGCCCAGGATTTTAAATTTCCGACAGTGTATTTTGCCGATAAACAAACGCATACGGCAGCTTTAAACATGCAACAGTCTAAGTACAAGATTGAGCTAACTGCACTAAAAAAAGCGGTTTACACCAATTACTACCAGCTTAGTTATGCCAAGAACAAGGCAAAAACCTATCGGTTTTTAGACAGTTTATATGGGGCATTTGCCCATAATGCCAAACGCCGTTTCGAGCTTGGCGAAACCAATTATCTGGAAATGATTACGGCCCAGTCCAAACAAAAACAAATGGAAACCAGCTACAAACAGGCTCAGCAAGATGTTCTGGCCAAAAGCCAAGCCTTAAAACAAGTGGTTCAGGTAGACACCTTGTTAATTAAGGACGCCCCCTTGTCCAGAATAGCCTTACAAGCAATTGCTCCTGAAAGCAACCCAGGACAGCAGTATTTAGAAGCTTCTAAACAGTATTATAAAACCCTAAAAAACCGAGAGCGACAGGAATTACTTCCAGACATTAGCGCCGAATATTTTATAGGCACCAACAGCAGCCTTAACCACAACATTCAAGGGTATCAAATAGGCTTAAAAATCCCGGTGTTATTCTCTGGACAGGCTTCTCGTATAAAAGCCTCTAAAATTGCCGAGGAGATTGCTAAAACAAACCAAAACGATTACAACATAAAACTCGAAAAAACGCACAAAAGCCTTATGGCAAAGCTGGCCGAGCACGAAGCCGCCATTAGCTATTACGAGACACAGGGCAAAGCGCTTTCAGAAGAAATTATTAAAACGGCTAACCGTTCTTACAAAACAGGTGAAATAGATTTTTTCCAGTACATACAAAGCTTAGAAACGGCTACAGATATTGAATTGGAATATTTAAGCAACCTCAACACCTACAACCAAACAGTAATTACCATCAATCATTTAACTTTATAGTCATGAAATATTTATATATCAGTTTTTTAGCCATAGCGCTTTTTTCCTGCCAAAACCAAGAAAACAGCAGCACCACGCAAAAACCTCATGCCGAAAACACCGAGCATCACGATCAGGTTTTTATTTCCAAACAACAATTTCAAGGTGAAAAAATGGCTTTGGACACCCTTTCACAACAGACCTTTAAAGAAACCGTTGTTGTAAATGGCATGATCGATGTGCCGCCACATAACAAATCTAAAATTACCACTTTTATGGGCGGATACATTACGCAAACGCCTTTACTTATTGGCGATGAGGTTAAAAAAGGGCAACTGCTTGTTTCCTTAAAAAACACCGAATTTGTAACTTTACAACAAACATTTTTAGAGGTTGCAGAGCAATTACAATACCTGGAGAATGAGTACACGCGCCAGAAAACCTTGTATGAAGAACAAATAACCTCGCAAAAAAGCTATTTAAAAGCAGAGAGCACCTATAAAAGTAACCTAGCGCATTATAACGGATTGAAAAAAAAGCTGGAAATGCTCAACATAAATCCAAAGTCGGTTTTAAATGGCAATATCGTCGACAACATCAATATTTATTCGCCTATAGCTGGGTCGGTTTCCAGCATACATGTTAGCAATGGCGCCTTTGTTGCTGCCAGCGATGTCATAATGGAAATTATAGATTCTGAGCACATTCACTTAGAGCTGTCGGTGTTCGAAAAAGATATTATGAACATTAAAAAGGGGCAAAAAATCACCTTTAAAATCCCCGAAGCCTCAAACGAAACATTCCTAGCAGAAGTGCATTTGGTTGGTAGCACAATAGATGAAACCACTAGACGCATTAAAGTTCATGGGCATATCGCCGACGAAAGCAAGCCCTTTATTGTTGGCATGTTTTCTGAAGCCGAGATTTACACCAATGAGCTAGTGAGCATCGGGCTTCCTAACGAGGCCATTATACCGGTGGGAGACCACCATTACATTCTAGTTTTAAATAAAGAAACCGAAACCGGCTACCAGTTTAGCAAAACCGAAGTCACCATAGGAAAACAAACCGAGAGCCATACAGAAATATTAAATGCCAAGCCCTTATTAGGCAAGCAGATTATTACAGCAGGAACAAGCATGTTATTAAACGATAGTGAGGGTGGCCACAGCCATTAAGCAATATGTGCAACACCGCAGAGCATAAACACGAACATTCCCATAGCCAAGGTATTTTTGGCAAACGCACCGAACTATACCTATCGTTGCTATGTGGCCTTTTCTTAATTATTGGTTTTGGTATAGAGAAGTTAACCCATTGGCCTTGGTACACCTATTTGGGCAGCTATATCATGGCCTACGGTTTTGGCGGGTATTACATTACCATTGAAGCCGCCAAAAAGCTATCTCATGGCAAATTTGAAATCGATTTTTTAATGATTGCCGCAGCTGTAGGAGCTGCCTACATTGGCAGTTGGACAGAAGGCGCCTTTTTGCTGTTTTTATTTAGCCTAGGCCATGCCTTAGAGCATTACGCCATTAAAAAGGCCGAAAAATCCATTAAAGCCCTTGGTAATCTAACTCCGAATACCGCTTGGTTAAAAAATGAAAACGGGTTAAATGAAATTCCTATTGAAGACCTTCAAATAAACGATGTGATTGTGGTAAAACCAAACACCAAAATTGCAGCAGATGGTGTTATTATTAAAGGGGACAGCAGCATTAATCAAGCCCCCATAACGGGCGAGAGCATACCTGTAGACAAAACCGCTATCCCAAACACCCAAAACACACCAGAGTTTGCCCATATAGATAGCAAACACCTCGTTTTTTCTGGAACCATTAATGGCGACAACACCCTTGAAGTTAAAGTATTAAAGCTCACAAAAGACTCCACCGTATCGCGATTAATCACCTTGGTTAATGAGGTTGAAACCAAAAAATCGCCTACACAACGCATGACAAAAAAATTCGAGGAAACGTATGTTCCCGTTATCGTTATATTGGTTGTACTGCTTTGTTTTGCCTTTTTGGTGGTAGACGAATCTTTTAATGAAAGTCTTTATCGCGCCATAACTGTTTTGGTTGCAGCCAGCCCCTGCGCTTTGGCCATCTCTACCCCAAGTGCTGTGTTAAGTGGTATTGCCAGAGCAGCGCAAAGCGGCGTTTTAATAAAAGGTGGAAAAGCCCTTGAGAATCTTGGGGTCATTTCTACCATAGCATTTGATAAAACAGGCACACTCACAGAAGGCAAACCCAAATTAACCAACGTTATTCCGGTTAACGGATTTAACAAAGAAGCGCTTTTAGAGTTGCTCTTCGAGGTGGAAAGCTTAAGCAACCACCCCTTAGCAAAAGCCATTGCTAACGACATTCAGGCTCAAAACCAATTAACCCATAAAGGGCTGGCCTCAAACATAAAAGCCATGCAAGGCCAAGGCATACAAGCCATTTATAATAACGCTCCTGTTTACATAGGAAATGCTAAATTAATGACCAACCATAATCTGGTTTTAAATGGTAGTCTTTCAACAGAAATGGACACCCTCTTAGAAAATGGGCATACGGTAATGCTTGTTGGGTATAACAACCAAATTGTCGGCTTGGTAAGCGTTATGGATCTGCCACGTAAAACGGCCAAGCAAACCCTATTAAGGTTAAAAAAAATAGGCATTAAGCGCATGGTTATGTTAACTGGAGACCACCAACATGTTGGAAATTCTATAGCAAAGCAAATTGGCCTTACCGAGGCCAAAGGCAACCTCTTACCCGAAGATAAAGTCACAGCCATTAAGGCTTTAAAGGCTCAATATGGTAAAGTTGCCATGGTTGGCGATGGGGTTAACGATGCGCCTGCCATGGCTTTAAGCACGGTAAGTGTTGCTATGGGAGCCGCAGGAAGTGATGTGGCTCTAGAGACTGCCGATGTGGCCCTTATGTCTGATAAAATTGAAAGACTTCCCTTTGTTATTGGCTTAAGCAGAAGGTCTAAACACATTATTACCCAAAACATCTGGATTAGCATGGGCGTTGTGGCTCTGTTGGTACCTGTAACCATCCTGGGGCTTACCAATATTGGACTCGCTGTACTTTTTCATGAAGGCTCTACTTTAGTTGTCGTTTTAAATGCTTTGCGGCTTTTAGCCTACAAAGACCAATAAAAAAAGCCCCGTAATGGGGCTTTTTCATGTTGCTTATAAGGTTAATTACATACGCATTAACCAGGCCTTAACATCAACCTCTTTTTTAATAATTTCGCGAAGCGCATCGATTTTCACACGTTTTTGCTCCATGGTATCTCTATGCCTAATAGTTACCGTATTATCTTCCAAGGTGTCGTGATCTACGGTAATACAAAATGGCGTACCATTGGCATCTTGCCTGCGGTAACGACGTCCTACAGCATCTTTTTCATCATAACTTACATTAAAGTCCCACTTTAAATCATCAACAATCTGCTTTGCCACTTCTGGCAAACCATCTTTTTTAACCAATGGCAGCACGGCTGCTTTTGTAGGTGCTAAAACAGCAGGCAACTTTAAAACGGTTCTTGTGGTATTATTTTCCAGTTCTTCTTCTACCAAGGCATTAGAAAACACTGCTAAAAACATTCTATCAAGCCCTATAGAGGTCTCAATAACATAAGGCACATAACTTTTATTTTCCTCGTGATCGAAATACTGCATTTTTTTACCGGAATGCTTTTCGTGCTGGCTTAAATCGAAATCGGTACGCGAGTGAATGCCTTCCAATTCTTTAAACCCAAACGGAAACTTAAATTCTATATCGGTAGCCGCATCGGCATAATGTGCTAATTTTTCATGGTCGTGAAAACGGTAATTTTCATCGCCCAAACCTAGGGACAGATGCCATTTTAGGCGGGTTTCTTTCCAAGTTTTATACCATGATTTCTGGGTTCCCGGCTTAACAAAAAATTGCATTTCCATTTGTTCGAATTCCCGCTGGCGGAAAATAAACTGGCGTGCAACAATCTCGTTACGGAAAGCCTTTCCTATTTGGGCAATACCGAACGGGATTTTCATACGGCCGGTTTTTTGAACATTCAGGAAGTTTACAAAAATACCTTGTGCGGTTTCAGGGCGCAGGTACAAATCCATAGCCGAATCTACCGAAGCCCCTAACTTGGTCCCGAACATTAGGTTAAACTGCTTTACATCGGTCCAGTTTTTCGAACCGGAAACGGGGTCGGCAATTTCCAATTCTTCTATCAAGGCTTTAACATCGGCCAGATCTTCTTTTTCCAACGATTTTCCCAAACGCGATAAAATACCGTTTATTTGTTCTTGGTACTTTAGCACTCGCGGGTTGGTTGCCACAAACTGCTCCTTATCGAAAGCCTCGCCAAAACGTTTTTCAGCTTTTTTAACCTCTTTATCGATTTTAGCCTCTATTTTGGCACAATAATCTTCTACCAACACATCGGCTCTATAGCGTTTTTTGGAGTCCTTATTGTCTATTAAAGGGTCGTTAAAGGCATCGACATGCCCCGATGCTTTCCAGGTGGTTGGGTGCATAAAAATAGCCGAGTCGATTCCTACAATGTTGTCGTGCATTTGCACCATGGCTTTCCACCAGTAGTCGCAAATGTTTTTCTTTAACTCTACGCCATTCTGCGCATAATCGTAAACTGCACTTAGTCCGTCGTAAATTTCACTACTCTGGAACACGTAACCATACTCTTTAGCATGAGAGATTACTTTCTTAAATTGATCGTCGTTATTTGCCATGGCACAAAAATAAAAAACCACTCTGACAAAAAGAGTGGTTTACTAAAAAATATCTGATTAACTTTTAGTTAAGGTACACCTGTGTTTCTCCTAGCAATTTTGTGTCTTGAAACACCTTAATTTCATAGTTACCTGGAGTTAAAACTGTTTGGTTGTTAACGTTAATCTTGGTACAAACATTCATTTGTTGTCCCAAAGTGTTTACGGCTGTTTTTCCGCTATACAATATTGTTTTCCCACCGTGTTCTACAAGCCCTCGCCCGGCAACTACAGTATTGTTGGGGGCTAATATTTGCACATAAATCTGTTTGCTTCCTTCGGAGGTAACTCTATTTTTCTTTAAGACCAAACAAACCTCTACATGATCTACCATGCTAGCTTCTTTAGTTTCTATAAGATCTTTGGTATTAGGTGTTGCAAGTGTTTTAACCTTTACATCTTCTAACTTAAGTAAGGAAACCTCGTCTAACGATTCTTGCAACTCCAGACTTAAGCTTTCTAACATGTTTAATTGTTGGTCCTTACGTTCTAACGCGATTTTAAACCTGTCGTTTTCGTTCTCATACGAATCGACCAATGTGGCAAGCTTACCATTATGGTGCTTTAAGGTTGTTAACTGAGACTTGTACTTAGACATTAAAGATGCATTAGCGCTAACAAGGCTTAAAGAATCTAAAGCCTCTTGAAGCTCTAGTTCAATGTGTTTAAAACGGGTGTTTAATTTGGAATAATCTGTACTAACCGCCTCATACATTTCCAACATTTCAGAAAGTTCGTGCTGTATTAATGTACTTTCACGCTCAAGAATACCTTGCTGCTCTCTTAATGTGTTGTGATGGGATATGCTATAAAACCCTAAACCTAAAATTGCTAAAACTAACGAACCGATAATTAATCTGTAGTTAAATAATTGAGGGATAACTATCATCTTAATTGTTATGATTAATTAATTGTAAATCACAAATTAATTGTAAATCACAAAACTAACAATATCATAAACTTTAATTAACTTTAATCGATAAAATGAAAAAAAACTTGTTAAAACCATAACCCAACTAAAGAGAAGCATTGCAATTGGCTGTTTTTGAAAGTATTATCCGACTGTTTTTCCCCGATGTGTGCTGTGCCTGCATGATGATGCTTAGCGACAACGAAAAACACCTATGTACCTCGTGCAGACATAAGCTACCCGTTACCAACGAGCCCTTTGGCAAAAACAACAGCACCTACAAAATGCTATATGGTAGAGTAAAAATAGAAGCGGCCATTTCGCTGCTTCGTTTTGAGAAAAAAGGCATTACTCAAAAATTGCTTCACAACCTAAAATATCGGGGATATGAGCAAATAGGCGTGTTTCTAGGAAAATGGCTTGGCGCCACCCTTAAAGAAACGGCCAAAAACCACACCATCGATCTGGTTGTCCCGGTTCCGGTTCACCGTAAAAAATTAAGAAAACGCGGCTACAACCAAGTCGATAAATGCGCCCGAGAGATTGCCAAAGCCCTAGAGATTGAGTACAACGACCGCATTCTTATAAAAGAAAGCAACAGCAGCTCGCAGGTTAACAAAAACCGGTTTAAACGGTGGTTAACCAATCAAGAGGTCTTTAAACGCAACCCAAAAACCAATATTGAAGGTAAGCACATTCTTTTGGTCGACGATATTATTACAACCGGCGCAACCATGGAGGCCTGTATTTTGGTTTTATCGCAGGCCAAAAATGTTAAAATAAGTATTGCAACTATGGCAATA
Source organism: Mangrovimonas yunxiaonensis (assembly GCF_000733475.1). Taxonomy (GTDB): domain Bacteria; phylum Bacteroidota; class Bacteroidia; order Flavobacteriales; family Flavobacteriaceae; genus Mangrovimonas; species Mangrovimonas yunxiaonensis. The sequence goes on along the minus strand of NZ_JPFK01000005.1, from coordinate 488,173 downwards.
GCGTAACTTCGGTTTCGTTAATGACAAATAAGTTGTTACTTTGCACACAAATTAGTATTGTGCCAAACATGAAGACATGCCTTTATAACGTTCTACTCGCATTTAGTTTAGTGCTCATGGTTAACTGTGCTAATAGAGGCAGGCCTACCGGTGGCCCTAAAGATGTTGCCCCGCCAGAGATTATACGCTCGGTACCCGAAAATTTCTCAACAAATTTTAAAGGCGATGAGATTCGTATTTATTTTAACGAGTATATTAAGGTTAACAACATCCAGAAACAGCTTATTATCTCGCCTCCTATGGATCCTGCCCCAGAGATTACCCCACTAGGAACGGCCAGTAAATACATTGCTATAAAAATAACCGATACCCTGGCACCAAATACCACCTACGCCTTTAACTTTGGAAATAGCATTGTAGACAACAATGAAGGCAATCCCTACCCTTACTACCGCTATGTTATCTCTACAGGCGACTATATCGATTCGCTTTCGGTTACTGGAAACATTATCGATGCCACTTTGCGCCAACCCGAAGATTTTATATCGGTTATGCTCTATGAAATAGACTCGACCTATACCGACTCTATCGTGTATAAGCAAAACCCAAAATACATTACCAATACCTTAGACAGCACGACTACATTTTCGATAGACAACATTAAAAAGGGAAACTATTTATTGGTAGCCATGAAGGATGAAAACCAAGACAATAAGTTTCAACAAAAAACAGATAAAATAGGCTTTCACGATGCGTTTATCACCGTGCCTTCAGACTCGAGCTACACCCTTAAACTGTTTAAAGAAAAACTAGACGATAAGGTTATTAGACCCCGTTTGGTATCGGGTGAAAAAATTGCTTTTGGCTATGAAGGCGATTACAAAAATCTTAATATCGAACTGCTATCTAAAGTCCCCGATAGTTTTAACTACCGCATTACCAAAGACCCCAAGACCGATTCGCTTAACTATTGGTATGTGCCTAGGCTAAAAACCGATTCGTTACTGTTTAACGTTAGCAACCATAAAAATTACACTGAAACCTTTACCGTAAAACTTAGCGAACAACCTCGTGACACTTTAACTCTAACCGCCAAACCTAATGGTGATATTGGCTTTAACGAAGACTTTACTATTTCAGGAAGCACCCCCTTGGTGCGTTTTAACCAAAAACAGCTTACCATAATAGACAAAGATTCTACTCGCATAGACTTTGCCACAGTATTTGATACCTTAACCAACACCTACACCTTTAAGTTTGAAAAAACCGAAAGCAACCAATACCGCATAAACATGCTGCCCAATGCAATGGTTGACCTGTTTGGTAACACCAACGATACTTTAAACTACAGTATTTCTACCAAAGCACTTTCTAATTACAGCAATGTTCGGGTTGTTTTACAAAATGCTACTTATCCTGTTATTATTCAGCTTACCGACAACAAGGGCAAGGTTACCCACGAGATGTATAGCGAACAAGCAGCACCTGTAGACTTTAGGAACATTACTCCCGGAACATACTTTTTAAGGGTGGTTTTTGATACAAACAAAAACCAAAAATTCGACTCGGGTAATTTCTTAAAAAAACAGCAACCAGAACGCATTAGCCATTACCCCGAAGCACTTGATGTTAGAGCGGGTTGGGATTTGGTACAGGAGTTTACATTATCTCGAAGTGATCTCGATCCTTCAGAAAATTAAGCGTTTTACGGTATTGATTAATGTGGTCTTTTAAAAGCGTTACCACCTCTACGGTTTCTGCGCCTTCAGTAACGGTGTCTATGCGGTTTCCCAACACATCAAAAGCCATAGAATGTCCGTTATATTCATGGCTATGAGCATCCTGACCTACGCGATTTACTCCTATGCAATAGGCCATGTTTTCGATAGCTCGGGCTTTTAACAAGGCATCCCAGGCAGCAATGCGCACCTTAGGCCAATTGGCAACATAGATTAAGGCATCGTATGCTTCGGTATTTCTCGCCCACACAGGAAAGCGCAGGTCGTAACAAATCATGAGGCACAACCGCCACCCCTTATACTCAACAATACGCTTCTGGGTTCCAGAAGTGTATATTTTATCTTCTCCCGCCAACGAAAATGTATGGCGCTTATCGTAGCTTGCTATTTGCCCGTCTGGAAAAACAAACAACAACCTGTTGTAATAGCGGTTGTTTTCTTTTATAACCAAGCTGCCCATAATGGCAGCCTGCTTTTCCTGTGCTTTCTGCACCATCCAGTTTACGGTCTTGCCTGTCATAGACTCTGCTACCGCATTTGCATTCATGGTAAATGCTGTCGAGAACATTTCGGGTAGCACAAACACATCAACCGGTCCCGATACACGATCGATCATGCGGGACAGGTTATTTGTATTTTCAATGGGATTTTCCCAAGATAAATTGCTTTGAACCAATGCAACCTTTAACGCGTTTTCCATAGCCTAAAGGTACACTTTTTTAACTGCAATTATTAAAGTTTACGCGTGGCTTTATCCAATTTGCCTTTTAGTTTTTCCATTTTGTCAAGCCATTTAGCCTCATCGTTTGGCGAAAGGTCGCCTCTTTTTTTAAGCTTGTTGTATTTGCGGGTGGCCGCTTCGTATTTTTCTTTGGCTTTACTGTAATTTTTCTTGGCTTTTTCTTGCTTTTTTAGCGCCTTTTCGGCCTTTTTTTGCTCTTTTAGCGCTTTTTTATGCGCCTTTTCTAGACGTTTCTGCTCTTTTTCGGCTTGGGCTTTGGTTTCTTCAAGTGCCTTTTCGGCGTCCTGCAAAAGCTGTTGCTTTTCTTGCTCGTTGTGTGCCGCTAAAATAGCGTCTTTACGTTCTAAGCTTAATGTATCGGTCACATCATCCTCTCCAATAAAAATTCTGTTTTCCTTAACAGTATAAGTCACATCAGGATTGGCACCCGTAGTTTGGGCGGTTGCAACCATAGAAATTGCTGAAAACAATCCTAAAAACACTAGTTTTTTCATGCTTTAAAATATATCGGTTTTGTTTTTTAAGACCCAAAAATCGGAAAATGTCACCTATCCTTAAAATCTTTTATCTTAAATCCCACATAAAATAGCTGCGGCTTCCTCTAAAGTCTCGTTGGTCTTGGCAAAACAAAACCGCAGCACCTTATCGTCACGCTTGTTTTCGTTAAAAACCGATAATGGGATGGCAGCCAATTTATGCGTAATGGTTAGGTGTTTGGCAAAAGCCACATCGTTTTCATTGGTAATGTTTGAATACTCTAACACCTGAAAATAGGTGCCTTGCGAGGGTATGGCTTTAAACCTAGACCCTTTAATTAAACTTAAAAACAAATCGCGCTTGTTTTGGTAAAATTCAGACAGTTTTAAGTAATGGCTTGGTGTTTGCATATAATCGGCCAAACCCTTTTGCGCAGGGTGGTTTACCGAAAACACATTAAACTGATGCACTTTTCTAAACTCCTGCATGAGCGCTTTTGGCGCGCAACAATACCCCACTTTCCAACCCGTATTATGGAACGTTTTTCCAAACGAAGCCGTAATAAAACTTCGTTCTTTTAATTCAGAAAATAAACAGGCGCTTTGGTGCGATTGCCCATCAAAAACAATGTGTTCGTAAACCTCATCACTTAGCACAATAATGTTGGTATCCTTGGTTATTTGCTGCAACCGCAACATGTCGTTTTTAGACCAAAGGGTTCCGCTAGGGTTATGCGGCGAGTTGATAATAATCATTTTGGTATTGGACGTTACCTTTGCTTCTACTACATCCCAATCTACAGTATAATCTGGTGCCTTAAGCTGGACAGAAACAGGTATGCCGCCCTGTAATGTTATGGCGGGTTCGTAACAATCGTATGCAGGCCTAAAAATAATAACCTCATCAGCTTTTCTAACAAAAGCCGATATAATTGTAAAAATGGCCTGGGTAGCACCTGCCGTTACCGTAATTTCTGTTTCTGGGCGGTAACTGCTCTTGTACAGCGCCTGATATTTTTGCGCTATGGCCGCTCTAAGCGCCATACTTCCAGCCATAGGAGCATATTGGTTATATCCCGCTTTCATAGCTTTAAACACCAAATCTATTAGCAATGGGTCGCTCTTAAAATTTGGGAAGCCTTGCGATAAATTAAGCGCTTTATGGGTGTTGGCCAAAGCACTCATTTCTGTAAAAATAGTCGTTCCTACTTGTGGTAATTTTGAAGCGTGTCTCATGCTTTTAAAGGTAAGAACTTCTTTCTGTTTTTTTATGATTAGAACTCGTATCTTTGGGAAATTATTTTTTTCAATCTATACAAAACAATGAAATATTTTAAACTCCTCTTTTTATTTCTTGCCCTGCAAGTGTCTGCCCAACAAGGTGGCATGTGGATTCCTTCGCTTTTAGAAGGCATGAACGAAACCGAAATGACTAGCCTAGGCAGCAAGCTTACCGCTAAAGACATTTACGATGTAAATAACTCCAGCTTAAAAGATGCCATTGGCCACTTTAATGGCGGTTGTACCAGCGAGGTTATTTCGCCTAATGGCCTTATTTTAACCAACCACCATTGTGGCTACAGCCAAATACAATCGCACTCGTCTTTAGAAAACGACTATTTAAAAGATGGGTTTTGGGCTATGAACTACAACGAAGAGCTTCCTAACGAGAGCCTATTTGTAGAATTTATTGTACGAATTGAAGATGTTACCGAACAGGTGCTTGCCGGTGTTTCTGATAGCATGAGCGAAACCGAAAAGCAATCTACCATCGATAAAAATAGCAATGCCCTACAAGCTGAAACAAAAAAAGAGGCTTGGCAAGACACCAAGGTAAAGGCTTTTTTTAAAGGCAATCAATACTTTTTATTTGTAACCGAACGCTACGAGGATGTACGCCTTGTTGGTGCCCCTCCAAGCAGCATTGGAAAATTTGGTAGCGATACAGACAACTGGGTATTCCCAAGACATACTGGCGATTTTTCACTTTTCAGAATTTATGCCGACAAAAACAATCGCCCTGCAAAATACAGCAAAGACAATGTGCCTTACACCCCTAAGCATTTCCTACCAGTTTCGTTAGACGGTGTTGAAGAAAACGACTTCACCATGGTATTTGGTTTTCCAGGAACCACCAATGAGTACCTTCCTGCCGTTGCCATAGAGCACATTACCCAAGAATTTAACCCGAGCAACATTGCCATTCGTGAGGCGGCATTGAAGGTTATCGACGCCAACATGAAAGCCAGTGATGATATTCGTATAAAATATGCCTCTAAACAGGCTAGAATAGCCAATGCTTGGAAAAAGTGGATTGGCGAAAACCAAGGGATTGAAAAAAGCCAAGCCATAAGCCAACGAAAAGCTTTTGAAGAGCGCTTTAAAAAAGCCCTTTACGAGAACAAACTGCATAAACAATACGGTCACATTTTGCCTGAGTTTGAAACCCTTTATGCCGATTTTGCCAACATTAACATAAAACGCCGAAACTTTATAGAAGTCTTTTTGGTAAACAACGAGTTAATGCAAATGACCTTTAGAGCTTATCAGTTTGAAGAGGCTGTAAAAAACAATCCCGAGGTTTTAGACCGTGCAAAAGCCTCTATAGAAGGCACCCTAAAAGGCATTCATAAAAATTTCGATGCCCGAGTAGACCAAGGTGTTTACGAAGCCATTATGCCGTTGTACAAAAAATCTAATATCGACCCAACTATTTACAACAAAACAGCATTCACCAATTTAGAGCAGGCCTTAACTTTATTCGAGGGGTCTGCCCAAGAGGTTGTTGATAACTTAAATGCAGATGCGGCCTATGTGTACGCCAAGCCTATTATAGAAGAATTCTACAACAGCATTAACCCAGAATACACAGAAAAAAACTTGGTCATTTCTGCCCTACAAACCAAATACATGACCGCCCTAATGAAAGCTTTACCTAACGAGCGTTATTACCCCGATGCCAACAGCACATTACGGGTAACTTACGGGCAAGTTAAAGGCTACGCTCCTAGAGACGGTGTATACTACAACCATGTAAGCTATTTGGATGGCGTTATGGAAAAATACATCCCTGGCGATTATGAGTTTGACGTACCACAAAAACTAATCGATCTTTACAATGCTCAAGACTATGGCCCGTACGCCGATAGCAACGGAAAAATGCCTGTCTGCTTTATAGGAACAAACCATACCACTGGTGGAAACTCTGGAAGCCCAACCATTGATGCGCATGGCAACCTAATAGGATTAAACTTTGACCGCGTTTGGGAAGGCACCATGAGCGACATGAACTACGACCCAAACATTTGCAGAAACATTATGGTAGATATTCGCTACGTATTATTTATTGTTGATAAATACGCTGGTGCAAAGCACTTAATAGATGAAATGAAATTGGTTCATCCTAAAAAATAGGATGATAGTCTATTCTACAAAAAAAGCCTCATAAATTTATGAGGCTTTTTTTTATACTATCTCCATCTTCTTTAATAGGAAACTAGCATTCATATTCTGGCAAACACCTTTTTTAAATTTATAATCAAAATAAAGCTCGTCGTTTTTTATTTGGGCATCAAAAAAGTAGTTTTTCACTTCCTTTAAATTAGCCTCTATGTTGGTCAGACTCAAATCGTGTGTCGCGATAATGCCTGTAGCATGACTTTGCACCAATTTCTCGACAAATTTTTGCGAACCAATAGCCTTATCGGTGCTGTTGGTGCCTTTTAAAATCTCGTCCAATATGATAAAATACGGTTCGGTTTTAATGGCATCTACGATAAACTTCAAACGCGTTAATTCTGAAAAGAAATAGCTACTATCGTCGGTTAGAGAGTCACTGGTACGCATACTAGTAATAAGTTTTATTGGGCTGTATTCACTTTTTAAAGCACACACCGGCAAGCCCACATTGGCCATAACAATATGCAGAGAAACCGTTCGTAAAAACGTGCTTTTCCCGGCCATATTGGCGCCTGTTACTATAAAAAACTGTTCGGCATCAATGTGCAAATCGCTATCTACTCGTTTGTTTACATCCAATAATGGGTGGCCCAACTGTTCCGCCTTAATGCAAAGGGGATTATCTACCAAGGTTGGATACACAAACTCTGGGTGGTTAAATGCATAATTCCCTAAGGAGTTATAGGCGTCGAAAAAAGTCACCACATCAAACCAATCTGCCACTGTTTTACAATGGTTGGCAATCCATTGTTCTATTTTATAACTGTTTTTTACATCGGTTAAAAATAGCCCATTTCCAAATATGGCACCTATAAGGTTGTTCCTATTGTCCAGAGCATCCAAATGCCTTGAAAACTGCTTAAATATAGCTGAAGCCTTTTGGCGTTCCCCTTTAATGCCATCTTGCTTTTCCAATAACAATGCTGATACGAACGGCGCCTCTTCTATTTGCTGAAGCAATTGCGCATACTGCTTAAAAGTGGCGCTCGCCCGATCGGTATTCGATGAAAGCGCATTCACTTTTTTCACATAGCCTCCAGTAATAAACAGCCCAAGCAGCAACCAGTAGCCCAAAAGTGACACATCTAACACTTTAAAAAGAAACAAAACAAATAATCCAACCGAAATACCACTAAAAACTACAGGCAGCCAACGCATGGTTTTAGGCAAAAAAGGCCTGTGATGCGTTAGCCAATGAATGATTTGTTTTGCAGATACCTCGACTTCTATTAAAGCGGCTGTTGCCGAGTACAATTGACGCCATTCTGGTTTTGAAGCAAGCTCCTTAATGGCCTGTTGCCTAAGTGCTATATTATCAATTTGATTAGCTTTTAAGGCCTTTGCAAGGGTTTCTGAGCCTTCTTTGATGTTGGTTCTATTTACAAATTGAAAAAACGATCCTGTTCCAAACAAATCGATGTCTAAACTATAAAAGTGTTTAGGATCCTGGTACTCGAGCCCTGCCGGACGGTGATGAAAATGGCCTGATGCTATATCCAATTCCATTTTGTTAATCTCAACCAAAGCCTTGTTAAGGTTGCGCTGTTGCTTTACATCGGTATATTTGGACAAGGCAAACAAAAATACTGCAACACCAATAACAGCAATAGCAAATGCCAGCTGCCAATTGTGAAACGCAAGATAAACGCCAAAGGCTGTTAGACCAAAAACAACAAGCCTAATCAAGCTTAATACGACCAATTGTTGTTTTAATTGGCGAACCTTGCTTTTAAACTGTTTTAATTGCGCGGTATAAAAATCGTTAGGTTGGTACATATAAAATTATTGAACTGTAAAGAAACAAAAAATCCCAACGGCATGTTGGGATTTTGTATATAATAGGTTTTGCTGAAATACTTGTTTACCCTTTAAAAGCGGCTTTTAAGTACTCGCGGTTCATTCGGGCAATATTCTCTAGCGAAATACCCTTAGGACACTCTACCTCACAAGCGCCGGTGTTGGTACAGTTACCAAAACCTTCTTCATCCATTTGTTTTACCATGTTTAACACACGGTCTGTGGCCTCTACCTTACCTTGTGGCAGTAACGCAAATTGCGATACTTTAGCACCTACAAATAGCATGGCCGAAGAGTTTTTACAGCTGGCTACACAGGCACCACAACCAATACAAGTAGCGGCATCGAAAGCGGTATCGGCATCGTGTTTATTTACAGGAATGGCATTCGCATCTATGGTGTTACCCGAAGTATTTACCGAAATAAATCCTCCTGCATGCTGAATGCGGTCAAAAGCGCTTCTATCTACAACCAAATCCTTGATTACCGGAAAAGCTGCTGCTCTAAAAGGCTCGATATAAATGGTATCGCCATCGTTAAACATACGCATGTGCAACTGGCAGGTTGTTACCCCGCGATCTGGCCCATGTGCCTCACCGTTAATATATAGCGAACACATTCCGCAAATCCCTTCACGGCAATCGTGATCAAACGCTACAGGCTCTTCACCTTTATTGATTAACGCTTCATTTAAAACATCCAACATTTCAAGGAAAGACATATCTGGCTCTATACCCGTTATTGGATAGTCTACCATTTTTCCTTTATCGTTAGCGTCCTTCTGACGCCATATTTTCAACGTTAAATTCATAGTCTTCCTTATTTATAACTTCTTTGTTTTAATTCTATATTTTCAAATACGAGATTTTCCTTATGCAATACGGCGTCTTTAGGTTCTCCTTTGTATTCCCAAGCCGCTACATATTTAAAGTTCTCGTCATCACGTTTGGCTTCGCCTTTTTGCTCGCCACTTTCTTCAACCGATTCTTCGCGGTAATGCCCGCCACAAGATTCGTTTCTGTGCAACGCATCTTTAGCAAACAGTTCGCCTAACTCAAGGAAATCTGCTACACGACCGGCTTTGGCCAATTCTTCATTAAACTCATTGGCTGTTCCAGGTACTTTCACATCCTTCCAGAACTCGGCTCTTAACGCTGAAATTTCCTCAACAGCTTCGGCCAAACCTTTAGCATTACGAGACATCCCTACTTTGTTCCACATAATTTTTCCTAACTTCTTATGGAAATAGTCTACAGAGTGGGTTCCGTTATTGTTAACTAATGTTTCAATACGATTACGAACATTGTTTTCGGCTTCTTCAAACTCTGGGCTTTCGGTTGAAATTGGCCCTGTACGAATATCATTCGATAAATAATCGCCAATGGTATATGGCAACACGAAATACCCATCGGCTAATCCTTGCATTAAGGCAGAAGCTCCCAAACGGTTAGCGCCGTGATCGGAGAAATTGGCCTCCCCAATGGCGTATAGCCCAGGAACGGTTGTCATTAAGTTGTAATCTACCCAAATACCGCCCATGGTGTAGTGTACCGCTGGGTAAATCATCATTGGAGTTTCGTATGGGTTTTGGTCTACAATTTTTTCGTACATCTGGAATAGGTTCCCGTACTTATTCTTGATAACCTCTTGACCTAGTTTTTTAATTAAAGCCGCATCGTTTTCATTTAAACCTTTAATATGCGCCTGCTCTTTACCGTAACGTTGAATGGCTGAGGCAAAATCTAAATAAACAGCTTCTCCTGTTTTATTTACACCATAACCTGCATCGCAACGCTCTTTTGCAGCACGCGAGGCTACATCACGAGGCACTAAGTTACCAAAGGCTGGGTAACGACGCTCTAGGTAATAATCTCTATTTTCTTCGGCAATGTCGGTTGGTTTTAATTTGCCTTCACGTATGGCTTTAACATCTTCCATGTGTTTAGGCACCCAAATACGCCCGTCGTTACGAAGCGATTCCGACATTAATGTTAATTTAGATTGGTGGTCTCCAGAAACTGGAATACATGTTGGGTGAATTTGCGTGTAGCATGGGTTGGCAAAATAAGCGCCACGTTTGTGAGCTTTCCAAGCGGCTGTTACGTTACTTCCCATCGCATTTGTCGATAAGAAAAATACGTTTCCATAACCACCAGTTCCCAACACAACAGCATGTGCCGAATGTCTTTCTATTTCGCCGGTAACCAAGTTACGGGCAATAATACCACGAGCTTTACCATCTACCACAACCACATCTAACATTTCATGGCGGTTGTACATTTTCACCTTACCACGACCTATTTGACGGTTTAACGCAGAGTATGCGCCTAATAATAATTGCTGTCCTGTTTGTCCCGCGGCATAAAATGTACGCGATACCAATACCCCTCCAAACGAACGGTTGTCTAGCAAGCCACCGTACTCACGGGCAAAAGGTACACCTTGTGCCACACATTGGTCGATAATATTAGCCGACACCTCGGCCAAGCGGTATACGTTAGCTTCGCGCGAGCGGTAATCGCCACCTTTTACGGTATCGTAAAACAAACGGTAGTTAGAGTCGCCATCGCCTTGATAGTTTTTGGCGGCATTAATTCCCCCTTGTGCAGCAATAGAGTGCGCACGACGCGGCGAATCCTGAAAACAGAATGCCTTTACGTTGTACCCTAGTTCTGCCAAAGTTGCTGCTGCAGAACCACCAGCCAAACCAGTACCAACAACAATAACATCTATTAAACGTTTGTTGGCTGGATTAACCAAGTTAATATTGTTTTTATGATTGGTCCATTTATCAGCCAAAGGACCTTTTGGTGTTCTTGAATCTAAAGCCATGTTAGCTGTATTTTAATGATTAAAATGGTGGACTAATGCAATGATGATAAACCCTAATGGAATAACAATGGCATAAGCCTTTCCAAATCCTTTTAATGCTTTTGTATACTTATTATTAGCCCCAACCGACTGGAAGGCAGACATAAACCCATGCATTAAGTGCAAGGCTAAGAACACAAACCCTAAGCAGTATAAAGCCACACGCCACATAGGCTGGAATTTGTGCACCAATTCTTCGTAATACCTGTACTCGCCACTTGGCAACAAACCAGACATATCGCCTTGAATGTACTTGGTGTTGATTTCAGGAATCCAAAAATCGATAAAGTGAATGATTAAGAAAATCAAAATAAACAGTCCGCTGTAAATCATGTTACGGCTCATCCAAGACGAATTGGCCGCTCCATTATTTTTAGCATACTTAATTTGTCTAGCACTTTTGTTTTTTATCTCCAATACAAATCCCATAATAAAGTGAAACATCACACCAAAAATCAATACGGGCTGCATGAGGTACTGTATTAACCAGTTGGTTCCCATAAAGTGCGACATGTTGTTAAATGCGTCTGCACTTACAATTGATGAGAAATTGATAATGAAATGCTGTAACAAGAAAATCATTAGGAAGAGTGCCGAAAGTGCCATGGCAAATTTTCTTCCTATCGAAGAATTTAAAATTCCGCTCATTGTTGAAGTTTATGTTTTACTACAACAAAGATACACTACCTTGAAATTTTAGACAAAACTCAATCTGATTTAGTAAAGTATTTAGAATGATTATAAACAGAAACTACTCTGAAACCATAGGGATGAGCCCTCTAAGCCCCATATCGACAACTTGCTCTCCTGCGCTTGGCTCGTATTTACCATCGGCATTAACCTCTGTCCATTCAAAACTATTGTTTATTGAAAATGATAAGACAACTTCAACATCTTGTGTTTCTTCACCTGTTATGGTAAACCCATTTTCAAATGCGCCAGTTACCACACAAGACCCTTGAGGAATAGGTGACGAATCGAATAATGGATTAGGAACTGTCGTTGCTCCAGCAGGCGCCTGGCCCTGCGCTGTAAACCCTTCGGCTTCAAAAGCCCAAAAGCCTTGTAATCTATTTCCATTTACATCTATACTTTGCCCGTTCAGGTCGAACGTTGTAATGTAAGTATTATACCCAACAAAACTTGCTAAAGTTCCGGTATAATCAACACCATCTAAAAGAAAATCGACATCGCCTTCTTGATAGGCTAAAGACACACGAACCCATTCGTATGTTCCCGCAGAAACTTGGTTTAATGGCAAGGTTAAAAACACCTCATCATTTCCAGCAAAACGTGCGTTTTGGAAATTAATCGCTCGGTCTCCTCCAGTTGTTGTTTCAGAACCATTAAAAACAACTTCACCTTCTCCTAAGGGCGTAAACGCGCCCGGAGCTAATTCAATATAATTAGCACTCATTCTTGAGATAGTTGGTGATTGAGCGGCATTACCATCTGGTATCGTGGCTGGTTCGCCAACATTATTTAAGCGTTCCTGACTAGGATCAAACTTTAACTTTATAACTAAATTAGGCGTATTAGGTTGTTGGGTCTCATCGTTATCTTCACTACAAGACATAACAACAAAAAAAGTTAAAAGGCAAATTTTAAATAGATGTTTCATGGTTTGAGGTTTAGTACAATAACCCAATTTGTTAAAAAATATTACATTAATAAAGTTTTAACAAGCTTATTTTATTAGAATTATTGGATTAACTACCTTTGAAAAAATTCAATTTTAATATGAAATACGCACCTATAAACAGCAACTTATTCGTTAAAAACCGCAAAAACTTTATGGCCCAAATGACGCCAAGTAGTTTGGCCGTTTTTAACAGCAACGACATTTATCCTATTGGCGCCGACAGCACCATGCCATTCCAGCAGGACCGCAATATTTTTTATTTAAGCGGCATTGACCAAGAGGAAAGTATTTTGTTATTATTTCCAGATTGCCCAAGCCCGAAGCACCGCGAAATTTTATTTTTAACCGAAACTAACGATCACATTGCCGTTTGGGAAGGCGAAAAGCTTACCAAAGAAAAAGCCTACGAAACATCGGGGGTAAAAACAGTGTATTGGCTGCAAGACTTCAACAAGATACTTAAAGAAGTGATGTCGCAATGCGACACGGTTTATATTAACACCAACGAGCATTACCGCGCCAATGTAGAAACAGAAACACGCGAAGCCCGTTTTAACAAACAGCTAAAAGCCCAATTTCCGGCACACAGCGTTAAAAAAAGCAACCCCATACTGCAACGCCTCCGCTCGGTTAAAGACCAACTGGAGCTAGACCTTCTGCAACAAGCCTGCAACATTACCGAAAAAGGGTTTAAACGGGTTTTAGACTTTGTAAAACCAGGTGTTTGGGAGTTTGAGATTGAAGCCGAATACATGCACGAGTTTTTAAGAAACCGCTCTAAAGGTTTTGCCTACACGCCTATTGTAGCCTCGGGAAACAATGCCAACGTTTTGCACTACATAGAAAACAACCAACAATGTAAAGCTGGCGATTTAATTTTAATGGATGTTGGGGCAGAATATGCCAATTACTCCAGCGACATGTCACGCACCATCCCTGTTTCTGGCACATTCAGCAAACGCCAAAAAGACGTTTACAATGCTGTAAACCGCGTTAAGAACGAGGCAACCAAGATGCTAGTTCCGGGAACTCTTTGGGCCGATTTTCATGTTGAAGTTGGTAAATTAATGACTTCGGAATTGTTAGGTTTAGGCCTTTTAGACAAAGCCGATGTACAAAATGAAAACCCAGATTGGCCGGCATACAAAAAATATTTCATGCACGGTACCAGCCACCACCTAGGGTTAGACACTCACGATTACGGTATTTTAACCGAGCCCATGACCGCCAATATGGTCTTTACGGTAGAGCCTGGCATTTACATTCCAGACGAAGGATTTGGCATTCGTTTGGAAGACGATGTTGTTATTCAAGAAAGCGGCGAACCGCTTAACTTAATGCGCGACATCCCAATTGAAGCAGACGAGATTGAAGAGCTTATGAATTCATAAGACAAAAAAAGGCCGGTACAACCGGCCTTTTTAATATCCAAACCCCAACAACACAAAGGGTTCGCACATATTAATTTAATACACTAACGCAGAATCCGTTTCAAAAACATAACGGTTAAGCTTTCTTAAGGTCTCTACCTTATCGCTGGTATTAACAAGTAGCGATATGTTATTATTACTCCCGCCATAAGCAATCATTCTTACGTTTACATCCTGCAATATTTGAAATAATTTAGGCGTATCTGGATGAAACACTATATGGTGTCCTACCAAACACACAATAGTCCTATGCCTATCAACCTCAACTAGGGCAAATTGCTCCAGCTCGTCAACTATTTCGTTTAGGCGCGCGGTATTATCAATGGTTAGCGACACCGCAATTTCCGAGGTAGTCACCATATCAATTGCTGTTTCGTGTTTTTCAAAAATCTCAAACACCCGTTTTAAAAACCCATAGGCCAACAGCATTCTTCCCGACTTAATTTTTATGGCTGTAATACCGTCCTTTGCAGCAATGGCCTTTATACCCTCGCCGTGTATGCTATTGGTAATTAAGGTGCCGTGGGCATTTGGCGCCATAGTATTCTTTAACCTTAAAGGAATGTTCTGCTCACGTATGGGGCCAACGGTTTGCGGATGCAAGATTTTCGCCCCAAAATAGGCCAACTCTGCAGCTTCATCAAACGACAAATTAGAAATGGCCTGCGTATGCTGCACAAATCTCGGGTCGTTGTTATGAAACCCATCTATATCGGTCCAGATTTGCACTTCTTCAGCATTAATAGCTGCCCCAATAATACTTGCTGTATAATCACTCCCGCCCCTTTGTAAGTTTGCGATATCCCCCTCGGCATCTAAGCAAACAAATCCTTGGGTAACATAAATATCAGCCTTAGGAAGTGCCTCCAAAAGTCGCGTTAAGTTTTGCTTCACATAAAAGCTATCGGGTTCTTTAAATTTGTCTACCCGCATAAAATCCAAAGCCGAAATTAACCGTACCGAAATGCCTTCCTGCTCTAAAAACTTGGTAAACAAAAACGTAGACAGAAATTCCCCTTTTGAAATAACAACCTTATACAACGCCGCAGTAAACGGGGCTTCAACACAGGTTTTAAGCTCACTAAAAACAGCTTGCACATACATTTTGGTTGCCTGATGCCATGTGCTGTTTTTAAGCAACCCATTAACCACCTCTTCATAATTAACACGCAGAGCATCTAGCAAACCATCCGCCTTTTTATGATCTTCATACTTTATGGCCTCTAACACCTCCACCAGAGCATTTGTAGTTCCCGACATGGCAGAGAGCACTACAATTTTTCTACGACCATCGTTTACAATGTTTTTTACACGAATCATGTTTTCAACAGACCCAACAGATGTTCCTCCAAACTTTAAAACTTGCATTAGCACTTTTATTTTAATTGCAGGCAAAACTAAGACGACTCCTATTTTAACCATGAAAATTTAAAAAATTGCACTAAATTTGCACACTGTGTTAAATAATTAACAAGATGAAAACCATTGCTGCCTGCGTTGAAGAACTTTTGGTTGCGCAACCTTTTTTAGAAGAAGCCTTAGCCCGAAACATTATAAATTACTCGGCATTGGCAGAGGAACTAACCACTCCTGTTAGCGACATGCTAAGAAAACCAGTAAAAACAGGGGCTATTATGATGGCCTTAAGACGCTACAGTCCTCCGCCAGATTTGGGTGGTTCTCCCCGCCTGAAAAAGGTTATTAAAAACTTGGGCGATATAACCGTACGCTCCAACCTAATTGATTTTACCTTTTTAAACTCGCAAAGCTTAATAAAAAGCCACAGCAAATTACTGGAACACATTCAACCCAACCCCAATGTGTTTTACGCCTTTACTCGAGGTATACTAGAAAGCAACATCATTATATCGAATGCCCAGAAAGCACACATTCTAAATTGTTTTAAAAACGAAACCCTATTGGCGCAAAAGGAACAACTTTCTGCCATAAGTTTAAACCTTCCCGAAAACAACTCGAAAGTTACGGGACTGTATTATCAAATATTTAAAAGGCTCGCCTGGGAAGGCATTGCCCTTTACGAGGTGGTATCGACCACAAACGAGTTTACCATTTTAGTAGAAGACGAATTGATCGACAAAGCCTTTTCTGTAATAAAACGACTAAAAGCATAACCACCATATTTTGTTTTGCAAGACATGAAAACACTGGTTTATAAAAACATCAACATCGCATATACCGACAGCGGCAAGGGCCCTGCCATTGTCCTATTACACGGGTTTTTGGAAAACCTCCACATGTGGAAAACCCTCTCTCCCGAGCTTATTAAAACCCACCGAGTTATCGCTATAGACCTGTTGGGACACGGCAAAACCGAGTGCTTAGGGTACATACACAGCATGGAAGACATGGCCGATGCCGTTAGGGCTGTCTTGGTTCATTTAAAACTTCGAAAATATACGTTTATAGGGCACTCTATGGGCGGGTATGTTGCTTTGGCCTATGCCGAATTCTTCCCAGACAACCTAAAAGGTCTCGTGCTACTAAACTCCACATCCAAAGCAGACTCTAACGAACGAAAACAAAACAGAACACGAGCCATTAAAGCTGTAAAGCAAAACCATAAGGCTTTTATAAGCATGTCTATCGCTAATTTATTTGCCGAAGAAAACAGAGCGCCCTTAGCAAAAGCCATTGAACATGTAAAAAAAGAGGCGCTTAAAACGCCCATACAAGGTATTATTGCCGCTTTAGAAGGCATGAAAGCCCGACCCGACAGAGAGGCCTTACTTCATTTTACCCCGTATAAAAAAATGATTGTCGCCGGAAGAAAAGACCCTATTTTAGATATTAACGATGTTCGGGCACAAACTGTTGGCACCAATGTTGAATTGGTAGAATTAGCCGATGGCCACATGAGTCATATTGAAAATATGAAAGGTTTATCCTACATTGTAAAGCGTTTCATCGAAAAATAATACGTTTTATCCGTTTAATTGATTTTGTTTCTTAAGTTTAAGTCCCAAAAATCCTAAACTTATGAAAACGACTAACGCAACCCCACTAAAGTTTTGGTGCGACATCATAGGGCACAAATATGTTGTTAGCAAAGAAGTTACATCACATGTAAAGGAGTACACCTGCAAATGCTGTAAAAAGCAACTAACAACCAACAGCAACGGTAATTTAACCGAATTAACACCAAAATTCAAGGAAATTAATTCCCTTCTAGAAGAAATATACATCCGCCGAACTCTTAGGCACAAAGCCAAAAAGCTATCGGCCCCGATGTATTGATTTTAGACCAAAACAAACCTTGGTCACATTACAATATCTTAACACATTTTCTTTTTAAAACTGGCTTATTTTGTTTATGTTAGGCGTTCTTTAACCCTTAAAAAAAATAATAGCCTTGAAGACCCTCTATTGCAAATTATTCAAACATACGTTTGTAATAAAAAAACACGTTACCAATGCTGTAATGGAGTACCAATGCATACACTGCAAAACTTATTTTACAACTAGCGACAAAGGGCAAATCATTCCCTTAACCTCAAAACGACAAGAAATTAATTTAGCGTTGGAGCGCCTGCATAAAATACGCTCTAAAAAGCGCAAGCTTAACGCGATTAACCACTAATCCTCTTTTAATGCATTCCAGCCTTTAGCTATTAACGGAATGGCTTGCTCGCCTCTGGTAATTAAATGCATGCCCTGGCTTTTATCCTTAACAAAACCAATAACCGTTAAATTAGGATTACCCTTTATTTTAGGATAGTCATTTTGATCTACCGTTAGCAACAACTCATAGTCTTCGCCGCCATTTAAGGCCACAGTAGTACTGTCTATATCAAACTCTTCGCAAGTTGCGATAACCTGGGGATCCAAAGGAATTTTATTTTCATACAACTCTACCCCCACATCGCTCTGCTTACACAAATGGATAACCTCAGAGGACAGTCCATCGCTTATATCAATCATAGACGTTGGCTTAACATCCAAATCCCGTAATAACGTCACCACATCTTTTCGTGCTTCGGGTTTTAATTGACGCTCAATAATATAGGTATAAGCATCGAGGTCAGGCTGGCTTTGCGGATTCACTTTAAAAACAGCTTTTTCCCTTTCTAAAACCTGCAAGCCCATATAGGCACCGCCCAAATCACCACTTACTACCAGCAAATCGTTAGGCTTAGCACCGCTTCTGTAAACAACACGATCAGCATCAACTTCGCCAACAGCCGTAATAGAAATGACCAAGCCCGAAACAGACGAGGTGGTATCGCCGCCAACAACATCAACTCCATAAATTCTAGCTGCGGTTTCAATGCCAGAGTAAAGTGCTTCTAAAGCCTCTAAAGAAAACCTATTGGAAACAGCAACAGATACTGTAATTTGTGTTGCTTCGGCATTCATAGCATACACATCAGACAAATTAACCATAACGGCCTTATAACCTAAATGCTTTAACGGCATATAGCTTAAATCGAAATGCACTTGCTCGATTAACATATCGGTTGTTAGCACAACCTGCTTATTTTTAAACGACATGACAGCAGCATCATCGCCAATCCCTTTAACTGTTGATGGTTGCTTTATTTTAAACGCTTTGGTTAAATGCGTTATTAAGCCAAACTCGCCCAATTCTGAGAGCGATGTGCGCCCTTGGTTTTTATCTTCAATCATGATGCAAAAATACGCGGTTTCATTAAACTAATAAGAAAAAGCCTAAAATCTTTAACTTTAACAGCAAAAAGAGTAATTTTTAATTTAGTTTTGTTTGCATTTTTTAAATTTTTAACACATTGAAATCTTTTTACCCCTTACTGCTCTTATTTTTCATTTTTAACCTTGCCTTCTCACAAACACCTTGCGAAAATGGTTTTGCCGGCGAATACCCGTGCCATGGTTACGACCTGCTTTCTAACGTGCCCGTTTCTGTTTTAGCAAACGGCTTAGGAAACCCCGAAGGCAGTGATATTTGGGGCTGGGTAGATCCTCTTGACGGAAAGGAATACGCCATTGTGGCCATGACCAACAGCACTGCTTTTGTTGATGTTACCGACCCCGTTAACCCTATTTTTTTAGGCCGATTAGACACAGCCACTAGCACCAGTTACTGGCGCGACGTAAAAGTGTACAACAACCACGCGTTTATTGTTGCCGACAATGTTGGCAATCACGGCATGCAGGTTTTTGATCTTACCCGATTAAGAAACGTTGGCGCACTACCAATAACCTTTACCGCCGATGCCCATTATACCGAATTTGGCAGCGCCCATAACATTGTAATCAACGAAAGCACAGGCTATGCCTACATAGTGGGAACAAGTCGTAACGGCCCCTTTTCTGGCGGACCAGCATTTATTGACATCTCCACCCCTACCAATCCCGTTAATGCC
The DNA here is from genome assembly GCF_000733475.1 of Mangrovimonas yunxiaonensis. Classification (GTDB taxonomy): domain Bacteria; phylum Bacteroidota; class Bacteroidia; order Flavobacteriales; family Flavobacteriaceae; genus Mangrovimonas; species Mangrovimonas yunxiaonensis. Next base: position 468,657 of record NZ_JPFK01000005.1, on the reverse strand, counting down.
GGTGGATATCCAGACGAAGGCTATTCGCACGATGCGCAAGTGGTAACTTACAACGGCCCAGACACCGAGCATGCAGGTAAAGAAATTTATATTGGCAGCAACGAATCTGAAGTCTTGATTCTGGATGTAACCGACAAAAACAATGTTATAAAACTAGCCGAAATTTCCTATTCACAACTGGGCTACACCCACCAAGGTTGGTTTACAGACGACCATAGGTATTTTATTTTAGGCGATGAAACCGATGAGCTAAGCTACGGCTTTAACACCAGAACCCTTGTTTTTGACCTATACGATTTAGACAATCCCGTGCTCTCTTCAACCTACGATGGCCCCACAACAGCAATCGACCACAACGGCTATGTTTTAGGCAACCTGTTTTTCCTAGCTAACTACAGAGCCGGTTTACGCGTGTTAGACATTAGCAATATTGCCGCACCAACAGATGCCATGGTAGAAATCGGGCATTTCGACACCCACCCCGAAAGCAACAGCACAGCCTTTAACGGCGCATGGAGCGTTTACCCTTACCTCCCTAGCGGAAACATCATTATTAGCGATATTGAAAGAGGCCTGTTTGTTATTAAGAGCAATACGCTAAGCACTGAAGATGTTCAGCCTATCAAAAGTGTTGCTTTTGCTCCAAACCCAGCAACCTATCAAACCAAAATCACCTCCAACAAACAAGCCATTACATCGGTAGAGGTATACAACACCCTAGGCAAGCGTATCTTTAGCGTAAACAATATCAATCAAAAAGAATACGTTTTACCTGTTAAACAATTTGCCAAAGGCTTGTACTTGGTAAACATAAACAACACCTTCACTAAAAAATTAATTGTGAAATAATGAAATATGCTTTTGCTTACATAACGCTTTTGCTTGTTATCACTACCGCAACCTTAACATCCTGCAGCAACGACGATGGCCCAACAAACACCATTGTAGACACGGATAATGATGGCATACCGGACAGTGAAGACAACTGCCCAAACACGGCCAATGCCAATCAAACCGACACCAACAACAATGGTATTGGCGATGCTTGCGAAACCAACGGCTTGCAACCACTTGCCCCATGCGTAAATGGCATGGCCGGCATTTACCCCTGCAATGGCTACGACCTTATGGGGCAAATGCCACTAGAAACGCTTGCCGAAGCAAATGCCAGAGGTAATGACTGCTGGGGGTGGACAGACCCTATAACCAATATCGAGTACGCTTTGGTTGGCTCGACCCACGGCACTGCTTTTGTAGACATCTCCAACCCCACACAACCCCGTTTGGTTGGAAAGTTAGCCAGCGCTAATCCTGGAGACCAAGGCAACATTTGGCGCGATATAAAGGTGTATAACAACCACGCATTTATTGTTAGCGAAGCCACTAATTACGGCATGCAAGTTTTCGATCTTACCAGACTTCGAAACATCTCGCAACCTCAAGACTTTACAGCCGACACCCACTTTACCGAATTTGGAAGCGCACACAACATTGTTATTAACGAAGCCTCTGGCTATGCCTACATTGTAGGAACCTCCAGAAGCGGCACCTATGCAGGCGGCCCGCTTTTTATAAACATTCAAGATCCACTTAACCCAGTTAGCGAAGGCGGGCTACACGATTATGCCCACGATGCCCAAGTGGTTATATACAGCGGCCCAGATACCGAGCATCACGGCAAAGAAATTTTAATAGGAAGCAATGAAGATGAAATTGTCATTGCCGATGTAAGCAATAAAAGTAACCCCGTTGTAATTTCTACCATAGCAGGCTACAGCAACATTGGATATGTACACCAAGGTTGGTTTACCACCAACATGACCTATTTTATTTTGGGCGATGAGCTGGACGAGCTGCAATACGGCAACAACACACGGTCGTTGGTTTTTGATTTTTCAGACTTAGATAATCCAGAATTTCATATGGAATACCTTGGCCCAACGACAGCCATAGACCACAATGGCTATGTAAAGAACGACACCTTTTTCCAAGCCAATTACAGTGCCGGAGTAAGATTTATAGACGTTTCCAGCCTAGAAGCTGCAAGCATGACCGAAATAGGTTTTTTCGATACCTACCCAGAAAATAACTCGGCCAACTTTCAAGGAGCCTGGAGCGTGTACCCGTATTTCTCTAGCGGCAATATTGTTGTTAGCGATATAGACAGAGGGTTATTTGTGATAAGAAAACAAGACTAAGCATGTTAAAAAGAACACCTTCGTTAAACATATGGTTTCTTATAACTTGCAGCACCTTGCTGCTATCGGGCTGTTCTAAAGACGACACGGCAAATACAGCACCTCAAAATAACGGCCCCAAGGGCATTGTAGATGCAGTACAAACCTTTGGCGGCACCCTAAACGAAAGTGCCAATGCCGTTATAGCAACACAAGATGGCGGGTTTGCTGTTTTAGGACACACCCAAAGCATGGATGGTGACATTACTGATAAAACCAACGAAAGTTTTGATTTTTGGGTCTTAAAATTCAATAGCGATAAAACCCTGCAATGGAGCAAAACCTACGGCGGCTCTGAAAACGACAGAGGGCACGCCATAGTACAAACCCAAGATGGCGGGCTAGCTGTTTTAGGGTTTAGCGATAGCAACGACCAAGATGTAAGCAACAACAACGGACTAAAAGACTATTGGCTGGCCAAGCTCTCGGCAAATGGCACCCTACAATGGCAAAAATCTTTTGGCTATGCCGGGATTGACACAGGCTACGCTATTATTACAACTGCAGACCAAGGATTTTTAATTACTGGTGTATTGGATGTAACTGCCTCTGGAGGAGAAGGCAACTCGCGCACAAATGCAAAACATGCCGGCGGTGATTATTGGGCCATTAAACTCAACGCCTCTGGAGATAAGGAATGGAGCCAGTATTATGGCGGCTTTTTTACAGACACTCCATACGGTGTAGTCCAAACCGAAGACCATGGCTTTATTATGGTTGGCTCTTCCGATAGTGAAGATGTCGACATTTCAAACAACATTGGCTCCTACGATTTTTGGGTTGTTAGAACATCTGCCTCTGGCGACATTGTTTGGGAGAAAAACTTTGGTGGCACTGAAATTGATGAAGCGAGAAGCATCACACCATCAAACGACGGAAACTACATGATTGTTGGAGACACAAGAAGCAGCGATGTAAATGTTTCTAACAATTACGGCCTAGCCGACCTATGGCTAATTAAAATAACGCCCGAAGGCGAATTGCTCTGGGAGAAATCCTACGGCGGAAGCGGTTTTGATGTAGGCCGATCGATAAAAAAAACACAAGAAAATCACTTTATTATTGCAGGAAGCTCAAGAAGCCTTAATGGCCACCTAACAAACAACTATGGGCAAAACGATGCCTGGGTAATTAAAATAAACAGCCAAGGCGCCATAGCGTGGCAAAAAACCATTGGTGGTTCGCAAATAGATTTCTTTTACGATATTGCACAATTAAACGATGGTTCTATCGTTGCTGTAGGAGAATCCAATAGTGACGATTTTGATGTTCTAGAAAACAAAGGCTTTACAGACCTTTTAATGGTTACCTTAAAATAAAAAAACGATGAAACATATTTTCTTAATCGCTTTATGCTGCATGCTCTCGTTTTCCTGCAGCGAAAACAACGACGACAAATTAGGCAGCAACAACCAAAATGTCACCCCTACTTTTGTGTTTTCTCAACATTGGGACGACACCACCATTACCAATGCCGATATAGAAAACACCTCTTACACCAACGCCAATGGCGAAGTGCTTACCATAACAAGGCTAAGGTATTTGCTCTCCGGATTTCAATTGTTGGACAACAACGGCAACCCCATTAGCTTTCAAGGGTACAATTTAGTAGAGCTTTCTAACGCCGAAACCATGACCTTTACCCCTTCTGGATCAGTAACCCCTGGAGAGTACACACTGAGATTTGTTTTTGGTTTTGACGAAGCCAACAATATTGACGGCGCATACACCGATTTAAATACGGCCTCTTGGAACTGGCCAGAAATGCTAGGTGGTGGGTACCATTTTCTTCAATTAGACGGCCAATATAACGTTAACACAACCGCACCACTACCATTTAACTACCACAATGGCACCGCTATGGTTAGCGAGGGAGAGTTCGAACAAAACCATACAGTCTTCAACTTTACCGAAAGCATTACCATTGCCGAGGGCACAACCATCGAAATTAAATTTAATGTTGCCGAGCTCTTTAAAAACCCCAATCTATGGGACTTAAACGTTTACAACACCTCTTTAATGCCTAACTACGATGCCCAAAAGCTCATGCAACAAAACATTGCTTCGGCATTTACCTTAGGCTCCATTTCACAACAATAAAAAAAGCATGAAAAACGGGGCATTTTATATTATAATCTACTTGCTGCTTAGCACCTGTTCTAGCAGTTCAGATGGCGATTATACCCCGGTAAATTCTCCCACGCCACTCCCCTTAGAAATCCCTCAGATTTTCGAGGACAACATCATCCCTCCCGTATTACCCGTTAACAACCCACAAACGGTTGAAGGGGTTGCTTTGGGTAAAAAACTGTTTTTCGACCCCATTCTCTCGGTCGATTTCTCCCAAGCTTGCGCAAGCTGCCACAAGCCTCAAAAAGCCTTTACAGACGACAATACCTTTAGCACTGGGGTTAATGGCGATTTAGGCCGCAGAAACTCCATGCCCCTATTTAATCTGGCCTGGAACTACGAAGAAAATTTCTTTTGGGATGGCCGGTCTTTTCACTTAGAACACCAGGCCATGCAGCCCGTTAAGGATCCCACCGAAATGGCCAACACCTGGAACGAGGTTGTTAGCAGGCTAAGTAATCACAGCGAATACCCAGCCCTTTTTAAAGCAGCGTTTGGCCAACAAGACATCACCAAACAGCTTGTAGCCAAAGCGATAGCTCAATTTGAAAGAACCCTTATTTCGGCCAATTCAAAATTCGATAACTATTTATTAGGGCAAGCTACTTTAACGCCACAAGAGCAAAATGGGCTGAACGTATTTATGGATGAAGACCGCGGCGATTGCTTTCACTGCCACGGCAATCCCAACAACCCACTTTGGACCGACAATGCCTTCCATAACAATGGGCTAGACGCTACGTTTCTGGACAATGGCCTAGGCGATGTAACAGGCGATCCGGCAGACAACGGCAAATTTAAATCGCCCTCCCTTCGAAATCTCGCCTACACGGCACCATACATGCACGACGGCCGATTTACAACCCTAGACGAGGTCATTAACCACTACAGCGAAGGTCTGCAAAACTCGCCAACCATAGACCCCCTAATGAAAAAAGTTAACCAGGGCGGCGTACAACTTTCTCCTCAAGACAAAGCCGACCTAAAGGCCTTTTTACTAACCCTTTCCGACCCGTCTTTCATTAATAATCCCGACTTTCAAAACCCATAACAAAACCCTATTAACCTATTTAATAATATAATGTTAGGTTGTATGGTAAAACACTACTTATATTGTATATTTGCAGTCTATTTAGATATAATCTATTTAAGAAATGATAAAAGTATCAGAAACAGCTAAGAAGAAAGTTGCCGAGCTTATGACCGAGGAAGGTTATAATGTATTAACAGACTTTATTCGGGTAGGTGTAAAAAGTGGCGGATGCTCTGGGTTATCGTACGACCTTAGGTTTGACAAAGCCCAACAGAACGACGATAAGGTTTTTGAAGACAACGGCGTAAAAATTATTGTCGACAAAAAGAGTTTTCTATACCTTATAGGCACCACCCTAGAATACTCTGGAGGACTAAACGGAACAGGCTTTGTATTTAACAACCCCAACGCCAATAGAACCTGTGGATGCGGTGAATCATTTTCACTATAATTTTTGAAGCGAGAAAACCAATGAGCAAATATACCGAAGACGATTTAAGAGAAGAGTTAAAGACCAAGGAATACGAATACGGGTTTTACACCGATATTGAATCGGACACCCTTCCTGTTGGCCTTAACGAAGATATAGTACGTGCCATTTCGAAGAAAAAGGAAGAACCCGAATGGATGACCCAATGGCGTTTGGAAGCCTTTCGTATTTGGCAAGACATGGAAGAGCCGGAGTGGGCTAATGTAACCTACAAAAAGCCCGATTTCCAAGCCATTTCATACTACTCGGCACCAAACAAAAAACCAAAATACAACAGCCTAGACGAAGTCGATCCAGAACTATTGGACACCTTTAACAAACTGGGCATTTCGCTAGACGAGCAGAAAAAGCTTGCCGGAGTGGCCGTAGACATTGTAATGGACTCGGTTTCGGTAGCGACCACCTTTAAGAAAACACTTGCCGAAAAAGGCATTATTTTCTGTTCCATTTCGGAAGCCATTCAAGAGCATCCCGAATTGGTTAAAAAATACATTGGTTCTGTCGTACCCCAAAAAGACAATTTCTATGCCGCCTTAAACAGCGCTGTTTTTAGCGACGGTAGTTTTTGCTACATTCCTAAAGGCGTAAGATGCCCTATGGAGCTATCAACCTATTTCCGTATTAACCAGGCAGGCACCGGGCAATTTGAAAGAACTTTGGTTATTGCCGACGAGGGCAGCTATGTAAGTTACCTAGAAGGCTGTACTGCACCAACGCGCGACGAGAACCAATTGCACGCCGCCGTAGTAGAGCTTATTGCTTTAGACAATGCCGAAATAAAATACTCGACCGTTCAAAACTGGTACCCCGGAAATGCCGAAGGCAAAGGAGGCGTATTCAATTTTGTAACCAAAAGAGGACTTTGCGAGAAAAACGCCAAAATCTCTTGGACGCAAGTTGAAACAGGAAGCGCCGTAACCTGGAAATACCCTAGCTGTGTGTTAAAAGGCGACAATTCGGTTGGTGAGTTTTACTCCATTGCCGTAACCAATAACTACCAACAGGCCGACACGGGTACTAAAATGATTCATTTGGGCAAGAACACCAAATCGACTATCATTTCTAAAGGCATCTCGGCAGGGAAATCACAAAACAGCTACCGCGGCTTGGTACAAGTACATTCCAGAGCAGAAAACGCCCGTAATTTTTCGCAATGCGACAGCTTGTTAATGGGTAACGAATGCGGGGCACATACATTCCCTTACATCGAAAACAAAAACCAAACCTCACAAATAGAGCACGAAGCCACAACCAGTAAAATTGGTGAAGACCAAATTTTTTACTGCAACCAACGTGGTATAGATACCGAAAAGGCCATCGCCCTAATTGTAAACGGATTTAGCAAAGACGTATTAAATAAACTCCCTATGGAATTTGCCGTTGAGGCACAAAAACTTCTAGAAATAAGCTTAGAAGGTTCTGTAGGATAATATAAAACCCATGAAAAAACTAGTTACGGTACTCCTAGTCTTTGGTTTATTAAGCGCGTGTAAAAACGACACAAAAACAACCGATAGCCAACAGCAAACCACCAACAGCGAATACACCCTTTTAAAAGGCGAATTTGTTTACCTGGCCGATGCTGCCGTACTTCAAACAGAGATAGAAGTCTATGGCGTTGTTATAAACCATAAAATGCACGAGCTGGACGATATGGTGAGAAAATACAAAAAAGAAGACACCGATATGGTTCCTGTTGAAATAAAAGGACTTATCACACCAAAACCCGAAAACGAAGAAGGGTGGCCGTTTCGTGTTGAAATAAAAGAAATTATAGGAGTCTCTAAACCAGACCCAAACAAAAACGATGTTGTAAAATTAGGAAGCGAATAAGACTATGTTAAAGATTAAAAACCTACACGCAAGTGTTGAAGATAAAGGAATTTTAAGAGGCATTAACCTTGAGGTTAACCCTGGCGAAGTACATGCTATAATGGGCCCTAACGGCTCTGGAAAAAGCACGTTGGCCTCTGTAATTGCAGGAAAAGAAGAGTACGAAGTAGAACAAGGCGAAATCTTTTTTGAAGGCGAGGACATTAACGAATTGGCCGCCGAAGAACGCGCCCATAAAGGGGTTTTCCTATCGTTCCAATACCCAGTTGAAATCCCTGGAGTTTCGGTAACCAACTTTATGAAAACAGCCATAAACGAAACCCGAAAAGCCAAAGGCCTTGAAGAAATGCCTGCCAACGAAATGCTGAAAATGATTCGTGAGAAATCTGAACTTTTAGAAATTGACCGTAAGTTTTTATCACGCTCGTTAAACGAAGGCTTTTCCGGTGGTGAGAAAAAACGTAACGAAATTTTTCAAATGGCCATGTTAGAACCTAAATTGGCCATTCTTGACGAAACCGACTCGGGGCTAGACATCGATGCACTGCGTATTGTTGCCAATGGGGTTAATAAACTAAAAAGTAAGGATAACGCCGTAATTGTAATTACCCACTACCAGCGTTTACTAGATTACATTGTACCTGATTATGTGCATGTTTTGCACCAAGGGAAAATTGTAAAATCGGGACCAAAGGAATTGGCCCACGAACTAGAGGAAAAAGGATACGACTGGATAAAAGAAGAAGCTAACGCTTAATAGTCTATAGTTGGAACGCCGAAAGTCATAAAGTTAAAAAGTAATGAAAAAAATAAATGCTTTTGAAGATATAATTGCTTGGCAGAAAGCCAGGTTGTTTAATAAAAGTATTTATACTATTACTAATAAAAACTTTGTAAATGATTTCGATTTAATTAGACAAATAAGAAGCGCTTCGATTTCAATATTGTCAAATATTGCTGAAGGTTTTGAACGCAACACCAATAAAGAGTTTATCCGCTTTTTATTTGGCGCAAAAGCATCGGTAGGCGAAGTTAGATCTCAATTGTATTTAGCATTAGATTTAAACTATCTAACTCAACAAGAATTCGGCCAATTAAGTTCTGAAATCAATTAAATTTCAAAACTCATAAGTGGTTTTATAACATATTTAAACAAATAATTCACTTAAGTTAAACGTCTTAACACTCATGTTTTTTTAACTTTCAACTTTAAGATTTTTAACTTTAAGACTAATACACAATGGAATTAAAAGATAAATTAGTCTCATCATTTATGGCTTTCGAGGACCACTTAGAAGCATCCTCACCCATTCATGGTATAAAAAACCAAGCCATAAAAACCTTTGAGCAAAAAGGATTTCCCTCTAAAAAGGACGAGGCCTGGAAATACACCTCCTTAAAGCCCGTACTAAAACACAACTATAGCCTATTCCCTAAACAGGAAACAGCTATCGATTACAACGACATTAAAAAGTACTTAATTCACGATATCGATTCGTACAAGATTATTTTTGTCGATGGGAAATACTCTTCCTACTTATCGCAAACCACCCACGAGGGGATTGATGTTTGCCTAATGTCGGCTGCATTATCAAAAACTAAGTACCGCTTAATTGTAGAACACTATTTTAACAAGGCGGCCACGCAGGACAGTTTGTCCTCGCTTAATACGGCGTTTTCGAGCGAAGGGGCTTACATTCATATTCCAAAAAACAAATTGGTAGAAAAACCCATTCAAATCATCCACTTTGCAACAGGTAACGAAGCCGCTTTAATGCTTCAGCCTCGTAATTTAATTGTGGTTGACGAAAATTCGCATGTTCAGATTATCGAACGTCACCAAAGTTTAACAGACAACCCTGTGTTAACCAATTCGGTAACCGAGATTTTTGCCAACAAACGCGCTATTGTCGATTATTACAAAATACAAAACGACAACCAAAACGCATCTTTAATAGACAATACCTTTATCAAGCAAAAGCAAGAGAGCCACGCCTCGGTTCATACCTTTTCATTTGGCGGAAAATTAACGCGTAACAACCTTAATTTTTATCAAAATGGCGAGCGCATGGATTCTACCTTAAAAGGGATTACGATTATTGGCGACAAGCAGCATGTAGACCACAATACGTTAGTGCATCATATCGAGCCTAATTGCGAAAGTCATCAAGACTACAAAGGTATTTTTGGCGACAGCGCAACGGGCGTGTTTAACGGTAAAGTTGTGGTTGAAAAAGAAGCTCAAAAAACTAATGCTTACCAGTCTAACAACAATATTTTGGTAAGTGATAAAGCCACCATAAACTCCAAGCCACAATTAGAAATCTTTGCCGATGACGTAAAGTGCTCGCACGGGTGTACCATAGGCCAACTAGACGAAAGCGCCATGTTTTATATGCGCTCTCGCGGAATCCCAAAAAAGGAAGCCAGAGCCCTGTTAATGTATGCTTTTAGCAATAATGTTTTAGAGAGTGTTAAAATTCCAGAAATAAAAACACGCATTAACAAACTTATCGCCAATAAGCTAGGAGTTAATATTGGGTTTGACTTATAAGTTTTATCCCACAAAACACATAAAAAAAGGATGGCTATTTAGCGATCCTTTTCTTTTTTAAACTCAATCTCTTTTACCGTGCCGTTAGAAAGCAACAGCTTAAAGTTGACATTGCTTGTATTTTTGATAGAAGTACGTTGGTATGAGTCCGAAATTGAGAAACAGAAAGCCAATAAATACGATAATGCCTCTGTAAGGCCAAGTTAAAAACTCGAACATAGCGCCTATACCAAGAATAAAAAAAGTGATAAAACCCAGGATGTAAAACGATTTTTTCATAAGATAATATTTAAGAAAATTTGTGAACGGAAAGTTTGTACTTAACGTAAAAATGTATGGGCAGAATAACCAAAACCGAAAGTGCAATGGCCCCCAACAACCAAGCATTAGCATAAGGCCAAGCCATCATTTGAAAGACCAGGCTCATAACCAAAAGCAAAATAACCATAAAACCTATGGAAAATTTCACCTTATTGATGGCTATGATTTGCTTGGCGAATTTTTGATAATTGGTTTCTAATTGTAGCTTCTGAAAACTCGCATAACCACCAAATTTCTGCAAAGCCTTTTGATATAATGCGTTAAAATCGCTAGAGTCTTCCTGCTCCATATAGGTGCAAATATGATCAACCAAATCCTCTCTTAACGCACTATCCTCCACACCATAAAGCGTTAAACTGTTTTCTATAAAGGCGATGTGCTTCTCTGATAATATCATTGAACTAATGGTTTTGTATTAAAAATGGTATGTAACGTCATTATAAAATCGTTAATCTCTTTGGTAGCCTCGATTACTTTCTGTTTGCCATCTTTGGTAACACTGTAATACTTCCTTACACGTTTGCCCACATATACTTTTTCGGTAGTCAAAACTCCTTGTGCTTCTAGTTTATGAAGAATGGGATACAATGCCCCTTCTGAAATATCAATTTTACCAGACGTTAATTTTTTAACCTCTTGAGTAATCTCGTAACCATACATTTTATCTCGACTACTAATTAGTTTTAAAATGATGGGTTGCAACGTGCCTTTAGTCAGTTCTTTACTATACATATGACAAATATACATTTTTATTCAATACATTTTATATAAATGTATTGTTTTTTGTGTTTACAACCTAAAAAGCCCTGTTGTTTATGTTTAGATACACCAATGCTTTGTACCTTTGCAATATGAAATTAGAGACACCTTTTAATGTTGAAGCCTTAAGAAAAGACTTCCCCATTCTTAATCGCGAGGTTAACGGAAAGCCTTTGGTTTATTTTGATAATGCAGCTACCTCGCAAACACCACAACAAGTCATCGATTGTATTGTAGACTACTACAGTAACTACAATGCCAACATACACCGCGGCGTGCATACCTTAAGTCAAGAAGCTACAGATAAATATGAAGCCGCCCGACTTAAAATTCAAAAGCACTTTAATGCCAATAAGTCTCACGAAATCATTTTTACTTCTGGCACCACTCATGGTATTAATTTGGTTGCCAATGGCTTTTCATCGTTATTAAACAAAGGCGATGAAATTATTGTTTCGGCCTTAGAGCACCACAGCAACATTGTCCCTTGGCAAATGTTATGCGAGCGCACTGGAGCTATTTTAAAAGTGATTCCCATGAATGAAGATGGCGAATTGGTGATTTCAGAATACGATAAACTACTTAGCAACAACACCCGATTAGTTTTTGTTAATCACATATCAAATGCCTTAGGAACCATAAATCCTATTGAAGCCATTATTGAAAAAGCCCATCAAATAGGTGCCGCTGTTTTAATTGATGGCGCTCAAGCCTGCCCACATATAAAACCCGATGTACAGGCCTTGGACGTCGATTTTTATGTGGCTTCTGCCCATAAAATGTGCGGCCCAACAGGTGTTGGTATTTTATACGGAAAAGAAGCTTGGTTAAACAAATTACCACCCTACCAAGGTGGTGGCGAAATGATTGCCGAAGTCACCTTCGAAAAAACCACCTATGCCGATTTACCCCATAAATTTGAGGCGGGAACCCCAAACATTTGTGGCGGCATTGCCTTTGGCGCAGCCATAGATTATATGAATCAGGTGGGGTTTAACGCTATTGCAGATTACGAACACGACCTTTTAGAGTACGCCACTAAAAAGCTTCTCGAAATTGAAGGCTTAAAAATTTACGGCACCTCAAAACACAAAACTTCGGTTATTTCCTTTAACATTGCAGGTATTCACCCCTACGACATCGGAACCATTCTCGACAAAATGGGCATAGCCGTAAGAACAGGACATCACTGCGCCCAACCTATCATGGATTTCTTTAAAATCCCGGGTACCGTAAGAGCTTCGTTTGCCTTTTACAACACCAAAGCAGAAATAGATGCTTTAGTTGAAGGCGTAAAAAAAGCAACCAACATGTTGCTATAACGCAATAACACATACCTTACTCTAAAAAAACAGCACCCTAATACGGTGCTTTTTTTGTGCTTATCCTCTTCTAAAAAGCAAGAGTTGTTAAAAATAAAAGGTTTTTATTGACAATAACGCTTGTTTAACCTTCATTTTTTTATATATTTCCACGTTTTTAACTAAAAATTAAATAAAATGAAAAAAACACTTTTAGGTTTAACAGCTTTAGGCTTGTTATTTGCTTCTTGTAGCGACGAATCCAATCAAGATTTTACAAGTCAGCAGCAAGTAAAAGTAGACATGAGCGATTTTTATGTGTACACTGATGCCGATGTTGATGAAGCAGCGCGCATTGCAAACGGAAATTCGAAATCTTGCCATACCATGGTTAACCTTAACCGATTATTACACGAAAACCCCGGGCTAGAAAAAAAGATGTACGATATTGAATATAGTTCGCGCGCCTTTATTGCTGGCAAAAAACCCGACGGTGTTGGCAACGGTAACGGCAATGGTAATGGCGGAAACGATGGTGGTGGTGACACTGGAGGAAATAATGACAACCTAGGCTCCATTAACATTCCTGTATATGTACATGTTGTATACAGCAATGCCCAAGAAAACATTAGCGACACTCAAATCAATTCGCAAATGACTGTGCTAAACAAAGATTTTGGCGCCTCTAACAACGATATAAACCAAGTACCAAACGAGTTTGCCAATGTTGTGGCAGATACCGAGATTACCTTCTCGTTAGCAGGTGTATTTAGGCATGCCAACTCAAGAACCTCGTGGGGAACAAACGATTTGGTAAAAAGCACTTATCCGCCGGTAACCCCAGAAACACACCTAAACATTTGGGTCTGTAACATTGGCGGCGGCATTTTAGGATACGCCCAGTTTCCAGGTGGGCCTAGCGCTACAGATGGTGTTGTTGTAGGACCAAACTATTTTGGAACCACAGGTTATGTTTCTTCGCCTTTTGATGAAGGACGAACAACAACTCACGAGGTAGGACACTACTTAAACCTAAGACACATTTGGGGTGACGGAAGATGCAATAGAGATGATTTTGTTGCTGACACACCAACATCCGATGCACCAAACTACGGCTGCCCATCGTACCCTACGGTAAATTGCAGATCTAACGACATGACCATGAATTACATGGACTATGTTAACGATGCCTGCATGTACATGTTCTCTGAAGGCCAGAAAGAACGCATGCGCACCTTATTTGTAGCCGGTGGTGCTAGAGAAGCCATGCTTCAATAATAAACCCCGACACGTTATTTTTTTAAAAGGCGCCTACTTTGGCGTCTTTTTTGTATACTTATATTACATTCTATAAAAAAGTACAGCATGAAAATATTTACCATACTTGTTAGCCTATTTATTATGAACGCTTGCGGCAGTGCCAAAACAGACACCCCAGCCGAAGCACAATTTCAACAAAACAAAACGGGCCAAGAATATGTTATCGCTTATTCGGCCGTGACTAGAGGCTACCTTTTAGACGTTAAGGTTACCCCAAAAACAATTACCCGTAAAGCAGGCTTAAACGCAAAAGCCTTAGAAAAACCCATCACCCAACAGGACTACCAAAGTCTTGTAAAAAAAATAGAAGCCATCGGTCTAGCCAACATGGCAACCCTTGAAGTGCCCTCTAAAGACCACCAATTTGACGGTGCTTTAATAGCCAATTTAAAAATAACAACTCAGGACACTACCTACCAAACACCATCGTTCGACCATGGCAACCCACCAAAAGCCATTAAAACTTTGGTAGAAGAAGTGTTATCATTATCTGAAAAGGTTGAATAGCAACGTTACTATTCGTATTTTTGCATCAAAAGAAAACAACGTGAACATTACCGACATACAAAACGACATTATAGACGAATTTTCAATGTTCGACGATTGGGAAGAACGCTACCAATACATGATAGATTTGGGCAAAACACTCCCCCTAATCAATGAGCAATACAAAACTGACGATCACCTTATTAAAGGGTGCCAAAGTCGCGTTTGGGTTCATGCCGATTTAGAGAGCGATAAAGTGGTGTTTACAGCCGATAGCGATGCCATTATTACCAAAGGCATTATCGCCATTTTAATACGTGTATTCTCCAATCAGAACCCAAAAGATATTATAGATGCCAACACCGACTTTATAGACAAAATTGGCCTAAAGGAGCATTTATCGCCAACCCGCGCCAATGGTTTGGTGAGTATGATTAAACAACTAAAAATGTATGCTGTAGCATACCAAACACAATTGAGTTAAGATGAGCGAAACAAAAATAGACACCAATGCTTTGGGCGAAAAAATCGTTAAGGTTTTAAAATCCATTTTCGACCCGGAAATCCCCGTAGACATTTACGAACTAGGCTTGATTTACGACGTTTTTGTAAATGAAGACTACGATGTAAAAATTTTAATGACCCTAACCACCCCCAATTGCCCCGTAGCAGAAACATTGCCTATGGAGGTTGAAGAGAAGGTAAAATCGCTGGACGAGGTAAAAAGCGCCGAAGTAGAAATTACATTCGACCCGCCTTGGAGCCAAGACCTTATGAGCGAAGAGGCAAAACTAGAATTGGGAATGCTTTAACAGGTTATGGCAAAAGACATTGTAAATCGCATAGCCAAAAGCCCGTTGGTTACTTTGGACCTAGAGGATTTTTATCCGCAGGGACAGCGTATGGTATTAGACATAAAGGACTGGCTGTACGAAGGCCTTATTCTAAAAGAAAAAGATTTTAGGGCCTTTGTAGAGCAACACAACTGGCATGCATATCAAGACGCCTATGTGGCTTTAACCTGTAGCGCAGATGCCATCATACCGTCTTGGGCGTATATGCTTATTACCACAAAGCTTTCACCTTACGCCAATCTTGTAGTAGTGGGCGACTTGGTTGCTTTAGAAACCCTTATTTTTCAAAACATCATCAACACCCTACCTACAGAACCTTATGTTGGTAAGCCTATCATTATTAAAGGATGTGCCAACAAACCCATCCCCGAAACGGCTTACAGCTTGTTAATCTCTAAGTTACAGCCTGTAGCCAAATCGATTATGTTTGGGGAGGCCTGCTCGACCGTGCCACTTTTTAAACAAAAAAAATGACCTTCTTAAAAAAGAGGTGTCTCATTCAGAATTAAAGCACTTATACATTTTAAATCAAATCACTAAAACATGAGAAAATTAATCCTTTCATTAACTTTTATTGGTTTCACCGTTTTGGCTCAAGCCCAAACGATGGACGAGTTAAAGGCAGAACAAGCCACTAAGAAAGACTCTATAGCGGTCCTTCAAGGCAAGGTTGATGCCTTACAGAAACAAATAGATGCTATGCCTGGCTGGCGCATTGGTGCCATTGGAATTATTGGTGGTAGTTTTTCGGAATTTAACAACTGGTACGCCCAAGGCTCGCCAAACAACTCTTCAGGTAATATTGGAATTACGTTTAGTCCCTATGCCAAATTAATTAAAGAAGATTATTTTTGGTATAACAATGCCAACGTAAACCTAAGCTGGATAAAATTTGATGATAAAGATGATCCAAATGACGATACAGATTGGCGTGAAGCGACCGATGTTTTTAACATTTCCTCGCTTTTTGGTTATAACCTAACCAAAACCATCGCGGCATCGACCTTGGCAGAATACAGAACCACACTACTAAACAACTTTAACGACCCAGGCTATCTAGATGTTGGTGTTGGTGCTACTTGGAGACCTAATGCCGATTTAACCGTAGTGGTCCACCCATTAAACTACAACTTTGTTTTTGCCGATAACGAAACTGTTTTCCATTCGTCTTTGGGTGCAAAAATTGTTGCTAACTACACCAAGAGCTTTGGCGACTTAAAATTCATGTCAAACCTATCGGCTTTCCAAAGCTATAAAGATGCCGATCTTTCTAACTGGACCTGGATTAACTCTGCCAGCTATTCACTTTGGAAGGGCATAGGAATTGGCTTTGAGCTTGGCTTAAGAAACAACAAACAGGAAGCGTTAAACTACGCTTTAGGACAATACGATGCAACCACAGCTACAGATCCTGCTCCTACGTTTGATAATGTAGACAACGACTTACAAGTATACACAACAGTAGGGCTTAGCTATTCGTTTTAAACGCAGCTTAGCAACACCAAATAAAAAAGCACTCAGCATAAAACTCTGGGTGCTTTTTTTGTTAGTTTGCTTTAAATTCCTTGGTTTTTTTGTTGCTTTTAAACAGGCGCTTAAAAAAACCATCTTCTTTTTCGGGTTGGCAATCCAAATCGTTTAAAACATCTTTATCGGGAGTTTCGAATGCGGCTCTTGTAATGGCATTAAATGCGCTATCGCGATTTAGTTTTTGATAAAACTTAGCAAATATAGGCAATGCCGAATTGGCCCCTTGGCCCAAACCAGTTGTTTTAAAACCAATATTGTAATCGTCGTTTCCAACCCAAGTCACAGCTACTAAATTTGGGGTAATGCCCACAAACCAACCATCCTTATTGTCTTGTGTTGTTCCTGTTTTTCCTGCAATGGCATTTTGCAACCCGTAAACAGACTGCAGTCTATGCGCTGTTCCCGAGTTTACTGTTGCTTGCATAAACTGCATCATAACCTGCCGTGTATAATCGGTAAATGCTTTTTCTTGGTTAATTTCGGGTTTGAACGCCACAATCTCATCACCGCGTTGGTCTTCAATTTTTGAAATCATATACGGCGTTACCGGCCTGCTTTCATTAACAAAACTAGCATAAGCGCCAGCCAATTCCTTAATGGTTATTTCGGCAGTTCCCAAGGCTAAAGAAGGTTCGGCGGGAAGCTCTGTTTTAAGGCCCATTTTTTGGGCTTGCGCAATAACCTTAGAAATACCCACATCGTGCAACACCTTAACGGCAATTGTATTTACCGATTGGCTTAACGCCTTTTCTAAACTGTAGTTAAGATGTTTTGCATTTTCTGGAGCTTCGCCCGAATTGGTTGGCTTCCAGTTGTCGTAATTGGTATAGGTTATGGCTTCTAACGTATAGTATTTACAAGGCTTTATACCCGATTCTATGGCCGAAGTATAAACAAAAGGCTTAAAGGTCGATCCCACTTGGCGTTGGCTTTGCGAGACGTGATCGTATTTAAAATAACGGTAATCAACCCCTCCAATATAGGTTCTTATAGCGCCTGTTGCTGGTTCTACAGACAACATGCCTGTATTTAAAAACTTTAAATAGTGCGACAAACTATCGATTACCGACATGGATTGTGTAGGCGTTTCATCCCAGTTAAACACATTTAACTCTCGTTTTATTGCCAACGTATCCATAACGGCCGCATCGCTCAGACCCTTGCTTTTAAGCTGGCGAAAAGCGGGCGTTTTCTTTAGGGTTTGTATTAAAAAGTCCTTATTCTGCCACGGTGCTGCTTCGCCATAAGAGGCTTCATAACGCTTCTGTAGAGCCTTTAGGTGTTCACGCATCGCTGCTTCGGCATATTGCTGCATGGTTGCATCTAGGGTGGTATGAATGACCAATCCGTCCCGATAAAGATCGTAACGATTGCCATTCGGTTTTTTATGGTCTTTTAAAATCTGGCTAACTTCTTTTTTAACTTGAGCCCTAAAATAGGGCGCTAGACCCACATCGTGATTAAAAGAATGGTAATCCAATGTTAAGCTGTCCTGTTTTATTTTTTCGGCTTCAGCCTTATCCATAAAACTATAGTTCACCATTTGGTCTAAAACCACATTGCGTCTGGCTTCGCTTCTTTTTAAATACTTTCTGGGGTTGTAATAACTATTGGCTTTTAATGTGCCAATTAGGGTTGCTGCCTCTGATACGGTTAAAGCCGAAGCCGTTTTATTAAAAAACTTTTGCGAAGCACTTTCTATGCCATAGGTATTATCTGGAAATGGCACGGTGTTTAAATAGAGGGTTAGCAGCTCTTTTTTTGAATAAACAGCTTCTAGGCGTCTTGCTACTGCGGCCTCCTTAAATTTATTTATAAGCACGCCAAACAAGGCGTATTGCTGCCTGCCATACAGGTTTTTGGCCAATTGAAGGGTTATGGTACTACCACCACCTGCCGAGGCATCGCCCATAAGAATGTTCTTAAAAAAAACCCGAAGCAAACTCTTACCATCAATACCATTGTGCTCGTAAAAGCGCACATCCTCGGTGGCAATAAGGGCGTCTATTAAATGCTTAGGAAACGCTTTATAGGCTAAAGGCTGCCTATCGTAAATGTAGTACTTCCCTATTAACGTGCCATTTTTATCTAAAACTTGGGTGGCTTTTTCCTGCTTTAAAGCTCCTAGAGCCTCTTTTGAAGGCAGTTTACCAAAAACCCCGACATAAACACCACCATAAAGCAGTAAAAAAAACAATACCACCCCACCACAAGCCATTGCCAACCATTTGGTAAGCTTACTTTTAAATAACGCCTTTATTTTTCCCATATACGTTAAAACGTTAAAGCGGCTTGTTTATTGGTTGGTTTCTTTTTTAACAGCACTGTTCCTCTTATTCTTGCTGCTCGTTTTCATCGTAGTCGGGGTACAGAAAATTATTGTAGGGGAATCTTGTCACATGAATGCGCCTTACCTCTTGATATACTTTTTTTCTGAAGGCCTCTAGATTTTCTTTATTTAAAGCTGAAATAAACAAAACGTTGCCTTCCATTTTATTCATCCAGGTGCGTTTCCATTCCTTTAACGAATAGTTGGCCGGTGTTCGCGGGGTCATTAAATCGGTTTCATCAAAAGGTTCTGCTTCGTAGGCATCAATTTTATTAAACACCATGATGATTGGCTTATCGGCACTGTTAATTTCGTCTAATATTTTGTTTACCGACTCGATGTGCTCTTCAAAATTGGGGTGTGAAATGTCTACAACGTGCAACAGCAAATCGGCCTCCCTAACTTCATCTAAGGTGCTCTTAAAACTCTCAACCAATTGTGTGGGCAATTTTCTTATAAACCCAACGGTATCGGTCATTAAAAACGGTAGGTTTTTAATCACAACTTTTCTTACCGTTGTATCTAATGTGGCAAACAGTTTGTTTTCGGCAAAGACCTCACTTTTACTCACCACATTCATTAAGGTCGATTTGCCAACGTTGGTATACCCCACCAAGGCCACACGAATTAATTGCCCGCGGTTACCACGCTGAACCGCCATTTGTTTATCGATGGTTTTTATTTTTTCTTTTAGCAGGGCTATTTTATCGCGTACAATACGTCTATCGGTTTCTATTTCGGTTTCTCCGGGACCACGCATACCAATACCTCCTTTTTGCCTTTCTAAGTGGGTCCACATCCCTTTTAATCGCGGCAACAAGTATTCGCATTGTGCCAACTCTACCTGTGTTCTGGCGTAGCTGGTTGTTGCACGTTGGGCAAAGATGTCTAAAATTAAGTTTGTTCTGTCTAAAACCTTACACTCTAAAATCCTACTGATGTTACGCTCTTGGGCCGGCGAAAGCTCGTCGTCAAAAATAGCCGTTCCCACCTCGTGTTCCTTAATAAACGTCTTAACATCCTCCAGTTTACCCGAGCCAATAAAGGTTTTGGGATTGGGGGTGTCTAACTTTTGGGTAAACCGCTTGACCACCTCACCACCGGCAGTATATGTTAAAAACTCCAATTCGTCTAAATACTCTTTAGACTTCTGCTCGTCTTGATCTTGGGTTACTACCCCAATCAGCACAGCACTCTCTAACGCTATATTCTTCTTTTCTAACATAGATGCAAAGTTACAAGTATTAAAGCAATTCTTGCAAAATAGAAAATGTATTAATCTGTATATTTATAGAAAATAAGGTCTTAACATGCAAAAAAAGCAATTTACCATAGCCTTTTACAATCTCGAAAATCTTTTTGACATTTACAATGACGCGGCCACCAATGACGATGATTATTTACCGGATTCGGCAAAAAAGTGGACGTCCAAGCGGTATTACAATAAAATACACAAACTTGGTTATGCCATAAAACATATAGGAATGGAAGACACCGGGTTTCCTCCTGCTCTTATTGGGTTTGCCGAAGTGGAAAACAAACGGGTTTTAAAAGATTTAATCACAGCAAGCGACCTAAAAGCGTTTCATTACGATTTTGTGCACTACAACTCTCCCGACGAACGCGGCATTGATGTCGCCTTACTTTACAACACACGGGTTTTTAATGTGGTTCACACCGAAACCTTCCCCTTAAACATTTACAACGACGATGGCAGCAAGGACTATACGCGCGACATTCTTTTGGTCTCTGGCTCCTTAAACGGCACGCTTATACACGTTCTTGTAAACCATTGGCCATCGCGTCATGGTGGCGAGGACGTAACGGCCCAAAAACGTCTGGCTGCTGCTAAAAAGGTTATTGAAATTATAGATATTATAAAAGCTGAACATGACAATCCTAAAATTTTGGTTTTAGGCGATTTTAACGACGACCCCTTTAGCAAAAGCCTAAAGCATCTTTCGAAAACTCAAGGCCTTTACAACCCTATGGCGACGCTTCAATCACACAATAAAGGCACCACGGTGCATTATAGAGCATGGAATTTATTTGATCAGATTTTGTTTAGCACCAATTTTTTTGAAACGCAGCAAGGCGCACTTACCTACAGAGAAAGCGCTATTTTTAACGAGCGCTTTTTACAGGTTTTTAGAGGCAAATACAAAGCCACGCCCTTTAGGACGTATGTTGGTAAAAAATACCAAGGCGGGTATAGCGACCACTTTCCCGTATACATTGTTTTGGAAACCGTTTAAACAAAAAAACCTCGCGAATTGCAAGGTTTTTTTATATTTCTAAATCAATAATGTATTAGTTTTCAACCAATACTCTAAAATTATCTATTTCAAAGGTACCATCAATAGTTCCTGTACTTGGAGCATTACTACCACTATTATCGCCTCCTACATATTTAAATGCAATATAAACATTACCCGAGTACTCGCTTAAACTAATTAGTCCAGACCCTACCCAATCTTGGTAATGAGTGCTATCACCCACTATTGTCCCTGGCAATGCGCTCCATGTCGCTGTAGCAATGTTTGCCTGGTTTCCATCCCAATCGGTTGATATTAACAATTCTAATTCACTATCATCAGAAAAACTATTAGACGATTCAAAACTAACAAACTCAAGGTCTTGTGCATCCAAATCGATAGCAGGGGAAATTAACCAAGCTATATTTACTGGCGTTCCCGAGTTATAAGCTCCCATAGAAGCAATGTTCGTGTTGTTTTGATTGTCGCTAGAATTAAGAACTCTCCAATTGTAGTTCCCTTCCTCTGCGTAAGCAGTCCATCCATTACCACTAACAGTAGTACCTGTTGGCATAGACTCAAAATCTTCTTCTAAAACCACCGAGAAATCCTCAATATTCAACAAAGAACATCTTGTATCGGTAAAGTTTACACCGTCTAAATCGTTTAATGCTAACACCAAGCTAGCGCCATCGAAAGTTTTGTTAACCACAGCAGTAATAGCACCGTTTGCAGTAGGTAATAATTCGTACTTAAACGAAGCAAAGGCACTTGTTTCTAACTGAAAGTTTGAATAATCGAACCCGTCGCATGCTTGTAAGGTTCTTCTTGTATCGAAATCCTGCTCCGAATCGAAATAACGTTCTCCTTCTAAACTATCTTCAAACTCTACACCATTAACTTTTACTAAAAGTCCTACGTGAGCTCCAGAAATTTGTGAAAAGCTTACTTCTAACGGCACCATTTCTTCGGTAACTGTTGAACGTAATACTTTGTTTTGCGTTTGATTGCTGCTTAACTGTGTAACAGTCGTTCCGTATTGGTCGGTTTCTGTTCCGCCACCAATGGTTATTACCCCATTACCAACACGCTCTTCACCAATATAAAGTCCGTTTAAGTTGACATAAACCTCACGACCTACATTGTATTTGTTATAGGTATCTACTAGGTTTAAAACCACTTTAATGGCCGTGGTTGGGTTTGTTGGCGAATCTTGGATAAAGAACTCCTTAAAGAAGTTTCCTGTTCTATCGGAAGACGACACATAACCTTTTATATAGATTTCGGTATCTACAGGGTCTATAAATTCGCCCTCTTCGTACATGGCCTTCGCTTCTGCTATACTTATTACAGTTGAAGAAGCGATTAATGCTTCAAGTTTTTCATTTTCTTCATCGCCAAAAGAAGATGGGATGTTAAAATCATCATCCTGAACACATGATACAATAGCTAAGGCCGCTATCATACCAAAAAACAGTGTTAAAAATTTATTCGCTTTCATAAGTTTTAATGTTTTTAATTAATGTATTCTTTTTCAGTTTTTTTTAGAATCTAAAGTTAAGGTTTACAAAGTAAGTAGCCCCACGTCCGTACCAATATTTTGGTCCAAACACACGTTTAGGCAGGTTTACGTCGTCTCTAAGGGTTCTGTAATCAGAACGTCTTCCTTGTTCGTAACCACCTGTTTTGTATACTTCATCTAGTAGGTTGTTAACACTAGCAAAAAGGCCAATGTAATAGTCGCCTACTTTCCAAGACTTTCCTCCTATTAAATTCACTGTAAAATAATCGTCAAATTTTTCTTGCTTTAAAAGCTCTTGGGCTACATTTTCATTGTAGTCATTAAATGGCAGGCCATCATCTGCTAGGTAAAATCTTTCCGATCTTGCTAATGGGCTTACATCGACATACGTATTGTTAAAATAATTTACGGTTGCACCAAACCACCAGTAATCTGGATCGCGGTACTCGAACCCTACAGAGTATGCGTGCTGTGGGCCACTCGCTAATTTATAATCTTTTAAATTTGCTACCGATACCTCGTTGTCTGCTACCAAATCTACACCGGCATCGTTTACAAAATCTTCTGAACTGGAGGTTGTATAAATATTAGGGTTGTTGGCATAAGTAAACTGCCCTACAGAAGCTACCCCTTTAAGTTTAAGGGTTGGTAACACTTGGGCTTCGATGCCTAGTTCTCCTCCAATATGTTGCTTATCGATACCTGTTAGAACTTCCTGTAGGAATCCTGTTCCGCTTCCTCCTTGGGTAAAGAAGAATGAGATTTCGTTAGCATCTTCCATTAGGGTATAGTACCCTGTTAATTTAGCGTTCACTATTGGCGAACGGAAAATATAACTTGCATCGACCGAAGTAATTTTTTCTTCAACCAACTCTACATTAGAAAGTTTGTTGCCGTTTACCGTACCTACGTAATCATGGCTTTCTCTAGAATTGGTAAACACGTTTCTAAAGTTTGGAGCTTGTGTAATATACCCACCATTAACATCGATAAGGTGTTTTCCTGAAATTTTATAGGTAAACCCTCCCTTGGCACCAAAGCCATTAAAGGTTAGCTTATCGCCTTTACCATACGAGTTATTGGCATGACGGCCGTTTCTGTACAACCCTTCTCTTTGGTATTGGGTATTGGTATAGCTTGCTGCCGCGTAAAAGTCTACTTTTGAGTACTTAAATTGTGCTTGGGCGTGTCCAGAAACCTCATCGGCAAAAATATTGTAGTTATATTTAAACCTATCGCCTTCAAAAGCCACATAATCTGGATTGTTTAAATCGTTTGGTGCCATGGCATCAGATAACGCATAGCTATCTTTGTTAAGGTATCCTGTGGTACTACCAAGCAGGTCGATAATCTCTGCAAAGTTCTCCGATTTCAGTTTTTTATAATTAATCGATGCATTTAATAAAATGTTCTCGTTAAGTTCTGAACTTAAAATAGAGTTTACCATTAGTTGCTTATCGTCGTTTCTATCTTCGTAAAGTGCGTAAGCAGCATAATTGCTTCCATTAACGGCAATGTTATTGTTTAGGTTAGCCCCTATAATGGTTTCCCAATCTATTTGGCCATCGTTAATAAAATTTTGCTCGGCAGCATAGGCCCCTGCTAAATCGCCATCTTCTAAAAATGCACTTGGTAAATTTTGGTAATAAGCCGGGCTAGGGTTTCCACCACCAGCATAATCTAAACGGCTATTTCCTTGTTTACCAAATTGGTAAGCCACATTAGTATTTAACTGTGTTTTCTTGCTAATATCCCAATAGTGGTTAAGCATTAAAACAGGCTCTTCTATTTCTTTTATTCTTGAGTTTTTCTTCTCACCATCGTACCATCCCCAGTACTCGTTGTACTTTATACCTTTTAAATCGTATACTTCTTGAGTGTTTGGCGACGATTTTCCGCGTCGGTTAGGCGTGTAAATCGAGGTGAAGTTTATGCTGTGCTTGTCGCCAAGTTTTTTCTCGACAGAGGCAAAAAACGAGTTCGAATCGTAAAGTGTGGCTTCTTGGTAGCCTTCTTTACCCCAACGTCTTCCTACCATAAAGGTAAAAGCCCAGTCGCCTTTTAACATGCCCGAGGCATAACTTGCCATTAAGCGGTTGGTATAGCTTCGGTTAGATGTTGAATAGGTAATTCGGCCGCCTTCTCTGTATTGCGAGGCTCTTACGTTCATGTTGGTTGTTCCTAGAATACCGCCAAAGTTATAAGCCGAAGGCTGTAAGCCCGTGGTTAATTCTTGGTTGCGAAGCACATCGTTTAAGCCACCCCAGTTACTCCATTGCGGACGCCCGTTGTACAGCTTGTTCATTTCGATTCCGTTTATCAAAACCGAACCGTTTTCAGAGTCTAAACCTCTTACTCTAAAGAAAGACGAGCTAAACTCAAAAGCTGCTGTGCGTTGAAACACATCTTGAGAAGACTGCAACAAACCAGAGATGTTGTCCATGCCGCTGGTGTCGTCGTTCAATTCATCGTCAGACAGGGTAATGGTAAACAAATCGGCTTTTGTAACCACTTTATCCAACGTCATGTCGGTAATGTTAACCTCTTGTCCTTGGTTAACCACAATGGGGTAGCGTTTAGAAACATACCCGCTTTTGGAAACCTTCAAAACCTGTTCGCCTAAAGGCACCGATTGCAAAAACTGAAATTCTCCCGAAGCATTTGTTGTTGTAGAAAGCTCGCTGCCTTCAATAGTTACAATAACATCTGGGATAGGCTCGAAAGACTCTCCTTCAGATACACTTCCTTTAACCACAGTCTGCTGCGAAACAGCTGTAATTGTAGAAAGCATTCCAAATAAAAAAATAAATAATCCTTTTTTCATACTATGAGTTATAGTTAATAGTTCTTTTAGCGATAAATAATAATTATTTAAAGCTTGCAAATTTACATTATTTATAATAAATATCTACTTTTGGCGTAACATTTGTATTTAGATAACAATAACATAACATATTGATTTTGATGAAACATTTTAAACTTTCAGCGCTTTTTTTATTCGTTTTAATGGGCTTCTCATTACATGCCCAAAACGAAAAAAAGTACATCGCCCACACGGTTGCCTTCTACAACCTTGAGAACCTTTTTGATACTGAGAATGATACCAAAAAACTAGATGAAGCCAGCCCTATTATGGAAATGAAAGGCGACATTGAAAGTGTTTACAAAAAGAAAGTACAAAACATGGCACGGGTTATTGCCGATATTGGTAAAGACGTAACCCAAAACGCACCCGCCATTATTGGGGTTTCTGAAGTGGAAAACAGAGCCGTTCTTGAAGATTTGATTAACGACCCACAACTTTTTAACCACGACTACGGCATTGTACATTACGACTCGCCCGATGTTCGTGGGATTGATGTTGGGCTATTATTCCAAAAAGCTCTTTTTACCCCCTTGCATACCAGCAAGCACGAGCTTGTAATATACGACGACAACTCTAGAGACCGTATTTACACCAGAGACCAACTGCTTGTTAGCGGAAAACTTGATGGGGAAATGATTCATATCTTGGTTAATCACTGGCCATCGCGCCGTGGTGGTGAAGCCAGAAGCAGACCTAAGCGTGTTGCCGCCGCAAAATTGTCTAAAAAGATTGTAGACTCGCTTCAAAATATAGACCCCTACGCCAAGGTTTTTATTATGGGCGACCTTAACGACGACCCTACCAACGACAGCCTTAAAAAGGTTTTAAAAACAGAAGACGACAAAGAGAAGGTTGATTTTAAAGGCATTTACAACCCTATGGAAAGTTTCTTTAAAAAAGGTCTAGGCTCTAATGCTTATAGAGACAGCTGGAGTTTATTTGATCAGATTTTAATTACCCAGCCGCTACTGGAAAAAGACTTCTCTTCGTTTAGGTACTACAAAGCAGGTATTTTTAACAAAAACTACCTAGTGAACAAGCATGGCAGATGGAAAGGTTACCCCAAGCGCAGTTTTTCCAACAGCAGTTTTACCGACGGGTTTAGCGACCACTTCCCGGTATATGTTTACATTTTAAAAGAGGTTGTAGAATAAGCTTGCAGTAAAATAAACAGCTATAAAAAAAAAAGCGACTCGAATGAGTCGCTTTTTTTATAGGTTATGACAACCATACATCCCAAGGTATTCTAGAAAGAAACAACACTAGGGCTATGGTATAAAATATGGCTATGGTATTGAACTTAGCCTTAGAGATAAGCTTTTTCTTGTGTTTTGAATAGCCTATGGTAATTAAGGCAATTGCAATAAGGTTAATTATAGGGTGCTCTATTAAGTATAGTCTAGCAACTTCGTTTTTCATAATGCCTCCCATGCCCAAATCTCCAAAAAGGGCCATTCTAGGAGAGACCAGATAAAGCACAATTCCTATTAGTAACTGTAAGTGGGACACAATTAGCGCAAATAAGGAGATTCTAAAATCGAAGGCCAAGTAGTCCTTTCCTGTGGCGCGCTTTACCAAACTGTTTATTGCAGCAATAAAAAGAATTAGCAAAACAATGTAGGCCCAATAAGAGTGTAGTGTTTTTACGGTATCGTACATATTTTTAAAAATTAGTTATTTATATCTTCACAAAGGTAATGAATAAACCCATAAAAAAACCCCTTCAATTTGAAGGGGTTTTTAATACCTTATTTTCTAAGATTAGAAGTTATAACGGATGCTTGCATTCCATGTTCTTCCTATTCCTAAATAATATCCAAAACTATCTCTTTGGTTAATGTATGATTCGTTAAATAAATTATACACATTCCCTCTGAACACTATTTCGTTTACTCCTAATTTAAACTTATACGTTAAACCAGCATCAGCTAAGGCATAAGCAGGCAACCTAACAGATTCGTACTTGCCTCCAGCTAAAGCTTCGGCTGCAACATCTGAAGGGTCTACAAACTCGTATAAATCTGTGTAAATATTATATGTTCCGTCCACCGATAGATTATCCAACAAATCAAAACTAAGTCCTAATCCAAAAGAAGTTTGAGGTGCGTTACCTACTTTCACATCGGTTAGATCGACTTTACCATCTGTTGTAATGAAATTACCAGTATCGTCATTTTGTAATGTGTAAGGCGTTTCTCCATCATACTTCCAGTTCCCTAAAGAACCATATCCTTTTAAGCTCCAATTAGCTGCAACAGGTCTGTATTCAAAGTCAAATTCCACACCTCTGTGTACTTGAGTAACATCGGTCATTCTATAGGTACTAAACTGATCGTCGCTTGTTCCAACCATACCGTCATCTCCTGGCTGTACTGGCCCATTGATTGCCAAGTATCTGTTACCCCATTCGGTATTATAAACATCTATGTTAAGTCTTAACACTTTATTTTTAAAGCGGTAGCCGCCTTCGAAAGAAAGGATTTCTTCATTATCTACTTCTGGTGAAGCTAACTCATTGCTATATCTAACATTAGCGAAAATATTGTCTAAAAACGGCTGTCTTGAATAAAAACCAGCATTAGCAAATAAGGCGTGCTCATCGTTTAATTTATATGCTGCTCCCCCCTTAATGTTGTATCCTGCTTTACTAACTTTTTCAGATTTTCCTTTTCCATCACCATATCCAGAAAAGAATCCTTCTCTTTGATATGATTGCGTAGAAACTGCTCCTTGCACAAATGCTGAGAAACTATCGTTTTTATATTCTACTTGACCAAAACCACCCACGTATTGTATAACTTCCTCGTAGTTATAGTCATAACGTTGATCGTCATCGGCGTAATCAAATAAAGCTGACCATGGGTTTGCTTCAAATGTTTCGGTAATTACATAATCACTTGGGCGATCTGTTCTAAAGTTATCATTATAACCATTAAGCCCTAGTTTGTTTTCTAATTGTCTAAAGTGAATACCATTGTACGTTCTTCCATCTACTCCTATGTTCATGTTCCAATTTTCATTGGCTTCATAGTTTAAGTTTGACAACAATCCGTACCAGTTATGCGCATTAACAGAAGATCTTCTTAAGTAAGAGTCACCAAAATTACCATTACCATTTGCATCGGCAGTAGCAATGTTATTTTCAACGATAGCATCAAAATTAATTTCTCTTTCGTTTAAACCACTAATGCCTAAATCTCCATTTCTAATACGACCATTACCTACATTACCCGTTCCGCCACCGCGGCCCCAAGAAGCATATGCTACAGTAGATAAGTCTAATTTGTCATTAATATTAAAGTCCCAGTTTAAGTTTGCCACTGGTTTGTGGTAATAATTGCGTCTTTCTGTAAAACGTTCACCGTTTAGGAACCCTGAGTTATCGTTAGCTTTTTCACCATAAGTTTGGTAAAACTCTAAGTCTTCTGAAAAGTTTTGGTCGTGCCATTGTGGCGCTCCTGTTAATAGGAAGTTGAAGGCGTGTTTATCGTTTGGCTTATACCCAACCGATATCAAGTAGTTCTGACCTTGCCCTGCTGTTCCTATAGAATATTTTCTATGGGCTTGCCAATGGTCTACAAGAAATGAGAAAGCCCATCCTTTATCACTTAAACCTGTATCATAAGAAGCCGTTCCTTTAAAATAGCTATCGTTTCCTGATAGAAATCTTACAAAACCACCTTGTGTTTTATCTGTTGTTTTAGATACAATGTTTACCGTTCCACCTACTGAAGAAATGGCTAATTTAGAAGCACCTAAACCTCTTTGTACCTGTACAGCATTAGCAACGTCACTCATTCCTGACCAGTTAGACCAATACATTCTACCATCTTCCATACCATTAATTGGTTGACCATTTAACATATAAGCTGTGTTGGTTTGGTCAAAACCTCTTAAAAATATCTGGCTATCTCCAAAACCACCAGCTTGGTTAGACACGTAAACTGAAGGAGTGTTTTTTAATGCTTCACCAAATTCAACATTTCCAGCAGATTTTAATTGAATGTCTGCTCCTTTTATTGTAGATACTGCTACAGGAGTTTCTCTTCCCTCTGCCAAATCAACAATTCCAGTTCCTATAATAACGATTTCTTCTAAAGAATTGTCTGGTGTTAAGGCAATTTCGCCTAAGTTAGCGTTGCCATTAAAAGATAATGTTACTTTACCGTAACCTACATACGAAATAACCACTTCGCCAGAGGCGGCCTCTGTAGTTAAAGTAAAGTTTCCGTCAAAGTCTGAAGACACACCGTTTGAAGTTCCTTTCTCAACAATGTTTGCTCCAGGTAACGGGGCGTTCATTTCGGCATCTTTTACCGTACCTGTTATGGTGCTCTGTGCCATAGAAAAAGCAGTAAACATAAATGCTACTGCCATAAATAATCTAGTAATGTTTCTCATGTTATTAAAAGATAATTGGTTTTAATTTTCGGCAAAATTACGCAACTTTATCTATTATACATTACGTAATTGTTAATTATGCATGCATATTATTTTTCTACTAAAAACAGCTTTCCTAATTTAAAGGCTTATTTACTTGTTATCAGATAAATACAATATTTTAATCAACAAATTAATTAACAATTAGCTTTTTAACGCCTTGTAATATGCGATTAAATGCTGTGTAGATGGGTCGTGATGCCCTATGTTGGCAGCCTTGAAGTCTTTTAAAATATGGCCGGCCAATTGTTTGCCTAATTCTACGCCAAATTGGTCGTAGCTAAAAATATTCCAAACTACCCCTTGCACAAAAATCTTATGCTCATATAACGCGATAAGTTTCCCGAGACTCTCTGGTGTTAGCTTGTTTATAAAAAGGGTATTGGTTGGCTTATTGCCCTCAAAAACCATGTATGGCAGCAGCCTGTCTATTTCGGTCTTAGAAACCCCTTTAGCCTCTAGTTCCTGCACAGCTTCTGCTTTGGTCTTACCGTTTAGCAAAGCCTCGGTTTGCGCCAAAAAGTTTGAAATAAGCTTATCCTGGTGATTGTTATTTTGGTGAAGCGCATTTACAAACCCAATAAAATCGGCTGGGATTAACTTAGTCCCTTGGTGAAACAACTGAAAGAACGCATGCTGCGAATCTGTTCCTGGGCCACCCCAAATAATGGTTCCAGTTTGGTAGTCTACAGCTTCTCCATTTCGGTCAATACTTTTGCCGTTACTTTCCATAGTGCCTTGTTGCAGGTATTTTGCCAGAGTATTTAAATAACTGGAATACGGAATAACCACCTCGCTTTCGGCATTAAAAAAGTTGTTGTACCATACAGACAGCATCGCTAAAACCACCGGAATATTCTTATTAAACGATGCACTTTTAAAATGGTTATCCATTTTGTTGGCACCTTCAAGCAGCTTTTCAAAATTGTCGTATCCTAAAGCCAAACTTATGGTTAGACCTACCGCACTCCACAACGAAAAACGCCCGCCAACCCAATTCCAAACTAAAAAAATGTTGTCTTTATCAATTCCAAACACCTGAGGGTTCTCTTCAGATGTAGAAACGGCTACAAAATGTTTGGCCACATCGGCTTTTGCATCAGACTGCAAGAACCACGTTTTTATGGTTTGTGCGTTTGTAAGTGTTTCTTGTGTGGTAAAGGTTTTAGACACAACCACAAACAGGGTTGTTTCGGGGTTTAGTGTTTTTAGGATTTCGGCAACATGGTCGCCATCAACATTGCTTACAAAATGCGTTCTTAAATGGTTTTTATAGTATTTTAGGGTATCGACCGCCATGGCTGGCCCAAGATCAGAGCCGCCTATACCAATGT
Organism: Mangrovimonas yunxiaonensis; assembly: GCF_000733475.1. Classification (GTDB taxonomy): domain Bacteria; phylum Bacteroidota; class Bacteroidia; order Flavobacteriales; family Flavobacteriaceae; genus Mangrovimonas; species Mangrovimonas yunxiaonensis. The sequence goes on along the minus strand of NZ_JPFK01000005.1, from coordinate 437,063 downwards.
TTACAACATCGGTAAACGGCTTTCCTGTATACCCTGTTTTTCCCCCGTTTACAACCGCATTGGTAAATGCTTTCATTTTATGTTTTACAGCATAAATATCGGGAACTACATTTTTTCCATCAACAAAAACCGCTGTTGTTTGGTTGGCCCTTAATGCCGTATGAAGCACAGCGCGATTTTCGGTTTCATTTATTTTTTCTCCTGAAAAATAAGCCTCGATGGCTTGTTCCAACTTAACCTCTTTTGCAAGCTCTAAAAGCAACTCAAGCGTTTCGTTAGTCGCCCTGTTTTTTGAAAAATCAACAAGAAAATCCTCCCACCTAATAGACATATTATTCGCACGTGCTGCATCTTGAGCAAACATTTGCTTAATCGATAGGTTCTCCACCTGTTTAAAATGCGCTTGAAGTTTGGTCCAAGCAGCTGTATGTGTGGGGTTAATTTTGGGTAGGGCCATGCGGTTACTGCACTTGACTTATTAGATTTTCTTCTAGCGGGTTTTCTAACAAGGTCTCCTCGGCAAAAGAGATGTTATCCAACTGCAATTTAACTGGTGCAATAGCGTCTAAAAACCGTGTTTTTAAGCTGTCGGAAATAGGTTTGGCCTCGGGCAGTTTTTGTTTAAACGGATCTACCTGACTGCCATTTTTCCAAAATCTATAGCACACGTGTGGGCCAGAGGTATTTCCTGTCATTCCTACCAAACCAATCACATCGCCTTGTTTTACAAAATCGCCTACTTTCACCTTGCGTTTGCTCATGTGAAGGTATTGTGTTGAGTACACCGAATTGTGTTTAACCTTAACATAATTTCCATTGCCTCTTGTATAGCTTGACTTTACAACGGTACCGTTTGCCGTGGCCATGATGGGTGTACCAACGGGGGCGGCAAAGTCTGTACCCTTATGGGGGCGAATGCGGTTGCCATAAAGCGCTATACGGCGCCTAAGGTTATATCTAGACGATATGCGGCTAAACTTAACGGGCGCCTTTAAAAAGGCCCGCCTTAGGTTTTTGGCATCTTCGTTAAAATAATCTACAATGCCCTTTACGGTATCGGTTTTAAATTCAAACGCATAAAATGGCTCTGATTTATGCTCGAAATAGGCCGCTTTTATTTCATTTATACCACCATAAATGCTATCGTCTATATACTTATCGGTGTAAATTACCTTAAAACGGTCTCCTTTTTGCAACCGTCTAAAATCTATCGTCCAAGCGTAAATCTCATCGGCTAGTTTATAGGCCAGTCTTGGGCTTATGCCCTTTTCTTCCAAAGTTTGCGAAATACTATTGTTTATAACCCCCGAAAGTTCTTTCTCGACATAAGTTATGGGCTTTCGGCTTTTATAGGTATGAATGGAATCTTGAAAGTTAATAACCACGTATTCCTCCTTATTGGGCTGGTAAATAAAGCATTTGGGTTCTTGCAATGTATCTTTTGAACAAAGCAGTGTGTACGGCTTCCCGATTTGCAACGAGCGAATATCGAAATCTGATTTGGCCTGTTCTGCAATTTGATAAATTTTGGGGTAGCCCAGTTTGTTGCGCTCCATAATAACCCCAAACGTATCGCCAGAGCGTACGGTATCACGCTTCACGATAAAATCGTTAAGATTAAACCCAAACTCGTAAACCTCTTCTGGTTGGATTACGGCTAGTTCTTCGGTTGGTTCAATTTGGGGCTTTGGGTCTTCCTTGCAGCTGGCAACTAACCAAACTGCTATTAACATTAAACATTTTCTCCCCAATGCTTTAATTCGTCTTCTGTCCATAATTCTGGAAAAAATATTCTTCTTTGATATTTTGGGTGCATGTATTTTACCCATTCACTTCCTCCTGTTGCCTCTGCTGTTTTTCCGCCAATGTTTAAATAATGGTTGGCTGTATTGTAATGTGCCATAACCCATTTTATGTTTACGGTATGGTCGTAATGGCGCATGGCTTCTATTAACCCTTTATCTTCTTTAACTGCTTCGGGAAGGGTTTTAAACTTCGTCCACAGGTTGTTTGTGTTATAGAATTTCGCAAATCTAATAAATTCATCTTTGTATCGCTCCTCAAAAACTGTTAATAAATAGCTTTTCTTGCCTGTTTTGTAATCTTTTCCAGCGGCTTGCCAGTATAAATGCTCGAAAGCATGCTCAAAAGAGGTGTTTCTATCTATGGTTTCCCTAAACCTGTTATCAATTAGGTTAATAAGCTCTGTTGAAGCAAATTCTATTTTCCTGTACTGGGCACTTTGAAATCCGCTTGCCGGGGTTAGTGTGGTTCTAAATTTGTTGTATTGTTCGACCTCCATACCTTCTCTCATAATGTTGAATGAGGAAGTTAGCATGTCGAAATAACGGCTAATACGCATAAGCTTTTCTGAAAAGATCTTTGCCGTAAGCGCTTCGCACTTAGCAACCTGATCTATTTCCCAAAGAATCATTTTAAACAGCAGCTCGTTTATTTGATGGTACATAATAAACACCATCTCGTCTGGCAATACGGTGCGTTGGGTTTGTAAATCCAACAAGGCATCGGTTTGTATGTAGTCCCAATAATTTATGGGTTTACTATAAAGCAAACCTTCTAGGTGGGTGTTTAGGTCCTGTCCTATGCTATCAAACTTCTCTTGTAGTTGGTTGGTTATATGTGTACTCATTAATTTTCTACTACTATTTTAAATGGATGTTTTAACCCTTTAAAAGCGTCTAGGTCAGCTCTTAAGGAGCCCACCGCTAAATCTGCCTTTACTCGCAAAGGTACTCTATTTTTATCGTTAGAAACCCATAAGGTTAAACTTTCTTCCTCTTTAAACACCCGCCCAGCCATAACATAAGGTCTAAATTTTAGGGCTTTTACTTTTCCAAAATTGGTAGATATGGTCTCTTCGCCTAAATATCTAATTTTAAAACCATAGTTTTCTTTATCGAAAAACATGTTTACAAACACCTCTTCGCCTATGTTTAGGTTATCTACATCCAGCTGGTTACGTAAATAGTAAAACGTAGATACCATGTCCTGAACATTGGGTTCTGTTTTAATCACCGATTTTTGCCGGTGTTTTTTATCGTTTACGTATGCTTTTTGATCTTGGTGATCAAATTTAATCTCGATATCTTTAGTATGCCCACCTTCATCAATATCTCTAATAAACCTGTAAGGGATTATGTGTGTTTTGTCGAAAAAACTTTCATAGCGGTCCTCAACCTTAAAAAACCATTTAATGGCGCCTGTTGTCCACCCCTTACCAACCACATGGTAAACGGGTTTGCCCTCAACCATATTATCCTTTACTTCAAGGGTGGCTTCGCCCGCTTTTAAAAAGCCGCTGTAACTCATTTCAAAACGAAACCATTCGCCTACCTTAAAAGCCGATTCGTCCTGGGCATGAAGCAGCTGGAAAGCGGTAAAGAACACTATAGTAATTAGGCAGGTTTTGTTCATTGTTATGCTTTTATAATTGTAACTCGTTTTCATAAAAAATGTGTTTCTTCACATAAATTACAATTACTGTTCCAAATGTATTAAAACAAAAAAACTCCATCAAGATTGTGATGGAGTTTTTAATAATTTAACAAGGTATATTTCTTTTAAAGGGTGCCTCTTTTTTCCTGTTCTCTTTCAATAGACTCGAAAAGCGCTTTAAAGTTTCCTGCCCCAAAGCCTTTGGCGCCCATACGCTGTATAATTTCGAAGAATAGGGTTGGTCTGTCCTCTACTGGTTTGGTAAAGATCTGCAACAAATAGCCCTCTTCATCGGCATCGATCATGATACCCAGGCCCTTTAAGGTTTCAATGTCTTCGCGAAGCTCGTGGCTAAACTCATCTAAACGTCCTGGCACAGCTTTATAATATTCTTCTGGCGGCGTTGACAAGAACTCAACTCCTCTAGAACGCAATGCCGAAACGGTTTTTATAATATCGTCTGTGGCTACAGCAATGTGTTGTACTCCTGGGCCTTCGTAAAAATCTAAATATTCTTCTATTTGCGATTTTTTCTTTCCTTCGGCTGGCTCGTTAATAGGGAATTTAATACGGCCATTACCATTGCTCATTACCTTACTCATTAAAGCCGAATATTCGGTATGGATTTGCTTATCGTCGAACGATAGGAAATTTACAAAGCCCATCACATCTTCGTACCATTTTACCCAAGTGTTCATTTCGCCCCAACCAACGTTGCCTACCATGTGGTCTATAAACTTTAGCCCTACAGGTTCTGGGTTGTAATCGGACTCCCACTTTACAAAGCCTGGCATAAACTGCCCTGTATAATTCTTGCGTTCTACAAACATATGCACGGTTTCGCCATAGGTATAAATTCCTGCACGTACTACTTCGCCATGCTCGTCTTTCTCTACTGTTGGCTCCATATAGGACTTTGCCCCTCTTGAGGTGGTCTCTTCCCATGCGCTTCTGGCATCGTCTACCCAAAGTGCTACGATTTTTACACCATCGCCATGTTTTACAATGTGGTCGTTAATAGGGTGCTTGGAGTTTAATGGTGTGGTTAAAACCAATCGTATCTTGTCTTGTTTTAAAACATAAGACACGGTTTCTCTGCTTCCTGTTTCCAGACCTTTATAGGCATAGGATTGAAATCCAAAAGCCGTTTTGTAAAAATGCGCTGCCTGCTTGGCATTGCCTACGTAAAACTCAACATAATCGGTTCCTAAAAGCGGAAGAAAGTCTTCGGCGCCTTCAAATATTTTTTCTAACCCGTAATTTACTGATTCTATATTCTTGCTCATATTTAATGTATTTTAAAGAAACTAAAGGATAAAAATGGCCTCTTTTGCCGTTTTTCTGAACCTCTGTAGTATTTCTTCAAGTTTATTTAATTTTTATTTTCACGTTGAAAAGCGTCTACCAAAAGTAGAGCTTACTTCTATTAAACCTTATTCCAACCACGATTTAAAATAATCTTCATCTGCAATTTTTAAAGCGTCCTCGGTAATTTGAAGGGGCTTAAAGGTATCTACCATAACGGCTAGCTCATCGGTTTTTACTTCTCCTATGCTTCGCTCGGTGGCTCCTGGGTGTGGCCCATGTGGAATTCCCGCAGGGTGCAACGATATGTGCCCGGCATCGATATCGTTTCGGCTCATAAAATCGCCATCTACATAATACAACACCTCATCGCTATCAATGTTGCTGTGGTTGTATGGTGCTGGAATGGCTTGTGGGTGGTAATCGTATAACCTAGGCACAAAACTGCACACTACAAACGCATCGGTCTCGAAGGTTTGGTGTACTGGTGGCGGTTGGTGCACACGCCCTGTAATGGGCTCGAAATCGTGAATGGAGAATGCATAAGGGTAGTTATAGCCGTCGTAGCCTACCACATCAAACGGGTGTGTGGCGTAAACCATCTCGAAAATATCGTCTTGCTTTTTTACTTTTATAAGAAAATCGCCAGTCTCATTATAGGTTTCCAACTCTTGGGGCTGGCGTAAATCGCGCTCGCAAAATGGCGAATGCTCCAACAATTGCCCAAACCAATTGCGGTAACGTTTTGGAGTGTATATGGGACGACGCGACTCTACAATAAACAAGCGGTTGTCTTCGGTATCGAAATCTATTTTATAGATTATCCCTCTTGGCACCAACAAATAGTCGCCATACTTAAAATCGAGATTCCCCAACATAGTACGAAGCTTACCGCTGCCTTTATGTACAAATATTAGCTCGTCGGCATCGGTGTTTTTGTAAAAATAGTCTTTTGTAGATTGCTTGGGTGCGGCAAGTATAATACTGCAGTCGCTATTGGTAAGCACGGTTTTTCGACTGTCTAGATAATCGGTTTCTTGGGGCACTTTAAACCCATGAAATCTATACGACTGTATGCTATTGGCCTTTGCTATTTTGGGTGCTACGCTATATTGGTCTTTTATTTCCTTAACCTGGGTTGGCCGATGCTCGTGATACATGTTGGTAGACATGCCATCGAAGCCTATGGTGCCAAACAATTGTTCGTAATACAAACTACCATCTGGCTTTTTAAATTGTATGTGTCGTTTATGGGGAATGCTCCCTAACTTATGATAAAAAGGCATTTTAGTTTTGGTTTAAAAATATGAATGCTACTAAACAAAGTGCGATAATCGCCTTAGACTACGTCTTGCATAAAGATACAAAATAAGTCATTTATTCGGGGTTTCTCTTAATGAGAAAATGAAGATGACGCAACAAATCTTTCCAAAAGAGTTTCATGCCTTCAAATATGCGAATTTTTCAACGATTTTTCAAACGATCTTTCTAAAACCAAAACCCTAAGTTAAAAAAGAAGTAATTCTCCTTAATCTCTGGCGACCAAGTATACTTAAGTTCTATAGGCCCTAAAAACGTTTCATAGGCATAACCTAGAGCATACCCCGTATGGTCTGGAGCATTAATCCAATCGCCTGTCGAAAAAATATCGTCGTCTACATTAGCATAGTTGGCTGCTAAGTTTAAATGGTGTTTTTTAAACAGCTCGTAATCCAGTGTAAACCGGCCATTAATAAAACTATCGCCAGAAAGTGAAAAGTAGTCATACCCATAAAACGCAGTAAAATTGTTTATAAAATTCTGGCCATATCCTCCTAGAACAAAGTCTAAAAACGGGTCTTCATTTTCCCCTATCCTAAACCCGCCTTGGGTTGTTATGTTTGCGGTAAGCTTACTGGTAAAACTTTTGGTATAACCAATGGTTGCCTTTCCTATAGAATACTCAGAAAACGTATTATTGTAATCCGACGAATATAGATACACATGAAAATTACCATCAAAGAAAAAGCCTTCGTTTGGGAAATACTTATTATCGTAGGTATCGAATTTTAACCCGCCAAACAAACTAAGGTAGTCGCTATTTTCGAAAACAGTTTCTTTATTGTTAAACAGGACGGTTTGCGTACTCACTTTAAGATTTTTGTGTTCTGCGCCCAAAGTGAGCGAAAAATCCCTTCTGAAGAGCGTTTGCAAATAAATTTGGTTGGTAAAATCCTTAAGCCTCATATCCAACTGATTAACCCCCGGGAAATAACTCTCCTCAAAAAGGAAACTGCTTGGGGTTTCGTGCTTAAATTGGTTAAAACGCGATTTTAGTCCTATGCTCCAATAAAACCCTTTATCGATGTAATACTCAAAATTGTATCTAATATTATCTCCAGCAATAATATCGAGCGAAACAACATCGTTGCCCATAATAAGTTGTTTTTTTGTGATGTTTAACAACGCAGCACTTTTATACAAATCGTCATAATGCACCCCAAACTTTAAAAACGTTTTCTTCTTGCTTTCTACCACTTTAAGGTCAATATTGTATGCGCCGGGCTCTGTAGCAGATTTAAACCCATAGCTTATGCTCTCGAAATTATTGGTAGCAGCCAGGTTATTTACCCCATCGACAAAAGCATCGAATTTAATGTTATCGCCCTGACGAAATTTTAATTTCCCCAAAACATAGGCTCTAGAGTATTTTAAGTTACCAGAAACGTTAATAGCGTTTATTTTAACGCTATCTACCGGCTGGATTTTCATGTTCTTTACAGGCGCCTCTCTAAGGTTTTGAAGTGCCAAAAGCTCAGGCATTTTTTCCCTTGCCGCATGTTCGCCGTTAAAAATAATCTCCCTACCATCATCAAAAGACACCACAGTATAGGCTTCTATGTCTGGTTTTATATAAATATCGGTGATTTTAGATTTCGATTTCATCGCATTAATTGTGCGATAATTGTTTATTTGAAGCAACACATCCAAGGCCGAATCCAGCTCGTCTCTAGTTGCCAAATCGTCTTGAACATCGACACCTATCACTAGGTCCGCACCTCGTCTTTTAAGCTCTTCAATAGGGTAGTTATCTGCAACACCACCGTCTATAAGCAGTTTCCCATCTATATTTATAGGCTGAAATAACGACGGGAAGGCACTGCTAGCCGTTATGGCCTGAGGCAGGCTACCCCGATCTAAAATTACGGCCTCTCCTGTTTCTACATTGGTTGCCATACAGAAAAACGGGATGGGCAATTGGCTAAAATCGTCTACATGGCTTACATGCAACGTTAATTTAGACAGTAGGCTAAACGTATTTTGCCCCCTTGACAAGGCCGAAGGCAGCTTGAGCTTAAACTTGTCGAACGGCAGGGTTATGGCATATTTTTCGGAGTTGTCTCGCTCGTAAAATGTTTTGGCCTTTCGTGGCAGTTCATCATTTATAATCTTATCGAAATCTACCCCTTCAAAGATCGAGTCGATATCCTTACCCGAATACCCCGACGCGTACAATGCCCCTATTATGGATCCCATACTGGTTCCTGCAACATAATCTACTTTTATCCCCAAGCTATCTATTACCTTTAAAACCCCAATATGCGCTAGACCCTTGGCCCCACCACCACTTAACACCAACCCTATTTTTTTGGGGGGTGCCTGACTGGCTGGTTGGTTGTCCTGTGCAAATACAGCAATATGCAGTGCAAGCAATACTATGGTTAAAGTTTTTTTCATGGCTTGTGGTAATAATTATATATCTTGTTTGCCTTGTGCGAGCCCACAACATCTTCCAGCTCATCCAGCTTGGCATTGGTTATGCGCTTTACCGATTTAAAGGCCTTTAACAGCTGAACAATTGTTTTCTCGCCAATTCCTGGAATGGTTTCCAGCTCGGTATTTAAGGCACTTTTACTTCGTTTATCCCTATGGTGCGTTATTCCAAAACGGTGTGCTTCGTTACGCAATTGCTGAATGATTTTTAGGGTTTCGCTTTTTTTGTCTAAATATAAGGGAATTGGATCGTCTGGATAAAATAATTCTTCCAAACGTTTCGCAATCCCGATGATTGCTATTTTACCTCTTAATCCCAGAGCATCTAAACTTTTTAACGCCGATGACAGCTGTCCTTTGCCTCCATCAATAACAATAAGTTGGGGCAAGGGTTTTTCTTCTTCCAACAACCGTTTATAACGCCTGTACACCACTTCTTCCATCGAGGCAAAATCATCAGGCCCTACCACCGTTTTTATATTAAAATGCCGGTAGTCCTTTTTGCTGGGCTTACCGTTTTTAAACACCACGCAGGCCGCCACGGGATTGGTGCCTTGTATATTCGAATTATCGAAACACTCGATATGGCGAGGCGCCTCACTTAACCGCAAATCGGCTTTCATTTGTGCCATAATACGGTTAGCATGCTTGTCGGGGTCCGTCATTTTCACCTGCTTAAAGCGCTCCATTCTATGGTATTTGGCATTTCGTAAAGACAAATCTAAAAGATGCTTTTTATCGCCCAATTTGGGTACAGTAACTTTTATATCATGGCCCACGTTTATTTTAAAAGGCACAAAAATCTCTCTAGAGGTTGAGTTAAAGCGTTGGCGCAGCTCGGTAATGGCCAATTCTAAAAGGACCTCGTCGGTTTCTTGTAGCTTCTTTTTTATTTCTAGGGTGTGCGACCTAATAATGGCACCATAGGAGAGTTGTAAAAAGTTAACATAGCCGTAGCTTTCGTCGCTCACTATGGTAAACACATCTACATTGCTAATCTTAGGGTTTACAACCGTAGATTTGGCTTGATAGTTTTCTAAAATCTCTATTTTCTCCTTTATTTTCTGAGCTTCCTCAAACAGCATGTCTTGGGCATACTGCTGCATTTGCTGTTTAAACTGATGCAAGGACTCTTTAAAATTTCCTTTTAGTATTTCCCGTATAGCGGCAATGTTGTTGTGGTAGGCTGTTTCGGTTTCCAGTCCTTCGCACGCGCCTTTGCAATTTCCCAAATGGTACTCTAGACACACTTTATACTTTCCTGCATCTATTTTTTCTTGAGCCAGATCGTAATTGCATGTTCTAAGCTGAAACACGCCTTTTATTAACCCCAACAAAGTGCTTACCGTTTTCATGCTGGTATAGGGGCCAAAATATTCGCTGCCATCTTTTATTACCCGCCGGGTTGAAAACACTCTAGGAAAGCGTTCTTTTTTAATACAAATCCAGGGGTAGGACTTATCGTCCTTTAGCATAACATTATACCGCGGCTGGTATTTTTTTATCAGGTTGTTTTCAAGCAGCAAGGCATCGGTTTCGGTATTGACCACAATATGCTTAATGCTCGCAATTTTTTTAACCAGCACCTTGGTTTTGCCATAATCGTGCTGTTTGTTAAAATAAGAACTTACACGCTTTTTAAGGTTTTTGGCCTTTCCTACGTATAAAATTTTATCATCGGCATCAAAAAACTGATACACTCCTGGCAGATTTGGCAATGTTTTTAGCTGTACGTTAAGCGTTGTTTCACCCATTATTTCAAAGGTACTTATTTTAATTTTCAGTGGTGAAAAATTAATGCATTTTTATATTCTGAAATTTCGTAAATTGATTACTTTTCGCCACTTTTTTATAAACTATAAAAAAACACCATGCAAAAACCAATAATAGGTCGTGTAGATAAGGTCGATTTTCCTAGCCTAGGTCTCTTCAATATCGATGTAAAAATTGATACGGGTGCTTACACCTCTGCCATCCATTGCTCTGAAATAATAGAAGAGAACAACACCCTAAAATGCACCTTCTACAGCAAGGGACACCCTAATTTTGGAGGCGACGAAGTTACCTTTACCGACTACTCCCGAACCGATGTTAAGAGTAGCAACGGCTATAAGGAAAACAGGTTTAAAATAAAATCTGATATTGTTATATTTGGTAAAACGCATACAATTAACTTAACTTTAAGCACCAGAGACGACATGAAGTTTCCTGTGCTTATTGGTCGCCAATTTTTAAGCCACAAATTTCTTGTCGATGTTAACAAACAAAACATATCATATAATAAGCGCCTAGATGAACATTGTCATACTCTCTAGAAACATTGGCCTATACTCAACCAAGCGCCTGGTTGAAGAAGGTGTAAAGCGGGGACATCAAGTTGAAGTTATCGATCCGCTAAAATGCGAAATCATTATCGAAAAGGAACAACCTAAAATTTATTATAGGGATCGTTATTTAGATTATGTCGATGCCATTATCCCACGCATTGGCTCCTCGGTAACATTTTATGGTTGCGCTGTGGTTAGGCAATTTGAAATGATGAACGTCTTTACGACCGTCACCTCAGATTCCATTATACGCTCGCGCGATAAGCTGAGAAGCTTACAACGTTTAACCAAGGCCGGTGTTGGCATGCCAAAAACCGTTTTCACCAACTACTCCAGAGATGTAGAAGAAGTGATCAACTCGGTTGGTGGCACGCCGGTAATTATTAAACTCCTAGAAGGCACTCAAGGTCTTGGTGTGGTTTTGGCCGAAACCAAAAATGCTGCCGAATCGGTTTTAGAAGCCTTTAATGGACTTCAGGCTAGGGTTATTGTACAAGAATTTATTAAAGAAGCCAAAGGCGCCGATTTGCGTGCTTTGGTTGTAGATGGCCAAGTTGTTGGCGCCATGAAACGCCAAGGTAAAGAAGGTGAGTTTCGCTCTAACCTGCACCGTGGCGGCTCTGCCAACATTGTTAAGTTAAATGAAGCCGAATTAAAATTGGCCATGCAAGCCTCTCGAGCCTTAAAATTACCCGTTTGTGGGGTTGATATGCTACAGTCAGATCGTGGCCCCTTACTTTTAGAGGTCAACTCTACCCCCGGACTAGAAGGCATAGAAAAGGCCACAGGCAGGAACATTTCACGTTCCATTATTACATACATTGAAAGAAATTATAAATGATCTACGAGCAAAAGCAAATCATAACGGTATTGGGAAAGCAGATTAGAGCTGGGGAAAGTTGTGAATTGACTTTTGGCGTAGCCAACTTACACACCTCTTCGAGTGTTGATGTTCCTGTAATTGTAGAGCGCTCTAAAAAGCCGGGGCCCGTAATCTTGTTTACCGCAGGAATTCATGGCGATGAAGTAAACGGCGTAGAGATTGTGCGTCAAATCATTGCCAAAGGCATAAACAAACCCAAATGTGGCACCGTAATTTGCATGCCGGTTATAAACGTTTTTGGGTTTGTACATTTGGTTCGCGAATTTCCAGATGGCAGGGATTTAAACCGGGTGTTTCCGGGTAGCAGAAAAGGCTCGCTGGCAAGTCGGGTAGCCTATAAACTTACAAAAGAAGTTCTCCCAGACGTCGATTTTGTTTTAGATTTCCACACCGGTGGCTCAAAACGATTTAATGCCCCACAGCTAAGGCTTATTAAAAACTCGCCAGAATTGGAAGCGCTTGCTAAGGTGTTTAACCCCCCATTTATTCTATACTCGAGAAACATAAAAAAAACCTTTAGAAATGCCTGTACCAGATTGGGTAAGCCCATGCTGCTTTTCGAAGGCGGAAAATCCTTCCATATCGATTCTCAAGTTACCAATACTGGTGTAAATGGAGCCAAACGTGTTTTAAAGCACTTTAACATGTTGGCTTCAAAATTTAAAACCTCTAACCCCACAAAAAACCCTGTTTTTATCGATAAAAGCCGTTGGCAACGGGCAAGCTTTTCGGGCATGTTCAAGCCCGTCGCAAAAATTAACACCTATGTTAAAAAAGGCGAGGTTATTGGTAACATTACCGATCCCTACGGCAAGTTTAACCATTTTGTGAAAGCTTCACATACAGGCTACATTATTAATGTAAACGAATCGCCCATTGTGTACCAAGGCGATGCCCTGTTTCATATTACCGTAAAACTTAAAGACTAGTTTTGTAGCATGCCAACAAAAGCCCAACTTAGAAAAACATACAAACACAAACGGCAACAGCTTACTCCTGCGCTCATTGACGATTTAAGCCTTAACATCTCTAACCAACTGTTAAAGCTTAATATTTGGGACCATGCCTATTACCACATTTTTTTAAGTATTGAAGAGCAACGTGAGATTAACACCGATTATATCCTGAACATCCTCTCAGGAAAAGACAAGCATATCATCATTTCTAAAAGCGATTTTAAAACGTTTAAAATGACACATATCTTACTAACAGATGCTACTGTTATTAAGAAAAACCACTACAACATACCCGAACCTGTTGATGGTATTGAAATCCCCGATGCTAAAATTGAGGTTGTTTTTGTACCGCTTTTGGCTTTTGATAAGCAAGGCCATCGCGTAGGTTACGGCAAAGGGTTTTACGACACGTTTTTATCGAAATGCAACCCAGATACTTTAAAAATTGGGTTGAGCTTTTTTGAAGCTGAAGATTGTATTGAAGACACCTTTAAAGGTGATATTGCTTTAGATTATTGCGTAACTCCTAATAAAACATACACCTTTTAGGCTAATCTGCTTTTGAAAATGCTTTTTTATTAAACACAATTAGCAAGCCAAAGCCAGTACTAATAGCGACATCGGCAATGTTAAATACGGGCTCGAAAAAGGTAAAATACGTGCCCCCGTAATAAGGAATCCATTCGGGCAAATAGCCTTTCCAAATCGGAAAATACAGCATATCGACTACCTTGCCATGCAATAACGAACCATACCCGCCACTTTCTGGCAAAAAGGCCGCAACCTGACCATGGCTATCACTAAAAATAACACCGTAAAACACCGAATCTAAAATATTGCCTAAGGCGCCAGCAAAAATCAAGGCTACGGCTATCACCAATATCTTAGGGCTTTGTTTTCTACAAACGTCATACAACCAATAGCCAATACCAAAAATGGCCACAATACGAAAAACACTTAATGCTAGTTTGGCGGTTTTATCGGAGATTGAAGGGATAATATCGCTTAATTTGGTACCCCAAGCCATGCCGTCGTTTTCAATAAAATAAATTCGAAACCATTTAAAAACCTCAACATCATCGCCAATGGCAAAATGGGTCTTAATGTAAATTTTACTTATTTGATCTACAAGTAAAATAGCTATAATAAGGACAATCGATTTTTTTAACGACATAAACAAGGTTGTGGGTAAAAATAGGAATATTATTCAGTATCGAAACATTAACAGCATAGGATATTAAAACAAAAAACGCTTCTGTGTAGAAGCGTTCTTTTGGGTTATGCTATTTAAGCCTCCTTTATTTTTGCATGTTCTTGGCCTCAATACTTAAGGTTGCATGGGGCACTAGTTTTAAACGCTCTTTTTTAATGAGCTTTCCTGTTACACGGCAAATGCCATAGGTTTTATTCTCTATCCTGATTAGGGCATTTTTAAGGTCGCGAATGAATTTTTCCTGACGAATGGCCAATTGCGAATTCGCTTCTTTACTCATGGTCTCACTACCTTCCTCAAAAGCTTTAAACGTTGGCGACGTATCGTCTGTGCCATTGTTTAAATCGTTCATATAAGCCGATTTGATTAAACCTAAATCATGTTCAGCCTTATCAATCTTCTCTTGAATAATTTGTCTAAACTCTTCTAAATCTTTATCTGAGTATCTTACGTTTGTATCTGTTGACATAATCTTAATGTTTTTGTATAAACAATTTGGTCGTTACCTCATCAAAGGCAATTTCTATACCATTGTTTACAGAGTCCATAATTTCAAGTTCTTCGGTTAAGGTTTCAGACTTAATATAATCGATATTGGCATCTATAGCCTTAACTATATTAGCGTCTTTTTGAAGTTTCACATCTATACGATCTGTGACTTCAAATCCTGAATCTTTACGTAAATTTTGAATGCGGTTTACGAGCTCACGAGCAATCCCTTCTCTTCGTAAATGATCAGTAAGCGTTACATCTAGGGCGACTGTTAAGGCACCTTCATTAGCGACCAACCAGCCTTCAATGTCTTGCGATGTGATTTCCACATCGGCAACTCCTAAAATAATGCTTTTTCCGTTAATTTCAATATTTATTTCGCCATTTTGCTCGATATTTTTAATATCGGCGGCGGTAAATTTGCCTACTGCGCTTGCTACCAGTTTCATGTCTTTGCCAAAACGAGGGCCAAGGGCTTTAAAATTTGGCTTTATTTGCTTAACCAGTATGTCTGAAGCATCCTCAAGCAATTCTATTTCCTTGATATTCACTTCGCTTTTTATCAGGTTGGCTACAGCCAAAATTTCTTCCTTTTGTTGGTTATTATCAACAGGAATCATGATTCTTTGCAAAGGCTGACGCACTTTAATTTTCTCTTTAGCTCTTAACGACAATACCAAAGACGAAATGGTTTTCGCATTTTCCATTTTACGCTCCAAGCGCTTATCTATAATGCGCTCATCGTGTTTTGGAAACTCTGCCAAATGTACACTTTCAACGTTTTCTTTTTGTGTTACCTGTGTTAAGTCTTGGTAAAGTCTGTCCATATAAAATGGGGCTATGGGCGCACCTAATTTTGCCAAGGTTACCATACAGGTATAAAGCGTTTGGTAAGCCGAAATTTTATCGTTTTGGTAATCGCCCTTCCAAAAACGTCTTCTGCTTAAACGCACATACCAGTTACTTAAATATTCTTGTGTAAAGTCTGATATAGCTCTTGCTGCTTTGGTAGGTTCGTATTCTGCATAGAATTCGTCTACCTTCTTGATAAGCGTGTGTAATTCAGATAAAATCCAACGGTCCAATTCTGGGCGTTCTTCTAGCGGTATGTCGGCCTCTTCGTATTTAAAGTTGTCTAGATTGGTATACAAGCTAAAAAACGAATAGGTGTTGTATAGGGTTCCGAAGAATTTACGTTTCACTTCTTCTATCCCTTCCAGGTCAAACTTTAAGTTATCCCAAGGGTTGGCATTGCTTATCATGTACCAACGTGTGGCATCGGCACCATAGGTAGACAGGGTTTCAAACGGATCGACGGCATTACCTAAGCGTTTCGACATTTTTTGGCCGTTTTTATCCAACACCAAACCGTTAGACACCACATTTTTATAGGCTACCGAGTCGAAAACCATGGTTCCAATAGCATGAAGTGTATAGAACCACCCACGGGTTTGGTCTACCCCTTCCGCGATAAAATCGGCTGGATACGAGGTGTGTTCATCTATTTTTTCTTTGTTTTCAAACGGGTAATGCCATTGGGCGTACGGCATGCTTCCAGAATCGAACCAAACATCAATCAAATCGGCCTCGCGCTTCATGGGTTTTCCCGAAGCAGACACCAAGGTAATTTGATCGACAATATTTTTATGAAGATCTAAAGTGGCATAGTTTTCATCACTCATATTACCAACTTCAAAATCAGCAAAAATATCAGCCTCCATCACGCCTGCCTTAACGGCTTTAGCCATTTCGGTTTTTAGCTCTTCAACCGAGCCGATACAAATGGCTTCCTTACCGTCTTCGGTACGCCAAATAGGCAACGGTATCCCCCAATATCGCGAGCGCGACAGGTTCCAATCGTTGGCATTGGCCAACCAGTTGCCAAAACGCCCCGTTCCGGTTGCTTTTGGCTTCCAGTTTATGGTTTGGTTTAATGCAGCCATACGTTCTTTAACATCGGTTACTTTAATAAACCAAGAGTCTAATGGGTAGTAAAGTATGGGTTTATCGGTACGCCAGCAGTTTGGGTAACTGTGTTTGTATTTTTCGACCTTAAAGGCTTTGTTTTCTGTTTTAAGTTTAATGGCTAGTTCTACATCAACTGATTTTTCTGGAGCTTCGCCATCGTTATAATATTCGTTTTTAACGTATTTTCCAGCAAATTCACCCATTTCTGGACGGAATTTCCCTTGTAAATTCACCAAAGGTACTAAATTATCATTCTCGTCTTTTACCAACATTGGTGGCACGGGTGGGGTGGCTTGTTTAGCTACCAAAGCATCATCGGCACCAAAGGTTGGTGCAGTATGAACGATTCCTGTCCCGTCTTCTGTAGTCACGAAATCTCCAGAAATAACCCGAAAAGCATGTTCAGGATTGTCGTTTGGCAACGCATACGGTAAAAGCTGTTCGTAGGTAATCCCAACCAAATCTGCGCCCTTAAACGCTTTAACTATTCTGTAAGGTATTTTCTTATCGGTTTCGGTATAGTTTGCTATATCGGCTTCGGTTTCAACTTCAGCATATTTTCCAGTAAATTGTTTTCCTACCAAAGGCTTACCAAGCACGACTTTTATAGGCTCGAAGGTGTATTGGTTATAAGTTTCTACCAACACATAGTCTATTTTAGGCCCTACGGTTAAAGCGGTATTACTTGGCAAAGTCCAAGGTGTTGTGGTCCATGCCAAAAAGTGTATCTCGCCTTGGTCTTGCAGAAAATCTGGAAGCGTTTCCTTCACGGCTTTAAACTGAGCCACCACCGTAGTATCTGTCACATCTTGATAGGTGCCAGGTTGGTTTAACTCGTGCGAGCTCAATCCCGTTCCTGCTTTTGGTGAATACGGTTGAATGGTGTAGCCCTTATAAAGCAAGTTTTTATTATAAATCTGTTTTAACAACCACCACACGCTTTCCATGTATTTGGGTTCGTAGGTAACGTACGGGTTATCCATATCTACCCAATAGCCCATTTTTTCGGTCAGGTTGTTCCAGATATCGGTATAACGCATAACGGCTTTTCTGCACGCTTCGTTGTATGCTTCGACAGAAATGGTTTTTCCAATATCTTCTTTGGTAATTCCCAGCTCTTTTTCTACCCCAAGTTCCACAGGCAAACCATGGGTATCCCATCCGGCTTTACGTTTCACTTGATAACCTTTCATGGTTTTATAACGCGGAAAAATATCTTTGATAGCTCGTGCTAAAACATGGTGTACACCGGGCAATCCATTGGCCGATGGCGGGCCTTCAAAAAACACAAAAGGTTTCTGGCCTTCGCGAGCCGTTACACTCTTTTCGAAGATGTTATGTTCTTTCCAATAGCCTAGGATATTCTCTGCCACTTCCGGCAAGTCAAGACCTTTATATTCAGGGAATTTCTTACTCATGGTATCATTAATTCTTATCGACCTGCGAAATTAATGATTTTTAAGTAAATAGGGATATTGAAATCTTTTTAAATTAAACCAGAGCACCCACCAAATCCTCGACTTTGGAAATCAATTGAATTTTGATGGTCGTGTTTTTTAGGGAAATCTTGTTGTATTTCGATACAAAAATGGTGGAAAACCCAAGTTTTTCGGCCTCTAGAATGCGTTGTTCTACACGTTGCACCGGTCTAATCTCTCCCGATAAGCCCACCTCGGCAGCAAAGCAGTAGGTATTTGGCAGGGCCTCATCCTCGTTAGACGATAAAATGGCCGCTACAACAGCCAAATCAATAGCGGGGTCGTCTACCGTAATGCCTCCGGTAATGTTTAAAAACACATCTTTGGCCCCCAACCTAAACCCGGCACGTTTTTCTAAAACAGCTAAAATCATGTTAAGCCGCTTGGCATTAAAACCTGTAGCGCTGCGTTGTGGCGTGCCATATACAGCCGTACTTACCAAAGCCTGAACCTCAATCATTAAAGGGCGCATGCCCTCTAAGGTTGCTGCAACAGCATTACCGCTTAGCTCGCCATCTTTTTTAGAGATTAGTATTTCGCTAGGATTGGTCACTTCACGTAAACCCGCTCCTTGCATTTCGTAAATCCCCAATTCGTTAGTCGACCCAAAACGGTTTTTATGCGCACGCAGAATTCTAAACACATGGTTGCGATCGCCTTCAAACTGCAAAACCGTATCGACCATATGCTCTAAAATTTTAGGGCCAGCAATGTGGCCATCTTTGGTAATGTGGCCAATTAAAATTACTGGGGTAGCCGTTTCCTTAGCAAATTTTATCAGTTCGGTGGTGCATTCCTTAATTTGCGAAATACTTCCCGAAGACGACTCGATATAATCGCTATGCAAGGTTTGAATGGAGTCGACAACCACAATATCGGGTTCTAAGGCTTCTATTTGCCTGAAAATATTCTGGGTCTTGGTTTCGGTTAAAATGTAACAGTTGTCGGTTGTTGGCTGAATGCGTTCGGCACGCATTTTTATTTGCTTTTGACTTTCCTCGCCAGAAACATAAAGCGTTTTAAACGGTAGTTTTAAGGCTATTTGTAGCAGTAAAGTACTTTTTCCTATTCCAGGCTCGCCTCCTAAAAGAGTTAAGGAACCCGGCACTAAACCGCCGCCCAGCACGCGATTAAACTCGGCATCTTCTGTGTTAAAACGCACTTCTTTAGAGGTATCGATATCGCTTACCCGTAACGGTTTGGACACACGTTTTTTTTCTGTTGAAGCACTGGCAGCCTTCCAATCGTTTTTTTCTGGTTTTTGCACCAGCTCTTCCACTATGGTGTTCCACGCCTTACAGGCAGTACACTGGCCTTGCCATTTTGAAAACTGACTGCCGCAATTTTGACAGAAAAAGGTTGTTTTAGCTTTTGCCATACTCACCTCCTGCGAAAGCAGGAATCTTATTAATTAGATGCTATACTTTTTAATGGTTCTTGAAAACTTTGCCAGTTAATTTAATACCCAAAATCTGCTTTAATCTCTTCGGCTTTTTCAAGCACCAAATCTTTGGTGATACCACCAAGCTCTTCTAAAACATAAGCCGACTGGTAGGTTTTCATGGCTTTTTTGGGCTCACCGGTCTCTTCGTAAAAACGCGCCAAGTAGTAGCTTCCTAAAATGGCATCTGGATAGGCTTTTCTGGCTAATTTCCCTAAAGCTTCGTAATGCTGAAATTGTTCATTTTTCTCTATGGCTGCCGAGATGGCCTTAAAATCGTTTACTAAAATTTGCTTTTCTATACCGAACAAATCCTTAATAGTTTGGTATTTTTCCTCTAAATAGACTACCGGGGACGATTGTAGTTTTAAGATGGTTTCTTTATACTCGTTCTTGCTTATTGGCTGATAGACCAAAAATATTTTCATTAGAGCATCTGGAATGGCATAGGCAGGCACCGCGTAGTGCGTTGGGTTTTCAAAATCGAAATAATTATATAAAATATTCTTGTTTTCCAGCTTGCCAATTTCGGCGTTAAGCGATACGGTTGCGGCCTTTATGTGGTTGATGTCGTTTTTTGAAGAAGCCAAATAGTAAAAAATCTTAGACTGCACTTTTTGCAGCTTCTCGGGGATGTAGTTTAACATGTCTGGAGCCAAATCTGGAGATAACACCACATACCCCTGAAACAAAGGCTCTCCTTTTAGCAGGTAATAATTTATAAAGTTAGCTGTTTCGCCATGGCCAATGGCCATTTTAAAATTTTCTATGCGGTAATTTTTCTCTAAATAAGGCATGAGTTCCATGCCTACAAATTCAAAAAAACTAACGCCCGTTTCTATGGGCAGGGAGTTTTGTTCAGAATATAAGGAATCGTCATAACGTTTATCCAGTTGGTTAATACCCACCACGATGGCCTCTGGCATATCGTCCCAATAAGAATAGTAATCGACATTTCCCGCCACGGGTTCAAACAGGTAATCGCCATCAAAAACAACAATTAACGGATAACGTTTGTTGTCACTATCGGCATACCCCCTTGGCAATTGTATTTTTAGCTCGCGCTCTTCCCCTAGTTTTTCCGAAAAAATGGTTTTATAGTCTACCTGCGAAAACGCAATTTGAACGGTAAAAAACAACAATAACAAAAGGTGTATTTTTTTCATGGCTATCCTTGATTGAATTTACTTGGCAAGATAAAAAAATAAACTATAGGTTTAAAGCGATTGCCCCTTGTTTAGTGCCGCTTACGATTTTATAGGCTTTCGTTTATTATAAAACGGCAGCATTACCATAGATATCCCTCCCAACAAAACCAGCATAAGGGTTTGGGAAGCCCACATAATCCAACCAAAAGCACGGCTTGGCTCTTCTGGTAAGCTAAACAACAAGAATGCGATAACGACAGCCTCTGGATACGACCCCACGCCGCCATTTGTTGCTGCAATGCTAAAACTAGCAGCTATAAACGCTACTAAAATGGCTGAGAACGGGACAGGTTGCAGGGCTTCAACCGAAAATGTTGTAACATAAAACATAAGCACATACATGCCCCAAATAAACAACGTATGAAATATAAATGCCCATTTGCGCTTCATTTTAAAAATGCTTAACACCCCTTCTACCAAGCCCGAAACAAAGCCCCGTATTTTCATGGCGATTTTAGAAGTACTCGTTTTAAAGTATACCACCAAGACGATGATAAGGCCCAAAACAAACGCCAACCCTAAAACCACTTTTAGAGGATTGTATTTGCTAACTAACAGAGTATAAATAAAATCGAATTCCAGCAATAAGGTTACGGCAATAATAAGAAGCAGCACGACCATATCGGCCACGCGTTCGGACACGATGGTGCCAAAGCTTTTTTCAAAAGGCACCTTTTCGTAATTGGCCAGTAAAGATGCTCTTGTTACCTCGCCTGCCCTAGGAATGGTGTAGTTTACCAAATACCCAGAAAACACAGCCATTACGCTATTTAAAAGCCTAGGCTTATACCCAAGCGGTTCGAGTAAAAACTTCCAACGATAGGCTCTTGACAAATGGCTTAAAAGCCCCAAAAAAAGGCCTATCCCTACCCATGTATAATCAGCATGTTTAAAGTAGTTTAAAAGTGTAGCAACAGATATTTTAGACAACGAGTACCAAACCAGAGCCACCCCTAAAAGAAGCGGTAAAAATAAGGCTATAAAACGTTTGGCTTGGCGGTTCACATGTTATTTTAGTAAGTTGGTCGCCTCGTCTGGAAAAACAAGTGCTGGCTTGAAGGTTTTAGCTTCTTCTATAGCCATAAACCCATACGTGATTAAAATAAGGACGTCTCCTGGAGATACCAATCTCGCGGCTGCGCCATTCAAGGTAATCTCTCCACTATTTCTAGGCCCCGGAATAGCATACGTCTCTAAGCGCGCCCCATTGTTGTTATTAACAATTTGAACTTTTTCGCCTTGTATAATATTCGCCGCATCCATTAAGTCCTCATCTATGGTTATGCTACCAATATAGTTAAGGTCTGCGCCTGTACATTTTACTCTGTGAATCTTGGATTTTACTACTTGTATTTGCATGGTGCAAAGGTAATTAATTTAGAGCGATATTGTCTATTAGTCTAATATTATCTGCATAAACCGCAATAAACGCCCTGTATTGTTTTTTGTTTGATTTTCGTTTAACTGGCTTTAAGGTTTCGGCATCGGCAATGGTAAAGTACTCCAGCTCGAGGAGCTCGTGGCTTTTAAACTGATTTTGAACCCATTTCACCACTACATTAGCACTTTTTGTGCCAAACTTAGTTTTGGCAGTCAATAAGGTTTTATAAATAAATGGCGCCGCTTGTAAATACATTGGCTCCAACCTTTCGTTTCTAGAACTCATGGCCAAGCCCGAAGGTTCACGAAGAATATCGCAACCTATAACATTAACAGGAATGTCGTAGGCTTTTACCAGCTTTTTAATGATTAAAAGTTGTTGATAATCCTTTTTTCCAAAGTAGGCATTATCTGGTGTTACAATATCAAAAAATCGTTTAACCACAGTAGCAACTCCATCAAAATGTCCAGGGCGAAAAGCACCTTCCATCTCGGCTTCTAATCCATCAAAATTAAAACCGCTAGAAACAACATCTGTCCCGTAGATATCGTTGACCGTTGGAGCATACACATAAACCGCTTTAGAGAGGGACGACAGCAAGGCAACGTCGGCGTTTAAATCTCTCGGGTATTTTTTTAAATCCTCCTGATTATTAAATTGGGTCGGGTTAACAAAAATGCTTACAAAAACTGCATTATTGTCATCTAAAGCCTGTTGTATTAAAGACAAATGTCCTTTATGAAGTGCCCCCATAGTAGGTACAAAGCCAATGCTTTTTCCTGTTGATTTTAGCTCTAAAACAGCTTTAGAGACCGCTTGTTTGTTTTTGAAAACTTTCACAATTAATAAAAAATTAACGCGTGCAAACTTAAGATTTTACGGTTAATTTGCATAAATTTTTGTAATTTTGCGTGTTTTTTATTTTGAATTTCAAAAGTTCCCTAATATATGAAAGATAAGAGGATATTGTATGTATCATCTGAAGTAGTTCCTTATTTACCAGAAACCGAAATTTCTTCTATGTCGTTTGAAGCTCCTAGAATGGTGAACCAACAAGGCGGCCAAATTAGAATCTTCATGCCACGATACGGCAACATTAACGAACGAAGACACCAATTGCACGAAGTAATACGGCTTTCTGGAATAAATTTGGTTATTAACGATTTGGACATGCCTCTAATCATTAAAGTTGCTTCTATCCCAAAAGAGCGTATTCAAGTTTACTTTATTGATAACGACGAATACTTTAAAAGGAAAGCCACATTGACCGATGAAGACGGTAACCTGTTTCCCGACAACGATGAACGTGCCATATTTTTTGCCAAAGGCGTTATCGAAACCGTTAAGAAATTAAACTGGGCCCCAGACATTATTCATGTGCACGGCTGGCTAGCATCGTTACTGCCTTTATACCTAAAAGAATACTACAAGGACGAACCCTTGTTTAACGATAGTAAAATAGTAACCTCTATATACAATCAAAGTTTTGATGGTACGTTAAATAAAGACATGCAAAGCAAAGTACAGTTTGACAACATTAACGACAGTGCCATTAAAATTTTAGAAACACCAAACTTTAACAACTTAATGAAAGTTGCCATCGATTACTCTGATGCGTTAATTATTGGATCGGAAGACATCCCGAACGAGATTACAGACCATCTTGAGGCCTCTAAAAAACCTGTTTTAGAGTACAAGACTATGGACGAGTTTGGCGAAGCATATACCGAGTTTTACACAACACAGGTTTTAGGTTAAACCAAACCTTTTAAGAACCACTTCAAATACACTATGAAAAAGTTAACCCAAATAATAAAGCTCCCAGCAGCCCTTTTGCTACTGGCTGCTGCTTTTATTGGTTGCGAAAAAGACTACACTGCTTTAGACAGCAACATACAAGGCATAAAAAACTTTGAGGCGCTTACAGAAAAATACCCTGCAATTGCCTATAACAAAAAAACAACCCCAGTACAGACAGACAATTTTAGCTCGAACATACTAGGCGTGTTTAACGACCCCATTTATGGGCAAACTACTGCCAGCATCGTAACGCAGCTTATTCCACAATCCGGCGGCTTCAACCCAGATTTTGGGGACAACCCAGAGATTGTTTCTGTAAAACTAAACGTTCCCTTTTACAGCTCGGTAATCGACACGAATGATGATGGCGAATCTACCTACGAGGTCGATTCTATTTTTGGCAATCCTGCTTCACCATTTAAGCTCTCTGTTTACCGAACAGATTACTTTTTGGCCGATTACGACCCTAACAGTGAGTTTTCAGAAAACCAGGTGTTTTATTCTAACGCCAACCAGACTATTAATTTTAACAACCACGAGCTGGAACTTTTGTTTCAGGACGAGACTTACATCCCTTACACTGAAGACACCTATTTGGAGGAAAGCGCAGGATTAAACTTCGACCTTAACCTTATTGAATCTTCTGAAGGGTTTTGGGAAGCCATGTTTTTCGACAACCAAGGTAATCCAGCGTTGTCAAACCCCAATAACTTTAAAAACTTTTTTAGAGGACTCTATTTTAAAGCCGAAGCCATTGGTCCCAATACAGGGCAAGCGATCATGCTAAACTTTAGCAACCGTTCTGCCGGCATTACCATTGAATATACTAACGACAGCACCGAAGAAGACGAAACCCTAGAATACAAATTGGCGTTTACAAACGTAAACCGTTTAAACACCTTCGATAACGACCCAACAAGCACAATTATAGAAGATGCTGCCAACAATGCCGATATGGTTAATGGTGACGAAACGCTATACCTAAAAGGCGGAGAAGGGTCTTATGCCGTAGTAGACCTTTTTGGGGGCGACGATACAGATGGCAATGGCCTTTCTGATAATTACGAGGACTTTCAAGCAGCTTTCTTAGACCAAAACGGTCAACCTACAAGACTTATCAACGAAGCCTCTATCTCGTTTTACGTTAACCAAAACATTGTAAACGGCGAAGAGCCAAATAGGGTTATTCTTTACGATTTAAAAAACATGACACCTGTTGTCGACTATTTTTACGACTCTGGTGTAAGCACCATAAACCCCCATACATCTAAAAGCTCTTTTTCAAAAATCTTAGAACGCGACGAAAACAACCAAGGCGTTAAATATAAAATTAACGTTACCGAACACATTAATAACATTCTGCTAAGAGACTCTACAAACGTTAAGCTAGGCCTATACGTTACTACAAATATTAACGAGATAAACCAGGCCAAGCTGTTAAACGATGAGAATGTAATTTCTACAGCTACCGCACTTTCTCCTCGAGGTACGGCATTGTATGGTAGCAGCAGCAATGTTCCAGAAGAAAAAAGAGTACAACTAGAGATTAATTACACCGAACCCAATTAAGAATTATTATGTGTGGAATTGTTGGTTATTTAGGCAAAAGGGAAGCCTACCCTATTATCTTAAAAGGCCTTAAACGCCTTGAATACAGAGGTTACGACAGTGCCGGCATTGCCCTATACGATGGCAACGACATCAAACTTTGTAAAACCAAAGGTAAGGTGGCCGATTTGGAAGAAAAAGCCAAACAAGAAATCTCTACCCATGGCACCTTAGGAATAGGCCACACCCGATGGGCTACCCACGGCGTGCCTAATGATGTTAACTCACACCCACACTATTCCAATTCTGGAAATTTGGTGATTATACACAATGGCATTATTGAAAATTACGATGCCCTTAAAAAAGAACTCATTAAAAGAGGCTACACCTTTAAATCTGACACCGACACCGAGGTTTTAGTAAACCTTATAGAAGATGTTATGAAAAAAGAAGGCGTAAAACTAGGAAAGGCCGTACAAACAGCCCTTAATCAGGTTATTGGAGCCTATGCTATCGCCGTTTTCGACAAAAACAAACCCAACGAAATTGTTGTCGCTAGACTAGGAAGCCCTTTAGCCATTGGTATTGGTGACGACGAGTTCTTTATTGCTAGCGATGCCTCGCCTTTTATAGAGTACACAAAAAACGCCATCTATCTCGAAGATGAAGAAATGGCTATTGTTAGACGTGGTAAAGACGTTAAAGTAAGAAAAATTAAGGACGATACCTTAGTTGCCCCATACATGCAAGAGCTTCAATTAAATCTCGAGCAAATAGAAAAAGGCGGCTACGAACATTTCATGTTAAAAGAAATTTACGAGCAACCTCGAGCCATACTCGATACGTTTAGGGGGCGCCTTAAAACCGATGAAGCCATTATTAAAATGGCTGGTGTAGAGGATAACATGAAAAAATTTCTAAATGCCAATAGAATTGTTATTGTAGCTTGTGGCACCTCTTGGCATGCCGGTTTGGTTGCCGAATACATCTTTGAGGACCTTGCCAGAATTCCGGTAGAAGTAGAATACGCTTCAGAA
This sequence comes from Mangrovimonas yunxiaonensis, assembly GCF_000733475.1. Taxonomy (GTDB): domain Bacteria; phylum Bacteroidota; class Bacteroidia; order Flavobacteriales; family Flavobacteriaceae; genus Mangrovimonas; species Mangrovimonas yunxiaonensis. The sequence goes on along the minus strand of NZ_JPFK01000005.1, from coordinate 410,817 downwards.
TTTAGGTACCGAAACCCGATAATCAACGAAAACGATATCGTTATCGCTATTTCTCAATCTGGAGAAACAGCCGATACCCTTGCTGCCATTAAGCTGGCCAAATCTAAAGGTGCTTTCGTTTTTGGTGTGTGCAATGTTGTGGGCTCTTCCATTGCCAGAGAAACCCATGCTGGCGCCTACACCCACGCTGGGCCAGAAATTGGCGTCGCTTCAACCAAAGCCTTTACAACTCAAATTACGGTACTTACCCTTATTGCCTTAAGATTGGCACGCGCCAAGGGCACGATTTCAAGTTCAGATTACAGACACCATTTAATCGAACTGGAACTTATTCCTGAAAAGGTTGAAAAAGCCCTTCAATCTGATGCGAATGTAAAAACCATTGCCAACATTTATAAAGATGCCAAAAACTGCCTATACCTTGGTAGAGGCTTTAATTTTCCGGTAGCTTTAGAAGGCGCCTTAAAACTTAAAGAAATTTCCTATATCCACGCCGAAGGCTACCCTGCCGCCGAAATGAAACACGGCCCTATAGCCCTTATCGATGAAAACATGCCCATTATTGTTATTGCTACAAAAAAGGGGCATTACGAAAAAGTGGTTAGTAACATTCAGGAAATTAAATCTAGAAAAGGTAAAATTATAGGTATTGTTACAGAAGGCGACAAGCATGTTACCGAACTAGCCGATCACGTTATTGAGGTTCCAGAAACCCTAGAATCGTTATCGCCCTTGCTAACCACCATTCCTTTGCAGTTATTATCGTACCATATTGCTGTTATGCTGGGTAAAAATGTAGACCAGCCCAGAAATTTAGCCAAGTCGGTAACCGTAGAATAGGTGTTTTAGTATCAAACTGTTAACAAAACCCTGATTTTTTGAAAATATTCAGTTAAATCCTTGTTTAATTACCAAAACCTATTATGCGCGCATAATTTTTTAGGAAAAACTCATTATTATTTTATAGTTTTATTATATTGCTTTAATATTAATTAACTAAACTATAAAATGAAATCATTCCTTTCTCTTTTGCTGTTATTTGCAAGCATAGCAACATACTCGCAAACAACAGTCTCAGGCTCGGTTGTAGATGATAGTTCCCAACCCGTTCCTGGAGCCAATGTTATTATTGTTGGAACATCGTCTGGAGCAGTAACCGATTTTGACGGTGGCTTTACCCTTACCGTAGATCAGGCCCCGCCCTTTACCCTACAAGCAAGTAGTATAGGTTTCGAGTCTGTCTCCATAGAAATTACTACCAACAATCAAACGGTTTCTTTTGTTCTTAAAGAAGGAACATCTTTAGACGAAGTAGTTATTTCGGCCTCGAGAACCCCAGAACGTATTAGAGAATCTCCTGTAACGGTAGAGCGTATGGGGCTTAAAGAAATAAAAAATGCCGCTTCGCCATCGTACTACGATTCTGTCGAAAACCTTAAAGGTATAGACATGAACACCAACAGTTTAACTTTCAAATCGGTAAACGCTCGTGGTTTTGCCACCTTTGCCAACACACGCTTTATGCAATTGGTAGACGGGATGGACAACTCTTCGCCTGCTCTTAACTTTGCCCTAGGAAACCTTTTGGGCATGTCCGAACTGGATGTTAATACGGTTGAGCTTTTACCAGGAGCATCATCTGCACTGTATGGTGCCAATGCCTTTAATGGTATTATGTTCATGACCAGTAAAAACCCTTTCGATCACCATGGGATAAGCGCTTATGCCAAAGTGGGCATGACCTCCAGCGAGAATGCCGGCGACAATAAAATGATTGATGTTGGCATTAGAACAGCTTACAAGTTTAGCGACAAATTTGCTGCTAAAGCGTCGTTCTCGTTCTTAAACGGTACAGAATGGTACGCTACAGACTATAGAGACTACAACAATCTGGGCGCAACAAGAGACAACCCAGCATACGACGGCCTTAATGTTTATGGCGACGAAGTGTCTACCACATTAGATTTTGATGAAATTGCAGCAGCCAATCTGCCTGTACCTGTCCTTACCAATTATGGGGCATCGACCATTTCTAGAACGGGTTATAACGAAGTTGATTTAATGGACTACGATGCCGAAAGCATAAAAGCAGATTTTGGCCTGTACTTTAGACCGTGGGAAAATGATTTTGAAGTTATCCTAAACTCTAAATTTGGCCGTGGAAACACCATTTATCAAGGTGCCAACAGATACTCTATAAAAGACTTCTTCATGCAACAGCACAAATTGGAGCTTCGCAATGACAATTTCTTTGTTAGAGGTTACCTAACAGATGAAAAAGCGGGGAACTCTTACGACTCGCGTTTCGCGGCAATAAACATAAACCGTAGCTGGAAGAACGACACACAATGGTTTACAGACTATGCAGGATCGTACATTGGCTACTTAGCCAATCAAGGTATTTTTAACCCAACATCCGAACAGCAAGCCGCAGCACATCAAGCAGCAAGGGTAGCCGCCGACACAGGCCGATACCTTCCAGGAACGACTGCGTTTAACAATGCCTTTGCAAGCGTGACCTCGGACCCTAATTTAGAAACCGGTGCCAAATTCAAAGACAACTCTAGAATTTACCACGTCGATGCCAACTACAACTTCAGTCATTTAATAGATGTTGTAGACATCATGGTTGGAGGTTCCTGGAGACAATACTCGCTAAATTCCGATGGCTCCATCTACACCGATTACGATGGCTCTATCGACTACAACGAATATGGCGCCTACCTACAACTTCAAAAGAAACTTTTAGACGAACGCTTAAAATTCACAGGATCTATACGTTACGATAAATCTGAATTTTTCGATGGTTTTGTATCTCCTAGGGTCTCTTTGGTATACGCTGCAGACGAAGCCAAAAAACACAACATAAGAGGGTCGTTCCAAACAGGATTTAGAAACCCAACCACCCAAGATTTATTTATTGGTCTAAACGCAGGACGAGCTATTCTTGTAGGGTCGTCACCAGACAACCTGTCTAGATATACGGCTACAAGTGCCCCTTTAAGCACGCAAGGGCAAGCCATCACAGGCTCGCAAACGGTGCAACTTAATGGTGGCGATGCTTACTCGAATGCTTTCGACTTAGCATCGGTAAACGCCGGTAACCCTACAGCCATTAACGTAGGCCTTGTAAAGCCAGAAAAAGTAACTGCCTACGAAATAGGCTATAGAGGGATTGTTAAAAAAGTAAACGTCGACCTAAGCGTTTATTACAATGCCTATGAGGACTTTATTTCTAATAAAACAGTACTAACACCATTATATGGCCAAGCAGGAGACAACTCGCTGTCCTTGTTAGCATTACAAAACGGAGATTTTCAAGCCTACCAAACGTACACAAACTCTACTGCAGACATTAATTCTTACGGGGCTTCTATTGGCTTAAATACTAAAGTATTAAATGGCTTCGACTTTGGTATAAACTACACCTATGCCAAACTGGATTTTGATGAAAGCAGTGATCCTGGTTTTGAAACGTCTTTCAACACCCCAGAGCATAAAGTTAAAGCCTCGTTTGGGCATTCGGACCTATTTAAGAACTTCGGCTTTAATGTAAACTGGAGATGGAACGATTATTACCTATGGCAATCTACTTTTGCCGATGCTTATCTACCTGCCAGAAGCACTGTAGATGCACAGTTAAATTATACGATAGAAAGTTTAAAGTCCACAATAAAACTAGGCGGCGCTAATATTTTAGGGTACGAATATGTAAGTGCGCCAGGCTCTGGTGCAGTAGGTGCACTATATTACATTTCATGGACATTCAATAATTAAAAAATCTTATTATGAAAATTAAATATTTCGCATTATTAATCGGTTTTCCTTTACTGTATTCCTCTTGTGATAGCGATATGGATAATTTGGCAGAGCCTTACAGTCAAGAAACAACCGACGTAACACCAAACATCCAGTACAGTAGTGGTTCGGCAAACCTTTCAACCTTTGTAACTGTTGGCAACTCGTTAACGGCAGGATTTTCAGATGGAGCTTTGTTTAAAAAAGGGCAGGAAGTTTCTGTTTCTAATATTTTAGCAGATCAATTTGCATTAGCTGGTGGCGGGACTTTTACCCAGCCTTTAATGAATGATGATGTTGGAGGCTTGTTGTTGGGCGGAAATCCTATTTTAAACCCTACAACCGGAGACAACATGTTTCCGCAAAGAATGTTTTTTGATCTTGGTACCCAAACCCCAATGACCTTAAACCAAGCATCATCAACCGAGCTCACCAATATCCTACCAGGACCATACAACAATATGGGAGTTCCTGGTGCTAAAACGTTTCACCTTGTGGCTCCTGGCTATGGCGACCTTGCTAATTTTCCTGCAGCGGCCAATCCTTATTTTGTTCGTATGGCTTCTGCCCCTAGTACAACAGTGCTTGCTGATGCCATGAGCATGAACCCAACATTCTTTTCGTTATGGATAGGAAACAACGATGTTTTAGGATATGCCATATCGGGCGGCGACGGCTCTGATGCCATTACAGACATCAACACCTTTTCTGCTGCTTATGGTGCCATTGCCGGTACTTTGGCCTCTAATGCCTCTGGTGGTATTATAAATAACATTCCTAATGTGACCGACATTCCTTATTTTACGACGGTTCCTTATGCACCGTTAGATCCATCAAACCCAGATTTTGGGCCATTAATTCCTACCTTAAATGGTATGTTTGGGCTTTTAAACCAAGTTTATGTGGCCATGTCTATGCCAGAACGTGCTGTTGTATTTTCTGAAACATCTGCCAGCGCTGTTCTTATTAAAGATGAAAGCCTAGTAGACATCTCAGCTCAAATGACACAAATTTTAGCGACTAACCCGGCCTTGCCTATGTTTATCCAACAATTTGGTTATTCTGAGCAAGAAGCTCAAGCACTAGCACCACTTGTTGCGGGCTTATTAGGTAATTATTATGGGCAAACCCGTCAAGCAAACGCAAACGATTTGCTTGTACTTCCTAGCAGCAAGGTTATTGGAGAAATTAACATGACCTCATTACAAAACCTAATGAACTTAGGGTTCCCACAAGAACTTGCCGCTCAATTCTCTGTAGAAGGCATTACTTATGGCCTTGATGATAAGTGGGTACTACTTCCAACCGAACAGCTTGAGGTAGAAAATGCGACTACTGCTTTTAATCAAGTTATAGAGCAAACAGCTTCAACTTACGATTTGGCCTTTTTTGATGTAAACACCTTTTTTAGTGGTGTTGCCAGTTCTGGTTACCAAGCAGGAAGCGCTTTTATGACAGCCGATTATGTTACCGGAGGCGCCTTTTCTTTAGATGGGATTCACCCTTCGCCAAGAGGCAACGCCGTTATTGCGAATCAAATGATTCAAGTTATTAACGAAAAATATGGTGCCAACTTGCCCAATGTTAATCCAGTAGATTATACAGGGCTTTATATTAACTAGCACAAAATTCTTAATCATTTAAAAGCCTGCAACTAGCAGGCTTTTTTTATTTGCAAAAAAGCCATGGCAACCTATTTATTTTTAAATTAAAAAAACATATCTTTGCAGCGCGAAAACCAAAGGTGTTTTCAAAGTTTTAAATTGCATAATATTAAACATATAAGTAATGTCAAAAGTTACAGGTAAAGTTGCACAAATTGTAGGTCCGGTTATCGACGTTGAATTCGGCGCTGAGGCTGACCTTCCAAAAATTTATGATTCGTTAGAAATTAAAAAGGCTGATGGTTCTACATTGGTACTTGAAGTACAGTCGCACATTGGTGAAGACACTGTACGTACCATTGCCATGGACTCTTCAGATGGTTTAAGTAGAGGAACTGAAGTTGTTGCAACTGGAGCACCTATACAAATGCCAATTGGCGATGATGTTTACGGACGTCTATTTAATGTAATTGGAGATGCGATTGATGGTTTGGGCGACTTACCAAAAGCTGGAAATGCTGGTTTGCCTATCCACAGAGAAGCACCAAAATTTGAAGATTTATCAACTTCTACCGAAGTTTTATTTACAGGTATTAAAGTAATCGACTTAATTGAGCCTTACGCAAAAGGAGGTAAAATTGGATTATTTGGTGGTGCCGGTGTAGGTAAAACTGTATTAATTCAAGAGTTGATTAACAATATTGCTAAAGGTCACGGTGGTTTATCGGTATTTGCCGGTGTAGGTGAAAGAACGCGTGAAGGAAATGACCTTTTAAGAGAAATGCTTGAGTCTGGTATTATTAAATATGGTGACGACTTTATGCACTCGATGGAAGCAGGCGGATGGGACCTTGAAAAAGTAAACAAAGCTGCCATGAAAGACTCTAAAGCAACGTTCGTATTCGGACAGATGAACGAACCACCAGGAGCACGTGCTCGCGTAGCATTATCTGGGTTAACTATCGCAGAATATTTCCGTGATGGCGCTGGTGACGGACAAGGAAAAGACGTACTTTTCTTCGTAGATAACATCTTCCGTTTTACACAAGCTGGTTCTGAGGTATCGGCACTTTTAGGTCGTATGCCATCAGCGGTAGGTTACCAACCAACATTGGCAACAGAAATGGGTGCCATGCAGGAACGTATTACTTCAACTAAAAAAGGATCGATTACATCTGTACAAGCGGTTTACGTACCTGCAGATGATTTAACAGATCCAGCACCTGCTACAACCTTTGCCCACTTAGATGCCACAACCGTATTATCTCGTAAAATTGCCGAGCTAGGTATTTACCCAGCGGTAGACCCATTAGATTCTACGTCGCGTATCTTAACTGCAGACATTTTAGGAAATGAGCACTACGACTGTGCACAACGTGTAAAAGAGCTATTACAACGTTATAAAGAATTACAAGATATTATCGCGATTCTTGGTATGGAAGAATTATCTGAAGAAGATAAATTAGCCGTATCTCGTGCAAGACGTGTACAACGTTTCTTATCGCAACCATTCCACGTAGCAGAGCAGTTTACTGGTATTCCTGGTGTGTTAGTAGATATTAAAGACACCATTAAAGGTTTTAACATGATTATGGAAGGTGAATTAGACCACCTACCAGAAGCAGCCTTTAACCTTAAAGGAACCATTGAAGAAGCTATCGAAGCTGGAGAGAAAATGTTAGCTGAAGCTTAATAACTAGTATTCAGTTAGCAGTAACAGTTAACAGAAAACTGAGACTAAAAACTGAGACTGAAAACTAAAAACATATGTACTTAGAAGTTGTATCACCAGAAGACACCTTGTTTAGTTCAGAAGTAGATTCTGTGGTTGTTCCAGGTGTAAATGGCGATTTTCAAATGTTGAACAATCACGCCCCTATTGTATCCTTACTAAAAGAGGGCACCGTTAAAATTCATACGCATACTCAAAGCCATTTGGTTTTAGACGATTTACATGGTAGTATTGTTCCCCACATTGATGACAGCAAGATTTTAACCATTGCTATCACCTCTGGAACGATTGAAATGAAAGACAATAAGATTATTATTTTAGCAGACTAACATTGCTTAAAAATAAATTATAAAAAACGCGAAGAACTTATTCTTCGCGTTTTTTTATTTATAATATCCGTGTTTTTATCTTCCGCCAAAGCCTTATTAATACGATGCCTGCCACACTAGCAACCCCTAGCAACAACAGTGCTATTGCATGATTGCCATAAATAAAATACCCTGTAGCAAACATGATGGCATAAATTAGCAAACAGCTTACCAACATAGCTAAAATTCCAGAAGGCACAGACCAACCCTTAATATTCTTATCAGTTATGGTCTCGTTATCCTCTAAAGCCAAACGAACTACCTTTTCCCAACCAGGACCACCAGGTTGAATTTTCTTATAAAACGCTCTAAGCACCGCGGCATCTTCTGCAGGTGTTAAATACGTGACCAATACCCAAACTAGGGTTGTAACAGCTACAACAAAAGGAAATTTGGCCCAAGCGGGAAACGCACCATCTACGCCAAACAACATATCCCCCAAGCCCGTAAAGGCAATTAGTATAGATACAAGCCCCGAAACAAACATGGCCGAAATCTCGCTCCAAGCATTAATGCGCCACCAAAACCACCGTAGGATAAATATAAGCCCGGTGCCCGCACCAAACATCAAAATAATATCGAACAACTGTAGTGCATTTTGAAGAACTAAAGCAAATAACGCACTTAGTACCATTAGCACAACCGTTGATACCCGTCCTACCAGTACCAGTTCTTTTTCTGAAGCTTTGGTGTTTATTTTTTCTTTATAAAAATCATTTACCACATAAGAACTCCCCCAATTTAAGTGCGTTGATATGGTACTCATGTACGCCGCAACAAGCGAAGCCAACACCAAGCCCAATAAGCCCGATGGCAATTTGGTTAGCATGGCAGAATACGCCAAATCGTGCCCCAATTTATCTTGAGCCACATTAGGGAAAGCCTGCTGTATACTCGCTAAATCTGGGAAAACCACCAAAGACGCCAAGGCCACTAAAATCCAAGGCCAAGGGCGTAAGGCATAATGCAAAATATTAAAAAAGAACGTTGCCCCTATGGCGTGGTTTTCATTTTTGGCTGCCAGCATACGCTGGGCGATATACCCCCCACCACCAGGTTCTGCACCAGGATACCAAGAGCTCCACCACTGCACAGCTAAAGGAATAACGAGTAATGAAATAACTATTTCTGTATTGTTAAAATCTGGCAGTATAGCCATTTTACTACGAACCTCCTCATGCTGCAACAAAGCTTCTAAACCGCCTACTTCTGGCAAACCTACTAAATAATACGCCGCACCTATAGCACCTACCATAGCGGTGAAAAACAAAATAAAATCGGTGTAAACCACTCCTCTAAAACCTCCTAAAGCACTAAACACAACGGTTATTACACCAGCATAAACCACGGTTTCCCAAGGCGCTAAGCCCAACATGATGCCTCCAATTTTTATTGCTGCCAAAGTCACTCCGGCCATAGCCAAGACATTAAAAATAACCCCTAAATAAACCGCTCTAAAGCTTCTTAAAAATGTAGCAGGCTTACCACCATAGCGCAATTCATAAAATTCGATATCGGTTTTTACTTGCGATTTCCGCCACAATCTGGCGTAGACAAATACCGTTAGCAAGCCTGTAATTAAAAAGGCCCACCAAACCCAATTTCCAGAAACACCGTTGGTACGCACAATATCTGTAACCAAATTTGGGGTGTCTGTCGAAAATGTTGTTGCCACCATCGAGAGTCCTAAAAGCCACCAAGGCATGCTCCTACCCGATAAAAAATACTCGGCAGAACTTTTTCCCGATTTTTTTGACACAAAAACGCCAATAAAGAGGGTTATTGTAAAGAATGTAATAATGAGAATGTAATCTATAGTAGATAATTGAACCATGGGGTGCTACTGGATTTAAAAATAAGCTACAAAATATGTAATTAATTACTGATGGTCTTTGTTCTTTTCAAGAAAATTACAGCTTTTTAATCACATTTGTAACAACGCCCCAGATAACAAACTCGTTTTCTTCTGTAATTTGAATGGGGCTATACCTATCGTTTTCGGGCAACAACCAAAGGCCATTAGCTGTAACACTAAGGCGTTTTACCGTAAATTCCCCATCTAAAAAACACACGGCTATCTTACCGTCTTCGGGCTCTAAACTTCTATCAATAACCAATAAATCATTATCGTCTAGGCCTGCCCCTATCATGCTTTGGCCACTTACTCGGGCAAAAAAGGTAGCTTCTTTATTTTTTATCAATTCCCGGTCCAAGGACAGGCGTTCTTCTTTAAAATCGTCTGCAGGTGATGGAAATCCAGCCGAAATCCCCGAATCGAAAAAAACAGCGCCTTCACTAGAACTCGTATCTGGCAAAAAAAACGTTAGGTTTATAGAATTTTCTTTAGCTAGCATGTTATTTTAATTATGTCGTTAATGTTAGTGGTGTATTTTGGCGATAAGCGCTCTTGGCGCATTTTCCAGGTCTGTTCTAAATCTTGGTTTCCCAATTTAACCTTATTATCCCTATATTTATTATTTAAGCCATCAATGGCCCGCATAAGCGGTTTGTGTTTGGGGTTTTCATGTGCAAACAATTGGAGCTGGTAATTATCGTTTGGCACCAAACCCATCACAACAACGCCCGCACGCTTGTATTTAACGCCTTTTCTAAAAATACGTGTTACTGCCTTTACAGCCTCCTTACTAATTACCAATGTAGAATTTGTTGGGCATGCTAAATGAATGGTTTGACTGCCGCGGTGTTGTACTGCCGTTTTCTTATGCCTGTCGCTGCTTAAGGTTACCAAAATCATATAACAACTGGACTGCTGCTTTCTTAGTTTCTCTGCACAACTTGCAGCAAACGTAGCGATACGCTCCTTAATATAATCCAGATTATCGTACGTATAATCAAAACTTCTGGTTGTGGCAATGGCCTTTTTATTGGTAACCTCATCGAGTTGAATGCTGGCAATTCCTTCTAAGTCCTTTTTTAACCTAAGCTCTTTTATGGATAGGTTTTTAAACACCCATGAATCGGGTAATTGCGTGAAATCATAAGCCGTTTTACAGCCTTTTGCTGTTAGCCGTTTTGCCAAACGGTAGCCAATGCCCCAAACATCTTCAATTTTAAGCCATTTTAGCGCTTTTATCCGTTTAGCTTCAGAATTAATCACATACACACCATTTGTTTCATTTGGAAACTTACGCGCTATTTTATTAGCCACTTTGCTCAAAGCCTTTGTGGGAGCCATACCCACACAGGTTGGAATGCCTGTCCATTTTAAAATACGGCGACGCATTTGGGTACCATAATCGTTAAAATCGTAATATTGAAATCCTTTAAATTGCAAAAAAGCTTCGTCTATGCTGTACACTTCAACATCTGGGGTAAATTGCCTTAGTATGCTCATTACGCGATTGCTCATATCGCCATATAACGGGTAGTTTGAAGAAAGCACAGCAATGTTATGCGCTTTACAGAACGCTTCCCACTTAAAAATAGGAGCACCCATGGGCAGTTTAAGCGCTTTTGCCTCGTCGCTTCTCGAGATAACGCAGCCGTCGTTATTACTTAAAATAGCGACGGGCTGTCCTTGCAAATTCGGATTAAAAACCCGCTCGCAGGACACATAAAAATTATTGCAATCTACCAAGGCGTACATACCCATAAAGGTAAGTGCTTTTCTTATATTTGCTATATGCTGCCAGAAAAACTTGCAAACAAAATACATCAGCGAAAAACCGAAAACGCTCTTAGAACTTTGGGCACTTCGTTACCATTAACCGATTTTTCATCCAATGACTACCTTGGATTTTCTAAATCTGAGCAGCTTTTTAATGCCGCCCACGCGTATTTGGCAGCAAACAACATAAAACACAATGGCGCTGCAGGTTCTAGGCTACTGTCGGGGAACCATTCGCTTTACCCTAAGCTCGAGCATATGCTCTCGGAGTTTCACAACAGCGAAGCAGCTCTAATTTTCAACTCTGGGTACGATGCCAACATTGGCCTGTTCTCTAGCCTGCCACAACGTGGCGATGTGGTTTTGTACGACGAACACATACATGCTTCCATTCGCGATGGGATTTCCATGAGCCACGCCAAAGCCTATAAATTTAAGCACAACAACCTAACTCATCTTGGCGAACTCCTTAAACGCTATCAACAAAGCGACACCATTTATGTGGTAACCGAATCGGTTTTTTCTATGGATGGCGACTCTCCCGATTTGGTGCAACTTTCAAACCTTTGCAAAACTTATCAGGCTTATTTAATAATTGATGAAGCTCATGCCATTGGCATTTTAGGAAACAATGGCAGCGGACTGGTTCAAGCAACGGGCTTAGAGCAGCATGTTTTTGCCCGTCTGGTAACCTACGGAAAAGCTTTGGGCTGCCATGGCGCTGCCGTTTTGGGCAGTAAAGCACTAAAACAGTACCTTATAAACTTCTCCCGATCTTTTATTTATACCACGGCCTTGCCCCCACACAGTTTGGCTGCCATTCAAGCGGCATACCAAGAGCTTCCCTCGCACATTAAAAGAGCACAGCTGCATGAGAACATTAAACATTTTAAAAAAGATCACTTTGGTTGTGCCTCCCTCATGATGACGAGAAATTAAACTTTTTCGACAGCCTTCTTAATGTTAAACCAACGCATTATAAGCCAAACACAATTTCTCAACCACCGCTTTAATTTCATCTTCGGTTAATTGCCCAAAACCAAAACGAATGGCACAGGTATCCTTATCCTGATACAAAATGGTTTTTGGTATAAACACATCCTGTTTTTCAGCTGCTTCAGCAAGTTTCACTAAGGAAATTTTTGGTTCAAATTGCAACCACAACGCCAACCCGCCAGAGGGAATTTCAACGTGTATCTTATCTCCAAAAGATTCCGAAAGGCACTTACATAAAGTATCCCGTCGCTCTTTATAAACCATGATATTCTTCTTGATAAGTCGGTGTATTTCGCCCTCGTGAATTAATTCTGCCAACATTTGCTCCTGAATTAAATCGCCTTGCTTGTCGAGCAATTGCAAATAATTTTTTGCTTCCGAAATTAAATTTTCTGGCGCCACGACAAACCCTGTTTGAAAGCTTGGAAACAGCGATTGTCCCAGCTTGCCCAAATAAATTACCATGCCGTTGGCATCGGCACTTGCTATGGGCAGCATGGCTGAGCCTTCGTATTGAAAATCGTAATCGTAATCGTCTTCAATAATGGCAAATCCATAATCTTTAGCCAATTGCAACAACTTTAAACGGCGCTCGGCGCTTAAAGTCCTAGTGGTTGGATAATCGCGTTGCGCACAAACATACACACACCGAATGCTTCCTCTTATAAAATGCGTTTTAATATAATCGACATCCAGTCCTTCATCATCAACCGGAATGGTTTTAATGGTCGCCCCTACTTCTTGAAAAATCATGTTCGACTCGTAGTTACTCAATTGCCCTACCAGTACCACATCTTTTGGTTTTATAAGCAGTTGAGACACGATGTACAAACTCATTTCGGTACTTCGTGTATTTAAAATGTTTACAGGTTTAATATGAAACCCTCTGGTGGCATTTAAATAATTGCATAGCTGTTGCTCAAAAATAGAATGCGTGTACTCCCATGCTCGATTCCACTTAGGCACTAACGACTTGCGTTTCATGGCGGCACTATACCATTTTGAAAACTGATGAATAGAATACAATCGTAGGTCTGGTTTTCCATCTGTAACACTATACTTCGCTTGCGTGGCTTGTGTTGTTGGCGCTAAATGCAATGCCGTTTGAAACGGAAACCCGGTGGTTTTTGAATAGGCATAAGCCTGATCCATTTGTTGTGCTGGTGCGGTAATCTTTGCTGTGCGCTGTTCTGGCACCAATACAAAGGTTCCCTTATTAGGCAAAATTTCTACCCAACCCTGCGAGGCCAGCTCATCGTAAATAGCAACAACCGTATTTCTATGAAGGTTTAAAAGTTTGCTTAATCCGCGAGTGCCAGGCAACAATGTGCCTTTTAATAAATACCCACGCTGAATTAAATTAATAATTTGTTCGGCAACCTGCATATAAACAGACTTTGATAAGGATTTATCAAACGTAACAAGTTTTTCAAAAAGACCTTCAACCGGACTACTTACTGATTTCAAACTGGACTACTTTAATAGTCCGCTAAGTTACGACTTTTGTGGTGTTTTTAAATTTTAAATTCAATCATGAAAAACAAACTGATACTTATCTCAGTCGTATTGCTTTATACGTTATTCGCTAAAGCTCAAAACCAACCCGTTAAAATAGATTCGTTACAGGAGATAACCATTACCTCAACGCGTATCGATTTACCTTTTAAAGAAAACTCAAGAACCATAAACATAATCACTTCAAAAGATATTAAAAACAGCGCTGCCACCAATGTTGCCGACCTGTTACAACAAGTTGCCGGCATAGACATAAGACGTCGTGGCACCGCTGGAAGCCAGGCCGATTTATACATTCGTGGCGGTAGTTTTGACCAAACCTTATTGCTTATTGACGGTATAAAAATGGACGATGCACAAACCGGACACCACACCATGAATGCTGCTTTACCCATTGAAGTTATTGAACGCATTGAAATTATAAAAGGCCCCGCAGCCAGAGCTTTCGGGCAAAATGCTTTTGCCGGAGCGATAAACATTGTTACTAAAAGCCAGCTAAATAATAGTGTTTCAGTAAATCTTGAAACGGGTTCATTCAACCAACTAAACGGATCGGTGACAGTGGGGTCCGATTTAAAAAACTCCTCACATATTGCACACATGGGCAAATTATCGTCTGATGGCTACAGAACCAATTCCGATTACGATAACTCCAACTATTTCTTAAAAAGTGTATTCAACAAAAACACGCAACCCATTGAAATGCTTGCCACCTTTTTCGAAAGAAAATTTGGAGCCGAAAACTTCTATACAAGCAATGCAACCTTTCATGAATACGAAGAAACCCAGAACAGTTTAATTGGCATTTCTACAGCATTTAAAGCGAATAACCTAAAAATAAAGCCGAGACTGTACTGGAAACGCAACCAAGATATGTTTCTGTTAAGACGCAACGAACCAAGCTTTTACAGAAATTTACACCTCAGTAATAAAATGGGTGCCGAGATTAACACCTCTTACACCTCGAATTTAGGGGTTACCGGATTAGGCGTTGATGTCTCGAAAATTTACATGACCAGCAACACCTTAGGCGACCGCAACCGATTTATGGCTACAGCATTTTTGGAGCACCGTTTTAAAATATTCAACCAAAATCTTGATATTACGCCTGGCGTAGCTGTTACCTATTTTTCAGATTTTAAATTCCATGCCTTTCCCGGTGTTGATGTAGGTTACAAAATTTCTGAAAACTTTAGAGCTTATGGTAATTTAGGTTATACCTACCGCATACCAACCTACACCGATTTGTACTATAGCGATCCTGCGACCATTGGAAACGAAAACCTCGAGCCTGAAGAAGCCCTATCGGGAGAAGTTGGTGGTAAATTTTTCTCGTCAAGATTTAATGCCTCGTTCGCCTTATTTTACAAAGACGCTGAAAATTTAATTGACTATGTAAAAGCCAATACAGACGATCCTTTTATGGCCATGAACATAAGAGATTCGAAAACCAAAGGGTTTGAAGTAAACACGTCTTACAACTTTACAGTAAACAATTTAAAGCAAAACCTATCGGTGGGTTACACCTTTATGGAAGACCAAATTGGCGATATCAACCTAGATTTTTCACGATATTCTATCAACTCGCTTAAGCACCATTTTACATCGCGTTTAAGCACACGAATCACAAAAAGCATCAACTTTAGTGTGATTTATAAATATGCTGAACGCACACAAGGATTAAGCTACAACGTGCTAGATGCTTCGGCGATTTTTAATGTAAACCAATTTGAATTAAGCATCACGGCTAATAATATTTTTGATACCGATTATATTGAAACCGGCATTGTTCCAATGCCTCCAAGCAATGTACTATTCGGGTTACGATACAACTTTAAATAAACAAATTATGACTGCGGCGAAACACAACTGGACTAAAGAAGAGATTCTTAAAATTTACAACAAACCATTAATGGAGCTACTTTACGAAGCAGCTACTGTTCATCGTTTACACCACGATCCGAATACCGTTCAGGTAAGCACCTTGCTGTCTATAAAAACAGGTGGTTGCCCCGAAGATTGTGGGTATTGTCCGCAGGCCGCACGTTATCATACCCATATTGAAGGCAACGATTTAATGTCCGTGACACAGGTAAAGGCTCAGGCCTTACGTGCCAAAGCGTCTGGCAGTTCTCGCGTTTGTATGGGTGCCGCTTGGCGTAATGTTAAAGACGGCGAAGAGTTTGATCAGGTTTTAGAAATGGTTCGTACCATTAACAAATTGGATATGGAAGTGTGCTGTACTTTAGGCATGCTTACCGAAAACCAAGCCAAGCGTTTAGCCGAAGCCGGTTTGTATGCGTACAACCACAACTTAGACTCATCTGAGGAATATTATAAAGAAGTGATTTCTACACGAGGTTTTGAGGATCGGTTGGAAACCATTGGCAATGTTAGAAAAACCAATGTAACGGTTTGCAGTGGCGGTATTATAGGCATGGGAGAAAAAACGGAAGATCGCGCTGGCATGTTGGTGGCGTTATCAACTTTAAATCCGCAACCAGAATCGGTGCCTATTAATGCTTTAGTTGCTGTTGAAGGCACTCCGTTAGAAGACCAAAAACCGGTTTCTATCTGGGATATGGTACGCATGGTTGCCACAACACGTATTGTCATGCCCGAAACCCAAGTCCGCTTAAGTGCCGGACGCACACAAATGACTCGCGAAGGCCAAGCCATGTGTTTCTTTGCCGGTGCCAATTCTATTTTTGCAGGCGACAAACTGTTAACCACACCAAACCCCGATGTTAACGAAGACATGGAAATGTTTGAGATGTTGGGCTTAAATCCGCAGAAACCTTTTATTAAAAAAATGCAGCCAGAAACCGTTGAAGCCAAAGATTCTGAATATGCTGCACTGGGCGAAAAACCCAAATGGAGCCGTCCGGAGCACACAATTGATCGTAACGAAGCCGCAAAACAAAAAGCCAAGACTATAAAGTAATCCTGTTTTCGCGTTAGGGATAGTAGCGGCATCCTTTTTGTGCGGTGTTAGCACCCTTTATTTGCAAAACAAATTACTGGGGGAACTGTTATTGGTTGAGATACCGAAAACAAATTCGGCACAAAAAGATACAGCGTATAGCCCGACCTGTTTTTAGCAGGTAACGCCCAAAATTATAGCCGTTGTTTGGTAACATTTTGTTAACTTTAACCGCTAACTTTTTTGGACGTTGAAACTACAACTTAAAGAAATTCCTAGGGTTAGGAATATTAACAAAGCCGATTTTATAAAACACTACTACAAGCCACAAAAACCTGTGGTTATTGAACGTTTTATAGAAGATTGGCCTGCATTTTCTAAATGGAACCTAGATTACATGAAAGCCGTTGCAGGGGAAAAAACAGTCCCCCTATACGACGATAGGCCAGTAAGCCATAGCGATGGTTTTAATGAGCCGCACGCCAAAATGAATATGGGCGATTATATTGATTTGCTTAAAAAAGAACCCACAAGATACCGCATTTTTCTGTGGAATATTTTAAAGGAAGTGCCACAACTGCGCCAAGATTTTTCCTATCCCAATTTGGGGATTTCCTTTATGAAAGGGTTACCAATGTTGTTTTTTGGTGGTAAAAACTCGTATACCTTTATGCATTACGATATTGATTTGGCTAATATTTTCCATTTTCATTTTGAGGGCAAAAAAGAAGTCATCCTTTTCGATCAAAGTCAGAACAAGCACCTATACAAAGTGCCGTTTTCTTTAATAACACGGGAGGACATTGATTTTTCGAACCCCGATTTTAACCAATGGCCCGCCTTAAAACACGCCAAAGGACTTGTTACCGAACTAAACCACGGCGAGGTGCTTTACATACCCGAAGGCTATTGGCACTATATGAAATATGTGACCCCCGGCTTTTCCATGAGTCTAAGATCTATAGCAAAGCGCCCTAAAAATTTGGGTAAGGCCTTATACAATATTTTTATTATGAGACATCTTGATAACTTTATGAGACGTTTAAAAGGCCAACGCTGGATTGATTGGAAAAACGCCCAAGCTATTGCCAAAACCCACAACCATATTAAAAACTTATAATATCTTTGCCCCTTTAAAATAAAACACTCTTATTATGAAAAAAATATCTGTTATCTTATTACTGTTATCTGTGTTTTTTGCTCACGGACAAGCGTTTGTTGGTAGCGGTGACCAAAAATTACAAATTGGCGCTAATTTTCAAGATATGGCCACAGGCATAAACGTTTCTTACGATTATGGTCTGGGCGAAAACATTTCTGTAGGACTAAGCGCCGTATACGCACTGGGCATTTCCAGTGATCTAAAGCACGATGTTGTGGCAAATGGCGAAACCCTGGTTGAAAAGGCTGGTTTTATAGACCGTTTTGATTTAAAAGCCCGCTTTAATGCCAATATAGGGAATGTTCTTAATATTGATGAGAACTTCGACCTATACCCTGGCCTTAACATTGGCTTTAAAAATTTTGGTGGTCACGTTGGGGCACGGTACTTCTTTACCAACGGCTTTGGGCTATTTACCGAAGCGCAGTTCCCTATTGCCAAATACAATGACAACCTAACACCGGCCGAGCACATTCACAACCAGTTTAATTTGAATATTGGAGCGGTTTTTAACCTATAAACGTCTTCTCTTTTTAAATAACAAAGCCCAACAAAACGTTGGGCTTTTTTTATGGGATTAACTCCTTAACCTTCTCGTAAACCAAATGCGATTCCCAGCCGCGATACAACAAATAATCGGCGAGCTTTTTTCGTTTTTTCCAAACGTTAGGCTCCTTTATGGCCAAAAAACGCTTTTGGGCCAAACTGTTTAACGTGTCGTAATACTCCAAATCGTCTATCTGTTTTAACGCTATGTTAATGTTGTAGGTGGAAATGTCCCGCTGTTTCAACTCGTTTTTTAGTCTTTGCTTGCCCCATTTTTTTATGCGGAATTTTCCCTGTACAAAAGCTTTGGCAAAACGGGTTTCGTTTAAAAAATTATCAGCTATAAGCTGAGATACAATAACATCTATGGCCTGCGGAATCATGTGCATGCCCCATAATTTATCGCGTACCTCTTTATGGCAACGCTCTTGATAGGCACAGTATTTCTGTAAGGCACTTAAAGCCTCCTCTACGGTATAGGTGGTACGTTGATTCATTTAAGACAAAAATAATAACATTTTATTAATATATAAGTTGCTAACAGTCATGCGTTTACTACAAATATGTGCTATATTTGTATGCTTGCATAGTATGTAAGCATAGTAAATTCCCTCTTATGATAAAATATTACGCCCTCGCTTTGTTGCTTTTTTTAGGTGCCTTTAACTTTGGATTTGGGCAGATTGTCATTGCTGTTCAAGATTTTGATGGTGCAACTCCAAATTGGAATTATGCTTCTAACCCTTCACCCTACAATGGTAGTGATGATGATTGGGATATACTTAACACAAATAATGATCCTACTGGAACAAATGGTAACTTCTGGGCCATACAAGATTTAAATAACCCGAATGGTGGCGGAAATTTTTATCATGAGCTAACTTTTAATGATATTGACCTAACTGCTTATACAAATGTGCAAATATCTTTCAGATACTATACTATTGGTTTCGAAAGTGCAGATGAAATTAATTATAAAATAGCGTATAATGGTGGTGCATTTGGCTCTGAACTAAGTTTGAATAAAAACACTAATAGTTGGGCAACAATCACAATAAATGTCCCCAATGGAACAACTTCAGCAAGAATTCAATTACGAGCTAAACAAGAAGGTGGAAGTGATTACGCTGGATTTGATGATATCATGATTGAAGGTGATATAGCTTGCACCCCACCCACAGACCCCAATGGCTCTATTTCAGAAACCACACCAGTTTGTAACAGCACTACCTTAAGTTACACCCATGGTGCTGGCCAACCCCAAGCCAATGTTGCGTATTATTGGCAAACCACAGCAACTGGCACAAGCACGACAAGTAACGCGAATAACACTTACAATGCCACAACTTCTGGCACCTATTATGTAAGGGCTTTTAATACAGCAACCTCCTGCTGGTCGTTAAACGCTGTAAGTTATACTGTGGAGGTAAACAACACGCCAAGCATTACGGCACAACCGCCCAACCAAGACATCCAAAATGGCAGCAATACCACCTTTAGCATCACGGCCAACAATGCCATTTCTTACCAGTGGCAAGTGTCTACAGACAATGGCGGTTCTTGGATCAATTTAAGCAATGGAGCGCCCTATTCGGGGGTAACAACAGAGACTTTAACGCTAACGGGAGCTTCTTTAAGCTTACATAACAACCAATACAGATGTGTTGTTTCGGCTAGCCCCTGCCCCAGCACCACATCGAATGCTGGGATTTTAACGGTTAATAATATAGCCCCCAACAATGCGCAATCCTTATCCAGTTGCTTTTTAGACGATGCCGTAACCCTTAGCTGGAACCATCCGGCAACCCCACCAGACGGGTATGTTATTTTTGCCCTTGAAGGCACAACACCACCTACTACGCCCACGCTAGACGCCACTAACTATGCAGCCAATTCCAACTTTACAGCGGCACCATTTGAAACCCCAATAAGCTTAGGTAAAACTGTTTACAAAGGCACTGGCACCACTGCCACCATTACAGGGTTAAATGAAGACAACACCTATTCCTTTAGGATATTTGCTTATAACGGCGAAACACAAACAGGATGGTCAAATGGAAATACCGCAGGGAGTAATGCGCAAGGTCTGGCACAAGCCGATATTACGAACCTCACTGCCACGCCCAACACCAATCAAGTAAACCTCGCTTGGAACAACCCACTGCCAACCGCCTGTTTTGACGAGTTAATTATAGTGGCCAACCAAGGCACTGTTTCATTTACACCTTCTGGTTCTTATGCCCCTATAAGCATTCCCTATGCTGTACCTAATTCAGTGGTTTACGCCACAACGGCAACGGTAAGCACTAAAGCCATTTCGGGCTTAACCAACGAACTCAATTACTGTTTCAAGATTTTTATTAGGCGTGGTACTATATGGAGTGAAGGTGTTGAAGTTTGTGCAACCCCAACGCTTTCCTACTGCGATGCCTACGGGAATACCAGTTATGATACTGGGATTACGGGCGTGTTTTTTAATACCATAAACAACAGTGTGACCTCTAGCAATAATAGTTATACAGATTACACAAGTTTATCTACCGATGTTGAATTAGGAAGCACCCACAATTTATCGGTGCATGTTGAGGTTGACGGCAATGGTACTGTGTACACCAAAGCTTGGATTGATTGGAATCAAGACGGCACATTCAACAACACAACCGAAGCCTACGATTTAGGGGACGCCTATAATGTTGTTAATGCGCCTACAACCAATTCGCCCTTGGGAATAGAAGTGCCCTCAAATGCAGCCTTAGGCAGCACAAAAATGCGTATCGCCACCAAATGGGACAGTCATGCAACCCCATGCGATACAGGATATGGTGGCGAGGTAGAAGATTATACCATTAATGTTATGCAACCCAGCGGCCCTGAAATAAACATAAAAGGGGGTAGTATTTCAATCCCTAACGGCTTTAATACCCCATACGGATTAAACAACACCTTATTTGCTGCAACCCCCATTAATAACGATGGCGACACCAAAACGTTTACCATTGAAAACTTTGGCCTAACTGCTTTAACCCTAACCGGATCTCCGCTTGTTGAAATTATAGGCGATCATCCAACAGACTTTATTGTTGATGTACAGCCTAATGCCTCCGTACCCTCTTCTGGGCAAACCACCTTTAGCATTAGGTTTCATCCTACCCTCGAAGGCGTTCGAACGGCCATTGTAAGGCTTCTAAATTCTGATAGTAATGAAAGCCCCTATCAATTTACCATTCAAGGGTCTGGTGTTTGCAGCGCTGCGATAACCAGTACCATTTTACCTACATCTGGCCCAGAAAATACCGAAATCACCATAACCTCAGCAACCAATTTAACCAATGCAACGGCTTCAATAAACGGTATTCCCATGCCCATTGTTTCAAGCACCTCTGACCAATTGGTTGTTAGTGTCCCTAATGGGGCCACAAGCGGGAATATTTCTGTGCTATTGAATACGGGGTGCACGTTCAACAATGCATTTACCGTTATAGACAATACGATAAGCAACTGCGATGCCCTGTCTAGTGCCACAACGCCTGCCAATTTATTTATAAGTGAAATCTCCGATGCCACCTCCGGCAGCTCGTCTTTAGTCGAGCTGTTTAACGGCACTGGCGCGCCTATTGATCTTTCCGATTATGTGCTTAAAGTCTATAATAACGGTAGCTCGAGCGCCTCTAGTGACAATGCGCTAACAGGCACTTTAGCCAATAATAACGTATATGTCGTGGCTTTGGGGGCAACCTCTTGCGATTTACCGTCGAACGGATTGAGCAATAGCCCAAACCAAACGTTTTCTAGTTCAAGTGGTATTAATTTTAACAACGATGATTCTGATGCCATTGTTTTAGAAAAAGTCTCTGGCGATAATCCAGGTGAAATAGATATTTTTGGGGTTAAAAACAGTAACTCTTGGGCGAATACGCTGGGAATAGGCGACAAAGGCGTTAATTTCAAAAGAAAAAATGACGCGCCTAATTTGCCAAGCATGAGCTTTTTATTATCGGACTGGGATATGGTAGATTGGACCAGCTGTGACGATTCAGATTATGCAGGTTTTGGCAATTACGATTTTTCGGTTGGCATTCCCCCGGTCATAACACTACAGCCAACCACACCCGTAGCAGCCTGTTATTTGGCCGCTACTCTTACCGTAAACGGAAGCGAAGGTTATGATGGTGCTGGAGACACCCAAGACCTAGCTTACCAATGGTACTATGCGGCGCCCAGCCACAGTGGCTGGACTGCTGTAAACGACAGTGCCATTTACACGGGTAGCACAACAAATACCTTGAGCATTTTAGACACTTCTAGCCTTAATAACTATCAGTTTTACTGCCAAGTAAGGGAGGACGATGAAGGCTGTTTTACGGCCAGCAATGCCATTAAGATACATTCTGGAATGACCGTTTGGGATGGCACCACCTGGAGCAATGGCATACCAGACCACAATACCGTAGCCATAATAGACAACCACTACAACACCGATACAAATGGCAGTTTTGAAGCCTGTAGCCTTACTGTAAATGATGGCTGGCAAGTTGTTATTGCCGATGAAGATAATGGTAGTAGCAACACGTATATAGAGGTTGCCAACGATGTAAAATTAATAGGCAGCGCATCTATGCTTGTTCATCCTAAAGCGGCTTTTGTTCAGCTTAACGATAGTGGCTTGGTAACGGCTGATAATGCAGACAACTATCAGGTTAACAAAACAACGGCGCCCATGAACAACTGGTACGAGTACACGTATTGGAGTTCTCCGGTAAGTACCGAAACCATAGCCCATGCCCTAAGCACTGCTACTCCCAACAGACGGTTTAGGTTTAGTGCCCAAGATTATCGAGACTCCTACAAAGAAAACAATAACAGCAACACATTTAACATTGGGCAAGATGGTGTTGATGATGACCCCGATTATTTTACCGACGGCACAGGCGCCGATTGGCAATTAACTAGCGGCAGCGATATTATGACTCCTGGCGTGGGCTATATTTCTACCCACAGATCCGATTTGTTTGGCCAATCGCCTTGTAATAATGGCCCTAACTGTCAGTTTACATACTCGTTTAAAGGTCTTTTTAACAATGGAATTGTAACCGTTTGGATGTATAGAAACGACGAAGAAACCAACGACCTTAACTGGAATTTATTGGGCAACCCCTATCCTTCTGCTATTAGTGCCGATGCTTTTTTAAATTATAATGCCGACATTGCAAGTGCTACAAACCCTGTTGTAGATGGTGCCATATACCTTTGGTCGCAAAACACGCCGCCAGACGGAAACACCAGCGGTAACGAAACGCTTAATTTTTCACAAAGCGACTATGCTGTAATTAATGGCGTGGGCGAAACAGGCAGTGCCCCCGGTGGCGATGGCAGCGACCCTTCTAACAGAATGATTCCTTCTGGCCAGGCCTTTTTTGTCGCCATGTCCGATTCGGCTCCTGGCACACAATTTCATTCCGACCCCAGCGCAGATTTGGGTAATATTGTTATGAAGGAAGTCGTCTTTAACAATGCCATGCGCGTAAGGGGAACTAGCGACAACTCGCAATTTTACAGAATGAACAACAACAGCAACTCCAACCCGAACAAAATATGGTTAAACCTAACCTCTGATAACGGGGCTTACAATCAAATTTTAATAGGTTATGTGAATGGTGCCACAAACGGTTTGGACAACATGTATTACGACGCTCCTATGGCGGTCACTAATGTTAATGCCGTTATGTACTCGACCATAGAAAATGTGCAAAATAAATTTACCATTCAAGGCAAGGCACCAGAAGCCCTTAATCTAGATGAAGTAATCCCTCTTGGGTTTAAGACCTCCATAAATGTTTCTACCCTGTACACCTTGAGTATTCCTAGGCTTGAAGGCCCGTTTTTAAACACCAACACCATTTATTTAAAGGACAACCTACTAAATACATACCACGACTTAAGCACTTCAAACTATACATTTACTTCTGATGTGGGCGAGTTTAACAGCCGCTTTGAACTTGTTTTTAAGAACCCCACCTTAACCAATGAAGCATACGAACTCCCTAATTTTGGGCTTACCATTATTGAGTTTCAAAATAACCAAGTGCAATTTTCTGTTGACAAAAAACACACCATGACATCTATAACTATTATCGATTTATTGGGACGTACCGTTTACCGCTTACCGGGCAACAATTCACACCAAGTTACCCACGACCTTTCTAGTTTAAGCAGCAGCGTTTATATGGCCAAAGTACATTTAGCCAATGGGCAAATAGTTTATAAAAAAGCGCTGAAAAAATAATTATAAAAAAGAGAACGCCACAACGGATTTTTAGTTGTGGCGTTTTATTTATAAAGTATATTTTAAGGACATAATAAGGTTTCTACCGGCCGAGGCTATTCCCGAAGAGTAGGTTTTATAACGCTGGTCGGTTATATTTTCCAAGCCTGCCGTAACGCTTAACGATGGCATAATAGCATACTTAGCCCTTAGGTTTAAGGTATACCAAGAAGGCGCGTATGGGTTGCCGTTTGCGTCTAAAGCGTACATATATTCTTTACTTGTTTCAGATGGCGCCAATTGATAATAGGATAATTCGCCATTGTAGTTGGCATAGGCATCAATTAAAAACTTGTCTTTATCCCATACCAAATGGGTATTTCCAAACTGCGGCGCAATATGTCTAACAGGAACATCGGTACCATTATCATCTTCTTTTCCTCCTATAAAATTATACTGTGACGTTACTTTTAGGTGTTTGCTGAAATTTAATTGAATTCCGGCCTCAACCCCATAAATGTTTGCGCTAGAAGCATTTTGTATGGCCTGCACTTGGCTTAATTCGCCATCGTACATAATCTCGGTTTGCCCGTTTAAATTATAGTCCCTTCGCACCAACGCATGATCTAAATAGGTGTAATAGGTCGCCAAGTCTACCAAAACAATGTTATTAAAGTTTAAGCTCAGGCCAAGCTCGGCATTATAGGCGTACTCTGGCTTAAGGTTGTTATTTGGCACTACAACAGCTCCAGGCTCGGAGTCGAAAACCTTGCCTACATCATCAATATTTGGGGCTCTAAATGCGGTTGAGCCATTTAGTTTCCATTGAATGGTTTTATTAGGAATCCAGCTTACACCAAAAGAGCCCGTTACGGCATCGGAATTGATCTTAGCCTCATTAAAAGGCAGGTTTAAATAGGTGTTATTTTGGGTAAAATCGGCATACGTGCTTATGTAGTTATAACGCAAACCTGATTGTAAGATGAACCTCTGGTGGGGTTTAAACTTTAGGTTAACATAGGCGGCGGCCGTTTGCCAATTCGAACCATCTGGATATCGCGATACCGTAGCATGGTTGGTATTATCGACTATATTTACTTCGGCACCTACAGAACTAACCTTGTTGTAAACGTACTCTGCCCCGTAAAACAATTCGGTTTTTGGTGAGATTAGTTTTTCAAAATCGGCATTAAACGAAAACGCATCGACGGTCTCTTCTCTAATGTTTTTTATAACCGATTGATAATCCCTATCGTATCTGCTTTCATTAAAATTTTGGTAGGCCACAGTGGTTTGTATTTTGTCGTACAGGTTGGAGCGGCTGCCCAATTTGGTTAGTTGCAAGCTTCCCATAAACCATTTTTGAGGACCATAATACCACTCCGCCGATCTTAGGTTCCCGCTTTTGTAGCGAATTAACCTATCGTATCTTGGGTAATCTGATGTTTTGGTAAAATGCAAGCCCAAATCAAAACTTAAATTGTCTTTAGGCTCAAAACGCACCTTCTGCATTAGGTTAATTTGGTTGTATGCTGTTGGCACTTGAACTTTAGGGTTGCTGTTTGTTACCGTTTGGTCGTTCCCCATGGGGTCGCTAACCACATACTCTGGGCGTAAATACTCATCAGGCCCATGGCTTCCCATACGTAAATCGTCATAATCATTATAGCTTACACTTGTTAAAAAGCCCCATTTTTTCAAGCCGAAATTAAAATCTAAATGGCCCGTTTTTTCTTTGTTTGCCGTAGCGTACCTAACAGTGGTATTGGCATGAAAAGTTGTTTGGTTTGCGTAGGACAGTTGTGGTCGTTTTGTGTAAAATCCCATAACCCCACCAACGGCATCGCTACCATAAACCACCGATCCGGCACCAAGGCTTACTTCGGTTCTCTCTATGGCAAACGGGTTAATCGAAATTACATTTTGCAGGTTTCCGCTTCTAAAAATAGCATTATTCATTCTTACGCCATCAATCGTTATTAAAAGTCTATTAGCAGAAAACCCTCTAATCATCGGGCTTCCTCCACCCATTTGACTTTTTTGAATGTACACCGAGCCTACTCCTTCTAATAAATCGGCACTGGTCTGTGGGTTGGCCAATTGGATTTCTTTTGCACTTAGGCTTATAATTTTATGCGGAATGTCCTTTTTACTCTGCTCAAACTTAGATGCCGAAATGAGGACTTCATCCAAACCTTCAACCAATGGTTGTAAGTAAACAACACCTTGTGCTTTAACAACCTCGGCTTTTGTTATGCGCATTGTTTCGTAAAGCATATGCTTGAAAAATAACACATCGGTGTCGCTAAAGTGCCTCAATGAAGCTTCCCCATCAAAATCGGTGATTACCGATGTACTTTGTGCTTTGTTGTAAATTGTTACCCCAGGAATTGGTTCGTGTGTTTGCTTGTCTAAAAGCTGTAGCTGTTGGCCATAAGACAAACTAAATGCTAGCGCAAAGACCAGCACGGTAATAATTCTCATATTCAGATTAATTAGTTAGTTGTTTAATTAAATACTTGATTAAAAACATCAAGCGATTTTGGCTGCTTAAACCCATCGACATGAAACCTGTAGTACATTAAAATATGCTCTAGCAAATGCTGTCTTTGGTTTAAGCTGATTTTAACCGTGTTTAACGCATCAAAATTTATGCCCAATAAGGTTTTTAGCCCTGTTAAAATTTCCCCTGAAATGGTGTTGTGGGCACTAACTTCCTGAAAGCTTCCCTCTTGAAGGTTAAAATAGCTGTAGTGTATGTTAGAAACATCTGGATAGAACCCCAAATGCTTGGTAAGCTTAAGCAAAAATACCAGATGAAAATTTGAATACGAATCTTCAACATCCAGCCATAAAAGGGCATGTTCTAAAAACTCGTAAAGGGTGCTGTTTTTTTCCTCCTCGTTTAAAACATTGGCCAAGACTTCGGCAAGAAACATAACAATAGCACTTTTTAACACATGGGTATGCATACTGGTGTAAATGGCAGCAGACTTTACATCCTTAATGCTTTGAAGGGTTTTGTTTTCTTTGTGCACAGCCTCTAATTGAAGCTGAGACAACAACTGGTAATACGCTGCCTTCTGGCTTGCTCGCCTAGAACTATAAACCCCTCTTATGATGTAGTTAATAGCCCCAAATTTTTGGGTATAACACTTAACAATTAAATCGTTATCCCTGTATTTTAATTTTGAAAGAACAATGGCCTTAGTGGATACAAGCATTACCTAACAACCATTAATTTTAGCACTTTGGTTTCTAGGGCATCTAAATCTGTAAGCATGATTAAATACACTCCAGAAGCTACCGTATTGTTGGCTAAATTTTTACCATTCCAAAACGCCGACCCACCGTCAATCTCCAAATGATATCCTTTGTAACGCATGTTTACGTTAGATTGAGCTTCGGCTACCAAATTACCTTCAATATCGGTAATTTTAATGTTCACATTCTCTGGCAGGCCGCGAATTTTAATTTTCTTTTCTACCATATTAAAATCCGGCCTTACGGGATTGGGGTAAACAAAAGCATCTTCAAAATCCTCTTTTGTTCCCGAACTACCAGAACCATACGATAGCAAGCCTTTATCGGTAGCAATATAAACCCTTCCGTTAGAGGCATCAATAGAAACATCGATAATGTTGTTAGAAGGCAATGGCGAATTGTCTTTCGTAAAATGGAAAATGGTCTCCTGCCCGTCTGATGAGAAATAGAACAGTCCGGCGCCCATAACACCTATCCATTTATTATTTGCACCATCTACCTCAATATCAGATACAAATTGCTGGTAGAGCAATTCTGATGGCTGGCCATTTTCTAAAATTACAATTTCTTCTACTTGTACATTATCGGTAAAAAAGCCTGTGCTATTGTATAGCACCCTTAGCCCGCTTATAGTCCCAACCCAAACTCGATCGTTCTTATCTACGGCCAGAGAGGTCACAAAATTGTTTGACATATTACCTTCCTCTGTACTTAAGTTTTTTAACTGAACCCCATTAGTATTGTTAAACCCTATTAGCCCATAATTGTAGCCCCCAATCCATTTTGTTCCGTTCGAACTGATGTCCAAATCGCTATATCCCCATTCACCGCCTAAAGCATCTGGTATTAAAGAAGTAAAATCATACCCTTGCCATTGGCCCGTTGTTGGATCATACGATTTTAAGGGCCTAGCAACTCGCCCAGTCATCGTCCATAAAACACCATTACTATCAAACTTAGAAGCACTTTGCCTAATACTTTTAATATTTGGGTTTGTAGGGATTATTAAAGACTCTAGACCACTATTGGTCTCATTGTACAAAACGGTGGGCACATTGTTATTAATCTCCAACAAACCATCGTTAAAAGAACTGATAAATACTTGGTCTTCATTAAATGGGTTTATGACTATCTTGTTTAAATTCCTAGCCGACAATAGACTATCGTAAGGAATATTGGCCCAAGTCTCATTTCTCAAATGGCTAACACCCCTGCTTCTTAAAGGACTAGGGTTGTATGTCAAGGTATAATCGCCATAGGTTACCCATAAGTTATTCGAATACGCTTCAATAGCAAAAGTGTTATTTAAAAGTGGGCCATCTGGGTGTAACTGTTCAAAACTTACGCCATCTGTCAAGGCGGTCTTTAAAACACCATTGTGTTGTGTTCCTATGTACAAAAAACCCGAATGCACACTCGCCGCGGTAAAGCTTGTCTCTACTTCTTCGTTAAAAGTTGCCTGAGCAATTACATTAAAATCAACATCATAGGCATAAACATCGTTAGCCGTGGTGATTACCAAATAGTCATCGTTAGATTTTAAGTCTAGAACCATGTGGTTTAGCTGCGCAAGTTCGGTTAATGCATTACCAACCACATTATACACCCTTCTGTTGGCTCGTATTGCAAACACAGCGCCCATATGTTCCTGCACCCCAACAAAATTGCCTGTTGCCAATGATTGCCATTGCTGATAGTCTATTAAATTATCACTTGCTACCAATGCGCGCTTAAGGCCAACGCCATCATAACAAGCGGCAAAAATATAATCGTCCCTTACAGTTGTTTGTTTAACCTGTATTTGAGACCCGCCAGGGCCAATATAATAGGTGTCTCCAAATTCTAAACGGGATAAATCGTATACCGAAATACCAAAATCGGCCGCAATATAGACCTGACCATTATACTCGTTAAAATGGTTAATTTTTTTACTTGTTGGAGGAATAGTAGGCTTATCCAAAATATCGACAATTGTTAACACATCCTCTTCGCCATCAATAACAATCTCTATTAGGCCGTTTTCATAGCCTATTAATAACATCCCGTAGTCCTGACTGTAATGTATCGTAGAAATTATTTCACCTGAAAGCCCTTGTATTGAGGATATTTTTTCAATCTCGAAAGTATTAACATCATAAGTAAATACAGCGTTTTCTGCCGCTGCATATATCTTATTTTCGCTTCTTGAAGTGTCTTTTATGTTTAAATAAGAATAATATCCCTGCCAAAGTGCCGAATAGTTTTGGGCTTGCGTTAAGCCAACGAACAATACAACAATAATAAGAAGCGCTTTCTGTTTCATCATGGTTTTAAAACGTCAAATATATTTATATATAACGAGTTTTGTATTAAAAACATATTCTTAAACTAAAAAAAGCCTCCTAACAAAGGAAGCTTTTCTGGTTTTTTTAAGACTCTTAAACGTTACAGTTCCCCTTGGGCAATCATGGCATCTGCCACTTTTACAAAACCTGCAATGTTTGCGCCTTTAACATAGTTTATATAACCATCGTCTTCAGCGCCATAGGCGATACATGCGCTATGAATGCCTTCCATGATTTCTTTAAGTTTTTTATCAACCTCTTCGCGAGACCAATTGTATCGCAATGAGTTTTGGGTCATTTCCAGTCCAGATGTGGCGACCCCTCCAGCGTTGGATGCCTTACCGGGAGCAAAAAGAATTCGCGCCTCGTGGAACACTTCTATTGCACCTTTTGTCGATGGCATATTGGCCCCTTCACTTACACAAATACAGCCGTTAGCCACTAAAGTTTTTGCATCTTCTTCGTGAAGTTCATTTTGTGTGGCACATGGTAAAGCGATATCGCACGCAATGTTCCATGGGGTTTTGCCTTTGTGAAACTCGGCATTGGGATATGTGTTTAAATATTCGCCTATTCTAGCGCGCTTTACATTTTTAAGCTCCATAACATGGGCGAGCTTTTCTGCATTAATCCCATCTTTATCGTAAATGTAGCCAGACGAATCGGACAATGTTAAAACGGTACCACCAAGTTCTATTGTTTTTTCGGCTGCAAACTGGGCCACATTTCCAGAACCTGAGATAACTACTTTTTTCCCTTCAAACGAATCGCCTTTGGTTTTTAACATGTTGTTTGCAAAATACACATTTCCATATCCTGTGGCCTCGGGTCTAATTAAAGAACCGCCCCAAGACAAGCCCTTTCCTGTTAGAACTCCTGTAAACTCGTTTCGTATTTTTTTATACATTCCAAACAAATAGCCTATTTCTCTAGCGCCTACTCCTATATCGCCTGCCGGAACATCTGTATTGGGGCCTATGTATCTAAACAACTCCGCCATGAAAGCTTGACAAAACCGTCGGATCTCACCATCGCTTTTTCCCTTAGGGTCAAAATCGCTTCCGCCTTTACCACCACCCATAGGCAAGGTGGTTAAACTGTTTTTAAACACTTGTTCGAAGGCTAAAAACTTTAAAATGCTAAGGTTTACCGTTGGATGAAACCTCAACCCACCTTTGTATGGTCCAATGGCCGAGTTCATTTGCACACGGTACCCTCTGTTTACTTGTATTTCGTCATTATCGTCTACCCAACAAACCCTAAAAGAAATAACACGTTCGGGCTCGACCATTCTTGAAAGAATTTTTTTTCCTAAATAAACATCGTTATCTTGAATATATGGAATAACCGTTTCTGCCACCTCCTCTACTGCTTGTAAAAACTCGGGCTCATGGCCGTTTCTAATTTTTACTTCTTCTAAAAAAGCTTCAACTTTATTTCTCATTTATCTTTTAATTATGATATTGTTATTTGTTTTAACATGTGTATAACAAATATACGTTATCTGTAAAAAAGAAAAGGTTTTTTTTAGAATTTCGTGTTTTTTTAATTAAAAACTGTGTTTTTGTAATTTCTCATACTCTTAAACAAGAAATTTCTGTTTTATGATTTTTAGTTTGGTAGCTTTTAACGTTTTGCTATATTTGTTATACTAAGAGCTCTTTTTCACCATACTATGCTGAATTCAAAATATTTATACACTTGCTTAATCCTACTTATAGGCAGTGTTAATTTAGGGTTTGCCCAATTAGGCTTCTCTCATGAAATAGGGGCTATTGTTGGCCCGGTACAGTTTAGATCGGATTATGGTATTCGAAATAACGAAGAAACCAATTTTGGCAACTCGGGCATTGGTATTGGTATTATACACTACATAAGTTTTGCTTATAGGGCCGACTGTAACTGCTATTCCACAGACACTTATTTTAACGACCATTTTAAATTGCGCAGCGAGATTTCCTGGAATAAAACCAAACTCGATCACTTTGGGCGTTGGGTAGCCCCCGACCGCACAAGTGCCAATGCCGACAAATTACGGGCGCACTCTGGAGAAGCTCAAAATTTTGATATTGGCATGCAATTAGAGTACTTCCCTTTAAGCATTCGTTCTTTCCAGGCCTTTAGCTATAGATTTGCACCGTTTGTTAGCCTTGGCGCTCACTACACAGCTTCTAGCCCTAAATCTGAAACCACTTACGGCAGCGGAAATGTGATGGACGAGTCTGCCATTTATTCTTATTGGTATGAAGATGAAACGTTTTTACCAACGTTAGCCCCGGGAGAAAGCAGAGAGTACCCTATAAACACAGACCCCTCTAGCGCATGGTCTGTAGTGGCTAGTGTTGGAGTAAGATATAAGCTTACCAAACTTTCCGATTTGATGTTGGATTTACGGTGGCAGTATTATTTTAGCGACTGGATAGATGGCTTTAACCACCAATTGGACTACAACAAGTTTAACGATTGGTTAATATGGCTTAATTTTGGTTATGTTTACTATCTAGATTAAAAAAAACACCCCAAAATAAATTGGCGTGTTTTTTTAATACGTTTTTCTTTAAAATGGGTTTACCCTATAGCTTGTTTTAGATCTTCCAACAAGTCTGCCTCGTCTTCAATACCCACACTAAGTCTAATTAAAGAATCTACTACACCTGTTTTTTCGCGTTCTTCCTTTGGTATGCTAGCATGCGTCATACTAGCTGGGTGGCCTGCTAAAGACTCTACACCTCCAAGCGATTCGGCTAAGGTGAAAATCTTTAAGTTCTCCACTATTTTTATGGCATCTTCATAGCTATTGCCTTTTGTTGTAAACGATACCATTCCACCAAAATCGGCCATTTGGGTTTTGGCAACGTCATGATTTGGATGGTTCTCAAAACCTGGCCAGTACACCTTTTCAATTTTCGGATGGTTATTCAAATAGGTGGCTACAGCACGACCATTTTCGCAATGGCGCTGCATGCGTATGTGCAATGTTTTTATACCTCTTAATACTAAAAAACTATCTTGAGGCCCGCAAACGGCACCACTAGCGTTTTGAATAAAGTATAATTTATCAGCAAGATCTTTATCCTTAACCACCAAAGCACCCATAACCACATCGCTATGCCCGCCCAAATATTTGGTTGCCGAGTGCATAACAATATCGGCTCCAAGTTCTAAAGGCCGTTGCAAATACGGCGTTGCAAAGGTATTGTCTACCGCCAAAATAAGGTTGTGCTTTTTAGCAATTGCTGCTGTAGCTTTAATATCTATAATATGCATCATTGGGTTTGTTGGTGTTTCTACCCAAATAAGCTTGGTATTGCTGTTTACATAATTTTCAATATTTGCAGCGTCTTGCATTCCCACAAAGTGGAACTTAATTCCAAAACGTTCAAAAATACTGGTAAACAACCTGTAGCTCCCCCCATAAAGGTCGTTTGTTGAAATAACCTCGTCTCCCGGGTTTAAAAGTTTCATCACAGCATCTATGGCTGCCAAACCAGAGCCAAATGCCAATCCAAACGCTCCATTTTCTATGCTCGCCAACGCTTTTTCTAAGGCATGTCTAGTAGGGTTTTGGGAGCGGGAATACTCAAACCCTTTATGGCCGCCGGGGGTAGATTGCGCATAGGTTGATGTTTGGTAAATGGGAGGCATTACAGCGCCGTAGGCCTTATCGTGTTCTTGTCCTCCGTGTATGGTTTTGGTATTGAATTTCATAATCAAAAAAATTAATTTGCACCCTTTTCGCTACTGCTTTTTAAACAGGCTAAGGGGGCTTGGTTTGTTAAAATCTTTCAGGGTTGCCTATAGGCTTTCCATGCGAAAAAACAAATTTAAGGTTTAATTCGGTCTATTCAAACGGATGCAGTACCTTTAGTCTATGTTTAACAAAAAATCATTTGCCGTGTTAAAAAAGCTTACCGTATTTAGTGTGTTTCTATGCCTTGCCCTGTCTTGCAAAGACAATATGCCCATCACGTTTAAAGAAACCGTTTTCAACTCTAAAACTACAGCCGATATTGATATTTTATACCCTAAAGTTACAGAAGCACACCCCATAGCAAAACAAATAAACACTGAAATTGAACACTACATTTCGCAACGCCTCTTGTTTAAAGACACCACAGCTCAAATTTCCATAAAAGCAGCCGCAGCAGCATTTGATAATGAATTAAACCAATTTAAAACAGCCTTTCCAGAAACACCCCAACATTGGGAAGCACTTATTGAAGGCGAAGTGCTATACCAAACGCCTGCACTTATTTGTATTGGCATAAGCTCATACACTTACACTGGCGGCGCCCATGGCAACGATACCATTGCATTTTTAAATTTCAATCCGGAAACAGGTGCATTATTTACCAAAGCCGAACTCTTTCAAAACCTTTCAGAGTTTAGTGCTTTGACTGAAAGCTTCCTTAAAAAAGAAATTGAAATTGGAAAGCGCGAAACCATGGCCGATTATTTTTTTGGAGAAGCTTTTAAACTACCAGAATCTATCGGGTTTAACGAAGAAGGCGTTATCATGCTGTACAACAAATACGAGATAGCCTCTTATGCACAAGGCATTACCGAGTTTGTTATTCCGTATAGCGAGGCCGAACCATTTTTAAAAATAATGCCATAACCCTTATTCGTTTCGGTTAAAAACAGTTCCTTTGCAACAATTTTTATGATTTTACGGCGATGAAAAAATTCTATTATTTAAAGACCTGCAATACGTGTACAAGACTTATTAATGAATTGGAGCTGCCCAACGATGTGGTTATGCAAGACATTAAATCGGATCCCCTTACCGTAAAACAGCTCGAAGCAATGCATGAACTATCAGGAAGCTACGAGGCCTTGTTTAGCAAACGTGCCAAGCTATATAAAGAGATGGGATTAAAAGACCAAGCGCTATCTGAAAAAGATTTTAAACATTACATTTTGGAACATTACACGTTTTTAAAGCGCCCGGTTTTTATATACAAACAACGCATTTTTATAGGAAACAGCAAAAAAACGGTCGAAGCGGCCAAACAAGCCATCCATGAAGAGTAGGATTTGGGCCCTTGTTGCCGTGTTCTTGGTTCAAGTTATTTATGGGTTTACGTTTACCTTTGCCAACGATGTGATTGATGGCGGGCACATAAAACCATTCGGGTTTATCTTAATCCGCATTTTTTTTGCTACCCTGTTATTTTGGGCTTTTAGTGTGTTTGCTCCTAAAGAAAAAGTCGACCCTAAAGACTATAAAACCTTCTTTTTGGCTGCTATTTTTGGCATTGCCCTAAACATGCTCACTTTTTTTAAAGGGTTTGAATACACCACACCCATACACGCTTCGGTAATTATGACAGTTGTGCCCATTGTTGTGCTTATCCTATCGTCTATCATGCTTAACGAACGCATTACCAAGTTAAAAATATTGGGGATTTTAATCGGGTTTTCTGGAGCTTTAATCTTGTCGCTTTACGGTAAATCCACTCAGGCTGGCGACAATATTCCATTAGGGAATTTACTGGTCTTTATCAATGCGGTATCGTATAGTATTTACCTTATTATCATTAAAAAGCTAACGTTTAAATACCACCCATTTACATTTATTAAATGGCTGTTTTTATTTGGGCTTATCCTCGTCGCCCCTTTTGGGTTAAACGAAGTCCTGTATATCGATTTTAGCACGTTTGATACCTACATTTATTTTGCCGTAGGCTTTATAATTGTTGGAGCCACATTTACAACCTATTTGCTAAACCCATTGGCATTAACTAGGCTTAGAGCCTCTACAGTAAGTGCCTTTTTATACTTGCAGCCTGTAGTTGCGGGAATTTTTGCCGTTACCATGGGCAGCGACACCATTAACCCCGTTAAGCTAATTGCTGCCGCTTGTATTTTTTGTGGTGTTTATCTGGTTACCAAGCCACCCCGAGCTCGCATTACCGATTTAAAACAAATTAATTCTTAAAAGCCACTTAGTTTTGCAAATTAACAGGCTTTTTACCGTGTTTTCTAGTGTCCTCCTTGGTAAGCGCCTTAAAATGTCCGGCTTTGGGAAATGTGTTGGATATCTGTAACAACTCCTCGGGCAATACGGTAAGGCGTCGCTGTTTTAAATCCATCCAGCCTCCTAACATTTCGCAATGCGCTAGGTGGTCGCCTTTATGGTTGTAAAAATTATGGTCAAACATAAAAAATGTACCATCTTCACTTAAACCCGAGACCTCTAGCGTAACCGTTAGTGGCTGTCCCATAAAAGCTTCTTTAAAATAAAACATATGTTCGTAAAACACGATAGGCCCAAGATTGTGTTTGGCAAGTTCTTGCATTCCAAATCCGTTTTCAATTAAAAATGCCATTCTGGTATGGCTCATAAAATTGGTATACGCACTATTGGCCAAATGCCTGTTAGCATCGATATCGCTCCAACGGATTTCAAATTCTTTTTTAAACATACATGTCGTTTTTTTGGTTGTTGCAAAAGTATGGTATTTTATTATGCAGGCATAATGGTTTAACATCCTTAAAAAACTCCAACAATTTGTTACCTTTGCGCAAAACAAATTTCCCTTACAGGCATGCTCCCGAGGGCTTTAATGAAAAACCCTTTGGTATTAGGCAAATCTTAGTGGGATTTAATACGTTTGTGTATGATTCAATCTATGACAGGTTATGGGAAAACCGTGGTACAGCTTCCTACCAAAAAAATCTCCTTAGAAATAAAGTCTTTAAACAGCAAAAACCTAGACCTAAACGCTAGAATGCCTTCTATTTACAGAGAAAAAGAACTCGACATAAGAAAGCGCATTGCCGCGACTTTAAGCCGTGGAAAAATAGACTTTTCGCTATATGTAGAAATTACCGGTGAAGAAACCTCGTC
Organism: Mangrovimonas yunxiaonensis; assembly: GCF_000733475.1. GTDB lineage: Bacteria > Bacteroidota > Bacteroidia > Flavobacteriales > Flavobacteriaceae > Mangrovimonas > Mangrovimonas yunxiaonensis. The sequence goes on along the minus strand of NZ_JPFK01000005.1, from coordinate 373,842 downwards.
ACAGATTAACAAAACCGTTGTAAAAGAGTACATAAAACAACTTAAGGATGTGGTTGATGGCGATGCTACCGAATTGTTAAAAATAGCCATTCGCCTACCCGATGCCGTAACGACTGAACGTGATGATATTGATGAGGACGAGTGGAATACCATTTCTAACGCCCTAGATGAAACGCTCGAAAAAATTGAGCAGTACCGTTTAGACGAAGGCAAAAGCTTGGAAACCGATTTTAAAGAACGTCTGGAGAACATTCACCAGCTATTGGATGACGTAATAGCTATGGATCCAGACCGCATTGATGCCGTAAGAACACGTTTGGAAAAAGGCATTGCAGACATTAAGGAAAAGGTAGACGAAAACCGCTTTGAGCAAGAGCTGGTTTACTACATTGAAAAATACGATATAACCGAAGAAAAAGTGCGTTTAAAAAACCATTTAGACTACTTCTTAAAAGTTCTAGGCACCAAAGAATCCAACGGAAAAAAACTCGGATTTATCGGTCAGGAAATGGGTCGAGAAATCAATACCATTGGCTCAAAATCCAACCATGCACCCATGCAAAAACTGGTAGTTCAAATGAAAGACGAGCTAGAAAAAATTAAAGAACAACTCTTAAACGTGCTCTAATGCAAAAAAAAGGAAAGCTTATTGTTTTTTCTGCCCCTTCAGGCTCTGGAAAAACTACCATAGTAAAACATTTGCTTAAACAAAAAGAGTTAGATCTGGAGTTTTCTATTTCTGCCACCTCGCGCGACAAACGCGGTGAAGAAGTAGATGGCAAAGATTACTATTTTTTATCGTTTGAAGCATTTAAACAAAATATTAAAGACGATGCATTTTTAGAATGGGAAGAAGTGTATCGCGACAACTTTTACGGCACCTTAAAAACCGAAGTCGAACGCATTTGGGCAAAAGGCAAACATGTTATTTTTGATATTGACGTATCTGGTGGATTGCGTATTAAACGCAAATTCCCAGAAGAAACCTTGGCCATTTTTGTAAAACCGCCTAGTATAGACGAGCTTAAAATTAGACTTAAAAAACGCCAGACCGAAACCAACGATAAAATTAACATGCGCATTGCCAAAGCTTCGGCCGAGTTGGCTACAGCACCGTTATTTGATCATATTGTAGTTAACGACACCTTAGAGCACGCTTTAGAAGAATCGTATCGCTTAGTGTCTGAATTTATCTCTAAATAACAACGCATGAAAATAGGGCTTTACTTTGGTACTTTTAACCCCATTCATATTGGCCACCTAGTTATTGCCAACCATATGGCAGAATTTAGTGATTTAGATCAGGTGTGGTTTGTGATTACACCACACAGCCCGTTTAAGAAAAAAAGCTCGTTGTTAGATGATCACCACCGCTACGAAATGGTGTATCGTGCCACCGAGGCTTACGACAAGCTAAAACCAAGCAATATTGAATTTAAATTACCACAGCCCAATTACACGGTTAACACCTTAGCGCACCTTTACGAAAAATACCCTAAACATACGTTTTCATTAATTATGGGTGAAGACAATTTAAAGGGGTTCCACAAATGGAAAAACTACCAGGCTATTTTAGAGCATCACGATATTTATGTGTACCCACGCATTTCTAAAGGCACTATTGAAACCCATTTTGACGGGCATGAGAAAATTAATCGTGTTGAAGCTCCTATAATGGAATTATCCTCCACCTTTATTCGCGATAGCATAAAAGCAGGCAAAAATATTAAACCCATGCTACCCGAAAACGTTTGGGAGTATTTGGATGAAATGAATTTTTACAAATAAAAAAAGCGCATTACAACAATGCGCTTTTTTCTGTTTTTAAATAAATGCGGTTAGTCCAACGCAGGAATACGTAGTACTTGTCCTGGGTAAATTAAATCTGGATCTTTAAGCATAGGCTTATTGGCTTCAAATATAACAGGGTATTTCATCGCGTTTCCATAGTATTTTTTAGCAATTTTCCCTAAGGTGTCGCCACTTACAACAGTATGAAACTGCGCTTCAGGCTCTGGGTTTTCAACGGTCATTTGGTCGTCTACAGTAGCTATTCCAACCGAGTTTCCTACAACTAGAACCACTTTTTCCTTGGTGGCTTGGTCGTAAGCCGCTCCTGTAACTGTAGCTTTGTCGTCAGCTATATGAATGTTTAAGTTTTCGACTTGTAGTGATAAGTCTGAAATGGTTTCTTCTAGTGTTCTTGCTGCAGCTTCTTCGGCCTTTAATTTAGCAGCAGCGGCTTCTGCTGTAGCTTCGGCAGCTTCTTCTGCTGATGTTTTTCCGCCAAAAATCTTGGCTCCGGCATCTTTAATAAATGAAAATAATCCCATAATTGTTTGTATGATTTTAAAGGTTAATATTACGTTTTAAAAAGTTAAAAAGTCAATATACTAAAAAAAGAGAGTGCTACAACATTAATATATTGTTAAAGCACTCTCATCAACTAACTAACTAATCAACCAAAATATCTATGCTTTTCTTGTGTTTTCTCTCGGGTTTGCTTTTTTCTCTGTCTTCTGTTTACGTTTTTTAGGCTGTTGGGTTTGTTTGCCCGCAGCATTTTTCATGTATTGTATGTAGCCTCTTCCTGTAAACTCGTATAGTGTTCCAGATGATGGGTGGTACAGCTCGATACGTTGGTCATTTACAACACTTAACTCAAAATATTCATTGTTAAAATAATCGTAATCTAGCGTTAATGTTTTTACATACATGTTGTTTGCTACATTGCCTACGCCATACACTCCTGTGTAATCCCAATACAGATAATCTGGGTTTAACCCTGCAGGGTCTTGAGAGCTTCTAAATTCGGAGTCGTTGCCTCCAGCCAAAAACTGCAAATAGTTTTCGTTATCAAACTCGTTTAGTGCCCCATAACTGCTTGTATAGGTTTTTTCCCAAGCCTCGTATTCTTGTAGGAAATAGTGAATGTTATCGTAAAACACAAAGTCGTAATCGAACGTATGACGTTGGTAACCGTGTAAAAAATACGATGTATCTGTATACGGGTTGTACAATTCTATGGTATTGTAATCTACTTCGTACACATCAAATGTTTGGTAGCCATCTATATCGTGGTACACATCTAAAATCATGTTATAAGCATCGTAATCACCTACCGGAATACCAAAACCGTTCCCTTGGCTTTCAAAGCCTACTAAATTGTTGTTGGCATAGAGCACCCCATTTCTAAACGATAAGGTAAAAGCTATTTCCATAAAAGGCGTCTCGCCATACCCTATGGTTTGGTTAATATCTACATACCACAGTTCGTAAGAATGCAACAATTGGTCTGCTGTTACGATGGGTGTTGTTGGGGTTGGATTATAAGTATCGTAAACAACTGCTTCTTCGTAAATACACGATGTAAATAAAAAGGCGGTTAGCGTGAATGCTAAAAGTAGTTTTAAAGGTCTCATAAGCCATAAATTTTAGGGTTACTTTCATAACCTTTTCAAAACGCATGCCAAAAATTAAAAAGCTTGTAACAACAGGCTTTACAAACAGTGATATTTTGCGTACTTTTGAACGAACTAATTTTTTAATCCACAGATGGAAACACCTTTAAAATATGCTGTTTTTGGTGCTGGCAGCTGGGCTACCGCAATTGTAAAAATGTTGTGCGAAAACTTAAATGAAGTGGGCTGGTACATGCGCAGTGCTTATATAAAGGAGCATCTCTTAAAAGAAGACCACAACCCAAACTACTTAAGTTCGGTAGAGTTTGATCCCTCACAACTTAAGCTCAGCAACGATATTAACGAGATTGCTCATTGGGCCGATGTGCTTATTTTTGTTGTGCCTTCGGCATTTATGCACTCTGAACTCGAAAAACTTACCGTCGATATTTCTCAAAAAATTCTTGTTTCGGCCGTTAAAGGTATTATTCCAGAATCTGGAAAACTGGTAGGAGAACATTTTCACAGCGAATACAACATTCCTTTTAGTAACATTGTTGTTATTGCAGGCCCTTGCCATGCCGAGGAGGTTGCCTTAGAACGTTTGTCCTATCTAACCATTTCTTGTGCCGATGCCAACAAAGCCAAAGAAGTAGCCAAAACATTGTCTAGCGATTACATTCAAACCAAAATTAGCGACGATGTCATCGGGACCGAATACGCTGTTATGCTGAAAAACATTTATGCCATTGCCGCTGGTATTGCGCATGGTTTGGGGTATGGCGACAATTTTCAGAGCGTGTTAATGAGCAATGCCATTCGCGAAATGAAACGGTTTATAAAAAAGCGCCATAAAATGAAACGCAACATTAACAACTCGGCCTACCTTGGCGATTTGCTGGTTACCGGATATTCGCTGTTTTCACGAAATCGTATGTTTGGCAACATGATAGGCAAAGGGTATACGGTAAAATCGGCTCAAATGGAGATGAATATGGTTGCCGAAGGCTATTACGCCACCAAAAGCGCCCATTTACTAAACGCCCAAAGTAGCAAAAAGACCAAAATTCCTATTATCGATGCGGTTTACGATGTGCTATACGAAGGCAAAAACCCGAAAAAGGTATTTAAGAAATTAACCGAAAAACTAGATTAAACTACCCGAGTAAAACACCTTGCTCGTTCATAACCGGAACAGCCTGTAAGGCGTCCTTATTAATGGTGTTCTCGGCGAAGGTGTACGTTTTATCAAGCATGGTATTCGCCTTAAAAAAAGTTACTTTAAACTCATTGGTTAAAGCCAAGACATCTTCCTGTAAAAACTCGACTTTTGCGTAGCTTTTAGCTGGTAAAACGTCTAACTTATGGCGCATAACAGACGTTTTTTTGTCTGCCGAATATCCTAAAGAAACGATTAAAACCGTTTCTAAAGCGTAATCGTTGTCGTTTATTAAGTAAACGTTCCAATCGTGCGTTCTGTGGGTGTCGTTAAATTGGTTTATGGCCGCCATATAAACACCTTCAACTTTGGGAATTTGTATGTCTTTTTTCATTTTCGGTGGGTTTACAGCTCTTGTTCATGAGCCTTTCATACGGCAAAAATAATTTATTCCGCCAAAGGAAACACATAAGAAGGCTTGGTAATTCCTCTAAGACTATAAATAATGGTGTGGTTTAAAAGGAGTTGGTTTCAAATAAGACCTTCTTTAACACAAACAGCCGCCAAATGTGAAATGTTTTTGCAATGGAATTTCTTTAAAATATTCCGTTTATGAGTATTGACAGTAAGGGTGGATATATACAATTCTTTAGCTATGTCTTTTGCTTTTTTTCCTTGAGCTATTTGTTTTAAAATTTACTGCTCCCTTTTCGTAAAGACACATTCAATCCCATTTGTTGAAGCTTCATTTCTTTCTTTCAGTTTGCAATGAAATTTTGACCTATTTTCACTTTATTCAACAATCTTTTTTCTACACACAAACAAGAAGCAACCCTTGCTTCTATGAAAGTGATTAAAAAATACTCAAATTGAGTATTGTTTTACTAATAATTATAGAATAAATTTATAAACGCTATTAATCATAAACTCTGAGAGGAATGTTGAGAATTAAAACTGTCCATGCATGTGTGCAGTTTCTCTTCTTAAAAAATACCCAGCATCAGGTATTTCTTTAATAGCCTATAGCATCTAAGTTTACAACATACTATTTAACAAGAATAGGACTCCTCAATTCGCACGTATTTTCCCTACTCCTTCATGGTATCAAAAGCGCAATGCTTTTTATAAATCTGGCTATTAACCAATAATTTAATATACAATGAAAACGTTACGACCCAACCTTTTAAAAACAATTGCTGTTTTACTCTTATTCGTGACAGCAACCCAAGCCCAAAACACTATCATTATAGACAACGGGCCACAATCTACCACGCAATATACTACAATTCAAGCAGCCATAGATGCTGCTAGTGATGGGGATATTATTTATGTACAACCCTCGGCTACTAGCTATGGAAGTGCTACCATTAACAAACCATTGACTATTATAGGGCGTTCGCACAGTGAACCTAGTGAGGTTTCAAACTTGACAAGTGTTATTGTTCAGGCAGATAATGTTACAATTAAAGGATTGAGTTTCTCAAGTTGTTATGCTTCATATAGTGGTTCAAATACTTCAAATACCAAAATTTATGAGTGTAAATTTTCAACACTTTATTTAGCATATGCTGGTGGTATAGCTGATGATGTTACGGTTAGAGGTTGTTATTTTAATTCATTCAATCAATATGCTACAGCAACAAATGTTTTGATATCAAACAATATTATACGCTCTGGAGGAAGTATAGATAATCCAACAAACATAATTGTAGCTAATAATATTTTCAAGCATACCTCTAACATGAGTTTTTCTAATAATGCAGCTGCTCAAACTGCCATTATTTATAACAATATGTTTATCAATAATAGCGCAAACAATAGAACTATAACCTTTTCAGGTGTTGGTGACTGGAATATCTCAAACAATCTTATATATAATTATGGTACAGGCGACTTTACTTTAAATCATACAGGAACTGGTACTTTTGAACATAATGGAAGCTTAATAAATACAGACCCATTGTTTACTAATGTAGATTCTACAGTAAGTACCAGTTTTGCTGGCACTTCAACTTACAATCCAGCAGCCCGACCAGAAGATGATCTTACCCTTCAAGCCAGTTCTCCAGCACTTACTGGTGGTGGCGGTGGTTCAGAGTTAGGAATATTTAACAATGGGTTTAATTTTAAGTACTTAGGTAACCCTAGAGGGATTCCCACTTTTGATATTGTAACCTATACTGGTGCTGTGCCAAAAAATGGTAATATTAATGTAACTGTTGAAGCCAAAGCACACTAGAAACTATGAGAGCGTTAAGAAAAATACGCTCAACCATGGTTTTAAACCTATTTCCTAGTATCAAGAAAAATATTTTATTGCTTGGCTTATTTTTGATAAGCACTGTAGGATTACAGGCGCAAAGCATAGAATCTTTTGAGTACTTTTTTGGTAACGATCCAGGTATAGGTAATGGAACCATAGTTGCAGCAAATACCAACACGGGTGAAATCACCCAAGATTTGAACATTTCACTTTCAGGAATGGAATCGGGTTTTCATAAACTCACAATACGAGCCAAGAACGATTTAGATACTTTAAGTCTTTACAAAGCCGTTACCTTTTATATTAGTGAGCCACTATCAGGTAGTGAATCAGTGGCTAATCTAGCTTCAGCTGAGTACTGGTTTGATACAGATCCAGGCTTTGGTAATGGAACCGCATTATCTATTTCAACTTCATCTGAAAACTTAACTGAAAGCTTTGTTTTGCCTTTAGGTAATTTAGATCAAGGATTTCATAAATTAGGACTAAGAGTACAAAATACCGAAGGTGTTTGGAGCATGTACGACCAGAATACATTCTATATCAGTGAGCCAATCTCCGGTAGTGATCCAATTATAAGTTTATCAGCCGCTGAGTACTGGTTTGATACGGACCCTGGTATGGGCAACGGTATTCCTTTGTCAGTTTCTGGAGCAACAACCGAGTTAAACCAAAGTTATATTATTCCTTTGGGAAGTTTAGAACAAGGCTTCCACAAAATTGGTATAAGAGTTCAAAATACTGAAGGCATTTGGAGTCTTTACGATTTAAATACATTTTATGTCAGCGAGCCTTTTTCAGGGAGTGAGGCTGTTTCAAATCTTGCGACAATGGAATATTGGTTTGATACAGATCCTGGTTTAGGTAATGGCACAGCTATTAGTATCTCGGGTAGCCCTAGTGAAATTCAAGATAACTTAATTATTCCCTTGGGAAGTTTGGAAGGCGGATATCATCAACTAGTAATTCGTGCTCAAAACTTGGACGGTTCGTGGAGCATGTTTGACCGTAAAACATTCTATGTTATTGATAATACACTCTTTGAAACGGGAGATTTAGAGCAGTTAGTAGGAGTAGAGTACCTTTTCAATGGAACCTTTGGCCCTGATGAAGAAGCCTTAGTAAGTTTAACACCAACAGGAAACCCTGATGAATACACTATTTCTATTCCTACAGATAATGAACTCTGTGATATTCATGACCTTTCCCTACGTCTAAAAAATGCAGGTGGCGATTATTCGCAAATTAAGTTATTAGAAGATATTGATGTTTATGACACTGGAGGACCAACTATAGTTGTAAATCCAAGCATTACTGTTCAATTAGATGAAACTGGCGAAGGCCTACTCACATTAGTTGATGTGGATAATGGTACTTATGATGATTGTGAATTGGTTTCTGTTGAATTGGCGCAACCTCAATACAATTACACTACTGCTGATGTTGGAGAAAATCAAGTAACCATTACAGCTACAGATGCCTTAGGAAACATCAGCACTCAAGATGTGGTAGTAACCGTATTAGCCTATAACGGTGGTGGTACAGATACAACATGGTATCAAGATGCTGATGATGATGGATTTGGAAATCCAAATGTTAGTCAATTAGCAGAAACACAACCTACTGGTTATGTAATTGATAACACAGATTGTGATGATACAAACAATGGTATTTATCCTGGAGCTACTGAAACACTAGATAATGGAATAGACGAAGACTGTGATGGTTTTGACCTTAAAACATGGTACGCCGATACGGATGGTGACACCTTTGGTGATTTAGCTTCAACGCAAACAGCCAATGAACAACCAGCAGGCTATGTGTCTGACAACACAGACTGTGATGATTCGAACAATGGTATTTATCCTGGAGCTAGTGAAACACCAGATAATGGAATAGACGAAGACTGTGATGGCTTTGATCTTAAAACATGGTATGCAGATACGGATGGTGACACCTTTGGGGATTTAGCTTCAACGCAAACAGCCAATGAACAACCAGCAGGCTATGTTTCAGATAATACAGATTGCGATGATACAAACAATGGTATTTATCCTGGAGCTACTGAAATACCAGATAATGAAATAGACGAAGACTGTGATGGCTTTGATCTTAAAACATGGTATGCAGATACGGATGGAGATACCTTTGGGGATTTAGCCTCTACGCAAACAGCCAACGAACAACCAACAGGTTATGTGTCTGATAACACAGACTGTGATGATACTGATGCTACAGTTAATCCAGATGCTGTTGAAATAGAAAACAATGGAAAGGATGACGACTGTAATCCTGCTACACTAGATAATACCTTAGTGGATGCTGATGGGGATGGTTACACAAATGATGTAGATTGTAACGATGCTAATCCAGCGATTAACCCCGGAGCAACTGAAGTTCCTGGTAATGATATTGATGAAGACTGTGACGGTTTTGATTTAAAAAACTGGTTTGCTGATACAGATAATGATTTATATGGTAATCCAAGTATTGTCATAATAGCCAATGAGCAACCAACAGGCTACGTAAACAACAATACCGATTGTGATGATTCAAATAGTGCCATCTATCCAGGTGCTAGTGAGATACCAGATAATGGAGTAGACGAAGACTGTGATGGTTTTGATCTTAAAACTTGGTATGCAGATGTTGATGGTGACACCTTTGGGGATTTAGCAACATCACAAACTGCTAATGAACAACCAGCAGGCTATGTATCTGACAACACAGATTGTGATGATTCGAACAATGGTATTTATCCTGGAGCTATTGAAACACCAGATAATGGAATAGACGAAGACTGTGATGGCTTTGATCATAAAACTTGGTATGCAGATACTGATGGCGATACCTTTGGGGATTTAGCAACATCGCAAACTGCTAATCAACAACCAGCAGGTTATGTGTCTGATAACACAGACTGTGATGATTCGAATGATACCATCTATCCTGGAGCTATTGAAACACCAGATAATGGAATAGACGAAGACTGTGATGGCTTTGACCTTAAAACATGGTATGCAGATACGGATGGTGACACCTTTGGGGATTTAGCTTCAACGCAAACAGCCAATGAACAACCAGCAGGCTATGTTTCAGATAATACAGATTGCGATGATACAAACAATGGTATTTATCCTGGAGCTACTGAAATACCAGATAATGAAATAGACGAAGACTGTGATGGCTTTGATCTTAAAACTTGGTATGCAGATACGGATGGCGATACCTTTGGTGATTTAGCCTCTACGCAAACTGCTAATGAACAACCTGCAGGCTATGTATCTGATAATACTGATTGTGATGATTCGAACAATGGCATTAATCCTGGAGCTACTGAAATACCAAATAATGGCATTGATGAAGATTGCGATGGTATAGATGAAGTTGTTGAAATTACTTGGGGAATAGTAGGAAATGCCACTCCTAATGGCTGGATAGGGCCAGACGTTCAGTTTAATACTACCGAAATCAACAATGTCTTTGAAATCATTACCGACTTTACAGACGGCTACATCAAATTTAGAGCTAATAATGATTGGAACGTTGGAAATTACGGCGATTTTGAAGGTGATGGTATTCTAGATGCGCCACCAAATGCCAATGATATTCCTGTTACGCAGGGAACATACAAAGTAATCCTCAACTTAAATGATCTTACATATTCAATTGAACCTTATCAAGAGATATGGGGCATTGTAGGATCAGCCTATAATAACTGGGGAAGTAGTCCTGACTTTCCTATGGAGTATAATGAAACAACCAGCAATTGGGTGGCTAATGTGCACTTGATAGATGGAGAATTTAAATTCAGGTTAAATAATGACTGGAGTTGGAATTATGGTGATGGAGAAGTCAACTTTGATAATGATGGTATCTTAGATTTACACGGAGTTAATATCCCTGTAACAGCAGGATATTATAAAGTAACGGCCAATTTCACCACATTAACGTACTCAATTGAAGAATTAGTTGAAATTCCAGATTCTAATTTTGAGCAGGCCTTGATTGATCTGGGTATAGATAGTGATGGGGTAGTAAACCAGAGTTTATTAAAAAGTGATGCCGAATTAGTAACGGAGTATTTAAATGTAAGTAATAAAAACATTTCAGATTTATCTGGAATAGAAGCCTTTATAAATTTAAAAGATCTTCGTTGTCAGTATAATCAAATTAGTTCAATAGATTTAAGTTCTAATACTGAGTTAATTTTGTTGGGTATTTGGGATAATCAATTGACATCTTTAGATTTATCATCAAACCATAATTTTAAAGATTTATATGCAGACAATAATTCTATAAGTAGCATTTCATTTTCAAATGCTAATATTATAGAGCGTATCAACTTGAGAAATAATGCTATTACTGATTTAGATGTAACTAATTATGCTCAACTGATTCAATTAGACATAGCCTATACCAGTGTTACCTCAATTGATTTATCACAAAATATCAATTTACAGGAGCTGTATGTTAAAAATAATGGACTTACTAATCTAGACTTATCACAAAACATAAATCTTTTAGGTATAGATGTTTCTGATAATGATTTAGTGGCTCTTGACTTATCTAACAATTCAAGTTTGGAATATTTACAAATTCAGAATAATCTAAACTTAAGTCATTTAGATTTAAGGAATGGGAACAATGCAAACATGAATTATTTTATAGCATCAAACACACCAAACCTTAATTGTATCAATGCAGACCCTGTAATTTCTCAAGCGATGATTAATTCAGGTAAAACCTTTAGTGAAGACTGTGGCGACTTTGTTTATATCCCAGACCCTAACTTTGAACAAGCATTGATTGATTTAGGAATAGACAGTGATGGAGTTGTAAATCAGAGTTTGTTAAGAAGTGATGCAGAAGCAGTCACAGCTCAGTTAAATGTTAGCAATAATAATATTTCTGATTTAACTGGTATTGAAGCTTTTACTAATCTTAATGATTTAATAATTGGTGGGAATAATTTGACCAGTATTGACTTATCGCAAAATACAAGTCTTACTTATTTGTCTTGTGGATCAAACCTAATGACAACGCTAGATGTTTCATTAAACATTAACCTTAATCAATTGTCAATAGGTAATTTACCTATTTCAACTCTTGATTTGAGTAATAACGTAAATCTGTATAAGTTTTTTGCTGTAAACAATTCAACTTTACAACATGTGAACTTTGGGACTATTCCTTTACTTAATCAAGTTTGGATTACAGAATCTACAATAGAATCATTGAATTTGAGTGGTAATTCAGGAATGCTGTTTTTAATTTTGCATAATAATCTTAATCTTTCACACTTAGATTTAAGGAACGGTTATAATACAAGTATCAGCTATTTTGATGTAACTAACACACCAAACCTTACTTGTATTAATGCAGACCCTGTAATTTCTCAAGCGATGATTAATTCAGGCAAAACCTTTAGTGAAGACTGTGGAGACTTTGTCTATATTCCAGACCCCAACTTTGAACAGGCATTGATTGATTTGGGGATTGACAGTGATGGTGTTGTAAACCAGGGTTTGTTAAGGAGTGATGCGGAAGCGGTAGTAGAATTAAATTTAAACAATCCATTGTTTGTAACATTTACCTTTCAAGGGAATCCGTTAATTCAAAATGTAACAGAAAAGATTTATGATCTAACAGGAATTGAAGCTTTTATAAATCTTACTAGTTTAACTTGTGATTATAATGAAATTGAAACATTAGATTTATCGGGTAATACTCAATTAATTTATTTAAGCTGCAATTATGGCCATATTAATGATGTCAATTTGACTCAAAATAGTTTACTGGAAACTCTTTATTTATATGAAAATCAAGTTGCAACAATAGATTTATCACAAAACATCAACCTAGATTTAATAGGCTTGGATAATAATAATTTATCAAATATTGATGCTTCAAACAACGTGAGTTTAAGAATGTTTTTTGCAACCAACAACAATATAACATCCTTACAACTCTCTAATAATATAAACTTAGAGTTCATTAATATCAATAATAACTTAAATTTATCGCATTTGGATATAAGAAATGGTAATAATTCTAATATTACATTTTTCCAAGTTTTCAACACACCAAACCTTACTTGTATCAATGCCGACCCTGTAATTTCTCAAGCTATGATTAATTCAGGGAAAACCTTTAGTGAAGACTGTGGCGACTTTGTTTATATACCTGATCCAAATTTTGAGCAGGCACTTATTGATTTAGGAATAGATAGCGATGGGGTTGTCAATACTTCTGTTTTAAGACAAGATGTTAACGGTGTTGTGGGGTTAGGATTAAATGATCCTTTAACAAACCCTAGCTTACCTAATGTAAATGGTAAGATTATTGATTTAACAGGAATAGAAGCTTTTGTAAACTTAGTAGGGATTAACTTAAATGGGAATGAGATTGCTCATTTAGATTTCAGTTCAAATCTTTTATTAAAAGATATATATGCTAATCAATGTAATATACAAACGCTCAATGTTGATTTAAATTCGAATTTGGAGTTTCTGCATTTATGGTCAAATCAACTTACCAACTTGAATGTTTCAAATAATCCGAATTTAAAAGAGCTTATTTTACTTGGTAACCACCTTACAAGTTTGGATGTCTCTTACAATACAAACTTAACATTCCTTCAATGTGGTTATAACCAATTAACAAACTTGAATATTGCCAATGGCAACAACATTAATTTTACACCACCTAATTGGACAAGCGCTTCTTTCTCGGCTGATGGAAACCCAAATTTAGAATGTATTCAAGCAGATGAAGATGTGATTGAAAATATTCCTTCAGATTGGGTAAAAGATGCCCATGCCATTTACAGCAGTGACTGCAATACCAAACCGGAGCATGTCTATATTCCTGACCCTAACTTTGAACAGGCTTTAGTAGACTTGGGTATTGATAGTGACGGTATAGTGAATACGTGGTTATTGCGTAATGATGCAGAAGCTACTACTGGTCATTTAGGTATAAGTGGGAAAAATATTAGTGATTTAACAGGTATTGAAGCGTTTGTAAATATTACAGAGTTGCAAGCAGGGGAAAACCAGCTTACCAGTATTGATGTGTCACAAAATGTATTATTAGAAAAAATATGGGTGTATTATAATCAATTAACCGAGTTGGATTTATCATCTAATACATTAATGGAACGTGTCTCCGCAGGAGGAAACCAACTGAGCTCTATTAATCTTGCAGGATTAAATCAAGTTGATACACTCCTACTATGGCAAAATCAATTGACCCAACTAGATGTATCTGATTTAGCAAACTTGGTATCATTGGATGCAAGAGAAAATCAATTGACCAACTTAGACACAACCGGAAATCCCTTATTAGAAACCTTGCATATTGGCAATAATAATCTTGCAACTTTGAACTTGTCCAATAATGTCAATCTAATGTACTTATATGTCCATCAGAACAACTTGGAAGAATTAGACATTTTATCAAATGTTGACCTTTTGAATTTAGCCGCTGGCCAAAATAATATTGATCAATTGGACATATCAGTTAATCAATCTTTGGAATACCTCAACGCCAGCTATAATGATGGATTAAAACTGATAACAGCTGCTACTGGAAGTCCTTCGCTATTGCATTTAGACTTATCCAGCACAGGATTATCCAATTTCAATCCAACTTTGTATCCTAATTTAGAATCTCTATTGTTGGATGATAACAACTTAACCAGGTTGAATACCGGAAATATTCCAAACATTCAACTGCTTTCAGTTCACCACAATATGATTGATGACATGGATCTCTCATCCAATTCGCAATTAGTATCGCTTTATGTTTATAATAACCAACTGGAAATCTTAAATGTTCAAAATGGTAATAACGTCAATCTGCTACAGTTTGACGCTACCAACAATTTATTAACGTGTATCATGGCAGATTCCAATGATAACACACAAGCCCCTTATAATGGTTGGCTCATGGATCTTGGAGTAACATTAAGCTTGGATTGTGGGAATGAACCCGACGTGGTCTTGATTCCAGATCCAAATTTTGAACAGGCCTTAATTGACTTGAACATTGATTCAAATGGTTTAACTGGAAATATTTTAAGAACCGATGCCGAAACCCCTTTGGTATTAGACGTCAGCAATAAGTCCATATCAGACCTTAAAGGGATAGAAGGGTTTATAAATCTTACACACCTGAACATTTCAAACAACCTTCTAAACACAGTCAATTTAACAGAAAATACGTCTCTGGAAAATTTGGATGTGTCATTTAACAACTTAGAGGAATTAAACAGTTTGAATAGTGGGAATTCATTAATAAGTTTAAATGTTAGCGACAATCAGTTAGTAAACTTGATCGTTGAAAACTTTAATAATTTGGAATTGTTAAATGCCGAATCCAATTTATTAAATACCCTTGATGTAAGAGACCTTAATTCATTAAACGATTTGAATACCCTAAACAATCCCGATTTATTTTGTATAGGCGTTGACAATCCGGACGCTATTCCAATAGGCTGGATTAAGGATGACTGGACCGCATATTATACCGACCCAGATTGCTTAGATCCAACCATTATTTCGAATGATGTCACCATCTATTTAAACAACCAAGGAAAGGCTTCGGTAGTAGCTAATGAGTTTGATAATGGTTCTTATGACAACATCACAGCTTCGACAGATTTGATTTTTGAAATTTCTCAATCAAATTTTAACTGCGGTAACTTGGGTTTAAATCAGCTAGAGTTAATGGTAACCGATCAAGCCGGAAATACGGCAGTACAAATGGTCAATCTTTATGTTGTAGATAATTTGAATCCATCGGTATCAACCCTAAATGATTTTGTGGTAGATCTTAATGGCATGTCGGCTTACAACATTACTACTGATGATGTTCATAGAAACTCCTCAGACAATTGCGAAGTTGCTTCATTGGATATTAACCAATCCATATTTACATCTATTGGGGTTTATACGGTTACTCTCACAGCAACTGATAGTAGTGGAAATACGGCCACAGATACTATTGAAATTACGGTAGAAGACAGTGCCGGTTCGGCTGTATTAAAATTCAGACAGAATCTTGAAGTCACCATTTATCCAGTACCGATAGCTGAAGCTATACACCTTAATTTTTCATACGCTATCGATTTATCAACTGTTGACGTTCAATTATTTGATTTTAATTTAAATCCCACAGAAGTTGATTTCATGGAAGATTCTGGAAGCATAATCAGTTCAAACACTGAAGATTTGTCCGCAGGAATTTATTTAATACAAATAACCATCGCAGGTCAAACCAAAACAGAACTTCTTGTGAAATAGTCATTTTATTTAGAAAAGGTGCTATAAATTATAGCACCTTTTTTATAACTCCTATCTAGCCCCAATATAAGTTCTTATTCCGCCAAAGGAAACACATAAGAAGGCTTGGTAATTCCTCTAAGACTATAAATAATGGTGTGGTTTAGTAAGGTATTGCTCGGGTAAATATCGAACAGATTGTTATTTGTAAAGGCAATTTCCTCAAACCGCTTAAAATACAGGTCGCAGAATAAGTTTAGGTTAACACCTGCCATTAAAATCCCACTTTCTTGAGCCTCTTTTAGCAAGTTATACACCCTTACCCTAACAAAATCATCCCGAAAATCATCAAACACCTTATTGGCTGTCGGATAGTACTTTCTAAGTCCAAAAATAAAAGAAGGCTTAAAGTACTTTAACCGTTCAAATGCTTTTTCGTACATTATAATTATGCGTGCAATGGGATCGTCTTGCCCACGCAACATAGCTTCTAATGTCTGGTTGTAATCGTCTATTAAGTACTGTACGCTTGCTATAACCAAAGCCTCTTTACTATCGAAGTATTTATAAATGGTTTTTTTAGAAATTCCCAACTCCGAAGCAAGCTCATCCATAGTAAAACGTTTGCTTCCAAACTTGGTGAAGTTGGAAACAGAACACTCCAAAACGTCACGCTTACTCGTCATTCTTCTAATTAGTTTATTATAAAAATAAAGCAGAAGTATCAAAAAACGACACTCCTGCTCTATTAAATTTATTTACTTTTCTTCTTCATTTTATTGCCATCCGCCACCAAGGGCTTCGTATAAATTCACGATGCTTAACAACTGGTTTAATTTGTTGTTAATCATATTCAATTCGGCGCTTAACGCACTTTGTCTTGCTGTTAACAAATCCAAGTAATTGGCATAGCCGTTTTTAAGCAGTTCCTCAGAATTGGCTTCGGCCTTACGCAAGGCTTCAACTTCTTTCTCCCTGTATTCAAATTTTTCGGTTTCGGCCTTGTAATCAAACAGTGCATTAGACACCTCGTTACCGGCCGTAAGCAATGTTTTCTTAAAGCTTAGCAGCGCTTGTTCCTGCTGTGCTTGGGCAACTTCGTGTTGGGTTTTTATGGCACGCTTATTAAAAATAGGCTGTGTTAAACCGCCAACTATATTGGCAAATAACGAATTGGCACTTAACAGTTCGTCCAATTCCAAACTTTGAAAACCACCGTTGGCCGTTAAGGTTAACGACGGGTAGAATTGACTTCGTGTGACATTGGTCATCTCGAAGGCATTGATCAATCCGTATTCGGCTGCCATAACATCGGGTCTGTTTCGTAGCAAGGTCGTAGGAACGCCCAATTTAACCTCGGCGTTTAACTGCTGGCCGTCCAGTGTGCTACGCTCAATAGCCACGGCAGGTCTGCCTAAAAGCAGATTTAATGTGTTTTCAGTTTTAAAAATAGCAGCTTCCAATTCTACCTTTAAGGCTTTGGCGTTATTGTATTGCGCTATGTTTTGATCTACCGCCACTTGGGTTACATTCCCGGCATCCTTTAAGGCTTTAATAGTAACCACACTACTGTCTCTGGTAGCAATGGTTTTTTTGGTGATGTCTAATTGAGCATCTAAGGCTACCAGTTGGTAATAGGTTGAAGCAATGGCCGAAACCAATTGGGTTTTTACCGCTTGATGGGCGGCTACACTTTGCAAGTAGCTAGCTTCACCGGCTCTTTTTGTGCTTCTTATTTTACCCCAAATATCGGCTTCCCAAGACAGGTTTCCGGTAAGCTCGAATTGCTGCAGGCTTCCGTCGAAAAACGCTCCAAACTGACTGTTTTTTGCCAACTCCTGGTGTGTCGCTGTTGCGCCAATCCCTATGCTGGGCAAATAGCCCGCTTTGCCTTGTTTCATATAAGCTTCGGCTGCCGCCATTTGCTGTAAGGCAACGCGAATGTCTAGGTTATGCTGTAGGCCTTCTTCAATATATTGCTTTAAATACGTGTCGGTAAACATGTCTTTCCACGATACATCTGCCATAGACAAGCTGTCTTGTGGCAAATTATCGGTACGGTATAAGTGCTCTGTTTCTTCCAACTCCGGACGCACATAATCCTTGGCTACAAAACAACTTTGTAGGGTGGTGGCCATGACAACCACGATTAAGCTTTTATTTAAAATAGCATTCATGATTAATTTTCTTTAGTTTCAACAACAACGGGCTTACTGGATACTTTCTCTTGCAACCACTGGAACAGGATAAACAAGATTGGTATAATAAACACCCCTAAAATGGTTCCTATAAACATGCCTCCTGCTGCTCCTGTACCAATAGAATTATTTCCTTCGGCACCTACACCTTTTGCTAACACCAAAGGCATTAGTCCTAAAATAAAGGCAAAAGAGGTCATTAAAATAGGGCGTAAACGTGCTTTGGCGCCATGAATAGCGGCATCTACCAGACTTTCACCATGACGGCGGCGCTGTACGGCAAATTCCACAATTAGAATGGCATTTTTAGCCAAGAGCCCAACCAACATAATCAAGGCAATCTGGAAATAGATGTTGTTCTCCAGCCCCATAACCTTTGTCGAGAAAAAGGCTCCAAATACCCCTAAAGGTAACGACAAGATTACTGCTAATGGTAAAATATAGCTTTCGTATTGGGCAGCCAATAAAAAGTAAACAAATACAATTACCAATAAGAAAATAACCACCGTTTGGTTACCGGCGTTCACCTCCTCTCGCGATAGGCCAGAATAGGCCACCTCGTAGTTGCTCGGCAGGTTTTTAATTTCTTCGTTTACGATAGCAATGGCATCACCAGTACTAAACCCTGGGTTGGAAGCCCCACTTATTTTAGCTGAATTGTACAGGTTAAAACGCGTTACCGATTGTGGGCCATACACCCGTTTTAAATTCACAAATTGGGTGATTGGTGTCATCTCGCCACTGCCGGTCTTTATGTACAGTTCGTTTAGGGAATTGGCATCGCTTCGGTCTTCTGGCTGCGCCTGGACATACACGCGGTACTGCTTACCAAACCTTGCAAAATCTGCGGCATAAACTCCACCGATGTACCCTTGTAAGGTTGAAAATATACTGCTTATGGAAACCCCGTATTTCTTAGCCAATGGCACATCGATATCCAATTCGTATTGGGGATATTTGGTATTGAATGATGATTGTCCGTACTGAATTTCCGGATGCTTCATTAAATTGCCAATAAACTGTTGGGTGGTAGCATCTAACTCTTCAAAACTACCGCCAGACTTATCCATTAAGTTTACTTCAAACCCTCCCGAGAGTCCAAACCCTGGAATACTTGGTGGTGCGAAGAAAATAATATTGGCATCTGGAATGGTTGCTGCAACCCCAAACAATTTTCCTATAATAGCATTTGCCGATTGGTCTTCACTCTCGCGCTCTTCCCAATCTTTTAACTTTACAAAGCCCAACCCGTAGTTGGTACCGGCGCCACTAATTAAACTTCTACCGTTAATTAGGGTTATTCCTCTAACCCCTGGAATTTGTCTTGCTTTCTCATACAACTCCTGTGTTACCATGTTGGTTCTATCCATAGAGGCTCCAGCAGGCAGTTCGACGTTTACAAAAATAATTCCACGGTCTTCGTTAGGCACAAACCCTGTTGGTGTGGTGTTTGCCGCCCACCAAATACCTACTCCAGAAAGTATGAGTATGGCCGCCGTTATCCATTTGTTTTTATATAAAAAGGCTAATGACTTTCCATAACGCTCTGTAGTGGCATTAAAGCCTGCATTAAATCTGTCGTAGAATTTCTGCAAAAAGCTTTTGTTTTTATCTTCGTGTTCTTCATGCCCTTTTAAGAATAAGGCACAAAGTGCCGGACTTAAGGTTAAGGCATTAACTGCCGAAATTAAAATGGCGACAATTAGCGTTACCCCAAATTGCTCATAAAACACCCCCGTAGGTCCTTGAATAAAGGTAACAGGAATAAATACCGCAGCCATAACCAAGGTAATCGAGATAATGGCTCCCGAGATTTCGTGCATAGCATCTAGTGTTGCGGTTTTGGCATTTGTTTCACCTTGGTCTATTTTGGCATGTACGGCTTCAACCACCACAATGGCGTCGTCTACCACAATACCAATGGCTAATACTAATGCGAATAAGGTTAATAGGTTAATCGAGTACCCAAACAAATTCAAGAAAAAGAACGTACCTACAATAGCTACTGGTACTGCAATTGCTGGAATTAGGGTCGAACGGAAATCTTGTAAGAAAATAAACACCACCAAGAACACCAATAAGAAGGCCTCGATTAAGGTGTTTCTTACCTTGTTCATGGATGCCGTTAGGAAATTGTTCGTATCGTAATTGATCTCGTATTTAATGCCCTCAGGAAAATCTTGCGACAAGCGTTCCAACTCCGATTTAATTTCTTCTATAATCTCTTGTGCATTAGATCCCGCTGTTTGATAAATACCCATGTTTACACTTGGGTACCCCTCGGTAAACCCATAAGAATCGTAGCCTTGCGAATCCAATTCAATTTTAGCCACATCTTTTAAACGCAGGTACTCTCCATTATCCAGAGCTTTAATAACAATATCCTCGTACTGCTTTTCGGTTTTAAAGCGCCCACTATACTTAATGTTATAAGAAAATGCTTGGCCGTCGTTTTGCCCTAGCGAGCCCGCAGAAGCTTCTAAACTTTGCTCTCTTAACGCTGCTGTTACTTCTGAAGGGATTAAGTTATAAGCCGCTAATTTTTCGGGCTTTAACCAAATGCGCATGGCGTAGTCTTGGTTAGAGAACACGTTTACGTTACCCACACCGTTTACCCTTTGAAGGGCCGGTATTACGTTAATCTTTAAATAGTTTTGAACAAAGGTAGCGTTGTAATCGTCGTTTTCGGAAAATACCGAAAGGAACATTAATGCCGATGTTTGTTGCTTTTGTGTGGTAACCCCGGTTTGTATTACTTCTTGTGGTAATAACGGATTTGCTCTAGCCACACGGTTTTGTACGTTTACCGCCGCAATGTCGGGGTCCATTTCCTGGTCGAAAAATACGGTAATATTGGCCGTACCGTTATTAGATGCAGAAGACGTCATATAGGTCATGCCTTCCACACCGTTTATTTGTTCTTCGATAGGAATAATAACACTCTCCAGAATGGTTTCGGCACTGGCGCCCGGATAGGTCGCATTTACCTGAATGGTAGGCGGTGCAATATCTGGGTACTGCTCTACAGGCAATGTTGTATAGCCCAAAATACCCAAAATAACAATGATAATGGAAATAACGGTAGATAATACCGGTCTTTCTATAAAGGTTTTTAACATGATTTCTAGCTTCTAAGTGTTATTGAAAAAGTGGTTTGATAGGCTTTACAATACTATCGAAAGCAACTTTTTGAGGTTGTATAGGGGTGCGGTTACGCAGCTTGCCTATGCCTTTTACTACAACAAGATCGCCTGCTTTTATACCAGCTCCTACAACATAAAGCCCATCAGCTTTATCTTTTACCGTAACCATGGTGGCTATGGCTGTATTACTTTCATCTACTTTGTACACAAAGGTTTGTCCTTGCTGCTCGAAGGTGGCCGATTGTGGTACAACTACGGAATTTTCGTAATGCTTCGGAATTTCTATCGTTCCGCTGTTACCGTTGGTTAACAACAGGTTTGGGTTGTTAAATGTTGCTCTAAAGCTTACTGTTCCTGTGTTGGCATCTATTTGTCCGGTAACGGTTTCTATGGTGCCCTTTTGGTCGTAAGCTTGACCGTTGGCCAATAACAATCCTACCTTCGGAAAGTTGTTTATTTTATCTTGACGTGTTTTGCCTTCGGTTTGTTGTAAAAAATTTAAGTATTCGGTTTCGTTCATTGAAAAGTAAGCGTACACCTTATCAATGCTGGCTACTGTGGTTAAAGGTTTGGCGCTAGTGGCGCTTACCAAAGAGCCTTCTCTATAAGAAATGGCGCCCACATAACCATCTACCGGGCTGGTTACAGTCGCGTAACCAATGTTGGCCACCACACTGTTATAAGCGCTTTTAGCCTGTGCTAGATTAGCCTTGGCTGTTTCTAACTGCACTTGGCTAATGATGTTTTTTTCAACAAGCGGAATAAGTTTATCTACTTCTACTTGCGCCACGTTTACACGAGCCTTGGCGGCTTCGGCATCTTGGCTTAACGACTGGGTTTCTAGCTTAAATAACGCCTGACCTTTTTTTACTTTTTGGCCTTCGTCTACCAATACGTTTTGAATGTAACCAGAAACTTTCGCGCGTACTTCACTGCTTATGGTACCTTCTATTGTTGTGGGATAGGCTATGTAAGACGTTACGTCTTTTTGTGGCATTTCTGAAACCACAAAAGGTAATACTTGGGGCTGCTGCGGCCCTTGTTGTGCTTCCTGCTTACAGCTGCTTACTGCTAAGGCCGAAATACCAAAAACCAGTAGGCTATATGTCTTTAATCGTTTCATTTTTTTTGACTTGTATTAGTGTTTGTTATTGATTATTGTTTCTTTTAATTTGGTTATGGATGTCATTGCCCCATCTAAGAAGTCTATAAAACTATCGTGAAACCCCAGTTCGAACTGGTTTTCTTCTTCTAACGTTTTGTTGGCATCTTCTTTATAGGCCTTTATTTCTATATGTAATTGTTTTTCGTTTTTCCACTCCTCTACCATATCGCTAATTCCTTGAATCATGGTGTGTTTGTTTATGGTAAAATATTTCTTTCGGTCACCTGGTCTAGTAAAATAGTCTATTTTTTTTAAATCCTGTAAATGACTTAGGTGCGTAGAAATGGTACTTTTACTAGCACAGAGGTTAGACACCAAATCTTCGAAGGTTGTGCCTTGCTTTCCTGTTAAAATAATGTATGAAAAAATCCTTGCGGCCACAGGAGCCATTTGCTCTTTTTTTTCTAAGAAAATACCCAATTTCTCTACCAGTTCACTCTTTCTTGTTGCTATTAAATTCATCGTCATTTTAATTTTACCATGCAAAAGTAACATTTAGTTCGGAACAAACCGAACTAAACGAAGTTAAGAAATTGTTAAATAGCGTTTTCCTCTTATCCTGAGAGCTTTTCCAGCTCATTAAGCACAAGTCTTATTTCGCCATAAGAGAATTTTTCATCTAATTGATGTTTCAAATCCGATAGATTATCAAATGTCTTGGTTGGTATCACTTTTTTAAGCTCCTTGTAGTTCGTTTTGGTCATTAAATCGGTAATTTCAATTTCTCCCGATGGGATAAAGCTTGCTAAATGCCCAAAGATGGTATTGGTATTGAGTTCCCGTTCGTCAGCTATTTGCGCAATGGTTTTTCCTTGTTTGAACAGTTGCAGGGATGCTTTTTGTGAATCGCCTTTTTTTCGTTTAGGGTGTTTAGATTCTGAATTAAAATTGTTTTGAACAACAACATTGTTATCATTGATGTATTCTGAAATTACTTCAAGAATTTCTGCACCATATGTTTCAATGCGCTTTTTCCCCATACCATGTACTGCCTTAAGTTCTTGCTTTGTGGTTGGTAGCAACTCACACATGGCATACAAGGATTTTTGTGTAAAAATTTGAAAATGCGCCACGTTTTCCCTAGTTGCTATCTGGCTTCTTAAGGCCTTAAGCAGTTCGAAAAGCTTTGTATTGGATGTGCCTTCAACAACTGTTTTTCGTTGTTTTTTGGGCTGTACGTTTAATAGGAAAACCGATTCGGCTCTTAATTTTAAAAAAGCATCCGTATGGAACTCATTTTTCAAGCCTTCAAAATAGAATAATTTTGCCGCTAGCAATTCTTCTAAAGCATCTAATTGTTTTACAATATCTTTATCAACCGTTTTATTATCTGTAGTAAAACTTATGGCATTTATAGCCGTCTCAATGCCTGATTTGGTTTGCTCATTAAAGTAGCTTATTGCCTTAACAAAACGGTCTTGCAATGCATTGCTGGTTTCAGGAATTTCGGTTTTACCAACCACTGTTTGCAATTGTAAATTGAAGGAATTGCTGATTTTTAATAAATGGGTTACTAAGTTTTTAATCCGCTTTAGTGGTTCTTCCAGCTTGCCTTCAATACTATTTCGGTTTTTATAGTAAATATCCAGCGTCCGATTTGTTGGGTGCAAAAACTCATAAAAATTAAACACTTCTGAAATTAAATCCAACTGAAACTGCCGTTTGGATTCTTGTAAAATGCCTTCGTTAGGTTGGTTGTTTTCCGCCGTTTTATTAAAGGATACCACATGGCTATCGGTAATAATTTGTTGCGGGGATATTTTACTTTTTAAAACCAAACCCTCTAAAGATTTACATCTGCTTAAAGCCACATAAGTTTGTCCATGGGCAAAGGCATCTTCAGCATCAATAATGGCTTTTTCAAACGTTAACCCCTGACTTTTGTGTATGGTAATAGACCAAGCCAATCGCAATGGTATTTGTGAATAGCTTCCTATTTTGTCTTCTGTAATTTCTTTGGTAGCGTTATTAACAGTGTATTTAATATTTTCCCAAGTTTCAAATGACGTGGTAATATTAAAATCGTCTTGGGGACAACGTACCACAACCTCATCTTCGCTTAACGCAATGACCTTGCCTATTTTTCCATTAAAATACCGCTTTTCAGCCGCGCTGTCATTTTTAATAAACATGACTTGTGCCCCTATTTTTAGTTGCAAGTCGTCTTTATTTGGAAAAGCATGTTCTGGGAAATCGCCCGCTAAAATGGCTTGGTAGGTCTGTGTTTCTCCTTCTAACTCATCCAATTTTTTTTGGTTTATCTGGGCGGCTTTTCGGTTGTGTGTTGTTAAAGAAATATAGCCTTCTTTGGGACTAAAATCAGGCTGATATCTTTTATTGAGCTCATCTGCCGATTGTTGTGATAATTGATTGTTTCTAATGCCATTTAAAATAGCAATAAAAACAGGGTTTTCTTGTCTGTAAATATGTTTTAATTCTATTGTTATGGCCCGACATTGCTCATAGGCCAAACTGCTGAAGAAAAAATAATTTTTATAATATGACTTTAACAATTGCCATTCGTGTTCCTTGACAACAGGAGATAATTGCTGGAGGTCGCCAATCATTAGTAATTGTGTACCACCAAAGGGCAATTGTCTGTTTTTAAACCGCCTTAACACCTTATCAATACCATCCAGCAAATCTGCTCGCACCATACTAATTTCATCAATAATTAGTAAATCGAGTGACTTAATGATGTTGATTTTTGTTTTACTGAACTTCCTACTAAACTTTGAAGCGGTTTGCAGGTCTTCGTTTGGCAAAATAGGGCCAAAAGGCATTTGAAAAAACGAATGAATGGTCACCCCTTTTGCATTAATAGCAGCCACTCCTGTTGGGGCTACAACAATCAGGCGTTTACGGCATTCTTTTTTTAATTTATGAAGAAATGTTGTTTTTCCTGTACCTGCTTTTCCCGTCAAAAAGATATTCCGGTTGGTTTTAGTAACAAAACTCCAAGCTAAATCAAGTTCTATGTTTTCCTTCATACTTTTTACAATAAGCTATGAAGATACTTTTACTTTTATGAAAAAACAAAATACTGGTTTTCCAAATAAAAAAACCCGTTGAAAATTGTTTTTCAACGGGTTAACATATTTATATACCATGTATTAAAGCGCCGATTTAAACTGCTCTAAAAACCGCACATCGTTTTCACTTAATAAGCGAATATCTCCTATTTGGTGTAATAACATGGCAATACGATCGATTCCCATACCAAAGGCAAAGCCCGAGTATTTTTTGGAGTCTATCCCGCAGTTATCCAACACATTGGGATCTACCATACCACAGCCCATAATTTCTAACCAACCGGTACCTTTTGTAATGCGGTAATCTATTTCGGTCTCTAAGCCCCAATACACATCTACCTCGGCACTAGGCTCTGTAAATGGGAAATACGATGGGCGTAGCCGTATTTTACTTTTCCCAAACATTTCGGTAGTGAAATACTGTAGGGTTTGCTTTAAATCGGCAAAGCTTACATCTTTATCAATATACAAACCTTCTACTTGATGGAAGAAACAGTGCGAACGCGCCGAAATGGCTTCGTTTCTGTACACGCGTCCTGGTGAAATCGTTCGAATGGGCGGCTTGTTGTTTTCCATATAACGCACCTGTACCGAACTGGTATGCGTACGCAACAAGATATCTGGATTGGTTTGAATAAAAAAGGTATCCTGCATGTCGCGTGCCGGGTGATATTCTGGCAAGTTTAACGCGGTAAAGTTGTGCCAATCGTCTTCAATTTCTGGTCCTTCGCTTACGTTAAAACCAATGCGGGAAAAAATATCGATGATTTGATTTTTTACGATTGAAATAGGATGGCGCGCACCAATTTCTATGGGTTCGCCAGGTCTAGACAAATCGCCATAAAGGCCTTTACGATCTTCTTTGCTTTCCAGCTCTTCCTTTAGGGCGTTAACTTTTTCCTGTACCGTGTTTTTTAAGGTATTAATCGTTTGCCCAAACTCCTTTTTCTGGTCGTTTGCTACATTTTTAAACTCGGCAAAGTAGGTGTTTAACAAGCCTTTTTTTCCAAGGTATTTAATACGAAACTCTTCTACCTCTTCTTTAGATTTTGCTGTAAACGCCTCGGCTTCAACAATAAGCTCTTTTATTTTATCTATCATGATATTGTAATAATGGCTGCAAATTTAACGATTTTACCCCAACTGCGTTAGGGATTACCCATACATATTATAAAAAATGGGCTACGTCTTACTGTTATTGTATGTAATTGGCTTCTAGAAAATAGTTAACAATGGCCTCTTTCATAAGCACACTTTGTTCGCCTGCTTTTAAGTGAGGCAGCTGTTCCTTGACCTTGTAGTGTGGCCACCCATCATCATCAAAATAATCAAACTCGTAATAGCCATAGGGTTCCAATAGTCTGCAAATGGCTATATGCATTAAATCTAGTTTGTGGTCTTTTTTAAATCGCCGGTGCAACTGTCCAAGCTCTTGCACCCCTATTAAGTATATTACTGCATCGAGATCTAGTGTGTCGCCATCGGCAAATTGTGTAGATAGCTTGCTTACCACCAGTTCCCATCGTTCTTTTAATTGCTCGTCTCTTGCCATAATCATTTTAAAGTTGCAAAGTTAGTTTATATTTACAGAAATATTACATTATGAGCGGTATTGATATTGTTTTGGCAGCTTTAATTTTATTTGGGCTGGTTCGCGGGTTTATGAAAGGGCTTTTTGTTGAAGTGGCTTCGCTAGTGGCTTTGGTTGCCGGTGTTTATGGTGCCATACACTTTAGCAATTATGCAGGCGATTTTTTACAAGCTAAAGTTGATTGGGACGACAAGGTAATTAGTGCCACTGCTTTTGCCATAACCTTTGTTATTATTGTTCTAGCCATTGCCCTAGCCGGAAAAGCCTTAACCAAATTGGCCAATTTTGCTGCTTTGGGCATTATTAATAAACTTCTAGGGGGTGTTTTTGGCGGACTTAAAATAGCCCTGATCTTAAGTGTTCTATTGGTGGTGTTTGATAGGATGAATAAAACCATTCCGTTTGCCAATGAGGAAAGCTTAGGCGAATCGCTTTTATACCAGCCGGTAAAAGCTTTGGCTCCCACAATATTTCCCAGTATTTTAAATACAGATGTTCCTTTAGAAGAACAGGATCAAGACGAACTTCCAGAACAACAACCCACTACATAACAATAAAGCCGCTTTGTAACAAAGCGGCTTTTATATGGCAACACCTTTTTAAGGTGCTTTAGAATTTTTTACTCGTAAAAAGTAACCCCACCAGTATTAATGTCGTACATGGCACCTATAATCATGATTTCGCCATTTTTCGCCATTTCCGAAAGGATAGGGCTTTCTTGGTGAATGCGATCTAGGGTTAATTCGACATTCTTTTTGGCTACCGAATCTACAAATTCCAAATTTTTAGATGTTCTTTGGCTTTCGTCTTTTGGTAGGTCTGTTGCATTTACGGCTGGGGTTATTTTTTCGATTAACTTGGTTAAATTCCCCATTTCGGCGTGGTCGCAAGCCCCTTTTATGGCGCCGCAGCTGGTATGCCCCAATACAACTATTAGCTTTGTGCCCGCTAGTTTACAGGCAAACTCCATGCTTCCTAAAATGTCTTCATTAACAAAATTTCCGGCAATACGAACACTAAATATGTCTCCTAACCCTTGGTCGAAAACCAGCTCGGCCGATACGCGAGAGTCTATACAACTTAAAATGGTTGCAAAAGGAAATTGCCCATCGCTAGTATCGTTTACTTGTTCTAATAAATTTCTATTTGCTTTTAGGTTGCTTTGAAACCTCACGTTTCCTTCCTTTAAAAATTGCAACGACTTTTCTGGTGTCATGGTTGCTTGTGATTCTTTTGTATGTGCTTTCATTATCTTAGTATTTTTTAATATTTATTTTCTACGTTATTTTTTATCCATTGTGTACACGCTTTAAATGTCTTAAAGATATGCTCTTCTGAAATTAAATCGGGAATAATGTCTATGCGTTCCATCATATACCTAGGTTGTTTTAATAAATCGACAAACAGCACCCTTACTTTGTTTTTACGAAGCTCTTGGAGCACGTCTTCCATAGCGTACAGTCCCGACTGGTCCATATATTGCATGCGCCCCAATCTGATGACAACCGTTGATGCCGTACTTGGTATCTGGTCTGCCAAACTTTGAAAGTCGCTTGTGGTTCCAAAGAACAATGGCCCTTTTAGGTGCTTGATAAAGACTTCTTCCTTAAGCGATACAGGGAAATCCTTCTCGTCGTCCCAAGCTTTTTCGTTGGCCAGAGCTTTAACATCTGAACGCTGTGCCGTAAGGTCGCCAATTTTTTTCATAAACATTAGCGAAGCAATAACCAAGCCTATTCCTACGGCATAAACCAAGTTCCAGAACGTTGATAAGGCCAATACAATTAGCATGATAATAACTTCTGAACTTACTTTTAACGGTCCTAATTTAACATCTTTTGGTAAACTTGGTATGGCTTTTAAGCCTTTATAGTCCATAACACCAATACCAACGGTTATTAAAATCCCGGCCAATACGGCTGCTGGAATTTGGGAAGCTATAGGCCCCAATGCCAACAATACCACTAAAAGCAACACGCCAGCAATCATACCAGACAATCTGGTTTTTCCTCCCGATTGAATGTTAACCACCGTTCTTATGGTTGCTCCTGCGCCCGGAATACCGCCAAAAATAGCAGCTATGCTATTCCCTATACCCTGCCCCATCAATTCCTTGTTGGGCTTGTGCTTGGTTTTGGTCATGTTATCGGCCACGACACTTGTTAACAACGAGTCGATTGCCCCTAACAAGGCTAGGGTTAATGCCGTAAACACATAAGGTGTAATGCTGCTTAGTTGAAACTCGGTAAAAATGGCCAAATTAGGAACAGGAAAACCGCTAGGAATTTCTTCAATTCGCCTATAGTCTAGCCCTAGCGCTACCGCCAAACCAGACATAACCAATAGGGCAACCAATGTACTAGGCACCGCCGTGGTTATGCGCTTAAAACCATAAATAATGATAATGGTTCCTAAAGCCAACATTAACTCTAACCAACTAATATTGCCTAAGGCCTTACCCAAAACTTTAAACGTCCCTAAAACCCCTGAGGCCTCTTTGGCTGCTAAGGTTTTAGCTTCTTTCATAATATCGTCTTGCGTAACCTGTTCGGCTCTGGAAATGGTTTCTTTAAAGTCTTCCAGCACCAAAATGCCCTCTCCGGCTTCTTCTTTCAAGATATTCTCTAGAATAACCTCTTCGGCTTGCGGCTTAAAGGTGTTTACAAATTCTAAATCCTCCTTTGGGTAATACCCTACTGCCGGAAGAATTTGTGTTATTAGAATAATAACCCCAATAGCGGTCATAAATCCCGAAACAACGGGGTAAGGAATGTATCTAATATACTTACCAAGTCCTAAAACACCTAAGCCAATTTGCATTAACCCAGCTAATAGAAAAACAGTTAAAATGGCTGGCAAGGCTTTGGTTACATCGCCATCGTTGGCAGCAATAATTCCTGCAATAACCACCATACTAACCGCGGTCATGGGTGCTGTGGGCCCCGAAATTTGCGTGTTGGTGCCTCCAAACAAAGCTGCAAAAAAGCTAATAAAAATAGCTCCGTACAAACCTGCCGTAGCGCCTAGCCCAGAAGACACCCCAAATGCCAAGGCCAATGGCAATGCTACGATACCCGCCGTAATGCCGCCAAAGGCATCACCTTTTAAATTTGAAAAGAATTTGCTCATATTAATCTGTTATATTAAGTTCGACTTACTTTATCACTTTATTTACAATTTTGCCCCAAGGCATTATCCTGTAAATAATTTATCTCAGTTTACTTATCTATTAGGCTACCTTATCTTAAAGGCAAGACCTAATACAATTTGTTTAAAGCGCTGGCTACACCCGTTATTTTAAAATCATGTTATAGCATAATTTTCGGTACCCGATACCAACAACGGTACATTTATGGTTTTTAATAGCTCTTGCAATTGAACACGTCCCTTTTTAGCCCCTTGTTTATGCTCTTCTCGATCTGCATACAAAAGGTCTACCTTACTTTTCAGTAAATATTTCGATATGCTTTTTATTGTGTGATCGTTTTCTTCAAACGCAAATTCAACGGCATCGTTATGGCTATAAAGCGCTGCTTTATTGTCTGCTTCATTTTTATCAAGAACATTAAACAGCCTAAGTGGTTGTTGCGAATAGCTGATTAAATCTTGGGCAAACGGCACCTTAAGTCCTGATGTTTTCCCGTTAAACACGCCCAAATGCAAGGTTTTTTTAGGCGCTAAGGCCGCATGGCCAGCAATTAAAATGGCGCCCTTGTGGTTTTTTAACACAAACTTGGTTACTTGATCGCCTATCGGATTAAATGGGCGCTGCTTTTGCTTTCCCAAAACAATCACATCTGGTTGCTGTGTTTTTATATAATTGCCTATTTCTGTTTTTACATGACCAATGGCATACCTATAATTCACAGGTATTTTGTATTGCTTGAACAACGTACTTGTTACTGCCTGCAATTGTTTGTCTATATCTGTTTGCTCTGAATGGATGGTACGCATGGCTGCCAACTGGTTGTCTTGTTTAACAACCTCTGTTGGTTTTTTTACACACAACAACTCCACATCGCCAGAAATTATATTTGCTAGGCCCAAGGCGCTTTTTAAAATGGCCTCTGTGGCATCTTTTAAGTCTGTGAGCACTAAAATTTTATATCTCTTGTGTCCCATAGCGATTAGCTTAAACTTAAATTAGACTTTGGCCGTTCGTTAAAGAACCTAATAAAACTAGACGGGTTTTCTACCACCCCTCTTTTAGACACCAGCTTTATGTCTATATTGCGCTCTTCGGCCTTATGCAGAAAATCCTCCAATATTTCAATAATATCGTTGTCCAGATAGCGAGTTTTAATCAGGTTAATCTCTAAATAGGTGTCCCTTGGCAAACTATCCAATTCTTTAAGGATGGCGCCTTTGTTAAAAAAGGTTACCTCTTCGGCAAGCGTCATTTTTATTCTGTGCTTGCCATTACTTTTATCTTCAATATGAAGAAAATGAGAGTTTTGGTAACTTTTTAAGAGTATCACAACAATACCTACGGCAAGCCCTAGGCTTATTCCCATTAACAAATCGGTAAATACAATACCAAACACTGTAACAAAAAATGGCACGGACTGTTTCCACCCCATTTTGTACATGTCCTTAAACAAGGCTGGCTTGGCCAGTTTGTAGCCAACCACCAATAAAATGGCTGCCAATACCGAAAGTGGAATCATATTAAGTAACCTCGGGATTAAGATGACCGATATGAGCAATAAAAACCCGTGTATAATGGTAGACATTTTCGATTTTCCTCCAGACTGCACATTGGCAGAACTTCTTACAATAACCTGTGTAACAGGCAACCCCCCAATTAGTCCAGAAACAATATTACCGGTACCCTGTGCCAGTAACTCCCTATTGGTTGGGGTCACGTTTTTATCTGGATCTATTTTATCTGAAGCCTCTACACACAACAGAGTCTCTAAACTAGCCACCAAAGCAATGGTAAATGCGGTAACCCAAATGTCTGCTTGGGTGATGGCTGCAAAATTTGGAAAGCTAAACTGGTTAAAGAACGATGCTGCATCTTCTGGTATGGGCACACTTACCAAGTGGCTCCCAGAAATGGAAAGCACCGTTGAAGCCCCTGTTAAATTGAAAAAAATAATACCTAAGACCACAGCTACCAAAGGCCCCTGTACCAATTGGAATATTTTCCCCTTTTTACTTAGCACCTTGTCCCAAAGGATTAAAATGGCCAAGCTTACAATACCTATTAAAGCGGCTCCTGGATGAATGTTATTAATAATCTGAAAAATTTCTGAAAACGTGGTACCGCCATCTAATTCGAAGAACTCCAAATCCCAAGCCGATGCTTCATCGTACCCAAAAAAATTGGGGATTTGTTTTAAGATAATAATCACCCCAATACCGGTAAGCATGCCTTTAATTACCGATGAAGGAAAATAATACCCAATAATTCCGGCCTTAAGAACCCCGAAAATTAATTGGATAACCCCAGCCAAAACTACGGCCACCAAAAAGTTTTGGTATCCTCCTAAAGCGCCAATAGCAGTTAAAACAATGGCTGCCAATCCTGCAGCCGGACCGCTTACTCCTATTTTAGAGCCACTTAGCCCCCCTACTACAATTCCGCCGACAATCCCGGCAATTAATCCTGAAAATAATGGTGCGCCACTAGCTAGTGCAATACCCAAACATAAGGGCAAAGCCACAAAAAACACGACAATACTAGCGGGCAAGTCGTTTTTTATGTATTTAAACATATTATAAAGTTTATAAATTTTAAAAATAAGACTCCCCCAAATGAAGATTTGGGAATTAAAAACCTGTTATAATATGTCTTGTTCGGGAGGTGGAGAAAGATTTTCTAAACTTAAGTTTGAATAATGGTTTAAATAAAAATCTGAGATTTTATTAGATTGTTTTTGCCCTAAAGACTGCATAAAGCCATC
Source organism: Mangrovimonas yunxiaonensis (assembly GCF_000733475.1). Lineage (GTDB taxonomy): Bacteria > Bacteroidota > Bacteroidia > Flavobacteriales > Flavobacteriaceae > Mangrovimonas > Mangrovimonas yunxiaonensis. The sequence goes on along the minus strand of NZ_JPFK01000005.1, from coordinate 340,694 downwards.
TGCATTGTAATTTTCTATATGCTTAATTTCGTTAGGGTTGTTCTCCTCCTCACTAACACTGTAAAAGAAGGAAACATCGTAAGAATCGTCTACAATAGATATAACCGTTGGCGCCAGCAAAAACATGGCGAAAATAAATAGGAAAAATGTATTAATAATACGCTTGGGCATAGTTTATTGTAATCGGTGGCAAATATACAGCATCCACCTTAAAGTTACGTTAAATAAACTTTAAAACTATAATGCCTTTAAATCCTGCGAAGGAACCCACCCTGTTTTGCCGTCTGAGAGCTTAATTTGCTTCCATTCGTTAACCGTATCCAGAATTTGAACCTTGGTGCCCTCGTGAAGTTTAAAAGCCTCTACACTGCGTAAATTGGGCTCGCTTTTTACTTGGGTTTCTTGGGCAAAGATAATTGCCGGTTTGTTGTTTTGGTCTAAGTTATATTTATGAAAAGCGAAAGCAAGTGCAGTTACCGATAACGCTAAAAACAACAGGCCCAGAACAAAGGCCAGACGCTTTCTGGCTGTTGCTGTGTTAAAGTAATACAACAAATATGCAATAACAAACACCAGCATGGTTCCTATAGACAAATACGCCCAACCATCAAAACCAAAGGTATTGGTAACCGCTTTTAAAAACCGTGTTAAACCAACCTCCGGAATCACATCAATAGCATCTATGGTCATGTTCTTGGCAAATGCCATATTGTTTTTAATAGCCTTGTCGTTTGGTGCCAATCGCAGCGCTTTTTCGTAATTATAAATACTAGGAGCTATATGGTTTAGTTTGTAATGGGCATTGGCGAGGTTAAAATACAGCTCGGCCGAATGTTTTCCACTTTCCAGCACCTTTTCATACCTAGTAATGGCCTCGGCGTACTTTCCTTGGTTATACAGCTCATTGCCTTGATCGAACCACTGCTGGTTTTGCGAAACCCCCATTGCCACTACAAAAAACATCAGGTAAAATAAAATCCTCTTCATCTTATTTGGCTTGTTTATCGATTAACGAAATGGTTTTGGCAGCCTTGTCGTAATCTTGTTGCATGGCCACATTGCTAAAAGGGGTATAGCGCGCCAATTCACAATTTTCCAGCAGGTCTAAAAACTCGCCCACTACAGCATGATCCACCTGTTTTGAAAGGAGCAAGGCTTTAATTTTGTCTTTACTAAAATCGCTTGTTTCTATATGTAATTTTGCTTTCAAATAATTGTGAAGCGCTTTCTCTAGAGCCACATAAAAGGCTTCTTTTTGCCCTAGTGTTTTCTTGGCTTCACCTAAATATTTTTTCGCCAATTTATCGGCTTTTCTAATCTTATTCCCAAACACATCGGCATCGCGTTTTTCTTTTTCCCTACGAAAAACCATGGCTAACGGTATGGCTAATAATGGTGCCAATAGCGATGTCCAAAAACCAACCGATTTAAAGAAAGGCTCTGGTTTTACCGAAGTAAACCGCGTTTCGGTTTTTACAAAAGCAAACTGGTCGTTACTCATAATAACCTTTTGTTTGCTGTTTGGTGCGGCTGCTATATTATCGTTAGACGAGGCATTGGTTGGGCCTTCTAAAACATCAATTACAATACTGTTGGAGTTTAGGCTCTTGTAGGTTTCTGTTTTAGGATCGAAATAAGAAAACGACACGTCTGGTATGGGGTATTTCCCTTTATACTGCGGCACAACGGTATACGTATCGGCTATTTGGCCTTGCATGCCATTTAAATTGGTGCGTATGTTTTCGGTGTGTTCTGGCTCGTAAATTTCTAAGGAGCTCGGCACAGAGACTTTTGGCAATTCGAACAGTTTAAGGTTGCCATTTCCTGAGACCTCAATTTTTAATTGTAAGGATTCTGACGCTTTAAGTTGTTCTTTTGATGTGGTTACGGCAAAATCAAAATCACCAACTGCTCCCGTAAAATCGGCTGGTTTTCCTGCTTCTGGGAGCGGTTTTACATGAATGGTCCTGCTGCCTGCCGAAATGGTTCTGTGGGCTTGTGTCATTAAACGCCCGCCAAAAATATCACGCCTATTGGTGGGGACCTCAACCGTTACGTTTAAACTTAGGGGCTCTATTTCCAGTTTTCCTGTTTTTTGTGGATACAGCACCGTTTTACGCAAAACCACATAGCGGTAATCCTCGCCCTTGTACTGTCCGTTCTGAATTTTAAGGCCCTTAATATCGATGTTCTGACTCCAAAAATCACTATATTTTGGACTGTCTACTTCACGCCAATTGCTAACGCCCGTATTGGGACTAACATAAAGTTTGTAAACCACCGTTATGGCTTCATTTAGGTAAGGCTTGGTTTTAGACACCTCGGCAACCAAATGAATGTTCTCCGATGCAATATAATCGGCATTATTACCATCTGTAGGTTTGTCTACTGCTTTGGTAACCACAATAGCTATTGGTGTTGTTTTATAGATTTCGCCCTTAATTTCTATGGTAGCTTGCTGAATTGTAAACGTTCCCTGACGTTTTGGGGCTAAAAAATAGCTGTAAGTTTTAGAGAATGAACGCTTGCCATTTACCCAAGAATGACTTACCGATTGATTGGGGCCTCCCACAATCGTAAAGTTTTGAAAACTTGGCGGATTAAAATTATCGCCGTCTTGGTTCATTTCAAAATCTACACGCAGGCGCTCGTTTACGCCCAACTTTTTCTTGCTCACCTTAGCTTCAAATTTAACTTGCGCATAAGTAAAGCTAGATAGCAGTATGAATAATATAAATATGTTCTCTTTTAATCTCATATTTTAACGAAAGACCATTATCGATTAATTTTTACCAATCTTTATCTGTCTGTACTTTTATGCCTTTTTGTTTTTCGGCATTCATTTTTTCTTGCACCTTTTGCTCTTGGTTGTTCATCGCCTCTAAAAGGTTTTTTACTTGTTGTGGCGATAGTTGTCCTTGCTTAGGCTTTGGCTGTTGTTGCTGGGTGTTATCTTGATTTTTTTCCTGATCGTTCTTTTGGTCTTGATTATCGTCTTTAGGCTGCCCGTCTTCGTCCTTTTCATCTTCGCCTTCCTTTTCGTCTTGATCGCCTTTATCTTCGTTATCTTTATTTTGGTCGTCCTGGCTTTCTTCGTTTTCTTTGTTTTCTTCTTTTTGCTCCTGACTTTCGTCTTGGTTCTCCTGATCTTGGTTATCCTGATTTTGGTCGTTTTCTTGTTTTTGCTGCTCTGCGCATGCTTTTGCCAAAGCAAAATTATAACGGGTTTCATGGTCGGCAGGATTGTTACGCAACGCATTTTTATAAGCTTCTACGGCTTCCTGGCAACGCTTATTTTTATACAGTATGTTGCCTATGTTGTGATAGGCCTTGTGCTTTTCTTCTTTTGTAGTCGCTCCTTTTGCAGCCTGCTCTAGGCGGTACAAAGCTTCGTCCAGACTTCCTTTTTTATAATACGAGGTGCCTAAATTATAAGCTCCTACGGTATGGTTTGGTTGCTCTGAAATGGCTTTTCGGTATTCCATTTCGGCAGATACATAATCGTCTTGCCCCAACATTTCGTTGGCTTCATACACCAAACCATTGGCTTTTTTAAGAGCCTGTTCCTGCGCTTTATCGGCAGCATCTTGCCCCCACACCAATGAGGTTATACAAAGCAATGCTATAGAGAATATCTGTTTCATTTTATTTTTAAACAGCGTTTTTGATGGGTGTTTTTTCAAAACCAATTGGTTTTAGCTTTTAGCCCCTAATTTATAAAGCATTTCGCGTTTTATGAGTTAAATGTTTTATAAAATTAAAGCGTGACATTATAGGTTTTCGTTAAATAGGTTAAGCTTTTTAAGCCAGGCCGTTTTACGTTCTAAAAGAAAAATATCGATAAATAGTAAAAACACGGCACAGGCTAAAAACCACTGAAATTGGTCTTTAAAATCGGCAAATTCCTTGGCCTCGAACTCGGTTTTATCCATTTTGTTTAAAATATCGCGGATGTTATCGACAACCTCTTGGGTGTTTTGACCATTTATGTATACGCCATTGGCCGCTGTGGCAATGGCTTTAAGGGTTTCCTCATCAAGTTTGGTGATAACCGTTTCGCCTTGGTTGTCTTTTTTATAATTTAAAACCACACCGTTTCTCTTTATAGGAATTGGCCCGCCTTTTACGGCACCAACGCCTATGGTAAAAATACGAATGCCTTCGTTGCTGGCTTCTTCTGCAATATCTGTAGCCACTTGAGAGTGGTCCTCGCCGTCTGAAATAATGATTAAAACGCGGTTGGTTTGTTCTTCATTATCAAAATAGGTTTTGGCCAGCTCTATCGCCTCGCTAATGGCTGTACCCTGCGATGAGAGCATGTCGGTGTTCATGTTCTGAAGGAACATTTTTGCCGCCGCATAATCGGTTGTAATGGGCAACTGCGGAAAGGCCTTACCGGCATAGGCAATAATGCCCAAGCGATCGCTTGCCAAGTTGTTAATGATTTGCGTAACCAATTGCTTTGATTTCTCTAAGCGGTTTGGTGCAATGTCCTCTGCCAGCATACTTTTAGAGACGTCTACGGCAAATACAATATCGACTCCTTCTCGTTTTACAGTTTCTAATTTGGTGCCTACTTTGGGGTTTACCAAAGCCAATACCAAACAGGCTATGGCCAAACACCAAACAACCAGCTTTAATACTGCCTTAAATAAAGATTGGTTGGGGCTTAAACGCTTTAAGAGCACTTTGTTGGCAAACCGCTTTTGAGCCCTTTTTTTCCAAAACTGAAGCACCAAAAACATAAGTACAACCACCGGAATAACCAGCAATGCCCAAAACCATATTTTTTCTTCTAATTGAAAATAATCCATCATAAATCCATCAAATAAAACTCCTAAAAACGGTATGTCTTAACAACACTTCAAACAATAACATTAGCCCTGCTAGTAGGACCAGTGGACGAAATTTTTCTTCGTAATTATAATATTTAAACTCTTCGATCTCTGTTTTTTCCAATTTGTTGATTTCATCGTAGATCTCTGCCAATTTTTGGTTGTTGGTCGCTCTAAAATAACGGCCGCCAGTAACTTGGGCAATGTCTTTCAGCAAATCTTCATCAATCTCAACCTGAACACGTCCATATTGAAAATTGCCATTAGGCAAAATGGCGACAGGCGATAGCGCCATACCATTTGTGCCAAGGCCTATGGTATAGGTTTTAATACCATATTCTACAGCCAGTTCGCTAGCTATTTTAGGGTCGATAAAACCCGAGTTGTTTACCCCATCGGTTAGTAGAATAATAACCTTGCTTATGGCCTTGCTATCCTTAAGGCGGTTAACAGCTGTGGCCAGCCCCATGCCTATGGCGGTCCCGCCTTCAATAATGTTGTTGTATTTTATATCTTCTAAGGAACGTAGCACAATGGCTTTATCGCTGGTTATTGGTGTTTTTGTATAACTTTCGCCCGCATACTCCACCAACCCAATACGGTCGTTTGGGCGTCCTTTTATAAACTCCGCAGCCACATCTTTTAAGGCTTCCAATCGGTTGGGACGCAAATCTTTTGCCAACATACTTGCCGATACGTCTATAGCCATAACGATATCAATCCCCTTAGTGGTTTTTGTTTTTGTAGAAACATCTACGGTACGAGGTCTGGCCAAAGCGGTAATTAGTAACGCCAAAGCCCCTAAACGCAAGGCGAACAGCAAATGCTTTAGCATGGGTAACCAAGACCTTGTTGCTTTAAACCCTTTTAGGCTAGACATTTTTAATTCGGCCGTTTGTTGGTTGCGCTTATACACATACCAAGCTATTGCTACCGGCAGCAACAGCAACAGCCAAAAGAACTCCTTATTTAAAAATTCGATCCCTTCTAACATTATTCTGTTTCGGTTTTTTCGGGCTGTAACTCCACCGAGTTTATAATTCTTTCTACCATTTCATCTGCATAAGCATCGTTTTGCGGCCAGGTTACAATAATTTGCTGTAAGACGTTTTGCGATGTAAAATGCAGCATGGTATAATTGGCAGCGATGTAATTTTCTGTTTGCAAAATGGGCACGCTCATGGTTCCGTGAGTTTTTAGTCCTTCGGCACCGTTAGGCGTGGTAAACTTATCGCGTTTTACAAAAATGTTGGTCATGCCCTTTTGCTCCATTTCCTTAATAACACTTTCTGTTACCATATTCAGATCTATTTCTGGGGCTTGCTGCTGGGCTTGATTTTGCTGGGGTTGTGGTGACTGTTGTGGTTGGTTATAAACCGATGTCGCAACGGTTACACTAAACATATCCAACATGGTGCCGTAACTAAACCCAATGGAGCTGCTTTGTTGCTTTACCTGTTCGGGAACCGGAAGCTCGATGCGTTTTAACACTTTTGGGGTTGAAATGGTAATTGGCGGCACCCCATAATCGCTAGTTACCCAATGACCCTCCAGCAATTCTTTGCTTTCGTGGCCTATAATGGTATCCTTAACATAGCCAAAGCCATATTTTACGCCAAAGCCCACAAATGTTGCCAGCAATAAAAACACGCCTATGGCAACTGTAATCCATATTTTTTGACGTTTCTTTTTTTCCTCTTGGGCTGCTTTATATCTTTCATCCAACAGTTTTTCTTCTTCTGATGGTTCTGGCAAAGCTTCTTTTACATGATCGATTTCCTGATCGATGGTTTGCCTATCCAGTTCGGCCAAAGCCGTATCTGGGGCAGACTTAGCAAATTTTACCAAATCGGCACGGCGTAAAATGGCCTCTAGTTTTTGAATATCGTCTTTACTAATATCAATTTGATTGCCTTCTTTAAGCAAGTTTAATCGTGATATCAATTCATCGGTTGTGCTTTCCAACGCCCGGTCGTATACTTTTTCGTCGAGATACCTTCTAATAATGAAGGTTAATTCTGAGTAATACTCCTTTAATTTTGAATGTTGTAAATAGTGGCTTTCATCCAGCTGCTTTAAGGCTGCTTTAGCCTTATCGTAAGGAGGTAACAAGGCCATTTTTTCGTCTTCGGTTAATGGCTTTTTACGCCATACAAACCAATACAATACAAATGCAACAACCAATAAAACCGCAAGCCCTACAAGGGCTGTTTTCCACCAATTACTAGCTGGTTTTTCTACATTTATCAGCGGTTTAATATCGTACATGCCTTGTTTGGTGGTATCGACTTGTACGGGGTTTACCCTTACGCGAAGCGAATCGGTTAAAAAGGTTTTGTCGCCTATAAGTATTTTTTGTCTTGGAATGGTGTATGCCCCCGAATCGAATTGGGTTAAACCGTATTTTTTAATGAGTTGAAGCTTGGCGTCTTGCTTGGTGGTATCAATTTTATACGATTCAATCATTTCCAATGGCGCAAAGGTTTGGCCTTCTGGAAAGATGACCAAATCGGTAGAATCTACTTCAACTTCTATTTTATAGGTTATTTGTTCGCCAATTTTTATGGCCGTAGAATCGATAGACGATGTTACTTGGGCATAGGAGCACAGCGAACAGAGGGCGAAAAACACAAACAAGCCGTTTATGGCTTGGCGCTTAAGGCTTGAAGTGGTTTTGTTCTTATATCGAAAATCGTTAATCATAACTCTAAACTCCTTTTATCCGCGTCTTTTAAAATACCCCAAGAGTTTTTTTACGTAGCTTTCATCGGTTCTACAGGCCAAACTTCCAGCCCCCGCTTTTGTAAAGCTGTCCTTAAAATAATCGACCCGCTCTTGGTAAAATGCCCCGTAATTGCGGCGTACTTTTTTCGATGCTGTATTCACTAAAAGCAACTCGCCTGTTTCTTCGTCTTGCATTTGTACCATGCCCAGATTTGGGATTTGCGCCTCGTGCTTGTCGTACACGCGAATGCCTGTAACATCGTGCCTTCCAGAAGCAATTTTTAAGGTGTGTTGGTACTGGTCGGTAATAAAATCGCTTAGTACAAACACAATGGCTTTCTTTTTCATGACGTTAGACAAAAACTTCAGGGCTTCGGTAATGTTGGTTTGTTTGCTTTTGGGTTCAAACTCTATAAGCTCCCTAATAATTCGCAAAACGTGCGAACGTCCTTTTTTAGGTGGAATGTACAGCTCAACATCATCTGAAAATAAAATAAGACCAATTTTATCGTTGTTTTGCGTCGCAGAAAATGCTAGTGTTGCGGCTATTTCGGTAACAATTTCACTTTTGAATTGCTGCTCGGTACCAAAAAACTCCGAACCAGACACATCGACCATAAGCATCATGGTAAGCTCGCGCTCTTCTTCAAACACCTTTACGTAGGGCTCGTTGTAACGCGCGGTAACGTTCCAATCGATGTTTCTTACATCGTCTCCAAATTGATATTGGCGCACTTCGGAAAATGTCATACCACGCCCTTTGAAGGTAGAATGGTATTCGCCCCCAAAAATATGATCGGACAACCGGCGTGTCTTGATCTCTATTTTACGTACTTTTTTGAGTAATTCCTTAGTATCCATTTTTTTTAGTATGCAGTGTTCAGTATGCAGTAAGCAGTCCTAAAATAGCATCCAGTAATTAGTTTTCAGTTTTACACTGAAGACTGACGACTGAATACTGCCAACTAATTAAGGTACTTCAATCTCGTTAACGATTTTGTTGATGATGTCTTCTGAAGTGACATTTTCGGCCTCGGCCTCGTAAGTAATGCCTATTCTATGGCGTAACACATCGTGAACTACTGCGCGCACATCTTCTGGAATAACATACCCACGACGCTTAATAAAGGCGTAGCATTTAGCGGCATTGGCCAAATTAATACTACCACGCGGCGATGCCCCAAAGGAAATTAACGGTTTTAAATGGTCTAATTTATATTGTTCTGGGTAACGTGTTGCGAAAATAATGTCCAGGATGTAGGTTTCAATCTTTTCGTCCATGTAAACCTCACGAACGGCTTGTTGTGCCTTTAATATTTGTTCTATAGACACGACAGGGTTTACTTTTTCGAAAGCCCCTTTTAGGTTGGCTCTAATAATAAGTTGTTCTTCGGCTTGCTTGGGGTAATCTATAACCGTTTTTAACATAAAACGGTCTACCTGTGCTTCTGGTAACGGGTAGGTTCCTTCTTGCTCTACAGGGTTTTGTGTGGCCATAACCAAAAACGGCTTGTCCAACACAAAGGTTTCGTCGCCAATAGTTACTTGCTTTTCCTGCATGGCCTCTAGCAATGCCGATTGTACTTTTGCCGGTGCTCTGTTAATCTCATCGGCCAGCACAAAATTGGCGAAAATAGGGCCTTTTTTTATGGAGAAATCGTTCTCTTTAATGTTGTAGATTAATGTTCCAACCACATCGGCTGGCAACAAATCTGGTGTAAATTGTATTCTACTAAAACTGCCATCGACCGCCTGCGACAAGGTGTTTATGGCCAGTGTTTTTGCTAGTCCCGGAACGCCTTCCAACAGGATATGCCCTTGCCCTAACAAACCGATAAGCAACCGTTCGACCATGTGTTTTTGACCAACGATAACTTTATTCATTTCTCTGGTAAGTAAATCAACAAAAGCACTCTCTCGCTCAATTTTCTCGTTAATTGCTTTAATATCAATTGTACTTGTTTCTTCTATCATTATTATAGGATTTTAAAAGCTCGAATATAGTTTCCTTATTTGAGTGATGCAAATTGTTAATTTTTTTTCTGCACCGCTGTTAATAATTGGTTAAAAAACAAAAGAGCAGCGCAAATGCGCTGCTCTTTAACAAAAATTTATAGTGGATGACTTACTCTAGGGTAATTTCTCCTAAATCGGCGGTCATGTCTGCTACCACCTCAACATCTGGAACAACCAGTTCTGTTAATCCAGTACCTTCTTCCGGTGTGATGGTTACAGCATAAATGCCTACAGGAATATCTGCTAATAAGAACGCCCCTGTTTCATCGGTTGTGGCTTCAACCATTTCGCCGTTCACCTCTACAGCAGCGGTTGCTACTACACCTTCATTTAAAATGGTTCCTGTAATGGCTCCAACAACGGGTACTTCAAGAAGTTCTATGGTTCCTATATTGGTTATTTGGCCGTTTACCACTTCTACATTTTCTACCATGGCTACGGCATATCCAGACTCGGGATCTGGTGTAATGGTTACGGTATGCACGCCAGCAGGAACGCCGTTTAGTACAAATGCACCGTTTTCATCGACATAGGCTGTAATATCGCCATCTGGTGTTGTAACAGCAGCTTGTACTTGAAAGTCGAATGGTGTTACTACACCTTCTATTTTTCCTGAAGATACTTCGGCTGTTGCACGAATAACTGGCTTTAAGTTGATGTTTCCTGAGTTTCCGGCAATTACGATAGACTCGTCTACATCAAAATCTAAAACATAATCGTAGGTAAATCCTGGTTCTAGAGTTTGGTTCACCTGAATTTTTAATCCAGACTGTTGTGCACTAGGCGTGTTTAGAGGGTGTGTTTCGCCATCGATAACCACAGAGTTATCTTCGCCTAGCACCAATCTAATTTGGTTTAACGTTCCCGAAGGAATTTGAAAGTCGTCTGCCAATAGCACATTAACGCCTCCTGTTAATTCTAATAAATCGTATACTCCAGTGTTAATTGGGTCTAGGCTTATCCAGCCTTCTTCGCCTTCACTGTTATCGTTCACCTTAACCATAACGTCTACCACCTCGACAAAAACATTGTCGAAATCGCCTGGATCATCAACAAGTTTTACCGAGATAAAAGACTTGCCCTCTGCTTGAGGTGTATCGTTATTATCTTCAGTACAGTTGAACAGTGTTAAGGCTAATAGTGAAAGAAAAGTTAGTTTTAACTGCTTAAAAGCTTTCATAAATTCTAAGGTTTTTTTGTTTTCTATTATCATATACGAAGCAAAACGGCTTTTGGATGACATTATTCACAAAAGATTTCCCTAGTCTGTATTTTTAAGTATCTTTTGGGAACAAAAAACGTTACAATACATTTTTGCATTTAGAGCGCTATTTGTGCAGAAATTTAAAGGCCTTCTAACCATGATTAACAAACGCCTGCTTATAAAAAACTTGCTAGCTCATAACGATGAGAATAGTTTTTATGACAAAAAGCGCAAAATTGATATCGGCCAAAAAGAGGGCAAAGCTAAGTTTTTAAAGCATATTTGCGCACTCTCTAACAGCAACCCCAACAACAACTCGTATATTGTTATTGGTGTAGACGATGCGGACAATGCCATTATCGGTGTCGATTTTTTTGACGATAGTAAAATCCAAAACCTCATTAATGCGTACTTAACCAACCCACCCATTGTTCAATACGAGAACATTCCTTTTCCACATTTACCCGACGACAAGGTTGTGGGTCTGGTAACCATTAGACCCAAAGGCGATAACACCATAACATCGCTTCGGAAAAACATTTGGAAATATTACGGTGGCTCGGTGTTTTTTAGAGATGGTAGCATGAGCATGCCTAAAGTGTTCGATATAGAAATTAAGGACACCAACTCCAGCCTTGTTTCGCAAATAGAGCAACACGCCCAAAACAACATTGAACACACCTTAGATGGGGTTTTCGATTTTATGAAAGCCCGAGAGGATTTTAACCCACAATACAAGGTTTTTAAAGAGTATTTTGTTGTGTGCTGGGCCGGACTGAAAAAAGTGGTAAAAGATGACGTCTTCTTTTCCAGAGTAGACATTAAGCTTATTAACGAACAGGTTAGGCTTTTTTATTCCAACCTAGACGAAGTCGCTATTTCATATGATGATGATACGTTTAAAATTATTGAATATGTGAGTCTAGGGCTTCAAAATTCTTACAAATACTACCCTTTAGAAGAGACCATTTTTTGTTTTGAAGACAACGGGTCGTATCATATAAACAGCCAACTGCTCTTTCAGCCCCCACAATACGATAAAAAAGTACTGCACCACATATACAACACCAACAATGCCATATTGGAAAAGCTTAAAAAAGGCATTTCTCTTACCAAAACCGACCAAATTGACATTAAAAACTTACCTGCTACTTATTTAATTTGCTATTTAAACCTTTTTCATGAGGCCATAGACAAGCTTCACCAAGCAAAACCCTACCTTAAAGCTTATAACGAAAGTGTCTATTCAGCATACAAAGATACCTTAAGAATTTTACGAAAAGTTAAGTATAGCTAGCTATGCATCAGTTTTTTATACCATTTTTTATGCCTTTCATAGGATTTATTTTACAAGCCCAGCTTTTTTTCACATCTTAGTAAGGCTATTAATTATATATTATATTCATAAACCTGCTTCTCCCGGCAAAGTTTCGGCATTGAAGCAGGTTTATACATTATATACCATAAAAAAACGCTTTGGGTTTCTCCAAAGCGTTTTTTTATGTCTTAAAGATGTTTGTTTATTTTTTTAGCTCGGCTTTTCCCGGCAACACCTTATAGCCCATATTGTAAAGGGTAAACCCATAAATATCGGCCCACTCCTGTATGATCATGCTAACAGGTTTTCCTGCGCCATGCCCGGCATTAACATCAATTCTAATTAAAGTTGGGTTAGGCCCAGATTGTTTGTCCTGCAAAGCAGCAGCAAACTTAAAACTGTGCGCCGGAACCACGCGATCGTCGTGATCGGCTGTCGTAATCATGGTTGCAGGGTAAGACGTTCCTTGGGTTACATTATGTACCGGAGAATATGCTTTTAAGTAATCGAACATCTCTTTACTATCTTCTGCCGTACCGTAATCGTAGGCCCACCCGGCACCAGCGGTAAAGGTGTGATAACGCAACATATCCAACACACCAACTCCTGGCAGAGCTACTTTAAACAAGTCTGGACGTTGGGTCATTGTTGCACCAACTAAAAGCCCGCCATTCGATCGGCCAGAAATGGCCAAGTAATCTGAAGCTGTATAATTATTAGCAATTAAATATTCTGCAGCAGCAATAAAATCGTCAAACACATTTTGTTTTTGCTGTTGTGTTCCTGCTTTATGCCACTCTTTTCCGTATTCTCCGCCACCGCGCAGGTTAGGCACAGCATAAATACCACCTTGCTCTAACCAAACCGCATTGGTAACACTAAAGGAAGGTGTTAAACTAATGTTGAACCCACCATAACCATATAAAATGGTTGGGTTTTTACCATTGCGCTCCAAGCCTTTCTTATAAGTAACCATCATAGGAACCTTGGTCCCATCTTTAGAAGTGTAGAACACCTGCTCGCTTACATAATCCTCTGGATTGAAGTTGATGTTTGGCGCCCAATACAATTCAGAATCTCCTGTTTCGGCATTGAACTTATAAATGCTTGATGGCGTGTTGTAATTGGTATAAGAATAATACAATTCTGTTTGGTCTTTTTTACCCGAAATAGCGCTCGAGCTTCCCAATCCTGGCAGTTTAAGCTCTCTAACCAACTCGCCATCGTAAGTGTATTGTTTTACTTGCGAAAGGGCATCAACCATGTATTCTGCAAAGAAGTACCCGCCCCCTTTTGAGATGGACAACACATGCTTGGTTTCTGGAATAACATCTTCCCAATGCTCGGGTGTAGGATTGCTAGCATCTACTTTTACCACACGCCCATTAGGGGCTTCTAAGTTAGTAAATAGGTAAAGGGTGTCGCCATTATTTTCAATAATATTGGTATCGGAATTTGTATGCTCAATAACCGCTACTAAAGGCGCTTGTTCCTTGGTTAAATCTTTAATGAACATTTTATTTCCCGAGGTAGACACTCTTGGTGTTAAAACCAAGTATTTTTCGTCTGGCGATACTTCGGCGTAGATGTAGCGGTGTTTTTCTTCATCGGTATGGCCGTACACCTTTAAATCGTCTTTTTGAGACGTTCCTAATTTGTGGTAGTACACCTTGTGCTGGTCTGTTTTTGCTGAAAGTTCACTACCGCTAGGCTTATCGTAGCTTGAATAGTAAAGTCCTTCGTTACCTTTCCAAGAGAGTTTTGTAAATTTCACATCATAAAGCGTATCGCCTAGTTGTGTGTTGGTTTCGGTATCGATTATAACCACTTTTCTCCAATCACTTCCGCCTTCAGAAATGGTATATGCGGCTAAGCTGCCGTCTTTAGAGAAGTTAATTTCCGATAAGGACGAAGTACCGTCCTTAGAAAACGTATTGGGATCTAAAAATACGGTATCGGTACCATCGGCTTGCTTTTTATATAGCACACTGTGGTTTTGCACCCCATCATTTTTATAAAAGTATATCGATTCCCCTTCTTTAAACGGTGCTCCTACACGCTCGTAATTCCATAAGTCCTTAAGCTGGCTTTTTAGGGCATCTCGATAAGGAATTTGGTTTAAAAACTCTTGGGTCACTTCGTTTTGTGCAGCTACCCAGGCGCCAGTTTCTTCGCTTCGGTCGTCTTCTAACCAGCGGTAAGGATCTTTAATTTTGGTGCCAAAATACGTATCTACCGTATCGACTTTTTTTGTTTCTGGGTATATCATGGCTGCTTCGGTTGTTTCTTTTTGCGCGTCTTTACATCCCAACAGAGCGGCAAAACCTAAAAGGGGCATTACATACTTTTTCATCATATTTATGCTAATTGATATTAAACAAAGAAGGTTCATATAAATCGCTATGAACCTTCTTTTTATTATTGAATTCTCTTTTATAAATCGAACTTAATACCTTGTGCTAAAGGCAATTCGGTTGTATAGTTAATGGTATTGGTCTGGCGACGCATGTATATTTTCCAGGCATCGCTTCCAGACTCACGCCCTCCACCAGTTTCTTTTTCACCTCCAAAAGCACCGCCTATTTCGGCTCCTGAGGTTCCAATGTTTACGTTGGCTATACCACAATCCGATCCGGCTTGCGACAAGAATCTTTCTGCTTCTCTTAAATTATTGGTCATGATAGCTGAAGAAAGCCCTTGTGCCACCCCATTTTGCATATCGATAGCGTTTTCTACATCGCCCGAGTATTTTAGTAAATACAATACCGGAGCAAAGGTTTCGTGCTGTACAATGTTAAAATGATTTTCGGCCTCGGCAATGGCTGGTTTTACGTAGCAACCGCTCTCGTAACCTTCGCCTTCTAGTACGCCACCTTCTACAACAACATTTCCACCTTCTTCTACAACGCGCTCAAGTGCCTGCTGGTACATTTTTACTGCATCTTTATCGATAAGCGGCCCAACGTGGTTGTTTTCGTCAAGTGGGTTTCCTATTCGTAATTGCTTATAAGCATCTACAACGGCATTTTTTACCTTATCGTAAATACTGTCGTGGATGATTAAACGTCTGGTTGAAGTACAGCGTTGTCCTGCTGTTCCTACAGCACCAAATACTGCACCAATAACCGTCATTTTAATATCGGCGTCTGGTGTAACAATAATGGCGTTGTTACCACCTAGCTCCAATAGGCTTTTTCCTAATCTGGCAGCAACTTCTTGGGCCACAATTTTACCCATTCTTGTCGATCCTGTTGCAGAAACTAAAGGCACACGCTTGTCTTTGGTCATAAACTCACCCACTTGGTAATCGCCATTAATTAAGCAAGAAATCCCTTCTGGTAAGCCATTGGCTTTAAACACTTGGGCGGCAATATTTTGGCAAGCAATACCTGTAAGCGGTGTTTTTTCACTTGGTTTCCACACACACACATCGCCACAAATCCAGGCTAAAGCGGTGTTCCAGCTCCAAACGGCCACTGGAAAGTTAAAGGCAGAAATAATACCAACCACGCCTAACGGATGGTACTGTTCGTACATTCTATGTCCTGGGCGTTCGCTATGCATTGTTAACCCGTGAAGTTGGCGCGATAATCCCACGGCAAAATCACAAATGTCAATCATTTCTTGAACCTCGCCCAATCCTTCTTGGTAGCTTTTACCCATTTCGTAAGATACCAATTTTCCTAAAGGCTCTTTAAGCTCGCGAAGCTTTTCTCCAAACTGACGTACAATTTCGCCACGCTGTGGTGCTGGCATGGTTCGCCACGTTTTAAATGCTGCGGTGGCGGTTTCCATCACTTTTTCATAATCGGCTTTTGTGGTGCTTTTCACCTTACCTATCAACTGCCCATCTACAGGAGAGTAGCTTTCAATTATATCGCCATTTGAAAAACTATTCGACCCTGTTGAAGTGCCATTATTAATATCGTTAACGCCTAGTGCTTTTAAGGCTTCAGTAATCCCAAAATCTGTAGCTACTGCTTGCATATTCTTCTTTTTTTGTATTTAATTGTATGATTTTTGCGAATATACTAATAATTAGTTGCTTAATTAAACAATGTAAAGGGTTAAAATTTGTTAACTTTAGCAGATCGCTTAAACAACAAAACCTTTTAAACCCAGTAATGACCAAAGTCCTACCTTATTACGCTGTTATTTTTACATCGAAGCATTCTAATAATTTGGAAGGCTATCATGACATGTCTCAAAAAATGGAACAGCTTGCCAAGCAGCAAAACGGGTTTTTAGGTATGGAAAGCGCCCGAGATGCGATTGGCATTACCGTAAGCTATTGGCTGTCCCTTGAAGCCATTACCCAATGGAAACAACAGAGCGAACACCTGTTGGCACAACAAAAAGGGCGCACCCAATGGTACGATTGGTATGCTGTTAAGGTTTGCAAAGTAGAACGGGAATATGCCTTTACTCCGTCGCTTTAACATGCTTTGTTAATTATTTTTTAGACAGCACCCAAGGCCGTACATTTGCATTTTTTTTGACTTATTATGGCTAATATCATCCTGCTTTTTCTGTGTTTATTCTTGGGGTTTTTCTTTAAAAAGAGCAATCAATTTCCAAAGGAAACGGCTTTGGTGCTGAACAAATTTGTGGTATACATCTCCCTACCGGCCATGGCCTTGCATTATTTACCAAAAATTGAATTATCGGCTAAGCTATTATACCCTATAGGGGTCGCCTGGATTGGTTTTTTAGTCGCTTTTGTGTTGTTTGCTTCTTTAGGAAAATGGCTGGGGTGGTCTAAAAGTCTTACGGGCTGTTTAATACTAACCAGCGGTTTGGGAAACACCTCTTTTGTTGGGATTCCTGTTATTGAAGCCCTTTACGGAAAGGACGGTTTAGAAACGCTTGTTCTTGTCGATTTACCAGGGTCTTTTATCATGCTGTCCACATTGGGCATTTTTGTTGCAGCCACTTTTTCCCGCGGAAAAACCAGCTTAAAACAAATAGGCGCTCGAATGATTGGCTTTCCTCCGTTTATCGCATTTGTTATCGGGTTTTCCCTTATTCTTTTAAATCTACAACTACCAGAAACCTTAGATTATGTTTTTGAAAAGTTATCTCTCACAATTACGCCTTTGGCACTGGTCTCGGTAGGCTTTCAAATTAATTTACAGAAACGCAGCAAACACTGGGGATTTCTCACCTTGGGGTTGGCCTATCAATTGCTGTTATGGCCGTTTCTTATTTTAATACTTTATAAGGTGGTGTTAAACCAATCTGGCGTGCCTATAGACGTTTGTGTTATGGAAGCCGGTATGGCACCCATGATTACGGCGGCTATTGTTTCTAGCGCTTACGGACTAAAACCCAAATTAAGCAACATGATGGTAAGTGCAGGTATTCCGGCATCGTTTATTACGCTGGCCTTCTGGTATTGGGTTTTAACCTTTGTATAAGATAACTATTACCTTAAAGGGAAGCCTTTTGCTGCCCACCACGGACGCACCTCTACCTCCAACCTTCTGGCTTGAACCATAGGATCTAAATGCGCTAGACTATCGGCCATTTTTTGTGTGGGTACGTTGTAAATTGTAATGCCCCTTATATCGCCATTATCGCCAAAAGGCCCCGAAATATCAGCAAAACCTTCCTCGTACATGCGTGCTAAATGTGCCAAGTGCGCTTCTTGCAGTTTGGCGGTCTCTTCTTCATTTTGGTTGCGTATGGGACCACTTTTTAAAAAGGCCATAAAATACTGTTGCATTAAAATGGTATCGCCTGTTTTTTTATCGACATAATCAAACGTTTGATATCCTTGCGCCTTTAACTCTTGCTTAATTGTTGCGATAGATTTTTCGGGAGCCTGTTCTTTTACCTCAGCAACGGTATCTACGGGTATTTCAACTGTTTCTGGCATTGGGGTTTCTTGAGTGATTACCGTTTGCTTTTCGTCTTTACAAGCGACCATAAGTAGTATTAAAGCTAGACCGGTTAAAAAGTGTTTCATAGGTGTTTTGTGTTATTCCACGTTTTAAATGGATGTTTGCTTAATTGTGAATTGTAATATTGCGGTTGCCCTGTAACCTCAACCCCCAACCAATCTGGGGTTTTAAAGGTTTCATTGGCATGGCCAAGTTCGACCTCTGCCACTGTTAGTCCGGCGTTGGCACCATAAAATTCATCTATTTCAAAAGTATGGTTTTCTACAACAACCTCGTAACGGGTTTTGTCGATAATCCCTTCTTCACAAAGTTTCAAGAGGTTTTCGGCGTCTGCCTTAGCAATAGGGGTCTCCCATTCAAAACGGCTGGTGCCGTCCTCAGACGATTTCCCTTTTACGGTTAAAACCCCTTTATCGCCTTTTATTCGCACCCTTACCGTACGCTCTGGGTGGGTGTTTAAAAACCCTTGTACAATTCTGGTTTTTGATACAGCTTCGTCTTTAAAAGCATTGGAGGTGACCAAAAATTTGCGTTCAATTTCTATCATTAAAAAGCAGGTATTAAAAGGCATTTAATGCCTAAATTTACATCATGTTAAGCGATTTACCAATACGAAAGATTATTCATGTTGATATGGATGCCTTTTATGCTTCTGTAGAACAAATGGACCATCCCGAACTAAAGGGCAAACCCCTTGCTGTTGGCGGAAGCAGCAAGCGCGGCGTGGTAAGTGCAGCGAGCTATGAAGCCAGAAAATTTGGGGTACGTAGCGCCATGAGCGGTGTAAAAGCAAGACGATTATGCCCCGATCTTATTTTTGTAAGACCTCGTTTTGACCGCTACCATGAGATTTCTAAAAAAATTAGACATATTTTTCACGACTATACCGATTTGGTAGAACCGTTATCGCTAGACGAGGCTTACCTAGACGTGACGCAGAACAAAAAGGGCAACCCCAGCGCTACCCTAATTGCCAAAGACATCAGGGCTCGTATTTTTGAAGAGGTTGGCTTAACAGCTTCGGCAGGGATTTCCATCAATAAATTTATTGCCAAGGTTGCCAGTGACTACAACAAACCCAATGGACAAAAAACAGTAACTCCCGAAGAGGTGCTACAATTCTTGGAGGATTTGGATATTAGGAAGTTTTATGGCGTTGGAAAGGTAACGGCAGAAAAAATGTACCAATTGGGGATTTTTACCGGCAAGGACCTAAAAAGCAAATCCCTAGAATACCTTGACAGCCATTTTGGAAAATCCGGCAGATACTATTACCATGTGGTACGCGGCATTCATAACAGTGCAGTAACATCTAACCGCATTAGAAAATCGTTGGCTGCCGAACGCACTTTTAGCGAAAACCTTTCTTCGGAAGTCTTTATGCTGGAAAAACTAGAGCATATTGCCCAAGAAGTCTCTAAACGATTAACCAAAAGTAAGGTTGCAGGAAAAACAATTACCTTAAAAATAAAATACAGCGATTTTACCTTACAAACCAGAAGCAAAACCTTACCCTACTTTATAAGCGATAAAAGCATTATTCTTGAAACCGCCAAGAAGCTGTTATACCAAGAGACCCTTCAAAATTCGGTGCGTCTTCTGGGAATTTCCCTGTCCAATCTCAATACCGAAAAACAACACAAGCCCAAAGACACAAAAACGGTTAGCGTACAATTGCAATTTGCGTTTTAATTTATTGCGAAAATGCGCCTTCTAAAAAACCCATAAAACTTACTTCATAAAGCTTTTCTCAAGTAACGAAACGCAGTATTAAGAAAACTATAACAAGCAGCGTTCGGTTTATTTTATATGTTTACAGCATGGGAAAATCAAACACAGTACGAAACACTTCGTCCCTTTATCTTTTATTGGGACTGGTAACGCTATTGCTGTTTTCTCCTTGTAAGGTTAGAAATGCTGTTGAAATAGCTTTAGGCGCCAACACAACCTCTGTTAGCAACAAGAGCCAAACAACGGCACAGCACCAACTTTGTGCATCATACGAAAGAACCCCTATTAGCGCTACTGCTCAACTGCCTGTTCATGGCAAAATACCGAATCTTTATGGTGGTGCCTTATTTAAGACCTTACACTCTTCTAAACACAAAATGCAATGGCACAAACAACTGTTTGTGCACCGCGAAATTACTATTCCCTACTACATTTTATACCAGAATTTTAAGGTTTACGCGTAATATTTTCTGTCCTAAAAATTACTTTTTCTATCTGTAAGGCAAACACCTTACAACTCTTTTTTAACCTTAAACATTTTATACAATGCATTATAAAAACGATTCGGGGCTTTTTGCCCTTGCACTACGTCTGGTTGTAGGCTGGACCTATTTTTCTGCCTTTTGGAGGCGGTTATTTTTAGCCAATAAACTCGATCCTGATGCGGCCGGTTATATTGGGGAGAAATTCAATCATTTCCTGCCCAATGCCCTAGGCATTAAACCCATTATAGAATACCTAGTTACCCACCCCGAAGCACTTTGGTGGAGTATGGCTTCTTTTACTATTGTTGAAGGTATTGTTGGGTTGTTTATCATGTTTGGGCTATTCACTAGGCTTATGAGCTTTGGTGTATTCTCTCTAGCTATGGGCATATTACTGGGCTCTGGATGGATAGGAACAACCTGCTTGGACGAGTGGCAAATTGGCGTTTTAGGCGTAGCAACCGGTTTTGTGCTTTTCTTTACAGGAAGCGGGAAATACTCTGTAGACAACCTGTTATTAAATCGCAACCACAGCATCACAAAAACATCGTGGTTTGCTTGGTTGGGCTCTGGGGAACTTCCTATTAAAGCGCAACTGCTTCCTAAAATAGTTTTAACAGGTTCCCTTTTAATCTTAGGGCTTACGCTTTACACCAACCAAGTGTTTCACGGTGGTGTTTATGGCACGCTTCATAACAAGTCGGTAAAGCCCAAATTAGAACTCTCTAATGCAACCATAACAAACAACACCCTCTATTTTGACGTTTACAGAACCGAAGGTGTAGACGTGTATGGGTCATTTTTAATAGGCTTGCAGGTGCTTGATAGCAACCATCGGGTTGTTTTTGAATTAAAAGGGAATGATCTTGCTAACCTCCCTTCAGAATACATTAAAAACTACTATGTTGCCAAGGTAAAACCCGGCGCACACAGTCTTATTATCCCTCTGGGTGCCAAGGCCACTTTACAGCTGCCCTTAAAGGAGAGCCTTCCTAAAAACGACCATTTCACCCTAAAACTTACAGATATTAGCGGGCTTGAGTGGCAACAACCCTTTTAAACAAAAAAACGGGAAGCGTAAAAATATGCTTCCCGTTTTTAAAATAGTTTTATACTGTTTAAAAATCGCAATTTGCAATCTCGGTTACCCGAAGCGTGTTTACCATGCCCTTATCCTGTATTGGCATTGCGGCCAAGCTAATAATCATGTCGCCAGCGCCTACAAAACCTTCCTTACAGGCTATGACGTTTACATCTTCTATGGTTTCGTCTGTACTCACAAACTTATCGTAGAAAAACGCCTTAACACCCCAAAGTAAGTTTAACTGGGTTAAAATACGCTTGTTAGAGGTAAAGGCCAATATGTACGCATTAGGTCTCCAGGCTGAAATTTGAAAGGCCGTATAACCACTATTGGTTAAGGTAGAAATAGCCTTGGCATCGATCTCGTTGGCCATATGAGCTGCATGGTAGCATACCGATTTGGTAATGTAGCGTTTTGTACGAATGTGGGGCGGAGCCTGTGGCACTTGAATTAAATGCGAATCCTCTACACTTTTTATAATGTCGGTCATTTGTTTAATAACCTGAACAGGGTATTGCCCTACAGAGGTTTCCCCAGACAGCATAACGGCATCGGCACCGTCCATAACCGAATTGGCAACATCGTTTACTTCGGCTCTGGTTGGAGTTAAGCTAGAGATCATGGTCTCCATCATTTGTGTCGCGATAATTACGGGAATACGGGCTTTTTTTGCGCGTTGCACCAATTGTTTTTGCACCAAGGGTACTTCTTGGGCTGGTATTTCTACTCCCAAATCGCCTCGGGCCACCATTAACCCATCGCAATACGCCACCAGCTTATCTATATTCGCTACTGCTTCTGGTTTTTCTATTTTTGCGATAATTGGTATTTTGTGGTCGCTATGCTCATTTATTAAGGCTTGAAGCTCCATTAAGTCTTCTGCGCGGCGCACAAAAGACAACGCTATCCAGTCGACCTTTTGCTCGATTGCAAATAGGGTATCTTCAATATCTTTTTCGGTTAATGCCGGTTGCGAAATGTTGGTATTAGGCAAATTAACTCCTTTTTTAGAGCGCAGCGGGCCACCTTGTATAACCCGTGCTTTTACCTCGGACGTTTTGTTGGTAGCGACAACTTCAAAGATTAATTTTCCATCGTCCAATAAAATTCGCTCTCCCGGATTGGCGTCCTTCGGAAAGTTCTTATAGGTCATGTAAACCCTATCTTTAGTCCCTTCAAAACGTTTTCCTGTGGCAAAGGTTATTTCATCGCCTTTGTTTACCACAACTTCGCCTTTCATTACGCCCACCCTTAATTTTGGCCCTTGTAAATCGGCCAAGATGGCTGCATTATAGCCATAGGTTTCATTGAGTTCTCGTATCATGGCTATGCGTTCTCTTACATCGTCGTAATTGGCGTGTGAAAAGTTTATTCTAAAAACATTTACACCTTCATCCAGCATGTCTTTTAGTATATCCTTACTACTGGTTGCTGGTCCTAATGTGGCTACTATTTTGGTTTTTTTCTGTTGTGGCATTAATAAAAAATTAAATTGTTCTTAGATTTTAATCGCTCGGTATTGATCTCGTAAGCGGCAATAACATGGGGCATTTCCTGCAAACGCACTGCAAGTTTTTGGCCCATTTGGGGGGGCATACCTTCATCTTCAATTTTTAGCAGGTAATTTACTTTTTTGTGTTCTGGCAGCAAATACGATGTTCTTAAAACCGTTTTGTTATCACTCTCAGAAAACAGGCTGTTGTTTTCTTGATGTTGGCTTGCCATTTCTTGTTTACAAACATTGGCTGCTAGGTTCCATGTTATTTGGCTGGCTTCGTCAAGCCAGGTAAAAATGGCATATTTTGAACCATCACCAAACTCCAGATCGTCTTTTTCGCGCTTAAGGTTTAAGTTTAGGGTTTTATTTAACAAATAGGCTAATCTGTAATCTTCTATAGACGTATGAATGCCTATTAGCTTGTAATCTATTTCGTCAAAACAATCAAGATTTAGTTTATATATCCCCATAGCTACAATAAAATGTAAATATACCACTTATAACTGTGATTAAAGTTATGTTTTCTTTAATCTTGGGTAACCATAGCGGCCTTAAACCAGCTTCTAAATGGTTTTGAAGCGCTTAGAATGTTCTTGATATTTGCTTTTGAAAAACGAAGAAGGCGCGTTTTGATGCTTTCTCTTCGGCTTTCTTTTTGGAAGTTGCTCTGGCTTTACTAACCACTTTTCCATTTATGGATAATTTGACCGAAAAATGCTTGGTATCGTCATTTCCGGTATCGTCGTAAACGTTATAATCGAACGTCTTTTTTTCTTTTTGGCACCATTCTATCAGCAGGCTTTTGTAGCTGATAACTTTGCCTTCCAGCTTTTCTATATCGACATATGGGGTAATGACCTTTTTGTAAATAAATTTCTCGCAGTACTTGTAGCCCCTATCTAGGAAAATGGCGCCTACAAGCGCTTCGAAAAGGTTGCCGTGAATGTTATCGCCAAATTGGCCTTTGGGTATTTTACTTTGCACCAGATTTATAAGTCCTAAATCGCGACCCAACTCGTTTAGGTGCTCGCGGCTAACGACTTTCGAGCGCATTTTGGTTAAATAGCCCTCGTCGCCACTAGGCACTTCTAAATACAAATGCGATGCAATAACCGCTCCCAACATGGCATCGCCTAAAAACTCGAGACGTTCGTAATTAATAGGATTGCCCTTATCGTCCTTGGTATTCATAGAACGGTGGGTAAAGGCTGTTTGGTAATATTTAAGTGTTTTAGGTTTAAACCCCAAAATATTCCGGACTACCACAAAAAAATTCCCGCCATCATCTGCACGGGAATTAAATATGTTTTTTATGTAAATCATTAAGGAATTAATCCAGCTTCTTAAACAACACACAAGCATTGTGACCTCCAAAGCCAAACGTATTGCTCATGGCCACTTTAACATCTCTTTTTTGAGCTTTATTAAGGGTTAGATTTAATGCTGGGTCAATATTTTCATCAACTGTGTTGTGGTTTATGGTAGGTGGTACAACACCATGCTCCATAGCAAGTATAGAGGCTATGGCTTCTATAGCACCAGCCGCACCCAATAAGTGTCCAGTCATGGACTTTGTTGAGTTAATATTGATTGTTTTGGCATGATCTCCAAAAACTTCTTTAATAGCCTTTAACTCGGCAACATCTCCTAAAGGTGTAGAGGTTCCGTGCGTGTTAATATGGTCTACGTCTTCAGGTTTCAAACCAGCATTTTCTAAACAATTTCTCATCACGGCCATAACGCCTATGCCATCGGGGTGAGGGGCTGTCATATGATGCGCATCGGAAGATAAGCCTCCTCCAACTACTTCGGCATATATTTTTGCACCTCTGGCTTTAGCATGCTCGTAATCTTCAAGGATAATTGCGCCAGCGCCTTCTCCTAAAACGAAGCCATCTCGTGTGGCATCGAAAGGTCTAGAAGCTGTTTCTGGGCTATCGTTTCTTGTTGATAACGCGTGCATAGCATTAAAACCACCCATTCCTGCAATGGTTACAGCAGCTTCGCTTCCACCGGTTACAACCACATCGCAATGGCCTAAACGAATGTAGTTTAGAGCATCGATCATGGCATTGGCAGAGGAAGCGCATGCAGATACTGTTGTGTAATTAGGCCCCATAAATCCATGTTTAATGGAAATGTTTCCTGGAGCAATATCTGCAATCATTTTAGGGATGAAAAACGGGTTGAATCTGGGCGTTCCATCGCCTTCGGCAAAATTAATCACCTCGTTTTGGAACGTTTCCAGGCCGCCAATTCCGGCACCCCAAATAACGCCTACTCGTAATTTATCTACAACGTCTAGATTTAGCTTAGCATCTGCAATGGCCTCATCAGAGGCAACCATGGCATACTGTGTAAACCTATCCATCTTACGAGCCTCCTTTCTGTCTAGAAAGTCGGTAGCGTTAAAGTCTTTTAATTCGCAAGCGAATTTAGTCTTGAACTTCTCAGTATCAAAATATGTTATAGGGGCAGCGCCACTTTTTCCATTAAGTAAGCCATCCCAATATTCATCTTTGGTATTGCCAATAGGTGTAAGCGCTCCTAAACCAGTAACTACAACTCGCCTTAATTCCATAAATTATATATGAATTACTTTGCTTCTTCTATGTATGAGATAGCTTGACCAACTGTTGCAATGTTTTCAGCTTGATCGTCTGGGATTTGAATATCGAATTCTTTTTCAAATTCCATAATTAATTCAACTGTGTCTAATGAGTCTGCTCCTAGATCGTTAGTGAAGCTAGCTTCTGTTACTACTTCGTTCTCATCTACACCTAATTTGTCTACGATAATCGCTTTTACTCTTGATGCAATGTCTGACATAATTTTTAATTTTAAGTTTAAATTTAGGACGCAAAAATATAAAACTTTATTTTAATACACACCTTTGACCTAAAAATGTGATTGTAATTTACTAAAATTACTTTGAAGTATTTCTATTTTGCCCCTTATTTGTTAATAATTATTCTTTTTTTTGTGTTACCAACAACCGCCTAACCCCTATACATGAAACGAATTGTAATTTTTGCGTCCGGTAGCGGCTCTAATGCTGAAAATTTAATCAGGTTTTTTCAAGATCGAGATAATGCTACGGTTGTTCAGGTTCTCACTAACAATCCTCATGCCAAAGTTCTCGACAGATGCAAAACCCTGAAAGTTAGCGCCCTATCGTTTAATCGTACGGCATTTACAGCCACAAACGATGTTTTGAACATTTTAAGAGCCTCGCAGCCCGATTTAATCGTTCTTGCCGGGTTTTTATGGAAATTTCCGCAAAATATCCTAGATGCGTTTCCTAATAAAGTCGTTAACATCCATCCTGCCCTATTACCAAAATATGGCGGAAAAGGTATGTATGGCATGCACGTACACCAAGCTGTTGTGGCCAATAAAGAGTCCGAAACAGGCATTACGGTTCATTATGTAAACGAACATTACGACGAAGGCGCCATTATTTTTCAAGCCTCCTGTGAGGTTGCCCCTTTAGATAAGGCCGAAGATGTAGCCGCTAAAATACATGAATTGGAAATGGCACATTTTCCTAAAGTGGTTGAGAAATTGTTAAACCATTAACTGTCATTTAGTGTAAAATAACGCATCTTCAAACTAAAACCATAAAAAAATTCTTTAGTCGTTCCTCCTTCTGAAGGATACAAAACTTTACAAAAACGTGTCTAAAAAAAAGAAAAAATACTACACCGTTTGGAAAGGGCACCACACAGGCGTGTTTGACTCTTGGGACGACTGTAAGGCACAAATAAAAGATTTTGAAGGTGCCCAATACAAATCGTTTGCCACCTTTGAAGCTGCTAAAACAGCCCTCAAAGGCAATTACAAAGACTATATAGGAAAATCTAAAAAGTTTGTTAGCGAACTAACGCATGAACAACTAAAAAAAATAGGACAGCCCAACAACAACTCTATTTGTGTAGACGCTGCTGTTAGTGGCAATCCTGGAAAAATGGAATACCGTGGGGTTGACACCCAAACCAAAAAGCAACTCTTTATACAAGGCCCTTTTGAAGAAGGCACCAACAACATTGGCGAGTTTTTAGCTATTGTGCACGGCTTGGCCCTATTAAAAAATAAGGGCAGCAAACGCATTCTTTACACCGATTCGCGAACCGCCATGAGTTGGGTAAAAAAGAAAAGTTGCAACACAAAACTTAAACGCACCGAAAGCAACAAACCCTTATTCGACCTTGTAGACCGCGCAGAAACTTGGCTTAAAACCCACACTTACACCACTGTTGTTGTTAAGTGGGAAACCAAGGCCTGGGGGGAAATTCCTGCCGATTTTGGTCGGAAATAATTCTGTTTTTCTCAACAACAAAAGGAACAAAACCAACAGCTATCATTACTCCCATTAAATTGGTTTGGTCACGCCTTCCTTATTATAAACCGAAGCGAGTAAATTGCTATACATATTGTTGTAGTGCGTTTTTTAATTCCAGTCTTTTTAAAGAGAACGTTTTGGAATTATTGTCCAAATAGTCCAAGATTACAATTCCTTTTTTCGCTATTTTTTTCCTAAAATAGCCGGTGTTAGGCGTTGTTATTTTTAGTTTCTTAACTGAAACAAAATGTCCATTATTTCAACATTGGGAGCTTCAACCACCTTATAAGCCTGAGGTATGCTTTTGGCCAAGTCCGATGCTTTAAAAGCTATTAAAGATTCTTTGTTGTCCCAAACATATATGCCGCCATAGTTCCCTTCTCCAGCCATTTTTACATAGTACTTTTGTAACAGACCGGGAATTGCCTCAAACTCGGGTTTTCTTTCGTTTGCTCTATCCAGGATGTCTTCCTCTGGAAGTTTCGATTTCAACTTAACAAATTGCAAGATAATAATGCTTTGGTTTTTAATGTAGGTAGTAGCTCACGCTAGTGCACCTAACAGCTTAGCTATGGTTTAACGCCGTTGCATCTTCGGTTTTTGGTGTGGACTAAAGATAGTAAATTTACGAAGGTTTTCTGCAAGAAAAATTAGAAGCAATGAATGATAGCCGGTGTTGGCATCTTGTTGCTTTTACGCAATTTTATCTTTGTTTTTTCAGATTACAGTATGTTAAAAAAATAAAACCACCAAAAAAATAATGGCTGAATACAACCTTCCAAATTCTAAAATCTTGCCCATCAGAATAATCAAACCAAGCCATAAGTCCAGAGTAAATAATCCTTAAATAAAACCTAATTTTATATTTGTTTTAATATGTGTCTTCATCTTCTTTAAAAGAAAACAAATAACACTTTGCTTATCAGTATGTAAAATAATTTTATTACCTTGATATTTTCTTGTTTTTGTATAATTAAACAAAAATTTTTATGAAATATTTATTACTTTTTTGTTTATTAGCTCCTCTTTTTTCTTTTTCCCAAATCCAGATTGGAGCCGATATAGATGGTGAAGCCGCAGATAATCGATCTGGGTATTCTGTAAGCCTGTCCTCTGATGGGAGTATTGTTGCCATTGGTGCTCACAAAAACGATGGAAACGGTACAGATTCAGGCCATGTGCGTGTGTATGAGAATCAATCGGGTAGTTGGGTCCAGATAGGCAGTGATATTGATGGTGAAGCTGCAGATGACAATTCTGGATGGTCGGTTAGCCTGTCCTCTGATGGGAGTATTGTTGCCATTGGTGCTTATTATAACGATGGAAACGGTACAAATTCAGGCCATGTGCGTATGTATGAGAACCAATCGGGTAATTGGATCCAGATAGGCAGTGATATTGATGGTGAAGCTGCAGGTGATCTTTCTGGGAATTCTGTAAGCCTGTCCTCTGATGGGAGTATTGTTGCCATTGGTGCTTACTTTAACGATGGAAACGGTGCATATTCAGGCCATGTGCGTGTGTATGAGAACCAATCGGGTAATTGGATCCAGATAGGCAGTGACATAGATGGTGAAGCTGCAAGTGACCGTTCTGGAGTTTCTGTTAGCCTGTCCTCTAATGGGAGTATTGTTGCTATTGGTGCCTCCTCAAACGATGGAAACGGTACAGATTCAGGCCATGTGCGTGTGTATGAGAACCAATCGGGTAATTGGGTCCAGATAGGCAGTGACATAGATGGTGAAGCTGCAATTGACAGTTCTGGACGGTCGGTTAGCCTGTCCTCTGATGGGAGTATTGTTGCCATTGGTGCTCACTTTAATGGTGGAAACGGTACAGGTTCAGGCCATGTGCGTGTGTATGAGAACCAATCGGGTAATTGGGTCCAGATAGGCAGTGACATAGATGGTGAAGCTGCAATTGACCGTTCTGGACAGTCGGTTAGCCTGTCCTCTAATGGGAGTATTGTTGCCATTGGTGCTTATAATAACGATGGAAACGGCACAGATTCAGGCCATGTGCGTGTGTATGAGAATCAATCGGGTAGTTGGGTCCAGATAGGCAGTGATATTGATGGTGAAGCTGCAGATGATCAATCTGGGAATTCTGTAAGCCTGTCCTCTGATGGGGGTATTGTTGCCATTGGCGCTCCCTTTAACGATGAAAACGGTGCAAATTCAGGCCATGTGCGTGTGTATGATTTAAGCGCAACAATGTCAACCAAAAGCTTTGAAAACGATTACTTTAGTTTTTACCCTAATCCAGTAAGAGATGTTTTTAATATAAACTTGAATAAAGGACTAACATTAAAACAGGTAAATATCTATACCATAAAAGGCAGGTACCTTTATTCAGAAAAAAATAAAAGCGTAGATATTAAAAACCTATCCAGCGGCATGTATGTTTTTGAAGTGGAAACAGACCAAGGTAAATCTGCAAAAAAGATAATAATAGAGTAATATAAAGAGGCTATATTAATAACAAAAAGGCTTTCTAATTTAGAGAGCCTTTTTTAATTTAAACATAACTAAATGAAAATGATTAATAATAACTTACTATCCATATCATTATTTCTTTAATAGTAAGCAAAAATCTGTTAAACAATCATTTAGGTGTTAGGTAACTAAAAAAATAACAACCTGTCATGTTTAGGAGGGTTTTTCGAGAGGACACAAGCAAAAGCCATTACTTATGGCCATTGTGGTAGCCTGTTTTTTTAATTTAAATATTCTAATGTGTTTACCATTTCAAATTTTGGGCTTCTTCTCATAAATTCTCTTAAAAAAGCCGTATGAGCAGTTCCCATAATTATAAACACTCTGTCATTTTTTGTCATTGGAATTCTGTTTAGATTGGAAAATATTTTCATATTTCTATGGTAAAAGATGGCTGCATTATCAGCACCTTCAAATCCATCATCTATTCCTACATAAAGTAATTTATCTGCATTAGTGTTTATTGCGTAATCAAGATGTATGGGCTCGTTACTTAATTTTAGTTTTTCGAGTAAAGATAGTTCATCATATTTCGCCTCTCGTTTAGCTATTTCAGGATACTCTTTAAATGGCTCGTTTGTAAGTTGTAAATACGTTTTTGAATCAATAGAATTTTCAAGTTCTGGATTATTTTCGATAAAATCTCCAACACTATAATTATACCCCATATGGTTATCTATGCCATATATTTTTTTTACATTACTCAACCTGCCAACATCAAATCCAATCATACTACTTTCGCCATAATTAGTGTTTAGCGTAGAGGGATTATCTAAAAAATCCTGATAAGCTTTATTAATTTCATTATTAAATTTTGGTAAATTTTCAATACATATTATTGTAGGTTTAAATTGTGCCAACATTTTAGAAATTTCTCTAATTTCTTTCTGTGCTTCCTCACTATGTTCATCGAATTCTGTTTTGTTAGCATCAGGGGTGTAACCAAAGTGAAATGTTCCAAAGTTTAAAACTTTTATTTTATCATTTTTTTGTTCAGTTGGGCTTTCTGTTTTTAATTCGTTCGGTTTGTTTTTTGTATTACAGCTAAAAATTACAATACATAAAATTAAGAAGATTGGCTTCATTTGTCGCTTTTAAATTGGCTTGTGTATGGCTATGTTTTGGTTACAGGAAATTAGCTATGATTTTCCGTCGTAGACCGAAGATAGGAAATTGAAATGAATTCCGATTAGGAATTAAGCCGCAATGGGCTATACATATTGTTATGGGCAAATTTTTATCTTGGGTCTGTCCAAACAACACCGATAGTTTCAAGGTCAGCAAGAAGGTTTATACAAGTTGTGCCAGGCCCGTTCCAAACATATCTGCAAACCTCTTCACATTGATTGTTATAGAACACTAATGGAAGATCAAGTATAACTTCATGGTTGAATGAATAGACAGGCACTCCTTGATAAATAGATTTAACAATATGTGCCCTAGTTGGTTCATCAGGCGGATTGCTCATAATCAGGTTGTACTCAAAGATATCGTTGCTCAAAAGGCACTCTGGAAAAGACAAGTCAGGTTCTTCTTCAACTGTAGGTTCGGGTCTATCATCGTCCTTGTTGCAGGCCAACAATAGAACAAATATCCAAGAAACTAAAATTATTTTTTTCATTTTGTCTTGTCCTGAAATAGGTTAACCATTTTTGGGGTGCTTAAATTTAGACTCCAATGCGTTCTAAAGTTATTGTAAGTAAATATAGCCTTTTTAGTCATTTTTTGAGCTAGTTTGGTGTTTTTAATGGTTTGTTTTAATCCATATTCATACTTAAGGGTTTTGTTAATGCCTCTATTAGAAGAATAAATGAGTCCATCAATGTTCCTCACAAGATATAAAGCGTAGTTTAAAGCCCTCACACAACCACTAAGTCCCAACCCCAAAAACCCTCATAAACACTTCTTTAGCTATGAAAAAACCATAAACCAGGCTGTTAGTAAAAGACACACACACAAATAATTATTATCGTGTACTTCGTTAAAAAACCCCTATATTTGCAAAAAAATTACAACACGATATATGAGCAAATTAGTTATCGTAGGTACCGTGGCCTTCGACGCCATAGAAACCCCTTTTGGCAAAACCGATAAAATATTAGGAGGCGCCGCAACCTTTATTGGATTAGCAGCTTCCCAATTCGATATCGATGCCGCAGCTGTATCAGTCGTAGGAGGCGATTTCCCACAAGACTACCTAAACATACTACAACAAAAAAACATCAACATTTCTGGTATAGAAATCGTAAAAGAAGGCAAAACCTTCTTCTGGAGCGGACGCTACCATAACGACATGAACACCAGAGACACCATAACCACAGAATTAAATACCCTAGCAGATTTTAACCCCGTAGTCCCTTCAGCATATAAAAATGCCGACTATGTTATGCTAGGAAACCTCCACCCCCTAGTACAATTAAGCGTTCTGGAGCAAATGGAAAACAAACCGAAACTAGTGGTGCTAGACACCATGAATTTCTGGATGGACAACGCCTTAGAAGACCTGCACGACGTTATTGGTAAAGTAGACGTTATTACAATAAACGACGAAGAAGCCCGCCAGCTTACAGGCCAACACTCTTTAGTGGTAGCCGCTAGAAAAATACACGAAATGGGGCCCAAATACGTGGTTATAAAAAAAGGCGAACATGGCGCCCTACTATTCCATGACGACAATGTGTTTTACGCACCAGCCTTACCACTAGAAGAAGTTTTCGACCCAACGGGAGCAGGCGATACCTTTGCCGGCGGATTTATCGGGTTTTTAGCAAAAACAGACGACATCTCTTTTAACAACATGAAACAAGCTGTAATTTACGGTTCGACCCTCGCGTCTTTTTGTGTTGAAAAATTTGGAACAGAGCGCATGCAACAACTCTCGAAAAACGAGATCTTTAAACGCTTACAAGAATTTAAACAATTAACGCAGTTCGACATAGAACTCGCATAAGTACAAACGCGCCCAAATTGGGCGCGTTTTAATTTATATATTAATTTTATTACGCGGTACAGCACAACCCGCAACAACACAACAACACATATTATGAGCGACGCACTAAAACACGAATGTGGCATTGCACAAATTAGACTCCTAAAGCCCTTAGAGTTCTACAAAGAAAAATACGGCAGTGCCTTTTATGGGGTAAACAAAATGTACCTCATGATGGAAAAACAACACAATCGCGGTCAGGATGGTGCCGGTTTTGCCAGCATTAAACTAGACACCCAACCTGGCGAACGCTACATAAGCCGTGTGCGATCTATTGCGCAACAACCCATTCAGGATATTTTTGGGCAAATAAACCAACGCATCAACAAAGAACTTACAGAACACCCAGAATACGCCAACGATGTCGCACTGCAAAAACGCCACATCCCTTACATTGGTGAAGTGCTTTTAGGGCATGTGCGCTATGGTACCTTCGGAAAAAATAGCGTAGAAAGTGTACATCCGTTTTTAAGACAAAACAACTGGATGCACCGCAACCTTATTGTTGCCGGAAACTTTAATATGACCAATGTAAACCAACTTTTCGATAGGTTGGTCGAACTGGGACAGCACCCAAAGGAAAAAGCCGATACCGTAACCATTATGGAGAAAATTGGGCACTTTCTGGACGATGCCGTTTCTAAAATCTATAAAAAACTAAAAAAAGAAGGCTACAGCAAGCACGAATGCTCACCACTAATTGCCGACCGCTTAAATGTTGCCAAGATTCTTAAAAAAGCATCTAAAGACTGGGACGGCGGCTATGCCATGGCCGGCCTGTTAGGACACGGCGATGCGTTTGTGCTTCGCGATCCCGCAGGAATACGCCCCGCATACTACTATAAAGACGACGAAGTGGTAGTGGTCGCCTCAGAACGCCCTGTAATTCAAACCGTATTTAATGTGGCCTTCGAAGATGTAAAGGAACTCGACCCTGGGCATGCCATTATCACCAAAAAATCTGGAGAAGTCGCCATCAAAAAAATTATCGAACCCCTAGAAAGAAAAGCCTGCTCCTTCGAGCGCATTTACTTTTCAAGAGGTAGCGATGCCGAAATTTACCAAGAACGCAAACAACTGGGTAAACTGCTTATGCCTAAAGTGCTACAAGCCATAAATAAAGACACCCAAAATACCGTGTTTTCCTATATTCCAAATACTGCAGAAACCTCGTTCTTTGGAATGATAGAAACCGTAGAAGAGCACTTAAACCAAAAGAAAACACAAGCCATCTTAGATGGTAACGGGCAATTATCGGCAGAAAAGGTAAAAGAAATCCTTTCCGAAAGACCACGCATTGAAAAAATAGCCATAAAAGACGTTAAGCTTCGCACCTTTATTACCGAAGATAGCAGCCGAGACGACTTGGTGGCCCACGTGTACGATGTAACTTATGGCGTAATAAAACCTACCGACAACCTGGTTATTATAGACGATAGTATTGTAAGAGGTACTACCTTAAAGAAAAGTATTATTAAAATGATGGACCGCTTAAGTCCTAAAAAAATAATCGTAGTCTCCTCTGCCCCACAAATTCGCTATCCAGACTGTTACGGTATAGATATGGCTAGGCTAGAAGACCTTATAGCCTTTAGGGCCATGCTGGAACTACTGGAAGAAAACAACAAATACCACATGGTAGAAGAGGTTTACCAAAAATGTAAAGCCCAAGTAACCCTAGAGGACAAAGATGTGAGAAACTTTGTAAAAGAGCTGTACGCGCAGTTTACAGACGAAGAGATCTCTGATAAAATCGCCCAGCTTATTGCAGACGAAACCGTTAACGCCAAGGTAGAAACTATTTTCCAACCGGTAGAAAACCTCCACAAGGCCTGTCCTAAAAACTTAGGCGACTGGTACTTTACAGGAAACTACCCCACCGCTGGTGGCAATCGGGTTGTTAATAGGGCCTTTATTAATTTCTTTGAAGGCAATAAAGAAAGAGCCTATTAATCAATAAGTTAAATATGCAGTTTATCCTACAAATCGACCTTTTTAACTAAAAAAAATGCCGTTCATCTGTTTTTTTGATATTTATTGATGAAGAAGATTTACCTTAGTACTACCATAACATAAGTAGGTTAAGTTCATGGTAGATTTGGGGCAAAAAAAGGTGAACTTTCGTTCACCTTTTTTTATTTTAAGCCCCCTTAAAAAGTCCAACTTCTTGCTAATTAACCCAAAAACATTCCCTTCAGCCTAATTTATACGCCATTCATCCATTTTTTTGTTCTCATAAGTATTTCCTCGTATATATTTGTTACCACCATAACATAAGTAGGTTAAGTTTATGGTAGATTTGGGGCAAAAAAGGTGAACTTTCGTTCACCTTTTTTATTTTACCACCTTTTGTTACAACGTCATCTTTGCTGTTTTTAATTCCTTCAAATAAAAAAGCAAACCAAAATGGTTTGCTCTTTTAAAATACAATACAAGGTATCTTTATAATCTATTTTGCTTGAGCGTAACGACGCTCTACTTCATTCCAGTTAATAATGTTAAAAAAGGCTTCTATATAGTCTGGTCTTCTGTTTTGATAGTTTAAGTAGTACGCATGCTCCCAAACATCCAATCCTAAAATAGGTGTCCCTCCACAACCAATACCTGGCATTAAAGGGTTATCTTGGTTTGGTGTTGAACACACTTCTACCTTCCCGCCTTCATGAACGCATAACCAAGCCCATCCCGATCCAAATTGGGTCGCGGCAGCCTTGCTAAACGCATCTTTAAACGCCTCAAAAGACCCATAAGCAGCCTCAATAGCATCTTTTAAATCACCCGACAAACGTCCTTTTCCTTCTGGGTTTATAACCTCCCAAAATAAGGTGTGGTTGTAATACCCACCACCATTGTTTCTAACAGCAGCATTGGCCATATCTAAATTGCCCAAAATATTCTCTATGGTTTTGCCTTCTAAATCGGTTCCGGCAATAGCATCGTTTAGCTTTGTTGTATATCCGTTGTGGTGTTTTGTATGGTGTATTTCCATGGTACGTGCATCAATGTGTGGCTCTAACGCATCGTAAGCATATTTTAATTGTGGTAATTCAAATGCCATAATATTTTTGTTTTTAAATGATTAAATTAATTTCTACTTCAAATTTAACGATTATTAGACACTTTCCATAAAATGGAAATAATTAATTGTTATGAAGTGATTGATTGTTTTTATCTTGTACCAAATTATCATAGCCTTATGACGCATCGCGAAGCATTTACCATATACAATGCCTCTGCCGGAAGTGGCAAGACCTTCACCTTAGTTAAAAATTATTTGCGCACGGTTTTAGAGGCCAAAAGCCCCCTTGCATTTAAGTCGTTACTGGCTCTTACCTTTACCAATAAGGCGGTTAACGAAATGAAGTCTCGCATAATCGATACGCTAAAAACGTTTTCCAACCCAAGCATCGTTCAGGAAAATCACCCCATGTTTACTGCCCTGTCACAGGAGCTAAACTTAAGTCCATTGGCCCTACACCAAAAAGCCAAAGTGGTACTGCATAAAATGGTGCACAACTATGCAGCTTTCGATATTTCGACCATCGACAAGTTTAACCACAAACTGGTTAGAACCTTTGCTCACGATTTAAAGCTGCCCGTAAATTTTGAAGTAGAACTA
Organism: Mangrovimonas yunxiaonensis; assembly: GCF_000733475.1. Classification (GTDB taxonomy): domain Bacteria; phylum Bacteroidota; class Bacteroidia; order Flavobacteriales; family Flavobacteriaceae; genus Mangrovimonas; species Mangrovimonas yunxiaonensis. The sequence continues at coordinate 304,451 of NZ_JPFK01000005.1, read as the reverse complement.
GACACGCCATACGTGCTGGGCAAAGCCGTAGACCAACTTATAGACAAGGCAGGCAACGATCAAGCCTTAACCAAGGTTTTGGTAGATTTTGCCATTGAAAAAGCCGATGACGATAAAAGCTGGGACATCGCCTACGATTTTAACAACATGGCCAGATTGCTTGTTAGCGAAAACGACCTTAGCTATTTAAACCAAATAAAACACAAGTCGTTACAAGATTTTTCAACCTTAAAAGGGCTCCTTAAAAAAGAACAACAGCAAAAAAAAGCGCTTATTATTAACACGGCACAGCAAGCCCTTAACCTTATTGATACCGAAGGCATTACCCATAGTGATTTTTATGCAAGCTACCTGCCCAAGTTTTTCACCAAAATTGCCACTGGCGACTTTAACGTGGGGTTTACCGCCGGCTGGCAAACCAAACTCACCGAAGGCGACCCTCTATATCCTAAAAAGGTAACAGAAAACACGGCACAAACCATAACAAAAATACAGCCACAGCTAGCCCTTTTATTTAACCAGATAAAACAGCTTATCGCCCAAGAGAGCTTCCTTAAAAACAGCTTAAAAAACATTACACCGCTTTCGGTATTAAGTGCCATAAGCCAAACATTGGATGAGATAAAAGCCGAAGACGACCTGTTGCTAATTTCAGAGTTTAATACCATCATTCACAACGAAATCAACCAGCAGCCAGCCCCTTTTATCTACGAACGCCTTGGTGAAAAGTTTCGCCACTTTTTTATTGATGAATTTCAAGACACCTCCATCTTGCAATGGCAAAACCTAGAGCCTTTAATCGCCAATGCCCTATCGGGCGAAAATCTTAAAGGTGAACGCGGTTCCCTCATGCTGGTTGGCGATGCCAAACAGGCCATTTACCGTTGGCGTGGCGGGCGTGCCGAACAGTTTATAGACCTGTATAATAAAACAGCAAACCCCTTTCAAACCGAAATATCGCTGGAACAACTAGCGTTTAATTACCGCAGCACGAAAACCATTGTTGCGTTTAACAACCACTTTTTTCAGCATATAGCTAACCTCGCCTTTTCTAACCCAAGCTATCAGGCCATATACCAAGCAAGCGAACAACAGGTTGTTAACCACGATTCAGGCTATGTTGAACTAACGTTTTTAGACACCAAAAACGAAGACCCCTACCTATTACACTGCCAAAAAACGCTGGACCATATTAATCAGGTTACCAGCCAAGGGTTTCAATGGGGCGACATTTGCATTATTACCAGAAAAGGAAAAGAAGGTGTGGCTATAGCAACCCACCTAACCAATGAAGGGATTGACGTTATCTCTTCAGAATCGTTATTGTTATGCCATTCTAAGGAGGTTAATTTTATGGTAAACATGCTGCAGCTTAGCCTTCAGCCAAAAAACAACGAAATTAAACTTGCCGTTCTCTTATTTTTAAGCGACCACCTTAACCACGGTAGCGAGACGCATGTTTTTTTAAGCCACTTTATGGCCCTGCCGCCAAAAACACTTTTCGGCGAGTTAGCCAAGTACCATGTTCACTTTAATTTTAACACCTTTACTAGCCTACCCATTTATGAGGCTGCCGAAAGCATTGTAAGAGGATTTAGCCTAAACGAACAGGCCAATGCCTATGTGCAATTTTTCTTGGACGAAATTTTAGACTTTTCGCAAAAGCACCATGCCAACATTTCGGGCTTTATAGAACTTTGGGAACGCAAAAAAGATGCCCTTAGCATTTCTGCCCCCCAAGATGCCAATGCCGTACAGATTATGACCATTCACAAATCTAAAGGTCTGGAATTTCCTATTGTGATATTTCCTTTTGCCAATCAGGACATCTATTTTAATAAAAACCCAAAAATCTGGTTCCCCATAGACGAAGCCACCTACGGGTTTCCTTATATGTACATTAATAAGAATAATGATTTAGAAACCTATGGCGATGTAGGCAAACAACTATTCGAACAATACCAAGCACAACTAGAACTAGATACCATAAACTTACTTTACGTGGTTTTAACCAGAGCTGTTAAGGAGCTGTATGTTATATCAGAGCTCGATCTCGACAAAAAAAATCAGGAAAATTTAAAGAAGTATTCGGGATTGTTTATTCATTATTTAAAATCAACCCAGCAGTGGCAAGATTCGCAAGCCACCTACACCTTTGGAGCCCCAACCAAAAACCATGTTGCCCCTAAAAAAAACACAACCACAACCCTAACACAATTTATCTCGACCCCACGGGAAGAACTGCAGCTTAACATTTTAACCAATGCCGGTTATTTATGGGATACCCCACAAGAAAACGCTATCGAAAAAGGAAACTTAGTTCATAACATCATGGCTAAAATTAACACCAAAGCCGATGTAGAACAAGCCTTTAATCAATATTTAGATCACGGAAAAATAACAGAAACACAAGCAAAAGACCTTAAACCACTCATCTTAAAAATTGTCGACCACAACAAACTACGCCCATTCTTTACAGAAACGTTAACCCATTACAACGAACGCGACATTATCTTAAAAAACGGCAGAATTGTAAGACCAGACAAAATAACCATTAACAAAAATAAAGAAGCCGCTATTATAGATTATAAAACAGGTGCCGAAAAACCCGAGCACCTTAACCAAATTACCACATACCAATACACGCTTGAAGAAATGGGATACTCCGTTGTGAAAAAAATACTCGTTTACATAAACCAAGAAATTACAATAAAAGAATTATAACTTTGCAAAAAACATAACACCATCATGTACGGAAACATAAAAACGTATTTGCAGGAAGAACTGCAAAACATAAAGGACGAAGGACTGTTTAAGGAGGAGCGCATTATCACCTCATCTCAAGGCGCAGAAATCACCCTTAACACCGGAGAAAAAGTACTTAACTTTTGCGCCAATAACTACCTTGGCCTAAGCGACCACCCAGAGGTTGTTCAAGCAGCGAAAGACACCATGGACACCCACGGCTTCGGCATGTCGTCTGTGCGTTTTATTTGTGGCACACAAGACATCCATAAAACCTTGGAAAAGAAAATTGCCGATTTTTATCACACCGAAGACACCATTCTTTACGCAGCTGCTTTCGATGCCAACGGTGGGGTTTTTGAACCTCTTTTAACCAAAGAAGACGCCATTATTTCCGATTCGTTAAACCACGCCTCTATTATTGATGGGGTACGGTTGTGTAAAGCGGCCAGATACCGCTACCAAAACAACGATATGGCCGATTTAGAACAACAGCTTATCGCTGCAAATGAAAATGGTGCCCGCTTTAAAATTATTGTTACAGATGGGGTATTCTCTATGGATGGCCTAGTTGCCCCTTTAGATAAAATTTGCGATCTAGCCGATAAATACGATGCCTTAGTGATGATTGACGAATGTCATGCCGCCGGATTTATAGGAAAAACCGGTCGAGGAACCCTAGAAGACAAAAACGTCATGGGCCGGGTAGACATTATTACCGGAACCCTGGGCAAAGCCTTAGGCGGCGCCATGGGTGGCTACACAACTGGTAAAAAGGAAATTATAGAAATGCTTCGCCAGCGCTCTAGACCATATTTGTTCTCAAACTCTCTGGCACCTGCAATTGTAGGAGCCTCTATAAAGGTTTTCGAAATGCTTTCTGAAAACACCGCTTTAAGAGACCAATTAGAATGGAACACCAACTACTTTAAAAAAGGCCTTAAAGATGCTGGTTTTGATATTATTGATGGCGACTCGGCCATTGTACCCGTTATGCTGTACGATGCCAAACTATCGCAAACCATGGCTAACATGCTACTAGAAGAAGGTATTTATGTTATTGGGTTCTTTTACCCTGTAGTGCCGAAAGAAAAAGCCAGAATCCGTGTTCAACTATCTGCAGCCCATAAAAAGGAGCATTTAGACAAAGCCATTGAAGCTTTTAAAAAAGTTGGCAATAAATTGGAAATCATTTAATTTTTTGGCGGGATATCGCCAGATTTTAGTGCAAATATTCAATATTTTTCTATATTTGTCTTTGTTAATAATATTTAACAACTTACTTTTGCTTACAATTAACACTTAAAAATTAAATTTTTGAATATGAAAAATCTTAGCAGATTATTGTTCGCGATGTTGCTTGTTTTTGGCTTAAGCAATGTTAATGCGCAAGATGAAAACAACCCTTGGGCCATTAGTATTGGGGTGAACGCTGTGGATTTCTATCCAACTGGCGAAGACGCTCCTCTTGGTGGATATTTTGACGAATACTTTAACGCGCCAGACCACTGGAACGTATTACCTTCACTTTCTAGCATATCTGTTGCAAGATATTTAGACAGTGGCTTTAGCTTAGGCGTAACAGGATCTATCAACAAAATTGATAAGTTTGGTGATGCAGAAGCTAACGATTTATCATACTATGGTATTGATGGAACAGTAAAATATAGCTTTTCTCAATTATTAAACACAAAAGTTGTTGAGCCTTTCTTAGGTGTTGGCGGTGGTTATACTTGGGTTGATGAAATTGGCGCTGGTACTTTAAACGGTACACTAGGATTAAACTTTTGGTTATCTGAAAACATTGGATTAAACTTCCAAAGTGCTTACAAGCATGCTTTCGAAGATTACTTAGCGACACATTTCCAACATACTGCTGGAATTTCATTTAGATTTGGTGGAAAAGACACTGACGGTGACGGCATTTACGACAAAGACGATGCTTGTCCAGAAGTTGCTGGTTTAGCTGAATTTAACGGTTGTCCAGATTCTGACGGCGACGGTATCGAAGACGGAAAAGACGATTGTCCTAACGAAGCTGGTTTAGCTGAGTTTAACGGTTGTCCAGATGCTGACGGTGACGGTGTTGCTGACAAAGATGATAACTGCCCAACAGTAGCTGGTGAAAAAGCTTTAGCTGGATGTCCAGATGCTGACGGTGACGGTATTGCTGATAACGATGATAACTGTCCTAACGAAGCTGGTCCTGCTGAAAACAACGGTTGCCCATGGCCAGATAGCGACGGTGACAGCGTTTTAGATAAAGACGACCAATGTCCAGATGTTGCTGGTACTGTAGCTAACAACGGTTGCCCAGAAGTAACTGAAGAAGTGCAAAAAACACTTAACGCTTATGCTAAGACCATCTTATTCGACACAGGTAAAGCATCTATTAAATCTGAGTCTGAAAAAGTGTTAAGCGATATTATCGCCATCTTAAACGAATACCCAACAGCTAAATTTACTGTTGAAGGACACACTGATAGCGTTGGAAGCAGCAAGCTTAACCAAGGCCTTTCTGAAAAACGTGCCCTTTCTGTAAAAGAATACTTAGTAGCTAACGGTGTAGATCAGTTTAGATTATCTTCAATGGGCTATGGTGAAGACAAGCCTATCGACACTAACAGCACTAGAGCTGGTAGAGCGAACAACAGAAGAGTTGAAATTAACTTAGTAAAGTAATAAGTTAGTTAAAATATAAAAGCAAAAAACGCTCCGGTTATCGGAGCGTTTTTTATTTTTATAATATGATAAGTTTTCTTGAAGACGTAATAATAGATTTAAAAAAACAAGGCCTAAATATACCAGACCTTACTTTTGTACTCCCCAGCAAACGCGCCGGGATATTTTTAAAACATACCCTACACAAACATGTAGAGGGCGCTTTCTTTTCGCCCGAAATAACATCCATAGAAAGCTTTATCGAGTCGCTTTCAACCTTAGAATACATCTCCAATACAGAACTTTTTTTTGAGTTTTACGAAGCCTATCTAAAAGTTACTCCAAAAGAACAGATAGAACCTTTCGATTCCTTTTATAAGTGGGCCCAACGCCTATTACAGGATTTCAACGAAATAGACCGCTATTTGGTACCGCCAGATAAGATTTTCAACTATCTGAGCGCTATTAAGGAAATAGAACTCGACCATTGGTCCTTAGAGGAAAACCAAACACCCTATATTAAAAATTATTTGGATTTTTGGAGCCGGTTAGGCAGTTACTATCACGCTTTAACAAACAGGCTTACGGCAAAACAAAAAGGTTACCAAGGCCTGGTTTATAGGCAAGCTGTAAACAACCTAGAGCACTACATAGCCACCTTAAAAGGTAAAACCATTGTTTTTGTAGGCTTTAATGCCTTAAACAAAGCCGAAGAACTTATTATACAAGAACTGCTTCAACAAGATCTCGCTCAAATCTATTGGGATCTAGACCAGCATTTCTTTACCGATACAATTCACGATGCAGGACACTTTATAAGAACACACACCAACACTTGGCCGTACTTTAAAAACAACCCACTTAATTGGATTTCTAACCATTATTCATCCCCCAAACAAATACAAATAACGGGGGTTCCTAAAAATGTGGGACAGGTTAAATATATTGGAACCCTTTTAGATGAACTAAACCTAAAACAAGGCCTAAAAAATACAGCTGTTGTTCTGGGTAACGAGTCCTTACTCATCCCCTTGTTAAATGCTTTGCCTAAAACCATTAATGGCATTAACATTACCATGGGACTGCCTCTTGTACAAATTCCGTTGGCATCGCTGTTTGAAAAGCTCTTTAGCATTCACAAATCAACATCTAAGGCCTTTTACTACAAAGATGTGGTGGCCATTCTATCGCATGAATACATAAGGCCATTGTTTCAAAAGAACGATACCAATGCAGCCGATAACATTATAGAACAAATACAGCAAAACAACATTATTTCTATAACACGCGATGAAGTAACTGCGCTAGCTCCCGAAAATGAAACCATACTGGGTTTACTATTTAAACCCTGGAACGAAACCCCTCTTGTAGGCCTTCAAAACTGCAAAGCCCTTATTCAAGAAGCAAAACGCCACCTTAATAAAAACAAAAGCAAAAATCTATTACAGCTCGAGTACCTGTACCGTTTTAATGAAATTTTTAACAGCCTAGAGACGCTTATTGGAAAACACGACCACATACAATCGACACAAACGCTTCACAGCATGTATAAGGAGCTTATTAAGCAAGATACATTAGATTTTCAAGGTGAGCCTTTACAAGGGCTGCAAATTATGGGCATGCTGGAGTCTCGGGTTTTAGATTTTGAGACCGTTATTATTGCGTCTGTAAACGAAGGCATCCTGCCTGCAGGAAAAAGCCAGAATTCGTTTATCCCTTTTGATGTGAAAATTGAAAATAACCTCCCTACCTATAAAGAAAAAGATGCTGTTTACACCTATCACTTTTATAGGCTGTTGCAACGCGCAAAACAGGTTTACATCCTTTACAATACCGAACCCGACGTGTTAAATGGTGGCGAAAAAAGCCGGTTTATCACCCAATTGGATATCGAAAAGGTACATGAACTAAACGTTCAAACCGTAACACCAGTGGTGCCGCCTATAAAAGAGCACCTCATTGAAGTGGCTAAACACCAAACAGCTCTTAGCAGGCTTAAGGAAATTGCCCAACGTGGCTTTTCACCTTCTTCGCTTACCAACTACATGAGAAATCCATTGGATTTTTACGCCCAAAAAATTCTGAGTATCAAAGCATACGACGATGTGGAGGAAACCGTTGCCGCAAACACCTTAGGGACCGTACTACATAACACACTGGAAAAATTATACAAACCATTTGAAGGTGCTTTTTTAAGTGAGAAAATGGTTTTGGACATGACCAGTAAGATAGACCATTTGGTGCAACAGGAATTTAAAGAGCTGTTTAAAAAAGGCAACACCTCAACAGGAAAAAACCTAATTATCTTCGAAATTGCCAAACGTTATGTTTATAATGTGCTCAAGGAAGAAATAGCGTGTTTAAAAGAAGGGCATCAAATTAAGATTATCGCCATAGAACAGGAACTAAAAACCCCTATTAACGTTCCCGGTTTAGACTTTCCTGTGTTTTTAACAGGTAAGGTTGACCGTGTAGATGAATTTAATGGCACCCTGAGGATCATTGATTATAAATCTGGAAAAGTAGAACCCGGTCAGCTTAAAATTAACCATTGGGAAGAGCTCACAACAGATTACAACAAATACAGCAAGCCGTTTCAATTATTGGCCTACGCCTTTATGATAGCTGCCGAAACCCCGTTTTCAGGCCCTGTTACGGCGGGCATTATTTCCTTTAAAAACCTCAGCAAGGGAGTTATGGCCTTTCAGGACAACAAAGACCCACTAATTACCCAAGCCACCTTACAAGCTTTTGAAGAGCAATTAAACACGCTTATTTTAGAACTGTTTGACCCTAACATTCCATTTAAGGAAAAACCCATAACCTAAACATGGTTTATTTTTTAAATTATATGGTATAAACCGCTTCAAAAGAAAAGCAAATATGGTGCGCCTCCTAACTGGGCGAGTCTCTGCCCTTGAATGAATTCAATTCCCTAATTCCTGAAGTGTTCCAAACACAACTTAAGCGATCTTTTTTTATTAAATGGCTTGTTTAAAAAGGATTATTAAACTACTTTGGTATGCTAACTAACTTAACCTAACCATGCAACACAAAGTAATTCTGGTGCTTTTGGCACTTGTATTTGCGTTCTTTTTAACCTCAAGCAATACCTCAAAAGTTTATATCTGCACAGGCAACTACAGCAAGAAATACCACTACAGCAACACATGCAGGGGCTTGTCTAATTGCAAAGCCGCCATTAAAGGCGTTTCGCTAGAAGAAGCCAGAAACAAAAACAGAACCCTTTGCGGCTGGGAAGATTAATCCCTTTTTTACGTGTATGCAGCTTTTAAGGCATAAAAAAACGCAACCAATTAATAATTAACTGATTGCGAGTTTTTAAGTGGAGCATATCGGAGTCGAACCGATGACCTTTTGGCTGCCAGCCAAACGCTCTAGCCAGCTGAGCTAATGCCCCTTTTAGAGAATGCGAAAATACTACTTTTCTGAAAATAACACATGTTTTTGTATTAAAAAATTTATTTCAGCCCGCTTAAAACCAACACGGGAAAGTTAGGGCTGTTAAAATCCTTCTTCAAAATGATATTTTTCTCCCAAAGTTTGGTAAAAAAACCGCGCCTTCTACGAACTACACACAATAAGTCTGGGTCGTTTTCTTTGTGATGCTCTAAAACCCCTTGAAATGTCGTGGCATTTTCACTTTTAGTAACCTTGGTGACCATTTGGGCCAAATCTGTATTCAAATCAAAATCGCCTTCCTTATAGTAGGGTGTTTTCACCAACAACAGCTTAAGAATGGCTTTAAATTGGTTTTGAATAGCCTTTAGAGGCTGCAAAGCATCGGCTTGTTTAATATGTGCCGACTTTAAAGCCATCAAAATATAAATAATAGGCTTAAACACGTACCCTTCGGGGACAATAAGTGCCGGGATGTTGGTTTTCTTAATTATTTTCCCCGAGGTCTTTCCTAAATAAACTTCCTCTTTAATGGATGTTGTTCGCGGCTCGATTAAAATTAAGTCTATGCTAAACGTCTTACAAATTGTTGAAATGGTCTCCGTTAGTTTTCCTTTAAAGGTTTTTACAACAACCTCTACGCCTTTCTTGTTTACTTGGTCTACATGCTGTTGCAAAAAGGCCAAGCTTTCACGTTCTAGAATTCGGTCTACCTGAAGCATGGTTCCTGCCTTTGTATACACATTATACACCTGAACCACATAAACTTTTGCGCCAAAAGCCTTAGCAAAGTCTATGGCGTATTGCAAATGGCTTATCGCATTGGCAGATGCCCCAACAGGAACTAAAATATTCTTCATAATCTAAAATTGTAATGCCCTGCAAAAGTACACATAAAATTCATTTTGAATAAAAAACAAAAAACCAGAAAAATCACGACCTTAGCCGTTGTAATAGGGTAAACCGTAAATCGCCCCGCTTTTGGGGTTCTTTTTTCTTGAGTACAGATATAAGCATAAAAAACATTAACCGTTTGGCCATTCCCGCACTTATTGCAGGAATATCTGAACCCATACTCTCGTTAACCGATACTGCCATTGTTGGCAATGTTGATACAAACGCCACCGAAGCACTTGCTGCAGTTGGTATTGTAACCACCTTTTTATCAATGCTGATCTGGGTATTTGGGCAGACACGAAGCGCCATTTCATCTATAATTTCACAATACCTCGGCGCCAATAAACTTAATGAGGTAAAGTCGCTCCCCGGCCAGGCCATTGTTATTATTCTTGCTATAAGCTTATTTATTATTTTTACCACATGGCCAATCTCTAACCATATTTTTAAACTATACAACGCCTCTGGTTTAATATTAGACTATTGCGTAACCTACTACAACATTAGAATTTTCGGATTTCCCTTTACCCTATTTACCATAGCTGTATTTGGGGCGTTTCGTGGGTTGCAAAACACCTTTTATCCCATGATTATCGCAGCCATAGGAACCATTACCAATATTATACTGGATGTTGTTTTGGTTTATGGCATAGAAGGCGTTATTCCTGCAATGCACATTAAAGGCGCTGCTTATGCCAGTGTAATAGCACAACTGGTTATGGCTGTTGTTGCCGCTGTTTACCTTTTAAAGAAAACCCCCATTCCTTTAAAAGTAAAACTCCCTTTTAACAAAGAGATAAAACGGTTTACCGTTATGGTGCTTAATTTATTTATACGAACCATTGCCCTTAACGTCACTTTATATTTTGCTAGTGCCTTTGCCACAAGTTATGGCGCCGAATATATTGCCGCCTATACCATTGCCATTAACATTTGGTTTTTTGGCGCATTTTTAATCGATGGTTATGCTAGCGCTGGAAACATCCTATCGGGAAAATTACTGGGCGCCAAGCGTTATGATGCGCTTATTGGCTTAAGCAATAAACTAATTGTTCATGGGGTGCTTGCCGGACTTGCCATTGCGCTTTGCTTTGGCTTGTTTTATTATCAGATTGGAGAAATTTTTACCAACGATCCAGCTGTTTTAACCCAGTTTTACAAGGTGTTTTGGGTGGTTTTGGCCATGCAGCCACTATGTGCCCTAGCCTTTATTTTTGATGGTATGTTTAAGGGCCTAGGCAAAATGAAATACCTTAGAAACCTACTGCTGTTTGCTACCTTTTTGGTGTTTCTGCCAATATTGTTTGGCCTTGACCAATACGGTTATAAACTAAATGCTATTTTTATTGCCATGATTTTCTGGATTATGGCTAGAGGCTTTCCGCTTATTATAAAATTTAGAAAACTCTTTTTACCGTTAGCACAAAAACGGTAACTTTGTTACCCTTACAACATAAGCTATGTTTGCACTACTACAACAAGTCGATATTGAAGAAAAAATAAAAAACGCCCCCGACAGCAGTTACGAAATTGGCGTGTTTATTGGTACCATGCTGCCATTTGTGGTACTGGTTGCTATTGCTTATGTTATTTATAGGTATAACAAAAATAAAATGAACAAAGATTAATTATGGGAAATAGCCTTTTCTTACTTTTAGCCGTTGTATTAATTGTTATTTACTTTTACAACCGTTACCGAGGCCGCAAATAGCCGTTATCTGGTTTTTAGCCAACCTGTAATGCTTAATCTTTTAGTATTTACAGGCTTTACTTCGTGTTCTAAAATCTGGCTTTCAAAAATAACCACGCGCCCGGGAAACGGGTAAATTGCCTTAGGAACCTCAATCCCATTTCGGTTAAGATACAACACCAATTCGCCCCCATTTTCTGGCTGCCAAGATTCGTGGTTTAAATAACACACCACAGATAGCTTTCTTCTGTCGTCGTTTTGAAACGTATCGATATGGCGCTTGTAAAAAGTACCTTGGGGGTATATGGCATAATGGAACTCCTTATAAAGGATTCCCATAAAACAGGTTTGGTTTAAATACGTGATTAAGCTGTTTATTTTATTAAAAAAAAGCCCTTCGGCGGCATTGACCTTGGTTTCGTCTATCCAAAAAATATGATCGCCACGTATGGTTTTAACAACGTTTTCATTAACCTTATTTCCTATGGCTGCTTTTTTAAAAGCATCATCGGCCTGCTTTTCCAACAAGGCGTCTCTCAAGGCCGCAACCTCTTCGTCATTAAAAAATGTTTCAACAATACTAAACTGTTGCTGCTGCAAGTCCGAAATAATTTGTTCGTACTGCGGATTTTCAACAAAATCCAATTGCTCAAAAAGCTCGCTCATAAACTAAAACCACAAAACGTGCGTAAATGTAATTTAAAATCCAATTGGTTTTACAAATTCAATACCTTTGCAATGAAATTTTTATCTCATGAGTAAAATACGAATCACGAAGCAATTTTCTTTCGAAACTGGACATGCCCTTTACGGCTATGATGGTAAATGTAAAAATGTGCACGGTCACAGCTATAAGCTATCGGTTACCGTTATTGGCACTCCTATTAACAATACCGACCACGTAAAGTATGGAATGGTGATTGATTTTGGCGATTTAAAAAAAATCGTAAAAGAAGAAATCGTCGATGTATTCGATCATGCCACGGTATTCAACAAAAACACGCCACATGTCGAACTGGCCAAAGCACTAAAAGATCGCGGGCATAGCGTTATGTTGGTCGATTACCAACCTACCAGCGAAATGATGGTGATTGATTTTGCCGAAAAAATAACCCAACGGTTGCCGAAGCATATTTCGCTGTTTGCTTTAAAACTTCAGGAAACCGAAACCAGCTATGCCGAATGGTATGCCAGCGACAATGCATCCCTTTAAAAAAAGGGATCATATTTCATTCCGTAAGGCCCTAAAGGTCTTAGCAAATCACCATGCAAAACCGCAAAAAACAGCATAAATAGCTTCCTGCCTCCGCAGGAATTTGTATATATTTACCCTATGAACATTCCAAAAGGAAAAAAAATATACTTTGCTTCCGACAACCATCTAGGAGCACCCACACAAGAAGCCTCGCGCCCTCGTGAAAAGAAATTTATTTCCTGGTTAGACACCATTAAGCAAGATGCTGCCGCTATTTTCTTACTCGGGGATTTGTTCGACTTTTGGTTTGAATATAAAACTGTTGTTCCAAAAGGCTTTACCAGAACCCTAGGAAAACTCGCCGAAATAAGCGATTCTGGCATTCCTATTTATTACTTTGTGGGCAACCACGATTTGTGGATGAACGGTTATTTTGAAGAAGAATTAAACATTCCCGTATACCATAAACCTCAGGAATTCACCTTTAATAACAAAACCTTTTTAATTGGACATGGTGATGGTTTAGGCCCTGGCGACAAAGGCTATAAACGCATGAAAAAGGTGTTTACCAATCCGTTTTGCAAATGGTTGTTTAGGTGGTTACACCCAGATTTAGGCGTAAAACTAGCCCAATACCTCTCTGTAGAAAACAAACTTATTTCTGGCGATGAAGATGCCAAGTTTCTTGGCGAAGATAACGAATGGCTGGTGCAATACTGCAAGCGAAAAGAAGCCCAAAAACATCGCGATTTTTATGTGTTTGGCCACAGACATTTGCCTCTTGAAATAGATTTAGAACACCAGGCCAAATACATTAATCTTGGCGATTGGATAAACTACTATACCTATGGCGTTTTTGATGGTGACGCTATGGTATTGAAGCAGTATTAGTTTTCTTGACCATGTGCTTTGTAGTCTTCGGTTAAATCTAGGGTTCTAAGCACTTTATTCCGTTTGCCAATAATGGTTACGGTTATTAGAGTCATAATCCCCCCAAAAACCACGGCTCTAGCTGGGCCAATTAGCTTGGCGGCCAACCCGCTTTCAAAAGCGCCTAGCTCGTTAGACGAGCCCACAAACATCGAATTTACAGACGACACACGCCCTCGCATTTCATCGGGTGTTTTAAGCTGTAAAATGGTTTGCCTAATAACCATGGAAATACCATCGGCAGCACCACTTAAAAACAAGGCTACAACACTAATCCAAAACACCGAAGACAAACCAAAAGCAATAATGCAAAGTCCAAACACAAAAATAGACCCTAGTAACTTTTTACCAGCATGTTTAGAGACCGGCATATAGGTCGTTAAAAACATGCTTACAATGCTTCCTAAGGAAATAGAAGCGTTTAATATACCAAATCCTTGCGAACCCACCTTTAAAATATCTTGCGCAAAAACCGAAAGTAAGGCTACCGTTCCTCCAAACAAAACCGCAATCATATCTAACGTTAAAGCACCGAGAATGGCTTTGTTAGAAAATACAAACTTAACCCCCTTTTTTAAGCTTTGTTTTATAGGCTCGCCACGGTTAGGGTTTAAAATGGGCTTTTTCTTGATTAAGAAAATAAGGCCTAACGACATCATAACCATAATAAAAATAACACAAAGTGTTTTTGGCACCCCCATCCAATGAATAAAAAACCCACCAAAAAGCGCTCCTAAAACGGCAGCGGCCTTCCAGGTGCTGGTGCTCCACGTGGCGGCATTTGGGTAAACCTTTTTAGGAACAATAAGCGCGATTAGGGAAAAAATAGTTGGCCCAAAAAACGCGCGTAAAAACCCTCCAAAAAAGACCAGCGCATAAATACCGTACAACACAGAGGTTGTTGTCCATCCGGCAACCACCTTATCCCAAGTTAACAAAAACAGACCTAAGCTAATTAGTGAAAAGGCTGCAATACATAGGGCTAATAGGTTTCGTTTTTCCCTTTGGTCGACTATATGCCCTGCAAAAAGCGCCATGGTAAATGCTGGAATAATCTCCATTAGACCTATTATACCAAGGGCTAACGGGTCTTTAGTTAAAGTATAGACTTCCCATTCGATAACGATAAACTGCATGGACCACCCAAAAACCAACAAGAATCGAACTAAAAGGAACATGTTAAACTCCTTAAATCGCAAGGCCGCATAGGGATCTGTTTTTGCCATAAGTCTTTGTTTTTACGCTGTCAAAAGTACCGCTAAAGCTGTACGATGAAACGTTTTTTTTAATTTAATTCAGGGAGCTATTTTATATCTTTTAATTTCAATTGAATGGAGGTCTGCCCATTCCAATGGTTTTCATCAATGGCATAGGCTGCTTTAAAAGGTTTGCCGTTAGCGATTATGGGATGTTTTTCCCCCAGACCAAAACCAATGCCTACGAGTCTTTTTGTATTATCGCCTACCATAAGCCGTAAATGTGTGCCATCGCCAACGCATTTACCATAGCCTGTATCGCGCAGCTGCTCGCTCATAAAAACAGGCGCCAAGTTTTGTGGCCCAAAGGGTGCAAATTGCTTAATAATCCGCATAAGCTTATCATCAACTTGGTGCAGGTTTATTTTTAAATCAATTTTTATTTCGGGTATTAATAAGGCTTTATCTATGGTTTGAGAGACCACATCTTCAAAAGCTTGTTTAAAAGCGGGGTAGTTTTCTTCTTTAAGGGTTAGTCCAGCGGCATATTTATGCCCGCCAAACTGCTCAATAAATTCGCTACAGGCTTCTAGGGCATTGTACACATCGAAACCGGAAACCGATCGCGCCGATGCGGCCAACTTGTCACCACTTTTAGTAAACACCAAGGTTGGTCTGTAGTACGTTTCTGTTAACCTAGATGCTACAATGCCTATCACCCCTTTATGCCAAGATTCGTGATAAACAACTGTAGTAAACCCTTCTTGTTCGTTATTGGTTTCTATTTGCTCAAGCGCTTCTTGGGTAATGCGTTTATCGGTTTCGCGTCTATCGGTATTAAAGGCATCTATTTCTATGGCGTAGTTTACTGCGGTATTAAAATCGGTTTCAGTAAGTAACGTCACGGCGTGATTGCCGTGTTTCATACGGCCTGCGGCATTAATTCTGGGCGCTACAATAAACACCACATCGGTTATGGTAAGGGTGTCTTTTTTTACTTCAGCTATAATCGCTTTTATACCTGGTCGTGGCTGGCTGTTTATTACCTGCAACCCAAAATACGCCAACACGCGGTTTTCTCCTGTAATGGGCACAATATCGGCACCTATGGCCGTTGCTACCAAATCGAGATAAGGTACTAAATCTGCAACCGTTTGCCCTTGCCTAGAGGCCAATGCCTGAATAAGTTTAAACCCAACGCCACAGCCACAAAGTTCTTTGTAGGGGTATTGGCAATCGTCGCGCTTTGGGTCTAAAATGGCAACGGCTTTTGGCAACTCATTGCCTGGCCTGTGGTGATCGCAAATAATAAAATCGATGTCTTTTTCTTTGGCATAAGCGACTTTATCTATGGCCTTAACCCCGCAATCTAACGCAATAATGAGTGAAAAATCGTTGTCATGAGCAAAATCAATCCCTTTAAACGACACGCCATAACCTTCATCATAACGATCTGGAATATAGGTTGCCACCAAATCGGTTCTGGTTTTTAAATAGGAACTCATTAAGGCCACCGAGGTTGTACCATCTACATCATAATCGCCGTACACCAAAATTTGCTCTCCTTTTGCAATCGCAGCTTCAATTCTAGCCACCGCTTTATCCATGTCTTTCATTAAGAAAGGATCGTGCAAATCGTCCAAGCTTGGGCGAAAAAATGTTTTGGCAGCCTCATAGGTTTCAATCCCACGTTGTAACAATAAGGTTGCAACAACGGTATCTACCTGCAAGGCCTCTTGAAGGGTTTTAATTTTTTGGGAATCGGGTTTGGGTTTTAGCGTCCAGCGCATGCTCCTTTTTATTTTTTTATGTTATTCCAACTAGCCCTGAGAAATCTCTTTTCAAGACACTTCGACAGGCGCGGTATAACACTTATAATCAATTATTTGTTATGATAGTGAATGCTTGTTTTTACATTGGCAAATTTGCGAAACATTTCCATCACGCCACAGTATTTCTCGATGGACAAATCGACCGCTTTTTTAATCTTCTTTTCGTTTAAATCCTCGCCATAAAAGTGGTATTCTACCGTTACAGTGTGGTAGTATTTTGGATGTTCTTCGGTCAATTCGCCATAGGTATCCATTCTAAAATCGGAGATTTTCACTTTCATCTTATCCAGAACAGACACCACATCCAAACCCGAACACCCTGCTAAGGCAGAAAGCATTAACGCTTTAGGTCGCAAGCCAGAATTATGGCCGCCGTGTTCTTCTGAAGTATCTATAAGCAGCGTTTTTCCGCTTGGGTTATCCGATTCAAATTGTGAGTTTCCTTTCCAATGCGTGGTTACTTTATTTGTCATTTTATGAAGATTTTTTGTTTCTTGTCATAAGTACGTTACTTATTACATCAAAAATACCAATAAAAAAAAGACTATGCCACTTGTTACACCGTTATCCGCAGATTACGATTTAGAAACCCAAAAACTGGCCGAATTCTTTAACGAAACGCTTGGTTTTTGCCCAAATTCCGTACTCACCATGCAACGCAGGCCAGCCATTTCCAAAGCGTTTATAAACCTCAACAAAGCCGTAATGGCCAACGAAGGCCGGGTAACCTCTGCACTAAAACGTATGATTGCTTGGGTGAGTAGTAATGCCACAGGTTGTCGGTATTGCCAAGCGCATGCCATACGTGCCGCAGAACGCTATGGTGCCGAACTGGAGCAACTGAATAACATTTGGGACTACCGTACCCATCCTGCTTTTTCTGAAGCCGAACGTGCCGCTTTAGATTTTAGTTTGGCTGCCAGCTAAGTGCCTAATGCGGTTGATGCGTCTATTCAAAAACGCCTGTATGAATATTGGGACGAAGGTGAAATTGTAGAAATGTTAGGTGGGATTTCATTGTTTGGTTATTTAAACCGTTGGAATGATAGTATGGGAACTAGCATTGAAGCGGGCGCTGTAGCAAGTGGTGAACAGTATTTAGGGAAACACGGTTGGGAATCTGGTAAGCATGGTTGATTAAAACCAAGATTTCAGACCGCTTCACTTTTAGAACATAGGCGAGCCTTGCTAGAAATAGAGAGGTTTTATGTTTTAATTAAAAGGATGTGGATAGAAGTGATTACAATATCATCTCAACTCTTTTCCTTAACTCCGGCAAAACGTCAACCTCAAACCAAGGGTTTTTGGTAAGCCAAAACCGATTTCTAGGACTTGGGTGTGGTAACGGCAGGTATTTTGGCATATAGTTTTTAAAGCTCTTAACCGTTTCGGTTAGGGTGCTTTTAGCCTGCTCTTTTAAATAATAACGCTGTGCATACATGCCTATTAAAAGCACCAATTCAACCTGTTTCATGTTATCAAACAACGGTTGGTGCCATTGCGGCGCACATTCTGGTCGTGGTGGTAAATCGCCACTTTTTCCTTTTCCGGGATAACAGAATCCCATAGGTAGTATGGCAAAGTTTTTAGGGTTGTAAAATTGCTCGGGCGTCACATTCAACCAATTTCGTAATTGCTTGCCACTGGCATCGTCCCAAGGAATACCCGACTGGTGGACTTTTAGGCCTGGTGCCTGACCCACAATCACAATTTTTGAATGTTTATCGGCAGAAACAACAGGTCTTGGACCTAATGGCAAATGGTCTTTGCAAATGGTGCAGTGTTTTATGTCAGATAGAAGTTTCCTCATAGAATTCAGCATCTTGTCATTCAGGAGGAGGAATGACTGAAGAATTTCAACATAAATAAAAGATTCTTCGTTTCACTCTGAATGACATTCACAGGCTTTTATCTTTTCCCACCAACCACAACCACAATTTCGCCTTTTGGTGATTTATTGGTGTAATAGTCCAACACCTCTTTAGCCGTTCCGCGAATGGTTTCTTCGTAGAGTTTGGTCAATTCTCGTGATACCGAAACAGGCCTGTCCTCACCAAAATACTCACAGAAATGCGCGAGTGTTTTTAAAAGCTTATGAGGTGATTCATAAAAAATCATGGTCCGAGTTTCTTCTGCTAGCAAATTTAAACGTGTTTGCCGTCCTTTTTTAACGGGTAGAAAGCCTTCAAATACAAACTTATCATTAGGCAAGCCACTATTTACCAAGGCTGGCACAAAAGCCGTTGCGCCAGGCAAACATTCCACGTCTATACCGTTTTCAACACATGCTCTTGTCAATAAAAACCCTGGATCGGAAATTGCGGGTGTACCCGCATCGCTAATTAAAGCCATAGTAACTCCGCTTTTTAGCTTGTTAATTAAGGCTTCCACCGTTTTATGTTCGTTATACATGTGGTGCGACTGCGATGGTGTATTTATGTCAAAATGCTTTAATAATTTTCCCGAAGTACGCGTATCTTCGGCCAGAATTAAATCGGCGGCTTTTAATACCTCAACGGCCCTAAAGGTCATGTCTTTAAGATTGCCTATAGGCGTTGGAACAATGTAAAGTTTCCCCATGTTGTTTTCCCTAAAATGGCCGCCTAATTAAACTTGCTTTCAATAATATGCATAAAGCGGGCTTCAAATTCTTCTTTGCCCTCCCAATTGTTATAGTCTGGTTTAACCATGTTTTGGATTAAGCCATGTGCCTCCTCGAAGTCTGAGGCCGTATTTAACTGCGATAAAACGCGGTCGTAATCCTTGTTATCGCCATTAAACAGGTGTTTAATAAAGGCTATCTTATCGTTTAGGCCTATGTTAATACCTTGTTTTAGCTTATCGTTTAGGGATTTTTTTTGTGCGGTCTTAGATACGGGCTCGAACACCGGGATGTCCTTAAAATCGGCCGTTATGTCTTCGAAGTCGTCCTTATGGTATTTTTTTTGTGGCAATATTTTTTCTAGCACCTCATCTACTTGCTGGGTTTCATGAGGCATATGGGCCACCATGTCCTTAATTTTTTCGATGGCGGGTTCCATAATATCATCGTCTTCAACTTCGTCTAGGTTAATGTACACCTTATCTTCAACTTCTATGGTGTCGCTAACCTTATTGTTAAAGGCCACATCTAGCATTTCAAAAAACGACGAATCGCTTCCTATGGTTGGTAAATCGTCGTCTAGATTTTCTTTGGCAAATTTTAAAACGGTGAGTTTTTCATAAAGCTCGGCAACCTCTTTATGCATTCTATCTATATCGTCCTTGCCCTTTAATTTAAGTATTCTATGTGCAATACTCATTAATTCTGCCTCTAGTTTCTTCTTCATAACTTTTAAAGTTTATTGCAATTTATGCTTTTGTTTTTTAATAAATTTACGCCACCTTTATACAAAACGAGTATCAACGGACTTTAGTGCTAAAATTACAAAATGTTTCTCGAAAACACAGTAAATCATAAAGAACAATTTGGTTGGATAGAAGTTATTTGCGGATCGATGTTTTCGGGTAAAACCGAAGAGCTTATCCGCCGGTTAAAACGCGCCAAATTTGCAAGGCAGAAGGTTGAAATTTTCAAACCGGCCATCGATATACGCTACGATGAAGGTATGGTTGTCTCGCACGATGCCAACGAAATTCGGTCGACACCCGTTCCTGCGGCGGCAAACATTCCTATTCTTGCCGATGGATGCGATGTTATTGGCATAGACGAAGCTCAGTTTTTTGACGATGAGATTGTACGGGTTTGCAACGATCTGGCCAATAAGGGCATACGTGTTATTGTCGCCGGATTGGACATGGATTTTAAAGGCAATCCTTTTGGGCCTATGCCCAACCTAATGGCAACGGCAGAGTATGTTACAAAAGTACACGCCATCTGCACCAAAACCGGCAATCTTGCCAATTACAGCTACCGTAAGGCCAAAAGCGACGATTTAGTGTTGCTTGGCGAAGTTGATGAGTACGAACCCCTAAGCCGTGCGGCCTTTTTTAAAACCATGCAACGGGACAAGGTGAGAAACATGAACGTTAACGATGCCGAAGAGCTCTTGCCAAAACAAACAAAAAACAATGCCAAATAAAATACGGGAAACCACGTTGTTTATCGATTTAAAAGCTTTAGAGCACAATTACGCCTACTTAAAATCGAAGCTTAAACCAAACACCAAATTTCTTGCTGTCGTTAAAGCCTTTGCCTATGGCAGCGACGCCCAAATAATTGCTAAAAAACTTCAAGACTTAGAGGTCGACTATTTTGCGGTGGCCTACACTAGCGAGGGCGTAGCCTTAAGAAATGCCGGAATAACCAAACCCATTTTAGTGCTGCACCCACAATCGGTGCATTTTAAAACCATTATAGAACGCTGTCTGGAACCCAGCCTTTACAGTCATTTTGTTTTAAACGAATTTATAGCAGTCTCCGAAAAGCTAAACCAAAAGCACTACCCAGTTCATATTAAATTTAATACAGGCTTAAACAGATTGGGGTTTAATGCTAAAGACATCCCAACAATAGCCGCTAAAACAAAAACCACTTCGGCCATTGAAACCCGGTCTTTGTTTTCGCACTTGGCCGCTAGCGAAGATTTTAACGAAAAAGCCTTTACCCTAGCGCAAATTGAAACGTTTAACACCATTTGCCAAACTTTTGAAAAGGAAACCGGCCTAAAACCATGGCGACACATTTGCAATACCTCGGGCATTTTAAATTACCCTCAAGCGCATTTTAACATGGTAAGAAGCGGTATTGGGCTTTACGGCTTTGGCAATTCCAACGAAGAGAACAAACACCTTATTCCTATTGGCAGACTAAAAACCTTAATCTCACAAATACACACCTTAAACCCCGGCGAAAGCTTGGGCTACAACAGAGGCTTTATTGCCGATAAACCCACCAGAACCGCAACCCTGCCTATTGGCCATGCCGATGGTATTGGCCGCCAATACGGCCAAAGAAAAGGCTATGTTATTATTAACAACCAAAAAGCTTACATCACAGGAAATGTATGCATGGACATGATTATGGTAGATGTTACAAATATTGATTGCCAAGAAGGCGATGAGGTAATTTTGTTTGACGAAAACCACACCGCCGAAGCCTTTGGCAAAACAACCGGAACCATTTCCTACGAAGTTATAACAGGCCTGTCAAAACGCATTAAACGTGTTTTTTTAAACCAATAAGTGCTGTTTTTAAGAAAATTACCTATTTTTAGGTCAATAACACTAATCATAAAACAATTATCATGTTAAAAGAGTTTAAAGATTTTGCCATGAAAGGCAATTTAATCGACATTGCCGTTGGTTTTGTAATGGGTGCGGCATTCAACAAAGTTGTGGCATCGTTTACCGGAGGTATTATCTCGCCGTTAATTGGCTTGGTCTTCAAATCCGATTTCAAAACGTTAAAGTACATCATTCACGAAGGCGTTACAAATGCCGATGGCGTTTTAGAAGGTGAAGTTGCCGTACACTGGGGGGAATTCCTTACCAATGTTATCGATTTTATTATCGTTGCTTTTGTGATGTTCATGGTTGTGAAAGGTGCCAACAAAATGAAAAAGAAAGAAGCACCAGCTCCAGAAGCGCCAAAAGGACCTTCGCAAGAAGAGTTATTGGCAGAAATTAGGGATTTGTTAAAAAAATAACCCCTTGTTAAAAATATAACTGTTTTACATTTCTTGTTAAAAAGCCTGTGTTAACCAAAAACACAGGCTTTTTTCATCTTATAAAAAAGAATTAATACTTAGCTTTGCCACTGTATAATAACTAAAGTGTTTTTACAATGAAAGTAGCTGTTGTTGGCGCCACCGGAATGGTTGGCGAAGTTATGTTAAACCTCTTAGAAGAGCGCAATTTCCCTATAGAAACCTTAATTCCTGTAGCTTCTGAAAAAAGCGTTGGTAAAGAAATTTCTTTTAAAGGAAAAACATATCCCGTAGTCAACCTCGCTACAGCTGTAGCATTAAAGCCAGACATCGCTCTGTTTTCGGCAGGCGGCAGCACATCGTTAGAATGGGCGCCTAAGTTTGCAGCAGTTGGAACGACGGTTATCGATAATTCATCGGCTTGGCGTATGGACCACACAAAAAAACTAATTGTGCCGGAAATTAATGCCAATACGCTTACTAAAGACGATAAAATTATAGCCAACCCCAACTGTTCGACCATACAAATGGTTTTGGCCCTAGCGCCCCTACATAAAAAATACACCATAAAACGCATTGTGGTTTCAACTTACCAATCGGTTTCCGGAACCGGGGTGAAGGCAGTAGAGCAACTGGATAACGAAATGGCAGGCGTAAAAGGCGACATGGCCTACCCACATCAAATTCATCGCAACGCCATTCCGCATTGCGATGTGTTTGAGGAAAACGGCTATACCAAAGAAGAGATGAAACTGGTACGTGAAACCCAAAAAATCTTAGACGATAAAACCATTGCGGTAACCGCTACGGCCGTTAGAATTCCAACCTCGGGAGGACATAGCGAATCGGTTAATGTGGAATTTGAAACCGATTTCGATTTAAACGACATCAAACACATACTTTCGCATACAGAAGGTGTTGTTCTACAAGACAACCCTAGCGCCAACACCTACCCCATGGCTGTTAACGCCCATGGAAAAGACGACGTGTTTGTAGGAAGGCTTAGACGTGACGAATCACAACCCAACACCTTGAATATGTGGATTGTTGCCGATAACCTTAGAAAAGGTGCTGCGACAAACACCATACAGATTGCAGAATTCCTAAAAAACAACAACATTATTTAAATAAACAACTGCTAAACTGTATAGTTTTCAACTATTTTGATATTTTTACATACTTTTTTCCGAAAAGCATGTAAAAATGTTAAAAAAACTAACCAGCATAATGCTTTTGGCAGGGCTATTTTTTACCATGGCCTGCTCTAACGACGATAGCGACTATGTTAATGCCCCCAACCCCCAACAGGAATCTCCTGTGGTTTTTAACCTAGAGCAAGTTCCTTACCCCAAATTAAGCGATTATAATTTTTTTGAAGGTCCGCAAGCCAACCACCAACCCGTTTATGGTGTGCTGCCATACAGCATCATTAACACCCTATTTAGTGATTATGCTAAAAAACAACGCTTTGTCTGGATGCCACAACATGTTCAGGCCAGTTATACAACAGCCGGCGATGTCCTAGAGTTTCCAACGGGTACCGTTTTAATAAAGACTTTTTTTTACGACCATGTCCTGCCCACAGATACCCGAAAATTAATCGAAACCCGATTAATGATAAAAAAACAAAACGGCTGGGTATTTGCCAATTATGTTTGGGATAACGACCAAAACGATGCTTTATTGGACTTAAATGGCAGCTTCCACAACATTGAATGGCAAGCGTTAAACCAAACTAGGACTGTAAATTACAGGGTTCCTTCAGAGGCCGAATGCCATACTTGCCACAAATCAGGAGAAGTCTCTATCCCTATTGGGCCAAAGCCCAGGAACCTAAACATGACCTATCCGTATTCCGAAGGCACAAAAAACCAATTACAAAAATGGCAAGAGATGGGGTATTTAGACCAAACCTTACCAGAGGATGTTCCAGCTATCCCAAATTGGAAAGACGAAAGCCTTCCGCTTACCCTTAGGGCCAGGGCCTATTTAGACATTAATTGCGCCCATTGCCACAGCGAGGAAGCCCACTGCGCTTACCGTCCTGTTAGATTCGATTTCGAAACTTCAGAAAACCTAACCAACCTAGGGGTTTGTGTTGAACCAGATACCGATTTGGGTGTAGGGCTTACCCATATTGTTACCCCCGGAAACCCCAACCGATCGGTGCTGCACTACAGATTAAACGCTACCGACGAGTCTGTTAGAATGCCCCTCTTAGGGAGAACCCTAGTGCAAGACGAAGGGCTTTTATTAATTGAAAACTGGATCACATCCTTAGAAAACAACTGCAACTAATTAACACCTTATGAAACGACAACTCCTCTTCCTTTTAACCCTTATAATGTCTGGTATTGGTTATGCTCAAGCCGGCTATACCTGCGCCGAAGCTATTGCCATAACCGCAGACGATACCAATACCATAACCTCCCCGGGAATTATAGGCAGCGAAGTCCCTTCGCCTGTCTGTGCCGCAAACGGATCTGGGGCCACAGGAGGTTATTGGTACACTTTTCAGCCCACAACCACAGCAACATATACCCTAACCACAGATTTAACCGTTAATACGGGAATAGACACCCGCGTACATGTGTACACCGGAAGTTGCGGCGCACTAACATGCGAAGCAGGTGATGACGATAGTGGTGCGGGCTATTTATCCCATTTGGAATTTTACGGGGTGGCTGGCACAACCTATTACATTGCATTTGATGACAGATGGGATACTGATGGTTTTGAGTTTATGCTTATTGAAGGCTTCCAAATCCCCCCTCCAGAACCAGGCGAGTTTGTCTTTATTCAAGACCCTTCCATTTCTATGAGTGGAACCTCCTATGCTATGGTAGACATGGATAACGATGGGTTGGACGATTTGGTGAGCGGCTCTTCTACGCATGTAAATATTAACCACCAAACCGATACCGGTTTCTCGTACCAGTCTTTTCAAGCCCCTGCTAGCTTTGGACCTTCTTGGAGCATGGCTGCTGGAGATTTAGATGCCAACGGTTATAACGACCTTATTTATGGTGCCTCTAGCGGCGTGTCTATTGTAATGGCCAACGGTACAGGAACAGGCTACTCCCAGAGCTATACCACCAGCACCTATGTGTTTTCGCAACGCTCTAACTTTGTTGATATTAACAACGATGGTTTCCTAGACGCATTTGTTTGCCATGATGTTGATCAAAATGTTTATTTCATTAACGATGGAACAGGAGCTGTAACCTTTTACCAAGGAGCCTCAACGGCTTTGCCCAACGGCTTAGGCACACACAGTAGCGGCGGAAACTACGGCACCGTATGGATTGATTTCGACAACGATAGGGACGTCGACCTGTTTATTGCCAAATGTAGAGGTGGTAGCGTTACCCATAAAGTAAATGAACTCTGGCGGAATGACGGTAATGGCGTGTTTGTAAACATAGCCGATTTGGGCTATTACCAAAGCAACTTTCCCGACCAAGGTCATAATAACAGTTCTAATTTAGGAGACCCCATTCAAACTTGGTCTTCGGCTTGGGCCGATTTTGACAATGATGGCGATATGGATGTGTATGTTGGCGCAAGCTCATCGGCCGATGGCCCGCACAAATACATGATTAATAATGGCGATGGTACGTTTACCAATGCAACCGCAACCGCAAACATCTCTAACGCCCCTTATGGCATTGAAAATGCTCCTGGCGATTTTAACAACGACGGCTATGTAGACATTCTTACAAGCGGTAAAATATTGCTTAATAACGGCGATAATTCGTTCACCCTGCACGAAACCGACATGCCGCCAAGTGGTGCTATTGGCGACGCTAACAACGATGGCTTTTTAGATGTGTTTAGAGGCAGCCTTTACCTAAACAACGGTGGTAATGGCAACAACTATGTAAAAATTAAAACCGTTGGTACGGCAAGTAATATAAATGGTATAGGAGCCAGAATAGAAGTGCATACAAGTTCCGGAACACAAATTAGAGATGTAAGAAGTGGTGAAGGCTTTGAGTTTATGAGCTCTTTAACAGCCCATTTTGGGTTAGGTACAGAAACCACCATTAATAACGTTACCATTTATTGGCCTTCTGGTGTTATAGATGTTTTTCCTAATCTGGACATTAACACCCAACACACCCTAATAGAGGGCGCTTCCTTAGCTATTGAAGACGCACATTTATCTGATCTGGTTATCTACCCGAATCCTGTTAAAGACAACATTTATTTTGAAACCTCCGGCAACGTTATCGGTAAAATTGCCACTGTTTTCGACATAAACGGAAAAATTATACAAAACGAAAGACTTGAAAAAACCCAGCTAGATGTTTCGACTCTTGCTGCTGGGGTTTACATTTTAAGGCTTGAACTGGAAGGGAAAACTACCACCCGGAAATTTATCAAGAAATAATATAAAAAAACCCACTTGGATTCAAGTGGGTTTTTTTATTTTTCGCCCATGCTGCAAATAAAAAACATAACGTTCGCTTATAAAAAAACGCCCATTTTAAAAGCTATAAGCTTTAATGTTAAACCTGGCGAACATGTATCGATTATTGGTGAGAGTGGTTCTGGAAAAAGCACGTTATTAAAATTAATCTATGGTGAATACGACCTTGATGCTGGGCAAATTTTATGGAAGGACACCCCCATTTTAGGGCCTAAATTTAATTTGGTGGTGGGCTATGAGTTTATCAAATATGTGGCACAAGAATTCGACTTAATGCCCTTTACCTCCATAGAAGAAAACATTGGCAAACACCTTTCTAACTTTTTCCCAAAAGAAAAAAAACAGCGGATCGCCGAACTGTTGGATGTTGTTGAGCTTACTCCCTTTGCTAAGCAAAAAGTAAAAACCCTTAGCGGTGGTCAAAAACAACGTGTTGCCCTAGCCAGAGCACTGGCCAAGCAACCCGAGATTATGTTGTTAGACGAACCTTTTAGCCATATAGACAGCTTTAAAAAACGCCGGTTACGCCGAAATCTGTTTCGGTACTTAAAGCAGAAAAACATTAGTTGTATTGTCGCTACACACGATAAGAACGATGTTTTGGGGTTTGCCGATAGAATTTTAGTCCTACAAGACAGCAAACTTATTTTAAACGATTTACCCGAAGTTATTTACAAACACCCTAAAACCCCTTTAGTGGCTTCGTTTTTTGGAGAATGCAACACCATTGACGGACAACTGGTCTATGCCCATAGGCTAGCTGTTGTGAAAGATGCCCCCCTTAAGGTTACCGTAAAGCAAACGTACTTTGAAGGATATCGGTATTTAATTGAGGCCACCAAGGAAGACCATACAATTATCTTCTACCACCAGGAATATTTAAATCCCGGCAAGGATGTTTGCCTTAAGATTGTAGCTTCCTAAGCTAAACTAGCGAGCTCCTCTCCTATCTGGCTTCCTATGGCTACGCCCATACCACCCAGTCTAACCCCGCAAAATACTCTATCTGACAGGGGTTTTACAAGCGCTTTTTTTGTTGCGCCAACCCCCATAATACCAGACCAAAAATAAGCCACCTCAACAGGCGTATCTGGTAAGATAACCGTTTTTAGCAGTTGTTTAAGTGTTGTTTTTACAACATCTGTTTGCCCAAAATCGAACGTCTCTTCTGTCTTAAAATCTAGGTTTCTTCCGCCTCCTAATAGTATTCTGTTATTAATATTTCTAAAGTAATAGTAGCCCTTATCTAAATGAAAAGTGCCTTTTATACGAAGGTTTTTTATTGGTTTGGTTATTAGCACTTGGGCTCTGGCAGGTTTAACATCCTCAGCAATTAACTTGGCTGCAAAGCCGTTGGTGGCCACGAACAGTTTGGCTGTTTTAAAGTCTATTATTGACGTTTGGACATGCACACAATCAGGCTGTTCCTGAAACGCCAAAACTTCAATATTATTTAAAATCAAGATCTCTTCTGAATGGGCTTTTTTTAGCAGTGCCTGCATCATTTTTCCGGTGTCAATTTGGCCTTCAAAAGCATTGTAAATAATCTTTTCCTGAATGTTTTGAAACCCATTTGTATTGGCCTTTAAACGAAACACCGGGGTCTTAAAAACAGGTTTTAGCAGGCTGTTTATTTCTGGCACCTTTGCCATGCATGTTTGGTACAAGGCTTCGTTTTCTGAAAACAGTTCATACCCGCCGTATGCTTTATACCCAATGGCCTTATCAGACAAGCGCTCACGAAGCAACTTTAGCCCTTTATAGCGTTTTTCTACAAGTTTACAAACCTCTGCTGTTGTATGATGGTTTAAGTCGTCTAAAATCTCGCTCATGCTCCCAAAGCAAGCAAAACCTGCATTCTTGGTACTTGCACCTTGTGGTAATATGCCGCGCTCGACAACCACAATCTTGGCTTTTGGGAATCTGGCTCTTAAACCCAGAGCACAATTAAGCCCAACAATACCGCTTCCTATTACGGTAAAATCGATGTTTGAAAACCATGTTTGCTTTTCCCAGTAAGACATTTCCATAGCACCTAAGGTAAGCATTTTTTTAGGCAAGGATGGTAATTCTTATGCCTTTTGACCCAAACAATACACATTTAATGTTCAAGCTAAAAAGCTTGTCTTGACATGCCCTTTAAAGGACAAAAAAAACTCCGAATTTTCATTCGGAGTTTTACTATTTAGTTTTCTTCTAGTGGTTGCATTTCAAAGTCTTCCATAAACTTGGTGGTGTAGTTTCCTGCCAAGTAATCTGGATGGTCCATTAATTGCCTATGGAAAGGAATGGTAGTTTTTATACCTTCAATCACAAACTCATCCAAAGCACGTTTCATTTTGTTAATGGCCTCCTCACGGGTTTGTGCCGTGGTGATTAATTTGGCAATCATAGAGTCGTAGTTTGGCGGAATAACATAGCCTGCATACACATGGGTATCTAACCTTACCCCATGCCCACCTGGTGCATGTAATGTGGTAATACGTCCTGGCGAAGGTCTAAAACCGTTAAACGGGTCTTCAGCATTAATTCTACATTCTATAGAGTGTAGGTTTGGCGTATAGTTTTTACCAGAGATTGGCACGCCTGCAGCAACTAGGATTTGCTCTCTAATAAGATCGAAATCGATAACCTGCTCGGTAATTGGGTGCTCTACTTGAATACGGGTATTCATTTCCATAAAGTAGAAGTTTTTGTGCTTATCTACCAAAAACTCTATGGTTCCGGCACCTTCATACTTAATGTACTCGGCAGCTTTAACGGCCGCATCGCCCATTTTTTTACGCAAGGCATTGGTCATGAATGGCGACGGCACCTCTTCGGTTAGTTTTTGGTGACGACGTTGTACCGAACAATCCCTTTCTGATAGGTGGCAGGCTTTCCCGTTAGAGTCGCCTACAATTTGTATTTCGATATGTCTAGGCTCTTCTATAAGCTTTTCCATATACATATCGTCGTTACCAAAGGCTGCTTTAGATTCTTGTCTTGCCGAATCCCATGCGTCTCTTAGGTCTTCTTGTTTCCAAACGGCACGCATGCCTTTACCTCCACCACCGGCAGTGGCTTTAAGCATTACTGGGTAGCCCACCTCTTCGGCTAGCTTTTCGCAAGTGTCGTAGTCTTCTATAATACCCTCACTACCAGGAACACAAGGCACGCCGGCCGCTTTCATAGTGGCTTTGGCTGTGGCTTTATCTCCCATTTTGGAGATCATCTCTTCTGAAGCGCCTATGAATTTAATATGGTGTTCTTCGCATATTTTTGAAAACTTGGCGTTCTCTGATAGAAACCCATATCCGGGGTGAATGGCATCGGCATTGGTAATTTCTGCCGCTGCGATAATGTTTGATATTTTTAAATATGATTCTGAGCTTGGTGCAGGCCCTATGCATACCGCTTCGTCTGCAAACTTAACGTGCAGGCTATCGGCATCGGCGGTTGAGTATACTGCCACCGTTTTAATGCCCATTTCTTTACAGGTTCTAATAACACGTAAGGCTATTTCCCCTCTATTGGCTACTAATATTTTCTTGAACATAACGTCTGGTTTAAAATCTCAAAAATTCCAAATTCCAACAAACTGGGATTTGCTTTTGGAATTTTAAATTAGGTTATGATGGATCAACCAAAAATAATGGTTGGTCAAACTCCACTGGCGATGAATCGTCTACTAATACTTTAACGATTTTGCCCGAAACTTCCGATTCTATTTCATTAAACAGCTTCATGGCTTCGATAATACAAAGCACATCGCCTTCTTTAATTGTAGATCCTACTTCAACAAACACCGGCTTATCTGGCGATGGTTTTCTGTAGAAGGTTCCAATAATTGGAGACTTTATGGTTATGTATTTAGAGTCTTCTGCTGCTGCAGGTGTTTCGGAAACAGCTGCGGCCGCCGGCTGAACGTGTTGTTGTGGTGCGGCTGGCATTGGCGCTTGGGCAACGGGTGCATTTACTGGAATTTGCTGCACATACGTTGTGGTTTCCTTATCGTCGCTTCCTGTTTTTATTGTAATCTTTACATCATCGGTTTCCAATTTAACCTCACTTGCACCCGATTTAGCTACAAATTTGATTAAGTTTTGAATGTCTTTTAATTCCATGATTTTTAGATATTAATTAATATGTTTAGTCCTTGGTTAGTTGTTTATGAATTGTACGCCCATTTTAAATAAATTGACCCCCAAGTAAAGCCACCACCAAAGGCGGCAAAAATGAGGTTATCGCCTTTTTTAAGCTGGTGCTCAAAATCGTATAATAAAAGGGGCAATGTGGCTGATGTTGTGTTGCCGTAACGGTGAATGTTTTTTAGCACCTTGGCTTCGTCTAGCTCCATGCGGTTGGCTGTGGCATCTATAATACGCAAATTGGCTTGGTGTGGCACCAACCAAGATACATCGTCCTTGCTTAGGTTGTTTCGTTTCATAATCTCCTCGCAAACCCCTGCCATATTCGATACGGCAAACTTAAATACAGTACGCCCATCTTGGTGTACAAAATGCTGTTTGTTTTTTACGGTGTCTTCGTTTGGGGGTAGGATAGAGCCACCGGCTTCTATTTTAAGAAACTCGCGTCCGGCACCATCGCTGCGTAAAAATTCGTCTTGAAATCCTAGGCCTTCGGTATTGGGTTCTAGTAATACCGCTCCGGCGCCATCGCCAAAAATAATACAGGTTGTCCTGTCGGTATAATCTATTATCGACGACATTTTATCGGCGCCTATTAAAAGTACTTTTTTATACCTGCCAGATTCTATATAGCTTGCTGCTGTAGAGAGGCCGTACAAAAAGCTAGAACAGGCGGCTTGCAAATCGTAAGCAAAGGCATTGGTTGCGCCAATTTCGCTAGCGGTATAAACGGCTGTCGATGCGACTGGCATATCGGGTGTTGCGGTTGCAACAATAACCAAATCAATGTCTTTGGGATCTAGCGCTTTCTTTTTAATTAAATCTTGAGCGGCTTTTATGGCCATATAAGATGTGCCTTTACCTGGTTCTTTAAGTATTCTGCGCTCTTTAATACCAGTTCTGGTTGTTATCCATTCATCATTGGTGTCGACCATGGTTTCTAAGACCTTGTTCGACAGCACAAACTCGGGAACGTATGCGCCTACAGCTGTAATGGCTGCTGTAATTTTACTCATCGCTATATTAAGTTAGTTGCCAAAAAGCGAAAATTCATCAAAAATGGTTGTGTTTTTTGATGTATTAAATGCTTTTGGAAGCAAATGTGATGCAAATTAAGTTGTTTTTAAGACTTTCAAAAATTAATCATAAAAAAAACGCTCATGGTTGAGCGTTTTAATATATGCGCGCATAATAGTTTATGCAACATTTTCTTCTGCCTCAGAGTTGTCAATTAGTACTTGACCTCTGTAATATAGCTTTCCTTCGTGCCAATGAGCTCTGTGGTATAAGTGAGCTTCTCCTGTTGTAGGACACGTTGCAATTTCTGGAGCAACTGCTTTGTAATGTGTTCTTCTCTTATCTCTTCTTGTTTTAGAGATTTTTCTCTTAGGATGTGCCATTTTATATAATTATTTATCCGTTAATAGTTTTTTTAATTTATCCCAACGAGGATCTGTTTCCTCTTCGCTTTCTATAGGTTCTTGTTGTTCTGGACTTAATGCGTCAAGTTTTTCGAGTATGGCTGAGTTTAATGTGCCGTCTTCTACCCCTGGGTGTATACGCTTACTTGGTACAGAAAGTACTATAAGTTCGTAAATGTACTGTTGAATGTTAATTTCGTATTCGCCATGAGGGATGATAAGCATGTCTGTCTCATCGTTATTATACTCTTGGCCAAATTTTACAACCAGATTAAATGTGTTTGAAATAGGCTGGTTATAAGGTTCGTTTGTTAAATCGCAATTAACATTTACACTCCCACTAAACGTAAAGTTTAATTCTAACAGGGTGGTTTTTTTTTCAAGTTCGACAGCGACTTTTACGTTGCTATCGTTAAACTCGTCATACTCAAAATGCTCAAAGAACTGGTTTCCAATTTTGTACTCAAATTGATGTTTTCCCAGCTTTAATCCAACAAACTGAATTGTAAACTCTTTCAATAACTTCATTACCACATCGTATTTGAGCCTGCAAATATATGAAATAATTGTTTAGGCTCAGCAACTTATAAACATTTTTTTGTTTATATCTTTTTCTGGTTTGTTTTTAGTGGGTTTTCGGTAAGTGCTTGGTGCTCTTCTCTGTTTTTAAATATCTTAATTGCTGTAAAAACGGCTTGCTTAAACGAGTTTTCGTCGGCTTCGCCCTTGCCGGCAATCTCGTAGGCGGTCCCATGGTCTGGAGAAGTCCTAACCTTATTAAGTCCTGCCGTATAATTTACCCCATTGCCAAACGACAGGGTTTTAAACGGAATTAGCCCTTGGTCGTGATAAGAAGCCACAATAGCATCGAAATTTTTATAATTGTTCGAGCCAAAAAAGCTATCGGCAGCATAGGGGCCAAAAACCAACATGCCTTTTTCTCTTAAGGCCTCCAGTGTTGGCCTTAAAACCTCGTCGTCTTCTTTTCCTATAACCCCATTGTCGCCAATATGTGGGTTAATGCCCAGAACGGCTATTTTAGGTTTTCTTACCTTAAAATCCTGCTGCAACGATTTGTGAATGATGTGCAGTTTTTCCTGAATGCGCTTTGCTGTAATGTGATTGGTAACTTCTTTTACAGGCACGTGGTCTGTTAATAAGCCTACTTTTAGGGCATCGGTAACCATAAACATTAGGCTATTTCCTTCTAATTCCTGAGCCAAATAATCTGTATGTCCCGGAAATTGAAATTCGTTAGATTGAATGTTGTGCTTGTTTATTGGTGCTGTAACCAAGGTATCTATTGCGCCTTCTTTTAAATGCTGTACCGCCAGTTTTAACGACTTTATAGCGAGCTCGCCAGCTTTCGGGCTTTCTTTCCCAAATTCGATGTTAACCTTTTCGTTCCAGGCATTAAACACATTCAGTTTGCCGTGCACCACCTTATCTATGGTATTAATGCCGTTAAAGTTTACGTTAAACCCAAAATGCTTTTTTAGGTGGCTCATGGTTTTTACCGAAGCATAGATAACGGGCGTACAGAAATCCAGCATCCTGCTATCTTCAAACGTCTTTAAAATAATTTCCCCTCCTATACCATTCAAATCGCCTATGGTAATCCCAACTTTGATTTTTTCTTTAACCTTCATTAAAATTAATCTGTTTTGTTCGTAA
Organism: Mangrovimonas yunxiaonensis; assembly: GCF_000733475.1. Taxonomy (GTDB): domain Bacteria; phylum Bacteroidota; class Bacteroidia; order Flavobacteriales; family Flavobacteriaceae; genus Mangrovimonas; species Mangrovimonas yunxiaonensis. The sequence continues at coordinate 270,580 of NZ_JPFK01000005.1, read as the reverse complement.
TTTTGTTGTTACAAATTTAGACAAATAAAAAGGATTTTATGTTTACAGGAATTGTTGAAGCGCTGGGTGTTGTAAAAAAACTTGAAAAAGATGGTAAAAATCTGCACCTTACCCTAAGCTGCCCCTTTACCAACGCCCTAAAAATAGACCAAAGTGTATCGCACAACGGGGTGTGTTTAACCGTTGTTGATATTGACCAAGACACATATACTGTTACTGCTATTGATGAAACCTTAACAAAAACCACCCTTGGCCAGTTAAGCGTTGGCGACGTTGTTAACCTAGAGCGCGGCATGAAACTGGGCGATAGGCTAGACGGCCATATTGTTCAGGGCCATGTAGACCAAACCGCTATTTGCACCAATATTTCGCAACATGCTGGCAGTTGGGAATTTGCCTTTGAGTACGATGCCGCACTAAACAACCTAACCATTGAAAAAGGTTCTATTACCGTAAATGGGGTAAGCCTAACCGTAGTAAACTCTGGCATAAACACCTTTAGTGTGGCCATTATTCCTTATACGTTTAAACACACCAACTTTAACCAACTACAACTTAACAGCGTTGTTAACCTAGAGTTTGATGTTATTGGTAAATACGTTCAGAAAATAAATTCGGTAAAAAATTAAGAATACGTGCCTATTTTAAGGCCTTTCGTTTTTTGTAGGCCCCATAGGCCAATGCCAAACCGGCAACCACATACACCCCACCATCTATAGGGGTTCCTGGTGGTATTGGTCCTGTCATAGGTTGAGGAGCAGGAAGGCTTTCACTATTTTGTGCCGTACACACAAAACTTAGCAACACCAATAAAACGGACACCAATATGGGTTTGTACTGTGTTTTCATTTAGCTGTAAATGTATAAAAAAAACGCTATGGGCAAAACAAAAAACATCTTTTAAGTGCAAATAAAATCGATTAAGTGCGATTTTACTGCTGTTTGCCTCACGGTTCTTTAACTCAAAGATATGTTTTTTTGGCTTATGGCAAACGAAAAAGGCATTTAATTTATTGTTATTAAATGGGTTGCAGGTGGTTTAAAAATCAATCCTTCTGGATTATGACATTTATAATTACGGTTCATGGTTTATAGTTGTTGTTTTGTTAATACCACACGACACACTTGTACTGAGTTTACCGGAGTAATCGTGCGGTAGCGAGGGTCGTTTTTAGCGGGTGTTCGTTTCTGCCTTTATGTGCTGTTTTTTCCGTTTTATGCTTTAACTGCCTCTTATGCCCAAAGGCTTCTTTCATACTTTATCCATACCGAAGCCATACTTAAGCTATACTGGAGCCAAGGCGGGAGTGGTGAGACGGGAGGCGTGAGGCGTGAGACGGGAATACTGTTGCGGGGTGTCAGTTGTCATTTAATAGAATCAGAAATAAAGAATCAGGAGCCAAGAGTCAGGAACCAAGACGGAAGACGTGACCCTTTGGTGGCACTCAGTATAGCAGTGGGTAGTGGGTAGTTAGTAGTGAGTAGTAGGGATTGGGACTTTTTTTTGATAATCACAATTAATATCGCTAATCCAAAAATGTTTCATCTGAAAGCACAAAAAAAGCCTTACATTTCTGTAAGGCTTTCATTTTCAATCTGTGGTCCCACCTGGGCTCGAACCAGGGACTTTCTGATTATGAGTCAGATACTCTAACCAACTGAGTTATAGGACCCATTAGCATAACACTAATATACTCCTTTAAAAAAGAGTGTGCAATATTACTACATATTTTAAAATCCTACAAGGTTTTTTACGCCTTTATCTCTTGGCACAACTCAATTAATACCCCATTGGTAGACTTTGGGTGCAAAAAGGCCACCAGTTTATTATCGGCACCTTGCTTGGGTGTCTCGTTTAAAACAACAAAACCCTCCTGTTTTAAGCGGGCTATTTCGGCAGTAATATCGGCTACATCAAAGGCAATATGGTGAATGCCCTCGCCCTTTTTTTCTATAAATTTGGCTATCGGGCTGTCTGGGGTGGTTGCTTGCAGCAATTCAATTTTATTGGGGCCCGAGGCAAAAAACGAGGTTAGCACCCCCTCGCTAGCCACCGTTTCCATTTTGTAATGGGGTGCATTAAACAGCTTTTCAAAAAGCTTATTAGAAGCCTCAATATCTTTTACCGCTATGCCAATGTGTTCTATCTTTCTCATGATTAATATTGTGAAATGTGGCCTAAAAATAACATAATAATCAAATAACCGTTATTTTTGTACCTTGAAAGTTTAACGATTTAGTGGGATTACTTATGGAAGAAACGCAAAGACAGAAAAAAATCGCTTCGGTATTACAGCAGGATTTGGTAGATGTGCTGCAAAAGGCTGTAACCCAAAGTGGTTTAAGAGGCATTATTATTTCGGTAACCAAGGTAAGGGTTACGGTAGACCTATCCAACGCCAAGGTATACTTAAGTATTTTTCCAAAGGATAAATCCGAAGCACTATTAGATGGCATTGCTTCTAACAAGCATTTAATTAAGCACGAATTGGCCCAGCGCACCAAAAACCAATTGCGCAAAATGCCCGAGCTTCATTTTTACATTGATGATACGTTGGAGTACATCGACAGTATCGAGCGGTCGTTAAAAGGTAAAGACAACCCCATTGAAAACCCAGACCTCTTGGACAAACGAAAAAAGTCGTAATTGAATTTTTCCTTTTACATCGCTAAGCGTTACCTTTTTACCAAAAGTTCCAATAATGCTATAAATTACATTACCATTATTGCTACCATAGGGATTGTTCTTGGTTCTGCGGCCTTGTTTATTGTTTTGTCGGGGTTTGCCGGGCTTAAGGATTTTACCCTGCAGTTTACCTCCATTATCGATCCCGATCTTAAGGCTCAGCCTGCAACAGGAAAATACATGGTGCTTACAGAAGCAGAAACCCGCAAACTAAGCACCCTAAAAACCGTTAGCGCCCATTCTAAAATTATTGAGGAGCGGGTGTTTGTGGCTTATGAAACTAAAAACTACCCCAATGCGTTTATAAAAGGTGTTGATGAGAACTACCAAACCGTAACAGCTATAGATTCTGTAATTGCTTACGGCAATTGGCTAACATCAAAATCTAACCAAGTAGTCACCGGCATGGGCATTTCCAACACCCTTTCTATTGGGGTTTTAGACTACGGAAAAAAATTAAATCTCTATGTGCCAAAGCCCGGAAAAGGCCAAATTACATCGTTAAAAGAAGCCTATAATTCATTTCACGCTATAAATGTTGGTATTTTTGATGTAAACGAAACTTTAAACGACACCTACATTTACACGCCTATTGACATGGCTAGGGCCCTCTTGGAAGTTCCTAAAAATAGCTACTCGGCCATAGAGTTTAAGCTGCACCCCAATGCTACCGAAGCAGAAGCCCGAAACGAGATTCTTGGGGTTTTAGGAAACAAGGTCACCCTTAAAAATAAGGCCCAGTTAAACGATGCGCTGTACAAAATGCTAAACACCGAAAACTTGGCGGTTTACCTAATTTTTACGTTAGTTCTGATTATTGCACTTTTTAATGTTATTGGCTCTCTTATTATGATGATTTTAGATAAAAAAGCCAACTTAAAAACCTTGTACAGTACGGGGGCTACCTTAAAAAGCATTCAACGTATTTTCTTTTACCAAGGCAGCTTAATGTCTGTTTTAGGTGGTGTTTTGGGGTTGGCCATAGGCTATATTATTGTACGCTTACAAATCGCCTTTGCTTTGGTTATGATTACCCCATCGTTACCCTATCCAATGATTGTGAAATGGGAAAACCTTATACTCGTGTTTTTAACCATTTCCTGTTTGGGAATTATAGCCTCAAAAGTGGCATCGAGCAGAATTTCGAAAGCCTTAATTGAAGTCCAATAAATAAGCCCCTGAAACGAGCCAGCCTCAACATCTAAAACCAGCATGCTTTTATTTTGCACGCCTCTTTTTCATTGGCATGCCATTTTAATGGAAGCCCAATGCAGAGTGCCTAGAGTAGTTTTTCAATTAAGATACGAACTGGTAGCCTTTAAAGGCTTCTAACACCTCATTAAAAGCAGCAAACACATCGTTTGGATCGTCGCTGGTTACCATTTTAGTTCTGTACTCCTTAAAATGCGGAATGCCCTTAAAGTAGTTGGTATAATGGCGGCGGGTTTCAAAAACACCAAGCTTTTCGCCTTTCCAATCAATGGCCATTTCCAAATGACGCCTAGCGGCCTCTACCCGTTCTTCTAGTGTAATTGGGGGCAGGTGTTCGCCTGTTTTAAAATAATGCTTTACCTGTTTAAAAAACCAAGGATTTCCTATGGTTGCCCTACCTATCATGGCACCATCTAACCCGTATTGGTCACGCATTTCTACAGCGCGCTCTGGCGTATCGACATCACCATTGCCAAATACAGGAATATGCATTCTGGGGTTGTTTTTTACTTCGGCAATAGGTTTCCAATTGGCATGGCCCTTATACATTTGTGCCCTTGTGCGCCCGTGTATGGAAATGGCCTTGCAGCCCACATCCTGAAGGCGTTCGGCAACCTCAACAATTTTTATGGAGTCGTGGTCCCAGCCCAAACGGGTTTTTACCGTAACGGGCAATTTGGTGCGCTTTACAATTTCTGCTGTAAGCGATTCCATTAAGCAAACATCTTTTAAAATGCCCGCTCCAGCACCTTTGCTAACCACTTTTTTTACAGGGCAACCGAAGTTAATGTCAATAATATCCGGATTCGATTTTTCTACAATATCTACAGCTTCTAGCATGCTCTCTAGGTTGGCCCCAAAAATTTGAATGCCTACAGGGCGTTCCTTTTCATAAATATCCAGCTTCATGGTGCTTTTGGCAGCATCTCTAATTAAGCCTTCGCTGGAAATAAACTCGGTATAGACCACATCGGCACCCTGCTCTTTGCACAAGGCACGAAACGGCGGGTCGCTAACGTCCTCCATAGGGGCTAACAACAACGGAAAATCCGGTAATTCTATGTCTGCTATTTTTACCATTAAAATTGAATCTGCTTTTCTACATCACTTCCTGCTCGCTTTACTACTATGGTGGTGCTATCGCCAGCGCTAAATACCGACAAGGCCTTCATGTAGCTCATCATATCGGTTACGGTGCTATCGCCCAACTTAACCACAATATCGCCTTTTTGCAAGCCTGCTTTTTGTGCGGGCTTCTCTTCGCTAATGCCATCTATTCGCATGCCTTCGCCATCAAACATATAGTCTGGCACAACGCCTAAACCAACTTTAAACCGCGGGGTTTCCTCGCTTTCGTTTTTGGTTTTTCTAAAAGCCAGTTTTCCATTGTCGTCAAGCTCTGAAATAACGGCCAGGATGTAGTCGGAAATTAAATCCATTCCTTTGTAGTTCAGCTTTTCGGTATCGTCTCCTGGCTTGTGGTAATCGTCGTGTTGCCCAGTAAAAAAGTGCAATACGGGAATATCTTGTAAGTAAAAGGAGGTGTGGTCTGATGGGCCAATCCCCGATTCGTGTTCAATGAGTTTAAAATGCGTGTTGTTAGACGCCAACGTTTGCTTAAAACGCGGCGATGTACCCACACCGTAAACGGCCAAAGTGCTGTCTTGTTTTAAACGGCCAACCATATCCATATTAATCATGTAATTGGCTTTAGCCAAATCTAGGGTTGCATTTTTAGCAAAATAATTAGACCCTAAAAGGCCCATTTCTTCTCCAGAAAAAGCCATAAACAAATAGTTGTTTGCCGTGTTTTTGCCTTGTAGTCTTGCTGCTAGGTCTAACATTATGGCAACGCCACTAGCGTTATCGTCGGCACCATTGTGTATTTCTTTGGTTTTACCGCGATGCAACGACCCTTCGTCGCCATAGCCCAAATGGTCGTAATGTGCCCCAATAATAATGGTGTGTTCGGCTTGGTTATCTATATAGCCCAACACATTGGTTCCTGTTACAGTGCCATCTTCGTTTGCGGTAACAAATTTTGCTTCTTCGTGCGGATTGGTTTTAGGGTTAAACGAAAACGTTTGGTAATAACCTGCCGTACCCTTTGGCAATAGCCCTATTGTTTTAAAGCGCTCAACAATATAGGCTGCCGCTTCCTGCTCGCCTTTTGTGCCTGTTTTTCGGCCTTCCAACTTATCATCGGCCAAAAAAGCTACATCGGCTTTTATTTCATTTTTATAGGTGTTCTCTTGCTTACACCCCAACAGGGCAATAAAAAGAACGCATAGCAGCACTTGTTTCATCTGTAACGATTTAATTGTTATACAAACACCTAACTATTGGTGTTTCATAATAATAAACTTATTTTTGAGCAAAATTAGGTAATAATTACCATAAGTTACAAGCATTATACTATGAAGTCACGATTTTACCTTTTGCCATTACTTTTAACTTTAGCTATGGCTTGCAAAAACGATTCTAAAACCACTACAGATGCTCATGCCGGAGCCACCAAATGGGTAGACACCCTTATTTACCCTGGCGAGAAGCACTTTAAATCGTTAAAACAGTTAACCTTTGGTGGCGATAATGCCGAAGCCTATTGGAGTTTTGACGACAAGCAATTGGTGTTCCAGTCCAACAACCCCAACTGGAATGTAAGCTGCGACCAAATGTTTTTGATGCATGTTGATGAGACTTGGGAAGCCGCTATTCCTCCTATGGTAAGTACCGGTAAGGGGCGTACCACCTGTTCGTATTTTTTGCCGGACAACAAGCATATTATTTATGCCTCTACCCATTTGGGTGATAGCATTTGCCCAGAAACACCCATGCGTAAAAATGGCAAGTACATTTGGCCCATTTACGACTCTTACGACATTTTTGTGGCCGATTTAAACGGCAATATCGTTAAGCAGCTAACCAACGAAAAGGGGTATGACGCCGAGCCAACCGTATCGCCTAAAGGTGATAAAATAGTTTTCACATCAGATAGAAGTGGTGATTTAGAATTGTACACTATGAATCTTGACGGTAGTGATGTGACACAAATTACTTTTGAGCTTGGTTACGATGGCGGGGCCTTCTTTTCGCCAGATGGTAGCAAGTTAATTTTTAGATCGTCGCGCCCAAAAACCGAGGCAGAAATTAAAGAATACAAGGATTTATTGGCCGAAGGCCTAGTACAACCTACGCAAATGGAACTTTATATTTGCAATGCCGATGGTAGTGATTTACGCCAACTTACCAATTTAGGAAATGCCAATTGGAGCCCGTTCTTTCACCCAAGCGGCGAGAAAATTTTATTCTCATCAAATTTTGAGTCCGAAAGAGGCTTCCCTTTTAATTTGTATTTAATAGATATTGATGGAAAGAACTTGGAGCGTGTGACCCATAGCGAAACCTTCGATGCCTTTCCCGTATTTTCTAATGATGGTAAAAAATTGATTTTCTCCTCTAACCGAAATAATGGTGGTGGTCACGACACCAACCTGTTTATTGCCGAATGGGTAGATTAGCTTTTTTTTAAAAATGTTTGTTTTTGTTTAACAGAATTATTTTTCAAACTTACTGTAAACACTTAGTTTTACTACTCCTGCTTAACCAAAGTCCAAATACTATTTTCGGGTATAGACAGCTCGTTGGGACTATCTCCTGCATAGGTATTTGTAATTCGCATACGTAATTTTTCCACACCATTTTCTTCAAACCTAGCCATACGTATTTTACCCCATATATCGTTAGGCTCTACAATACTCAAAAAAATAAATCGGGTATTGGGAGCGCATTCCGGACAAGGTGGAAAACCTCTGTTATAAGTTCTTATACTAGTCGAATTAATACTATTATTCCATGGGTTAGGATTAATAATTAAAGGAACACCATTAGGGTCGTTTGATATTATTTCTGGATAAGTATCCACTAATACTTGTCCATTCTCCTCATAGCGAAATTCACCCACTAAAAAGTCAAAATAATCTCCAGATGAATCTAAAAAATTAACCACTTTATTAAAGGTTATGGTTAATGTGTCATTACCCAAGTTACCTGACCATGTTCCTACGTATGGATTAAAATCGTTACCGACATCTTTATAATATTCAGGAACTCCACTAATATAATTAGGGTAATTCCCCTCATTATAAAGAGGTATAATATTTTGTGCTTTACAGCTTACTAAAAATAGTATAAATATAACTTTAATTATTGACTTCATAGTTTCTTTTTTTAATTACAAGGTGTTATTTCTGGTTGATTATTAGCGTCCAGATTTACTTTTTCAAACGTATGGTCTGTCGTGTTTAATTTATATAAATATAGCGGTGATTTAGATAAACCATAATCTTCTGCAATGTCTTCAAAAGTTGTTAAAAATTCTCTTAAATAATCATTCTCATTACTAGTTCCATAAGTTCCTGAAGATATCAAAACATCTAGTCTATCTTGTCTTTGCTCTGAGTTATTACCTAATACATTACTACTACATAAATATCTTAATGCATTATAGTCTCTTACTTTTATCATATACGTACCATTAGGTGTAGTTACTACAGAAAAGGCATTATGTATGTTTACATTACTGTCACTATTAGTATTATAACTTATACTTTGGCAATATTTAAATAATTTATAGACATCTTTCCCCGAAAACATAGGATTACCTTGGTCTGGGTGGGTATGCATCCCGCCTGTTATATTACCGCCATGGTTTAATTTTACGCCATCGTAACTACCTTCTTTAAAATTGGTAGATAGTACATTATTGGCAAATGAAACCTCAAAGCCTTGCTCGTTGGTTTCGGTGGTGTCCTCAATATAATTTTGTAAATCGTTTAATGCGTTTTGAAAATAAGCATTATCTGTTAGCTCATTTAAATAGTAACACTCAAGTTCCTCATCCACATAGTCATCAAAATCTTGGGTTTCGTTATTATCAATATAATCTAAAATAATATCGCTTACAGCACTACAACCCGACTTTTTAATGGCTGTTGCCATTTTTTTAAGCATTACCTCGCTCGCATTATTTAACCAGTTTTGTTGGGCTAAGGTTAAGCTACCTGCACCGCCAAGGCAATCTATAATATCGTCTTTGTCACTAGGCTCATTAACCCCTATTGGCGATGTGCTTATGGGGACTGTTTCATCTCCGCCATGGTCTCCGTCAAGTACACCATCGCCCGAGGTGTCGGTTGGTCCATCACCTCCACCTGTGCCACCTGTACCTGTGCCTCCTAAGTCACCTGAACCAATGGTACCTCCATCGCCTGACGTGTTACCGCCATCGCCTCCTGATGTATTTCCTGTTCCCCCTGAACAAGTGACAGCAAACAATTCAAGAAAACAATCACCGCAACCTCCATCGCAATCAGTACATTTCATTACGTAATGATAATCACAGCCTCCATAACTCCACACAATTTTTGAACTTTCATTTAACAATGATGACAAAGTAAAAATATCTTCATCTATATTTTGAACACTTAAATCATAGTTAAATTCTGTATCAGTAACTTTTTCTCGGTCTATGTACCTAAACAAATAATAATTTATAAGGGTATCGTGTTTAATTTCTAAAACTAGATTTTCGAATGCAGAAGTCTGAAAAGTAGGGGTTTCTAACAAAAAGGAGTATGTAGCAGAAGAATCGGTAACTACTTTAATTATTTTATCGGTTAATAAGGTGATTTCACCATCAGTAGATGTTACTCTCTCGTTAACGCTAAGGTTTTCTTTATGCTTAGTAACGTTAAATATTTTTCTTAGTTTATCTAACTGTCTTTGTGTTTGACTTTCTTGGCTAAACTCCTCAAGAGAAATAACACTTAACCTACTTTCTTCTTTTAATGAAGATTGGTTATTTCCATCTACAAACTCGTCATCTTTTTGACAAGCTTGAAAACAGAGAACAAAAACAAATATACATAAACTTAAATACGCATACCTATTGTGGTTTGGTTTGGTTTGGTTTGGTTTGGTTTGGTAATATTATCATTTTTCATAAAAATTTAATTAGCTTAATATCAAATATATAAAAATTATTTTTAACTGTTTAATTAAAAACAAACACTGATGTTAAAAGCGATAATGTGTTAACTTTTTGTTTTTAAACGCTCCCTTTCTTTTAGGTTTTTAGACCGGTTGTTGGTTTGTAGCAAGGTGTTTCCAAATTTATAGCGGAAGCCCAGTTTTATGTATCTGTTATCGAAATCGGCATAGCTTTTATTCGCTTGGTTGCTATACCTAACATAGTAGTCGTAATCTTGATCGTTAAACAAATCTTCTACAATAACAGAAAAGATGGCTTTCTTGTTCCAAAGCGATTTAGAAATGGCCAATGTAGATATAACCATACCATCTATTGTTCTAAACCCTTGCAGGTTTTTACTGCTGTAATGCAATGCTAAATCAATGTTTAAAGAATTGTCCTTTAATAAGGTTATGTTATTTTGCAATACGCTGTAGTTAGACCATTGGTCTTGTACAATGTTTTCGTTTTGAAAGGTATTGCTGTCCTGAACATTGTAAAACGAGGTTACGGCATATATGTACCAGCGGTTGGTAAGGTAGGTACTGGCAACAAAATCGAAGCCATACTCTATGGTTTCATCAAAATTTGTAGGCACCCAACTTAACGTATTGTTTGTGTTGTCTTGAATGGGGATTTCGTAAATATTGTCATCCATCTTCTTGTAGTATGCCTCTATAAAATATGTTCCCGAGAGCGCGATACCAAATTCACCGTGATCGACTACTACAGGCTTTAGGTTGGGGTTTCCAGTCACGCTGGTATTATCGTTTAAGTAAAACCTAAAAGGGTTTAAATCGCGGTAATTGGGCCTAATAATGCTTTTCTTGTAATTGGTATAAATCGAGATGTTCTCGGAGGGGTTAAAGCTTATGCTGGCGTTGGGAAACCATTTTAAATACTCTTGGTTAGCCGTTTGGTTAGTGGTTACCGAAAGGCCTTCTATATTGGTTTGTTCGGCACGCAATCCTGCCACAAGGCTCCACTTGCTCCAATCTTTAGAGAGGTTGGCATAACCTGCAAAAACATCCTCGTTATAATCGAACGCATTGGTGTTGTTTGGGTTAAGTACCGGTGTACCACCAACCATATCGAAATGGGTAATGTTGCTGTTGGTATTAACGTTAGAGTATTTTAGTCCTGTTTCAAAAGTAAACGTCTCGCCAACAGGTAGTTTATAGTCTAGTTTAGAGGAATAGATTTTGGTTTCCTGATTGTTGTCCGTTACAAAGCTTGTTGTGTTTGTAAAGGCATTTGTATTAGTAAAATAACGGCTTGTCACGCGCTGATCCATTTCCATGTCGTAGGTTGTAAAGTGGGCGTTAAACAACAAGGCTTCTCCTTTGGTGTTGAATTTATGCTCATAATCAAAATCAAATCCCAGATTTTGTTTGGTGTCGTTTGAAAAGCTATGCGATAAAAAATAGTACTGTAAGCTGTTGCTGTTGTTATAAATATTGGTTCGGTTGGCAATTTTATATTCAAAATCCGGAAGCCACATTGTAGTTGCCGATAGGCTTAAGGTGTTTTTATCATCGGCTAAGAAATCAAAATTAAAATTGAGGTTATGGGTTTTGGACCAAGTGTTTCTGTTTAATCTGGATTTCCACACCTCATCAATGGCCGTGCCGTTAAAATACGAGGTTTCCTCTTCGTTGTTTCTATTTATTTTATCTTGACTATAGCTGTAATTGGTGTAAAAATTAATTTTATCCGACTTAAAAAAATGTCCTGTCCCTACATTGTATCTGGGAAAAACACCTTGGGTGTAGTTTGTAAAAATATTGCCCCTATAGCCTGTTACCAAGTTTTTGCTCATGATGATGTCTATCACAGCACCACTAGTGGCATCGTACTTGGCCGAGGGGTTTGTAATAACCTCGATAGATTTAATGTTATTGGCATCGGAGCTTTCAAGCAATTGCGACAGCTCATCTGAGGACAAATGCACTTTTCTACCGTTTATAAAAATTGTAGGTTCGGTATGCTTTACAGAAATCTTACCTCCAATAACCAAAACGCCGGGGGTACTTTTCATAACCTGCATTATATTCCCTTGGGTTAAGGCCGAGTTTTCTATGTTAAACACAATTCTATCGGGCTCTTTTTTAACCGTTGGTTTTTTATAGGTAATGCTTACCTCGTCAAGGCTTTCGGCCGTTTCTATTAAGGTAATTTGGTTCAGGTTGGTCTGGGCCTCTACAGCTAACGTTTTGGTATAATCTTCATATCCTATAAACGTTATTTTTAAAAGATAGCTGCCTTTTTCAACAGGACCAACAACAAAGGAGCCATCGGTATTGGTGGTGGTGCCCGCCACAAACGCAGCATCGGTTTCTGTTAAAAGAATAACATTCGAAAACGAGATAGGGGCGCCATTAACATCGTGAACAGTTCCAGAAATCGAGAATTCTTGTGAAAACGCAACCAAGGTTAAGAAAAACAGTGTTAGTTGGGCTAATTGCTTTATAATAATCAACTTGTTTTGGTTTAATGCTGCTAATATACTATTTGTTTTAAACTTTTTGTTACGGAAAAACCGTAAGTGTATCAACAAGTTAACAATATTGCTGTTTACGTTGAGAAATCAACTATATTTGCAGCATTAAATTTAGTGTAAAGCGCTTATGAAGCATATTAGGAATTTTTGCATTATTGCACACATCGATCACGGAAAAAGCACGCTTGCCGATAGATTATTGGATTTTACGGGATCTGTTACCGAAAGGGAAAAACAGAACCAATTATTAGATAGTATGGATTTGGAGCGCGAACGTGGTATTACCATTAAGTCGCATGCCATACAAATGGATTACGTTCATAATGGTGAGCAATACGTTTTAAACTTAATAGATACGCCTGGTCATGTCGATTTTTCTTATGAAGTTTCACGATCTATTGCCGCCTGCGAAGGTGCGCTATTAATTGTAGATGCCGCACAAAGCATACAGGCACAGACCATTTCTAACCTGTACTTAGCTTTAGAGAACGATTTAGAGATTATTCCTGTACTAAACAAGGTGGATTTGCCTAGTGCCAACCCCGAAGAAGTTACCGATGATATTGTTGATCTATTAGGTTGCGACCCTGCCGAAGTTATCCCTGCCAGTGCCAAAACTGGTTTGGGTATTGAAGCTATTTTAACAGCTATCATTGAACGTATTCCAGCACCAAAAGGGAATGTAGATGAGCCGCTTCAAGCTTTAATTTTCGATTCGGTTTACAACCCTTTCCGCGGTGTTGAAACCTACTTTAGGGTTATAAACGGGAAAATCACAAAAGGGCAAAACATTAAGTTTATCGCCACCGATAAAAACTATTTTGCCGATGAAGTTGGGACGCTCAAATTAAAACAGCTTCCAAAGCAAGAAATTAAGGCAGGAGATGTAGGTTATTTAATCACAGGCATAAAAGAAGCTAAAGAAGTAAAGGTTGGTGACACCATAACCGATGCCAAAAACCCTACTAAAAATGCCATTAGTGGGTTTGAGGATGTAAAACCCATGGTTTTTGCCGGGATTTACCCTGTAGACACTGAAGATTATGAGGACTTAAGAGCCTCTATGGAAAAATTGCAATTAAACGATGCCTCGTTGGTCTTTCAACCTGAAAGTTCTGCCGCACTAGGCTTTGGTTTTCGTTGCGGGTTCTTGGGCATGCTCCACCTAGAAATCATTCAAGAGCGTTTAGAACGTGAGTTTGATATGACGGTTATTACCACCGTTCCTAACGTATCGTATCACGCCTTTACCAATAAACATCCCGATGATGTTATTATCGTAAATAATCCTAGTGATTTACCAGAACCTTCAACCTTAAATCGTGTTGAAGAACCCTTTATAAAAGCCACCATTATTACAAAAGCAGATTTTGTTGGCAACGTGATGTCGCTGTGTATTGATAAGCGTGGTGTAATAACCAATCAAACCTATTTAACAACTGAACGTGTTGAACTATCTTTTGATATGCCATTGGCTGAAATTGTATTTGATTTCTATGATCGGTTAAAAACGGTTTCTAAAGGTTATGCTTCTTTTGATTATTCGCCAATTGGTATGAAAACGTCAAAATTAGTTCGTGTCGATATTCTTTTGAATTCGCAACCCGTTGATGCGCTTTCGGCATTAATACATGCTGATAATGCCTATACCATTGGAAAAAAGATAACAGAAAAGTTACGTGAGTTAATACCAAGACAGCAGTTTGACATTCCTATTCAGGCCGCCATTGGCGCAAAAATTATTGCTCGTGAAACGATAAAAGCGTTGCGTAAGGATGTAACTGCCAAATGTTACGGCGGTGATATTTCCAGAAAACGTAAGCTTCTTGAAAAGCAGAAAAAAGGTAAAAAGAAAATGCGTCAAGTTGGGAATGTTGAAATTCCACAACAAGCCTTTATGGCCGTTTTAAAACTTAACGATTAAGCGACGATTCTGTCGTCTTTTTCAAAGTCGTCGACAGGCTTTCCTAGATAAACCAGTTTAAAGCCTTTTTCAAAAGCAAACGCCTCGGGCAACGAGCATATAATGTGCAGTTCTCCCGAGGTGTCTTTTATAAACAACGGAATAGATTTCTGCTCGTTGTTTAAAATGTCTATCTTCTTAAGAAAAGCCTCTTTGGTATTTACAACCAACTCGTTAACAAAAGGAAAATCCCTAGCCGCTTCGCTAAAGTTAATGTAATCGTCTTTGGTCGAAAATATGGTTTCCTTATCTTCAAACTCGATGTCGTTGTTTCGTATTTCATCTGAAGAAACAAGCCTGTACGACCCAGATTCTCCCAAATGGGTTTTAAAGCGTTTAATCGCATACTTGTTAATTTGATCGCTACCAGTAAAGGCCATTAAATACCCTATATCACTCAATTCAATATCGTTAGATAAATCTTCTGAATAAACGTTGGCCTCTAGGGCATCTAGCCCCATAGATTTGGCCTTAAGAATGTTGTCCTTATTACTATCAATAAGCACAATATGCCTATTATTCTCCATTAAATACTTGGCTATGACGCGCGAGGCTTTAGAGGCGCCAACCATAAGAATCCCATCGCTTTTGGTTAAATACACCCCTACCCATTTAGCAAAATGGCGCGCTGTAGCAGCATTTAAAAGCACGGTTACCAACACTGTTGTAAACACCAATGGGGTAATATACTCGGCATAGGGTTCGCCCTTTAAAACCAGTTTGGTGCCAAATAACGATGCAATACCGGCAGCAACAATACCTCTAGGCCCTACCCAACTTATAAAAACCTTTTCGTTGAGTTTTAAACCCGATTTTGCCGTACTTAGGAAAACACCTATGGGCCTTAGTAAAAATATAATTACCCCCATTAACAGTGCTGTTTTCCAGTTGTAAACAATAAGCAAATCTTCTAGGTTTACGTTTGCTGAAAGTAAAATAAACAAGATGGAAATTAACAGAACACTAAGCGACTCCTTAAAATACAAAAGCTCTTTTAGGTTAGGCAAATCGCTGTTTCCTAAAACCATGCCCATAACCACAACGGCCAATAACCCAGACTCGTGGGCAAAAATATCGGATTCTACAAACACCAATAAAACAACCGATAATGCGGCAACATTTAATAAATAGTGTGGAATGAGTTTCTTTTTAATGGCAAAATACAAGGCCAATGCCGCCGTAGTACCAAAAGAAAAGCCAACAATTAAAATCTTGCCAAACTCCATAAAAGCTTGCAAGGTATAACCGGAGCTGTCACCAATGCTTATAAACTCGAAAACCAAAACAGCCACCAGAGCACCAATGGGATCGATTAATATGCCTTCCCATTTTAGTACGGCAGAAATGTCTTTCTTTAAAGGAATGTTTCTTAAAATAGGCGCAATTACGGTTGGTCCCGTAACAATAATAAGCGACGCAAATAAAAACGAGATTTTCCAATTAAGCCCCGTAATGTAATAGGTGGCTATAGCAGCCCCTATAAAGGTTACTGTGGCGCCTATACTAATTAGCTTTAAAATAACAGGCCCCACTTTAGAGATTTCGTTTCTTCTTAAGGTTAAGCCACCTTCAAACAGGATAACCCCAATGGCCAACGAAACAAAGTTGTATAGGCTATCGCCTGGAAAAAGGCCTTTTTGACCATTCCAAACAGGCTCAATCCATTTAGAGCCATCATGGGAAAACAGTGTGGAAATTGGCCCGACAAACAAGCCAATTAAAATTAGTGGTAAAATGGCTGGTAATTTTAACCGCCAAGCCACCCATTGTGCCAATATGCCTAAAACAATGATTCCTGCTAATTCTACCATATAGTTAGTTAAGGGGTTAACCGCAACGGTAATATTACTATAAAATGGGGTTACATCAAAAAAAAACGTGGCTTTTTTAGCAGCTGTAAAGGCGCAACCCAAGCTATTTAAACGGGAAAAAATAAGGAATTACCACCGATGCTGCCAACCAAATTATCAGGTTTAAAGGTCCGCCAAATTTTAAAAAATCGTTGAATTTGTAGTTTCCGGGGCCATAAACCATCGTGTTTGTGGGGTAGCTCATGGGGGTCATAAAGGTTAGTGAGCAAGCAAACATAACGGCAATTAAAAAAGGTCTGGAATTAACCTCCATGGCTGCAGCTAGACTAATAACAATGGGGGTCATTAAAGCAGCCGTGGCCTTGCTAGAAATAAGGTTGGTAAAAATAACCGTGGCTAAAAACAAAATACTTAGGGTTATTTGGGCATCGTACTGCCCCAAAGTTGCTTTAATAAAATCGGCAATCTGCAAGGCCCCTCCTGTTTTTTCTAAAGCCGTTCCCATTGAAAGAACTCCCGCCATCATAAAAATAACTTTCCACTCTACCGCTTTATAGGCTTCTATGGGTTCTAGGGTTCTTGTCATAATCATTAATAAGGCCCCAATCATGGCACTTATTAAAATTGACGTTAGATTAAAGGTTGCTGCCAGTATAACGCCTATTCCTATTAAAATGGCTGGAATAGCCTTGCGGTAATTGGTTTTCTTTTTAGTGTATTCGGACAACTTAATAACCAATTGGTTTTCCTCTAAATAATCGATTTCTTCGTTTTGCCCCAACAACAAAAGCATATCACCTTCTTGTAGTATGGTATTTGATAGTTTGTTGTACACAATCTCACCGCGCTGCCTAATAGCAACCACCACACATTTAAACTGCTGTTTAAAATTCATGTCCTTTAGCGATTTCCCAGAAAGCTCGGAGCCAAAGGGAATAATAACCTCGTACACATTATGGGCATTTGTTTGTTGCTCGGCAGCTTTCATACGTCTGCTTCCACTAACCTTATAGCCTTTTACACCCAACAACCGATTTAAGGCGGCTGGCGGTGCCATAATTTTTAATATATCGCCTGCCATGATTTTCATATTGGGCAAAAATTGGTGGTTTAGTTCGCCGTTTCTTAAAATGGCCAGTATGTTAACATTAAAGTCTTTTACAAGCTTCGTACTTTCTACGGGGCGTCCTATTTCCGGACTTGTCGTATCGACTTCTATTTCTGTAATATACTTTTCGGCTTTTTGGGTAAGTGCTTCGGTTGTTGTTTCTTTTTTAGGCAACAAAAACGGGGCCACCAAAAACATATAAACAAACCCAACTACCATTAGGCATAAGGCTGCTGCACTAAACTCGAACATTCCAAAGGCCGGCACGCCATACGCCTTGGCGTAACTACTAATTAAAATGTTTGTTGAGGTGCCTATAAGCGTGCATGTGCCTCCAAACAAAGCTGCAAACGAAATGGGCATAAGCAACATGCTGGGTTTTATGTTGGTTTCCCTACAAACCGTTAGGGCAATGGGAAGCAGTAAGGCCACCACTGCTGTATCGTTTATAAAGGCCGAAAACAAACTGGAAATGCTGCAAAAAACTACCAAGGCCATGATGTAGTTTACCTTGGCGAGTTTAATGATTTTATAGCTTAACCCATCTAAAATACCCGAGTTGAAAATGCCACCACTAATTACAAAAATACATCCTAAGGTTATGGTCGCCGGATGGTTAAAGCCCGAAAAGCCTTCTTCGGGAGATAGTATGCCCGTAACAATAAATAACGCCATAATGATGATGGAAGTCGTATCGATACTAAAGTAATCCCTAACAAAAAGAATAACCCCAATAACAATAATGGAAAACGTTATTATAAGTTCGGTGCTCATACCCAAAAAAATTACGTTCTGTTTGTGTTGTCTTTCCCTTCAGACATGTAGTATAACCGTTTAAGGCTTTTCTTTAAAAGCATAAACCTATAAATGCCCACAACAAAAAAAATGGCACTAAAAACCAGCGATGCCATGGCTAGATATCTAAAATCTGGAAAGTTCTTTAACTGAAAAAAAGCAATTCCCCCCAACAACAAATACAGCGACGATCTAACATAGGACAGCAGGGTGCGTTCGTTTGCCAAACGGGTGCGTTCTATCGCCAAATAATCCCTTAATATAACCTCTTCATCTGGTTTAAAATCACGGCCAAACCTAAGCAGTTTCATTTTTTTAATCTTTAACGGCTGGTTCACAACGTTTTTCATGGTGGTATGTTTTTCATAAAAATAACGCATTTTATAATAGTTTCAAACCATTAAGCATCTCAAAGTAAAAACCTTAAAATTGTTAAATAATTCTCAATAATCTAAGTTTACAGAAAAAAAGTTGTACGTATTTGTTAATTTGCACAGCTTAAAGTGTACTCTTTATGAAACTATATCCTATTGAAGCTGGAAATTTTAAATTAGATGGTGGCGCCATGTTTGGTGTGGTTCCAAAATCGCTTTGGCATAAAACCAATCCGGCCGACTCCAATAACATGATTGATATTGCAGCGCGTTGCCTGTTAATTGAGGACAACAACCGCTTAATCCTTATAGATACGGGAATGGGAGACAAACAAAACGATAAGTTTTTTGGCTACTATTACCTTTGGGGCGACGACTCGATAGATAAATCCTTAAAAAAATACGGCTTTCATAGAGATGATATTACCGATGTATTCATGACCCATCTGCATTTTGACCATTGTGGCGGTAGCATACAGTGGAACAAAGACAGAACCGGCTACGAGCCTGCTTTTAAAAATGCTCACTTTTGGAGCAATAGCGCCCATTGGCAATGGGCAACACAACCCAACAACCGCGAAAAAGCTTCTTTTTTAAAAGAAAACATCCTCCCTATGGAGGCTTCTGGACAGCTTAAATTTACCGCTTTGCCAGAACAAAAGCTGCTTAAAAACACCGCACTAGGGTTCGATATTTTTTTCGCCAATGGCCATACCGAAAAACAAATGATCCCCATGATTAACTACCAAGGAAAAACCATTTGCTTTATGGCCGATTTGTTACCAACAGCAGGGCACTTGCCGCTTCCTTACGTTATGGGGTACGATACCAGACCATTGCTTACGCTTGACGAAAAAGAAACCTTTCTTAATCTAGCCGCAGACAACAACTATTATTTATTTTTAGAGCACGACGCACATCATGAAATCATCACGGTAAAACATACTGAAAAAGGCGTGCGATTAAACGAGATTTTTACGTGTGATGATATTTTTAACTAACATAAATTTTTAAAATGAGATTATTAAAACCTGTATTGTTTTCAGCTGTAGCAGCATCTATATTATCTAGCTGTGGCGGTTCTTCAGAAGTTTTGTCTACACCTTTAGAGAATGTAGATACCATGCCTTTAAAGGTGACAGAATTAACCCAAGCCGAAAAGGAAAACTGGGGGCATTTAGACCTTGTTACAGATACCATTCCTGGAATGAGTGTCGATAAAGCCTATGCCGAAATTATTAAAGGTAAAAAAGGAGAAACCGTAATTGTTGCCGTTATAGACAGTGGTATCGATATTGAGCACGAAGACCTAAACGATGTTCTTTGGACTAATGAAGATGAAATTCCTGGTAATGGCATAGACGATGACAAAAACGGGTATATCGACGACATTCACGGGTGGAATTTCCTTGGCGATGCCTACGACGAACAACTAGAGTTTGTAAGAATTTTAGCGTCTGGCGATACTAGCAACCCAGAATATGCCCGCGCTAAAGCAGAGTACGACGAAGAGCATACAAAAACCCTAGCGCAAAAAAATCAATACGAGCAAATTTACCAACAATTAAAAAATGCCGATGCTCTGGTAGCAGAACACCTTAACAAAGCAGATTATACGCCAGAAGATGTAAAAAACATCAAAGCCGAAAACAACGAAACCCTAACCCAAGCGGTAGGCATGCTACAATATATGTACAGCAATGGTTTCGATTCTACTGCAGCAGCACTTTCAACAGTAAAAGAAGGGGTTGAGTATTTTTCAGACAAATTAAACTACAACATCAACAAAGATTTTAACGGTAGAACAACCGGCGATAATCCAAACGACTTAACCGATGTTGGTTATGGCAATGGCAATGTTATGCCTAGCGAAAAAGGCGAAAGCCACGGAACCCACGTTGCCGGTATTATTGCTGCCGAGCGCAACAATGGGCTAGGCGCCAATGGGGTGGCCAACCACGTAGAAATTATGAGCTTAAGAGCCGTACCTAATGGCGACGAGTACGATAAAGATATTGCACTTGCCATTAGATATGCTGTTGATAACGGCGCAAAAGTTATTAATGGTAGCTTTGGAAAATACTACTCGCCACACAGCGACTGGGTAAGAGATGCCATTGCTTATGCCTCTGAAAAAGATGTAGTTTTTGTTAATGCCGCAGGAAACGAAGGCTTGGATTTAGACCAAAAAGCTTGTTACCCTAACGACCAAGTAGATAACGGACCAGAAGTATCTAACACCTTTATTACCGTTGGGGCATTGGCACCAAAGTATGGCGCTGCCATGGTTGCCGGTTTTTCTAACTACGGCAAGATTAATGTTGATATTTTTGCTCCAGGAGCCAAAGTATATTCAACCACACCAGAAAACGAATACGACACCAAAGGCGGTACCTCTATGGCAGCCCCAGGAGTTGCCGGTATTGCAGCCTTAATACGTTCTTATTACCCTAAATTAACAGCAGCACAAGTAAAGCAAGTTATTTTAGACTCTGGATTAGCCCTAAACACACAAGTTGTGGTAGGTGGCGATGCTAATAACGTTAAGCCTATTGGAGATTTAAGCAAATCTGCTAAAATAGCCAATGCTTACAACGCCCTTATTCTTGCTAGCCAATTATAATTAAAAACCTATATAAAAAAGCTACATGCCAATATCGTGTAGCTTTTTTATTTAAACATTACCTTTCCATGAAACGAATTTCTTTAACCCTACTAATTGCCGGTGTTTTATTGTCCTGCGGAAACACCAAAGGCGTTGTAACCCAAGAGCAGTCTAAAGAGCAGCAAACTTCTGGATACTGGCAACAACACGTAGATTACAAAATGGATATTGATATGGATGTGACCACCTATCAATACCACGGAAACCAAACCTTGGTGTATACCAACAATTCGCCCGATGTGTTAAACAAGGTGTTTTATCACTTGTATTTTAACGCCTTTCAACCGGGTAGCGAAATGGATGTTCGCTCTAGAACCATTCCCGATCCAGACGCTAGGGTTGGCGATAGAATAAGCAAACTTAAACCCAATGAAATAGGCTATATAAATGTAAATTCGTTAAAACAAAACGGGGCAACCCTATCTCATGAAACGGTAGGAACTGTTTTAGAGGTTGAATTGGACAAAGCCATCCAACCTGGAGAATCGGTAACCTTTACCATGGATTTTGATGCCCAAGTACCTGTACAAATTCGTCGTTCTGGAAGGAATAGTAAAGAAGGCGTAGCACTGTCCATGAGCCAATGGTACCCTAAAATGGCCGAATATGATTTTGAAGGCTGGCATGCAGACCCTTATATAGGAAGAGAATTTCATGGCGTATGGGGCGATTTTGAAGTGAATTTAACCATCGATAAAAATTACGTTGTTGGCGGAACTGGTTACCTTCAAGGCGAGCCCAAAGTTAACGGCAATAAAAAAACCCTAACCTTTAAAGCTCCAAAAGTACACGATTTTACCTGGGGTGCCGATCCCGATTTTATTCACGATACCATGCAGGTGCCAAACGGCCCGATGCTGCATTTCTATTACAAAAAAGATCTAGACCCAACCTATTTGGACAACTGGAAAAGGCTGCAACCAAAAACGGTTGAACTTATGGAATATTTTAGCACCCATATTGGGCAATACCCTTACGAGCAATATTCGGTTATTCAAGGAGGAGATGGCGGTATGGAGTATGCCATGTGCACCTTAATTACAGGACAACGCAAGTTTGGTAGCTTGGTTGGTGTAACGGCCCACGAGCTGGCCCACAAATGGTTTCAGTTTATACTGGCTACCAACGAAAGCAAACACGAGTGGATGGACGAAGGTTTTACAAGTTACATTTCGGACTTGGCCATGAACGAGATTATGGGGCAAAATGCAGAAAACCCGCATGCAAGCGCATACAGAAATTATGCATATTTGGCTAAATCTGGTAAGGAACAACCCTTATCTACCCATGCCGATAGGTATAACTACAACCAAGCCTATGGCATTTCAGCATACAGTAAAGGCGCCGTGTTTATCGCGCAATTGGGTTATATTATTGGTGAAGATAACCTAAAGAAAACCATTAAAAAATACTACAAGGATTTTGCCTTTAAGCACCCAAGACCTATTGATGTCATCCGTTCTGCCGAAAAGGTTTCTGGTTTGGAATTAGACTGGTACTTGATGGATTTTGCTCAAACCACCAACACCATAGATTATGCTGTAAAAACCATTTCGGATAGCGATATTACTTTAGAGCGTATAGGCCTTATGCCAATGCCTATAGACCTTACCGTAACCTATACCGACGGAACAACCGAGGATTTTTACATTCCGTTGCAAATGATGCGTGGTGAAAAACCAACCTCAGCAACGCAAATAAAAGATTGGGCTTGGGCTTACCCAACCTATACTTTTACTGTTTCTAAAGCGGTAAAATCGGTGCAGATAGACCCTAATAACCAAATGGCAGACATCAATACCGAAAACAATACAATGGTAACGACTACCGAAAGCAGTACAAAAACACTTTAAAAGCTGTTCTAAAAACGAAAAAAGCCTCCCAACTTTTATATTGGGAGGCTTTTTTTATTATAAAATACTACCTTTGATTGTTCATGAAAAACCGTTTTAACAAAACCGAAAAACTAAAAAGCAAAACACTTATTGCTTCCCTTTTTTCCGAAGGGCAAAGTGTTTCGGCCTACCCCTTGCGGTTGGTATATTTAAAAATACCCCTAAGCGAACGCTCGCAATTAAAAGTAGGCGTTTCTGTCCCAAAAAGGCATTTTAAAAAAGCCGTAGATAGAAACCACATAAAACGATTGCTACGGGAAGGCTACCGCTTAAATAAAGTCGCATATTTTAACAACATCGAAACATCTTATGCGTTCATGATTTTGTATATTGGTAAAAAAGGTACAACATTTGATGAGATACATACTAAAACCCAACGTTTGTTTGAAGCGTTTTTAAAAAAAACAGCACCCTAATCTTTTTAGTATATGAAACTACTTTTTACCATCTTGTCTATAACCCTGTTGCCTTTGGCCTGCAGCAACAACTCTAGTTCTAACGATGCCTATAAGTACGAATCGCCCGCTGTGGTCGAGGCTTTGGATATGGATGGCGGTGCCCCACAACAATCTGAACACCTACCAGCGGCTTCAGTAGAACAAAAATTAATTAAAGAAGCTTTTTTAGAATTTGAAACTAAAAACCTGGACCAGACCTTTGGTAAAATTGCTTCAACCGTAAAAAAATACAAGGGTTACATACAGGACGATACGTCTAATAAACTGTACAACCGTTTAAGCAGGCGATTAACCATACGCATTCCAACAACAGCGTTTCAAGCCGTGCTAGATACCCTAAGCCACGATGTAGCTTATTTTGATACCAAACAAATTAGTGCCAAAGACGTTACCGAAGAGTTTATCGATTTAGAAGCACGTTTAAAAGCCAAACGCGAATTAGAAACCCGCTATTTAGAGTTGCTTGCGAAAGCAAAAACCGTAAAGGAAATTTTAGAGATAGAACGCGAATTGTCTAACATTAGAGAAGCTATCGAAGCCAAGCAAGGCCGTTTAAATTATTTACAGAACAAAGTAGCCTTAAGCACGCTAACCATAGAATTTTACAAAACCACCGCGCAGGAAAGCGGGGCTACTATTTCTTATGCCCAAAAAATGTGGAAGGCCATAAAATCTGGCTTTAACGGCATTTCGTTATTCTTCTTGGGAATACTTCATATTTGGCCCTTTATTTTAATCTTAATATTAAGCTTTTTTGTGGTAAAACGTTGGCTAAAAAAACGCCATAAAAAAATATAAACTATTGTAAATATACGTGTTATGAAAACATTTTTAAAACGGAAAATACTCATTCCAATAGTTGCAATAACCATTTTCTTTACCGGGTCGGCCTTTCAAAACGACTTTTTTGAAATTGCCAAGCAAATAGAAATTTTTACCACCCTGTTTAAGGAATTAAACATGAACTATGTTGATGATACCAACCCAGCACAATTAATGGATACCGCCATAAAAAGCATGCTGGACGATTTGGATCCCTATACAAAATATTACAACGAACAGGATGTAGAAGCCGAACGCATACGCCAAACAGGCGATTATACGGGCATTGGTGCCAAAGTAAGAACCCTTAAAGACAAATTGGTTATTGTTGAACCTTATAAAGACTATCCTGCCGATAAAGCAGGCTTAAAAGCCGGAGACGAAATTATAACTGTTAATAACATTGATGTGGCCACCTATAAAGAAGATACAGGCGATCTTTTAAAAGGGGCAGCAAATTCTACAGTTAACGTAACTTATGTCCGACAAGGCAAACAATACCAAGCCACCATAAAACGCTCTGAAATAGAAATAGATGCCGTTCCTTACTTTTCCATGATAAACGATAAGGTAGGCTACATTGTTTTAAGCAAGTTTAACAGTAAAATTTCTGCACAAACGGCTTATGCCATTAAAGATCTAAAAGCCCAAGGCGCCAAACGCCTTATCTTAGACTTACGCAACAACCCTGGCGGGCTTTTACACGAAGCCGTAAATGTGGTAAATTTATTTGTTCCTAAAGGGCAGCTGGTAGTTACCACAAAATCTAAAGTAAAGAAGTTTAACAAAACCTATTACACCCAAAAAGAACCCTTAGACACCGACATTCCGTTAGTGGTCTTGATAAATGGCAAAAGTGCTTCGGCCAGCGAGATTGTTTCGGGCTCGTTACAAGATTTGGACCGCGCTGTAATTGTTGGCTCTAGAAGTTTTGGAAAAGGCTTGGTACAACGCCCAAAAAAATTAACCTACGGCACCCAGCTAAAAGTAACCATTTCGCGCTATTATACGCCTTCTGGAAGATGCATTCAAGCATTGGACTACTGGAACCGCGATGAAGAAGGAAATGCCATTAGAATTGATAAAAACAAGTATAACGAGTTTAAAACCAAAAATGGCAGAACCGTTTTTGATGGCGGCGGGGTGCTCCCAGACGAACAAATGGCCATTACTAAAAACTCCATCATTACCGAAGAAATTCTAAACGATTTCTTAATTTTCGATTATGCCACTACCTACTACTACAAAAACAACATAGAAAACATTGAAAACTTTGCCTTAACCGATAACGATTTTAAAGCCTTTAAAACCTACTTAAAGTCCAACAACTTTACCTTTACTACAGAAACCGAAAAGGCCTTAAACAACGTTCATGAAATGGCCGTTAAAGAAGCACTGGACGATAACATTAAACAAGACTATAACAAGTTGCTGGAAAATTTAAACAACGCCAAGACCTTGGCCATAGACGAAAACAAAAGTCAGATACTAGCACTATTAACCGACGAAATTGTAAAACGCTACGTATATAGGGAAGGCCTTTACGATTACTATAAAACCCACAATCCAGAAATAAAAAAAGCAACCGATATCCTCTCTAACTTAAACAACTATAATGGGTATTTAAGGTAAAATTGCATCTTTTTTGTATATTAACATCGTCTTAATCGTTACCATGTACAATGAATAAGCTGTATGTTATTTTCTTATTTCTAATAAGTCTGTACTCTAGCTATAGCCAACATAGCAACCTAAAGCATCAAGTTTATTTTGAAACTGACAAGTTTGATGTTAACGAAACCGAATACAGCAGGTTATTGGCTTTTTTATACGATATTGAAAATTTAGACATCGAAAAAGTATCTATTTACGGCTTTACCGACGATAGGGGCAGCGACGACTACAACCTCATCCTCTCGCAACAACGGGCCGATGCCATAAAAACCGTTTTCTCTAACAATGAGTTTGACGAAAGCGTTATTACCAATGTAGATGGTAAGGGCGAAGTCTTGCTTAAGGTTGTAAAACAAGAAGACATTCATAAAGTAAGAGGATTAAACCGCAAGGTGGAAATTATAGTACAACCCTTTAACCCACCAAGAAAACTAGAGGCGCCTAAAGAAAAACTAACCACCGAAGAAAAGCTTAAGGGAAAACTAAAAGCTGGCGATAGAATTAAGCTGGAAAACATCCTTTTTAAAACAGGTTACAGCATACTACTCCCCGAATCGATAAAAACCCTAGAGGACATCTCCAACATTTTAGTAGAACGAAAAGATGTTTACTTTACCATTCAAGGGCATGTGTGTTGTACTATGGGAAGCCGCGATGCCATTGACAGAAAAACCAAAAAACGCAATTTATCGGTTGCCAGGGCAAAATACATTTACGATTATATGGCCAAAAAAGGCGTAAGCAAGCGCCGTATGAAATTTGTTGGTATGCGCCGAAATTTTCCGCTTGGCGGCGAACCCAAATTTGACCGTCGTGTTGAGATTTTAGTGACCTATGCTGAAGATAAAGATTAACTTTTTAACCTAACTAAAGTTATATTTTTGTATGCCATATTGTTATTTATAAGTCTCAAAATCTGCATATTTAAAATTATAATTAAGTAACGTTTTCAATTTTTCACTACTTACAATTTTAAAATCATTCTTTGAATTTTCATCGAAGAGAACTGTCGATTTTCCAACTTTTTTAATCTCTTTAAGGTAAAAATGGCGTCTTTTTGGATGCTTATCTGAACAGGCATTTAAAACTTCATTCCAAATGTTTTTTATAATAATTTGTTCAATTATTTCTATACAATCATCTCTATGTATAACGTTTATATACCCTTCTGGATTTTTAACAGCTGTATTAGATTTAATAAAATTTCCAGGCTTTCTATCATAACCAAATAATCCTCCAAATCTTAGTATTGTAGTCTTAAAAGAAGGGTTGGTTATAAACAGCTTTTCTATTTTAGAAAGTGGCGTGATAGCTGTATTAGTTTCTTCAGTAACAATTCCATTTGTTAATGGATAAACAGATGTAGAACTAATAAATAGAATTTTTTTTACTTTAGATTTTTCAATATTACTAATTAAATTATTTACATCTTCGAGGCTTTTAGATGTAATAGCAATAATTAATACATCGGAAGATAAAAAATCCATCATATCAACATCAGGCTTACTAATGTCTATAAGAAATGGTTTAATATTTTTTTCCTCAAGGATTTTTAATTTAGAAATAGAAGTTGTTGAACCGTAAACTTTATACCCTTTATTAGTTAAACTAACAGCTAAAGCTAATCCAAGCCAACCACATCCTAGTATGCTTATTCTTTTATTCAATAAATATCATTTTTTACTTGCGTACAACATCGCTATATGGGGAATGCCATCTTCTAAATATGCTTCTCCTGTTTCTTTAAAACCCAAATTGTTGTAAAACCGCTTTAAATAACACTGTGCCGATATTTTTATAGCGGTTGTGTTAAAATGCTGTTCAATGGCCTTTATAGAAGCTTCCATAATGGTGTAACCATACTTATAATCGCGGTGGTCTTGCTTAACTACTACACGACCAATACTAGCTTCTTTAAAATAATCGCCAGGTTTAAATATGCGGGTATACGCTATAAGATTTCCGTTTTTATAGCCCATAACATGAAGGGCTTTGGCATCTTTTCCATCAATATCTTGGTAGGCACAATGCTGTTCAACAACAAATACCTCACTGCGCAATTGCAGCATGTGGTACAAATCGTCTTTGGTTAACGCATCGTATGTCTTTACAAAAATATCAAGCATTAGTCCTGTACAATAACATCTTTAGAATCATCTTTTTTATATTCTGGCTGAATGGTCACGTGGTTAATATTAAATTCCTCATGAAGCAAGGCCTCTATGGTTATTAACAAGGTATTGAATTCTGAAGTAGAAAGATCATCGTTTAAATCTAAATGCGCTTCCAAATGCAGCTCGTCGTCACTTAAATTCCAAATATGTACATGGTGTAGTTTTTTAACCTTTTTCAACTTATTAACTGTTCTAACAACAGCTTTTAAATTGATGTGGTCAGGCGTAAACAACATGAGCATTTTTGTGGATGTTTTTAATAAATCGTACCCCACATAAATTAAGTAAAATGCAATAAGTAAGGTTAACACACTATCTACCCAAAACATCTGGTAATACTTCATTAACAAGCCGCCTATTAACACTGCTACACTGGCCAGCATATCGGTTAACAAGTGCAAGTATGCCGATTTGATGTTAATGTTATTTTCAGAATCTTTTTTAAGCAACAACACGCTAATCCCGTTTCCTATAATGGCAATAAAGGAAAGCCAAATAACCAAATCGGATGCTATTTCCTGTGGATTATTAAAACGCTCTACAGCTTCAATAATTAAAATAATAGCTACAATAATAAGTGTTGCAGCATTAACAAAAGCCGCCAGTATTTCGGCGCGTTTGTAACCAAAAGTCCGGTTTAAGGAAGCCTTTTGTTTAGACAGTTTAGAAGCCACATAACTAACCACCAGAGAAATAACATCGCTAAAATTATGAAGCGCATCGCTTAACAAGGCCAAACTACCAGAAACCAAGCCCCCAACAATTTGAGTAACGGTTATAACAATGTTTAACAAGATAGAAACCATTAAATTTCTATCTTTCATGTCCTGTTGGTGTAAGTTATTGTGCGAATGTGCCATGGCATGCCTGGTTTAGGCTGGTACTAACAAGATACTGGTATTTTGTTTACACGGTTTTCGTGACGGCCACCTTCAAAAGCAGTTTCTAAAAAGGTATCGACCATTTCTAAAACCTGAGGTAAGGCCGTAAATCTAGCTGGTATACTAAGTACGTTAGCATTGTTGTGCTGTCTAGCTAAAGCTACAATTTCTTTGTTCCAACACAAAGCCGAACGTACACCTTGATGTTTGTTGGCCGTCATGTTGGCCCCATTGCCACTACCACAAATAATAATGCCAAAATCTACTTGCTTATCTTCAACATCCTTAGCCACCGGATGTACAAAATCTGGATAATCTACACTATCGGTAGCGTCTGTACCATAATTATTAACGGTAAAACCTTTACTTTTTAAATGCGCCATTACAGCAAATTTATAATCGGTTCCTGCGTGGTCGTTTCCTATAGCTAGTCTCATTTTTATGGGTTTTTGTGGTGTTAATTTCTTCCAGTAAAGGTACAAAATGAAGCCATACTAGCCGGCTATAATTTTATATTGTTTTAGGTAATGTTAATTACTTTAACACCTACACTTAATAAGTTGTTAATAACTGTTTACTTCTTTATGAAAGAAAAATTTTTAAAACTCATAAAATTTTACAAAGCAGAATACAGACGAATAAAACAAATGATAACGTCGCTTTTTTTAGAAGACTTTTCAGCATCAAAATTAGGGCTTGCTAACATCATTTTTTAAAAAACATGTTAAAAAAAACGTGTGGAATTAGGTTGTAAACAACTGTTAACAACTATTAAAACATCCTTAAAAATGAAGCAGTTAAATTTAAAATAAATGTTAATTAAATATTAACAGAACGTCAACTGTGTATTTTCAAAATAAAATGCTAAAAAGTTATGCCAACTATTAACAGCCTATAATAAACATCATTATTTTTTTAAATTTTTAAAAGAAGAACAATTAATATAATATTAAATGTGAATAAACTTTTTTATAAGCTGATGTTCTTACTATATTATAGCTTAGATTTGTGATAATTAGAAAAAAGTAGATGGCAAGAAAGAAACGCAGAAAGAATTCAAACAATAAAATTTCAAACCTTACAAATACCATTCTTAGTATTTTAAAAAAGGAACGCAATAAAAGTTTTAACTACAAGCAAATAGCGGCCAAACTTGGTGTAAACGATGCCAGTAGCCGAAACCAAATTATAAAAAAACTACAGCAATTAAAAGCCAAACAAGAAATTGAAGAGGTAGAACGCGGCAAGTTTAAAGCCTTGGTTACCACACAGTACCATACTGGTATTCTAGACC
The DNA here is from genome assembly GCF_000733475.1 of Mangrovimonas yunxiaonensis. Lineage (GTDB taxonomy): Bacteria > Bacteroidota > Bacteroidia > Flavobacteriales > Flavobacteriaceae > Mangrovimonas > Mangrovimonas yunxiaonensis. The sequence continues at coordinate 240,237 of NZ_JPFK01000005.1, read as the reverse complement.
TAACGGCAAAAGGATCTGGGTTTATAATTTGCGACGATTTTGAAGACGATATTTATGTGGCCTCAAACAATATTAATCGCGCTTTAGATGGCGATGAAGTTGAGTTTTACCCCTATAAACGCAAAAAACGCGGCAAGTTAGAAGGCGAGATAACCCAAGTTATTAAACGCGCCAAAACCGATTATGTGGGTGTGGTACAAGTGCATAGCAACTACGCTTTTGTAATCCCAGACAGCCCAAAAATGTATAAGGATATTTTTGTGCCTATTAACAAAACCAACAAGGCCGAAGATGGCGACAAAGTATTGGTAACCTTAGAGGATTGGCCAGAAAAAGCCGATTCGCCTTATGGAAAAATACTTAAAGTATTAGGAAAACCTGGCGAGCACAGTACCGAGATTCATTCCATTTTGGCAGAGTATGGGTTGCCTTACGAATTTCCACACGACGTCGAGGCCTATGCCAATACAATAGACACATCGATTAGCGAAGCCGAAATCGCCAAGCGTCGCGACATGCGTAAAACACTCACTTTTACAATAGACCCTAAGGATGCTAAGGATTTTGACGATGCTTTGTCGTTTAAAGTACTGGAAGATGGCCTGTTTGAAATAGGCATTCACATTGCCGATGTTTCGCATTACGTTCAACCCAATACCATTTTAGACGATGAAGCTTACGAACGCGCCACATCGGTTTACTTGGTAGATCGGGTGGTTCCTATGTTACCCGAAATTTTATCGAATAAAGCCTGTTCACTTCGTCCGCACGAAGAAAAATACACCTTTTCTGCCGTGTTTAAAATAAACGATAAGGCCGAAGTAATGGACCAATGGTTTGGAAGAACCGTAACCTATAGCGATGCCAGATTTGCCTACGAAGAAGCCCAGGCTGTTATCGAATCTAAAACCAATACCATACCCCAAGAGGTATCTTTAACTGGAGAAACCTACCAGACTCATCAAGACATTGCCGATGCCATTTTAAAAATGGACGAGCTCGCCAAAAAAATGCGTAGCAAGCGCATGCGTTTAGGTGCCATTTCGTTCGATAAGGTTGAAGTAAAATTCAATTTAGACGAGGCCAATAATCCTATAGGAGTATTCTTTAAAACCAGTAAAGATGCTAACAAATTAATTGAAGAGTTTATGCTTTTGGCCAACAGAAAAGTGGCCGAGTTTATAGGCAAGCAAAAACCACAAAAAACTTTTATATATCGTGTACACGACGAGCCAGACGATAGCAAATTAGCGGCTTTACAAAACATTGTTGGACGCTTTGGGTACAAGTTAAACTTAAAGGACAGAAAAAGCACCACAGCCTCTTTAAACAGCCTGTTAAACGAAGTGGCAGGCAAGAAAGAACAAAATTTAGTCGATACTCTGGCCATTCGAAGTATGAGCAAGGCCGAATATACCACGCACAACATTGGGCATTATGGTTTAGCCTTTAACTACTACAGCCACTTTACATCGCCTATACGCCGTTATCCCGACGTTATGGCACATAGATTGCTTCAGCATTATTTAGATGGCGGAAAAAGCGCCAATGAGGCCATTTACGAAGAAAAATGCCAACATTCCAGCAATATGGAATACTTGGCAACAAAAGCCGAACGCGATTCGATAAAATACATGCAAATTAGGTTTATGCAAGACCACGAAAATGAAGCATTTGTAGGCGTTATTTCTGGTGTTACCGATTGGGGTATTTATGTAGAAATTATCGATAACAAATGCGAGGGCATGGTACGTATTCGCGACATAAAAGATGATTATTACGAGTTTGACGAAAGCCAATTTGCCATTATAGGCCGCGAAACAAAACACATGTACCAATTGGGTGACGAAGTTATTGTTAAGGTAAAAGACACCGATTTGGTTAAAAAACATTTGGATTTTTACCTTCTTGGTAAGCATGAAGACGATACGGTTTAGTTACCAACATCATCTTAACAGCCAGTTATTCTAAACGGTCGCACTAGTTGTTAATGTGTTGATTAACCATGCTTTGTATCCTATCTTTTTCAGATTCTGCATCAGGTATTTATTAATACCGAAAACAACTAACATTCGTATTAGGATAAGTGCTATAAATCCCTAAAGGTTTTGGTAAGGTAAAAAACACCTTAGGAAACATTAAAACGGAATGGATTTTGTTAGAACAAGTAAAAAATAAATTCATGAAAAACATTCTTTTTATGCTAGCCGTACTGCTAGCTTTTACAGCAAATTCACAAAACACCATAACCAAAACTGTAGGCGAGTTTACTACCCTAAAAGCTTTCGATTTAATAGATGTCGAGCTTATTAAAGCCGAAGAAAATAAAGTAGAGATTTCTGGTAAAAATGCTAAAGATGTTGCGGTTATCAATAAAAATGGCGTCTTAAAAATTAGAATGAAACTAGAAGAAAGCTTTGATGGTCGCGATACCTATGTAAAAGTGTATTTTACCAATTTAGAAACCATCGATGCTAACGAAGGGGCTTTTGTTGCTTCAGAACACGAGTTTAAACAAATAGAGCTTACCTTAAAAGCCCAAGAAGGGGCGCTTATTAAATTACAAACCCAGGTTACCATACTAGACATTAAGGCCATTACAGGCGGCGAAGTTAAAACCTCTGGTACCGCCAAAAAGCAACTGGTTAACCTGAGCACAGGCGGACTTTACAGTGCAAAAGACCTCACTGCCCATGATAGCGAAGTAACCATAGTGGCCGGAGGCGAAGCTAAGGTTAAAACGCTTGAAAATCTAGACATAAAAATTAGGGCCGGTGGGCTTGTTGTTGTTTATGGTACCCCTAAAAATGTGACTAAAAACAAAGCTTTAGGCGGGCGTATAGAATACAAAAACTAAACCCACTATTTTTCCTACCTTTGTAAGACAAGTATAATGTCTTATGATAAATGATATTTTAGCGGCCATTCCATTTGGTATCATCCTAGCGTTTACCATAGGACCCGTATTTTTTGTCCTTTTGGAAACCAGTGCGACCAAAGGGTTTAAAAGTGCCCTAATATTTGATTTAGGCGTTATATTTGCCGATATCCTGTTTATTGTAGTGGCGTTTTACAGTGCCAACAGCCTACTTCAAAAAATAAAGGACGATCCCAACTTTTTAATTTTTGGTGGGGTGCTACTTGTTGCCTATGGCGTTATTTCGTTTACAAAAACATCCAAATCCTTTCGGGCTATTGTAAAAGAATACCACCGGGTTCAAATCAAAAAAAACTACGGCAAACTCTTTATAAAAGGCTTTCTCTTAAACTTTATTAACATAGGTGTTTTAGTAGGTTGGTTAGGATTTATTGTAATAGCAAATTCTATAACAGTAAGCCCAAATGGGGTAGAGGTCTTTATTGTAACCATACTTATAACATACCTGGTTGTCGATTTATTTAAAATAGCCGTGGCCAAACGCATTAGACGAAAACTTACGCCACGGCGTATTTTTAAAACCAAAAAAATAATTGCTTTGGTTATTTTAGGCTTTGGTATTTTACTTTTAGTGCAGGGGTTTTTTCCAGATGAAAAAGAATTGCTCAAGGAAAAAATAGAACAAATAAATCCTATAAAAGAAAAGCTTCCGGAATAAACCAGAAGCTTTTTTTTGGAGGCGTCGAGCGGATTCGAACCGCTGTACAAGGTTTTGCAGACCTCTGCCTAGCCACTCGGCCACGACGCCTTAAATACCTGTAGAAACAGGTATCTCATATTAAATTATGAGAGGGCAAATATAAAAATATTTCCCCTTTTTAGCTATTTAGAATCTAATTTTTACGTTTTTCCGTCATTTTTATCGTTACCATTTCTACATCGCCACCAATAGGCGGGTTTAGTTTACTAACGGCAACACTTACTTTTTTTACCGTTTTATCTTCTTTTAAAATGCTGCTAATAATACGTTTGGCAACAGTTTCTAATAAATGCGATGGTTGTTGCATTTCTTCGCGTACAATACGGTTTAAAAACACATAATCTACGGTATCACTTAAGATATCGGTTTTGGCCGAGGTTTGCAAATCGGCTTTAATTTTTAAATCCACACGGTAATCGCTACCAATTTTGGTTTCTTCCTTAAGGCAACCGTGATGGGCAAAAACTCTTATATTTTCAACTTTTATAACTCCCAAAATACTATTTTTTTACAAAGATATATTATTCCCTTATTTTAGAGTTATTTCCTTTAAATTTGTAGCCTATTTTTTAGATAAGAATTATGAGTGAAAAGTCACTAAATTTTATAGAACATATTATTGAAGAGGATTTAGCCAATGGCTTAGAAAAAGATAAACTTCGTTTTCGTTTTCCACCAGAACCCAATGGTTATTTACATATTGGTCATACCAAAGCCATAGGCATTAGTTTTGGTTTAGGATTAAAATATAAGGCGCCCGTTAATTTACGTTTTGATGATACCAATCCAGCAAAAGAAGAACAAGAATATGTCGATGCCATAAAGCGTGATATTAAATGGTTGGGTTACCAATGGGCCAACGAGTTGTATTCATCAGATTATTTTCAACAGCTTTACGATTGGGCCATTTTATTGATTAAAGAAGGCAAAGCGTATGTCGATTCCCAATCCAGCGAAGCCATGGCTGAGCAAAAAGGCACCCCTACACAACCGGGAGTGGATGGCCCTTATAGAAACCGTTCGGTTGAAGAAAACCTCGATTTATTCAACCGCATGAAACATGGCGAATTTGAAGAAGGTTCGCATGTACTTCGTGCAAAAATAGATATGCAGCATCCTAATATGCTCATGCGTGATCCTTTAATGTACCGCATTCTTAAAAAAGCCCATCATAGAACAGGAACAGATTGGTGCATTTATCCTATGTACGACTGGACGCATGGTGAAAGCGATTATATTGAACAAATATCACATTCCCTTTGTTCGCTTGAATTTAAGCCCCATAGAGAGCTTTACGATTGGTTTAAGGAACAAGTGTATAAATACCAGCCAGAAGCACTTCCTATGCTTCCTAAACAACGTGAGTTTGCCCGTTTAAACTTAAGCTATACCATTATGAGCAAACGCAAGTTGCTTAAATTGGTGGAAGAAGGTATTGTTTCTGGTTGGGACGATCCTAGAATGCCTACCATTTCTGGACTTCGTCGTCGTGGTTATACACCAAACGCCATTAGGAAATTTGTGGAAACCGTTGGCGTTGCCAAACGTGATAATGTGATTGATGTGGCCTTGTTGGAGTTTTGTATCCGTGAAGATTTAAATAAAACAGCTCCAAGGGTTATGGCGGTCTTAGATCCCGTAAAAGTGGTCATTACCAATTATCCTGAAGATAAAGTAGAATGGTTAGAGGCTGAAAATAATCCTGAAGACGAACAAGCAGGTTCTAGAGAAGTTCCTTTTTCTCGTGAGCTTTACATTGAAAAAGCCGATTTTAAAGAAGCAGCTGGCAATAAGTTTTTCAGATTAAAACTAGGGGGTGAGGTACGTTTAAAAAATGCCTACATCATTCAAGCCAATCATGTGGTAAAAGATGCTAATGGCGAGATAACAGAAATTCACTGCACCTATTCCGAAGATACGTCTAAAAAAGTAAAAGGCACCTTGCATTGGGTGTCCATTAAGCATGCGCTAAAAGCCGAGGTAAGGGAGTACGATAGGTTGTTTATGGACGAAGCTCCGGACAGTCACCAAGATAAGGACTTTATGGACTTTTTAAACCCGAACTCTTTAAAGGTTGTTGAAGCTTTTGTAGAACCAAGCTTACAGGACGCCAAAATAGGCGATAGGTTCCAGTTTCAACGTTTGGGCTATTTTAATGTGGATACCGATGCTACTTCAGAAAAAATAATATTCAACAAAACCGTGGGCTTGCGCGATACTTGGGCCAAACAAACCCCAAAACTAAAACAGCCTACACCACAAAACGCACCAAAACCACAACAACAACGAAAAGCGATTAGCGTCATTCAGCAATTGGGTAAAAAATACACCAATTATCCAGAAGACAAGCAAGCTAAAGTAAAAGCAGAAATTTTAGAACTGGCCAAACAGGTAACTTACGACGAATTAGAACCGTTGTTTGGTACGGCTGTAAAAAAAGTAGGCACGCGCATTGCTGCTGTGCTTATACTAAAAGTGATGTTGGATACAGGATTGGAACGAAACGAAGCCATAAACGAATTTATAGAAAAAGCCAAAACCGATACCAACCAATTACTGGTTGATGAGGCGTCTAATTTATAACGACCTTTTTTAATACAGCGATAAAAATCCCAAGTTTTTACTTGGGATTTTTATTTCATTTGTTTTAAAAATGATGGTGTTTTTTCAATAATTACTATCTTTAGTTCACTAACTAATGATATTATACTATGGAAATTAACTTTTTAGCCCTGCTTGCAGCTGCCGTTTCTGCACTTGTTATGGGAGCTATTTGGTACAACCCAAAGGTTTTTGGAACAGCTTGGGCACAAGCAGCAGAAATGACCGAAGAAAAAATGAAAAGCGCCAACATGGCCAAGATTTTTATTTTGGCTTTTGTTTTTGCTTTTATGCTAGCCATCGTGCTTCAGTTGCTTACCATTCACCAAACCGGTGCACTAGGCATGATTGGTGGCGATCCCACTGCGGCCAAACCATCTTATCAAGCGTTTATGGACGACTATGGGCAGGCTTACAGAACATTTAAGCACGGAGCTTTGCACGGTACTATGGCAGGGGTTTTACTCGCGTTACCCGTGTTAGGAACCAATGCCTTGTTTGAGCGAAAAAGTACCAGATATATTTTAATTAACAGTGGCTATTGGATTGTAACCATGGCCATTATGGGAGGCATTGTTTGTGCCTGGCCATAAATTTGTAATGAATACAAAAACCAAAGGACTGATAAACACCATCAGTCTTTTTTTATGCTTTGATACACTATAAAATTTACACAACATACCAACAACTACCAACATCGTGGGACGTATTAACAGCACATGATGTTTTTTTAAGCACCCCGTATTTAAAAGCTATTGAAACCGCTGCGCCAAACAACATTTCCATGTATTATGTTGGGATTTTTAAAAACGAAACCCTAGTGGCGGTGGCAGTTTTACAACGCGTGCAATTGTATGTAAAGGATATGTTTAGAAACAATAACGACTCCTGCTTTAAAGAGCGGGTTAAAAGTTTGGTATCGCTTATTTTAAAGGGAAACATTCTGGTTTTAGGAAACCTCACGCATACGGGACAACACGGGTATTTTGTTTCAAATGCCATTTCAATACACGAGTTTACCCAAATGCTTTTTAGGGCTTTTAACGCGTTAAAGCAGTACATTAAAACCCACTCTAAAAAACGCATTAGGTTGTTTTTGTTGAAGGATTTTTTTGATGCTGATGCCATTCATCACGAACAGCAAAAGTTGTCTGAAAAGGGCTTTTATAAGGTAACAGTACAACCCAATATGTTATTTCACATACCAGCATCTTGGAATACCTTTCAGGACTACCTAAAAGCTTTGAACAACAAGTACCGCCGCCGTTACAAACGCGCGAGAAAAAAGTACAATGGTATTGTTTGTAAGGAATTGGACGCGCCTACCATTAAAGCACAATCCAACCGCCTTTACGAACTTTACAAAACGGTCTCGGATAATGCCAAGTTTAACACCTTTATCTTACCAGAACACCATTTTTTAATTTACAAACTAGAGCTTCAAGACAACTTTAAGGTGTTTGGCTACTATCTAGACGATACCTTGGTGGGATTTTACACCCTAATTTTAAATAAAAATAACGCTTTAGAAACGTATTTTTTAGGGTACGACGAACGTTATCAATACAGCATGCAGTTGTATTTAAACATGCTATACGATATGGTGGCCTACGGTGTAGATAACGGTTTTAAAACCATTGTTTATGCCAGAACAGCCATGACCATAAAAAGCTCGGTAGGAGCCGAGGCTTTTCCCATGACCATGTACATGAAACATACCAATGGACTAATGAACACCCTGTTAAAACAAATCTTTTCGTTAATGAACCCCAAAAAAGCATGGGACGTTCGCCATCCTTTTGCGCCTTAGCAACACGTTTTAAGCGACACAAAAAATATTCGTGCCGTAAAGGTTTTATAACGTGCTTATTTTTTGTATTTTAAGGTAAAAATCAAGGGGTTATGAAAACACAGGAGCTTTTGCAAAACATATCCGAATTAACTAGGGATATAGAAACCAATTATCCAGAGTTATACAAGTACTTGGATGAAACGCCTATGACCATACCCAATATGGAACACCCTAACATAGACGATGCTGTATTGGAAGATTACTTAACCAGTTTGCAGGTTTTAATAAAAAAGTTTAAAGCAGGACAAATAGAATAGGGCCCTTAAAGGCCCTATTTTTTTATGATTAGTTTGTATCGCTCTTTTTGTTTCTGGCTTCTTTCATGGCTTCCCCAATTTGGTTACTTGCCGTAAAGCTAGCCACCATATCGTTAAGCATGTTACTGCCGGCTTGGGGGGCATTAGGAAGCAAAATTAAGTTGCTGTTGGTTTCTTCTCCTAACGACTGTAATGTATCGTAATGCTGGGTTACAACAATTAGGGCCGATGCTTCTTGAGAATTGATTCCCACACGGTTTAATACCTCTACCGATTCTTCCAAACCACGTGCAATTTCACGTCTTTGGTCGGCAATACCCTGGCCTTGCAAGCGTTTGCTTTCGGCTTCGGCCTTGGCTTTTTCAACAATTAAAATACGGGCGGCATCCCCTTCGTATTGAGCGGCAATTTTTTCGCGCTCAGAGGCATTAATACGGTTCATGGCAGATTTTACCTGAGCATCCGGATCAATATCGGTAACCAGGGTTTTTATAATATCAAAACCATAATCCAGCATGGCATCGTTCAATTCCGATTTTACGGCAATGGCAATGTCGTCTTTTTTTACAAACACATCGTCCAGTTTCATTTTAGGGACCTCGGCACGAACCACATCAAAAACGTAACTGGTAATTTGGTCGTGCGGATAGTCTAATTTATAAAAGGCATCGTATACCTTTTCTTTTATAACCACATATTGTACCGATACTTTTAAGCGCACAAATACATCGTCTAATGTTTTGGTTTCTACAATAACATCCAACTGCTGGATTTTTAAGCTTAAGCGCCCCGATACGCGATCGATTAAAGGAATTTTCATTTGAAGTCCCGAATGGCGAATGCTTTGAAACTTACCAAAGCGCTCTATAATGGCAGCAGATTGCTGTTTTACAATGAAAAAGGAAGAAATTAAAATAATAAATCCGAAAAAGATTAAAGGAATAAAGATAAATTGGCCCATAACAGCGATTTTTAAGGTTAGATTATAAGTTTACTAATTTAAGCTATATTTGTTTCAATTACGTATGCCATGAAACAAAACAAGCATTTTATTTTATTAGTAGTCTTTTGTATAGGGTTTGTTACAACATTTTATGCTCAACACAAGCGATATGCCATAAAAAATGGGTTTGGCCTTTACGGAGGTTTAACACAATACGATATTTTAACCGATAATTTTGAAACCCAACCCGGCAATGGTTGGATGGTGGGCGCCTCGGCAACGGTCGATATTCCTCATAAATGGTACAACATAAGCTACACCATTCAATTGGCAGAAAATAAGGTGGGTATTGCCTCAAGACAAGCAACCTTGCCCATGCAATCGCAGTTTTTAGATTATAAAGTCTTTTCCGCACAAATAGCTTTGCTCATGCACATAAAATTGGTTAAAAGCTTTGTTACAATCGATGTTGGCCCCATGCTGCAGTACAATGGCGAACTGGAGCTAGAAGACGACCAATACGAAAATTTTGTTGTGGCCAATTACGATAATCTGCTGGCCAAGGACATTTCGGGGATTAGCAAATTTAACGTTGATGGTGCTGTAGGCCTATCGGCAGGCTTTAGTCATTTTAGGTTAAAGGCCCAGTATATTTACGGGTTTACCAACATGTTGGCAAAATTAGATAAAGCCGATGATCTGGATGTAACGGGCAACGACAAAAAGATAAAAGGAAACCAATCCATGTTGGCTTTTACGGCCATGATAACCTTTTAAAAAGGAAATAAAAACATAAAAAAGGCGGATGGTAACATCCGCCTTTTTTTGGTTATTGTAAAGTGTGTATTAGGTTTTCTATGCGTTGAATGCTTTCGTTTTTACCAATTAAAAACATAATTTCAAAAACATCTGGACCTTGTAACGCACCAACCAAAGCTAAGCGCAAAGGCATCATAACCTTACCAAAGCCAATGTTGTTGTTGGTAATCCAGCCTTTTATAATTTGCTGCATGTTTTCTACCGTAAATACATCAACCGATTCGATAACAAGAACCAGTTCTTTCATCAGGTCTTCGGTGTCTTCTTTCCAGGCTTTTTTAACAGCTTTTTCATCCAATTCGGTAGGTGTTTCGAAGAAGAAATGCCCTAAATCCCAAAAGTCATAAACAAAGGTAGCACGCTCTTTTATAAGGGCGATAACCAATTCAATATAAGCCGTGTCGATAGCATTTAACTTATCGGCATAGGCTATTTTAAATTGTTCGGCCAAAAGGTGGTTGGGTTGTTCTTGCATGTAGTGGTGGTTAAACCACTTGGTTTTATCGGGATCAAAACGTGCTCCGGCCTTGTTTACCTTAGCCAAATCGAAAGCTGCTACAAGGGCGTCTAACGAAAACAGTTCCTGTTCGGTTCCTGGATTCCATCCTAAAAAAGCCAAAAAGTTTACAACGGCCTCTGGAAAATAACCATCTTCGCGGTATCCTCTAGAAACATCGCCTGTTTTTTCATCTTTCCAAGCCAACGGAAACACCGGAAACCCTAATTTATCGCCATCGCGTTTGCTTAGTTTGCCTTTTCCTGTGGGCTTTAAAATTAAGGGCAAATGGGCAAATTTTGGGGCTTCCCAACCAAAGGCTTCGTATAATTGCACATGAAGCGCCAAAGAGGGCAGCCATTCTTCGCCGCGAATAACATGGGTGATTTCCATTAAATGGTCGTCTACAATATTGGCCAAATGGTAGGTTGGCATGCCATCGGCTTTAAACAATACCTTATCGTCTAGGGTATTGGTATCTATTTTAATGTTTCCGCGAATGATATCTTCTAAATGCAAGGTTTCATCTTGTGGCGACTTAAAACGAATCACATAGTCTTGGCCGGCGGCTAATTTAGCTTCTACCTCTTCGGCCGATAAGGCTAATGCATTTTTAAGCTTAAGCCTGTTGTGCCAGTTGTAAATGAAAGTTTTGCCTTTTTGCTCGTGGTCTTTTCGATGAAAATCAAGCTCTTCGGCTGTATCGAATGCATAGTAGGCTTTGCCTTCGGCAACCAATCTATCGGCATAGGCTTTGTATAAATGCTTGCGTTCACTTTGCCTGTACGGGCCGTAGGTTTCGTTTTTTCCCGGGCCTTCATCAAAAGGAATTCCACACCATTTTAACGCTTCTACAATATAGTTTTCGGCGCCTTCAACATAGCGGTTTTGGTCGGTGTCTTCTATTCGAAGCACAAACGTACCCCCGTGTTTTTTGGCAAATAAATAGTTGAATAGGGCAGTCCTTACACCACCAATATGTAGAGGTCCGGTAGGACTTGGTGCAAATCGCACGCGAACATTTTCCATTTTTTTCAGGTTTTGTGCAAAGATACAATTAACACATTATTATAAAGACTTTGAAAAATAAATTTGTAGTTTAGTATGTTTACAGAAAAATAGGGGATTAGGGTGAATAGTTTTAATAACATACAAGCTAAATTACAGCAGTTTATTAGGAGGTATTATTTAAACGAGTTGCTTAAAGGCACCATTTTGTTTTTTACCATCGGGCTGTTGTATTTTTTGTTCACGCTCTTCATCGAATACGTGCTATGGCTTAATCCCACAGCTAGAACCATCTTATTTTGGTTGTTTGTTGGGGTTGAACTTGGGCTTTTAATCAAGTTTGTTTTGCTGCCTTTGGCTAAGCTGTTTAAGCTTAAAGAGGGTATTGATGAGGTTACGGCTTCCAAATTAATTGGAAGGCATTTTCCTGAGGTTAACGATAAGTTGGTTAATGTCCTGCAATTAAAGCAAACTAAGGACCAATCGGAACTGTTGCTGGCGAGCATCGAGCAAAAATCTACCGAGCTTTCGCCCATACCGTTTAAATTGGCTATCAACTTTAAGAAAAATACCAAGTACTTAAAATATGCCGCCATCCCTATACTCATTATTTTACTCTCGTTTGTTACAGGAAAAATCGATTGGTTTAACGACAGCTACACTCGGGTAGTAAATTACAAAACCGCCTACGAGCCCCCGGCGCCATTTCAGTTTTTTGTGATGAACGATTTGTTACAGGTAGTTGAAGGGAACGATTACAAAGTGGTGGTAAAAACAGCAGGGAAGGTACAGCCAGATCAGGCTCAAATTACCTTTAACGATGCCGATTATTTTTTTAATAAAACTGCAGAAGGCACCTTCGAGTACACCATAAGCAAACCTACAAACGATGTGTCGTTTACCCTATATTCAGGTAATGTGCGTTCTAAAACCTATACGTTACAGGTGATTAAGGCACCTGTTGTAACCGACTTTGAAATGCAACTCGACTACCCGTCTTATACCGGTAAGCGTGACGAAACCATTAAAAGCTCAGGTAACGCCGTGGTTCCTAGCGGCACAAAAATCACCTGGAAATTGCAAACCCAAGCGACCGATAAGGTGTTACTGGTTGCTCAGGATACCACCCTTTTTCATCAGGAGAGCAACACTTTTACCACCACCAAGCACCTTTTTAAGGACTTGCCCTATAGTCTTACCACCAGCAACGAACAATTAAAAGATTATGAAAGTTTAAGTTTTTCTATCGATGTAATTTCAGACGAATACCCTGAAATTTCAGTCCGATCTGCCATAGATAGCCTAGACCAGCAAACCATGTACTTTTATGGCCAAGTAAGCGACGATTATGGCTTAAGAAAATTGCAATTGGTGTATTACCCAGTAGATGACATGGCAGACAAACAGGTGGTGCCCATTACCATTTCTAAAAGTAACATTGCAGAGTTTGCCCATATTTTTCCCAACCAGCTTCCACTAAAAGACGGTGTTAGTTACGAGTTGTTTTTTCAAGTGTTTGATAATGATGCTTTTATAGCTAATAAAAACACAAAAAGCAATGTGTTTACTTATAGAAAGTTAGCAGCCGATGAGTTACAAAACCAACAGCTGGATCAGCAAGGTGAAACAATTAAGCAACTAGACAAATCCTTAGAAAAATTAGATGCCAACGATAAGAATTTAGAGCGTATAGCCAAGTCACAAAAGGAAAAAGCCACTTTAAACTTTAACGATAAACGGCAATTGCAAAACTTTTTAAAGCGTCAAAAACAGCAAGAGGAGCTGATGAAAAGCTTTAATAAAAAGCTACAAAATAATCTGGAACAGTTTGAAGAAGAAGCCCCCAAAAACGACTTTAAAGAAGATTTAAAGGACCGTTTAAAAGCTAATGAAGAAGAACTGGAACAAAATGAAAAACTGCTAGAGGAGTTGCAAAAAATGCAGGAGAAGATAAACAAGGAAAACCTGACCGAAAAGCTCGAGCAATTAGCCAAACAAAACAAGAATCAAAAGCGCAGTTTGGAACAACTTTTAGAGCTAACCAAAAAGTATTACGTGACCAAGAAAATGGAAAAATTGCAGCAGGAGTTGGAGCAAATGGCAGAAGAACAGTTACAGCTTTCCGAGGAACAAAAGGATGAACAATCGCAAACCAAACAAGATAGTCTTAACCGAAAGTTCCAAGATTTCCAGAAGGAAATGGACGCCCTTAAAAAGGAAAACGAATCCTTAATCGACCCGATGAAATTGCCCAACAACGAACGCAGTCAGGAGCAAATCAATCAAGACCAAAAGGAAGCTTCAGAAGCACTAAAAGAGCAGCAAAAGGAGCAAGATGCGGGCGCACAAGAACAAGCCAAGGAGCAAGCTAAAAAAGCGTCACAAAAGCAAAAGCAAGCTGGACAAAAAATGAAACAAATGAGCCAGCAAATGCAACAGTCTATGGGCAGTATGGCTGGTGGCAGTGAGCAAATGCAGGAAGACCTAGAGATGTTGCGCCAAATTTTGGATAATCTCGTGCTCTTTTCTTTCGATCAAGAGCGCTTGATGAAACAGTTTAAAACCATAGATGTTAACCATAATAAATACGCCAATTACCTGAAACGGCAACATACTTTAAAAGAACATTTTTCGCATATAGACGACAGTTTATTCGCACTGTCGTTACGCCAACCAAAAATTGCGACACAAGTGAACAAAGAGATTTCCGATGCCTTTTTTAATATGGATAAGGCCTTGGATGTGATGTCTGAAAACCGAATTTACCAAGGCGTATCTTACCAACAGTATACCATTACTGCAGCCAACAACCTTGCCGACTTTTTAAGTAATATTATGAATGCCATGCAAATGCAAATGAGTGGACAGGGGCAAAGCGGCCAAGGTATGGACATGCAGCTTCCAGACATTATCATGAGTCAGGAAGAGCTGAACAAACAAATGCAGGAGGGTTTAAAAAAGCAGGGCGAACAAGGAAAACAACAGCAGGGAGAAGGCCAAGAAGGCCAACAGGGCCAAGAGGGGAACGAGAGTCAAGGCAATGAAAAGGGTAATAAACCAGGCGAACAAGGGCAATCTAATAGCGAAGGGAACGAAGGCCAGCAGCAAGAAGATGCTTATGGCGATATATTCAAGATTTACCAGCAGCAGCAAGAATTGCGTCGGGCATTGGAAGATAAGCTGAAACAACAAGGGCTAGATGGTCAAGCCGATCAGCTGTTAAAACAAATGGAAGACGTCGAACAAGATTTGTTAAACAAAGGTTTCTCCAACCAAACCCTTCAAAAAATGCTGCAGTTAAAACACCGTTTATTACAGATGGAAAATGCCACGTTTCAGCAAGAACAAGATACCAAGCGGGAATCTGAAACCAACCAAAAACAGTTTAATAACAGCACCCACAATACCTTGCCTTCGGTTAAGGAATTTTTCAATACCAACGAAATTTTAAACCGCCAAGCCTTACCTTTGCAACCTATTTACAACAAGAAAGTCAAAGCTTATTTTAATACTACAGAATGATAACGTTTAATTACGAAACCGATTTTGTGTTGTCGGACGAGGCGGTTTATGCCAAGTGGATATCACAGGTTATAGCCAGCGAGAATTTTAGGGAAGGTGAGATCAATTACATTTTTTGTAACGATGACGACCTGCATAAAATCAACGTTGAATTCTTAAATCACGATACCCTTACCGATATCATTAGCTTTGACTATACAGTAGGAAAAGAACTACACGGAGATGTGTATATCTCTGTAGAGCGAGTAGCTGAAAACGCTTCAGAGTTTATTGTTGATTTCAATGAAGAGCTGTCGCGGGTTATGGTTCATGGCATATTACACTATTGTGGTTATAAGGACAAAACCGATGACGAAAAGAAAACCATGCGTGCTAAGGAGGAAGCCTATATTAAGCTACTTGTTGATTCTCAATAAATCAACGTATATTTGCACGCTAAAAATTTAAGTATAATCCAAATTGTTTCACGTGGAACACTATGAGTTTGTTTAGAGATACATATGATGTTATTGTAGTTGGTGCCGGTCATGCCGGTAGCGAAGCCGCCGCCGCCGCCGCTAATATGGGAGCGAAAACCTTGTTGGTGACCATGAATTTGCAAAACATTGCCCAGATGTCTTGCAACCCCGCTATGGGTGGCATTGCAAAAGGGCAAATTGTTAGAGAAATTGATGCTTTGGGCGGTTATAGCGGGATTGTAAGTGACCAAACGGCCATACAGTTTAAAATGCTAAATAAATCTAAAGGGCCCGCCATGTGGAGTCCACGTGTGCAAAGTGATCGGATGCGATTTGCCGAGACTTGGCGAAACATGCTGGAGCAAACCCCAAATCTGGATTTTTACCAAGAGATGGTTTCTGGAATTTTAATAGAAGGCGATCAGGTAGTTGGTGTAAAAACATCTTTAGGACTCGAGATTAAATCCAAAACAGTTGTGCTTACCAATGGGACATTTTTAAATGGCCTAATTCATATTGGTGATAAGAATTTTGGTGGTGGTAGAGCTGGTGAAAAAGCCGCCACAGGAATTACCGAACAGTTGGTTGATTTGGGCTTCGATTCAGGCCGAATGAAAACGGGAACCCCGCCAAGGGTTGATGGCCGTTCGTTGGATTATTCGAAAATGGTAGAGCAGCCAGGAGACGAGAATCCAGAGAAGTTTTCGTATTTAGATGTTACCAAACCACTAAGCAAACAACGCTCTTGCTACATGACTTATACCAGTCCGGAGGTGCACGATTTACTGCGCGATGGGTTCGATAGGTCGCCGATGTTTAATGGGCGTATTAAAAGTACAGGGCCAAGATATTGCCCTTCTATAGAAGATAAAATTAATCGGTTTGCAGATAAGGATAGGCACCAGTTATTTGTCGAGCCAGAAGGTTGGAATACGGTAGAAGTGTATGTAAATGGGTTTTCAACATCGCTTCCCGAAGATGTGCAATTTAAAGCTTTGAGTTCTGTAGCTGGCTTTGAGCATGTGAAATTTTTCCGTCCGGGATACGCCATAGAATACGATTATTTCCCGCCAACACAACTTAAACACACCCTAGAAACCAAATTAGTAAATGGGCTTTATTTTGCCGGGCAAATTAATGGTACCACTGGGTACGAAGAGGCCGGGTCGCAAGGTTTAATGGCTGGTATAAATGCAGCCTTAAAAGTTCAGGAAAAGGACCCTTTTACCTTAAATAGGAGCGAGGCTTATATAGGGGTTTTAATAGATGATTTAATCACAAAAGGTACAGAGGAGCCTTATAGAATGTTTACCTCTAGGGCCGAATATAGAACCTTATTACGACAAGATAATGCCGATTTTAGGCTAACGCCAAAAGCGTTCGACATTGGTTTGGCTAAAGAAAATCGTATGAAACGCATGGAGCAGAAGAAGCAAGATTCTGATGCGCTGATTGCATTTTTTAAAGAAACCAGTGTAAAGCCCGAAGAGGCTAATCCTGTTTTAGAGGCTAAGTCATCGTCTGTAATGAAGCAGTCCGATAAGATGTTTAAAATCTTTTCCAGACCGAATATTACCATAGACGATATGCGCCAATTTGAGGCTGTAGAAAGCTACATACAGGATCACAATTTAGATCATGAAGTTATTGAACAAGCCGAAATTCAAGTAAAATATTCGGGTTATATCGAGAAGGAAAAAAACAATGCCGATAAGCTAAACCGGTTAGAGGGTATTAAAATTCCACCTAATTTCGATTATTCAAAATTGAAATCCATGAGTCTAGAAGCTCGCGAAAAACTGAACAAAATACAACCGGTTACCATATCTCAGGCCTCGCGTATTAGTGGGGTGTCGCCAAGCGATATTTCGGTGCTTTTAGTTTATATGGGACGATAAGGTTACGAGCGTTCCACGTGGAACAGTTATTTTTTTTTAAAACAGGAACCACCTTTAGTCGCATTGAAAGATCAAGAGTTATAAAAGAGTTTGTAGGCCTTTTTGCAGCTGCACATTTATTGTTTTTTATGAACGAATCAAACCTAGTTTTAGAAGTAAAAGACCATTCGGTTTCTGGAGAGATGTTCCAATTAAGGTATCATTCAGATTTAGAATTGTTGGAAACACACCCCAAGCCCGAAGGCGAAAAACTGTCTGAATATTATAAGAGCGAAGATTATATTTCGCACACCGATTCTAAGCGCAATCTATTCGAAAAAGTTTACCACTTTATTAAAGGCATTGCTTTAAAGCAAAAACTAAAGCTAATTAATTCGTTTCCGGTTTCCGAGAAAACACTTTTGGATGTTGGTTGCGGAACAGGCGATTTTTTACAAACAGCCAAAAACGGCGGTTGGAGCATATACGGGATAGAGCCAAATGCTAAGGCAAGAACAATGGCTAACGAAAAAAACAACCATCGGGTATTTGATGTCGATGCCTTGCAAAAATTTGAAAAAGGATCTTTCGATGTTATTACACTTTGGCATGTGTTGGAACATTTACCAGATTTGCACACGCAAATAAAAACGCTAAGCCAATTGTTAAAACCAAGCGGTAGGATTGTGGTAGCGGTTCCTAATTTTAAAAGTTACGATGCAACCCATTATAAAAACTTTTGGGCTGCTTTTGATGTGCCAAGACACCTTTGGCATTTTTCGCAAACAGCAATTTCTAAACTTTTTTCAAAAGAACACCTAAAGGTTGAAAAAACCTTACCAATGAAATTCGATGCGTTTTATGTGAGCTTATTATCCGAACAATATAAAACAGGAACAAAGAATCCAATAAAAGCTTTTTGGGTAGGTTTGCTGTCAAACATCAAGGCAAAACGTTCTGGAGAGTATTCTTCGTTAATTTATGTCCTAAAAAAGGACTAAAACCTGTTTTAAGGCGATTTAAGCGTTTTTAAGCCTTTAGGGTAAGCCAAGCCTTTGCTGTTTTCTTTTTATGCTTTAAACCTTGTTATTTAAGTCCAATTTTAATAAATATCAGTTATAACTTTTAAGCGCTTTATAATTTTTATTAATACTATATTTTTTAGGTTTTTCGCACAACAACTTTAGTACATTTGCAGAAATTAAATTCACATAAAATGAAATACACTTTAGCGTTAGCGTTATTTGCTTTGTTGTTTACATCTTGTCAGCAACAAAAAATAGGTTTTGTAGACAACGGTTCTTTAATTAATGAATATCAAGAAAAGATTGATATCGAAAAAAAGTTTCAAACGAAAATTAATGCTTTTCAAAAACGAACAGATAGCATTAGTAAGGCTTTTCAGTTAGAAGCTCAGGAATTTCAAGTAAATGCTTCAAAACTGTCACAAAAGCAAGCACAGGAGCAGTATGAAGCACTTGGTAAAAAACAACAAATGCTTCAGCAAAAAATTCAATTTGAAGAACAACAAATTCAACAACAAAGCCAAACAGAAATAGATTCTTTAATTTCTAAAGTAAAAACCTATGTAAAGTCTTACGGTCAAAAACACGGCTATACGTACATATTGGGAAGTAACGAAGGCGGAAGCGTGATGTTTGGGCAAGATGAAAACGATTTAACAAAAACCATTTTAGAAGAACTTAACAATGCATACAGTGCAAAAAAATAAGTTGGTTCTTTAAACGTTTTAAAAGCTAGATGGCATGCCATCTAGCTTTTTTTTTCTAACAACTTAACTAAAGTATGCAAATACGCCAACATTTAAAACAGTCCTTTAACTACCTAGACGCTCCAAAAAGCAGATGGCTCTATATTGTAAGTACCATTGTATTTGCCCAGTTGTTTCTTCTTATTTTTCAGCCTTACGGATTGGCAGCCGAAATAGAAAGTCCAGACAACCCCTTGCTTCATAAGTTTTTATTCTTCTTTTCGATTGCCTTAAGCACGTTTATTGCGTTATCGCTATCGCAATTTTATTTTAGGAAAGTATTTGATATTCAGGGTATTAGTGTTAAAAAATACGTTGTTTGGCTGTTGTTTGAGGCATTGATTTTGTTGCTTGTAAATTTTGGAATGTCTTTTATTGTGCCAGACCTAGGAAATGATTTTGAAAAGGAATTGAATCTCTGGTTTCAATTAAAAATGTACCCAAAACTATTAATGATCTTGATTTTTCCGTTTTTAGGAAGTGTTATTTATGTGGCTATTAAAAGGTTACAAACAGAAGTTAAAGATTTAGATGAGCAACGGCTTACATTTAAGCATAAGTACCATAACACCCAACAGCAGGACACGCTTAATTTATTAGATGAAAACAAGCAGTTAGAGTTAGCTTTGCCTGTAAACCAGTTGTTGTATATCGAATCTAGCAACCAATATGTTGTTGTGCATTTTATAAAAAGCAATACCCTAAAAAAACATATTGTTCGTAATCGGCTAAAACATGTGTTGGCACAAACCAATGGCATGCCCATTAAACAAAGCCATAGATCGTTTGCGGTAAACCTAATTCATGTGAAGCGTTTGGTACGAAAAAACGGGAAAACATTTTTAGCACTCAATACAAGTCCTGACGATGTAAACATTCCGGTTTCCAAGTCTTTTTTAGAAAAGATCAAGCAGGCGCTTAACCATTAGTGGCATTTCACTCCAAAAAGCGGGTGTTTTACTCCAAAACCTGTAAAACGGGGGAGTTTCATTAATATTTGAAATTATTTTGCGTTAACAAACCATGGGCTTTAAAGACGGTTTTAACCAATTTAAAGGCTTAATTTTATCAACCAAAAAAAGAAGAATAAGTAATGAAACATGTACAGATAATCTTTTTCTTGTTTGTAGGCTTGTTTTGCCAGGCTCAAGAAAAGTTTAGTATTAGTGGCACCATAAAAGACCTAAACAATGGCGAAACACTTTTGGGGGCTACAGTATATTTAAAGGATACCAGCTTTGGTACCATTACCAACGAATATGGGTTTTTCTCGTTAACAGCCCCAAAAGGTACCTATACCTTAGTAATTTCTTACGTTGGGTATGGCGCTTATTCGCAAAACTTAACATTAGATAAAGACCAAAATATCGATATAGAACTAAACCCTTCCTCAACAGCATTGGATGAAGTGGTTATCACGGCAGAAGAACCCGAAATGGCTAACATTAGAAAGCCACAAATGAGCGTGTCTAAGCTAAATGCTAAAACCATTAAGGAAATGCCAGCGGTTTTAGGGGAGGTCGATGTGGTTAAATCCATTCAATTGCTTCCCGGTGTGACCAACAATGGCGAGGGCTCGGCAGGGTTTCATGTGCGCGGCGGCGCAGCCGACCAAAACCTAGTGCTCTTAGACGAGGCCATAATTTACAACACCTCGCATTTCTTTGGTTTTTTCTCGGTATTTAATGCCGATGCCATAAAAAACATCAACTTGTATAAAGGCGATATTCCGGCAAAATATGGCGGTCGTGTATCTTCGGTTTTAGATGTGCGCCAAAAGGATGGAAACAGCAAGGCCTTTCAACTTAATGGGGGCGTCGGATTAATTTCAAGTAGGTTGGCGGCAGAAGCGCCATTATTTAACGATAAAGGCTCGTTTTTGGTTGCTGGTAGGGCCTCGTATGCGCACTTGTTTATGCCGTTAATTGAAGACGTAAAAGACGATAAAATCTCGTTTTACGACCTTAATCTAAAAACCAATTATACCCTTAACCAAAACAACCGACTCTACCTGTCGGGTTATTTTGGGCGCGATGTGTTCAACCTCTCTAAAATTATAGAAAACAATTACGGAAATGCTACAGGAAATCTGCGTTGGAACCATGTGTTTAACGATAAACTATTCTCTAACCTGTCGCTTATTTACAGCAAATACGACTATCAAATTTTGCTGGATTTTATTGAACTGGATTGGACGGCAGACATCACCAATTTTAACCTTAAATACGATTTGGGTTATTACGTAAACAACAACCTTACCCTCGATTTTGGCATAAGCGGTTTAACCTATAATGTGAATCCTGGTGAAGTAAAACCAGCGTCGGAAACGTCGGCAATTAACGCCTTAAAATTAGATGAAAAACGCGCGTTTGAAGGTGCGGCATACGCAAGTGCAGAGCATGAAATTTCAAATAAATTAACCCTTAATTACGGGCTAAGGTACAGTGTGTTTTCTAGGCTTGGTGGGCAAAACATGACCCATTATGCAAACAATCAGCCGGTTGTTTACAATAGTGATTTAGCGATTTACGAACGTGGAGAAGCAGTAGGCGAAACCTATTTCAGCAAAAGCAAAAGCATAAAAACCTTTGCTCATCTCGAGCCGCGTTTGGGGCTGTCGTACCAATTAAACCAAACGTCTTCGGTTAAAGCGAGCTATACAAAATCAACGCAGTATTTGCATTTATTGTCCAACACATCGTCGGCAACCCCTTTAGATGTTTGGACCCCAAGTGGCGAGTACATAAAACCGCAAATATCCAATCAAGTGGCTTTAGGCTATTACAAAAAAATTAAAGACAACACCTTTGCTTTAGAGCTGGAAACCTACTACAAGCATGTTGACAATAGAATAGATTATATTGATGGATCCAGCTTAATAGGCAATAACAACATAGAAACCGAAATTTTAAATGGCGAGGCCAGAGCCTATGGCTTAGAAGTGTTGGTTAGAAAGAACAAGGGCAAATTTACCGGTTGGCTGGCCTATACGTTGTCAAAATCTGAACAACGGGCTTTAGGTGGCAATGCTGGTGGGCCAGGTATTAATAATGGCGATTGGTATAACACGGCTTACGATCGCACTCATGACGTCTCGTTAACGGGCGCTTATACCTTAAATGACAAATGGCGCTTTAGCACTAATTTTGTATTTCAAACCGGGCGTCCGGTAACCTATCCTAATGGACAATACACTTACGAGGGGCTTTCGGTAGCTACTTATTCTAACAGAAACGAAGACCGTTTACCCGCTTACCACAGACTAGATATTTCAGCAACATTTACGCCTAAGAAACATGAAAGTAAACGCTGGAAATCGGAATGGGTGTTTGGCATTTACAATGCTTATAACCGCAAAAATGCCGCCTCCATTAGCTTTAATCAAAATAGAGAAACCGGCCTAAACGAAGCCACGAGAATTTCCATTTTTGGCATCATTCCTTCGGTAACGTATAACTTTAAATTTTAAACACATGACACGATATAGCCTAGTAATTTTAATCCTTAGCATACTGTTTACCTCTTGTGAAGACCCTATAGATGTCGATGTGCCAACAGCACAGTCGCGTTTGGTTATAGAAGCTTCTTTAGATTGGGAAAAAGGCACTGTAGGAAACGAACAAACCATTATGTTAAGCCGTTCTACACCTTATTTCGAAACCCAGCAAAACACCGCGGTAACAGGGGCGATGGTAACCGTAACGAACAGCAATACTGGCGAGGTATTTCCATTTACCGACCAAAACGATGGAACGTACACTACCACCAATTTTGTGCCCCTTTTAAACCATACGTATCATCTGGAAGTGGTTTATAATAACGAAACCTACCAAGCCACAGAAACCCTCATGTCGGTTTCAAATATTAATACCATAACGCAAAGTACCGAAGGCGGTTTTGATGATGAATTGCTGGAGCTTAACCTCTATTTTGATGATCCAGCAAATGTTGAAAATTTCTATTTAATAAAATATGATGTTGTGGGCGATTTGTTTCCTTACCTAGAAGACGTTTCAGATGAGTTTACCGATGGCAATGAAATACACGATTTTTTTGAAAAAGACGATGATGAAGATGGCGAAGAAACTCCTTTTCAAGCAGGCGATGTGGTGCATGTTAGTCTTTATGGCATTTCGGAACCTTACTACAACTTTATGCGCCTTTTAATAGAGCAGTATGGCAGTCAGGGCGATCCCTTTAGTTCCAATGCGGCCCAGCTGCGAGGCAATTGCACCAACCTAACCAACCCAGAACATTATGCCTTTGGGTATTTTAGGGTAACTCAAGTGGCCAAAGCAACGTATACGTTTCAATAAAAAAAGCTGGCAATTAGCCGGCCTTTTTGTGTAATAAACGGGTGAGTTTTATCGATAAATCGGTAAGCACAATTTTAGCATTGGCATTACGCTCAATATGGTAAATGGCTTCTTGCAATTCGTTGCTAATGTCCATAATGTTGTTGCCGTGTACAAAAGGGGCAAAGTTTTCCAGTTTAAAGCCTTCGGTTTTAGGTTCAATAAACACCAAATCGGGTGCATTGTAATTTAACAACATGGCTTGCCTAAAATAATCTAGGCAAAAGTGTAAAAACTGTTTTTGGGTTTCACGCCCGGTTTTGGCAATGGTTTCGCTCCAGGAAATCAAATCGTGAATGGCTGCTTTATTGCCTTTGGCTTTAAAAGCCGAACGCACCCAAAACACAAACCATTCTTCAAACTGAAGGTCTTCAGAATCGTGGTATACCAAATCGCAGGCTTTGTTGTAATTGCCGTTAGCCTGATGCGCTATTTTAGTGGCGTCGGTTTCGGCAAGATCAAACTGTTTAATCAGGGTGTTTTTAATGTCCTCCTCGGCAAGTGGCGGAAAATGCAGCACTTGGCAACGCGATAAAATGGTGTTTATAATTTGTTCTTCATCTTCGGCTATAAGAATAAAAATGGTTTTTTCTGGCGGTTCTTCAATTAGCTTTAACAGTTTGTTGGCGGCAGAGGTGTTCATTTTTTCGGCCATCCAAATTACCATAATCTTATACCCGCCCTCGAAGGATTTAAGAGCCAGCGATTTTACAATATCCTGGGCTTCATCAACCCCAATTTGCCCTTGCTTGTTCTCGATACCAAGCTTTTTATACCAATCAAACAAATTACCATAAGGCTGTTCTTTTAGCAACTCGCGCCATTCTTCTAAAAAATTAGAAGCGACCGGATGCTTTTTCACCTTATCGGTGGTAGCAACGGGAAAGGCAAAATGTAAATCGGGGTGGGAGAGGTTTTTAAATTTTAGGTTGCAGGCGGCATTACCCTCGGTATTTTCACCGTTTTGGTTTTTGCATAAAATATACTGCGCATAGGCAATGGCCATGGGCAATGTGCCACAACCCTCTGGTCCAACAAACAATTGCGCATGCGAAATGCGGCCATTGTCGGCACTTGTGGTTAAGTGGTTTTTTATATGCTCTTGCCCGATAACTTCATGAAACATCATGGTAGCAAATATATGTTTTTTAATGCTTCTTTGCCTGAGGAAATCGTTTTCGGTAAAAACAGATTTCTTCACGTAATTTAATTGGTTATTTTTGTGTTTTTTACGACCAAAAAATCAACCAACCCATGAAAACAATAAACGACTTTAATTTTGAAAACAAGAAAGCCCTAATACGTGTCGATTTTAACGTGCCGTTAAACGAGGCGTTTCAGGTCACAGATGCCACCAGAATACAATCGGCAAAACCTACAATTATCAAGGTTTTAGAAGATGGCGGTAGCTGTGTGCTTATGTCGCATTTAGGGCGACCAAAAGGGGTGCAGGATGCATTTTCGTTAAAGCATATTGTGTCTAAGGTTTCTGAAATTATTGGGGTTGAAGTTACATTTGTTTCAGATTGTATAGGTGAAAAGGCAGAAGCAGCGGCGGCCAATTTACAGCCGGGAAAAATACTGCTTTTAGAAAACCTGCGTTTTTACGATGAAGAAACCGCTGGCGATAGGGCGTTTGCTGAGCAACTATCAAAACTGGGCGATGTTTATGTTAACGATGCTTTTGGTACAGCACACCGGGCCCATGCCTCTACAACGGTTGTGGCCGATTTTTTCCCAAACAACAAATGTTTTGGAAGCCTGCTGGCCAAAGAAATCGAGAGCATCGATAAAGTTATGAAAACAGGCGAAAAGCCCGTTTGTGCCATTCTTGGCGGTGCCAAGGTATCTAGTAAGATTACCATTATAGATAACATTTTAGATAAAATAGACCACCTTATTATTGGTGGCGGGATGACCTTTACCTTTATTAAGGCACAAGGGGGGCAAATAGGCGATTCGTTGGTAGAAGATGATAAGCTAGACTTAGCCAACGAAATTTTAGCTAAGGCAAAAGCCAAAAATGTAGCCGTTCATTTGCCTGTCGATGCGGTAATAGCCAATGCGTTTAGCAATGAAGCACAAACCAATACCTGTGCAGTAAATGAAATTCCAAACGGTTGGATGGGGCTTGATGTGGGCCCAGAAACAGAAGCTTTGTTTGCCGATGTGGTAAAAGCTTCTAAAACCATTTTATGGAATGGCCCATTAGGCGTTTTCGAGCTGCCAAACTTTGCTAAAGGAACCATTGCATTGGGCTATGCCATAGCCGAAGCGACCAACAATGGTGCGTTTTCGCTTGTAGGTGGTGGCGACTCGGTGGCCGCTGTAAAACAATTTGGTTTTGAAGACAAAGTAAGCTACGTAAGTACGGGTGGTGGAGCCATGTTAGAAAGCCTAGAAGGAAAAACCCTGCCTGGTATTGCTGCAATTTTACAGGCATAAAATAGTATACGAATTTTACGTATCTTTCGTTAAAGTAGATAAATATATATTTAGAATGCGCTTATACAGCTTAGTTACTTTATGCCTTTTTTTAGGAGGCCATGCGTTTGCCCAAAAACCAACAGACCTTACGGTTAAAAACGATACCACCCAGGTTTCTACCAACCAGATGGTTGCAGATTCTGTCGCTGATGGCAATCGCCTTATGGTAACCAAAATTGCTCCAAAACAAGACTCCTTAACCTTTAAAACGTTAAATAGTGACCATGTGTTGGCTATGGAGCTTGACCAAAAATGGTTGGACGAGCTTTACAGCAACACCCTTTTCGATACCATTTATAAAACGGTTTCAGAGTTGGATTATAAGCCAGTGGCCTATCCAGAATTGTCAACAGACACCTTAAAGGCGAGGCTGGAAAAACTAAATGCAAGAACTCCTTTTAACATCGCGTACAATCCGTCTTTAGAAAGTGTTATCAAGAGCTTTTTAAAGAACCGTAGAAAATCTATGGAAAAACTTATGGGGCTAAGCCATTTTTATTTTCCCATGTTTGAAAAAGAATTCGATAATTACGACATTCCGTTAGAGATGAAATATCTGGCCATTGTAGAATCGGCTCTAAAGCCTAGGGCGCGATCTCGGGTAGGAGCAACGGGACTGTGGCAGTTTATGTTCGCTACGGGAAAACAATATGGCCTAGATGTAAGCAGTTATGTAGACGAGCGTAGCGATCCTATAAAATCGACCAAAACAGCTGCAGTTTACCTATCGAAGTTGTATGAGATTTTTGGCGATTGGGATTTGGCCTTGGCCGCCTATAACTCTGGGCCAGGAAATGTGTCGAAAGCCATAAGGCGTTCTGGAGGCTACCAAAACTATTGGAACATACGCCATAATTTACCACGTGAAACCGCAGGTTATGTGCCGGCGTTTTTGGCAACCATGTATATTTTTGAATATGCCAAAGAGCACGGGTTTAAACCCGAAAAGCCTTTGTTTCATCATTTAGAAACCGATACGGTTCGCGTTAAACAAATGATTACGTTAGACCAAGTTTCTGAAGCCACTAAAGTTCCGGTGGAAGAGCTTCAGTTTTTAAACCCGTCGTACAAACTAGATATCATTCCTCACATTGAAGGTAAAAATTATTATCTGCGTTTGCCCAGGCATGCCATAGGCACATTTGTTACCAACGAAGCCAACATTTATACGTTGGCCAAAGCCGAATTTGATAAGCGCGAAAAGCCTTTGCCGCAATTTTTCAATACCGAAAGCCGAATTCGTTATCGTGTAAAAAGTGGCGATTATCTAGGAAAAATTGCTAGGAAATATGGTGTTAGGGTTAGCCAAATTAAACAATGGAACGGTTTGCGGAACAACAATTTAAGAATTGGGCAACGCTTAACCATTTACCCGCGAAATCCTGTAGCATCAAATGTTTCCAAGTCTACCACAGTAGCCCAAAACTCAGGCAGCCCTAAGGCAGGACAAACCTATAAAGTTATGAAGGGCGACTCGCTTTGGAGCATATCCAGAAAATTTCCTGGAATTTCTGTGCAAAATAT
This sequence comes from Mangrovimonas yunxiaonensis, assembly GCF_000733475.1. Classification (GTDB taxonomy): domain Bacteria; phylum Bacteroidota; class Bacteroidia; order Flavobacteriales; family Flavobacteriaceae; genus Mangrovimonas; species Mangrovimonas yunxiaonensis. Next base: position 212,629 of record NZ_JPFK01000005.1, on the reverse strand, counting down.
TCGAGATTGGAACGATATTAGTGGCAATACATTAAAACCAGGTATGGTTTTAAGAATGTCGAAAGGTTAACACACAAAAACACCAACGTTTTATGAAAAATATAGCTTGGCTATTTATCTGCTTCGCATGTGTCCTGTCATGTAAAGACCAGAACAAATCCAATACCCGAATTTTACCCGAATCTTCAGGGAAAATCAACAATCTAACGGTTGTGGTAGATAACGAAAAATGGGAAGGGCAGGTAGGCGAGGCCATACGCGATGTTTTGGCCAGCCCGTTAGATGGTTTGCCACAAGACGAACCGTTATTTACAATAAGCCAATTGCCACCTGCTGTATTCTCTGGGTTTGCGGCTCAAAACAGAACCGTGTTAAAAATTGAGACTAACGCTCAAGCCGACCTAAAAATAGGAACCAATGTGTTTGCTAGACCACAAAAAGTTGTTGTGGTTTCGGGCAAGACAGACCAAGAGGTCATTGACCAAATTGGCCAAAATGCCAAACGCATTATAGCAGCTTTTAAACAAACCGAAATTAAAGAGCAACAACGCAGAATAGGGCTGTCGCTGCATAAAACAAACGCCTTAAAAGACCAGTTAGGCATCTCTTTAAAGTTTCCTTCGGCGTATAGAATCGGAGTTGAAAAAGAAGGGTTCTTCTGGATTCGTAAAGACATTACCACGGGAACGTCTAACATTATGGTTTACGAGTTGCCTTACGGTACAATAAAACGAAACGATAGCCTAGCAGGAACCATTATCGCGCTAAGAGACTCTATTGGTAAAGCCCACATTCCCGGGCCAATTGACGGCTCGTATATGATTACAGAAGAAGCTTATGCCCCTTTTGTTTTTGAAACAACCATTGATGGTAAACCTGCCCTAGAAACAAAAGGCTTGTGGGATGTAAAAACCGAAGGCAAGAAAGTATTTATGTCTGGACCGTTTATAAACTATATCATTGACGATAAAGCAAACAACAGGCAGTTGGTGCTCGAAGGATTTGCTTTTGCGCCTTCGGTAGAAAAGCGCGAGTACATGTTCGAGTTGGAAGCCATTTTAAGATCGGTCACATTTATTAAATAAAGAAAAAGCCAGCAATTATTGCTGGCTTTTTTTATAACATTAAAAACGTTTTGTTAATTCTACTTTTTTTCGTTTGTGGCGTCTTCTTCTTTACTAGCGTCTTTAAACTCTTTAATGCCACTACCTAAACCACGCATTAATTCTGGAATTTTCTTACCTCCAAACAGTAACAAAACTACAACCACAATTAAGGCTATTTGCCATGGTCCAATCGCTAAAAAAATATTTGCTGCTATCATAATAATCGATAATTTAGAACAAAGTTAATAATTAAACTTCAAAAAAAGCATTTAAAAATAAACTTTAAGCTTGGGCGTTATAACTTGCATTAATTTTAACTAATTTTGCTAGAGATATGGCAAAGCAAAAAACGTCCAGAAAGTTTAAAAAAAAACTATTTCACAAGTACCGTTTGGTTATTTTAAACGAAGATACTTTTGAAGAACGGCTATCTTTTAAATTAAACAGAATAAATGTCTTTGTACTTGTCTCGCTATCGGCCATTATACTAATAGCAGCAACAACGGTATTAATTGCGTTTACCCCACTTAGAGAGTACATTCCCGGGTATTCCTCTACAGCATTGAAGAAAAAAGCAGTAGAGCTTACATATAAGGTCGATTCGCTAGAGCAAACCATCTTGGTTAACGAGCGTTATTTCGCATCGATTAAAAAGGTGTTGCATGGCGAAGTTAGTACCGAAGAGTTTGATAAGGACTCGATTATGGAAGCGGTAAAACTAGAGATAACCCAAGAGGATTTAAAGCCCATAAAAGCCGATTCTCTATTGCGCGAACAGGTAGAAAAAGAAGACAAATACAATTTGTTTGAAACCGCGACCTCCAAAATTAGTTTTGTGCTTTTCCCTCCGGTAAGCGGAACCATATCGGAAGGCTATGATGCCGAAAAAAAACACTATGCTGTAGACATTGCAGTGCCCAAAGACACCCCTGTTAAAACAACGGCAGATGGCACGGTAATATTTGCCGAGTGGACCACCGAAACGGGTTATGTGGTTCTTATAGAGCACAGCAACGGCCTAATTTCGGTGTATAAACACAATGCCTCCATTACAAAACAACAGGGCGATTTGGTTAAGAGCGGCGAGGTTATTGCTATGGCAGGCAACTCTGGCGAGTACTCGACAGGAACGCACCTGCATTTTGAATTGTGGAAAGACGGTTACCCCATTGATCCAACAAACTTTATCGATTTTAATTAAATGCTATCAATAAAAGCTCTTCTTGCAAAACCGTTTGCTAAACGTGTGGAAAAGGCCATTAATAAATGGGCCAGTGCCCCTGTGCAAACTCAGGAGAAAGTATTTTCTGATTTAATAAACAAGGCGAAAAACACAGCCTTTGGCCGCGACCATGATTTTGGAGCAATCCATTCGCATGCCGATTTTGTAAAACGTGTACCCATAAGGGATTATGAGGCGTTAAAGCCTTATGTAGAACGAGTAGTACAAGGCGAAGAGCATGTTTTGTGGCCGGGAAAACCCATTTATTTTGCCAAAACGTCGGGGACAACCTCGGGAGCAAAATACATTCCTATAACCAAAGCCAGCATGCCCAGCCATATTAAGGCGGCGCGTAATGCCATTTTAATGTATGTAGCCGAAACAGGAAATACGGCCTTTGTAACGGGTAAGATGATTTTCCTGCAAGGTAGCCCTGTGCTCGAAAAGAAAAACGGCATTGAATTAGGACGGCTTTCAGGAATAGTTGCGCATTATGTGCCTAACTACCTTCAAAAAAATCGCATGCCATCCTGGGAGACCAATTGCATAGAAGATTGGGAAACCAAGGTGAATGCCATAGTAAAAGAAACCTTGCCGGAAAACATGACGGTAATCTCTGGCATACCTTCTTGGGTGCAAATGTATTTCGAGCGTTTGGTGGAGACCACCGGAAAGAAGGTTGGCGATGTCTTTGAAAACTTTAATCTCTTTATTTTTGGTGGCGTTAATTACGCCCCTTACCGCGCAAAATTTGAGAATTTAATAGGAAGGAAAGTCGATAGCATTGAATTGTACCCTGCAAGCGAAGGGTTTTTTGCGTTTCAGGACAAACAAAACGAGCAAGGCATGCTCTTGCAATTAAACGCCGGGATTTTTTACGAGTTCGTAAAAGCCGATGCTTTTTTTAGCGACAACCCACAACGCTACACCATTAAAGATGTTGTCGTTGGGGTAAACTACGTTATGATTGTTTCTACCAATGCGGGCCTTTGGGGGTATAACTTGGGCGATACGGTTCAATTTACATCTACAAGCCCTTACCGGGTAATTGTTTCGGGTAGGATTAAGCATTTTATTTCGGCCTTTGGCGAACACGTTATTGGCAAAGAGGTCGAGCAAGCTTTGCAGGCAGGCATTTCGGGAACCAATGTTAAAGTAAACGAGTTTACGGTGGCGCCTCAAATAAGCCCAGACAAAGGGTTACCTTACCATGAATGGTTTATTGAGTTTGATACGGAACCCGAAGATATGGCTCAGTTTGTCAACAGCATCGATCAAGCCCTTCAGCAGCAAAACAGTTACTATTTCGATTTGATAGAAGGCAAAATATTACAGCCGTTAAAAATCACAAAAGTGGTGACCAACGGTTTTCAAGAACACATGCGAAGCATAGGGAAACTGGGAGGGCAAAACAAGCTGCCAAGGTTGTCGAACGACAGAACAATTGCAAACAACTTAATTAATTTGGGTTTAACCAAATAGTCTTATATTTGCTGTAATTGCTTACTATGAATAAAGGAAAACATCAAGGCCGTACAAGGGCTCAGGAAAGCACAAATGCCATAGAACGCATGTACATTACCATGCGTCATTTGTTTAATCGTGGGTTTTATAAGCCTATGGGCGTTTCGGGCGAAACACTAAGGGAGTCGTTGTTGTTGTTGCGCCCGGAGATTTACGGTTCTGTTTCCGAAGAAAAGGCAGAGCTCGATGGGCTTTTGTATGTTATAGACCGCTTGCCCCAAGGCATAGAAGAGTGCACCTACATTAACCTTACCAGCGACGAGGGCTATGGCGATTCCCATTTTAAGGCCATTATCCCACCAAAAAGAAGGCGAAACTGTTACCGTATAGATGAAGAACAGATGAACATAGAGGTAACAAGGGGACGCTCGGAGATTTACGATATTTTAACGCACCTTACGTTTTTGTTTATCGAGTCGCATAAAATTAGCGATCGGGTTTTAATAGACGAGCAGGGAACAACCACCCGCGATTGGATGAAACTGGAAAAGGCTGTGCTTTCAACCAAAAAATTAAGCCAGAACGAACGCGAAATAGCCATAACCCATACTGCAAATATTTTGGGGCGTACGTTTAACGAGCTCACGCAAATTTACGAAGCTTTTGCTCTGCCCAGCCAACCAGAACGCCTGTTGCACATTGTGTACTGGTTAGGAAAATTGGCCATAGAAGAGCAATTAAACAATAAAAAACGAATCGTGACCTTTAGTCCTGTTTTACGGGAGCGTTTGGGGCACCACATTCACGGCGAAATCTGGGCCAATAACATAAAAAACACCCTACACAAGCACGGACTTTTAGACAAGCCCCTACACATTATTAGTGCCAATATGCATAGTGTTATGAATTCGTTGTTTGCACCCATAGCCTTAAAAAAGGAACTGGGAAAAGCAACTGTTTTCGACATGTACGAAGCCCTAAGTCAAAAGGAGAACACGGCACTGCGCAACAAAGTGGAAAAGGCGGCGTTGCAGCATGGCATGATTTACATTCCCGACACCTCTGGAACCAATATAGATGTACAGGTTTTCGATACGTCTAAATTGGATTTGGTAAAAACCGACCTAGAGATTGCCCAAACGTCTAGACCAGAAGCTGCCCCTGTTATTATTGTTATGGACTACGCCTTTGGTGAGCAAGCTTACGAAACCATGGACGAACTATTGAAACCCATTACAGTAGGCAAAAAGAACGTGCATTTAAATGTAGCGTCTGTCTCAATTATGGGGAAAGCGGGCATTTTAGAAGGAGGCAAAGGCGATATTATGATTCCTTCAGCCCATATTTTTGAAGGTACCGCAGATAACTACCCGTTTAACAATGAGCTTTCAAAAAAAGATTTAGAAGGCCAAGGGATCGATGTATACGAAGGCGCCATGGTAACCGTTTTAGGAACGTCGTTACAAAACAAGGAAATCTTAAAATTCTTCCATACCTCTACATGGAATGTTATTGGTCTGGAAATGGAAGGCGCCCATTACCAAAAAGCCATTCAGGCCGCCTCTAAAGTAAGAGGAAGTATAAAGGGGCAAGTAAAGGTGAGATACGCTTATTACGCCAGCGATAATCCGTTAGAAACAGGAAGCACCTTGGCCTCTGGAGGTTTGGGAACCTCTGGAGTAAAGCCCACCTATTTAATAACCAGAAAAATTTTAGAACAGATATTTAATTAACCCTATGAGCGATAAATTACCACAACAGCAAAACACTTCTGAAGAAGTAGATTTAGGCCAATTATTTAACATGATTGGCAATTTGTTTACCAAGCTTTTTAACTTTATTGGTTCGGTTTTGTACAAGCTGTTCCTATTTTTTGTGGGGATAATTCTTTTTGTGAAAAAGAACAGCATTATACTGTTTATAGCAGCTGTAATAGGGTTTGCTTATGGTTATGTTAAAGAGAAGTATTCAGAACCTGTTTACTCGTCTTTTTCTGTAATCAAACAAAATTACAACACAGGGGAGAGCCTTTACAACCTCTTAAACTATTACAACGACCTTATATCTGATAACGATACCTTGGCTTTGGCCCAAGAGCTGAATATCAGCCCCAAGGATGCAGGTTCCATAGTATCTTTCGAAATGGAATCTGTTTTAAACATGAACAACAAGTTAAAGGTTTTTGACCGGTTTAAAAAGGAGATAGACTCTACCATAGCGGGCGATATAGAATTTGAAACCTTTTTAGAGAACTCGTACGATTACGAATACGAATTTCAAAGGCTAACCACCAAAACCACCAAAAAGACTTTGTTAAGGCAGATACTGCCCAACATTATAAAAAACATAGAGGAGATAGATTACTTTATCGATGTGCAACAACGGGATTTAACCCAATTGCAAAATAGAGAGCAGGTTATTTTAGAGTCTTTAAAAGAGTCTGATTCCCTGCAAAAGGTTTACGAAAGGGTTTTACAAAAAGATCAGGAAGGTTCTAGCTCACAAACCAGTGTGTTGATCAATAATGCTAAAGAAGAAAGCTCGACCAAAGAATACGAGTTGTTTACCAACGACCTAAAATTAAGACGAGAATTGGTTGAGATTAAACGCGAAAAGGAAGATTTAAGTCATATTCTGGAAGTTATTTCCAGTCAGCAAGAACAAGGGATAGAGGATAATAACATTACACTTTTAGGGTACGACATCAACAAGAAAATATACTATGCCATCTTGTTTTTTAGCCTGGTATTTTTTGTTTTGATTAGCATTAAGGTTATTAAGTTCTTAGAGCGTTTTAGAGAGGAAATCAATTTTTAACATGAAGATTTTAATTACGGGAGGGGCAGGTTTTATTGGGTCGCATGTTGTGAGACTTTTTGTAGAGACCTATCCTGACTATACCATTGTTAACCTCGATAGCCTAAGCTATGCCGGTAATTTGGAAAACCTTAAGGATGTTGAAGCCCAGCCCAATTATACCTTTGTAAAAGGCGACATTAACAACGCTCATTTTATCGACACCCTTTTTAGCACCCATAAATTTGATGGCGTAATCCATTTAGCTGCAGAATCGCATGTAGATCGCTCCATAACCGATCCGTTGGCCTTTGTTAAAACCAATGTTATCGGCACGGTAAATTTGCTCAATGCATTTAAGCAAACTTGGCACGGCAATTACCATGGGAAGTTATTCTACCACATCAGCACAGACGAGGTGTATGGTACCCTAGGGGAAACAGGCCTGTTTACCGAGCAAACAGCTTACGACCCCAATTCGCCCTATTCGGCATCAAAAGCCAGTTCAGATCATTTTGTAAGGGCTTATGGCGAGACCTATAAATTGCCTTATATCATTACAAATTGCTCTAACAATTATGGGCCAAATCAATTTCCAGAGAAATTAATTCCTTTGTTTATTAATAACATCCTTGCCAAAAAACCATTACCGGTTTATGGCGATGGCAACTATACCCGTGATTGGCTGTATGTCATAGACCATGCCAAGGCCATCGATTTGGCCTTTCATAAAGGGATGCAAGGCGAAACCTATAACATAGGCGGTTTTAACGAATGGAAAAACATTGATTTGGTTAAGGCACTCTGCAAACAAATGGACGAAAAGCTAGGGCAGCCACAAGGTACCTCGGATCAATTAATCACGTTTGTAAAGGATCGGCCCGGCCACGATTTACGATATGCGATAGACGCTTCAAAAATTAATAAAGAATTGGGTTGGAGCCCATCGGTTACTTTCGAGGAAGGCTTGTCTAAAACCATCGATTGGTATTTAAAGAATACCGAATGGCTAGCACATGTTACAAGTGGCACCTATCAGCAATACTACCAAAAGCAATACGGCTAATATGAAAGGAATAATTTTAGCAGGAGGGTCTGGAACACGCTTACACCCCTTAACACTATCGGTAAGTAAGCAGTTGATGCCTATTTACGATAAGCCCATGATTTATTACCCGCTTTCTACCTTAATGTATGCGGGGATTAAGGACATTCTTATCATATCTACTCCGCAGGACTTACCGCTTTTCAAGGCCTTGTTAGGTGATGGTAAAAACTACGGCTGTCGGTTTGAATATGCCGTTCAAGAGGCGCCTAATGGGCTGGCAGAAGCCTTTATTATCGGGGCCGATTTTGTGGGGAACGATAAGGTTGCCCTTATTTTGGGCGATAACATTTTTTACGGAACAGGTTTGGCCAATTTGCTGCAAAGCAATAACGACCCCGATGGCGGTATTATTTATGCCTACCGCGTAAATGACCCCGAACGCTATGGGGTGGTAGAGTTTGATGATACAGGTCAGGCCATTTCAATAGAGGAAAAACCAAAAGTTCCCAAGTCCAATTACGCTGTGCCGGGAATTTATTTTTACGACAATACGGTAATTAACATTGCCAAAAACATTAAGCCGAGTTCTCGAGGTGAATTGGAAATTACCGACATCAACAAGGCTTACTTAGCGCAAGGCAAGCTTAAGGTGAGCATTTTAGACCGCGGAACCGCTTGGTTAGACACGGGAACTTTCCAGTCGCTCATGCAAGCCTCCCAATTTGTTGAGGTTATAGAGGAGCGTCAAGGCTTAAAGATTGGCTCTATAGAGGCCGCTGCTTTCGAAATGGGCTACATTACAGAAGCAGCCTTTAGAAAATTGGCTCAGCCGTTGCTTAAAAGTGGTTATGGAAAAAATTTACTCGGACTGTTAAATAAAAAATCATGATTGTAAAGGAGACTGCCCTTAAAGGTTGTTTTGAGATAGAACCAAGCGTATTTAACGACCATAGGGGGTATTTTTTAGAAACTTTTAATCAGCAGGCTTTTAATCAAGCCATCGGCCAAGAGGTCACCTTTGTGCAAGACAACGAATCCCAATCGACTAAAGGGGTTCTTAGGGGGCTTCATTTTCAAACAGGCGATCATGCCCAAGCCAAATTAATACGGGTTGTTGTGGGTCGTGTGTTGGATGTTGTGGTCGATTTACGCCCCAATTCACCTACATTCTGCAAACATTTTAAAGCAGTGCTTTCAGGAGAAAATAAAAAGCAGCTGTTTGTTCCCAGAGGGTTTGCACACGGCTTTTTGGTATTGAGCGAAACGGCTATTTTTTCATACAAATGCGATAACTTTTACAGCAAAGCTGCCGAGGCCGGAATCGCATACAACGACCCCACACTAAATATCGACTGGGAATTTCCTACTAATTTAGTAGAATTATCGAAAAAAGACTTACATTTGCCCACGATTGAAGCGTATTTTAAATGAAAACAACAGTTTTAGTTACTGGTGCGAATGGACAATTAGGGCGATGCATACATGGGTTACAGTCCCATTTTTCTGAGCTGGATCTTGTGTTGGTTGACGCTTCTGTTCTCGATATTACAAACACCTCCCAAGTGGCGGCTTTTTTTAAAAGCCACAAGCTAGATTGGTGCATTAACTGTGCAGCTTATACGGCTGTAGATAAAGCCGAATCGGATAGCGACCAAGCATTTTTGGTCAATGCAACTGGGGCAAAAAACCTAGCCGAAGCCTGCAAAACGTATGGTGTAAAACTTATTCATGTGTCAACCGATTTTGTGTTCGACGGACAGTCTAAAACACCTTATACCGAAACTGATGCAACCCATCCGTTAGGGGTTTATGGCGCCTCCAAGCTTAAAGGGGAGCAGGCCATTGCCAGCATTTTAAAAACCTATTACATTGTAAGAACATCTTGGTTGTATTCGGCCTACAACCACAATTTTTTAAAGACCATGCTTCGGCTTGCTAAGGAAAAAAGCAGGCTTCATGTGGTAAACGATCAAATAGGCACACCAACCCATGCTGAAGATTTGGCCCATACCTTGTTAGAAATGGTTCAACAGGACAAGCAACACTACGGCACGTACCACTACAGCAATACCGGGTCGATTAGTTGGTACGATTTTGCCAAAGCCATTTTCGAGCTAAAAGGGATTGCCACAAAAGTTGCCCCAATTGCAACTTCAGGCTACCCCACACCCGCAGCACGCCCCAAATACAGCGTGCTGAACACTAAAAAAATAGAAACAACGTTTGGGTTAAAAGCCCACCATTGGAAAACAAGCCTTAAAACCGCTATTTTAAGATTAGATATGCAAGAACAATTACAAACAGCCATACAAGCTACATTAGAGGCCGGAAAGGTTATTATGGAAGTGTACGACACCCCTTTTGATGTAGAACTGAAAGACGATAAATCGCCATTAACCGAAGCTGATAAACGTGCTAACGATGTTATTAATTCGTTTTTAAGGCCGACAGAAATTCCTATTATTTCAGAGGAAAATAAACAAACCGATTACGCTGTTAGAAAAACCTGGGATAGCTGTTGGGTGGTCGATCCGGTAGATGGCACCAAAGAATTTATAAAACGCAACGGCGAGTTTACGGTAAACATCGCTTTGGTTAAGCAGGGACAGCCCATATTAGGGGTTATTTATGTGCCAGCTACCAAAACGCTTTATTATGCCGATGTTGCAACAAAAACAGCGTATAAATCCATTTTGGAATCGCACGACACGGCCTTAAAAACAGTATTTGAAAAGGCTGAAAAACTTCAACCCAAAAAAGACGGTGCCAATCCGGTGCAAGTTGTGGGAAGCCGCTCGCACATGAACCAAGACACCTTAGATTTTGTGGAAGGTTTAAAAGCCGAAGGTAAAGCGGTGGAAATCGTATCGAAAGGAAGCTCGTTAAAATTCTGTTTGGTCGCCGAAGGCAACGCCGACGTGTATCCGCGTTACGCCCCAACCATGGAATGGGATACCGCAGCAGGCCATGCCATTTGCAATGCCGTGGGGCTACAGGTTATTTCGAAAGCCACCAATAAGCCGCTAGAATACAACAAGGAAGATTTGTTAAACCCTTATTTTTTGGTGAGCAGATAAATGGCCGATGTTTCTTATAAAAGGCATATTGCCAAAACCATTACCTGGCGTGTAGTAGGAACCTTAGACACCATTTTATTGTCGTGGTTTATTACTGGAAATCCGCTTTCTGGGCTTAAAATAGGCATTGCCGAGGTTACGACCAAAACCATACTGTATTACTTGCATGAGCGTGTTTGGTATAAAATAAACCTCACTAAAGACGGGGTTTTGCTGGAAAGCAGAAAACGCCATATTGCCAAAACGGTTACCTGGCGACTGGTAGGAACTTTAGATACCATGACATTGGCTTGGATAATCTCTGGCGACCCCTTGGCGGCACTAAAAATAGGCTTTGCAGAGGTGGTTACGAAAATGCTGCTGTATTATTTGCACGAACGCGTTTGGTATAAGATAGACTTTGGATTACCCAACAGAAAAAACAATTAAAAAAATGAAAGCGAACATTACCCCACATAGTTATCAGGTTTCCAGGGATGACAGACAAAAAAGCAACCATCACAAGTCTTTTTTATTGTGGTTTACCGGCTTGTCGGGTTCTGGGAAATCGACCATAGCCAATTTGGTAGAGCAGAAACTGCACCAACAGGGCATAAAAACCTACACCTTAGATGGCGATAACATCCGTCAAGGAATTAATAAAGATCTGACTTTTGCTCCGGAAGACAGAACTGAAAACATAAGAAGAATTGCCGAGGTTGCTCATTTAATGGTCGATGCCGGTTTGGTTACGCTTGCCGCTTTTGTATCGCCCTATAAAAAAGACCGCGAGAACATTAGAAGTATCGTTAAAGATGCTAACTTTGTTGAAATTTACGTGAATACCAGCGTAGAAGAATGCGAGCGCCGCGATGTAAAAGGACTTTACAAAAAAGCACGCGCGGGCGAAATTAAGAACATGACGGGCATTTCGGTACCCTATGAAGCGCCAGAGCAACCCGATGTAGAAATTAAAACAGAAGAAGAATCTGTTGCGGCAGCTGCCCAACGGATTATAGAATATATAACACCAAAATTACAACTCAGCCATGAGTAAGTATTATTTAAATTATTTAGACGAGTTAGAGAGCGAAGCCATTTACGTCTTGCGTGAGGTTTGGGCTCAGTTTGAAAACCCAGTAATTTTATTCTCGGGAGGGAAAGATTCTATTGTGGTGACCCATTTGGCCAGAAAGGCTTTTTACCCCAGTAAGATTCCGTTTTCGTTAATGCATGTCGATACCGGGCATAATTTCCCCGAAACCATTAAGTTTCGCGACGATTTAATTAACGAATTGGGGGTAAACCTTATAGTGGGCTCTGTACAGGAATCTATAGACCAAGGCCGTGTGGCCGAGGAAAAAGGAAAGAACGCCACCCGTAATGCCTTGCAAATCACCACTTTGTTAGACGCTATAGAAGACAACAAGGTAGACTGCGCCATTGGCGGTGGTCGCCGTGATGAAGAAAAGGCTAGGGCCAAAGAGCGGTTCTTTTCCCATAGGGACGATTTCGGTCAGTGGGATCCCAAAAACCAACGCCCAGAGCTGTGGAACCTCTTTAACGGCAAGCATTTTGAAGGCGAGCATTTTAGAGCCTTCCCCATAAGCAACTGGACCGAAATGGATGTGTGGAACTATATAAAACGCGAGAACATTCAAATTCCATCGCTGTACTTTGCTCACGAACGTGAAGTGGTGTGGCGTAACAACTCTTGGATTCCAAATTCGGATTATCTAATTTTAGAAGAGCACGAAGCCGTAGTCACCAAGAAAATTCGTTTTAGAACCCTAGGCGATATTACCATAACAGGCGGTATAGAAAGCGATGCCGATACCGTGGAGAAAATCGCCCAAGAAGTAGCAGCCATGCGCCAAACAGAACGCGGGAACCGCAGCGACGACAAGCGCTCTGAAACCGCCATGGAAGACCGAAAAAAGCAAGGGTATTTTTAATGAATTTCGTGCTTCATGCTTTTTAACTCAATTGACTTTGCTATATTTTTTCCAATAGTTTTTGTGCTCTATTGGATAGTAGCAAAGAACTTAGCATTAAGAAATGCTTTGATTTTGGTTGCCAGTTATATATTTTATGGTTGGTGGGATTGGCGGTTTTTGTTTCTAATAGTAATTAGCACGTTGGTTGATTTTTATGTAGGGAAACGCCTTTATGGTACAGACAAATTAACAAAACGAAAACAGTTACTTTTTATTAGCTTATTTGTCAACCTAGGATTCCTAATTTATTTTAAGTACACCAATTTCTTCATAGAAACCTTTGTTGACTCATTCAGTTTGTTTGGTAAAAAACTTGAAGCATCCACTTTGAATATAATTTTACCAGTCGGTATTAGTTTCTATACATTTCAAACATTAAGTTACACCATAGATATTTATAGAAAACAACTAAAGCCCACAAACAATCTTTTAGCCTTTAGTGCTTTTGTTGCATTTTTCCCCCAACTTGTTGCTGGACCAATCGAAAGAGCATCACACTTATTGCCTCAATTTTATAGAACATATAAGTTTAATTACAAGCTTGTTAAGTCAGGGTTGTTGCTCATGGCTTTTGGACTATTTAAAAAAATGGTAATTGCAGACAGGGCAGCTCTTTATGTCAATGAAGTTTATAATAATGTTGATGATTATGGTGGAGTAGGTTACGCCTATGCAACTATTTTATTTGCATTTCAAATTTATTGTGATTTTTCGGGTTATTCAGATATAGCTATAGGTTTAGGTCGAACCATGGGATTTGACCTAATGAAGAATTTTGACAGCCCTTATATTTCAAAATCACTAACGGAATTTTGGAGAAGGTGGCACATTTCATTATCAACATGGTTTAGGGATTATTTGTATATTCCTTTAGGTGGAAATAAAAAAGGAAAGTTTAGGACTTATTCCAATATATTCATAGTTTTTGTTGTGAGCGGTTTGTGGCATGGAGCAGCATTGACTTTTGTAATTTGGGGAGCAATTCATGGAGCAATATTAATGATAGAAAAAGGAAGCTTGAGTTACAGAAAAAGAGTTTTTGCTAAATTAGGTTTGTTAAAAAATACTTTTTCAAACCACTTGTTTTTTGGCCTAATCATTTTTGTAATTGTTTGTTTTGCATGGGTGTTTTTTAGAGCAAATTCACTTGAGGATGCTTGGCAAATAACAAATGGCATTATTACAGACTTTAATATTGATAGATTGTTCGATAAAAACACCTATTTAATTGGCTTAAAGACTAATGAGTTTAGAGTGATAATGCTTTCTATATTGAGCCTCTATGTTATTGAATATGTTCACAGAAAGAAGAATTTAGTAGGGATTCTAAATAAACAATCAATGGCGTTTAGATGGTTCTGCTATTTAGGTATTGTTTTTATTATAATTATTTTTGGCGTTTACGGAGATAGAAATGTTCAAGAATTTATTTATTTTCAGTTTTAAAGAATGAAAGAATTTGTTTTTAAAAGTATAGTTTTTACAAGTCTTTTTGTTTTTTTAGCAGCATATGTTTCTAAATCTTTCCAAGGGAACAGTATTGAATTGTTTAGTCATAATCAATACAAAAGTTTACAGAACAAAATTGATGTGGCTATCTTTGGGACATCTCACGCTTATGCCACATATGACCCAAGGGTTTTGGAGGCTGAAACAGGATTGAAGACTTTTAATTTTGGATCTCCATTACAAAATATTTCTACTTCAGAATTTCTAATGAGAAAAGTAATAGAAAGTAATGATTTAAAGTTAATTATCATCGATGTGTTTTCAGAATCTATTAAAGAAATAACTCCGAATAATGAATTTAAAAAAAGGTTTCAATATAAGGTTTTAGATAATTTCGGGTTTTCTAAAGAAAAGCTCATGACGATTAGGAAAATTGGAGAAATGAATCCTTTGAATTCAATTCCGCTTTATAAAAATCATTCAAATTGGGAGAGAATATTTGAAAGCAAAGAATACAAAATAAATCAAGACATTGATTATTATAGTGGTTTTCATACAGCTTTTGTTTTAGACAAGAAAACTTGGGACAAGCATGAAAACAATCTCAAAAAAGTCAAGTTTAGAAATAACACTAAAGAACAACTAACATTAGGAGAAAAAAAATCTATAAGTAGAATATTAAATTTTAGTCAAGAGTCAAACATTCCAGTCTTGTTTGTATGCGCTCCTTTTTTTAAGGAAATTAGAGGAAAACAAAGTATAAGCTATCAGGAAAATATTAAAAATTATTTAGATAGCATTGGAGCTGATTATGTTGACTTTAATCCGCTTTGGAAAAAAATTAAATTGAATAAATATGATTTTGTGGATCCAGATCATTTAAATTCCAGAGGAGCTTTAAAAGTTTCTCTTTATTTATCTGATTACATTTTAAAAAGGTATAATACTTTTAATAAAAGAGAGCTTCCTTCTAAAAATAATAGATACCTTATTGCTAAAAATAATAGTAAAGAGATTATTTGGAACAGCGAAATAAAAGATTCTTACGTCAACGACTCGCTACATGTTAACAAGGTTTATCTTTTTAAGGTATTTGATGATAAATATGAAATATTGATAGAAGGAGAAAAAGACAAACTTAAAAGATTAAATACTTGTTTGCAATATCAGATGAATTATAGCGATAAGATAGAAAAGAACTGTAAATGGTTAAATGGGTATCTTGAATATAATGACAAAAATTTTTTAAGTTATCAAATTAATCTAGATTTGAAAAAGATAAAAGACATGAAGTTTTTTATTGGCCCCAATAAAAAAAAGTTAATAATCAAAATGGATAAATTTAAACATGTTAGATAACAATCAATTATTACGATTCACAACAGCAGGAAGTGTTGATGATGGGAAAAGTACGCTGATTGGGCGTTTATTATACGATTCAAAATCTATTTTTGAAGACCAATTACAAGCGATTGAAAACACCAGTAAAAAGAAAGGACATGAAGGTGTTGATTTAGCTTTGTTTACAGATGGTTTAAGGGATGAACGCGAACAAGGTATTACTATTGATGTTGCCTATCGTTATTTTACCACACCAAAACGAAAATTCATTATAGCAGATACACCAGGTCATATTCAATATACACGTAATATGGTAACAGGAGCTTCAACGGCCAATGCGGCCATTATTCTGGTCGATGCCCGCCATGGGGTGATAGAGCAAACCAGGCGCCACGCCTTTATTGCATCGCTACTACAAATACCGCACATTATTGTTTGTATAAATAAAATGGATTTGGTAGACCACTCGGAAGAGGCCTATAACCAGGTTATCGAGCAGTTTGAGGAGTTTTCGTCAAAACTTCTGGTAAGAGACATTCGGTTTATTCCTATAAGCGCCCTTAACGGCGATAATGTGGTGAATCGTTCCACCAATATGGATTGGTACCAAGGGGCGCCATTGCTACATACTTTAGAGACCATGCACATTAGTAGCGACATTAATAAGGTAGATGCCCGTTTTCCGGTGCAAACCGTATTAAGACCACAACGCGAAGGGTTTATAGATTATAGGGGCTATGCTGGGCGTATTGCCAGTGGCGTGTTTAGGGTTGGCGATGAGATTACGGTTATGCCCTCGGGCTTTACCTCTAAAATAAAAACGATAGATGCCTTTAACGAAAGTTTAGACGAAGCTTTTGCAACCATGTCGGTGTCTATAACTCTAGAAGACGATATCGATATAAGCCGTGGCGATATGATTGTGCGTTCTAACAACACGCCAGATGCCAGTCAAGACCTGGAGGTCATGCTGTGTTGGTTAAACGATGCTCCGGCCAAACCACGAGCCAAGTATACCATTAGGCACACCAGCAACGAGCAAAAAGCCATGATAAAAGAGGTGATCTATAAAATTGACATCAATACCCTTGGGCGCATTAGCGACGATAAAACCCTAGGCATGAACGATATTTCCAAGGTGAAAATTAGAACCACAAAACCCCTTATGGTCGATTCGTACCGAGAAAACCGCACCACAGGAAGTATCATACTAGTTGATGATGCTACCAATGAGACGGTGGCTGCTGGGATGGTTGTGTAGAAATACAAAAAAAGTAAATATTGAAAATACTAGTTACAGGAGCAGCAGGGTTTATAGGATTTCACTTGTGTAAAAAATTAATAGAGCAACATCATGAAGTTGTTGGCTTGGACAATGTAAATGATTATTATGACATTGAATTAAAGTATGCTAGACTTAAAGAACTGGGTGTTCTCAAAAACAAGGCAGAACAATTTAATAGTTTGAGTGAATCGGAAAGTCTAAAAGGGTTTTCCTTTGTAAGGATGCACCTTGAAGATCGTAAAAATCTTTTTAAACTTTTTGAAGAACAACAATTTGATGTTGTTTGTAATTTAGCAGCACAAGCAGGTGTACGCTATAGTTTAGAAAACCCTAATGCTTATATTGATAGTAACGTAGTAGGCTTTCTAAATATTTTAGAATGTTGTAGACATAACAAAATTAAACACTTATTATATGCTAGTAGCTCTAGTGTCTACGGCGAAAACGATAAAACACCATTTTCAGTAACAGATAATGTTGATCATCCAATAAGCTTATACGCTGCTACCAAAAAAAGCAATGAGCTTATGGCGTATACTTACAGTCACTTGTTTAATATCCCAACTACTGGGCTACGCTTCTTTACTGTTTACGGACCTTGGGGAAGACCAGATATGGCACTTTTTTTATTTACAAAAGCCATAAGTCAAGGAGAATCCATTAAAGTTTTTAACCGTGGCAAAATGAGTAGGGATTTTACCTATATTGATGATATCATACACGGTATAGAGATTGTTTTGAAAAACCCGCCTAACATTGCTGAAAACAGTAAAAAAACAGCACCTTACAGACTGTCTAACATTGGTAATGGAAGTCCAGAATCTCTAGGAGATTTCATAAAGGCTATAGAAACCAGTTTAGGAAAAGAAGCAGAAAAGGAGTATTTACCTATGCAACCTGGCGATGTGTCCCGTACTTGGGCTGACGTGTCCAAACTTGAGCAAATGGGGTATAAAAGCTCTGTCAACATAGAAAAAGGAGTTCAAAAGTTTGTAGAGTGGTATAGAGATTTTTACAAAACAAACGGTTAAAGAAACGCGAATGAAAATTTTTGAGGTATTAAAGAAAAATAAGAAGATTATAGAAAATTTTTCTTATTTATCAATAATACAATTATTGAATATGTTAATACCCCTAATCGTATTTCCTTATTTAATAAGGGTTTTGGGTGGTGGAGTCTATGGGTTGGTTATTTATGCTCAAGCAGTGTTGGGTTATTTTGTTGTCTTTATAAACTTTGGGTTTAATATTACAGCAACCAAAGAAATAAGTATAAACAAACATAACAAAGCAAAATTAGACAAGATATTGAGTAGCATTTTAATCATTAAAGGTTTTTTGTTGTTACTGTCATTGATATTCTTGTCAATATTGATATTTATCATTCCTAGTTTACAAGAACACAAAGCATTATTTTATTTGACTTTTTGGATGTGTTTTTATGAATTTATTTTCCCAATGTACTATTTTCAAGGTGTTGAGGAAATGAAGTACATTACCATAATAACATTAATTAGCAGGGTAATCTTTTTGTTGTTGGTCTTTATTTTAATAAATCACCCCGACGATTATTTGCTTGTGCCGATAATTAATGGTTTAGGAGCTGTAATAGCGGGCATTATTTCTCAGGTTATTTTATTGAAAAAAGGTATAAAATATAGTTGGCAAAAACTTTATGTTTTAAAATTTTATATAAAGAAATCTTTTGTTATGGCTCTAGCCTATGCATCAAATACCTTAAAGTCCAATTTAAACATTGTAATTGTCAAATTTTTGTTTTCATACAAAGAAGTTGCGTATTTTGATTTAGCTTTAAAGATTTCAAGAATAGGAACCTCTTTTTTGGAGTTAATAAGTGTATCTGTTTTTCCTAAAATGAGTAGAGATAAGGACAAGGGATTTTTAAGAAAAATCATTTATTTAAGTTCAATACTTTCAATCACATTTGTAGTTATGGTATTATTCCTAGCTCCATTTTTAGTCAAAATTTTGGGAGGGGAAGAAATGTTGGGTTCTGTTTCTCTATTAAGAGTTGTTGTCTTTTTCGTCCCTTTGCAAATTTTGGGAGGGCTTTTAGGAAGAAATTGTTTGATTGTGAATGGTTATGAAAAGGACGTGCTTTATAGTATGGCTTTTTCAAGTATCGTCTATTTAATCTCAATAATTGTTCTTTATCCAATTTTATATGAAAAAATGACTCTCAACTTTTTAGGGGCTATATTTGTGTTTTCTTTTATGGTTGATACTTATTATAGATATCTTCGAAGTAAAAAATACAAAATAATATAATAAATAATGAAAAGGATTAGTATTGGAAAAGCTCTTTATTGTTTTGTTAAGGATTCTATTCTCAGTATCTATTGTTATAGAAATATAAAGGTTTATTTATGTAATCATTTAAACATAGGCATTTGGGAACTATATAAAAAGAATACAATACTCCCTCATCCAATGGGAATTGTAATCGGGTATAAGGTTAAAATAGGAAAAGAGTGTAAGATTTACCACAATGTGACAATTGGAACCAAGGAAACTCAAGACTTTAAAAATGGGCATTATCCTAACATAGGGGATAGAGTGACCATTTATCCAAATAGTATTATAATAGGAGATATAAGCATTGGAGATAATGTCGTTATTGGAGCAGGTTCGGTTGTTCTAAACGACATCCCTTCAAATTCAATTGCAATTGGAAGCCCCGCCAAGATAGTTAAAACAGCAGAAAAACATGAGTAAACAAAAAAGGCCAAATTTTATAATAGCTGGTTTTCCAAAATGTGGTTCTACGGCACTTCATTATTACTTAGAAAACCATCCTCAAATTTATATGCCTAAACAAAAAGAATTGCATTATTTTACTAATCGCATACTTGCTAAACTTGATAAAGGACCAGGAGATAAAGAAGCAAAAATCACACAAATATCAGATATAAACAACTACGAAAATTGTTTTAAAAATGTAAAATCTGGACAATTAATAGGAGAAGCTTCACCTTCTTATATAAATTACCCTAGTAAATTTGATACAATAAACAAAGAGCTTTGTAACCCGAAGGTTATAGTAATGTTAAGAGATCCAATCAAAAGAGCTTATTCCAATTATTTGCATTTGGTAAGAGAGCACCGTGAAAAACTATCCTTTTATGAAGCATTGCTCAATGAAGAGATAAGGAAACAAAAACAATATTCTGACTTTTGGTATTATAAATTTAATTCTACCTATTTTGATAAATTACAACAAGCACTTGAAAAATTTGAAAATGTGCTCATAATAACCCAAGAAGAGCTGAATAAAGATACGAGGTCAACAATGAAAAAAGTGTTTGGCTTTTTAGATGTAGATGTTAATTATGAACCAGACAACATAGAAAAACGATATAATCATGGAGGAGTTTTCAAAGATAACTTAATCACAAGGTTCTTTTTTAAACAAACAAAATTCAAGAGTTTGGTCAAACAAATAATTCCTATCCCTGTTCAAGCAAAAAATATAATTAATAAAATAGTTGACAACTATAGAGTTTCAACCCCGAAAATAGATGTCGAAACTGAAGATTATTTGATAGATTTGTTTAAAGAGGATGTTCAAAAGTTGAAAAATCTTGAAATCGATGTTTCTTCATGGAACAAAAAGTTTTTTGTTGAGTAATGAAAACACTTCTTAAGATTAAGGATTTACCTTTTTTTTTATTTTTGTTAGGAGTCTTTTTTATGCCTTTTAATTCTTATGAGGGTATTGCGGTTTTGGGAGAGTTCAAAAGAGACTCTTGTGTGTTATTCTTTCTACTTGCTGGCTTTTTTGTTTTCATTAGGAGAAAAATAGCGTTTCCGATAAGTAGCCAGTATTTTAATGTTTTCTTGTTAATTCTAGTTTATTTTTTATTGACAGGGTTATTGAACATATACGATATTAATGATTATTACTTTAAAGCAACTTCTGGAGTTTCTAGGTTTTTAAGACAATATGTATCACTGATCATCTCTTCTCTGTTTAGCATTTGTGTGTTTTACAATATTTTAAAAAAATATGATATAAAATATGTTTTCTTGAAAATAAGAAAGGTGATCTTATACTCTTTAATTATTGTTTCAATTTACTCCACTTTAGAGTTTTTTATAGTAAAATTAGGTTTTGATAACCTATTAAGCGTAATAGAAGTATTCAATTATTTTCCTTTTACAAGAGTAAATATTGATTGGACAACAAAGCGAATGTCTTCAGTTACTTTTGAATCTCCTGCACTTGCAACGTATCTTTTAAGTATCTCAGGGTGGATGTTTAGTTATCTTTTAACAGAAAAAAAAGGTTTAAAAAAATATTTACCTATTTTATTCACAATAATACTTTGTTTTTTATCGGGTTCTCGAGCTGGGTTTTTCATTATTTTGGTGCAAATTCTTGTTTTTGTGCTCTATACCATCAAAGACAAAAAATACAATAGGATTTTTGTTAATACCTTCCTATCATTAATTACTTTAGGAACAATTTCATTTCTAGTTTTTCACAAGCCGATCATCCAATACACATATTCAAAGATAATTTCATTTAAAACAGATGATGAGGTTCATGCCCTTTCAAATAAATCAAGATTTGGTATTCAATATGCTATGTTTCAGGTTTTTTTGAAAAATCCGATTAAAGGCACTGGGTATGGTCTGCAGGCATTTGAATCAAAAGAGCTTTACCCAGATTGGGCTGTTGAAAACAATTGGGAATTCAGGCTTAAATATTTAAATGAAGAGGTTAAAAGTTTTCCTCCTGGTTATAACATATACTTACGTCTTTTATCCGAAACGGGCATAATAGGGTTTATGTTGTTTGTGTTTTTTTTATTTATGATACTTTTGTGGTGTTATAATAAGGCTTTTATAAAGCAAGGTGAACAAACAATCATACCACTTGTTATAACGATCTCAATGGTTGGTTTTGTGATTAATTGGCTGAAAGTAGATACTTTTAGAATATACTTTTTTTGGGTCTGTTTTGTGTTAATCATTATGTTCCAAAGTCAAATCAAATCAAAGTATGAATCAAAAAAAAATAATAACGTTAATTCCTCATTATAATGATCCAGAAGGTCTAAAGAGGTCAATTATGTCTATAGATGATGACATTGAGGTTGATGTTCTTGTGATTGATGATGGAAGCACAATTAAACCAAATATTAACTCAATTAAACAGGTGTATGAAAATGGTGAAATTTACCTAAAGGAACTTGAAAGCAACAAAGGATTGAGCTTGGCTTTAAACGAAGGAATAAAATTTGCACAAGAAAAGGGATATCCGTTTATAGGCAGGTTAGATTGTGGTGACTATTGTAAAAAGAACAGGTTTTCCAAACAACTTGAGTATTTGATTAATAATCCAGATGTGAAACTACTTGGAACTTGGGCTAGCTATATAGATGAAAATAATAAAAAGCTTTATGATTTAAAACATCCAATAGAATATGAAAAAATAAAAAAAAGAATGTTTCTCAATAGTATGTTTGTTCATCCTTCAGTTGTAATAAATACAGAAATTTTCTCTAGCATAGCGATGTATAATCCTAAATATACCAGAGCTGCACAAGATTATGATTTGTTTTTTAGAATAGTGAAAAAATATAAAACAACCAACTATCCTGAAGTATTAATAGATTACGTTATAGATTCAAATTCAATTTCAACAAAAAGAAGGAAATTACAAGTTAAGCACCGAATTTTAATAATATTAGATAATTTTTATTTTGGCTTTTATCCAATTTATGGATTGTTAAGAAGCATTGTACTGCTTTTTCTTTCAAGAAATACTTCAAACAACTTGAAAAAATTATTAAAACTAAATGAACATTAGTTTGAGCAAAGTATATAACTATATTTTTATTCTTTTATGTGTTTCATTACCATATGAGGATTTGGTCAGTGCTGTTCCAAATATATTACTACTTTTATTGGTTGTTTTAAGTTTTTTTGTGATAAAAACAGAAGATGTTGTTGAAGTGTTCAAGAAAGAGCAGGCCTTTTTAGGATACGCCTCAATTATAGCAATAGTGCTTTTATTTTCATTCATCCATATAGACTTTTCATTCTTGAAAAAATTATTAATACCATTTGTGTTTATACTAATATCACTCCCTTTTAAAAATTATGATAAACTAAAGAAATTATTCATCATATCAGTTTTCTTAGCTGTGGTATTGTCTGTGTATAATATAATTGAATATATATTATCTTCCGAGGATTTTAAATTTTCTAAAGGAAACCACATTAATGACATTTTAGTGTCTGAGAGGTTATACATAGGCTTTTACAGTGTGATAAGTATGGTTTGTTCATTGGACTTTATTAAATCCAACCATAGATTAAAGAGGTTTTTTATAGTTAATGTGGTATTGTTGACTGTTTTTCTTTTTTTTATTGCAGCTCGAATTGCCATTGTGTCTTCTGTTTTAATATTATTTTACTTTATCATTTGTGAATTAAACAGAAAGCAAAGATTTTTTTTAGGGTTTACAGCAATTTTAGTAATAACGCTTTTTTTTATTCTTAATAAAAATCTGACAAAAAGATTTTTCCATCTAGACGATATTTATAATGATGGATTATTTGAAAAAATCAAGATACATGAGCCTCGCTACGATATATGGAAGTGTTCTGTTGAAGTTTTTTTTAATGAGAAAGCATACTTGTTCGGAAATGGATACACTCATTCCAATGATTTATTGGTAGATTGTTACAAGAACGAAATTTTGATACAAAAAAGACAAGATTGGTTTGTTGAAAAAAAGTTTAACACCCATAATCAGTTTTTGGATTTTTTACTCGCGTATGGTGTTATCACATTAATTCTGTTAATTTTATTATTAACATCTTTGATATATAGAGGGAATTATACTTTCTTGTCCAATTCTTTGTTAGGTGCTTTGATTCTAATTATGTTTGTTGAAAATATTTTTTATAGACAATTGGGGTGTTATTTATTTGCATTGGTTTTTGTTATCATACTTAACATAAAAAAAAGGAAAGAAAGTTCAATTTAAAAAAATGAAGGCAAAAGTAACATTAGTTGTAGATTGGTTGGATAAATATGGTGGAGCAGAAAGAGTACTTACATCTTTAAACTCTATTTTTGGGTTTAAAAGTTGTTATACCCTAATTAATGTAATGCAAGAAAAAGATTTAAAAAAAATCTTCCCTAATACCAAAGAGATCACTATAAAAGAAACCGTTTTAAAAAAAACGGGAAAATATTTTAGATATTTCTTTTTAACATTCCCAACACTCATTAAGACTTTAAAAATAAAAAATGAAGTTGACATTATCATTTCTTCATCACATGCTACTGCTAAAGGCATAAAAAAAGCAAACAAAAACCAACTTCACATTTCATACTTTCAGGCAAGAAATCTTAAATATATATGGTCTGAATATAGATTGTACTTTAGGTGGGTAAGCTGTTTTTTATATCCTTTTATAAAAGTAATGAGAAAAGCAGATATAAAAAGCGCACAAGAACCTGATTATATCATTTCAAATTCTAAATTTGTACAGAAGTGGGTTTATGATACCTATAGTCGAGAGTCCGAAGTTATATATCCACCAGTGGATTTATCATTATTTGCTTTACATATTAAAAAAAAGGATTTTTATGTAGCTGTTGGCAGGATTGAACCTTATAAAAGATTTGATATAATAATAGATGCATTTAGTAAACTACCTAATAAAAAATTATTGGTGGTTGGAGATGGTTCTCAGTTAAGAGAACTAAAAAAAAAAGCAACTCCTAATATTGAATTTACAGGATTTACTGAAGCCCATAAAGTGTATGAATACATAAAAGAGGCTAAAGGGTTTGTTCATGCTGGAGTAGAAGACTTTGGAATAGCTCCTATAGAAGCTCAGGCATGTGGAACACCAGTCATCGCATATGGTTTTGGAGGAGTTTTAGAAACAGTAATAAATAACAAAACAGGGGTTTTTTTTAGTCAGCAAAGCAGTGAGGTTCTAATTAAATCTATTCAAAAGTTTGAGAAGATTAATTTCAATTATGTTGACGTTAGAAAAAACGCTCTAAGATTTTCAATAGAACGTTTTGAGGAAGAAATTAAAAACTTTATTGAAGAAAAATACAAGAATAAGATTAAAAACGAATATGGTGGTTGAATTACAATACAAATCAATCCTTATAAATTAAAAATTAATGAAAATCTCAGTCATAGGAACAGGCTACGTAGGTTTAGTCACCGGAACCTGTTTGGCCGAAACCGGTAACGATGTACTATGTATAGACATCAATAAAGACAAGGTGAAACAAATGCAGGAAGGCGTTGTGCCCATTTACGAGCCGCACTTAGACGTCCTTTTCGAGCGCAATATAAAAGCCGGAAGGCTCACCTTTTCTACCTCATTGGAAGAAGGCGTAAGTCATGGCGATATTATTTTCTTGGCCCTACCAACCCCAGAAGACGAAGATGGCTCGGCCGACCTGTCGTATGTTTTGGGAGCTGCCAAAGACATCGGAAAACTTATAAAAGACTACAAGGTTATTGTCGATAAGAGTACGGTGCCCGTAGGAACTGCCGATAAGGTAACCCAAGTGATCGCTAACGAAACCCAAGTGGCTTTCGATGTGGTGTCTAACCCAGAGTTTTTAAGAGAAGGCTTTGCGGTAGATGATTTTCTGAAACCTGAGCGTATTGTAATTGGATCAAGTTCAGAAAAGGCTACAGAGCTCATGGAGCGCCTGTATAAACCTTTTGTGCGCTCGGGTAATCCCATTATCGTGATGGATGAAAAGTCGGCCGAACTTACAAAGTATGCCGCCAATTCATTTTTAGCAACCAAGATTACATTTATGAACGAGATTGCCAACTTCTGCGAAAAAGTAGGCGCCGATGTCGATATGGTAAGACGCGGTATGGGAACCGATTCCCGTATAGGAAAACGCTTCCTTTTCCCAGGTATAGGCTATGGTGGGTCTTGCTTCCCTAAAGACGTGAAAGCCTTACATAAATCGGGCAAGGACAACAATTACACCTTTGATATTTTAAATGCGGTAATACAAGTTAACGACACCCAAAAAACCATTTTATTACCAAGAATCGAATCTTATTTTGATGGTGATTTAAAAGGAAAGACCTTTGCTGTTTGGGGCTTGGCATTTAAACCTGAAACCGACGACATACGTGAAGCACCAGCCATTTACATCATGGAACAGCTTTTAGAAAAAGGAGCAAACATAACGGTTTTCGATCCCGAGGCCATGCCAAACATAAAAAAGCGCTTTGGCAATACCCTAACCTATGCCAATAACATGTACGAAGCCACTAAAGGGGTTGATGCATTGGTTATCTGCACAGAATGGAGTATTTTTAGAACCCCCGATTTCGATAAGTTAAAAGCCAACATGAGCCAGCCAGTTATTTTCGACGGGCGTAATTTATACGATTTGAAAGAAGTGGAACACCAAGGGTTTTATTACAGTTCGATAGGACGAAAGACCATAGCGCAATGAAAAGAATACTAATTACAGGAGCCGCAGGCTTTTTGGGCTCGCATTTATGCGACCGCTTTATACAAGAGGGGTTTCATGTGATAGGCATGGACAACCTCATTACGGGCGATTTAAAGAACATTGAACACCTGTTTAAGCTAGAGCAATTTGAGTTTTACAACCACGATGTGTCAAAATTTGTCCACGTTTCGGGAAATTTAGACTACATCCTGCATTTTGCCTCACCAGCCAGTCCGATAGATTATTTAAAAATTCCCATTCAAACCCTAAAGGTAGGGTCTCTGGGCACGCATAACTTATTGGGGCTTGCCAAGGCAAAACAAGCTAGAATTTTAATCGCTTCAACCTCCGAGGTGTATGGCGATCCCTTAGTGCACCCACAATCTGAGGACTATTATGGCAACGTTAATACCATTGGTCCTAGAGGGGTTTACGACGAGGCCAAACGGTTTCAAGAGTCCATCACCATGGCATACCATAGGTTTCATGGCCTAGACACCCGAATCGTGCGTATTTTTAACACTTATGGTCCAAGAATGCGCCTAAACGACGGCCGTGTTATCCCCGCGTTTATGGGGCAGGCCCTTAGAGGAGAAGACTTAACAGTGTTTGGCGATGGTAGCCAAACCCGTTCGTTTTGTTATGTAGACGATCAAATAGAAGGCATATACAGGCTTTTGCTAAGCGACTACGCCCTACCGGTAAACATTGGAAATCCGCATGAAATCTCGATTAAGGATTTTGCTGAGGAAATCATTAAACTAACAGGCACAGATCAAAAAATCATTTATAAAGATTTGCCAAAAGATGACCCCATGCAACGCCAACCAGACATAAGCTTGGCGAAAACCCTTTTGGGCTGGGAACCCAAGGTGCAACGCGCCGAAGGCATGCAAAAAACCTTTGCGTATTTTAAAGGCCTTACCGAGGACGAGCTGTTTAGAAGCGAACACAAAGACTTTACCAAACACATTATTAAATAAATGTCGGGATTTAAACACGGAAGATATTCGGGCTATTTACGACCGCTATCATACTTAATAGACCTAAGTGTGATTAACGGTCTTGGCATCCTGTATTTTTTCGATTTTGTAAATCCCTTCTTGTTTGTTACGTTCTTTTCGGTGGCTTGGGTGGTATTGTCTTTGCCCTCTAAGTTTTACGAGGTGTATCGCTATACAAGAGAAGCCACCATATTGTCCTTAATTATAAGGCAACTGGTGTTGTTTACCCTTATTGTGTTTGCGTTTTCGGGCTTGTTTAACGACCTAAACATTAGGCCACGCCTAGTGGTTAATTATGTGCTGTTAACGTTTGCACTTATTGCGTGCTTTAAATTTGCCCTATACTATTTACTCCAAAAGTACCGTACGGCATTTGGGGGGAATTATAGGCGCACAGTCATTTTTGGGGCAAACAAAAAAACCCTCGCTTTAGAGGCGTTCTTCAATAAAAATCCAGAGTATGGCTACGTGCATAAAAAAACGTTTAGCCTAAGCGATAAAAAAAACACCGATCTTCATGCGTGTTTTAAATACATAATAGAAGAAAATATCGATGAGATTTACTGTTCCATTTCAGAACTATCGAATGTCCAGATAAGCGAAATCGTCGATTTTTCCGATAACAATTTAAAAATCCTCAAGTTTTTACCAGACAATAAAGAAATTTATTCCAAAAAACTTAAGTACGAATATTACGATTACATTCCTATTCTGTCCATGCGTAATATTCCGTTGGAAGATCCTATAAATAAGGTGGTAAAGCGCGTGTTCGACATGGTGTTTTCCAGTTTGGTAATTGTCTTTATCTTGTCTTGGTTAACCCCCATTATAGCCCTACTGATTAAGTTGGAATCGAAGGGCCCCGTGTTTTTTAAACAATCCCGTAATGGGTTTAATTACCGCGAGTTCGATTGCTACAAATTCCGCTCCATGATGCCCAATAAAGATGCCCATTTGTACCAAGCGACAAGGGGCGACCTACGGGTTACCAAAGTAGGGCGCTTTATTAGAAAAACCAGTATAGACGAGTTGCCGCAGTTTTTTAATGTGTTGTTTGGCGACATGTCGGTGGTTGGGCCAAGACCACATATGGTAAGCCATACCAATATGTACGCCAAAAAAATAGATAAGTTTATGGTGCGTCACTTTGTAAAACCAGGCATTACCGGCCTAGCACAGGTAAGCGGCTTTAGGGGAGAAGTAGAAACTGATAAGGACATTATAGGTCGGGTAAAGTACGACATCTTTTACATTGAAAACTGGTCGGTTTATTTGGATATAAAAATTATATACAACACCTTTTTAAACATGATTAAAGGTGAAGAAAAAGCCTATTAAATAAGCTTTGCAAAGGCCGTTAATTGCTTGTTAAAGTCAAAGCAGTTTAAAGCAAGCTGCTGTAATTTTAGTCTGTTTTCTAGGTGTAACGATGAAGGATCTATGCGGGATAGCACCTGGTTTAAATGGGAGTAATTCCCCGCTTCAGCAACCCACCCCAGCTGGTGATCCAAAACCAATTTTTCACCTTCGCCACCACCAAAATAGAGTGTTGGAAGTCCCAAATAGGCATATTCAAACAACTTTGATGGCACAGAGCCATATATGTGCTTAAGCAATGGGACAAGGGTTACATCGTACCCGATAAGTGCTTGGTGTAGTTGTTTCCTAGTAACTTCGCCGTGGTAGGTGATGGGTAATTTGGGGTTTTCAGAAATAAACGTTTCAATTTTTTTCTGTTCGGCACCAGCACCATAAATATGGAATTCAATAGCCGTATAATCCAAGGCTTCACACAGCTTATAAATTCCTTGGGCAACGCCCAACAGCCCGGCATAAACAAGTTTAATTTTCCCATCAGGAACAAACGTGTCAATTGCAGGCGGTTTAAAATCGGGATAGTTTCTGTATAAAAACGTCTGTTTTTGGGGCACGATGGTACCAACATGTGCAAGAATTTCATGGCTTTGCCCTAAAATAAGGTTGGCTCTAGAGTAATTAAAGCGCTCAATGCGTTCCAGAAGTCTATAGCTAAAGTTCTTTTTAAAGGCACCCAGCTCTAGGCCTGCAATGGGCCATAAGTCGCTTACATTTAAAATAAGCGTTCTGTTTTTGCGGTTTAAAAACAACATGCAGGTAAACGCAACCAATAAAGGTGGCGATTGTACAATTACTTTTTTTGGGATGTCGTGCCACATAAAAAACCAAACTAAGCTAAAACTGTAGGACAACATGGCCAGTAAACGCCGCAGTTTGTTTTTGGAATTACTGGCGTAAATCCACAGCCGGTGAATGGTCATGTTGCTTTCCTCTGAGGTGTGCTTAAATGTGCCTTTATAGTTTTCAAAAACGCTGCCTTTGGGATAGTTGGGCAAAGGGGTAACCACCGTAACCTTAAAGTTGTGCCGCTGCAAGCCTTTTGCCAATTGAAAAATCCTATTGGAAGCTGCGCCAGTTTCCGGCGGAAAGTAGTTGGTTATAATGCAGAGGTCTTCCGCCATAGGGTTAAATAAAAGGGGTTAAGTTCGATTCGATAATTTGTGGCTTTCCAGAGCGTGTAGGTGTTATATGGGTGACTTGCTCAAACCGAATGTCAAGACAGTTTTTTGTAAGCTGATGCAATTTAGCAGAAAGTAGGTCTAGCCGCGAAGCGTTAAAATCAGTATCGGGGATGTATTGAACCACAACATGATGCAAGTCGTTCTGGATGATTTTATATTGTTTTATCTCCTGAAAGTACTCTAAAACGCCTGTAAAACTATGCACGTTAAGTGTAATGCCTTGGGTGGTTTTTATAACATCGGTTTCGCGCCCAACCACTTTTTGCAGCAAAGGGTATTGTAGTTTGCGCTGGGCAGGGTATTTATCCTTTGGTAGCTTAATGGCCAAATCGCCAAGTTTATACCGTATTAAAGGCATGGCCTTGTTGGTTAAGCACGTGACTAAAACATGACCCATTTCGCCATCTTTAACAGCACGACCAGCGTCATCAACAAGTTCTATAACCACATGGGGCGACATAATATAGTAGTAGTCAAGGTCGTACTTGCAGGCCATAAGCAGCCCTTCGGCACAACCATAAGTGTCTATTAATGTTGCGTCTTTGCCAAACGCTTGGACAATATTTTCCTGATAGTGCTTAAATAACTTATCGCCAAAACAAATAAGGCCGTTTACATTTGGGGCCGCCCGTAAATCCATTTCGGCGAGCGCCAATTGGTTAATTACAGAAGGATAGCCTGCAATATAAATCCCGTTCTTCTTGCTTATGCGCCTTAAAATAGCTTTTAAATCGGTTTCCGAAAGGCCAAAAGCCTTGGTGTAAAAACAGTGGTAAAAAAAGTCCTTTGCTTTTTTTACAAACGAACGTTTTTGCGAAATGCCAAATTGCAACAGCTTGTCTCCAACCTCATAACCGCTCCATTGCCACCAATGGGTTTGTAAGGCGCGTAAATAAAAGGTATGTTCGCGTGCCATATAGGTAAACGACTGCTGGCCACTGCTGCCACTGCTGTAATGCTGATCCAAGGTTTTAATGTCGAATAAATTGGAAACCAGCTCGTTTTTATGGGCTCTTAAAAGGGCTTTTGTAAGTATGGGAAAATCGCTTAACGACTCGTAAGCAACGTCTTTATAAAAGGGTACCGTCTTTACGGCGTGCTCTAAAATATGGTCTAATCGTTTTTTTTGAATGGCCTCCAGCTCGGGTTCAGACATGTTGTCAAATGCTTTCCAAGCCTTTAAGTACCTTAAATAATGCCCGCCATAAATGGTATTGCCCAAGGGCAAAATCAGGTGTTTAAGAAGCGATTTATAAAAGGCCATGCGATCTTTTTTCAAATCTAATTATTTTTTACGCCCAAAAGCAATTATTTTTGCGCCAAACAACACAAATCATGACAATTCTTATTTTAGGTTCGGGAGGAAGAGAGCATACCTTCGCCTGGAAAATAGCCCAAAGCCCAAAGTGTAATAAATTGTATGTTGCCCCAGGAAACTCTGGAACAGCAGATATTGCCGAAAACGTAAACCTTAGCGTTACCGATTTTCCGGCCATTAAAGCGTTGGTGCTGTCTAAAGGAATTGATATGGTAGTAGTTGGGCCAGAAGATCCGTTGGTGCAAGGGGTGCACGATTTTTTCTTGAATGACGATGAAATAAAACACGTTGCCGTGATTGGTCCTCAGCAAGCCGCTGCCGCATTGGAAGGCAGTAAAGAGTTTGCCAAAGAATTTATGATGCGCCATAACATTCCAACTGCAGCCTACCAAAGTTTTAACGCAGACAATGTAGAAGCAGGCTATGCCTTTTTAGAGACTTTACAACCACCCTATGTGCTAAAAGCAGACGGATTGGCGGCTGGGAAAGGTGTGTTGATTTTAAACGATTTGGAAGAAGCCAAAACCGAGCTTAAAAACATGTTGGTCAATGCCAAATTTGGGCAAGCCAGTACTAAAGTGGTGATTGAAGAATTTTTAGAGGGCATTGAGTTAAGCTGTTTTGTGTTGACCGATGGTAAAACCTATAAGATGCTTCCTACAGCAAAAGACTACAAACGTATTGGCGAAGGCGATACAGGTTTGAATACCGGTGGTATGGGCGCAGTGTCTCCAGTGCCTTTTGCTACAGAAGCGTTTTTAAACAAAATTGAAAACCGCATTGTAAAACCTACTGTACAGGGGCTTCAGGATGATAACTTGCCTTACAAAGGGTTTATCTTTATTGGACTGATAAAAGTAGGGGACGACCCTAAGGTCATTGAGTACAACGTGCGTATGGGCGACCCAGAAACCGAGGTGGTCCTGCCCAGATTAAAAAACGACATGGTTGAGGTTTTCCAAGCCATGGCCAACCAAACTTTAGAGACTATCGATATAGAGATTGATGCGCGTGCCGCAACTACGGTTATGATGGTTTCTGGAGGCTATCCAGAAGCTTACGAGAAAGGCAAGGAAATTACAGGATTGGAATACGTAGAAGACGCCATTCCATTTCATGCTGGAGCGGTGGTGAAAGAAGGTAAAATAGTTACCTCTGGCGGGCGTGTATTGGCCATGACCAGCTATGGTAATACGTACCAAGAGGCACTAAAAAAATCTTATCAAAACATAGAAAAACTACATTTTGATAAGATGTACTATCGTAAGGATATTGGTTTCGACTTATAAGTAGTTGTGGGCCGAAATGCTTTTGTTTTCCTCGTTATTGTCATTAAACTTTTTTAACTGACCCATCCAGTAAACAAAAGCAACAAAACCAACAAGCATAAAAATCCAGTTTAGGCCATTGGCCGCAAACCAATTTTCTAGCTCAAGAGCTGCAATAGCATCAAGTGGGGCAAACAATACGTTTACAAAAAGGTCTTGAATCGCGTAGAAAAAATCTTTCATTGTATATGTAATTTAAGGGCGCTTGTATAGCGCGTAACAAGTTTATCAATATATTTACATAGCAAATATACGAACAATATCAATGATTTCAAGTTTTTTTAGCAAAGCAAAACCCATTCATTTTTTAGTGGTTAGCCTCGCCCTCTTGCTGGCCTTTGTGCTAGCTAAAGTGCATTTGGCGACCATGGTGTTAAGCCCCCTATCGGTATTGCAACAAACGGGTGTGTTTTTGGTGTGCTTGTTTTCGGTTTTTGTGTTCGATTTTGTAACGGGAAAGAACAACTTAACCAAGAAAAACAGCTACCGTATTTTGTTCTTTACCCTATTCTTAATCATGATTCCGCAAGCTTTTTTAAGGGCCGAAATTCTTATGGCCAACTTGTTCATATTGCTTGCTATGCGCCGTATTATTAGCATGCGCTCTAAAAAGGAATTGAAGAAAAAACTGTTTGATGCCGCCTTTTGGATAAGCTTGGCAACACTGCTTTACTTTTGGGCCTGTTTGTTTTTTATCCTGATTTTTGCCGCCCTTTTTGTATATAGAATTGCCGATATAAAAAACTGGATCATTCCCTTTACCAGTGCCTTATGCGTGACTATTATTGCGGTGGCTTTTCAATTGGTGGTTGGAGAGAATAGGATGCTCTTTAACTGGCTAGATTATGGTATAAGTTTCGATTTTACCAACTTAAATGCCAAGCACATTATCATTTCAACAACCATTATTTTATCGTATTTTGTGTGGTCGCTGTTTTACTATTTAAAAAGTTTAAAGGCCAAGGCCAAAAGTTACAAACCAGCCTATGTGTTGGTGCTTATTGCCGTGCTAATCGCAACGATAATTTTAGTGGTGTCGCCAGAAAAAACAGGCGCCGAGTTTGTGTTTATGTTTGCGCCTTTAGCCATTATCTTTACCAATTATATTGAGACTGTGTCAGAAAAATGGTTTAAGGAAATTCTTATCTGGATACTAATTTTAACCCCTTTTTTGAGCTTAATTTTGTAGTTTCTGCCCAAAGGCCAAATCGCCGGCATCCCCTAAGCCAGGAACAATATAGCCCTTTTCATTCAGGTCTTTATCAATGGTGGCAATCCACAAATGCGTTTCAGAATTAAAATGTTTAGAAACAAAATCGACCCCTTGTTGCGCGCCGATTACACTCACTAAATGAACAGATTTTGGCGTGCCAAAGGGTTTAAGCGCTTCGTAGGTGGCGACCATAGATTGTCCTGTGGCTAACATGGGATCGGCTAAAATTAATGTTTTGCCTTCAAGAGTTGGACAAGCCAAATATTCCACAATTATTTCAAAACTTTCAGGATTGTGTTTGTGGTGTCTATAGGCCGAAATAAAGGCGTTTTCAGCTTGATCAAAATAATTTAGCAGTCCGTTGTGCAAAGGCACGCCGGCACGTAAAATAGAGCACAGTACAATGGTGTCGTCAATCTGGTTTGTTTGCGCAGTGCCCAATGGCGAGGCTATATTTGCCTTGTTATAGGTTAGGGTTTTGCTTAATTCGTAACCTAAAATTTCGCCTGTACGCTCAATATTTTTTCGAAAGCGCATGGCATCTTTTTGAATGGTTACATCGCGCATCTCAGCAATAAAGGTGTTTAAGATCGAGTTGGTTTCAGAAAGGTT
Organism: Mangrovimonas yunxiaonensis; assembly: GCF_000733475.1. Classification (GTDB taxonomy): domain Bacteria; phylum Bacteroidota; class Bacteroidia; order Flavobacteriales; family Flavobacteriaceae; genus Mangrovimonas; species Mangrovimonas yunxiaonensis. The sequence continues at coordinate 178,336 of NZ_JPFK01000005.1, read as the reverse complement.
ATGAATCTGCATGTGGTGTTCGGCTTTTGGTTTCGGTAAAGTTAAGAAATAGACCTATATTTGTACTTCAAAATTTATAAGATATGTTTTCAGACAAAGCCAATGGCATTTTCCAAGAAGCCATAAACACCTACAAGATTAAGAACACGGTTGAGCAACCCTTTACCAACAAATACGATAAAGATGAAGATTTAATTGCGCATCTGTTGTATCGAAAATGTTGGATAGACACGGTGCAATGGGCTTATGAAGACATTATTAGAGACCCTAATATCGATCCGGTAGACGCCTTGGCCTTAAAGCGAAAAATTGACGCTTCTAACCAAGACAGAACCGATACGGTAGAGTTTATAGACAGCTATTTTCTTGATAAATACAAAGATGTTACGGTAAAATCCGACGCTAAAATAAATTCTGAAAGCCCTGCTTGGGCCATTGATAGGTTATCTATTTTAGCCTTGAAAATTTACCACATGCATGTAGAAGCCACTCGTGATGATGCTAGCGAAGCCCACCGTGAGGCCTGCCAGAAAAAACTGGATGTATTGCTAGAGCAACGCGTAGATTTATCGACTGCCATAGACGATTTGCTTAACGACATCGCCAACGGCGATAAGTATATGAAAGTATACAAGCAAATGAAAATGTACAACGACGAGGAGCTAAACCCGGTGCTACGTGCCAGAAAGTAAAACGTCCTGCGAAAGTAGGAATCTCTTTAAGGTATAAATGCCAACACCAAAACACATACTTGTCATTCGTCTCTCAGCCATGGGCGATGTAGCCATGACAGTTCCCGTTTTAAGAGCTTTTGCAAAACAATACCCACAAGTAAAACTAACCGTGCTTACGCGCGGTTTTTTTGCGCCTATGTTTGAAGGTATTCCTAATGTGTCTGTTTATAAAGCCGATGTAAAAGGAAAGCACAAAGGTATTTTAGGACTTTGGAAACTATCTAAAGAACTTAAAGCTCTACAAATTAATGCCATGGCAGATTTGCATAATGTGTTGCGGTCAAAAATCTTGAAACGCTTTTTGGTTGGAATACCAACGGCACAGATTGATAAAGGCCGTGCCGAAAAAAAAGCATTGGTAGCTGGTAAGGCTTTCAAACAATTAAAAACCACCCACCAGCGTTATGCCGATGTGTTTGAGGCGTTGGGTTTTCCTGTTGATATATCGAACCCTGAGTTTCCCGAGCGCAGGCAACTTTCAGAAGCGTCGAGGCAATTGCTTGGGCAAGACCATTTAAAATGGATTGGTGTGGCGCCATTTGCGGCCCACGAGAGTAAAATATATCCGTTGGATATGATGCGGCAAGTGGTTGAAACACTTTCTAAAACATATAAAATCATTCTTTTTGGCGGCAAAGCCGAAGCCGAAACGTTGGCCTCTTGGTGTGGCGATAAAAATCTGGTTAATCTTGCGGGAAAATTACCCTTGGAGGAGGAACTGGATGTGATTTCCAATTTGGATGTGATGTTGTCTATGGATTCTGGCAACGCCCATTTGGCGGCTATGTTGGGTGTAAAAACCATAACCATTTGGGGGGTCACGCATCCATATGCCGGTTTTGCGCCATTTAACCAGCCAGAAGATTACTGTTTGTTGGCCGATAGGAACCAATATCCGTTAATACCAACCTCTGTTTACGGGAATGCATTCCCTGAACATTACGGCCAAGCCGCTGGGAGTGTTCCGGTTGAGACGGTTGTGGAGAAAATACAGTCTGTTATTGTAACGAAGTAATCTGTTAAATGAAATAGGCAGACTGCCACGTCCTACGTCCTCGCAGTGACGCCTCGTTATTATAAGGTTTTAGCCGAAATAATCTTATTGGTTTTCATCTTCATCTTCGGTTTCGTTTTCAAAGAGATTGCTTCAGCAATAAGTTGCTTCGCAATGACGATAAGAAAATGTGTATTTTTAAGCATGCGAAAATCATATGTTTACTTGTTGACCAACAAAAACAATACAGTTATTTATATTGGGGTGACATCCAACTTATTAAAACGGATGTATGAACATAAAGCCAAGATAAGAAAAGGGTTTACCTACAGGTATAATTGTGATAAACTAGTTTATTATGAAGAATTTAGCGATATAAATCAAGCCATAGCTAGAGAAAAGCAATTAAAATCAGGGAATAGAAAGCGTAAAGAAGCGTTGATAAATAAAGAAAATCCTGAATGGAACGATTTATCTGATGGATGGTTGTTCTATTTTGACTAACGTCATTACGAGGCTTTGGCCGAAGTAATCTGTTAAATGGAATGGGCAGACTGCCACGTCCTACGTCCTCGCAGTGACGCCTCGTTATTATAAGGTTTTAGCCGAAATAATCTCATTAGTTTTCATCTTCATCTTCGTCTTCAAAAAGATTGCTTCATTCCGTTATACTTCATTCGCAATGACGAACTGGTCTCCTCAATTTTTTCGATTTCGTCTTCATCTTCATCCTCGTCTTCATCTTCAAAGCGCATTAAATATCATCATAATCCACAATAACCGTTGGTGTGGTAGGGTGCGCTTGACAAGTTAAAATCAGTCCTTCTGCAACTTCGTTTTCGGTTAAAATATTGTTTTGGCGCATGGTGGCTTCGCCTTCTTTTATTCTGGCCAAACAGCTGCTGCAAATACCGCCTTGGCAAGAATATGGGGCGTCTAAATCTTCATCGAGTGCCGCTTCAAGAATGGATTGTTTTTGCGACATTTCGAAGGTGGTTTCCTCATCATCAACAATTATCGTGATTTTTGTTTGGCCGTTTCCAATGGCAGTATCGTCAATGTTTGCGGGTTTTGCGGCTTTAAAAAGCTCGAAGAAAATGCGTTCTTTGGCAATGCCGTGGTCTGTTAGCACGTCTTTTACCGTATGGATCATGGCTTCTGGGCCACATAAATAAAAGGCATCGACCTCGATGTGCTTGTATTTGTTTTTTACAACGTAATTAACCGTGCTTGTTTCAATGCGGCCAAACATGGCATCGTCTTCATCGGCTTGGCTAAATACAAATTGTATGGAAAACCGGTCTTTATATTGGCGTCGCAGTTCAAGCAGTTCCTCCAAAAACATGGTGTCTTGTGTGGTTTTGTTGCCGTAAACCAAAATAATCTTGCTGTATACTTCTTCTTCAAGAGCACATTTAATAATGCTTAAAATGGGAGTAATACCGCTTCCGGCAGCAAAAAGAGCGATGTTTTTTGTTTTTTTGTCGTTCGGTTCAAAAACAAAGTGCCCTTTAGGCGATGCGACTTCTAGAGTGTCTCCAGCCTTTAGGGTGTTGTTGGCATAAGCTGAGAAGGTGCCATCCTGAACTTCTTTAACGGCGACTTTAATCTCGCCACTTTTAGGTGAGGTACATAACGAGTAATCGCGCCTTACCTCATGGCCGTTAATGGTTGTTTTTAATGTAATGTATTGTCCGGCTTGAAACGAAAACGGCTCTTTTAGGGCGTCGGGAATTAAAAAGCTGATGGTTACAGCTTTATCGGTTACCCGTTGAATGTTTTTTATAGTGAGTGTGTGGAACTGAGACATAAAATTAGTTTTAAGCAAAAATAAGGAAGCATAGGCTTATACCGTTTAAATTATGGAAAAAATAATGAACTAAACAAATTATGCATAAGTAAATTATGTATATTTGAGTTGTTATGTCAAACTCAAAATTATATAAAGGAAGTTTAAACACGATAATCTTAAGGCTTTTGTCTGAAAACAGTAAGATGTATGGTTACGAAATTACACAGAAAGTAAAAGAGCTTACCAAAGGAGCCTTGAAAATTACTGAAGGCGCGCTGTATCCTGCCTTGCATAAATTGGAAGCCGAAGGCTTGCTGGATGTTGAGGTACAGCGGGTGGATAACAGATTGCGAAAATACTACAAGCTTACAGAAAAAGGACATAGAGAAACAGTAAGCAAGCTTAATGAGTTAGAACGTTACATTGAAACGATGCAGGCGTTGTTGAATCCTAAATGGGCGACTTAATATGAAGTTTAATATCGTCTATTGTAAGAACAAATTCCAAAACATATCGTGACCATTACAAAACAACATATCGAGCGGTTATACAAATTCACTAGGCAACACTATGTGGAGTACTACGATTTACAAACCGAATTGGTAGACCATATGGCAAACGATATTGAAACCATTTGGGAAGCAAGCCCACATTTAAGTTTTGAAGAAGCTAGAGATAAAGCCTTTAAAAAGTTTGGTGTATTTGGTTTTATGGAAGTGGTAGAAGCACGTGAAAAGGCTATGAATAAAAAGTATTTCAAGCTATTGTTAAGCTATGCCAAAGATTGGTTTAGATTACCACAAATTTTATTGACCATAGGTCTGTTGCTTGGGTTTTACACCTTGCTTAGAACAGCGTTTGGAAGCGTGATTTTAGGTGTCATGTTATTCGTTATTACGGTTTATAGTATTGTAATGGGAATTAAATTTTCCTTAAAACGAAAACGGCAAAAAAGGGAAGGTAGGAAGTTATGGCTGTTGGAGCAAGTTATTTTAACCAACGCCTTGACCATGCCTGCCTTATTATTCCCGCAGGTATATAATTTTTTTAATGTGTTTGAGGCTGAGCACTTTTCAAGATTAATGGCATTTGTATTTGCCCTATTTTATGTGTTGACCATTATTTATGTTTACATCAGTACGGTTGTTATACCGAAAAACGCCCACATTCATTTAAAAGAGACCTATCCCGAGTACAGCATGTAACAAAAAGCGGTTTAATAGTACTAATGCAATAAACCACCTTTAAAAAATGACATTAAAGCACTTTCTTAACCTCGAATGGAAGCAATACTTTAGATCGTCTTATTGGCAGAAAAATATGGCACTTAACATGCTTTTGGTGTTTTTTGCTTTGTATTTTATGGTAACATTTTTAGCCCTAGGGATTGCCTTATACCCTTTGTTAAAAGATCGGTTTCCAGACCAAGACCCGTTGGTTATTGTAAATAGCTATGTGTTTTACTGGATTATAGCCGATGTGTTAATGCGCTTCTTCTTTCAGAAATTGCCGGTAATGAGCGTAAAACCTTTGCTAATCTTGCCTGTAAAACGCAGTAAGGTGATTAATTATGTTTTGAGAAAATCGGCCTTGTCGTTTTTTAACGTTTTGCCCATGTTTGCTGTCATTCCGTTTGGCGTGATGTTGTTAATTAACGATTACCCAACCGTTTCGGTGGTTGTTTGGATGCTTACCTTGTTGTGTGTGACGCTTATTATCAATTTCCTGAATTTTATTTTGGAAAGCGTTTCGGCTGAAACCGAATTGTCCTTCTTGCCCGTTGTGGTATTGGCAGGTGGTGTGTTTGCATTGAATTACTTTAACATCATTTCATTTACCAATTTGGTGGCAAACGGAATAAATGCAATTTACAAGACTCCATTATTAATTGGCGTTCCAATATTACTATTAATCGTGCTGTACGGCGTGAATTTTAAAATGCTGCGCAACCAGCTATTTTTGGATAGTGCTCTAAAATCGAAAGTAAAGGAGGTTAGTGCTTCCAATTTAGAATGGACCAGAAAATTTGGTGATTCGGCACCGTTCATGCAGTTGGATTTACGATTAATTTGGCGAAACAAACGGCCGCGGTCATCGGTATTTATTTTAATTGTAGGCCTGTTGTATGGGTTGTTTTTTTACCCCAATCCAACATACAACGAAATGCCCTGGATTTATGGGTTTGTAGGGATTTTTGTAACCGGCATTTTCCTAATTAATTTTGGGCAATTCGTGCCCGCTTGGGATAGTGGGTATTACAAAATGCTCATGAGCCAAAACATTCAGTACAAGCAATATTTAACATCCAAATTCAATTTAATGGCATTTAGCGTTGTTGTGATGTTTGTGTTGAGTATTCCCTATGTGTATTTTGGGTGGAACATACTGTTGGCGCATTTAGCAGCAGCCATTTACAACATTGGTGTTAACACACACGTCATATTATGGGGTGGTTCTTTTAACAGAAAAAAAATAGATCTAAACCAGCGTGCCGCATTTAATTACCAAGGCACGGGAGCGGTGCAGTGGCTTATAGGCATTCCGTTAATGCTAGTGCCATTGGCCATTTTTGGCGCAGTTTCTTGGTGGATTAATTTTGAGATAGCTTGCTTAACACTCGCACTAATAGGTGTGGTAGGCATTGTGTTTCATCAAAAACTAATGAAAACGATAGTCGGTAAATACCTGACTTCAAAATATAAAATGATTGCGTCTTTTAGCGAAGATGTTTAAACAACGTAAACGATGATTGTAACGTCCAACCTTTCAAAAACCTACGGTAGTAAAACCGTATTAAACATAAATGAACTTGAAATCCCAAAAGGACAAAGCTTTGGTTTGGTGGGAAACAACGGTGCTGGAAAAACGACCTATTTTAGTTTGTTATTGGACTTGATAAAGCCCACGACAGGCTATGTAAAAAACAACGATATAAAAGTTGATGACAGTGAAGACTGGAAACCATTCACATCAGCTTTTATAGACGAAAGTTTTTTAATTGGGTATCTCACACCAGAAGAATATTTCTACTTTATTGGGGAGCTACGCGGGCAAAACAAGGCAGATATCGATGGTTTTTTAACTCAATTTGAAACGCTTTTTAATGGCGAGATCTTACAGCAGAAAAAATATTTGCGCGATTTAAGTAAGGGCAATCAAAAGAAAGCGGGCATAGTAGCAGCATTAATCGGGAATCCGGAAGTTGTTATTCTAGACGAGCCTTTTGCCAACCTAGATCCAACCACACAAATACGCTTAAAAGAACTTATAAAGGATCTGGCCAAAACCAAAGGGGTAACTGTTTTAATTTCCAGCCACGATTTAATGCACATTACAGAAGTGTGCGAACGCATTGTTGTGCTAGAAAAAGGCGAGGTAATTAAAGACCTCGCAACAAGCGAAGCAACATTAAGCGCATTAGAAGCGCATTTTTCTAGTGCGGAAGACGCTTAGTTTTTTACGAATACAACAACAGGTGTTGGTCATGCTTAATAAAAAGTTTTTTAGGCAACCCTGCATTTTATAGTTCATTTGGAATAAAATCCAAAAAGATGCTTATTTTTACAGCTACACATAATATATGTAGCTGTTTTTAGTTATGTATAAACCTAATACAACCAACGTTGAAGACATCTTTTAAGTCCATAATAGTTTTAATATCAGCAACTTTAATCGTGGTTTCCTGCTCTAGGAAAAAGGATCGTTTTTTAAGTCGAAACTACCACGCCGTAACCGCAGAATATAATACGCTTTTTAATGGGTACAGTGCGTTGGAGCTAGGCCGCATGTCGGTAAACGAATCTTACCAAGACGATTATTGGGAAATTCTTCCTATAGAGCGCATGCAAATTATGGAAGAGGTGATGTTGCCGGGAGAAAGCAAAAATGAAAATTTTACACGAGCCGAAGAAAAAGCCATTAAAGCGGTGCAAATGCACGGCATGAACATTAATGGCAAGGAAAAAAACCCGCAAATAGACGAAGCCTATTTACTGTTGGGAAAAGCCAGGTATTTCGACCAGCGTTTTATTCCTGCCTTAGAGGCTTTTAACTACATTCTGTACAAATACCCCGCCAGCGATAAAATAAACCAAGCTAAAGTATGGCGGGAAAAAACAAACATCCGTTTAGAAAATGATGATCTGGCCATAGAAAACCTAAAGGAATTGCTAGAAGACACCCCAGATATAGATGGGCAAGACCTAGCCGACGCCACCTCTATGTTGGCCCAGGCATACATTAATACCAAAGATTTAGATAGTGCTATTGTGCAATTGGAGATTGCAAGCCAAAACACCAATAGTCATGACGAGCGCGGCCGCTACCGTTTTATTCAAGGACAGCTTTATAACGCCTTGGGCAAAACAGATAGCGCAAATTATGCCTTTGATAGGGTGATAGATTTAAACCGAAAAACACCAAGAGCCTACCTTATAAACGCCCATATAGAAAAAGCCAAGAATTTTGACTATAACGAAGGAGACAAACTAGCCTTTTTAGAGCTCCTAACCGATTTGGAGGAAAACAGGGAAAACCGTCCTTTTTTAGATAAAATCTACCACCAAATAGCCGAATACCACATGAGTAACACGGCAGATTCCCTAGGGTTGGCCTATTACAACAAATCGCTAAGAACAAACTCTAGAGACAAAAAACTGGTTGCTAGAAATTACGAGATTTTAGGCGATTACGCCTTCGATCACGCCAAGTACAAACTTGCGGGGGCTTATTACGACAGCACCATGTTAAACATGGAAAAAAACAAAAAGCCCTACCGCATTATTAAGCGCAAGCGAGACAATTTGGAAGATGTTATTTATTACGAAGACCTTGCCAATGCCAACGACAGTATTTTAAGATTGGTAGGCATGGACGAACAAGCGCGTTTGGCTTTTTTTAGCACCTATACCACCCAGTTAAAGGAGCAAGCCGAGGCCGAAAAGGAACGCCAAGAAATTGCCGAAAGAAAACAAGGCTTGGCCACGGTAAATAACGAGATTAATAACCAAATAGCAAGAGGAGCAGGCCCTGGTGGGCAAGCTGCGAGCTTTTATTTTTATAACCTAACCACGGTTGCTTACGGTAAAAACGAATTTGTTAAGATTTGGGGCGACAGACCTTTAGAAGATGATTGGCGCTGGGCCTCGAAGCAAACCTCTAAAGTTAACCTAGAACAAGTAGCCGATACCGCGGTAGTCGCATCGGAAGAGACGCTTTTCGATCCAGAATTCTACATAAAACAATTGCCAACAGAACAAAAGGCAATCGATAGTATTGTAAAGGAGAGAAACTTTGCGTATTACCAATTAGGGGTGATTTACAAAGAAAAGTTTAAAGAATACCAGCTCTCTAAAACCAAGTTTACCGAGCTGTTGGCTAACAATCCAGAGGACAAACTGGTATTGCCTTCAAAATATAACTTGTACAAGATTTACGAGTTGTTGGGAGAAAACGACGAAGCCGCGATTGCAAAAAATGAAATTATAGCCAATTACCCGGAATCGCGCTACGCTAAAATTCTCTTAAACCCAGAGCTGGCAAATCAGCAGGATGAAAATAGCCCAGAGCATATTTACAAAACGTTGTATGCCGAGTTGGACCATCAAAACTACCAACACATTATAGCGCGCTGCAATGCCTTACTACTCACTTTTGAAGGCGACCCCATGGTGCCAAAGTTCGAGCTTTTAAAGGCACGTGCTATAGGGCGGTTGTACGGGTTTCAAGACTACTCCAAAGCCATAAACGATGTAGCTCTTAATTATGCCAATACCCCAGAAGGCATACAAGCCCAGAAAATTGTAGACGAGGTCTTGCCAAAACTTGCAGACGATACCTTTGTAACAAACGAGGATGAAGCGCGTAATTTTAAAGTGGCTTACAGCTTTAATAACCCAACAGAAGAGGCTATAGGTGCCTTTATAAAAGAACTTGAGGCAAACATAAAAGACGTTAAGATTTTTAATCTAACGTTATCTGTAGATGTGTATCAGGCAGACACCGTGCTGGTTTTAATACACGGTCTAACAAGTTTTGAAGGCGCCAAAGGATATGCCTTGTCGCTTCAGGAAAAGAAAGAGCATACGGTAAAACATCCGTTTTTTGTAGTCTCTTCGGCAAATTATAAAATCATACAAACACATAAAAACTTGGAAGCTTACCTAGGCACCCAAGAAACCAATAATTAAAAAAAAAGCAGTTTATCATGTTCTCTGAAAAACAAAAAGATAAAAGTGTGTTAGACCCCAAATCTAGTCAGAACTTAATCTCAAAAGGCACAAAACTAATAGGCGACCTTACAAGCGAAGGCGACCTAAGAATAGACGGTACAATAGAAGGCAATGTAAATACCCCGGGAAAGGTGGTTGTTGGCAAAACAGGCTATGTAAATGGCACGCTAAATGGCACAGATGCTCATTTTGAAGGCAAGTTTTCTGGAAAACTATCTGTAAATGGCACGCTAACGCTTAAGGCTACAGCCTTTATAGAAGGCGAGGTAGAAGTGGGCAAACTAGCCGTAGAGCCTGGGGCTACGTTTAATGTAACCTGCGCTATGAAAGGTGCGGTAAAGGACTTTAACCAAGGTGAACAAAAACAAACCAAACAAGGGCGGTCAGCTTAAAAATTTCGCAATCCTTTCTGGGGTGGCCATTCAAATGGGGGTTACCATTTACCTTTTTGTTAAATTAGGAAAATGGCTAGACGCGAAGTACAACCCGGGCGGAAAGGCGGGCCTAATTATTTTTACCCTTTTAGGGGTAGGGGTGTCGCTTTATGTTGTTTTAAAACAGCTTAATAAAATTAATGAAGACTAAACGGTTTTTGGGTTATATACTCGGTATAGCAATTGCTTCTGCAATTGCTTTTTTTATCCATCAGTTTGTATTGGTGCAATTAGAAATTCCGCCCTATGCCAATAGCATTGTGCTTTCCTACGTGATTAACACCCTACTAGCCATAGCGGTATTGGCGCTTTTGTTTTTGCTTAGAAAGCGGTTGAAGGATCAGTTGGGGTTTTTGTTTATGGCGGGCAGCCTTTTAAAGTTTGCCGTTTTCTTTATCGTTTTTTTCCCAATATACAATGCCGATGGCGATTTAAGTCGGCTCGAGTTTGTTACGTTTTTCATTCCGTATGCTACCTGTTTATTTACAGAAACTTACAGTGCCATTAAACTCTTAAGCACAATAGAATAAAGCAGGAAGCAGCCTTAAAAAAATAATGTGGAATTTTGTTTTTTGATTTTGATAGAAAAGCATACCTTTGCACCGATTTTTAGGCCACTATTATTTAAGTGATATGCAAAACATATTTTCGTTAAAGACCATTTGCTTACTGTTCGTTTTTGTAACGACTTTTTCGTTTGCGAAAGAGACCAAGGCAGAAGCAGGGGAAAACGACATTAAAACAGAGATCAAAGAATATATTGATCACCACTTGTTAGACTCATACGATTTCAGTTTATTTTCTTACACCAAAGATAACGGAGAGCACGTGTACGTGGGGTTTCCGTTACCTGTAATTTTGTGGGATGATGGCTTAAAGGTATTCTCGTCTTCAAAATTAAAGCATGGTGAAACCGTTGCTGAGGTAGGTGGTAATTACTACAAGTCGTACCACGGTAAGATTTACAAGACCGATGCCGAAGGGACAATTACTTACGACGAGGCCCATCACCCAACCAATGTAAAGCCGTTGGATTTTTCAATCACCAAAAACGTATTTACCATATTAATAGTAGGGTTGCTTATGTTCTTGATGTTCGGTTCTATGGCAAAATCTTACAAAAACGGTGCCTTGCCAAAAGGTATGGGGCGCTTTTTAGAGCCTATCGTACTTTATATTCGCGACGATATTGCCATTCCAAATATTGGTAAAAAACACTACAAGCGTTATATGAGCTTCTTGTTAACCATTTTCTTCTTTATCTGGATTGTTAACCTGTTAGGATTAACACCACTTGGAGTAAATGTAACAAACAACATAGCTGTTACATTGGCCTTGGCCTTATTAACGTTTTTAATTACAAATTTTACAGCCAACAAAAGCTATTGGGGACACATTTTCTGGATGCCAGGTGTGCCAAAACTAATGCGTATTGTGTTAGCACCAATCGAATTGTTGGGGATATTCATTAAGCCGTTCTCATTATTAATCCGTTTGTATGCAAACATTACAGCGGGCCATATTGTACTAATGAGTATTATAGGTATGATGTTTATCTTTAAAAACTGGATAGGAAGCTCGTTGTCTTTCGGATTAGCGTTTGCCCTATCGTTGTTAGAGTTGTTGGTTGCGGCTTTACAAGCTTACATCTTCACCATGCTATCGGCCCTGTATTTTGGTCAAGCGGTAGAAGAGCACGACGACCACTAAAAGTTGAATGTTTAATTTTTTAATATATATATTATGACAGGTTTAAATTTCATTGGAGCTGGATTAATCGTTATCGGTGCTGCTTTAGGTATCGGTAGAATCGGTGGTCAAGCAATGGACGCTATTGCTCGCCAACCAGAAGCTTCTGGAAAAATCCAAACAGCTATGCTTATTGCAGCTGCACTTATTGAAGGTATTGGATTTGCTGCTTTATTCGCAGCTTAAAAACACAAACAACAGTTATAACGGTTGGTTATAACTGTTGTTTTTAAAAAGAAAAATTAAGGGTATTACAACAATAATATAAATGGAAAAATTAATTAACGAATTTTCGATTGGCTTGTTCTTCTGGATGTTAGTGCTTTTTGTAGCATTGGTATTCTTGTTAAGAAAATTTGCCTGGAAACCGATACTCGACGCTGTAGAAACCAGAGAGAGCGGTATTGAAAATGCATTGAAAGCAGCAGAGAATGCTAAGTTGGAAATGCAAAACCTGCAAGCAGACAACGAGCGTTTATTGCAAGAAGCCCGTGCCGAGCGCGAGGCCATGCTTAAAGATGCCAGAGAGCTTAAGGCTAAAATGATTGCCGATGCAGAAGAAGATGCTCAAGCAAAAGCAAACAAAATGATCGAGCAAGCTCAAGCGGCTATCGAGGGAGAGAAAAAAGCTGCCATGGCAGAACTTAAAAACCACGTGGCAACCTTATCTTTAGAGATTGCCGAAAAAGTGGTTCGCGACGAGTTGTCGAGCAAAGACAAGCAAATGGAGTTGGTAGAGTCGATGTTGGTTGACGCTAAATTAAACTAATTATGGCAGGAGCAAGAGCAGCAGTACGTTACGCAAAAGCAGTATTGGATTTGGCCCAAAGCCAAAACGCTGCAGAGGCTATCAATAACGATATGCTAACCATATCGCAAACCATAGCAGAAAGTCAGGAGTTAAACGATTTTCTTCAAAACCCAGTCGTACGATCATCTGTTAAACAAGCAGCCTTGACAGAAGTGTTTAAAGGGACGCACGACATTACCGGGAAATTGGTAGCGCTTTTAATGGACAATAAGCGTATTGCCCTGTTGGGCGCTGTAGCCAAAAGCTACACACAACTTTTTGCCCAGTTACAAGGTACCCAAACAGCTAAAGTAACTACAGCAGTGCCTTTAAGCGGTGAGCTAGAGCAAAAAGTATTGGCTAAGGTAACCGAGCTTACAGGAAAAGCTGTAAACATAGAAAACATTGTAGATGAAAGCATTTTAGGAGGTTTCATTTTACGTGTAGGCGACATTCAGTACAATGCAAGTATCGCCAACAAATTAAACAGATTAAAAAGAGAATTTACATTAAATTAAAAACGTTAGGATTAGTTTACATCTAATATCTAACATCTAATATCTAAATAAGATGGCAGAAGTTAAACCAGCTGAAATATCAGCAATCTTAAAACAACAACTATCAGGTTTTGAAGCAGGTGCTTCATTAGACGAAGTAGGAACAGTACTAACCGTAGGTGATGGTATTGCACGTGTTTACGGCTTATCAAACGCACAATACGGCGAGTTGGTAGAGTTTGAAAATGGTCTTGAAGGAATCGTTTTAAACTTAGAAGAAGATAACGTAGGGGTTGTATTGTTAGGGCCTTCAAAAGAAATTAAAGAAGGCGCTACAGTAAAACGTACCACGCGTATTGCCTCTATTAATGTAGGTGAAGGTATTGTTGGACGTGTTGTTGATACATTAGGGAACCCAATAGACGGAAAAGGTCCTATTGAAGGGAAAACTTACGAAATGCCATTAGAGCGTAAAGCACCTGGTGTAATTTACCGTCAGCCAGTAAACGAACCACTACAAACAGGTATTAAATCTATCGATGCGATGATTCCTGTAGGTCGTGGACAACGTGAGTTGGTAATTGGTGACCGTCAAACTGGTAAAACTACGGTGTGTATCGATACCATCTTAAACCAAAAAGAATTTTACGATGCAGGCGAGCCTGTATACTGTATATATGTTGCTGTAGGCCAAAAGGCTTCTACCGTAGCAAACATTGCTAAAACCTTAGAAGACAAAGGTGCTTTAGCGTATACCACTATAGTTGCTGCAAACGCATCAGACCCTGCACCTATGCAGGTATATGCCCCTTTCGCAGGTGCTGCAATTGGTGAGTATTTTAGAGATACTGGTCGTCCAGCATTAATTATTTACGATGATTTATCTAAACAAGCGGTTGCGTATCGTGAGGTATCGTTATTATTACGTCGTCCACCAGGACGTGAGGCGTATCCTGGAGACGTTTTCTACTTACACTCGCGTTTATTAGAGCGTTCGGCTAAAGTAATTGCCGATGATGAGATTGCTAAGAACATGAACGATTTACCAGATTCGTTAAAGCCAATCGTAAAAGGAGGCGGGTCGTTAACGGCACTTCCAATTATCGAAACACAAGCAGGAGACGTATCGGCATATATCCCAACCAACGTAATTTCGATTACCGATGGTCAGATCTTCTTAGAATCAGATTTATTTAACTCTGGTGTGCGACCAGCGATTAACGTAGGTATTTCGGTATCTCGTGTAGGTGGTTCGGCTCAGATTAAATCCATGAAAAAAGTAGCAGGTACCTTAAAATTAGACCAAGCACAGTTCCGCGAATTAGAAGCGTTTGCTAAGTTTGGTTCAGACCTAGATGCTGCAACACTTAACGTAATTGAAAAAGGGAAGCGTAACGTAGAGATCTTAAAGCAAGCGCAAAACGATCCGTTTACAGTAGAAGATCAGGTAGCCATTATCTATGCAGGTTCTAAAAACCTATTAAGAGATGTTCCTGTAGAGAAAGTAAAAGAATTTGAAAGAGACTTCCTAGAATTCCTAAATGCAAAGCACAGAGGTATTTTAGATACGCTTAAAGCAGGAAAATTAACCGACGAGGTTACAGATACTCTAGCTTCTGTAGCAAAAGACTTATCGGCTAAATATAAAGCATAACAAAGATTTTAGTATTGAGTAGTGAGTGTTTTTGCTCACTACTGAATACTCAATACTAATTACTGAAATATGGCTAACTTAAAAGAAATACGTAACAGAATATCATCGGTGTCTTCAACCATGCAGATTACCAGTGCCATGAAAATGGTATCGGCTGCTAAGTTGAAAAAAGCCCAAGATGCTATTACTGCCATGCGTCCATATGCAGACAAATTAACCGAGCTTTTACAAAGTTTAAGCGCCACGTTAGAAGGTGACTCTGGAAGTGCTTTTGCGGCACAACGTGAGGTAAAGAAGGTTCTTATTGTTGCCATTACCTCTAATAGAGGACTGTGTGGGGCATTCAACTCAAACATCATTAAAGAGGTTAATCGTTTAACTAATGAAACCTATTCTGGTAAGGACGTTTCGTTTGTTGTTATAGGTAAAAAGGCAAACGATGCCTTAGCAAAAAAGCAACAAGTTATTGCAAATAACAGTAGCGTTTTTGATGACTTAACATTCGATAATGTTGCAGAAATAGCCCAAACAATTATGGATAAATTTATTGCTGGCGAATTTGATAAAGTAGAAGTTGTTTACAACCGTTTTAAAAATGCCGCCACGCAAATTGTAATGACAGAGCAGTTTTTACCAATTGTCCCTGTAGCGAACGATAAAAATGTAAATTTAGATTACATTTTTGAGCCTTCGAAGCTGGAAATCGTAGAAACACTTATCCCTAAGTCGTTAAAAACACAGTTGTACAAAGCTATTAGAGACTCGTTTGCTTCTGAGCACGGTGCCCGTATGACGGCCATGCACAAAGCAACCGATAATGCAACAGAATTAAGAGATCAGTTAAAACTGACGTATAACAAAGCACGTCAGGCTGCTATTACCAACGAAATCCTTGAAATTGTTGGTGGTGCAGAAGCTTTAAATAACTAAAAGTGTCATGCTGAACTTAACTTCAGCATCTCATAATACAAAAGAAACCTCACCAATTTGGTGAGGTTTTTTTATGGCATTATGTTTGAAGTTGTACCTTTATAAAAACAGAAACCCTTGTAGCCATGTTTAAAAAGCTGCTTCTTGCAATAACAACAATGATATTTTTAACCGGATTTTCGCAATGTTCAAGCACTAAAACACTTCAAGACACAGCGCCTTTTACCTTGGGCGAAGTGTCTTACCAAAAGTGGGTAGCCGGAATTCAAGGCGGTGGATCTGGGATAAATATATTTATTCCAGTGACAAACAAACCTGCCAATGTGGTATTGGATAGTGTTTATTATAAAGACCAAGTTGCAAAACTAGAAACCAAGCCAGAGCAGCCGGCAATGTATATTGCTAGGTTTTCTATGCCAGACAACCAAAACGATTTGGTTATTAGTAGCGACCCTAAAAGTGAGTATGGCAATACCGTAGCCGTTAAAGTTGTGCCTCCCTTTCCTATTTTGGAAGGCGAAATTCTAATAAGCTACCTGCAGGATAACAAACGCCGCTATTATAAAGCAGATGAGCTGGTAGAAAAGCAGCCATTTCAATATCCTTCGGCGCCTCCAAAGCAACCGTAATTCGCATTGCATTTCCTTGATTAAAACCCTATATTTAGCAGAGTTAAAAATAAACGTTTGAGCGCCTTTCAAAAACTTTTTAAACAAACATTCATTTATGGTTTAGCCACGGTTTTACCACGCATGTTAAGTTTTTTACTTGTCCCGCTATATACAACAGAAGGCGTTTTGTCATCGGTAGCAGAGTATGGGAAAGTATCGGTTATTTTTTCCTATTTTGTTTTGTTTAACGTGGTTTTGGCCTATGGTATGGAAACTGCTTTTTTCAGGTTTTTCAATAAGGAAAAAGACAAACAGAACGTAATTAACACTTCGGCCATTTCATTAATGGTGTCTTCCTTAGGCTTTTTTATTTTAGCATTATTACTTAATACGCAAATCGCAACATTTATAGATATAGATGTTGCTTACATTAAACTCGTTATTTGGATTTTACTCCTCGATGCCTTGGTTATTATTCCTTTTGCTTGGCTACGAGCGACACAACAACCCATGCGCTACGCCGTAATAAAAATACTTAATGTGGCCATAAGCCTAGGCTTAAACCTTTTCTTTTTAATAGCGTTAAAAAAGCTGGCAGCTCAAAATGCGCTTTTTAATAGCATATACACACCAAATTTTGAAATAAACTACATCTTTATTGCAAACCTAGTAGCAAGTGCCGTTACCTTACTGTTTATGCTTTCATTTTACACCAAGATAACGTTTAAGTTTGATAAGGTGCTTTGGAAAAAAATGATGCAATACGGAATGCCGGTATTAATCGCTGGTATAGCCTTTTCGGTAAATGAAACCTTCGACCGTATTTTGTTAGATAAGCTACTGCCAGAAAGCATTGCCGAAACCGAAATAGGCATGTATTCTGCCTGTTATAAAATAGCCGTATTCATGACGTTGTTTGCAACAGCTTACAGGTTGGGGATCGAGCCCTTCTTTTTT
This sequence comes from Mangrovimonas yunxiaonensis, assembly GCF_000733475.1. Lineage (GTDB taxonomy): Bacteria > Bacteroidota > Bacteroidia > Flavobacteriales > Flavobacteriaceae > Mangrovimonas > Mangrovimonas yunxiaonensis. The sequence continues at coordinate 160,964 of NZ_JPFK01000005.1, read as the reverse complement.
AGCCATGCCAAAAGTGCCAATCCGCAAAAAAATTATGCGCGGATTTTAGAATTTTTCGTGGCTTTTGGAGCCGTTATTTTGCTTTTTGTAGTTGTTTTTGCAGACTTTTTAAAACCAATTATTGTAAGAAGTGAAGCCTATTGGGAGGCCATGTGGATTGTACCCATTATTTTATTGGCCAATTTTTGCTTGGGCATTTATCACAATCTTTCGGTGTGGTATAAAATTACCGACCGCACTAAATTTGGAGCATACATTTCGGTTGTTGGGGCAATAATAACCCTATTAATAAACCTGTTGTTTATCAAAACCTATGGCTACAAAGCATCGGCTGTGGCTACATTGTTAGCCTATGCAACCATGATGCTGCTGTCGTATTACTTTGGAAAGAAATATTACCCAATACCGTACAATCTAAAAAAAATAGGCCTGTATTTATTGCTCTCCGTAGGGTTTTCCTTCATAAGTTTTTATCAATTTAGATACAATTACGCTATTGGTATTTCCCTCTTAATTGTATTTTTGAGTATCGTTTTCCTATTAGAGAAAAACGACATTAAACAACTATTAAACAGAAAACAATGACCATAAAAATCATCAATAAATCCAATCACGACTTACCACATTACGAAACCCTAGCCTCGGCAGGTATGGACTTGCGTGCCAACCTTTCAGAGCCTAGAACATTAAAGCCTCTGGAGCGTACTATTGTTGGTACAGGCTTGTTTATAGAATTGCCCGTAGGTTACGAAGCCCAAGTGCGTCCGCGTAGTGGTTTGGCCGCAAAAAAGGGCATTACCGTTTTAAATGCCCCAGGAACTATCGATGCCGATTATCGTGGCGAAATAGGCGTGATTTTAGTGAATTTATCCAACGAAGAATTTACCATTAACAACGGCGAGCGTATTGCTCAAATGGTCATCGCCAAACACGAACGCGCCGAATGGCAACAAGTAACCGAACTTACCGAAACCGATAGAGGTGAAGGCGGTTTTGGAAGTACAGGAACAAAATGATTAACGAGTTAAGATTTTTGATTTACGATATCAAGATTTTAAAAAATATTAAAGAAAAGAAAACTGTCTAACTTCTAATATCTAGTAGCGAAGCGGTCTAACATCTAAAAAAACATGAAAATAATTGTACCTATGGCGGGTCGTGGTTCTCGACTGCGCCCACATACACTAACCGTACCCAAACCATTAATTCCTGTGGCCGGGATGCCTATTGTGCATCGTTTGGTTAGGGATATTGCGAAAATATTAAAACAACCCATAGAAGAAGTGGCCTTTGTGTTGGGCGATCCCGCTTTTTTTGGCGATGATGTGGTAGAAAGCCTTCAGGCATTAGGCGCAAGCTTAGGCGCAAAAACCTCAATTTACCGCCAAGATAAACCCCTAGGAACCGGACACGCGATTATGAGCGCCAAAGCATCGTTGTCAGGTCCGGCTGTTGTGGCCTATGCCGATACACTAATTCGTGCCGATTTCGATTTAGACCCCCAAGCCGATGCCGTAATTTGGACCAAGCAAGTAGAAAACCCAGAAGCGTATGGCGTTGTTAATTTAAACAGCAAGAACGAGATTACCGAATTGGTCGAAAAACCAAAACAGTTTGTAAGCGACCAAGCCGTGATAGGCATTTACTATTTTAAGGATATAGGCCTTTTAAAACAAAAACTGCAACAAATCCTAGACGAAAACATCATGCACGGTGGCGAATACCAAATTAACGATGGCATTAAACGCATGATGGCAGACGGTAAGGTGTTTAAAACAGGAACGGTCGATGAGTGGATGGACTGTGGCAACAAAACCGTAACCATAGAAACCAACACCAAAATGCTTCATTTTTTAGATCAGGAAGGTGAAAAACTGGTGAGCGATTCGGTGACGTTAAATAACGCCAAAATCATTCCTCCTTGTTTTATAGGCGAAAATGTGGTGCTGAACAATACAACTGTAGGACCAAACGTTTCTATAGGAAACAATACAACCCTAGAAAATTCAACCGTTAAAAATAGCTTAATTCAAAACCAAACTAGTATTAAAAATGCTAATTTAGATAACGCTATGATAGGGAACCATGTTATCTACAATGGCGAGTTTACATCAATAAGCATTGGCGATTATTCTGTTTTGGAATAAAACTCCTGCTTAGGCAGGAACCTTATTTATAAGTTTGGAACAACTTTTGAAATCAATGAGCCATTCAGAGCGTTAGCGAAGCATTTAATATGAAACTAAAACAACACCTAGTAAAACTCTTAATCGTACTGTTTTTAGTGCCAAGTTTTACTATGGCGCAAGTCGATTTTAACAAAACTCCAGACGACGATCTTGGTAATGTTGAAGACGAGTTTCAGCAACATTTTTTCGAAGCCTTAAAACAAAAAGGCATAGAAAATTACGACCGCGCCATCGAGGCCCTAAAAAAATGCCTTAATATTAAAAGCGATCTTGCGGTAGTCTATTACGAGTTGGGCAAAAACTACAACAAGCTTAAAAACTTTGGCGAAGCGGAAAATGCTTTAAAAGAAGCTATTTCTATAGACGAAGACAACGAATGGTACTTAGATGAGCTTTACGATGTTTACATTCAGCAAAACGATCTTAAACACGCCATAAAGACCGTTGAGCAATTGGTTAAGTATCACCCCGACTACAAAGAAGATCTGGCAACCCTATATGTTAAAACCGAAAAATATAAGGATGCCTTAAAGCTGTTGGACGAACTGGATGCGGCTTATGGGGTGTCGACAAGTCGCGATATTTTAAGAAACCAAGTGTATAAGGCCACAGGAAAGAAAAAAGATCAAATTGAAAATTTAGAGGAACGTGTCGAGGGCAATCCCGATGAGGAGTCTAATTACCTGGCCTTAATTTACCGTTATAGCGAAAACAACCAAAAGGAAGAAGCCTTTAAAACCGCTAAAAAGCTTTTGGAAATCAAGCCGAATTCAGAATTGGTGCACTTGGCTTTGTATAAATTTTATTTGGAAGATGGCGATGCCGAAAAAGCAATTGCCTCAATGCAGGTGGTGTTAAAAAGCATGCAAATTAAGCCTCAGGCCAAAACAATGGTCCTAACCGATTTTGTTAAGTTCGCAAAGGCTCACCCCGAGTACGAGTCCCATTTGGTTGAAGCCACAACCCTAGCCAACACTAACAGCCCAGAAAGCTACGAAGAAGTGGCGCAGTATTTCCTTTTAAAAGGTCAAAAGGAAAAAGCACTAACATACTTTGAAAAGGCTTTAAGCCTAGAAGGAAACAATTTTGGACTGCTACGGAACATCCTGTTGCTTAAAATAGACTTAAAGCGTTATGACGAGGTGGCCAAACAAAGCACCGACGCTTTGGTTATGTACCCCTCGCAGCCAGTTATTTACCTAATTAACGGGGTTGCTTTAAGCAACCTAAACCAGCACCAGCAAGCCATAGAGGTCTTAAATATGGGGGTGGACTACATTGTAGAAGATGATAACATGCTATCGGATTTCTACATGCAACTTAGCATTGCCCATACCCAGTTAAACCACATAGAAAAAGGAAAACGTTTTCGCGATAAAGCCCAAAAACTTCAACCTACAGACTAATGAAAACAAGATTTTATAAAAAACAGGTCTGGATGGCTGTGGTTTTTACGGCAGTGCTTTTTGGGTGTAAAACCAAGCAGGGCGTTACCACAGCAACTGTAAACCCCAACCTGTCCATAAAAGAGGTTATTAAGGCAAATTCCAAAACGCAGCCCGAGTTTAAAACCCTACAGGCCAAAGTACGCATTACCTATACCCAAGAAACTAATGCGCAATCGCATACCGTAACCCTACGCATGTTAAAAGACGAGGTTATTTGGCTAACGGCCCCTTTAAACATTGTGCGTGCTAAAATAACTCCAGAGGGCGTGGGGTTTTACAACAAGCTAGACAACACCTATTTTAAGGGTGGGTTTGATTATATTAGTGATATTTTGGGCACCGAGGTCGATTTCGGAAAAGTACAAAACCTATTGCTTGGGCAGCCACTATTTGGTGTAGATAAAACCAATTACACCATGTCTCTGCACGAAAACAGCTATTTGATTCAGCCCAACGAGCAATCAACTTTTTTTGAGCTTTTTTACATTATAAATACGGCCCTAAAGCTGGAGTCGCAGCAATTGGCCCAAATAAGCACCCAGCGCTTTTTACAAATAGATTATTTAGAATACCAAACTGTAGAGCGCCAACAGCTGCCACAGGCCATAAAGGTGATTTCTTTAGAAGGCGACCAGGAAATTTTAATAGAACTAGAATTCAAATCGGTATCTTTGAACCAAGATTTAAGATATCCGTTTAAAATTCCGTCAGGATATGATGAAATTGAGCTCGAATAAATGATAAATATCCATAAAAGCCCATACGTTTTTTTTCTTTTTTTCTTGCTGTTAGGCAGTACGCTATCGTATTCGCAAAGTAAAAAACAGCAGGAATTAGAGGCGCGCCGCCAAGAACTACGCAAAGAAATTCAACAAATTAACAATTTGCTTTTTACAAACAAGAGCAAGAAAAAATCGCAAACTACCTTAATTGAGGACGTAAACTATAAGATTAGTGTTCAAAAAAACCTAATTAAGATCACCAACCAGCAGGCAAACTTATTAACGCGGGAAATTAATGCCAATCAGAAAAAAATAACCGAGTTGCGCGAAGAGCTTGAAACTCTAAAAGCGAACTACGCTAAAATGATTGTGCATGCTTACAAAAGCAAGAGTGAGCAAAGTAGGATTATGTTTTTGCTGTCGTCAAGCAATTTTAAACAAGCCTATAAGCGCCTTCAGTATCTTGCCCAATACGCCAAGTACCAGCGAGAGCAGGGCGAAGCCATAAAAACCAAAACCGCCGAGCTGCAGACTATAAATCAGGATTTACTGCGCCAAAAAAAGGACAAACAAAAACTGATTGAAGAAAACCGGGTAGCGCAACGCGAGCTGGAAAAGGAACTGTCGCAGCACAGGGTGCTAATGGCCTCTATTAATCAAAACCTGAGCAAGTACAGTCGCCAAATTAAACAAAAACAACAAGAGGCAAGAGCCATAGATCGTGAGATAGAAAAGATTATCCGCGAAGCGATTGCAAAGTCGAATAAAGCAGCCGGTAAAACCACAAAGGCCACAAGCACCTTCTCATTAACTCCAGAAGATAGGGCTTTGGCAAATAGTTTTGTGTCTAACAAGGGCAAATTGCCCTGGCCAGTAGAAAAAGGCGTGGTTAAATTGCGGTATGGTAGGCAGCCATCGCCTATAGTGCCAACCGTTATGATACAAAGCAATGGCGTGCGTATTGCCACCGAGGAAAGCGCCAAAGTACGCGCCGTTTACAAGGGGCGTGTGATGCGTGTTCAAGCCATAAAACACGGTAATTTAACGGTTATGGTACAGCATGGTAACTACATTACCTCGTACACCAACCTCTCTAAGGTATTTGTAAAAACAGGCGATAACGTAACCACAAAGCAACCTATTGGCGAGGTGTTTACCAACCCAGCCAATGGCGAAAGTATTTTAAGGTTTAGCGTGTTTAAGGAAACCACAACCCAAGACCCCGCCCATTGGATTTATAGAATGTAATAGTTTTCTTTTTTTACAAAAAAGCATAAAAGTAAAATTTGTTGGAGAATTCTTTATGTTTTGCAATTGCTTGTAAAGAGCTAGGAGGCCACACGAGAGGATTTGTGCAGCAGCGTTTAAAATAGAAAACCCCAAGCAGTAAAATTTTACTGCTTGGGGTTCTTTATAGCGTTAACAGGTTTTAAACCATCAAAATAAGACTACTCAAAAAGTGCTTTAAGCTCGGTAGCATCGTGGGCTTTCATTTTACCAGCAAGCACCAAGCTAAGTTGCTTACGGCGTAAAGCTGCGTCGTAACGGGAAATTTCCAGTTCGCTTTCTGGGGTAACTTCTGGCACGGCAACAGGACGTCCTGTTTCATCAACGGCAACAAAGGTGTAAATGGCTTCGTTGGCTTTGGTGCGCACGCCAGACTCGCGGTCTTCAATCCAAACATCTAAAAACACTTCCATCGAGGTTTTAAACGCACGCGATACTTTAGCCTCAACAGTAACCACGCTTCCTAAAGGCACGGCACGATTAAACGCCACATGGTTTACCGATGCGGTGACTACAATACGTCTGGAATGACGTCTAGCAGCAATACTAGCCGCACGATCCATACGCGCTAATAATTCACCACCAAATAAATTGTTTAACGGGTTGGTTTCACTTGGTAAAACCAAGTCGGTCATTGTTGTTTTAGATTGTTCCGGTGTTTTAGGTGCCATAACATGTTAAAAATTGAGAAGGCAAAGGTAAGGCGAATAAAAAAGACACCGTATTAAAATTTAATTAAAATTAAAAAGGGGTTAGTCTAAGGTTTTAACCAACAACCAAGCAGCAGTGTTGTGGTTGTTTTTTACCTCGCGCAAGGCGTTTAAAGCTTCCAGTCGATCTTGGTAACTTGCATAAACCACTTCGTGCAGTCCGTAGCGGTTTTGCCCAATTTTTCTTGCAGGATAGCCTAGAGCCTTTAATTCTGAGACCTTTTTATCGCTATTCTCTTCCACTCGAAATGCTCCGGCAATAATATGGTATTTGCCGGTTTGCTTTTTTACGGCGTTTAGGGTAACAGCGGGCAAAGGGTTGTCTATAACAAATGTAGCTTCTTGTATTTTGTGCTCCAATTGTTTGTGGGCTGTTTCTTGGGCCACTTGGTTTTGCGCCTCTATTTGTCCAACGTAGTAATCGGCTCCTAAATAACCTCCCAAGCCTAAAGCTATAAGGGCAATAGCAGCATATTTTAAGTATGGTCTTGCTTGGCGCTTTTCTGGGGTAATGGTTAAAGGGACCGTTTCTTCAATAGCTTCAACTTCTTGCTTGTAAGCTTCGCGAGTTACGTTTTGAGATACAAACTGGGCCAACCCAAACGCATCGGTTAAATAGTTAATATGATACGAAGGATCAAAAACCATTTTGCCTTCTTCATTTAGGGTTAAATCGCCAATGTTTTCAAAAGTGATGGTTTCGCCTTCTACCAAATAGGCTTTAATGGCTTTAACGTGTTTGTTAAGCTTTTTTACGGCAGACTCGTAAGGGATTTTTTCAACGTCGGCAATGTAGCTGCACAGCAAGCCATCGTTGTGGTGTACTTGCTCGTTAAAAGACAAGACTTTTTTTGGGGGGTAAAAGGAGTTGGTGGTCTCATGAACCTTAGCAGAAACACGAGTGGTTAAAAAGGCTCCAAACCCAGGAATGGTCACACAATCGTAACGGTATAATAAATCGCTTATGTAAGAGTCTATGTGCATAAAACAAATGTATAAATTTTTGCTTTCGAATAAAAATACGGCTTAACTATTTATTAACATCGTAAAATTTAGTTTCTTGTAGGTTGAAAATGAGTAGGGTACTTTATGACAGAGCAAGAACTTCTTTACACCTTGGCATTACAGCACGTTCCTAATATTGGCGATATTACGGCTAAGAAGCTTATTGGCCATTGCGGATCGCCCCAAGCTGTTTTAACCGAAAAAAAGCACCGCCTGCTAAAGATTGATGGTATTGGTACCAGCACCATTCGCGATTTGTTTGGTACGCACCACCTAAAAGCTGCTGAGGCCGAGTTGAAATATATAAAAGCCAATAACATTGCATGGCTTTATTTTATGGATGCCAATTACCCCGAGCGTTTAAAACACTGTATTGATGGACCTATTTTAATGTTTCAAAGAGGGTGCATTAACATAAAGAACCAACCTGTGATAAGCGTGGTTGGTGCAAGAAAAATTACGGTTAGCGGGATAGCTTTTTGTGAAAAATTAATAGAAAAACTAGCGGTTTATAACCCTATTATTGTTTCGGGCTTTGCCTACGGGACCGATATTACAGCGCAAAAAGCGGCCTTAAAGTATAATTTGCAAACCATTGGTTGCTTGGCGCACGGGCTTAATCAAGTTTATCCCAAACCCCACGAAAAGTATGTGCCCGATGTTGAAAAGCACGGCGGGTTTTTTACAGATTTTTGGAGCACCGATGTTTTTGACAGAAACAACTTTTTAAAACGTAATCGTATTATTGCCGGACTAAGCGAAGCCACGGTAGTTATCGAGTCGGCGGCAAAAGGCGGGAGTTTGGTAACAGCCGATATTGCGAACTCTTACAACCGCGATGTGTTTGCTGTGCCCGGGCGGGTAACCGATAAAATGAGCGAAGGCTGTAACAATTTAATCAAGTTTCAAAAGGCGCATCTGTTGTCCAATCCGTTGGATCTTCCCATTATGCTGAATTGGAAATTAGAAACAGAATCGGTACCCCCGCCCATACAAAAACAATTGTTTGTCGAGTTAGATGAAGATGAAAAAAAGGTGTTTAACTATTTAAAACAACACAACAAGCAACTTTTGGATGCCATTGCTCTAGAATGCCAAATTCCTACTTACAAAACAGCCAGCATTTTGTTGAATATGGAATTAAAAGGCGTGGTAAGGCCACTACCCGGAAAGCAGTTCGAGCTAATTTAAAAGCCTACTTTTTTTCTAACCCTTTCAATAACACTATTAGCAATTACTTGGGCCTTTTGGGCACCAATGGCCAGAGCTTTATCAATTTCCTCAAGGTTATTCATGTAATAATGAAAGCGCTCGCGGGGTTCGGCAAATTTTTCTATAATCAATTCAAATAGAGCTTGCTTGGCATGGCCATAACCGTAACCGCCTTTTTCGTAATTGGCTTTCATTTCGGCGGTTTGCGCTTCAGAAGCCAATAGGCTGTATATGGCAAAGCAATTACAGGTCTCCCAATTTTTAGGGGCTTCAAGCGGCGTACTATCGGTTTGGATAGACATGATTTGTTTGCGAAGTTTTTTATTGTCTAAAAAGATGTTGATAAAATTATTGCGGCTTTTGCTCATTTTTTCGCCGTCTGTTCCGGGAACCAATTTGGTATTTTCTCTAATTTTAGCTTCAGGCAAAACAAAGGTTTCGCCCATTTTGGTATGGAAACGCGACGCGACATCGCGGGTCATTTCCAGGTGCTGTAATTGGTCTTTTCCAACAGGCACAAACTCGGCGTCGTAAGCCAAGATATCGGCGGCCATAAGCATGGGATAAGTAAAAAGCCCGGTGTTAACATCGGCCAACCTGTCGGCTTTGTCTTTAAAGCCGTGGGCTAGAGTTAAGCGTTGGTACGGAAAAAAACAGCTTAAGTACCAGGTTAATTCGGTAACTTGAGGAATATCGCTTTGTCTGTAAAAAACGGTTTTTTCTATATCCAGCCCAAAAGCCAACCAAGTTGCTGCTACGGCATAGGTGTTAAATTTTAAGGCCTCGGCATCTTTAATTTGGGTAAGCGTATGCATGTTGGCAATAAACAAAAACGATTCGTTGGCCTCGTCATTGGCCAATTCTATGGCTGGTAAAATAGCGCCTAAAATATTGCCTAAATGGGGTATTCCCGTACTTTGTATTCCTGTAAGTATTCGTGCCATAATCCGTAGTCCACCTAGTGGAGGGTCTTTTTAAGTTAAATAAAGGGCAAAGGTAGGTATAGTTATGTATAAAAAAAAGCGGTTCGTTAGAACCGCTTTTTTGTATTTAAAGTAGCGTTAACCGCTTATTTTTTAAAAAGCCCGGCAACAAACAGGATAATGATGGCGCCAATGGCTCCTGTTAAAATGTCGCCAAAAATACCATCGGAAACAGAAATGCCCAAGGCTCCAAAGGCCCAGTTGCCAACAATACCACCAACAATACCTAAAATAATATTTATTAAGGCGCCAAAACCGCCGCCTTTCATTAGTTTTCCGGCTAACCAGCCAGCAATGGCTCCTATTAACAACGCATAAAGTAAACTCATAATTGTGTTTTTTTAATGTTAGTATGTTTTAAATATAATCAATTTATAAATACTATTTTTGTTCACGATGAAAGTATTTAAATACCCGTTGTGGTTGTTGTACCGCATTTGGTTTTACATTTTAGTGGCCCTGCCTATCTTGGTCCTGTTTCCTGTTTTGTTGATTTCTATTTTAAAAGAGGCCTGGTACCCGTTCTTCTTTAAACTGGCTAGGTTGTGGGCAAAGATTATTTTGTTGGGCATGGGGTTTAGGTGGAAGGTAACACGCGAGCAAATGCCAGCGCCTAAAGAAAGCTATATGTTTATAGCGAACCACACCTCGATGACCGATATTATGCTGATGTTGGTTTCTGTTAAAAACCCCTTTGTTTTTGTAGGAAAAAAAGAGTTGGCTAAAATTCCCCTATTTGGTTTTTTTTACAAGCGGACGTGTATTTTGGTTGATAGAACATCAGAAAAAAGCAGAAAAGCCGTGTTTTTAAGGGCGCAAAGGCGGTTAAAGCAAGGACTTAGTATTTGTATTTTCCCCGAGGGAGGCGTACCCGAAGAGCATGTTGTTCTAGATGCGTTTAAGGACGGGGCGTTTAGGTTGGCTATTAATCATCAAATTCCTATTGTGCCATTAACCTTTGCCGATAATAAAAGGCGATTTTCCTATACGTTTTTTAGTGGAAGCCCAGGAAAAATGCGTGTAAAGGTACATGCGTTTTTACAAACCAAGGGGTTGGAGGTTAAAGATACCAAAGCCCTAAACCAAAAGGCGAGACAGGTTATTTTAACGCAGCTAAAGGCGTTTCATTAAAAATGGAAAAACCACCCGGATATGAGTGGTTTTCCATGTTGATCTCTATGGCAGGAGATCAAAAAAAATCAACTAAACAACTAAAAATTATAACTAAACCCGGTATAAACACCAATGATGTAGGGGTTAAACGTGCCCGAAGTATTTTCATAGGCGTTAAACTGGTATTTAAAAGAGGGTTCTATATTAAATTTAAAGGCCTTAGTAAACTTATAGTCAATACCAATGCCCAGATTGCCACTAAAGCTTAGGTTGTTAATGTTATTGGCCTTGCCAATGTAGGTTTTGTTGTCTTCTATTTCAGAATAGACATCGTTATTGTTTAAGAAAAATGAGCTAAACCCACCAATAATTTGGATGCCTGTTCGTCTGTCAAGAAGTTTGTAGCCAAGCTCTATAGGAATTTCGTAATAGTTTATTCTTTGGCTAATGGCCGCATTGGCATTGGGTAGTAGGTTGCTGTCAATTTGTTGCACACTTAGGTGGTTTGCGCTTAATGCGGTTAAAGATTGGTTGCCGTTAGAAAGAGTAATGTTTTTTAAGGTGGTTGAGTTGTTGTTGCCTAAGGAAGCGACGTTTTCGTATAAAACCACATCGTTGGTGTCGTAACTAAGGGTTACATTACTAACACCGGTTCTTAGTTGAAGTTTTTTGGTTATGGTGTAGCTTACATGAACGCCGTAACTGGTATTGACTTCTCCGGTTTTCGAGCTGCCAACAAATTGATCATCAATGTGAGAGCCATCGCCAAAAGTGTTGTAATAAACGGGGGCAATATTGGCGCTAACCTGCCACCTGTCTGTTGGTTTTTCTTTTTCGTGGCCTTGTTTGGCTGCTTTAGCCATTGCTATGGCGTCTTCTATAGATAAAGTGCTTTTTAGGCGGGTTTTAACAATGGCTGCTGTGTCTATAACAGGCAGTATTTTGGCCATGCTATTGCTGTAGGCTTTTAAGAAGCTGCTTTGGCTTAAAGCAGTAGATTGTTTCTGGGTTTTAGGGGTAGGGTTGGCCTTTTCAGCTAAAAGGATATCGTTGCTAGAGAAAGAGCTAACCTGCGCTTTTTTTGGAGATTTCTGCGTCTCTTTTAATGTGTTTTTATTTGAAGTCGCTAGTTTATACTGGTTAGATGTGTTGGTTGCCGTATTGTTATTTTGTTTAACGTTAGAGGGGTTTTGGGTATCTGTTGTGTGCTCAAAAGTGGTTTTATGGGCAGCAGCGGTACTTTGTGGTGTTGTATTTTGTAAACGCAGGTCGTTTTCACTTTCATGAGCGCTAGCGCCTTGTGGTGTTTTGTTGGTTATAGGGGTGTTGGTATAAAACGAATCTTTTTTTAGGGCAGGGCTGCTATTTGTTTTAACAACCGGGGTGTTGTTTGTTTTTGGGGTGTTTGTATTTAATACGCGCGTGCTAAAAGTTACTAACAGCAGCAAAACGGCGGCCGCTCCAGTAAGTTTAAGCCAAAACGGAACAATCCTTGGTTTGTTGCGTTTGGGTTGGTCTAGTTCTTTTTTAATGTTTTCCCAAACCCGTTCGTTGGGAGGAACTTCGAAGTCCTTGAATTTCTCCTGAAAGACTCTATCGATATGTTTTTTATCACTCATCTATTATAAAGATTGAGAATTTAACTGGGTTAAATACTGTTCAATATTTTCTTTTAAAATTAGCCTAGCCCTGGCCAAGTTCGATTTTGATGTCCCGGTAGAGATGGTGAGCATTTCTGCAATGTCTTTATGGGAATAACCATCCATAACATAAAGGTTAAAAACCAGTCTGTATCTGTCGGGCAGTTTTTGAATGCACGATAGGAGGTAATCCAACGGAATGTCCTCATCGCCCTGCACCTCTACACTTGGGTTTTTTATTTTTTCTTCATCTATAATTTCAAAAACGTCCTGTTTTCTATAACGTTGCAGGGCTGTATTAATAACAATGCGCTTTAACCAACCTTCAAACGATCCTTTGGCTTGGTACTGCGCTATTTTTTTAAAAATGGTCACAAAAGCGTCTTGCAGATTATCTTCTGCTTCGGCATAGTTTCTAGAGTACTTTAAGGAAACAGAAAACAATACTCTCGAATAGAGGTGGTATAGTTCGCCCTGCGCTTTAGTATCATTTTCACTACATTTTTGTATGAGTTTTTTTAAACCCAAATGAAATTGTATTAGTTTTTTTAATCAATAACAGGTACTTCTATAATTAAATAGTCATCTTCGCCAGCGTCGTTTTCGCCCTGCCAAAATTTAAAAGTGTACAAGCCGCTTGCAATTGGTTTAAAGTTAAAGGTAACGTCTTTCTCAACCTCTTGGGGTGTACATGCTATGGCATTGTCTTGGTGCACGAACGCAATTATGGCTACGGTTCTTACATAGTCGTTTTTTACGTAATAAATGTCGTTAAAAACATGACATGTTGTTGGATTAATATAATTTAATGTGATTTCATGGCTCTGGCCAAGCTGAAATTCTTCGGGCATGGTTACAGATGCTATGGGTAAAATTTCATGGTAACCAGTATAGGTAACATGGTCGTCATCTATAGAACAAGACCAAAGCAATACGCTAAAAACTATGGCAAAAAGGCGCTTCATTATAAAAAATAAATACAATCTTCGGTTTGTAGATGCGGGATTGCTAAAAAGGTTGCGTAGTAAAACAAAAAAATCCCAAACAAATGGGATTTTTAAGGGCTATTCTTTCGAAGCTTTTATTTCTTCTTTAATTTTATCTTCCAGCTCGTCCATAAGTTCTGGATTGTCTTTAATCAAGGCTTTAACGGCATCTCTTCCTTGGCCTAATTTGGTGTCGCCATAGCTAAACCACGAGCCGCTCTTTTTAATAATGTCGTAATCTACGGCAATATCCAAGACCTCGCCAACTTTAGAGACCCCTTCGCCGTACATAATATCGAATTCGGCAGTTTTAAATGGCGGAGCCACTTTGTTTTTTACAACCTTAACTCTGGTTTTGTTACCCGAAACATCTCCATTGCTATCCTTTATTTGTGTTGAACGTCTTATGTCTAGTCGTACCGATGCGTAAAACTTTAGAGCGTTACCTCCGGTTGTTGTTTCTGGATTGCCAAACATAACCCCAATTTTTTCACGTAATTGGTTAATAAAAATCATGGTGCAATTGGTTTTGCTTATCGATGCGGTAAGCTTTCTTAAGGCTTGCGACATTAGTCTGGCATGCAGTCCCATTTTAGAGTCGCCCATTTCGCCTTCAATTTCACTTTTTGGCGTTAAGGCCGCTACCGAGTCGATAACAACAATATCTATAGCTCCAGAGCGTACTAAGTTGTCTGCAATTTCTAGGGCTTGCTCTCCGTGGTCGGGTTGCGAAATAATTAAGTTGTCTAAATCGACACCTAGTTTTTCGGCATAAAATCGGTCAAAAGCATGTTCGGCATCAATAAAAGCAGCAATTCCGCCCGCTTTTTGGGCTTCGGCTATGGCGTGTAGGGTTAAGGTGGTTTTACCAGAGGATTCTGGGCCGTAAATTTCTATAACACGGCCTCTAGGATAACCGCCAACACCTAAGGCCAAATCTAAACCTAAGGAACCTGTAGGAATAGCATCGACATCTACAATGGCTTGGTCGCTCATTTTCATCACGGTGCCTTTTCCGTAGGCTTTGTCTAATTTATCTAAAGTAAGCTTTAGGGCTTTTAGTTTTGCTTCTTTCTCGTTACTCATTTCTCGTCTTTTGCGTTAAAAAATTCATGCTAAAATACGATAAGTTTTCATCTTTTTCAATCTTGTCACGCAACCTTTTTGGGGTTTGTGCATCTACATATTAAAATTGGGAAAGTTTTGCTATGAAAACGTATGGCATGATGCTTTTGGTCATGCCATACTTCCCGCAAGTTACATGTTTAACAACAACAAATGAAATGCGGTTTTTTAGAAAAATTATTAAAAATTCGGCATTAGGCGTTTCGGCCACTATACTTATAAATAGTAGCTGTAAAGCCGATGGAGGTTAACTCGTTTAGATGTTTTGATTTGAATTTAGAAATTAAAAATAATAACGAGTTAGTCTACTTAAAGCACTTTGTATAAGGTACAAAGTGCTTTTTGTTTGCAACAAAACTAAAAAGCGTACCTTTGCACCACATTTTAATAACATCTTTAACCTTAAACCATTAGTATAGCATGCAACTGTACAATAACTTAAGCGCTAAAGAAAGAGCAAAACTTATCGAGCAGGCCGGAAAAGACCGCCTGACAGTCTCTTTCTATAAGTATGCCAAAATAGGCAACCCAAAAATTTTTAGAAACCATTTATTTATGGCCTGGGACCACCTAGAGGTTTTGGGGCGTATTTACGTGGCCCAAGAAGGTATAAACGCCCAGCTATCCTTGCCGGCCGAAAACTTCCATGCTTTTAAGGCGCATCTGGACTCTATTGTGTTTTTAGAAAACGTAAGATTGAATATTGCCGTAGAGCAGGATAATTTTTCATTTTTAAAACTGAAAATAAAAGTGCGTTCTAAAATTTTGGCCGATGGCTTAAATGATGCCACTTTTGATGTGACCAATAAAGGAGAACACGTCGATGCCGAAAAGTTTAACGCTTTAATAGAAGACCCTAACACCGTTTTGGTCGATATGCGAAACCACTACGAGAGCGAAATAGGCCATTTTAAAAATGCCATTACACCCGATGTAGATACATTTAGGGAATCGTTGCCAATTATAGAGGACGACCTAAAAGCACATAAAGAAGATAAAAACCTGGTAATGTATTGTACTGGGGGCATCCGTTGCGAAAAAGCTAGTGCCTATTACAAGCACAAAGGGTTTAAAAAGGTGTTTCAGTTAGAAGGCGGTATAATAAATTATGTGCACCAGGTAAACGAAAAAGGCTTGGAAAACAAGTTTATAGGAAAGAATTTTGTGTTTGACGACCGTCGTGCCGAACGCATTTCAGACCACATCATTGCCCAATGCCACCAATGCGGCAGCCCAGCCGATGTGCATACCAACTGTGCCAACGAGGCCTGCCACTTGCTGTTTATACAATGTGAAGCCTGCAAGGAAAAAATGGAGAATTGTTGCTCTTCAACCTGCCAGGAAATTACCCATTTGCCTTACGAAGAGCAAAAAGCTCTAAGAAAAGGACAAGGGAACAGCAACGATATTTTTAAGAAAGGTCGTGCAGACCATTTGCCTTATAAAAAGGATTTAAGAAATATTTTCGAAACCTTACAAACGCCAACCACCTCTAAATAAGTTAAAACAATGCAGCATATAGAGCTAATGGCCCCAGCGGGTAATTTCGAATCGTTACAGGCAGCTTTAGATAATGGCGCAGATTCGGTGTATTTTGGTGTAGAGCAATTAAACATGCGTGCAAGAGCCTCGATTAATTTTACCTTAGAGGACTTGCCGGAGATTGCTAAAAGGTGTCAGGAAAAAAAGGTGCGAACGTATTTAACATTAAATACCATTATTTACGATCACGACCTATCTATTGTAAAAACACTTATTAAAGCAGCCAAGGCCTCGGGTATTACGGCTGTAATAGCTATGGATCAGGCTGTGATTGGCATGGCAAGAGAACATGGGATGGAAGTGCACATTTCTACCCAAATTAACATTACCAATATAGAAACGGTAAAATTTTATGCCATGTTTGCCGATACAATGGTGCTAAGCCGGGAGTTGAGCTTAAGACAGGTTAAAAAAATTACCGAGCAGATAAAAAAAGAGCAAATAAAAGGCCCGTCTGGACGTTTGGTAGAAATCGAAATTTTTGGGCATGG
Source organism: Mangrovimonas yunxiaonensis (assembly GCF_000733475.1). Taxonomy (GTDB): domain Bacteria; phylum Bacteroidota; class Bacteroidia; order Flavobacteriales; family Flavobacteriaceae; genus Mangrovimonas; species Mangrovimonas yunxiaonensis. The sequence continues at coordinate 144,511 of NZ_JPFK01000005.1, read as the reverse complement.
CGCCCTGTGTATGGCGGTTTCCGGGAAATGTTATTTAAGCCTGCATGCGTATAACTCTTCTGCAAATCGAGGTGCCTGTAAGCAAAATTGCCGTAAAAAATATACCGTTATCGATCAAGAATCTGGGTTTGAAATGGAACTGGACAACGAGTACATTATGTCGCCTAAAGATTTGTGTACCATCGATTTTCTGGAAGAAGTTATAGAAGCTGGCATTACGGTTTTAAAAATTGAAGGCCGTGGTAGAGCACCAGAATACGTGGCTAGCGTGATTAAATGCTACCGCGAAGCAATTGATAGTGTGGCTAATGGCACGTACAGCAAAGACAAAGTGATTGCCTGGATGCAAGCGTTAGAGAAAGTGTACAACCGAGGGTTTTGGAGCGGATATTACTTGGGGCAAAAATTGGGCGAATGGAGCAAAGGCTCTGGGTCTCATGCCACTCAACGAAAAGTATACCTTGGCAAAGGGGTACACTATTACCCTAAAGCAGGCGTAGGCGAGTTTAAAATAGAAGCTTACGAGTTGTCTTTGGGCGATACCATTCTTATAACAGGTCCAACAACAGGGGCTAAGGAGGTTAGCGTAGATACCATGTTAATTAATGGCGAACAGCTGGAAAAAGGCGCTAAAGGCGACTCGGTAACCATTCCTATACCGTTTAGAATAAGGCCTTCGGACAAATTGTACAAAATTGTAGAAAACAAAGTAGAAGCCTAATGGTTGTTGTTACGCTGCAAAGAAACAAATGCATAGGCTGTAATTATTGTGTAGAATTGGCCCCAGAGCAATTTCAAATGTCTAAAAAAGACGGCAAATCTGTATTGCTTAGAAGCCAAGAAAAAAAAGGATTTTATACCTTAAAGTCGCCAGATGAAACTATTTTTGAAAGTTGTGACCAAGCAGCCAAAGCATGCCCGGTGCACATAATAACCGTTAAACGTGTTTAATACAGGCGATTTCATGAACATATATAAACTATTGCAAGTTAACAGGAAAATTAAAAGTCATAGGATTAAATTCCTAGGGCTTTACCTCTTGCATAAATTTAACCAACGTTATCTGGCCGTAAATCTAGATCCCGTGTTGGCCTGTAACTTGCGCTGTAAGATGTGCTATTTTACAGATGCCGATTATGTAAAAACCCTAAAAGGGCAATTTAAGCCAGAAGAACTAAACCAGATAGCCAAGGTTATCTTTAGCCGCGCCTTAAAACTGCAAATAGGCTGCGGTACAGAGCCTACACTTTACAAAGGCTTGCCAGAATTGGTAGCCCTAGGAAAGGCGTATAAGGTGCCTTACATCTCGCTTACCACAAATGCCAATTTGTTAACCGAGGAAAAAATAGAAGACCTCTTACAAGCAGGTTTAAATGAATTTACCATTTCCTTGCATGGGGTAACCAAGGAAAGCTACGAGGGCTTTATGAAAAAGGCGAGCTACGAAAAATTTCACCAGGCTTTTAAGGCCTTTGCCAAGCTAAAACAGAAGTACGATTTTAAGGTTCGTATTAACTATACCTTCAACAAAGATAATTTTTACGAGCTGAAGGAGCTTTTTGACCGTTTTGATGGGAAAAGTTTCGATATCCTTCAAATAAGACCCATTCAAAAAATTGGAAATACCGAGTATAACGACTTCGATCTGGAGGTCCTTCGCGAAGATTATCCTAGGGTAATAAAGCAAATACAGGATAATTGCAAGGAACACCACATTGTGTTGTTGGCTTCAAAAAACATTCCGGAAAAAAGTGCAATGAACAATTCCAGCCTTATTTACGATTATACGTTTTGCTACATATCACCGCAAAAAGTATGGAAAGAGGACTTTAATTGGAAAGCAGAAACCTTTAATCAGTACTCAAAAAGAATAGGGTGGAGCAAGACCTTGTTTTCAAATATCTTTAAATCGAAATCGGCGTTAAGATCGCGTAGTTACCGCCTTAATTATGAAGTAGATCTTAATTAAAACGCCAAAATTTTAAAGTCGTTGGAATAATCTTATCTTTACATATTAAATGAAACCTAATTATTAATCTCCTTCTGAAATGGCGGTTGCCGTTTTTCAGAATCAATATACATACATTTTATGGGTTGTAACAGTTGTTCAACTGGAAAAGATGGCCAACCAAAAGGATGCAAGAACAACGGGACTTGCGGTACCGATAGCTGCAATAAACTTACGGTGTTCGATTGGTTGTCTAACATGAACCTCCCCAACGGCGAAAAGCCATTCGAGTGGGTTGAGGTGCGCTTTAAAAATGGCAGAAAACACTATTATAAAAATACCGAAAACCTAACCCTTGCCATAGGCGACGTTGTGGCCACACAGGCGCAATACGGCCACGATGTGGGTGCTGTAACCCTAACAGGCGAATTGGTTCGGGTTCAAATGAAACGAAAAAAAATCCCGCTTAATGGCGAGGAAATCTATAAAATTTACCGAAAAGCATCACAAAAAGATATAGACATCTGGATTGAAGCTCGGGAGAAAGAAGATAAAATGAAAGTTAGGGCACGTCGATTTGCGATAGACCTTAATTTGAAAATGAAAATCTCCGATATCGAGTACCAAGGCGATGGCAGCAAGGCCACGTTTTATTATACCGCCGAAGAGCGTGTAGACTTTAGAGAGCTTATTAAAGTATTTGCCAGAGAGTTTAAAACAAGAATCGAAATGAAACAGGTAGGCTTCCGCCAAGAAGCCGCGCGTTTAGGAGGTATTGGTTCTTGTGGTAGAGAGCTGTGCTGTTCTACATGGCTAACCGATTTCCGTTCGGTAAGCACCGCGGCGGCAAGGTACCAACAGCTTTCCTTAAACCCACTAAAATTAGCAGGCCAATGTGGCAAATTAAAATGCTGCTTGAATTACGAATTGGATACCTATCTGGAGGCCATTAACAAGTTCCCTAAAACCGACATAAAACTAGAAACCCAAAAAGGAACCGCTGTTTGCCAAAAAACAGATATTTTTAAAGGCATTATGTGGTATGCCTACGAAGGCGAATGGGCCAATTGGCATAAAATTACCAAAGACCAAGCAAAAGAAATTATTGCGCTTAATAAAACCAATAAGAAAGTTGCAAGTTTAGAGGAGTTTGCATCAGAATTGCTAGAGGAAGATACTAAAACAGACTTTGAAAACGTTGTAGGTCAAGATAGTTTAACACGGTTCGATAATGTTGGAACCAAACGAAAAAAACCCAAAAGACGCCGAAATAAAAATAGGAGAAGACCCCCACAAAACAAGAAAAACAATGCGAAATAGCATCGTCCTTTTTTTTAGTTGCTTGTTAGTTTTAGCGTGTAATAACAAGGTGGCGCTTAGTTCGTACAAAACCATTCCAGAATTAAAATGGCATAAAGATTCTGTGGTGTCTTTTAAAATACATCCGCCAGACACCTTACAGCCGTATAATGTATACGTTAACTTAAGAAACACACAAAAATACAAGTACAACAACTTGTTTTTAATTGTTGAAATGAACTTTCCGCATGGGAAAACCATAAAAGATACCTTAGAGTATAAAATGGCCAAGCCCAATGGCGAACTGCTAGGAACTGGATTTTCAGACATTAAGGAAAACAAGCTGTGGTATAAAGAAGGTGTTATCTTTAAAGAACCAGGAACGTATACCCTAAACATTCAACAGGCCATGCGCGAAAACGGCAAAATAAACGGTGTAGTAAACCTAGAAGGGGTATCGGATGTAGGGTTTAGCATAGAAATACCAGAAATAAAATAGCATGTATGGCAAAGAAAAAACAAGTTAAACAAGAACACGATTTTTCGACCTATGTAAAATGGTTTTGGGGGCTTTTTTTAGCGGGTCTCGTTTTTATCGCCCTGTTATTTTTATTGGCGCGTTTTGAGGTGTTTGGCGACATGCCAGACCATACTGTTTTAGAAAATCCAAAAACCAATTTGGCAACCGAAGTTATCTCTGCAGATGGCCAAACTCTGGGAAAATTTTATTTTAACGACAACAGAACCCCCGTTGGTTACGAAGACCTGCCACAACATTTAATAGATGCCCTAATCGCTACAGAAGATGCCCGCTATTATAGCCATTCTGGAATTGACGCCTGGGGAACCCTAAGAGCCGTTGTAAAAATGGGAAGTGGCGGCGGTGCCAGTACAATTTCACAGCAGTTGGCAAAACAGTTGTTTCATGGCGAAGGCTCTAGCAACATAGCCGAAAGGATCATTCAAAAAATAAAAGAATGGATTATAGCCATTCGTTTGGAGCGCCAGTATACCAAGGAAGAAATTATTGCCATGTATTTTAATATTTACGATTTTGGCAATAATGCCGATGGTATTCGCTCTGCCTCGAGAATTTACTTTAACAAGGAGCCAAGGGACTTAAACATTAAGGAATCGGCCATGTTGGTTGGGATGTTTAAAAACTCCTCTCTCTATAATCCAAGACCACACCGCAATCCCATTGGAACCAGAAATAGGCGCGATGTGGTGTTAAGTCAAATGGAAAAATACGGATATATTAACGAAGCCGTAAAAGATTCGCTGCAAAGCACCAAACTAGATTTAAACTACTCGCCAGAATCGCATAAAGAAGGGGTAGCAACCTATTTTAGGGAGTTTTTGCGCGACTTTATGAAACAGTGGATCGAGGATAACCCAAAACCAGATGGCTCAAAATACAACCTTTATGGCGATGGGTTAAAAGTGTACACCACCATAGACTCGCGTATGCAACAACATGCCGAGTATGCTGTACAACAGCACATGCCAAGGTTGCAGGCCGAGTTCGACCACCAAAATACCCCACAGCGAAACCCAACAGCCCCGTTTTTAGGGCTAACACAAAGCGAAATAGACGGCCTGTTAAAGCGCTCGATGAAACAGTCTGAACGTTGGCGACACATGAAATACGATTTAAAGAAATCTGATGAAGAGATTATCAAATCGTTTAGCCAGCCCACACAAATGACCGTGTTTTCGTGGAAAGGCGAAATAGATACCATTATGAAACCTCTAGACTCTATGAGGTACTATAAATCCTTTTTGCACCCCGGTATGATGTCCATGGACCCCCAAACTGGCCATGTAAAAGTTTGGGTAGGCGGCATGAACTACAAACACTTTCAGTACGACCATGTAAAACAGAGCAAGCGTCAGGTAGGGTCTACATTTAAACCCTTTGTTTATGCCACAGCCATAGACCAACTTCACCTTTCGCCATGCGATAAACTGCCAAACACACAAATTACCATAGAGGCAGGTAAATATGGCAATACTAAAGCTTGGACCCCAAAAAATGCTGGTGGCGAATACGGCGGAAGCATTACCTTAAAAAGTGCTTTGGCCAATTCTGTAAACACCATTACAGCAAGACTAATGGATAAGGTTGGGCCACAGCCCGTGGTAGACCTAGTGAAAAAATTAGGAGTCGAAGCCGAAATACCAGTAGTTCCTTCCATAGGTTTGGGCTCGGCAGATTTAAGCGTATACGAAATGGTAGCCGCTTATGCCACCTTTGCTAACCAAGGTGTTTACAACAAACCCGTTATGGTAACCCATATCGAGGATAAAAATGGTACCATCTTATACCAATTTAAACCAGAATCTAAAGATGTACTAAGTGCCGAAACAGCCTATGTTACGGTAAACTTATTAGAAGGTGTTACAGAAAGCGGCTCTGGTAGAAGGCTAAGGCATAAAGGCGCCGATAAATGGAGCGCCGTTTACAAGGAGATTATTACAGGCTATCCATACGAATTGTCAAACCCCATAGCCGGAAAAACAGGAACCACCCAAAACCAGAGTGATGGTTGGTTTATGGGCATGGTGCCAAATTTAGTGACAGGTGTTTGGGTAGGAGCCGAAGATCGTGCTGCGCACTTTAGAACCATTACCTATGGGCAAGGCGCCTCAATGGCTTTACCCATTTGGGGCATGTTTATGAAAAGTTGTTACCAAGACGACCAGCTTAATGTCTCGAAAGGCGAGTTTTTAAAACCCCAAGACCTAACAATAGAGGTAAACTGCGCCAAGTACGACCCAGAGGGGCAAGGCGATGCCTCTCCAGAAGAGGATATTCCAGAAGAACTAGAATTTTAATACTAAAAACCACTTCAAAAAACGAAGTGGTTTTTTTATGACTACTTGTAGCAGCAGGTTTAATAAAAGACATGCAACAATTTTTAAAGCTTTCAATTAACACATCTCCTCGTATTTTTGTATTTTTCGCTAGTAAAAAAGGTTTAAAAAATGATAAATAAAAAAGTGGCGAATGTTTCTGAAGCATTACAGGGTATTCAGGACAACATGACCCTTATGTTAGGGGGGTTTGGCTTGTGCGGTATTCCAGAAAATGCCATTTCAGAACTCGTAAAATTAAACATTAAAGGGCTGACCTGCATTTCAAACAACGCAGGTGTAGACGATTTTGGCTTGGGCTTATTGCTTCAAAAGCGACAAATAAAAAAAATGATTTCTTCCTATGTTGGTGAAAACGACGAGTTTGAGCGCCAAATGCTATCGGGCGAGTTGGATGTCGAACTAGTTCCGCAGGGCACTTTGGCCGAAAGGTGTAAAGCTGCACAATCGGGCTTTCCAGCGTTTTACACCCCGGCAGGCTATGGTACCGAAGTTGCCGAAGGCAAGGAAACTAGAGCGTTTAACGGGAAAATGTATGTGTTAGAGGAAGCGTTTAAAGCCGATTTTGCTTTTGTTAAGGCTTGGAAAGGCGACGAGGCCGGAAATTTAATCTTTAAAGGAACAGCCAGAAATTTTAACCCCAGCATGTGTGGTGCCGCTACAATAACTGTGGCAGAGGTAGAAGAATTGGTGCCGGCTGGCACATTAGACCCTAACCAAATCCATATCCCGGGAATTTTTGTGCAGCGTATTTTCCAAGGAGCAGATTACGAAAAGCGCATTGAACAACGAACAGTAAGACAAAAAGCTTAGTTATGTTAGATAAAAACGGAATAGCACAACGTATTGCCAAAGAAGTGAAAAACGGGTATTACGTGAATTTAGGAATAGGAATTCCAACCCTAGTGGCCAATTTTGTAAGAGACGATATAGAAGTTGAATTTCAAAGTGAAAATGGCATATTGGGCATGGGACCGTTTCCTTTTGAAGGTGAAGAAGATGCCGATTTGATAAATGCAGGAAAGCAGACCATAACAGCGTTACCAGGCGCTAGTTTTTTCGATTCCTCCATGAGTTTCTCCATGATTCGCGGCCAGCACGTAGACCTAACCATATTAGGGGCTATGGAAGTGGCTCAAAATGGCGACATCGCCAACTGGAAAATTCCGGGGAAAATGGTAAAGGGTATGGGCGGCGCCATGGATTTGGTAGCAAGCGCAGAAAATATTATCGTAGCCATGATGCATACCAACAAGAAAGGCGAATCGAAGTTGTTAAAACAATGTAGCTTGCCCTTAACAGGCGTGGGCTGTGTAACCAAAATTGTTACCAATTTGGCAGTACTAGAAATTAAGGATAATGCCTTTTATTTGGTAGAAAGAGCTCCTGGTGTGAGCGTAGAAGATATTAAGCAAGCTACAGAAGGTACCCTAATAATTGATGGTGAAGTGCCCGAAATGCAGTTATAAATACCACAACAACAACACATTAAAAAGTAAAGGCCGCTACAAGCGGCTTTTTTTTGTAGGAATAAATTTTCAAAAATAGCCTAAATGTTAAAAAAATATGTATTTCAACGAAATTTATGGTGTTTCAGCAGATTTTTTCAAAAAACTTTTTCATATTAGTAGTCCCAAACTAAACCAAATCTATCATAAACTTAATTTATGATGTTCATAACATAATCATGAATTGTACTTATGAATGAAACAGCAACAAATCTACCTAAACAACCTACAACAAGTAAATTCCAAGAAACGATTAAGGAACATTTTCAGTTTTTTAAAGGAATGGTCTATTTAACTAAAAAGCTATTAATGCTATAACCCTTTTGGGATAGCATTAATTAGTTTTTTGGTGTACGCTTTTTTGGGCGCCGCATAAATCGCATCGGCATCGCCCAATTCTTCAATCTTACCTTGGTTCATCACCAACAATTGATCCGACATATACTTTACAACCGATAGGTCGTGCGAAATAAAAATGTAGGTGAAGTTGTAGTTCGCTTTCAGGTCGTTAAGCAAATTAAGAACCTGCGCCTGCACTGAAATATCCAAAGCCGAAACCGATTCGTCGCAAATAATAAGCTTAGGATTTAATGCAATGGCCCTAGCAATACCAATACGTTGTCTTTGCCCACCGGAAAACTCGTGGGGGTACTTATTAAAATCGGAAGCCGAAAGCCCAACACGCTCCAACAAATCAATAACCTTGTTTTTTCTAGCGCTGTTTGTCTGTTCTATGCCATGAACCTGCATGGGTTCTAAAATAGCCCTACCAACGGGAATGCGTGGGTTTAACGAGGCGTAAGGATCTTGAAAAATAATTTGGATGTCTTTTCGTAAAGCGCGCTCCTCGGCCTTATTAAGTTGTGTAATGTCCCGGCCTTTGTATAAAATAGCCCCAGAGGTGGCTTTGTCTAACAGTAAAATGGCGTTAGATAGCGTAGATTTTCCGCAGCCCGATTCGCCAACCAAACCTAGGGTTTCTCCTTCATAAAGCTTAAAACTCACCTGGTTTACGGCTTTAAACACATCGGGTTTTGTAAACCAGCCTGTTTTCGAAAAATACGCCTTTTCAAGATTAACAACCTCCAATAAAGGGGGCTTGGCATAAATGGCCTGATGGCGTTTGTCGCGTTCTGCTTTGGTAACAATGGCGGTTTTTGTAGTGCCTTCTATGTAATCCTTAATGGTTGGTAATTGCTGTAAACGCTCGCCAAAAGTTGGTTTAGAGGCGATGAGAGCTTGGGTATAGAGGTGTGTTGGCGCTTTAAAAATATCCTGGCAATGGCCTTGTTCTACAATATGGCCTTGGTACATGACCAGAACCCTATGGGCAATTTCAGAAACTAGAGACAAATCGTGAGATATAAAGATAATGCTCATTTTAGTTTCTTTCTGAAGCGTTTTTAGCAATTGGATAATCTCTTTTTGAACGGTAACATCCAAAGCGGTCGTAGGTTCGTCGGCAATTAATATTTTAGGTTTACAAGCAATGGCCATGGCAATCATAACACGTTGCTTTTGCCCACCGGAAATTTCGTGAGGGTAGGCCGTATACACTCGTTTGGGGTCGGGGAGTTTTACTTTTTCGAATAACGATAGGGTTTCAGCTTTTGCCTCTGTTTTGGACAGGGTTGTGTGTTGCAATAAAATTTCTTCAACCTGTTTGCCACATATCATAGAAGGGTTTAGCGAACTCATAGGTTCTTGAAAAATCATGGCAATTTCACGGCCGCGTATGGTTTGAAATGCTTTGTTTGTTAATGTGGTAAGGTTTTGCCCCAAATAGGTTATTTTTCCTTGGGTTATACGAGTAATACGCTTGGGTAGCAGGCCCATAATCGCTAAGGAAGACACCGATTTTCCAGAACCAGACTCGCCTACAATACCCAGAATTTCGTTGGGGTAAAGTTGATAGGATATGCCATGAATAACCTGATTGGTCTCTTTTTGGGAGGTAAATGAAATGGCTAGGTCGGTTACAGAAAGTATGGGGTTATGGGTCATTTAAATGTTATATATGGGTAATTTCATTGTCATGTAGAAGGGTGTCTCCGCGTAAACGCAGCAAAATTTGAGCCACGGCCACGGTATCTTTTTCGCAGTATTTTATAATGCGGTCTATGTCCTGTTCTTCGTAAAACACACGGTAAACTTCACTGCCATCTATATCGTCTTTTGGCGACGGAATGCCTAAAACATGGGTTAGTAATTTTAGGGAGGTGTAATTTTTATAGTCGCCAAATTTCCATAGTTCTAAGGTGTCTAAATGAGGAACTTCCCACGGTTTTTTTCCAAACAGGTTTAATTTATGAGGAAGCTGTATGCCGTGGATAATCATTCTTCTGGCAATATAAGGAAAGTCGAATTCCTTTCCGTTGTGGGCGCACAGCAAGTGTTTTGCTTGGTGAAAGTGTGTTGTTAAAAGGGCTTTAAAGTCTTTTAAAATAGTTATTTCATCGCCGTAGAAGGAGGTTACCCGAAACGTTCTTACATCGTTGGTAATCTTAAAATATCCGACAGAAATGCAGACAATTTTTCCAAATTCGGCCCAAATACCGGCGCGGTCGTAAAATGCTTCGGCAGTAAACTCGTCCTTGCGTTGGTATTTCGATTTGGTTTCCCATAGCAGTTGCTTGGTGGTGTCCAAATCTGAAAATTTTGGCGTTTCCGGAACGGTTTCAATATCTAGGAATAATATGTTTTCTAAATGTAGTTTAGAGAGCATTGTTTAACATGTTATAAGCTTCTTCTATATAGGTTGTAATGTCTGGTGTAAAGGTGGCTACGGCATCGCCGGGACCTTTAGAGTGCCCTAAACGCACAATAATAACATTGTCGTTGGGCTCTACAATAACATATTGCCCCAAGTGGCCCCGCATCATGAAAAAGGACTTGTCTCCCATGTTTCGCAACCACCAACCGTAACCATACTGGGGGCTTTCTTTAAAACGGGGGGTTATAGATTTTGCAATAAAAGCCGAATCTAGAATTTGTTTTCCTTGCCATTTTCCGTAATCCTTATAGAGTTTGCCCATACGCGCAAAGTCTTTAGCGTTGCTGGCAATACAACAATAGGCCTTAACTAGGTCGTGGCCATCGCTGTCTAACTGCCAGAGGGCTTGGTTTTCGCTGCCCAATGGTTTCCAGAAGCTTTCTGTAAGATAGTTGTAAAGCTTTTTTCCGGTGGCACGTTCTATAACTATGGCGAGCATTTGTGTGTCGCCACTGGCATACTTAAATGCTTTTCCTGGGGTGTTAACAACTTTAAGTCCAGACATTACTTTGGTTAAATCGTCATCAAAATAGGCGCGAGTTGTAATAGAGAATGGCGAATAGTAGCGTTCGTCCCAATTGGTGCCAGAAGCCATGCTGGATAAATCGCCTACGGTCATTTTTGCGGCTTCGCCTTCGCAAAACTCGGGCATAAAGTCGCAAACAGGCTGGTCTAGACTTTTAATGTAGCCGTCCATTATGGCCTTGCCCAGAAGGGCAGAAACATAGCTCTTGGCCATAGAAAAAGAGTTGGATTTGGAGCTTTCATCATACCCGTCGTAATAGTTTTCATACCAAATGCTATCATTTTTAATAATAACATAGGCAACGGTTCCTAAATCTTTATTGGTTTCAGCCAGTTTGGGTGTTTCTTGTGCCGTATTGTAATTTTTATGGTTGGGCCAAGGTTGTGTGGTGGTAATGTTTAGTGGCTTGTTTTCAAAATATTTGTAGTCATCTAAAAAAGCGGTGGTATGGCCATTAAAATAAATGGTTCTAACGGCTTTAAGGAGGTAATCGGTGTCGGTACTGTAAAGGGCAAGAATAAGCAAAGCGATTAAAGCAGCTAACCACTGGCCTAGTTTTTTAATGTATTTCATGGTGGCTTTTAGTTTAAAACTAAAGATAGTAAAAAATTAAAATAAAGCTTGCTGTTTATAGGGGCTTTCGTGTTCTAGTAACCATTGTTTGCGGTGTAACCCTCCTGCATAACCTGTTAAGCTGCCATCGCTACCAATAACGCGGTGGCAGGGAATTACAATCCAGATGGGGTTTTTGCCATTGGCGCTGGCTACTGCCCGAATGGCTTTTTCGTCGCCTAACTGTCGGGATAGTTCTAAGTACGAAATGGTTTTGCCATAAGGAATGTTAAGCAAAGCTTTCCACACGGTTTTTTGAAAAGGGGTGCCTTTAGGGTTTAATTTTAAGTGAAAATGGGAGCGCTTACCCTGAAAATAATCGTGGAGTTGGCAGGCGCATTCCTGCAAGGGTTGTGGGATGATGTTGGTGGCTTCTTCTTTAGAGTTTAAAACAGTAATATTACAAATGCCATTGCTGTCACCAGTAATTTTGGTGTAACCTAAGGGCGTATTTATAATACAGCTTTCCATTAGTCATCAGAATCATTGTCTATAAGTCCCAGACGTTTTGCCCGTGTTTCCCAACTGCGTCTAGCCAAAAGCTGCAGGTCTGGAATGTTGTCGCTTTCATCCATAATTTCCATGCCTAAAAGGGTTTCTATAACATCCTCCATGGTAACTAGGCCGCCTACAGTGCCATACTCGTCTACCACCAAGGCCATGTGGTTTTTGCTTTCTACCAATTGCTCGAACAATTTAGGGATGGGCATGGTGCGATTAATGATAATGATGTCGCGCTTAATTTCCAGAAGTTGCTTGTTGCCGTTTCCAAAGGCCATTTCCCTAAAAATTTCATCTTTTAAAACGAGGCCGGAAATGTTATCGGAATCGTCTTTATAAACAGGAATTCTAGAAAACCTAATGTTGGAGTTCTTATTGAAAAAGGCCTCTATAGTCATGGCTTCATCCTCTATTTTCATAACCGTTCTAGGGGTCATGATGTCTTTGGCCTGAACATCCTTAAAGGTAAGCATGTTTTTAATAACCTTACTTTCAGATTCTAGGAACACGCCTTTTTCTTCGGCTAGATCGGTCATGGCATGGAAATCCTCACGACTTAATACGCTGCCGTGATGTTCTTTGCCACCAATAAGTTTGGTGGTAAGTTGCAAGAGCCATAAAATGCCCATTACACGCAGGGGCCAAATCATGATGGTTAAGGCCTTGGCTGTAAAATGAGCCAGCTTTTTCCAATAGGTGGCACCAATGGTTTTTGGAATAATTTCGGAAGCGACCAATATGAAGATGGTCATTATGGTTGAAACAATTCCAACCATAAGATCCTCGGTAAGTACAATTCCTAAAATTTTTCGGGTTTGGGTGCCGTACATTTCGGCATAAGCGACTTTTGCCTGAACCCCTACCAAAATAGCGCCTACGGTGTGTGCGATGGTATTTAGGGTAAGTATGGCAATAAGTGGCTTATCGACATCGGTTTTTAAGTCTTTAAGGGTTTTGGCGTAAGCTTTGCCTTCCTTTTCCTTAACATTGATGAATGTTGGAGTAATGCTAAGCAAAACAGCCTCAAGGATAGAGCATAAAAACGAAAAGAAAATAGAAATTATGGCGTAAAAAATGAGTAAACCCATTATTGTGTTTTAGTTTGGTTCTTGCGAAGTTACGAAATCAATTTTACAACATCCTTAGCAAAATAGCTTGCAATAATATCGCCCCCGGCGCGCTTAATGGCAGTAACTTGTTCCATCATAACGGCATCGTGGTCTAGCCAGCCTTTTTCGGCGGCGGCTTTTAGCATGGCATATTCGCCGGAAACTTGATAAACAGCTACGGGAACATCGCTTATATTTTTAATGTCGCGAACAATATCTAAATAACATAGTCCTGGTTTAACCATAACAATATCGGCGCCTTCGGCAATATCGGTTTGGGTTTCTTTAAGGGCTTCCATACGATTAGCCGGATCCATTTGGTAGGTTTGTTTGTCTTTAGGGACATCTTGCATGTTTACCGGGGCAGAGTCCAGCGCATCTCTAAAAGGGCCATAAAAGGCAGAGGCATATTTTGCTGAATAGCTCATAATACCGGTGTTGTAAAAGCCTTGTTCTTCCAATAGAGTACGCATTTTAAAAATACGTCCATCCATCATATCGCTAGGGGCAACAAAATCGGCTCCGGCCTTGGCGTGACTTAACGCCATTTCTGCAAGGATAGCTGTCGTGTCGTCGTTTAAAATTTGCCCATTGGCAACTACGCCATCGTGACCAAAGCTGGAGTATGGGTCTAGGGCGACATCGGTCATGACCAGCATGTCTGGACATACATTTTTTACGGTTTTTACGGCGCGTTGCATTAAGCCGTTTGGGTTTAGAGCTTCGGTGCCAGCGTTGTCTTTTAAGTTGTCGGGCACTTTAACAAACAGCAACACCGATTTTAACCCCATGCTCCAAAGGGTTTTAACTTCGTTTTCTAAAAGGTCCAGACTGTACCTAAAGTAATTGGGCATAGAGGCAATCTCTTCTTTAACGCCTTTGCCTTCCACTACAAAAAGAGGTACTAAAAAGTCGTTAGGTGTAATAATAGTTTCTCGAACAAGGTTTCTTATGGTGCTGTTCTGTCTTAATCTTCTATGGCGTTGTAGTGGGTACATGTTATTTTTTTAACTTGAGTTTTTCGTTGATTTTATCGAATTTTTCGTTCATTTTTTTTGGGGCTTCTAAACGATACCCAAAAATACTTGAAGGAAAGGAATGTTGTCGTTTACATAAGACGATCTATCTGTATTGTGGTTAATTATGAGATAGCTGTAATGCGCTCCAAAATACGCATTATTTATGTTATATGAGGTTGAGGTTCTAAAATTAAATTCGGTTAATAAAGAGGTTAAGTTTTCTTTATTACCATTAGATTTTGAGTGGGTATGATTTAAGCCAATACCAGCCGAAACCCCTGCTGACAGCAACAGGTTGTTAAAAGGCACAACATTGTAGTAATACGAAGGGGCAAAAGCAATATCGTATGAATACATGTCTAATTTAGTAGCCGTAGGCGCATCATCTATGTCGTATTTAGTAACGTAATAAAGCACACGCGGAATAAAACTCCCGGCGCTCTTTAGTTGCTTTTCGTGTTGGGGAACAATGGCCTTAAAAGACAGGTTTTCGTTAACGATGTACGAGGTTGCACCACCAATTTTAAACGCTTTCAAATTTGAAAAATACACATTGGCACTAGCGTGTTTTAAATAGAAACCTTTCTCGTTAAAGATATCTAATGTTTGCATCCATTTACCAAAATAAGTTCGGAGGTTTAAATTAAACAGTTTGGAGTTTTCGTTATCCTTATTTTCAGCTAAAAAATTCGGGGCGAAAGCAAAAGAAGCCGTAATAAACCTATACGATAAAGAGGCGCCAATTTTATTTTGTTTGTTGGGTTCCATTTTAATACTCAGGTTAGAATCCCTATCGTTAATGGTAAACGAATTATAGGTGTTTGTAAAAAACAAACGAGCGGTTATTTTGTTGGTAATAGGCGCAATATAATCTAGTTTAGGTTGTGGCATTACATCGTGTGCTTGTGTGTGTGCCTTAAAGTAGGCAAGTAAGAATACTAAAGTAATATGCCTTGTTTTTAAGCCCATGATTTTGGCTGTTTCAGCACATCGATTAACTTTTCTTCTTCGCTTCCAGGTTTTGGGTGATGATCGTAGGCCCACTGTACGTGTGGGGGCAGGCTCATTAAAATGCTTTCAATCCGGCCATTGGTTTTTAAGCCAAATAGGGTGCCTTTGTCGTGAACCAAATTAAATTCGACATAACGCCCACGGCGAATTTCTTGCCAGGTTCTGTGGGCTTTTGTATAAGGTGTGTTTTTTCGTTTTTCTACAATGGGGACGTAGGCGTCTAAAAAGCTATCGCCAACTTCGGTTACAAAATTGTACCAGTGGTTCATTGTAAAGTCTTCCTGGGCTTTGCAGTAATCGAAAAATAAGCCGCCAATACCACGGGCTTCATTGCGATGTGCATTCCAAAAATAGTCATCGCAACGGTTTTTGTAGGTTTCGTAAAACTCGGGGTGGTGTTTGTCGCAGGCAACTTTACACACCTGGTGAAAGTGTTTGGCGTCACTTTCAAAAAGATAGTAAGGGGTTAAATCTTGTCCGCCGCCAAACCATTGGTCAACCAAGTCGCCTTGGTTGTTATACATTTCAAAATAGCGCCAGTTGGCATGTACCGTTGGAACAAATGGGTTTTTAGGATGAAGGACCAAGCTTAGGCCGCAAGCAAAAAAATGGGCGTCTTTAACACCAAAATAGGTTTGCATGCTTTCGGGCAGCTGGCCGTGTACAGCAGAAATGTTAACACCTCCTTTTTCAAACACATGACCGTTTTGAATAACACGCGTACGTCCGCCACCGCCTTCGGGGCGCTCCCAAAGGTCTTCGTGAAAACGCGCCTTACCATCAATAGCCTCTAGTTTGGCGGTAATGGTATTTTGTAAATCTTGTATGTATTGATAGAATGTGTGTTTCATTGTTATCGTTTAAACTTTAAAATAAGGTATCCAATAATGGCCGCTATCAACGACCCTATTAAAATGCCTACCTTTGCCGAGTCGATATTGGCAGTGTCTCCAGAAAATGCCAAGCCAGCTATAAAAATAGACATGGTAAAGCCTATACCAGCCAAGAACGAAACGCCCAGAATGTGCCAGGTAGAGATTTCCGAAGGAATGGTAATAAGCTTTATTTTTTTGGCGAAAAGCACAAATGATGTGATTCCGATGCTTTTCCCTATGACCAAACTAACCACGATGGCCGTAACCAAATTAAACTCTAAGGGAACCGAGCTGTTAATAACCACTCCAGCATTGGCAAATGCAAATACAGGAATAATAAAGTAGGCTACCCAATCGTGAAGGTTGTGTTCTATTTTCTGTAATGGGGATTGGTATTTGCATGTCCAATCTTCCAGATCGTCTATTTCCTGAATTTGTTCTTTTGATAGAATAGGGGTGTTTAATACCGAGGCTTGTTTAATGTTATTGGTTATGGCAACAAGGTTGTCTATAAACTTTGGTGTGTCTATTCGCTGCCTAATAGGTACAGAAAAAGCCAGTAAAACCCCAGCTAAAGTTGGGTGTATGCCGGCTTTTAAGAAAAGCACCCAAACGACAATCCCTAAGCTTATGGTTAAAAATTTTGAATAATACCCTCTGTACGATAAGAAATATAACAAGGCCAGTAACAAAAGGGCCATGCCTAATAGGCTAAACTGTATTGCGCTGCTATAAAATATGGCAATAACCAGTACGGCACCAAGGTCGTCTACAATGGCAAAAGCCGTTAAAAAAACCTTTAGACTTAAAGGAATGCGCTTGCCTAATGTGGTAAGTATGGCCAACGAGAAAGCAATGTCTGTAGCCATAGGGATCCCCCAACCTTTTAGGGTTTCGGGGTTGTTATTTAACAAAAAGTAACACAGTACAGGCACAAGCATGCCCCCAAAAGCACCTACTAGCGGGAAGCCTATTTTTTTTGGTGAATTAAGCTCTCCGATAAGAAATTCACGTTTAATTTCCAGACCGATTAAAAAGAAAAAGATGGCCATTAGCCCATCGTTTATCCATAAAATAAGGGGTTTACTTAGTTCGAAATCTTCGGTGGTAATGCCTAGGTTGTACTCCCAAAGGGCTGTATAACTTTCTGAAAAAGGCGAATTGGACCAAACAAGTGCCAAAACGGTTGCCATAAATAGCAACAGGCCACCAACACTTTCGATCTTAACAAACTTTTGAAACGGGGATAGAATTTTTTTATCTGTCATTGTTATTTCGTGTAGTTTTTTTACAAAAATAGCAAGATAGGATTGTTTAGTTGTTTTCAATTTCAAACAATTCCATATCCCATTCTTGTTTTTCTGAGATAAATTCTTGTTTTAAGGTTGCTTTCCAGACAAAACCAGCACGTTTGGCCACGTTTATGCTTTTTGTATTCGATTTATGGATTAAAATCTGGAGGCTTTCTAGGCCTAGTTTGGAAAAGGCATAATGCTTTGCCGCTTTAATGCTTTTGCTCATCCAGCCATTGCCAGAGTATTCCTGGCCTAGGCAGTAGGCAAATTCGCCCTGTTTGTTAGCCCAGTTAATATTTTTAAGGATGACCAGTCCAGCAACTTTATGGGTGTCCTTTTCTTTTATGGCAAAGGTGTACTCTAACTTGTTGTTAAGGGCTTCAGCTTTATGGTTTATATAATTTTCCGAAGCCTCTTTTGAAAGGTTTTGAGCTAGAGTTTTAGGTAAAAACTGCTGAAAATTTCTCGCATTCCTTATCATGAGTTGATTTAAACTCATGGCATCGACAGGTTTAAGGGTGTCTATGTAAAAGGTTTCGTTAATTAAATGCATTTGCTTCTAATTTGTAATGGTTATCTGCTTGTAAGGCAGAAACGGTCGTTTTGGTTGCTGCTGTTACCGATAGGGGTAAAACCAAAACAATACCCAAAACAGGAATTAATATACCTAGCATAAATACAAGACCATTGCCAATGGCATGGCCAGTATTTTGTTTTACAAACACAATGCTATCGCGGTAATTAAAATGGCGTTCCAAGGTGTAGTCCATATTACCAAAACCAGCGTAATACGCTTGGAGCAAGAGCAACAAAACAGACGAAATAAGGCCAATAACTGGAACAAACCCAATGAGTAAAATGGGGATGGTCCAAAACAGTTCCATACCCAAATTTCTGAGGTTTATTTTAACACCCCGCCAAAGTTGTTGGCCAAAAGTAGTTTGGCGATGCTTATAGGTGGGGGTGTTTAACAGGTAGGCTTCAATTTTTTCTGAAACCGGACTCATAAACGGTGCAGAAAGTGCCATGACAATATGCTTATAAAGGATTAGCCCAAGAGCAACAATAAACAATCCGCCAATAATACTGCCCACCTTAGCAAAAGTGTCTTTGCCCCACTCCCAAACCCAAAGTTTAGAAATTAAATGCCCAAGATTATCAGACCAACCGTAGGCCAAAAAACCAATGGTAATGGCTGTAACAAGGCTAATTAAAATAGGGATAGCAAAAAATTTCCAGAGCCTAAGTTTGGAGATTAATCCAAAAGCCCCAAAATATGCTTGTATACCTTTAAAGATGTGTTTAAGCATTGTATTCTTTTACCGCATCAATAAACGCTTTGGCGTTATCCAAAGGAATATTGGGCAGGATACCATGACCTAAATTTACAATATATTTATCTTTTCCAAAAGCATCGATCATTTGATGTACCATTTTTTTAATCTCCGATGGAGGTGATAACAATCTGGCAGGGTCAAAGTTGCCTTGTAGGGTTATGTTGCCACCAGTTAGGTAACGGGCATTCTCTGGAGAGCAGGTCCAGTCTACACCAAGAGCAGAAGCATTAGATTTTGCCATTTCTGGTAGTGCAAACCAGCAGCCTTTAGCAAAGGCAATTACAGGAGCATCGTCTTTAAGGGCTTCAATAATTTGATTGATGTATTGCCAAGAAAACGTTTGGTAATCTGTTGGTGACAGCATGCCGCCCCAAGAATCGAAAATTTGAACAACATCGCAACCCGCTTTTACCTTTTCCTTAAGATAAGCAATGGTTGTGTCGGTTATTTTTTGAAGCAGTAGGTGTGCTGCCATTGGGTTGGTAAAACAGAACTCCTTGGCTTTGTCGAATGTTTTGCTGCCTTGCCCTTGAACACAGTAACATAAAATGGTCCAAGGCGATCCTGCAAAACCAATTAACGGCACCTCGTTATTAAGAAGCTCTTTTGTGGCTTTAATGGCTTGGTAAACATAATCTAATTCTACGGTTACATCGGGAACAACAACACGGTCTACGTCGCTTTGTGTGCGGATAGGGTTGGGTAAATAAGGCCCAAAGTTTGGTTTCATTTCTACCTCAATGTTCATAGCCTGAGGAATCACCAAAATATCGCTAAATAAAATAGCAGCATCCATGCCGTAACGATGAATGGGTTGCACGGTAATCTCGCTTGCCAGTTCAGGAGTGCGACAACGGGTAAAAAAATCGTATTTTTCACGAATGGCCATGAATTCTGGCAGGTAGCGTCCTGCTTGGCGCATCATCCAAACGGGAGGGCGTTGTACGGTTTCTCCCTTTAGTGCTTTTAAGAACAGATCGTTTTTTATCATAATGTTTTAGTGTTATGCCCGCTAAATGGGGGCTTAAATGTTTAAGGCCGCCCTTAAAGCGTCATGTTTTTTTACTCGGTTTTATGTTTGTGTTTGTTGCCAAGTTGTTTTATAACGTGCTGTATAACACTTTCAATAGTTGGCTTTTTGGCGATATAAATGTCTTTGGCATAGGGTTTTACAGCATCGGCTGTTGTGTTACCAATACAAAATACCGTTTTATGCTCTAAAGTGTTGTTTGTTATGTAGCTTTCAACGCCACTGGGGCTAAAAAATAAAACGGCATCAACAGGAGCTGCTATGGTTTGGGGGTTTAAAACCGTTTTGTAAACGTGTACTTCCTTAAAGGAAATGTTGTTTTTTGTTAGTGCATTGGGCAGTTCGTCTCTTCTAATGCTGCTGCAAAACAACCAAAAGTGTTCGTTTTTGTAGTTTTTTACAAGATGTTTGGCTAAATCGGCGCCATAATGGGTCATTTTTGTAACATGTTGGCCATGTTCTTCTAAAAGTGCTTTTGTTTTTTCACCCACACAAAAACAGTGCTTTATTACGATTTTTTTTTCTAAGAGTGCTTTTACCGTGTTTTGACTGGTAATAATGGCATTATGGGCTATAATATCATCATCAAAATCTAAAGCTTTTATGTTAATAGCGTCGTATTCAGCTAAAGCAATATTGGCCTTTTGGAACAGGTTTTTTTGTTCCTTGGTTAATATTTTGGTAGAAAGCACTTTCATTATAATGCTGCCTTAATTGCGGTCATTAATGCTTTGCCGCCATTGTTCAGGATTTCTAGGGCACACGTTTTTCCAAAGCCTTTGTAGTTGGCGATGTCGACTGTTTTTTCGACACTTAATTTTTCGGAACCATCAATGGCGAGTAACACCCCTTTAAATACAATGGTATTGTTTTTAATGGTTGCCAAAGCTCCTATGGGCGCTGTGCAGCCCCCTTCTAGAACGTTTAAAAACTCGCGTTCGATGTGAGTGCAAATTTCACTGGGTTTGTGGTTAAGCTTAGAAACAGCTTCGGTAGCGAAGGAATCGTTTTCTAGCGTAACAACCACCATGGCACCTTGAGCCGGTGCAGGAACCATCCAATCGATTTCTATGTGGTTTTCAGGTAAAATTTCAATGCGTTCTAGCCCGGCTTTAGCAAAAATAGCAGCGTTGTAGGTGCTGTTTTCTAATTTTTGCAATCGGGTAATAACGTTGCCGCGAAGCCCTTCAACCTTATGGTTGGGGTATTTGTTAAGCCATTGGGCTTTACGCCTAAGGCTTCCTGTGGCTATGGTGCCATTGGTCTTTAGGAAATCTAAATCTTTGTAGACCAAAATATCTTTGGTGTTGGCTCTTGGTAAAACGGCCGTTTGTATAATACCTTTAGGTAAAAGTGTTGGCACATCTTTCATGGAGTGTACCGCAATGTCTACATCGCCATTAAGCATGGCTACATCTAGGGTTTTGGTAAAAACGCCAGTAATGCCCAGCTGGTAAAGCGGTTTGTCAAGTATAATATCGCCTTGCGATTTTACGGGAACCAATTGGGTTTTGTATCCTAAGGTTTCTAGTTGTTGCTGTACGGTTGTGGCTTGCCAAAGGGCTAATTTGCTATCGCGCGTACCAATGCGAATGGTTTTAGACATAGGAGGTCTCTTCTAGTTGAAACACTTTTTTAATAAGCTCTATGCTCTCATCGGTAGCGATGGTGTCGTCTTTTAAATGATGTGCAAAGTGGTTGGTGATTTTCTGGATGATGTTGTTGCTAATCAACTCGGCTTGTTCTTCGTTAAAGTCGGCTAGTTTTTTGCGTTGTGTGTCCAGTTCGGCAGCTTTAAAATCATTCAGTTTAAGTTTTAAAGCTTTAATGGTAGGGGCAAATTTTCTAGTTTCTAACCAAGAGTTAAATTCGGCTTTAACTTCTTCTATAATCGCTTTGGCAACAGGAATATGGGTTTTGCGCTTTTCTAGGGTTTCATCGGTTAATTTCGATAAATAATCCAAATGGACTAGAGTCACATTCTCTAGATCGGACACATTGTTATCCACGTTTTTCGGGATGGATAAATCCAGAATTAACAAAGGCTTTTTTGTTTGAATCAAGTACTTGTCAACCGTAGGGTTTTGGGCGCCTGTAGCAACAATTAAAATATCTGAAGCATTGATTTCCTCTTGCAAATTGGCATAATCCTTCACCACAACATTAAATCTGCCGGCAACCTCTTCGGCTTTGGTTTTTGTGCGGTTAATTAGGGTGATATGCTCGTTTTGAGTGTGTTTTATAAGGTTTTCGCAGGTATTGCGTCCAATTTTTCCTGTGCCAAACAATAAAATGTTTTTGCTGGAAATATTGGGAACATGCTTTAAAATGTAACGTACCGATGCAAAAGATACCGAAGTTGCCCCCGAAGAGATGTTGGTTTCGGTTTTTATACGTTTGCTGGCTTGAATAACAGCATTTACCAAACGCTCTAAATAATTGTTTAGCAGGTCGTGTTTTTTGGCGTCTCTTGCTGCCGATCTTAATTGGCTAATAATCTCGAAATCTCCAAGAATCTGGCTGTCTAAGCCTCCGCCAACGTTAAACATGTGCGCAACGGCCTCGTTGCTTTTGTGTACGTACGCCACTTTTTGAAACGCCTCAATGGTGCCTTTGGTGTTGTCGCACAACAGTTTTATAAGCTGAAAGGGATGCTCTGCAAAGCCGTATAATTCGGTACGGTTGCATGTCGATATAATGATTAGGCTGCTAACGCCTTCGGTTTTGGCCTGCGCAAACAATGCTGCTTTTGCATTGTTGTCTAAACTAAAGTGACCACGGGTTTCAGCATCGGCTTTTTTATAGCTTAAGCCAATAGCGTAAAACGTTTTGTGTTTTTTTGATTGTGGCATACGTATTTTTAATATACAGCACACAAAAGTATAAGGATGAGAGGAAAGAAAATAACGCTAAAAGAACAATAAGTAACGATAGTGGTTTTTTAACCTCATTTTTTCTTAAAAAATGACAAATGTCATACTTTTGCAGTGGTAACGGCACTTTTTGCTTATTCAATTTAGAATAAATCTAAATAATATTGTAATGAAATCAGATTTTAAAGCCGAAGAAAATGTCGCTAAAGGGTCGTATTCTGAAGTAAAGATAGACAATGAGTTCTTTGTTTTAACCTATCAGAATGAAAATGAGGTGGTTGAAGTGGTAGAGCGCAGTATTGACAGCAGTTTTATACAGTTTCATTTTTGTTTAAAAGGCTCGTGTAAGTTTATTTTTAACCGCGGAAATTACGGACTAGATATCGCCGACGAAAAATCGTTGTTGCTTTATAACCCCCAACGCGATTTGCCTATACACATTCAAAGCAGTCCGCATACCTGGGTGGTTTCGGTGTTAATATCGATCAAGAAATTTCACCGATTATTTTCACAAGAAGCCGATTACATCACCTTTTTAAGTGATGATAACAAGGATAAAAAATACTATAAAGATGGTAAGATTACCCCATCTATGGCCATTGTACTTACCCAGTTAATACATTTTAACTTAAACAGCTCAATTAAGAACCTTTATTTTAAGGGGAAAGCTTACGAATTGTTAAGTTTGTACTTTCATAGAAATGAAGATGCCGATGTGGAGCAATGCCCGTTTTTGGTCGATGAAACCAATGTGATTAAAATACGTAAAGCTAAGGATATTATAATCTCTAGAATGGCCGAACCGCCAACGTTACAAGAGCTTGCCGATGAGATTGGCTTGAGCCTTAAAAAGCTAAAAGAAGGGTTTAAGGAAATTTATGGCGACTCGGTATTTAGCTTTTTGTTCGATTATAAAATGGAGTATGCCCGAAAGCTTTTAGAGTCTGGCGACCACAATGTAAACGAAGTAGGTTTAAAAGTAGGGTACAGCACGGCAAGTCATTTTATTGCAGCATTTAAAAAAAAGTACGGAACGACACCAAAAAAGTATATTATGTCGGTCTCTTAAATAACTAAACATTAATGAAAAAAGGAATCTTGCTCGTCAATCTGGGCTCTCCCGATAGCCCAGACCCCAAGGATGTAAAAACATATCTTGACGAATTTTTAATGGATCCGCGAGTTATAGATGTGCCATTTTGGTTGCGCAGCTTTATTGTGCGGGGCATTATTTTAAACACCCGCCCTAAAGCTTCGGCGGCAGCCTATAAGAAAATTTGGTGGGAAGAAGGCTCGCCATTAATCGTGATTTCAGAAAGCCTTCAGCGTAAAATTCAGGAACAGGTAGAGGTTCCCGTAGGGTTGGCCATGCGATACGGCAGCATGACCATTAAAAAAGGCCTTCAGGAATTGGTCGATAAAGGTGTAGAAGACGTGCTGCTTATTCCCTTATACCCGCAGTTTGCCATGGCAACGACCGAGACCATTTTGGTTTTGGCCGAAGAGATTAGACAGGCGCATTTTCCAAACATAAAAATTACCGACCTGCCCGCATTTTACAACAATACCGATTATATTAAGCTGCTGTCTAACAGCATAGCAAAGCATTTAAAAGACAAGCCATACGAGCATTTGCTGTTTTCGTACCACGGAGTTCCAGAACGCCACATAAGAAAAAGCGACATTACCAAGTCGCATTGTAAAATAGACGGGAGTTGTTGCGCAACAGCCTCTAAGGCGCACCAGTTTTGTTATAGGCACCAATGTTTTGAAGTCACCCGATTGGTGGTAGAAAACCTAGGGCTAAAAGAAGGAACATATTCTACATCATTCCAGTCCCGTTTAGGGTTCGATCCCTGGTTGCAACCTTATACCGACAGGACAATAGAGCGTTTAGGCAACCAAGGCGTAAAAAACATGGCCGTTGTAACACCAGCTTTTGTAAGCGATTGTTTGGAAACCCTTGAAGAGATTGCTATGGAAGGCGAAGAGATATTCCACGAAGTAGGAGGTGACAATTTTACCACCGTACCTTGCTTAAACGACGACCAAGAATGGGTAGACTTGTTGGCAAAGTGGATTAATACGTGGCAAACCACAGAAAAGCGCCCGGTTTAAATGGCAAAAGTAAGTTCGGTAGATTTAGGTACAAAACCCATAAGCAAGCTGCTTATTAAACAGGCCGTTCCAGCGTCAATAGGAATTTTAGTGATGTCGCTAAATATTTTAGTCGATACTATTTTTGTTGGAAACTGGATTGGGTCTACAGCTATAGCCGCCATAAATGTAGTACTTCCGGTGTCGTTTTTTATCGCGGCTCTAGGGATGAGTATTGGTGTGGGTGGATCGTCTATAATTTCCCGAGCTTTAGGGGCAGACCAAAAAGAGAAAGCCTTAAAAACCTTTGGGAACCAAATAACCCTAACCTTATTGTTTACAGTGGTTTTAGTGGTTTTTGGTTTGCTTTATGTCGATGATATTATACCCGCCTTTGGCGGAAAAGGTGCCATTTTCGAGCCTGCCAAAATCTATTACGTTATCGTGCTTTACGGAGTGCCTTTTTTGGCCCTTTGCATGATGGGGAATACCGTTATTCGTGCCGAGGGCAAGCCTAAGTTTGCCATGTATGCCATGATGATTCCTTCGGTAGGTAATCTTATTTTAGATTATGTGTTTATTAACCTTTTGGATTTAGGAATGTACGGAGCCGCCTGGGCAACTACAGGGTCCTACATTTTGTGCTTTGTATTTATTGTGTGGTTTTTCTTTTCGAAAAACGCCGAACTAAAGTTGCGCTTTCCGCATTTGGGGTTAAGCAAACGCATTGTAAGCGAAATAGGATCGTTGGGGTTTGTTACACTATCTAGACAGGCCGTGGTAAGTATTACCTATTTGTTTATGAACAACATTCTATACGATTTAGGCGGTGAAACTTCGGTAACAGCGTATGCTATTGTGGGAAGAATGTTAATGTTTGCGCTGTTTCCTGTTTTTGGTATTACGCAAGGGTTTTTACCCATAGCAGGTTATAATTATGGCGCCGGAGCTTACAGTAGAGTCAGGGAAACCATTAATACGGCCATTAAGTATGCTGTTATTTTGGCAACGGCCATTTTTGTTTTGCTAATGGCTTTTCCAGATGTTATTACACGCATGTTTACCCAAGATGCCGAGGTGCTTAAAGAAACCCCAAGTGCCATGCGTTGGGTGTTTGCAGCAACGCCTATTATTGCCATTCAATTAATAGGCGCCGCATATTTTCAGGCCATAGGAAAAGCCATACCAGCCTTATTGCTAACCCTAACAAGGCAAGGCTTCTTCTTTATTCCGTTAATTTTAATTTTACCGAAGTTTTATGGCGAATTGGGTGTTTGGATGTCTTTTCCAATTGCCGATGTGTTGGCGACTCTTGTCACAGCCTATTTTTTAAATCGGGAAATAAAGGCACATTTAACTAACCAACCCATTAAAGAATAATTACCTTTAACCTGTGGAATACTATAACTACATAAAAGCATTACACCTTATTTTTGTAATCACTTGGTTTGCTGGTTTGTTTTACATTCCGCGACTATTTGTGTATCAAATAGAAGCCTTTCATAAGCCTTCGCCAGATAAGGAAATCCTGGGGCGACAACTAAAGCTAATGGCCAAGCGCTTGTGGAATATCATTACCTGGCCATCGGCAATTTTAGCCACGATTTTTGCCGTCTGGCTTTTGATTATTAATCCGTTTTGGTTAAAACAACCTTGGATGCACGTCAAGTTAGTGTTTGTTTTGCTGCTGTTTGTCTACCACCTAAAAACCCACCAGTTTTACAAGCAATTACAACGCGATGAGGTGAAAAAAACCTCAAATTTTATGCGCTTATGGAACGAAGGCGCTACATTTATTTTGTTTGCCGTAGTGTTTTTGGTCATTTTAAAAAGTGCCCTTAATTGGGTATTTGGTGTGGTTGGTATTTTCGTGCTCGGGATACTATTAATGCTTGGGTTTAAAATATACAAGAACATACGTTCTAAAAATCCAAACGCATAGCGAAATGGCTTGATTATTGCTATCTTTAGGTTTTTAAAACACTATTTGTAGTGTAAAGATTCCTTATGAAACTAAAAAAACTCTCCTTTCGTCTGCGCATCTTTCTCGCCATGATTTTATTGGTGCTTTTGGCGTCGGTGTTAATTGCTGCCGTGACCATATACCAGTATCAGGAAGAAACCAGAGAGTATCATCAAGAGCGTTTAAACCGTAAGGAAAAGGCTATAAAACGCAACATTGATTTTGTGATAAGGGAGACCACCTATGAGGTCACTACCGAGAAAATCCCATTAATCTTTAAAGAGAAAATTTATGAAATAGCCGATGTACATAATCTGCAGGTAAATTTGTACGATTTAGACGGGGGGCTTTTAATTTCCTCGAAAGCATCAATTTCTCCAGATACTACAGCAACAAAATGCTTGGGTGCCAACATACTTAACAGCCTATCACAAACGGCAGAACGGCGTTTTGTAGAGAAAAATTTCGAGGGCGATGTAGCTTTCCAGTCATCGTACTCTTATATTACAGACCAAAAATTCAAGCCTTTGGCCATCCTGAATTTGCCGTATTTGGAGGAGGATGATTTCTTTTCGAACGAGCTTAACGAATTTTTAAAACGGCTAACATTGGCCTATTTGTTTATGCTGATTGTGGCCATTATTTTAGCCTACCTATTGTCTAAATACATTACAAAATCCTTAAAGGCCATAAGCGAAAAAATGAAAGCCACGCGATTGGAACGACGTAATGAGAAAATTGAAATCCAATCGACCAGCGAGGAAATTGAAAATCTGGTTCAGGCCTATAACAGCATGATAGATGAGCTGGAGGAGAGTGCCGTAAAATTGGCAACAAGCGAGCGCGAACAGGCCTGGCGTGAAATGGCAAAGCAAGTGGCTCACGAGATTAAAAACCCGTTAACACCTATGCGTTTAAGTGTGCAAAGCTTTCAGCGTAAGTTTAATGTTAACGATCCAAGCATCGATAAAAAAGTAGACGAATACAGCAAAACACTTATTCAGCAAATCGATACCATGAGCTCGATTGCTTCGGCCTTTTCTAATTTCGCGAAAATGCCAGCGCAAAAAAACGAACTGTTAAACGTAGTAGAGATTACCAAACTGGCCCTAGATATTTTTAGTGAAGATTACATTCACTTTACGTCGGAAAAAGAAACTATAAAAGCCAAATTGGACAGAACTCAACTTATTCGCGTAATAACCAATTTGGTTAAAAACGGCACACAGGCCATTCCAGAGGATCAGGAAAACAAGGCTATTTTAGTTGCTGTTTCACAGGTTGAAAATCAGGTTATCATTACCATTTCAGATAATGGCCCAGGGATTTCCGAAGAAAATAAAACCAAAATTTTCGAACCTAAGTTCACGACCAAATCCAGTGGTATGGGGCTTGGTCTGGCTATGGTAAAGAACATTGTGGAAACTTACCAAGGAAGTATTACCTTTACAACAGAAAAAGATAAGGGAACCACGTTTAAAGTGGTTTTTCCAACCGAAAAAAACAATTAAAATGAGTTATAACAACATCCTTTCAGAAGTGACCAATGGTATAGCAACCATTACCATTAACCGACCAAAAAAACTCAATGCGTTAAACAAAGAAACCATTCAGGAGCTTCACCAAGCTTTTGATGCCGCAGATAAAGACCCTAACACCAAGCTTATTATTCTTACAGGAAGTGGCGAGAAGGCTTTTGTTGCCGGAGCAGATATTAGTGAATTTGCCGATTTTAATGTAGGCCAAGGTCAGGAATTGGCAGCAAAGGGCCAGGAGCTGTTGTTCGATTTTGTGGCCAACCTAGGAACACCGGTTATTGCTGCAATAAATGGGTTTGCTCTTGGTGGCGGATTAGAATTGGCTATGGCAGCGCATTTTAGAATTGCTAGCGATAATGCCAAAATGGGGCTGCCAGAAACATCGCTTGGGGTTATTCCTGGTTATGGAGGTACCCAAAGATTGCCACAACTTATTGGTAAAGGCCGTGCTATGGAACTGGTCATGACAGCCGGAATGATCAATGCCGAAACCGCCTTAAATTACGGGCTGGTAAACCATGTAACAACGCTAGACGATTTAATGCCGTTTGCCGAAAAATTAGCAGGCAAGATCATGCGAAATTCATCAGTGGCTATCCGCTCGGCTATTAAGGCTATTAATGCCAATTACGAAGTTGGTGTAAATGGTTTTGATGTAGAAATTAAAGCTTTTGGCGCCTGTTTTGGCACCGAAGACTTTACAGAAGGAACTACCGCATTTTTAGAAAAACGCAAAGCCGATTTTCCAGGGAAATAAAAAAGAATGGAATATATAAAAGGAAAAAAGCAGCCTATTTGGCTGCTTTTTTGTTGAAAACTTGTTTCGATTTAACAGTTTTTGGAGCCTTATTCTTTATAATTTTAAAGAAACATTCCAGTTAAATGGCTTCTTCTAAACAACAAAAAACCATGATAAAAGGCCGTGGTGCACAAAAACTGATGCATAACCGTTTCTTTGAATTAAGCCACGATATGCGGGATGATTTTTTGGAATTTTGTGCTAAAGAAGGCGAAGAAGCAGACAAAAACAAAACACAATACTTACAGACTTTTCCAAAAACCATTGTTAACAAGGTAAAAAGCCCAGACGTTGGAATGACATATTCTATGAACATGTATCAAGGTTGTGAGCACGGGTGTATTTATTGTTATGCGCGCAACTCTCATGAATATTGGGGGTATGGTGCGGGGCTAGATTTTGAACGCCGTATTCTGGTTAAGAAAAACGCTCCACAATTGCTGGAGGCTTTGTTAAAAAAGAAAAGTTGGCAGGCCCAAACCATTGTCATGTCTGGAAATACCGATTGCTATCAGCCTGCCGAAAAAACGTTTAAACTCACTAGGCAATGTCTTGAAGTGTTTTTAAAATACAAGCATCCTGTGGCTATTATCACTAAAAATGCCTTGGTGTTAAGGGATCTGGATTTACTAAACGCCCTAAACAAAGAGGGGTTACTGGCAATTAATATTTCTATTACCTCACTATCGGAGGAGACAAGGCGTGTTTTAGAACCCCGAACAGCAACCATAAAAAAACGTTTGGAAACAGTAAAAATCCTTTCTGAAAACGGGATTCCTGTTAACGTTATGTTGGCTCCCATTATTCCGTCTATTAACAGTCATGAAGTTTTGCCTATGGCCAAAACGGTATCAGAATTAGGTGCACAATCTATAGCACATACTATTGTTAGGTTAAATGGTGCTATTGGCGATATTTTTACCGATTGGATAAGGAAAGCCATGCCCGATAGGGCCGACAAAGTGTTGCGCCAAATAGCAAGTTGCCACGGTGGGAGTTTAAACGATAGCCGGTATGGCACACGCATGCGAGGCGAAGGCGAAATAGCCGCGCAAATTAACATGATGGTAGCGCTGGCAAGAAAAAAATACTTTAAAAACAGAACAATGCCTAAGTTAAACACAACGCTTCATGCAAGTTGTAAAACTGGGCAACTCAAGTTATTTTAAAAGGTGCCCGCCCTTGGTGGTAAAGCGCTTTAATAAGGTTGTTGTTTCCTGCAAGCGATAACGGTTTATTTTAAATTAAAATCAAATAAAAAAGCCTGATAATTTATCCTGTGGGGAGTGTGACTAAAAAAGTCTTTTATAAAAAAAAGCGACCAATAAGGTCGCTTTTTTTATGAGTTTGCTATGGTTTCTTATTCAGAAACAATGGTCAATTCATCAACAATATGCTTGGCATTAGAGAATTTGTCAATCAGCCAAAGCACATAGCGCATGTCAACACTAATTGTTCTTTGTAAGTTAGAATCAAAAATCACATCACCAGCCATGGCTTCAATGTTGCCATCAAAAGCAAGACCGATAAGTTCGCCTTTTCCATTTAATACTGGAGATCCCGAGTTTCCACCTGTAATATCGTTATCGGTTAAGAAGTTAACAGGAAGCTCGCCTTTTTCGTTAGCGTAGCGGCCGTAGTCTTTGGCATCGTATAGCTCTAAAATACCTTTAGGCAAGTCGAATTCTTGATCGTTAGGCTTGTATTTTTTAACCATACCTTTCATGGTTGTATAGTTGTTTACAGCAGCATCGTTGCGTGGGTCTTTTGGTAATGCTCTTACCTTACCGTAAGTTAAACGCAATGTCGAGTTGGCATCGGGGTAAGCAATTTTGCTTAGTCCAGATTCTCTTAAACCGGCTACTAACAATCTAAAGGCAGCATCGTAATCGTTTTTAGCAACCTCTATAGCTTCTGGCATTTCACGATACTTGTCTAATAATTGAGAAGACAATTTAAACAGTGGGTCGTTTTGCAAAAGCGCTTCGTTAGGGTAGTTTATAAAGGCTTTAACGCGGTCTTTAGACGTAAAGATACTTAGGTCGAAAATGGCATTGATGTAGTTCGAGAAATCGTTGTTGTTTTCGTTACCAATTTCAGCAACCAGTTCAGGAAGGGCGTAGTTAGCTTTTGTGGTGTATAACTTTAATTGCTCGGCAAAGATTTCTTTTTCTAAAGGTAAGTGGTAATCCTTAAATTCATTGTCTACCATGGTCATTAATCGTGGTAATAGCTCTTCTCTCTTGGCTTCGTTAGCTTGAAGGTAGTGTTCTAAACTACGGCCAAGTCTGTAAGGTAGCACGGCAAATTTACTAGCACGCAACATGCTTAAAAGGTAATTGTCGTGTCTGGCTTTATCGTTGGTAAGGGTGTAATACGTGTTAATATCGTTAATCACGTTCCCGTATTTGGCCTTGTGGTCTTTTTTATTGGCCCATTTATCAAACTTGCTTTCGGTTTTCTTTTTGGCTTCGGCAGTTTTGTGCTGCGTAAGCGCATCTATCATACCTTGTCTGTTTTTCCAGTAGTTTGCAATTCTAGCGTAAGGCGATGCGTACATTAGGTTTATAGACTCGTCTTCATTCATGTATTTTTTCATGACGTCCATACTGCGCTTAGAACCTTCTACCCAAGCAGGGTAGGCGTAATTTACGTTTTGGTTTACCCCTTCGGCAGGCATCCATCTATTGGTGCGTCCTGGGTAGCCCAAAATCATGGCAAAGTCGTCTTCTGCTACACCGTCTAGTGTTACAGGTAAATGGTACTTGGCTTTTAAAGGCACGTTGTTTTTCGAGTATTCAGCTGGGTTACCGTCTTTATCGGCATACACTCTAAAAAGTGAAAAATCGCCTGTGTGTCTTGGCCACTCCCAGTTATCGGTGTCGCCACCATATTTTCCAATGCTCTCTGGAGGTGTTCCTACTAGGCGAACATCTTTATAATCTTCGTAAACAAAATAGTAGTATTCATTGCCTTGGAAGAACGATCTTACAGATACGGTGTATTTGCCGCCTTCGTTATTCTCTTGCTCAATTTTAGCAATTTCTTGGTTAATAATGGCTTCGCGCTCTTTCTCAGACATGGTGTTGTTAACCTTAGACAGAATGCGCTCAGAAACGTCGTCCATTCTTACAAAGAATCTAACAAAAAGGCTTTCAGGTTTTAATTCGTCTTGGTGCGAAGCTGCCCAAAATCCATTTTTTAAGTGGTTTTTTTCAGCAGAAGAAAGCTCGGCTATAGCACCGTAACCACAGTGGTGGTTGGTTAATACTAGGCCATTTTCAGAAATGATGCTGGCAGTACACCCGCCATTAAACTGTACGATGGCATCTTTAAGGCTTAAGTTGTTAATGCTGTAAATTTCTTCGGCCGTAAGCTGAAGGCCCATTTTTTGCATATCAACTTGGTTAAGGCGCTTAATGTGCATTAAGAACCACATGCCCTCGTTGGCAAAAATCGAGGAAGTAAATGATAGCAACAAGGCTATACTGGTAAGGATTAATTTTTTCATTGCTTAAATGTTAGCTTGGTAATGAGATTTTGAATATGTATTAAAGCTGTAAAAATAAGAATACAATAGGATAAAACGCCTTTTTTAATAAAGTTTTAAGTTATTTATGGCCGTCCCATTCGGCATAGAATTGCTCTAGAAAAGTTTCCATAAACCGATGGCGTTGCGCGGCAAGTTGTTGGCCGGTTTTGGTGTTCATGCGGTCTTTTAGCAGGAGAAGTTTTTCGTAAAAATGGTTTATGGAAGGTGAGGTGGTGTTTTTATAGGTGGCTTTGTCCATGTTGAGGTTGGGCTTAACATCTGGGTCATAAAGCTTTCGGTTTTTAAAGCCCCCATAGTTAAAGCAACGGGCAATGCCCACAGCACCAATGGCATCTAGCCTATCGGCATCTTGAATAACGTCCAGCTCTGCCGATTGGAAGGCTTGTTTAAAGTTTCCGCCTTTAAAGGATATATGCGCTATAATGTTTGCCACATGGTCTACAGTGTCTGTATCCACTTCTAGCTTTAGCAGGAATTCGCGTGCTATTTTAGGGCCAATACTTTCATCGCCATCGTGAAATTTGCTATCGGCAATGTCGTGCAGTAAGCTTCCTAAGGCTACCACAAATGTATCGACATTTTCATGTTTGCTAATGCGTAAAGCATTGTGGTATACCCTTAGGGTGTGAAACCAGTCGTGGCCGCCTTCGGCGTTTTCAAGCTGTTGCTTTACAAAATCCTTTGTTTTGTTAATGATTTCTTCTTGTGTCATACAACCACATCTTTGGTAATTTCTTTTTCTAGGTGGGCAATAAGGGTGTCGTAATCGTTGTAATCGCTTAGCTGTATGGGTTGGTGTACCTTAAATTTTAAATGCGCCCCCAGCCCCATAGGAAATTTGCCATAGCGAAGCATTTTCCAGGAGTTGTTAATTGTTATAGGAACCACAACGGCGTTTGGAATGCCCTTAAAAAGTGTGATTAGCCCTTTTTTCTGAAAGGTCTTTGGTTTGCCGGTTCTGCTGCGTGTCCCTTCGGGGAAAATAACGGCCGCCCGGTTGTTGGTTTTAATGTAATTGGCAAAGTTTTGAATGGTTTCTACAGCGGCTTTAGGGTTTTTCCTATCGATTAATGCCGAACCACCATACTTTAAATTGAACGAGACACTTGGGATGCCCTTGCCCAATTCTTTTTTACTGATAAATTTGGGGTGGTATTTTCGCATGTACCAAATAATGGGGGGAATATCGTACATGCTTTGGTGATTGGCAACGATAATAACCGGCTGGTTTTTAGTAATGTTATAAGGGTTTTTAAACGTGTATCTTGCCCCTAACAGATTTGTGCAACGCATTAAGAAAAACTGAAGCCAATCGACCGTTTTTTTATGCGCTTGGTAGCCAAACACGTTTAAGCTAATCCATTGTAAGGGGTGAAAAACCAATAACGCGATTCCAAAACAAATGAAAAAAAGAAAGGTTAAAGGGTATGATAGAAATTTTAGCATAACACAAAAATATTAAAAGTAACCATAAAAAAACCACGGCAAGTTTACCGTGGTTTAAATTTTATTCGTCATTGCGAACGTAGCGAAGCAACCTTACAACTATAATGTTAAATTTAAAAGACTACCACGTTAGTTCGTTTCTCGTAATGCCTTTGTTTTTAACAGTGTTCGTTATAAGCATCAATAAGGTTTTCGGCAATCATTTCGGCTGGACGTCCTTCAATATGGTGACGTTCTAGCATGTGAACTAATTCGCCGTTTTTAAATAAAGCCATGCTTGGTGAGCTTGGCGGAAACGGAATCATATATTCTCTTGCCTTATTGGTAGCATCTTTGTCAACACCAGCAAAAACCGTTACTAAATGATCTGGTTTTTTGGTGTTGTTTAAGCTTATTTTTGCGCCTGGTCTGGCATTGGCAGCAGCACAGCCACATACCGAGTTTACAACCACTAGGGTTGTTCCTTCTTGGGCTATGGCAGCGTCTACAGCGTCTACAGTATGTAGTTCCTCAAAACCAACTTGGGTTAAATCCTCACGCATTGGTTTTATTAATTCTGCTGGATACATATATTGTGTTTTTTAGAAAATTAATTTGTTCACACAAAGATACATAATTAAGTAGAGTTGCTGTTTATCTTAACACGATTTTAGAATTACCATGTGTAAATACCTAACCTATCGTTTAAAGGTGAGCAAAAAGCCATCGGCACCCATATTGCCATCAAGGGTTAATTGAAAAGCGGTATAGGCTAAACGGCCAAAGTCGTTAGATTGTATGTGTAGGTATTGGGCGTCATTTTCGGTAACAATGTCATAGGTGTAGCTCCCCGACTCTAAACCATCGTAAAGGATGGTGTCGTCTGTATTGTTGTTGGTCACGGTAACGGTATGGGTTTCTGTGTTAAAATGCCAAATAATAAGGCCGTGGGTTATCGTGTCATCAACACCTGCAAAGCCGCCCTGTACGTGTGTTAAGCTCCAATTGCCTTGAAGTGTTACGGGGTAAGCACAGCAAAGGTCATCATCATTGTTGGAGTGGCAGGCTGTAAGCAAAAATATGCCTAGCGTTAACAGAGGGTATTTAATTAGGCGTAAAAGCATTGGTTTAGGGTTGCTGTTTTTATTAAGATGTTAATATAGTGAAAAGGTTGCGTAACAAAAAGCAGTATGTTTCTACAAACAATATGTTATTTTTGAACTCTAAAATATAACGCATGAGTTTTACAAAGTGGATTGGTGCAGCATTGGGCTGGGCATTAGGAGGTCCTATTGGTGCCATTATGGGCATGGCCTTGGGTGGTGTAATTGATGGGATGTCTAGAGATGAGGCACGGGCTTTTAAAAGGCAATATCAGGGGCAAAGAACGCAATCGGGCGATTTTGAAGTAAGCCTTTTGGTTTTGGCATCGGTGGTGATTAAAGCCGATGGAAAACCCGATCAGCGCGAGTTGGACTACGTACGCCAACAATTTGCCGGTATGTATGGTAAGGAGCGTGCCAACCATGCTTTTAAATTGTTTAAAAGTCTTAACAAACAAGATATTTCGGCCAGACAGGTGTGTTTGCAAATTAGACAGATGATGGACCACCCATCGCGCTTACAGTTGCTTCATTTTCTCTTCGGAATAGCAAATGCCGATGGCCATGTAAGCGACGCCGAGGTTAGTCAAATCCTAACCATTTCGGGCTATTTGGGAATTAATCAACGTGATTTTGAAAGCATTAAAGCCATGTTCTACAGCAATTCGGATAATGCGTATAAAATTTTGGAGATCGATAAATCGGCAACGGTCGACGAGATTAAAAAAGCCTACCGCAGAATGGCTAAAAAATACCACCCGGATAAGGTGATTCACCTAGGCAAAGAACACCAAAAGGGCGCCGAGGAAAAATTCCGTCAGGTCCAGGGCGCTTACGAGCAGCTTCAAAGGGAACGGGGCTTTTAATCCAGTTTAAAGCGCATGCCAAAAAATAACCGGCGGCCTTGATTTGGGGCGTAAACATACGAAGGGTCGAACGTTAAAGCATACGGATTTTGCGGTGTTGCCATCACGCTACCGTCGGGGTTATAATCTACATCTTCATCAAACGGGTCGTGCGAACGCGCTATAATAAAGGGCTCACCTTTGTTTGGTGTCCAGTTTAACAGGTTTTTTACACCGGCATAAAGTTCAAAATTGCTTAAACCATCAAAGGTTACTTGAATGTTTTGAATGCTCCAAATGGGCGAGGTGTCGCTTCTTGGGTCTAAGGCGCCCAGAGTGGGCAATCGCATGGGGCCGTAAAGGTTTCCGGTGTAATCTAAGGTTAGGTTGGTTTTGTAATGTTTGTAGGATAGCGCCCAAGTTCCCGAGAATTTTTCGGTTAAAATTTGGTCTGTAGTCACTTGGTTTTCGGTTTGCGATACGTCTTGGTACGTTATGCCTAAAAGGGCTTTTATCCCGCTAGCAAATACGGCATCAATATTTAAACTTGCCCCTTTAGAGGTGGCGTATCCGTTTAGGTTGTCGTAAATAATTTGATTGGGGTTGGTGTCGTAATCGGGTAAAATGGCATTGGTAAAATGGGTGTACCATACCGAGGCATCTACTGTAAAGAGCTTGCCGTTTTTTGTGTACAGCTTTTTAAGGTAATTGATGTTAATATTATACGATTTTTCGGGTTTTAGGGTTTCTTCAATCACCACATCTCTTGCGCCGGTTAGGGCTGCGTGTTCTTCGGTAAATAAATTTACCACCCGAAATCCAGTACCTGCATTCACCCTAAAAATATCGTCTTTTGTGGGTTTGTAACGATAGGCCATTCGGGGTGTGAATATAGCGCCGTGACGTTTGTCGTAGTCGTAACGTGCTCCCAGCAATAGTTTTTGTTTTTTAGAAAGGGCTATTTCGTCTTGAACAAAGATAGAGGGAATGGTAATTTCGTCTGCTTTTTTGGTGGCTGTAGTGTTGTCGTTGTAGTAATTGTATCGCGCCGCTATACCAAAAAGCAAATCGTGGTTTTTTAGCGTTTTATCCCATACCAATTGCCCAAAGCCAATACGCTGTTTTGCTAAAAAGGGCATGTCGCCATATACCGAGTTTTGGTCGTGGTTGGAGTATGAAAACTGAAAATTAACATGCGGTTTAATGGGGAGTTGATAATTGCCTATAAACTCGAATCTTGAGGTGTAAATGCTTTCGCCATAAACGGTGTTTCCGCCGCGGTAGTTTTTGTTCCATTGCATTTCGCCGCCCCAGCGATCTTCGTAAAAGTAGCGTCCTGCCAAGGAGAGTTTTCGGTTGTGGTTGCGTTTAAAGTCCCATTTCTGGAAGATAGAAATTCGATCTTGCAAGGTCACATCGGTAAAATTATCGTTGTTGTTGTCTATGGGGTTGCTGTAGTTGTAGTAGTTGGCGCCCAATAGCAAGGTGGTTTTTTTGCCCACATGTGCTTTGTAGCCTAAATCTAAATTGGCCTCGCCCCAGCCTGTAATAAAGCCATCGGCCGAAAGCTTTGGCGTGTAATCGGGCAATTTGGTAATGATATTGATGAGCCCGCCAACAGCTTCACTACCATAAAGTGAAGAGGCAGGGCCTTTAACAACTTCTACTTGTTCAATTAGCGAATTGGGAATACCAGAAAGCCCATAAACCGTAGATAAACCGCTAACTATAGGCATGCCGTCAATTAAAACTAGGGTGTATGGTCCTTCCAGTCCGTTAATATGAATGTCGCCCGTATTGCAAACATTGCAGTTAAGTTGTGGCCGCACACCGTTAACATTCTGTAACGCTTCAAAAATATTGGGCGTTGGGTTTTTCTTTAAAAAAGCGGGCGAATAAACTTCTACAGGCACAGGACTTTCTAAACGGCTAACAGGCTTTAATGTTCCCGTTACAACCACTTCGTCTAGGCTTTCGGTTGCACTTAAATCGAAATCAAGGTAGAGAGGTTTGTCTGAAACAGTAACGTTTTTATGTACGGCTTTAAAGCCTGTAAACGAAACAATTAGGGTGTAGTCGCCTGCTGTTATGTTAGAAATGCTGTAGTGCCCATCGTTGTTGGTTACGGCACCTTTGGTTGTGTCTTTTAAATACACGTTTACAAAAGGCAGCGGTTCGCCTTGGGTGGTTACTTTTCCAGATATGGTTATGCTTTGAGCCAGTAAGCCAAACGATGTGAGAAATAGGAGAATTAATATAAGGGTGTTTTTATGAATCACAGACTATAATTTTTTGCAAATATAAAATTAAATTTTAGACAAGGCTAAAAATAAGTTTTAAAGAAGAAAAATATAAGTTGTATATTTGTCGAAATATTTATGAGTATGATTACGTTTTCAGAAGAAAACTATCTTAAGGCCATTTATCATTTAGGAAAGTTTGGGAATGCTCTGGTAAGCACCAATGCCATTGCAGATAAGATGGATACTAAGGCATCGTCGGTAACCGATATGATAAAAAAACTGGCCGAAAAAGAGCTGGTGGCATACACCAAGTACCAGGGGACTACCCTAACCGAAAAGGGCCGTTTAACTGCCGCTACGGTAATTAGAAAGCACAGGCTTTGGGAGGTTTTTTTAGTGGAAAAACTCAATTTTAACTGGGATGAGGTACACGAAGTTGCCGAACAGTTAGAGCACATAAAATCTGAAAAACTAATTAACCAATTGGACGCTTTTTTAGAATTTCCCACACACGATCCGCATGGCGATCCCATACCGGACAAGGAAGGGAATTTTAAAAAAACCAATAAAGAGCTTCTGGCGAATCTGGCTAAAGCAACACATTGTATTTGTATTGGGGTTAAAGATTCCTCTTCCGAATTTTTAAGGTATTTGGATAAGCATAAAATAGCCTTGGGAACAGCAATAGAAGTCCTTTCTAAGGAAACGTTCGATGATTCTATGGTCATTCAGGTTGCAGGTAAAACCTTAACCATTTCAAAAGAAGTCTCTAACAATTTATACGTAAAAGCGCAATAGATTATGAACCAAATTTTACATTATTTTGAAAGTATAGATCCCGTATTGGGTGCGTTATACGCCTCGTTATTCACTTGGATTTTAACCGCGGCAGGAGCCGCTTTGGTGTTCTTTTTTAAGGGGATGAACCGGGCGCTGCTAGATGGCATGTTAGGGTTTACTGGAGGGGTTATGGTTGCGGCAAGTTTTTGGAGCTTGTTGGCGCCGGGCATTGAAATGAGTCCTGGCGAGGGTTTTGTAAAAGTTATCCCAGCGGCTGTAGGGTTTGCTATGGGGGCTTTGTTTTTGTATGGCTTAGATAAGATTTTACCGCATTTACACATTAATTTTAAGGAAAGTGAAAAAGAAGGCGTTAAAACGCCTTGGCATAGAACCACGCTTTTGGTTTTGGCTATCGCCCTTCACAACATCCCCGAAGGCTTGGCGGTAGGGGTTTTATTTGGCGGAGTAGCCGCAGGAATTCCAGAGGCAACCATAGGTGGGGCTGTGGCTTTGGCCATGGGTATTGGTATTCAGAATTTCCCCGAGGGCTTGGCCGTTTCTATGCCATTACGCCGCCAAGGTGTAAGTAAGTTTAAAAGCTTTTGGTACGGACAAATGAGTGCAATAGTCGAGCCCATTTCGGCAGTTATTGGTGCTGTTGCCGTTACCTTTTTTACACCTATTTTACCATACGCCCTAGCTTTTGCTGCCGGTGCGATGATTTTTGTGGTTGTAGAAGAGGTGATTCCCGAAACCCAACGCGATAACTATACCGATATTGCCACCCTTGGGTTTATAGGAGGCTTTATTATTATGATGACTTTAGATGTGGCTTTAGGTTAATGGCAACCACAATTGGTTTCTTGGCCACAGTTCTTTTTTTTGTTTGAAGTTGTTTTTGGTTTCCAAAAAAACTTCCTGATTAAGAACAACAACGCCAGGGCCAAGGCCGTAAAGACTAGAATATTTTGAATGATGTGATTCATTTATTTCAAAATTTGAAAGGCCGCTAAAGCTACAAGATACGCAAAACTGCTCATAGTTACTAATTGTAGTATGGGCCATTTCCAGCTGTTGGTTTCGCGTTTTACAATAGCCAAGGTGCTCATACACTGCATGGCAAATGCATAAAAGAGCATAAGCGAAATGCCCGAGGCAAAATTAAACAATGGGGTGCCTAAAACGGGGTTTACCTCGCCTGCCATTCGGTTTTTTATGGTTTCTTCCTCATCGCTGCCAACGCTGTAAATGGTGGCTAGGGTACCAACAAATACTTCGCGGGCTGCAAACGAGCTTACAATGGCAATTCCAATTTTCCAGTCGTAGCCTAAAGGCTGAATTAACGGTTCGATGGCTTGGCCGGTAATGCCAATATAGCTGTGCTCTAGCTTGTACGAAGCTATATGTTGTTGAAGCTCCTCTTCGGTAAGGTTTTCGGTAGCATACTGTTCGGTTACAATATTTTCGGCATTATTAAAGTGCTCTCCGGGGCCATAGGAGGCTAAAAACCAAAGCACGATAGATATGGCCAAGATAATTTTACCTGCTCCAAAAACAAATGCCTTGGTTTTTTCGACCACAGTAATAAGGACATTTTTAAATAGAGGGAGTTTGTAATTGGGCATTTCTACCACAAAAAACGAACGACTTTTTATGTTTAGAGTTTTGTGTAAGAGGTAGGCAGAACCTAATGCTGCGCCAAAACCAATAAGGTATAAAAGCATTAAGGTAAGTGCTTGGTAGCTAATAAGGCCTAAAAAGCGCCCTTCTGGAATAACCAATGCAATTATGATAAGGTACACGGGCAATCTTGCCGAACAGGTGGTAAAAGGCGTCACTAAAATGGTGATTAAGCGCTCTTTCCAACTTTCAATATTTCGGGTGGCCATGATGGCGGGAATGGCACAAGCTGTTCCAGACATTAGGGGCACAACGCTTTTACCGCTTAAGCCAAAGCGGCGCATAATCCGATCCATTAAAAACACCACACGGCTCATATAGCCGCTTTCTTCTAAAACGGCAATAAAGAGGAATAAAAAGGCGATTTGCGGAATAAAAATAACAATACCGCCAAGCCCGGGAATGATGCCTTCTGCTATAAGGTTGGTAAACTGGCCCTGCGGAAGGGTTTGTTTGGACCATTCGCTTAACGACGCAAAGGTGCTGTCTATAAAGTCCATGGGTATGGCAGACCAATCGTAAATGGCTTGAAAAATTAGCAGTAAAATAAAGAAGAAAATCAAGTAGCCCCAAACTTTATGGGTTAAAATGCGGTCGAACCTAATGCGTAAATCCTTTGCGGTACTTAAGTCTATAGTTTGCCCTTTTTTAAGGGTGTTGTTAATAAACTGGTAGCGCTTTATGGTTTCTTTTTGCTGTAGTCTCTTAAGGTCGATTTTGGTTTTGGTCTTAAAATCTTCTAGGGTGTCTGATTCTTGGCGTTGGATGTCGCCAAAATTAACATCTTGTGTAATAACCAACCAAAGCTTGTAGAGCAATTGATTGGGGAAAGCCTCTCTTAGGCTGTTAAAGTATTCGGGGTCTATTTCGCTGGCATTTAAGCAAGGTTCTACAGAAAGTTTCCTGTAGTCTGAAATGAGTTCCCTTAATTTTTCGATGCCTTGGTTTTTTCGGGTGCTTACCAGGGCTATTTTTGTTTTTAGTTCGTTTTCTAAACACGCAATATCTAAGGAAATGCCTTTATAGGCCATTCTATCGGCCATGTTAATCACTAAGATGGTTGGGATTTCCAGATCCTTAATTTGGGTAAAAAGAAGGAGGTTGCGTTTTAGGTTTTCCACATCGCTAACCACGACGGCCACATCGGGAAAGTCCTTGTCGTTTTTATTTAGTAGGAGCTCTATAACTAGGTTTTCATCTAGAGACGATGCGTTTAAGCTATAGGTTCCGGGAAGGTCGATAATGTGGGCTTTAACCCCTCGTGGCAATTTGCAGATGCCTTCTTTTTTTTCTACCGTAATCCCTGGGTAGTTACCTACTTTCTGATTTAATCCGGTAAGGGCATTAAAGACTGAGGTTTTTCCGGTGTTGGGGTTTCCTATAAGGGCAACGTTAATCTGCTTACTCATGGGCAATGTTTATTAAAATATGAACAGCAGTTTCTTTGCGAATGGCCAAGTGCGAGCCGTTTATGTTAAGGTACATGGGGTCGGCAAACGGGGCAACCTGTACAAGCTCGACGGCATTACCGGGCAAACACCCCATTTCTAAAAGCTTTAAAGGAATGTGTAAGGACGAGACATCTTTAATAATGCCTTTTTGACCACGTTTTAGATTTGCGAGTGTTATTTCCAAGCTTATTTAGATTGATTTTAAAAAAGCAAAAATAAGTTAAAAAATCAGGCTAAAAAAATGCTGGGTAAAAATCTACGATTTTTCCTGTTTTAAGATGGCTATATCGCTAAGTAGGCGTTCAATATCTTCGGCTTTGGTGCCGTCGTAAAAGCCTCTAATCTGGCGTTTTTTGTCGATAAGCATAAAGTTTTCGGTATGAATCATATCGAAAGGACCGCCATCGCCATCGGTTTTAACGGCCAAGTAGCTTTTTCGAGCCAATTGGTAGATTTGCTTTTTATCGCCCGTTACCAAATTCCATTTATTGTCTATTACCCCTTTTTTTAGGGCGTATTTTTTTAGTTGAGCCACGCTATCTATTTCGGGTGTAACGGTATGCGAAAGCAGCATGACCTCGTTATCGTTTTTTATTTCCTTCTGTATTTGGGCCATGTGGTCTGTCATGATCGGGCAAATGGTCTGGCAGGTGGTAAAAAAGAAATCGGCCACATATATTTTATCCTTATAGGTGTCTTGCGTAATGGTTTGCCCATTTTGATTGGTTAGCGAAAAATCGGCAATTTTATGGTATTTTCTTTGGTGCTGTATGGTGCTGTCTACCATTTCGTAATTAACCATGGCCGGTTGGTAAATGGGTAAAACCGCTTTGGGCTTTAATATGGTATAGAAAATGGAAATAATAATAACCGAAAGCACGGCTAAAGTCATGCCTATGTATTTGTAGCCTTTGAAAAAACCAAGCATAGCGAACAAATTAATTTGTGCAAAGGTACAATGAAATTTAAAGTTTGTAACCTAAAGCGTACTAAATGATTGTTAAAGCGATGGTAAGGAGGGTGTAATAACTTTTAGTAATGGTATAAAAACACTACTTTTGTGCGTTCATTTAAAAAAAGACACGTATTTACATGGAGTTTGTCATTAAAATATCCCAATTTCTATTAAGCTTATCGCTGCTTATTGTCTTACACGAGTTAGGGCACTTTATTCCTGCAAAGCTTTTTAAAACGCGCGTAGAAAAATTTTATTTGTTTTTCGACGTTAAGTTTTCCTTGTTTAAAAAGAAGATAGGCGATACCGTTTACGGTATTGGTTGGTTGCCCCTTGGCGGTTATGTGAAGATTTCCGGAATGATTGATGAAAGTATGGATAAGGAGCAAATGGCACAACCCCCAAAGCCGTGGGAGTTTCGTTCTAAGCCAGCTTGGCAGCGTTTAATTATTATGCTTGGTGGGGTTACCGTAAACTTTTTGTTGGCCATTATTATTTACATTGGCATGAGTTATGTGTATGGCGATAAGGTTTTGCCGGTGGCTAATATTAACGACGGCCTGATGGTAGAGAGTACGGTAGCCAACAAGGCCGGTTTGCAAACTGGGGACCATATTATTGCGGTTGATGGCGATAGAATAGACCATTTTTCTGAAGTTTCTGAAAAGGTGTTGTTTGGTAAAGACATTACCATAGCACGGGAAGGTGAAGAAAAGACCATTACGTTGCCAGAAGATTTTTTAGCGCAGATTATAGATGCCAACGAAAAAGCGTTTATAAGCTTGCGTATGCCTTTTATAATTGCCCAAGTACCAGACTCTTCGCACAATAAGGCTAGCGGCATTTTAAAAGGCGATATTTTAGCCTCGATAAATGGTAAAGAAACCAAGTATATTGATCAAGTTATCCCGGTTTTAGAAAGCGTAAAGGGGCAGCAAGTTACCGCTCAGGTTATTAGGGATAAACAAACCTTAAGCTTTTCTTTAAGTGTAAACGATAACGGAAAATTAGGATTGGCCTATGCCAACGGTGCCACGCCAGAAACCCTGCAAGAGTTGGGGTACTACAATTTTGAAACCAAAAAGTATGGTTTTTTTGAAGCCATTCCCATAGGATTTGTGAAAACCAAGGAAAAATTAGCCTCGTATGTTAAGCAAGTAAAGGCTATTTTTACGCCAAGTACAGGCGCTTATAAAGGAGTAGGTGGCTTTAAGGCCATTTACGATATTTTCCCAACCGTTTGGAGCTGGCAATATTTTTGGGGCATAACCGCCTTTTTATCCATTATGTTAGGCTTTTTAAACTTATTGCCTATTCCAGCCTTAGATGGTGGTCACGTGATGTTTTTGCTATACGAAATGATTTCGGGCAGAAAGCCTGGCGATAAGTTTATGGAGTATGCCCAATTGGTTGGTTTTGTTATTCTTATTGCTTTGGTATTGTTTGCTAATGGAAACGATATTTTTAAAGCTGTTTTTAAATAGGAATATTTTTTTAAAATAAGTTTGCTGAAAGCAAAAAATAGCATATATTTGCGCTCGCAAAAGCGAAAAGAAAACACTCCTCAGTAGCTCAGTTGGTTAGAGCATCTGACTGTTAATCAGAGGGTCGTTGGTTCGAGCCCAACCTGAGGAGCAAATAACAAAAGCCTTTACAGCAATGTAGAGGCTTTTTTTGTACGCAATACTTAGAGTTTAACTGCACTTACTACATTAATTGCACTTTCTTCAAAAAGTTAGATTATTCCTTATTTCTATTAAAAAAAGGCCTCTTTTAAGACTCCCATCCAATTTAAAAAGACACCCATA
The DNA here is from genome assembly GCF_000733475.1 of Mangrovimonas yunxiaonensis. Classification (GTDB taxonomy): domain Bacteria; phylum Bacteroidota; class Bacteroidia; order Flavobacteriales; family Flavobacteriaceae; genus Mangrovimonas; species Mangrovimonas yunxiaonensis. The sequence continues at coordinate 99,678 of NZ_JPFK01000005.1, read as the reverse complement.
AAATTTAAAACCAAAAAAAATGAAAATCAATATATTATTTGTAATAAACAAACACAAAGCAAATGCTAAAGGACTCTGTAGTCTTATGTGTAGATTAACTTTTAACAAAAAAAGAAAAGTATTTAGTACAGGACAATTTGTAAATCCTAGTTATTGGAATAGCAAAAAACAACAGGTGAAACCACAAGCTCCTAATAGAGATGAAATAAACACACAATTAAGCCTTATTAAAACCCAAATTAATAGGGCTTTTTTAATGCTTCAAGTTCAGGAATATAGCTTTACTGTGGATGACGTTTACAGGCTTTATAAAGGCGAAAAACTAGAAAAAGAATACAATGTAGTTGAATACTTTGAAGTGCACTTAAATAAGCTTAAAACCCTTGTAGGAAAGGATGTAAAGCAGGTAACCTGGAACAAATATAGCTATGTGAAAATGGACATAAAATCTTTTATAAGATGGAAATATAAGGCTAATGATATCCCTTTAAAAAAGTTAGAACCAAACTTTTTAACAGAACTGGAATATTACTTTAAAGTAGTTAAGGAAATCAAACAAATAACCATTAACAAAAAGATACAGCGTTTTAGGAAAATAGTTAAAGTATCGGTCTCGGAAGGATATCTTGAGAAAGATCCATTTATGTTGTACAAAGCAAAAAAGGTTAGGAATGAAATTGTATACTTAACGGCAGAAGAACTACAGGATTTTGAAAAGCATCAATTTATTCAACCTAGGTTACAATTGATACAGGATTTGTTTGTGTTCAGTTGCTATACAGGATTGCCATACAGAGAGCTAATGAATATGAGGACAGAACATATTATATATGGGTTTGATGGTAATAAATGGATACAAATGAAAAGAGAAAAAACAGGTCAGATTTTTTCAGTACCGCTACTACCAAAACCTATAGATATAATAAAGAAGTATAACAATAAAGATGTTAGAATATTTCCTAAAATTAGTAATCAGAAGTATAATTCATATTTAAAAGAAATAGCGGCGATTATTGGTATAGAAAAGCGGTTAACGACTCATGTAGCCAGGAAAACGTTTGCTTCCACTGTATTGCTTTATAATGATGTTCCTATGGAGGTTGTCTCTAGGTTGTTAGGCCATAGTAAAATACAGACCACACAAGGATATTACGGAAAAATAGTAGAGGCTAAGATTAGTGATGAAATGATTAAGCTTAAAAGTAAACTTAAAGCTAAATAGCAAAAACCTCTTTGTTATGCCATTGAAGTGACTCTGGAGATGGGAACCATGAAGCTTTAGATGGTAAAATTATTTGCCTACCATTAAACTGGGATAATGAAAATACGGTGTCATTTTCCGAAACCGTTGGTGAAATCCTAACAACGTAGTCTGGATTTATAGTAATTAAACCTCTGTCAAATGCTCTATGCAGATTTGGAGATAATGATATACCGTTAGGGATTGTATCATCATTAGAAATACTAAAAGGGATGATGTGACAGGCGTCTATCATTTGAGCGTTTTGAGATGATTCAATCCTCATTCCAGATATACAACAACTATAATTGTAAATTTTTGGAATGGTTTTTTTAAAAAGACCACCTCTAATAAACAGTTCTTCTTCGTATTCATCGTCATCTAAAGAAGCTCTCAAATCTTTTAAATGTTGTTGGTACTCTTCTTTGGCTTCATTTAGTATTTGCTTTTCTATTTTTTTATGACCATCGTATGGTTTTAATCCAATTTTAGAATAATTAGACATAGAATTTTTAAAGTATTTCTGTACTAGAACTTGTTCTAAAATTTGCCTTTTAGGAGTGTCTGTCAATAATAAGTATAGATTTTTATCTAATTCAGCAAATGCGACAGACTCCTTTAAGTTTTTAAAACTTTTAATGCTTTTTGATTTTGTTACTTTAATCTGCATGCTAGGTTTAGCAACCAGATGCCAAAAAGGTTCGCTTCTCATATGAAAAAATGGAAGGGCAAAATTTGGAATATGGTCTGTGTCAACCATAATATTCCATATGTTCTTAAATTCTAAAAGTAGTTCAGGTGTTATAAATATCCTGTTTGAGGTTATTTCTTTTTGCTGAATCAACCGAATTATTGCTAGTAATAAAACTGGCTTATGTGGAGCTCTTCCTAAGCCTTTATTATACCCTCTGTTTAGATTTTCTAATAGGCGTATATATTTGCTAATAGCTTCAGTCATTAATTAGTAATTTAAACTTTTAGCAGTTAGGTTAAGATTCACGAAAGTAAGAATTTTCGTTAAGTTTATGCGTTTTGAGGCAATATATTTAAGTTTATACTAACCAAAGAAGTCTGTTTTTGATGACCTATTCTTTAGTAGGGAACTATGCACTATACAAATGTTATGTTATTTATTTAAAAAAACTCTCTATAACCTTTGTGAAGTCAGTTCTAGAGCTTCCTTTATTTGAAGCAGAATAAACACCTTCCCAAGAGTTCAATGGTCCACATACAGGACATACAATTTCAAACCGAATAGTATTAATGTTACTGTTTTTCATTTTACTCAATTCCGAAGCAGTTAGGTGATATGCCGAAATGGCAACATCATCAACATTATCATTTATTCCGCGGTCAGTACATGATATTACAGTACCGTCATCAAGATAGATAATAAGTTTCTCGGCAATCTTTACGACATCTGTCAGCTTAGAACTTACTATGATTAAAGAAGCCGTTCCGTCTTTAGCAAATACTAGATTTAGGTTTCCAATATCTTCTTTGTCAGAATTTGATTGCAACATAAATTTTTCAGTACTAGGGTAACTATTTTCACCAATGAACGCGAAATTTTGTCCATTCACATTTACCGCATAAGATAAAGCTAAGGTTATTATTAAAATTGTTTGTCTCATTGTTACGTGTTTGGTTATGATTTAGTTGCGTAGTTTAAGCACCTAAATTAGCAAAAACAAACCAAATAGAAAATCTGAGAGGATTTTCCGAGTAGGCTAGAACCAAGCAATTATTTTTACACGGTGTTGGCAAATCGTTTTTTAATTTTGATATGAGGTTAATTTTCCGTTTTCAAAATACAAATAAGTATTATCGTAAACCCATTGTTCATGAACACCCCAAGAACCAACAGTTCTATTTATATCTTTTGGACTGCCTAAAGAAATGGTGGCCATTTCTCTGTTCATTCCAATCCAGTAATATCCTTGTTTAAGTTTGTCGTATGTCTTTTGTCCGTATTTTTTAATGTACTCTTTTTCTAATTTCGCGTATTCAGCTTCTTTTAATTTAAGTTTTCTCTCATGTTCAAGTCTTTTTAATTCTTTTTGCTCTTGCTTTTTGACTTTTATGAATTCATATACTTTTTCGTTTTTTTCAATCCACATTTCACTCATATATCCACAAATTGAATCTGTACAAATACCAAAATATCCATCATAATAGTCCAATAGCACTACTTCTTTTTTTTCTGTTAATTTGGTAATTATTTCTCCGATTACGTTAGATGACTTTTTAATATATGCTCCTTCTCTAGCAGAAGAAATTAAAGTAGAGTCCGAAACCATTTTTTTGATTTCTTTAGATTTCAAAACTGCAATTTGAAGTTCAACTTTTTTTAAAGAATCATTTAGTTTATTTATATCCGAAGTCAAATTTTGCTTTAGTTTTTCCAAGTCCGAAATCTCCGTTTCTTGAGAAAAGACATTAAAGGAAACTAAAAGTATAATTAAAGTAAAAATTCTCATTAATGTTCGGTTTTAAAATGTTTGCCAACGTGTTTGTGTATGGCTCGTTGCGGGAAATCCGCGAGGATTTTCCGCCGTAGAACGAAGATAGCAAATTGCAATGAATTCCGATTAGGAATTCAGCCGCAATGAGCTATACACGTTGTTGTAGCACGTTTTTATTTATTTCATTTTAATTAAAAATCGCTTTTCCAATAACTAAAACTACTACTGCAATTAGTATTATTCCAGCTACTATAATTTGAAACCTCATATAGTTAGATATCGTATCCCAAAAAGAGTTTTTTTTCATTTCAATATTTTATTCCGATTTAATATCATCTTCAGTTCCAAATTTTCCGTCAGAGCCAGCAGATGTGATTAAAAATCCGTTTCCATTATCTATAATCTTAAATTCATATTCTCGATTCCAAGCGTCTTTTTTCCAATCTTGTCTTAAAGGACTATTTCCGATTAATTCATTCAATTCCGTTGGGTATTGTCCGAGATTTTCATTCCAATTTTCCATTCTGTCACTCATTTCAGATATTTCCTTTTTTGTTTTTTCTGGAAAAACTGACGTTCTTTGATATGTAAAAAATAGAATAGCACTTAAACTTCCAACGACCAAAAAAGCAATTACCATTAAAGCACTCGGTTGCATAAAATATTTTTGAATCGGTCTTTTAATTCCGTCTTCTTTTTCTTTTTTAGTTATTCGTTTTTGATGTTTATAATCTTCACGAATGAGTCCAAATTCAGCTAAAGTCGAAAGTATTAATTCTATCATTTAGTTCGTTTCTCAAATGTGCTACAACTAGTTGTATGAGTACTAGTATACACACTTTCTAAATTATTGTTTGGATAACGTGAATGTTATGTCACTAATTAGTCTAGGTGAATATGTAAAAGTTAATGATATATGTTTGCACTTGTTGATTGTAATAACTTTTATGCTTCTTGTGAGCGTGTATTTAACCCATTATGTAAACTTGTATTGGTTCTCTAATAATAACGGTATTGCAATTCCAATGAAGCTAAAGCGTTAGAAGTCCCTATGAGAGTTCCTGCTCTACGAATATACAAAAATATCTCAAAAACATAACGTCTATGTATATTGCAGATTACTAACTTCACTTGGTGTATAGCTGTTGTCCGAAAGATAAAATGGTATGTACTACATTAAAAGAATTTTTCACCACTAATAAGATAGCGATATAATCCACATATAAACCGCCCAGGCTTAGGTTTTTGGGATACTCCCCCTACCAATAAGTCTAACATTAAAATATCGTAACATGGTAACAATTAAAAATTTTAAACCCATTCAAACAGATGATGGGGACACTTTCTATGCCTTAATAGTAGAAGGAGGTGTAGAAACAGTAAGAAGCCAAAGAACAGGCAGAATTTATTTTACAACACGAACTTCAACAGTGCCAACAATCTTTGATGAGGCAACTTGTAAAGCAGCTATTGGAACATCCTTTAACGGAACAATTAAAAAAGTTCCTTGTGATCCCTACGAGTATACTATTAAAGATACGGGAGAAACCATTATGCTTGACTACCGTTGGGAGTATGTAGATGATACTCTAGAACTTGTTGAGAGGCAAGTCGTCAAGGAAACAGAAACAATCAAATAAACAATTTAAAGCATAACAGGGCGGGTTTTTTGCCAAGCGCAAGACTCATGCGCTAACGCAGCGAGAGAAGATTCATACAGCATCGGGCAAGCTTTGTTGTTTTGTGCCAGGCATTTGGCTAAGCATGATAAATATCAGTTTATAGTAAATTAGGAATCGTCATATTTGCCATGAATTCAATTTTAAACATGACGCATGGCTTTACCTAAACCACTACATACCTTTCATATACCCGTTATGGGCTTGGCTTATACCATAGACAGCCCCATACGTGTTGCGCAATATGGCATTTCATCGGTTATTTCTATTATAGACGACGAGCTTTTAGAAAAGATGAATGCCTTTTACAGCAAGAAAATCAATTTGCCTTACCAAGAAATTACAAAGAAAACACAGGATTACCGCGCCAAACGCATCACATCGTACTTAAATTTGGTCGATACGATTGTAAAGGACAAGTTTTCAAAATTTAAAGCAGAGTTAACCGAGAGCACATCGGCTTTAGAACATTTTATGGCCACTTTGCCCAACACTTCGACAATTAAGGCAGGACTTTTAAGTTTGTTGGAAGAAGGTGCTACACTTAAAGGTCATATTAAACAATACCTAGAAACACATTTAAGGCCAGGGGCGATAGATGTGAATATCATGACCAAAGTAGACCGGGAAAACTTTGTTAAAGGCAAGCAACTGCCGGTGGCTTTTAACGATGCCCATGCGTCGCTTCGTGGCTTTGCCAATAGTCAATTAAACGCCTCGGTGGTGTTATCGGCGGGTATGAACCCTAGACTGTACAGCTATTTCGAGAACTTTAGCGATTTCTATCCAGACGAGCAAGGCGCGTTAAAAAAGAAGCTTATTTTAAAAGTAAGCGATTACCGCTCAGCAATTATCCAGGGTAAGTTTTTGGCCAAAAAAGGGCTTTGGGTTTCAGAGTACCGTATAGAGTCTGGGCTAAATTGTGGGGGGCATGCTTTTGCTACAGAAGGCCATTTGTTAGGGCCTATATTAGAAGAGTTTAAAGCTAAAAAAACAACATTAATCCAAGATACGCACCAAGTGCTTGTTAAGGCTTTGGAAGCGAAAGAGTATGCGGTGCCAGAGCATCCCTTAGATTTAAAAATTACGGTGCAAGGGGGTGTTGGTACAGCCGAAGAGCACAATTTTTTGCTGAATCATTACCAAGTAGATTCTGTTGGTTGGGGCACGCCCTTTTTATTGGTGCCCGAAGCCACGTCGGTAGATCGGCAAACAAGGAATCTTTTGTTAAAGGCCAAAGAAGAGGATTTGTATTTAAGTAACATTTCGCCTTTAGGTGTTCCTTTTAATACCATAAAGGGGACTACCAATGCCTTTTTTAAGCAACAGCGTATAGATAAGGATAAGGCTGGAAGCTCCTGCCCGAAAAAGTTTTTGGCCTTAAGTAAGGAGTTTGGTCCAGAAGGAGTTTGTACGGCTTCAAAAAAATATCAGGATGTAAAATTAAACGCATTAGAAACGCAACGCGTAGAGATGTCGCAGGCGGCATATAAAACCGCCAAGGACAAGATTACCGAAAAATCCTGTTTGTGTGTAGGCTTGGCCAATGCTACTTATTTAGAGCATGACATGGCGATTAAAGGTCAGAAACAGGGCGTGGTTATTTGCCCAGGGCCAAATTTGGCTTATTTTGATAAGGAGGTGTCGTTAGCAGATATGATGCAGCATATTTATGGTGCAAAATCTATACTATCGTACAAAAACAGACCCAATATGTTTGTAAAGGAACTGAAGATGTACGTGGATTATTTAAAAAATGAACTGACCAGTGCTTCTATAGCATTAACGGGCAAGCAAATAAAAAAATGGCAGGCTTTTAAAAGCCATTTATTGGACGGCATTTCGTATTACCAACAATTGGTTTCAACAGCTGTTTTAAATGAGGGCATTAAAAATGACCTCCAGTGTTTTAAGCACGAATTGGAAGCGCTTGTTATTCCCGAGCTAGAACTGGTATAAGGCGTTTACGCCTCGGTGCGCTTGTCTATAACCATAACGGGTTTACGGCTCATTTTTGGGAATTGTAATTTTTGAATGGTTTTAAAATCGTGAAATTCTATTTTAGGGCTAACCCTTAATTTGGCCCTAAAATGGTCTTTAATGTTTTGCTGAAACTCTTCGGAGGTGTTTTTCGATGCAATTTTAATGCAAATCTCATCGGTACCAATGTTGTTGTGCGAGATTTCAATCACATAACTTTCAACGTCACTAAAATCGTTTAAAATGTTGTCCATCGCCGGGGGGTACAAAGTTGTGCCTTTGTATTTAACCATTTGCTTTTTACGCCCGATTACAGGGCCTAGGCGTAGGGTGTTCCTTCCGCAGCTACAGACCTTGGTGTAGGCTTTTACCATATCGCCGGTTTTAAATCGCAATAGCGGCATGCCCTCTACGCCTAGGGTTGTTATGGTGAGTTCCCCTACTTCGCCAGGTGCCACGGGTTGGTGGGCATCATCTAAAATCTCAACAATAATCAGTTCGGGGTGGTGGTGACCGCCTTGCTGGGCCTCACACTCGGTAAAGGCCGTGTTCATTTCGGTAGAGGCATAGGTAGAAAACAGTTCAAGATCCCATGCCGAAGTAATTTTTTGGCCTAGGGTGTTTAGGGAGAAATCTTGGTTTCGTAACGATTCGCCAATGCAAATCGCCCCTTTAACCCCAGAGGCATTAATATCAATATGGTGCTGTTTGGCGTATTCTATTAATTTCAGCAAAAAGGAAGGCACCACAATAAGGTAGCTGGGTTTAAATTTTAAAATGGAATCCCATTGTAGTTCTGGTACGCCGGCACCCACACGAATAATGCCTGCCCCCAATTTTCTAACCCCTAAAAAATAGGCCAGTCCGGCCATAAAACGGCGGTCTATGGTGGTGGTTAATTGCAGGACATCGTCCGGGGTAATACCTGCGCAGGCGAACGAAATGGCTTCGTTATAGGCCAATCGGTCTAAATCTTTGTCGGTTAGCGCAAAAGTAACCGGGTCGCCCAAGGTGCCGGAGGTCGTTACATAGTCGATAATCTTGGTTTTGGGCACACAAAGAAAATCGTCGTTATAACGCTGAAGGTCATCTTTTGTGGTTACGGGAAGTTGGGTTAAATCGTCTAGAGTTTTTATGGTTTCCAAGGCGATGTTGTTTTCCTTGAAAACACGGTTGTAATACGCAGAGTGCGTGTTTACGTAGGCAAGCAGCGCTTGTAGCTTGTCTTCTTGAAATGCTTTTATTTCCTGCACGGACGCTCTTTCTATCTTTGGAATCATTTAGTGTAATTTCCGGTTTAGTTTTTTAATATAATCTTCAATCTCAATGCGATTAGGAACGGTTGTAATTTCCTTCGTCAGGGCTTCTTTAAAACTGTTTAAAGCCGCACGATAGTATTTTTTTTCGTAATAATATTTTGCGATAACATAATGCACTTCCCAAAATTCTGGATTGGTGTTTTTAAAGGTGTTTATGTGCTCTGGAACCATGTGTTGGTCGTGTTTTATGGCAGATAGCATCTTGCGGTTTAAGATGCGGTAGCGCTCGTAGTTTTGATAGGCTTGGGTGTAAAGAAAGGGGTCTTCTTCAATGTTTAATGTTGGGTTTTGTAACGATAGGGCGTTACTGTTTGAGACTGCATTTTTAAAGATGTCGTTTAGGTTATAAGCAACAAATTCGCCCAATTGATAGGGGTTAGACGACACCCAAACCATACGCTGTTCTGGCTTAAAAACAATGGCGTGGTGCGCCAAAAGTTGGTTTAATGCCTTTTCGTTGCCATAGCCAATGGTTTTGTTGTTTAGGCCTTTTTTATTGCGAAGGATGTCCACGGCTTTTTGTGGCGTTAGTTTAGGGGTTTGGCTAAGCAGCTCTTCCATACGCTTGTAACGGTATTGCGAGTGGCTTTCGGCCATGTGTTTTAAATTCCGTTCATCGTTCTTAAACGCATCGCTCTGAAAGTGGTTGGAACAGATAAGCTGTGTCGAGTTTTCAACCTCGTAAACGCCAAAATTGTCTGGTGCCATTTCTATGGTAATGGCCCGATTGTCTTGAGCACTTCCTATAAAAATAGATTCCGAAACAAAGACTTGCCGTTTTTTGGCAATGGCAATGGCTTCTTCAATGTTCGAGGCATATTGTAAAATCTCGCGGGTAACTATAGAAATGGGAGTTTTGGCCACCAAGGGTATTTTAGATTTTCCAGCATTGATGGTTACGGTAAGGCCTGCATCGTTCATACCAGAAACCACACCTATCATACCGGGCCAGGTTACCGACATAAATTTGTGGCCGTTTGTTGGGCTTACAAAGGCAATGATTTTTTCCTTAGAAAAGGCATCGCCAGCATAAAAGTCGAAGTTCCGCCCAATAATTAAATGGCCATCCTCACTCTTGTCGCCCCAGGCAGCAAACGAGGAGCAACCAACTAAGGCAAGATCCTGAAAAGCATGGCCGATGTCGTGCGCCCCGTGCAAATAAAGTACCCGCAAATAATCATCGGCCACATGGTCGTATTTATCTCCGGCAAATTTTGAAAGTCCGTAAATTTCGGTTTTGTATTCTTCAGGAACATGTAAATACATTTTACGGTTGTACCAAGCCAGTAGTTTACGCAGCATGTACTGTTTGGTTTTTGAAGGTACCATTTCGTTAACCTTGCTTAAAAAGGCATCTTCCTGTTTTTTGAACAGTTCGCTTGTTAAACGGCCTGTTTTTAGGCCTATTTGTAGCGGATTGCCATGAACAAAAAGCTCCCACTGCCCTTGTTTGTTTTTGGTAAGGTAGTCGGTTTGCAGTATAAAAGAAGAGTCTGTTAGTTGGGTTCTTTCGGGGATGTTGGCGTTGTATGCACTAACATCAGGAACATCGTGTAGCGATTTAGAAACGCCACAGGATGTTAAGACCAACGGGATTATAATGATGCTAAGCCAGACTTTCATGCGTTGTTTTTTATGTGGGTTGTGTTATTAGCTTGAAGAATTTTATTTAGTAAATACGTGCTTCCTAAAATCTCTGAGCAGGTGAGTACCGCTCCAATGGTTACACCCAAAATACCGTGCATGTTTAAACTTTGCCCCGTAAAAAGCAGGTTGCTAATTTTGGTTTTAGGCGCAACAATGGCATGTAAGGGTTTGTTGGCCTCTTTTACATAGCCGTACATGCCCCCATTGTAGCAGCCAATATAATCGCGGTAGGACAAAGGGGTAGAGGTGTAGTAGGTTAAAATAGAGGCTCTAATGTTGGGGAATTTTTTTTCAAGCTGGGCGATAATTTTTTCAGCCTTTTCGGCCTTAAAGCCTTCGTATTCCTTCCCACGGTCATTTTCGTTTACCGTGGTATTAAAACTGTCGCACCAGGGGCTAACATCATCATAACGCATGTAAGTCATTATGGTCATGTTATCGGCATAATCGCTTTGGTTTTTCTTACATCCCATAGACAGCATGTAGCTTTCCGGCCAGGACTCTTGGGTGTAGTTTTGGCTGGTCCAGACATGTTCTGGCGACTTAAAGTGATAATAGTTTTTGTTGTGGTATTTAATGGTATTTGGCTTTAACACAAGGTATAAACTAAAGGCCGAAATGGTATTTTTAATACCGTTAATCCTATTGGTGTAGCTTTTTTTAAACTTATCTTCTCCAACAAGTTTTAATGTTAGTTTGGGCTCGATGTTAGAAATAAATAGCTTGCCGTAAAAGGTTGTTCCGTTGGCGCAGTTGGCCGAGGTGAGTTGCCCATTTTCATAGCCAAACCCGGTAACCTCATGATATTTATAAGCTTCGCCACCGTGGGCTTTAAGCTCTTTAAGAAGCAATTTTGTGATTTGACTCCCCCCGTTAATACAGCGGTAAGCACTTTTTATATACGAATTTATAGAAAGGGCATGCACATAAAACGGTGTGTTGGGGTCTCCTGCATATAAAAAATTGGTGCCTACTAAAACGGCTTTTAGGGTTTCGTTAGAAGTAATGGAGTCGATAAATGCCTTGGTCGATAAGCGAAACACTTCGCTGTTGTACATGGCGCCTTCTTTTAGTCTATAAAGCGGGAAAGCGTCGCAGGTTTCTTGTATTTTAGTGCAATAGGCATCTATGGCTGTTTTTTCTTCCGGGAAATCACGAACCAATGAAGCTTTAAAATTGGCATAGCCCTGGGCATAGCGATAGGTGTTGTCGTCGCCATTAAAAGAAATGACATCAAAACCGTCCTCATCCATTTTTTTTAGGTTGAGGTCTTTCATAATGCCTAAGAAATTAAAAAGCTGATAGAGGTTCTGGCCTTTGCTAAGTCCGCCTATATAATGAACCCCCGTATCGAAAATAGAGCGGTTTCTTGCAAAGGTTTGCAAGTTGCCCCCAAACTGTTGGTTTTTTTCCAACACACACACCTTCTTGCCTTCTTTAGCCAAAATAACTGCAGAAACAAGGCCGCCCAAGCCGCTACCTACTATAACAACATCGTAAGGTGTTTTCATGTGCTTTCGGTTTTTCGTTTTAAAATCATAAGGCCATCTGCTTGCAGGTGCTCTTGAAAACTAAGGGTGTTATGTTCCAAAAAGAAAGGGCTAAAAATACAGCTTTCATTTAATAAAATAACTGTTTTTATATCTTGTAAACTAGATGTAAAGTTAGCTGGTTTTAAATCTGCTAGGTCTAAAATTAAAGTGGTATGTGGCTGACTTAAAGCTGCCTCAACGGTAGGTGATATGGTGATGTTGCTGTGGTTGTTAACCGCGTAGTTGTTTGCAACAATAGCACGGTATTCGGGGTGGTTTATATAGGTTGTTAGGGTTCTTGCTGGGCTGTCCAGAGCCAAAAGGGTATCTAATTGGCCATAACCTTGCGACAAATGCACCACCTGTTCTTGTTCGTTTACAGCATCCATTATCTGTTTATAACGGGATTTGTGCGACTTTAGCGCCTGTTTCACATTGTTATACAGCGCATCCCCTTTATATCTATAATCTTCTAAAACAATGTTGTGGAAATAGGAATCGTGTTCTATTTCTTGCCTAAAGGCTTTAAAGGCTTTTTTAACGTGCAGGCCAATGCTTTTGGTGCGCGCTCTGGCGGTGTTGCCAAAAGAGGTGTCGTTGTACGGAATGCGCTCAAGAACCTTTAGGGTAATGCTTCCGTTTTTAATGGGGAAAGATCCTTTGGGAAGCACTTCAGAATTTCCGTGTATGAGAATGGGCAGGATGTCCAACTGAAATTTTTCGGCCAGAAAGAAAGCTCCTTTATGAAAGCGTTTTATTTTATTGGTGTAAGAGCGGGTGCCTTCCGGAAACACAACTAAGGAATAACCTTGGTCTATTTTTGTTTTAAGGTGATCCAGACCATTTTCAATCCCTTCAGAAACGGGATAGTAGCCAGCAAATTTCATGGCTTGCCCAAAAATAGGGGACTTGTATACCCAATCGTTTACTAAAAAGATAACCTTATGGTGTACCATGGCTATGGTTAAGGTGTCTAAAAACGAGGTATGGTTGGCAATAATTATAGCGGGCTTTTTGAAGTCTTCTCCAACCTGATTGATGATTTTTTTCTTTACAAACGGATTGGTATAAAGTACCGAGGTCATAAATTTTCCCGCCAGTTTATGAAACCAGGGCATTTTAATTTTTTTGCTTACAGGAATAAGTCCAAAAGTAAGCATGCCAATAAGCGGCAATAAAAATGTACCCAAGCCGTAATAAGTAAAAGAGCCAATAGCATGTAAAAGTAGCCTTAGGGTTATGGGGCGTTTATGTTTGCTGCCAATAAACAAACGGAACAAAACGGGTTGTATGGTAAACGAAATAATTAGGGCTGAAAGGATACCGATAATAGACACCACAGACATGGAGTGCAGTGCAGGGTGTTTGGCAAATACCAGTACGCCAACCCCTAAAATGGTGGTTATTACCGATAACAGAATAGATGCCTTATGGGTGGGTAATGCTTGTTCGCCAGTACGGTATTCGTGCAGTAGGCCATTGGTAATAAAAATGCTATAATCGACCCCCAGTCCGAAAATGAAGGTGGAAATTATAATGTTGAAAATATTAAATTCAATCCCCAAAAGGCCCATAATACCAATGGTTAAAAACCAGGTTAATGCGATTGGGATGCTGGTGACCAAAGTTAGTGAGAGGCTTCTGTAAAAGAAAAGAAGGACCAGAAGCACAACAACCAACGAATAACCAATTAATTGGTTGAAATCATTTTTAAGGTTCCCCAAAAACGTTTCGTTCATACTTTGTCGGTCTATAACAAGCGTATTGGGTAGGTGTTTAAAGGCGTTGTTGAGCAAGTTTAGGTTGTTCTCGTCTAGTTTTACCAAAGAGGCAATGGTGGTAAAGTGGTTTTTGGTTGTTATATAATCGTTGGTTCTTATGGTATTTAAAGCTTGGTAATCGGTGTTGTTTAATGTTGAAAACTCTTGGTTAAGGAAGTTGTAAAACGGCTGAAAGGTTTCAGGTTTAAACCCAAAAGGAGTGCCATTTTCTACAAGCAGTTGTTTTAAATTGGTTTTGGTGCTATCGTCCCAAAAGGTTTGCCAGGTGTTTAATTTTTCTTGTTGTAAAGCTTTAGATTGAACAATTCCTGCAATAGAGCTAAAGTCTATGATGTGGCCGCGAGCTTTTAACTGTTTTAATGTTTGGTAAATGCTATCGTTAGCTTGAAGCGCAGCTTCTGTTTGGGAGCCATAGGCCGCAATATAAACCGATTTTGAAGTTGCGTTGGTCAGCGCATCCAATTGTTTTTGGGCTTCCATGAGCTTTGGGGGCTCATAGTTTAACTTGGTAATGTCGTTATTAAACGAAACGGTTTTGTAGGTAAAGATAGATAAGATTAGGCAGGCGCCCAAGGCGACAAAGAGCCAAGGTTTTTTGTGTAGAGCCAGTGCCGAAAACGTATCGATAATGGTGTTTTTAGGACGATTTTTCTGAGTGTCTCGATAGGCTTGCGGGATAAAAACCAAAGCAAAAACAGCCGAACCCACAACGCTAATTGCTGCAAAAATACCTAAATCCTGTAGGGCCTGCGAATGTAAGAACAACAGGCATAAAAAGGCCAAAGCCGTGGTTAAACTGCTCATTAAAATAGGCTTGGCAATTTCTGTATAAAGCGATTTTATGTTGTTGTTGCTTCTAATGTGGGTAAGAATGTGCAAGGCGTAATCTAATGTAACCCCTAAAAGTACAGAGCCAATGCCCAAAGAAATTGCTGAGATTTTATCGCGAATAAAATACAAAACAGTAATGGCCAATAGCGCACCAAAAACGGTAGGGATAAACAAGATGATAGGAAGCACAAGTTTCCTGTAAAACAGGATAAGAATAAGGAGCAGTACCGTTAGGGCAATTCCTACGGTAAATAGGATGTCTTGTTTTATTTGTTTGGCATTTTCAACGGCTATCAATGCGCCGCCAAAATAAGATACCGTTGTTTTTTGCTCGAATGTGTTGTTAAGCTGGGCGCCAATTTGGTAAAGGATGTTTGCAAACGCGCTGTTTTTTGCCGTTTCGCTAGAGGCATATTTTGGTGTTACAAACAGCAAGAGGTGTTTTTGGTCTTTGCTTACCAAAAAGCCATTGTGCAGGTTAAAATCTTTGCCAAAATTAAGGGTTTGTAGTTTTTCAAGGCCGGTAAAGGTAAGCCCTAGGGGGTCTTTTAAAATGCTTTTTTTGGCAATAATACCCGAAGGCGATATTAGGGTTTTATAGTTGCCTTTGGTAATGGCCTTAATGCTGTCGGGATTCATTTTTTGCTCTATGCCCTTATAGTCTTCGGCGTCTAAAAATAAGGGTAAGTTGGCATAAACAAAGGCCATAGTGCTTGTTATGGTCTTGTCCTCGATGTGGCCTTGTATGTCGGTTATGTAGTTAGACGCCTTGTGGTTAAGCGTGTCTAAAAACATTTCGGCAAAGCGCGTTAGGTCATCTGCCGTTTGCTGTGTTGTGGTAATATGAACCACCACCTTATCGGCAAAATTTACGGTTTTTAAAACCTTTTGTGCTTGGGCATTGTTGCTGTTGGTAGGAATAAGCTTGGTGATGTCTTCTTCAAATTCGATGTTTGAAGCAAAATACCCAAAAACACACAGCATACCAACAAGCCCGAAGGCGCTTAGGCCTTTGTTGGCTTGAATGCTATGAAATATTCGATTAAAAAAATTAACCATGGTTTGTAACCATTTTCTTTTTAGATAAAATTAAGAAGAGAAGATAACCAATTACGCCAAAAAAACAAGCGCAAATAACGGCTAAGGCAAGACTTCCTATAACATAGGTTTTAAGATGCGTTACCAAAGCGAAATTTTGGGTAAGCTCCTCCAGGTCGTAGGTGTTTTTTACGTTAAGGATACGCTCTCCTAATTTAACACTGCTGTAAATTATAAACGGTATAAACGGTGGTAGGCTTACGTTGGAAAATGCAAAAGCAATGGTCTTGTTTAAATTTAGAAAAAGAGCCAGAAAAATAACTAAAACGGTGTGAAAGCCCCAAAAGGGCGATAGACCAATAAAAACCCCTAAGGCTATAGAGAGGCCTTTTTTTCTAGGGGAGTCGTTGCTGCCCAAAAAATCCTCTACAAAAAACCGTTTAACCCCTTTTTTTTTAAGCGATCTATAGAGGTTTCTTGGCTTTATATACAGTAGGGTTACAAGAACCAGCCAGGTGTTTAAAATGCTAATTCGGGTAAAATCTTTAAACGGTCTAAAATGTGAAACGCGCTCGGCTTTATCGTAAAGTACCTGAATGGGAATGTTTTTAACCTCTACATCTTTCCAAGCCGATTTGACAATGACCTCTATTTCGAACTCGAATTTTGTGGTAAAAAAGCGTAGGTTTTTAATGACTTGTAGCGGGTATAACCTAAACCCCGATTGGGTGTCTTGTAGTTTTATACCCGTTTCGAACCAAAACCAGAAGTTAGAAAACTTGTTTCCAAAACTGCTTTTTCCGGGAACGCCTTCTTGGTTCATGTTTCTAGCGCCAATAAACAGGATATTTTTTGTTTGGTGCTGTTCTAGGGCAGTAATAAAAACAGGAATGTCGTTAGGAAAATGTTGCCCATCGGAATCGATGGTTATCGCAAAATCGTACCCTAAGGCTATGGCTTTTTTAAATCCTTCCCTTAAAGCGGCCCCTTTGCCTTTATTTTCTTCAAAAGTAATTACGGTTAGGTTGCTGTAGTTTGCTAGGATGTTTTTTGTGCTATCGGTGGCGCCATCGTTAACAACAATAAGGTGTTCGGTGTATTCTAAAACACCATCAAGAACGCGTTTTAAGGTGCGTTCGTTGTTGTAGGTGGGAACAATAACACAAACATTTAAGCTGTTTATTTTTTGATGGGTTAATGATGGGTTCACTTTAAAAAGGCAGCTTTTATTAAAGTCCCGAAATTAGGCTTTTTTCTTCATCTGTAAAGACTTTAGATTGTAAAATATAGTCTTTAATATGATTTTTAAGGTTAGCGGAGCGAATGTGTTTAAACTGTTTTAATAAAAAGGCCTTATCGGTTGCAATGTCTTTGTTGTAGCCTAATATTTTTGGTGAGTTCTCTTGTATGCCCAATCGTATAAATCTGGGCTCGATGGCGTTGGGCTCTTTTTCTATGGCATGCTCAATAAGAGAAACGCCCTCAATAAATCCTTCTTTTTTGGCTTTTATAGATTTGGCCATTCGTGCTTTAAGTGCAATGGCAGCTCCTTTATAGGCCACTAAAGCCACCTTGTCTTGTTTGCTTACCAGCGATACAGATTGAAAAAACGATTCTACTTTAGTACTATCGTGGGCGGCATCTTTATAGGCCACTCTTAGGGTGCTTAAATCGAGACTTTGGGCATTGACCAGACAGCTTGTAAGTAAAATAAATAAAAACCTCATGCTAAAGTGGTTTAAATGTTGCGTTTAATTTTAACGCTACAGTATCTTGAAACTTGGTTACGTTTTTAACCTTAATAAGGGTGTCGGCTTCAGAGATATTAAGGGTTAAGACCAGATCGGGCGTTTTTTCGGGGTTAATTATTGCCATAAACTTTACATTGCTGGACGATTCCATAAAAAGCGTTTTATTTACCACGTTTTGTGTGAGCTCTTTAATAATCTGCATCATACAAACACCAGGGGTTACGGGGTTTCCTGGAAAGTGTCCTTTAAAAACCTCATGGTCCTTGTTAATGGTAATATGCGCTGTGGCTATATGATCTGTAACGTCTAGCTGCGATATGGTATAAAAATCTTTTAATAGCATATTAATTAAACTTAAATGACAACCCTAATTGTATTGCCGAGTTAAACTGTGTTTCGTTTTCGTATTTAGGGTTTGAAAAATCGTGCCACCCTCCCGAATAAACATCGACAAGCCCTTGCTTGTACCTAGCTTCTAAAGCCAACCCAAACGGGAACTCGTACCCAATGCCTGCACTTATACAAACATCTATAAAAGTAATGTCGTTGCCTTCCTTTCTGTTAGATAGGCCTATAAGCGTATCGTCGGTGTCAAAATCAAAAACCGGAGCGATAATAAAGAGAACCCCAGAGTTTTTGGCGTACAGCACGTTGCTAATACTTAACGAAATGTAATGGATGTCGAGGTCGTTTTCCAGGTTGTTTTTGGCTTCACCGCCTTGGTTAGAGTAGCCCAATTCTGGTCTAAGGGCATAAAAATCGGAAAACCTAAAATCTACAAAAGCACCAAAATACCCGCTGGTTTTCGAGTCTAGGTCGGCATTGGACAGTTTTGTAATTTGTACATTACCCCTTAACCCAAACGATGTTTTTGTTTGCGCTACAGAAAAAAGGCCTATAAATAGTGCTATTAAGAAGGGGATTATGTGTTTAGGGCGAGCTTTCATATATTAAAAGTTGAATTTGTAATATACTCCAAATTGGATGACACCATTTAAAAGATTATTGCCATCGTAATAATCGCCATCATTTTCTGCGTAATAGTAGTCGTTTCCTATGTAATAAGAGCCATCATAGTTTTCTCTTACATCTATTAGGCCTTGCTTATATCTAGCTTCAAGACCCAAGCCAAATGGGAATTCGTAACCAATACCTCCAAATAGTGAAAAATCGATTGGTGTAATATCTGCACCATCATCATCTACATTTACTTCTAAACTTGGGCCAAGAATAAAATGCAATCCAACATCTGGGATGATAAAAAATTTGTTTACAATGCCAACACCAACATAATGTAGGTTTAAATCGACCTCTCGAGTATGGCCTAAAGATGGATCGAAGCCATTATATACTTGATATGTTTGTGTGGAGCCTTGATTGTTATAAGTGCCTTCTACTTGTAGCTCGTAAAAGTTAGAAAAGTGAATGTTAACATAAGTGGCTGCATTTATGCCTAGCTTTCTTTCGGCATTATCCATATTAGAAATAGTTGCTGCATTTAAACCAAGTCTAACACCAGGGCGCACTTTTATTTGCGAAAAAGCAGTAAGGCTTACGGTAACAAAAGCAAAAAGTAGAAGGGATTTTTTCATAAGGATTTTAATAGATTGATTTTAAATTGATTTCTAGCGCTATGTTGTGGTGTTTAATTGTTATTTGCTCTGCAATATTATCATTAATTTTTGAAAAGGAAAATACCGTGTTGGCTTTTCCGTTTTTTACTTTCACAATCTGGTCTAAAGTATTGTTTTTTGTATAATAGTAATGGGGCTTGCCTAAAATTTCGGTTTCGAAAACAGAGGTGTTGGCTTTTGCGAATGCCTTGGTTGTTGGAGAGGTTTCTTTTACCAAAACGGTAAAGTCTTGTTTTAAAACATTTAGTAGTAATTTTCGGTTTAAATCCTCTAAAATATAGTTTACAGTAAAGGTGTTGTTCTTAATGGAAAAATCGAAAATTTTATTGCCCATTTCTGTTGTAAATGCGACACGATGTTGGTCTTCTCCTGTCTTTTTTACAATAAACAGCCCGCCAAATGTTTTGCCATAGGCTGTAATATGGGCTTTGTAAAGGTAATCGTGCTGTGCATTGGAAAAATAGCCGTTAGAAACTACAGCGGTTTCATTTTCAGTAGGGTTTAATTGTTGTTTTTTGGGGTATGAACCACAACTAAAAAGAAAAAAAGTAAGCAGACTAATGGTTAAATACCGCATGGTTTACTGGTGTATTTAAGGTTCGGTTGCTAAATACTATTTTGGTGAAATCGCCAGAAGGTTCTATCATTTTAACTTGTTCAACATCGCCTTTTTTGCTGAAAATGATTTGGAAACTTGTTATAAATTCTGAAAACTCTGGATTTTTTGGACTAAAATGCACCTCGCTTTTTTGGGCAGCTTTATAGTAGGTAATATCAAATTCGGCCTCGTTAAACATGTCGCCTTTTACACTTTTAACAATTAGCTGGTTAAGCTGTTTGAACATCTTGCTGGCACCAATATCAATTTGGCTCTTATGGCCTTCATCGTTAATATAAAGGCTTTCGTTTTTAAAAATAACGGCATACTCAAACGGGTGGTTATAGGCCCATTTAACCAGATTTGGAGCTTTAAAGTGCAAGCGTCCTTTGGTAACAATGTCGTTCGATAAAAAGTCTAAATGTTTGTATTGGGTAAAATCGCTTACAATTGTTTTGGTAGTTTCGGCCTGCAATTTTACAAGTGCTTTTAAATTTTCGGCTTCAGTGGTTGTCATTTTTGTTTGTGCCTGAATGCTACAGCAAACAAAACAGCATATAAAAATTAGCTTATGCATAAGGGGTTAAGTTACAAAGTTGATCTACAGTTACCGACTTTAAATTTCTCTTTTGCAAAAATAACAATAACTGTTCCAAAACACGTAAAGATTTCTCACTGGTGTCGTGTAATAAAATAATATCGCCCGGTTGTAAGTTTGTTGTTATGCGTTTTAAAATAGCCGTTTCGCTTAAAGATGTTGTATCTAAAGCGCGTTTGTTCCAACCAACCGATGTTAGATTTAAGCGGGCAATGGCGCGTTTTATGTTTGGATTGGTTACCCCAAAGGCCGGGCGGTACAATATTGGTTTTATGCCTGCATGGTTAAAAATAACCGTATTGGTTTGTTGTAGCTCTGCGATAACCTTTTTTGTTGAGAAAAAACCAAAGGTGTTTGCATGGCTGTAAGTATGGTTTCCTATGGTATGCCCTTTATTAATAATTGTTTTGAAAATGTTAGGCGATGTTTCAATATGTTTTCCAATACAGAAAAACGTGGCTTTGGCGTTGTATTTGTCTAAGGCATCTAAAACCTTGGGTGTCATATTTTGGTTGGGACCGTCATCAAACGTAATGGCAACGCGGTTCTGTGCTTCATTTGGGTTTGATAATACCGAGTTAAAATGATAATTCCAGCCTATAAGGCCAGACCCCAAACCAGTTAACACCAACCATAAGGCTAAGCCTATAAAAATAACCCAAAAAGGAACGATGCTTAGAAAGAAAAAGCATAAGCATACAGCAAGAAAAGCGCATGTAAAACGTGTGACGGTTTTAAAGGTTAACATTGACTAAGCAGCGTGAAACTATGATTTTCTCCACGGTACTGGTTGTACAATAATACGGTTTTATACGATGAAGCTTGCACCCCGTTTAATTTAACCACTTCTGGTAGGGTTTGTGTTTTTATAATTTTTGAAGCCAGCCAGAATCCAAAGGAAGAGGCTGTGTTAAACTCGCCGCTTAAATGCTTGTAATAGGCCTGTGGTGTTTTAGAGAACGCTTCACTCAAGGTGTTGTAAAACACATCAAAATTAACATCGCCATTGTTTCCTAAAATTAATAAATCAATATCATCTGTACTTAAATCATGCTCTTTTAAAAAAGCGATGGCTTGTTGTTTTAGCGCGTTCTCTTGGAGTGTGTTATAGGTTTGTACCGAAGTAATTTTAGCATAGCTGCTATTGGATTTTTCATTGGATAGCACAAAAAAGTTAGCTCCTTCGCCAAACACAGCTCCTTCGGTTTTGCTGTTAAGTAAGTTGTACGGACCTACCTGTTCTGGTTTAATATGATTGATGATTTTGTGAATCTCGGTCGTGTGATCGCCATGTTCGTCTACTCCGCCAATAAGAATATTTTTGGCTTCATCTAACTGCAGTTGCAAGAGAGCATCCATTAAAGCCGATTCGAAAGAGATGCTAGAATGCACATACGTAAAATTATAGCCTTTACAGTTTAGCTCCAAAGCAATTTGCCCACCAACGGTATTGTGTGTAGATTGTATAAAAGGCGTAGGTGTTAAGTACTGCTCGTCGTTATCTATAATGGCGCGAACAAATTTTTCCGAATCGCGTACACAGCCCATACCGGTTCCGGTAATGATGGCGTCAACATTATCTAGGTTGGCTTCGTTAAGCGCTATTTTAGACGATACAATGCCCATTTTTATACCCTTGGCCATGCGGCGTGCAGCGGCAGGGGAAATGTAGTCTTTATAAACTGGGTTTACAGCAGGAATAACGTTGTCATGGTATTTGGTAATATCATTTAAAAACGCAGCATTGTCGAAGGTTTTTTGAGCCGAAATGGAACCAACACTATTTATATAAACGTTTTTCATTTACTGGTCTTTTGAAAAAATTACCGTTGAACAATTTCCGCCAAACCCTAAAGAATTTGAAAGTACTGTTTTTAACGCTTTCTCTTTTAGGGTGCGTTGGGGGGTGATGTTAAATTCCTTCATTTGGGTGTTAAAATTCAAATTGGGGTAAATAACATTGTTTTGTAAGGCCAAAACAGAATAGACGGCTTCTATAGCTCCGGCGGCGGCCAGGGTGTGTCCCGTATAGGCTTTTGTCGAGCTAAAATCGGGAACCTGATCACCAAAAACGCGTATAATAGCACGGCCTTCAGACAAGTCGTTATTGCCTGTAGCTGTACCGTGAGCGTTTATATAATCTATATCGCCTGGGGCATATCCGGCAACGGTTAAGGCTTGCTGCATGGCAAGTGTTGCGCCATCGCCATGATCAGACGATGCGGTTTGGTGAAAGGCATCGTTGGCATTGCCATACCCTTTAACGTAGGCCAAAACAGTTTTGTTCTCAGCTTCAACAACTTTATCAGATTCCAACACCAAAAAGGCTGCTGCTTCACCTAAATTAAGCCCCTTGCGATGTTCATCGAACGGGGTGTTATAGGTGTCAGACAAAATCATTAAGGTCTTAAACCCATTAATCGTGAATTTCGATAAACAATCGGCTCCGCCCACAATAACGCGGTCTAATTTTCCTGCTTTTATTAGGCGGGCTCCTAGCATAATGGCATTGGCAGCAGAAGAGCATGCCGTACTTATGGTTGTTACCAAGCTTTGCTCTATGTTTAGCTGTTGGGCAATTTTTTGCGTAGAATCGCCTGCGTGGTGCGCATCGATGTACTTTTGTGCTTCTGGGTTGTTAAGGTAATCGTAAAAATAGGTTTCGGTCATGTCCATCCCACCTACACTGGTCGCAGATACAAGCCCGGTTTTATATTGCGAGATGTCTTTAATTGCAGCGTTTTTAACGGCTTCTTTTGCGGCTATAGCGCCAAGTAATGCCGTTCTGGAATAGTTGTGGGATTTAGGCAGCTTGAGTTGGGCCTCCATGTTGGCATTGGTATAGGCAATTTCGCCAACCATGATATCGTTAGCATGGTTGGTTTTAATTTTTTCCACCCTAGAAATGCCTTTGTTGGCATTAATGAGCGCCTGGTAGTTTTCGGCAACATTGTTTCCAATGGCCGAAATAATCCCCATACCTGTTATGGCAACCCCTTTACCCATATTTGGTTATTTTGATCTGTGCTCGGAAATGTAAGCGGCCATGGTGTTAATCGACTCAAAAATGGCGCGGCCTTCCTTAGGGTCTGTTAACTTTATACCGTAGTTTTTGTCTAGCATTACAATAAGCTCTAGGGCATCGATAGAGTCTAACCCTAAGCCATCTCCAAAAAGCATGTCGTCATTTGCAATGTCTTCAGGAGACATGTCTTCTAAATTTAATTGCTCGATTAAATTCTCTTTCAATTCTTGTTTCAATGCGTCCATAATTATTTGTTGTATAATGTGTTTATGTCTTTTATTTGGTGTGTTATGCCTTCGGATTTAGCAACTAAATACAAAAAGGCATCGTAATGTTCGCCGTCGTACTCTACCCACCCGCAAAGCACTTTGTCTGCCTTTTGGGATTCCAGTAAACTATTGGAATAGGTAAAAAGATGCTCGGCATTAAAGGTGTCAAAGATAAAAAAACTATTCTCAGAATAAAGCTTATATTTTATACTTATCTCGCCTATGCAAATGTTTGGTAATGTGTACACAAAAACGGCTGGGCTAGGAAAATAATTGGCTTTGTTTTGAATGGATGTTTGGTGGGTTCTATCGGTTTCTAAACTTGAGGCGCTGTTAGAAAATATAATGGCCACATTCTCTTCGTGCTCTGGGGTAATGTTTTCGTGTTTTAATAACACATCGGCTGCAATAAAGGCTAGTTTGCTTAAAGCATCCATTTTAAAAAACTTAGGGTATTTAACCCCTAAGGTTTTGTAGGCCGATTTTATAAAGGTCGAAAAATGACCCGTTTCAGAAAAAACAACCTGGTCGTTTAAGATGATGCGGTTGTTTTTAATCCTGCAAAATGACGTTATGTTGTAGTGATTTTGTAGCATGTTATTTTTTCTTGCAAACAAGCATGGTATGGTATTCCCCTAGTGCAATATCTTCATGAACGGTCATGCCTGCTTGCTCTATAAGTGCAATTAAATCTGTTGCAGCATACATTTTACTGTTGCCATTGGCCAAGGCCGTAAAGTATAACGAGGTGGCTTCTAGAATAAATTTAGCATTATCGAACCGTTGGCGGTCGGTGTAGGTTTCGGTAATGATTAGCTCGGTATGGTCGTCCATAGCAGCAACACAAGTAACGAGTATTTTTAAGATTTCTTCTTTAGAAAAGCAGTCTAGAAATTGGCATAGCCATATAATATCTGCACCTTTTGGGATACTGTTATTGTCTTCAAGCCAATCTATTGGGTAGCCTGTAATTTGATGGGCTAAGCCTTGTTCTTTTACCTGGTTTAAAGCGATGTTTAACTGTCCTGGTAAATCGATCATGGTAATTTTAACCTCAGGGTCGTGTTTGCCACATAAAATCGAGAATTTTCCAGTATTGGCCCCAATGTCGAAAATGGTTTTTGGTTTTTTGTTAAAAACAATTCTTAGGGCATCTTCAAAAATATCATCAGAGTAGTGGTGGTCAAACGCAAACCACGATTTTTGAATGTCCTTGGGCAATTGCGATAAACCTTCGTAAATGGTTTTCCATTGGCCTAATTCCTTTAAGCCTTCGGGTTGGCCTGTTTTAATGGCATCGTTTAGGTGGTAAAGGCCTTTGTAACATACGTCTTGCGTAAAGTTAATGTTAACGTTTACGGTTTCGTTATAGTTTAAAAAATACCCAATGGTTGTTAGTTCGTAATTGCCCACATCGTTCTTTTTTACAATATCGCAGCTTTCGGCAATTTCCAGAAGGACCCCTAAACCATATTCACTAACAGACAGTTCGCTGGAAAGCCTATCTAAAGGCAGTCCTTTTTGTCTACGTTTTTCAAAAATTTTATCAAAAACCCCTAATTTTCGTAAGGAAATTACAGCTTGGAATACAAAAGGAGCAAAAGCTATTTTATGAGCTTCTTGTATGGCGTCTATGGCTTTAATAGAGGTGTCTTGCATGTTTTTAATGGTTGATTTTTTTAAAAATAACAGCCGTATTGCAGCCTCCAAATCCCGAAGCTGTTTTTAGGAAGGTGTTTAACGGTTTTTTTGTGGTTTGGGTAATAACATTTATAGGCTTGCTTACCCCTAGGGCATTAAACCCTAAAGACGGATAAAGGGTGTTGTTACATAGACTATGGGTGCCAATAATGGTTTCGATTAAACCAGATGTTCCCAAGGTATGCCCAAAGTACCCTTTTAAACTGTTTACAGGAACATTTTCTAAATGATGACGATTAAAGGCTATAGCTTCCATCTCGTCATTATACATAGTTGCCGTACCGTGAGCCGAAATATAATCGATATCTTGGTGCGATACATTTGCTTGCGTCATGGCCGACTGAATGCTTCTGTACAATCCCTCACCTGTTCTTGAGGGGCCAGAGATGTGGTTCGCATCGTTACAAGAGGCTTCTCCCAATATTTCGGTAGCTTCTTTTGCCAATGCCGTGTGGTCTTTCGTAATTAAAGCACTTGCGGCAGTTTCTCCTATATTAATGCCTGCCCGATCTTTATCGTAGGGTTTACAAGGCACCTCGCTTAAGGCCTGAAACGAGTTGAAGCCCGAGAGGATAAACTCGGTAACCAAATCGCCACCAACCACAAACACATGGTCGTATACGTTTTGTAGGATGTAGCGTTTGGCAATGGCAATGGCTAAAATACCCGAAACACAGGCGTTAGAAACCACAATAGCATCGTTTTTAAACCCAAAATGTGTTTTAATAACACGTCCTAACTCGTGTAGATAGCTGCGGGTTTCTAGAAATGGGTTGTTCTGGTCTAGAGCATCTATATTCCCTTTTGTTGTAGAAATAATGAGTCCCACTTTGTTATGATGTACATCAATACCCGACTGGCCAATGGTGTCGTGTAATGAGGTAATCATCATTTTTTCTAATTTGGTATAGCCTTTTTTTTGGGTTGCTAGGCTAAAGGCAGCATCTAAATCGGTGGGGTTTATTAATGACGAATAAAAAGGCGTGGGGAAAATAGCGTTGTCTTGAATTTGTTTTAAGCCAGAAACACCATGGTGTATCTTGTCTACTACAGTCTTGCTATCAAAACCTAAAGAAGAGATGATGTTGTTATATGAAAAGAACACTTTACCCATCAAGTAATCCGACGTTTTTTTTCCAATTAATAAAAAACTCAGGAGCCGCCAAGGCTAAATCGCCTTCGCCAATTTTATCGACAAAAACCTGTATGGTTTCTCCGGTGCAAACCAAATCGCCATGTTGGTTGTATACTTCGTAGTGAAACACCATTTTGGCTGCTGGCGAATCCACAAAAATAGTTTTAATGGTTGCCACATCGCCATAACGTAGCGGCAATTTATGATCTGTACTGGATTTTACAATGGGGGTGGCAAAACCGTATTTTTTTTGGTCTAAATAAGAAATGCCATGATGCCTGCCAAACGCTTCGCGTCCATCCTCGAAATATTGAATGTAGTTACCATGCCAGACAATGCCTAGGGGGTCGGTTTCAACAAAGCGAATCCTAACTTTACTGGTATGCGATATTTGTTTGTGGTTAGACAGCGTTTTTCTTTTCATTGTAAATTATGGCTATTCCAGTTGTAATTATAAAAAATAAAAGCAATAAAGCAATTTCCGGTAGCAGATCTAATAGGGTTCCGTTTCTTAAAAACACATCGTAAAAGGCGTTTAAGCCCCAGTTCATGGGTGATATGTTCGATAGGATTTGCATGGTTTTAGGCATGATAAATACAGGAACCCAAACCCCGCCCAAAGCGGCAAGAATGACCACCAAAGTAGCACCGAAAGGTGCCGATTGCTCCTGGGTTTTTGCAATAGTACCCAATAACAGGCCTAAACCAATGGCAGCCAAACCTGCAAAAAGCGCCACTATAAAAAGTAGCGGTAGCCGCCCAGAAACATCTAGGGTAGGTAGACCAATTTTAGGAAAAAGATACACCCCAACCAAAAGCATTAGTACAAATTGAATTAGGCAAACAATAAGATAAACAAGGGTCTTACCGCCTAATACGGTGGCATAAGACACCGGGTTTGTTCTTAACCTTACAAAGGTGCCTTGACTTTTTTCCTTAACAATGTTGATGGATAAGGGAACAATAATAAAAAAGATGGCAAATAAGGTCCATGCAGGCACATTATGCTGTACAGAATTAGGGATGAAATCGTCTTTTTTGTCTTCGGGTAAAATTTCCTTAAATGTGATAAAACTATCGGTTTCAAAGATTTTTTCTGAAGGGTCGTCTAATAGTTGTTCTTGAAAAGCTTTGTAAATGCTTTGGGTTTCAATTTTTGAAATCATTTTGTCAATGCCATTTTTAACCGAGCTTTTAAAGGACAATTGGGTGGCAGGATCAAAATATAAGCGTACTTCTTTGTTTTTTACCGTAGGGGTTTCGTTTTTTTGCGAATCTTCTAAACCAAATTTAGCGACTAGGGCTTCAACATTTTGGTTTATTTTGTTTTGTAAGCTTTCGGTAAGGTTTTCCGGAATTACAATAGCGAGCTGATAAGTGCCTTTAAAGACCAAATCCTTGGCTTCGGCTTCACTGCTTTTGGTAATCACTTTAAACGCATTAGCGTCTTTTAAACCGTTTAAAATAGTGGCTGAAACCTCATCATTATCATTATCGACCACCAAAATAGGGATGGTAACATCTGTAACCGTTTTAAAGGTGCTGTCTTGAATTAAGGTAATGGTAACAATAAGCACTAAGGGCATAATAAACAATATGGCAATACCGCCAATATCCCGGGCTAGCAATAGCAATTCTTTATATGTTGATGCTAATAGTTTATGCATGGTCGCGTAATGCTTTACCGGTTAAGTTTAAAAACACATCTTCGAGGTTATGGGCACCTTCATGATTGTTTATTAAGGTTTTGGGCTCGCCCTTGGTAATAATTTTGCCGTGGTCTATAATGGCCACACGTGTACAAAAACTCTCGGCCTCGTTTAAGTGGTGCGAGGTGTAAATAATGGTCGTGCCCTGCTGGTTGAGTTCTTGCAAAAACTTAATGATAACATTTTTAGATTGCACATCAACCCCAACAGTGGGTTCGTCGAGAAACAAAACTTTAGGCTGGTGTAAAATGCTGGCAATAAGATTTACACGGCGTTTCATGCCGCCAGAAAAGGTCTGGATTTTTTTATGGGCAAAATGCAACAGCCCCAAATGCTCTAACGCCTTGTTGATGCGTTGGTTTAAATCTGGGCCTTTTAGGCCATACATGCTTCCAAAGTACTTTAGGTTTTCGAAGGCGGTTAACGTAGGGTATAGCGCATATTCTTGAGGGACAATGCCAATAAGCTGTTTGAGCTGGTTTTTGTGTTTTTTATACGACAAACCATTAATGGTAAACTCGCCAGAGGTGGGTTTTATTAAGGAACATAAAATGGAAATTAATGTGGTTTTTCCTGCGCCATTGGGGCCCAACAGACCAAAAATTTCTTTTTCATTAACGTGCAGGCTTAGGTTAGCTACCGAAAACATGTCGGCGCCATTATATTTTTTAGAAACCTGGTTAATGTGAATCATGGTGTTATTTAATGGCTTTTTTTAGGGTTTTAAAGAAAACTTCCTCTTTGTTGGCAATATGGTCTAGTTGAGCTGCAATGTTGTTATACCCGTCTGTTTTTCCGGAACGGTTTTTATAGATGCGCGAGGCATCGAGGGCAAAATCGCGCCACAAATCCCCAATATGGGTCATTTCTTTAGACAGTGTGTGCAGTTTGGGGTTGTTTAAAATAACGCTGGCTTCTTGTAAAAAAGCGGCATATATGTACCTAAAACCGCCACCACCGGTACCTATTTCTTCTTGCATCCTTACGATTTGTCCAAGGTAGTGGTTGGCCACTTTAGCCCCTTTTTTCTTAGGCCATTTTCGTATGAGGCGCGCTACCATTCGTATGCCTTTTACCCCCACAATAGGGACAGGAGCCAGCATATCGCGACAGGTGTGCTTTATACCTTTTATAATGGCCTTTTCTAAAGGCATTTCCTTAGGGATAAACGTTGGGTAGTACATGTGGCCTTTGGGAGCAAAAGCCCCTTTGGCAAAACGAACATCCTCCAGTTGTTTGTCTGTTAAGGTGGTTACATGCTCCATTACGGGATCGCTAATAAGGTAGGTGTCGTTATTTTTACCGTAAACAACAAGGTTATGGGCGTTAAAATGAAAGCGGTACTCGTCTGGGAAATACATTAAATTGTACACGCCAACCTGTAAGCCTACGGGGTTGTTGTTTTTTAGATTGTCGTCTAAGCGTTGTTTTGCGTTTTTAACGTTTTTAAACTTTTCCCGTTTAATTTTTATGCCCACACGTTTGGCAAAGCGTTTAAAGATAAACCCAGGCATGGCACGATACGTAATGGCGGGTGCGTGATTTACCATTAAAAAGGGAATGTAACAGAACAGCAGCCCCGAGCCAATACCAAATACCATGGGCTCGCTAATTTGAAACCCATGATGTTTCATGAGGTTGGAGACCACACCATTTTCGCAATGGGCAGATTGATGGTGTGTGAATTTAATTTCCATGTAACGAGATATCTTTTAATTGGGCTATGCTAACATTAAAAACATCGGCATATTTTTGTAGGGTTTTTTTAGACAGCTTATTAAAAACACGTGGTTTAAAATGGCGTTTTACACGCCACTTCCATAAGCCAACATAACTTGCTAAAATGCCTACATCCATTTTATGGAATTCCATATAATATTCTATGGGGCTAGTTTGGTTGTTGAGCACGCGGGTTTTTGCTTCTTCAACACGTTCGTTAATATTTTCTATGGCATTGTTTAAAGCAATGGCTTTTGGTGTCCAACCAGTGCTGTTAACGGTGGTGTAATTGCCGTCTTCATCAACGGCGTAGCAAAGTTCCTTGTAATTGGCGGCCTTAATATTGCTCTCATCTTGAGGGACGTCTTCTTTTTTCATACGGCATTATTTTATTTCGCGAATCACTAAATTCAACTCACAAGATACTAATTCTTTATCGTCTTGGGTAGTGGTGCATGCAATAGTACATAAGCTGTAGGCCTCGGTGTCTAATCGGGAAATAAGGTTGGCTTTGGTGGTTATGGTGGTTTCTACTTTGGGGCAGGCATAAATGTTAACCTTTTTAATGGCGCTTATAAAGCCAATAAGCTTGGTGCCTTCGCCTTGTAGGTCATCGTCCTTAAAGTAGCTTTTGCCTACTATAGACGAGCAGGTTTGTGCGGCGTTTTCGACAAGGCCAGCCTCGTTAAAATACCCGTGGTCGTTAAAAATAGACGTTTTAGGAATGGTATAGCTGGTAGCTACATGGTCGTTGCCAATAGAGAGGACTTTTTCTACCATTAAAAAAGGCGCTCTGTGTGGCAGGAAATTAGAAAAATCTAAAGCCTCTACATTATTCATTGGCGATAACGGTTTTCATTTCTCCAGAAGCGATGGCTTCATTTTTGGTGTTGAAGGCGCTTACCTTTACCATGGTTACTCCCATAAATTCATGAAGGATTTCGGCCTTGGTTGTGATGGTTTCGCTTAAGGCAGGAAGCTTATGAATGGTTATTTTTTTTATAGATCCTATGTATCCTGTCGGGGCTTTTTCACCTTTTAAAAAATAGGCATAACCGGTGTGCAATGCTACGGTTTGAGCCATGTGCTCTACTACTCCGGGCTCGGTAAAAATACCGTCTTTTACCAGCGTGTTTTCTGGGGTGATGGTTAGTGAGGCCGTAACGTGTTGCGGTGAAAAATCTACAAGCTGATCGACCATTACAAAAGGTGCCTTTTGCGGGATTAGATGCTGGATTTGCGTTGTAGGTAACAGGTTGTTCATGACTATTACGAAACGGTTAATAGTGCGTAAGCATACGAAAAACGTGCGCTCTCAGGAACAGACAACAAAATGGTGTCGCCTTTTTTTAGGTTGCCCGAATGTACAAGTTCTTCCAGCATTAAATATATAGAAGCTGCGCCTACGTTGCCCACCTTACTTAGGTTCATAAACCACTTTTCCCAAGGAATTTCAACCCCTTGAGCTTGCATTTCCTTATATAAATTCTCTTTAAAATAGTATGAGGATATGTGTGGTAAATAGTAATCTATGTCGTTGGTATTCATTTGGTGCTTTTCTAAAGCTCGTTTTAAGCTGTCTACACCTTTTGTAAGGATGTTGGCCCCCAAAAGCTTAACATCTTGTTTAATGGCAAACAACGATTTTTTACTCCACTCGCTGGTGTTGTATTCGCTCCAAGGTTTTAAAAACCCATCGTCCTGTTTGTCGCCACCGGCATACATGCAGGCTTCAATCTCGTGGGCATACGAATAGCCCTCCATCCATTGTATTTTAAGCGGAGTGTCTCCATTGGGTTGGTCTTCTAGTAGGAAGGCTCCGGCACCATCAGAGAGCATCCAACGAAGAAAATCTTTGTTAAAGGCCAGAATAGGGTTGTCTTCTAAGGCTTCTAAGTGCTTCACTTCATCCTCGAAAATATCCGATTTCATCCAGGAAGAAATTCTTTCAGATCCCGTTACTACGGCATTTTTGGTCTGTCCAGACTTCACCGAAAGAAACCCGTACTTTAAGGCGTTCATGCCCGAACAACAGGCTCCAGAGGCCGAGTTAATCTCGATATTGCCATTTTTTAAAAAACCATGTACCATGGCTGCATGCGAGGGTAAAATTTGGTCTGGACTTCCCGTACCACAGGATAGCAGTTCGATGTCTTGAGACGAAAACCCGTTGCTGCATAAGTTGCTTATGGCCTCTTTGGTTAGCTGGGCATTGTTATGGGTAACTTGCCCTTGGTCATCTATAGCGTAATATCGTGTTTTAATCTGGTTGTTTCTAAGTACAATACGTCGGCCTTTAGAGGTTTTACCGTTAATGGTACCTAGTTTGTCTTCCATTTCGTCGTTTGAAATGGGGCGGTTAGGCAAAAATTTCGATACTCGTGTAATATAAACTTCCTTCATTGTTATTCCCAACTATTTATAAGCTACAGATGCATAGTAAGCTTTGTCCTTTTTTATTTTATTGTACAAAGGCAAATAAGTCAACAAAAATAAGATAAAAACAATAGGTGCAATAACCCAAATAGCAAATAAAAGATAATATTTAAAGATTTTAACTAATTTAGAACGTTTTGGGGTGCCCTTTTTGCTTTTGGAAATGATTAATTGCGACCATTTTGAAAAAATAACATTTGCCTTTCGGTCTGTGGTTACCAAAAAGGGTTTTATGGTTACCGCTTCTTGCTGTAAAAGGTTGTCCTGTAGTGTGTTTAGGGTGTTGTTTAGTAAGTGGGTTGCAATAGTGGGCCCAAATTTTGTGGCGTTATCGATATCTTGTTGCGATACCCCTGGCTTTGGGAAAATACCAAGGTAGCGCTTTTTTTCTCCGGTAAACATCCAGGGACCAATGGTAATAACGCTAATATGATTAAGGTGACGGTCTACCAAAGCAATATTGCCGACTAGGTTGGCCTTTAGGTCCAAAAGCTTTTTTTTCATTTTTTCCTGAGCCATAACCCATAAGTTTCTGCAACCAAGAACTGTAACCACTGGGGTATTTTTAAACAATTTTTTGGCATCGTTGGTTTCAAGAAACGAGCTAATAGGGAGCGAGGGGGTGAGAAACCACACTTGGTATCCAAAAATAATTAGGTCGTAGGTCGTGTTAACAATGGCTTGGGGAAGCGGGTTTACTTTAACCGGCATTTGCCTGAAGGTTTCTGGGAAAGCCTCGAAAAAATCTTGTTTTGGCCAAGGAAAAGGAAAAGGGTCTGCCAATGTAATGTTGTGAAAATCGACACGAATGTTATTGTTGGCCATTAGCGGTGCCGCAATGTTGTTTACAATCTCGGTAAGTTGCCCAGACTGTGAGTAATGTAAAACGAGTATTTTTTTCATTTAGATTAATTGAGCGGTAAAAATAGCTAATTAATCTTTAAATTAAGGTTTGGGCTTTTTATCCCAGAAGTCAAAATAGTTAAACCATTGTAACGGGTATTTTTCTACCATCCAGGAAACGCTTGCCGTATATTCTTCCAACAGCATGTTGGCGTCGCGTTTTTTGGCTTCCGATTTTCTGGCGTACAAGTGGTAATGCTTGTTGGTTTCTTTCATCACATAAACGAATAAAACGGGGACATTTAACCGAGAGGCCAATAAAAATGGCCCAGCGGGAAACTTAGCCGTTTCGCCCAACAAGTCGTGGCTTAAGTGTTTTGTGCCAGGAATAAAGCGGTCTCCCGTAATGCAAACCAGTTCGTTTCTGGCCAGTGCAGCATTTATTTCGAAAATGTGCGAGAGATCTTCTTTTATAAGAATGAGGTTAACTTTGGATTTTCCGGTAACGCTTTCTATATAGTCTTTTATGGCCGTGTGTTCTACGTCGGTTGTTAGAAGACTAATGGCAGCATGTTCTTCTAGTTCTCCAAAAAAATGCTCGGCAATTTCAAAATTGCCCACATGGGCACTAATTAAAATCCCGCCCTTTTTAGCGTTTAGGGTTTCTTTTATTAAATGAATGCCGTCAAAATCGTAGGTGAACCTATCTCGTAAGCCAGAAGATATGGCCACTTTATCGATAATGGTTTGTCCAAAAACGTAATAGCTCCTATAAATGTTTACAAGGCTTTTAAGCCAAGAGCGGTTTAGCCGTTTGTTAAAATAATAAAAGATGGCTTTAGAGCCAGCGTAGGAAAATAAGGTGTAGTAAAAGGCTACAAAATACAATACAAAGTAAGCACTGCCTAGGCCAAGTTTTTTCATGAGAAACACAAAAATTCTGTACCCAAGAACGGTGCCTCTGGACTTGCCTTTCCACTCAGTAGCCATATGCTATAAAGGTGTTTAGCTTAATTTA
Organism: Mangrovimonas yunxiaonensis; assembly: GCF_000733475.1. GTDB lineage: Bacteria > Bacteroidota > Bacteroidia > Flavobacteriales > Flavobacteriaceae > Mangrovimonas > Mangrovimonas yunxiaonensis. The sequence continues at coordinate 65,730 of NZ_JPFK01000005.1, read as the reverse complement.
TGCTCGATTAACGTATAAAAATCTTGAAGTGTCTTAACGTTAACAAAGTCTTCGCCGACTAATTTTACACCAAAGTTAGACTCGATGGCTACGACTAAGTCGACAAAATCCAAACTGTCTAACTCTAAGGTTTCTTTTAAGCCCGCTTCGGGAGCAATGTCATCCTCTTCTACTTCAAATTCTTCAACAAGAAAGTTGTTTATCTTTTCAATAATAACTTCTTTATCCATTACCACACTTAAATGTTTTTTATTATTAATGCTGAATTTGTTCCTCCAAATCCAAAGGAATTGGACAAAAATACATCAATTTTTTTTTCTAACGTTTTACTTACTAAATTTAATTTTGAAGCGGCTTCGTCGGGTTGTTTTAAGTTAATGTTTGGGGCAATAAAGCCAGATTTCATCATAATTAACGAGTAAATAACTTCGCTAGCGCCAGCCATCCAGCATTCGTGGCCGGTCATGGATTTTGTCGAGCTCACATAAGGCCCGTTTTCGCCAAAAACCTCAAAAATTGCTTTGGCTTCATTGGCATCGCCAACAGGGGTAGAGGTGGCGTGGGCATTTACGTAATCTATGGTGTTGGCAGGGATATTGGCTTGTTCCAATGCCATTTTCATGGCTCTGGACGGCCCATTTACATTTGGTGTAGAAATGTGCTCGCCGTTTGAAGAAAAGCCGTAGCCAATAACTTCTCCTAAAATGGGAGCACCTCTTTTTACGGCCGCCTCATAAGATTCTAGAATTAAAGTTGCAGCGCCACCGCTAGGCACCAAGCCATCCCTTCCCATATCGAAAGGTCTGGAGGCTTCTTGCGGATTATTGGTGTTTGTTGAAAACACTCCCAACCCATCAAAACTGCCCATGGCAAGTTTGTTGATTTCTTGGGCACCACCACAAATAACGTAGTCTTGCAAACCGCTTTTAATAAGTTGGTAGGCCATGCCTATGGCATGCGAGCCGCTGGCACAAGCAGCACTAACAGTAAAGTTAATGCCCGTAAGTTTAAAGATGGTGGACAAATTCATGGTAACACTAGAATTCATCCCCTGAAAAATAGCGCCACTTCCTACTAAAGTGGTGTCTTGCTTTTCTCTAATCTTGTCGTTGGATTCTATAACCGATTTGGCCGTACTATCGTTTCCGTATAAGATGCCAACATCGTGCTTATCGATAAATTCCTGAGACATGTTGGCGCTTTCCAAAGCCTCGATAGTGGCCATGTACGCATATTCGCTTTCCTCGCCCATGCTTATGCGTTGCCTTCTGGAAAGGGCCTTTTTTAAGTTGGGCTTGGGTACCATGCCGGTAAGGGGCGAACGGTAACCAAAGGCTATGCGCTCTTGGTCAACAACAATACCAGAAGTACCGTTATACAAGGATTCTTTTACTTTATTTATGTTTTCTCCAATACAGGAATAAATACCCATTCCTGTAATCACCACTCGTTTCGTCATGCTCGTAATAAATTAAGAGTAAATTCCGCCATTAATGTTAATGACCTCGCCCGTAATATACGATGCTTTCTCCGAAACTAAAAAAGAAACGGTATGGGCCACTTCCTCGGGAGTGCCAAAGCGGTTCATAGGAATCATGCCTTTTAATTCTTTCTCGTCCAATTCTGCAGTCATGTCTGATTGGATAAAGCCCGGGGCAACGGCGTTTACGGTTATTTTGCGTTTGGCCACTTCTTGGGCTAGGGCTTTTGTAGCGCCTACCAAAGCGCCTTTTGCCGCAGAATAGTTGGTTTGTCCTGCGGTGCCTTTTACACCAGAAACCGAGGCGATGTTTACAATTCTGCCATAGCGGTTTCGAAGCAGTTTTTGAATGAAAAAATTGGTGACATTGTAAAACCCGTTAAGCGATGTGTTGATAACATTTTGCCAGTCTTCTTTAGGCATCCACATAAATAAGCCGTCTTTGGTAATTCCGGCATTGTTAACTATAACCTCTACAGTCGCATCGGGATTGTTTTCTTGCCAAGTGTTTAGTTGTGACGTTACGTTTTCGCTATCCGAGACATTAAATTGAATAATTTCTCCGGTATTGCCTTCGGCCTCTACGGCCTTAAGCGTTTCTAAAGCCGCAGCCTTATTGCTGTTGTAGTTTATTATAATGTGGTAGTTGGTGTCTTTTGCCAATTGTATGCAAATGGCGCTTCCTATGCCTCTAGATCCACCTGTAATTAGGGCGCATTTCATGTATTGTTGGTTTAGTTAGTTGGGTGTAGGTTTAGTTTTAGTAAAAAAGCTCAAGGTTTTGAAACCACGACTTGCTTATAAGCTTGCCTTCCTGGTTTATAAATCCCCATTGCTTTTCAAATTTTACTCTAGCAAGGCCATCGATAAAGCCTTTTTCATCTTTGTCTTTAAAAATAGCTCCGAATCCTGCAGAGGAGATTCCGTATTTCTCTTCAATCACGAGATCTCCCTTTTTATTAATAAAGCCCCAGAGCTTTTTTGTTTTTACAGGCGCTAGACCATCTCTACTAAAAATCTCGGCATCTCTATACTCTAAAGGTACAATAACGTTTCCTTGGGTATTAATATAGCCCCATTTTTTGTCTTTACAAACAGGCGCTAAGCCATTGGCAAATGCTTTGGCTTTATCGTAAATGGGGTCAACCACCCATTCGCCCTTATTGTTAATATAGCCAATGTTGCCTTCCTTTTTGGCGTAAGTTATGCTGCTGTTGTAAGAGAAGTCCCAAATTTTTTCGGCACCAGCAATTACTTTAAATTCACCATTAATAATAAGGCCGTGCTCTTCTCCTTTATGGGCTACAATGTTGCCATTGTAAACGTTGCTTACACCATCGTAAATGGTTTTTACATGGTAGTTGCCTTTGGTGTCTATTAACCCCCATTTTTCGCCTTCGCGAACTTTGGAGTAGCCGTTTTTATAATCGAAGGCTTTAACAAATTTAGGAGCCACAACAACCTGTCCTTTGGTGTTGATAAAGCCCACAAGGTCGCCTTGTCTTATTTGTGCAAATCCTTCTTGAAAATCGTAAAACTTATCGGTTTTTACATCTGTTAGAATTTTTTCGCCTTTGGTGTTAATATAAAACCATTGGTCTTCTATACCGGCAACTGCAATTCCGGAGTTGAATTCTTTAACACGATCAAACTGTGCCGGAATAGCCCATTTGCCACTGCGGTTTATGTAGCCCCATTTCCCCTCGTCGTTTATGACTTCGGCTAAATCGCCAGAGAAATTTTTAGCTTTTTCAAATTGTGGTTTTATGTGCCATTCTCCAGATTTGTTAATGTAGCCATATTTTCCATCGAACCTAGCTAAGGCCAACTCTTGTGCGAAACTGGTGAAAAATCCAATAAGGCTTAAAAATAGGAATGCTTTAGTTTTCATAATGATTAATAGCTTTTATTATTTATGATAAAATCTTTCACAAGGTTAACATAAGGGTACATGATAACGTCTTTTGTAAAGATAGGAACAATCTTGCGAATGTCGTCGTAAATTTTTCTGGTTTTTGCCGAAACGCTGTCCTTAACGTCCAGATATTCTATAGCTTGTATTATGGTAATAAGTTCTATGGCTACCACTTCAAAAGCATTTTCTATAACTTTTTTGGTGGTTAGTGCTGCATTGGTTCCCATGCTTACAATGTCTTGGTTGTCGTTATTGTTAGGTATGCTGTGTACATACATGGGGTTGGATAGCATTTGGTTTTCGGCCGTGGTTGAGGTTGCTGTAAATTGAACGCCCTGCATACCAAAGTTAAGTCCTAATTTACCCAGATTAACAAATGGGGGCAGCATGTCGTTTAATCGGGCGTTTAGTAAGTAATTTAGTTGGCGTTCTGATAGCATGCTAAGTTTGGTAACAACAATTTTTAGTTTGTCCATTTCTAAGGAGACGTAGTCGCCATGAAAATTTCCGCCGTGATATACGTGCTGTTTTTCAATGTCTACAATAGGGTTGTCGTTGGCCGAATTAACTTCTTCGATTAAGATTTTTTCCACACTGTTTAGGGTGTCTAGCACAGGCCCTAAAATTTGTGGAACACAGCGTAAGGAGTAGTATTCTTGTACTTTTTCTTTAAAAACAGAAACATCTTCGTTCTTGCTATAAAGGTGGTGTTCGCGTTTTCGGGTAAGCTTGCTGTCTTTTAAATGCTCACGCATGCTTTGTGCAATTTGTTGTTGTCCAGCGTGTTTTTTAGAGTTGTTTAATTCTTCCGATAGGTGATCGTCGTAAGCCTTTACAATTTCGTTTATGGCAGCAGAACAAGCGACCGTCCAATTTAGTAGGCGTCTTGTGTAAAGGGTGTTTACCAGCCCAATACCAGTCATTACCGAGGTGCCATTCATAAGGGCAAGCCCTTCGCGAAGTTCTACAGAAATGGGTTTGAGGTTTTCCATGTCGAAAACGTCTTTGGTCTGGCGCCTTTCGCCTTTGTAAAATACTTCGCCTTCGCCTATAAGTACTAAGGCTAAATGTGCCAATTGTACCAAATCGCCACTAGCACCCACACCACCATGCTCGTAAATTAAAGGGGTAATATCTCTGTTAATAAATTCGGCCATAAGCTTTACAACCGATTTGTGTACACCAGAATTTCCTAACGAAAGGGTGTTCATGCGGGCAACCATAGCAGCCTTGACATACATGGGTGGTATGGGCTGTCCTGTTCCAGAAGCATGGCTGCGAATTAAATTGTATTGTAGCTCGATGCGCTCAGAATCCTTGATTTTATATTGGGCCATAGGGCCAAAACCGGTATTTACACCGTAAATGACTTTGTTTTCGGAGAATTCTTTTAAGAAATTGAAACTTTTATCTAAGGTTTCAATAACCGACTCATCTATAGTGATTTGTTGATTGTCAAAAATGATGTTATAGAAATCTGTTATTTCTAAGGTCCCGTTGAATGTTAGCATTAATTTATGGGTTGGGTTATTTTTTGTGCAAATATTTCAATAACTAAAACTAAAATAGTTATTTTGGAATGCAAATTTAAAATAATAAATGAATTATATACTATTTTGAGTATGAGTGATATAAATGTTGATGTGCTGATTATAGGAGCAGGTCCATCAGGATGTGTAGCGGCGTCCTATCTTTTTAAGCAAGGACTAAAGGTTAAAGTATTGGAAAAGAGTAAATTCCCAAGGTTTGTTATTGGCGAGAGTTTGCTGCCCAGATGCATGGATCACTTTGAGGAAGTAGGCCTGTTGGCCTGTTTAGAAGCTCAAAATTTTGAATTGAAGCCCGGAGCGCGATTTTTAAGGGACGATATTGTATGTAATTTTGATTTTAGTAAGAAACATACTGCTGGTTGGGATTGGACTTGGCAAGTGCCCAGAGCTGATTTTGATAATACTTTAGCGCAAGAACTTATAAAATGGGGCGTAGATATTAGGTTTCAGCACGAAGTGCTGGATGTGGCGTTTGATGCCGATGGAAATTCTGTAACAACGGTAAAAGACCAGGCCGGAGAAACCTATAAGGTAAATGCTAAGTTTGTGGTGGACTCTAGTGGCTATGGCCGCGTTTTACCTAGGTTGTTAAACTTGGATAAGCCATCGAGCCTTCCCGAGCATTCTTCAATTTTCACTCATGTAAAGGAACCTAATAGACCCGAAGGGGAAGAGGGCACCTTAATAACGTTTGATGTGCTAGATCGCGATACCTGGTTTTGGGTTATTCCGTTTTCTAACGGGGTAACTAGCTTGGGCTTTGTTTCTAAAAATGAATATATCGATTCGTTTGAGGGGTCTACAACAGCACGTATGAAACAAATGATAGAAACTTCTAGCTATTATAAAGACCGTTTTAGGGGGCTGGATTTTGAGTTTGACCCTATTTGCATTAGAAACTACTCTAAGGCTGTTAGCAAGCTATATGGTAAAGGCTTTGTGCTTACCGGGAATAGTGCCGAGTTTTTAGATCCTGTCTTTTCGTCTGGGGTAACCTTTGCAACAGAATCGGCTTTGTGTTCGGCAAAATTAATTGCAAAGCAACTAAAAGGTCAGCAGGTAGATTGGGATAAGGAGTATGTAGATTATATAATGAAGGGGGTTAATGTGTTTAGGACTTATGTAGAAGAGTGGTATACCGGTAATTTGCAGACCCTGTTTTTTCACCGCCCCGAAAACCCCGAGATAAAACGCCAAATATGTGCTGTTTTGGCCGGTTATGTTTGGGATGAAACCAACCCGTTTGTAAAAAAACACAACCGTATTGTGGCTAATTTGGCCCATTTAATTAATATGGAAAAAGAAGAAGCCAACGGTTAACCGTTGGCTTTTTATCAGGAATTTCAAAAAGTATTATTTAAGTTTTTTTCTTAAATCTTTGGCAAACGACTTGGCTAATTTAGCATACGCTTCAGAAATTCTGTAACCAGAATTGAAATCGTATCCCATGGCTCCACTGCCTTCTACCTTGGTGTAATCTGCTTTAAATAGAATTTGATCTGGTGTATCGGTCTTAAATACGTAAATAGTAGCTTCAATTTTAGAGTTTTGTCTTACAACACCAACATTGTAGCCTGCATACATAAATGTGGTATGGATTTTCATGGTGTATTCCGAACCTGTGTCGTGGCCAACCTGAATTTCTTTGTCGTCCCATCTTTTGTTAAAAGACTCTATAAATTTAGGTTCGTATCTGTCTTCTCTATCAGCAAACCACGATTCTCTAAATTTTTCACCGGTACCGGGTTCCTTATCTTCTCTTTTTTTCATTTTGTCCTTCAAGAACTCTTCTTCTGAATCGTATTTAGGAATTTCGAGATTGGAATAATCGAAAGCCAAATTGTAGGATGCGATGTTTTTTAGGTTACTCCAATCGCCTTCGGTTACTTTAACCTTTTGGGCTAACAAAGGAGACGTTAAGAATAAAGTTAGGGCAAGAATTTTTAGTTTTTTCATGTTTTAAGTTTATTTGGTTAAATGCTCGATGCGAGCAAAGTAAGAAAATTAAACAAAAAAGAAAACCCAACCAATTTAAGATTTGGATAAATTATCTAGCATTTCCTTCGTCATGGCTTCTAAATCGAAGTTGTGTTTCCAGTTCCAGTCGTTTCTGGCATGCGTGTCGTCAATGCTTTTTGGCCAAGTACTGGCTATATCTTGCCTGTAGTCTGTTTTGTATGTTATGGTAAAGTTTGGGATGTGCTTTTTTATGGCATTGGCCACATCTTTTGGGGTAAAGCTAATAGCGGCCAAATTATAGGACGATCGTATTTTTATCGCCTCAGCTGGGGCTGCCATAATATCTACGGTGGCTTTTATGGCATCGTCCATAAACATCATGGGAAGTGCGGTGTCTTCAGAAAGAAAACACTGGTAGGTGCTGTTTTTTAAGGCTTCGTGGTAAATTTCTACAGCATAATCGGTCGTGCCACCGCCGGGAAGTGTTTTCCAGCTTATAATGCCCGGGTACCTAATGCTTCTAACATCAACGTTGTACTTGTTGTGGTAATACTCGCACCAGCGCTCACCAACTTGTTTGGTAATGCCGTATACCGTTGAGGGTTCCATAATGGTGTATTGTGGGGTGTTGTCCTTAGGGGTTGTCGCGCCAAACACCGCAATGCTAGATGGCCAGAACATGCGCTTTATAAACCCTTCTTTAGCGAGGTTAAGCACATGAAAAAGCGAGTCCATGTTTAAATCCCAGGCTTTCATGGGGTATTTTTCGCCTGTGGCACTCAATATGGCTGCCATTAAGTATACGGTATTTATGTTGTGTTTTTCAATACAGTCTTTAACTGCGGCATAGTCTTGGGCATCTACAATTTCAAAGGGGCCAGAATTTACAACATTTGTATTGTTGTAGCTAATATCGCTTGCAATAACTTGGTCCTTGCCATATTGCATTCTTAACGTGTGGGTAAGCTCGGAGCCAATTTGCCCGCATGCACCAATAATTAAAACTTTAGGAGTCATATGCCAAAACTATTTAGGGCTCCAAAATTAAGAATATTTTATGGTACTAAACTTGTTTTGTTACGAGTTTTTAAACCTTTAACTTTTGAAATCGATATATTTGTTTCGTTAAACTTTAGGCCATGAAAAAAATCATATTGGTGGGGTTGCTCTTAATGCTTGTGTCGTGCAAAGATCAAGCGCCTGGAGCGGCTGAGCACACGACCGAAGAATCTGCTTTACAACTAACCAATGCCGATATAAAAATATCGTTTGTAGAATTTGAGCTCGATGGGCAAGTAAAAAGCATCACACAAAACTGGAAGGCCTATAACCAATTGGAAGAGACCACGAGCAACTTAAAGCGTGCAGACGTGTCGTTTTTTAAGGAAAACCACGACATGCTCGAAACCTTGATTGCCGATTTTAGCACAACAGTACCAGAACGCCTAAGCTCGCCAGCTGTTTTGGCTAGAATTGTGGCGCTAGAGAATGCCATGTATAAGCTAGAGAATGTGGTAAACATCTCCAGTCACAGCCAACAAAAAGAGGTTGTAGCATCTATAGAAGACGTTCTAAAAGCGCACACAAACCTAAAATTTCAGATGAATAAAAAGGTCGAGCGCGACGCCCAAAAAATCCAAAGGCCAAATTAATCTTAATAATAAGGCATTGAGGTGCTTGGTGCTTTAAGGTCAATGGTTTTTTCTGCCGTATTCATTTTAAACGCATGCAAAGCCCTGTAAAACGGGCTAAACATTTTATTAATGTTTTGTTAATCTATTAAACAATAGGCATTAAACCGTTTAAAATAGCATAAATTGTGCTCCAAAAACTAAAAACCACTAATATTATGACAACCAAAAGAAAGGCCCTTTTATGGGTTCCTGTAGTGGCAATGGTAGCCTTTACATCGTGTAAGAACGATGAGAAAAAGGAGGTAGCCGTTGTTGAGGAAGAAGCAATTCCGGGAATTAATCTGGAATATTTAGACCCTTCTGTTTCTCCAAAAACAGATTTTTTCAGACATGTTAATGGCACCTGGCTCGACCAGAACGAGATTCCTGCCGATAGAACCCGTTGGGGAAGCTTTGACGAGTTGAGAAAAAAAACCGATGAAGATGCGCTGGGCATTTTAAAAGCTGCCATGGCCGATAATAAAGACCTAAATAAAATAGAAGTTTTACCGGGGTCAGACCAAGAAAAGGCCGTACAGCTTTTTCAAACCATAATGGATACAGTTTCAAGAGATGCGCAAGGGATTAAGCCTCTAGAGCCTTATTTGGCAAAAATTGATGGTATAGAAAACATACAGGATCTTGAAGATTACTTAATTGAAATGGAACCTATGGGCGGTGCCGGGTTCTTTGGTTTTGGGGTTGGCTCACACCCAAAAAACAGCGATCTAAATGCTGCATTTTTAGGGACTGGATCCTTAGGATTAAGCCGCGATTATTATCTGGATGAAGATGAGGATACCAAAGAAAAATTAGAGAAGTACCGCAAGCACATTGCAAAAATGCTTCAATATATTGGTGAAGACGAAGCTACAGCCCAAGCAAAAGCCGACAACATTTTGGCTTTTGAAACACGAATGGCAAAGCCTAGAATGACCAAAGAGGACCGCAGGGATGCCCGCAAACGCTTTAACCCAAAATCGTTAGAGCAGTTAAATGAAATGACCCCAAGCGTAAATTGGGAAAAATACCTAACAGGTATAGGTGTAAATGAAATCGATACGGTTATAGTAGGCGATCCGGGTTATTTTAAAGCCCTCGATGCTATTATTAAAGAAAACAACGTGCAAGAGTGGAAAAACTACTTAGATTGGACGTTGTTGCGTCGTTCGTCAGGGTTGTTGTCAACAGAAATCGACAAGGCCAACTGGGAGTTTTATGGGCGTGATTTAAACGGGTCTAAAAAACAAAGAGACCGCGAAGAGCGCGCTTTAAGCACCATTAACGGTAGCATAGGGGAAGCCTTAGGAAAGCTTTATGTAGATGAGAAATTCCCGCCAGAAGCTAAAGAAAAGGCTAGAAAAATGATCGATAACATTAAACTAGCTTTCGAAAATCGTATTAAGAACCTTGACTGGATGGAGCCGGAAACCAAAGAACGCGCTATAGAAAAGCTTAAGAAAATGAACGTTAAAATAGCCTATCCAGACCAATGGGAGGACTATTCAACCCTAGAAATTACTGGTAAAGAAGCTGGAGGAACTTATTTTGATAATATGAAAAGTGTTTCCAAATGGAACTATGAGAAGGACCTTGCCGATTTAGGAAAACCTGTAGATAAAAGCGAATGGCTTATGGCGCCACAGGTTGTGAACGCCTACTTTATGCCACCGTATAATGAAATCGTTTTCCCTGCCGCTATTTTACAACCACCATTTTACAATTACGAAGCCGATATGGCTGTAAATTACGGAGGTATTGGTGCCGTTATTGGCCATGAAATATCGCATTGTTTTGATGATTCTGGGTCGCGATATGATGCCGATGGTAACCTGAACAACTGGTGGACAGAAGAAGACTTAAAAGAGTTTACAACGTTAGGCAAGCAATTGGCCGATCAGTACAGTGCCGAAAAACCGTTCCCAGACGTTAACTTAAACGGAGCGTATACATTAGGTGAAAATATTGGTGACCTGGGTGGCGTAAATGCAGCTTACGATGGGCTTCAGCTATATTTAAAAGAAAACGGCAGGCCAGAAGCCATAGATGGTTACACGCCAGAGCAACGTTTCTTTATGTCGTGGGCTACCGTTTGGCGTACCAAGTATACCGATGATGCTTTAAGAAGCCAGGTAAAAACAGGCGTGCACTCGCCAGGCATGTATCGTGCTGTTATGCCGCTAAAAAACATCGATGCTTTTTATGAAGCCTTCGAAATTAAAGAAAGCGACAGCATGTATTTGGCTCCAGAAGCCCGTGTGAAAATTTGGTAATGATGTGCCCAAATAGAATGTAACAAAAAAGGCGGTTTTAAAACCGCCTTTTTTTATGCTAATAAGTCTATTTTTTCGTTTTGTTTTCTTCGGTGTTTTCTTCAGGTTTCTGACTCTCCAGAGCATTTTTGCTAATGTGCGCTAAGTTAAAATTAGGAGCCACCTTTAAGGCTTCTTCAAGTAGGGTGATGGCCTGATCTATGTTTGCGGTTTTATCCTGATTAAACACGACTAAGGCTTTTAAGTATAGAAACCCTGCTTTTATTGGCACACGATATGGTTGTTGGGTTTCGTAATAAACTCTAAAAATGTCGTCCTTAACATGTTCTAGTCCGTAGTCTACATGGGTTGCTGCCTGGGTTAGTTGCTGATGTTGTAAATACAGCTCGGCCAATTCGTAAGCAACAGTAACGTCCTTGCTTCTCGAAAAAAGGGCTTCGAAATGTGTAATGGCCTTTTGGGTTTGTCCTACAGATTTTAAGGAAAAAGCTTTAACCTCTATGGCTAAATTAGAGTCTGTTGCCTTGTTTTCAATGCCAATGGTATTTAGGGCTTGCATGTATTTGCCTTCGCTCATGTATACATAAGCCAAGGTGTCTTGACGCGCTACCGATGGGTCTAAAATGTTTAGGTGCGTCAGGCTGTTTATTACACCTTGAACATCGCCCTGGGCTTTCATTTGGGTGTAAAATGCTTCGTAATGTTTTTTAAGAGATTGGTCTTGCGCCATCGTATTCATACTTAAAACCAATAAAAAAAGGCTAATGCCTGTAATGCGTTTCATGTTTAAAAAATTTAAGCCCTAAAAGTAGAAAAAATAATCTGTTTTTAAGGCGCTTCAATGGTGATGGATTTTTTAACGATTACAGCATCATTTAATACAAAAGGTTTCGGTATCATGTTGGCTTCGCGCGGTTTTATATTAAATGCCGGATGTTCTAACAGGTTAAACGTGGCTTCAAAAAATTCTAAGGTGGTTTCCTGATTGGCCGGAAAGGTTAAAACCAGATCCAACGGAAGGTTTTCAGTGATGTAATAACTAAACAAACGTTTGCTTGATCGGTTGCCGAAAACAGTGTTCGAACTTGGCGCTGTATGGGCATTTACACCATTAATCATGGCCTTGTTAAATACTAATGAAGTATCGGCAAACACCTCAAACCTTTCGGCTTTTCTATGGGAGGTTACACATATTTCTACCGTGCGCTTTTGGTCTATAATGGTATCGGTAGAAATCGCTATGGTTGGTGCGGCGAGCGGTTTAACTTGTGCGGGTTGTACGTACGAAAATGCTGTGGCGTATTTGCTGGCTGCGGTATAGGACTTAAGGGTAGTAGCGAGTTTAGGGGTTTCGCCTAGCTTGCTTTTGCTCCAAGGGTCTAGAATATGGTCGTAAGTGGCCCAGTTGGCTGTTGCTTTATCGGCATCCAGCAGATAAACCAGACTGTTTGGTTTTGGGCGATCTTCAGAAAAACTTGAAGAAGAAAATGCCGCAATAAGGAACCATAGTCCAAGACCTGTAAACACAATAGCATAGCGTTTTTTATGTTTAAAGAACCCAAAAACGGGCATTAGAAATCCAAAGCTTAAGCTTACAAAAACACAGGAAACAAACAGAATTTTTAATCCCAGACCAATGGGAAACATGTTGACAAAAGGCGCCATAATAACTAGGGTAGGTATTGCCAATAGAGCCAATAGCATTAGGTTGGGTTGTTTTTGTCTAATAAGTACAAACAAGCTTAGTAAGGCAAAGTAAACGGGAATAATAAAAAAACTAGCCCCTTTTAGTGCAACACCGGCAAAGGTACATAGCAGTAGCCAAAAGAAAATAGGAGCTAAGAGCAAGCTGGCCGTGTTGTTTGTATTGTGAAATTTATGGTACACATAAAAGCAAATGGCGAGGGATAGGCATGCAAAGGCCAGAATGTAACTGTGGCCATTATACGTAAAGCCATGAAGCATTTCGTTATACTGCGGGAACAAGGCCAAAATGCTTTTCCAAAGCAAAAATCCTGCGGCAGCTGTGCCTAACATAGCAAGTAGGAAGGCGTAAACGCCTTTAAGCGCAGCAGTAGTTGTTAAAACACCTTTTTTAGCCCCGTAAACAATAAGTAGAACAAACAAGAAAATAGCCAATCCAAGCGCGGGGAAAATCCATTTAAAAGGATAAATAACCGTTTTAAAACCTGGGACGGTAAAGTAAATGTTATCGTTATGGCTTTTTATTTGGGTTAAATCTGCATTGGAAAAATACGATAATAAGGGCATGAGGTAGCTGCCTTGGTGCTCTAGCGAAGGCCTATCTAGTCGGTTGTAGGTGTCTAGAGCTGTGTGGTAATCAAAATGGTCATCGATAAAAGCAAAATTAAAGCCATCGATATCTTGGTCTTCACGAAAGCGTGTTAAATCGGTATCGTTAGGCAGCATTTTATAAATGCTATAGGCTAAGGAATTTGCCACTGGAAATTCAGGATTGGCTTTAACAAATCCTTTTATCAGGTTGGCATTGCCTTGGTTGGTTTCGACAAGCATGTAGCTGGGGCCGCCGCTGCCACGGGCCTCAAAATTTAAGACAAGTCCAACATCTTTGGCCCAAGGGTGTTGGTTTACAAAAATATCGGCACCATTTAGCCCGAGCTCTTCAGCATCTGTAAAGAGAATAATCACATCGTTTTTGTGCGGTTTGCCTTTGGTGAGAAAGGCGCGTATGCCTTCTAAAATGGTTACGACTCCCGATCCGGCATCGCTTGCGCCAAAGGAGGAGTGTGGATTGCTGTCGTAATGCGAAAGCAGCAAGAGTGCTTTAGAGTTGTCGGTTCCGGGTATTCTAGCAACGATGTTTTTTGGTTTTGAGAGGTTTCCCCATTTGCTTAGTGAAAAGCCTTGTTGTATTTGAGGTTGAAGTCCGAGTTTTTCCAATTCAGAGACCAGGTAGTTTCTTACTTGAGTGTGGGCTTGGTTGCCTAAATAGTGTGGCGATTTTGATAGTTCTTTTAAGTGCACCAAAGCGCGTTGGGTTGAAAAGGCCTCGTCTGGTGTATCTATATCCGAGATGTCGCTGGGCAACAACACCTGAAAACTCCACACAACAGCGGCAATAAGTAATGCCAATGCCCCAAGTTTTTTAAACATAGAAATGGTTTTATAGGAAAAGATACAACAAATAATTAACACATTGGGAGGAAAGTTAAGTAGGAAAAATCAATTAAAAAACATATATTTAAGACGCATTAAATTCTGATAACCATGGGTATAAAAAGTTTTCAAGGGCCTAGAAAGAAACAACAGCAAGAGCAGGCTGAAAGCGCAGCTATAAAAGTGAGCGATTATATGACTAAAGACTTAATCACGTTCAAGCCAGAGCAATCGATTGAGGAGGTTATACAAATGCTGATTGAAAATAAAATCTCTGGTGGGCCTGTTGTTAATGATAACAACGAGTTGGTGGGCATAATCTCTGAAGGGGATTGTTTAAAACAAATTAGCGAAAGCCGGTATTACAATATGCCAATGGAGCAGAGTAATGTAGAAAGCCGAATGGTTAAGCATGTAGAGACCATTGATGGGAACATGGATATTTTTGATGCTGCAAAACAGTTTTTAAACTCCAGAATACGTCGTTTTCCTATTTTAGAGCATGGCAAACTTATTGGGCAAATAAGTCAAAAGGATATTTTAAAAGCCGCTTTAAAGCTTAAGGGGCAAAACTGGAAATAAGGTCACTTAATTTTCCCGCTTAACCAAGGCAAAATAATCGTCCTCCAAGGGGAGGTAGCCTTGGTTGTAAACAAAATAATAGGTTTTTCCTGCTTTTGTAGTGTAAACGGTGGTTAAATAGTTGAAATCGAACCCTTTTTCAACAAGTCGTGAGCGGCTTACCTTGGTTTTTTGGTTGGGGTTTAGGTCCTCTAAAATTCTGTAGTTTTTACGAAGCCTGTTGTTTACGTTTCTAATTAGGTTTCTGGAATCTTTATTAAGCCTATTATTGTAGGTGTTTCTACAGGCGTCGTTACAGAATTTTTTGTCAATTCTTCCAATGAGCTTTTCGTTACATTCTAAGCAGGTATTTTGCATGAGGCGGTTTAATAGTCTTTAACATGCCCCCAATTTTCACCCGATTTTATGCGCCACAATTGCATTTCTGAGATGCCAAATTGTTTGGCAATCATTTTAAGGCGGGTTTTTCTATTGGGGTCGAAAATTTTTCGTTTTATCAATTTTACCTTGGCCTCACTTAATTTGGAGTAGGGAATGTTTTTTTTCCGATTTTCCTTGCCTTTAATAACCAAGGGGTTGTTGTCGTGGTGCTTGCCTAGCTCGCTATAGGTCATCCATTGTAAATTATCAACGTGGTTGTTTTCTTTGTTGAAGTCCAGATGGGTGACAAAATTTTTGTTTTCTGGGTTTTCAATAAATAACTGCGCAACAATTTTGTGCAAATACCTCGTGGTTTTTTTACCGTTGGCAAGCCTGATGTTAATCACTTCGTAACCATTTACAGGCCTTGGGCGATAAAGTTTCTCATCACTGTTTTCTTGGCCGTTTATAATACGAATAACACGGCCGTAATTTGAAATCTTAAAAGATTCCACAGTATTGCTTTCTGGAAAGGAAAAATCCTTCCAAATTTCATTACTAAAGGAAATAATCATAAGCTATTAATCTTAAAGGGGTATTGCAATATACAAAATAATAGATTACTCCAAGCGTTGTAGCGTTTTTTTAAGCCTTAAGCGTAGGAAAATGGGTGTTTTTTTTAAAAAAAAACTTCTTAGGTGGTTATGGTTCTAAAAGTTAAATTAATTCTGGGTGAAGTTACTTTTTTAGTAGGCGGTAGGCTGTGCAACCAATGGGTTTGCGTACTGCCTGTCATGAGCAATAAACTGCCGTGCTCCAGAAAGATGTCTACCCGTTCTTTTGTTTGTTTGTGCTTAAAGGAAAACTTACGTTGGGCGCCAAAGCTTAAGGATGCAATAGGGGCTTCTTTTTTTAAATCGGGTTCGGCATCGCAATGCCAAGACATGCCTTCGTTTCCCGTGTGGTATAGGTTGAGCAAACAGGCGTTATAGGTAGCCTTGGTATGCTGTTCTGTTAGGGCTTTTAGGGCGATTAATGTTTGGGGCCACGGCAATGCTTTTTTGGTGGTGTTGGCGTAGGTGTATTTAAAAGCCCGATCGCCATACCACGCCACTTTGCGTTTGGTGCGTATGCGCTTGCCGTAAATAACAACTTCGTCCTGTTGCCAAGCTATGGTTTTTAGGAGGTCATCGAAATAGGCATTGGCATGTTCCAAAGGCAAGATTTTTCCGTAGTAATTAACCATACCATCTTTAGGGAGCCAGTTTTTAGTGTGGTCGGTATCAAAATCAAAAAGTGTCATAAAAAAACAGGTAAACCTAAACAGCTAATTCGTGTTCTGGACAGTCTACTCTAAGTGCTTTGGTTGCTAGAGGTTTTTGTAACAGGCCGCAATAATGGTGGTTGTCTTGTAATTTATAGTGAACACAGCTAAAACACATGCGCTGTACGGTAATAATTCCAGAGCGGTTGAGGTCGTTGATAACGCTTAGCAAACTGTTATAAATAATGTCTTTTTTCTCTGGGCTAAGTTTGTCGAAGGGTTTTTCTATAACGTTGGCGAACGATGCCGCTTTTTTAGCAACGCTAAGGCCATTAGGGGTGAGGGTAACGATAAAGCTTCTGGTGTCTTTCGGGTTTTTTTCTTTTTGAACCAGTTCTTTTTTAAGCAATACTTTTATGCTGTCGCTAATGGTTGCCTTACTCATGTTAAATTCTTTGGCTAGATAACTTACGGTACCAGCATTTTTAGTATGGAACAGTAAAAAAATGAGCAGCTGTATTTGAATAGGGCTTAAGGCGGTTTCCTTGCTTTCGTTCCAAAGCAACACTCTAAAGGCTTCGGAAATACGTTCTAGGGCAACAACAATTTTACTATTTAAGTTTTCTTCTTGCTGTTTTGTGTTGAATGATGATGCCATGGGCTGCCTTTTTTATGCTAATAACCTTTTTTCAAATATAGGAATCCTAAGAAGTTAGGGCAAGTGCGATACTTTATTTTGTAGTTATTAAAGTTAGGGCTGCCGTACTGGGGTAGCCCTAACATTTAAGCCGGGCGTTTTAGCCCTTAACATCTGCCATAGAAGCTCCAAAGTTAATATGAAGCACATGACCGTTTGGGGTAAGCAGTGCGGGAACCGATTTTACACCAGCTTTTTCTGCTTCGGGGATTCTGTTTTTGTTTTCGCCAACATGAACGACTTCTACATTGTCCGAGCCTATTAGGTTTAAGATGTCGTGCTCTGCACTAACACAAACAGGACATCCTGCGTGATAAAAAATTGACTTTGCCATAATGATGTTTTTTAAGTTTAAGCACTATTGCCTGAACAAATATAGTAAGGAATCCTAACAAAAGCAAATTAAAATAGAATTCATGAGGAAGCTTTGGTCTTATACGCGTGATTATGGGCGTTAGCCATTAGGGACGTGGCCTGAGTGTTTTTAATTCAGGAGGTAATGCCAACGTGCCAGATGTTGGCGTGAGGGTTAATTAAAAAGGGCTGTTTCTAGTCTTGGGTAATGTTGTTTCTTATGTTGGGATTAATCTTTTTTAGATCGTTAGAGAAGTCTAATTTGTTTTTTGGTGAAAGGATAATTTCATCAAATTTCCCGTATTTAATTTCTATTCGGTCAAAGGAGGGTGCGGGCGAGGAGATGATGTTTCTTGTTTTGGAGATTTCCTTTATGTCGGAAATTTTAATGGGATTAAAGGAAATTAAGCCACATTTTATTTTAAGCTCGTTATGTTCTATAACATAGCTGGTCTTTAAAAACATGTGCAGTATTAGGGCGTAAATAAGTAGTAGGAAGACAATTAACCATAAGTTATCGATGTTTAAGTCGCTGCTGATTAATTTAGGTGTTAGTGGGGCAAAAAATATAAAAAAAATAAAAGACAACAACCCGTAGGAAGTTTTGGCAGGATACTTTTTTTCCATAGTATTTTATGTTTTAACTATACATTTTGCTTAATTTAATACTGGTTTTTAGGGGTTAGGTTAAGTGCAATCAATATAAGTAAAAATATTAAAATATTAAAGTGTTGGTGTTGCTGTGTTTTAACAATCCATTTGTAGGGCTATTCTTTTCTTAAAATCTTGTCCATTTTTTTGCCTTTTGCCAATTCGTCTACCAGCTTGTCTAAGTACCTAACTTGTTTTGTTAATGGGGTTTTAAGCTCTTCTATTCGGTAGCCACAAATCACCCCTTTAATTAAGTGGGCATGCTTGTTTAATGTGGCCTGTGAAAAGAAGGTTTCGAAAGTGGTCTTGTTTTCGATATGGTTTTGTATGTCTTCGTCATTAAATCCGGTAAGCCATTTAATTACGGTATGCAATTCGGCTATGGTTCTGCCTTTTTTTTCAACTTTGGTAACGTAGTGGGGATATACCGAGGCAAAGGTCATTTTTGCTATTCTGTTATTGTGTTCGGGTGTTGTTTTCATGTTATGTAAAATAAGATTATTTGCTTAATTTCAAAATCCTATAGGCACCTTGAATTACTAGGGCAAAAACAATGGTTCCAATAATTAAATCGGGTTTGCTTGAGTTTAGCCAGTTTACCAAAACGCCTGCAACGATTACACCTAGATTAATAATCACATCATTTGAAGTGAAAATCATGCTTGCTTTTATGTGGGCATCTTCTTTGTTGTTTGCCTTTTGTAAGATGAAAAGACAAAGGCCGTTGGCCATAAGTGCAAAAACCGAAACAACGATCATGGTTGAAAAGTTTGGCAGTGTTTCTGTGCTTATAAAGCGTCTTAAAACTTCTACAAACCCAATAACGGCCAGTATAATTTGAAAGTATCCGGCAAGTTTGGCTATCTTTTTTTTTCGTACTAAAGAACCACCAACGGCAAATAGGCTAATGCCGTAAACAAAACTGTCTGCAAGCATGTCTAGGCTGTCTGCAACCAATCCCATTGATTTCGAAATGAGTCCTGTTGTTATTTCGATAATAAAAAATGCGAAATTAATTGCGAGTACCGTCCAGAGCAGTTTTTTTTGGTTGGTGCTTTCGCCAAAATCTGTTTGATTGGTTTGTTGGGTTACTATTGTTTTGCTGCCTAAATTTAGTTCGGAGAGGGCCTTTTCTATAAGGGTGACCTGTCCGCTGTGAAAAACGGTTAGTTTTCGGTTTGCAATATCAAAATCTAAATGGGCAATATTTGAAAACGCTTCCAACTTCATTCGGATTAGGGTTTCCTCAGAAGGGCAATCCATTTGGGCGATTTCGAATATGGTTTTGTTCATTTGGTTTTAAAGGATAAGCTGGCTTAGTGTTAGTTATTACTAGCAGCAACTGGTTCGTTTTGTGTTTCTTTGTCTTCTTTTTTGTTTGTGCTTTGTTGCGTTAAGGTGTTGTGTAGACCTTAAAAGTTTAAAGATAGTTGTAATCTTTTTTGGTTGTACAAATTAATACGCTTTTTGTTGCTCTTTTGGTATGGATGATGTTTTTAACGGCCTGCAAGGGAGCCATGTTTAGGCGTTTTTTTAGCATTGGTATCAACAATAAGGAACGGCAATTGGAGCAGATATTGTTGATTTGTTGAGGTGGTAAAATGAAAAGTCCACGGGTTGTTTAATGCCTAACCCATGGATTTTTTTTGAGTGATATGAAGGTGTGGCTTTTATTGGAAAAGTTCGATATGTGCTCCTTTGGCTCTTGCCAGTGTTTTTCCAGAAGGGCTAAAGGCAATCTGGTTGGTTTTGCCAAGGGGTTGCTCTTCCAACAGTTTTCCGGTATTGGCATCAATACGAATAAATCGCTTGTTTTCTAGCAACTGTATTTCTTGTGCTGTGGCTGCAAAGCCCTTGATGTTTTTGGTAGAAACGCTTGCAATAATGTTTCCTTTAAAGTCTATTACACCAACGCCCTTGGTGCCAAAAATTAGCAAGCCGTTGGCAAAGAACTCACTGAATTTAACCGTGCCAACTCCCAAATCTTTGGTTGAGGTATAGGCCATATTTTCGCCTGTTTTAGCATTAAATATATAAACGCCTTTAGACACCACATCAATAAGTCGGTTGTTGTGGGTATCAATCATAAAAGGATTAAATGCTTTGGAAATATCGGCGCTGTTTTTGGCTTTTTCAGTCTCAAAAAGTTCTTTTCCGTTGCGGGCATCAATGGCTTTTATGGTGGTTCGGTTTAAATTTCCGCTTGCTTTTACATAAAAAATGCCATTGGCCATAGCATCTTGTAGTGGCGTCCATTGGCTGCCCAAAAGGTCATGCACTTCTAGCTCGATTTTATCTTTTTTAATGTCGATAATGGTGTACCCTTTTTTACCTCCGGTGCCCCATGTGCCGTTTTTATCAAACATGGTAAAATAACACAGTTTTCCTTGGTTGTTAAAATGAAGCGCACGAGGAATAAGCCTATTGTATTTACTGGGTTGATTGGCATTAGCTCCAAAACTGCCGCCCATGGCTTTGTCTATAGCCATTAGGCCTCCCAATCCTTTGGTCACGTTTTTTGCTGCGGCCATACGGCTATGCACATCGCCCTGGCGTTCGGTGCCGGTTTTTAGGTCGATAAAAGCGAGTTCCAGATAAGGAAGCACCAAGGTGTTGTTAACAATAGAGGCGTAATTGGGCATAAAGTCTCCGGTATAGGCCACTTTCCAGGCTATGGTTCCAGTCGTGGCATTTAGGGCAATTACTTCGGGCGTGGTGGTAAGTAGGTCGATAGCGCCATCGGTTGCCGGTACAGTAATGGCAAGAAGTTTGTTGGATGGTGCGTTGTATAGCAACTCGCCAATGCCTCCTTTAAAGGCTTGTTGTGTCCATAGGATTTTTCCGTTGCGAACATCTATCAATTGCAATCCGTTTTTGCCATTAAGAGCGATGGCGTGTTTTTCGGGAACGTAATTGATAAGCCTGTCGAGAAAGCGGTCGCGGGTAAAGAAATTGTTTGCCAGCTGTGGTTTTGACAGTTTGATGCCATTTACCTCTACATCCAATGTGCTCCCTGCGTGTGCACTAATAAGGGTTTCTGTTAAACCAATGCCTATGTCTAACTGGTTGGTTTCCCAAATTTGCGTGCCGTCTTTTAGATTAAAGGCTTTAATGTGGGAGTTGTTATGCTGGTAATCGATGGTTATAAACACCTTTTCGTTGCCAAATAAAAAATACCCACTCCCAGAGGGAATCGAGATGCTTTTTGCAAACCGACCGATTTTAAAGGCATACTTGCCCTCAACAACCTTGTTGTTGGTTTGGGTGTCCCACACTAGGTATCGGGTTTCGTTTTCGGCTACCATATAACGATCATCGGGTGAAAAATCGATAAAATCTGGGGTGAAGTCCAGTTTAATGGTGGTTGCGTTCGTTGTATCTTGAGCAAAAACACTAGGGCTACCTAAGCAGATACAGACGCAAAAAATTAGCATCTTAAAGAGGATGGTTGTTTTCATTTTATAACATTTAGGAAGTATGACCTATTTTACCATGAGTGTTTTGGTGCGGCAAATTTGCCGTTGGTTACAATAATTTTTTGTCCAGATGAGGCGTAGGCTTCAAAATTAAAGGTGCCTTTAACAATGTTGTTGGTAATGCTAACGATTTTTAGAGTGCCGGTAATGTCGCCGCTATTTCCTCCAAAATGCAAGCCTGTATCGGTCATGGTATCTGTAAACATAGAGACGGTAATATTAAAGGAGGTTTGGTCGTAGGTGTTTGCCAACCCCTGAACAATAGGGTATTCTCCCGGCTGTGGAAGAACAATGTCGTCGTTGGAGTGTTGTTCAATGAGAATGCCCCACATCCTGTCGTTATGCATCATGGATTCGACATTAGAGATGCTGAAGTATTTAGTAGGGTAACTGTTGTTAAGGAAATACTCCACGTCACCGTTCATAGTGGTATTTTCAAAGTTTGAAATATCAAAGGTAATCCGTCCTTCTTCAATGTTTACCGAATTATTGGTGTTGGGGTTAGTCGTGCTGTCATCGTCTTTACTGCAAGAGGTTAGTACAAGTGTTGCAAGCATAAGGGCTGTAAGTCTAAAAGTGTGTTTAATTAAATTCATGAGTTTTTGTTATAGTTATTTTTTATGTGGTAATTTTCTGTCGCTCTTACTTAATGGTAGAATTATGAAATGGTAAACATTTTTAAACTGTTTTTTTTTTTGAAGAGCGCTAATAAAAGCTGATGGCTTAAGGCTTAGAAATGATTCTAGTTGAAAACAGAGAAAGACCAATAGGGCTATTTTTTTTGAAAAGGAAACTAGGCAGTACTGTGCTATTAAAGCAAGTTTTTTCTGTGATGAAAGGGGTGTTGTATCCCGATAATTACAGCAGCTGGATTGCGGTTAAAAAGTTGAAGATAAAGGAGGTTGTTGTCGTGCTTTAGTTGGGTGAGGTTTTTATGTTTGTTTCTTTTTTTACAAAATACTTTACATACAGGAGCACTATAAAAGGAACGATAATCAAGCCACTTATAAAGTTGAAGAGTGAAGCCCAATCGGTTAACTCGTTTTCGCCTTTAGAAATTAAGACTAAGTTGCCCAGCGGTCCTTTCGAAAATATGGTGTTGTAAACAAAATTCCATCCCAAATGAAGCCCGAAAGGCAGCATAATGGATTTGGTTTTCGAAAACGCCCAGGCCCAAGCGTAGCCCATTAATCCAGTTCCGATAAACACTAAAATCATGGCCATTATATTTCCTAAAACGCCGTATGAGAACCAATGATAAATTCCGAAGGCTATTGCCGAAATTAAAACGCCTCTTTTCGTACCTATTTTTTGAATGAGGATTTAAAGTAATGCGCCGCGAAAAACGAGTTCTTCTGTTAGTACAGATTTAAAATCCCACCAAAAGGCGTTTAAAGCCATTTAGGGACTAATATGATCATTAAAAACCCAGGCAGCTGATTTTAGATAAGCCTCTAAATATTGTGCAAGCGCACAAAGTGCCCCGCTAATTAAAAACCCGATTAAGAATTGCTTTAGCCTTTTTGTTAGAGGGAGAAACCCTAACGCTAAAATATTTTTCTTTTCAGTAACATGTAAAAGCACCCACGAAATGGCCATTGCGACTAAAATCCCTATCATTTACTTGTGCATTTATTAAGGCAACGGTTTGGTTATGGTTTCCTTAACATAGCCTAAAGATATCAAATTGCAATGATACGCCTTGTTGGTTTGCGATGCAATCGCGCGGTAGTGGGGTTAGCTTTCATTTTTATAGGTTCTTTTCTCCTAATTTTTCAACCTTTTTTAGCCATTTTTCACGGAATTTATCTTTAGATAATCTAACGGGGCCAATAGCGGTTATGTTAACCGATTTCACGCCAATAAAACGCAGGGTCGATTTTTTTATGGCATTGTGACTGGGGTTGCCATAAAACCACTTATAGTACCAGTTTGGCTGATCCATGGTGCAGATGATTCGGGATGTTTTGGCTGTAATTAGTTTATCCCACCAAAGTGAATTTGGTCGTTTTTGAAACGCAAACCCGGGAAGCAATACCCGGTCTAAAAAGCCTTTCATAATTGCGGGAACAGAGCCCCACCAAACTGGGTAAACCCATACAATATGATTTGCCCATTTTAACTTCTCCTGGGCCTTGATGAGGTCCGGTTCCAATTCGGTTCGTTTTCTGTAGCCAAACTCAAGATTCGGGTTAAACTGAAGCTCTCGGATGTTGATTGTTTTAACTTCAGCATTACTGGCTAAAGCTCCTTTGGTGTAGGCGTTGGACAGGGCGAAGTTGAAGCTTTCTTTATCGGGATGCCCATTTATGACCAATATTCTTTTCATCTGTTAATATTTATTGTTTTTAAGGGGTTAGATGTAATTCGCCAATAATCATCTCTTTGGGTTTCAAGATTTGTTTTGGCTCATTTCATACGTTTAGAGAAACCTTTTAATTTTTTGTTCTGTTGAATTACTTGCTAGGTCTTTTGTGTTAAAATACCTGAACAATGCCATGGAAGCCGGGACAGTCAGAAAGAAAAAGCATATAGCAAATGTGAGGCTACTGGCCAATAGGGCGACTGGTTGAGCCATTTTTACGCCCCAAATTTGTTCTTGAAGGATGATATAGTGATAAACGCCTAGTGCATAGTCGTAAAAACGAATGACAGTTTCGTAGATAAGCCAAGCTGGGTAGAACCATTTTCTAAAAGCCGTCCACCATGTGCCCCAAATTGATTTATTGACTGTCTTATTTTCTTCCATTGGTTTAATTTTTTACAAAGATTGCATTAATGGAAGACGCTTCATTTGATCTAAATCAAATTCGAACGTTTTTGCTTCTAATTCTGCTTAACGTTTCTAATGTAATGCCCAAATAAGAGGCAATGTGCGTTAAAGGAATGCGTTGGGTAATGTTGGGATAAACGCTAATTAAATGCTGATAGCGTTCTTCGGCTTTCGAGAATTGGACGATATGTAATCGTTCGCAAAGCCCCAGCATGGTTTCTGTAACGATTTTGCTTATAAAGCGTTCAAAATCATGGTGCTTGTTTGAAAGGGCATCAACCGTGTCTTTCGAAAATTCGAGAACGGTCGAATCTTCTGCAAATGCCACATAATGCGGACTCGGTTCATTGCTGAAAAAACTAATAATAGAAGCCATAAACTGATTTTCAAAGGTAAGCCAATCGGTTATGTCCTTCCCATTCTTTAAGTAGTAGGCTCGCGCACAGCCGTTGATAATTAGATAGGCTTTTTTAGCATATTGGCCTTCGCGCACTACAATGTCGCCTTTTTCAAAATGCTTCACCTCAGAATTTGCTATAAACTCTTCGCGACACGCTTTGGAAAGCGGTGCGTATGCTTGTTCTATGTTGTTTAAAATAGGCTCAAGGTTCATTTTTTAAGGGTCGCAAAGGCCGCGTGTAGCGTTTTTTATTCTATTCTTATAAACTTTTCGGTTATAGTCTGAATAATTGGGTCATTTGGATTAGACAACGTGGAAAATGTTTTTGTAAAAGAATTATTGGAATTAAATTCAATTAAAAATTCGGAAGTTTCGTCGTTAGAGTTTGTAAAAGAATAACTTGTTTCACTGTTTTTTTGCCAAGTTCCATTAAATTCAATACTCGGATTATCTAAACACTCTGTATTTGCATCTGCCGTGTAGTGTAATTCAGAATAAGTTCCATTTTCAATATAAGTATAAGTACTGAACGGTTCGCATTCTCCGAGAGGATTTTCATTTCCGTCAATAGTCCGTTGCGTAATTTTCCACTGGCCAACTAGATTTACAGTATTGTTTGGGTTAGATGAATCATCATTTCCACAAGATAGTAGCAATGTTGATAATAAAATCAAGATAAAATTATTTCTCATAGTCTTGTATTCAATGTGCTAACGCAACAAACGGCGCTTTTTTTAGTTGCTGCTAAGCTACATTTTTTAGTTCATATTTTAATGTTTTTTGGTGTTCTGTAGCTAATAATTTTTCGTGGTTTGTTGTTTTCGTTTGTGCTGGAGATTGTAGATTGGGAGCTGTCGAGAATTTTAGCGCTATACACGGTGTTGGTAGCAGCCATTTTTATTCATTCATTTGCTTTTAAAACCCTCAATATATTTCCTCCAAGAATCTTTGAAATGTCATTTTGATTATATCCTTTTTCGACCAACGCTTTTGTAATTAAAGGATATTTCGTGACGTCATTTAGTTGTTTTGGTGGTAAAACAATTCCGTCAAAATCAGACCCTATTCCAACATAGTCAATTCCAACTAGTTTAATAATATACTCAAGATGTTCAATTACTAAATTAAAGGAGGCTTTTAATTTCTCTGATTCTTGATGGTATTTTGAGTACATTAATTCTTCTGCGAAATAAGGATTAACACCGGAAAGTTTGAGAGAGTCAATTTCAGCCTTATGTTTTTTAAGAAACTGGTTTTCTTTTTTTCCGACGGTTGAATCTAAAAATCCTGAATTGAAATTAATCTGGACAACACCCCCATTTTTTGCAATTGCTTTTATCTGGTCATCTTTTAGATTTCGAGGATGAGGGCAGATGCTATATACAGAACTGTGAGAGGCAATAATCGGTTTTTTTGTGTTAGAAATAACATCCCAAAAAGTTTGTTCTCCAACATGCGAAACGTCTATGATTATTCCTAATTCGTTCATCTTACGGATAACTTGTTTCCCAAATTCGGTAAGTCCTTTTCTTCCTTCAGAATTAAGTGTGCTGTTTTCTTTTGTCTCATCAAATGCACTGGTTGCCCATTGGGTGGAATTGTTCCAGGTAAGCGTTATATAGCGAACTCCACGATTGTAAAGAGAATCTAATTTTTTCAAGTCATCTTCAATCTGATGTCCACCCTCCAAACCAATTAAGGCAGCTATTTTATTCTGGTTTACTGTATTTAGTAATTCTTTGGTGTTTGCAACTTTAACTATCTTGTTCGGATTTCTTTTAATAACTGCATCCAAGCTGTCTATTTGTGTATTGGCAAAATTGTATGGGTTTTTCTGGTTGCCATCGCTCCAAACAGAAAAAAATTGAACATCTAATCCGCCTACTTTCATTCTGTCTAAATCACTATGGGTTTTTCCTGTTAAGTCATGGTCAATTATATAACCTTTTCCCATTGTCTGTAACAGAATATCGTTATGGGAATCAACAAATATTGCCTGACTATGAATTTCTTCAAAGGTCTTTGATTCAGATTTATGGTCAGTAGAATTCTTACAGGATATTAAAATAAACAATAATAGTATTAAACATCTCATATTTTTGAACTCATTTTTAAAAATCTATAAATTTAGATTTGTTGCGTTACGTTATTGAATAGGCCCTTCTTAAGTTTACAATCTGTTATATTTTGCAAGTAAATTATATTTTTTTGTTATTTAGCTCTTTCTCTTTAGCTTCAATAGCTGGTAGTTCTTTAATGTAGGTTTCTATATCCCAAATAAGATTCCATCTATTTAGATTTTCTTGCATGGTATTAAGCCCCATTTGTAATCTTCGAGCATCAACATTAGTTGGGTCTTTTAATGGCAGGACATAAGGTGTTTTACTTTCATTATTAATTGCTAATTGAGTTCCATAAATTTGTTTTTCGCCCCTTCTTAAAAGTAGTCTGTCATAAAACATGGCATATTGTCTTTTAGGAAGATTGTTGTCTGCTACTGCTTTTTCAATTAAAGGTAAATACTTTTCTTGAGCTTCTTGATCGGCATGTTGTATCACTAAAAATAGGGTAGAAGTGCCTCGTTTGCCAATAAGTGATTTACTTGGCCATCCTCTTTCATCTAAAATCTTACTAACCTTAATAAGGTTAATAGAGTCTTTTTTAAGAATAGTTTGCCAAAAGGTATCCATTTCTTTAGAATTTCTTCCATACTTCTCTTCCATAGAACGGATTTGGTTTCGAGTGCTTTGATCGTCATAATATATGGTGTCTAATACAGCTACCAAATCTTTGTCAAAGTGCGCTTCAGTCTCTTCTTTATTTTGCATGACAATCGACTTTAATTCTTCCCAGCGTTTATCTGAATGCAAAATTTTTAAATCACTATCATTGATTAAATGATTATAATCATCCCACTTTAAATCATTTGCAGTAATAAATAAATGATGGAAAGCCATATTGACATTTCCAGATAAGGCATAAATACACGAGGCGTTATAGCGGTCATTCAAAGGGACTTCATTATTAAGCTTAAAGGCTTTTTCGTAGAGTTTTGCCGAGCCATTATAGTCTTTTTCCAAGCAAAGTTTCCAACCATCTCTTATTAAATTAGCATATTTAAGATTAGTGTTTTGAGCAACACCAAGCATTGCTGAAAAAATAATTAATACAAATGTTGTTACTAATGTACGTTTCATCGTTTTTTAATTTATAATTCATGTTGGCAAATTATAACGCTTTTAAATTCAGAAATAAAAAAGTAGACCAATCAAAACTTTAAGAAGACAGAAATGTAAAATTGAACCAAAAACCGTTTTGTTTGTGCATTATAGCTTTTTATTGGCTGTAATCATATTTCTGTCTATTAATAAACAATAGATTACCTATAAATTGTAGATTTACTTAAGCAACAAAGTTTACTAATTAATAGATATGGCTTCTTTTTTAAATAAAAAAACATTCCAACATATCTTGTTCTGGACAGTCTTACTCATTTATTTCATGAGTGTGTCTTGGCCTTATGAAACCAATAAAATATTTTTATTTGAATCTGTTTTTTTTAAGCTAATTCTGCAAATAATATTAGCGTATGCTATTATAAAAATAGGTATCCCATATTTATTAAATGCCAATAGAAAACTTGTCTTTTTCTCTAGTTGTTTGGTCTTAATTTATATTTTATTTATTAGCTACTCTATTTATAAAGCATACATTTTAATACCTTCTTATCCTGATGAATTTTCGTACAGGCCTCCCTTTATTCTAGCAGACAGGTTTACAAACTTCCCTGCGTACATAGGTAGTATTCCTGGGTATCTTTTTCCAACCATAATTTTAGTTGTTTTTAATTATTACCAAAAACAAAAAGAAACGGCTAACTTATTAGAACAAAAAAGAACTTCAGAATTAAATGCTCTAAAAAATCAATTAAACCCGCATTTTTTATTTAACACATTAAACAATTTATATGTGCTTGCATTAAAAAAATCGGATAAGACACCTGAAGTAATTGCTAAACTTTCTGAAATATTAGATTATATATTATACCAATGTAAGGACAAGTATGTCCTATTAAAAAATGAAGTGGCACTTTTGCACAATTACGTAGATCTCGAAGAAGTGCGCTATGGAAATCGTGTGAAAGTTAGTTTTAATACGGATATAACGCATGATGCTAAAATAGCGCCATTACTTTTGCTTACGTTTTTAGAAAATGCTTTTAAACATGGTGTTAGCCAAGAGATACATACAGCACGTATTGATATTTATATTAAAGGCGATGTACGAAATATCGAATTTAGAATAGTAAATACAAAGCCAGCTATTTCCGAAAAAAATCATGATGAAAACCGAGAAACCATTGGCTTGAAGAACATAAAAAAACAATTAGATTTATTATATCCAGGTAGTTATAAATTAGACGTTAATAATGAACGAGACCTATATTCCGTAAACTTAAAAATTACAAATAATGCAGTATAAATGTCTAATCGTTGATGATGAAAGTTTAGCAAGAGAGCTTATTGAAACTCATTTGTCTCAATTCGATAATTTTGAATTAATAGCATCGTGTTCATCTGCAATTGAGGCGCATAAAGTATTGCAGTCTGAAACCATAGATTTATTGTTTTTGGATATAGAAATGCCAGTGCTAAAAGGAACTGACTTTTTAAAAACCTTAAAGCATAAGCCTAAAGTGATATTTACGACTGCCTATAGAGACTATGCTATTGAAGGTTTTGATTTAAATGCTTTGGATTATCTTTTAAAACCAATTACATTTCAACGTTTTTTTCAAGCGATTGAAAAATTTATAGATACTAGTAAATCATCTATTGGAGTTACAGAAAACTCACAATTTGAAGATTCACATATTTTTGTTCAAAGCAACAAAAAGAACATCAAAGTTTTTTTTGATGACATAATCTATATTGAAAGCATCAAAGATTATATTAAAATTCACCTTCAAGACGCTTCTATAATGTTGAAGCATGGCATTACCGCTTTTGAAGAAAAATTAGATTCCCGTTTTTTAAGAGTCCATCGGTCGTATATAGTTAATACAACAAAAATCACAGCGTTTACAAAACAAGATATTGAAATAGGTAAGATAGAAATTCCAATTGGCGATTTTTATAAGGCTAATGTGATGAAACAGCTCAATCAAAATCAATAATACATCAATCAAATATGAAATATTTCCAACTAGCAGTGCTATTTATTATAATGGCAACAAGTTACGCTCAAAATACTGATAGAACTCAATATTTTAGACATTTAAGATATAATCATGTGTCCCCATATCTAGATTTAAATGGGACTTATCCAATTAATAAAGAAACAGCTGAAACCACGTCGCATTATATTTTTAAGTATGACGATTCTGGAAGAATTATTGAAATTATCAATAATCATTATCATACCGAAAGACAACATCCATTAGCTTCTTTAGGCGTTTACAGAGTTGAAATATCATATCCAAAAGATAAGGAGATTAGAGTTTTTTATGATAAGAATGGAAAACGAATAACTAATGATCGAGAGATCTTTAAAGAGGTTTATACCTTCAATAAACGAGGTTTTAAGAGCAAACTTCAGTTTTACGATGAAAAAGACCTGCCTATGGAATCTAATTGGGGAATATCAGAATATCAATGGAGCAAAAACAAGAAGTTAATCATTGAAAAACGTTATAATTTAAAAAAGGAAGCCGTTGCATTATCTCCTTATTTTCAGTTTGGAACAACAGGAATACTTTTAGACAAAAATGGCTTTCCTTTAGCACATTATAATCTAGATGACAATTTAAAAGTAATTGCAAATGATAAAGGAACAGCTTCATATAAAGATATATATGACACCAACGGAAACCATGCTACCTACAGCTACTATGACGAAAATGATAATTTAGTAACGAATCAATGGGGATTTGCTTACGGAGAAAAAAAATATGATAGTATTGGAAACTATATTGGTTTAGATCAATTTGATGTAGACAAGAAAAGAATTCGAACTAGTGAAATTCCATCTAACGCAAAAATCACATTAGCCGCTATAGCTTCTAAAAAAGATTCAACCGAGATTAAAAGACTATCTCTGGGTTATTTGGTTGCATTACAAGATTTAAAACCAAATTTAATGAACGAAGTCCTTAATGATAGTCTAAATAAGGTTACTATTGGCTGGGATAGAACAACAAAAAAAGAATATGCTAGAGCAACAACAAAGGCACAGATGATAGAATATGCAGCCACGTGGAATAAATCAAACACCAAATTCCCTTTTAATCCATCAAACACTATTACCATACTGGATATTTATAATCGCATAGCTACAGTAAAATTGGTTTCAGATAATTGGGTGGAATACTTACATTTAATAAAACAAGATGGTACGTGGAGTATAGTAAATCTGTTATGGCAGTATAAAGATGTAAATAGATATCCGAAATCATAATCATCATTTAAAAAAGAAGATGAATCTAGTTTGATAACTTCTTTACAATGCCTGTCTTGTCCTGAAATAGGTTGACCATTTTTGGATGTATTTTAAATGGTTAAAAATTCCAGTTTGTTATTATTTTTCCGATACGATTTGTAGTCTATATTTTGTTTTAAGTGGGCCATTTTAGGTGTGCTTAAATTGAGACTCCAATGCGTTCTAAAATTGTTGTATGTAAATATAGCTTTTTTAGTCATTTTTTGAGCTAGATTAGTGTTTTTAATGGTTTGTTTTAATCCATATTCATACTTAAGAGTTTTGTTAATACGTTCGGCCACGGCGTTTTCGTAAGGGTCGTACTGCTCAGTCATGCTTATAGTTAGGTTGTTTTTCTCGGCAAACTGCGTGTAAGCAGGATTACAATATTGGATGCCTCTATCCGAATGATGGATGAGTTTTTCATTAGGATACTTCCTGTTATTTAAAGCCATTTTAAGCGCATTTAAGCATAGTTCTGTCCTCATGTGGTTACTTAGTTGGTATCCCATGATTTGTTTAGAGTATGCATCTGTTACCAAGGCCAGATAGTTGTGTCCTTTTTCGGTTTTGATATATGTTATATCTGTTACCCAAAGTTGTTCAGCTCTGGTAGGTAGTTTATCTTTCACCAGGTTCTTGTATTTAAAGAAATGATGTTTAGAATTGGTTGTGATATGATAATTTTTATTTCTCTTAACCAGTAGGTTATGGTTCTTGAGGAATATTAAAAACTTATCTCTTCCCATTTTTATGTTCTGATTTTTCATGTCTTTTTTTAGGTGGTCATAAAGTTTTTTACCACCAGTTTGTTGTCCTATTTTATTACGACATTGTTTGACTAGTTGTAATAAGATTTGTTCGTTAATCTGCTTGTTTTTATAAGATTTTAAGCGTTTATAAAAGGCTTGTTTGGATATCCCAAAACATGTAGTTAACCATTTTCTTTTAAACGGTTTTGTTTCTTTTTCTCTATCTCGTCTGCTAATGTTTTGGGCAATGACTTTTTTGACATATCCACGCCTGTAATGAGTTCCATGTCAGCTATGATGTCCTGTTGGAAGTCCTTTACGAACTCCAGTTCTTCAATCTTTTCTTTAAGTTTTTTGATCTCGTCTTTTTTGCTCATTCCTAATTTCTTTTGCTCTAAGGTACTGTATTTTTTTATCCAATACTGAATAGAGCTTCTAGAAACCTGATATTTTTTAGCTGCATAATTGACAGAGATCTGTCCGTTATGAATTTGGTCAATGATTAAAAGTTTGAGTTCAAACCCTACTTTTTGATAGGCTTTTTTTTGGCAGGATGATTTTGATTGTTGTTCCATATGTTGACTAATTTTAAATGATTTTTTAGTCAACCTATTTCAGGACGATGCCTTTGTTCAAATGTTGCACAACGGTCTCGGCTATGCGTAGTGCGGGATTTCAAGGCACTTCACTTTCCGTTTAGCAGTTAGTTTATTTAATGTAATTAACTTCATATCAGCACTTTCACCCGCATTACGTATAGCCATTGTTGGCGTGTCGTGCTTTATTTCTTTTTAGTTTTCTTTTCTTTTTTCAATAATGGCATTGTGTATTCATTGTACAAGTCAAATAGAAATTCAATCCGAGCCGTTTCGTTTGTGAATGCTTGTGGTCTGTAACACAAATCAACTGCCTTGTCCAACTCTTGGTGAGCTTTCACCAATTTTGGTGGCATAGTTAAAGGGTCATACAAATCAGCAAGACTACTTTCAGGGAACTCAGCTCTAACGTCCAATACTTTTTGCGCTTTAGTTTCAACTGCTTTTTTGTTCTTATCACTTGGCTCTTTTGGCCAAGGATAGTTGTTGTAAACAATCTGAATAGAATATATATAGTCGCTTTTCATCCTTCCGCAAGTATATTTTAACCAAGTCATATGCATTAGACTTGTAATTATACCAAAATACCAAAGGTTGGCATTAGGTAGAGCAGAAGCAGTGTTGTTTATGATTACAGAAGAAGGTAAATAGGCAATAGGAACATATTTTCTCCTTTCTGATGAAACTTTTGGAATTACTAAAAAATCATTTTCAGGTTGTCTGTCTTCAGAAAATAAGGTTGGAAATTCAGCCCATTTTCGTGTACGTTCTTTTTTACTACTTAGTCGAAAATCTTTAACAGCTTGAACTTTCTCCATTACCAAAGGTATGTTTCGATATGCGGCAGGACTGACATCTCTGAGCCATAGACAATATCTTTTACGATTATTGATAATATCACCACCACCTTGAAAAGTCCTAACAAAGCTTTCTGACTGAGGATAGTTTTTTAAAAGTTCATTTTTTTCTTCTTCTGATAACATGAAATTACCACTATCTGTAGTTTCACTACCACGAATAACTTCTTGGACAGAGCATAACGGTTTACTTCTTGAAATCGCAACTGAGTTAGAAGCATCAACTAAGTATGGGTTAATATTCTTAGCCTTTACTTCATGAGGCTCTCCTTTAATATCAGAGTATTCAAAAAGTCTTTTTGGTTTCTTGTCGAAAATTGCAAAACCTATAATGACCACATGAACAGCAGCATTACCTTTTGCTTCATTTTTCCAATTAAATGTGCGGTGAGCAAAGTTTATCTTGATTGAATAACGGTTTAGCAGCTCGTTCCATAAAACTGCAACTTGCTCTCCTTGAGTAATTGAATTTGTTGAAACGAAAGCACATTCTATTTTCGAAGATTGTATTAACTGGGCTGCCCTTAAATACCATGCTGTCACATAATCCAAAACCCCTGAACCTTTCAATGAACCAAAAACATTTTTCATGTCTTCTTTTTGTTCTTTGTTTTGGTTTTTAGAGCCATAAAAAGGTGGATTACCAAGAATGTAAGATAGTTCAGATTTTGGAATTATCTCTGTCCATTCGCTTCGTAGAGCGTTTCCATGCACGATAGTTGCTGACTTTTTTAATGGTAAACGTGCGTAGTACATCCCGAATGCTTCTGAAATACGCAAGTTCATTTGGTGATCCATTAGCCACAAGGCAACTTCTGCAATGCGAGCAGGAAACTCATCATATTCAATACCATAGAATTGGTCAACATCAACGAGCATTATTTGGTCGATTCCAAAAACTTGTTGACCACCATACAACTCTTTAAGGACTTCCAATTCTAAAAGTCGTAATTCACGGTAGGTAATGATTAAGAAGTTACCACAACCACAAGCTGGGTCAAGAAATTTTAAACTACCGAGTTTTTGGTGAAATTCTTTGAGCTTGTTTTTATTGCTTTTTGCCTTTTGAAATTCTGCTTGAAGTTCGTCAAGAAAAAGTGGTTTTATAAGTTTGAGTATGTTCTTTTCAGACGTGTAATGAGCTCCAAGATTTCTACGTTCTTCGGGATTCATTACGCTTTGGAACATACTACCAAAAATCGCAGGCGAAATTTTGCCCCAATCCAATGAACTGCATTCTAAAAGAATTTCACGCATTCTTGAATTGAATGATGCAATTGGCAAAGGTTCTTCAAAGAGTTTACCGTTTACATAAGGAAAAGCTGCTAAATGTTCGTCAAGGTTTTTAAGTCGTTTGGCAGTAGGTGTGTTTAGAACTTGAAAATATTGAGCTAGCCATGCACCAATATCGCTTCCGTCTTCATTTGTTTTAACTTCTATAAACTCTTTGAACGTATCTTTTTCAAAAATTCCTGTGTCGTCTGCAAACAAGCAAAAAAGCAACCTTACCAAGAAAACTTCTAAGGGATGTCCTTCATAACCGCTTTCTTCTAATTGGTCATGAAGTTTTCCCATTAGTTCGGCTGCTTTGATATTTACAGGGTCTTCATCCTTGAAAGTCCGTTTTTGATAACCTGCTATGAATCCAAAAAGCTTAATGTTTTTATGGAAGTCTTTTATTCCAAACTCATATTCTTTTTTGTCGTCAAGGTCATACAGTTTGAAGTTTTCAAAGTCAGAAACCAAAACATATTTTGGTAATTCATGCTCTTTGATTCCATGAAAGTAGTCAGTCGCTTGTTCAAAAGCTGCATCAAGATTTTTTCCTTTTGATTTGTGTTCTACAAGCAGTGTTCCTTTCCAAAAAAGGTCAATGAAGCCTTGTTTATTGTTCAGTTTTTTTACTGGTTCTTCAAAGGTGGCTAGTCGTCTCCTTGAAATACCGAAAACATTAAAAAAGTCATTCCAAAACGTGTCTTTTTCAGCACGTTCTCTGCTTTCTCCTTGCCATTCTTTTGTGAATTTTAAGGCTCGGTCTTTTATTTCATTCCAACTTAATGCCATTATTTATTCTCTGTTCTTTTGCATGCACGCCAACGGTTTCGGCTATGGTTTCGTTGCGTGAAAATCCGCGAGGATTTTCCGATTAAGAAAACAAGATAGTAAAAGTGCGAGGATTTTCGGCAGAAAATCCGAAGCAATGAACTATAGCCATTGTTAGGCAAAGTTATTTTTAATTTATTCTTTATTCGATTCGTACAATGCAACAAAATCAGATTCTTTCAATATTCTGATGTTTTGTCCATTATTTTTCAATTCTTCTGCTTTTAGATGTTTCGAGCTTTTTTTCTTTCCCGAAAGTTTACTTAAATCTTGGTCTCCAACCACTAAAAGAGTTGTTTTCTTTGTTACTCCGTTTTCTACTTTACAACCTATTTCTGATGCAAGTAATGAGGCTTCTCTTCTTGGAATTTGTAATGAACCTGTAAACACTAAAATTTCTCCGAATAGATTTCCATTTGGATTTCCCTCTTTTGAAACGGAATCACTATAATTTTTTGCATTAGCTAAAATCGGATTGTTTACTCTTATTAGCCAATCATCAATAGTGTTCTCTTTTTCCTTAATTGCTGAAAGTAAAATATGAGCACAAGCTTTTGCATCTTCCAATGCATCGTGGTGATTAAAAGAGAAATCCAATTTTTTACAAACATTCGCAAGTCCATATCCTTTATATGCAAATTCTTCCCAACATCTTCGAGAAACTTTTGCTGTGTCAATCCAACTGTTTTGAATTGAAGGAAGTCCATATTTTTCGCAAGTTCGATTTATTGAAACTCGGTCAAAATGAGTGTGACAAACACAAATATAATTTTCTAAATTTTGTTTAAGAAACTCATATACTTCTGGAAATTTTGGACTGTCAATAATATCTTCTTCTGTTATATTATGTATTGATTCGTTCCAAAAGTCAAAGTAATCTTCTGGGTCTAATAAACTTGACCATTCTTTTTTTATTTGTCCGTTTTCATAAATGACAAATCCAATTTGGCAGATTGATGCCATATCAGAATTGGCGGTTTCTACATCAATAGCCAAAAAGTCCATTAAATTGAATTTTTAAGTTTTTCCAAGTCCATTGTAAATGTAACTCTCACTTTTGTTTTTGAGCAAGTCAAAACCATTTCCTCATCCATATCAATATTTAAGTCTTCTCCTCGAAGAGCTTGCCATTTAGCAATGTAATTTAATGCTCCGATTTTTTCTTTTTTCTTTAAAGCTTTTTCAACTCCGCCTTTATATCCAAGTACAGGCAATTCTCCTCTTTTTGCTTTTTCAGCTAATTCAGGTTCTTTTATTGCTAAAGCTCTACCAACTTCATAATTCTTAATCAAGCCTTTGTCTTCTCGTTTCCAAGTTTCTTCCCAAGTCAGATTCTCTCTATCGGGTTCTGAAAAACTTCTGTAAATTCTTGTCATTGTTGTTGGTTTTAATTTTGCCTAACGGTTCGGGTATGAAACGTAGGGCTTTTCGAAGCACTTAATTGTCCGCTTGTGACGAACTTTGATAAGAGCCCGAAACTTGCGGAAACCTCTGTCCGCCCTATGTTTTATACCCATTGTTGTGGTGTCGTTTTTTATTTTAAAACGGTAGCTTTTCTTCTGGGATAAGCTCAATTTTGTTTCCTGTCCGCTTGAATTTAGCTATTGTTTTATATCGTGCTTTTAAATGTATTTCTGCATGGTCGTACTTAAATTCTTTCTTGATTCGCAGTCCACGATAAGTTTGTATTTCTGTTTCTATAATCTTGGACACGGTTTTGTACAAAATCTCGAAACTGCTCTCCTTTGAATAATATCTATGGTATTTCTCTAAATACCCATATTCTGTTTCAGTATCAGACCAATACTCAAAAATTTCTCCATTGTAAGGCATCACGTATGGTTTGATTATCGGATTGGCAAAACAGAATCGGTAAAACTTAAAATCGGGATTGTCAAATTTCTCGTGATAGAATCTTTCCCGTTCTTTCTCAAGAGACCTTGCTTCTGCTCGTTTCTTGTCAATTAGTCGCTGTTCTTCTCTTCGCTTTATTCTCTCTCTGTCACTTTTTATTTTGTCTATCAAGTCTTTTTCAAGACCTAACAGCCCTTGAATAAATTGACTTTCCCTAATTTTTAAATACCCACTTTCAATTGAGTTCACTACTCTAACCATGCAGTCGTCTAAGTCGATAAAGAGTTTATTTGCTTTACAATACTCTGATTTAGTCCATTTATTAAGCTTTGTTTTCAGTGGTGATTTATCGACACCTGAAAATGCCGAAGTAAATTCTGAAAATGTGAAACTCGTCAAGTTAATCACGAGGTAAGGAATGCATCCAAACTTTCTATGTGCTATAAATCGAGAATTCATTTCGTCAAGGCTAACAGACAGGGTATGTTGAAATTCGATTGCTACGTTCTTCACGAGGCTATCTATTCTATGAGTTTCGTTGTCTACGATAATATTCTCTTCATAAGTTTTACTATCTACTTCTCCATATTGATTTTCAATTTTGTCGTATTGCCATTCTCTGTGCCAATCACTGAGCTTATTGTCTTTTTTGTTGTCGGGTGGAATAGCCTTCCTACGAACATGAGGTTTGCTTTTTAGCATTACCGAAACGAAAATATCTCCATGCAGACTATACCAAACTCCTTTGGTCGGAATACATTCTCTGAAATATTTTACTTCAATCGGATTTTTCATTTTTCAAATGCACCACAACGGTCTCGGCTATGAGTAGTTGCGTGATTTAGCGTTAAACTTAGCAAGTACACACCAAACTGAAAATCCGCGAGGATTTTCAGAGGTAGGCGAGAACAAGCAATTACTTATAGCCATTGTTGTAGGTAGTTATTTTTTCTTTATTACTTGATTATTGTAGTATCGATTGGTTTGCTCGATGCAGTGTCTTTTATGATTTCCTTTATCTCTTTTTCAATTTCATTCACTTTGCTTTTCTCTACATTATTATTAGTTGAAATGGGAATTATAATTGCAATTAATAAACCTACAAATGAAATAACAGTTGCTATGCGAGTCCAAAATAATGTTTTCTGAAACCGAATTTGTTCAGGTGTATTAAATCCATTATTAATATATTCTGTCAATTCTGGTCTGACATAGCAAAACTGGTCAATATATTCAAGAATATAACTTGATAAAGTCGTAGGCAATTCCCATTTTCCATAATCCGTAGAATTTTTTTGAATCTTATTTTGAATTTCCTTATCATTTGTTAAAGCGGTAACTCCAACCCAACCTTTCTCCTTTATATGCTTTGGAATAGGTTCTGTTGCTGATTTAGTTAATCGATTGTTAAGTATTTCAGGATTAATATGTGTAAAAATCAGTTTTTCGTCTTTTAAAATTTCAATTAGTGAAATAATAATTGATAAGTCTTTTATAAAAGTTAATTCATTTTCTTTTTTGAAGTTAAATATCAATGATATTTTTTTATTATCTAGTTGAATCAACCTGTCATTATTTAGAATACATTTACTTAAAAAAGTACCTAAATTAACCTCAATTTTTTCATCCATTCTTAAGAGAATTTTTAAAAATTCCCTTTCAGTTTTATTGTTAAATTCCTTCATTTAGTTAATTATTTGAATGCTCAAAATTGGGTCATAATTACCTACAACGTTTTTGTATAAAGAAAGTTGCGTTTTTGTGGGCGAGGATTTTCCGTAGGAAAATCAGAAGCAAGCAAAAATGCAACACACTTTAATTAAGCACAAAATAGCAATTTTTTTTATACGGTGTTGCAAGTAGTAGTTTTTTTGTTCCGATTACTTTTATTTATCTTTAATCTGCTAACTTTTTCCAATTCCGTTTGAGTAAGAAATTCCGTTTGAGTAGATATTCCGTTTGAGTGAAAATTCTGTTTGAGTGGAAATACCGTTTGAGTGAGATTCCGTTCGAGTAAGAAATTCCGTTTGAGTAGAAAATCGGTAGAGTAAATTCAGCGTAATATTTGTTAAAAATCAGATTTATTTTATTTGCGAATTGTTTGCGTTTGAGTGTTTTCCGCTATTACTTGCAACGGTATTGTGTATGATTAGTGGCGTGGTTAAGCACTCAATTTAGCAAATATAAAGCGAATAGAAAATCCGCGGGGATTTTCGTAAGCAAGCTCGAACTAGCCATTAATTATACACGTTGTTAGCACCTGTTATTTTACTTTTATTTTATCTCTTAAATTCATAGTAGGAATTTCAAAATACTTATAAATTAAAATAGAAATAGTTACTGTTAGAATCCAGTATAAAAAATATCTAATTATTAAAAAGGCATATCCATTAAAGTCCTGTATTAATGTCCAATCTATATTTCCTAAAATCCATTTTTGAACGATTGTTAAATTAATAAGATACATAGAATATGATACTAAACTTATGTATGTTATTGTTTTAAAGAGAAAACCTTTTCCTTTTTTAAGACAACTTAAATATGGTATTAAGAAAAGAGTTGCTAAAGAAGTAATTGAAAATGAAAACACACAATGATATAAACCAAACCTTGTTGTACTCAATAAATTTAATTTCATAGATACAAACAGAGTAATTCCTAATATTAAAAATAGGATTCTATATTTATACCAAAAATTCTTAAAATGAAAAAAGATATATGCACCAATTACGCCATACATTAAACTATCTAATCTCGTAAAAACTTGTTTTCTTAATGTTCTGTCCCAAGTTGAGATGTCATCTATGGTTAGTGTATCGAATCTGAAATATCTAAATAGTGTAATACTAATAATTATCCCAAAAGCTGTAAAAAGCACAGAATTGTCAATTGAAATTTTAAATATTTTTATTAAGATATATATTATAATAGGAATTAATAAATAAAACCATTCCTCAACGCTCAAACTCCAAGCTTCAGGAAAAAAATGGGGGGGTTTAGAAAATAGATTTTGTGAAAATATAAAATATAGTTTTTTACTATAAATACTGAAATTATCATTAAAAATTATATTTAGAAGGATGAGTGTTATTAATATTAAAAAGAAGTTTGGTAGTGTTCTAAACCATCTTCGAATCCAAAAATTTATTACTAATTTTGAATCGATTATATTTTCTTTAAGTATTTTTATTAGTATTCCGCCAATTAAAAAACCGCTTAATACAAAGAAAATACTCACTCCGTCAAAAATGA
Source organism: Mangrovimonas yunxiaonensis (assembly GCF_000733475.1). Taxonomy (GTDB): domain Bacteria; phylum Bacteroidota; class Bacteroidia; order Flavobacteriales; family Flavobacteriaceae; genus Mangrovimonas; species Mangrovimonas yunxiaonensis. The sequence goes on along the minus strand of NZ_JPFK01000005.1, from coordinate 25,294 downwards.
AAAATTTCACATATTTAGAAATCGTTTTTGGCATTAAATATGTTCCGTGTCCTGCAACGACAAATAAAATTGCTAAAGCTCTTAAAACATCTAATCCAAAAATTCTATTAGGATTTAGGTCAATTTTTAATATATTTTTCAATTTAGCCAGATTTGGGTTTTAATTGGTGCTAACGGTTTGGCTATGGTTTCGTTGCGGGGGAAAAGGGTTAAGGTTTTTCCGCCGTGGACGAAAGATAACAAATATCCCGGAATATCGGACAAAAAATGACGTAGCAATGAACTATAGCCGTTGTTGCCTGCTGTGGTTTATATCCGTAAGCATTGAGCCCGAGTGATGTCAGCGTAAAGCTTGGAAGTTCTTTTATTCTTTTTCAGCGTACTGCTTGCGTTCTGCTTGCGAACAGCTAGGAAGTTCTTTTAATTTTTGTTTTTAATCCGCTTTTTTGTCCGCGTAAAGAAGCTCAAAATCGCTTCCGCGATTTTTTTGACGCCATTGCTGGCAACGTGTTTGGCTATGGTTTCGTTGCGTGAAAATTCGCGAGGATTTTCCGCCGAGAACCGAAGATAGCAAATTTGCGAGGACTTTCCGATAGGAAAGTCAGAAGCAATGAACTATAGCCGGTGTTGTGGGTAGTTTTTATTTGTCGATGAAGTCACTGATTATATCATATTTTTCACCGTCAATCTGAGGTAATTTTTTCTCAGCTAAGTTAGTTTCTACTTTATATATTTTTCTTAAAAGCTTATGTTTAGTATTTGTTTCATTTGAATATTCTATATCAATTACAACGTATAGGTTTTTAAAAAGCTCTTTAGGTAAATTTCCCATTTTTTGACTAAATGTAAATGGCCGCTCTTTAAATATTATGTCTTTATCATTTAAATCTGTTGCAAAAAAAGCTTTTTTATCAATTGGTTTTTGGTTTTCGTTTAACATCACTAAAGTTAAAGTTTTACTTTTTATATGAGCAACAGTTTTCCCGACGGCTATTGCAGTAACAATAAAATCCATTTCATTCTTAGAATAAGTAAAATATGGATTAGGTCCTACATTAGTATTTCCTATTTCTAAAACAAAAACCTCATTATTGTCTATTATATTATTTTTTGTGCCTTGAATTACATCTCCACTAACATTGTAAATATTTTCTATGCTCTTTGATGGTTCATTTGAACGTTCTTTTTTTTCTACCTCTTTAATTTTTAGACTGTAATAGTTCCAACCAAAACCACATATTGCTGCTAAAATTGTAAATATAGGCACTCCTATCATACACAGTTTTAGCATAGTTTGATAATTACTCATATTTTATTTTTAAATTACCCACAACGGTTTGGCTATGGTTTGTTGCGAGGGAAAAGGATTAAGGTTTTTCCGCCGTGGACGAAAGATAACAAATATCCCGGAATATCGGGCAAAAAATGACGCAGCAATGAACTATAGCCGTTGTTGCCTGCTGTGGTTTAAATCCGTAAGTTTTTTTGAGTCTGAGTGATGTCAGCGCAAAGCTTGGAAGTTCTTTTATTCTTTTTTCAGCGAACTGCTTGCGTTTTGCTTGCGAGTAGCTATGAAGTTCTTTTAGTTTTGTTTTTAATCCGACACGTTTAAAATCCGAATAGAGTTGCGTTTTTATATCCGCTATTTTGTCCGCATAAAGAAGCTCAAAATCGCTTCCGCGATTTTTTTAGCACCATTGCTGGCAACGGCTTTGTGTATGGCTTGTTGCGGGAAATCCGCAGAGGATTTTCCGCTGTATGACCAAAGATAGCAAATTGCAATGAATTCCGATTAGGAATTCAGCCGCAATGAGCTATACACGGTGTTGTGTAACGTTTTTTTTACATATACTTATTAAAAATCAAAAACATTAAGAATGCTAAAATTACACTTATCAGAAATTTAATTAGAGAAATTCCGAAAGAGATAGTTTTGTCATTACTCAAAGTCATTATTTTAAAAATTTCTTTTATTCTTTTTCGTTGGTTTATAAAAATTAAAATCAGAACAGATTGAAATATTATTGCATTTCTCAAAGCTCCAGGATGGATTTTATAAAAGATGTCGATTAATATAATATTTAAAAAAATCGGTGTAAGTAATACTGCTCCAATAAGTTTAGTTTTTCTAAAGAGTAGTAAAAAAGCTCCGATGATTTGTAATGCTCCGATAATCAGAGGATATTCTTTTGTTGTTCCGAAAAACGCCCACATCATATCAGATTCAGTTGCGTCTCTAATTGAAATGTCAACCGATTTTGAGCCATCAAATTGTGTTGATTTACTCATTCCATAAACAAAAATGTAAAAAGCTGTCCAAATTCGTAGAGCAGTTTCCAAGATGTCTAAAGTGAATATTTTCTTTAAATTCATTTGGGTTTCTTTAGGATTAGAGTCAGTTTTTAAATGTTACACAACGGTCTCGTATAACCGTCAGTTACGGGATTAAAGTTAATGATTTTCGGCTAAGAACTGGCGTTAGCAATTCCGAGTGGATTCGGACGTAGTCGAATCCGCCGTAATTGCGGTTATACATTGTTGTAAACAGTTATTTATTCAGTTGTTTATTAAATTCAGATATTATTTTTTTCAATTCAGCTCCATAAATCAATTCAGCATTTTCGTAAGATTGATTTTTACATAATTCAAGAAACTTTTTTTTGTCAAGCAAAATCAAATACTCAACAAATGCTCCAGCAACTGGATATAAAATTTGTTCGGAATAGTTATTTCCATTATTCCAGAAATCCTTAATGTCAATCTTTTGGTTTTGGGTTTCCTTTTTGGCTTTTTCTAATCTGTTCATATTAGTTTGGTCAAAGTAAACTCCAATTCCCTCATTTATTAGTCTATTTCTCTTATTTGCTTTGTCCAACCAAAAAGAGATACTATGTGTGATTTCGTGTCCTTTAGTTTGATTGTCTCTATTATGCGAAATACAATATTTTGGTTCTGTAAAACCCAATGATTTGTTTAAGACTTTAATTGCCTCTTCATTCGATTTCCAAACGAAAAAATCAATTTTTTTAGGTAATTCCGATTGAAAAAAAGCATTGATATTTGAAAACGCTTTTTGTCTTTCAGCAATATATTTTTCTTTATTAGGAATTGAATTGCTATTTTGAAAATGGAAAATGATGTTTTCTGTTTCCATTATTTCCCAATTCTCGTATACTTTGTCAAACCCAAACAACAAGGCTAAACCTCTCAATTTTTTCGTAGAATTTTTAGTTCCTTTGTATTCTAAAGATTTTTTATAGTATTTTTTTGCTTGTTCAATTTTCCCAATAGCGAAATTTGATTCCATTAATTCAATATTCGCCCAAGCGAATTGCCAATCCTGTTTCGCACAATTTATTGCTTTTTCTAAATAAGTGTTGGCATTTTCAAATTTATTAAGAAAGTTATATGCTTTTCCAATTCCTAAAAGTCCGTCAAAGTCATTTGGTTCAGATTCGAGCACTTGCTTGCCTAATTCAATTACTTTTTCAAACTCTTTGTTCTTGAAAGCATTGCTCATTTCAGATTTTTGAGAAAAACCGAAAGCACAAAATGCAATTAAAAATATTATTTGAAGTAAGAGTTTTTTCATAATTGTTTACAACGGTTTGGCTATGGTTTCGTTGCGTGAAAATCCGCAAGGATTTTCCGCCGTAAACCGAAGATAGCAAATTTGCGAGGACTTTCCGAGAGGAAAGTCAGCAGCAATGAACTATAGCCGTTGTTGCCTGTAGTTTTTTTATTTCCACCATTGGTTTTTCAGTCTGGGCTTACCTTTTGAATACTCGTACTCCGAGCCATCTCCAAATGTTGTCCAACCATTTTCAATATATTTTTCATTAACCATCATTTCACCATCACCACCGTCAAAGTCGAATGTGAATGGAAGTCGATAATCACCCCAAATACATTTTTTTAAAGTTCCAGACTTATAACTTTTCCACGTGCCCACGTAGGTTCGGTTATAATAACCGTCTGCAATCGCAAAACTTTCGTCTAGCTTGATTTCTTTTGTCTCGTGGTCAATTACGATAGAGCATTCAAATGTTCCTTTGAATATTCCGACATGATTTTGTGTACTGTCTTCATAGAATTCGTATTCCGCAAAAAGTGAAGCTTGTCCAGGAAAGTCATAATTCTCAGTGATTTCAAATACTTTGAGAATTTTTAAACTACCCTTGAAGTCACAGATATTTCCCGAAACATTGGACTTACCACTTATAATAAATTCTAATTCACCTTCTTTTTGTTTAGTGTCAGAAATATGGAATCTAATTCTTTTATAATCTAACCCAATGATTCCATTTTGTTGAAATTCACCTGTGTTAAATAGTGAGTCTGTGTCGAATTTATACTGGACTAATTGTTCGGTTTTATCGATTGCTATTTTTGATAATCTGTCTGTTTGAAGTCTTAAATACTTTGCACTAAAATCAGCTTGTTTAGAATCAAAGTTCTCACAAAGATGTCCATTGTAGTATGGATCAAAATGTGCTTCGTGATTTTTCGGCAGGCTACACCATTCTGCATCACAATATTTGGATTCCTGAGCAAACGTATTTGCAGAAATTAGAATCATTAATATCGTTAGTATTCTTGTCATTTTTAAATTACAGGCAACGGTTTTGTATATAGCTCGTAGCGTGCAAATTAGACAATTATTTTCAGATTAAGCACAAGCCAGATTTTTAAATTTTACTATTTATCTTTTTATTGGAAATCGTCAAATTTAAAAATTTGGCGGACTTGCAAATACAACTTAACTTTGAATTAAGTAACTATCTAGCTATGAGTTATATACGTTGTTGCCAACAGTATTTATTTCCTCGCTTGACCAATTGTTCCTCGTGTTTCTAATATAATATTGTTTTCATCAATTCGTAAAGTCCATTTTTCGAGTTGCTCAAAACAATATTTCGATAAAGGGCTTGTCAATTCTTGTATTTCTTTTGGCATTGAATTATTAAATCTTTCCACGATATATTCTTTTCCAAGATATTTTATTGTTAATGATTCGATTTGATTAAAATCAAAATTTTCTGGTAAATCTATTTCCGAATTAGATTTGTTTAAGATTGACAGTTTTGGGTTCTTTTCATTATTAGTGTTTAGATACAAATCCAAATCAATTTTAGACACATCGGATTCTTCTCCATTTTCGAAAACTTTTAAAATCAATGGATTGTATTTAGCTCTAATTTCACGTAAAGTTAAGTTTATGTCATTAATCAGATAAACTTGTTTTTCTTTCAGTATTGATTCTAATTCTTGTTTGAATCCTGATTTCTCCAAAACTTCAGTTTGGTTTTCTTTAGCAATAGAGATGTATTTTAAAATACTATCTTTAGGTTTAGTTGAATATTTGTATCGCATTTCATTGTATGTGTCATCTATAAATAAATTGATTTCTTCATCAAGAAAATTATGAAAGATTTCAATCTCTTCTGTTTTTCCATATTCTAAATCTTGACTTTCAAATAATTCTTTTTCATTTGTTTTGATAGATTCTTTTACAGCATTGAATACATTTGCTATAATTTTTTTAGATTGAATTTGTTTAAAAAATTCAGATGTTTCTTCTTTTGAATTTTGTGAGAAGGCAAAAGCTGAAATAGTCAGTAATAATGTTAAAAGTATGTGTTTTTTCATATTGTTAAGTGTGTTTTTTATATTGTTGGCAACGGTTTGGCTATGGTTTCGTTGCGTGAAAATCCGCGAGGATTTTCCGCCGTAAACCGAAGATAGCAAATTTGCGAGGACTTTCCGATAGGAAAGTCAGAAGCAATGAACTATAGCCGGTGTTATGCAACGGTTTTTATATTTTTTTCTTATACGGGTTTTTTCTATTTGAAAATAAAGAAACAATCTCAACCGAATTTTTATTAATTCGATAATAAAGATTGTTGTGCTTTTCAACAACAGCTTTTCGGATAGTTTTTTTCTCAAATGATTCTGGGAAGATTTCGGGTGTTTTTGAAATCAGTTCAATTGTGTGGTCTAATTTTACAGAAAAAGTTCTTACTTCTTTTTCGGTCCAGTTATTTTCTAGGTATTCAATGGTTTCTTTAAGTTCTGATATTGCGTGGTCAGTCCACAGTATTTTATAGCCACTTTTCATAGATTCCTTTCACGCTTGAGTGAGAAGTCAGTTTTCCGTTATCCGCATCTTGAATTCCTTTTTCAATAGATTCTTTTTCTTTTGCTGAAATTTCATTCCACCAATCAGTTTTTTCTTTTTCTCTTAATTTCATTAGTTTGTCAATCAAAGACTTGTCGTTCAATGTCGATAACCACTGAATTAATTCAATTTTTTTATTTTCTATACTTAAATCCATAATACCAAAGTTACAAATTTAATCTTATCATTCTCTTTTTGAACGTGATTTTTAACTGTTGCATAACGGGTTTGTGTATGGCTTGTTGCGGGAAATCCGCTGAGGATTTTCCGCTGTATGATCAAAGATAGCAAATTGCAATGAATTCCGATTAGGAATTCAGCCGCAATGAGCTATACACGGTGTTGCCACACGTTTTTATTTATTCCGTAACAAATACATTTTTCGTATTCGGGATATTCTTTCAATTTCGGATGTTTAAATTCTCCGATTTTTTCCATTCCAATTTTTTTCATCACGTTTTCTGATTTAGAATTTTTCTCTGTACACGTTGATATGATTTTTTCTAAATTCAGCTCACTAAATGCAAATTCAAGACATTTTTTAGCACCTTCGGTTGCATATCCTTTTCCCCAAGCACTTTTTTTTAATCGCCATCCAATGTCAACGGCAGGCGTGAAGTCCGTTTTATAATCTTGAAATGCCAAACCAATAAATCCGATTAGTTCTCCACTCTCCAAAATTTCCGTTGCGAAGTAATTGAATCCATTTTTTGTATAGTGTTTTTTAAGTCGGTCAATAAATTCCGATGTTTCTTTTTCCGTCAGTGGCTTTGGGAAATGTTCCATTACTTCCAAATCCGCATTTATTTTCGCAAATTCGGTCAAATCAGTTTCGCTCCAATTGCGAAATCCAAGTCTTTCAGATTTAAAAATGTATTCTTTTTTCAATTTCAGCGTAATTTTCTCAAATGTGTGGCAACGGGTGTGGCTATGGTTTGTTGCGGGGGAAAAGGGTTAAGTTTTTTCCGCCGTGGACGAAAGATAACAAATATCCCGGAATATCGGACAAAAAATGACGTAGCAATGAACTATAGCCGTTGTTGCCTGCTGTGGTTTATATCCGTAAGTTTTGGGTCTGAGTGATGTCAGCGCAAAGCTTGGAAGTTCTTTTATTCTTTTTCAGCGTGCTGCTTGCGTTTTGCTTGCGAACAGCTAAGAAGTCCTTTTATTTTGTTTTTAATCCGCTTTTTTTTGTCCGCGTAAGGATGCTCAAAATCGCTTCCGCGATTTTTTTAACGCCATTGCTGGCAACGGTTTTGTGTATGGCTCGTTGCGGGAAATCCGCGAGGATTTTCCGCCGTAGCACGAAGATAGCAAATTGCAATGAATTCCGATTAGGAATTCAGCCGCAATGAGCTATACACGTTGTTGTGTGTAGTTTTTGTTTTTAAAATTCAGAGCGAACATTATTATAATTTTCTAATACTTTTAAAACTTTTTCTGGTTCGATTCCTCCAAAACAAGATAAATGTAATTTGTTATTCGTTCTTTTTAATTCCATTTCCAAAATCATATCACAATTCATTAAAGGTCTCAATTCACTCCATTGATGAGCAATAACTGAAATTGGACTATATCCTATAATTCCCCAAGTTTGAATACCACTAAATCTGGGTAAGTATTCTATTCTCTTTATTTCTCTGTAAAGTTGCTCAACAGTTAATTCTTTTAAAGTGATTGATTTTGTGTGAGGTGCATCAATATCGTCGCTAATGTGAACACTGTCACGAGTTAAAATAATTTCAGTCATTAATTCAGTTCAGTTTTGGCATTGTTTTCCGAATTTGTTTTACTCGTCCGTTTTTGATTCCCATTTGAGTAAGTAAATCAACATATTCAGTAAATTGCTTGTTAAATTTTTTATATTCAGTCGGATTTTCAATGTGAATTTCCCAAAGCGCTCCAGCTCCACCAAATAATTCTCGGCTAATCACGAGTCTTTTAAATTCCGATTCATCTTTATTGTCAGCAGCGAGTCGAATTTGAGACAAATGGTCCACATAAAATCCAAGTCCGTTATCAATTAGAATTTGTCCGAGTAAATCCGATTTCAAAGTCAGTTCCGAAACATTTTTATCCGAGAAGTCAATCGGTATTTTTTTCTTTTTTAGAAAGTCAAATAGTCCCATTAAATGTCCATTCAGTTCGGTTTTTGTCTTGTCCTGAAATAGGTTGACCATTTTTGGATGTATTTTAAATGGTTAAAAATTCCAGTTTGTTATTATTTTTCCGATACGATTTGTAGTCTATATTTTGTTTTAAGTGGGCCATTTTAGGTGTGCTTAAATTGAGACTCCAATGCGTTCTAAAATTGTTGTATGTAAATATAGCTTTTTTAGTCATTTTTTGAGCTAGATTAGTGTTTTTAATGGTTTGTTTTAATCCATATTCATACTTAAGAGTTTTGTTAATACGTTCGGCCACGGCGTTTTCGTAAGGGTCGTACTGCTCAGTCATGCTTATAGTTAGGTTGTTTTTCTCGGCAAACTGCGTGTAAGCAGGATTACAATATTGGATGCCTCTATCCGAATGATGGATGAGTTTTTCATTAGGATACTTCCTGTTATTTAAAGCCATTTTAAGCGCATTTAAGCATAGTTCTGTCCTCATGTGGTTACTTAGTTGGTATCCCATGATTTGTTTAGAGTATGCATCTGTTACCAAGGCCAGATAGTTGTGTCCTTTTTCGGTTTTGATATATGTTATATCTGTTACCCAAAGTTGTTCAGCTCTGGTAGGTAGTTTATCTTTCACCAGGTTCTTGTATTTAAAGAAATGATGTTTAGAATTGGTTGTGATATGATAATTTTTATTTCTCTTAACCAGTAGGTTATGGTTCTTGAGGAATATTAAAAACTTATCTCTTCCCATTTTTATGTTCTGATTTTTCATGTCTTTTTTTAGGTGGTCATAAAGTTTTTTACCACCAGTTTGTTGTCCTATTTTATTACGACATTGTTTGACTAGTTGTAATAAGATTTGTTCGTTAATCTGCTTGTTTTTATAAGATTTTAAGCGTTTATAAAAGGCTTGTTTGGATATCCCAAAACATGTAGTTAACCATTTTCTTTTAAACGGTTTTGTTTCTTTTTCTCTATCTCGTCTGCTAATGTTTTGGGCAATGACTTTTTTGACATATCCACGCCTGTAATGAGTTCCATGTCAGCTATGATGTCCTGTTGGAAGTCCTTTACGAACTCCAGTTCTTCAATCTTTTCTTTAAGTTTTTTGATCTCGTCTTTTTTGCTCATTCCTAATTTCTTTTGCTCTAAGGTACTGTATTTTTTTATCCAATACTGAATAGAGCTTCTAGAAACCTGATATTTTTTAGCTGCATAATTGACAGAGATCTGTCCGTTATGAATTTGGTCAATGATTAAAAGTTTGAGTTCAAACCCTACTTTTTGATAGGCTTTTTTTTGGCAGGATGATTTTGATTGTTGTTCCATATGTTGACTAATTTTAAATGATTTTTTAGTCAACCTATTTCAGGACGATGCCTTTTCTCAAATTACACACAACGGTCTCGTATAACCGTCAGTTACGGGATTAAAGTTAATGATTTTCGGTTAAAAACTGACGTTAGCAATTCCGAGTGGATTCGGACGTAGTCGAATCCGCCGTAATTGCGGTTATACATTGTTGTGCATAGTTGTTTTTTACGTATCAAGTGAAATTTCATTCCAATCAAATTCTTTGTAAACTGTATATTCCAATGCTTTTCTTCTTTCCATTATTATGTCTAAATCAACTTTGTTCGATTGTTTTCCAGTCAAATTGTTATTTCGAGCGAACCAATGAGCACGATAGAACTTGTCCAACATTTCAAATATTTCTACTTGATTTCTCAATTTGAATTCAGATATAAATTTTTCCGCTGGTTCATTTTTCGCAATGTTCGGAATTAAAGAAGCAAGTGAATCTTCCACGCCAGTATTTAAAGTCAGATTATTGTGAAGTCCGCCAATCCAAGCAAAAGTCCAAATGGCTTCTACAAACCAATAAATATCTATTTGAGTCTGTTCGGGTAATTCCGAATATTCCGTTTCCAAATATTCTAATTCTTCTTCGTTGAGATAGTCCATAAGTCCATTTTCCTCAAGCCACTTTTTTATTATGTCTTTTGGTGCTTGAAGGTGTAACTGAAATAATGCAGTTAGAACCATTATTCTACGAGCAATTTCTTCTGGTTCTCTAAATTCAGGATTGTCCAAATAAGGTAAATGTTCAATCACCTCAATTCCGTTCGAACGCAATTGCTTTGTATTCTTATCCTTTATTTTTTCTGGTTTAATTTTCTTTTGAAACCACATTTTTTTTCAATTATGCACAACGGTTTGGCTATGGTTTGTTGCGGGGGAAAAGGGTTAAGATTTTTCCGCCGTGGACGAAAGATAACAAATATCCCGGAATATCGGGCAAAAAATGACGTAGCAATGAACTATAGCCGTTGTTGCCTGCTGTGGTTTATATCCGTAAGTTTTGAGTCTGAGTGATGTCAGCGCAAAGCTTGGAAGTCCTTTTATTCTTTTTTCAGCGTACTGCTTGCGTTTTGCTTGCGAACAGCTAGGAAGTTCTTTTATTTTGTTTTTAATCCGCTTTTTTGTCCGCGTAAAGAAGCTCAAAATCGCTTCCGCGATTTTTTTGACGCCATTGCTGGCAACGGTCTTGTATATGAAAAGTAGCGGATTTTCAGCACTAATTTTTCAATTTAACAAAGACCTTAATTTATCCATTTACTTTCGGTTAAGCGATTAAACCGCTATTTTTTATATACGTTGTTGTACGCTGGCTTTATTCCGTTCAGATTGTCATTCAGCGTTGGCGTGAAAGCTCTTTTAAATTTGTGAGGCACGAGCAAACTTTAAATGTGCTTGAACTAGCTTTGGCTAATTTCCTAACTCCGTTTTTAGTCCATCTAAATTGTCTTTGTGTTTAATTAAATCAGCTCTAATTTTCTGACAAAATTCTTGATTAAAATCAAGTCCGTCTTTTCTATCTCTAAAATACTGTCTGCCTTCTTCACTTATTAATTCAGCGTGAGCAAATTTATTTCGAATCACAATAATTTCTTTTTCATAATCAGTCATTATTGCTTTAATTTCTCCGTTATCTAAGTTCCTTACAATTGCTCGCCATCTATGAGAAGCTCCAATAATTCTTAGAATATTATCAATATCATTTTCTTTATCAATATTCTTATTGAATTTATCATTAGACTCTTTGTACTTCGTTTTGATTACATTAATTATAGTCTCAGGTTCTTTAGACTCGTCGATAATCTTTTTGAGGATAATTTCCATTTCAACGTCCAGACTGCTCGTTTCCTGCATAATCATACCTCTCATTGCAACTATGTCCTGAAACTTTTTAATTGTGAGTTCTATAAGATTAATTGTGGCTCTTAAAACTTCATCCCTATGGTCGCCCAACAACGTGTTAGTTTCCAAAAAACTAACTCTGCTTATTTTGTCCGTATCTTTCAAATCCGCTTTTGCAGTATAAAAAAGCACTTCAGTCATTACAGAGTAATCTTGACTACGTATTTTCTTTATCACTTCATCACCATTTATATCATTTAGGTGATAATCCGTTAAAATTAAATCGAATGAATTGTCTAGAACTTTAAAAAAGTCCTCAGACTTAGAAACAGTTGTGATTTTAGGGCGAAAACCTTGGGTAACAAGAAAACTCTCAACTTCTTCTATTATTTCATCTTCGATAAAATCGTTGATTTGGTCATCTAACCACAATATTTTGTAATCTATTTTCATCCTAAAATAATTTTAATAATTGTTCCCTTTTTTTCTTGCGACTCAATTTCAATTTTCCCTTTCAGACTGTTTTTTACTAAATCATTTACCTGATAAAGTCCAATTCCTGAACCACTTGTCGTTGTATATCCCAAATCATAAACTTTGGTAAGATTTTTTTCAGGAATACCCTTCCCATTATCTTCGAATGATATAACAAGATTATCTTTCCTTTTATTGAAACCTATTTTGACTTCAGAGGCATTGGCTTTCTCTGAATTAGATATTAGATTGTCAATGATGGTTGTAATCTCCAATGGTCTTAATTCTCTAACAAATTCTTTTTTGTAATTATCATTGATGATAATATTCATTGAGGTATCAATTACTTTGTCTTCTAAAAGGTATAATTCCTTTATATAATCAATAATAAAATCAACCAAATCAGTTTCGATTTCTGAGGCTTTAAGATTGAAGTTAGCTTTTGTTACAAAGTTTGCTATTGAATTTATTTTTGAAGCTTCAAGAGAAATCGTTTTAATGTACTTTTTCGTTTTAGTGTCTAAGTTCTCAGACCCAAGATGTTTAATTAATAACTTTAAGTTTCTTGTTACCCTACTTGACGAATGGTAAATCTGATGTTGCAATCCAACGATTCTTTCCTTATCGGTTCCAATTAGAGCACCTTGAAAAGCACCTTTTTTCTTTTCAGTTTCTAAATTAGTTTCTAATTCCTCATTTTTAATAAGAGAGTCTAAGGCTTCTTCACCAGCTTCTTCAGTTGTTTTCTTAAGTTCATCAAGGTTTTTTTCAATTTTTGAGATGCTCTCTACAATTGCATCTTTGTCATATTCATCGCTTTGAAGCTGTTTTTTTATTTTGGTTAAGGTGTTTTTAGTTGATTTTTCTTGTTTTTCATCTATTATCTCAAAAATCTCTGGTGCTACTTCAAACGATAAAATATTTTTTGACTTTGTAAGGCTTTCGATTAATTTTTCAATTGCTTCTTGTTGTCTTTCATTATCTAATTTTATGTAGTCTTCGTTGGATAATTCATTTCCCCAGTCAGTTATATCAATTATATACTTCTCTAGTTTCCTTATGGATGAATAAACCCAATCAACTAATTCAAAATATGTTTTAGTCTTAATTAACCCATCGCCTCTACTTGATGTCTCTTTTAATTCTTCGTTAGGTTCCGAAATAGATATATATCCTAAAACATCTCTAGTACCTAAATATCTACTATGTCCTTGTGCTTTTCTATTATCCATTTTGAAAGGGTCTTCACCTCTCTCACCGTATGGATAAATTCGTAAACCATTTTTATAAACAAAAACGTGTCCATAGTCCACAGCTCTTGTTCCCATTCTTCTTGTAAAAGTAGCTTTGGCAGACCTATTCAAATGGTAAATTTGAATGGCAACATTATTTAGATGTTCATAGCTATTTGACTCAATTATTTTATAGACAAGTTTACCTCCTTCGGTTAATTCTGTAGTTATTTTTCCATCGTAAATTGAACTAACAATTTTTGTTGTTTTGATTTCTAGAGTCTCAAAAATTAAGTTCTGTATTTTACCATTTACTGTGTTTTGATAATCACTTTCTTTTTTGTCGTTTTCAATCTCGTCAGGAACTATTAATTCTATTGTAAATTCATCACCTTCAATTTTGGTATTCGGATTTATGAGTTTAGCTAGTGCATCTTTAAGACTAAGGAATTTATCTTTATCCCAATCACTTTTTAGGTTCGAGATTTCCAGAACAGTTCCGTGTTCTATATCATAGTTGCTATTAGGAATAGTTTCGTGAAGAACACTAATGTTTACAAACTCTTCTTTTAGATTACCTTCGAACTTATCCCATTCTGTGAGTAAAGTTTCAACTTTTGGATTTTCCTCATCCTTAATTGTTTCAAGATATAACTCTCCTCCAAGTCTATCACAAGAAAATCTACCAATCCCTTTAGCACCAGCATAAGCTCTTTGTACTTTTATTTTATCTCGATAATCGTAACTATCTTCTTCTGTTCCTTCTTTCTTTGCTGAGTAAGCTACAAAAAGCCATTTATTAATTAAATCGTCAAAATTCATCCCTTTACCATTATCTTTTATTATGATTTTGGCATTGTCAGAATAAATATCTTCAAATGTTATTTCAACTTTCGTAGCGTGAGCATCATAAGAGTTTTTAACTAACTCAAAAACAGCAATGAAATCATCACTAATTAAGTCGCTACCTATGATGTTCTTTAATGCAGAACTTATCTTGAACTGTAAAGGCTTTTTCTGCATTAAGAAATAAGTTGTTTTAAAATTAGACCTGCTTGTTCGCCAAATAAAGGTGGAATTGCATTTCCAATTTGTGAATATCTGGGCACTTCTTGTGTCCTCCTTTTGCCTCCAGTTGTGTATTTACCTTTGAACTCGTATGTGTCTGGGAATGATTGGATTCTTGCGTATTCTCTAACAGTCATTATTCTCGGTTCGCAATAATGGATGTAATCGTCTGGTAATGTTGTTATTGTTGGTGTTGGTTTATTTGCTTCTAAAATTTTTGTACTACTTTTTTTAAGTTGAAATCTTTCTCTATAAGCAGCACTAGTTAGTTTTTCATCCAGAGCAATTTGAAATCTATTTTTAATTGTTTCTGTGTGTTTAGCAAACCTATGACTATCAACTCTACTGTTTTTTCTTTTGTACTTACGAATGTATTTTTGGTATTTTGAGGCTGGTTTTCCATATACACCTTCTTTAAAGTTAGGTGTTTCTGAATCAATTTCTCCGTTTGCTTGAAGCAAGTCTGAGATGGCATTTTCTAAACTTGGATTTATTGATAAGTTCTTACTTATTAAAAAAGATTCTTTATTGTTTTCTATACCTTCAAAGAAGCTATCCTTATTTAGATTTGGACTTTGGTTTAAAAAATCATTTTGAATCCCTACAAGAATAAATCTGGTTCTTTTTTGCGGAACGCCAAACTTTGAAAAGTCAATCAATTGGCCTTTTACACTATATCCTAAGCTTTCTAATTCCTCAACTACATATTTTGAGTAAGCTTTTCCTTTTTTCTCATTGTTTTTGAAGCCTAAAGTGAAACCCTTGACGTTTTCAAAAAATATCAATTTTGGTCTTACATACTCAATGAATTTGATGTATGAATTAATTAAATCATTTCTAGAATCATTTTCAATTCTTCGTCCAGCCATTGAAAAACCTTGACAAGGTGGTCCTCCAGCTACTAAATCGATTTCATTTCTTAAATTAATTAGATTTTCTGAATTGTTTTCAAGTACTTCATTGATATCGTGGTTCTTTTGCTCTAACCACTTTGGCCAATCAAAGTGCTTTTTCTTTTTAATTAGGTTATGTTCTAGAGTTTTAAAGGCATCTTCACTTTTTTCAATTGCAAATGCTCCTTTCCATCCTGCATTATGCAATCCAAGTGAAAGTCCTCCGCAACCAGAGAATAAATCAATGTATGTTTTAGGATTACTCATTTAGCTTGCTTCTTTAGTTGAGTTTAATAATTCTCTAATATCAATATCAAGCACATTAGCTATTCTTAAAAGGTTTTCAAGTGAAGGTTGTCTAGCATTTGTACACCATTGAGAAATGGTTGATTCATCTTTTCCGATTTGTTCAGCCAACCATTTGTTTTTTCTTCTTGTCTCAGCTAGAGCTACTTTAATCCTGTTGATTTCCACTTTAGCCAATTTCTTTGTGTTTTACGCAAATATATTAACTTAATCGGAATAATATTTACTTTTTCGCTGATTATTTTCGGGTGGCGGTGGGGAAGTGAAAGCTCTTTTTATTTTGTGAGGTACGAGCAAAATAAAATGTGCTTGAACGTGTGGTGGCTCATTTTTCAGCTTGCGTACAACGGTCTCGTATAACCGTCAGTTACGGGTTAAATGTTAATGATTTTCGGTTTGGAGCTGACGTTAGCAATTCCGAGTGGATTCGGACGCAGTCGAATCCGCCGTAATTGCGGTTATACATTGTTGGCAACTGTTTTTTTATTCTTTTTTATTTTCAACAATCTTAAATTCCATATAGAAATTTTCAAAATCAGAAAGATTTTTATCAAAAGTATCCTGTGTGCAAACTAATTGTATTCTATAACATATTCCATTTTTGTAAATAAAATACTTTTTTGATTTATGGTCAAAACTTGGAATTTTTGAGGTAGTAATAACTTCCCTTGAAAATTCAGAGTCCTCTTGTAAAATATCCGTTTTTAATAGAAAGGGTTGCCATTTTTGTTTTTCGTGATTTATTAGTTCATTTATGTTTTTAATTTCACTGTTTCGCCAAGCGTAAATTTCGATAGAATTCTGAATCTCATTTTCTTTTGATTCAGAAATAACTTTAGGAAGAGTCCATTCCACAATAGAAAAGTTCTGAATGGTATCATTTTTAATTTCTCCAGCTAAATTCCAATCTGATGGTATTTTTGCTTGATATGAATAAGTGAAATTTTCATAAGTAGATTGTGCGCAAGATTGTAAACTCACAGTTAATGTGATAATAAAAATCAAAAGTAATTTGTTCATTAGCATTGTAAGTTTAAATTGTTGCCAACGGGTTTGTGTAACAGGCGTTGCGGCGTTAGGTAGCTAAGTTAGCTAAAAAATAACAACATTTCGCATTTGCGAGGATTTTCCGAAAGGAAAATCAGTAGCAATGCGTGTTACACGTTGTTAGCTGTTTTAGTGCCACGTACAGATAGTCACGTGCTGGAATCCGTATGATTTTTATTTTAAGGTTTGAGTGGTGTCAGCGCAAAGCTTGGAAGTTCTTTTATTCTTTTTCAGCGCACTGCTTGCGTTTTGCTTGCGATTAGTTATGAAGTTCTTTTAGTTTTGTTTAGAATCCGTCACGTTTTAAAATCCGCGTAGTGTTACGTTTTTCATATCAGTTTTTTGTCCGCGTAAGGATGCTCAAAATCGCTTCCGCGATTTTTTCGGCACTATTACAGCTAACGGTCTTGTATATGAAAAGTAGCGGATTTTAGGCACTAACTTTTCGGATTTTCACTGACCTTAAATTTATAAAATTCATTTCTGTTTAAGCACTAAAACCGCTATTTTTTATATACGTTGTTGTGTTTTCGTACTTTTTTTCCGCAAACTTGCTAGCGTTGGCAAAGACATACTCTTTTGCAATTTTTGGCTTGTGTAGTGGCTGTAGCGAATTGCAAATGTGTATGGCTTTTAGCGTTGGCTTATTTCAGATATATTTCGTCTTTCACATAACTTGCGTTTAACCAAAAACAATGCTTTGTATATTCAGTCAATCCTGTTAATTTATCTGCGACAGGTAATTCATAAGTATCTGCTGCATTTCTTGCGTGTGGTCTAACGTGACTTATTCTGTTTTCAGTTTTCTTTGGAAAATAAGTTTTTCTTACACCTTTTTCAGTTACTTCTTTTACGATTTCTCCACTTGCAACTGTCTTTACCATTTCTTGCCAAACATTTTTGGCTTCAACAATATCAGAGTAAGGCATATTCCAAAATTTCACTTTTCTTAAAATCAGATTTTCTCCCTCAAATTGATAAAACACAAAGAAAAATTTGCTTTCCAAAATGTTCTTAAAATCTGAATCTTCCCAATCTGTTTCTACAAGTTCTTGATATTCAAATGTTGGAAACGAAATGTCTTCTTTTGGTAAATCATTTTCTTTAAGTCGGATAGTTTTTACTTGAATATCGGCTTTTTCAAATTCCTCAATTTTTTGACCGAGTTGAAGTCCAAGAATTGCATTTGTAAGATTTGCAAAATAGCTTTTGGCATTTTGATTTAATTCTAAACCCAATTCTTTCTCTATTTGTTCTGCTGATTTGCCATAAAATGGATGAAATTTTAAAATTACTATTTCCTCAATAGATCGTACTTTGTCTAAAATTTCAGGTCGTTCAATTATTTTTCCATAAACAGCAGTTTCTTCTTGAGCAATGTTTGCAATTATGTGATTTACATATCCTTGTTTTAAAGAATATGCTCTTTGTTTTGCTTGTTCTTTATTAAATGGTTGATCTCTGAACGATTTTAGAGCAGTTGAACCTTTTGTACAAGCTCCAAGATAGAATGTATCTCCTTCTGATAATTCGTGAGCTTTTCCATCTTTAATTTTTTGATTTATTAATTCCCAATCTTGTTTAATGATTTTTAAATCTTCATTGGGATATTGCCAACCGTCAACTAATTTTATTAAGTAATCAAGTAAATCTAAATCTCTATCGTGAAGATAAAATACCAAAAGCAAATGTGCATTTTTCTTCCAAAACGAACTTGTTTCAAATTCTTCTTTATGAACTTCTAAATAGTTGATTATGTTTAAGACGAGCCTTTCTTTTGAACGATATTCTCCGTTTTTGAGAGTCTTTAAAGGGCTTGTTTTTAATTCAAGACCTGCTTCCAAAAAATCGGGTTCTGCATCAGAATTTGGTTCGTAACCAAAATAGAATTTCTCTAATATTTGACCAAAATTTCCTTTTCCTTTGTAACCGTGTTTTTCTATTTCTGAACCGCAGGCTTGTCTTAAAGTTTGGTTTTTAAGTTGTTTTGCAAATTCAATAATTGAATCAGCTGAAGTTATATCAAGCATATTCAAATTGGTTTATCTGTTTGTAAAGTTCTTCTCCAATTTTTTCAATTACGCCAACAACTAAAGCATTTCCCATAAAGAACGCTCGCTTTGTGTCTGTAATTCCTTCCAATTTGGTATGATTATCTGGAAACATATTTAGTCTTTCTAACTCAATTGGTGTCAATCTTCTTAAACCTCTATCAGAAACAATTACGTGTTTAAATCTTGAAGGTGATTTTCCACCTTCTCCTGTTATAATAGTTCTTGAAGCATTGTCTAAAGCATCTGGGTAAATCATTCCACCTTCTGAATATTTGTAAACAAAACCATCTGGTGATTTCCTTTCAATTGTTTTTGCACCTTTCAAATATTCCCATTTGTCTTTGTCTTTTTCGTCAATGAAAAATTCAGATGTAACTTCTCCATTTTGCAAAACGTCTGCTAAAACAGTTTTCTTTCCATCATAATTTGGCTCTGTTTTAGTTGTGTACACTTTACCTTTTATAAGTAAACCTGTATTTTGAAAAGGCGATAATTTCCCGTTTTTATTGAAATTGTTAGTTATTTCTACTAAATCTCCTTTCAACTCAACTTCTTGAATTGAATTCGTTTTTGCTACTGGAAAAGCACTTGCAATCGTTCCTTCTTCTGTGAGCCAATCAATTTTATTTGACTTTTGAAGTCTTTTGTAAACGTCTGTTGATTTATGATAGCCAATAAAGAAAACTCTACGTCTTCTTTGTGGCATTCCATATTCAGCTGCATTTATAACTCGCCATTCTACTGCGTATCCCAAATCGTTTAAACTTTGTAACATAACTGCAAAATCACGACCTCTTTGTTTTGCTGGCGACTTTAAAAGTCGATCAACGTTTTCTAAAAACAGATATTTTGGTTTGTTTTTTTTGTTCTCTAAAATTTTATGAATTGACCACCAAAGAACACCTTTTTTACCTTTTAAGCCTTTTGAATTATGTAATGTAGTTGCAACAGAATAATCTTGACAAGGAAAACCACCAACTAATAAATCGTGATCTGGAATTTCTTCTACATTTCTTGTTACTACTTCGTTTATATCTTCGTTAGAATGATTTTCTTTTCCAAAACGAGCTTCGTAAACCATTGATGCGTGTTGCATTTTGGTTGAAGGTTCCCATTGATTACTCCAAACAACTTCGTAATTGCTTTTTTCAAGTCCAAGACGAAATCCTCCAACTCCTGCAAATAATTCTGCAACTTTCATTTTCTTATTTTCCATTTTCTTGAGCTTTATAATAGTTAATTTTTTCTTCTGCTACTTTCAGAATCTCGGAAGTAGATTCTGTGTATTTTAATTCTTCCGCAATTTTTTCAGAGTACCAATTTATGATTAGTTCACTTTCGGGAAGTCCGTAAAACTTTGCAAGTCTTACGATTTGTTCCATTGTCGGTTTTCTTTCGTTTTTCTCGAATTTGCTAATGAGAGATTGGTCAATATCTACTTCAGCCGCAACTTTTCGCAGTATCAATTCTTTTTCCTCTCTGGCACATTTTAAAGTGTCGCCTAATGTTTTCATTGGTCAAAATAGTTTTAGACAAATATTGTCCAAATTTATAAAAACATTTTGGATTTCCAACTTTTAATTCGGATTATTTCGAGCGTTGGGAAATTTTAGCTCTTTTGGTTTTTAGAGCGTTGGAAATTAGCGTTGGCAAAAACCAAAAGTGCTAAAATATGCGGCTGGTAGTATGAAACACAACGGTCTCGTATAACCGTCAGTTACGGATTTAAAGTTAATAATTTTCGGTTAAGCACAGACGTTAGCAATTCCGAGTGGATTCGGACGTAGTCGAATCCGCCGTAATTGCGGTTATACATTGTTGGCAATAGTTATTTTTCCAATTTATTAGTTGTGGCTACTTCTCTGTGTAATTTCCATTTTCCATCGCTCTTGTCCTTTTTTAGTATGGCCAAGAAAGTATCCTCAATTTCTATCGGTTCACCTTGTTCATTGGTATAATAAACAGAGCTTGTTCCAAAGTCATACGCTATACTATCACTTACAATAATTGTTTCTTTAGGTTTCATAATCAAACTGTCGTAACTAAAAGAGCCCACAGGTTCATTTCGTAGGCGTTTATATTCTTCCCAAGTCCCACAAATAGGTGTTAATGATATGATATCTTTAGTACCATAATTCCTTAAATCAGCATAGCGTTTTTCTTTAATTGCCAATTGAAAGCCTGCGCGAGTTTCCTCAATCGATGCTAATTCGGCTTGAATATCTATTTTGGTTTCATCCATCGATTTTATTTCCGTTTGCTTGTTTTTTTCGTTACAAGAAATAAGAAATATTGTCACTAAAAGAAGTGTTAAATTTTTCATTTTATTTTGGATTTACGGTTACTTTCTAATTATTGCCAACGGTCTCGTATAACCGTCAGTTACGGGTTTAAAGTTAATGATTTTCGATTAAGCACTGACGTTAGCAATTCCGAGTGGATTCGGACGTAGTCGAATCCGCCGTAATTGCGGTTATACATTGTTGCCAGTAGTACTTTTTAGCACGTTTTCTAATTAGTTAGTTGTCGAATTCAGATTTCCATTCCATCAACAAGTTTTTTAATTCCGTTGTTCGTTTTTCATTTAATTCAGTCATACAAAGATTGTAAAAAGCGAAACCTCCTTGGGCAGCATCTCTACTTTCGTATTCAGCTATTTTGCATTTTCCCTCGCAATAATTTTTCCACCCGTTCTGGCTTTGAATCAGATAAGTCTTATAATTTTGAGTGTCAGAAGTTTCGATACTGTCGAGAAACTCAACAGCTTCTTTATATATTTTTTCAAGTTCTGATTTTGATTCAGTCAATTTTTTTGCAATATCTGCTCTAACTTCAATTGTGCTTTTTGATTGGTTGTCAATTGTGTCCGATTGAGCTTTACAATGATTAAAAATCAAAAGCATTGGAATTAGTAAAATCAGATTTGAATATTTAAACATTTGAGTGATTTTTTGTATTACTGGCAACGGCTCGTATAACCGTCAGTTACGGGTTAAATTAGCGATTATTTTCGGTTTAGCACAAGCCTAAGCAATTCCGAGTGGATTCGGACGCAGTCGAATCCGCCGTAATTGCGGTTATACATTGTTGTACACCGTTATTTATATTTTCTTTTAGCAACAAGATATTCCTTTCCATTTACTGTTTTATATTTTTTAGTCCAAAGCCCTTTTTTATTGTACTTATACCTAAAATATTCAAATTCATATTTCGCTGGACCGCCAATCATTATTATCGGAAACTCTTGTTTGGGTTCATATTCTCTGTGAATTTCAATCACATTATTTTGGTTATCATATTTATAATGTGTTGTAGCCTTTTCTTTAACAATTTTTCCGTTCGAATCTTCGTAAGTACTGAATTGTGTTGATTTAATGATATTTCCTTTTTTATCATATTCCATCAATTCTTTAAAAGGCCACGCTTTGAAATCAGATTCCTCAATTCTTTCAATCAGTTTAGGTTTTCCCAATTCGTTGAAGTCAGAATATTTTTCCGTCATTCCAAAATCAAATTTCTTTCTTACAAGCAATGAGTCATTATATTCCAATTTAAGGTTTGAAATATCGTTTATCTGTCCTTCGTTGATATCAAAGGTATTTGTTTCACGTTCTACATTTCCAAATCTGTCGTATTCAAATTCCGTTCGGCTTCGTAGTTCATTTTTCCAATAATTTTCTTGTACTGAAACAAGTCCGTTTTTAAGATGAAATTTAGTACTCCATTTTCCCATTTCTATGTTTTTCTCAACATAGAACTTATAATTTTTCAATAATTCAGATTCGCTATTTTGAGCAAAAGAATTATTAAAAATCAGAAGGATAATTATACTTGCAAGAAAGTTTTTCATAATGGTGTACAACGGTCTCGTATAAGAATAGTAGCGGATTTTACTCACTTACTTTTCGGTTAAACACAGACCTTTTTTATATTTACTTACTTTCGTTTTGGCGATTAAACCGCTATTATTTTTATACAATGTTGGCAAACGTTATTTTTTAAAAGCCGCCCGGTTCCGCCCCGGGACTTTCCGTTTAGTTACGGACGTGCTATCTAATTACACCACAGTTGGCTTTTAAATACCCTGAAGGCAATCAAACGACTGCCCGCCACCTCGACCTCCCCAAATTGAAATAAAAAATGAAATTTGTGGAGAGTCAGGGAGTTGCTTCTTTAAGAAGGCTGCCTTTGAGCACCTTCTAATATTTTCAAAGTTTTAGGGTTCATTCTTTCAAAATTTTCATTACGCCATTCAATCTTTTCTGATTTTATATCTTCGGAACTTTCTTTGCCATAAACATATTTAGTTCCATTTTCAATTATTCCAAATAGTCGAGTATTCTTAATTCTGTATAGACCTACAATTTGAGGTAAGCCTCCTGTTCTTTTATCTTTTATAGTCTTTAAAGTTTGGTCTAAACAATGATAAACAGCACGACTTGTTCTAAAATCATTGTGTTTTTCCTCATTCCATTTAAGCCATTTTTTGTCGAATTCTGAACTTCCCGAACCACCACTAAAAACTTTTGTCGAAATTCTAGGTAATTCTATTTCTTGGTTTTTCAATCCGTCATTTTTATTATATGTGGTTTTATAAAGTCTAAAATCTTTTTCAACTCTTGTTGCGTGTAAAATTGTAAAGGTATTCCCGAGAAATTTTTTAGGATATAATTCCAAAGAGGAAGATATAAAACTGTTAACCTTTTCATTTTTACGTTCACAGCTATCTTTTTCATCAATTAGAATTCCGTTGTCAATTTGTGGGATTAATTGTCCTAAAACCGTTGAAGGAAATAATACATCTCCACAGAACCCAAAGATTTCAGGAAATTTGATTGAACCAAAAACCTTAATTCCATTATCAAATTTTTCCGAGTTTCCCCAAGTATATCTACTATCGGAAGCAATGTAAATAGAAGAGATTTCTTTTCCATCTTTTTTATCATCAACTCCAATCCAAGATATTATTAGTGTCATTCGGTTCTAATGTTTGCCAACGGTCTTGTGTATGGCTTGTTGCGGGAAATCCGCGAGGATTTTCCACCGAAAACCAAAGATAGCAAAATTGCAATGAATTCCGATTAGGAATTCAGCCGCAATGAGCTATACACGATGTTGTATGCAGTATTTAATTAATTTTTTTCGCCTGTTTTTGAATAAAATTTTTCATCAGTACTAAGACTTCAGGCGCAATAGTCATTTCTATACTATCTATTTCTTTTGGTAATCCAGTTTTTGCTGGTTGTAGCATGTGATTGAGGTTAGACATTAGTTTAGAAGTGACCTCGGTGTTACCAGCTTCTTTAAGAATTTGGTCAATGACTGCCACATTAGGAACACCAGGAACATGTAGATCTAAAGTTCCTCCAATTGATAGTACTGGACATTGAACCAGCTTGAGGTACTCTTCTGGACTTGGTCCTTCCCAGAACTCTTTAAATGATGGTCGGGCATAATACTCTATATAAAAGTAATTGATTTCTTCATTGAGGTCTTCTCCTGTTAGTCCATTCAACTGGGAAAGATTCTTACGGTTTCGAAAGGCCAATTTGTAAATTGAATCGTCTAAGGCCTGTCCGATTTCCATACTTAAAGCCAGGTTAATCATAGAATCGTGAACCTTAGCTTCTCGCAAAATCTGTTCTTCTGAATAACCTCTTGCTTTGGACATTCCTGCTGAGTACAAACTATCCGCCACAGGATAAGGTATTCCTGATGCTCCCAATAGGATTAAAAAATCCAATTCATGTTCCGCTGCAATCATAGGACCTGTATTCCCTCCTTCACTATGTCCTGCAATCCCTGTGGTTTTAAAATCAATATCTTTCCTATTTCTAAGATACTGCACTGCACTCCATCCATCTGAAGCAAAATCATCATAAGTGGCCTCATCAAAATTGCCTTCGGACTCCTTATAACCTCGTTTGTCATAGCGCAGTACGGCTATTCCATTCCTACTCAAATAATCAGCTATGACCAGAAAGGGTTTATGACCATAAACGTTATAATCACGACCATGTTTCCCTGTTCCGTGCATGAGTACTACAGCCGGATAAGATTTGGATTCTGTATTTGGATAGGTGAGTGTTCCTCGAAGAATGATAGAATCCTCAACATTTTTAAACTCTATGTTTTCACTCTTATAAGGAATTGGGGAATCAAGTGGGTTGTTTCGAAAATAAGTAGCAACATCCGATTTTTCTTTTTTTGATTGATTGACACAACTCGCCAAAAAAATCAAAACCATAAAACTCAATATATTTTTCATAAGGTCAAGGTTTGTCTTGTCCTGAAATAGGTTGACCATTTTTGGATGTATTTTAAATGGTTAAAAATTCCAGTTTGTTATTATTTTTCCGATACGATTTGTAGTCTATATTTTGTTTTAAGTGGGCCATTTTAGGTGTGCTTAAATTGAGACTCCAATGCGTTCTAAAATTGTTGTATGTAAATATAGCTTTTTTAGTCATTTTTTGAGCTAGATTAGTGTTTTTAATGGTTTGTTTTAATCCATATTCATACTTAAGAGTTTTGTTAATACGTTCGGCCACGGCGTTTTCGTAAGGGTCGTACTGCTCAGTCATGCTTATAGTTAGGTTGTTTTTCTCGGCAAACTGCGTGTAAGCAGGATTACAATATTGGATGCCTCTATCCGAATGATGGATGAGTTTTTCATTAGGATACTTCCACCAAAGAACACCTTTTTTACCTTTTAAGCCTT
>NZ_JPFK01000004.1 GCF_000733475.1 Mangrovimonas yunxiaonensis | reverse complement strand
ACCAAGGCCAGATAGTTGTGTCCTTTTTCGGTTTTGATATATGTTATATCTGTTACCCAAAGTTGTTCAGCTCTGGTAGGTAGTTTATCTTTCACCAGGTTCTTGTATTTAAAGAAATGATGTTTAGAATTGGTTGTGATATGATAATTTTTATTTCTCTTAACCAGTAGGTTATGGTTCTTGAGGAATATTAAAAACTTATCTCTTCCCATTTTTATGTTCTGATTTTTCATGTCTTTTTTTAGGTGGTCATAAAGTTTTTTACCACCAGTTTGTTGTCCTATTTTATTACGACATTGTTTGACTAGTTGTAATAAGATTTGTTCGTTAATCTGCTTGTTTTTATAAGATTTTAAGCGTTTATAAAAGGCTTGTTTGGATATCCCAAAACATGTAGTTAACCATTTTCTTTTAAACGGTTTTGTTTCTTTTTCTCTATCTCGTCTGCTAATGTTTTGGGCAATGACTTTTTTGACATATCCACGCCTGTAATGAGTTCCATGTCAGCTATGATGTCCTGTTGGAAGTCCTTTACGAACTCCAGTTCTTCAATCTTTTCTTTAAGTTTTTTGATCTCGTCTTTTTTGCTCATTCCTAATTTCTTTTGCTCTAAGGTACTGTATTTTTTTATCCAATACTGAATAGAGCTTCTAGAAACCTGATATTTTTTAGCTGCATAATTGACAGAGATCTGTCCGTTATGAATTTGGTCAATGATTAAAAGTTTGAGTTCAAACCCTACTTTTTGATAGGCTTTTTTTTGGCAGGATGATTTTGATTGTTGTTCCATATGTTGACTAATTTTAAATGATTTTTTAGTCAACCTATTTCAGGACGATGCCTTTTTGCGTATTGTGGCTAACGGGTGTGGCTATGGTTTCGTTGCGGGGGAAAAGGGTTAAGGTTTTTCCGCCGTGGACGAAAGATAATAAATATCCCGGAATATTGGGAAAAAAAAGACGCAGCAATGAACTATAGCCGTTGTTGGCTGCTGTGGTTTATATCCGTAAGTTTTGAGCCTGAGTGATGTCAGCGCAAAGCTTGGAAGTTCTTTTATTTTTTTTCAGCGTACCGCTTGCGTTTTGCTTGCGAACAGTTATGAAGTTCTTTTAGTTTTGTTTTTAATCCGCTTTTTTTTGTCCGCGTAAAGAAGCTCAAAATCGCTTCCGCGATTTTTTTGACGCCATTGCTGCCAACGGTCTAGGCTATGAGTAGTTGCGTGGTTTAGCACTTAACTTTGCAAGTACAAACTAAGCTGAAAATCCGCGAGGATTTTCAGAAGTAGGCGAGAACAAGCAATTACTTATAGCCATTGTTGGCAATAGTTATTTTTTATTTTTATTCATATTTTGTAATTCCTCTATCACAACGAAAACAGCTTTTCCTGTATCCCAAAGTATGGTAACTGAATAAATAAGAACTGTTGTCAGAATTACGTTTCCAATATCTGTTTTATATGCAAAATCAATTTTATTGCTATCTAAAAGTAAAAGAGTAATTACACTCGTACAGATTAAAATTATTTGTTCCAAAAGCGATGTTTTCATTTCCTTAATTGTCGATGAAAAGTCAAATTTTGGATAATCAACTACAATGTCTTGAATTTTAGAAGCTATTAAACCTAAAGTCGCTGTATTGATAGCTAAAAGCGTTAATAATAATCCAATTATGTTGTCTTTGAGGTATTTAAATAAAAAATCCGACTCCAAAAACTTTCCAAGGAATGTGATTATTATTCCTAGAACAATGTAAAACGATATGTTTTTTATTGTATTCAATTACTCAACAATGGTTTTATACAACTTAATAACTTGTTCAGCAGGACCTTCAATATCTAGTTCTTTGACTTGGAATATAACAGGATTTTCTTTTGTATTTAATTGTTTTCTGATATTTTTCACTTTTAATTTTATACTTCCTGCACCTTCTGAAGTGTAGTCAACTAATCCCTTAATGTCCTCATTAGATTTAGTAATATTTTCTAAAGTTCCTTTTTCTGGTGCTTTTATCGTAATGTGACTTTCGTGACTGTTTGTATTGTCCGCAAAGTTCTTAAATACTTTGGGTAAACTACTTGAAATATTTGCGAGATTTGGCTTAATAAACTCAAAATTGATATAAGTAATTTCTTTTTGATGTTTCCCTACATAACTCCAAAACTCTACTTTGTCATAAAGTGCTTCCAATTCGATGTTAAGACCAAATTTTTCTAGGTCTTTTCTAAACACTTTTTTCAAAATATTTTTAACTACGTCAGGGTTGCTAAATGCATCGCTATTATCGCTAATTGCAATTTTTTGAACGTTTGATTTATTGTTGAAAATCACATAAACATATGGTTCGTCATCGATAACTAAATTTTCAAAATTTTGAGTTATCGTAGTAGTCTTTTTTTGAGCCAACTTAAATAGATAATGGTCATCTTCATTATGCTCAAGTTTCAATGGATGATTATTATTTTTGGAATCAACTAGACTATCTAATACCTTTCCAAAAAATTCGTTTTTCCTTTGCTTGATTTCATCTATGGTGAATTTTTTATCTTCGAATAAGTCAATTTGTCGATTTGCTGTTTCGATAGGTAAAAGGTGATACCTATAAATATGAAAATTGATTAGTTTATCATCCATTTATTTCGGTTTTTCATAATTATTGCCAACGTTATGTGTATGGACAGTAGGGCAGATTCGAAGCGCTTCACTTTCGGTTTACCACAGAGCCAAAACAAACGTTTTTACTTTTAATTTTCTTTCTGTTAAACGTCAAAACTTTGTTTTGGCGTTGCCTGCTCAAAGAACAGGACTTTCAATTTATCTCCAAATGCCCTATTGGCTATACACCTTGTTGTGGCTAGTTTTTATTTTTTAAATTCAATTTCTTTCAATCTTTCAAGTTCCATATAACTCTTTGGTATTTTACTATAAGTCTTGTCTGCTCTGAATTGTGAAAACAGCATGTTATTCAAGTCAATTGTCCATTTTGTAGGTACGAACTTGTCCTTTACATGAGAAAATCCGAGGATTTCAACCTTACTTTCAGATAACCAATTTGCAGTTTCGGTATAACATTCAGTTCCACAAAATAGAAGTGTTGTAGCTTGAAAGTCATTGGTCCTAATTACTTGTACTTTCATGTCAACTCCGCTCCCGTGTGATATTAACTTCTCGTTTTCTCTCTCAAGAACTAATGAGTAGCTGTCTAAGTCAATAAAATAAGTTGAGTCGCTAGAATAAATTCGAAATGGTTTGAATAGATTTTGATACTCCTTAGTCAAGTCGAAACTGTACCATTCGGTCTTCCGTTCAACATCATTGCCAAACTTCGAAAAGTCTGAATGATTTAGCTTGTGAAATTCTAACCATTTTCCGTATTCCGTCAATTCTTTTGTTGGAGGGTTGAAAGCCAACAAGAATATTGAAGTCAGAAAAATTGTAAAATATGGAAGTAATCTTTTCATTTTCAAATTAGCCACAACGGGTGTGGCTATGGTTTGTTGCGAGGGAAAAGGGTTAAGATTTTTCCGCCGTGGACGAAAGATAATAAATATCCCGGAATATGAGGCAAAAAAAGATGTAGCAATGAACCATAGCCGTTGTTGCCTGCTGTGGTTTATATCCGTAATTTTTTGGGTCTGAGTGATGTCAGCGCAAAGCTTGGAAGTCCTTTTATTCTTTTTCAGCGTACCGCTTGCGTTTTGCTTGCGAGCAGTTATGAAGTTTTTTTAGTTTTGTTTTTAATCCGCTTTTTTGTCCGCGTAAAGAGGCTCAAAATCGCTTCCGCGATTTTTTGACGCCATTGCTGGCAACGGGTGTGGCTATGGTTTCGTTGCGGGGGAAAAGGGTTAAGGTTTTTCCGCCGAGGACGAAAGATAACAAATATCCCGGAATATCAGGCAAAAAATGACGTAGCAATGAACTATAGCCGTTGTTGCCTGCTGTGGTTTGTATCCGTAAGTTTTGAGTCCGAGTGATGTCAGCGTAAAGCTTGGAAGTCCTTTTATTCTTTTTTAGCGTTCTGCTTGCGTTCTGCTTGCGAACAGCTAGGAAGTTCTTTTATTTTGTTTTTAATCCGCTTTTTTGTCCGCGTAAAGAGGCTCAAAATCGCTTCCGCGATTTTTTTGACGCCATTGCTGGCAACGGTTTTGTGTATGGCTCGTTGCGGGAAAATGGGCGACCATTTTTCCGCCGTAACACGAAGATAGCAAATTGCAATGAATTCCGATTAGGAATTCAGCCGCAATGAGCTATACACGTTGTTGGGCATAGTTTTTATTCGTTCGGTTCAATATTAATTGCTATATCTTCACCCTTTTCATTTTGGTCGATTTCATAAACAACTTTGTCGCCAACGTTCAAGTCATTAAAATCTATTCCATTTACAGATTGATAATGAAAGAATAAATTATTCGGTTGTTTTTTGATGAACCCAAATCCATTGTGAATTGATAAGATTT
Source organism: Mangrovimonas yunxiaonensis (assembly GCF_000733475.1). Lineage (GTDB taxonomy): Bacteria > Bacteroidota > Bacteroidia > Flavobacteriales > Flavobacteriaceae > Mangrovimonas > Mangrovimonas yunxiaonensis. Next base: position 11,968 of record NZ_JPFK01000004.1, on the reverse strand, counting down.
CTCCTTCTGTATTATTTGGATTGGATTCGGCTACTGCGTTCTTAGCTTTTACGTTTTGATTTGTGCCTGTCGGAATAATTTTATTTGCAGGCTGAGAAGGTGTTGACTCATAAAACAAATTGTTTATTGCAAAAGAGCCTTTCGCTACTCTATTATCAATTTCCTCGTGCATTGCAATTGGATAAGTTACAACTTCAAGTAAATCTTGCGATGTTCTTGTAACTCTTTCATTTCCGTAATCATCTTGAAATTCAAAATCCCAAGATAAAAGCATTACCCTTGTTCCTAATGTATTAAGTTTTCTAATCAGAGGTGTATAATCTCCGTCAGATGCCACTAATACTAAGACATTGAATCTTTTATAATATGCCAATTCAAATGCTTCAAGAGCAAGCCAGACATCAATACCTTTTTCGTGACGAATTCCAGATTGAGAGGTTTTAACTGGCAAATAATGTGTCGTTATTCCTTCTTTCATTAGAACGTCATCAAAAAGTCTATCGTAATAAAGTGAGTTTGATTTTTTGGATGCTTCATAGGCATTTAATCTACCTCTGAAATAATGAGCATCTACTATTTGGCAATGTCGATAGCCAGAAATATCTCCTTCTACTTCTGCAACCTTATGTCGAATATAGTCGTGAAGTCCAGAAACGCTAATTCGAGCTTTTCGTTTGTGGACGTAATTGTAATAATTACTTACGTGTAAAAAGTAATTTCCATCGTAGAAAACTCCAATTCGTGTTAATTTGCTTGATTTTTCTGAACTCATAATTAATTCGTTTTAAGGTTTTTCGCTTGCTTGTGTCTTGTCCTGAAATAGGTTGACCATTTTTGGATGTATTTTAAATGGTTAAAAATTCCAGTTTGTTATTATTTTTCCGATACGATTTGTAGTCTATATTTTGTTTTAAGTGGGCCATTTTAGGTGTGCTTAAATTGAGACTCCAATGCGTTCTAAAATTGTTGTATGTAAATATAGCTTTTTTAGTCATTTTTTGAGCTAGATTAGTGTTTTTAATGGTTTGTTTTAATCCATATTCATACTTAAGAGTTTTGTTAATACGTTCGGCCACGGCGTTTTCGTAAGGGTCGTACTGCTCAGTCATGCTTATAGTTAGGTTGTTTTTCTCGGCAAACTGCGTGTAAGCAGGATTACAATATTGGATGCCTCTATCCGAATGATGGATGAGTTTTTCATTAGGATACTTCCTGTTATTTAAAGCCATTTTAAGCGCATTTAAGCATAGTTCTGTCCTCATGTGGTTACTTAGTTGGTATCCCATGATTTGTTTAGAGTATGCATCTGTTACCAAGGCCAGATAGTTGTGTCCTTTTTCGGTTTTGATATATGTTATATCTGTTACCCAAAGTTGTTCAGCTCTGGTAGGTAGTTTATCTTTCACCAGGTTCTTGTATTTAAAGAAATGATGTTTAGAATTGGTTGTGATATGATAATTTTTATTTCTCTTAACCAGTAGGTTATGGTTCTTGAGGAATATTAAAAACTTATCTCTTCCCATTTTTATGTTCTGATTTTTCATGTCTTTTTTTAGGTGGTCATAAAGTTTTTTACCACCAGTTTGTTGTCCTATTTTATTACGACATTGTTTGACTAGTTGTAATAAGATTTGTTCGTTAATCTGCTTGTTTTTATAAGATTTTAAGCGTTTATAAAAGGCTTGTTTGGATATCCCAAAACATGTAGTTAACCATTTTCTTTTAAACGGTTTTGTTTCTTTTTCTCTATCTCGTCTGCTAATGTTTTGGGCAATGACTTTTTTGACATATCCACGCCTGTAATGAGTTCCATGTCAGCTATGATGTCCTGTTGGAAGTCCTTTACGAACTCCAGTTCTTCAATCTTTTCTTTAAGTTTTTTGATCTCGTCTTTTTTGCTCATTCCTAATTTCTTTTGCTCTAAGGTACTGTATTTTTTTATCCAATACTGAATAGAGCTTCTAGAAACCTGATATTTTTTAGCTGCATAATTGACAGAGATCTGTCCGTTATGAATTTGGTCAATGATTAAAAGTTTGAGTTCAAACCCTACTTTTTGATAGGCTTTTTTTTGGCAGGATGATTTTGATTGTTGTTCCATATGTTGACTAATTTTAAATGATTTTTTAGTCAACCTATTTCAGGACGATGCCTTGGTTTAAATTATGCCCAACGGTCTCGGCTATGAGTAGTTGCGTGGGTTAGCACTTAATTTTGCAAGTACACACCAAACTGAAAATCCGCGAGGATTTTCAGAAGTAGGCGAAAACAAGCAATTACTTATAGCCATTGTTGGCAGTAGTATTTTTTTCTTCTGATTTTAATTCTTTTCTGATTTCTTTTAATGAGTCATTTTGGGATAAAGTTCCATTAGTTATGTTTTTTCTTATGGCTGTTACTGGGTAAAGATTATTTCTTCCTTGGTATTCATATAGCTCAATTTCTCCTTCTTCTTCTAATTGATTTATTAAATCATAACTTGAACGGTAATCATAGCCAATAGAACCTAAATAGTTCGTCACAAAATGTTTTAAACCAACAAAATTATCCCTTGTTCTTCGAGCCCAATTTTCACTTTCATCAAGTTTTCTTAGTAATTCTTCTTTTGTGATTACTTCATAGGTTTCTAGGCTAGAAGAAATATTTTCCTTTAAGATGTCCTTTTCGTCAATATCAAATTGGATAGTATCAATTGAATCGTTAGCCGAGTTAATTATGTCTATAAGTGATTTAGTTAATTCTTCAGCTCTTTCTAAATCTATTTTTGTAAATAGGTTATTGTGAGCAACTTTATGTCTTAATTTTTCCAATTCTTCCCATTTTTGTTGAAAATTATTGGTTTTAAAAGTATCCTTGAAAAACTTTGTATAATTACTTTCTAACTCTGTTTTTAATTTTTTTATCGCTTCTTCAGATTCTTCTAATTCTAATACTTTTGTAACAATATCCTCTTTACTTATAAATCCTGAAGATTGGGAATGTACAATTTTACCTAATTCCCCAAAATCAATTAAGTATGCACGATTGTCAATATAATTTGAAAAGAATAATTCATTGTTTTTACGCTGATTTACTTTCTTTTTCATTTCACTATCAGCGGTTACGTTCCACCAACTCGGTCCAAGTTTAGTAATGAAAAACTTCATCAGATATTTTCTTAAACCATTTTCAACATCATTGACTTTGGGGTAAATTTCACAAGCTATTTTTGAAGATACTTCGTCTGTTAGAACATAGGTTTGGTCTAAACCAACTGCTTGAAGATGTTTTAAAAGATTTAATCTTATTTGTTCTACAACCTCATAATCTCCTTTTAATTTAAGAATCATTGTGTTCTTAATATTAAAATCTTCTTCTTCTTCTTGAGCAATTTCATTTATTACTAAGGTTATACCAAGTGCCTCATCGTGAATTTTATTGTCTCTGATTTTGGGCGAACTCCATAAACTACTATTGGACATTAATGAATAAGCTAATGCTTGACTTGATTTAATTGTACATTTTCCACTTGAATCAAGAGATAATATTTCAAATATGTAGCTTCTTTTCATTTTTGTAGTTGTTTATATTACTGCCAACGTGTTTGTATATGGTTTGTTGCGTGGTTTAGCACGTAATTTAGCAAATAAAAACCGAATAGAAAATCCGCGAGGATTTTCGTAAGTAGGCTAGTACTAGCAATAAATTATATACGGTGTTGGCAGTAGTTATTATTCTTTTGTCAGTTCGTATTTGTATAATCCGAATTCAGTTCTATTCGCTGAAATAATTAATTCATTTCCGTTTTTTGAGTATTCATATTCTCCACCTAATATTAAATTCGGGTCAAAATTCGCAGTCCAATAATTAATGTCATAAAATTCAATTGTTGAATTACTCTTTTGATAAGTTCCACTACCTCCAGCAGGAAAGTAATCGTCATTTCCGCTACTTTGATAATTGTTTCCCTCACCGAAACTTACAGTTACAGGATTTGAGAAAGTATCGCCGTTTAAATATTCAACCGTAAAAGTTCCGCTGTAATCTCCATTCAGACTTTGAATATCATTATTATCGTCATCATTGTTACAAGAAGCGAAAGTCAAAGATAAGATTGCTATTAATAATATTTTATAAATTCCATTTTTCATAATTCCAATTTATTTATAGATGGTGTTTTATTAAAAAGGTTGCGTTATATTTTGTTCAGATTTGAGTGAGTTTAATTACTGCCAACGGTTTGTGTAAGGATAGTTGCGTGTGCGAGCAACTAACTTACTAAAAATGGAGCGAACCAGAGGAAAATCCGTAGGATTTTCCGAGTAGGCTAGAACCAAGCAATTATTTTTACACGTTGTTGGCAATAGTTATTTTTTATTCCGTTTGTTCAATCTTTTCAATCGGTTTATTTCCGATTTCTTTGTTCGGTTCAGGTTTTTAGTCCGAGTGCAAAGGTCAGTCGAAAAATAAGGTTCAACTTTATTATTCTCGTCGAAAGTGTTTACTTGTAAATCCGTTTCGTATGCGTAAATCAAATGTTCCGAGTTCAGGTCAAAATAATTTCCGCAATCCGCTCCGCCACCGGAAGTCACAATAGTTATAAAATCCGATTTTTCTTTTCCTTTAATCAGTTCGGTAACTTTAAAGACAAACTCAATTCTATTAATTTCTCGAACGTAATATTTTCCTTTTTCAGTTGAGCTTGGGATTGAGTCATACACCTTTCCTTCGTTTATTTCCACAACTTTTCCAGTAAAAATCAAGTCCGAATGTTTAAATCCATATTTAATGCTTGATTTTTCACAAGAACAAGAATAAACCTTGTTTGCTGAAAAAATCAGAATGAATATTGTTATGATTATCGGGTTCTTCATAATTATTGCCAACGGTCTCGTATAACCGTCAGTTACGGGATTAAAGTACGCAAATTTTTCGGTTAAGAACTGACGTTAGCAATTCCGGGTGGATTCGGACGTAGTCGAATCCGCCGTAATTGCGGTTATACATTGTTGTAAACAGTTATTTTTTCAGCGATGTATTTTTCAATCAGTTCTTTGTCCGCTTTATTTTTTAAAATTAGTAATTCATTGTTTTTATGTGTCCGATAATTCATTAAAAATTTTGTTTTTCCACTCCGAGTTAACTCAGTATATTGAAATCGGTTTGGGTCAAATTTATCACATATCAATTCCGTTTTTTGAGTTCGGTCGAGTATTTTTTTCAGTCGAGTTAATTTTCCACTTTTCTCATCAATTTTTAGTTCCGAATAATAAATCCACGAAGCAAATCGGTAAAAAGTATAACAGATTAAAGTCAGAATTGCGATAAAAAGTCCCACAAACCAACCAAAAAATAGAATCAGGAAAATGAAAGAAGCAGAAGTAAAAATCATCAATTCTTTCCATTTAAAAGGAATTCTGTCACTCAACGTGTGAATGTTTCCATTTTTAGAAATTCTAAAGTAATCTTCGCGTTCGTTCATAATTGTTTACAACGTGTTTGGCTATGGTTTCGTTGCGTGAAAATCCGCGAGGATTTTCCGCCGTGAACCAAAGATAGCAAAAGCGCGAGGAATTTCAGTTATGAAATTCCGAAGCAATGAACTATAGCCGGTGTTAGCCACTGGTTTTATTCTTTTTTTTAATTATTCCGCCAATTATATTAATCGGAAAAGCTATTTGTCCGAAAATTGCAATTAAAACTAAAATATAAATTGATAAAGTCAGATTATCATTAAACTCATATTCCGCAATCGATTCACGGAAAAATTGAGCCAAAAGCCAAGTAAGTAAAATTCCGCCAAAAGTCAGCGTAATGTGAATTAAATTCAGCCATTTGGATAACTTTCTGTTGGCTTTTAGCATAATCCAATATCCAAGTCCGATTATTCCAAAAAGTACTGAAATCAGAATTATTAAATGATTCGTTGCTATTACGAAATAAGTGTCGTGAACATTAAATCCGAAGGAATCAGCTTTTGTCAAAATTCCGAATAAAATTATTATTGGAATTGATGTCCAAAAAATCAGGTGCGGTTTTTTAATGAGTTTGTTCATTCAACTTGTGGCTAACGGTCCCGGCTATGAGTAGTTGCGTGGTTTAGCACTTAACTTTGCAGGTACACACCAAACTGAAAATCCGCGAGGATTTTCAGAAGTAGGCGAGTAGGAGCAATTACTTATAGCCATTGTTGTGCGTTCGTACTTTTATTTTTTCATTCCAATTGTCCGAATTCCAAGATTCAATCCAATTGTCAGTTTCGTTAATATTATAGTTTTTCGGATTTTCTCCGTAAAGTTCTTTCAGTTTTTTTGGGATTAGTGCATAGTCAAAATTCCAAAGTTTATTTTGGTCAATTGTTCTAATTCCGTCAAAATCTTCACCATCTTGAGCTTCGTCAGTGAAATAGATTCCAGTTTCGCTAAATTCCTTTGCCATTTCTTTCACGAGCTTTTTAATTAGTTCAAATGTCAATTCTTTATAATTTCCATTTTCAAAATTTCGTATTGTTTCAGTCTCGATTAGTAAGTCACAAGAAATCCAATTATTTTTAAAAGTTTTGTCAATTGCAGGTGTCCAAGCCATTAAAAGTGGTCGTACCTTAATTTCTGAAAAATTAGTTTTGTAAAATCCAAAGTCAGAGTTAGAAAGGTAAACAAATCCATTATCTTCTTCTGTCCATTTCAATGATTCAAATTGTTCTTTAAGGTCAGAATTCCATATACCGATTCGCTCCAAAACTTTGGCGAACTTTTGAACAGATGGTTTAATATCATTACCATTCAATTTTTCATAAGTCTGTATGTTGCTTAATTCTGGCATTTCGTTTTTTCAGTATGACGCACAACGGGTGTGGCTATGGTTTGTTGCGAGGGAAAAGGGTTAAGATTTTTCCGCCGTGGACGAAAGATAACAAATATCCCGGAATATTAGGCAAAAAATGACGCAGCAATGAACTATAGCCGTTGTTGCCTGCTGTGGTTTGCATCCGTAAGTTTTTTTGAGTCTGAGTGATGTCAGCGCAAAGCTTGGAAGTTCTTTTATTATTCTTCAGCGCACTGCTTGCGTTTTACTTGCGATCAGTTATGAAGTTCTTTTAGTTTTGTTTTTAATCCGCTTTTTTTTGTCCGCGTAAAGAAGCTCAAAATCGCTTCCGCGATTTTTTTAGCACCATTGCTGGCAACGGTTTTGTATAACCGTCAGTTACGGGTTTATATGCGTTAATTTTCGGTTTGACACGGACTTTAGCAATTCCGAGTGGATTCGGACGTAGTCGAATCCGCCGTAATTGCGGTTATACATTGTTGCCAGTAGTATTTTATTCAACTGTCTTTTCGATTAGTTTTAATTCTCCGTTTTCAACTTTCCAATGTTCGTAATATTCTTTGTCCTCCGAATTATGTCCAATAACAAATCTTTCGGTTAATTTTGGAATTCCGTTTGTCAATTCATAAACATCTCGTCCGTGTTCGCAACAACCGTTTCTCCAAGTCGAATTTATTTGCTTTTTTTCGTAATCAAATTCAGGTGAAGTTATTTCTCCGTAATCTTTGTTTTCTTCAAAGAGTTCATTTGTCGGATTATAAATCCAAAATAGAAAAGGAACATTCGGTCCAGCAGGAAGAAATTCCATTAGCCTAAAATCCGTTTTTCCGTCAAAATTCATATCCTCAATTGCGAAAATTTGGTCGTTTGGAAATGTTTTGCTGAAATAGTTTTTGCTCGGTTTTATAGTTTGCTTTAAGATTCCATTTTTCAGAACCTCAATTTTGGTTATTTCACAGTCAGTTTCTCCGCATTCTTTTGTCAGACAAAATTCAAATTCCGCATCTGAAAACTTTATTATTTCTTGTGAATAAAGTTCAAACGAAAACAGAATTATTAATATTAGCAGAGTTTTTTTCATATTACTGGCAACGATTAGGCTATGATTTCGTTGTGGAAAATGTCGTTAGACTTTTCCGCTTAGGAAATCAAGCCGAGTAAATGTACAAAACTTTGGTTTTGGCACAAAGTAACAATGAATTATAGCCATTGTTGGCATTAGTTTTTATTTTACTTTTTCAGCCTCTTTAAACTTTCCATCTGTTCCATACATTCCTAAGTTGCCATTCTTTTCTACTATATAATATTCTCCATGAGCATTATCATAGTCGTATCTAGTCACACCGTCTTTTTTCTTTTCAACCACTTCATTTATTATTTCAGAAGCATCAGTCAAACTATTTTTTGGATATAAAGTTTTCATGTAAAGCTTGTTGTTTTCTTTGACTAAATAAACTTTATTCGGCATCATTGCATCATTATCAAACCAAGTATTTATAATCTCACCCGTCACTTTTACTTTTTCCATTTCTTCTGAAGATTCTTTAGTTGCTCCTAACATTTTAACTTCTAGGTCAGGGGAAAAATGTGTTGTTGCCCATGCACCACTTCCAACTTTATGTCCTGGTAGGTAGTAAAACATCCATAGCATTTTAAAACCCTTTCTTTCTTCTTTTATATTTAATGCTATTTCTTTTAATTCAGCTTCATTAACTTCTTTTTTTAGTCGAATGTCAATGTTCGTTTTCTTTATTTTTTCGTTTTGGTCTTCTTTGATTATTGTGTAGTTCTTTTCAGTTTCATTAGAATTTCCACATGAACCGATTAGTGTTCCGATTAGCAACAATGCAATTAATTTTCTCATAAGATTATTAGTTTTTAGTGTTTTAATTAATGCCAACGGTTACGTATATGAAACGTTTGGCATTTCGAAGCACTTTCCTGTCAAGTTAGAATCACTTTTGACACGTGATGAAACGCCCGATAACTCACTGACTGCCAAATGTTTTATATACGATGTTGTAAAACGTTTTTTCATCAATCTATCAAAAATACGGTTATAAAAATCACAAGAAAATATAATGTCGGAAGCAAACTTATCAACCCCCAAATTATCTTTCTCCGTAAACTAATTTTTTGTCTTAGATACAAGAATAAAGCATTAAAAAATGACAGTACTGGTGAACTATAAATCATGAAGAATGAAACCATTTTACCTTTCTCATAAATCCACCTATAATCAGCACTCATTCTGAATCTCTCAACGTAATTGCTTATCAGAATACCAAAAACTAAAAGACAACATATCAAAATTGCAAATATCTCAAATACAGTTAATTTCTTTATTGTATTAATCAAACTCACTTTCATATTATGTATTATCGTAAAATCAGTATAGTATCCTGATAGTTTAATATTCGGTTATGAATCTTTGAAATAAATAATAAAAATTAGGAATACATTTAAATCAACTCCATTTGTATTTTTCTCTCTTAAAAAATCAAAAGAATCAATACCCTCTTTAATTAGTATATCATTAGAATCAATCCGTTTAAATTTCTCATAACATTCATGATGAGTTCTCAAGCAATAGTCTGTCCAATTCTCCCCTGGCAATCGGTCGTTTGAATCATAACTTTTCCAATATAATTCACATGTACCGTCTGGCAACTTAAATTGAACCTGTCCTCCAATTATTGCTAAATTTTCAGATAAAGCAGAATCAATGACATCAACAAAGTCATCACGTTTCCACCCAAATTCTTGTCCTGATTTAACAGCTTTATCTAGTATGTTTTTTGGTAATTTCAATTCAGTTATCATGTTTGCAGGGTGCTCTTAAAATGTTTTACAACGGTTTGGCTATGGTTTGTTGCGGGGGAAAAGGGTTAAGGTTTTTCCGCCGTGGACGAAAGATAACAAATATCCCGGAATATTAGGCAAAAAATGACGTAGCAATGAACTATAGCCGTTGTTGCCTGCTGTGGTTTATATCCGTAATTTTTTGGGTCTGAGTGATGTCAGCGCAAAGCTTGGAAGTTCTTTTATTATTCTTCAGCGCACTGCTTGCGTTTTACTTGCGATCAGTTATGAAGTTCTTTTAGTTTTGTTTTTAATCCGCTTTTTTTTGTCCGCGTAAAGAGGCTCAAAATCGCTTCCGCGATTTTTTAGACACCATTGCTGGCAACGGTTTCGGCTATGATTTCGTTGCGGAAAAATCCGCAGGATTCTTTCCGCCGTAGCCGAAAGATAGCAAATTTGCGTTGAATTCCGATAAGGAATTTAACCGCAATGAATTATAGCCATTGTTAGCTACAGGGCTTTCTTTCTCCACCCATCGTATATCCATTTTTTTGCCTTGGTCCATATTCAATTCGTACTATTTTACAACAGTTAACTTCTATTACATATTGAAAATTTTCTAACATCGCTCCTCGATTTCCATAACAATCCTCAAATTCAAATTCACCTGGTAAAGCTTTCTGTAATTCCGATAATTCATCTCCAACTTTGAATTTTGGAATGGTGTTTTTTAATATATCGTGTCTCACATATTGAGGAACAGCATTATATGCAATTGATGGTAATAATTTCGGAAAAGCATATAAATAAACGAACAGAAATAGAATCGGCAAAGTCAGAATTGGAATAAGGTGTATTTCCTTTATTTCATTCCGCTTTTTATTCCAAAGTAGATGAAAAGTCAGACCGAAAATTAGTCCGCAAACAAATGCGTCTAAAAATACGCCTAAAAAATTGTTTGACATCAAAAATCCCCAACCAATCAAAATTGTAAATCCAATTAGTGCATAAAATCCGGATAATAGCGTAAAGTTCAGAATTCCGATTTTTTCGGAAAGTTTTGCAATTCTTTTACTCGGTATTAGGATAAATAGTCCGTAATAGATTAGAAGAAAAAAAGACGACCAAAAAATAACAACTCCAGTATCTCCACCAGAAGTATTTTCGTATCTCAAATTCGACCAAATAATGTGTGTAATAATTTGTCCAATCCATCCCAAGACGAGTGCAAAAAATGATATTTTCTTAAAGTTTTTCATTCGCCTTGTAGCTAACGGTCTCGTATAACCGTCAGTTACGGGTTAAAGTACGCAAATTTTTCGGTTTAGCACTGGCGTTAGCAATTCCGAGTGGATTCGGACGTAGTCGAATCCGCCGTAATTGCGGTTATACATTGTTGTAGCCAGTTTTTATATTTTCATTAATATGTCGATTGCTCTCTGTCTTATATTTCTATACAAAGAATTAAAATTATCAGGAAATGTATAAATATATAAGTCGTGTGCTTTTTCCATTCCAAGCATTGATTTAGTATCAGATTTCATTGTTCCATAAGAATTTGGGTCGCCAATGAATCTTTCTAATGTACTTTCTATTTCAATAATTGGATGATGCATTACAATTTTACTCTCGAAAAACTCTTTGTTGTTTTCCATTTCTTTAATGACTAAAGAAACAGATGGCTTTATGAAGGAATAAGGATTTATGTCAATTTTATTCCACGATATAAATACTTTCTGAATTCTATATTCAGAACCTTCCGAATTCGTTGAATCTATTCCTTGTATTTCATTTAAACAAAAAGTTTTTAATTCATCAAGGTTATATTTTTTAGATAAGGAAAGTAAATCAGAGATAATTATCGATAGTTTTTGTTCTCCTTTTGTGAGTTCTCTTATGTAATTTGAAATCTCATCATTAAATGAATTTAATTCTTGTTTTTGAGGTAGTGATTTTAACCAATCGTTAATTCTGATAGCATCAAAAGTACTTGCTTCTGTGTTAGATGTTCCATTTCGGTAGTACGCTTTTCCAGATTCAAGTCCTTTCAAGTCTTTTACAATTGGAACGATAGGCATTTCGTATTTTTCTATTGGAAATTCTAGGATTCCGAATTGTTTTTCTTTATGCTTTATAGTATAAAATGAAAATTTTGGTCTTGGTATAACTTTATCTTTTATCTTGTCTTGAAGAATAGCGTCATCTATTTTTTCAGTTATACCATTAATTTCTAAATCTCCATTATCCAATTCCTGAATTCCAAAAATTATATAAGAAGTTTCTGTTCTTATTGTATTTGAAAATGAGATTACATCTTTTACAAATTTTGAAGTTGCAGACTTGTCCTTGTCTCTTTTGAAAT
>NZ_JPFK01000003.1 GCF_000733475.1 Mangrovimonas yunxiaonensis | reverse complement strand
TTGGCAGGATGATTTTGATTGTTGTTCCATATGTTGACTAATTTTAAATGATTTTTTAGTCAACCTATTTCAGGACGATGCCATTTTTCAAATTGGCTACAACGGCTTTGGCTATGGTTTCGTTGCGGGGGAAAAGGGTTAAGGTTTTTCCGCCGTGGACGAAAGATAACAAATATCCCGGAATATCAGGCAAAAAATGACGTAGCAATGAACTATAGCCGTTGTTGCCTGCTGTGGTTTATATCCGTAAGTTTTGAGTCTGAGTGATGTCAGCGCAACGTTTGGAAGTCCTTTTATTCTTTTTCAGCGTACTGCTTGCGTTCTGATTGCGAATAGCTAAGAAGTTCTTTTAGTTTTGTTTTTAATCCGCTTTTTTTTGTCCGCGTAAAGTAGCTCAAAATCGCTTCCGCGATTTTTTTACCACCATTGCTGGCAACGGTCTCGTATAACCGTCAGTTACGGATTTAAAGATAATGTTTTTCGGTTAAGAACTGGCGTTAGCAATTCCGAGTGGATTCGGACGCAGTCGAATCCGCCGTAATTGCGGTTATACATTGTTGTACGCTGGCTTTTTATTCGTTCAGTTCTTTCCAACATTTTTGTACTTCTCGTTCAACTTCTTTTTCCATTTTTGGTAATTCATTCAGAATCCAGCTTTTACTTTCTTTGGTCAGATAATTTTTATTTTCAGTTAGTTTGAATTCCATTGCGTTTTTGATTAATGGAATCAAGTCTTTCGTTTCTGTGTCGCCATTCGCAAAATTTGGTCCGATTAAATATCCTAAAATATCTTTCTCGTATTTTGGTTTGTAATGTAATATGTGCGTTACAATCGGAAAATAGAAGTAAAAGAAACTATTTGTGTTCGATTGATATTGAATCTTGTTAAATTCCGAAATTAACAATTCAGATTGCGAGTCAGAAGTGTCAAAGTCCAATTCGCGAAGTAATTCATAAGTTCTTTTTGCACTAGGTTCAATTTCTCCCATTCTCTTTAAGTCAGAAAATGCTTTTTCAAATTCCGATTTAACTTCTCTGTTCTTTATCCAATCTAAAATTCTCAATTAGTTCTGTTTTTTCAAGCTTGCGTACAACGGTTTGGCTATGGTTTGTTGCGGGGGAAAAAGGTTAAGTTTTTTCCGCCGTGGACGAAAGATAACAAATATCCCGGAATATCGGGCAAAAAATGACGAAGCAATGAACCATAGCCGTTGTTGGCTACTGTGGTTTTAATCCGTAAGTTTTTTTGAGCCTGAGTGTTGTCAGCGTAAAGTTTGGAAGTTCTTTTATTCTTTTTCAGCGTACTGTTTGCGCTTTGCTTGCGAGCAGCTATAAAGTTCTTTTAATTTTGTTTTGAATCCACCCTGCTTAAAATCCGAGCAGTTTTGCGTTTTTATATCCGTTTTTTTGTCCGCGTAAAGAGGCTTAAATCGCTTCCGCGATTTTTTAGCACCATTGTTGCCAACGGTCTCGGCTATGAGTAGTTGCGTGGTTTAGCACTTAACTTTGCAAGTATACCCGAAGCTGAAAATCCGCGAGGATTTTCAGAAGTAGGCGAGAACAAGCAATTACTTATAGCCATTGTTGCCAATAGTTATTGATTATCTTTTTCTCCCAAGGAAATTTTAAATACGTTAAATCCAATACCAAAGCCAAACCATAAATTACCATTATGCATCCAATTATATTCACTTTGATTATTAATTTGGTCAACACCTACATAAAAACCTGCTTGAACTTTTTTGTATTCTAACATTAGTCCTCCAAAGAAATTTAGAGTAGCAACATCTTGGGCTTTTCCATCTTCAATTCCACTAGCATTACTTGAATTCAAATTAACACTACCAATTCCTGCACCTGCTTGCAGATTTACTTTTGAGTTATAGATTTTAGCGAAATTCCAATTTAGAGTTGTACTTAAATTAAATTCGGTGTCAAATGAAAAATCATCTTGTGGTCTCGCTTTAAATGGTAATGTTAAAAGTCCTACAGATAGTTTATCATCAGGAATGTACTCTTCATAACTTTGGTCAAAGTCACTTTTACTTACATAATAAATTTTATCATTATAGTAATTTCCTTTTTCAGAACCTTTTTTGAAATTTAATGCCTTTAATTGTATTGAATCACCATTAATCTTGTTAATTCTGTATATAATATTTGGTGCAAGAAACTTAATTAAACTATCATTTGATTCAGTCAAAAATTCAGCTTTAATTACTTTATTATAAGTTTTAAGTTTGATTAATTCTCCTGTTTTTTGTGCGTAAGAATTAAATGTTGCAATAAATAAAATAGCGGTTAGGATTGATTTGATTGTTGTTTTCATATGGGTTGGTTTTAATTATTGGCAACGGTTTCGTATAACCGTCAGTTACGGGATTAAAGTTACTAATTTTCGGTTAAGCACTGACGTTAGCAATTCCGAGTGGATTCGGACGTAGTCGAATCCGCCGTAATTGCGGTTATACATTGTTGTAACACGTTATTTTTCCATTATATATTTTTCAAAACTGTCAAATGTAACGCTTTCAATTTCCTTTTTTGAAGGATAACTATGTCCATAAAGTCCTGCGTAAAGAGGAATCGGTTTAATAGTTTTTTTTCCTTTTTCTGTTGCCTTTATATTTATTGGTAATAATACTTCTCTTTCCACTGCGATGCTAAAATCCGACCAACCATAATTATATTCAGATTTACACTTTTTGCAAGTCCACTTTTCATTTGAACATTCAGGTCCGTTTTCCAGAGTTTCAGTTTCAAAATGTTTTTTTGCTTTATCAATTAATAATGTTGTTTCCCACGTCTTAAAGGATTCTCCGTAGTCAACACAATTAATTCCAACAATTTGTATAAATCTCGGATATTCACAAGCGCAAGAATTTCCGTTATAATACATATCTACTACTTTTTCAATTAATTCAGATGTCTTATTGTATCTTATTTGAAATTCTTCCACAGTTTTTGCTTCTAATGTGTTACAACGTGTTTGGCTATGGTTTGTTGCGATGGAAAAGGGTTAAGGTTTTTCCGCCGTGGACGAAAGATAACAAATATCCCGGAATATCGGGCAAAAAATGACGCAGCAATGAACCATAGCCGTTGTTGGCTACTGTGGTTTTAATCCGTAAGTTTTTTTTGAGCCTGAGTGTTGTCAGCGTAAAGTTTGGAAGTTCTTTTATTCTTTTTCAGCGTACTGTTTGCGCTTTGCTTGCGAGCAGCTATAAAGTTCTTTTAATTTTGTTTTGAATCCACCCTGCTTAAAATCCGAGCAGTTTTGCGTTTTTATATCCGTTTTTTTGTCCGCGTAAAGAGGCTCAAAATCGCTTCCGCGATTTTTTAGCACCATTGTTGCCAACGATCTCGTATAACCGTCAGTTACGGATTTAAAGTTAATAATTTTCGGTTTAGCACAGACGTTAGCAATTCCGAGTGGATTCGGACGTAGTCGAATCCGCCGTAATTGCGGTTATACATTGTTGGCAGGCGTTTTTAATTTGTCTGACATTTCTTTTGGTTCAAATAATTTCTTTTCGGGAAAGCTGTAAATCATAATCGGAAATTCAGTTGAAAAAGTTACTCTCCATAAATTTTTGAAAGCTTTAATAGAATAATCTTCGTTATAAATATCAAGCGAAAATTGTTCGTTCACATTTTCAAAATGTTCCATAAATTCTATTGGTAATTCGATTTTAATTACTTCCTGTCCGATTTCTTTTTCAAATTCAGGTTTTCTCTTTGCTATTTCATTGAATACAGTAGAGAAAATAGATGTGAAGTTTTTATTAACTCCTCCAACGTGTATTTCACAATCATCAAATTGAAGTTTATATTTCAACACTTTCAGTCCGCCCCAATTTTTTGAATTGTCTTTATTCAGTTTTTCTAAAGCTTTATAAAGTGGTGAAAAAACATATTCTTTTCCTCCAAATTTTATTAAATCCCAGACTAAACCACCAGCAATTGCGCCTTTAATAAAGTCCGCAATTCCTGTATTCACAAAAACGGTCATCCAAAATTCTGCACCTTCTGAACAAGCAGGAATCCATTTAGGTCTAATTTGATGATGGTAGTTTTCGTCTAAACTTGATTTGAACTCCTCAATTCCATCAAATTCTCGATTGTTGTATTCGATTGAAATAAATAAATCGTTCATATCTGTTTTTTGTTCTTTAGAGTGGTTTTAAATGACTGCCAACGGTCTCGGCTATGAGTAGTTGCGTGGTTTAGCGGTTAACTTTGCAAGTACATACCAAACTGAAAATCCGCGAGGATTTTCAGAAGTAGGCGAGAACAAGCAATTACTTATAGCCATTGTTAGCTTTTCGTTTTTATTCGTTTTACAATATCGTATTTTTTAATCTTTTCTTTATTTACTAAATCATTATTTTTCAAATGGTAAAAGATTGTTTCAAGATATGAATTCACTTTGTCAAGATATTCGGTTTCAATTCGTTCATTGTTTTCTGAAGTCTCCAAATAATCGAGACACCTTTTTATGAAAACAAAAACTCCGTCAAAATCTTTGCCTTGAAAAAGAAAAATAGAATGATTTATATAAGAGACTAAAGTGTATTCAGGAATATTTCTTCTGAAATAACGTTTTGGCACAGTCTTATTAAGGGTTTCAATCCAAAAGTCAATCTCAAATTCAATTCCTCTTTTGTTTATCGTTATGAATTCATCGATAAATTCCCCTTTTAAATCATAAAGTGTTAAATAGTCTCCAATCGGCTCAAGAGAGTTAACCCATATATTTTCTTTATCCTCAAGATAAATTCCCAATTTGACACGAATAATTTCTTTCTCTCCATTTTCGTTCAAATCAATTCCGAAACCGTCAAATTTAATTATGAATTCCTCTCTGTTGTTTCCATTAAATTCGTCTGTGCCAAATTCAACAGATTGTTTTTCTAATTCATCAAAAACTTTCTGAATTCCGCTTTCAGTTTCTTTTCTTAGTCTATTTAATAAATCAATATCCATTTTTTGGTCAAATGAAAGCTAACGGCTTAGGCTATGATTAGTTGCGATTAAACAAGGATTGTTTTTTCGTATTAGTAATAGCTGATGTATAGAAACAGTAATTAAGGTGTTGCAAAGAGTAGCAATTAATTATAGCCATTGTTGGCAAATCGGTTTTGTTTTGAAGGAAAAAATTAAAGACGCTTTTTTCATTTCTTTGGAGTATTTACTTGAAAATGGGTGGATGAATCCTTTTTCTTGGAAATGTTGGGTTTCATTTGCTCCGTTGATTTTATTTCTTGCTTTTCCATTCGCTTATGTTGTTGGTAAGGTTCTTGAATTATTTTCTCGGTTTTGGTTGCCCATATTGGGTCAATGATAATGTTTTTGATAAATAATATTAAAAAGGTAAAAACTGATAATACGAATGTTGTAATTTTAATAGTTTTATTAGTTAGTCTTTTACGTATTATTTTTTCAAATCCACCATCGGCTAAAAAGTCAGAAATTGTTTTGAACTCTACATGAATAATATCATGTCCAGTTATTAATTCAATTCCGATTGCAGTTTGTTCTTTTTTTATTAGGTGTAAAAGTTTCTTTAATTCCGTTTCGGTTAATTTATGTACACGACCTTTTTTCACAAAATTAACCTCGTTTATAGAAGATGATATTTCAATTCTATCTTCTTTAAGAAATTCGGAAAGTATTAAATCAATTCTTTTAGATTCCTTATAAGTCATTTTTCAACTGTTTGCCAACGGTTTTGGCTATGGTTTCGTTGCGTGAAAATCCGCGAGGATTTTCCGCCGTGAACCAAAGATAGCAAAAGTGCGAGGATTTTCGGCAGAAAATCCGTAGCAATGAACTATAGCCGTTGTTACCTTGCGTTTTTATTTTTTTCAAATTCAGTTCGTAATATTTTTTCAAGTTCCGAAAAATTGTATTTCAAAGTTCGAGAGGTTATTGAAATTGGTGTTCCGTACATTCTCATATTTGTTTTCATTAACCTTTTTTTAAGTCCGTTTTTTACTTTGTCCAAATATTTTTCTGGGTCAATTAAGTCAATCATTATGAATTTCTCGGAAGCTACTTGCTCACTTCTAATTTGATAAATATCTTTCCATTTAATCAGTCCGATGCTAGTTGCGTTTGTATTGTCCGTAATTCCGCTTGAGTCAATTTTCAATCCAGTTTTTGAGTCAAATAATTTTGTTAATCCGTAAATTCCAGTGGCTCCAAAAAAAATGATTGCAATAATTCCGATAAAATTCCACAACATAAAATAGCCAGCAATAACAAACAGAATTGAACCAAAAGTTAGCAAGGATATTTTAAATTTATTCAAGGGTATTTTGATTTCAGAATTCATTTAGTTTGTGATTTGGTCAAATGCAAGGTAACGTTCTTGTATAACAATCAGTTGCGGATTGATTAAAAACTAAGATAGCTAAAATTCCCGACTTTTGTGCTTGCGCGGTTGTGTCCGCAGGAAACAGAGCCGCAATTGTTGTTATACGTTGTTGGCAACTGGCTTTTTTCAAAATGCTAATTCCCAACTCCGTTCTAATGCCTGAAATATTATTGGCATTTCCTGTTCGAATTGTAATTGAGTAATATTTTCTCCTACAAATTTTGCTAATTGTCTTTTCTTTTTTCCCGTAAATGACTTATTACCTGCTGCATTTACTGCATCCAATTCAGCTTGCGTTTTTCTCCAATTTCCGTAAGTTTCATCTGGTTGATTTGGATAATATTGCTCTAAATCTCGATTTGGTATTTGAAAAAATTGGTTGTTCGCATTTAAACTCGGATTTCTTTGAAGAAAGTCAGTTACACCACCTTGAGTTTGTTCACTTGGCAAGTCAATTAAGATAATTTGTTTATCTCTGTAAATACTTGAATTTAAAGGCGTGAACGCTTTTTCAATTGCATTAATTGTTCTTTCTGCTTGGTCAATATCTCCGTTTGCTTTAATTATCTGAATTATTGGTCTGTCCGAATAAAATCGTCTTATTACTCGTGTTAAAAACTCAAATTCACTTAACCCTTCTACGATAAGAAAGTTTCTTGGCAACAATAAATCTGACGGACTTCCGCCTAAAAGTTCAAATACTATGTACGGTTTTGTAAAATCATCTGCCGATTCCAATTCCGTTTCTCCCTCGTTTTTTTCGGCTTTAAATATTTTTTGATTTGGATAATTATCTGCAACAAATACAGATGAATGTGTATTTATAAAAACTTGGTCGGTAGATTCTGAAAGTTCATATAATACATTCTTTAAGTTTCTTTGAGCTGTTGGATGAAGATGTAATTCTGCCTCGTCAATAAAGAATAAGAATGACTTACCTTGGTCTTCATTTTCTTTTCGAAATTCCGCATAAGTTTGAATAATCGCAAGCATTAGAGCTCTTTGCATTCCATCTCCTTTTTCTTCTGCGGTTGTTTCTATTCCATCATCAATTGTAGTTTCAAAGTTTTTAAGTAAATCGTCAAATACAGGCGCTGTAACTTCAAAGTTGACTTTCGAAGTATCTGGAAACTGCTTTTGAAGATTAACTTTTACTTTACCACCAACTAAATCGAATTGAGTTTTAATTTCTGATTCTTCTCCCTCAAATAAATCTGTAAATCTTTGCTGAAAATCTTGATATTGTTCATTTGATTCTAAAATAGCAGATAAAACACCTGAAAGCATAATACCGATTGGCGTTATTTTAGAATACTTTGCAACAGAATCATAATATTGTTTAGTATTTATGTATTCAAATTTTGGTAAGAAATCATTTAAGGCTGGGTCAAATCCTGTTCCTGGATTTACTTCTTCTCCGTTAACAAATACTTTACGTTTTTTTACATTTACACTTGAACGGGAAACTGTTACTGTATCAGATTCTCCCAATATGTTTAGTATTTTTGTTTTATTAGCTTCATTACGCATTCTTTCTGCACCATCTTGTGCACCCGAAAATTCCAATTCAACTAAAATTTCTAAATCAGATTGTCGTTTAAATTTCAAATCGTTTGATAATCCACCACGACCAGCTCCGTTGAAGAAAAATTGAATTGCTTCGAAGAAATTTGTTTTTCCACAGTTATTTTGTCCGACAACGATATTGAAGTTATCCGTTGTGAATTCGGTCGATTTGATGGACCTAAAATTTTCTATTTTAATTCTGGATATTTTCATTTAGTTAGTTTTTTTTTAGCTTGTTGCCAACGGGTGTGGCTATGGTTTGTTGCGGGGGAAAAGGGTTAAGGTTTTTCCGCCGTGGACGAAAGATAACAAATATCCTGGAATATCAGGCAAAAAAAGACGCAGCAATGAACTATAGCCGTTGTTGCCTGCTGTGGTTTATATCCGTAAGTTTTTAGTCTGAGTGATGTCAGCGCAAAGCTTGGAAGTCCTTTTATTCTTTTTCAGCGTACTGCTTGCGTACTGCTTGCGAATAGTTATGAAGTTCTTTTAGTTTTGTTTTTAATCCGCTTTTTTTTGTCCGCGTAAGGATGCTCAAAATCGCTTCCGCGATTTTTTAGACGCCATTGCTGGCAACTCGTTATATGCGTACTAATATACACATTAATTTATATTATAGGCGGGATATCGTGACTTTTTTGTCACGCCCAACACCGTCCATAATGTCCTTAACCACAACGTCCAACGGATTGCTAATCCGCATTAAATCTTCCTGCGCAACATGGGTGTAAATCATGGTGGTTTCGGGTTTGCTATGCCCCAATAACGTTTGAATGTGGCGCAAACCCACCCCGTTTTCCAACATATGGGTAGCATAACTGTGGCGTAGGGCATGTGGCGAAATACTAGGGCTAATTTGGGCAAGCTTGCAGCACCGCTTTAGCATGTGGCGTACCGAACTGGCATTGTAATCCGCCCCCAAACGCCCTTCAATTAAAAACGCCTTAGGCTGGTACGTATGCAAGTAATTGTTAAGCATAGGCACCATAACCTCGGCCATGGGCACCATCCTATCCTTGCGACCCTTGCCACACTTTACAAAAATAAGCATCCGCTCAAAATCCAAATCGGAAGGAGTTAAGCTTAGCAATTCACCAACCCGTAACCCAGCAGAATATAACAGCCCAATAATAACCCGGTGTTTAAGGTTTTTACATACCTGTATTAAACGTAAAACAGCATCTTTCGATACCACTCGGGGCAATTTCTTATCCTTCTTAGGACGCTTGTATTCCGTAGCATCAAAATCGGCCATCTCGCAAAATGCTGTCAAATACTTTAACGCACTAACACATTGCCTATGGCTGCTTATGCTATAGTGCTCCTGGTACATCACCGCACTCATAAACAAATCTATATGGGTATTACGCCACTGCCCAGGCGTACAATCGCGGTTAAAATAAATAAAACGCAAAACAAAATACCCATAAGTACTTACCGTTTGTTCGCTTAACCGTTTGCCGCGCAAATAAGAAACATACCCCTGCAACATCGTTTTATGCGCTTGTGGCAAGGCCTCATAAAAGGCCTTTTTGGTCATGGGCGCCTTGGCTTTACGGCTAGAGGTAGGCTTAATGTTGGGCCTGTCGGGCAACATGGCCTGGTAGTCTACATAGTACCCCTTCGCCCTAAAATGCTTAAACAAACGATGCATGGTACCGCCCGTTCTGGCCACATAAAACGTTTTGTGGGTAGACGACCAATAGACCTCCGGAAACAACTTAACATCGGCCTTTACAGCAACATCAAAATCAAAGCCAATAGCAATCTGCGACGCATTTTTATGGGTTAATGGCGATAAGGTAATAACAGGTTTCATATAAGGAAAGATACAAATAAAAGCCGTACAAAAACAAGAAGTAAATTTTTGAAAATGAGTGTTTTTAATGAGTTAAGCTGAAGTTGTTTAGCGATTCTTAAGCAAGTGTAGGTCTATTTTTTAACAGTCAAAACCCCTGTAAAGCCAGTAATAGCCCAGAAAGGCAGAAGACGCTTTTCTGAAAGAAGTGCCCCATTGGGCAGAGCGACCTATAAAAGATATTAAACGACAACAAACGATAGTATTCGTTTACAAACGAATTTAATTGGGTAAACACCGAATAAACTCTTGAAAACCAATCATATTTGTACCGTTGAATCGCTTGTGGTTCAATAGTATTAACTGTTTAACCTTAAAAATTAGTAACATGAACACACTTAGAAACAAAGTACAGTTGATTGGTAGATTGGGGCAAGACCCAGAAATCGTAAACTTTAAAGATGGTAATAAAATGGCCAAGTTTTCCTTGGCTACAGATGACAGCTACAAAGACAAAGAGGGCAACAAGGTAGAGCGCGCATATTGGCATAATATCGTGGTTCGCAATGGGCTGGTAAACGTAGTGGAAAACTATGTAACCAAAGGACAAGAGATTGCCCTAGAAGGTAAATTAACCAATAGATCTTGGGAAGACAAAGATGGTAATAAACGTTACATTACCGAAATTGTTTGCAACGAGTTGTTAATGCTGGGGAAATAAGCAGTAGCTTGTTAAAAAAATGCGTTAGAACATCACTAACGCATTTTTTTTTACCAGAGTAGGGCATGTGCTTATAGCGTATGGTGTTAAAATAGGTTGCAATTATTTTTAAAACTGAATTTTATCCAATTCGCTCACATAGGTTCCCCAAGTTGAAACCGAAGAACCCATACTATTACGCATAGAATATATTGAAGTAGCACAATAATGCGATTAACATGGAATGTCCTTAAATTACTTGAAAAGTATAAGCTAGAAGGGTTTTTAGTGGTGCTTTACACCCTAATAGCGCTTTTAATATCTTATTTGTGGTAAAATAGATGTTATAGGGAAAGGCATTTTGTTTATGGTGCCCAAGTTAAAACCACGTGTGGTTCTAAAAAACAGCAGCATGGTTCTTTAGGCCACCTTTTTAAGCAAATCAAAACAAGGGCACTTGCCACAGCGTTTATGTTCGCCCTTTTTATATTTTTTACAGCACTTGCTCTTTACCTTAGCGGCATTAACAACCCCTGCTTCGTGTAAGGTTTTTAAAGCCTTTTTTTGCGCCTTTTTCGCTTTCTTTTTTTTGCCCAAATCCAGTAGTTAAAGAAATTCAGGCAAAAGTAAGTTATTTTAATTAATTCTAAATAAAATTAAGTGTTAAAAATAACCCCCTGATAAAAAGGGGGGTAATAGGTTTTGTTTTGCAAACGAATAAAAATCCGGAAGCCTAAGGCAAGTTGTTAGAGGCTGCCGTATTTACCGTAATTTGTTCAATATCCCGATCAAACAAATACAAGCCGCCCTTGTCGTTGCCAATCATATTAATTTTATCCAGAATGGTACGGGCTACAGCTTCTTCTTCAATTTGTTCAGAAACATACCACTGTAAGAAGTTGTGGGTCGCATAGTCTTTTTCTTCTAGCGAAATATGAACCAGATTGTTAATGCTTTCCGAAACAAATACTTCGTGCTCAAACAGTTTTTCAAACATTTCCTTAAACGACTTAAACGTAACATTGGGCGCCTTTAATGCCGAAATATGGGCATGACCACCACGCTCGTTAACAAACTTAATTAACTTAAGCATGTGTTCACGCTCTTCGTCAGATTGCGAGTACATAAAACCGGCAACACCTTCCAAACCTTTTACTTCGGCCCAGCAGGCCATGGCTAAATATATTTGCGAGGACTCGGCCTCAATACGTATTTGATCGTTTAAAGCTTTTTCTATTCTTTTTGATAACATAATAATGGGTTGTTTTATGTAAAGTTACACATTAATTCCCATAGAATTAATTTAAATTAATCCCGTGCTAGCCCAGCTTAAAACGTTTGTTCTTATGGGGTTTTGCTTTAAAACGGGTTAAAGGTTGCTCTATAAATGTAATGCGTATGCCCAATAACAAAATAAGTCCGCCAAAAACCATTTGTATGGTAATCTGCTCGCCAATAAACATCCAAGCCAATAAAGCCGCCAACATGCCCTGACCAAGCAAACTTACCGAAACCCTAGTAGCGCGCATGTGCTTGGTAGCATAACTAATAAGTAGCCAGGCCAATAACTGGCAAACCAAGGCCTGTACAACCAAGACCAACCACCCCGTATTGCTAAACCCATAAAAAGGCTCGTTTAACGCATAGCTTACAAGGCCTAAATGTATGGTCGATGCGATTAGGCTAAGGGTCATAAACGTTAAAACGTCCATGCTTTTTAAAACGTGTTTGCTAATGAGCATATAAAAGGCGTACAGCACCCCAGAGAGGATGCCAAAAGTAAAGGCCAGATCAAAATCCAGATGTTTAAACACCTTAAAACCTACCAGCAAAATCATCCCAAATACCGCAACAGGCGTGCCTATCCAAAAATTAGATTTGGGCTTGTCCTTTAAAAACAAAAACGCCAAAATACCTACCCATACCGGAGAAAGGTTGGTAAGCAAAGAGGCCTGTGTGGCTGTAGAGCCTTGTATGGCAATGTTCCAAACGGCTACATCGGTGCCAAAAATAATGCCGCACAAAATAGCCAAAAGTGCTCCCTTGGTGCTGGGCTTTTTAAAGGCCTTTTTTACCAAAACATAAGGCAATAAAAGCAACAACGAAAAGCCCATCCTGTAAAAGGCCGAAATAACCCCAGGGGTTAAGTTCAACTTAACCAAAACAGGGAATATAGAAATGCAAACAATTCCTATAACCAAAGCTAATCTTGCTTTTTTCATAAGCTACCATTTATCAAAAAAATCAAACGGCAAAATTACATTATAAAACCATGCGAACCAGTACCCTAAAGTCTAAAATGGTGTTAATTTTTTTTCAGCCCTTAAGAAGCGACTACCTTTAGCCCCACGATGGAAAAAATAAGGGTGGTAATAAAGAATATTCGCCAAAATGTAGCTGGTTCGTTAAAGAAAAAAATACCCACCAAAACAGTGCCCACGGCACCAATGCCAGTCCAAACAGCATAAGCCGTGCCTATGGGTAAGGTTTGTGTAGCCTTTACCAACAACCACATGCTTACCGCCAAACACAGTAAGAAGCCCCCAAACCAATACAACGATACAGAACCCGAAGTGGCTTTAAACTTGCCTAGGCAAAAGGCAAAAGCCACTTCAAAAAGACCGGCGATAACTAATATAATCCAAGCCATTAGTTGTGAAGTTTTAATTGAATGCGTTTTCTAGAAACGTCTACTTCCAATACTTTTACAATAACCTGTTGGTGCAGGCTAACATGGGCACTAACATCGCTAACATAACCGTCCGATAAATTGGAAATATGAATTAAGCCACTTTCTTTAATGCCCACATCTACAAAAGCCCCAAAATTGGTGACGTTGTTTACAATTCCGGGGAGGAGTTGCCCTTCCCGAAGGTCGTCTATGGTTCTTATGTTTTGGTTAAACGTAAAAACCTTGGCTTTTTCTCGTATGTCTAAGCCGGGTTTCTCCAATTCGGTTACAATATCTTCTAAGGTAGGCAAACCAATAGCCGCGGTGCAATAAGCACTTAACGGGATGTGTTTTATGGTTTCGGGTTGCCCTATAAGGTCGTGTACGGTTTTTTTTAGGTCAGAGGCCATTTGCTTAACAAGGGCATAGCTTTCAGGGTGTACCGCCGAATCGTCTAAGGGGTTGGTCGCGCCTTTAATCCGTAAAAAGGCCGCACCTTGCTCAAAAGCTTTTTGCCCCAATCGGGGGACGTTTAAAAGGGTTTTCCTAGAAGCAAAAGCACCATGTTTGGCGCGGTAATCCACAATGTTTTGGGCAAGCTTGTCGCCAATTCCAGAAACATAGCTTAACAGGCTTTTACTGGCGGTATTTAGGTTAACGCCTACGGCATTAACGCAACTTTCTACCACCCGATCCAGTTCGTTTTTAAGCTTGGTTTGGTCAACATCGTACTGGTATTGTCCAACGCCAATGCTCTTGGGGTCAATTTTCACCAATTCGGCTAAAGGATCCTGTAAGCGTCGCCCGATAGATACTGCCCCACGAACGGTAACATCGTAATTAGGAAACTCTTCCCGGGCAATTTTAGAAGCCGAATAAATACTGGCACCAGCCTCGCTAACAACAAAAACCTGCAGGTCGTTTTTAAACCGAATGCGCTTAATTAAGGCTTCGGTTTCCCGCGAGGCTGTGCCGTTACCA
The DNA here is from genome assembly GCF_000733475.1 of Mangrovimonas yunxiaonensis. Taxonomy (GTDB): domain Bacteria; phylum Bacteroidota; class Bacteroidia; order Flavobacteriales; family Flavobacteriaceae; genus Mangrovimonas; species Mangrovimonas yunxiaonensis. The sequence goes on along the minus strand of NZ_JPFK01000003.1, from coordinate 383,766 downwards.
ATAGCAATAGCCGTAATACCATAGGCCTCGGCTAGGGTGCTAAGCTTTTTCATGGCGCCTTTGCTGTCGTGTTTTGGCGCATGGGGGTATATGGTTTCGTTGTGCTTTAACTGGCCCTGCTCGTCTAAACAAACCACCTTGCAGCCTGTTCTAAACCCAGGATCGATGGCCAATACACGCTGCTCGCCCAAAGGAGCGCCCAAAAGGAGTTGTTTTAGGTTTTTGGCAAAAACGGTAATGGCGGCATCGTCGGCTTTTGCTTTGGCATTTTGTAAGGCTTCGTTAGAGAGCGACGGAAAAAGCAACCGTTTGTAGGCATCTTTAATGGCTAATTCAATGTGTTTAGAGCACGCATTGTTAGAGCGTATGCTGCGCTGTGCCATATAATCTAAAACACGCTGGTCGTCAATGGCAATGTTTACCCGGATAAAGCCTTCATTTTCGGCACGTAAAATGGCTAGCAGTCGGTGCGAAGGGATGCGGTTTAAGGCTTCACTCCAATTAAAATAATCGCGGAATTTCTGTGCGCCAGCCTCATCGGTTTTACTTTTTACAACTTTGGTTGCTATGGTCGCAAACCGTTCTAACTGGTAGCGCATGTGGTTCCTAAAATCGGAACGTTCGTTAAGCCATTCGGCAATAATGTGTCGGGCACCTTCCAGAGCAGCGTCAACAGAAGTAAGCTCACCTTTTACATATTTAAAGGCAATCGCTTCTATGTCTGAAGCATTTTGGGCCATGATAATTTTTGCTAAAGGCTCTAACCCTTGTTGTCGGGCTTTCTCGGCTTTGGTCTTTCGGCTTTTTTTATACGGCAGGTAAAGGTCTTCTAATGTGGTGAGGTCTTGGGCTTGTTGTATGTTGCGCTCTAGCTCGGGGGTTAAAACCTCTTGGTCGGCCAGGGCTTTTAAAATGGTTTCCTTGCGCTTTTCAAGGGTTTCAAATAGGGCTTTAAATTTTACGATATCGGCTATTTGAACCTCGTCTAAATTGCCGGTGCGCTCCTTGCGGTAACGCGAAATAAACGGAATGGTGCAGGCTTCGTTTAATAACGTAAGGGTGTTTTGTATCGCCGCCTCGGGGAGTTGGGTATGTTTAACAATGTAAGAAACCATAAACTTATTTTAGCGGGGTAAAAATAATAAAAAACCCCGCAATACAACGATTGCGAGGCTTTCTAAATGGATATGAAATGGTCTATTCAACCGCGTTAAAAACAGCTAAAGGTGCTGTTTTAGCTTTTTGTAAGGTTAATTGGTTGCCCTTAATAGTATAATTGTCTACCTTGCCCAATAGGGTTAAAAACTGATCTTCAATACTCATGTCTACACACATCTTTTTAGTGGCAGCTAAAGGCGATAAGCTAAACTGATTGCCGTCACGCAACTCGTAAGTGCCAGAAAAGTTGTTGCAGCCAGCGTTGCCAAACACACGGTTTTCATCCGTGGCAAACGAGATAAACGCATTGCTGTCGGCAACGTCTTTATCCATAATACGCACTAAGGTCCATTTGGTATCGGTAAAAGTGATGCCTTCATGGGGTGTTTCTGTTAGGGCGGTTGTTTGTGCTGTTTCGGCAGAAATTTCTTGAGTTGTATTTTTGGGCGTGTTGTTGCAACTAGTACATAAAAGTAAAGTGGCAATGGTCAAGTTTAGCGTTAAAATTTTCATATGGGTTGTAATTTTTATTGTTGTACGAACAAAAAAGAACCCAAAGATGACGCCAATAGTGCTTTTAACGTAGTATTAACGTTTTTAGCGCGTAAAACACAACATTGCAGCTTTCTGTTTTAGTCCTTAAAATTAACGGCATGCCCCAATGCGGCATGCCAAAAAACGGTTACAATAAAACCACAGAGACCATTAAAATAACGATGGAAAAGCTTCCTAAGAGCAGTTTCCAAAACGTATGAGCGTGCTTTAATTCCATGAAGTAAAACCCTACTAAGTTAAATTTTATTGTTGCAATAAGTAGAATAAGGTACGCACTTAAGGCCGACGCGCCGTTAAAAGCAAGGGCTGCGATTAAGGTTAATACAATTAAAGCTATTAGGATGTATAGTGAGTTTCGGGATGTCATGTGTTAAAAAATTAAATAGAGTAAAGGAAATAGTAGCAGCCAAATTAAATCGCACATGTGCCAAAATGCGGCGCTGGCTTCGGCATCGATGATTTCTAAGCGTTCGGGAGCCTTTTTTAAAGTGGCTAAAAGCCAAAGCAGGATAACAAGCCCCACAACAACATGTATAACATGAAACAGGGTAAGCATCCAGTAAAAAGAGAAGAAGGTGTTGTACCCAAGGGTAAGGCCTTCCTGAATTTTCTCGAAATACTCCAAAGATTTTAACCCAAGGAACAGCACGCCTCCTATAATGGTAAATACCAAGTTTAGACGGGCTTTTATAAATTGTTTGTCTTTTATGCGGCTAATGGTCTTGGCCATAAAATAACCGCTGCACAGCAGAAAAATGGTGTTTACAGTACCGTAAATGGGGTGCAGGAGAAGCCGCGACTCATGGAACAGATCCGGGGCTTCATGCGCTTGGTATACTAAGGCTAGCAAGGCTGCTCCAAAAGTAAACAGTTCTAAATAAATAACAATCCAGATAAGGAGACCGCCTGGAGGATATGAAATGGTAGGTTTTGTAAGTGTGTTCATTTATTGGTGTTTTATTTTGTCGTAAAGTTTTACTAATGAGGTTAACAACTCTACGGGAGTGGTTAATATTTGATAGTGGTTTTGCCCAAACATTTGGGGTAAATAATACTTGGCTTCGGCTTCTATGGCCAAGGCGTAAGAGTTTATTTGTTGTTGGTTTAGTTCGCGCAGGGCCTGCTTAACATCGTTAATGCCATAAGCTCCCTCGTACCTGTCGTAATCGTTAGGTTTGCCATCGGAAATTAAAATGACCCATTTGTTTTTTGAAGGACGTGTATGCAGCCGCGCTCCAGCATGCCTTAAGGCAGTGCCAATTCGGGTGTATCCCTGTGGTTGTACAGAGCCAATGCGGTGTTTGGCCGTGTTCCAAGGGTCGTCAAAATGCTTTACGGCCAAATAGGTGGTGTGGTTTCTGGTTTTGGAATAAAAGCCGTCAATTTCAAAATCAACGTTAAATTCCTCTAGAATTTCACCAAATATTAAAGCGGCCTGCTTTTCAACATCAATAACACGGTTGCCTCCGGCATATCCATCGCTAGATAGGCTAACATCCAAAAGGATAAGAATGGACAGGTCTTTCTCTTTTTTGCGTTTAGACAGGTAGATGTTTTCTGAAGGCGTGTTGCCAATGTGCAAATCGACATACAAATCGGTCAAGGCATCCAAATCGAACAGATCGCCTTGTATTTGCCTGCGTTGTTGTTTGTACTTGTTGTTAACAGAGGTGAGCATTTTACGCAAGCCCATAAGGGTTGCGGCATTTTCCTTAATGGTGTTTTTGTAATAGGCGCCATCGGTCTCTGTTTGGGTTTTGGGGAATACCTTACAGAAGTCCGGTTTGTAGCGCCGTTTTTTGTAGTCCCATTCATCATACGTAAGGCAAGGGGCTTCTGTGGCGATTTCGGTGCTTTCCGAAATGGAGGTGTTCTCAATAAAATCGGTTTGGTATACCGAGTGTACGGGGTCGTCTACCCTAACCGTATGCTTCATGGTAATTTCGTCTAGGGCATTGGCATGGTCGTCCAAATCGTCTTCGCCATCAAAATCGCGCCAGCCGCCTTCCCATTCTTCAGCAGTTTCAATCTTTTCAAAGTTATGAAGCAAAACATAGTCTTCCTGTTGCTTTTTGTCGATAGTCACCGATTGAATTTCTTCTACGGCTTGTGCTTTTTTAATGGTTTTTATCTCATCGGCTATGGCTTGTTGGGCTTTGGTCGAAATGTTTTGTAAAACGTCCTTTTTTGTGGCATTAGGGTTGTTGTACATCCACTTGCCATAAATAAAACTGTAATCGGGTGGTTGATTAGCCTTGCTTGTGTTTTGGTAGTGGATTATTAGCTTATCGTAAAACCCTTGTGTGGTTGGAAACGTTTTAAAAAGTGTGTTAAGCACCTTTGGGGCGTGGGTAGCAGCCTCCTCGCGAGCCACTTCTATAGCAGGGTTGACCGCATTGGTAAAGTTTAACCCGAGCTCTTTTTGAATGCACAAAAATAAGGTGCGAAACAGGTAATAAGCCGTGTTGTCCTCTAAAGTAGGAAATTGTAAGAACCGTTTGGGAAGAAAAAAGCTGTTGTTTTTGTAGCCGCCTTCGCGTTCGGCCTCGAAAATATCGATTGGCGCACCAGTAATGGCTCTTGCAATAATGGTTAGTCGAGGTTTAAGCTCGTCTAAGCCTACGGCATGAGATAGGGCAGCTTCGGCTGTTTTTCGCCTCCGTTTAAGGAAGGTGACCACTTTTTTGTATAGAAACTCATCGGGTTCAAACATGGGACTATATCATTAAATCACACAAATCGGTAAGGGCTGTAATAATGTCTTCGTCATCGGTTAAAGGCTCTACAATACCTACTTTTACCGCCAATCGTTTGGGTAGGCCTGTGCCAATAAGTTTGGCTGCATCGACCAGCAAACGTGTCGATACCGTTTCGGTAAGGCCCAACTCGGTGAGGTTTCGAATTTTGTGCGCAATGGTCACCAGTTTTTTGGCCGTGGCAGTGTCTATTTGGGTTTCGTTCACTAAAATATCGACTTCGTCCTTAAGATTTGGATATACAAAGCTTAAGGCAACAAACCGTTGTCTGGTAGAAGGTTTTAGTTCTTTAAACCCTTTTTGGTAGCCTGGGTTAAACGAGGCAACAAGCATAAAGTCGGGGTGGGCTTTAATGGTTTGCCCCAATTTATCGATGTATAGCTCTTTACGATGATCTGTAAGAGCATGTATGGCAACAATAACATCGGGTCGAGCTTCGGCTATTTCATCTAAATAAAGTATGGCACCCGTTTTTACAGCGGTGGTTAAAGGGCCGTCAATCCAAAGGGTTTCTGCGCCTTTAATGAGGTAGCGCCCAATTAAATCGGTCGAAGAGGTTTCTTCGTTACAAGACACGGTAATTAAGGTGCTGTTAAGCTGGTGGGCCATGTAATCTACAAAGCGTGTTTTCCCGGTACCTGTAGGGCCTTTTAAGAGTAAAGGCAGTTTGTTGTTGTAAGCGTGTGTAAACACGTCTTCTTCTTTGCCAATACTTTTGTAGTAAGGTGTTTTAGTCATGGTCGGGGCAGCATGGGTATTTGTTGTTGTCGCTTTCATAAGCACGTGTTTTTTTAAAAAAAGAAGAAGATCTCTAGGGAGAGAATGGCTTAACAGGGGTTAGGTATGAGCAAATCGTTAAACATCCAAAGCCCTAAAAAGATCTTCTATATAAATGGATTACTTTAATTGTACCTCTAAGGCTTCGTCTGTAGGCTTACCGTGTTTCCAGAACTCGATAATGTAGCTTATAATACCCGAAGCGAACAAGGACGCACAAAGGACTAAAACCAGGAAGTGGATGCTAATTTCATCTTGTACTTCCATAAAGTCCATTTTAAACTTACGTTCTAAATACACTTGAGCCACACCGGCAACACCAAAGGCTACCGTCATGCCTACCATACCAATGTTAGAGGCCCAAAAGGAAAAGCGTCCAAGGGGCTTATCGTAAAATTTACGTCCTGTAAGGTTTGGCAAGGCATAGCTTATAATGGCCAATACAATCATGGCGTAGGCGCCCCAGAAGGCCAGGTGGCCATGCATGGCGGTTACCAAAGTACCATGGGTATAGATGTTGGTTTGCGGTAAGGTATGGGCAAACCCAAGTAAGCCAGCACCCACAAAAGAAACGATGGCAGAACCTAAGGTCCAGAATAACGCCATTTTATTAGGGTGTTTTTTCTCGCCCTTGCGGTACATGTTAACGGCAAATAAGGCCATAGCTAAAAATGCCAGTGGCTCTAGGGCAGAGAAGATTCCCCCAACAATTAACCAAATTTTGTTTACACCAATGTAATAATAATGGTGCCCTGTACCTAAAATTCCAGAGAGAAAGGTTAGACCGACAATAACATACAGCCATTTTTCGATAACCTCACGGTCAACCCCTGTTAATTTTATAAGTAAGAAGGCCAGAATACCACCCATGATAAGCTCCCAAACACCTTCAACCCAAAGGTGAACAACCCACCAACGGAAAAACGAATCGGTTACTTGGCTGTCAAAAGGGAGCATACCAGGAATGTATAGTAAGGCCGCAAACAGCAGCCCCATGGTGAGCACTAAAGCTGTCGTGGTTTTTCGTTTGCCTTTAAACAAGGTGGCTAAAATGAGGGCCAAGAATAAGAGGACATTAACAACAACCAGATAGTCTAATTGTCTTGGGATTTCTAAAAATTTACGGCCTTCCCACCAGTTAAAATGGTAGCCTACTATTGCTGTAACACCAACAACTGCTAAGGAGATTAACTGCACATAGGCGAGTTTTACACTTACCAGTTCGCGCTGTGCTTCTTCTGGAATAATGTAGTAGGCGGCACCCATAAAGCCCGATAACAGCCAAACAACCAATAAATTGGTGTGTACGGCACGTGCCGTGTTAAAGGGGATAAAATCATGTAAGCCGTCGTAGCCTAAACGCGCAAAGCCCATGATAAACCCATAGGTGATTTGTAGTACTAAGAGTAGCATAGACAAGGCAAAGAACCAATACGCTACTTTTTGAGATTTATATTTCATAAGGTATAATTTTTAAGGTGGTGTTAGTCTTTGTCTTTTGCTAGAGGAGAAACAACCCGATCAAAGCCGTTGAGGTCTATTTCGCCAATCCATTCAAAAAAGGCGATTAAGTCTTTGGCTTCCTGTTCAGAAAACCCGTAGGCAACCATTTTACGGCCGTTGGGGTTCCATGCATTTGGGGTCATTAATACGGCTTTAATGTAGCCTTCCCCGCGGCGTTCCATAACTTTAGTAAGTTCGGGAGCATAATAGGCGCCTTCGCCCAAAATGGTATGGCAACCCATACAGTTGTTAGCCTCCCAGAGGTCTTTGCCGCGAACCACAGCTTCTGTGATGTTTTCGGCATTGGTTTGGTCTTGGGGCTTGCTAAATGAGTAAATGGTAAGGCCAATAAAGATTAGAAACGTTACCAGAGTACCTCCCAGAAAGAAAGCCCTTGCTTGTTTTTTTGATAACATATGTTTTCAGGATTAGTTAAAAAAGGACAAATTTGTCTTGATTTCAAAAGTAACAGATGGGAGGCTTTCAAAACATGACTTTAATCATAAAATGAAGAAAAAGTAAAACCCGTGTTAGGAAACGCGTTTAAAAAGAGTGTAAATATACGGACGCTCGCCCCCAAACGGGTTAATATAGGTGTGATTAAAACTTTTAACAAGCTTAAAATTGTTGCCTAAACGTTGTTGTAGCATGGGTGCGTTGTAGCGCTGCAAGGTTAGGCCAGCACACATCTTGGCGCCATTGGTTGCAAAAACGGCCAGCAAGACATAGCCATTTTTGGTCACGAGGGATTGTATTAAATTAAAATAGGCCGTGATGCTTTCTTCTGAAAGAAAAAAATGCAGAACAGCACGATCTATCCATAAATCGACATTTTTAAGGGTGTCGAGCTGTTTGGGTTGGGTAATGTCTGCTGCCAAAACGCTTAAGTCGTAGTTAAATGTATGCTTAACACGTTCTTGAAGCTGGGCTAGGGCAACATCGCTAATGTCGTTGGCTATAAGGTTGTGGTAGCCGTCCTCTAGTAAAGCATCGATAAGTGTGGTGGTGCCAGCACCAACATTTAAAATACTGGCCGATTTTGGCAACTGGCAATAGTTGACCAATTGCATGGTTTTATTGGGGTGTGCCTCGTACCACCCCAATTGGTTGTCGGTTTTGGTTTTGTAAACCGTATTCCAGTGTGCTTTTAACGAGGGCATTAGCTTATTTGTAAGCCGTTGGTGGTTTCAAGGGCATTATCTGGATTAACAAATACTAATTTACCATCGGTTGTTTCGGTCATTAAAATCATGCCTTGGCTTTCTACCCCGCGAAGCTTTCTTGGAGCTAGGTTTACCAATATGGTTACTTTTTTGCCAACAACATCTTCCGGATTGTAGCTTTCGGCTATGCCGGAAACAACAGTGCGAATGTCTATTCCAGTGTCTACTTTTAATACGAGCAGCTTTTTGGTTTTTGGCATTTTTTCGGCTTCGATAATGGTGCCGACACGCATGTCTAGTTTGGTGAAGTCCTCGAAGGTGATTTCATCTTTTTGAGGCTCTGCGGTTTTATTGGCGGCCTCATTGGCCTTTTTGCTAGCCTCTAGTTTGTCGAGTTGCACTTGAATGTCTTCATCTTCAATCTTGCTGAATAATAATTCAGCTTCTCCTATATGATGCCCTGCCGGAAGCAGTGTTTCTTTTTCTGAAATGGTGTTCCAAGTAGGTTCCGAATCGAGTTCAGCATGACGAAGTATTGTTTTTAGCTTCGCAGATGTAAACGGTAAAAACGGTTCGCTTAAAGTTGCCAAAGCCGAAGCGATTTGAAGGGCCACAAACATAATGGTTTTGGTGCGTGCTTCGTCTTCCTTAATGACTTTCCAAGGTTCTTCGTCGGCGAGATATTTGTTGCCCAAACGAGCTAAATTCATTAGCTCTTGACTGGCCTCGCGAAAGCGATACCTTTCTATAGCGCTAGAAATAACGGCTGGATAGGCTTTTAAAGTCGCTAAAGTTTCTTCATCTACAGCAGTAAATTCTGATGCTTCGGGCACCACCGCACTATAGTATTTATGGGTTAATACCACCACTCTGTTGATAAAATTCCCTAAAATAGCTACCAATTCGTTGTTGTTTCTGGCTTGAAAATCTTTCCAAGTAAAATCGTTATCCTTGGTTTCAGGAGCGTTGGCCGTTAAGGCATAACGCAACACATCTTGTTTGTCTGGAAAATCCTTTAGGTATTCTGGCAGCCAAACGGCCCAGTTTTTAGAGGTGGACAGCTTGTTGCCTTCCAGATTTAAAAATTCGTTGGCTGGAACATTGTCGGGCAGGATGTAACTGCCTTCGGCCTTTAACATGCTTGGGAAAATAATGCAGTGGAATACAATGTTGTCTTTTCCTATAAAATGCACCAATTTGGTGTCGTTGTTTTTCCAATAGGGCTCCCAATCTTTGCCTTCGCGTGCGGCCCATTCTTTAGTGGCAGAAATGTAGCCAATAGGCGCATCGAACCATACGTAAAGCACTTTGCCTTCGCCGCCTTCAACAGGTACAGGAATGCCCCAGTTTAAATCGCGCGTTACCGCACGTGGGCGCAGGCCGTCATCGATCCACGATTTTACTTGCCCATAAACATTGGGTTTCCAGTCTTTTTTATGGCCTTCCAAAATCCATTCTTTTAAAAAGGCTTCGTGTTTGTCTAAAGGTAAAAACCAGTGTTTGGTTTCTTTTAGGGTGGGCGTGTTTCCGGTAATGGCCGATTTAGGGTTAATTAAATCGGTGGCGTTATGGCTGGTACCACATTTTTCGCACTGATCGCCATAGGCTTCTTCATATCCGCATTTCGGGCAGGTGCCCACAACAAAGCGGTCGGCTAAAAACTGATTGGCTTGGGCATCGTAAAGTTGTTCGGTTACCTCTTCTATAAATTCACCTTTGTCGTAAAGGGTTTTAAAAAATGCTTGGGCAGTTTCGTGATGAATTGGCGCAGAAGTACGCGAGTAATTGTCAAATGAAATACCAAAATCTTCAAACGACGTTTTAATAATCGCGTGATATTTATCGACAACATCTTGTGGGGTAACACCTTCTTTTTTGGCTTTTAAGGTAATGGGTACACCGTGTTCGTCGCTACCGCAAATAAAGGCCACATCGTTGCCAATTAAGCGTTGGTAGCGGGCATAAATATCGGCAGGCACATAAACACCGGCCAAGTGCCCAATGTGAATGGGGCCATTGGTGTAAGGTAATGCTGCTGTAATGGTATAACGTTTTGGTTGACTCATTTTTTAATTGAAATATTTCCTGTCATTGCGAGGCACAACGTGACGTGGCAATCTGTTTTAGGATTAAGTTAATAGATTACTTCGTTTCACTCGTAACGACGAGTTGTTTTACAAGCTACAAAAGTACGCAAATTAAGAGCGTTTCTGAAAAAAAATGTACATTTACCCATATGACTAAAAACATACTAACTATTGGCATTTTTGTGTTGTTTGCTTTCTTTGGAAATACCATGGTAAAAGCACAAGATGCTGCGCAAAAACACTCCAAAACATTGATACAACCGCCATACTTAAAAGCAGGTGATACCGTTGCTATTGTAGCGCCTTCCGGAATTTTAAAACACAGGCAAGATGAGGTTAATCGCTCTGTAGCCTTATTAAAAGGTTGGGGGCTACACGCTATTGTTGGAGAACACGTTTTTAAGCAAGACAACCATTTTGCGGGAACCGATGATGAGCGTTGTGAAGACCTGCAGAAAGCTCTGGACGACCCGAGTATTAGTGCCATTTGGGCAGCACGCGGCGGGTATGGCACCGTTAGGATTTTAGATAAACTAGATTACACCAAATTTAAGCAACACCCCAAATGGCTTATTGGTTATAGCGACATTACGGCCTTGCACAACCAACTAAATGTGTTGGGTGTTGAAAGCATTCACGCCATGATGTGCACGAGTATGACTAAGGATCAGGCCAATTTAGAACAGACTATTGCCACGTTTAAAAAAGCCCTTTTTGGCGAAGCGTTAAGCTATACTTTAAAAGGCTCTAAATACAATAAAGAAGGTGTGGTTTCTGCACCTGTAGTAGGCGGGAATTTAACCATTTTGCATACCATGTTGGGGTCTAGTACAAGCTTGGATACGAAGGGTAAAATCCTCTTTTTTGAAGAAATAGGCGAGTACAAATACCATATTGATCGCATGCTGCAAAGCCTAAAACGCGCAGGGTATTTTGAGGACTGTGCCGGAGTGATTGTAGGCGATATGACCAAACTTAGAAAAAACACGACGCCCTGGGGCACCTCTGTTGAACAGTTAATTTTAGATGTGCTGGCCGAGTACAATTTCCCCGTCGCATTTAACATGCCAACCGGGCATGAAGATGATAACCGAGCCCTAATTTTAGGACGAAACGTTAAACTAACGGTAGGCAAAGCCCAAACAACGGTTGTTTTCGAATAGTGGCATCTTGCACATTAATACAGCCGCTTTTGAACCACTACAAATAAAATAGCGCCAAGAAAATACAAGAGGATGTCTATGGGGTCGCTGGTATAACGCGAACTAAACTTTGGCATGATCCATTCGAAATAAACGGCATAGTAAGTGGTTATAGCTAACACAACTCTTAAAGGAACATAGATTGCAGCGCTTTTTTTAATATAACGAATGGCCGCCAAGCTAATGCTTAAAACAAGGGGCATGCATAAAAAATCGTTGGCATAAAAAGCAATCCATTTTGGTAGGGGCAAAGCCATTTTTGGCGCCAAGTAAATGCAGCATGCCATGAAGCCAAAAATAATAAAAAAGGGGTTTTTAAGAATTTTCATGCGGCAATGGCTGAAACCACCCAAGCGATAAACATACCAATAGCCATAAAAACCAACCAGATGGAACGAATGGTTTTGGCGATAAGTCGGATTAAAAAATACCGGTGGTTGAGGTATTTTTCGAAAAAAGCGGGCTTTTCTTCTTTAGCAGCATTTTGTTTTTGGCGCTCTTCCTGGGCTTTTTTAAAAGCGTGTTCCCGCCTTAATTTATAGGAAAGAATGGTGTTACATTCTTTACAATAATCGCTGTCTGTATTGTAAATACCACAATTAGGACACTTAATAATGGTCATTTTAAAGCACTGAAATTAATTTAAACTAGCAGTAAACGGCCACTTAAACTGTTAAGTGACCGCTTATAGTTTTTTACAGGGTTTCTTTTAGCCATTTAAAAAATTCGTGTTGCCATACCAAACCATTTTGTGGGGTTAAAACCCAATGGTTCTCGTCTGGTAAATACAACAATTTACTCTTTAAACCTCTCATTTGTGCGGCTTGGTAAGCGCTAAGCCCTTGTTCAATTGGTACGCGATAATCTTTACCACCTTGAATAATATAAATTGGAGTGTCCCATTTGCCAACATGGGTTATGGGGTTAAACTCGTTATAGGCTTTCTGAGCAGCAACATTGCTTTTGTCCCAGTAATTGCCACCAAAATCGTGATTCACAAAAAACAGTTCTTCGGTTGTGCCGTACATGGTTCTGTTGTCAAATACCCCATCGTGTGAGATAAAGGTTTTAAAGCGGCCTTGGTGTATGCCGGCCAGATAAAACACCGAATACCCGCCAAAGCTTGCTCCAATAGCTCCAAGGCGATCATTGTCAACATAAGGTTCTTTGGCCAACGCGTCAATAGCCGATAGGTAATCGTCCATAACTTGGCCGCCCCAGTCTTTACTAATGTCGGTGTTCCATTTTACACCATGCCCGGGCATGCCACGACGGTTGGGTGCTACAACAATATAACCTTGCGAGGCCATTAGTTGAAAATTCCATCGGTAAGAATAAAACTGTGTTAAGGGCGATTGCGGGCCTCCTTGGCAGTAAAGTAGCGTTGGGTATTTTTTAGAGGCATCGAAGTTTGGAGGTAAAATAACCCAAACCAACATTTGCTTGTTATCTGTTGTGGTAACATAGCGCTTTTCAATTTTAGGCAATGCTAAATTGTTGTACAATTTGGTGTTAACATGGGACAGTTGGGTGAACGCCTTGGTTTTTAAATCGAAGCTGAATATTTCGCTCGCCTGATTCATGTCTGTTCTGGTAACAATAAGGGTGTTGTCGCGTTCGGCAACAATGCTTCTTACATCAAAAGGGCCTTCAGAAAGCTGTGTTACTATTGGGGCAATACGCTTTTTTCCGGGGTAGTTTACTTTAAACAGTTGTACAGTGCCGTCTACCGGGGCTGTAAAATACAACTGCCTACCATTGTTTGCCCATTTAAAGCTGTTAACGGTGCCGTCCCATTGTTGGGTAAGGTTTTGCTTAATGCCGCGTTCTAAAATAACGATGTCGTTCTTATCGCTTTCATAGCCATCGGTAGCCATTTGCAACCAAGCCAAGGCACCATCGGAGCTAAAAGCAGGTTGGGTGTCGTACCCTTTGTTGTCTTGGGTAATGTTTGTTGTGGTTTTGGTATCGATATCGTATTTGTAGATGTCTGTATTGGTGCTTAGCACATAGGCTTTTCCTTTTAGCTTTTTGCTCACATAGTAAATGCTCTTGCCGTTTGGTCCCCAAATGTAGTCTTCGTTGCCACCAAACGGGCGCTGGGGTGTATAGTAAGGCTCGTTGGGCATAATATCTGTTGCGGTGTCGTTATTGGCAGTGGCTTTTTTGTAGAACACATGTTCGTAAGCGCCATCTTGCCAAGTATCCCAGTGGCGGATGTCTAAATCGGTATACACATAGGCGTCTGACTTGTTGAGGTCTTTATAAATATCGGTGCTTTTAATGGGGGTAAGATGCACTGTTTTATGAAATAACTTGTGCGTGCCATCTGGCGAAAGGTTTTTGTCGGTAACCTGTACTTGGGCTTCATCAATCTTAATAGGCGTTCCACCATCGATAGGCATTTTGTAATAAGCCGTGTCAAAACCGTTTTCGGTAATGTTTGGGGTGCTTGTTTTGTAAAAAATGTGGTTTTGGTCGTTAGAAAGCCCTAAAACACTTAGCCTGTTTAAGCTCCAAAGCGTTTCGGGGGTCATGTGTTGTTGTGCGTTGCTAATTTGGGTTCCTATAACGAAACATAGGAATACGATAATTTTTTTCATGAGGGTTCCCTTTTTTAATCTTTCAAAGATACTAATTGCTTTTAGGGCAAGTATTAAAATTTTTATAAAGTGGTAAAGATTTGTTTTGTACTTTTAAGTAGATGATACTTTTTAAATCTTAAAAAAACAATATGGCGCAACACAATGCCTTAGGAAAAAAAGGAGAGCAGCTAGCTGTGGATTTTCTTTTGAAAAAAGGATACCGCATTGTGGCGCGTAATTACCGGTTTAATAAGGCCGAAGTAGACATTATGGCGCAACATGGCGATACATTGGCCGTAGTAGAGGTTAAAACCCGATCGACTGCCGATTTTGGCAATCCGCAAGATTTTGTAAAACCCAAACAAATTAAAAACCTAGTCATGGCTGTTGACGAATACGTTACCAAAAACGCGTTGGATGTTGAGGTGCGTTTCGATATTATTGCCATTATAAAGCAGAACAATACCTTCGAGATTGAACATCTTGAAGATGCGTTTTTTCATTTTTAAAACACTAGTTATTTAAAAGGGGTTTTAAAGTTTCAATGTCGTTAGGCTTGGCAATGATAGTTTTGTTTGCGTCTAGCAAAAAATAAGATGGGGTAGCGTGAACGTTGTAACTTCTAGCAATAGGGTTGTCCCATTTTTGCAGTCCTAGAACATGGGTAAAGCTTGGGAGCATTGTTATGGTTTCCTGCCAATGTGTGCGACTATCTTCCAGCGCTATGGCAATAACCCTAAGGGCTTTCTTATCTATAGTTGCAATAACGGTTTCTAATTGAGGTAATTCCTTTAAACAGTGGGTGCATGTACTGCTCCAAAAAACAACAAGGTATTTGTTTGCTTGGTTTAAGTCGTGAAGCGTTGTGTTTTTGGAGTTAACGGTCACGTTAAAATTAGGAGCTAATTGGCCTTTAGAGGTTCTTTTGTAAGCTGTAATTACAGCAGCTAGTTCTGTGTTGTTCTGTGCTGTGGCAAGATCTAGCAAATAGGTATCTGTAATGTAGTTGGCCATGGCATCGTGCTCCCGGTTAACAAATTCTTGCCAGAGCAGTCCTAAATAAGTGGTTTTGGCCTTGGGGTTTTTAATGTTTTGAGCCAAAAGGTCTATTTGTGTTTGGTAGTCGCTGTTACTGTTAGACATGCCAAACACATAGGCTAAAACCTTATTGGTTAAAAAATCGGAGCTGAGCAGCAGGGGGCTATCAAAGTTTAAATGTGTTAAAAAATCTGCTTTAACATTGGCGGTATAGGTTTTGTAATCTTCGTATTGTGTTGGAATATACGGCCTGTTGGCTTTTATAAACGCTAAGGCCATGGGGGCGTTTTCAGCAGCGTTCTCAAAAGCATTTTGAGCTTCTTTTAAAATGTTGAATATGGTTGTAAAGGTGGTCTGGTCTGTTCCATTTTCAGTATAAAAATTGGTGATGGTGGTGTTGGCCATTTCCATGCTTTTTTGGTAGGACACCCATAGCTTATTGGCTTTTGATTGCGAAAAATCAAGCCCTTTTTCAAAATCGAAATGTACGGTAATATCTTCCTTTCCGTTGTAAAAAATGTCAAAATTATAATCCTCAGGAGGCAGTGCATAAACCAGTTTATAAATACCGGGAGTGTTAGTAGAGTCAACAGGAATGCTAAATTTCCCTTCGGGAGAGATTTCACTTCTATCAACGTAATCTGCACCTTCGGGAGTTGATTTGTACAAGAACACATAGGAGAATTGCTCAGGCGGCATAAAGGTACCGTTTATGGTATGTTGCCCCCAAGACAAGGCGTGGATGAAAATAAATAGAAGGCACAGCTTTTTATGCATAATACGGCGGTTTTTGTGATTGTTTAATCTTCTAAAATAGGCTTTAAGGCCGTTAAGGCTTTGTCTACAGTAGTAATATTATCAAAGGTAAGCAAAAGACGCAATCCGTTTCGGGTTTGCTTTTCTTTCATTTTACAGCTTTTTGGGTGGGTTTGAACAAATTTTAGCACTTTGGTAAAGGCATTGCTTTGGTAAAACCCGCTTTGTTGGTCGGTAATGAAATACCCAATGAGCTTGCCCTTTTTCATGACCACTTTTTCTAACCCAATGTGCTCTGCCAGCCATTTTATACGCACACTGTTAAACAGGTCTGCCACCTGAGTGGGCTGTTCTCCAAAGCGGTCGATAATCTCTTTTTCGAAGGTTTGCAGCTCGGTTTCGGTTTTAAGCTCGTTTAGTTTGGTGTACAGGTTTAAGCGTTCGGCAATGTTATTAACGTAATCGTCTGGGAAGAGGAGTTCAAAATCGCTGTCAATGGTAACATCCTTAACGTACTGTTTTGGTTTTTTGTCGTCTTTATAAAGTTCTTTAAACTCGTTTTCCTTCAGTTCTTCAATAGCTTCGTTAAGGATTTTTTGATAGGTATCGAATCCTATATCATTAATAAAACCACTTTGTTCGCCCCCAAGCAAATCGCCTGCACCGCGAATTTCTAAATCTTTCATGGCAATGTTAAACCCACTGCCTAGCTCGGTAAACTGTGCTAGAGCGGTAATGCGTTTTCTGGCGTCTTCGGTCATAGCCGAATAGTCTGGCGTAATAAAATAACAGAAGGCCTTTTTGTTGCTTCGTCCCACACGCCCCCGCATTTGGTGTAAATCGCTTAGCCCAAAATTATTGGCGTTGTTAATAAAAATGGTATTGGCATTGGGCACGTCTAGGCCGCTTTCAATAATGGTGGTACTTACAAGCACATCAAACTCACCATTCATAAACGCTAGCATTAACTGTTCTAGTTTTTTGCCTTCCATCTGGCCGTGACCAATGGCTATTTTGGCATCGGGGACCAAGCGTTGTAGCAAACCTGCAACCTCTTTAATGTTTTCTATGCGGTTGTGGATGAAAAACACCTGTCCGCCTCGTTGTATTTCATAGCTTACGGCGTCGCGAATGGTCGTTTCGTTAAAGCGCACCACATGACTTTCAATGGGGTAGCGGTTGGGTGGTGGCGTAGAAATAACCGATAAATCCCGCGCAGCCATTAAGCTAAATTGCAGCGTACGCGGAATAGGCGTTGCCGTTAATGTTAATACGTCTATATTTTCTTTTAGGGTACGTAGTTTTTCTTTTACTGAAACGCCAAATTTTTGCTCTTCATCAACAACGAGGAGACCCAAGTCCTTAAATTTAACCGTTTTGTTGGCCAATTGATGGGTGCCAATGATAATATCGACATGGCCTTTTTCTAAATTTTCTAGGGTGATGCGTTTTTCTTTGGCCGTTCTAAAGCGGTTGATATAATCTATGGTTACCGGAAAATCCTTTAAACGTTCTTTAAAGGTGCGATAATGTTGGTAGGCCAAGATGGTTGTAGGCACGAGTATGGCGACTTGTTTGCCGTTATCTACAGCTTTAAAAGCTGCCCGAATGGCGACTTCTGTTTTACCAAAACCAACATCGCCACACACTAGGCGGTCCATAGGGCGTTCACTTTCCATATCGGCTTTAATATCGGCGGTAGCTGTGCTTTGGTCTGGGGTGTCTTCATACAAAAAAGACGCTTCTAGCTCGTGTTGCATGTAGCTGTCTGGGTTGTATTGGTGTCCTTTTTCAAGTTTGCGCTTGGCATAGAGATTTATTAGGTTGAACGCAATTTCCTTAACGCGTTTTTTGGTTTTTTGCTTTAAGGTTTTCCAGGCCTTGCTGCCAAGTTTGTACACCTTAGGTGGCTTGCCGTCCTTGCCATTAAATTTGGTGATTTTATGTAAGGAATGAATGCTTAGGTACAGGATGTCGCGTTCGCCATAAATTAATTTTATGGCTTCTTGCTTTTTGCCTTCAACATCTATTTTTTGAAGTCCGCCAAAGCGCCCAATCCCATGGTCTATGTGTGTAACATAGTCTCCAATGTCTAAATTGGTAAGTTCCTTAAGCGTTATGGCCTGTTTTTTGGCATAGCCGTTTTTAAGGTGAAATTTATGGTAGCGTTCAAAAATTTGATGATCGGTATAGCAGGTAATGTTGTTGTCGTGGTCTATAAAACCTTGGTATAACGACAGCACAACCGTGTGGTAATGGACCTCTGTTTCAACATCGTCAAAAATATCGTGAAACCGTTTGGCCTGTTGCTCGCTTACACAAGCAATGTAGTTGGTGTACCCTTTGTGGTGGTGCTGGTTTAGGTCATCAATAAGCAAATTAAACTGCTTGTTAAAGGCTGGTTGTGGCGAGGTATTAAAAGCGATACTGTGTTCTGGTGAAAACAGGGCTTGTTGTCCAAACTCAACCAAGGTAAAGTCCAGTAATTGCTTTTTTAACAGTTGGGCGTTGCAAAACAGCTCTTCGGGTTGTGCGTGCTTAATGTCTTTAGAAAGGGTGCTGAAAGCTTCTTCGGCTTTTTTAAACAGGGTGTCAATTCTAGAAAATAGCAATTCGGAATGGTTTAAGAACACCACCGTTTTTTGTGCGATGTACTTAAGAAAACTCTGGCGGCTTTCCTCTAAAAGTTTGTTGGCCACATTGGGTATGATGCTTATTTTTTTTACCTGCTCTAAAGACAGTTGGGTTTCTACATCAAAGGTGCGAATGCTGTCTACCTCATCGCCAAAAAATTCAATGCGGTAGGGTTCGTCGTGCGAAAACGAAAACACATCTACAATACCACCCCGTACCGAAAACTCTCCGGGTTCTGTTACAAAATCCACCCGCTTAAATTTGTAATCGAAGAGCACCTCGTTAACAAAATCGATAGACAGTTTGTCGTTTACGGTTACTTTTAAGGTGTTGCGTTCCAATTCGCGCCGGGTAACAACCTGTTCGAACAGGGCATCGGGGTAGGTTACAATTACGGCAGGTTTTTTTCTGGAATTAATGCGGTTTAACACCTCGGCACGCAGCAATACATTGGCGTTGTCGGTTTCTTCAATTTGGTAGGGCCTGCGGTAACTGCCGGGGTAAAACAGCACGTCCTTGTCGTTTAAGAGCACTTCAAGGTCGTTTAAATAGAAGGCAGCTTCTTCTTTGTCGTTAAAAACCAATAGAAAAGGCTTGTCTGCCGTTTTAAAGGCGGCCGATAGGACAAAGGATAAAGACGAGCCCGCGAGGCCTTTTAAATGTGTCTTGGTTTGCGGTTGGGCAATAGCAGTTTGCAGATTTTGCGTTTGCAAAGTCTGTGCAAAGGTTTGCGAGAGGGAAGATTTACTCAAAGCAAAATATTTTGTGCAAAGATAGAATTTTTGTTAGCTACTTTGTGTTTATTTGCTAGTAATAAATAGTATATTTGCACGACTTTTAAAAACAAGAAGATATGTCAATTTCAGATTTATTTGATAGCGGGTTTAGAAAACGTAACGAAGACCACTTTGCAGCCATTGTAAGGGTTGCAATGAGCGATGGTGTAATTTCTGTAGAAGAACGTAAGTTTTTGGATAGGTTGGCAAACAACCTAGATATTAGCCAGCTTGACTACAAAAAGATTTTAAAAGACTATAACACACATCCCATAAACCCACCAACTTCTTACGATAGCCGTTTAGAGCGTTTATACGATTTGGCGCGTATGGTTTGGGTAGACCAAATGGAAACTGAAGCCCAAATTAAATTGTTGGAAAAACTGTGTATCGGGTTAGGGTTTAGAGCAGACAATGCCAAGTACATCACCGATAAAGCGTTAAGCTTAGTGCATCAAGGTGTGGACTTAGATGTGTTTACAGAAGAGATTAAAACCATGAACAAATAAGAGGTTACTTGTAAAAAGGGACTTTAAACAGATAAAAAAAGCGAACCATTTGGTTCGCTTTTTTGTTATTCGTGTTTTTGAATGAATTCTTCAACTTTTTCAACCATGTTTTTGCTTCCGCAGAAAAAGGGCACGCGTTGGTGTAGCTCGGTTGGTTCAATATCCATTATTCTGGTGTGGCCATTGCTGGCTTTTCCGTTGGCTTGTTCGGCCAAAAAGGCCATGGGGTTGCATTCGTAAAGCAATCGCAGTTTACCGTTCGAGTTTTTAGAGTGTTTGGGGTACATGTAAATGCCACCCTTAATCATGTTTCTATGGAAATCGGATACCAACGAGCCAATATACCTTGAGGTATAAGGTCTGTCGCCTTCTTCCATTTGGCAGTATTTAATGTAATCTTTTACACCTTGAGGGAAATGAATGTAATTTCCTTCGTTTACCGAGTAAATTTTCCCGTCTTCAGGAAATTGCATGTTGGGGTGCGATAGGTAAAAGGTGCCAATGGCCGGGTTTAATGTAAAACCGTTTACCCCGTGACCAGTAGTGTACACCAACATGGTAGAGGTGCCGTAAACCACATAACCGGCAGCTACTTGCTGATTGCCTTTTTGAAGGAAATCCTCAATGGTTACCGGTGTGCCCAATGGGGTAACCCGTCTGTAAATGGAAAAAATAGTCCCTACAGAAACGTTCACGTCAATATTAGACGAGCCATCCAACGGATCGATTAAAACAACATATTTGTTCTGGTTGTTTTCGTCTTGGCTGTTAATGGCAACAAAATCGTCTTCTTCTTCACTGGCAATCCCACAAACAATATTTCTATTGGTTAGGGTTTGTATAAACTTATCGTTGGCGTAAACATCTAGTTTTTGTTGGTCTTCACCCTGAATGTTTGTATCGCCGGCAGTGCCAATAATATCGACCAATCCGGCTTTATTTACCTCGTGGTTAACAACTTTGGCGGCCAGCCTAATAGAATTAATTAATCGCGATAATTCTCCAGAAGTATATTTAAAGGACGCTTGGTTTTCAATAATAAACTCGCCAAGCGTTTGCTTTTTTAATAACATATTATGGGTTTGAGCTGTTTATGGTACAAATATCGCAGTTTTTTAGTCAACTACAACGTTTTCATTAAAATTGTACGGTTTAATGACTAAGTTTGAATTATCTTTGAGATAACTAAACACGATTATGACATTTACCATTCGTTCGGCCAATAAAGGCGATATGCCGCAGGTTTTGGAGCTTATCCAAGCGCTTGCAGTTTACGAAAAAGAACCCGACGCGGTCGAGGTTACTGTATCAGATTTAGAACATTACGGGTTTAACCCTAAGCCCGCGTTTCATTGTTTTGTTGCCGAAGTTGAACAAGAAATTGTTGGTATTGCTTTAGTGTATATGCGTTTTTCTACATGGAAAGGACCCGTGCTGCATTTAGAAGATTTAATTGTAAACCAAGACATGCGCGGTTATGGTCTAGGGAAAGCCTTGTTGGATGAGGTGGTAAAATACGGAAAAACGTTGGGCGTAAAACGTATTTGTTGGGAGGTTTTAGATTGGAATGCCCCAGCCATTGCCTTTTACGAAAAAAATGGGGCTAAGGTTATGCGCGATTGGGATGTGGTACAGCTGGACGAAAACGGTATAGAACAATATTTATCCACATTATAGCATGCAGGTATTTAAATTTGGAGGAGCTTCGGTAAAAGACGCCAATGGGGTTAGAAATTTGGTAAAAGTACTAAATGCTACAGGGTATAACCATACCATGATGGTTGTTTCTGCCATGGGAAAAACCACTAACGCCCTAGAGCGGGTGGTGTCAAACTACTTTAATAACAAAAGCGCGTTGCAAAGTGCCATGCAGGACGTTAAAAAGTTTCACAATGCCATTTTGTTGGATTTGTTCGATAACGAACAACATGCCGTATTTAAAAATGTGGCGGCTTTGTTTGATGATTTGGCCTTGTTTTTCGACCGAAACAAATCACCCGATTATAATTTTGTATACGACCAAGCTGTGGGCTATGGCGAGCTGGTATCGACCACAATTATTAGTGCTTATTTAAAGGAGGTTGGTATAGAAAACCATTGGCTAGACGTGCGCGATTGTATTAAAACCGACAGCTATTACAGAAATGCCCATGTAAACTGGCATACAACCCAAGCACAAATACAAGCTGAGTACAACCCCCAGGCTCTAAACATTACCCAAGGTTTTTTAGGAAGCGATTCAAATAACTTTACAACAACATTGGGGCGTGAAGGGAGTGATTATACAGCGGCCATTTTTGCCTATTGCTTAAATGCCGAAAAGGTAACCATTTGGAAAGATGTAGATGGGGTGCTTAATGCCGACCCACGCTATTTTGAAAACGCCCAATTGTTAAACACCATTTCGTATCGCGAGGCAATAGAACTTGCCTTTTACGGGGCTTCGGTTATTCACCCTAAAACCTTGCAGCCATTGCAGCGAAAGGAAATTCCGCTAAATGTAAAATCGTTTTTAAACCCAAATCAGCCGGGAACAACCGTTTGTAAAACCAAGGGCATTTTGCCAACCATACCGTGTTTTATCGTTAAAAAGCAGCAAGTACTTATTTCGCTATCATCCTTAGACTTTTCTTACATTGTAGAAGAGAACATTAGCGACATTTTTAACTTGTTGCATTTGTATAAAATGAAGGTTGATGTTATTCAAAATTCGGCCATTAGTTTTTCGGTATGTGTCGATAATATATATAATAATTTAGAGAAGTTGCTTCAGCATTTAAGAGCCAAGTTTAAGGTAGAGTGTCGGGAAAATGTATCGCTGTACACCATTAGGCACTATAACGATGCGGCTGTTAAGCAAATAGAGCAAGGGAAACACGTTTTATTAAAACAGTTAACCCCCACAACAATGCAAATCGTAACTAAATAAAGTTTTTACTATTTTTGAGGCATGAGTAAATCAACCAATTCGGGTTTGGTATCCGCCAAAGAAGTTGCCAAAGCCATACAAATGGATCGGTATGGGTTTTTGGGCACATTTGTAGGTTGGCTGTTAATGAAGGTGCTTAAAATATCGACATTAAATAAAATCTATAATCGCAACAAGCACCTAAAGGAACTGGATTTTTTAAATAGCATCCTTAGTGAGTTTCAAATTAATTTTGAAATCCCAGAGGAAGACCTTAAGCGTTTGCCAAAAGACGGGGCGTATATTACGGTATCTAACCACCCACTTGGTGGTATAGATGGGATTTTACTGTTGAAATTAATGTTGGAACAGCGTACAGATTTTAAAATAATTGCCAATTTTTTATTGCACCGTATCGCTCCTTTAAAGCCTTACATCCTGCCAGTAAATCCGTTTGAAACCAGAAAAGATGCCAAATCCAGTATTTTAGGTTTTAAAAACGCCATAAAACACTTGCAAGACGGTCACCCATTAGGCATTTTCCCCGCCGGCGAGGTGTCTACCTACCGCGATGGTAAACTGGTGGTCGATCGCCCATGGGAAGAAGCTGCTATGAAGTTGGCCCAAAAGGCCGAAGTGCCCATCGTGCCTATTTATTTCCACGCCAAAAACAGCAAGCTGTTTTATAAGCTCTCTAAAATTAACGATACCTTTAGAACGGCCAAACTGCCTTCGGAATTGCTAACACAAAAACGCCGAACCATTAAGGTTAGAATAGGGCGCCCTATTTCGGTTAAAGATCAAACCGAGTATAAGGATTTAAAAGAGTTTTCAGAATTTATACGCCGAAAAACCTACATGCTTTCCAATTCGTTCGATGAAAAAGGAAAATTTTTAAGCAGCATACCATCTACATTAAAAATCCCTAAGCCGCCTAAGCGTATAGTCACACCAGTAGACGTAGCGCTTATGGAAAAAGAGGTTGAAAACCTTCGTGAAAAGGACTTACGCCTGTTGGAGAGCAAGAATTTCGAGGTGTTTTTAGCAGCTGCCGATGAGGTGCCTAACATTTTACAGGAAATAGGTCGCTTGCGCGAAATTACCTTCCGCGAAGTTGGCGAAGGGACAAACGAAGCCATCGATTTAGACCGTTTCGATACTTATTACCACCACATGTTTTTATGGGACAATACCGCCAAGGTTATTGCTGGCGCTTACCGCATGGGGTTGGGCAAACAAATTTTCGAGGCGTATGGGATAAATGGGTTTTACCTGCAGGATTTGTTTCGTTTCGAGCAGGAATTGTACCCCATGATGAGCCAATCTATAGAAATGGGTCGCGCCTTTATAATAAAGGAGTACCAACAAAAGCCCATGCCGCTTTTTTTACTGTGGAAAGGCATAGTGCACACCACTTTGCGTTATCCGGAGCATAAATTTTTAATTGGCGGTGTAAGCATAAGCAACCAGTTTACCAATTTCTCAAAATCGTTAATGATCGAGTTCATGAAGTCGCATTATTACGATCCCTATTTGGCGCAATTTGTTCGGCCTAAAAAAGAGTTTAAAGTACAGCTTAAAGATGCCGATAAAGAATTTGTGTTTGATGAGACCGAAGCAGATTTAAACAAATTCGATAAAATTATCGATGAGGTAGAACCCGGAGCATTGCGTTTGCCGGTCTTGCTTAAAAAGTACATTAAGCAAAATGCCAAATTGGTCGCGTTTAATGTGGATCCCTTGTTTAACAACTCGGTAGATGGTTTGATGTATATTAAAATCGCCGATTTGCCCGAAAGCACCGTAAAGCCCGTTATGGAAGAGTTTCAGGCAGAATTAGAGCGCAAACTTTCCGAACAAAACGACAGCAAATCAGAGTAAACGCATAAAAACGTTAAAATGTTTTGCCTAAAACATCATTTATCGTAATATTGCAATTAAACGATAAAGCAATTATGGGCTTAGCCAAGTCAGAGTTATTTACCGATAAGCAGAATCAAATTGCCCAGCTGGCAAAAGTGTTTGGCCATCCCGCTCGTGTTGCTATTTTAGAGCATTTGTTTAAGATAGATAGCTGTGTGTGTGGCGATTTGGTGAACGAAATAGGCTTAGCACAGGCCACCATCTCGCAGCACCTAAAAGAATTGAAACAGCTAGGATTAATTAAAGGCACGATCGAAGGAACCAGTGTTTGTTATTGTATAGACAAAACCAATTGGGCACAAATGAAACAGTTGTTATTGACGTTTTTAGATCAAGACGTGAGCTGTGCAACCGATTGTTGCTAAAAAAATTTTGAACCATTTAATCGTAATATTACAATAAAAAGATAAGGATTATGAAACTTTCAGAATTAAAAACCGTACTAGAGCCCTTAAAAGAAGTGGCATTTAAATTGCCAAACGGCGAGCTGGTACCAAGACACTTTCATGTTACCGAAGTTGGGCAGATCGATAAAAACTTTATTGACTGTGGTGGAACCATACGCAACGAACGTGTTATTAGCTTACAGCTGTGGAGTGCAAATGATTACGACCATAGACTACACCCCGAAAAGTTAGTACATATTATAACTCTTTCTGAAGATAAGCTTGGTTTGGAAGATCTTGAGGTTGAAGTGGAGTACCAAGGCACCACCATTCAAAAATTTGGATTGGATTTTGAAGCTGGGACTCTCTTATTAACGACAAAACATACCGATTGCTTGGCGAAAGAGGCCTGTGGTATTCCAGAAAAGCCTAAGGTGAAACTTTCAGAAATACAAACAACAAGCAGTTGTTGTACGCCAGAGAGTGGGTGTTGTTAATTAAAAAAAGAGTATATGTTTTCAGCACTAGCCTCTGCTATTGAAGGTTTGAAGGATGTTCCTGTTTCAAAGGAAAGACAACAAACCTTACAGCCACTTACAGCTTTTATTCAAGACAAAATCACCCATAACCAAGATGTAAACATTAACTTTATTTGCACGCATAATTCTAGGCGTAGCCACCTGTCGCAAATTTGGGCACAAGCCCTAGCGTCGTATTTTAAGGTGCCTAATGTGGCTTGTTATTCTGGCGGTACACAAGTAACGGCCATTTACCCTATGGTTATAAAGACGCTTAAAAATTCAGGGTTTGATATTCAGCAATTATCAGAAGGAAGCAATCCGGTTTACGCTATAAAATACGCCCAAAACAAACCGCCTATTATGGGATTTTCAAAAATAATGGACCATGCTTTTAACCCCGCAAGTAATTTTGCAGCTGTTATGACCTGTTCGCAGGCCGATGCCGGTTGCCCGTTTGTGCCAGGGGCCGAATGCCGCTTGCCAATGACTTACGACGACCCCAAAGCGTTCGATGGCACCCCGCTTCAAGAAGAAAAATACCAAGAGCGCAGCTTGCAAATAGCTGCAGAAATGTATCATGTGTTTTCACAAATTAAACGATAAATATGAGCGCAAAAAAATCACTCAGTTTTTTAGATAAGAACTTAACCTTATGGATTTTTTTAGCCATGGCTATAGGTGTTGCCTTGGGTTATTTTATGCCAAGTATTCCAGACAAAATTAACAGTTTAAGCCAAGGTACAACCAACATTCCTATTGCTATAGGGTTAATCGTAATGATGTACCCACCACTAGCAAAAGTAAACTATGCATTATTGCCAAAAGTGTTTAAGAATGTAAAAATTCTGTCTATTTCATTGCTGTTAAATTGGGTTGTTGGCCCCATTTTAATGTTTGTTTTGGCCATGGTGTTCTTGCAAGATTATCCCGAGTATATGTTTGGCTTAATTTTAATAGGGCTGGCGCGTTGCATTGCCATGGTTTTGGTGTGGAATGATCTGGCCGAGGGTAGTAGTGAATACGGTGCCGGACTGGTTGCTTTAAACAGTATTTTTCAGGTGTTTGCGTATAGTTTTTATGCTTGGATTTTCATTACGGTTTTACCGCCTTATTTTGGGTTTGAAGGTGCTATTGTAGACATTTCTATTGCAACCATCGCCGAGAGTGTGGCCATTTATTTGGGCTTGCCTTTCTTGCTAGGAATATTAAGCCGATTAATTTTAGTGAAGCTAAAAGGGGAAACGTGGTATAATAACACGTTTATCCCCACCATTTCACCACTAACATTAATAGCTTTGTTGTTTACCATAGTCGTGATGTTCTCGCTAAAAGGTGAATTGATAGTTGAAATTCCAATGGATGTTGTTATTATAGCCATTCCGTTGTTGTTGTATTTCACGCTTATGTTTGTTATTGGCTTTTTTGTTACCAGAGCCATGGGCGCCGATTACGATAAAACAACAGCAGTTGCTTTTACTGCGGCAGGGAATAATTTTGAATTGGCAATAGCCGTTGCCATTGCTGTTTTCGGATTGAACTCTGGGCAGGCCTTTGCTGGGGTTATAGGGCCATTGGTAGAGGTGCCGGCGTTAATATTGCTGGTTAAGGTTGCTTTTTGGTTAAGACGAAAGTATTTTAAATAAAAAAGAAAAGCCGCAAACTTAGTTTGCGGCTTTATGCGTTTTTAAAGGTGGGTTATATCGATTTAAACCAGTCTTGAAATTGAGTGCCTAATAAGAAAATAGGCTTTTTCTCGCCGCTAAGCGAGCCAACCAAGCTCATAATCCATAGGATAAGTACCAATATCCAACCAATAATGTTTATAATGGGAATCATACTCAATACAAAACCAATAATAATAATGCCTAGCATTTGTCTAATATAAAATGAGGCATACTCGGTTTTCTTTTCACCGCTGTTCATAACAATGGCGATAATCCATCCAATTAATGTAATGTGGGCAATAATGGCAACGTTCTTGCCGTCGCTCAATACTTTTTCAGCATCGTTAGAAAAATCTTTGGCGGTTTGCTTGGCATCGTCAAACATATCGTTTGATTTGTTTTCTTCAGACATTTTATTTTTTTTTAATGGTTACAAACCTTAAATGTAATAAAAAAAGTAGGTCGTTTTATAAAAAAGCATTGTCTTTAGGTTCCCAAAGTTCAATTTTATTGCCGTCGTTGTCCATAATCCAACCAAACTTGCCGTAGTCGTATTCTTCCATTTCCCCAACAATGGTAACGCCTTCGTCTTTTAAGGTTTTTAAAAGTGTTTCAAGGTTTTCTACACGGTAGTTAAACATGAATCCCTTTTTAGAAGGGTTGTAATATTCGGTGTCTTCAGGAAATGGGCTCCATTGGGTCGAGCAGTCGTTTCCGTCTTTATCCTTCCACCAAAAAGTGCAGCCATAAGCATCGGTGTTAAAGCCTAAATGTTTTTTATACCACTCTTTTGTGGCTTCGGGGTCGTTGGTTTTAAAAAACAGACCGCCTATGCCTGTAACGCGTTTTTTCATAATCCATTACCCGAGAAAGCGGGTGTCTTATTTTGGTTAAACTCGTATTATGTCTTTTTTATGTTGGTTTCGTAAATGTTTATCCATTCTTCTACGGTAAGTTTTTTGCAAAGTTCGGCGATTAAGTCGTAAGGAATGTCGTCGGGTTTTTTAAACCGAACGCAGCTCTTGCCCATATCCAGTTTACGCTTGCAGTGTTTGGGGTATTCGTTAATAAACCAGGCGTGAATTTCTGGTACGGCATAAAGGCCACTGTGGTATAGGTTGATGGAGTTTTTTTGCGAGGCAAAACTCATAAACGGTAAAGGTTGTTTGGGATCGCAATGGTAACCGTTGGGATATTTGCGATGTGGCACATAGTACCCAATCATGCCATATTGTATGCCTTCCTCAAAACCTTCAGGAAGGTGGTCTGCAATGGTTTTCCGAAGTTTTGCTAAGGCTTGTTGCCTGTCTTCTGGGACCTGATTAATATAATCTTCTGGCGAGGTAGCTTTGTATTGCATTTTGCAAGATTTTATAGGCAAAATACTAAATTTTGAACAGTAAACCAATCTAAGGAGCGGGGAGAATGCCACTACAAATGAAAACAGCGATTGAAAATCAACCGCTGTTTTTTTATTTAACCATGGGTGTTACATGCTTAGTGTAACCGTCTTTTTTTCTTGGTCCTTTTTTAGGGTAACCTTGTAAACCACTTGGTTGGGTTCCGATTTTTTGTAAGTAATCATGCAGCTGGTGTCGCTAAATGCCCAGCCCGGGTTTTCTTGACTTATTTTTGCGCTTATGCTATATGGCAAGCTAATGCTTTTATAGTGTTCTTTGCTGGCCATTAACTCGCCTTTGTGGTTGTATACGGCTTCAATTTTATGAGAGCCTTCGTTAAAGACAACATCGTAAACCGCTTTTTCCTTTTGAGTGTAAGAGTCTAAATGCTCGATGTTAAATCGCGCCGCAATATCCCGCATTTTTTGCACCACTATGGGAAGTGCCTTTTTATTAAAGGCCGTTACAAAAGCCTTGTTTTTTAGAGAGGATACGTTGCTGGTGTAATGTTGAGGCGCATGGTCTATGTGCGTGTTTGTATACGCTAAGTTGTTTTGACCTTGTGTTAGGTTGGTTAGCCCTAATAGTAATAAACCAATGATACATGTTTTCATAATAACTGAATTAAGTTAAAAAATTAATTGCTGCTATAACGTATATTAGGGGAGTAGTTAAAATAGCTTGTGATAACTGTAGGCTAAATTACAAACAAAGGCATTAATTCAGTTAAAAAAGGTATAGACAGATAATGAACAGGATATAGACAATTGATAGACAATAGCAGGAGAATTGGTTAAATATTTTGGATAAAGGTGTCCAGATTTTTATGCTTTTTTAATCGTAATTTTTTTCGCAAGCGGTAGCGGCTGGTGTTTAAGGATGCTAATGTAATGTTTTGAAGTGTAGCAATGCTTCTGCTGTCAATTTTAAGGCGGATAAGGGAGCATAGCCTTATTTCATTTTTGCTTAAAGAAGGAAAGTCGTTAGTAAGTTTGCTGTAAAAGGCATCGCTAAGTTTGTCTAAGCGTTCAAAGAAATCTTTAGTATTCTTATCGAAGGTTACCTTGTTGTTGATTTCATTTTCAAGGTCTTCCAGCAGTTTGTTCTTTTCTTGTTGATTAGCTTGTTTTAAAGCCTCAATTTTTTGCGCCAGAAGG
Organism: Mangrovimonas yunxiaonensis; assembly: GCF_000733475.1. Taxonomy (GTDB): domain Bacteria; phylum Bacteroidota; class Bacteroidia; order Flavobacteriales; family Flavobacteriaceae; genus Mangrovimonas; species Mangrovimonas yunxiaonensis. The sequence continues at coordinate 354,308 of NZ_JPFK01000003.1, read as the reverse complement.
GCCACCCATTCTTGGTTTTGACTCAGATTAATGGCGAAATCTGACAAGTCCCGTTCTTTGGATGCGATTTTAAAGTTGAGTTGCTTTACTTTTAGGGTTGAGTTTTCCAACGTTTTTTCGGCTAGCAGCTGTTTGTTTTTTGCATTGATAAGGTGCTGCCTTCTTCGTACAAAGAGAGAGGCTAAAAGGATGAGGATGATGGAAAATACCAGGGCAAACAACCAAAGGTTAATCCTTTGGCTTTTAATTTTGCTCTCCTTGTTCATTTGGTCGATTTTATGGTTTAAAGCCACCCGATCGAACGTGATTTTGTTAAATTCATTCACCCATCTTTCGTCAATTTTTTTCGAAGCTTCATGTATGCTGTCAGACAGTGTTAAAATAGCTTTTGAGGCGTGGTAGGCAGTCATAGGGTTGGCCTGGCCTAATGCGAGATCCTCTTTGGCTTGTAGGATTTCGATGGTTGAATATGGATGCAGCTGTTGGTCTTGCTGCGCCTTGATTTCCTGTAGGGTTTTAAATGTGGCTTCGGCTTCTGTTATGCGGTTAAGTTTTACGTAGGTAGACACCAATTGGGCACCTGCGCTAATAAGGCGGCGGCTGTCCAATTGTTGGGTGGTTTCGATAGGTGTGTGCTGGAAAAAATGAAAATTTGTTTTGTAAAGGGGCAAGGCCAAGGCATATTGCCCTTGGTCTACATAAACATCGGCAATGTTGTCCCTAATACTGCCTATAAGGGTGTGGTTTGGGTTGTAGTCTAAGGTTGCCCTTTGTGCTTCCTTAAAGTACTTAAGGGCGTTCTCTAAATCGTGTTTGTGCCAGTAAAAAAACAACCCGTAATTGTTTAGGGCAGAGGGAAAGGAAATCCCGGGATATGCTTTAGAAAAAGCAATGTTGGCCAAATGCATTTGCGAAGCTTTATCCAACTGGTTTAACTTGGCATAGTCTTCTGCTGTGGCACTATAGGCATAATTTTGCTTTTTTATATAGCTTTCTTGGTCTAATATTTCAAGACTGGAGCTAAAGGTGGCAGAATAATCAAAAAAATGGTTGTAGGCGGTAATGGCTTGCTGCGGGAATTCAATTTGATGAAACCAATAGCCAAAGTGTAAATAGGTATCTACCTTTAGCTTGTGGTGCCCAGTAACACTGTTTAGCAAGTCCATAAGCTGGTAATATTGAGATAAGTACGTTTGTAGTTGCGCTTCTGTAAAAGAGGTTCTACGGTAGGTTTTAAAGTCGTCCTCTGGGAAGGTGCGGTTCATGTCTTCCCATAAGTGGTTAAACTGCGTTAATGCCTCCTGACTGCTTAATGTGTTTTGTTGGGCCAATACCGCGTGGCCTAAAAACGATAACCATAAAAGTACAATACAAGACCTCAAAGCATACAGTGGGTTGGTGTACTTGTAAATATAAGGATTAACTTACAGTAATGCGATTTTTTTTAAGGTAATAATTTGATGGTCAAGGGGTCACGAAATGTGCTTTTATTTTGTTGACTATGGTTTGTGCTAATTTTTCCTTGCTCTCAACGGTCCACCCGGCTACATGGGGGGTTAGCAATACGTTTTCGGCAGTTATAAGATATTGAAATGCCTCTGGCATGTTGTTGGAAAACAACGACTCGAACGAGGCCTTTTCGTATTCCAGGACATCCAGTCCTGCACCTAGGATTTTTTTAGTTTTTAGGGCTGAAACCAAGTCTGAGGTCACCACACTTTTCCCTCTTGCCGTATTGATTAGCCAAAATGGGTTTGCAAATTTATTTATAAACGCCTCATTAACCATGTTAATCGTTAAGGGGGTTTGTGGGGTGTGTAAACTTAATACATTGGCCTGTTGTTGCAGGGTTTCTAAAGGGACTTGTTTGCAGTTTTCGTCGCCAACATGAGGTTTTATATCGTAGCACAGCACTTCTACATCGAAACCGCGTAGTTTTTTGGCAAAGGCTTTTCCCATATTGCCGTAGCCTATTAGCCCTACGGTTTTGCCATCAAGCTCGAGGCCTCTGTTGGCTTCCCGCAGCCATTTGCCGTTTCTTACTTCTTTATCGGCTTTGTTAAGTTTGTTAAAGAGCGATAGCAACATGCCCAAGGCGTGCTCGCCAACAGCATTGCGGTTGCCTTCTGGGGCCGATATTAAATGAATGCCCTTGCGTTTAGCATAATCACAATCGATGTTTTCCAGACCGGCACCTACACGGCCAATAAACTTAAGGTTGGTAGCAGCATCAAGAAACGGTTTGTCTATAGTAAAACGACTTCTAATTACAAGGCCATCGTATTGGTGTAGCTTGGCTTCTATTTGTTGTTTGGTAGCGGTGTAATCCTCATCGTTCTTAAAGCCCAAAGCTGTTAGTTGGTCGATAAGCAAAGGGTGGTTGGTGTCGAGGTGTAGGACTTTCATTTAATATATAATGTTAAGTTAGATTAACTTAAATAAATTTCATCTTTCACGTAACTAGCATTTAGCCAAAAACAATGTTTTGTAAATTCAGTCAACCCCGTTAGTTCGTCCGCAATTGGTAAGTCATAAGTATCATCTGCATTTCTTGCGTGTGGTCTGACGTGACTAATTCTATTTTCCGTTTTCTTTGGGAAATAAGTCTTTCGGACACCTTTGTCAGTTACTTCTTTTACAATTTCTCCTTTAGAAACGGTTGTTTTCATTTTGTCCCAAACAGATTTAGCTTCTAAAATGTCTGAATGCGACATATTCCAAAACTTAACCTTTCTTAAGATTAAATTTTCTCCCTCAAACTGGTAGAAAACAAAGAAAAATTTGCTTTCCAAAATGTTTTTAAAATCCGAATCTTCCCAATCAGTTTCGATTAATTCTTGGTACTCAAAAGTTGGAAACGAAATATCTTCTTTTGGTAAATTGTTTTCTTTTAAACGAATAGTTTTTACTTGAATATCAGCTTTTTCAAACTCTTCAATTTTTTGTCCGAGTTCAAGTCCGAGGATTGCGTTTGTCAAATTGGCAAAATAACTTTTAGCTTTTTGATTTAATTTCAAGCCTAGTTCTTGTTCAATTTGTTCTGCTGATTTTCCATAAAACGGTTGGAATTTTGAAATTACAATATCTTCAATTGATTCAACTACATCAAGGATTTCAGGTTGCTCAATAATTTTTCCGTAAACCGCAGTTTCTTCTTGAGCGATATTTGCAATTATATGATTTACATAACCTTGTTTAAGCGAATATGCTCTTTGTTTTGCTTTTTCATCATTAAAAGGTTGGTCACGATAGGACTTTAAAGCTGTTGAACCTTTAGTACAAGCTCCAAGATAGAATGTGTCTCCTTCTGATAATTCGTGTGCTTTTCCGTCTTTTATTTTTTGGTTTATTGTTTCCCAATCGTGTTTGATTATTTTCAAATCTTCGTTTGGATATTGCCAACCGTCAACTAATTTAATAAGGTAATCAAGCAAGTCTAAATCTTTATCGTGCAGATAAAACACTAAAAGTAAATGAGCATTTTTCTTCCAAAACGAGCTATTCTCAAAGTCCTCTTTATGTACTTCTAAATAATTGATAATATTTAAGACAAGTCTTTCTTTTGACCTAAATTCTCCATTTTTCAAAGTTTTTAATGGACTTGATTTAAGTTCAATCCCTGCTTCTTTAAAGTCAGGTTCTGCATCTGAATTTGGTTCATATCCGAAATAGAATTTTTCTAAAATTTGACCAAAATTTCCTTTTCCTTTATAATTGTGTTTTTCAATTTCCTCGCCACAAGCTTCTCGTAAAGTCTGTCCTTTCAACTTTTTAGCAAACTCGATTATTGAATCTGCCGAAGTAACATCAAGCATATTCAAATTGGTTTATTTGTTTGTAAAGTTCTTCTCCTATTTTTTCGATTACACCAACAACTAACGCATTGCCCATAAAAAATGCACGTTTTGTATCTGTAATTCCTTCAAGTTTGGTGTGATTGTCTGGGAACATATTTAATCTTTCTAATTCAACTGGTGTTAATCTTCGCAACCCTCTGTCGGAAGCGACTACGTGTTTGAATCTTGAAGGTGATTTTCCACCTTCTCCTGTTATAATTGTCCTTGAAGCATTATCTAAAGCGTCTGGATAAATCATTCCACCTTCTGAATATTTGTATTTATGTCCTTCGCTTGAAATTCTTTCAATGGTTTTTGAACCTTTTAAATATTCCCATTTGTCCTTATCTTTATCATCTATAAAAAAGTCTTTCGTAACTTCTCCATTTTGCAAAATGTCTCCTAAAACTGTGAAGTTACCTTCGTAACTAGCTTCTGTTTTAGTAGTATAAACTTTGCCGTTTACAAGTAGTCCTGTATTTTGAAAAGGCGATAATTTACCTGTTTTGTTAAAGTTGTTGGTAATTTCTACTAAATCTCCTTTTAGTTCAATTTCTTGAATTGAGTTCGTATTGTTAACAGGAAAAGCATTTGCAATTGTTCCTTCTTTTATTAACCAATCAATTTTGTCTGCTTTTTTAAGTCTTTTATATATTTCTGTTGATTTGTGATAGCCAATAAAGAAAACTCTTCTCCTTCTTTGAGGCATTCCGTATTCAGCTGCATTTATTACTCTCCATTCTACTGCATATCCAAGTTCGTTTAAACTTTGTAACATCACGGCAAAATCTCGACCTCTTTGTTTGGCAGGTGATTTTAAAAGTCTATCTACGTTTTCTAAAAAAAGATATTTTGGTTTGTTCGTTTTCTCTTCTAATATTCGGTGAATTGACCACCAAAGCACTCCTTTTTTACCTTTTAAGCCTTTTGAATTGTGTAATGTTGTTGCAACTGAATAATCTTGACAAGGGAATCCGCCACAAAGTAAATCGTGATCTGGGATTTCGTCTGTTGGAACAGTCGCAATATCTTGATTTGAATGATTCTCTTCACCAAATCTTGCTTCATAAACCATTGAAGCGTGTTGCATTTTAGTTGAAGGTTCCCATTGATTACTCCAGACAATTTTGTAATTACTTTTTTCAAGTCCAAGACGGAAACCACCTACTCCTGCAAACAATTCTGCTACTTTTAATGTCTTATTTTTCATTTGCTTGAGTTTTATAATATTTAATTTTTTCTTCCGCTACTTTTAGTATTTCAGAAGTTGATTCTGTGTATTTTAATTTATCTGCAATTTTTTCTGAATACCAATTTATAATCAGATCACTTTCTGAAAGGGCATAAAATTTTGCAAGCCTAACGAGTTGTTCCATTGTTGGTTTTCGCTCATTCTTTTCAAATTTACTTATCAGAGATTGGTCAATATCTACTTCAGCCGCAACTTTTCGCAGAATCATTTCTTTTTCCTCTCTTGCACATTTTAAAGTTTCACCTAATGTTTTCATTGGTCAAAAAAGTTTTAGACAAATATTGTCCAAATTTAATAAAAATTTTGATTTTTCTGTTTAAATTAGATTGATTTTTTGGTGTAATTTTAAATAACCAAGTTAGAAATTGTAAACTTACGAAGTTTTGCGTTAGCGATTGCGCCTTTGTTGGAGCTCTTTTTTAGGGAAAAAAGCGACTGGCGAAAGCGCGACCCATAGGGGAACGCCCTTTTAAAACCCCAGGATAAGTTTGGCGATATAGAAAAACAGAAAAATACCAAAAATATCGTTGCTAGTGGTTATAAACGGCCCGGTAGCAATGGCGGGATCGATGCCGCGTTTGTCTAAAATAATGGGGACAAAGGTGCCAATTAGGGCGGCGATAATAATAACCGACATCATTGAAATGGCTATGGTCAAGCTAAACTTGAGCGGCATGCCCATGAGTTGGCCAAAAAGGATGACCAAAATGCCCAATACGGCTCCGTTTATAAGGCTTAGGCCAATTTCTTTAAGCAAACGGCTAAGCAGGCTGCCTTTAACCACATCGTTAGCCAGACCTTGTACAATAATGGCGCTGGATTGCACGCCAACATTGCCTGCCATGGCGGCAATAAGCGGGGTAAAGAAAAAGAGCTCTTTGTAATGGTTTAGGGCGTCTTCGTAGCCTTCCATGATAAACACACTGCCCAAACCGCCAAAAAGGCCTAAAACCAGCCAAGGTAAGCGGGCACGGGTAAGCTGCCAGATGCTGTCGTCGGCCTCGACATCTTGCGAGATACCTGCGGCCAATTGGTAGTCTTTATCGGCTTCTTCGCGAATAACATCAACAATATCATCGATGGTAATACGGCCTAGTAGTGTTTTGTTCTGGTCTATAACCGGAATGGCTTCGAGGTCGTATTTTTGCATGACTCTGGCAACTTCTTCGACATCTTCGTCTACGTACACAAAGTCGACATTGGAGATGTAGATGTCGGCAATTTTTTGTTCGTTTTTGGCCGTAATAAGGTCTTTTAACGATAAGCGTCCAATAAGTTTTTCGTCTTTGGTAACTACGTAAATGGAGTGCACTCTGGTAACCTCTTTGGCTTGGCCGCGAATGCGACGTAGGCAACCGGCTACGGTCCAGGTTTCGTATACTTTTACAAGCTCTTTGGCCATGAGTCCACCGGCGGTGTCTTGGTCGTAAGCGAGGAGTTCTTTAATTTCGGCTTGGTGCTCGGCGTCTTCAATGTTAGAGATAACCGCTTGGCGGCGTTCTTCGGGAAGTTCGGCAATAATATCGGCGGCATCGTCGGTGTCGAGTTCTTCAACCTCTTCGGCAATTTCTTTAATGGAGAGGTTTTCGAGGACTTTTTCGCGGTTGTCCTCATCGAGTTCCATAAGCACTTCTGAAGTGGTTTCAGAATCGAGAAGCTTAATGATGTACATGGCTTCCTTAAGGTGCAATTCGTCCAGGATTTCGGCAATATCGGCATAGTGAAAGTCCTGCAACAGCTGTTTTAAGGCTTTATCGTTATGTTGTTCAATAAGCTGTTCTACTTGTGTTACAAGTTCTGTTGTAAGTTCGAATTGTATGTGCTCTCTCTCTTCAGACAAATGAAAAATGGTTTATTGGTTTTCGATGGCTTGGGTTAACATGATAAATTCCTGAACGCTTAATTGCTCTGGACGCTTGCCAAATATAGCATTTGCTTTTAAATTATCGTTTAAATTGAATGTTTTTAAACTGTTACGCAATGTTTTTCGGCGTTGCTGAAAGGCTTGTTTTACCACCCTAAAAAACAATTTTTCGTTGCAAGGGAGGGTGTAGTCGGGCTTTCTTTTTAAGATTAAAACGCCAGAGTCGACCTTTGGTGGGGGGTTAAAGACCGTTGGAGGAACGGTAAATAAGTAGGTGGCATTGTAAAAGGCTTGTACTAAAACCGATAGGATGCCGTAGGTTTTGCTGCCTGCTTTCTCGCAAATACGTTGGGCGACTTCTTTTTGAAACATACCCGAAAATTCTGGTATTTGGTCTCGCATGTCCAACATTTTAAACACAATTTGCGAGGAGATGTTGTAGGGGAAATTTCCTATAATGGCAAAGGGTTGGTCGTTAAAGACCTCTGTGATGTCGTATTTTAGGAAATCTTGCTCGATAACCCTATTGGCAAGGTTAAGGTAGTTGTTTTTTAAGTAGGCTACCGATTCGGTATCGATTTCTATCACGTAGGTTGTGATGTCTTTTTTTAATAGATATTTTGTGAGCACGCCCATGCCGGGGCCTATTTCCAAAACATTTTTATAACCCTCTAGCGATAGGGTGTCGGCTATTTTTTTAGCAATATTTTCGTCGTTTAGGAAATGCTGCCCGAGGTGTTTTTTTGCACGAACTTGGTTGTTGTTTGCCATAAGCCAGTTTGCGATTGGTTTTGAATTTTAATTGTCAAAAAAGGGATGTGGGGTGCCACAGAAAGACAATTAGTTGAAAGTTACAGAAAATTCGTCAATAACCTCTAGTTCTGTTCTAAAAGCTAGCATTTTATCTGCAAATTGTTTTAGGCCATCTTGGCGAAGGGCTTCTGCGTGATGTTTGTAGTAAAGGTCTAGTGCTTCTCTGGATTTTGCGCGGTATTGTATGGAGTAGGTGGTACCGCCCAGTTCTTCTTCAACCAGTACTTTGGTTAGTTTGGCCTCGGTAAAATGTCCTGTTGCCAGAACTAATGGGATGTGGGCTTTTATCCAGTTAAGCCATTGCTCATGAATGCTGGCATCTACATTTACGGTAACGTTGTAAATAATCATAACTACAAAGTTTTTGCAAATAACAGAAGTTCTTCGTCGTCTTCAAAGGGTTTTACCTTTTTTTCAAGTGCAAACCCTAATTTTGTAATAAGCTTTATGGAGTTTTGGTTGGTTGGTAGCGTAATTGCCACAAGTTTTTTTAAGTTGAATTGTGTTTTGGCCAGCTGCATGATTTTTAATGAAGCTTCGTGGCCATAGCCATGGCCTTCGTGTTCTGGTAAAAACGCAAAGCCTAAATCTACATGGTCTAGTTCTGCCCTTCTGGCAAGACCGCAGCTGCCAATAGTTTCCTGCGTTGTTTTAAGTTGCAGCTTGTAAAACCCAAAACCGTGTTCTTTATAACTTTTAAGATGGCGTTCTTTAATGTGGTTTTTAGCAGCCGTTAATGTTTTTATGTTTTTGTCGCCAACATATTTTAAGTAGCTGGGGGTGTTTAATAGGGATATTAAAAAAGGGGCATCGGCTGTGGTGAAAGTCGAAATGATTAGGCGTGGCGTTTCGGCAACAATCATAGGGTGCTAGTTAATGGCATCGCCCCGTAGCAGGCGATAGGTTTTTCTGGCCTCGACAAAGTAAATGCTGTCTTGGTAATTAAAAATAATTTTTTCGTAAAGAGGTTTGGCCTTTTCGGGTGCTTCTAGAGTGAGGTAATACAGTTGTGCTAAAAAATAATAGGCATCGTCTGCGAGAATGTCGTCGCTATACTGAGAGATAATGTTCAGGTAATTTGCTACGGCTTTGTCGTATTGTTTGGTTTTTTCGAACAGGGTTGCTTGCTTAAACAGGGCTTGATCTTGAATGCTTTTGCCTGGGTGTTCTAATAAGATTTTATCCAGTAAGGCAATGGCCTCGGTGGTTTTGTTTTGGTAGGCCATTAGATCGGCTTTGGCATAGAGTTTTAGTGCTGTTTGGGTGGAATCTTCATACTTATTATCTGTAATGAGCAACATGAGGTTTAGGGCATCGTTAGCAATAAGTTGTGTGGTTGAGGATTTAAGGATTTTTAATTGGGATTCTGCCCATTTAAAATCGCCTTTATAATAGCTGGTTTGGGCTACTTTAAACCGGGCTTCCTGCGAAATGGGGTTGTTTTTTAGGGCTTTTTGTATTTGGGAAAAATAAATCAAGGCTTCGTTAAATTTTTCTTCAAAAACCAAGATGTCGCCTAAGGCTAATTTAACTTTTGCTTCTTGAAACTTATTTAATGGCAAGCTAAGGCTTTCCCTTAGCAGATTAATGGCGCGTTGGGTTTCGTTTTGATTGAATGCCAGAAAATGGGCATACGACAGCTGCAGTTCTAGGGTTGATGTAAATTTGCCGTAGGTGTTAAACAGGGCTTGGTATTTTTTGTCGATGTGACTGTATTCTTGTTTGTCTGCTAGTTGGGTTTTAAGAGTAATCAGGCTGTTTTCGGCCTCTAGAATGGTTTCGGCATCTTGGGCGGTTTCGGTTATGTAGGTAAAAACCTTAATGGCCGTATTGTATTGTTGATCCTCTTTGGTGTTGTTGGCAAGCTCCAGAATGCGTCCTAAACTTTCGGGATTTCTGGCAAAAATGGCCTTTTCTTGCATAAACGCTTTGTTGTAGTCTTTTTGTTGGATAAAAAGCCAGCTTAACATTTCGTTCCATAATAAGTTTGGGCTTTCCTGTAGTTTTTTTAGGAGGATTTTTCTTAGGATTTGATTGTTTTCGTGTTCAGGGTTTTCACTGATAAAGTCATTAAAAGCACGTTTAATGTTGCTTAAGTACGATGCGTTAAGGTTGTTGTTTAAAAAATCCAGATAACTGTTAAACATGTCTTCTATAGCACCCTTTTCACCATAAATCCTGGCCAGTTGCACGTGGAATTTTAAATCGGGATTAAGGGTCATGGCATTTTGGTAGGTGGTAATGGCGTAATCTAAAAGCGACCTATCTTCAAAGGTTCTGCCAATAATGTAGGCGTAACGCGGGTTTTCGTCAATAAAGCTTAAGGCTTTATCGTAATTTTCTAGGGCTTTGTTTTGTTTGTTTTGAAGTTGGTAGTTAAAACCTAGTTCAATAAACAATGGCGGATAGGTGATTTTTTCCAATTGACTGCTTAGCAGTTCTTGGGCGGCGGTAAACTGTTCTAATTGTTGGTGCGACTTAACCAAGGCAAGCAAGTAATTGTTGTTGGTTGGCGCCTTTTTAAGGAGGTTTTGGTATGAGATGATGGCTTTCTCGAAGGCCCCATTTTTATAGTATTCTTTAGCCAATAAATCCTCGTCCTGGGCAAACCCAAGTTGGATGGAACAGCATAAAAGAAGCAATAGAAGTCTCATGAATTGTTTTATGGAATAAATATAAACAATGAGACTCGGGATCTTGTGAAAATTTTGATAAAAATTAACCCAAAGTCTAGCTGTTGCCCAACAGATGGGCAAAGGTTACGTAAAGACGAAGTAATTTGGGGCTTGCTTTACGTGCTACTTTTCGGCAGAAATGGCAGCGGTTTTGTTATCCGATTTATCGAAATCAAAGTCAAAGTCGGAAGACAAAACTTTCCCAGCCAAAAAAGCCAATGCGGCTAGAAGGAAAAGGCGTTTCAGGTTTTTCATTAACAAAGTAGGTTATAATTTGTTAACTAACTTCTGTAAAATAAAGGGAACAACCAAATAAAACGCAAAAAAATCGACAAAATAACCGATTTTTTTGCGTTTCATCTTAAAAAAGGGAAAAATCCTACAAGTTAATTGATCATGTCAAAGCCAGTGTAGGGCACTAGTACTTCTGGGATTTTTATGCCATCTGCTGTTTGGTAATTTTCTAAAATACCAGCTAAAACCCGCGGCAAGGCTAGTGAGCTACCATTTAATGTGTGGGCAAGCTCCTTTTTGCCTTCAGGTGTTTTATACCTTAGTTTAAGGCGGTTGGCCTGAAAGGTTTCGAAATTAGATACCGAAGAAATTTCCAACCAGCGATCTTGTGCTGTAGAGAACACTTCGAAATCGTAAGTAAGGGCCGAGGTAAACCCAAGGTCGCCACCACAAAGGCGTAAAATCCTGTAGGGCAATTTAAGGTCGTCCAGTATGGTTTTTACATGATCTACCATATCGTCTAAGGCCTTATAGGAATTGTTAGGGTGCTCTACACGAAGGATTTCAACTTTGTCAAATTGGTGCAAGCGGTTTAGTCCGCGCACATGGGCACCATAGCTGCCCGCTTCGCGCCTAAAGCATGGTGTATACCCCGTAATGCCAATAGGAAGTTCGTTTTCGTTTAAAATAACATCTCTAAAAATGTTGGTTCCAGGAACTTCAGAGGTTGGTATCAGGTACAAATCGTCTTCTGTAACATGGTACATTTGGCCTTCCTTGTCTGGTAGTTGCCCGGTGCCAAATCCCGATGCTTCGTTAATTAAAAGGGGGAGTTGGTATTCGGTATAGCCAGCAGCCGTGTTTTTGTCTATAAAATAGGCAATTAAAGCCCGTTGTAATTTGGCGCCTTTGCCTTTATAAACAGGAAATCCAGCTCCTGTAATCTTGGTGCCTAGCTCGAAATTAATGATGTCGTACTTTTTTGCAAGCTCCCAGTGTGGCAGTGCATGGTCGCCTAAAGTAGGAATGTTGCCTTTTCTAAACACTTCTTCGTTGTCTTCATCTGTATTGCCCTCTGGTACCGATGGGTGTGGTACATTGGGAATGGTGTACAACAAGGTGTTTAATTGCTGTGATATGTTGTTTAAGGTTTCTGATAGCGTTTTGGATTCTTCCTTTAAAGCAGCGGTTTTTTCTTTTATTTCGTTGGCCTGGTCTGCCTGACCAGACTTGAATAACTGGCCAATTTCTTTCGATAAGGTGTTCGATTCGGCTAGGGTGTTGTCTAGATTGGTTTGTGTTTTTCGGCGGTCTTCATCTAATTGTAAGACTTGCTCGATCATTTCGGTAGCATCAAGATGGCGCTTTTTTAATGCGTCTATAACGTATTGCTTGTGCTCTCTAATGTAAGGTACTTGTAACATGCTTTTGCTTTATAAGGAATTTTGAAAACAAAAGTAACAAGTTTTTTAAATAAAAGGGGACTTATTTTGAAGGAAGTAACCAAGGGCTGTGCCTAAAAGGGTCCCATTTTACCGAGGCCAAATCAACGTTATGGTCTACAAGTGGTTTGTAGGGTTTCCCATTAATACTTACTTGGCATTCTACATAAACGGCAATGTCTTTGCCTGCTTGGGCATAGCTTTTTTTGAGGTGCTGTGCGAATTGCCAAATAACATCGGGTTTTGATGAGACCAGTCTAATTTGTTTAGGACTTAGGTAGTCTGAGAGCGTTATGGATTCTTTTTTTTGGGTGGCCTTATCCATAACAACATATTGTGCTACTCCGTGTTTGGAGCGTAACATCATGCGCCAAGACATGCGGTGGCCTTCTTCGGTCCAAAGCACATCGTCTTTAATAAGATGATGCCTTAAAGGCAAGGCCAGTTGAATTAAGAAGTGAATGGCAAATAATGCTATTAGTGGTTTGTTGTAAGCAGGAACAATAACGCTACCCGCTGTATATAACGGTTTCTTTTTTAAGAAAATGTTTCTAATGGTTTCCGGCGAGAAGAAGAACAAAGCAAAGGCTAAGGATAAATATGGGAAAATACCTACTTGAAAAACGATGGAGTTAAACAAATGGAAAAAAATCGAAGCGAAAAACGCCAGTTTTCGTGTTGGTTTAAATAGTAATAATGGGATAACCAGCCCGTCAAATAAAATACCGCCATAGGCCAGAAAGTAATGCACCCATTTTTGTTGCAGGAGGTCGCCTATGAGGTAGTAATGTTTTTTGGATGCCATCATAAGTTCTATAACAGAGGTGTCTAGCCAATCTGGGTACACTTTGGCAATAGCACCGTAAGTGTAAACAATAAACATTTGAATAATAAACACCCAGCTGCACCACTGCGGCATAGAGAGCTGTTTTATGTTTGGGTTGTGTTTTGCGTCTAAGGCAAGGTATCTGTTGGCTGGTAGAAAAACCATTATGGCACTTAAAATAATTAATAAGTAGTAATGGTTGTTGTAGGAAGCTTTTTGCATAAAATATGTAGCGGCCCACATAAGGGTAAACATCAGGGTGCTTAATCTGTATTTGTAACCCAGCATAATACAAAACCCAAAAACGCCCATAAGCACATAATACGCGTACATAAGGTGCTCTGGCAAGGGTTGGAGCCATTCCAGTCCAATAAACGAAAAGGTAAAATCGGGTGCGATAAGCGTGCGTTTTACCCAGCCGGTAAAAATGGCCCCCACCGATTCTAGAAAGCACAACAGCCCAAAAATTATCCTGAAGACAATAAGTGGGCTGTTGTCGATATGTTTAAAAAGGATGTTATTCATGGGTTTTCAGGAAATCTTCTGCTGTTTTTTGGTCTTGCTGTAATTGTGTTTTTAGCGCGTGTACAGAGTCGAATTTTTTTTCATCTCTTATCCTGTGTAAGATTTCGATGGTTAGTTGTTGGTTGTAAAGGGTTTCCTTAAAATTGAAAAAATGTGCCTCGATAAATTGTTTGTTCGAGGTTTCTACGGTAGGGTTGCTGCCTATGTTCATCATACCATAAGCCCAGTTGTCGTTTACAAGTGCTTTTACAACATAAACCCCATCTTTTGGAATTAGCTTATAGGTTTCCTTAATTTGAATGTTTGCCGTAGGGAACCCTAGTTTGCTGCCTAGCGATTTGCCTTTAATTACTGTGCCGTTAAGCATGTAGTTGTAGCCCAAATAGGCATTGGCTGTTTTAATGTCGCCAGTTATTAGTGCTTGCCTTATTTTTGTCGAGCTTACCGCAACCTCGTTAATATCCTGGGCGCTTATTTCTTCAACCTCAAAATGGTAGGTTTTACCAAAGGCCCTTAGATCGTTAATGTTTGCAGTCCTATTTCTTCCAAAATGGTGGTCGTAGCCAATAATAATTTTTTTAATGTTTAGCTTGTTTACCAAAATGTCGCGCACAAAGGCTTCTGCTGTTAATCGGGAAAACTCTTGGGTAAATTCTTTTATAATTAAGTGGTCTAGGCCAAGGGCATCAAGAATGCCGCACTTTTCGTCAATGGTGTTTAGCAGTTTAATGTTGGCATCTTTTTGCAAGACCATTCTTGGGTGGGGGAAAAAAGTTAGGACTATAGAGGTAAGCGCTTGCTTGTTTGCGGTTGCAATTAAACGTTCAATAATTTTTTTATGTCCAATATGAACACCGTCAAAGGTGCCAATAGTTAGCACGGTAGGTGTTTTAAACGAGCAATCTTTTAAATTGGTTTGTTTCAAGTTGGGTGTGTTTAAAAGGCTAAGGCAAAAATAAACAATCGGAGGGCAAATGTGTAAGAGTTTGCGGCTTTATTGCGAAATAGGCTGTTTTTATATGATAACTTTTGTGTTTTTTATAATGATATTTAAATAAGGTGTTTTATTTTTGGTAATTATAAATTTTTTTAACTTAAAAAATGAGAAAAAAATACTTTAATCAAAGAATTTTTAAGGTTTCTTTTGTTGTGTTTCTTTTTTTTGGAATTAAACCAGTTTTAGCCCAAAAGCCAGAAGCCCAAAGGCCTTTTGAAATATCTTTAGAAAAAGACGAGCAAATTGTTTCTGTAATGAAGGGCAACAAGCGTATAGACCAAAATTCTGGTTATCCGGTTGCAATTTACGGCATGAATTATCAGGCTATTGACGGTACGCCAGAGCAAGCCGCTATGTTTTACTTGCAAGAGCAACATAAAACACTGGGGCTCTCTAAAGAAAATTTACAGCAATTACAACACCATGCAACCAGAACAAGTCTTTCGGGATCGGTGGTGCGTTATCGCCAATTTATTGATGGATATCCGGTGAACAAAGCCGAAGTGACCATTAGTATGTCTCCTGAAAACAAGGTGGTAATGGTTTTAAATACCTTTAAGCGCATTAAGCATGTAAATTTACAGCAGAGTATTACAGCAGACCAAGCGTTTACCTTGGCTAAGACGTATTTAAATGTTCAATCGTCTATTCTTTACGAGGCGAATAACTTAGTTGTTTACGCCAACAATAAAATGTCGCGATTTGCTCACGAAGTCGTAATTATGACCAACAATCCTTTTGGGGAGTGGCATGTGTTTGTAGATGCCCAAACGGGAGAGATTTTTAAAGTCGTAGACGGAAGGCATTACTGTAGAAATAATGGTGGTGAACATGACGAACACTGCGACCATGAACCAGCGGCTAAGCAGGAGACTATGGCTGTAATGAATGCTACGGGTAACGGTATGGTTTTCAATCCTGATCCATTGTCGTCTAACCAAGTTTCGTATGGCGGTGGCTATGTAGATGGAAACGATGCCAATACCACCGAATTAAACAATGCTAGAATTGCCGTAACCCTTAACGACATTACTTTGTCTGCAGGGCAATATTCGTTGGTAGGGCCAAGAGCACAGATTGTTGATTTTGATACGCCCAATACAGGTTTGTTTACACAAGCATCATCAGATTTTAGCTATACACGCCAAGACCAAGCTTTTGAAGCCGTAAATGCCTATTATCACATCGATTTTTTAATGAATTACATTAACAACACCTTAGGGATTACTTTAATGCCCTATCAGTATACAGGAGGCGTAAAGTACGATCCCCATGGCGCTGGAGGCGCAGATAATTCCTATTATACCTCAGGAACGGGACAATTGGCCTTTGGAGAAGGTTGTGTTGATGATGCCGAAGATTCAGATGTGATACATCACGAGTTGGGGCATGGCCTACACGATTGGGTAACCGTGGGCGGTTTGTCGCAGGTAGAAGGTTTAAGTGAAGGTAGCGGCGATTATGTGGCACAGTCTTATAACAGAAGTTTAAACAATTGGCAATCTTCAGACCCGCAGTATAACTGGGTGTTTAACTGGGATGGTCATAATGTGTGTTGGGGCGGAAGAACAACCGCGCATGCTGCAACCTACCCAGGTGGTTTGGTTGGGCAAATACATACCGATGGTCAAATTTGGGCCACCTGCCTTATGGGTATTTGGGACCAAATAGGACAACAAGAAATGGATACCATTTTTTATGAAGGCTTAGGCATGACCAATGACTCCTCTAGCCAGAACGATGCTGCCAATGCGGTTTACCAAGCAGCAATAAACCTAAACTATACAGAGGCACAACGCGCAATTATACATACATCGTTAACTGCTTGTGGTTATACACTGCCAGCATTACCTGGGCCACCGGTTGCCGCTTTTAGTGCAGATACGCCAACACTGTGTATAGATACCGACAATACAGTTAGCTTTATGGATGAAACCATACCAGATGCCACCTCTTGGACATGGACATTTGAAGGTGGAACACCAGCAACTTCAAACGACCAAAACCCTACGGTAACCTATTCTGCAGCAGGAACCTACGATGTAACATTGCAGGTGTCTAACTCCTATGGTAGCGATAGTATGACCATAACAGATTATATAACTGTATTGCAAGGAGACGATTGCCCTAGCTGTACGACCTTGGCCAATACAACGCCTGTCACCATCTCGCCAGTTGGAGCAGGAAACGAATACACATCCATAATTAACATACCAACAACAGGTGAAGTAACCGATGTGAATATTGTTAACATTACAGGAACCCATACGTGGATTAGCGATTTAACCTTTAGTCTTATAAGTCCTTTGGGAACTGAGGTTGTGCTTTTTTCAGACATTTGTTTTAATGAAGATAATTTTAATGTAGGGTTTGATGATGCAGCAAGCAGTTCGGCCTTGCCTTGTCCGCCAACAGATGGCAATTTGTATTTACCAGAAAGTGCCCTTGCCGCATTTAATGGAGAAGATGCTCAGGGCGATTGGACGTTAAAAGTAGTAGATGCTTTTAATCAAGATGGCGGGCAATTAAGCTCGTGGTCTTTAGAGGTTTGTGTGGCGCCAGAATTATCTGTTGAAGAGGTAGAAATTTCGAACTTTTCAATATGGCCTAATCCAAATGATGGCTCGTTTATTATAGGGTTGAATAACACAAGACAAAACGATGTCGCGGTACAGGTGTTTGATATTAGAGGGCGACGCATATATGATCAGGTGTTTTCCGGCGGATCAGAGTTTAGCCAGGAAATAGATCTTGAGCATGCACAATCTGGCATGTATGTGCTTAAAGTGTCTAGCGGAAACAGTACCATAACAAAAAAGCTGATCGTTAAGTAGTTTAACGCATGAGTAAGTTTAAAGTAGAAAAGGAATGGCGAAAGCCATTCCTTTTTTATTATGTGCCAGACTATTAGAAGTCTAATGTAAGGAGGAATTAAGGCAAGGTGTTTTTAACAGTATAAGTGGCAGTGTATTTTTCAGCCTTACAAGCTAAGCGTTTATTGTTGTTGTGCATTCTGTTGCGAACGGTTGAGTGATGTTGTAATAGCTAAAGTGGTGGTAGGTTTAAAGCATTTCAGTTAGTATATTTCATGGTGTATTAGGGAAGTAATACAGAGATAAAAGCCCATTATAAAACGGGTTAATAGTCTTTAATACTACGACACCGATATAATTAGCCTGACCCTATAGCGTAGTGGGGTTTAGCTTGTTTCTGTGAAAAAATAAAGCGGGCTGTGAATTTTCACAGCCCGCTTTTTAACCCCTAAAGGTGTTTGTGGTTATTGTTTCATAAAGCGTAAGGTCGCTTCGTTAGTTCCTTTAGTAAGTTTTATAAAGTACATACCATTGCTTAACGCACTTGTGTTAATGGTTAAGTCGTTTTGGTTTGTAATCGCTCTTTTGGCAATTACTTGTCCTAACATGTTGTAAATGGTGTACTGCTCTGGTTGCATGTTGTTGCTTGTTTTAATGTTTAACACGCCAGATGTTGGGTTAGGATATAGCGACAAGCTGTTTTCAAGGGTTACTTGATTTACAGATAGCAAGGCTTGGTTGGTTCCAAAAACATAAGTACCATCAATACCTGTGCTAAAAGATCCAGACAACTTGTGGTCTGAGCCAAATGCGGTGCTTGTTAAGGTAGAAACTTCGTTTGTGCCTTCCTTTTTAACATGAAGCGCCGTTCTGCTGTTTCCAGTTGCAGTTTCCCAAGCGGCAATTTCACTTTCGGTAAAGTAAAAATCAATTGCGCTGTTTGCAGAGGTATTTGTATTGGCAGCAGTAATTGTAAACATTTTAGCCATAACAAAATCAACAGGGTCTGTGCTACCTCCGTACGAGATGGCATCGGCACCTGCTGTAGCCGCATCGTTAGAAACGTAGGCTTCTACACAACCGTAGTTGTGGTCGGTGTTAGATGTAATGTCTAGCATAATGTTTGCAGAAGCGTTATCTCTTGCATAGGCGGTACCAGAACCTGGAATTAGAGCCTCAAAAGATGTTGCGCTGTTGATTGCTGTTTGTACGGTTATAGACGTTTGGGTGGTAACCGATACATCGTCTAACATAAATACAAAAGCATCTGTAGAAACCACGTGGAAGGTAATATAGATGTCTTGACCATCGTAATCTGATAAGTCGTAAGTGTACTCGGTCCATGTAGTTGGTGCTTGTGCATATGGGAACGGCGTTAAATACTCAAAGCTTGTAGGGTTGGTGTCTGTATTAGAAACTCCTACCTGGAAACGCTCTAAGCCCCATTGGTCTGTAATAGACTTGGCCCAAAATTTCAATTCAGATCCAGTGCCCGAAAGTGAGATTTGTGGTGTAAAGATGTAATCGTTATTGGCAGGTGTTCCACTAACATTTCCAGTAGAATTAAAGCAGTAGTAGCCTTTATCTCCTGTGTGTGGGTCCCACTCAGATCCTGCTAACGAAGGTGCTGCTTGGCTTGGGTTAAATACCATAAAGGTTCCGTCGTAATGCTCATTAGTCCAATCGCTGGTTTCGTGCCCATAAGTGCCATCTCCATCAAGATCTAGCATGGTCCAGCCGCCAATAGGATTGGTTGTAAAATCGGTATACGTTTCAAAACCGTCTTCAAAAATTACTTGGGTAGCATTTTCGGTGGTTTGGATATCGTCATTCTCAAGATTAAGATCGTAAGAAAGTGCACTACCAACAGCATCGCCAGTGGTGTTTATGTTAATGCTTAAGCTTATGGTTTCATCGTTTTCAAACAAACCGTCTTCGTAAATGCGTAACGTAATATTGTTGCTAGGAGTCGTGTTTGCAGCGGTAAAGGTTACGGAATTGTTTAACAATTCGAAATCTGAACCTAAAACAGCTGTTCCGTTATTAACTAAAGATGCTACGGCATTAGCAGAAGGTGCTTGGGTGATTGTTAAATCGATGGTGTAATCTTGGTAGTTACAGCTGCTCCCTTCGTTAATATTTCCTGGGCTGGTTGAACCAAATCTTACCGTTGGTGCGGCTGGTTGGCAGGCTGTAGAAGACGCCAACTCCATACGTCTTGGCGAGTTGTTCATTACGGCTGTCATTCGTGCTACCTGATCAGCGGTAAAGGTGTGCATGCATCCATCATCGGTATAATCCATATAGTTCTCTATCATGTCTGGGTCAGTGTTGCCAAAAGCACAAGAATCAGCACCGGTTGGGCAACCAAAATTAGAGCCAGCTGCTGCTGGTGTATCGGCGCAAAAATCATCAATAGTACAGCCGCCATCACCCCAAATGTGTCTTAAGCCTAACCAGTGGCCAACTTCGTGGGTTAATGTTCTACCAGCTCCAGTACTCCCTCCAAACGGGTTTGGATTTGCGATAGAGCCTACAGAGCTAGCAATAACCACAACCCCGTCTGTGTTGGCAGGGCCGCCATTATCGTTAAGTCCTGAAAGTCCGGAGCCACTAGGGAATTGAGCATACCCTAATAAAGCGCCACTAGGGCTAGTAACTTGTCGTGCAACCCAAATGTTTAAATATTTGGTTGGGTCCCATTGCGTGGCTGCTTTTATGGTGTTCTCAAAGTCGGTTCTTGTAAGCGAGTCATCTCCCCAAGTGGTTATTCTATTAATACCAGCTTCTGCTAATTGGCCTTCATTTTCATCGCGTTGTGCTAAACAAAATTGAATTTCGGCATCTGCAGACACGGCGTATGTACTACCGGCTAAGTCGGCATAGTCTATATTTAATTGGTCAACTTGTGCCTGAACAGCTGCTTGCGATAGGTTTTCAGAGCCAGCACCATCTGTAAGTATGTGGAAGATTACAGGAATGGTTTTAACGACCTGTTGGCTGTTGTTTCGGTTTGCCAAGTTGTTTTTTACTTCTTGGACTTTTGGAGCCAACCACGCTTCGAATTCTTGATTGTTAGCGCGGTTTGGGTATTTAGCTTGTAATAAAAGTTCGTTTTCGTCTGTAAGACATCTAATAACGCCTGTTTCTTCAATGCTGCGAAGGTTAGATTGGGTTAACGCAATCTGGTCTTGGCTGCTTTGTTTGTTCGAATTGGGGGCTTTTTTCTGGGCAAAGCTATTGGAAACGCCTCCAATTAGAGCTGCTGAAAAAAGTGCCAAAGTAATTTTTTTCATGATTTGTAGTTATTTTTTGTACAATAGTAAGTTTAAAGGCGCTAAAATTACAAAAAACACTAACAAAATAGCGATAAAAATGTTAAAAGTTTATTTGCCGTTAAAGTTGTTCATGGTGTTGTTTATGCCTGTTGTGCCAAAAGACTTTATGGCCTCTAAGGCCACTTTTAACCGGTTTTCTAATGCGCTGTTTTCTTGGGCAGACCATTTTCCTAAAACGTAATCGACTTGGTGGCCTTGGTTAAAGTTGTCGCTAATGCCAAATCTAAAGCGGCTGTATTTGGTTGTGTTTAGCTTGTCTTGAATGTCTTTAAGGCCATTGTGGCCGCCATCGCTGCCCTTGGCTTTTAGCCTAATGGTGCCAAAGGGAAGGTTTAGGTCGTCTGTAATAATCAGAAGGTTTTCTAGTGCAATTTTTTCTTTTGTTAACCAATACTGCACGGCTTTGCCGCTTAAATTCATGTAGGTGTTTGGCTTTAGGAGTAGCATTTGCCGACCCTTGTACTTAAAGGTGGCCATGTCGCCTAATTTTTTTGTTTCGAAGGTAAGCGCTTCTTGTTCGGCGAGGTAGTCCAGTATTTTAAAGCCAATGTTGTGTCGGGTGTCACTATATTTTTCGCCAATGTTTCCCAAGCCAACAATAAGGGATTTTTTCATATTTGTTTGTGTGTCTTCTTTTGAAGGTTTGTTGAAAAGGTTAAAAATGAAGTTGCAGATGTTCAAGCTTAAAAGTTTTTTGTAAAAATAAAAAAGCATCCAGAAAATTTCAGGATGCTTTTTTAAAAAGTTTTCAGAAGTTGGGGTTATTCTTGAGCCTCTCCTTCTGCTGCTGGTGCATCTGCTGTTGCATCGTCTTCATCTTCGTCTTCATCGTCTAATGCGGCCATGGCCATAGCTAATCTTGCACGTTTTATTTGGCATACAACGGTGTTGTCTGTGTGCATAATGCGGTATAGCTCATTTTGTAAGTCACCTACATAAAGTTTGTTTCCAATTCTCATTGGTGTAATGTCTACTTCTATAAAATCTGGTAAGTTTTTAGGAAGTGCTTTTACTCTTAATCGGCGTGAGTTTTTACGTAATACACCACCGGCTTTAACACCTCTAGAGTTTCCTACAAAGTGTACAGGAACTTCCATAGTAACTGGTCTGCCTTCGTGTAACTCGTAGAAGTCGATGTGTAAAATGGCGTCTGTAACAGGGTGAAACTGGATGTCTTGTAATACACCGTTATAGGTTTCGCCGTTATCTAGTTCAATTACAACTGTATGTGCATTAGGGGTGTAAACCAGTTTAGAAAATGCGATTTCATCAGCTGCAAAATGTACTGGTGTGTCTCCTCCGTATAATACGCAAGGAACCTGTCCAGCATTACGTAAGGCTTTTGTTGATTTTTTGCCTACGCTTTCTCTTTTAGATCCGTTGATCGTAATTGATTTCATGGGTTATTATTTATGTTTATTAATTACATGATAAATTTCGAGCTTATCGACTTGTTGTGGTGCACATTGTGCATCACACTTGCAAAAAGCTCGGCGCAACTTAGAACAGTTATTTTACGGCTCTCTCGGCTAAGTGGAATAGAGTCGGTAACAATAAGTTCTTCAAGTTGTGAGTTTTCTATTTTTTCGTAAGCATTGCCAGATAAAATAGGGTGGGTACAAATGGCTCTAACGCTTTTGGCACCTTTTTCCATCATGACATCGGCGGCTTTAGTTAGTGTGCCGGCGGTATCGACCATGTCGTCTACTAAAATTACGTTCTTGCCTGTAACATCGCCAATAAGTTCCATGTGTGAGATAACATTGGCTTTGGCTCTTTGCTTGTAACAAATTACTACATCGCTTTCTAGTGCTTTAGAGTAGGCATATGCTCTTTTAGAGCCACCCATATCTGGTGAAGCAATGGTCAGGTTGTCTAACCCCATTTGTTGGATATAAGGCAAAAAGATGGTCGAGGCAAATAGGTGGTCTACCGGTTTTTCAAAGAAGCCTTGAATTTGGTCGGCATGCAGATCTAAAGTAATAATTCTAGTAGCACCAGCGGTTTCTAGCATTTTGGCTACTAATTTGGCTGCAATAGGAACCCGTGGTTTGTCCTTACGGTCTTGTCTGGCCCAACCAAAGTATGGCATAACGGCCGTAATGTGTCTGGCCGAGGCGCGCTTGGCGGCATCTAGCATAAGGAGCATTTCCATAAGGTTTTCTGGGCCTGGATTGGTCGAGCCTATTAAAAACAACCGTGCGCCACGCACCGACTCTTCGAACGAGGGTTGAAATTCGCCATCGCTGTACGTAGATGTAATTACTTTTCCAAGATCTTCGCCGTAAGCTTTGGCTATTTTTTCAGCTAATATTTGGCTTTGTGAGCAGGCAAATATTTTGGCCTTGGTTTTAATTTCAGTCATTGTAACGTTCTGTTATTGAGTCTTAAAAAATTGAGTTGTTTTTAATGAGGTGCAAATTTATGAATTTATTTTGTTTGTAAAAGTATAAAAGCCACTATTTTAATTGTAGATAATGAATTATTTTATAATTTTGCAATCCATTTGCCTTGGTGGCGGAATTGGTAGACGCGCCGGATTCAAAATCCGGTTCTTTCGGGAGTGTGGGTTCGATTCCCACCCAAGGTACTTTAAACGGGCATAAAATTTTTTATGCCCGTTTTTTAATTTTATATTTAGCCTTTTTTAAACTTAACCTCATTAATAATGACAAGAATTATTCTTACGCTCGTGTTTGTATTTGTTTCAACGGTAAGCTTCTCTCAAAACACGATTTTTTATAGCAATGGAGAAACCAAATCATTAAAAAAAATTGTTTTAAAATTTGATGATTATGGCGACTTGGCAAGCCGCATAAGAACGGTTAATCATGTTGGTGATAGTGGTGAGGAGAATTTGATTAATGTAAATAAAGTGCGAGTTGATGATGTTTTGTATGCCGTTAAGAATTATAAGGGTAAGCCTTCTTTATTTGAGCCAATCGTGATAGGTAACCTGTCTCTTTTTAAAGGTAAACAAATGTATTATTTAGAGAACGATGATTACGAGATTCGCGAGTTTCCTAAAAAAGTGGTCGATGGATTGGAGTTGAATAAGTTCGAGTTTTCTACGTTATCGGTTTTTATAAATAAATGTAAAGCGGCGCAAAATGAGGCTTATTTAAATGTGAATAAATTAACGTTAAAACAAGTGAAAGACATTATAGCTATTTACAATAACTGTAACCTGTCTGATGATGTGCAAATTGCCGATGAGGTTGTTGAAGAGGTTAACAAGCCAAATGAGTTTTTAGAATTGGGAATTTCGGTAGGGTATAATTTTATGAAATCGTCTTTTGAGGACCTTTCTCCAGGGGTGTCTAATAGCTTTGGAACGCCAGTTGTTGGGGCACAAGTATATTTTAATTCAAATTTAATTAAAAAGCAATTAGGGTTCATCGCATCGGTAGATTACCTTTTCGGCAATAAGTTTAGCACTTTTGCCAATTCAACTTATATCGATGGAAAAGCATCCTATATTGAAGTGGCAGCTGGAACGCGTTTCACTTTTAAAAACATATCCAGTACCATACAACCTTATTTAGGGGCTAGCGGCCGTACAGTTTTTGTGCTAAATTCATACTTATATACGCAAGGGAACCAAATTGGCGCCCCGCTTATGAAGTACAAAACAGAAAATGGTTTTGGTTTGTCGGCATCTGCTGGGTTTTATCTTAATTTAGGTAAACATAAAATAGATGTCGCTCTTAGTTATCTTCCAGAGGTTGATTTTAAAGTTAGTAGCCGTAGCCTTGTAACAGAAAAAACGAGCCAATATACCTTAAATGGGTTTCAAATTAAAGCGACGTACATCCTTTTTTAAAGCAGAAGAGACCTTCTTTTGCATTTGATTCGTAGTTAAGGCTTGGTTAAACAGGGCTTATTTTGGGGCGAGGTTAAATTCGAAATCTATTTTTACGGTTTCGGCGACCTTGTTCCTTACTATTTTCGGGATGCTGATGTTAAAGTCTGCTGCCAATACCGTAAAATGCCCTGTTAGTACAATGTTGCTTCCGTTTTTTGTAACGATTGCCTTAATGTTGTTTAGGGTTTTAGTTTTTCCATGAAAGGTCAATTCGCCAGAGATGGTTAAGGTGTGTTCGTTTTCAATTTTAGCAAGGTTGCTGCCTTCTAGGTTGCCTTTAAAGGTTGCCTTGGGGTATGTTTCAGACTCGGCATAGTTTTCATTAAAGTGTTCTTCCATAAGAGCATTTTTAAACCGAAATCCCTTAACAAGCGCTAAGGCTGCAAACGCTCCGGTGTCGCTATTAAGTATGGCTGTAACGCCTTGGTTAGCGGCTTTAACTTCTTCAAACGAAGGTACGGAAGCCTCAAATGCTACACGTCCTGTTTTGGTTAGGTACTTGTTTTGCGCCGTGGTTTGTAGCCCAAAAAGGATGATTAGTAAGACAATCTTTTTCATGATGTTTGTTTTTTTAATTATTCCTGTAATCCGTCGTTGTCCCATTGTATAATAAGGTCAATAAGATTTTGGGGTAGTCTTTGCCCACCTAAGGGCATAAGAAAACCGGGGTCTTGCGATGAGATTCTGCCAATAAGGTTGTTGTTCTCTACGGCCTGTTTTACTTGGTTGTATGTCGCTAAGGATATTGGGGCGCCATTGGTAGGTGGCGTGCCATGGCAGTTTAAACAATTGGCATCTATAATAGGTTTAACATGAACAGTATAGGTGATTATCTCGCCCTGTTCAAGCGGTGTTTGATCTATAAGATCTTCTTCACTTGTATTGGTGCAGTTTAGTAGACTGGAAAATACTAAGAATACAGCTAATTTTTTCATGGTTCTTTTTTTTAAAACACGCGACTTAAATTAAATCCGAAATAGATGTTGCCATCACGCCAATCTCCCGTGGCCTGACCTAAAAACATATTGGTATTCATAGGTTGTGCATTGGTAAAATGCATTTGAAAAACATGCCCTCCAGTTTCTAGATCAATACCAACCGATAAAGGATTTTTAAACGGCGAGCTATCAGCCCTGTTTAGGTGCCAGCCATAGTCTAGGTTTAGGGACCATCTTTTTCCTAATTTATAGCGCCCGCCCAGTCCCAAAGCAAATTGGGTGTTGTCCTGCTCGTTAATTACCACATAATTGTCATGAAAAAGGGTAGGGGCTATTTCTAAGGAAAGGTTTTTGTTGAACTTTCTGGCAATTAGTGCTTGAAAAGTATATCCCAAACGGTGTTTAAATTTTAGTTTGGGAAGGTTGTCTTGCTCTAACGATGAGTTTATATAAATGGCGTTGTAGCCTACAATGGTAAAAGGAAACCCTTGGGGGGCTTGTTGTAGCAATCGGTATTTAATAGCACCTTCATAAATTTTTTGGTAGGAACTTCTTGAAACACTTACATTAAAGGCCTCTGAAATGCCATAGATAAAATTTAGTCTGGTAACGGCATCGTCCAGCCCAAAAAAAGTATCAAACCCGTATTTAACGCTTCCAAAACGATGGGCAACAATAAAGGTAAATTCTTTTTTAGCGACCAATTTTGTCGATTCAAAATTAACAACCTTAAGGCCCTTAAATGTCGCACTAACGGCTTGGTCGGTTGTTGTGGTCGTGTCGATCTCACTCAAGAGATCCTCTTGGGCCAAGCCCAAAACAGGAAGGCAGAGCAGTAATAATAATAGTTTTGGTTTCATAGTCTGTTAAAAAATAAGCCTGCCACTAAATTGTGACAGGCAAGGGTTATTACTGTATTACAAGACGTTTAATAGTGGTGTCGGCGTTAGACGACACCTTAACCAAGTACATGCCTTTTGCCCAGGCAGACACAGGAATGTCCAATGTTTTGTTAGCATGGATGTCTTGGTTGAATACAGGTTTTCCCAACAGGTTGTATACGGTAATCGTGCCTTGTGTTAAGGTGTTGGTAAAGGCCATTTTAAAATAGGATGAGGTGGGGTTTGGGTACATGTTAAAAGTGCTGGCATTAATGGTATTAACACCTAGGCCTTCTTCAACGGTAATGGTGCCGTACATGTTCGAGTGAACGCCACAAATGTAGTCGTTTACACCAATAACGGTAAAGGTGTGCATAAAGGTTTGCCCCAATCCTGTTAAAAAGCCACTCTCAAAAGGTTCTACAGAGTTGTCGGGGTCGTTTTCTACCGTATGTGGCAAATCGTCTGTCCACGTCCAAATCACGGTATCTCCAACGTCAATGGTTAAATCGGATTCTGGACTATTAAAACCGGTTTCCCAGTTAAGGTGATAGGTGGTCTGTGCATGTAAAGCCATTGCTGAAAAGATGCATGCCAACAGAAGTAATTTAGATTTCATAATACAAGGTTTTTAGAGTTAATAAATTATTGAGCATTGGTCTAGTTTAACTTGCTCGAGCAAGTTGTCGTAGCCTATAAAGCGCCCTTTTATTTTAATGTCTTGTTTTGTTTGAAGGTCTTGTTCTGTTGGGGTTTGAAATAGGCAAACAACGGTGTTGTCGATGACGATTTCGTTAGGGGAGACTTCAGAAATAATTCCCGTAATTTCTATGGTTTTATTCAGGTATTTGGCTTCCGCGGTTTCTGGATCAATAGAAAACTCGTGAGCCACTTGTTTTGATGTTAATGTGTGCGAAGGGGGTTCTGATTCAATATTTCTATGCTCTTGAAAAACATAATTGTAGCCTATAAGCCCTATTGCGATTAATAAAACGATAATGATTCCAATTTTTTTCATGAGTCGTGATTTTTAATAAATTGCCCTAGAACGCTTTGTGCTTCTAGGGCAGTTTGTTGCCTAGAAACTATTGTGTTTGATTTGGGATGGGGCTGGTTTTCTTTTTCATATTTATAGTTTTTCAAAGGTTAAAGTGTCTGTACCGCCATTGCCTCCACTTATATCTATAAGATCGATAAGCGAGGTGTTGTACGAGGCGATATCCCAGTCGTCGTTTAAGTCCTCGAACGGGTGGTTGTCGTCTACCGGGAAAAAGATGTTAAAGTCCAGATCGTTGTTGCTATCGTCATTGCTATTGCTAGTGGTTACCGACCAAGTTCCTTGTAGGGTACTGGTGCCGTTGGTAGCGGTTAAAGTTCCGCCAGTACCAAAATTAAAGGTGTAGCCGTTAAAATGGTGGGTTTCGTTTTGGCCAGAGTCTATAAAACTCGTAATCGTCCAGTGTCCAGATCTGGCAATGTTGCTAATGGCTTGTGTGTTGTTGTTGGGTACGCCATCATCGTCATCCGATGAGCATGTTGATGAAAGTAAGGTAAGGCTCAACAAAAGTACAAGGCCGTAAGAAAAATGATGTTTCATTGTGGTATTGGTTTATGGTTAATTGCAAAAATTTTCGTACCTAATCCGGTCGTCTCCAACCCGCAAGTCAACTTTGGTTTCTCCTGGTGGGGCGCTAACCTCGTGTAAAGTCCAGTTGTTGTTGCAGTATGGTAAAGAAGGGATGTCTATTGTTAATGTGGTAACACCATTGTTTTCGTCGGCAGTCCAAGTGCCGTAAACGGTGTTGCCGGAATAGTATGCCGATATGGTGTTGTTGGTGTAAAAATTAAAGGTATAGCCTGCGTAAAGGTCGTCGTAGTCATTGCCGTTTCGTTCAAGTTTTTCAACCACCCAATCGGAGCATCCCGTTAAAATGTCTATAACGTATATAGGGGTGCAGTCGGGACAATCATCATCGTTGTAATCGTAATCATCGTCTTCATCGCAATCATCAATATGGTTTAGAATGCTGGTTTCAATTTCAGAAAATGTATTGGCGGTAATTACCGTATTGTTAGGGAGTAACAAAGTAACTGGAAATTCGAATTGAGCAACAATGTCTGTGCTTAACGAAGCCAGGAATGTGTGCATGTCGTAATCATTTGTCAAGCTGTCCGTGTAGATTAATTCGTTATTAATGTTAAAAACCGCAATGTTTAGAGGGTATTGAAAATCGATGCACTCAATGTCGTCATCAAATTCATTTTCGCCGTTACAACTTGCAGCATAAGCGCTTAGCTCTGTTGTGTTGTTTACGGTAACCGTAGTGTGGTCGTTTCGTATAATGTTAATGGGGAAAATAATATCTAAGGTATCAACATCAATAAAAGAGTCATCAAAAATGGCTTCAATGGCGTTGTAGTCCGATGTCGTATTTATGGTTAGGGTTATGCCGTTGGCAATTACCGTAACTGGCAGCTCGACGGTTAGGCAGTTGGCCCGATCAATAATATTATCTGAAGAGCCGTCTTTCATGGCGACTTTTTTCATGACACTGGCTACGCTAGACGACGGGTTTAGGGTGTCGTCATTAGGGGTTTCTATAAGTTCCATTTCCTCTTTTCTGCAAGCGGTTAAGATTATGGAGAGACTAAAAAGCCAAAGCAGTAAATACGATGTTTTTATCATGTTGATTGTCTTGGTGCTGTTTGTTAATAAAACAACCCACTTTAAAAAACTCCTGAAAAAAATCTAAAAAAAATCGATACCTTTAGTTTTGTAATTAAAAGCCCATTGAAAAAAGACTTGCCACAAAACGTATGTGAAGAACCCGTTTTCGAGCGTGTTTACAACGCCTGCTCAAAGGACCTTTACGATTTTTTGTATTATAAGTATGGCGAGGATTTAACTCCTGAAGATAAGGTTCAAGAGGCCTTTGTAACCCTATGGGAAAATTGCAACAAGGTGGCGTTTGGCAAAGCGAGGGCGTTTCTTTTTACCGTGGCCAATAATTTAATGCGCAATGCAATTAAGCATAAAAAAGTGGTTTTAAACTACCAGAAAGCAACACCCAAGGTGCACACCCAGGAAACCCCGCAGTTTCTGTTGGAAAAGGATGAGTACTTAAAACGGTACCAGCAGGTTTTGCAACAATTAAGTGAAGAACAGCGCGTGGCCTTTTTGTTGAGCAAAGTTGAAGGGAAAAAACACAAAGAAATAGCCAACATGCTGGGGGTTACCCAAAAAGTTGTGGAGTACAGGATTTATAGTGCTTTTAAGATTTTTAAAGCTGCATTAGAACATTTTAAGGCATAACAATCAGGAGAAAAGCGGTTACAGTTGTTATATAATAGATTGAATAATATGTTATGGATCAAGACGACCTTTTAAAAAAATGGCTAAATCATGAGTTGAGTGAAGCTGAGCAGACCGCTTTTGAAAAAACAGCAGATTTTAAGGCCTACCAAAAAATTATAGAAACAGCTCAACGTTTTAAATCGAATAGCGCGGATAAACGTCATTCTTTTGAAGCGTTAAAGCAAGCCTGTGCAGCACATTCTAGACCGAAGCGTTTAAGCATTAGTGTTATGTGGCGGGTTGCTGCTGTGCTGATTGTTGCCCTAGGGGTATTTGCTGCGTTTTTGTATTATTCGCCCTCCGAAATAAACACAAAAGTGGCCGAAAAGACCCAAGTAGTTTTGCCAGACCAGTCTGTAGTTGTCTTAAACGCCTATTCCGAAATTGCTTTTAGTAAGCGTAACTGGGACAAGCATCGGGAGGTTTTGTTAAAAGGGGAGGCCTTTTTTAAGGTAAACCCCGGACAGACATTTGATGTTGTTACCAAACAAGGAAAGGTAACCGTAGTAGGAACACAGTTTAATGTAAGGCAGCGTCAGGATTATTTTGAGGTTGTTTGTTACGAAGGTCAAGTTAGAGTAGCGTCAGATACTATTGTAAGGCAGTTGGTAAAAGGGGAAACCTACCGTTTAATGCATCAAAAATTTACAACAGGGAACACCTCCGAAAGCGCCCCAAAGTGGTTGGAAAACGTGAGTAGCTTCGATAAGGTTCCTTTTAAGAACGTGCTGGCAGAGCTTGAGCGGCAATATGGTGTTGAGGTAGAATTTAAACCTGTTGGTCCAGAACGGCTTTTCTCGGGTGGGTTTACCCATGAGAATTTAGAAAGCGCCTTAATCTCAATAACCACCCCAATGAACATGACCTACAAAATTGGGCCAGATAAATTAGTTGTCATACATGCCAATAACAATTAACCAGAAGAGGGTTGTTTGCTTACTTGTTTTATGCTTTTCGTTCTCGGGATTTACACAAAATCCAGCGGAGCAAAAAGCAGCAATGCCCTTGGTAGAGGTTCTTGTTTTGCTTCAAGAGCAGCATGAGGTTCAGTTTAATTATGCCGAAGATGTAATTTCAGGAATAAAAACACCAGTGCCCCCTAAACATTATACTTTACAAGAAACCTTAGCCTTTTTAAAAACGACCACCGGGTTGAATTATTTGGTCATGAATGGGGCGTTTATTTTGATACAAAGGCAAGAGAGGTTGGTGGTTTGCGGCTACCTTTTAGATGGCAATACAAAACAGCCCATAACGCGTGCAACAATACAAGTTTCGGGCAATTATGTGGTTAGTGACGATTTGGGGTTTTTCGAAATAGAGGTCGAAAATCAATTTTCTAGAATTACACTACGGCATTTGGGATATGGTACTTTGGTGAGGTTTGCCGATGAGTTTATGTTAAAGGGTTGTAGAGAGGTGCTGCTTAAGCCAAATTTACAGGCCTTGAACGAGGTTGTGATTTCAAATTTTTTGGTCAAAGGGGTGAATAAGGTTAGTAGCGGCGCGTTTAACATCGATTTTTCCGATTTTGATATCCTACCGGGTCTGGTCGATGCCGATGTGCTGCATTCCATCCAAGCTTTTCCTGGGGTTATGAGTGTTAATGAAACCGTATCGAACATTAACATTCGAGGCGGTGCTAACGATCAGAACTTAATTCTTTGGGACGGCATAAAAATGTATCAATCGGGTCATTTTTTTGGGCTTATTTCCATTTACAATCCTCAAATTACCGAGCAGGTTTCGTTAATTAAAAACGGTACTAATGCAGCTCTTACCGATGGCGTTTCCGGAACCATTTCAATGAAATCCAATCCTGAAATAACCTCTGGGCTTAGGGCCAATTTTGGACTGAGCTTAATAGATGCAAATGCCTTTGGCGACATTCCTTTGGGTGAAAAATCGTCTGTGCAGGTAGCCGTGAGAAAGTCTATTAGCGACCTTGTAAAAACACCAACTTACAGGGCGTTTTTTGAAAGGATTTCGCAAGATTCTGAAGTTGAAGGCATGGAAGGAGGAACAAGTTCGGATAAGCAATTTGATTTTCACGATGCCTCCTTGCGGTGGCTTTACCAACCCAGTAAAAAGGACCGGTTGCGGCTAAATGTAATTTATGTTAATAACGCCTTGACATTTAATGAAAATGCCAGTGTTAACGGACTTCAAACGTCTAGAGAGAGTAAGCTTACGCAAAAAAGCATTGCCGGAGCTATACATTACTCGAGGCAATGGAGTAAAACCTTCGAGACCCAATTGGATGTTTACGAAACAGATTACAACTTAAAATCGGTTAACGTTAACGTTATAGATGGCCAGAGGTATTTGCAGGAAAACAACATCTCGGAAACCAGCATTAAATTAAAAGGCAACAAAAACATAGGACATCATTTAAACCTTTTGTTTGGCTATCACTTTGTAGAGACCAAAGTAAGTAATCTAGACGATGTAGACACCCCTATTTACAGGCTGCTTATTTCTGAAGTTTTAAGAAGTCATGGGGCATTTTCCCAAATGAGTTACAAGGGCGTTAAAAACAAACTAAATGCTCAATTTGGATTGCGATATGATTATTTAACAAAGTTTAAAAAGAGCATTTTAGAGCCTAGACTGAGTGTTAATTATAAATTGTCGGATTATTTTTCTGTCGCCTTGTTAGGAGAGTTTAAGCACCAAAGCATGTCGCAGCTAATTAATTTCCAAAACGATTTTTTAGGAATAGAAAAAAGGCGTTGGCAACTATCCAACAATCAAGATGTCCCGGTTATTCGGAGCAAACAGGGTGGCTTGGGGATAAACTATAACCGCAAAGGATTTTTAGTGAGTGTTGATGGGTATTGTAAGTTTGTAGATGGGATAACCACCCAAAGTCAGGGGTTTCAAAACCAATATGAGTTTGTAAAGGCTATAGGGCATTATAACGTTTTCGGGATTGATTTTTTAACCCGAAAACAAATAAAAAACATGAACGTTTGGCTTGGGTATTCGTACATGACAAATTTGTATGCCTTTCCAGATTTAGAACCGGAGGATTTTCCTAGTAATTTCGACATTACCCATACAATTACTTTAGGTGGGGTTTACAGTTATAACAATTTATCTGTTTCGGCAGGACTTAATTGGCATACGGGAAAACCCATATCCGTACCGGCAGAAAATACTCCTCAAGACAATGCAGTGGTATTTGGCAAAACAAACCAAGCAGCATTACAAGACTATTTAAGAATGGATGTTTCTGCCCTGTACGATTTTAAATTGCATAGAAAATCAAGAGGGAAAGTAGGTTTTTCAGTTTGGAATGTATTCGATAAAGACAATGAAATTAATAAGTTTTATAGGGTAGAAAATGGTCAGGTAAAGGCTTATACTCAAAAGTCCTTGGGCATAACCCCAAATGTTTTTGTTAGGGCGTATTTTTAATCCGTGTTAAATAATGCTATTTTTCGTTATTAAATGTATTTTTGGTGCAACCCTAATAACAATTACCATGCTCGATAATTTTTGGTTTAATGTAAAATATGGTATAAATCATGTATTGGACATCAATGGTTACGACCATGTTCTTTTTTTAATTGTTTTAACAGTGCCTTATTTATTTAAAGACTGGAAGCGGGTCTTGCTTTTGGTTACAACATTTACGGTAGGGCATACGTTATCCTTAATATTGGCCGCTTATAGCGTGGTTCGTGTTAATGGGCAGTTGGTCGAGTTTTTAATCCCAATTTCTATTTTAATAGTAGCGCTTTTTAATGTGTTTACAGCAGGAAAAGGCGCCCAAAAAGAGCGCGTTGGGGTTCTGTTTTTTACCACGTTGTTTTTTGGGTTGGTGCACGGTTTGGGATTCGCCAGGGAGTTTAGAATGCTTGTGGGCGGCTCCGACAACAAACTGCTTACCTTAGTCGAATTTGCTTTGGGCATAGAAATAGCACAAATCATTATTGTTTTTGTGGTTTTAATACTGGGGTACATCATGCAAACCATTTTTAGGTTCTCTAAAAGAGATTGGATTATGGTCATTTCGGCTATAGTTGTTGGTTTGGTTATCCCCATGATATTAGAAAGCGACTTTCTAGCATAAGCCTAAAGTTTTGTGAAAACTTTCCATATGGTTGTTTTTAAAACATCAACCAATTATATTAGTATACCTAAAGCTCTATGAAAGAAGACAAACAGCTTAAATACGATAAAGCTTATTTAAGAATTGCAGAAGAATGGGGAAAACTCTCCTACTGTAAACGAAAACAAGTTGGCGCGATAATTGTTAAGGATAGAATGATTATTTCCGATGGATACAATGGCACGCCAACAGGGTTTGAGAATTTTTGTGAAGACGACGAAGGCTATACCAAGTGGTACGTGCTTCATGCCGAAGCCAACGCCATTTTAAAGGTAGCCTCCTCAACACAATCCTGTGTGGGCGCTACGTTATACATTACGTTATCGCCATGTAAGGAGTGTAGTAAACTTATCCATCAGGCAGGAATTGTAAGGGTCGTTTATAGCAAAGCCTATAAAGACGATTCGGGATTAAAATTTCTTAAAAAAGCAGGCATTAAACTAGAATTAGTCGAACATACAACTGTATAACATCATGCGTTTCAATAAAAAATACGTGCCGTTAATTGTGGGCGTTGCCATAGCAGCAGGGATTTTTATTGGAGAAAAACTAAATTTTACAGACACTTCAGATAGGCTGTTTAGTGTAAACAGCAAAAAAGACAAACTAAACAGGCTAATTGATTACATTGATTACGAATACGTAGACGATGTAAATACCGATAGCATTGTAGATGTTACCGTTAATGGAATTTTAGACAACCTAGACCCTCATTCTGTATACATTCCAAAAGAAGACATGGAGCGGGTAGCCGATAATATGAAAGGAGATTTTGTAGGCATTGGCATTAATTTTTACACATATAAAGATACCATAACCGTAATAAAAACCGTAGAGGGTGGCCCCAGCGAAAAAGTGGGTATAAAAGGCGGCGACAGGATTTTATTTGCCAATCAAGATACCGTTTATGGTAAAAACCTTAACAATGCCGAAGTGATTAAAAAGCTTAAAGGCCCAATACATTCCAAAGTAACACTTGGGGTGTACCGAAAAGGAGAAAGCCAACTGCTAAACTTTACCGTAAAAAGGGACCATGTGCCCATTAAAAGTGTCGATGCGGCCTACAAGCTAAACGAAGCTTTGGGGTACATAAAAATTAACCGCTTTGCAGAGTCGACCTATAACGAATTTAAAAAAGAACTTACCACCCTACAAAAGCAAGGCATGACCGAACTGGTCTTAGATTTAAGAGGTAATCCTGGCGGGTTCCTGGGGGTGGCAGAGCGTATAGTCGATGAGTTTTTAAAAGACGGCAAGCTCATTCTGTTTACCAAAAACAAACGAGGAAACATTAAAAAAAGCTTTGCAACCAAACGAGGGGATTTTGAAACCGGCAAACTTTATGTGCTCATCGATGAAAACTCGGCCTCTGCCAGCGAGGTTATTGCAGGGGCACTTCAAGATAACGACAAAGGCACCATTGTAGGTAGACGGTCGTACGGAAAAGGTCTTGTGCAGCGAGAAATGGATTTAGGCGATGGTAGTGCCGTTAGGCTTACGGTGTCTAGGTATTATACCCCAACAGGACGCTCCATACAGCGGGCGTATAAAAATGGGAGTAAAGACTATTACGATGAGTATTTTGAACGTATTGAAAGTGGTGAGTTGATAGACGAGGAAAAAATCCAAGTAGCCGATTCGTTAAAGTTTAAAACCCCAAAGGGGAAAGTGGTTTATGGCGGAGGGGGCATTATCCCCGATGTGTTTGTGCCTATAGATAAAGGCATGCAAAATGAGACCATAATGTTTCTTGAAAGGCGTGGGTTTATAAGTAATTTTGTGTTCGAGTATTTAGATGAGAACCGCCATGCTTACGATAGTGTGTCTAGAGATGCATTTATAAACGATTTTGAATTGAACGACGATATTGTTGTTGCGTTTGAAAGCTATCTTAGGGAAAAAACCGATTCCAACATTACTTTTGTAGCGTACAATAACGAGATTAAGCAGTACATTAAGGCCACGCTGGCAAACCAATTGTATGGCAACGGAGCCTACTACGAAGTTATTAATAAGTTTGATGTTATGATAGAGGAGGTTCTAACATTAAGTAAGGCGCCTTAAGGCTCTAGCTTATCGTGAATTTTGGTGTGTTCGCCATGATTCCATAGGGTTAAAATATCTGTAGCGACTTGGGCACCACTACCACTAGCAATAGCAAATTGACTGCGCCATCCGGCTAGTGTGCCTGCTACGTAAAGATTCTTCTTAACCAAATGATCCTCGTTTTTTAACCAAATCCTATTTTTTTCTGCCTTGGCTCTTGGGTGTGGTGCTATATAGGGCTCTAACCCGGTAATGTTTATTAAATGGGTATAACCAACGGCAACAACAACCATTTTGGCGTGGTAACTTTGTTTGTTGGTGTTAACTTCAAAATAACCAGCATCGGTTTCTAAAACAGAAAGCACCTTTTCCTTTTCAATCTGTTCAACATGTGGGTACAATGTTGCTAATTGTGTTTTTCCTGAGCTTAAAATAGATTGGCCTGTGGTTCCGGGAGGAAGTCCTAAAACGTTGTTAAATAAGGCGCTTTGCAAATGGGAACTGCGTTGGTGGGCAATAAGACCAATACGCTTGTCTTTTGCAAATGCCTTGGTTTTGGCAGAGCCCAAAACCAAAGCGCAGGACATGCCAGATGCGCCGCCTCCAATAATTAAAGCGTCGTACATGCTTATTTGGTTTTTTGTTTGCGTTCAATTTTTTTGGAAATCCTTAAAATTTGAAGCAGAACAACCGCGCACAGTGCACATGCAATGGTTATTAGTGCAACAATGCTGTCGTCTTCAAAAGGTGCTTCAAAATTTATTTTGGTAACATTAAAAATAATTAAAGCAATGGCGATGCCCGTTAAAATAAGGGTGAAAATTTTCATATTTAAAGTAAAAGGGCTTTAATGTTATGAGCAAATAGTTTAACGGCAATGGCTAATAATACCACACCAAAAACTTTTCGTATAATGTTAATGCCGTTTTGTCCAATTAATCGCTCGATTTTAGTGGATGTTTTAAGAACAATGTAAATAATAATAACGTTTAGTATAACGGCAACAATAATGTTTTCTAGTTTAAATTCAGCCCTTAACGAAAGTAGGGTTGTTAAGCTTCCTGGGCCTGCAATTAAAGGAAAAGCGAGTGGGAAAACAGAAGCTGTCATGGCGCTGCTTTCATCTTCTTTGTACAGGGTAATGCCCAAAATCATTTCTAAGGCAATAAAAAACAGGATAAAGGCACCAGCAACGGCAAAGCTATTCACGCCAATACCAATAAGCGACAAAATGTTTTGTCCCACAAAAAGAAAGACAATCATAATAATACCGGCAATAATCGAAGCTTTTTCGCTTTGTATGTGCCCAGCTTTTTTTCTTAGGTCGATAACAATAGGTACATTGCCAACAATGTCTATTACAGCAAAAAGTACCATGAAGGCGGTAAATATTTCTTTAACGTCTAATTGCATGTTTTTTAGTGTTTTGTATTTTTTTGCAAATCTCGGAATTTAAGATGTAATGCATGGCTAAAATAACCAATATTTTTTATCTGAATTTGTCAGCAATAACAATTACCTTTGCAGCATGTTTCAATTAGGGAAGGCCATTGTATCGGAAGATATTATAGAAAAGGATTTTGTGTGCAATTTATCGGCATGCAAGGGCGCTTGTTGTGTAGAAGGAGATGCTGGGGCGCCGTTGGAGGCTTCTGAAGCCAAAATACTAGGTGATATTTACGAAACCGTAAAGCCTTTTTTAAGGCCGGAAGGTATTGCTGCCATTGAAAAACAAGGCGTATTTATAACCACAGAAGCAGGCGATTTGGAAACACCATTGGTAAACCAGGCCGAATGTGCTTACGTTACTTTTGATAAAAACAATACGGCCTTGTGCGGTATAGAGCAGGCGTATAATGAAGGAAAAATTGATTGGAAAAAACCCATTTCCTGCCATTTGTATCCCATTCGAGTTAAGGATTATAGCGAATTCTCTGCGGTAAACTACCACCGTTGGCCAATTTGTGACGATGCTTGTAGCCTTGGAGCAGAGTTGCAAGTGCCTATTTACAAGTTTGTAAAGGAGGCGCTTATTAGAAAATTTGGCGAAGATTGGTACCTAGAGCTGGAAAAAGTAGCCCAAGGGCATAAGTAATCTACGCGCTTTTAAGGGCTGTTGCTCTAATGGGAATGTTCACTACAACCCTAGTCCCGCTAGGAGTGCCATTCTCGAACAAATCCTCAATATCTATTTTATAATCGCTGGTGTAGGCTTTAGAAAAGTTGGATAGCCTGGCTTTAGTTATGGCAATCCCCACAGATTTTCGTTTTAATTTCTTTTGAGATTTTATTTTTTGCGAGGCGGCTCGGCCTATGCCATTGTCTGTAATGGTTATGGTAATATGCTCCGGGCTGTGTTTTGTTATATTCAAGGTTATTTTTTTATCACCTTTTTTCGAGGAAAGACCATGCCATAGGGCGTTCTCTAAAAATGGCTGTAAAATTAACGAAGGTACTTTTATGGCGGAGGTGTTAATGTGCTTGTCAACAAAAACGGCGTATTCTATTTGGTTCGATAGGCGAATGTTCTCAATGTTCATGTAAAGCCCCATGGTTTCTAGCTCTTCTTCAAGGGAGATGTCCTTTTCGGTCGAGGCAACTAGGATTTTTCTAATAAGTTTAGAGAATTTGTTTAGGTAGTAAACGGCATTTTCCTTTTCGTTGTTTATAATGTAAAGCTTTATGGAGTTTAAGGAATTAAAGATAAAATGAGGGTTCATTTGGTTGCGCAGCATTTCCTGCTCTAGGGTGATTATTTTTTTCTCGTTTTTTAGTTTGTGCTGCCTGTACAGGATAACCAAAATAATAATGAGTAATAGCCCGCCTAAAGACCCCAGCAGTTGAAAATTTTTATGTTGTTTTAATTTAAGCTTTACAATCTCATTTTCATTGGCTAAGGCCTGTATTTGGTTGTTTTTTTTCTCGGTTTCGTATGTAATAATCAGACCGTTTACATACTGAATGTTCCGCTCGTTGGTAATCGACGCTTCGAGGTCTTGGTAGAGTTTTTTGTACTTTAGGGCGGTTTGGTAGTCTTTTTTCAGCTCATAAACTTCAGATAGGTAGTTGTATGCGGTAGATTTAGAGGATTTTAAATGATAGGCTTTAGAAATGTTTAGCGCCTCATAAAGGTTGCTCTCGGCCGAATCTAATTGGCCCATTTTAAGCAGGGTAAGACCTAAGTTTAAATGCGATGTGGCTAGATAAAATTGATCCTTTTCTACTTTGGCTTTCTCTAGGGCAGCGGTTACCAAAGAGAGGGCTTTTTTATACTGTCCTTTTTTTATGTCTATTTTGGCAATGCTGTTGTAGCAAATAATGCGGCCAATTTCAGAGTTTATAATGTTGTTGTGTTTTAGCGAGGTTTTGTAGTTCTCTAAAGCGAGGTCAATCTGCCCTTTGGCTTCTTGGGCATAACCTATGTTGTGGTGGTTAATGGCAAGGCCTAAATTGTTGTTTAGGGCTATTTCTATTTTTAGGGACTTTTTAAACTGTTCTATGGCAAAGTCGTATTGCTTAAGAGCAAGATAGATGTTCCCCATACTGTTTTGCGAAACTGCAATGCTTTGTTTTAAGGTTTTTGAAGGGGTTTTGGCATTTTCGGCCAAATCTAATGCCTTCTTATGGTAGTCTAAAGCCTGGCGTATTAAATCCTGTCGCCTGCAAGTAACCCCAAGCATGTTAAGACCAAAAACTTCCAGTTCTATGTTGTTTGCTTGTTTGGCAAGCGCTACGGCCTTAAGGTGTCGTTCTGTAGAGCGGTTGTATTTTGAGAGGTTTCTGTCTATAATTCCCAGCATGTTGTAAGCAAAGCTTTCGCCCTCCAGATACTTGTTTTCTGTGGTTTTTTTTAACAGGTAGGCCATTTTTACCGAATCGTTTTTGTCCTGATGCCTTAGTACAGAATCTAAAAACTGGTAGTAGGGTGACTTTTTTGCAATTAAAACCGCTGTTTTTTGTTGAAAAGCCTTATCGATCGAATCGTTTTGCGCTTGGATGTTGAATACCGCAAAAAACAATGCCACTAAGAGCGCTAAGTGTTTTGTTGTGGACGAGTTTTTTATAAGGTCTTGCTTCATGGTAGGGTTACAGTTTGTCAAGAAAATCGGACTTTCGTTGTCTGGCTACAGGAATTTTTTTGTTGGACGTCATTAAAACATAGCCATCGGTTTTTACAAACTCTTTAATTTTATTCAGGTTAATTACAAACGAATTGTGAATTCTAAAAAACGAATCGTTGGGCAGTAGGGCGTTCATTTCCTTAAGCTTTTTGGTAACCACGATTTTTTGGTCTTTCTCTAAAAAAATGGTGCAATAATTCCCGTCAGACTCTATGTGCAAGATGTCGTCAATATCCAAGAAAATCAATTTACCATCGGCATTTATGGTGATTTTCTTTTTTTGCTGGGTATTGTTAAAATTAATTAGGGCGTCTTCTACCTTCGAAATGGCCAAGTTGTTGTTGTAATGCTTTTTTATTTTTTTTATGGTCTGTGCAAGATCATCAGAGTCTATTGGCTTCAAAAGATAATCGATTGCTTCGTTTTTTATGGCTTTTAAGGCATACTCGTTGTAAGCTGTGGTAATAATTACCGAAAAGTCCTTGGCCTCCAGTTTGTCTAGAAACTGAAAACCATCCATGGTAGGCATGTTAATGTCTAAAAACAGGCAATCAACTTTGTTTGTGTTTAAATACTGTATTGCTACTTCTGGCCTGGTAAAGGTTTCAACAATACTCAAAACATCTTTAAAAGTGTTTAACTCCCAAGATAGGCTTTGTATCGCTTTAGGCTCATCGTCAACAATAACTGCTTTTATCATGAACCAAATATAATAATATATCGGTTGATAAAGTGGGGTTAATGTGTTGTTGGTTACTTTTTTTGTATAAAAAGGTGAAGATTGTGTGTGGGCATTTTAACCCTTGCTTTTGCCAATTATACACTTTTTATTACCAACCATACATTGTTTTTTGCGCTTTGTTTTTTTTGCAAGATATTAGTATCGCTATTAATTATTTAAAGGGGTATGCATTTCTAAATAAGAATGCATTTATACTAAAGAAAGAGGGTCTTTTTGGCTCTCTTTTTTTAGTTTTAAAAGATGCTGTAAACCGTTACGGTTGTTTGGGTTGTCGTGTTTTTCATAGGTTTTTTTACTGCGTTTTTTGTTGCGATAAATTACTGAAAAACAATTTATTGTAAAGTAAGTGGTGTTTTATTTTAATAAAATCAGAGCCGTGCTAGGCTGCGCTTGATTTGTTAAAAACTTGTTGAAAACGTTTGATTAATAATTTTTCATTTTCAACGCCAAATTCCAATATTTGTTAGTCCCAAATCACACGAAATAATTCATCATAATTTTTGCAAAAAAACCAATTTATATGTCTCAACAAGCTATTGAACCAATCCTTAAAGAAAACAAAGATCGCTTTGTTATTTTCCCAATACAACACCACGATATTTGGGAGTGGTACAAAAAATCTGAAGCCAGTTTTTGGACTGCCGAAGAAATAGATCTTCACCAGGATTTAAAC
Source organism: Mangrovimonas yunxiaonensis (assembly GCF_000733475.1). Taxonomy (GTDB): domain Bacteria; phylum Bacteroidota; class Bacteroidia; order Flavobacteriales; family Flavobacteriaceae; genus Mangrovimonas; species Mangrovimonas yunxiaonensis. The sequence goes on along the minus strand of NZ_JPFK01000003.1, from coordinate 312,955 downwards.
GATTGGAGCAACAAGCTTAATGACGATGAGCGCTATTTTATTAAACATATTCTAGCCTTTTTTGCAGCTAGCGATGGTATTGTAAACGAAAACCTTGCCGAGAATTTTGTTAACGAGGTGCAATATAGCGAGGCCAAATTCTTTTACGGGTTCCAGATTATGATGGAAAACATCCATAGCGAAACCTATTCGTTATTAATTGATACCTACGTCAAGGACGAAAAGGAAAAAGACATTCTTTTTAGAGCCATCGAAAACTTTCCGGCAATTAAAAAGAAAGCCGATTGGGCCTTAAAATGGATCGAGTCGCCAAGCTTTGCAGAGCGTTTAATTGCCTTTGCCGCTGTAGAAGGGATTTTCTTCTCGGGCGCTTTTTGCTCGCTGTTCTGGTTGAAAAAAAGAGGCCTCATGCCTGGGTTAACCTTCTCTAACGAGCTTATTTCTAGAGACGAAGGTATGCATTGCGATTTTGCAGTGCACATTCACAACAACCACCTGGTAAACAAAGTGCCAAAAGAACGCATTCGCGAAATAATTGTCGATGCCCTAAACATAGAGCGCGAGTTTATTACAGAATCGTTGCCCGTAAGCTTAATAGGAATGAATGCTAAGCTAATGACGCAGTATTTAGAGTTCGTTACAGACAGGCTTTTAACCGAGCTGGAGTGTGAAAAAGAGTACAACGCTACCAATCCTTTCGATTTTATGGACATGATTTCTTTACAAGGAAAAACCAATTTCTTCGAGAAACGCGTGTCGGAATACCAAAAAGCAGGTGTTTTAAATAAAGAAGAAGAGGAAGATAAATTCAAATTTGACGCCGATTTTTAAATTGGCTCCAAGCATTAAAAACATTTAAAGTTCCATAAAGGAGGCTTCTGCATAGAAGTACCGTTGTTGAACGCAATAAAATATAATAAACTGATTTTCAATCGATTTGAAAAATTGGTAAAAACGAATTAACCCATTTTCTGAAGGTGTATCAGGAAATTTTAAACTGTGTAAAATATGTATGTAGTAAAAAGAGACGGTCGTAGAGAGCCTGTCATGTTCGACAAAATCACTTCGCGAGTGAGAAAATTGTGTTACGGATTAAACGAACTTGTCGATCCGGTAAAAGTAGCCATGCGCGTTATAGAGGGCTTGTATGATGGAGTAACCACTAGCGAGCTAGACAACCTAGCAGCCGAAACAGCGGCTACCATGACAACCGCCCACCCCGATTATGCGAGGTTAGCAGCCAGAATATCGGTCTCAAACTTACATAAAAACACCAAAAAAACCTTTAGCGAGGTTATGGAAGACCTCTATACCTACGTTAATCCGAGAACTGGGAAAAAAGCGCCTTTGCTTTCAGATGAGGTTTATAACATTATTATGGATAACAAAGAGAAACTAGACTCTACCATAATATATAACCGCGATTTTGGGTACGATTATTTTGGGTTTAAAACCTTAGAGCGTTCGTATTTGCTTAAGCTTAACGGCCAGATTGCCGAAAGACCACAGCACATGCTTATGCGTGTTTCGGTAGGGATTCATTTAAATGATTTGGATGCCGCTATTGAAACTTACGAGCTCATGTCGAAAAAATATTTTACACATGCTACACCAACCTTGTTTAATTCTGGTACGCCAAAACCCCAAATGTCGTCATGTTTCCTTTTAACAGCCAAGGACGATAGTATTGATGGGATTTACGATACTTTAAAGCAAACCGCTAAGATCTCGCAATCGGCGGGAGGTATTGGGTTGGCCATTCATGATATTAGAGCTACCGGAAGTTATATAGCTGGCACCAACGGGACCAGCAATGGCATTGTGCCAATGTTGCGCGTGTTTAATGATACGGCGCGTTATGTAGATCAAGGCGGTGGAAAGCGTAAAGGGAGTTTTGCCATTTATTTAGAGCCTTGGCACGCCGATATTTTCGACTTTTTGGATTTGAAGAAAAACCACGGAAAAGAAGAAATGCGTGCTCGCGACCTGTTTTACGCCATGTGGATTCCAGATTTGTTTATGAAACGCGTTCAGGAAGATGGACAATGGACTTTAATGTGCCCTAACGAGTGCCCAGGTTTACCAGACACCCATAGCGAAGCGTTCGAAGCGCTTTACCTTAAATATGAAGCAGAAAACAAAGGGAGAAAAACCATTAAGGCTCGCGAACTTTGGGAGAAAATCCTAGAGTCGCAAATAGAAACAGGTACACCGTACATGTTGTATAAAGATGCGGCCAACCGCAAATCGAATCAGAAGAATTTAGGAACCATTAGATCGTCTAACTTATGTACAGAAATTTTAGAGTACACTTCGCCAGATGAGGTTGCTGTATGTAACTTGGCCTCTATTGCGTTGCCAATGTTTGTAAAAGATGGCGCCTTTGATCATGAGGAGCTGTACCGAATTACAAAGCGGGTAACCAAAAACCTTAACCGCGTTATCGATAGAAACTACTATCCGGTTAAGGAGGCTGAAAACTCAAATTTCCGTCACAGACCAGTAGGGTTAGGGGTACAAGGATTGGCTGATACGTTTATAAAAATGCGCATGCCATTTACGAGCGATGAAGCCAAAAAACTCAATCAAGAAATTTTCGAAACCCTTTATTACGCTGCCGTAACGGCAAGTATGGAAGAGGCTAAAGCCGATGGCCCATATCAAACATATCAAGGGTCGCCTATTAGCGAAGGCTTATTTCAGCACAACCTTTGGGGCGTGAAAGACGAGGAGCTAAGCGGCCGATGGGATTGGGATAAACTTCGTAAGGAGGTAGCCGAGAACGGTGTGAGAAACTCGTTGTTGGTTGCGCCAATGCCAACAGCTTCAACCTCTCAAATTCTAGGGAATAATGAGTGTTTTGAGCCGTATACCTCTAACATTTATACGCGTAGAGTGCTTTCGGGAGAGTTTATTGTTGTTAATAAGCATCTGTTGGAAGATTTGGTTGCACTGGGCTTATGGAACGAAGGCTTAAAGCAGGATATTATGAGGGCTAACGGTTCTATACAGGATATAGAAGGCATTCCGCAGGATATTAAAGACCTTTATAAGACGGTTTGGGAATTGAGTATGAAAGATATTATAGACATGTCTAGGCACAGAGGGTATTTTATAGACCAATCCCAATCTTTAAACTTGTTTATGGAAGGAGCTACAATGGCAAAATTAACATCTATGCATTTTTATGCTTGGAAGAGTGGTTTAAAAACAGGCATGTACTATTTGCGTACTAAGAGTGCCGTAGACGCCATTAAATTTACATTAGACAATAAGAAAAAAGCAGCGCCAGTGGTACAAGAAAGCACCAATACGGCAGAGCAAGCTATTGTAGAAAAACAAAAGGAACAAGCGGCAAAAACTGCGGCTAAATTTGCACAAGAGTCTGCTGAAGACGATGTCGCACCAATGACACCAGAGGAAATGAAGGCTTTAATTGCCCAAGCCAAGGCTGCCGAAGGAGAAGACGACTGCTTAATGTGCGGTTCTTAAAGATTTATAAGTGTTAATAATTTAAAAAAGCCATCTTCATTACAAGATGGCTTTTTTTGCATATAGGTTGTCGTCTTTAATTAGAAGGCGATTCTCTGGTGTGCTGTATTTTAGTTTTCACTGGGGGGGGTATTTCCATAAAAAAAGGCAAAATAAACATGTGTTTAAGTTGCCTTTTTTATTAGGTTAAATCACGCCTGTAATATCACTCAGGCTATTGGTTATTCTTCGCTATCGCTTGTAATTTTAAATGGTTTTACAGAAGCATCATGCGCTAAGTCGTACTCTTCAAGTAAATCGAATGTCGCATCTAACAGGTCTTTTGTTTCCAGCAACACACTAAAGAATAATGTGGTGTTTTTAGGACTCGATTCTTCAGAGCGTGTACGTTCTACTTGAAGCTGGATTTTACGTGTTACATGTTCGTAAATTGTAGATTTATGTCTAAGGACTTCTTCAATTTTTTCAAACGAGTAAGACGAGAAAGCGTGTTGGGTATCACTAAACAATTTATCCATGGTTTTGTCTAGATCCTTCAGCTCTTTTATTTGGCTGAACTTAAGTTTTTTGTGGTTGTTGTTAACGTGTTTATGGCTAGCTTTAGAGATGTACTCTAACGATTGAGCCATGTCGGTTAAGTAATCCAAAATATTGATGTAGAAATTACTGGCGCTAACACTCTTTTCGTCTAGATTTTTTATAAAATAGAAGATGTTATCTCTTAAATCCTCAATCTCATCGGTTAATTTAGCAACCTGTTTTTTGTTTTTCTTTAAGGTGATTAGATCTTGTCTGGCCAATCCATCGATAGCATTGGTGTAAATTTTGTTACCACGCTTTACAACGTTGGAAATGTTATTAGCACTTTCGTGTATTACCCCTTGTACCGAGCTGCTCTCTGTGCGTTCTAAGCGGTCTTCGGCTTTGCTTTCTCTAGATTTATTGCGGTGTGAGATGTAATTTCTAACCAGTAAAATAATAGCAAAGAACAACAGTACCGGAACCATAACTTTTACGTTCCAGTTTAAAAGGTAAGCAGTTACTGCTGCAGCTATAAACGCACTAATGGCCGTAAAGAACCATCCGCCAATAACGTTAAATACGCCAGCCACACGGTATACAGCGCTTTCGCTTCCCCAGGCTCTGTCTGCCAATGAGGTACCCATGGCCACCATAAAGGTAACATAGGTTGTAGAAAGCGGAAGTTTCATTGAGGTTGCTATAGAGATTAAAACACTGGCTACCATAAGGTTAACCGCTGCGCGTACAAGGTCGAATGCTGGTAAGTCATCGGTGTTTTTAGAAAGGCCATTAATAACAGGCTTTTTAAATTGCTTTTCGATAAACTGCTTGGCAGAATTTGGTAACAAGTTGTTAAATACCAAGGACAGTCCCATGGATAGTCTTACCACATTTCTAGATAAGAAATTAGGTTCGAAACGTTCCTTTACATCGTCTTGTCGCGATAAGTCTACCGAGGTCTTTACAACAGCTTTTGCTTTGCTGGAAAACCAAAGCGTTAATACCATAACCAAGCCGGCTACCAATAGCAGATAAGGCTGCGTTGGTACCTTTTGGGCAAGGATGCCCATGCTAAATTCTGAAGGCGCCATGCCCGAGGCAGACCAAGCTTCAAACGAATTGTAGGCCGCAATAGGAACCCCAATAAAGTTTACCAAATCGTTACCTGCGAAGGCCATGGCCAAAGCAAAGGTGCCAATAATGATAATAAGGGTGTATATGTTAGTTTTAAAGACCTTAATAACTACCATGGACAACAGTGTCCAGATTGCAAAGTTGACTGCTAGAAATGCCGTGGTATTGTCTTGTATGGCATGTAAAAAATCAGGGCTCATAAAGGCGGCACTTTTTAACCCCTTTATTAAGATAAAATACATGATAGAGGTAATGGCAAGCCCGCTAAACGTAGCGCCATACCACGACGGCTTTTCGTTAAATTTAAACGACAGGAATATTCTTGATAGAAATTGTACCAAGGCTCCAATAGAAAAAGCAATGACGACCGAAAGGAGTATGCCCAGTATAATCTCTATGGCCTTTTCGTTGTTGATGTAGTTTACAATGTCGACCAAAGTTTGCGAGTCATCGGCCGAAATTTTAATCAAGGCCATGGCTACAGAGGCACCCAAAAGTTCAAAAACAATCGATACCGTAGTAGAGGTAGGGAGGCCTAGGGTGTTAAAGAAATCCAATAATAAAATATCGGTTAGCATAACGGCCATGAAAATAATCATGATCTCGTTAAACATAAACTCACTTGGATTAAAAATTCCTTTTCTGGCAACCTCCATCATACCACTGGACGAGAGTGCGCCCAAGGCGACCCCTAAACTAGCAACAATCATTAAGGTTTTAAAGGAAACGGCCTTTGATCCAATTGCTGAATTTAAAAAGTTAACTGCATCGTTACTTACCCCAACAACCAAATCGGCAACAGCCAAAACAGCTAGTGCGATAAGCATATAAATGTAAATGTTTTCCATCGAATTCAATAAAAATTATCAATCAGCAAATTTCCAACATTACTGAAAATGTTATGTTAAGCTAATGTTATGTTCTTAATCAAAATTTCAACTTTAATTTTGGGCGGGCACTGGCATGCATTTAGTGGGTGTGCGTATTAAAAGTTAGTTTTTTTGTTGGTTTAACGCTTTGTTTTTTAGTGCTTTGCGCTTTCAATGTTAAATTAATGTTACGTAAATGTTTCATTAATGTAAATTAAATGCTATATTTGTTATAGAAACGAATCATAAACCTCATGCATCATGAAAAATATATTATCAATTATTTTAGTGTTTAGTTTTGGATTGACCTTTGCTCAAAGCGATGCCACTATTGAACCAAAATACGAAAAAAAAGGCGATTTAATTGAAGCGACCTACTATTATGACAATGGTGTTGTAAAACAACACGGTTTTTTTAACAAAAAAGGCGAGTTGGAAGGCACCTGGTCGAGTTTTGATCTTCAAGGTAATAAATTGGCCGTTGGGGAATACGATAATGGTCAGAAAGTAGGAAAGTGGTTCTTTTGGACCGAAGATACTTTAAAAGAAGTGGATTATAAAGACTCTAGAATAGCTGTTGTGAACGAATGGAAAAACACTTCTAAATTAGCCGTAAGAGATTAACTAAAATAACCTCAATAAAAAAGCTCCCGATATTTTCGGGAGCTTTTTTTATGGAATAAAAATCTGTTAGATTATTCTAATGCTAAAGTCCATCCAGCAGTCCAGTCTGGCATAGCAGCACCATTTCCGGCACCAGTAGTCGTTCCTTCTGTGTAGAAGTCTGTGTTGGTTCCAAGGTAATCAGTAGCCATGAACCCAGCAGCAGGAGCATCGAATTGGATGTTTGTAATGGTTAAATCACCATTGTCAATTCTTGTGTTAGCTTCAGCGTCTGTATCTTTAACTTTCACACCTAAATCGATACCGTAAGTGTAAAAATTGTCTATGGTAAAGTTACCACCACCTTCTTTAAAGTAAAGGGCACCTTCTGTTACAGGACCTACAATTGTAATGTTAGATAATGTTGTGGTAGTTACAGGCTGTGCATTACCGTTGTCTCCGTTGTTAGAGCCTTCAATACCAGCTTTAGCACCGTTAGCAATGTACCAGTAGCTACCGTTTCCTTGCCATCCGTCAGCAAAATCGATAGAGTCGTCGCCACTACCAATAGATACTAAATGGTTGCCGTTTACAGTACCACCAAAGAACTCGATACCATCGTCGCCACCATTGTAAGACTGTACGTATTCGAAAGTTGTACCAGCACCAACACCAAATAAAGAAACACCGTTAAATTCTTTATCGTTAGAGAACGTTGCACCAGTGTACTCAACTCTTAAATATCTGATAGATCCTGAAGAATCGTTAGTATCTGCACCACCGTATAATAAGTCACCAACTTCTGTAGTTACATCTGTGCCTTTGTTTGTTGGAGCATTACCAGCAATTACCAATCCACCCCAATCGCCAGGAGCAGGAGTTGCACTTCCAGAAGTCATTACTACTGGAGCATCAGCTTCACCATCAATAAAGATTTGTGCACCTTTTTCAACTCCTATAAAAGCGGCAGTACCACCAGTTGCTTTAATTACAGTTCCTGCAGGAATGTTTAAGGTTCCTCCAGCTTTTACGATTAAAGCACTTGTTAAAAGGTACTCTGTATTGGCGTTTAATGTTACATTTCCTGTTATTTGACCAGCAAGATTTTCTTGCTCAGAACCACTGTTGTCTAAACCAGTAGTCCAGCCAGCAGCCCAGTCTGGAGAAGACGCACCGTTACCAGCACCAGTAGCAATACCTTCGGTATACCAGTTGGTGTTCGTTCCAAGGTAATCAGAAACTTCAAAACCTGCTTGTACATCGGCAAACTGAATGTTTGTAATGGTTAAATCACCATTATCAATTCTAGTGTTGGCTTCAGCGTCTGTATCTTTTACCTTAACACCTAAGTCAATATCACTTACGTAAAAGTTATCGATAGTAAAGTTACCACCGCCTTCTTTAAAGTAAAGGGCACCTTCAGTTACAGGACCTACAACAGTAATGTTTGTTAACGTTGTTGTAGTAGTAGGTTCTGCATTACCGTTATCTCCGTTGTTAGAGCCTTCAATACCAGCTTTGGCACCGTTAGCAATGTACCAGTTGGTACCATTTCCTTGCCATCCGTCAGCAAAATCGATAGAGTCATCACCACTTCCGTAAGATACTAAGTAGTTTCCGTCTACAGTTCCACCAAAGAACTCGATACCGTCGTCACCACCAAAATAAGATTGTACGTACTCTACAGTTGTACCAGCACCAACGCCAAATAAAGAAAGACCATTAAATTCTTTATCGTTAGAGAACGTTGCACCAGTGTACTCAACTCTTAAATATCTAATAGATCCTGAAGAATCGTTAGCATCTGCACCACCGTATAATAAGTCACCAACTTCTGTAGTTACATCTGTACCTTTGTTTGTTGGGGCATCACCGGCAATTACCAATCCACCCCAATCGCCTGGAGCAGGGTTGTCGCTAGCAGAGGTCATTACTACTGGAGCAGCAGCAGTACCGTTTACAAATATTTGGGCACCTCTTTCTACTGCGATGTAGGCAGATGTTCCACCGGTAGCTTTAATAACAGTTCCTGCAGGAATGGTTAAAGAAGCACCAGATTTTACAATGTAAGCTCCGGTTAAAGAGTATTCAATAGAAGCGTCTAAAGACGTTGCTGTGTTTACTTCACCAAGTAACTCGCTAGCCACTTTTGGTGGTGTTGAGTTGTTGTCGTCATCACTGCTACAGCTCACTACAAAAGCAAGGGACAATGCGCTAACAAAAAAGGAAAAAATTGTTTTTTTCATTGTGTTTAATGTTTAATAATTAATAGATTGTGGTTTTTTAAATTCACGATTGCAATTTTTTTGCGTCTTAAAATTTATAAGAAAGGGTTAAACTCGCGTTCGTACCTTTTTTATAAGATAAAGTTGTAATTGGGCCCTTTTCAAGGAATGCCGAAATGGCTGGGTTGTTGGTGTCTAAATCACCTTCAGCATTTTCGTTGGTTCTTTCTATTAAAGGGTTTAAAATGTTGTTTACTGTTAAGCCTAAGCTAAAGCGCTTGCTTAAAGCAGCTTTTGCGATAAAGTCTAATGAGATGTACCCTTGGTCTACTAAGTGACCACGACCTGTGCTACCAAGAGCGTAAATGCGATCTGAAAAGTAGTTCCCAACCACGGTTGCTCTTAGGTTTTTATCTGGAGCTAATTCGGTGTAGTAACTTAGGTCGGCATTTAAAATAAGGTCTGATGCACCTTCTAAAGCGGCTTCGGTATTTGTAAAGGCTGCAGAGTAACCAGTTTCTTCATTTACTTTTTTAGAGTCTAAGTCTTGGTTGGTGTTTAAATACGACACATTTAACCCACCAGACAATCTAGATTCTAAGCTTGTTTCGTTAACTGTTTTTTCAAGTTGAAGAATGTTTTTTCTCACTTCAAGTTCTGCTCCAAATGCAGTAGCATCACCAGTATTGGCATAGCTTAGGTTATTGGCGGCAGAAACCACCAAGTACTTATTAATAGCATTGTTAATTTGCTTGCCAAAAACGCCTAATGAGATAATCTCGTTTTTTGTAGGGAAAAACTCCCATCTAAGATCTACGTTATAGTTTTCGGAGTTGGTTAAGTATTGATTACCAAAAGAATCTTGATTGATTTCTTCTTGAAATAAGAAAGGGGCTCTTTCTTTAAACTGTGGTAATGTATACGTTTTACTTGCGGCAAACCTTAGGTTGTTCTTGTCGTTCAATTCATATTTTAAGGCTAAAGAAGGCAACCATTCAAAGGTGTCGAGTTCGTTTTCTCCTATACCTTGAATAACGGTGTTCCAGTCGATGTTTTGCACAATTTGCTCAACTCTAAATCCAGCAAAAAGAGTGAATTTAGGTGTCAACTTGTATTCTAAAGTGGCAAATCCAGCATGGATTAGTTGCTCGCCACCATAGGTTTGTGGATCTAATGCACCTGCTAACGAAGCGGTTCCTCTAAAGGTTCTTATTTGGTAGTAGCCAGAGGTTGTGTTGTACTCGTTAAAGTAGGCATCAATATTGTAAGGGTCTACAAAAGGTTGCGAGTTAGGGTTTAGGAATTGGTAATTGAATTGGGTCGATTCAAAGTTTACATTTTTAAATCTACCGTTATATCCTAAAGTTATTTTGCCGTTAAATTCTTCTTCTTCGTTCTTGCTAAACTTAAAGCTAGTAGCTATGTTGGCAACTAGTTCGTCTTCGGTTAGCTCTTGGAAAAAACGGTGGTTAGCAGAAGCTGCCGATACCAATCTAAACGATTTTGGGCCGTTTGGTTGATTATTGTTATAAGGCAATAGGGTGTTTTGGCGTCTGTCTGGTACCAAGTTGGTCATGTCGTTATATCCAATGGCCCAGTTTACGTCAAGTCTGTCAGACAATTCGTGGTCTCCTAATAATTGGTGAATCATTAAAGTGGTTCTTTCAAAAGTAGAACGTCTAATAAACCCGCCGCCTTCTGGAGCGTCGTCTTCACGGTCTAAAATCCCGTTAAATTCTTCTAGTTTTTGTTCAGAATTGTTCAACATTAAAAAGTTGTACCTAAGCTTAGAGTGATCGTCCATGTTAAACCCTAAGTTCCCCATTAAAGTTGTAGCTGTCTTATAGCTGAACTTGTCGAAGTTGTATTCGGAGTTTGGTAAGCCACTGTTTAAGTTAGGGGCACCATTGTTAATCCCCTCTCTGTAGGAGTAGCCATTGTCGAAAGAACCTACTACAAAAAAGGAGAATTTAGAGTCTTCACCAACATCGTAAGAGTCTCCTCCTTTAAGGGCTATAGCTGAGTTTAAAGGTGTGCCCGCTCTCGATCTGTCGAAACTTGTGTTAAAGTCGTTGGTGAAAGGCGAGTTAGGAATCTCTTCGTTATAAAACCCTGTAAAGTTTGGGCCATCGGTTGTGTAAAAATCATCGGCACCAATAGCGGCTGTGTTTACACCCGATTTTATGTCTACTTGAGCAAAGCCTTTGCCGGTATAGTTTTTAGATAGAATATTGATGTTTGCACCACCAAAATCGCCATAGTTTATAGCGTTGTAAGTTTTGTCTACCCCAATAGATTCTATAATCTCAGTATCGAAAAGCTCTAAATTAATGTTCTTTTTAGAGGTGTTGTTCGATGGAATTGGTAGTCCATTTAACGAAGTCATGTTGTAACGATCTCCTAAACCACGAACAAAAACGTTTCCTGAACTTTCTTCTTTTACAATACCAGATATTTTGGTAACTGCTGCAGCTGCATCGCTAGCTCCTTTTCTTGACAGTTCTTCTGCTCCTATAGATGTTTCTAACGACACCGCTTTTTTCTGTTCTAACAATAAAGCGACTTCACTGTCTTTTCTGGTAGTGGTTGTGATTACAATCTCGTCTAGAGCTGCGGCATTTGCGCCTAAAGGCACATTAATATTGGTTACTTTCCCAGGTTCTACTAGGACTTCTATTTCTTGGGTTTCGTATCCTACAAAGCTAAATATTAAAGTATAGGTGCCCGGTTCTAAGTCGTTAAGGGCATATAGTCCATCGTAATCCGATGTGGTACCTTTAATGGTGCCTTTTATAAGAATGTTGGCAAAGGATAAAGGCTCTCCACTTGCTTCTTTATCGGTTAATTTCCCAACGATTGAGCCAGTTTGCTGGGCAAATGTTGCTATTCCAAACGAAAGGAATAGAGTTAAAATTAGATGTTTCATTAAATGATAGTAAATTGCTATTAAATTATGGCGCAAAGAAACAGCTACACTGTAAAGTCTAGGTTAATTGGGAATTAAACCTGTGTGACGATAAGGTTTCATAAATGTTAAGCAGTACCAGTTTTTGGACAATTAGTAAACGTTAATTTAACATTGAAATGGTTATCTTGCACCTTTTAAAGTGTAAAAATGAACTGGGAACAATTACTCTCGTTAAAGCGTTTTGGCGATACCAATAAGCGGTTAAGAAAAGAACAAGATGAAACCCGTTTGGGGTTTGAGGTGGATTATGACCGCATTATTTTCTCTTCAGAATTTAGAAGCCTTCAAGACAAGACCCAAGTGGTGCCATTGTCTAAAACCGATTTTGTGCATACACGGCTAACCCATAGCTTAGAGGTAAGTGTGGTGGCCAGAACCCTAGGCCGAAAAGTTGGAGCCAAGCTGTTGGAGAAATACCCACATTTAAATACGGTTCACGGTTACCAGGCCAACGACTTTGGAGCTATTGTAGCCGCCGCCGCTTTGGCCCATGATATAGGGAACCCACCATTTGGACACTCTGGCGAAAAGGCCATAGGGGGATTTTTTAAGGATGGTGCAGGACGTGTTTTTAAACCCTTAATGACCTCTGAAGAATACCAGGATCTATGCCATTTTGAAGGCAATGCCAATGGGTTTAAAATTTTAACCGAAAGCAGAGAAGGGCGAGCAGGCGGCCTCCGGTTAAGTTATGCTACTTTAGGCGCCTTTATGAAATACCCCAAAGAGTCGTTGCCAAAAAAACCAACAACTCATATAGCCGACAAGAAATATGGGTTTTTTCAATCGGAGAAAGAAGTGTTTATTGATGTTGCTCAGGAATTAGGTTTAATGAGTACCGGGAAAAACGGAAGTGTAAGCTTTTCCCGTCACCCTTTGGCTTATTTGGTAGAGGCTGCCGATGATATTTGCTATACCATTATCGATTTTGAAGATGGGATTAATTTAGGTTTAATTGAAGAAGCTTATGCTTTAGAATACTTAATTAATTTAGTGCGGGATAGCATTAACTCTGGAAAATACCAACAGCTTTCCAATACTCAGGATCGTATAAGTTATTTGCGGGCTCTAGCGATAAACACCTTGATAAACGAGGCGGTAGATATGTTTTTAAAGCACGAAACAGATATTTTAAACAATACGTTTGAACATGCTTTAATGGACAAATGTAAATACCAGGCCCAGATTAAAGATATTATAGATATTAGTATTATAAGAATCTACCAATCAAAAGAGGTAATCGATAAAGAAATAGTAGGCTATGAGGTTATTAATAAACTGTTGGGGGTGTATACCAAAACAATAGAGAATAAACACCATGGAACCCTAACAAATTTTGATGCCTTAATATTAAAGTCCCTGCCAGACACCGTGTGTTTAGACCATGATAAACCGTATGATAACCTCATGTCTGTTTGTAACTACATTTCAAAACTATCCGATGGAAAGGCCAAGGACATGCACGCTAAATTAATGGGGCAAAACCTGTGATTCTTACTTTTGTAAATATTAGGGTTGTCTTTTTTTAAGTCCCAAATCAATATTTTTTAAATGAAAAAACTTTTTAACGTACTTGTTATTCTCTTTGTACTATTTGCGTTTGCTTTGGTGTTTGTCGAGCTTAATGAAAGTGACAATCAGTTAGAAAACCAGGAATATTATACCGATTCGGTGTTTGATGAGTAAATGCAAAATGGCCTTTGAAATAAATTAGTTAAAACAGCGTATTAGTTAAAAAAAACTTTCATAATTTACTATATTTGTTGACTATTTTATAACTAATTAAACAAATCTAGCTAAGAATGAAAAAAAAATTACCCATTCTGTTTATAGCGATAGTTGCGGTAATTGCTGCAGTTTCTATTGTTTTTAATAACAAGGGTTCGAACACCGAAGAGGTTGCTCAGGTAGCCAAAATTAAAGCGTTACACAAAGAAAACTTAGAGAATAGCCCTTATAAAAACTCAGAAGAAGGGCTTTCCAAGATGGAGCGTTACAGCAAGGGACTTCCGCCAAATAAGTATATGGAAGATATGTGGGAACTTACCATGAACCCAGAATTGGGATATCCTACAGTAGAAAATATTGAAACGATTATTGAGGATAGAGAGCAAACCTTTCTTAATGCGTTAAGCTCAGGACGTGTGCCAGGCGATGCCGTAGATAATGGTTGGCAAGAGCGTGGCCCTAATAATGTAGGAGGCCGTACCAGAGCAGTGATGTTTGACCCTAACGACCCAACAGACGAAACTGTTTACGCTGGTGGTGTTAGTGGAGGTTTATGGGTAAATATAAATATTTCAAACCCAGCTTCTGTATGGCGTCGTGTTGATTTGCCAGAGAATCTAAACGTGTCTAGCATTGCTTACGATCCTAACGATACGTCGGTTTTTTATGTAGGAACAGGCGAATCTTACGTAGGGCATACCAAAGGTTCTATATCGGGTAACGGTGTATGGAAATCAACAGACGGAGGCGAAACATGGAACAATGTATTTGGTGGCCGAACAGGCGATAGTTTCTTTCAAGCTTCTAGTACATTAACCATTAACTCACCAGGATCAATAGCGGCAGACTACGCTACCTTTCCAACAAGTAACTTTGGGTCTGAAATAATAAATCCTATTACGAGTAACCTTGTTGTTGTTAACGATGCTTCGGCAACCCCAACTTTAGGGTGTGATCCTTTAGTTAATGGCGCCCAGGTATCTGGAAAAATTGCCCTTATTAGACGCGGGGACTGCCCTTTTGTTGCTAAAGTGAAGAATGCTCAGGATGCTGGTGCAATTGCTGCAATTGTAATGAATAATATCGATGGAACTCCAATCGCAATGGGAGGGAGTGATCCAACAATTACCATCCCGGCCGTAATGATTTCTAAAGACGATGGAGATCTTATAGAGGCTGCCCTACAATCAGGAGCCGTAAACGGAACGTTAAACCCAGACTCGGGATCCTTTACAGCAATCAATGTTCCTGGAGTTCAGCATGTTAATGATTTAGTGGTTAGGAATAATGGTGGGAATTCAGAAATTTATTTAGCAGCTTCCGATGCTATTTATGGTACGCCCAATGCATCTACAGTTCAAGGCGGGTTAACTTTCGGATTGTACAAGTCTGTTGATGATGGCGCAACTTGGACCAGAATGGCCATGCCAACAACGCCTAATGGAAACGAATATGCCTTAAACGATATCGAAATTGGAGCCGATAATACCATTTGGGTAGCATCGACTTCTAGTAAAGTTTTTGGTGATGGTGGAGGAACTATATTCTCTTCTAACGACGGGATTACCTTTACTGTAAAACATTCGTTTAATGGTTCAAGAACGCAAATCGCCACATCACCAACAGATGCCAACAAGATTTTTGTTTTGGGAGAAGGAAATAGTACAACACCTGTTTTTATGTTTAAAACAGACGATGGATTTGCAACAACAACAAACATGGCCTTGCCAAACGATGCTGATACGAATATTGATGCCAACGACTTTACTAGAGGACAAGCATTCTTCGATTTGGCCATAGCTGTAGATCCTAATAATGAGAACAACCTTTATACAGGAGGGATAGATTTGTTTAAATCGACAAATGCCGGAACATCATGGAGCCAATTCTCACACTGGTACGGTGGGTTTGGCCATCAAGAAGTGCACGCCGATCAACACGGTATTGCCTTTGGTCATAACAATTCCAATAAAGTAGTTTTTGGTAACGATGGTGGGGTATACTACTCAAGCAATGGTGGTACAACCACGACTGCCAGAAATAATGGCTATAATGTTACCCAGTTCTATTCTGTAGGGGTAGCTCCTGCTGCAGATGGAGAACATTTTGCTGGCGGAACACAAGATAACGGTACCCAGTTTTTTGGAGACGCTGCAACGGGAATTAATTCTTCTGTAGAAGTACAAGGTGGCGACGGTGCTGCAGTCATGTTCGACCAAGTTGGGACAGATACTTATTATATTACAAACTATGTTTATAACAATAATATCAATAAAAGAAATTTAGGAACAGGTGCTGTAACATCTCTTAATAGTGAAAATACAAATAGAGGAAGTTTTATTTGTGAACAAGCGTTAGATTCTAATTTAGATATTCTGTATACAAACTATAGTTACGATGGGAATTATATTGTTAGACGATATAACCATAGTTCGTTCTTCATTAGCAGAACTAATTTAACAGACGATTTGTTAACATCTACACCAACAGCATTAACAGTATCGCCTTATACAACAAACTCAACAAAATTAATGGTAGGAACTGTTTTAGGAGATTTGTTATTGGTTGAAAATGCCAATGGGAACTCACCAACTTGGACCGATATTTCTGGACCTAGTTTTGTAGGGAGTGTTTCCGATATTGAATTTGGACAAACCGAAAATGATATTTTTGTAACCATGTATAACTATGGTGTAAATAACATATGGTACACCAACGATGGCGGATCAACATGGGCCTTAAAAGATGGTGATTTACCAGACATGCCTGTACTAACCATTTTACAAAACCCACTTAGACTAGAAGAGGTTATTATAGGTACAGATGTAGGGGTATGGTACACAAACAATTTTGACGATGCCTCTCCTAACTGGCAATCGGCTTACAACGGCATGAGCTATGTGAAGGTTATCGACTTAGACGTTAGAGATGATAATATGGTCTTTGCCGCAACGCATGGTAGAGGTATTTTCTCTGGACAATTTACTATGGATGCCCTAAGTGTTAATGAGACTGCCGAAACATTATCGGGAGTTAAATTATTCCCTACAGTATCGCATGGTGAGTTTACCATAAAAAGTGAAAAAGCCTATGGTAAAACAGATCTAGTCGTTTACGGGATTAGCGGAAGACAGGTTTACAGCACGCAATTTGATTTGAACAGCACAGGAAAGGTGTTTAATTTAAGATTGCCTTCTGGTGTTTACTTAGCTAAAATGATTAATAATAATGTTGAAGAGACTAAAAAATTCATTATCAAATAAATTATTTAGTACCAAAATAAAAAAAGGCTGGAATTATATTCCAGCCTTTTTTTATTACAGTTCCTTAGAAAAAGAAGCAGAAAGCTTTTCGATGCTTAACCCGCAAATATTATATAATTCCTTAATGTTGCCATGGTGAACAAAGGCATCGTTTATACCAAGTGTTTTTATGGGATTGCTATAGTTATGCTTAGCAGCAAACTCTAGAATTGCAGAGCCAAACCCACCTATTTTAGTGCCTTCTTCAACCGTGAAAAGTGTGGTGTAGGTGTTAAATATATTATGAAGCAGGGTTTCGTCTAAAGGTTTTGCAAACTGCATATCGTAATGGGCTATTTTGCTGTTATCCTCAATTTCATTAATAGCTTTTGTTACATTATGAGCAATACTACCTATACTCAATACAGCAATGTCGGTTCCTTTTTTAAGTTCAACTCCCTTTCCAATAGTAATTGTCTCAAACGGTTGCTTCCAGTCTACGGTGTTGCCTCTGCCTCTGGGGTATCGAATAGCAATGGGGTGTTTTAACCCTTGCTGTGCCGTATACATAATGTTCCTAAGTGCTATTTCATTTCTTGGGGCAAAAACAATAAGGTTTGGTATGCACCGTAAGTAAGCCAAATCAAAAACGCCATGGTGAGTAGCCCCGTCTTCGCCAACCAATCCGGCGCGGTCCAAACAAAAAATAACGGGTAAATCTTGTAAAGCAACATCGTGAATAATCTGGTCGTAGGCCCGTTGCAGGAAAGTAGAATAAACATTGCAAAATACGGTAAAGCCCTGGGTTGCCATACCAGCAGCTAAGGTTACGGCATGTTGTTCGGCAATACCCACATCAAAAGCACGTTCAGGAAAGGCTTCCATCATAAATTTTAAGGAACTTCCTGTAGGCATGGCAGGTGTTATGCCAATAATTTTTTGATTACTTTGGGCAAGCTCTACAAGAGTATGACCAAACACGTCCTGAAATTTAGGAGGTTCATTGCTATTGTGGGCTTTTGGTATAAGATCACCGGTTTTTGAATTGAACTTGCCGGGAGCATGGTATTTTACCTGGTTTTCTTCAGCTTGCTTTAAGCCTTTACCCTTTGTAGTAATAACATGAAGTAGTTTAGGGCCATCAACAGATTTTAAACGTTCTAGTTCACGAATTAAAGCGTCTAAGTTATGGCCGTCTATAGGGCCGGAGTAATTAAAATTTAGGGCTTCAAAAATATTATCCTGTTTTTGAGTGCCTTTTTTTACGTTGGTTAAATATTGTTTTAGGGCGCCAACACTTGGGTCTATACCAATGGCATTATCGTTTAAAACAACAAGCAGGTTGGCATTGGTAACCCCAGCATGGTTAAGGCCTTCAAAGGCCATACCACTAGCAATCGAAGCATCGCCTATAACGGCAATATGGTGTTTTTTTTCATGGTTTAATTTCGATGCGATAGCCATGCCCAAAGCCGCAGAAATAGAAGTGGATGAATGTCCAACCCCAAAAGTATCGTATGTGCTCTCGCTACGTTTAGGAAAGCCGCTTATGCCGTCCAACTGTCTGTTGGTATGAAAAACATCGCGTCTTCCAGTAAGTATTTTGTGGCCATAGGCTTGGTGGCCTACATCCCAAACCAATAAATCATCTGGTGTGTCAAACACATAATGCAAAGCAATGGTAAGTTCTACCACGCCTAGGCTGGCCCCTAAATGCCCCTCTTTTGTCGCTACAATGTCAATAATAAACTGCCTTAACTCTTGTGCAAGTTGAGGGAGTTCTATTTTAGCGAGTTCCCTAAGGTCTTTAGGGGTTTGTATGTTGTTAAGTATATTTTTCACGCTTTACAAAAGTACTATTTAAAAATAAGAGATAATACTGGGCGAAATTGTATTTTTGATGTTGTAGTGATTAAATGTTTAAAATGAAATCTCCATTCGACGATACATATTTTATGAAAAAAGCCCTTCAGGAGGCAGAAGCTGCTTTCGATAAGGGCGAAATTCCTGTGGGCGCTGTTATTGTGGCTAACGATCGTGTTATTGCCCGTGCACATAATCTAACCGAAATGCTTAACGATGTTACGGCACATGCCGAAATGCAAGCCATAACTGCAGCTGCTAATTTTTTAGGGGGGAAGTATTTAAACAATTGTACAATGTACGTCACCTTAGAGCCCTGCCAAATGTGTGCTGGAGCTTTGTATTGGAGTCAGATAAGCCGAGTGGTTTATGGGGCGAGCGATAAAGAACGGGGCTGCGTTGCCCTAAACACCAAACTGCACCCTAAAACAAAACTTGAGGGCGGGGTTATGGCAGACGAGGCATCGCAACTGTTAAAGCGCTTTTTTATAGAAAAGAGAAACCTTAATTAAAAGGCAAAAAAAAACGCCCAACCGATGTTGAGCGTTGAAACTGTAATAAGATATCTAGATTAGATTACTTCCACGTTGGCAGCAACCATTCCTTTTCTTCCTTCTTCTTCTGTGTACTCTACGTTATCTCCTTCACGTAATTCTACCCCGTTAAGGTTAGAAACATGAACAAAGATGTCTTTTCCTGTTTCGTCGTTGGTAATGAATCCGTAACCTTTTGATTCATTGAAAAATTTAACTGTTCCAGTCATAATAAAAAAAATATAAATAATTAAAGCCCAAAGGTAGGCTTTTAATCAATACCTAATGTAAAGAAATCGTTTTATTTTAATTTTCTGGTAATCAGTATTTATGACGTTTTTGATTTTTCCGCATTTTTTCAATATTCTCTTTGGTAATCATGTAGTCTTTAATGTCCTTGTCTTTCCAGCGGTAATACGAGAATAGCGGGAATACCAAAAAGAATAAGCCTATAACACCAAAGCCTATGCATTTTGGGTTGCTAATAATATAGCCAACAACAATGCTTGTTATGGCGGCAAGAAAAAGTATTCCGGTAATTATTTTAATCGGTTTCATTTAAGATGTAAAGTTAATTAATTCTCTGCGGTATGCCGTAAGTAATTTAGATTTAGATACAAACCCGAGGTATTTCCCATCCTTTAACACAGGTAAGTTCCATGCTCCAGAACTTTGAAACTTTTTCATTACCCGGTGCATGTTGTCTTTTTCGTAGAGGATGTAATCGGGTGGGTTGTGCATAAAGGTTTCTACAGAGGTGCATTGGTACAGGGTTTGGTCGAACATAACGTTTCTAATGTCATCCAAAAGGATAATCCCTACCAATTGCCCTTCGGTATTAACAACGGGAAATAAATTCCTGTTGGATTTGGCTACGCCATTATGTAGCATATCGCCCAAGGTCATTTCTGGGGCGAGTGTTATAAAATTGGTTTCAATAACATTGTCTATGTTCATTAGTGTAAGCACACTTTTATCCTTGTCGTGTGTTAATAAGGCGCCTTTTTCGGCCAACTCCCTAGTGTAAATGGTATGCTCCATAGCATTTTTAGTTAAAATAAATGATATGGATACGGTAATCATTAAAGGAACAAAAAGCGCATAACCGCCGGTAATTTCAGCAATAAGAAAAATAGCGGTAAGCGGGGCATGTAAAACGCCTGCAATTAACCCTGCCATTCCTACCAAAGTAAAATTTGCTTCAGAAACGTGAAATCCAAGCCCCAGATTATTAATAATTTTTGCTACAACATTTCCTAGGGCACTGCCCATAACCAACGTAGGGATAATAATGCCACCCGAACCACCTGCAGCAAACGTGGTGGTCATGGCAATGGCCTTAAAAACCGTAATCCCAAAAAGCAGGGCAATAACAACCCAAATGTTGTTACTATAATTGTCGAAAGGGGTTTTCCCTAAGGCCGAAACGTGATCTCCTGCCAACAAATTATTAATAAAACCAAACCCTTCACCATAAAGCGGCGGAATAAAATACAGCATAATCCCAATGGCTAAACCGCCAAAAAGTAACCGCTGTTTGGCTGTTCTAAACCGGTTGAAAAATTTTAGTACAGCAAAATATATTTTAGAAAAATAAATAGAGCCAAAAGCGGTTCCCACACCAAGGGCTAAATAAAAAAAGGTGTCCTTTATGGCAAACGTATCGGTAATTTTAAAGTTAAACAAAACTTCATTCCCTAAAAAGAAATACGAGGTTAGGACCGAAGATACCGAGGCAATTAACAACGGCAATAGCGATGCAAAAGTGAGGTCTAGGCTAAACACTTCAACCGCAAAAACAATTGCGGCAATGGGCGACTTAAAAATAGAGGCTATTGCTCCAGCCGAAGCGCAGGCAATTAATAGGGTGCGTGTTTTTTTATCAATATGAAACAAACGGGATAAGTTGGAACTTAAAGCGGCACCCGAAACAATAGCAGGGCCAAGCAATCCCACAGACCCTCCAAAACCTACTGTTAGCGGTACGGTTATTAAGGGATAATAAATTTTCTTGTAATGAAGGACACCCCCTTTTTTTGAGAGTGAGAGCAAAACCGTTGGGATGGCCAGATTAATAGGTCGCTTGGCGATGTACTTTATAAATAGGTACACCAATAGCAACCCGATAAAAGGCAAAATGAAATACAATTGGTTTTGCGAAAAAGCAATGCCTTTTTCCAAAAGTGCCTCTATGGCAAAGGTGATATTTTTTAGGGTTACCGAAACCAAGCCCGCCAAAAGCCCTACAAGAATGCTTAATAAAAACACAAAGTTTTTTTGGGAGATCGACTTGTATCTCCATATTAAAAAGCGTTTTAGGTAGGACCGTTTTTTAGGCATAGATTAAAGCTACTAAAAAATCCTGCAATAAGCAGGATTTTAATCATTTTAAGAAGGAAGATCTATTTTTAACCGAAGTTCCTCAAGCTGCTCATGGTCTATTGGTGCGGGAGCATCTATCATGATGTCTCTTCCGGCATTGTTTTTAGGGAAGGCTATAAAATCCCTAATAGTTTCCTGCCCGCCAAGAATAGCAACAAGCCTATCCAAACCAAAGGCAATACCGCCGTGTGGTGGGGCGCCGTATTCAAAGGCATCCATTAAAAACCCAAATTGTGCTTTGGCTTCTTCTGCTGTAAACCCAAGGTGGTCGAACATAGTGGCCTGTGTCTCTTTATCAAAAATCCTGATAGATCCACCACCAATCTCGTTTCCGTTTAAAACCAAATCGTAAGCATTGGCCTTAACCTCACCGGGAGCGGTGTTTAATAAGTCTAATTGCCCTGGTTTTGGTGATGTAAACGGGTGGTGCATGGCATGGTAGCGCTCGGTGTCTTCGTCCCATTCCAAAAGCGGGAAGTCTACAACCCAAAGCGGGGCAAACTCGTTGGGTTTGCGTAAGCCTAAGCGTTCGGCCAATTCCATACGTAAAGCACTTAGTTGTGCCCTTACCTTATTTTTATCGCCAGAAAGCACGCAAATTAAATCGCCAGCTTTAGCGCCAGTTGCTGTTGCCCATTTGGCTAAATCGTCTTGGTCGTAAAATTTATCTACTGAAGATTTAAATGTGCCATCCTCATTACAACGGCAATATACCATACCTAAAGCGCCAACTTGTGGGCGCTTTACCCAATCTATAAGTTTGTCTATGTCTTTTCTGGTATAGCTGTTTCCGCCAGGAACGGCAATACCTACAACCAGTTCTGCCGAGTTAAATACATTAAAGTCCTTATGTTGCGCCACATCATTCAATTCGCCAAATTCCATTCCAAAGCGAATGTCTGGTTTGTCGTTACCATACTTACGCATCGCATCGTCGTAGCTCATTCTTGGAAATTCAGCAACATCAACACCGTTAATTTCTTTTAATAAATGGCGTGTTAAGCCTTCGAAGGTGTTTAAAATATCTTCTTGCTCCACAAAGGCCATTTCGCAGTCTATTTGCGTAAATTCTGGTTGCCTATCGGCGCGTAAATCTTCATCTCTAAAGCACTTTACAATCTGAAAGTACTTGTCCATACCTCCAACCATTAATAGCTGTTTAAAGGTTTGTGGCGATTGCGGCAAGGCGTAAAACTGCCCCTCGTTCATGCGGCTTGGAACCACAAAATCGCGTGCGCCTTCTGGGGTCGATTTGATAAGGTAAGGCGTTTCAACTTCAATAAAATCTTTATCAGACAAATAGCGTCTAACTTCTTGGGCTACTTTATGCCTAAAAATCAAGCTGTTTTTTACAGGGTTACGACGAATATCCAAATAGCGGTATTTCATGCGTAGTTCATCGCCGCCATCGGTATCGTCTTCAATCGTGAAAGGCGGTAATTTGGCTGTATTTAAAACGGTGAGTTCTTTAACTAAAATCTCGATATCTCCTGTTGGGATGTTGGGGTTTTTTGAAGCCCGTTCAATAACAGTTCCGGTAATCTGAATAACAAACTCACGCCCTAATTTTTGAGCCTGTTCCATCATGGGTTTTGACGTGCGCTCTTCATCGAAAATTAATTGGGTAATGCCGTAGCGGTCGCGTAAATCTATCCAAACCATAAATCCTTTATCACGGACTTTTTGTACCCAACCAGAAAGGGTAACGTCTGTATTGATGTGTGATGCTCTTAGTTCACCACAAGTATGACTTCTGTACATAGTTTTGTTTTAAGATGTGCAAATTTAAGGAAGTTAAACGATTATCAAATAAAAAAGCCCTGGCAATTGCCAAGGCCTTTTACTGTTGTACAAATATTTTTAATTAACCGGTAGGTGTGCTTTCGTCTAGGGTGTCAACTACCGAGCTTGTTTTCTTACGAAGCCACATTTTAAACTTGGTAACCAAGAAGAACAACACGGGAACAATTATTAAAGTTAAGAAGGTCGCAATTAACAGCCCGTAAATCACGGTCCATGCCAAAGGCCCCCAAAACACCACATTGTCGCCTCCCATATAAATGTTGGCATTAAAATCTTTAAACAGGGTAAAGAAATTAATGTTTAACCCAATAGCTAATGGGACCAAGCCTAAAATGGTGGTAATGGCTGTAAGCAGTACAGGGCGTAAACGGGCTTTCCCAGCTTTTACAATCGATTCGAAAAGATCGTTTAAGTCTAGAAAATCGGTTTCATCAAGGTTTTTATCCACCTTTTTGCGATCGATTAATAGTTGCGCATAGTCTAGGAGAACCACCCCGTTGTTAACCACTACACCTGCTAGCGATATAATACCAACCATGGTCATCATAATAACAAAGGCACTTCCTGTAATTACAATACCGCCAAAAACACCAATTAAACTTAGGAAAATAGCCAGCATGATAATGGCTGGTTTAGAAATGGAATTAAACTGAAAGATTAGAATAAAGAAAATAAGTCCTAACCCGGTAAAAAAGGCGCCCATTAAAAAGGCCATTTGCTTGTTTTGCTCTTCAATTTGACCGGTATAATCTACCTTAACATTAGTTGGCATGCCTTCGTAGCTCTCCATTTCATTTTGAATTTGGCTTACTACGGCTCCAGCATCGGTGTGCCCGGGGGCCAGTGCAGAGTATACCGTAACAACACGCCTGGCGTCTTTGTGTTTTATGGCACTAAAGCCCGAGGTGTTTTCGGCATGGGCAATGGCAGAGACTGGAATCTCCTTAATCTGCCCACTGGCCATGTCTCTAAACGTGATTTTTTGATTGAATAACGCGCTTTTATCATAACGGTTGGCGGCGTTAAACCTAACGTAAATATCATAATCGTCGCCGCCTTCTTTATAAATTCCGGCCTTAGAGCCAAATATGGAGTTGCGTAATTGCTGCCCCACCTGCGAGGCACTAACCCCTAGTTCACCAGCTTTTTCGCGGTCTACCACAACGCGCATAACGGGCTTGTCCTTATTAACATCTATTTTAAGCTCATCGATTCCTGTTATGTTCTTGCTGTTGATAAAATCGCGCATTTTTTCGGCTGTGTTAATCAGCTCGTCGTAATCGTCGCCTTCCAGCTCAATATTAATTGGAGCACCGGCGGGAGGACCTGCAGCATCTTTTTCTACTGAAATTAAGACCCCCGGAAAGATGCCAACCAATGCTTTTTGAACCTTTTGGCGCAGCAATTCGCTGTCTTCTCCACGGCGGTATTTAAATTCGCGCATGGATGCCGTGATTTTGGCTTTATGAGGCATTTCGGCTGCCGATCCACCATCGGTTTGGGGGTTTCCAGCACCTTCGCCAACTTGCGAAACAGCACTTTCTACCATAAAATTATAACGACCATCCTTATATTGTTCGTGATCTATAACACGGTAAACAATTTTTTCTATCTCTTTGGTTATGGCATTGGTTTTTTCAATGGCCGTTCCTTCGGGATACTCGATGTACACAATAATCTGGTTGGGGACATTGTCTGGGAAGAACTCCACTTTTGTACGCTGTGTTGCTAATGAAATCCCAAACAGTACAAAAGCGACAATAAGTAAAATAAAGGTGCCAATACTAAAGGCATACGGGCGCCATCCGGTTAGGGCGTAACGCAATTGGCGTTCGTACCAGTTTTCTAATTTTGTTAAAAATTTGGTTTGAAAACTATTGGCCCATTTGCGTAAGAATATGCGGTATACCCAAAGCATAACCGCTGTAAACACCATAAGAGAGCCTAGAGCACGGTATTCGCCAGCAACAAAGAATACGATTAGGCCCAACACCGCCATAATGCTTGTTAAGATAACAATGCGTTTTAGGGGCATGTTCTTGTCTTCAATATTCATGAATTGGGAGACCAATACCGAGTTGAAGAATATAGCAACAAACAAGGACGATCCTAATACAATAGAGAGTGTTTGGGGTAAAATCATCATAAACTCGCCCATTATTCCTGGCCAAAGCCCTAATGGAATAAATGCTGCTACAGTAGTTGCGGTGGAGATGATAATGGGGAAGGCAATTTCGCCAATGCCCTTTTTGGCAGCTTGAATTCTGCTCATGCCTTCTTCGTCCATTAGGCGGTATACGTTTTCAACCACTACAATACCGTTGTCTACAAGCATACCAAGCCCCATAATAAGCCCAAAAAGCACCATGGTGTTTAGGGTAATGCCAAACATGTTCAAAATCATGAGCGACATAAACATGGACATGGGAATGGCAAACCCAACAAAAATGGCGTTTTTAAACCCTAAGAAAAACATTAAGACTGTGACCACTAAAATCACCCCGAAAATAATGTTGTTTACCAAATCGTCAACTTGGCCTATGGTCACTGATGATTGGTCGTTGGTAATGGAAACTTGTAAATCCTGGGGGAATTCGTTTTCGATAGCTTCTTTTACAATGGCCTGAACCTGATTGGCGGCGGCTACCATGTTTTTGCCGGCTCGTTTTTTAACATCTAGCATAACCACAGGATTGCCGTGCTCTCGCGCAAATGTGGTTTTGTCTTCTTCGTGAAAGCTTACGGTAGCAACATCCTTTAAATAAATGGGGTTGTTGTTTTCAGATTTTACAACAAAGTTTTCAAGCTCGGAAGGGGATTGGATTTCGCCCAAAACCCGAATGGTACGTCGTTGCCCACTGGCTTTAATATTTCCAGCAGACATGGTAACGTTACCGCCGTTTATGGCATTTATAATATCGCTGAACGTTACTTTGGCTGCCGTCATTTTATAAATGTCGACGGCAACTTCTACTTCTTTTTCTTGGGCACCACGAATGGCCACTTCCTTAATTTCCAGAAGTTCTTCAATTTCATCTTGGAGGTACTCGCCGTATTCCTTGAGTTTTTCTACGGTATAATCGCCAGAGATGTTAATGTTAAGAATGGGCATTTCTTCAGAAAGGCTTAGTTCAAAAACATCGGGTTCTACTTTTGCACCGTTAAAGGTTGGCCAGTCTTCGCTGGAGGTTTCGGTTTCTATTTCGTCTTTAACCTTTTGTTTGGCTTGTTCGACGGTAAGGTTTTCGTCAAACTCGACAATAACCATCGAATAGTCTTCTGATGAGGTAGAGGTAATCTCGACCACATTGCTTACTGTTTTAAGCTCGTCCTCTAATGGGTCTGTAATAAGTTTTTCAATGTCTTCGGCAGTATTTCCTGGGAAAACCGTACTCACGTAAATCTTGGTTTCGTTTACTTCGGGGAAATTCTCTCTTGGCATGTCGAAAAACGCCGAGAGTCCCAGATAGAAAAACACCAAAATAAGGACATAAATTGTTGTCTTGTTGTTGATTGCCCATGAGGACAACCCAAATTCTTTATTGACTTTTTTCTGTCTATCGGTCATTACTGGTCTTTATAAGTCGTTAGTTAATGCTGTCTTTTTCAATATCGATGACCTTAACGGGTTGTTGGTCCTTAACACTTCTTGCGCCTTCTTGAATGATTTCGGTACCAGCTTCTATTCCAGAAAGGACTTCTATAACATCGTTTTGTGTTTTGCCGGTTTTAATAATGATTTTTTTGGCAAGCCCATTGTTTTGGGTATTCTTATTTTCTACCACATAAATGTACTGCTCGCCTTGGGCATTTTCCGAAATAACACTTTGGGGCACTAAAAAGGCTTTAGGGTTGGTATAGTCGTTTATTTTTAACTTGGCCGTTAGGTTGGGTTTTATGGTTTTTTTGTTGTTAGGAAGGCCGATTTCAACTTTAAAGGTTCTGTTGGCGGGGTTAATAAAGTCGCTGGTTTGCCTAACGGTAGTCTCTACGGTTTCGCCCAATACAGGAAACGCAACACTTACATGCTTCCCGTTGGTTACATCTTTAATGTAACGTTCGGGTACATCGGCTTCAATGTACATGTTGTTTAGGTTAACCAGGCGCATAAGCGCCGATTGCCCAGCCGCTACCACACTGCCTTTTTCGGTAATAACATCGTCAATAGTACCAGAAAAAGGCGCCTTAACCACGGTTTTTGCCACCTGTTGTTGTAGTTGGTCTACCGCTTTTTGCTGAGCTTCGTAATTCGATTTTGCTTGAAGGTATTGTATTTCGCTACCAATGTTTTGCTGCCATAAGCGTTTTTGGCGTTCGAAGGTGGTTTTGGCTAGCTCTGCTTGTATTTGAAGCTGTGCCAATTGTTGGCTTAATCCACCATCGTCTATTTTTGCTAAGGTTTGTCCTTTGCTTACTTTTTGTCCTTCTTTTACATACACATGGGTTAAAATACCATTGTATTCTGGGGTAATAACCAAAAGGTCTTTTGTGGTTACATTGCCCTGAACTTCAAAATAGTGATTAAACACCTTCTCTTTGGCCGTAAAAGTGGTAATTAAAGGCACTTTTTTTACGGTATCTATTTTTGAAATGGCTTCGTCCAGTTGCTTTAGCTTGTTGGCAGCAGCATGTTGTTCGGCAACCACTTCGGTGCGTTTTTTGCGCAATAGCTCTAAGCTGTTAGAACTTAAAACATATTCCATCGAGTTCTTTTTCTTTTCCCCTCCGCAAGCGACCAAGATTAAAGCAACGATTACTAGTGCATATATTTTTTTCATGTTAAGTGTTTATGTAATTGTAAGTGTTTTTTTGTTTGTTGTTAGGTTTAATTAACAGCGTTTAATAAGGTTTCCAGTTGGGCCTTAGCGTTTATAACGTTTAGCATGGCTTGTAAAAACTCTTGTTGCGCTGTGTATAATTGGGTTTGTGCCTGTCGTAGCTCAAAGCTAGAGCCTATACCTTCAAAAAATTTGGTTTGGTTTTTTTGTTCGATGCGTTCGGCTAGGTTGAGGTTTTCCTTTTTGTTGTCGTATTCTTCTATTGCAAATTGGTATTCGCTTTTTGCATTTGCTATTTGCAGTTTAAGTTGTTGCTCGGTTTCGGTTAAATCGGTTTTGGCTTTTTCTAAGTTTATTTTGGCGCGTTGCGTTGCGGCACTGCGCATGCCAGAACTAAAAATAGGAATGTTAAGGCTTACGCCAAATAAGGACGAACCAAACCAGTCTTGGTCTTTGTTTAAAAACGAAAAATCATCGCTGTAAGCTGCGTAACCTCCATTAATAAAAGCGTTAAGCGTTGGTAGTGCTTTGCTTTGCTGAAGTTTTACTAAAAGTTCTTTAGAGACCATATCGTTTTCTGCAATTTGATAATCTATGGTGTTCTCAATAGCGGTGTCGGTTTCTAACAGAGCAAGGTTTATGTTTTTGGTTGTTAGGGTTTCTAGGTTGTCTGTTAAAGTGGTTGTAGCATTCAAATCTATACCAAGCGTAATGTTTAACATTTGGTAGGCTAGGTTTTTTAACCGTTTGGTGTTTCGTAAATTGCTTTCAACACTAGACAGGGTAATTTGTAGTTGCTCTACACTTTCTTCTTCTTCTAAACCATTCTCGTAGATTTTAGTGGTTTCTTCTAGGTTTTTGGTTAAAACATCAATGTTTCTGTTAAGAATGGCCAAGCTTTCTTCCGCTAGGAGCACATTGCCATAAGCTTCTATAACGGCCTTTCTAACTTCTAAATCGGTTTTGGTTTTGGCGTTTTTTGAAATTTGCAAATACACTTTAGCCGATTGCAAACCAACTAAGTAAGAGCCATCAAAAAGCAATTGCGAGAGTGTTGCGGTAGCGTTTACATTCTGTTTGGTGCCAAAGCGTAAGGGAATAAAACCACTGGGCGTGGTAACTTCGGTATTGTTTCTTGTTACGCCATCAAAATAAGTATCTACAATATCGATGGTGCTTTGGGTGTTGTCGAACGCAGCGGCTGGTAAAAGTTGCACCTGTTGTTTTAACCAGTTTTGGTAATCGACACCTGCATTTAATTGTGGTAATCCGGTGGCTGTGGTTTCCCATTTTTGCTTTTCGGCGGCCTCTATATCGCGGGAAGCATTTTTAGCGGCACGGTTGTTCTCGAGCGCGTGGTCTATAGCCTCTTGTAGGCTAAAGCTATAGCTGTCCTGTTCCTGTGCAAGGATGGGAACAGTTAAAAGCAGTCCTAAAAATAAGGTGATGTATTTTGTCATTAATTAGTGTTTTTGATTGCGTTGCAAATAGTTGTTTAAATAATCGAGCCCTTTTAAGGTGCAAATGCCCCGCAAGTGATATTCCAGATAATTGTTCATGAGCATTTGCATTGAAAATTCTTCTAACGGAAACAGGGTTTTGTCTTTCATGGCCATCATAGAATTGAAGTAAATTTTGGCAATAAATCCCACTTCCAAATCTTCTCTAAATAGCCCCATGGCTTTACCGCGTTCTAGGTTGCAGCTTACGCAATCGCTCATAACACAGTATTGTTTGTCTTTAATGTCGTGGAAGATTTTAGGGTAAT
Source organism: Mangrovimonas yunxiaonensis (assembly GCF_000733475.1). GTDB lineage: Bacteria > Bacteroidota > Bacteroidia > Flavobacteriales > Flavobacteriaceae > Mangrovimonas > Mangrovimonas yunxiaonensis. The sequence continues at coordinate 283,045 of NZ_JPFK01000003.1, read as the reverse complement.
ATTTTTCTAATTGAAATTGTGGCGAGGACTTTTCATCCTTTAAATTGTGCATTAAAAACCGTTTTATTTCATAAATCTCCTCTATGGGGTTTTTTTCCTGGCGACGAATGTCTTCAATACCACAGGAAATGGTTTCAAATAAGTACTGTACGGTTTCTTTAACCAATACGGTTTTGTTTGCAAAGTACTGGTATATGGTTTTTTTAGACATGCCTTTGGCGTTGGCTATATCGTCCATAGTAACACTTTTAAACCCGTAGTTTAAAAATAAATCTGCTGCTGTTTTTAAAATATCCGCTTTCATAATAGAGTGCAAATGTACACGCGGAAACTTTAAAAACAAAAAAAGTTTCCATAGTTTTAACAATTGTTTAATATCGAAAGTTGTACTTGGTATAATGATAACAATTACCGATTTTTGCCTTATGCAAACAGTAGAATATTACCAGGAGGCCTTTGGCACGTTTTTAAAAACGTTTGTTAAGCGCCGCGAGCCAGAAACGTTGTACGATCCCGTAAATTATATTTTGAACTTGGGCGGGAAGCGCTTGCGGCCCGTGTTGACTTTAATGACGGCCGAATTGTTTAATTGCGACTACACCCAAGCACTAAATGCAGCATTAAGTATAGAGGTGTTTCATAATTTTTCGTTGGTACATGACGATATTATGGACGATGCCCCCTTGCGTCGTGGTAAGGAAACTGTGCACGAAAAGTGGGATATTAATACGGGAATTCTCTCTGGCGACGCCATGTTAATTTTGGCCTATCAACTGTTTGAAAACTACGACGCCAACACATTCCAAGCCCTAGCAAAACTATTTAGTAAAACCGCCTTAGAGGTTTGTGAAGGGCAACAATACGATATCGATTTCGAAACGCGTGATGTTGTAGGAATTGATGAGTATTTAAAAATGATTGAATACAAAACCGCTGTTTTGGTAGGCGCTGCCATGCAAATGGGTGCCATTGTATCTAAAGCTTCTACAGACGACCAAATAGCAATTTACGAGTTTGGAAAAAACTTGGGGATAGCCTTTCAGTTGCAGGATGACTACCTCGATGCCTTTGGTAACCCCGAAACGTTTGGCAAACAAGTGGGAGGCGACATTATAGAGAACAAAAAAACCTATTTGTATATCAAGGCGTTGGAGTTCTCTAATGCCCACGAAGCTCTAGAATTACAACATTTATTTAGCCTAAACCCAACCGATACCACAGACAAAGTAACAACAGCCAAACAAATTTTTGCCAGCAGCGGCTCGGCCGACGCTATTAAAAAAGAAGTGGCACATTATACCGAAAAAGCCTTTTTGGTTTTAGACAGTTTAACCTCTGTAGACGACCATAAAAAAGCCGCTTTAAAACAATTTGGCGCCTCCTTAATGAACCGCGAAGTGTAATGCATTTACCTGAAAGTTTTGAACATTTAGTCGCCGAGGCCAATAAGCAAAAACTGTATAAACAATTGGTTTTGCAGTTGAACAAAGATTTTTTGTACGCTAACATTGATCTGGATTTCGATGTCGATATCCTACCAACGTCTTTAAAAGTACTCTTGCACGAAACCGTTTATAAGCTTATAAACGAAAAATTTGCAGATTACCTTAACCTGTTATACATTATTGATGTTTCAGAAACAAAAATCAAGCAATTGGCCGGAGACGATACCTTAAAACTATCAGAGCAAGTCGCTTTTTTAATTTTACAGCGCGAATGGCAAAAAGTTTGGCTAAAAAGCCAATACCGCTAATGCTAAAACATGATGTACGATACATTGGCATAAAAATTTCTTCCCGGTCTAGGCACGTTATTCCAATCGGCATAGGTTGAGTATAGCGTATCAAATATGTTTTCTACACCATATTTTAAAACCAATCTGTTGGCTTTAACTGTCATGTAATTGCCGAGATTTAGGTTTAAAACGGCATAATCGGGTGTTTGGTCTTCTCCAAATGCTTTGCTGTACTCATGCTGTTTTCCATGCGCATTTAATTGCAATGCAGCAGAGAATTTAGAGGTGTTATAGCTCAGTTGGGCCGAGTAAGATAATGGGGCAATTAAAGGGAGCTTTTTGTTCCCGCTGCCCTTTCCGTAATTGTAGCCAAGAGCGGCATTTGCCGAAAAGGTTTTACTAAATTTATAAGTTGCTTCTAGAGCTGTATTAAACATGTTAGCATGGCTTAGCGCCGTATAGCGTCTTACACCACTAGCACCAATGGTCATGGCGCTTAGGGTTGGGTCTATTTCGCCAATGATATAATCTTTTATATGAAAAAACGACACGTCTAATGCAACGTCCAATTTGCCGTTGCTAAACCCGGAAGTCCAGGATGCTTCAAACGATTTTTCGTTGTTTAGGTAGGGGTTGCCAATGTAATCGTAATTGTCAAAGCTATTAAAAAGGAAAAATCCGTAACCTTCGCTAACAGAAGGTGCTCGCTCACCATAGCCTATCCCAAAATTGTGGGTTAATGCTTTATGTTTTAAAACGTAGTTAATGCTAAAGCTTTTTAATAACCGGCTTTTAGAATCGCTCATGTTGGGGTAAAAAATCTGTAAGCTTTCCAGGCCGGTAGTGTTGCCTATTTTATTGTTGTGGTAGCCTATTCTTACGCCAAACTCTAGGCGTTGCTGTTTTTTAAAACGCCAGCTATCCTTTAAAAAGAAGCCAGAATACAGGGTTCTTACATCGGGCCAAGTAAACATAAACATGGCATTTTGGTTGGGGTCGTTAGGATACATGGTCATTTCTGCCAACGATTTGTTGTAGTGGGCATTTAACGACGCTTGAAGCTGATGGGCGCCTAAGGTAAATTCGGCTTTCGAAAAACCGCCGTAAGTATCGCTCCACCCGGGCATATCCATTCTAATAGGCACGTCTGGGCGTTGGGAGTCGTCCATAATGTGTGTAATGGTATTAAGATACAGCTTGCTTTCCCATTTGCGAATTAATGTTGTGTCGCTTTGGTATTTATGGGTTATCGAGGCAATGGTAGCTTCGGCTAACGACACATCCATAGGTAATGCAGGGTAGCCAACATCTGTGGCGCGGTCGTAAATTAACTGTCCTTCTAGACTGTGCTTTTCAGAAAGCTTGTATCCCGCCAAAAACGACAGGTTGTATTTGTTAAACTGCGAGTAATTTATTTCCTGATCGTTGCCAGCTTTGTAGTTGTCTGAATCGCGGTATATGCCATCAAAAGCAAGAAATAGTTTGTTGCCAGAATATTCCAGATCCAGTCCGCTACTTTTGTAGTTTCCATTGGTTTCGTAACCTAGATCTATGCTGCTTTTTAAGCCTGTGTTGTAATATTTTGGTGTGGGCAGTTGCATGTTAATGTTGCCGCCAATACTATTGGCTTGTTGGCTGCCTTGTTGCCCAGAACTTATGGTAACTTTTTCAAGGTTGGAAACATCAACATAAGAGGTTACGGGGTCCATTTTATCGGTGCAGGCCCCAAAAATCTGCATGCCGTCTATGGTTACCGAAATTCTTTCGGAAGTCATATTGTTTATCGTGGGTTCCCAAGCGTAATTTCCGCGTTTAATCATGCTCACCTTGCTCGATTTTTCTAGATAATCATCAATGCTAGATAGTGCTTTTTCTTGTTTGTAGTTGTTTAGTTTATGTCGGCCAATAACCACAACCTCACTTAAATGTGTGATTTCTGTTGTGTCTGTTTCTTTGGTGTTGGTCGGTATGTTTTGGGCATAGCTGCTTAAGCAAAAGCAAAATACTATGCATGCTAATAATGATTTCATTTTTGAAAAGAATAAAGTAATAGGCTGCCTTTGTAGCTTTTTTGTGCCTTACAAAGGCAGCCTACCATGTTAAAACTCTATTTCCAGGTATAAGGAGCTGGCTTCGTTGGTGTCTGTAACATCCTCGCCTTTAAGGATAGTCCCTTCAGAATCCAGTAATTTTAAGTTTAGTTTCCAATACCCTGTCATGGTTAGTGAAAGGTCGCCGTTGTACAGTGTTGTTGAGGTGTTGTATGTAAGTGCAGTATTGTTTGGCGAACTGTGGTTGCCCATTCCAGGCATTCGCGGGTCTAGCGTTAAACTATAGTTTGCTACTTTTGGAAAACTCATCATGCTTTCCATAGTATACAAGCCAACAACCATGTTGTTAATGCCAATTTTTGGATTTTCTGGTTGAATGAGTGCTAAAATGTATTTGCTGCCATCGCTTCCCATAAAGGTGGTTACATTTTGGTGGTCGTTTTGCCAAATCTCTACGGTGTTTTGAGCTGTGTAGGCTTCGTTATTTATGGTGTAATTAAATGTAAAGGACCAACCGCTAGCGTCGGGGTTTGTCATTTGGAACACGGCTTGCATGCCGTAAAGTGCATTTGTATTTTCAATTTTTGAAATGTCTGTTTTTGGGCATGCATGCGACATCTCTGTCATTTGCATAACGGGCATCCAAGAATCGAAGGTTACATGGCTAAAATAGGCATTGGTGGCATTGTTCTTTACTCTTAGGCTTATGTTATTATGGCCGGTGTAAAGCATTCCTGTTTTGGTGTAAATCTCTATGGTGTGGTTGTCGTTGGAGATTTCACTAACTAGGGTTAAGTTCTCAACATCGTTAGGTGTTGGGGTATAATCATCGTCGTTGTTGTCTGATGAGCAAGCGGCAAATAGCGCCGACATTATAAAAAGAAAGATATATTTTGATTTCATTTTAGTTACATTTTTGATAATAAAAGGGTATAGCACTTTAAACCGCAATCCGTGATATGGTTGGGCCATGGCTAAAAAAATTAAACGTGAAATGTAACTAGGCCAATGGCGGCGGGGTGTCAATGTCGTAATATTGACAGATGGTTTTTCGTGTGGTATTTACAAAGGTTTGTGGGGCGTAGTTTGCAGAAAACTCGTCCGGCATAGTGAAACTTTCAGCAGCAATAAAAACAATTTCCAACAGGCGTTTGCTCTCTGTTATAGGCGTTTCTTTTTGCGAATCGTTAGCCTGAGAAAGTGTTTTGTTAAGTTGGCATTTTCCATAGCACCCTTTTTGTTCATCCTTTTGTACGCATAGCGTTTTTGCAATAACGTCTTGGTTTATAATAAAGTCGCTAATAATGTAAATATTGGTAAATAGGTGCGACAGCAATACCAAGGTAAGGCAAAGGGAAAGGGCTTTATGGAATACAGGTATTTGCATAGGACAAATTTACAACAAATGCCAGGTGTTGTATATGATTTTTGTCATTAAAAATCCTTTCTTTTAGATTTAGAAACAATACGTAAAACCGGCAGAATTACCCAAACTAAAAGCATGGTTAAAGAAACAATAAAGCCAAGGTTTGTGCCAAAAAAGCGTTTAAAAATAGCGCCTGTGTAGCCTAATAGGGCCGATATGTCTAATTTTAAAAGAATGAGGGTTCTCGACAGGTCTATGGGGTTAAGCATGGTGCCTGTAAGCGATAGTTTGTCCAGCGGGTAATCTTCAAAAAGAATTAAGGACATCAAGAAAATACCATCGTAAACAACCGCTAGGAACAGCCATAATAAAATGGCATAACCAAACCCTTTAATTTTATTTTCGTTGGACAGTGCGATATTAAAGGCTAAAGCCGTGAAAATAAAGGTGAGGAAGGTGCCCGTAATAAGCAGCAAACTAAAATCCCAAATAACATTAGATTTAAACAAACCGTAGAAAATAAAGGGAATGCCCAGTCCTAAAATTAAACTCATGGAAAGCGATAGCGCAACACCCAAGTATTGACCCAAAAAGATGGAAGATCGTTTTAGGGGCTGGGCTAGTAGAAGTTCGGTGAATTCCTTAGAATTATAATAATACATTACGCCAAAAATGGTTCCGATAAGGGGGACCAAAACAATAATAACGTTCATGAGCGTAATAATGGCTTTAGAGAGGTTGTTGTTAAGAAACAATAGCACAACCCCTAATAACAGGTAAAATGCAAAGTACACATAGCTCCAGCGGCTTCGCATTAAATCGTAAAAACTGTATTTTAATATCTTAAGCATGATTGGTAGTTAAAATTGATGCAATAGCGTGTTCTAAATCGGGTTGACTGGTTTTGGTTTTTAGTTCGTGCAAGGTGCCTTTAAAGTAAATAACACCTTCCAGAAGAAAGACAATCTCATCGGCAATTTCTTCAACGAAACTCATAATATGAGAGGTGATTAGCACGGTTTTCCCTTTTTCTTTTTCGGCTTGAATAAGTGCCTTTAAGTGAATTAGGGCAATGGGGTCCAGACCCGTAGTGGGTTCGTCTAAAATAACCAAAGGACTGTTAAACATAAAAGTAAGCACAATGTTTACTTTTTGCTTGGTACCTCCAGAGAGATTGCCCAGTTTTTTGTCTAAAAACGGTTCTAGTTTAAAGCGGGCAATAAGCTCTTGCTCGTTGGTTGTTTCGCCACGTAAGTCTTTAATCATACGAATGAGTTCCTTAACTTTTAAGTTGTTAGGGAAGTTGGCAATTTGAGGGAGGTAATCGATGTGTTTTCTGTATTCCGAATTCTTTTTTATGTTGGTGCCCTGTATGGATATGGTGCCTTTATTAGGAACAACCATGCCTAAAATGCTTTTTATAAGCGTGGTTTTACCAGAGCCATTGGGGCCTAGTACGGCAAAAATCCCCCCGTTGTTAATGTTGAGGTCTACACCGTTAAGCACAACGTTTTTCCCAAACTGTTTATGTAGTTGCTCTATTTGTATCATGGAATTTGTTTTATCATGGGGTTTTGGTCCATAAGGTTATCTGGGGTAAAAACCGGCGATACCTTTTCGGAAAAATCAATTATATCAATAAACAAGCTTCTTAAAAGAATGATGGTTTCTGGTGTGCGGTTTACAATGTAGGAAAACAATTTTACCGGTCTATAAGGCACATCGCCAATGCCGTTTTTGTCAAGATCGTAACCTGTATAACTGCTCCAGAAATTTCGGTCAAAAATATTGTCGTTAACCTTGCTGTTGTAAGAGATATCGAAAGAATTGTACAGAAAGTTATTTTCGGTAAATTTATTGGTGTAGCAAGCGCCTCGCACTCTTACAGCCCAGCCATTACTAATAAAATCGTTGTTGCTGTAATTAACCCTATTGGAGCCTTCTATGTTAATGCCCACAGTGTTTTCCTTAAAGGTGTTGTTGCGAATATCGGCATCGTTAATTTCCTTAAGCAGTAGACCATAGGAGGCTGTTCCCCAGTTTTCGGTAAAGATGTTGTTGTACATTTTTATAAACTTTGAAAACATTACGGCAACTCCGGCACCGTTGTTTTCGAAGGTGTTGTTTTCGTAAACGTCGTTGTTAGAGAACATAAAATGCAGACCGTACCTAAGGTTGTTGGAGCTTACATTGTTTTTAATGGTGCAATAGTCCGAAAATTCTAAGTAAATACCATCGCGTACGCCTTCAACAAAGTTGTGTTCAATTTCAACGTTTTGGCTGTACCATAACTGAATGCCGTTGCCCGAATTGTGCTCGGCTACAGCATTGCCAACAATTTTGTTATGGAATACTTTTCCGTTTTTAGATTTTTCTAAATATATGCCAAAGAATAACTTTTCCAATACGAGGTTTTGTATAACAAAATGCTGACTTCGTTTAACCCTAACGGCAGCGTAATCTTTGGTGTAACTAGTGCCTACGTTAATAATGAAAAAACCATCTAGGGTCACGTAATCGGAAGTAATGGTAATGATTTCACCTTTTAAATCGCCATCAATAACAGGATGGTCTTTCCCGATAATTGTTAGAGGCTTATCGATAACAATGTCGTACGCTTTATACGTGCCTTTTTTAACAATAATAGTGTCGTTAGGCTGCGCTATTTTAATGGCTTCTTTAATTGAGGAAATAGGGCAAGTAGGACATACTTCTATGGTTTGGGCATGGCCAAAAAAGCCCAAGCCAAGAAAGAGCATGATAATGCTATGTTTTATAGAGGAAAGCATGGTGTTTAGGATTTACTGGTTTAAATGAACCAAAAGTTCTTCCCAGGTGTAAAGTGTGCCGCCGTTTTCGGCTTTAGCGTTTTCGGCATCGGTCTTGTTTTTGAAGGCCGTTAAAAATGCGCCCATTGGACTAGGGATGTTCTCGCTTATTAAAAACGTGGCCTGGGTAGCATCTATTAGGCTTTCTGGGGTGGTGTAATCGTTACTTAAAAACAGTTCGATTTCTGAAGCATCAAATTCGTTCATGAAATTCACCATACATTCTGTGGCATCAAATTTATAAGCTTTGCCTTTTTTGGTGACCACTTGGGCTGCATGAACCTTGTCTACAATGGTCATTTTACAAAAGTGGCAGCCATCTTCTCCATAAATAATGGGTTTGGGAGAAACATTACAGCCGGAAAGTAGCCCTGTTAGAACAAGCAATAAAATTAGGCCGAGGTTTTTAGTGCCTAGGTTTGCGTAAAATTGTTTAGTGTTTTTCATGTTTTAGTGTTTTAAGGGTGTTGTAAAAGGCTTTAAGCGGTTGACGCTTGTACGGTTTTACTTTTTTTTCCAACCCAGTAGGCAACAAATGCTCCTGCAATTCCTAAAGCTAAGAAAAGAGATCCTAATCTTGGGTAGGAATGTGCGGTAAAGTTTAAAATCAATTTAGTGCCAAATAGTGGTGGCTGGAAACCCATTTGTGTGCCATCGGGGTTGGTAAACTTCATGATGGCTTTGGGGTCTAGGTTATGACCGTAATCGTGTTCCCATAGGTAGAAATCGTAAAGGCCCGCAGCGCTTAATACAACCATAAGGATAAACCAGCCCAAAAACCATTTGTAGTTGCCTTTAAAGGCAATAAGCAATCCTAAGATGGAAGTGATAATGATAACGGTTGGGAATATTTTAAATTCGGGTATGGCTTCTGGTATGTATTTCATGCCCACATAGTGGTTCATGAGGTTTATGTTTTTAATGTCGTGCGGGTTAACATCGGCAAAGTCGTTAATATATATGTACATGCCAAGTGGGGTAGGGTATTGTGGCGCTTCTAGGGTAATTTTCCACAGCGGGAATAAAAAGAGCCCTAAGGGAAGAATAGCGGCCAAGAGCATGATGATATTTGACTTTTTCATGAGAATTTTAATTTAAGACAATTGTTTTTTTTGTAGGTTTTCTTAGTGTTTAATAAAAAAGAAAGGCGAGGGCGACATAAAAAACCCTCGCCTTAATGGGAAATAAACACTAAAACAAAATTTCCCCTAATCTATTCGCCTAAAGACCAAGATAATTCTATATCAGAATCGGCTGGCGATACTCTAATATAGCCTTGCATTTCTTGGTGTAAAGCCGAACAGAAATCTGTACAATAAAATGGCCATACGCCAACCTGTTTTGGTTCCCAGGTTAATGTTCTTGTTTGTCCTGGCATAATCAACAATTCGGCATTGTTGGCGCCAATCATGGCAAATCCGTGAGGAACATCGAAGTCCTGCTCTAGATTTGTAATGTGGAAGAACACTTTGTCGCCTACTTTAATCCCTTCAATGTTATCTGGCGAGAAGTGGCTGCGAATCATGGTCATGTAAACATGAACGTTTTTGCCGTCTCTAACAATTTTTGCATCGCTATCGCTTAATGCTTTTCTAGGGTGTTGGTTTTCGGCTAGTTTATAGATTTTTTGTGTTTTGTCTTTTATAATACTTGCTGGAATAGCAGCAGCATAGTGAGGCTCTCCGTGCGTTGGGAAATCGTAAAGCAATTCCATTTTCTCTCCAGAAATGTCGTACAACTGTGCAGAGTGCTCTAGTTCTGGGCCTGTTGGTAAGTAGCGGTCTTTGGTTATTTTGTTCATGGCTACCACATATTTTCCAAATGGCTTACGTGAGTTTCCTCCAGGAATCATTAAGTGTCCTACAGAGTAGTAGGTTGGTTTTCTGTCGATAACTTCCCAAGAGCCTAATTTCCATTTCACCACTTCAGAAGAGATAAAGAAGGTTGTGTAGGCGTTACCTTGGTCGTCAAACTCGGTATGTAAAGGGCCTAAACCAGGTTGCTCTACAGTGCCAGCTAAAACATCATCGAAATTTAAGATAGGAATACCATAGGCATCACCATCAAATTTTTCGTTTTCTATGGCGTCTAGCATTTTGGTAAATGAGTGTACTGTTAGGTTGGCCGAAAGTTTACCGTTGCCAACAATGTACTCGCCACTAGGATCTACGTCGCAACCGTGTGGCGATTTTGGTGTTGGCAATAAATAAACGGCACCAGGTACATCGGTTGGGTTAACAACGCGAACTTCTTTTTTCATGGTAGAAGTTGCTGTGTGGGTGTGCTCGTCGTAAACGTTGTGGGCATAGTTGGTAGGCATCATGGTTCCGCCACCGTTGTTTACATACTCTTCAATTTTCTTCCAGTTAATGGCGGCAATAAAGTCCTTGTCGTTTTGAGAGGCGTTAACTTCAAGTAAGGTGCTAGCTTCTTCAGAGTTGTATGTTGTGAAGAAGAACCAACCATGCGATTTTCCGCGTCCTGGGTGTGATAGGTCGTAGTTAAAACCAGGCATTAATATTTGGAATTTTAAATCCATGTGCCCGTGTTCTGGGTCTACAGAAATAAAAGATAGTGCGCCTTTAAAGTTTCCTTTGTATTCGTTAATAGGCATGTCTCTTTGTGGTACAGGTACAGAGAAACGTGTTCCTGCAACAACATACTCGGTATTTTCTGTAATGAACGAAGAACTGTGGTTGCCGGCACTGTTAGGAACTTCGATAATTTCCTCGGTTTCAAAAGTCTTTAAGCTAATTCTAGCAATACGTGGGGTGTTGTTACCGTTAATAAAGATCCAACGCCCGTCTAGCTCGCCATTGGTTTGCGAGATGTCGGGGTGGTGAGAGTCATCCCAAGGTACAAAACCAAACGATGTTTCTAGCATGGGTTTGGTTTCCTCAGAGTACCCATAACCGTTAGTTGGGTATTGTGAGAATACCGGAATTTCTTTGAACATTCTTCCTGAGGGTAAGCCATAAACCGTTAAGTTACCGCTAAACCCACCAGACATAAAGGCATAGTATTCGTCGTGTTCTCCAGGGGCAACGTATACTTTTTCGGCAGCACTTGAACTTAAGGCACCGTTGGCTTTATTGTTTGACGAATTTTGATTGTTACAGCTTGTCATGACAATACCCGCCATGAGGAGCCCAACCATTAATTTAAACGTGTTTTTCATAATAATAGGGTTTTAAAGTGTTTAATTTCCTGGGATAATAACCTTGTCTACAACATGTACAATCCCATTGCCAGCAGGAATGCTAGCAATTATTTTTGCGCCACCCACGTACACGTCATCTCCTTTTACTTCTACAGGAGCATTTTCGTTACTGGCTTGGCCTAGGTGCTTGAATTTTTTAATAAAATCCTTGCTATAGTTTCCAGGGGTAACGTGGTGTTTTAAAATAAACGCCAACTTAGCCTTATTTTCAGGAAGCAAAAGATTGTCTAAAGTGCCTTCTGGTAGGGCGTTAAACGCCTCGTTGGTTGGGGCAAAAACCATTAAAGGGCCTGCGTTTACCAAAGCATTTTCTAGATTTGTCGCTTGTACAGCTTTTACTAGCGTAGTGTGGTCCTTAGAGCCTAGGGCTATGTCTAGAACGTTGGGCTCCGATTCGTCGTCTTTTATAAAGGCCTGTCCTTGCTTTTTAGCATGGGAGGCACTTTCTGAAACGGCAGGGGTGTTGTTCCCGGCTTCTTCGTTGGTTGCTTGGTTTTTGCAACCTGAAAGAACGAGTGCTACGATTAAAAATAAGGGGATAAGTTGCGTTTTCATAATAGCCTGTTTTATAGGGTTCTAAAATATTCTAGAACGGCTCTGGCTTCTTCTTCCGTTAGGTTTTGGTTGGCCATTGGAGAACCGTTAAATTCTATAAGTAATTCTTTGGCTAAGGGGTCTTTTTGAACCATTTCTTCTGGATTTAGAATCATGTTCATTACCCATTCTGGGCTTCTTCTGTCAAGAATGTCTTTTGGAGAAGGCCCAATAAATTTCTTTTCTGTACGGTGACAAGCAGTACACATTTTCTTAAATACGTCGGCACCTTTGTCTGCCATTGCTTGGTCTATATTGCTGTCTAAAGCTACCGAGGTAATTGGTCCAACGCCTTTGTTAGATAAGTCTACGCGTTTAGAGGCTGGAACTTTTTCAGGGGCTGCTTCTTTTTTTTGTGTTTGCTCTGTTGGGGCCTTTTGTTGGTACGAAAAGCCTTCTTTCTTTTTTTCTTCTTTGCCACCACAGTTAAATACCATTAGGGCTAAGATAAGTGTCAGTAATTTTAATGTAGATTTCATATTTTTAATTTATTTAATTACACAAAAGTAAAACTAGAATTTAGGATAAAACATGACTTAAATCATATTTAGGACTTTTTTGTCTTTTAAGAGTATTTTTGAGGTGTTTTATTGGAAATAGGGAGTCCTATATATTATCGTGTAAGTCTAAAAAAGGGGTTAAAAATAAACGCTTATAAAGGGCATCCAAGGATCGGCGTAAACGCTTTTATCGCCATCATACAAAACGTCATATCTAATTCCTATAGCAGTAGAGATCCTGCTGGTCGATATGCGGTATCCGGCACCTAGAAATAAGGCGGGGTACCAATAGGTTTCGGTTTGTGTGTTCCAACTGCTGTCCCAATTTCTGTTAACATGCAGTTCTTCAAATTCGGTGGACAATTGTAGTTCATTAATAGGGTAGAAAATTCCTATAATACGCCCTCCCAATATGGTAGATTTGTAGTAGTTTTTCCTATTGTTGTAATTGGCTCTTAACCCAAGGCCTAAAGCAACATGGTTGTTAAATTTATAAATGGCACTTGGCGCAATGGTGCCGCTAAAAAAACCATCGCCAAAACTTAGGCCAAGGCTTCCGCCATATCTTACGTTATTCCAAAAGGGTGTTTTGTTTTCTTGGGCGGTGGTGGCAAGGCTAAAAAAAAGCAGAATTACCCCATAGAAGACGGCTGAATTTCGCTTTGGTTTTACTGTAAAAATGGCCATAACCTAAAACCTTAAAGTAGAGATGTTATAAATATAATAAAAGATAAGGGAATTTTGCCAAAAGTTGTACTTTTGTATAAATTTTTCAAATCGCTAGAAGCATTTTAAAGCATAATGGATAGATATTCCTTTTTAAACGCGGCACATACGGCATATTTTGCAGACTTATATGACCAATATTTAAGAAATCCAGATTCAGTCGAGCCTAGTTGGAGAGCCTTTTTTCAAGGGTGCGATTTTGGAAGTGAATATGGTGAGAATGTCAGCACTGAAATAGATACCGACTTGGTATGTAAGCCTATTTCAGAAGAACTGAAAAAAGAATTCCAAATAGTAAAGCTTATTGATGGCTATCGTACAAGAGGGCATTTGTTTACCAAAACAAACCCTGTACGCGAGCGCAGAAAATATGCCCCCACATTAGCGTTGGAGAATTTTGGCCTATCGGCAACCGATCTCGATACCGTGTTCAATGCCGGAGAAATATTGGGGATAGGCGCACAACCGCTAAAAGAAATTATTAGGCACCTAGAAAGCATTTATTGCGACTCGATAGGGGTTGAGTATATGTATATAAGAAATCCAGAAGAAATTCAGTGGATACAGAAAAAGCTTAACATTAACGATAACCAGCCAGTTTTTTCAAGCGACCAAAAAAAGCACATCCTAAAAAAACTTAACGAAGCCGTTTCGTTTGAGAACTTCTTGCACACCAAATACGTGGGGCAAAAACGCTTCTCTTTAGAAGGTGGCGAATCTTTAATTCCAGCCCTTGATGCTGTTATTGAAAAAGCAGCCGAGTATGACGTGAAGGAATTTGTTATGGGTATGGCCCACCGAGGGCGCCTAAGCACTCTAACAAACATTTTTGGAAAATCGGCAAGAGATATATTTAGCGAGTTTGACGGTAAAGATTATGAGCAGGAAGTTTTTGATGGCGACGTAAAATACCATTTAGGATGGACCTGCGATCGTGAAACCGAAACAGGCAAGAAAATAAACCTAAACATAGCACCTAACCCATCGCACTTAGAAACGGTTGGTGCTGTGGTAGAAGGTATTGCCCGAGCAAAGCAAGATGATAAATATCCAGAAAACCCATCCCAAGTTCTTCCAATAGTAGTTCATGGCGATGCCGCAATTTCTGGACAAGGTTTGGTTTATGAAGTGGTTCAAATGGCCCAACTAGAAGGCTATAAAACCAGCGGAACCATTCATATTGTGGTAAACAACCAAGTTGGGTTTACCACCAATTACTTGGACGGACGTTCTAGTACATATTGTACAGACATAGCCAAAGTAACCCTGTCGCCAGTAATGCACGTTAATGCAGACGATGCCGAAGCGGTTGTGCATGCGATGTTGTTTGCCCTAGAGTTTAGAATGCAGTTTAAACGCGATGTGTTTATCGATCTTTTAGGTTATAGAAAGTACGGACATAACGAAGGCGATGAACCTAAATTTACCCAGCCTTTACTGTACAAAGCCATATCGAAGCACAAAAACCCAAGAGATATTTATGCTGCTAAATTAATAGCGCAAGGCGTTATAGACGAAGCACATGTTCAAGAGCTGGAAGCTGCTTACAAAGCTAAACTAGAAGAAAACCTAGAAGACTCTCGTAAGCAGGAAAAAACAGTTATAACACCATTCATGCAAAATGAGTGGGAAGATTATATTACCGTTGAAGAAGATAAAATGTTGAAATCGGTAAATACCACATATCCTGTAGCGGATTTGGAACATATTGCCAATGTTATTTCTACATTGCCAGAAGACAAGAAGTTTATTAGAAAAATCCAACGTTTGGTGCAGTCTAGAAAAACCATGTTCGACGAGAACAAGCTAGATTGGGCTATGGCAGAGCATTTAGCCTATGGTAGTTTGTTGGCGCAAGGCCACGATGTGCGTGTTTCTGGGCAGGATGTAGAGCGTGGTACGTTTTCGCACCGCCACGCCGTAGTAAAGGTAGAGGACAGCGAAGAAGAAGTGGTATTGCTTAACAACATAAACGATAAACAAGGCAAATTCTTTATATACAATTCCTTACTTTCAGAATATGGGGTGGTTGGTTTTGACTATGGTTATGCCATGGCAAGCCCAAAAACACTAACCATTTGGGAAGCTCAATTTGGAGACTTTAGTAATGGTGCCCAAATTATGTTGGACCAATACATTTCTGCAGCAGAAGATAAATGGAAACTACAAAACGGTCTAGTAATGCTATTGCCACACGGTTACGAAGGGCAAGGAGCAGAACACTCATCGGGACGTATGGAGCGCTATTTGCAATTGTGTGCTAAGGACAACATGTATGTGGCCGATTGTACAACACCGGCTAACATGTTCCATTTATTACGCAGACAGGTGAGAGCTAAGTTTAGAAAGCCATTAATCGTATTTACGCCAAAAAGCTTATTGCGTCATCCAAAATGTGTCTCAACCGTCGAGGAGTTTGCTAACGGCAGTTTCCAAATGGTAATAGACGACACCTTGGTCGAACCCAAAAAGGTAAAAACCTTGGTTTTCTTAACCGGTAAATTCTATTACGATTTATTGGAAGAACGCGAAACGTTAGAACGAGACGATGTGGCTTTAATTAGAATAGAGCAATTGTTCCCGCTTCCAGAAAAGCAAATCAGGAAAATATTAAAAGCATACGCACATGTAGACGATGTGGTGTGGGCACAGGAAGAACCTAGAAACATGGGAGCTTACGCTCATATGTTAATGCATATGGATGAGGTTAAAACCTTTAGGGTTGCCTCGAGACGCCCTTATGGAGCGCCAGCAGCAGGAAGTGTCATACGCTCTAAAAAGCGCCACCAAGAGGTTATCGACTATGTGTTCGATAAAACAAAAAATAATCAACGATAAAATATCCAAACATAAAATTATATCACAATGATTTTAGAAATGAAAGTGCCTTCACCAGGTGAATCCATTACCGAAGTAGAAATAGCGGAATGGTTAGTGCAAGATGGTGACTATGTAGAAAAAGACCAAGCTATTGCCGAAGTTGATAGTGACAAAGCAACACTAGAACTTCCAGCAGAAGCAAGCGGAACCATAACGCTAAAAGCTGAAGAAGGCGATGCCGTAGCGGTAGGTGAAGTGGTATGTTTAATCGATACAAGTGCAGCAAAGCCTGATGGTGCCGCTGCGCCAGCAAAAGAAGAAAAAGTAGCTGAGGCTCCTAAAGCTGAAGAGAAAAAGCCCGAGCCAGTTGCAGAAAATAAAACATACGCAACGGGAACAGCTAGCCCAGCGGCCAAAAAGATTTTGGCTGAAAAAGGCATGCAAGCTTCAGAAGTAAAAGGCACAGGAAAAGATGGACGTGTAACCAAAGACGACGCCGTTAATGCAAAACCATCTATGGGCACACCAACAGGTGGTAATAGAGGCGAATCGCGTTCAAAACTGTCTATGCTTCGTAGAAAAGTAGCAGAGCGTTTGGTGTCTGCCAAAAACGAAACGGCCATGTTAACGACCTTTAACGAGGCCAACATGACGCCTATTTTCGAACTTCGTAAGCAGTACAAAGAAGCGTTTAAGGACAAGCATGGTGTTGGTCTTGGGTTTATGAGTTTCTTTACTTTAGCTGTTGTAAGAGCATTACAAGAGTTCCCGGCAGTAAACTCCATGATCGACGGAAAAGAAATGATTTCTTACGATTTTTGTGATATCAGTATCGCCGTATCTGGCCCAAAAGGTTTAATGGTACCTGTAATTAGAAATGCCGAAAACTTAACCTTTAGAGGCGTAGAGGCCGAAGTTAAACGTTTGGCAATTCGTGCTCGTGACGGACAAATTACCGTAGACGAAATGACAGGCGGAACATTTACCATCTCTAATGGTGGTGTGTTTGGAAGCATGTTGTCTACACCAATTATTAACCCACCGCAAAGTGGTATTTTAGGAATGCACAACATTATAGAGCGCCCTATAGCGGTTGATGGTAAAGTAGAAATACACCCCATGATGTACCTAGCCTTGTCTTACGATCATAGAATTATTGACGGTAAGGAATCTGTAGGATTTTTGGTAGCTGTAAAAGAAGCTCTGGAAAATCCGGTAGAATTATTGATGGGCAATGACGTTAAAAAAGCCTTGGAGCTTTAAGTTGATTATAACACATTTAAAAAGGCGTTATCTAAATATTTAGATAACGCCTTTTCTTTTTTTAATAAACTAACTAACTAAAAATTAAAAAAATTAACGATAATATTTAATGAAATTATAAGTACAGCAAAAACCAAAATGGCAATAATTAGGTATTTGCTTAATGGTTTCATGTTATTGTCCATAAGATGTAGGTTGTCTAATTCATTTGGCATGGTGCAAGTGTTTTTTTAAAAACCCTGCTCCTTTTTTGCGGGAGCAGAGCTTTCTTATATAGCCCTTAATTGGTTTGAAATTAAAGGTAATGATTAATAGCTTAACAAATATCCTAATAAAACGAAAGCGAAACAATACGTAGAAACACGTATATTTAGGGGGAAGACTACAAAAAAAGTCCTGTTCTTTGTTGTTTTTGATAAAGAACAGGACTCTTACTCCCTTTAAGTAAATAGTTTAATAGCTGTTACAAATGTCGTGAAAATAAGCATGCCAAACAATACGTAGAAACACGTATTTTTACTTTAAAAAGGGTTCAATTTCCTTGGCAAATAAGGTTAAGCTAGTGTGTTTCGAAGTTAAGTCAAGTTTTTTTAAAATGTTGCTTTTGTGTTTTTCTACGGTGCGGTAGGAGATAAATAGCAAATCGCCAATTTCCTTGGCTGTTTTATTCTTTGCCGTAAGGTTTAAGATTTCTTTTTCGGTTGGAGTAAGCAGTTCGAGTTCTTTAGGAACACGCTCCTTTTCTAAATATAAAAGCAGTTCTGGACTAAAATAAGGCGTGCCCTCTGAAACAGAGGTAATGCAATTTTCAATTTCTGTTAGGGCAAACTCTTTAAGCACATAACCGTACACATTTAAACTCTTGGCCTGATGGTAAATGGCTTCGTCCTTTTCAACTGTAATAAGGACAACCTTCGTTGTGAAATCTAATGTTTTGCACTTTTCGGCAATTTGAAGTCCTGTTAAATAGGGCATCTGTATGTCTAGAATGGCAATGTCTGGCTTTAGTTCTTCGATAAGTTGAAAGGCTTTTTTACCATGAACGGCACTGGCAACAACATTGTGTTGGCGTTCTTTTAAAAAATCTTCAAGGCCTTTAAGGATAAGTGGGTGGTCGTCAGCTATTATTATAGAAGGTGTTTGCATTGTTAGTTAGTAGGAGTTGGCTTTTTAAAAATAAGGGTTTTTTAACAAAAACAAGCCAAAAACTAAAGCTTTAAATAAAGATATTTCTTGTCGTAGTCTATAATAGCCTTGGCCTTTTTTAAAATATCGGCGCCTATAATACCGTCAACAGGTTTTGCATTGTGGTTTACCAAGGCCGTATTTACATGGGATAAGCTAAATAGGATTAAAGCTACTTTGTCTTTTTTCCATTTGCCTATTTTAACTTTGTTTTTTGGTGCTATTTGGGTTGTCATATCTATAGCTCCGGCACCCGCAGCTTTTACTTCAGAGTCTTTAGCCTTAAGCTTAAATCTGTTTATGCTCTCAAAATCCAAACAAGAGCTGGAAGCGCCAGTATCCAAGATAAAAGATCCTTTAACTCCGTTTATAGAGGCTCTAATTTCAAAATGATTGGTTTTTGTGAGGTGTAATTTTTTTCTAACATAGCCTCTTTCAAGTAAAAATTCTTTTAATTGTATATGTTCCTGCAATTTCATGTATCCTAACGTTGTTTGTAATTGTAAAAATACAACGCTTGAAGAAGATTAAAGTTGAAATATGCCAATAAATTAAAGGAAGCTGTTGTTTTGGTGCATTGCCTGTTCTTTTTTGTAAGATTATTCTACGGTGTAAATAGTCTGTAAAAAAACAGGTATTGCTGCGGACTTTTATATTTTTGTCTTATGATAATTACCGATACACACACACATTTATACAGTGAAGCGTTTAATGAGGATAGGGCAGACATGATGCAGCGTGCGTTAGATTTGGGAGTTAAAAGGTTTTTTGTTCCCGCTATCGACTCGACCTATACTGCCGCCATGTTGGCGTTGGAAAGCGACTTTCCAGAGCATGTGCATTTAATGGCTGGGCTGCACCCAACCTCGGTAAAGGAAAATTACAAAGAAGAACTGGCTCATGTAACGGCGCAGTTGGCGGCGCGTAAATTTTGTGCTGTAGGCGAGATAGGGATAGATTTGTATTGGGATACTTCAACTTTAAACATTCAAAAGGACGCTTTTAAATATCAGATTAAGCTGGCCAAACAATACCATTTGCCCATAGTAATTCATTGCCGCGATGCTTTTGATGAAATTTTTGAAGTCTTGGAAACCGAAAAAGACGACCAGCTTTTTGGGATTTTCCATTGTTTTACTGGCACCCTAGAACAAGCCAAACGCGCCCTGTCGTTTAACATGAAATTGGGTATTGGCGGTGTTGTAACCTTTAAAAATGGGAAAATCGACCAGTTTATCAACCAAATCGATTTAAAGCACATTGTTCTAGAGACAGATTCGCCTTACTTGGCCCCAAAACCATACCGAGGCAAGCGCAACGAGAGCGCCTATGTGGTAAAGATTCTGGAGAGATTGGCCGAACTGTACGACTGCCCTGTAGAGACCATTGCTGAAATTACCACGCAAAATTCTAAAGATATTTTTAAAATTTAGCTTATGGATAACCAACCAAACATATTGCTAATTTACACGGGTGGAACCATAGGTATGGTTAAAAACCCCAACACAGGTGCCTTAAAAGCCTTTAATTTTGATAATTTGCTGAAACGCATCCCCGAATTGAAGCTGATAAGTTGCAACATTTCCACTATTTCGTTTGATGATCCTATAGATTCATCTAACATGAATCCGGATTATTGGGTGCAAATGGCCGAAATAATAGAAACAAACTATCATATTTACGACGGTTTTGTTGTGCTTCACGGTAGCGATACCATGAGTTATACCGCATCGGCCTTGAGCTTTATGTTAGAAAACCTAGCAAAGCCCGTTATTTTAACTGGGTCGCAACTACCCATTGGCGATTTGCGAACAGATGCTAAGGAAAATCTAATTACATCCATACAAATGGCTTCTTTACAAAAAAACGGCCGGCCTGTAATTAAGGAAGTGGGGCTGTATTTTGAATACAAATTGTATAGAGGCAATAGAACAACCAAAATAAACGCCGAGCATTTTGAAGCGTTCGAGTCGTTAAATTACCCGCACTTAGCAGAGTCTGGGGTGCATTTAAACGTAAACTACGAAGATTTGTTTAGGCCTAATGCCCGAAAAAAACTGGTGGTCCATAAACAGTTTAATACCAATATCGCGCTAATAAAGTTGTTTCCGGGCATCTCGAAAGCTGTTTTGGAGTGCCTAATGCACAATGCTACGGTAAAAGGAATAATTCTAGAGACCTATGGTGCAGGAAATGCCACGACAGAAGCCTGGTTTATCGACCTTATAAAGGCCGCAATAGCTAGAGGGGCACAGATTATAAATGTTACCCAATGTTCTGGAGGGAGTGTAAGTATGGGGAGCTACGAGACCAGTTCGCTATTAAAGCAGTTGGGCGTCATTTCGGGAAAAGACATAACTACCGAGGCCGCAGTAACAAAATTAATGTACATGTTAGGAGAGAAAATATCCTCAAAAACCTTCAAAACGATCTTCGAAACATCATTAAGAGGGGAAATGACATAAAATTAACCGTCAAAATTTTCACCTTTCAAAAGTTTTTTTGTTATTTGCCTATTGGTATTGTAAAACGATACAACAAATACAGAGAGGTGGCCGAGTGGTCGAAGGCGCACGCCTGGAAAGTGTGTATACGCCAAAAGCGTATCGAGGGTTCGAATCCCTTCCTCTCTGCTGTTATTTTGTTTTATAATCACATTTTTTTTATATCTTTAAACACTTTTAACTAATAAAATTAAGAACAAGAACAATGAAAAGATTATTTTCTATCCTTGCCATTTTATGTTTTATGGTAATGGGAACAGCTAATGCAACTACTTACGCAACTACTGCTAATGCCGTTGCAGCAACAATTCAAGACGATGCCGCCGAAGATACTGCAGCTGTCGAAGAATCAGCAGGATTTCACCAAGAACTTAAAAAGCGCTTTATAGAAGGTGGTCCAGTATTTATGGGGATTGTATTATTATGTTTAATTCTTGGTTTAGCCATCGCTATTGAGAGAATTATCTTTTTAAACCTTTCAACTACAAATACTAAAAAATTAACAAAAGAGGTTGAAGACGCTTTACAGTCTGGTGGTGTAGAAGCTGCTAAAGAAGTTTGTCGTAACACAAAAGGTCCTGTAGCATCAATCTTTTACCAAGGATTGGACAGAACAGACGAGGGTATCGAGGCTGCAGAAAAAGCCGTTGTTGCCTATGGTGGCGTTCAAATGGGACAATTAGAGAAAAACGTGTCTTGGATTTCATTATTTATCGCCTTGGCGCCAATGTTAGGATTCATGGGTACGGTAATTGGTATGATTCAAGCCTTCGATAAAATTCAAGCTGCCGGAGATATGCAACCATCGCTTGTAGCAGGGGGTATTAAAGTAGCCCTTTTAACAACGGTATTTGGTCTTATCGTTGCAATTATACTTCAAATTTTCTACAACTACATTATTGCTAAAATCGACAGTATCGTTAACGATATGGAAGATGCTTCGATTACTTTAATGGACTTGTTAATTAGAAATAAGAAGTAATAATTTTAATTAAAAACACGTTATGAATTTACATAAACTATTTAAAATATTAGCTGCCGTATTGGGCGTTGCTGGTATTGTTTTCCTAGTTCGCATTATTGCAACTGGAGACGATACCATTAAAGCAGATGCCTTAATGGGAGATACAGCTATTATCGATCCTATTGCCTATGTTGCTTACATTATTATGGCCTTGGTAATTGGTTTTGTGTTAATTTTTGTATTAAAAAACCTATTCACAAATCCAAAGTCGCTTAAAAATGCACTTATAGGCGTAGGCGCTTTCGTTTTATTAGCGCTTGTGTGCTATTTTGCCTTTGCCGAAGGTGTAGAAACCCCATTGCGCGACGGAGAAGTACTTTCTGAGGGCGGCTCGAAACTTGTTGGAGCAGGACTTTATATGTTCTACTTCTTAGTATTTATAGCAGGTGGTGCCATGTTGTACTCAGGAGTTAAAAAAATGATTAACAGATAAGATAACAATTAATTATGGCAAAAAGATCAGCACCAGAAGTTAATGCAGGCTCAATGGCTGACATTGCTTTCTTATTATTAATTTTCTTCTTGGTAACCACAACTATTGAGACAGATTCTGGATTGAGCAGAAAACTACCTCCAATAGAGGAAAACCAAGAACAAGACGTTATCATTAAACAGAAAAACATTTTCCAGCTTAACGTAAACAGAAACAACGAATTGTTTGTGAAAACAGGTGGAGAAGAAAAGCTTTTAAATATTAAGGATTTAAGAGCCGAAGCAGTTAAATTTCTAGATAATGGTGGCGGTACTGGTGAAGATGCTTGTAAGCGATGCAAAGGGAAGAAAAACCCAAAATCATCCGATAATTTCCAAAAAGCAGTTGTGTCATTACAAAGTGATAGAGCAACTAAGTACGATACTTATATTGCCGTTCAGAACGAAATTATTGCAGCATACAACCAATTAAGAAACAGAGAATTTGAAAGAGATTTTCCTAATTTACAAATGAGTTTTGTTGAGGCCGAGAGAAAGTACAACGACCCTCGAACAGATTCGAAACTTAAGGAAGATTTGAAAGAGAAACTAGAGAAAATAAAACTCTTAATCCCTCAAAAATTCTCAGAGGCAGAGCCTAAGTCTAATTAGATAACATACCAAGATATGTCTAAATTTAAAAAGAAAAAGTCGGGAGATTTACCTGCGATTTCTACAGCATCCTTACCAGATATTGTATTCATGCTATTGTTCTTCTTTATGGTGGCAACAGTAATGAGACAAAACACCCTGAAGGTGCAAAACAGTTTACCTGCCGCAGACCAAGTTGAAAAATTAGATAAAAAAGACCTGGTAATGTACATTTATGTAGGTAAACCAAGCAGCAATTACCAAAGTAAATTTGGTACAGAGGCAAGAATACAATTAAACGATAAGTTTGCCGATGTTGACGATATCGCTGCCTTTATACAAGCAGAACGGGCATCTAAAAGAGAAGAGTTGGTGCCTTTTTTAACCACCTCTTTAAAAGTAGATAGCGATGCCAGTATGGGTATTGTAACCGACATAAAACAAGAGCTAAGAAAAGTTAATGCTCTAAAAATAAACTACACAACCAGAAAAGGCGACGCTTTAGCTGGACTAAAAAACTAGTTTATTTATAAGTCACTTAATTTTATAATAAAGGCGTTTTGAGTAATCTTAACGCCTTTATTAGTATATTACAGTATTTGCATAACCCATGATGAAGTTTATTTGCCTAGCCTTTTTTTGTTTGTTTGCCATAACCAAGGGAGCCTCCCAAGAGCAGCCCTTGCAAGATTCAATTGCAACTTTAGATAAGCGTTATAAAGAAGACCAGTTTTATTTTGCAGTGACCTATAACCTTATGGCTCAAAAGCCCAATAATGTTTCACAAACGGGCTTCTCCAGTGGGTTTCATTTAGGAGGTATTAAGGACATGCCCATAAACAAACGCCGAAATGTGGCCTTAGGCCTAGGGTTAGGGCTTGCCAGAAATGCCTTTAACCACAACTTGCTTATTGCCAAAACAGAAAGCGGGAAGTACGAGTATCTTAATTTAAGCGAATCTGACATCACACACTCCAAAAACAGACTCATCAATTATTTGGTAGAACTGCCGCTGGAATTTAGATGGCGCACATCAACAGCCGAATCGTACAAGTTTTGGCGCATTTATACAGGGGTAAAATTAGGCTATTCTTTTTATAATGTGGCCAAGTATGAAGGGAGCTTAGGAAGCATAAAAACCCGAAACCTAGAGCAGCTAAATAAGTTTCAATACGGTCTAACCCTTAGCTTTGGTTATAACACCTGGAATTTTCATATTTATTATGCCCTAAACCCCATGTTTAACGACCAAGCTTACGTAAACGATGAGCAAATAGCCATTAACGAAGTACGAGCAGGGCTAATTTTCTACATCTTATAACCAATATTTTAAAAGAAGCAATTGCGGCATAAAACCAACAAGTGCCCCAATAATAAGTTCGTTGTAGTTATGGGCCTTTAGGTGCAGTCTTGAAGTTGCTACAGCACCAAAAACAATAGCCAACAAGGCCAAAGTGCCATTTATGTTTATGCTAAAATGAAGGCTTAAGGCAAGAAAAAACATGCCTATACCAGAAAGCCCCACCATGTGAAGGCTGGCCTTAAAATTAAACAGGGCTAAAAGTAAGCAAGTAATGGTTGAGACGAGTATGCCCACAAAAAAATAATACAGCTCGACAATCTCAGAGAACGGCAGCACCCGATTAATAATTAGTAACACAACAACACCATTTAAAAGTAGCGGGGTAATGCGTTCTTTAGACGTTTTTAAATAGACGGTTTCTACCCTTCGCAAGGTTTTAAGCAGGAAGTAGAACAGTATGGGTAAAAACACGGTTAAAATACTAATTGAAACCAGCTTGGCATAGATAATTTCGTTTGGGATAAACCTTCTGGTCTTCGAAAAATAAAAAAGCACTCCCAATAGAGGCATGATTACCGGATGGAAAATAAACGATATGCTCTTTAAAATATGGTGTGTCATATTTTTTTACGCAACCTGGCTACAGGAATGTCTAATTGCTCGCGGTATTTAGCCACTGTTCGTCTAGCTATGGGGTAGCCTTTTTCCTTTAGTATTTTGGCAAGCGCATCATCGGTATGCGGTTTCTTTTTGTTCTCTTTATCGATGACTGTCTCTAAAATTTTCTTAATCTCTCTGGTAGAAACATCCTCGCCTTGGTCATTTTTCATGGCCTCCGAAAAGAACTCTTTTATTAGCTTGGTACCATAAGGGGTATCGACATACTTGCTGTTGGCCACACGCGACACTGTAGAAACGTCCATGTCTATTTCATCGGCAATGTCTTTTAAGATCATGGGTTTTAAATTGCGCTCGTCTCCAGTTAAAAAGTAGTCTTTTTGGTAGTGCATAATGGCACTCATGGTAACAAAAAGGGTTTGTTGGCGTTGCTTAATGGCTTCGATAAACCATTTTGCGGCATCTAGTTTTTGTTTAATAAACATGACCGCATCTTTCTGCGATTTCGATTTGTCCTTCGATTCCTTGTAGCCTTTAAGCATATTGTTGTACTCGCCAGAGACATGAAGCTCGGGTGCATTCCGGCCGTTTAGGGTAAGCTCTAATTCGCCATCAGTAATTTTTATGGCAAAATCGGGGACAATGTGCTCTATTAAACGGTTGTTACCCGCGTAAGATCCTCCTGGCTTGGGGTTTAGGCGTTCAATTTCGTGTATGGCTCCTTTAAGTTCTTCTTCTGTAATATCGAACTTCTGAAGCAGCTTTTTATAATGCTTTTTTGTGAATTGCTCAAAAGCTCCGTCAATAATGGCTAGTGCTAGCGCAATAGATTTTGTTTTTTCCTTTCGGTGAAGCTGGATGCTTAAACACTCTTGTAAATCTCTAGCACCGGTGCCGGCAGGATCTAGCTGATGTACTTTTTTTAGGACTTTTTCTACGGTAGCCTCGTCGGTATAGATGTTTTGGGTAAAGGCTAAGTCGTCTACAATATCGCTTAAAGCTCTGCGTATGTAGCCACCTTCATCAATACTGCCTACCAAGAATTCGGCAATTTCCCGTTCTTCATCGGTCAGCCTAAAGGTGTTTAACTGGTTTATTAAATGTTGCGTAAACGATATGCCAGCCGCATACGGGACATTTTTATCTTCGTCGTCGCTACTGTAATTATTAGACTGCGTTCTGTAGTCGGGTATTTCGTCGTCGCTTAAATAGTCGTCTACGTTAATGTCTTCGGCATTAATTTCTTCGCTATCGGAATAATCGTCCTCTTGGTTTTCAAACACATCATCAAACTCATCTTGGGCTTGTTCTTTGCCGCTTTCCAGAGCAGGATTTTCTTCCAATTCTTGTTTTAAACGTTGCTCAAAAGCTTGCGTAGGCAATTGGATCAGTTTCATTAACTGAATTTGTTGCGGCGACAATTTTTGCGATAACTTAAACTGTAAGTGTTGTTTGAGCATACTTAAAATAAGATTTCAATAAATTTAAAAAAAAACAATCTATATTTTGCTATACAAACATAGATTGTTTTCGGGTGATTTTATGTTATGGTTTTTTTAAAATTCGGCATTTTGTGGCGTTCTTGGGAACGGAATAACGTCGCGAATGTTAGTCATGCCTGTAGCGAACATAACCAAACGCTCAAATCCTAAGCCAAATCCAGAGTGTACTGCTGTACCGTATTTGCGGAGGTCTAAGTACCACCAAAGTTCTTTTTCGTCTATTCCTAGAGCACTCATTTTTTCTTTAAGCACGTCTAGGCGTTCTTCACGTTGTGCGCCACCAACAATTTCGCCAATACCCGGGAACAGGATATCCATGGCACGAACGGTCTTGCCATCGTCGTTTAAGCGCATGTAAAAGGCCTTGATGTCTGCCGGATAATCAAATAAAATTACGGGGCACTTAAAGTGCTTTTCAACTAAATAGCGCTCGTGTTCGCTTTGTAGGTCGGCGCCCCATTCGTTAATAAGGTAGTTGAATTTCTTTTTCTTATTAGGTTTCGAATGGCGTAAAATATCGATGGCTTCGGTATAGCTTACGCGTTTAAAGTTATTGTCGACTACAAATTTTAGTTTCTCGATTAATGGCATTGGGCTACGATCGGCTTGAGGCTTGGTTTTTTCTTCCTCTTGCAAGCGTTTTTCCAAGAACTCCAAGTCTTCCATGTTGTGTTCTAAAACGTAGCTTAAAACGGCTTTCATAAAGTCTTCTGCCAAATCCATATTGCCGGCCAAATCCATAAAGGCTACCTCGGGCTCGATCATCCAGAACTCGGCCAAGTGTCGCGAGGTGTTCGAGTTTTCGGCTCTAAACGTAGGGCCAAAAGTGTACACCTTGCCCAGCGACATGGCGTAGGTCTCGGCTTCTAACTGGCCCGATACCGTAAGGTTGGTCTCTTTACCAAAGAAGTCTTCTTTGTAGTTTACCTGCCCATCATCGGTTAAAGGTGGATTTTTGGCATCGAGGTTGGTTACTCGAAACATTTCACCGGCACCCTCGGCATCGCTACCTGTAATTATAGGGGCGTGCATGTAGTAAAACCCTTGGTCGTTAAAATACTTGTGTATGGCAAACGATAGGGCAGAGCGTAGGCGCATAACAGCGCTAAAGGTGTTTGTTCTGGTGCGTAAATGGGCGTTTTCTCTTAAGAATTCGAAAGAGTGTTTTTTAGGTTGAATGGGATAGGTTTCGGGATCTGAATCGCCTAAAATATCGATTTCAGAAACGGTAATTTCTACGTTTTGACCTTTGCCTTGGCTTTCTACAAGTTCGCCTTTAATATGTACGGCAGCTCCTGTAGTTATGCGCTTTAGGGTGTTTTCGTCTGTGTTTTCAAAATCAACGACACATTGAATGTTTTTTAAGGTCGACCCATCATTTAAGGCAATAAAGCGGTTAGCTCTAAAGGTTCTTACCCAGCCTTTAATTTCTATGGGCTGAAGGGTGAGCTCTTCTGATAGTAATTTTGCAACGGTATAAGATGTCATTATAATTGAAATTTTAATTCAAAGATACGTCTTTAAATGGTTTAATGCGATGGCGTGTTGTTAAGGCCGTCGTCGTTTTCGTCTTCATCTTCATCTTCAGGAATAATATTGATAGCCGGTTTTTTTAAGACTTCCTTGTTGGCAATATTGCGTTCTAAAGATAATAGCAGCGAGGGTAATAAAAGTAGGTTGGATAGCATGGCAAACAGTAGGGTAGCCGATACTAAGGCGCCTAAGGCTACCGTGCCGCCAAAGTCGGAAACAGTAAACACCGAGAAGCCAAAGAACAACACAATAGAGGTGTAGAACATGCTTACGCCGGTTTCTCGTAATGCGCCGTAAACCGATTTTCGTATTTTCCAGTGGTTGGCCTGTAATTCCTGTCTGTACTTGGCCAAGAAATGGATGGTGTCATCAACAGAAATACCAAAGGCAATACTAAATACAAGAATGGTTGAAGGTTTAATAGGCACACCTACTACGCCCATTAATCCGGCGGTAATTACCAAAGGGAGTAAGTTGGGTACTAAAGAGATAATAATCATCCGGAACGACCTAAACATATAGGCCATAAATAGGGCTATGAGCAAAATGGCCAAGGATAGCGATATGGCTAGGTTTTTTACCAAATATTTGGTGCCTTTTTGAAACACCAGAGCTTTACCGGTAATGGTAACCTCGTAACGGTCTTCGGGGAAAACCTTTTGTATTTTGTTTTGAAGGGTTTCCTCTATGCGCTCCATTTTATCGGTGCCAATGTCTTTCATAAACGTTGTAATACGAGCATATTGGCCTGTACTGTCTACAAAGTTTTTTAGCAGGTCGACATTAGACGAGGAGTTTTTAACGTAGCTTAAAATAAAATTGCGCTCCTGCGATGTGGGCAATTGGTAGTATTTTGGGTTATCGTTGTAAAAGGCTTGCTTGGAGTATTTTACCAAGCTTACAACCGATACAGGTCTAGAGAGCTCGGGGATTTCGGCAATAACCTCTTCCAGCTCATTCATGCGCTTTAGGGTGCTGAGTTTCATAACCCCTTTTTTGCGTTTGGTATCGACCAAAATCTCTACGGGCATAATGCCGTTAAATTCTTCTTCAAAAAAACGGATGTCCTTAAAAAACTGGGCCTCCTTAGACATGTCTTCTATCAAGCTTCCGGAGATTCGTATTTGGTAAATGCCTATAATGCTACCTATAAGCAGTATTAAAGAGGTAATGTAAATTGTAATGCGCTTGTGTTTTACCATGCGTTCCATCCAATCTACAAATCCGCCAATCCAGCGTTTGTTTAAATGCTCTAGGTGGCGGTCCTTAGGGAAGGGTAAAAAGGTGTAAATAATAGGGATAATAAGCAGGCATAGCATAAAAATCCCTAAAATGCTTAGCGAGGCCACAATACCAAACTCGTTTAGTAGTTGGCTTTCGGTAAGGATAAAGGTAGCAAAACCAGAAGCTGTGGTTACATTGGTCATTAAAGTGGCATTGCCTACTTTGGTTATTACCCGTTGTAGCGACCTAACTTTGTTGCCGTGTAACTTAACTTCGTGTTGGTATTTGTTAATTAAGAAAATACAATTGGGAATCCCGATAACGATAATTAATGGCGGGATTAAAGCTGTAAGTACGGTAATTTCGTAGTTTAGTAACCCAATAATACCAAAGGTCCACATTACTCCAACACATACCACCAACATAGAAATAATGGTGGCTCTAAACGACCTAAAGAAGAAAAAGAAAATTAAGGAGGTCACCCCAAGGGCAAGCCCGATAAACTTTCCTATTTCATCAACAATATTTTGCGCATTTAGGGTTCGTATATACGGCATTCCAGAAACTCTAACGTCTAGGCCTGTTTTGGCTTCGAAAGCGTCTATTTCAGGCTGTAAATGATCGAATACAAAGTCTTTCCTAGCTGGGGTGTTAACAATGTCCTTTTTCATGTAAATCGCCGTTCTTACCGTTTGGGTTTGGCTGTTAAAAAGGAAATTATCGTAAAAAGGGTATTGCGAAAACAGCTGGTGTTTTAGGGTGTCTATTTCGGTTAAAGAGGTAATCTCGCCAGCAATAAAAGGGGTTAGCCCAAATTTTTGCTGCGCGGTGTCTTTGGTGAGTTTTTGTAGGTCTTTTATGGATATTACAGATGTAACTTCGGTAAAGGTTTTAAGCTTGTCGGAAAGGGCATTCCAAGCGTTAAGGTTTTCAACAGTAAATAGGGTTGTGTCTTTAACGCCCAAAACAATGAGGTTGCCTTCTTCGCCAAATTTATCCAGAAAGTTACCGTAAACAAGGTTTACTGGATGGTCGTCTGGAAGCAGGTTGGCTTCGGTATAGGTAAAGCGCATGTTTTTCCACTGATAACTAAAAAAAACCGTAGCTGCTACAACAAACAGTAGTATGGCAACTTTGTTTCTTAAAATTATCCTTGCAACAGCGTCCCAAAACCCCCTTGTAAGTAATTTAAACATAGTTATTGAAAAACAGCCGCAAAGGTAGAAAAAAGCGAACGATTACAAAGGTTAAATTCGCTATAAAGTGATGTTAAATGTAAACTTAATAGCAATATTGTCTTCTAGATTTGGTAAATGGTAAGCGCCATATCTGTACGACCCGCTTAGGCCAAAGCCAAAAAGTAATTTATTTATTTCTATGGTAGACTCGGTATAGCCTTTGTTTAAGGTGTTAAATGTAATGTTGTGGTGCCTGGCAATGTGGTTCATGTTGCCAATGGCAAAACGGGTGCTAACAACCAATTGAGGTTTAAAGCGGTTGGCAATGTTAAAGGCCTTAAAATAGTGCTTGAGTTGTAAGGTGGCATAGCGGTCTGAAAAAAACTCATTAAAAAACATGGTTTCAAAACTGTAAAAACCACCTACAGAAAAGCGTTGCAACAGCGTTTCTTTATTGATGTTGTTGGGATAGGCATGGTACAAATGTGTTAAGGGTACATGGCCCAATGCTAGGCCAGAACGCAATAGAAATTCAGATTTAGAGGTGTTTTTGTGAGTGATTTGATGTAGGGTTCTAAAGTCTATTTTAGAGAAGTCAAAATCGCTTCCAAAGGCATTGCGATAGCTTTGCATGTATTGTAGGGTAAACTTAGGGTAGCCGTTTTTGGTTTCTTTAATAACATCATTTATAGATTCGTAAATGCTAAAGGGGCTCCATTGAAAAGACAATGTTGTGGTGGCCAAGTCGAAATTGTGATACAGCCTGTTTTTATAAAAATAATTGTAATTATAGGTGGGGTCTATATCGCTAAAGGCAAACTGGATTTCGCTAAGCAATTTTGGCGATACCTGGTGGCTAAACGATAGGGCTTTGGTGACATGCCTGTGAAATAGATTGATGTTTAATAGCCTAGGCTGAAACACTTGAAAGAACCTTTTATCGGTTAAAAAGTTAGAGCTGCCACTTTCTAGTAAATCGTCTGTGTACGATAGGTTAATCCAGGTATTTGTGTTTGGAATTAGTCTTATGCCGCCGCTGAAACCATATTTTAGGCGTTGGTCTCTAAAGCCGTAGGCAGCATAGGCGGCAAGCTTGTATTTTTGCGAGAATGTTTGGTTGGTTTCGCCTCCTAAACCTGTTCTAAATCCTTCGTATTGGTTGTACTTAAATAGGTATTTTAAATCGAAGTCGACATATTTGGTAGGGAGGTAGCCATTTGCTAGGCTTTTAATAAAGGCAACTCGTTTTATGGAGTCGTTTACTACTTTAACCGTATCGGTTTGAGGCTTGGGGGTTTGCGACTGTGCCTTAAAAAAGCATAAAACAAAAAACAGGCTAAAGGCACAGAATTTAAACATGACGCTTAAATGTAAATGATAAAGTAAAGGCAACGTAAACACGTTGCCTTTATTTTAAACTGTCATAATTTCTTTTTCTTTGATGCTTAGGATCTCGTCAATTTTTTTAATGTATTGGTCTGTTAATCCTTGTACATCAATTTCGGCATTTTTAAGTAGGTCTTCAGAAATGTCAAGTTTCTTCAAATCGTTGTTGGCGTCTTTTCTGGAGTTTCTAATGCCCACTTTGGCGTCTTCGGCTTCGGCCTTGGCTTGTTTGGCGAGGTCGCGGCGGCGCTCTTCGGTTAATGGCGGCACATTAATAATAATCATTTCGCCATTGTTCATGGGGTTAAACCCTAGGTTGGCAATCATGATGCCTTTTTCTATTTCTTGTAGCATGGCTTTTTCCCATGGTTGTACAGAAATGGTTCTTCCGTCGGGTGTGTTAATATTGGCCACCTGGCTTAGCGGTGTTTGCGAGCCGTAGTAATCGACCATAAC
The DNA here is from genome assembly GCF_000733475.1 of Mangrovimonas yunxiaonensis. Lineage (GTDB taxonomy): Bacteria > Bacteroidota > Bacteroidia > Flavobacteriales > Flavobacteriaceae > Mangrovimonas > Mangrovimonas yunxiaonensis. The sequence continues at coordinate 250,967 of NZ_JPFK01000003.1, read as the reverse complement.
GCTGCCTAACATGCTAGGGCTGGCCTTTCCTGCTCTAATGTTTGCCAATTGTTTTTCAAGGTGTTTTATGGCTTGCTCCATAGATTCCTTGGTGGTGTCTAATATAAAATCAATATCTTCGTTCATGTTTTAAAAAATTTAATTTTTATAGCGTTACCTCAAAAAGTAAACCAAAGGTGTTATTGTTTACAAGTTAACTTTGGTGCCTATTTTTTCTCCAGAAACAACTTTTAACAGGTTTCCTTTCTTGTTCATATCGAATACAATAATAGGCAATTCGTTTTCCTGGCTAAGGGTAAAGGCTGTGGTGTCCATAACCTTTAATCCTTTGCGAAGGACATCGTCAAAGGAAATATAATCAAATTTGGTGGCTTTTTCGTCTTTTTCTGGGTCGGCATTGTAAATACCATCTACGCGGGTGCCTTTTAAAATCACATCGGCTTCAATTTCTATGGCGCGTAATACGGCTGCCGAGTCTGTTGTGAAATAAGGATTTCCGGTACCGGCACCAAAAATAACCACGCGGCCTTTTTCTAGGTGGCGTATGGCTTTTCTTCTAATAAATGGTTCGGCCACTTCGTTTATTTCTATAGCCGTTTGTAATCTGGTGGGAACATTGGCATTTTCTAAAGCGCTTTGTAGGGCTAGCCCGTTAATAACTGTGGCTAACATGCCCATGTGGTCGCCTTGTACGCGGTCCATGCCGTTACTAGCTCCGGCAACACCTCTAAAAATATTGCCTCCACCAATAACAATGGCCACTTCTACCCCTTTATCGGTAATGGTTTTTATATCGTCTGCATATTCGGCCAAGCGCTCTGGGTCTATACCGTATTGGCGGTTTCCCATAAGGGCTTCACCCGATAATTTTAGTAAAATCCTGTTGTATTTCATAGCTCTGATAGAAAGTTAGGCAAAGCTACATAATTTTTTAGATTATTAGCGGATTTTTGAGAGTCAAGCAATAAAAAAGCCTCAGAGATTTCTGAGGCTTTGAATTTAAAAATTTGAAACGTTAGCTTACCCTAAAGCGACACGTTTAAATGCAGTAATTTCAACATCGCCATACGTTTTTACGTATTCGGCAACGCTTTGTTTGTTGTCTTTAATAAAGGCTTGGTTTACTAAGGTGTTGTCTTTAAAGAAACGGTTTAGTTTGCCTTTTGCAATATTGTCTAACATGTTTTCTGGTTTCCCTTCGGCACGTAGTTGGTCTTTAGCAATTTCAATTTCCTTTTCAACGATAGAGGCATCTACACCTTCTTCGTTAAGAGCAATTGGGTTCATAGCGGCAGCTTGCATGGCTACATCTTTAGCAGCAACATCTATACCGTCTACATTGGCCGATAAGCCAACAAGGGTTGCGATTTTGTTACCGGCATGAATGTAAGATCCTACAAAAGAGGCCTCTATTTTTTCAAAAGCATTTAAATCTATTTTTTCTCCAATAACACCAGTTTGCTCTACCAATTTATCGGCAACGGTCATGCCGTCTATATCGGCAGCTAAAAGGTCTTCTTTAGAGGCAGCAGTTAATGCCAAATCGGCTAATTTGTTGGCTAGGTCAACAAAGTTTTCGTTTTTACCTACGAAATCTGTTTCACAACCTAAAACAATAGCGGCACCTATAGTGTTGTCTGCATTAACTTTTGCAATAGCAGCACCTTCGGTAGATTCTCTATCGGCTCTTTTTGCAGCTACTTTTTGGCCTTTTTTACGAAGAACCTCAATTGCTGTATCAAAATCACCTTCAGCTTCAACCAATGCTTTTTTACAGTCCATCATTCCAGCACCGGTAGCTTTTCTTAATTTATTAACCTCTGCGGCAGTTATTTTTGTCATAATGTGTGTTTAAAAAAATTGAAAAAAAGTCGTTTAATTTACTCTGTTAAGAAACAAACCAAACGACTTTTAATGTGTTAAGTAAATATTATGTTTAGTTTATTCTTCCTCTTCTGAAGCGGCTTTTTTAACGGCTGCTTTTTTAGGAGTAGGTTTAGATGCTTCTTTGTCTGCTTTGCGCTCTTGAAGCCCGTTAGCAACAGCATCTGTTACATGCGATAATATTTTCTCTATAGATTTTGAAGCATCGTCGTTTGCTGGGATAACATAATCAACCTGACGTGGGTCTGAGTTGGTATCTACCATAGCAAAAATAGGAATGTTTAATTTTTGTGCTTCTTTAATTGCAATGTGTTCACGTTTAATGTCCACTACAAATAACGCGCCCGGTAAACGTGTCATGTCGGTAATAGAACCAAGGTTCTTTTCCAGTTTAGCACGTTGACGGTCTACTTGTAAACGCTCTTTTTTAGAAAGAGATTCGAAGGTGCCATCTTTTTTCATTCTGTCGATGGCAGCCATTTTCTTAACCGCTTTTCTAATGGTTACAAAGTTTGTTAACATACCACCTGGCCATCTTTCGGTGATGTACGGCATGTTAATGTTACCTGCTTTTTCGGCAACGATGTCTTTGGCTTGTTTTTTTGTAGCAACGAATAAGATTTTGCGTCCAGAAGCAGCGATTTTGCTTAATGCGGCGCCTGCTTCTTCAATCTTAGCTGCTGTTTTGTAGAGGTTGATAATATGGATGCCATTACGCTCCATATATACGTAAGGAGCCATGTTTGGATCCCATTTGCGAGTTAGGTGACCAAAGTGTACACCTGCTTCTAATAACTCTTTTACTTCTGCTTTTGCCATTTTTGTAATAGTTTACGTTCTGTTGAATTAGCAATGGCTAAGTGGCGATTTCGGCCTTAACCATTTAGATGCTAAACTAAATCCAAACCAAGTGGTCTGGGGCAACAATAACGGATTAAAATTTTGTTTAAAATATTAACGTTTAGAGAATTGGAATTTCTTACGCGCTTTTTTCTGACCGAATTTCTTACGCTCTACCATTCTTGGATCTCTTGTTAATAAACCTTCAGGCTTTAAAATGCCTCTGTTTTCCTCGTCTAGCTCGCACATAGCACGCGAAATGGCTAAACGAACAGCTTCGGCTTGACCTGTAATACCACCACCAAATACGTTTACAGAAATATCAAAGTTCTCCTGGTTATTGGTCATGGCCAATGGTTGGTTTACTTTGTACTGTAAAGTTGCAGTTGGGAAGTAAGTATTTAATTCTTTTTTGTTTACCGTGATGTTTCCTTTGCCAGGCGCAACATATACACGGGCAACAGCCGTTTTTCTACGGCCAATTTTGTGAATTACTTCCATTAGTTAAATTCGTTTAAGTTAATTGTTTTAGGCTTTTGAGCATCGTGATTGTGCTCGGCGCCTACATAAACATTTAAGTTTCTGAATAAGTTTGCTCCTAACTTGTTTTTAGGTAACATCCCTTTTACAGATTTCTCAACTAATCTCGCTGGATCTTTAGCGAATAGTTCTTCGGCAGTTAAACTTCTTTGCCCACCTGGATAGCCCGTGTGACGAATGTACGTCTTGTCGTTCCATTTGTTTCCAGTTAAGTTGATTTTTTCAGCATTGATAACAATTACGTTATCGCCACAATCAACGTGTGGTGTGAAGTTAGGCTTGTGCTTGCCTCTTAAAAGTTTTGCAACTTTTGAAGCTAAGCGACCTAAAGTCTGCCCTTCAGCGTCTACCAAAACCCACTCTTTATTTACAGTGGCTTTGTTTGCCGAAACGGTTTTGTAGCTTAATGTGTCCACACTTTTTAAATTTAATTATTAAACATTCCTCTCTTAAAAAGAGTTTGCAAATTTACGATAATCTATTTGATTACCAAACACTCGGCATAATTTTTAGTAGCTAAGGGGTTTACCGACAAAAAAACCAAGCTAAAAAAGACTAACTTCCACTTTGCCGACGTTTTTATTATATGCTTTTAAGCAGTGTAATTAAAACAAATAGGGTTATGGCAAAGCATATTATCATTATAACATTACTGGTTACAGCCAAGTGTTTTGGGCAGTTTAATAACGGGTTTAATACGCAGGAAGTTGTTTCTAGTATTGCGGCGTGCAATACTTTTAATTTTGATAGGCAGTTTGGAGAGCATCAAGATATTTTACCTGCCGGGTTTGCTCTTAACTACGATTCTGGTGTCATGGCTATGGATAATAAGTTTAGAGTGTTCGATAATGGGGTGTATGGCATAATTAGTTTTCGTGGGTCTACAGATAAAATAATTAGCTGGGTAGAAAATTGCTATGCTGCCATGATACCGGCAAAAGGCTCTATGACTGTAAAGGAAAAATTGTACGAATACACCTTTTCAAAAACCGATAGCGCTGCGGTGCATTCCGGATATGCCTTAACGGTAATCATGTTATCGGAGAACATTATTGCACAAGTTAGAAGGTTAAATCAAAAAGGCATACACCATATTATAATAACAGGGCACAGTCAAGGTGGTGCTTTGGCAACCTTAACACGCGCCTATCTCGAGCATTTGCCAAAACATACGTTTAGCAAGGCTACCACGTTTAAAACCTATGCTTTTGCGGCGCCCATGTCTGGCAATCACGAATTTGCCAACAATTACAATCGGCTCTTTAAAGATAGCAGTTTTTTAGTTGTAAATCCTGAAGACCCTATTCCAGAACTTCCTATTAATTATAATGAAGATGACAAACTCCTCCATAAAGAAACCATTGCGTCATGGATATTTGGCGAAGCGGAGTTCGATGTCAAGAATTTTGGGAAACATATATTGGTAAAGCTATTTGAAGACGGATTAAAAAACCATATTAAACATTCAAATTCGCTTATTAATAAATTTGTCGATTTTAGGTTTGGGCAAGTTGAGATGCCAGAGTTTATAGACGACATAAATTATTACCCAACAGGGAAGATTATGGAAATTGATTCGTTCGAGTTTCCACAGGTGGAAGTAGATGTTTCTAACATGACGGTTGGAGACCGAGAAAAATTTACAGAGGTTGAAGGTAAATACTACTATAAAGAAAAATCATTCTTTCAACACAAGCCATACGGGTATTATGTTCACGTGCTTAAAAAATGGGACACAATGGCTTATGATAAACTTGAGAACAAATTTTTATTAACCGACTTGTAAGTGAGTTAGTGTGCTTCTAACCAATTATCGCCAGTATCTACATCAACATCTAAAGGAACAACAAGTCTGTAAGCTTGTTCCATGTCGGTTTTAATAAGTTTAGAAACGGTTTCTAATTCAGGTTTGTAAACATCAAATACCAACTCATCATGTACTTGCAATAGCATTTTAGTTTTAAAGTTACCATCTTTTAACTTTTTATGAATGGAAATCATAGCCAATTTAATAATATCGGCAGCACTACCTTGAATAGGCGCATTAACGGCATTACGTTCTGCGGCACCACGAACAACGGCATTTCTAGAGTTAATGTCTTTTAAATATCTTCTACGACCCAAAACGGTTTGTACATAGCCGTGGTCGCGAGCAAAATCCACTTGTTTTCCTATGTAACTTTTTAATTTAGGATATGTGGCGTAATAGGTATCTATTAATTCTTTGGCTTCGGTACGGTTTAAAGAAGTTTGGTTGCTAAGTCCAAAAGCCGATACACCATAGATAATTCCAAAGTTTACGGTTTTAGCATTGCTACGTTGTTCACGGGTTACTTCAGAAATTGGAACATTAAATACTTTGGCTGCAGTTGAAGCATGAATATCTTCACCATTTTTAAAAGCTTCAATCATGGTTTCTTCTTCGCTTAAGGCAGCAATAATACGTAATTCAATTTGGCTGTAATCGGCGGCGAGTAGGGTGTAGTCTTCGCTTCGCGGAATAAAGGCCTTGCGCACTTGTCTGCCGCGTTCGGTACGAATGGGAATGTTTTGTAAGTTGGGGTTGTTGCTGCTTAAACGCCCGGTAGCCGCAACGGTTTGCATATAGTCTGTGTGTACGTGGTTGGTGGTAGGATCGACTTGTTCTGGCAAGGCATCTACATAGGTGCTTTTAAGTTTGGTAAGGCCGCGGTAGTCCAATACATGCCTAATAATGCTGTGGTCTTTTGCCAGATAGCTCAATACGTCCTCGGCGGTAGAATATTGCCCCGATTTTGTTTTTTTAGGCTTGTCTACCAATTTGAGCTTGCCAAATAGAATCTCACCCAATTGCTTTGGGGAGGCAATGTTGAATGTTTCTCCGGCATCGTTATAAATTTTAGCTTCTAAATCCTTGATGTCTTTATCCAGATCTTCAGATAGGGCATTTAAAAACGGGGTGTCTAAATTAATGCCTTCCAACTCCATGTCGGCCAAAACGCGAAGCAAGGGGATTTCAATATCATCGAACAAGGTTTGGGTGTTGGCCTGGCCCAGTTCATTTTGAAAATGTTCTTTTAACTGAAGTGTAATATCGGCGTCTTCTACGGCGTATTCGGTTTGTTGCTCTAAGGCAACCTCCCGCATTGACAACTGGTTTTTCCCTTTTTTGCCAATAAGAGCCTCTATAGAAATAGGGGTGTAGTTGAGATAGGTTTCTGCAAGCACATCCATATTATGGCGCATGTCTGGGTTGATAAGGTAATGCGCGAGCATGGTATCGAACAATTTGCCTTTCACCTCAATGTTGTATTTCGCTAAAACTTTGATGTCGTATTTTAAGTTTTGGCCTATTTTTTCTATGGCTTCGCTTTCAAAAAACGGGCGTAGCTCGTCAATTAAACTTTGGGCAGCTGTTTGGTCTTCGGGAAAAGGGAGGTAAAATCCTTTGCCGGTTTCCCAAGAAAAGGCTATGCCTACCAATTGGGCTTGTAAAGGGTTTAATCCTGTGGTTTCGGTATCAAAGCACACCGATTTTTGCAGCATGAGCTTTTCTAAAAAAAGCTGTTTGGCTAAAGGAGTACTAATACTTTGGTAAAAATGACTTGTGGTTTTGGTTGTGTTTCTTGTGTATTGGCTTTGGGCTTTAGTTGGTGCATCGCCATCGTTTCCAAATAGCGAAAACTGTCCCGCGCCTGCAGTTTTTGGCCCTGAGTTGGAGGAAGGTTTGGACGTTGCTTTCTCAACTGCGCTCGAAGCGCCATTTGTATTAGGATTTGCTGAAGCGTTTGTACTTTCAACTTCGGAAGCGAAGGTTTTTAAAAAGTTTTCGGTCAGGCGTCTAAATTCTAGCTCTTGGAAAATACGTGTTACCCCTTCAATATCGGGCTCGGACATTTCGAAGTCTTTTTCGTCAAATTCCACAGGGACGTCTAGCATAATGGTCGCTAGCTTTTTAGAGAGTAATCCCAACTCCTGATTGGCAGCTACCTTTTCTTTCATTTTGCCTTTAAGCTCATCAATATGCGCATATAGGCCTTCCATGCTACCATAGGCTTTAATGAATTTTTTGGCAGTTTTTTCGCCAACACCAGGCAGGCCGGGAATGTTATCGCTAGAGTCGCCCATCATACCCAAAAAATCAATGACTTGCTCTGGGCGTTCTACTTCAAATTTTTTCTGTACTTCGGGAATGCCCCAGGTTTCGTAACCGCCACCAAACGCTTTTGGGCGGTACATAAAAATATTGTCTGAAACCAATTGGGCGAAATCCTTATCGGGGGTAACCATAAAGGTTTGGTAGCCTTGTTTTTCGGCCTGTTTGGAGAGCGTGCCTATAACATCGTCGGCTTCGTAGCCTTCCTTTACCATAATGGGAATGTGCATGGCCTTTAAAATATCCTGAATGTATGGTACGGCCACTTTTATGGCTTCTGGAGTTTCATCTCTATTGGCTTTATAGGCCTCGAACATTTCTACGCGATCAATACTGCCGCCTTTGTCAAAACAAACGGCTAGATGGTCTGGGCGTTCTCGCTTTATCACATCTAAAAGCGAATTCATAAATCCCATAATAGCCGAGGTGTCTACCCCTTTGCTGTTAATTCTTGGGTTTTTTATGAATGCATAATAGCCACGGAAAATTAAGGCATAGGCATCGACAAGGAACAAACGTTTTTGTGCTGACATGAATTGTGTTTTGTAAGAAGCGTAAAACTACGAAAACTATAAAAGATTATAACGAAATTGATTTGCAATTTGTATTTTACACAAGCGTAAATTCACTGTCATTTTGGAAAACCCATACATAACATTATTTAACCATCAGAAAAACAATCGGTTTAAAGTTGGCAATACAACGTATAAAGCCCGTTTAAAAAAGCTTAAAGCCTTGCGCCATGCCATTGAGGTGACTTATAAGGATAAGATAAGAGCTGCACTTTATAACGACTTTAAAAAACCGGAGCTAGAAGTAGATCTTACCGAGATTTACCCCGTAGTAAGCGAGATTAAGTTTGTTTCGGCAAATTTAAAATCCTGGATGAAACGCCAAAAGGTAGAAACCCCTATGGCGTTGCTGGGGGCATCTTCGTGGGTAACTTACGAGCCTAAAGGGGTTTGCCTAATTATATCGCCTTGGAACTTCCCTTTTAATTTAACTTTTGGCCCTTTGGTAAGTGCCATAGCAGCTGGGAATGCGGTTGTTTTAAAGCCTTCGGAAATGACGCCTCACAGCTCTAAAGTTATGGCCGATATTGTGGCCGATATCTTTACAGAAGATGAAGTGGCTTTGGTAGAAGGCGCTGTAGCAACTTCGAAGGCCTTGCTGCAATTGCCTTTTAATCATATTTTCTTTACGGGATCGCCTGCGGTTGGTAAAATTGTTATGAAAGCCGCTGCAGAACATTTGGCCTCGGTAACTTTAGAGCTTGGGGGCAAGTCGCCAACCATTATCGATAAAACAGCTAATATTAGCAAGGCTGCTCGCAAAATTGCTTGGGGGAAATTTTTAAACAATGGCCAAATTTGTGTTTCGCCCGATTATATTTTAATAGATGAAACCGTAAAAGATGCGTTTATCTCAGAAATTAAAGCACATTTAAAAACGTTTTATACAGCGCATGCAGAGCAATCTAGTGCTTATAGTCGGGTGGTAAATGAGGCGCATTTCGACAGATTGCAAGGTTACATTGAGAATGCCCAACAGCTTAATGCCACTATTGAAGTGGGCGGCACATTAAACAAAGCAGAACGGTTTATAGCACCTACGGTAATTTCTAACTTGCCCGAAGAGGCTAGCTTACTACAAGACGAGATTTTCGGTCCCATTCTTCCTATAAAAACCTATAAAACCATAGCGGAAGCTATTGCTTATATCAACACAAAGCCCAAACCCTTGGCGCTTTATATTTATAGTAAGAGAAAGCAAAACACCAATTATATTATAAAACATACCAGAGCAGGAACGACGGCCATTAACAATAATGTGTTGCAGTATAGTAACCATTATTTGCCGTTTGGAGGCAGCAACAATAGCGGTATTGGTAAGAGTCACGGGTTTTATGGGTTTGAGGCTTTCTCTAACCGCCGGGCGGTGTTAAAGCAGCATACCAAAGGGGCTACGGAGTTTATTTTTCCGCCGTATACCAACATAAAACAAAAAATAGTAGACTGGACAATTAAGTGGTTTTAACCGCTTAGCAGATTTTCTCTTGTTTAGACTTTTTAGCTCTAAACAACAGGGCAGCTCTATTAAAATCCTCTTCTAAAAGAATGCGAGTTGTTTTGGTGTCGCTAATTTTTTTAGCAGGGGTTGTTGTGTTTATAATGAATGAACTAGTAGCATCGCCACTTGTTTTAACTATAGTGGGTGTATTTTGTCCTACAGCAGTTAATGCGAATAATGTAAATCCAAAAGTTACAGCTAAAGTTTTCATGTTATAAAACGTTTAATTCTAATTTCTAAGCCAAAGAAACTATGCAAAACCCTTATCTGCTCAAAAAAATGGCTGTACTGTAAAAATTCTTGATAATCTGAATCCGAATTCAAAAAACATCGATGAAATGCACGATTTAAAACAGGGATGTTGTCATAGCTTTGTTTTTCAGTGAGTTATGTGTTGAGGTGGAAATGGCTCTTAAATCGTGTTATGTGCGGGATGTTGCGGTTTAGGTGTCCAGTAAGTTGTAAGTCCTTAATTCTTAAGGTATCGTTAAAGCGCTTCTTAGGGTATAAAAAACCTTCAAATTAAATTACCTTTGATAAAAAATACACAATGTCGCGATGGGTTCTTAGGTTGGTGGTGCTTTCAATAATTATACTTATTGTAGAGCTTTATGCGTTTCAGGCGCTAAAAACCGTAACCAAAAACAGGTATATACGCCTGGTTTGGTTGGTAGTATCGGCCTTGGTTTATATTAATTTAATATACGTTATTTTTTCTACGTCTAGAAGTGTTGGGCAAACGCTGGAGTTTCAGTATGCCGTTGGGTTTATGTTAACCATTTTAATCCCCAAAGGCGTTATAATAGCGGTAATGTTTGGTGAGGATGTGTTTAGAATGGCTGCTAAGCTATTTAGCTGGATCACGCCAGGAGAAACGCAGCCCATAGGCGGTAGGCGGGAGTTTTTGTCGAAAATGGCTTTGGGGCTTGCTGCCATTCCTTTGGCGTCTTTTCTGTATGGGATTATTCAAGGGCGATACAATTACAAGGTGCTAAAATACCAACTGACTTTTGATGATCTTCCAGCGGCTTTCGATGGTTTTAAGATTACCCAAATTTCCGACATTCATTCGGGTAGCTTTACCAATGCCAAGAAAATTCAATATGGGGTCGATTTGATTAACGAGCAGGAATCTGACGTGATTCTGTTTACTGGCGATATTGTAAACAACGTGGCCAGCGAGATGACCCATTGGATAAGCATGTTTTCTAAACTAAAAGCCCCTATGGGGAAGTATTCTGTTTTAGGAAATCATGACTATGGCGATTATGTTGATTGGAATACCCAAGCAGACAAAGCGGCCAATTTTAAGGCCATTCAGGAGGTGCATCCCCAAATAGGATTTGAGCTGTTGATGAACGAGCACCGTTACATAGAAAAAGACGGTGACCGTTTGGCGCTTATAGGTGTAGAAAATTGGGGGAAAGGGTTTAATCAGGCTGGAGATTTGCCAAAAGCCTCGGCAGGGGTTGATAAAAACGATTTTAAAATTTTAATGACTCACGACCCTTCGCATTGGGAGTACGAAGTAAAACAAGACGATTTTCACTACCACTTAACGCTTAGCGGGCATACCCATGGTTTGCAAATGGGTATTGAAATTCCGGGACTTATAAAATGGAGTCCTTCAAAATACGTTTATAAGCAATGGGCGGGACTGTATGAGGAGCTTGGTCGTTTTATTAATGTTAATAGGGGCTTTGGGTATCATGCTTTTCCAGGGCGTGTAGGGGTTTGGCCAGAGGTAACCGTAATCGAGCTTAAAAAAGGAAAAAGCGCTTAGAGGTTATTTTGTTATAAGAAAATACTATATTTATAATTAAGGTGTTGTAGGTGAACTATTAAACAGGATTTCATCATGTTTTAAAAAAAATATGTAGGTTTGTATAGTGCATTTGACTTAAATCTTTAAATGTATGTCGAAATTTGGAGAACTTATAGATGTAGACGTGCCGGTTTTACTCGATTTTTTTACAGAGTGGAACGAGCAATCTACCGCAATGCATCCTGTGCTAAGAGACGTTGCTGCAGCTTTGGGCGATAAGGCCAAGGTAATAAAGATAGACGTTGAAAAAAACAAGGAGCTTGCCGAAGCCCTGCGGGTAAAAGGCCTGCCAACCTTAATCATCTACAAAAATGGCGAGATGAAATGGCGCCATAGCGGCGAGCAGGATGCCAATACCCTTATAGGTATTATACAAGGGTACGTTTAATGGGGCAAGGCCTTAAATTGATACCCTTTTTCCGAAAAATACGCTAGTGTTCTTGGGAGTGCATATTGCATGTTCTTCTGCGCTTTTATGCTGTCGTGAAATACAACAATACTTCCAGGCTTCGTATGTTTCAAGATGTTTTTTAAACACTGCTCTTTAGGGAGGTGCTTATCCCAATCGATAGAAAGTACGTCCCACATAATAATATGGTAGCCTAAGGCCATGAGCATTTTTCCTTGTTTTCTTGTTAACTGCCCATAAGGTGGTCTAAAAAGCTTTGACTGTATTACCGTGGCAGCTTTTAAAACATTGTCTATATAAGCTTCTGGGCTGGTTTTCCATCCTTTTAAGTGGTTAAAGGTGTGGTTGCCCACCGCGTGGCCTTGGTCTATTAGTTGCTGGTATGTTTCTGGGTGTTTTGCCACGTTGTTGCCTATGCAAAAAAAAGTGGCTTTGGCATGGTGTTGTTTAAGTTGGTCCAAAACCCAAGGGGTAATCTCGGGCGTTGGACCATCATCAAACGTTAAATAAATGGTCTTGGTAGCAACCTGTTTAGACCATGTATAACTAGGAAACACGTGTTTTACTATATTGGGAAGCTTAGCAGGAACACGGGCCATAGGTTTATTCTTCTGTAGGGATTAACACACTGTCTAATTCAAGGCCTTCGTTTAGGTCGGGCGTTGTTTTTGGCAGACTTTCTTGGCCTTCCCCACGATAAAAATGTTCGAACAGATTGAGGTAATCTGAAAAGATTCTCGACTCTGTTTCATAGAATGTTTTATCGTATTCGTTGGTTACCTCCAGAATGCCTTTGTATTTTTCGATGTCTGTTAGGATCTCTTCTAATAGGTCGTATTGCACTTTAATATCTAAGCTGCTGTAATAGGTAAGGTTTTCCTGATATTTCTCGGCAACTTGTTTATATAGTGTTCGGGCTTTTTCTTTGTTGTCTACTTCGTAGTAGGCGCCAATGTAAGGCTCCAAAAGGGTGTAATAATTAAAGTACTCCACAGGCATGTTCTCCATGGCGATGTCTGCAATTTCTTCGGCTTTGTCAAGTTTCTTTTCGTTAATTAACTGCTCGATTAATCTGGCTAGGTTGCCACGATAGGTAATGGCATTTTTACGGGTTTCCGGATCGTGGTATATGTTGTCACTACCGCTATTACCCCAGTCCCAGTTAACAACCTTGCTGTACATTAAGTCGCTGTCAACACGTCCCATATCAAATGGGTTTGCACGATCTACGGGTGTTTTTATAGGAACAAGCTTGTAGCACATGCCGTCGAGTTGTAAATAGTCTTTCATCCAGATGTAATCTTCATCGGCAAAGGCACCGCCCGTGAAATAAATGGGGCGTTTCCAATCGTTGTTAGCAACGATGTCTAGCATAAGAAGTCTGTTTTTATATAATGCACTACCCGTTATTTTAAGGTGTAGGCTATCTTCAATTTTGTTGGCGTCTTTTTCTTTAACAATACCATATTTTAAGGCGTTGGTTTTGTTAACGGGTACGCTAATGTTTTCTACGGGAAAATAATTCGAGTTGGTTAACTGCGACGGGTAAAAACTAGGGTCTTCGCCTTGTTGTCTCAGGATATACTCGAACTTGGTTTTAGGGTTTTCGCTAGAAACGAAGTCTATAAAGTCTTTAATGTTCATAGTGTCTCTAGAGATAACGCGCTTCATAATATAGTCTCTGGTGCCGTAACGGTACTGGTCGTGGGTTAACTGTGAAGGAATGGGGTCGCTTTCGTAGGCTTTGCGTTTCATTTGATCGATATACCAGTCGGTCTGGAACAAGCTGGTGTTAACGACTCGCACATCGGTCCTGTAGCCTTCTATTTCTTGGGCGTACCAAAGGGCAAAGGTATCGTTGTCTCCAATGGTAAATAAAATGGCATTCTCGTCGCAGGAGTCCAAATATTTTCTTGCCATAGATCTGGCTGTGTATTTGTCTGATCGGTCGTGGTCATCCCAGTTGTTGGCAACTAAAATACCAGGGACCAGTACTAGGCAAGCCAGAGTAATGGCAGGTGCTAACATTTTTGAAGCCGCATATTTCTTAAGCATGTCGTATAAGGCGTACACGCCAAACCCTATCCAAAGGGCAAAGACATAAAACGATCCTACAACAGAATAGTCACGCTCTCGGGGCTCAAAGGGGCGCACGTTGGTGTATACCTGAATGGCCAGTCCTGTAAATAGGAAAAAGACCAACATGACCCAAAACAGTTTTTTGTCTTTGTTATATAAAAAGAAAAACCCGATTAACCCTAAAATAAAAGGCAGGAAATAGTAGGTGTTTCTCGCTTTGTTTTTTGTTACGTCGCTTGGCAGGTTGTCTTGCGATAGACCTAGGTGCCATTCGTCTATAAATTTAATGCCGCTTAGCCAATTGCCGTGGTTGTCGTACCTGCCCTGAATATCGTCTTGGCGTCCTACAAAATTCCACATAAAGTAACGCCAGTACATGTAGCCCAATTGGTATTCTAGTAAATAGGCAACGTTGCTGGCTAGCGAAGGTTTTTCAATATCGATGTATTGGCTAAACTGTTTTAAAAAGCTGTGGTAATCTTCATAATCGACCAAGCCTTTGGCAACATCGTTTTTAAAGCCTATCACCGCACTCCTCAGTTCGTTTTCCATTTGGTACTCGGGCTTCAGATTAAAATCTAAATATCCCGAAAATAGCATGTAGTTTTCGGCATGTTCTGTGCTCCACATTCTAGGAAGAATAGAGGCGTGTTTGGCATTGTAGTTTTGTTTGGCGTTTTTCCAATCGTTTACAATAACATATTTGCCTTTGGTTAAATCTTTTTCGTAGTTGGGTTTATCGTCAATATACGGTTCGTTGGCATCAAGACCAGAGTATTGGTCGGTAAACTGGGGGCCGTAAAACAGGTGAGTTTCTGGGTATTGTTCTAGGTTGTAGTAGGCTAGCAGTTCTCTCGCATCGGAGGGGTCGTTTTCGTTTACAACCACATCGGCATTGGCGCGAATAGGCAGCATGAGCCATGAGGAAAACCCTATAACAATAAAAGTCACGCAAAGCAAAGCGGTGTTAAGGTGTTTGTATTGCTTTTCTCGGGTGTACTTTAGTCCAAAATACACGAAAGCAGCAAGTAGTAGCCCGGCAATAATGGTTCCCGAATTAAAGGGCAGCCCTACGGTATTTACAAAGAAAATTTCCATGCTACTGAAAAAGCGAAGGATGTTAGGTGCTAAAAGCTTAAATACAAATAAGAGAATGGCTACTGAAACTGCATTGGCAATAATGAAGTTTTTAACCGTAATGGTTTTGAAGTTCTTAAAGTAATAAATCAGTCCGATAGCAGGAATGGTTAATAGCCCCATAAAGTGTACTCCAAACGAAAGCCCTATAATAAAGGCTATTAAGATAAGCCATTTGTTGCCACGAGGTTTGTCCATGTCCTGTTCCCAACGAAGCCCGAGGTAAAATAAAACCGACATGATTAATGTTGCCATGGCATATACTTCTGTTTCTACGGCATTAAACCAAAACGAATCGGTAAACGCAAAGGCTAAACTTCCTACAAGGGCGCTTCCTAAAACAGCCATTTGTTTGGGTTTTGTAAAATCGGTTTGGTTAAGGGTGATGAGTTTTTTTAGTAAAATGGTAATGGTCCAGAACATAAACAGTATGGTAAATGCGCTAGCTACGGCACTCATCATGTTCATAACCCAGCCAATTCTAGAAGGGTCGCCAAAAGCAAATATCGAGAAAAAGGCCCCAAACATTTGAAAAAGTGGCGCTCCGGGTGGGTGGCCTACCTGTAGTTTAGAGGCGGTTAAAATGTATTCGCCAGC
Source organism: Mangrovimonas yunxiaonensis (assembly GCF_000733475.1). GTDB lineage: Bacteria > Bacteroidota > Bacteroidia > Flavobacteriales > Flavobacteriaceae > Mangrovimonas > Mangrovimonas yunxiaonensis. The sequence continues at coordinate 235,451 of NZ_JPFK01000003.1, read as the reverse complement.
ATCCCAGTAGCTTACCGTAGGTTCTACGGTTAATGTGTATGTAATTAGGGCAATTAAAAAGGAAAACCAACCTAAAAGGGTATTCCATTTTTTAAAACAGAAGTCTGTCATGTTCTCTTAATTTGATAGATGCAGCGAATTTAACAATAATTATGGAACGAAAACCATATTTAAGGAAACGTTAAGGGTTGGGGTGTATTTTTATTCAAAAAATATTTGCGCATAAAAAAGTTTGTTGTAAATTTGCCACCTCAAAACAAAATTGGCCTATGGTGTAACTGGCAACACGTCTGATTTTGGTTCAGAAGAGTCTAGGTTCGAGCCCTAGTAGGCCAACAAGTTTAAAATCCCGATTATTTTATAATCGGGATTTTTTTATGCTCAATTTTAAGGTGTTGACTGGTTTAGGGGTGCGAAAACACAAACGCCCTAGAACATCTAGGGCGTTTGTGTTTTTTAATTAGTACGCGACAGGGCTAGATTTTAAAGGTAATAACGGGTCTTTTGGCGTGGTTAACTAGATCCTCGCTTATGCTGCCGTTAAAGAAATGGGCAATGCCCTGCCTGCCGTGAGTGCTTATTCCTATAAGGTCGGCATTAATGTCTTGCGAAAAGTTTAAAATGCCGTTTTCTACATTGGTGTCGTTGTAAATGTTTATGCTGTAATTGTCGAAAGGATAATCTTTTATAAAGTCCTTAATTCGGGCTTGCGCTTTTCCTGTAGTTGTAAAATTGCTGGCCGTATTAACCATAACCAAATGAATTTTAGCATTGAAAGTTTGGGCAAGATCGGCGGCCTGTTTGTAGGTTTCCTTGTTGTCTTTTTTAAAATCGGAAGCAAATACAAAATCCTTAATGTCAAAATTTTGGTGTTCGTTTTTAATCACTAAAACCGGGATATCGGAGTGTCTAACCACTTTTTCGGCGTTCGAGCCTATAAACATTTCCTTAAACCCGCTAGCGCCATGCGATCCCATAACAATTAAATTGGCGCCTTTGCGCTTGCCAATTTCAGAAAGGTTGGCAAAGCTCTCCCCAAACTCTACAAAATGCTGTACGGTAAGGCCTTTAAGGTAGTCACTATCAACCAGGTCTTCAAATTTTTGTTGGGCAAGTTTCATAAAAAACATAGCTTCTGGGAGCTCGCTATGGTTGTTTACCATGTCTATTTGCTGTAGTGGAAGTTCGAGTAGGTGTAGTAAAAGAATTTCGCAATGGTGTTTTTTGGCAAGTTGAGCGGCAACCTTTAGGGCGTTTTCGGCTTCTTGCGAAAAATCGGTTGGTACGAGTAGTTTTTTCATGTTGACTTTTTTGTGATTTTTGAGTGTTTGTTAGTTGGGTTCTCTAAATTTAAGAATAAAAATTGACATACCAATCATTGTGAAAATCAATATATTTATCGTATATTTGCAGCGTTGTTAGGAAAAAATAATAGCGAGGGGACGGGAGAGTCCCCTCTTTTTATACCGAAAATGTTTAAAACGACTGTAGAAAATTTACTCGAAAAAGCGCTTGAAGAAAGAAGTGATCTGTTTTTAATAGAGCTTTCTGTTGGCGATGATTATGGTGTGAAAGTGGTGATTGACGGCGACAAGGGCGTTACCGTAGAGGATTGCATTTTTGTAAGCCGAGCCATCGAACACAATTTAGACCGCGAAGCCCAGGATTTTTCCTTGGTGGTTACTTCGGCAGGAGCAGCTTCGCCATTGGTAATCCCGCGACAGTTTAAAAAAAATATAGGCAGGGTTTTAAACGTAAAAACAGCAGACAGCGCAGTTGAAGGCAGTCTGGTGGCAGCAACAGACCAGGCCATTACCTTAGCGTGGAAGGCCCGCGAGCCCAAACCGGTAGGTAAAGGCAAACATACCGTAAATAAAGAGGCTAATATTGCCTATGAAAATATAGTTGAAGCTAAAGTTATGATTAAATTTTAATTTGTTGATATGGAAAATCTTGCGTTAATTGAATCGTTTTCGGAGTTCAAGGACGATAAGCTAATAGATCGTGTGACGTTAATGGCCATTCTAGAAGAAGTGTTTAGAACGGCTCTTAAGAGAAAATTTGGAGATGACGATAATTTTGATATCATTATAAACCCAGATAAAGGGGATTTAGAAATTTGGAGAAATAGAGTTGTTGTGGCCGATGGAGAAGTAGAGGAGCCAAACCAGGAAATTTCTTTAACCGATGCCCGTAAGATTGAACCGGATTTTGAAGTAGGCGAAGATGTGTCGGAAGAAGTGAAATTAATAGACCTTGGACGTCGCGCTATTTTAGCCTTAAGACAAAACCTAATCTCTAAAATACACGAGCACGATAACACCAATATTTACAAGCAGTTTAAAGATTTAATAGGCGAAATTTATACAGCCGAAGTACATCACATACGCCACAGAGCTGTAATTTTATTGGACGATGAAGGCAACGAAATCATCTTGCCAAAAGACAGGCAAATCCCGTCCGATTTCTTTAGAAAAGGCGATAACGTAAGAGGAATTATTGAAACGGTAGACCTAAAAGGAAACAAGCCGTCAATCATTATGTCGAGAACATCACCTGTATTCCTAGAAAAGCTTTTCGAGCAGGAAATACCAGAAGTTTTCGATGGATTAATCACCATTAAAAATGTGGTTAGAATTCCAGGCGAAAAAGCTAAGGTGGCTGTCGATTCGTATGACGATAGAATAGATCCTGTAGGTGCTTGCGTTGGTATGAAAGGGTCAAGAATTCACGGCATCGTTAGAGAGCTGGGTAACGAGAATATAGACGTTATAAACTATACCAATAACCTGCAATTGTACATTACAAGAGCACTAAGCCCAGCACGAGTAACATCGATAAAAATCGATGAAGAAAACAAACGTGCCGAAGCGGTGCTTAAACCAGAAGAAGTAAGCAAGGCCATTGGTAGAGGTGGGCATAACATTCGCTTAGCCGGTCAACTTACCGGTTACGAAATAGATGTTTACAGAGAAGGTGCCGAAGAAGATGTCGAGCTTACCGAATTCTCAGACGAGATAGAAGACTGGATTATAGAAGAGCTTAAGCGTGTGGGTCTAGACACCGCAAAAAGTGTTCTGGAACTGGAAGTTGAAGATCTTGTGAAAAGAACAGACCTAGAACAAGAAACAATAGAAGAAGTAAGAAGAATTCTTAAAGAAGAATTTGAAGAATAAAATTTAATTAGGTTATTTTAAAGGCAATTTATGGCTGGAACAATTAGATTAAATAAAGTTTTACGCGAATTGAACATTTCTTTAGATCGTGCCGTTGAATATTTAGATTCAAAAGGTGTCGAGATAGAGAAGCGCCCAACGACAAAGATTTCAGACGAAATATACCAAATACTTTCCGATGAATTCCAAACCGATGCCGATAAAAAAGTGGCATCGAAAGAAGTTAGCGAGGCTAAGCAGAAAGAAAAGGAAGCCTTAAGGGAAGAGCGCGAGCGTGAAATTGAGAAAAAAGAGCAAGAAAAGGCAAAAAAGGAAGCTGCCGAAAAAGAAGAGGTTGTAAGAGCGAAAGCCACGTTGTCTGGGCCAAAACAAGTAGGGAAAATTGATTTAGATGCTGATAAAAAAGCAGAAAAAGAACCCGAAGAAGCGCCTAAGCCTAAAGAAGAAAAAGAAGAGGCGGTTGAAGCAGTAACAGAGCAGCCAGAAGAAACGCCCAAAGAAGAAACCCCTAAAGCAGAAGCGCCTAAAGAGACGCTTAAGCCTAAAGTAGAAGAAAAGGAGGTTGCCTCAAGCCCTGAAAAGCAACCAGCGCCTAAAGCGCAGGAGGCTCCAAAACCTAAGGCCCCTAAGCAGGAAGCTAAGCCAACTGCTCCTAAAAAGGAAGAAGCACCTAAGGAAGAAACTTCGCAGGAATCTGGGGTGGTAGAAACCAAATACCAAAAACTTACCGGGCCAAAAATTGCAGGAGAGAAAATAGACCTTTCTCAGTTTAATAAACCTAAGAAGAAAAAAGAGAAGCCAAAGGCTGATGGCGACGATGCCTCGAAAGGCAAGAGAAAACGTCGAAGAATAAGCAAAACCGCACCTCAAAATAACCGAAACGATAAGTTTAAAGGAAAAGCGAATAACAAAGGGAAAAAGCCGCACATTAAAGAAGAGCCAAGTGAGGAAGAAGTGCAAAAGCAAATTCGCGAAACCCTAGAAAAACTACAAGGGAAATCCTCTAAAGGAAAAGGTGCAAAATACCGTAGAGAGAAAAGAGATCTACATAGAGAACAGACCGAAAAGGAGCTACAGGCAGAACAAGCCGAAAGCAAGGTGCTTAAAGTAACCGAGTTTGTAACAGCTAGCGAGGTCGCCACCATGATGAACGTTCCGGTAACACAAATTATCTCAGCCTGTATGTCGCTAGGGATGATGGTTACCATGAACCAACGTTTAGATGCCGAAACCCTTTCTATTGTTGCCGATGAATTTGGTTTCCAAGTAGAATTTATAACCGCCGATATCGAGGAGGCTATAGAGGAAGTAGAAGATAAGCCAGAAGATTTAAAATCCCGTGCCCCTATAGTTACGGTTATGGGACACGTAGATCACGGTAAAACCTCGTTATTGGATTATGTGCGTAAAGAAAATGTTATCGCAGGAGAGTCTGGAGGAATTACACAACACATTGGCGCATATGGTGTAACTCTAGAAGATGGCCAAAAAATAGCCTTCTTAGATACACCAGGTCACGAAGCCTTTACCGCCATGCGTGCGCGTGGGGCACAAGTAACCGATATTGCTATTATTGTGGTTGCCGCAGACGATGCCATTATGCCACAAACCAAAGAGGCCATTGCGCATGCGCAAGCTGCAGGTGTGCCAATAGTATTCGCTATAAATAAAATAGATAAACCTACGGCAAATCCAGATAAGATTAAAGAAGGTCTTGCCAGCATGAACCTTTTAGTTGAGGATTGGGGTGGTAAAATACAATCGCACGACATCTCTGCTAAAACAGGTCAAGGGGTGAAGGAATTACTTGAAAAAGTGCTTTTAGAAGCCGAATTGTTAGAGCTTAAAGCCAACCCAGTTAAGCCAGCTGTAGGAACCATAGTAGAAGCCTTCCTAGATAAAGGTAGAGGGTATGTAGCAACCGTGTTGGTACAAGCCGGAACCTTAAAGATTGGCGACTATGTTTTAGCAGGAAAACACAGTGGAAAAGTAAAAGCCATGCACGATGAGCGCGGCCACGATATAGAAACCGCGGGCCCATCAACACCAGTATCTGTTTTAGGACTGGATGGTGCACCACAAGCCGGCGATAAATTTAATGTGTTTGAAGATGAGCGTGAAGCCAAACAAATTGCGGCCAAACGAACACAGCTACAACGTGAGCAATCGGTAAGAACACAACGTCATATTACTCTTGATGAGATTGGACGTCGTATTGCACTAGGCGACTTTAAGGAGCTAAACATTATTCTTAAGGGTGATGTGGATGGTTCTGTAGAAGCCTTAACCGATTCGTTCCAGAAACTGTCAACAGAAGAGATTCAGGTTAACATCATTCATAAAGGTGTAGGTGCCATTACAGAAAGTGATGTGTTACTAGCCTCGGCTTCCGATGCTATTATTATAGGCTTTAACGTAAGACCAATGGGTAATGCGCGCCAAATAGCAGATAAAGAGGAAATCGACATTAGAACTTACTCGATTATCTACGATGCCATAAACGATCTTAAAGACGCTATGGAAGGCATGTTGTCTCCAGAGCTTAAAGAGGAGATTACCGGAACAGCAGAAATTAGAGAAACCTTTAAAATCTCTAAAATCGGAACGATTGCAGGATGTATGGTTACCAATGGTAAGATTTACAGAAACTCGGGCATTCGTTTAATACGCGATGGTGTTGTAGTCTATACAGGAGAACTAGCCTCGCTTAAACGTTTTAAAGACGATGTTAAGGAAGTCTCTAAAGGATACGATTGTGGTATGCAAGTTAAAAACTACAACGACATTAAAGAAGGTGATGTTATAGAAGCCTTCCAAGAAGTAGAAGTTAAAAAGAAATTGAAATAACATTTACGTTATACGACTATTTAAAAGCGACCAATTAGGTCGCTTTTTTTGTGTGTAAGGTCCAATTCATTCATGTTTTGTTGAAAGGTTACAAACAATTTAAAGGCGTTAGCTATGAAAAAAACACACGGCCATAATGCGAGGGGATTGTAAAGATGAGGGGATGGTGTAGATTTATCCGGTTTTAGCCAAAAGCGTAACCGCAATAAGCCGTCCTAATAGTATTATTGCAGCCATAAAATCATTCGACTTGAACGGCAAAACAATCAAGCAGCAAACAAGCCATTTTTAGCAAATAAAACTAAGCGTGTAAAAAAGTAGGGAAGTGTTTAATTGAAATGAAGATACACGCAAAAAGTAGGACTATTAAAAATAATCATCCAATAAAAAAAGTGGCCCATGAGCCACTTTCTTTATTCTTTAATTTTTGGCTTAAATATAAAAGCCGTAGGGAATTCTTTATGAATCTTCACCAAGGCTCTATCGGCTTCTAGGCGTGTTCTAAAACTGCCCACCCATACCTTATAATTAGGGGTTTCGTATACCATTTTAGAGGTCCAATTGGGGAGCTCTGTACTGAACTTCGATTTTGCTGCTTCGGCACTAGACCGGTTGCCGGAAAAGATTTGAATTTTATATCTTTTAGAGGTGTTTTCCGAGGTGTTGAGCGCCTTCTTCAATTCGATAAGCGTTTCAATTTTTTTGTCTTGATTTATCACTAAATCACCGCTCTGTGCGCAAAGCGCTGAGGTTGAAATACATGCTAAAATTAGTAAGGCGTTTCTGTAATTGTTTAATTGTCTCATGCTTAAATTAGTAGTTAATACAAAGGTACTTTATTTAACTTTGGTTTTTAAAAATTATTATTTAGAATTTCTCTAAATTAGCAATTAACACTTCACTAACATTTCTAGAATGGACTTTAAGTGTTACTTTTGCGAGAGATTTTATAACTGTGTTTTTTTATTTCTTAGATGAAAAAATCGTACCAAAGTTTAGAAGTTAATTCAACCAATAATATGAAACAGGTGACTCGCCGTAAGTTAGGCAAGAATATACTCCAATTGAGTTTAATTTTTCTACTAACATGTTCAACCTCATTATTCGCGCAAGAAGGAGACCCTGCTAAAGGGAAAACATTGTTCAATACCAACTGTGCTTCGTGCCACGGTCTAGATCGTAAGATGACAGGGCCTGCTTTAAGACATATCGAGCAGAAACTGGCCGATGAGCAGGGCTTGGATAGAGAATGGATGGCCTCTTGGATTCGCAACAGTGCGGCATTAATTAAGTCGGGAGACGATTACGCAAACAAAATTTTTGATGAGTACAATGGAGTAGCCATGACGGCTTTTCCGCAATTGTCCGATCAAGATATTGCAGATATTTTAGCCTATACAGCACAAGATGCTCCTAAGCAAGAAGAAACGGCTAGTGCAGCTGGAGCTGGAGCAGCGCAGTCTGGGGAAGGCGGTATTTCTAATAAATTAGTTCTTGGGGCTTTGGCCTTGCTTTTTGCCTTGTTGGCAATGGCTTTAATTTTAGTAAGAAGCACATTAAACAAATTTGCAGAAGCTAAAGGTGTTGAAGTTCCTGAAGACGAAAAAGCACTGCCATTATGGAAAGCTTTTGCTAAAAACCAGTTCTTGGTACTAGTAGCAAGTATATTCTTGTTGTTGGTGAGTGGTTACTACGTATATGGGTATATGATGCAAATTGGTGTAGACCAAGGGTATCAACCAGTACAGCCTATTCACTTCTCACATAAAATACACGCCGGAGATAACGGTATCGATTGTAAATATTGTCACTCATCTGCAAGAGTAAGTAAGACCTCAGGTATTCCATCGTTAAACGTTTGTATGAACTGTCATAAATCGGTTTACGAATACAATGGTGAAACAACCGAAGAGTATACAAAAGAATTTTACGATGGCGAGATTAAGAAGCTTTATGCTGCTGCCGGTTGGGATGATTCAGAGCAAAAATATACTGGAGAAAGCCAACCTGTAAAATGGGTAAGAATTCATAATTTACCAGATTTTGCCTACTTTAACCACTCGCAACACGTTACTGTGGCCGGTATTGAGTGCCAAACATGTCACGGACCTGTAGAGGAGATGGAAATTATGCGCCAACATTCACCATTAACAATGGGATGGTGTATTGAGTGTCATAGAGATACAGAAGTAAAAGTAAAAGACAACGGGTATTACAAGAAAATACACGAAGAGTTGTCTAAAAAATATGGCGTAGAAAAGCTGACAGCTGCTCAAATGGGCGGATTAGAATGCGGTAAGTGCCACTACTAAAATAATTAATAAAAGAGTAATTCTATTATATATGTCATCAAACAAGAAATACTGGAAAAGTGTTGAAGAGCTTAACGAAAGCAGCTCTGTTGTTGAGACGCTAAAACACAACGAGTTTGTTGAGGAAATACCAACAGATGAGTTTTTAGGCGATAAAGATGCTTTAGAGGGTTCGAAAACATCACGTCGTGACTTTTTAAAGTATGTTGGGTTTAGCACAGCTGCTGCATCATTAGCTGCTTGTGAAGGTCCAGTAATTAAATCGATACCTTACGTGGTTCAGCCAGAGGAAATTATTCCTGGCGTTGCGAATTATTACGCAACAACCATAGCAAACGGGTACGATTTTGCTAGTGTTTTAGTAAAAACAAGAGAAGGTCGTCCAATTAAGATCGAGAACAACAACCTCGCAACAACCCATGGTGGTGCCAATGCCAGAGTAAACGCATCGGTTTTAGGATTGTACGATAGTTTAAGAGTGCAAGGGCCTAAAAAAGGTGGTGCTTACATTTCTTGGGGCACATTTGATGAGGAAACCTCTCAAAAATTAAACGAAATTAAAGACTCAGGGAAGCAAGTGGTGCTATTAACGCAAACCTTTGCAAGCCCATCAACATCAAAGTTGATTTCTGAGTTTAAAAATACATACGGAAACGTGCGCCATGTGGTGTATGATGCCGTGTCGGAATCGGCTGCTTTAGATGCGTTCCAAGCAAAATACGGAACACGTGCTTTAGCAGATTACGATTTTTCTAAAGCCTCGGTAATCGTATCTGTAGGTGCCGATTTCCTTGGCGACTGGCAAGGCGGTGGCTTTGATAGCGATTATGCAAAAGGACGTGTGCCTACAAACGGTAAAATGTCCAGACACATCCAATTCGAGTCTAACATGTCTTTATCTGGTGCCAATGCCGATAAGCGTGTGCCGTTAACACCATCGCAACAAAAGGTGGCCTTGGCTAAGCTGTACAGTTTAGTTGTTGGAGGTTCAGCCAATGGCGAATTGCCAGAAGCTGTAGAAAAAGCGGTTCAAAACGCTGCTTCACAACTTAAAAATGCAGGTAGCAAAGGGGTGTTAGTTACAGGCATACAAGATGTTAATGCACAAACCTTAGCTTTAGCTATTAACGAAGCCTTAAATAGTGAGGCCTTTAATACAACAAGCCCACTTTTAATTAGACAAGGAAGCGATAAGGCCGTAAACCAGTTGATTTCTGATATGAATTCGGGTAAGGTAGGGGCGCTTATTATGAGTGGTGTAAACCCAATGTATACCCTTGCTAATGCCGATGCATTTGCCGAAGGTCTTGCCAAAACCGATTTATCAATTGCTTTTTCATTAAAAGAAGACGAAACCTCTTCTTTAGCACAATATATTGCAGCTGCACCGCATTACCTAGAATCTTGGGGTGATGTGCAGTTTAAAACAGGGCATTTTGCTTTAATGCAGCCAACCATTCGTCCGTTGTTCGATACAAGACAATTCCAAGAAGCCTTGTTAAAATGGACCGAGAACACAGCAACTCTTAACGATTATATTAAAGATGTTTGGACAAATACCGTTCTAGCAGGAACGTCGTTTAGCCAAGCGTTGCACGATGGAGTGTTTGTTTCTGGTGGTGCGCAAGCCGTAACAGAAGAAACAGAAGGACAAGACCGAACTTTAGTTGGTGGTATTATTCACGATGCTGCTGTAGGGTTAGGCCTTAAAGAAGAAGACCAAGATGCAGCGGCTGCAACAGTAGCAGGCATATCGGCTTCAGAGGCTGTTAGAGCCTTGGCTGCTGCCACATCTAGTGGTTTAGAATTATCGCTTTATCCAAAAACCGGTATGGGCGATGGCCAACAAGCCAATAACCCATGGTTGCAAGAGTTTCCAGATCCAATTTCAAGAGTGTCTTGGGATAACTACTTAACAGTATCGCGTGCCGATGCAGAAGCTTTAGGATTAAAGAACGAGCATGTAGCTACTGGAGCTTTAAACGGAAGCTATGCCGACATTACAGTAAACGGAACAACCTTAAATAACGTGCCTGTGCTTATTCAGCCAGGACAAGCCAAAGGCTCTGTAGGTTTATCGTTTGGTTACGGTAGAGAAGCTGGACTGAAAGATGAGATGAAAACAGGGGTTAACGCCTTTAAATTATACCAAGGTTTTAACAACGTACAAAATGTAAGTATTTCTGCTGCTTCTGGTATGCATGAGTTTGCTTGTGTTCAGTTGCACAATACCCTAATGGGACGTGGTGACATTCTTAAGGAAACGAGCTTAGAAATTTTCAACACAAAAGATAAAGATTACTGGAATGCCATTCCAGTGGTGTCTTTAGATCATAAAGAAACTCCGGTAACATCGCCAGATGTAGACCTTTGGGATGAATTTGATCGCTCTATTGGGCATCATTTTAACCTTTCTATCGATCTTAATGCTTGTACAGGTTGTGGGGCTTGCGTTATTGCATGTCACGCAGAAAACAATGTACCTGTAGTAGGTAAGGAAGAAGTAAGACGTAGCCGTGATATGCACTGGTTACGAATAGATAGATACTATTCTTCTGAAGTTTCTTTTGAAGGTGATAACGATAAGAAAAACAACATTTCAGGATTGGGTAGCTCGTTAAGTGAGTTTGGAGAGATGGAACACCCATCAGACAATCCGCAAGTGGCCTTCCAACCAGTAATGTGTCAGCACTGTAACCATGCTCCTTGTGAGACTGTTTGTCCTGTTGCGGCAACATCGCACGGGCGCCAAGGCCAGAACCACATGGCGTATAACCGTTGTGTAGGAACACGTTACTGCGCGAACAACTGCCCTTACAAAGTGCGTCGTTTTAACTGGTTCTTATATGCCGAAAACGATGAGTTTGATTACCACATGAACGACGATTTAGGACGTATGGTTCTTAATCCAGATGTTGTAGTGCGATCTCGTGGGGTTATGGAGAAATGTTCGATGTGTATTCAAATGACCCAGAAAACCATTTTAGATGCAAAACGTGACGGACGTGAGGTTAAGGCCGATGAGTTCCAAACAGCATGTTCTGCAGCTTGTAGTAGTGGTGCTATGGTTTTTGGAGACATAAACAATAAAGACAGCAAGGTAGCACACCTTACAGAAGATAACCGTATGTACCACTTATTGGAGCACGTAGGCACAAAACCAAACGTGATGTACCAAACCAAAGTGAGAAATACAACCGAAGCATAAACTAATTACGAAACAATTATAAACAAATTATGGCGTCTCATTACGAAGCACCTATTAGAAGACCTCTAGTAACTGGCGAAAAATCGTATCACGATGTGACAATCGATGTCGCTAGACCAATTGAAGGTAAAGCCAACAAGCAATGGTGGATAGTATTTGGAATCTCACTAGTTGCCTTTCTCTGGGGAATTGGCTGTATTTTATATACCATTTCTACAGGTATTGGTACCTGGGGATTAAACAAAACCGTAGGTTGGGCCTGGGATATCACCAACTTTGTTTGGTGGGTAGGTATTGGTCACGCAGGAACTCTTATTTCTGCAGTACTCTTATTATTCCGTCAAAAATGGCGTATGGCCATTAACCGTTCGGCAGAGGCCATGACCATTTTCTCGGTTGTGCAAGCGGGATTGTTCCCAATCATTCACATGGGGCGTCCGTGGTTAGGATACTGGGTACTGCCCATACCAAACCAATTTGGTTCGCTTTGGGTAAACTTTAACTCACCACTACTTTGGGACGTATTTGCGATTTCAACGTACTTATCGGTATCGTTGGTATTCTGGTGGACAGGTTTATTACCAGATTTCGCCATGATTCGCGACCGTGCTGTTAAACCTTTTCAAAAGAAAATATACTCATTATTAAGTTTCGGGTGGACAGGCCGTGCTAAAGACTGGCAACGTTTCGAGGAAGTATCTTTGGTATTGGCAGGTTTGGCAACACCACTTGTACTTTCGGTACATACCATTGTATCGTTTGACTTCGCCACTTCGGTAATTCCTGGATGGCATACCACCATTTTCCCGCCTTACTTCGTTGCGGGAGCAATTTTCTCTGGATTTGCCATGGTAAACACCCTTCTTATTATTATGAGAAAAGTGTGTAACCTTGAAGATTATATTACTGTACAACACATCGAGCTAATGAACATCGTAATCATGATTACGGGATCTATAGTAGGTGTGGCTTATATTACCGAGCTATTTATTGCATGGTACTCTGGTGTAGAATACGAACAATATGCCTTCTTAAATAGAGCAACAGGACCTTACTGGTGGGCGTACTGGGCCATGATGACTTGTAACGTGTTCTCGCCACAGTTTATGTGGTTCAAGAAACTTAGAACAAGCATTATGTTCTCGTTCTTTATCTCTATTGTGGTAAACATAGGGATGTGGTTTGAGCGTTTTGTAATTATTGTAACCTCGTTACACAGAGATTACCTGCCATCGTCTTGGACTATGTTCTCTCCAACGTTTGTAGATATAGGAATCTTTATAGGAACCATAGGCTTCTTCTTTGTACTGTTCTTATTATACTCTAGAACATTCCCTGTAATTGCACAGGCCGAGGTTAAGACCATTCTTAAATCTTCGGGCGAGCGTTATAAGCGTATTAGAGAAGCTGGCGAAAGCTTAGCCGGTACAGGAGCAGACGAACGAACTTCTGGTAAAAAAGTAGCGGTAAAGGCGGCACAAGCCCCTAAGGCAGATAATACCGAGAAGGTAAAAGACCTTTTAGCTAGCCTAGGAACTTTCGACGCCGGTACTCAAACGGCAGACGATCTAAAACAAATAAGTGGCGTTGGTCCTAAAATGGAAGAAGCGCTAAATGCTATAGGAATTTATACGTTCTTACAAGTTAGTAAAATGACGAAAAAAGAATACGACTTACTAGATGAAATTACAGGATCTTTCCCTGGAAGAGCCGAGCGTGATGATTGGTCTGGTCAAGCTAAAAACCTTATAAAATAACGTAGACAATGGAAGCATCAAAAGTAATTCACGCGATTTATACAGACGACGATGTGTTAATGTCTGCTGTAAAAAAAGTAAAGGCAGAAAAACATCATATAGAAGAAATATACACCCCTTTTCCAGTTCACGGCCTAGACAAAGCCATGGGACTGGCACCAACAAGATTAGCCATAACGTCTTTCTTGTATGGCTGTTTAGGGTTAGCAGTAGCCATTACAATGATGAATTTTATCATGATCGAGGATTGGCCGCAAAATATTGGTGGTAAACCAAGTTTTAGCTTTTTAGAAAACTTACCAGCTTTTGTGCCAATTATGTTCGAGATGACCGTATTTTTTGCAGCCCACTTAATGGTAATAACGTTTTACTTACGCAGTAGAATGTGGCCATTTAAGAATGCTGAAAACCCAGATCCAAGAACAACAGACGACCACTTTTTAATGGAAATTCCAGTACATAACAACGAAGCCGCCCTTCAAGAGTTATTACAGGAAACCGGAGCTGTTGAAATTAACATTGTAGAAAAAGACGCACATTAAGAGGTTGCCTAGCCAAAAAAAAGCAAAAGAGCAACACGCATAACACACGAAAAAATATAAAGTTACAGATGAAAGGCTTAACAAAAATATCACTTATAGCATTTCTTATGGTATTGTTAGTAGCTTGTAAAAAGGACACAAGACCCAACTACCAATTTATGCCAAACATGTACGAGTCTGTAGGCTATGAAACCTATTCAGAATCGAACGCATTTAGAAATGGAAAAGAAGGACAATTACCAGTAGAAGGAACCATTCCAAGAGGGTATAAGCCATTTGATATAGACAATACCATAGAAGGTTTTGAATTGGCCAAGACAACGTTAAAGTCGCCGCTAGATTCAACCCAAGTCGATATGGCTAAAGGAAAAGAGCTATACGACATTTATTGTGGTATTTGTCATGGTAACAAAGGTGCTGGTCAAGGAAACTTGGTAAAGCGCGAAAAGATTTTAGGAATTCCTAGTTATGCCGATGCCGGTAGAGCGATTACAGAGGGAAGTACTTACCATACCATTTACTACGGAAAAAATGCTATGGGATCCTATGCCAACCAGCTTAATGAAGAAGAGCGCTGGCAAGTAGTGGCTTACGTTATGGAACTAAAAGCCAAATTAGAAAAGTAAGATAGATAAAGTTTATTTATATAGATATGTACACATTCTCGAATAAATTAAAAACATTTTCAATAGCCCTAATTATTATAGGATTATTAGGTGTTGGTTATGGTTTTATGACATCCCATAAGTCCTTTGAAGAAGTTGAAACTATTTTAGCCGAAGAAGCTTCGCATCATGGAGGTCATGGTGAAGAAGCCGCTCATGGCGAACACGCTGCCGAAACGGCACACCAAGACGGTGCGCACGAAGTAGTAGATGCCCATAAAGAACATGTAGAGCACGTTCAGCACCAAATGGCTAACCGCCCTTGGGCCGCATTATATGTAGGAGCATTTTTCTTTTTCATGATTGCCCTTGGTGTATTGGCATTTTATGCCATTCAATGGGCCTCGCAAGCCGGTTGGTCTCCAGTATTGTTTAGAGTCATGGAAGCCATTACCGCCTATGTGTTACCAGGAGGACTAATAGTACTAGCCATTGCCTTAGCATCGGGAACTATTGGACATTACAATTTATTTATCTGGATGAACCCAGATGTTGTAGCACACGATAAACTTATCCAGGGTAAAGCTGGGTGGTTAAACATAGGGATGTTTGCCTTAAGAGGTCTTATATTTATTGCAGGTTGGGCGTTATACAGACACTTCTCACGTAAGTTCTCTTTAGCACAAGACAATGCAGAAGACGATAAGAACTTTAAAAAATCGTTCCGTTGGGCTGCTGCTTTCCTAGTATTCTATATTTATTCAGAATCTATGATGTCATGGGATTGGATTATGAGTGTAGACCCACACTGGTTTAGTACTTTATTTGGGTGGTATGTGTTTGCAAGTATGTTTGTAAGTGGTATTACCGTTATTGCACTTATTACCATGTACCTAAAATCGAAAGGTTTAATGGAGTTTGTAAACGACAGCCATTTACACGATTTGGCCAAGTTTATGTTTGCCATTAGTATTTTCTGGACCTACCTATGGTTCTCACAATTTATGCTAATATGGTACTCTAACATTCCAGAGGAAGTAACTTACTTTATAACACGAATAAACGATTATAAACTACCGTTCTTTGGCATGCTAGCCTTAAACTTTATCTTCCCATTATTAATCTTAATGAATAGCGATTACAAACGTATACCATGGTTTATAGTAATGGCAGGTGTTGTTATTTTATTCGGGCATTATTTAGATGTGTTTAACATGATTATGCCAGCAACAGTAGGAGATAGATGGTTTATAGGCGTACCAGAAATAGGTGCCATACTGTTATTTGCAGGACTATTTATGCTGGTAACGTTTACAGCACTTTCAAAGGCCCCATTATTAGCCAAGAGAAACCCATTTATTAAGGAAAGTGAAAATTTCCATTATTAATATCAATAAGTAAAGAAGAGAAACAAAGATGACTGCTTTATTAACAATTTTAATAGTATTTTTTGTAGCTGTTGCTATTTGGCAAATGGTTAAGATTTTCGATTTAGCCAATATAGGTTCAGATAACGGACAGATTGCAACAGACAAGGACAATAAGATTAATGGGTATTTAATGATGGCTTTCCTTGTCTTTATTTACGCCATAACAATTGTTTCTGTTTGTAAATGGGGTGACTTACCATTGTTGTCTAATGCGGCTTCAGAACATGGTTCTCAGATAGATACGTTAATGATCATTTCATTGGTTCTTATTTTTATTGTTCAAACCATAACACAATTCTTACTGCATTATTTCGCCTTTAAATACAAAGGAGAGAAAGGGAAGAAAGCCTTGTTTTATGCCGATAACAATACGCTAGAAGCCATTTGGACCATTATACCAGTTATTACCCTTGCCGGGTTAATTATTTACGGGTTGTTTACTTGGTCTAGCATTATGAACGTTAATGAAGATGAAGATCCATTAATTATAGAATTATACGCACAACAGTTTAACTGGAAAGCTAGATACGCTGGTCAAGACAACGTATTAGGTAAAGCTAACGTACGTTTAATAGATATCGATAAAGCGAACATTTTGGGTGTAGACGAGTCTGACCCTAATGCACAAGACGATATCATTACAACAGAATTGCACTTGCCTGTAGGCAGACCAGTACTGTTTAAAATGCGTTCGCAAGATGTATTGCACTCGGCTTATATGCCACACTTTAGAGCACAAATGAACTGTGTTCCGGGCATGATTACCCAATTTGGTTTTACACCTTCGGTAACGACAGCAGAAATGAGACAAAACCCTGATATTATTGATAAAGTTGCGAACATCAATAAGATTAGAGTTGAAAACAAAGACGAGATAGAAGCTAAAGGGCAAGATCTAAGATACGAGTTCGATTATTTGTTAATTTGTAACAAGATTTGTGGAACTTCACATTATAACATGCAAATGAAAATTATCGTAGAAACTCAAGAAGAGTATGACGCTTGGATAAAAGAGCAAAAGACCTTTAAAAATTCTTTAATTAACTAAACCAATAGACTAAAACGAGAAAAGATTATGTCAGCACACGCAGATACTCACGCACACGACGACCACGGGCATCATCATAAGGAAACGTTTATAACAAAATATATATTCAGTCAGGACCATAAAATGATTGCCAAGCAGTACCTTATTACAGGGACTATAATGGGCGTTATTGGGGTTATGATGTCTTTATTGTTCAGAATACAAATTGCCTGGCCAGAGGAACCTAACGTGCTTTTCGAAGCCTTGTTAGGAAAGTGGGCACCAGATGGTGTTATGGATGCTGATATTTACTTAGCATTAGTGACCATTCACGGAACAATCATGGTATTCTTTGTACTAACCGCTGGACTTAGTGGTACCTTTAGTAACCTGTTAATTCCGTTACAAATTGGTGCGCGCGATATGGCCTCAGGATTCCTTAACATGGTATCTTATTGGTTGTTCTTCCTATCTAGTGTATTAATGATTTTCTCATTATTCTTAGAAGCAGGACCAGCCGCAGCAGGATGGACCATTTACCCACCGCTAAGTGCCTTACCAATGGCGCAAGGAGGTTCTGGTGCAGGAATGACCATGTGGTTAATCTCTATGGCGATATTTATTGCGTCTTCTTTATTAGGGTCGCTTAACTACATCGTTACCGTTCTTAACTTAAGAACAAAAGGCATGTCTATGACACGTTTACCTTTAACCATCTGGACGTTTTTTGTAACAGCAATTATTGGTGTGGTATCGTTCCCAGTATTATTATCGGCTGCATTGTTATTAATCATGGATAGAAGTTTCGGAACGTCATTCTTCTTATCAGATATCTTTATTCAAGGTGAGGTTTTACATTACCAAGGCGGATCGCCGGTATTGTTCGAACACTTATTCTGGTTTTTAGGTCACCCAGAGGTATACATTGTAATCTTACCTGCTATGGGAATTGTTTCAGAAATTTTAGCTGTAAACTCACGTAAGCCAATATTTGGTTATAGAGCCATGATTGCATCGGTATTAGCCATTGCTTTCCTTTCAACCATTGTTTGGGGACACCACATGTTCGTATCAGGAATGAACCCATTCCTAGGATCGGTATTTACATTTACAACCTTATTAATCGCGATACCTTCGGCCGTAAAAGCCTTTAACTGGATTACAACCCTATGGAAGGGTAACCTACAAATGAACACAGGCATGTTGTTTTCTATAGGTATGGTATCTACGTTTATAACAGGTGGATTAACAGGAATTATTTTAGGAGATAGTGCCCTAGACATTAACGTTCACGATACTTACTTCGTGGTAGCACACTTCCACTTGGTAATGGGTATTTCTGCCTTATATGGTATGTTTGCTGGTATTTACCACTGGTTCCCTAAAATGTTTGGTAGAATGATGAACAAAAACCTAGGCTACATTCACTTCTGGATTACCGCAATTTGTGCCTACGGGGTATTTTTCCCAATGCACTTTATTGGTATGGCAGGGTTACCAAGACGTTACTATACCAACTCTAATTTCCCATTATTCGACGATTTAGCCAACGTAAACGTTGTTATTACAATATTTGCCTTAGTAGGTGGGGCGTTCCAATTGGTGTTTATTTACAACCTTGTTCACAGTATTTTCTTCGGAAAGAAAGCCGAACAAAACCCATGGAAAGCCAACACACTAGAGTGGACTACCCCTGTAGAGCATGTACACGGTAACTGGCCAGGAGAAATTCCTCACGTACACCGTTGGGCTTACGATTACAGCAAGCCAGGGCAAGACACAGACTTTGTGCCGCAAACAGTGCCTTTAAAAGAAGGCGAAGAAGAGTTACAGCACTAATGCTGATAAAACGAATATTTAAAAAGCCTTTCCCAATTGGGAAAGGCTTTTTCTTTATATTTGTCTAAAGCTTTTCTGTCTTTCCAAACTTATCTGGTAAACCTTAAAAAGTGAGGAAGTCGCGTAATTAAAATAGACCTTAGCCATATAGGTAGTATGATGAACGAACATTTAGACCCAACAAATACTAACTATTCCTCTGATGAAGTTGATGTAGAAAAAAAACTACGGCCACTGTCATTTAACGATTTTACAGGACAGGATCAAGTTCTAGAAAACCTTCAGATATTTGTTAAGGCTGCCAATTTAAGAGATGAAGCCTTAGATCACACCTTGTTTCATGGCCCTCCAGGTCTTGGTAAAACAACGCTAGCACATATTTTAGCCAGCGAACTGGATGTCGGCATAAAAGTTACCTCAGGACCCGTTTTAGACAAACCAGGCGATCTAGCAGGCTTATTAACCAATCTAGACGAACGGGACGTGTTGTTTATTGACGAAATTCACCGTTTAAGCCCCATAGTAGAAGAATATCTGTATTCTGCTATGGAAGATTATAAGATTGATATCATGATAGAAACGGGGCCTAATGCACGTACGGTACAAATCAATCTAAACCCATTTACTTTGGTAGGGGCAACAACCCGCTCAGGCTTGCTTACAGCGCCTATGAGAGCCCGTTTTGGTATTAGCAGTAGGCTGGAGTACTATAACACCGATTTGCTCACCAACATCGTACAGCGTAGTGCTTCTATTTTAAAGGTGCCCATTTCTATGGAAGCCGCAATAGAAATTGCCGGGCGTAGCCGTGGTACGCCACGTATAGCAAACGCTTTATTGAGACGTGTTAGAGACTTTGCACAAATTAAAGGCGATGGCAATATAGATGTTAAGATTGCGAAGTTTGCCTTAAAGGCCTTAAATGTAGATGCCCATGGTCTAGATGAAATGGACAATAAAATACTTACAACCATTATCGATAAGTTTAAGGGTGGCCCAGTAGGCATTACCACCTTGGCTACTGCCGTATCGGAGAGTGCAGAAACCATAGAAGAAGTATACGAACCCTTCCTTATTCAACAAGGGTTTATTGTGCGCACACCCCGGGGTCGCGAAGTAACAGCTTTGGCTTACAAGCATTTAGGGAAAATTAAAGACACACAGGGTGGGCTATTTTAATGGAGGGTATTAAAAAAATACCAGAAGTATCAACCTTTACCTTTTTAAGGCAAGCCATAAGCATTCTTAATAACCCTTTACCCTTTCACCATAAGAATTTTGAACGTTATGGCGACACCTTTAAGCTTAACTTAGGCTTTGGGAATTATGCCGTTTTTTCTAGAGACGCTGTTTTGGCAGAACATGTGCTTCAAAAACATTGGAAAAACTATAAAAAATCGCCCATTCAAACAAAAGACCTCGCCAAGTATTTAGGTAAAGGCTTGTTAACAGCCGAGGGAGACCATTGGAAAAGACAACGGAAATTAATTCAACCTGCCTTTCATAAAAAACACCTGGAAAGCCTTGTTGTAACCATAAAACAAACCATTGTAGAGGAATTAAACCAACTAAAGGAAGACGTTGCGTTTGATGTGTTGCCGTTTTTTAGCAATCTGGCATTTAAGGTTGTGGTAAAGGCGTTGTTTAGCAATGCAGCCACAGATGAAGAAATAAAAACCCTTCAAGACGTGACCGAAGAAAACCAACAGATGCTGGTAAAAGAGTTGCGGCAACCTTATTTGAAATGGTACTTTAAATCCTTTGGGGTTATAAAAAAACAATTAGCGCGTACCCAAGCGTCTAGAGATATCCTACAGGACATTATCGAAAGAAGAAAACAATCTAAAGTGCAAAACAACGATTTGCTGGATATGTTGTTAGGCGCCAGGTATGACGATGGTTCTGTTATGGGAAACGAGCAGCTAATCGATGAAATTTTGGTGCTGTTTGTGGCGGGCCACGAGACCACAGCCAATGCGTTAAGTTTTGCCGTACAATTATTAGCACACCACCCCGAATGGCAAGAAAAAGTGGCAGACCAACATCAAGATATTTTAAGTCAAAACCCAACGGTGATGGAGGAGTTGTTAAAATCGCAATTGGCCAAACAGCTAATAGAAGAGACGCTGCGCCTATATCCCCCAGCATATTTTATAGATCGGGTAAACATAGAACCCGATGTTTGCCATGGTTACCAATTTAAAAAAGGCACCAATTTTTTATTCTCTATTTTAGAAATCCACAAGCACCCTGAGCTTTGGGAATCGCCAGAGCAATTTAATCCAGATAGGTTCTCACCAGAAAAGGCCAAACACTACACTTCTCACTATTTTCCGTTTGGTGCTGGCCCAAGAAAGTGTATTGGTAATAATTTCGCGATGTACGAAATGACTCTGGCAATTTCCGAGCTTTTACTACGGTTCAGCATTCATCCAACCAAGCAAACCATAGAAATAAATCCTTTAATAACCCTTAAGCCTAAAAATGCCAACGTTATTTTTAAGCTTAAAAACAGCAAGGTGTAGTTTTTTTTTCTGTATCTTTAAGTTCCTCTTTCCTTGATCGATAGCTTAACTGATTAGTAATTAAACTGTTTTTGCTATGCCCATTTATATGGATTACCATCATTTTCCAGGAGTAACTGTAGAAGATGTAAAACAGGGCCACATGGCCGATAAGCAAACCCAAAGCAAGTATGGCGTAAAGTACCATCAGTTTTGGATTAACCAAGATGCAGGAACCATATTCTGTTTAATTGAAGGCCCCAACGCCGAGGCTTGTGAAAAGGTCCATAAAGAAGCTCACGGCAATGTAGCTTGTAATATTGTTGAAGTTGAAATGGGCCTGATTAATGCATTTATGGGGAAGAACCATAAGGTAGACCATGGCATTGTTTATTACAATAACGGCAACCTGGATACAGGGTTTCGATTTATTCTTATTGTAGATATTTTAGCAAAAACAAATCAAGCCAATACAGATAACATGAGTAGGTTTAAGGTGCCTGTAGTTTCTAAAAATCAAGTGTTTAAATCTCTAGAGAAACACAAGGGAACCGAAGTTAAAAATATAACTGACGATAGTATTATTGCAGTATTCAGCAACACAACAGATGCTTATCGTTGCGCTTTAAATATTCAGAATTTACTTTCCGAAAGAGATACCATTGAATTTAGAATGGGTTTAGCCGAAGGCCAACCCATAACGCATAGTGATGGTTTTTTTAAAGACGCCATAGATTTTACCAAGCAACTGGCTTTAATGGCAAATAATGGCGAGATAGTCCTCTCTAAGAACTTTTCTAAATTACTTACAGAAAAAGGCGATGAGAGTCGTTCAGGTATAAAAGTTGTAACAGCAGCACAACAAAAATTTATAGAAAACTTTTTTGACTATACAGAGAAAAACCTGTCCAACGAAACGTTTAATGTTGCCAACATTAGCCATGATTTGGGTGTAAGCCGTCCGCAATTGTACCGAAAAATTACAGCATTAACAGGTAGATCACCTATTTTGTTTATTCGGGATATAAAAATGAACAAGGCTTTGAGCTTAATAAAGGAAAATAAACATTCAATCTCTGAAATTGCCTACCTGTTGGGGTATTCTAACCCATCTTATTTCACCAAGAATTTTAAAAGTAAATATGGCGTATCGCCTTCAAAAATGTTAGTCGCATCTTAAAATTTGGTTTGTTATGGACCTGTATAAAGCACATAAAACAAATCCGGATACTTTTCCACAGTATAGCTTAAAGGACACGCTGTTTTTGTATTATAGCTGCCCACAAAAAGACAACATTTTAAAGCTTTATTCAAAACACATTCAGTTTAATTTTACTATTAGCGGTAAGCGTGTGTTGCATTTTGGCAATCAAAAATATTTGGCCAATGAAAATACAGGTTTTATGCTTAAACGCTGTGCTTTCTTGCAGGAAATGACATCAGATTATTCAGGGTGGGACGTCTTGGTGTTTTACTTAAAAGATGATTATTTACGAAGCATTTTTGACGATTTTAAACCACATTTAAAGTTGAACAATTTACCAGATGTAACTTCTGAAGTAAAACTCTCTTTTGAAATAAACGACCAAATACGTAACTGTTACAATAGTTTTATCCCCTATTTTGGAAGAGAAACGCAATTGCCCGAAGGTATTTTGGAAAATAAATTTAAGGAGTTGCTTTTTACCATTTTTTCTCATCCAAATAACAAGCACATACTGGCGTATATTTTGAGTATTGTGGACGAATATGAAACCCCGATTTGGGAGGTTATGGAAAACAATTATCGGGTTAATTTAAACCTAGAAGCGTTTGCCGATATTGCCAATAGAAGCCTATCCAAGTTTAAAAGAGATTTTTATACCTATTATAAAACCACACCGGGCAAATGGCTCGTTGAACGCCGATTGCAACTAGCCAAATCGCAATTAATAACCTCAAAAAAATCCATTCAAGAAATTGCATTTGATTGTGGCTTTAATAACGCCTCTCATTTTAGCCGCGTGTTTAAAGAGCAGTTCAACATGTCACCATCAAATTACAAAGTGGAGAAGGCAACAACTTAAACGATTAACGTGTTACATTGAATAAATGGACCTGTATAAAGCACATAAAACAAATCCGGATACTTTTCCGCAATACAACTTAAAGGACACTTTGTTTTTGTATTATAACTGTCCGCAGAAAGAAAAAATTTTAAAACTCTATGCCAAATACATTCAATTTAACTTTACCATAAGCGGCAAACGTATCATGCATTTTGGCGACCGAAAATATTTTGCCAATAAAAATAATGGGTATCTACTTAAACGGTGTGCATTTTTACAGGAAATGACATCCGATTTTTCAGGATGGAACGTGCTAGTATTTTATTTAAAGGATGATTATTTGCGAAGTATTTTTGATGAGTTCAAGCCTCATCTGGAATTAAACAATTTGCCAAAAGTAACCTCTGAAGTAAACCTTTCTTTTGAAGTCAATGACCAAATACGTAATTGTTACACTAGTTTTTTGCCTTATTTTGGAAAAGACATAAAGCTTCCCGAAGGCATTTTGGAAAATAAATTTAAAGAGTTGTTGTTTACTATTTTTGCGCATCCAGACAACAAGCACATTTTAGCTTTTATATTGAGCATTGTAGACCATTACGAAACCCCAATTTGGGAAGTCATGGAAAATAATTATCGGGTTAATTTAGGATTAGAAGCGTTTGCCGATATTGCCAATAGAAGCCTATCCAAGTTTAAAAGAGATTTTTACGATTACTATAAAACCACTCCAGGCAAATGGCTCGTTGAACGCCGATTGCAACTAGCTAAATCGCAATTAACAACCTCAAAAAAATCCATTCAAGAAATTGCATTTGATTGTGGCTTTAACAACGCCTCACATTTTAGCCGTGTGTTTAAAAACTACTATAATACTTCGCCTACAACGTATAAAAACAGCCAGACTTTAAAGTAAAAGTATTGGACTTTTAAGAATAGTAGCCTTTGTTTTTATCAACTAAATTAGTGCTATAAAATAATGGCATTTTGAAACAAATGTTGCATTCTTTGAATAAAACGAGTTGATGTTTTGTGTTGATTATCAATAGTTTTGAGTAGATCTAAATTCAAAAATTATGAAAACTCAATTTTTAACATTATGTAAATGGCTATTTGTGTTGTTGTTCTTAAACGTTCAAACTTTAATAGCACAAGCTCAAAGTGCCATTCATCTAGAGTATCCAAAAGCTCAAGAAGAAGTTATGGAAACAATGGGAGGTATTGTACAAAGCATAAAAGATGGCGATATAGAAAAACTTATAGCTTTTCATGCTTATGGCCCAAAGTTTACCGAGTTTAATATGGGAGAGCCTCGAGTTGGGAGTAAAGGAAACGAAGCCACAGAACGCCATGTGTTTGGCAATGTAACTGAGGTAGTAAAATTTGATGCCAACGATTTAAAAGTTGCCGTGTATTATGGGAATGTAGCTAACGTAACCTTCCATTCGGATTTTCATTTAAAATTTGGTGACGAGCTGGTTGTGGTAAACAACCAAATTTCATTGCTCTTTGTAAAAGACAATACCGGTGATTGGAAAATTGTACATGAGCACCATTCGCCATTAAACCAGCAAAAAGGATCTTAAAAACTAAAAAAAAGTGTAACACCAACATAAAACCACACATTATGAGCCATCAAGATTTAACAGGAGAAGTTATCACTCCTCAAGACACCAATTACGACGAGGCACGCGCCATTTACAATGCCATGATAGACAAAAAACCGGCAGTAATTGTAAAATGTAAAAACACACAAGATGTGGTTAATGCTGTAAACCATGCTAGAGAAAATAATATAGAAGTGTCCATTAAAAGTGGTGGTCACAATGGGGCAGGCTTGGCATTGGTTGATGATGGTCTAGTGATAGACCTGTCGGAAATGAAAGCGTTT
Source organism: Mangrovimonas yunxiaonensis (assembly GCF_000733475.1). Classification (GTDB taxonomy): domain Bacteria; phylum Bacteroidota; class Bacteroidia; order Flavobacteriales; family Flavobacteriaceae; genus Mangrovimonas; species Mangrovimonas yunxiaonensis. The sequence goes on along the minus strand of NZ_JPFK01000003.1, from coordinate 210,265 downwards.
GATATCGACCCTAACGCCAAAACCATTCGTGTTGATCCCGGTTTTACACTTGGTGAAATAGGAGAAATTACACAAGAGTATGGCCTCTATTTACCATTCGGTATTAATGGTACTACGGGAATTAGTGGCTTAACGCTTGGTGGTGGCTTGGGGTATTTAAGTCGAAAGGGAGGCTTGACCATTGATAACTTATTGGAATGCAAAGTGGTTTTGGCCAATGGCGATGTGGTTACAGCCAATACAAATACAAATCCCGATTTGTTTTGGGCCTTGCGTGGCGGTGGTGGAAACTTTGGCGTAGTAGTTTCATTTCAATTTAAGCTCCTATCTGTAGGGACTGTTTACGGTGGGCCAATGATTTGGGAAATGGACGATGCCGAAGAAACATTTAGACTCTATGATGAGTTCACTAAAACAGATGATCAAGATCTGTACGGCTTTTATGCCTTCTTAACGGTGCCACCAGCACCACCTTTCCCTGAAGAACATTGGAACAAACGATGCTGTGGCGTGGTATGGAATTATACGGGGCCACTAGACAAAGCCGAAGCAATATTGCGTCCTATGCGCGAAAAAACCAACCCCATTATCGATTTTGTAGGCGAAATGCCCATGCACCAACTCAACACCTTGTTCGATGCGCTCTACCCTAAAGGCCTGCAATGGTATTGGCGGGCACATTTTATTAACGAGGTGTCAGATGAATCCTTGGCCATAAACATTAAGTATGGAAAAGCCATCCCCAATGTGCATACCACCACCCATTTTTACCCCATTGATGGTAAAGTGCATGAGGTTGCAAACCATGAAACAGCTTGGGCTAACAGAGGTGTACGATGGGCACAAGTTATTGTTGGGGTAGACCCACAACCAGAAAATGCCCAAATAATTACCGATTGGTGTAAAAATTACTACGATGAGTTGATACCCTATGCGGCAAACCAAGGGGCTTATGTGAATTTTATGATGGAAGAAGGGCAAGAACGTATTAAAGCATCCTATAAAGATAATTATGAAAAGTTGGTAGCAGTCAAAACCAAATACGACCCAACAAATTTCTTTCATATTAACCAAAATATTAAGCCAGATTAATCTTAAAACAACACCGATGAAAAAAATTATTCAATTACTAGTTTTATTATGTGTAGGAGTTAATGCCTTTGGTCAATACCCTGAAGGAACAGTTAAGGTAGATAGTTTATATTCGGAAGTTTTAGAAAATCCTGCGGGCGAAAACCCAACCAGAAGTGTGCATATATACCTTCCGCCAGGTTATGAAAACACGAATAAAAGGTATCCTGTTATTTACTTTTTACATGGTTTTACAGATAGCAACAATATGTACTATAATGAACTTCAGCTTAATAAATTACTGGATCGGGCCATTGCAACCAGAAAAATAAGACCTGTAATAGTAGTTACACCCAATGAGCATACCATTTATCGAGGGAGTTTTTATACGAACTCTTCTTACACAGGAAATTGGGCCGATTTTACTGCTAAAAATCTGGTAACTTATGTGGATAAAACCTATCGAACCATAGCAAGCAAAGATAGTCGTGGCATTTCTGGACACTCCATGGGTGGTTATGGTGCAACCAAATTGGCTATGTTGTACCCAGACACGTTTAGCAGTGTATATTCATTATCTGGCTGTATGAATTTGTATAAAGAAATAGGTGCAAATTCATATATATACAAAAGATTGCAAGACGTCGAATCAAGTGAAGAATTAGTAACCGGAAAGAAGTACTTTTTAGAAAATTTTTTAATTGCATTTGGTCAAGCATATTCGCCAAATCCTAACAAACCACCGTTTTATGCTGACTTGCCTTATTATTATATAAATGACAGTTTGGTTACTGATGCTAAAACCATAAAAAAATGGAGCAATAATTTTTTGCCAAATATGGTAGACGACCATGTTGATAATCTAAAAAAGTTAACTGCCATAAAAATTGATTGGGGTAGAAATGATCAAATGGATTTTGTTTTGCTTGGCTGTAGAGAGTTAAGTCAGAAATTGGAAGATTTAGGAGTTAACCATTATGCCGAAGAATACATAGGAAACCATAGCAATAAACTTTGGACAGATAATGGAAGGGTATTAAATGATTTGCTTCCTTTTTTTGATTCCTATTTAGAATTTGAATAACTGAATTGACTGACACCAAACACAAGTTATCACCAATACTAACATAACTTAAGAAAAATGAAACATCACGTACTTAAAGTTTTAGTTTTAATGATCTGCTTTACCGCTTATGGTCAAGTAAAGGTGAACCCTAACGGAAAATTTTTCAATTATAACGGAACCAAGATTTATTATGAAGATACAGGCAGCGGAGAACCGCTTCTGTTACTGCATAACTTTTTTAAAACTGCGGACTCATGGAAACCTTTTGTGAAAGTCTATTCAAAGCAATTTAGAACTATTGCAGTTGATATGGTCGGTCATGGACGATCGGATATTTATGATAAGGACAATCCCGATTTTAGCCATAAGGATTACGCAAAGATAATTCATGCATTACTGGACTCTTTGAAATTGGACAAAGTGAATGTCATTGGTGTAAGCGGTGGCGGAACAACTGCACTTTATCTTAATACCATACAACCAGATAGGTTTAAATCGGTCATTACAGTGGGTGCACATATTTATTATAGTAAGCCAGCCCGTGAATGGCTGGCAAATGCCGAACTAAATCAAATTATGGAATTGGCTAAACACCATGACCCGGAAAAACAGGAATATTTGGCAAAGGTGTTCTGGCAAAACAAGGAGTTGTCTGACGGTGATCCTTCATTTACACCTGATAAGTTGAGCGCCATTAAAGCCAAATGGCTTGTGGTATTGGGAGACAATGACCTTTTCGTTCCTATACAAATTGGTATGGAGTTGTATCAAAACGTCTCCAATAGCCGACTTTGGATTGTGCCCAACGGCGGGCATTTACCACACCTAAATACCGATTTTCAAGCTGAATTCATGAGGGTTTCACTTGAATTTTTAACAGGAAAATGGGATAAGACAGATTAATGATAACAAAACGAAACGAAAGCACTTTGATAAAAAAATAAAACGTGAAACACATGAAAACATTGAAAAATTTACTTGTTTCCACTCTCTTGGTTTTGGGACTTTTTGCATGCAAAACTCAAAAGCTAGATGTACAAACACAAACCGTCTCTGTTGCTACAGACAAACCACAATCAGTTTATGTTAATGGCGAAAAGCTTCATTATATTATACAAGGTTCTGGCGAGCCTTTAATTTTTATACATGGAACTGTAGGCGATTATAGGGTCTGGATTCCGCGGGTTGAAGAATATTCAAAGAATTTTGAAGTGATTGCATATAGCCGTAGGTATGCGTATCCAAATAAAAAAGTATTCGACCAAACAGCCGATTATTCACCACGCATTCATGCAGATGACCTTTATGCTTTAATAAAGAAACTTGGATTTAAAAAAGTAAATCTGGTTGGACATTCGTATGGTGCTTTCACGGCTTTAACTATGGCATTAGACCATCCAGAATTGGTGAAATCATTGGTTTTAGGAGAACCACCAGCCTCATCCTTATTAGAAAATTCTTCTAGCGGAAAGGCAAGTTTTAATCAATTTAAGAAACATTATATTCAGCCAGCAGGAGAAGCTTTTAGTACTGGTGAAAATGAAAAAGGAGTGGAATCCTTCCTTAAAGGCGTGATGGGCGATGACTTTTCAATAAACCAAGTTCCTCCTAAAGTAAAACAAAGATGGATGGATAATCTACCTGAAGTTTCGGGAGTGACCACCGTAAAATGGGAGCTTCCTTTGGAAATGTCAAAAATCAAAGAATTAGAAATACCTGTTTTATTGCTTATGGGAGACCAATCACCTGCATGGTTTGGAGAAATTATTAAAGAATTACATCGCTCATTGCCACAAAGCGAACTTATCACAATTGAAAATTCCTCGCATGGACTCTATTTTGAAAATCCACAGGCTTGCGATAAGGCCATAACAGAGTTTTTGAGCAGGAATTGATTTTTTGAACTTAATAATAAATCATAAAATGGGGCGAGGCAACATTGAATGTAAGAAGTTTGGTTATTAAATGCAATTAGTAGAACAGGTTACAGAAGCGATTTTTTAAACCCCTAAACCTAAAGATACCAACGTTATTTTTAGGCGTAAAAACAGAAAAATATAGTTTTTTTTCTGTATCTTTAAATACTCTCTTTCCTTAATTAATAGCATTTAGAATTTAAGCAGGCTTGCTCTGCCTAGCCATTACTGTTCCCAAGTTTAACCAGTTTTGTTATGGATGTTAAAACTTGCATAGCAAGTAAGTAAGCTAGAAATTTTGAAGGCGATCACGCCAAAAATGGGCGTCTATCAACAAGTAAAAGCAATATTGTGCAGAAGCCTCTGTAGAAAATTCAGGCAGCCCTAATACCGCTCTAAAGCCTGCCAAAAGAAGTTAACCACAAGTAAAATAAACAATATAAAACCATTTGCCATAAAATCTCCATTAGCTTAATAATTATGTGAATTTTTTTAGAAGACGTATCACCAAAATCGGTTGTATGCTTCACATAAAAAGAAACCATTAACAGTGTAAAACACACGGTAAAGCACGGAGACATGAGCCATAAAAATGTACCTTTCAAGAAACTCTTTATACTGCTGCTGTTCTTGCAAGCACAGCTTTTAGTCTCGCAAACCCTAAAGGGCGATATCTCCAATAAGGAGTATTCAACTAGCCAAGATAACGTAAAAAAAACTTTAAACAACATTGTGCAAAGCATTAAAGATGGCGATGTAGACCGGTTAATGACTTTTCACGATAAAAGCTTGAAATTTACAGGGTTTAAGCCAGAAACACCAAGGCAGGGAAGCAAAGAAAACGAAACCTATAAAAGAAAAGTTTTTAGCAACATAGCAGAGGTTTATAGGTTTAATTTAAACGACCTAAAAATAGCGGTTTATTTTAACGAAGTGGCTAATGTTACTTTCCACTCCGATTTTCTTTTGAAATTTAAGGACGAGCAAACACCCGTAGCCGTAAACGACCAAATAACCCTATTGTTTGTAAAGAACGAAGTAGGCGATTGGAAGATTGTACACGAACACCGGTCACCTTTAAGTACCAAAAAATCAAATGCAGCGGCAATAACCAAAACCATTCATGTGGCCAAGGCCAATTTTCCAAAAGGCAATGCGGTTAATGTGCTAAAAGGTTGGGGGCATATGGTTGTAGCCATAAACGAAGTGCCTGCAGGAACAGATTTTTCCCCTTTATTAAAAGGTCAAAAAGATAATTTATGCCAAGTGCCTCATTGGGGCTATTTAGAAAAAGGTAGCCTAGAAACGACCCATCAAGATCATTCTACAACAACCGTAAGCGCAGGCGAAGTTTTTTATATGCCGCCCGGGCATACCGTTATAGTGGTAGAAGATGCTAGAATTATAGACTTTAGTCCAGAAAAGGAAATGCTGGAACTACTAACCGATATCAATAAGATATTAGCGGCGCAGAAAAATCAATAGCAACTGTTTTTAAAATAATAACCAATTAAAAAAGTAAGCACGATGAGTTATCAAGATTTAACAGGTAAGGTTATTGTCCCAAAAGACCCTAATTACGATGAGGCCAGGACGATTTACAATGCGATGATCGATAAAAAGCCAGCCGTAATTGTAACATGTAAAACAAAAGCAGATGTTATTAATGTCGTTAATTTTGCTAGGGATAACAATACAGAAGTATCTGTTAGAAGCGGTGGGCACAATGGCGCCGGACTGGCTCTAGTAGACGGGGGCTTGGTGGTAGACCTTTCAGAAATGAAAGCTATAGCCATAGATCCATTATCAAAAACAGTTATTGTACAACCAGGCAACACTTTGTCCGATGTAGATGCCGCAACCCACGAATTTGGGCTGGCCTTGCCTAGTGGTATTATTGGAACTACGGGCATTGGAGGCATTACTTTAGGCGGAGGTTTGGGGTATTTAAGCAGAAAAGGCGGCCTCACCATAGACCATCTTTTAGAGTGCGAGGTGGTCTTGTCTAACGGCAACCTTGTTGTAGCCAATAAAGATACCAATCCCGATTTGTTTTGGGCGCTACGCGGCGGTGGCGGTAATTTTGGGGTGGTTGTGTCTTTTAAATTCAGTTTAATCGATATTAAAAACGTATATGCCGGCCCGATGTTTTGGCCTATAGAACAAGCCGAAGAAGCCATGGTATTTTATGATACCATTTTAAAAACGGCCTCCAACGATTTATATGGCTTTTTTGCTTTTTTAATCGTGCCGCCTGCAGCGCCGTTTCCAGAGCACCTATGGAACCAAAACGTATGCGGTGTTGTATGGAATTATACAGGGCCTATCGAAAAAGCCGAGGAGGTATTTAAACCCATACGCGAGTTTGGTACGCCAATTCTAGACTTTGTAAGCGAAATTCCCATGCCGGCTCTTAACGGCATGTTCGATGCGCTTTACCCGCCGGGATTGCAATGGTATTGGCGCGCCCATTATATTAAGGAATTAACGCCAGAAGCCATTAAGGTAAACGTAACACATGGCTCTAAAGTGCCTACCATGCACTCTACCATGCACCTTTACCCAATAGATGGGGTTTGCCATGACGTGGCCAACTCCGAAACGGCTTGGGCAAATCGCGAAGCACGTTGGGCGCAGGTTATTGTTGGGGTAGATCCCAATCCGGCCAATGCCGAAACCATAACAAACTGGTGCAAGAATTATTTCGATGCCCTAATACCTCATGCGATGGGCGGAGCTTATGTGAATTTTATGATGAATGAAGGCCAAGAGCGTATTAAAGCATCGTACAAAGATAATTATGAAAGATTGGTGCAGGTGAAAACCAAGTACGACCCCAACAATTTTTTCCATATAAACCAAAATATAAAACCTCAATAGTACGTATAAAATGGTTCTTGTTCCCTAAGTAAGTAGTAGAGTTTCATATCGTAGTTTTTTTTGATACTTAGCCTAAGCGTAGATAAGATCTTTATGGCATTTGGCTATAATTCATTTTATGGTGTCGTGGTGTGACAACTTAAAGCAACTAAAATGGAAACTTATAATTTATACGAAATTCACCAATCCAATCAGGAGGTGTTTAAGCACTTTAGTATTAAAGAGCAACTATTTGTGTTTTATAACTGTCCGCAGTTAGATAAAATAGTTAGTTTATATACAGCGCATAACCAATTAGTATTTTCTATTAGAGGCAAACGTACATTTCATCGGGGTGACCAAGAATGGACCGTCACCGAGGACACTTCGTTCATGTTAAAGCGCATGGCATTTCATCAGGAAATAGAAGATGATATAAAAGGTTGGGAGGTACTGGCCTTTTATATAAAGGACGATTATTTTAAATATGTGCTAGATGAGTACAGGGCATTTCTTAATTTTAAAGACTTGCCAAAGCCATCAAAAGAAATGCTGCTGAACATATATTTAAACGATAGAATAAGGGAATGCTATTTAAGCATGATACCTTATTTTAATGAAGGCGACAAACATCCTGAAGGCATCATAGAAATGAAGTTTAAGGAGCTGCTCTACAACATTTTTATCCATCCTAAAAACAAACATATTCTAGCTTATGTCAATGCCATTTCAAAAGGCTATCTAACCCCTATATGGGAAGTTATGGAAAACAATTTTATGTACAATTTAGGCTTGCCAGAATTTGCGCAAATAGCCAACAGAAGCTTGTCTAAATTTAAGGTGGATTTTCAAGACCATTATAAAACAACCCCAGGAAAATGGCTCTTAAGCAAGCGGTTAGATTACGCCAAGCAAATTTTGCTTACAACATCAAAGAGTATTAGCGAAACAGCCTACGATAGCGGTTTTGAAAACCTAACGCATTTTAGCCGTGTCTTTAAAAAAAGGTTTGGCCAACCGCCATCTGTGTTTAGAAACAATAACATTGACCGCTAAACGTCTAAGATAACTTTTTTGGCTTTAAAGAAAAGCCGTTTTAAGGTGTATTATTTAATTTAGTGCCGGTGTTAAATCAAGCAGATTATATGTTAATGTATATTTTTTAACCTGATAAAAACAAGTTCGAAAACAGAGCTTTTGGTAAAGTAAAAATTGATAAATAATTAACATTAATTGGTTTAACGTTAACAGTTTGGATGAAATTTAATAGCTAAATTTACAACACACTTCCCATCATAATAGTTTAAAGCATAGTTTTAAAGTGACTGCTGTCGCTTGGCAAAACGAAGAAACACAACAGCTTGTTTCTAAGTAAACTGGTTTGCGGTAGCAAGATAAGATAAACGAGTTAAGCTTAATTCTCTAAGACCCCTTGTTAGCATGATGTTACCCTGTTTAGGTTATCAATCATTCATTAATCTTAAAATCGATCAGTTATGAAAAAATTATGTATTGGTTTATTATTTTTTGGCCTAACCAGCCAAGTGCCGGCGCAAGTTGAAGAGCCTGTAGAAGACTTTTACGGGGTGCAATTAACAGAAGTTAATTTAAAACCAATTAACGCGAGCTATTTTGATAATGTCTACGACAGAAATAGCCCAAACGATGTGAAAGAACTTCAACGGGAAGTTGCAAATTACGACATCAAAGAATCCGATGTCTTCGACTCCCAAATGGAAAGTTACGATGTCTTGTTTAAAGAAAAAGGCGGTGATAAAAGCCGTATTATTGCAACCTTTGATAAGGAAGGCAAAATCTTAACCTCTTTCGAAAGACACAACAACATCTTTTTGCCAAGTGCGGTGCGCAATGCCATTTTTAAAGAATATGACGGGTGGACCTTAGCAAAGACAACTTATAAGGTGTCCTATTTTCAAAATAAAAAGGTAGAGAAAACCTATTTTGCAAGAATAGAAAAAGATGGAAGAAGAAAAAACCTAAAAATTGATGCCGCTGGAATATTGCACTAACCTTTGTTCATCACTTTTAACGTTTAAGCCGGTAGGAAACTATCGGCTTTTTTATGCTTAATACACGGTAATAATTTATCAACAACTCTTTTACAAAAAGAGGTTTAGCAATAAAAAACAATCCGGCAAACTAATGCTTAAATTTTGTAAGGGTAGCGTATTTAGTGGCTATGGGCCTCTTAGAAGATCCCTCGATTCCACCCGAAGGCTTTGTTGGGAATGAGGACTAATGGGCTATATTGGTTTATTTTGGACATTGCATGCCTGGGTTGGCTCAGAAAACCCAAATGGTGTTTTTACACCCATAAACCCACTTATCGATTAAGTGTATTGTGCCATAAACCATGAATAATAGGATGGCATAGAAACCGCATTTTTAACACGGAAACATTATAAAACTGGTGCGTACACCAGTTTTATTTTTTGCGAAAAGCTTTTTATTGATATAGATTGTTATAAATTAGATGTGTGGGAAAAGAACATTATTCTGCTTTAATAAAATCCGAAGCCAAACGCCTCGGGTTTATGTCCTGTGGCATTAGTAAGGCAGCTTTTTTAGAAGAAGAAGCCCCAAGGCTCGAGAATTGGCTAAACGAGCAAAAGCACGGCCAGATGGGATATATGGAAAACCATTTCGATAAACGTTTAGACCCCACAAAACTGGTCGAAGGCTCCAAAAGTGTCGTTTCATTGCTTTTAAATTATTACCCCACCGAAACCCAACCAACCGAAAGCTACAAACTATCCAAATACGCTTACGGTACCGATTACCACTTTGTAATAAAGGACAGGCTAAAGCAATTACTACAGTTTATTCAAGAGGAAATAGGCGAAGTAAATGGCCGCGCCTTTGTCGATTCGGCACCGGTGCTAGATAAAGCTTGGGCATCCAAGAGTGGGCTCGGGTGGATAGGTAAACACAGTAATTTATTAAGCAAACAAGTAGGGTCTTTCTTTTTTATAGCCGAACTAATTATCGATTTAGAACTCGAGTACGACACCCCAACAACCAACCATTGCGGGACGTGTACAGCCTGTATAGATGCATGTCCAACCGAAGCCATTGTAGCCCCGTACGTAGTAGATGGCAGTAAGTGCATTTCGTACTTAACCATTGAACTAAAAGACAGCATTCCATCAGAATTTAAAGGTAAAATGGACGATTGGATGTTTGGTTGCGATGTGTGCCAAGACGTATGCCCCTGGAACCGGTTTTCAAAACCACACCAAGAACCCTTGTTTAACCCGCACCCAGAGCTGCTGGACATGACCAAACGCGATTGGGAAGAGATCACCGAAGAGACCTTTAGGAAAGTGTTTAAAAAATCGGCAGTTAAACGAACCAAATTTTCTGGACTACAACGAAATATTCAGTTTATAAAACATTAGGTTAAAACCACAGTATTCTTACTTTTGTAGTTCATAATTAATCTGTTTTTATGAGTAACCCAAGAAAAAGACGAGAAGCGTTGGTTTACCACGCAAAACCAACCCCAGGGAAGATTCAAGTAGTACCATCTAAAAAATATGCTAGCCAGAGAGACTTGTCGCTGGCCTATTCGCCAGGAGTAGCAGAACCTTGTTTAGAAATCGCTAAAGATGTTAACAACGTTTATAAATATACCACCAAAGGCAATTTGGTTGCTGTAATTTCTAACGGAACCGCAGTTTTAGGGCTAGGCAATATTGGGCCGGAGGCCTCCAAACCTGTTATGGAAGGCAAAGGCCTTTTGTTTAAGATCTTTGCCGATATAGATGTGTTTGATATAGAGGTAGATACCGAGGATATTGAAGCGTTTATTCAAACGGTAAAAAATATTGCCCCAACCTTTGGAGGCATAAATTTAGAAGACATTAAAGCTCCCGAAGCTTTTGAAATAGAACGCCGCCTTAAAGAGGAATTAGATATTCCTGTAATGCACGACGACCAACACGGAACCGCCATAATTTCGGCAGCAGCCTTAATTAACGCGTTAGAATTGGCCGAAAAGAAGATTGATGAGGTGAGCATTGTTATAAGCGGTGCCGGTGCTGCGGCAATTTCTTGCTCTAGGTTATATCAAGCCTGTGGCGCTAAAAGAGAGAACATGGTTATGTTGGATAGCAAAGGCGTTATTAGAAACGATAGAGAACACCTAACCCCACAAAAAGCCGAATTTGCGACAGATAAAGACGTTAATACGCTAGAGGAAGCCATGAAAAATGCCGATGTGTTTATTGGACTTTCTACAGCCGATTTGGTGTCGCCAGACATGTTGCTGTCTATGGCCAATAACCCCATTGTGTTTGCCATGGCTAATCCAGATCCAGAGATCGATTACGATCTGGCCATAAAAACACGCGACGATATTATTATGGCCACAGGCCGAAGCGACCACCCTAACCAGGTAAACAATGTGCTTGGATTTCCGTTTATTTTCAGAGGCGCATTAGATGTGCGTGCAACCAAGATTAACGAAGCCATGAAAATGGCCGCGGTAAGTGCCTTGGCAAAATTAGCCAAAGAGCCCGTGCCAGAACAAGTAAACATAGCTTATGGCGAAACCAAACTAACATTTGGGCGCGACTATATCATTCCAAAACCTTTCGATCCTAGGTTAATTTCACAAGTGCCGCCAGCGGTGGCCAAAGCCGCTATGGACAGTGGTGTTGCCCAAGAGCCTATTGACGATTGGGAGCGCTATGAAAACCAGCTTATGGAGCGTTTGGGGTCAGATAACAAAATGGTCAGACTGCTTTTAAACAGAGCGAAGCTTAATCCTAAGCGTGTGGTTTTTGCAGAGGCCGATCAGTTAGACGTGCTAAAGGCTGCACAAATAGCACACGACGAGGGCATAGCACACCCCATTTTATTGGGAAGAAGGGAAACGATTAAAGCCCTAATGAAAGAAATTGAGTTCGAAGCAGACGATGTGCCTATTATAGACCCAAAATCCGATGAGGAGGAAGCGCGTAAAAATAAGTATGCAAAAGTGTATTGGCAGCAACGCCAGCGTAAAGGAGTGACTCTTTACTCGGCCGAAAAGCTAATGCGTGAACGCAACTATTTTGCTGCTATGATGGTGAATACAGGCGATGCAGACGCCCTAATCTCTGGCTACTCAAGAAGCTATCCAACAGTGGTGAAACCAATGTTGGAACTGGTTGGCCTAGCACCTGGATCAACACGAGTGGCAACCACTAATGTTTTAATGACCCAGCGAGGCCCTATGTTTTTAAGCGATACCTCTATTAATATTAACCCTACAGCAAAAGATCTTATCAAGATTACGCAAATGACAGCTGGTGTGGTGAAAATGTTTGGTATGGAGCCTGTTATGGCCATGACCTCATTCTCTAATTTTGGATCGTCTAAAACAGAAACAGCCGTAAAGGTAAGAGAGGCGGTAAGCTACCTTCATAAACGCCACCCCAATTTGGCTGTAGATGGCGAACTGCAAACAGATTTTGCCCTTAATAGCGAGATGCTTCAGGATATTTTTCCGTTCTCTAAACTAGCTGGTAAAAAAGTCAATACGCTTATATTTCCAAATTTAGAATCGGCAAACATAACATACAAGTTGCTCAAGGAGCTTAACAAATCAGAATCTATCGGGCCTATTATGATGGGCATGCGTAAGCCAGTTCATATTTTGCAGCTAGACGCCAGCGTAGATGAAATTGTTAACATGACCGCCATCGCGGTAATAGATGCGCAGCAAAAAGAAAAAATAGCCCAACAAACCAAAACAGCCGTAGAAAGTTAATCGCATGACATGTGAATAATTTTATTACATTTGAGAACCAATCGCCTTATAGCCAATGATTACACATATTCAAGGAAAACTTGTAGAGAAAAATCCAACAAATGTTGTTATTGACTGTAATGGGGTTGGTTACTTTCTTAATATTTCGTTGCATACCTATTCGCAAATTCCAAACAACGAAAACTTAAAATTATACACCCATTTACAGGTAAAGGAAGATGCCCATACCTTATTTGGGTTTTCGTCTATGGCAGAGCGGGAGGTTTTTAGGTTGTTAATTTCTGTAAGCGGCGTAGGAGCCAGTACGGCTAGAACCATGCTATCGTCATTAACCCCGCAACAAGTAAAGGAAGGTATTGTTCAGGAAGATGTTGCCTTAATACAATCCATTAAAGGTATTGGCGCCAAAACCGCTCAACGAGTAATTTTGGATTTGAAAGATAAAATTTTGAAAGTTTACGATATAGATGAACTTTCAGTGTCTAAAAACAATACAAACAAAGATGAAGCGTTATCTGCTTTAGAGGTTCTTGGATTTAATAAAAAGCAATCCGAACGTGTTATAGATAAAGTTTTGAAAAACACCCCTGATGCTGATGTGGAGCACATCATTAAAGAGGCTTTAAAAAATTTATAGAACAATTTTGACGACAACCAACCATACGTACCAAGCAGTAAGGCAATATTTTGTGTTAATTGTAGCCTTATTGTCTAGTGTTTATGCTGTTTCGCAGCAAACGCCAATACCGCAAGACAGTACTAAAACCGGGCATTCCTTTGGGAATATGACCATGCCAAATCCCAATAGCATCGAGTCTAAATATACGTACGACCCGTTTACAGATAGGTACATTTACACCGAAACGGTTGGAAATTTCAATATAAACTACCCCATAATCCTAACGCCAGAAGAGTATCAGGATTTTGTATTAAGAGAAAGCCTAAAAGCTTATTATAAAGAAAAAGTTGATGCTTACGATGGCAAAAAAGAAGGTACAGAAGAAGAGCAAAAAAACCTGTTGCCAGAGTTTTATGTTAGATCTGGCCTGTTTGAGACCATTTTTGGAGGCAATACCATTAATGTGGTGCCTCAAGGATCGGTAGAAATGGATTTGGGTGTGTTGTTTACAAAGCAGGACAACCCAACGTTTTCTCCTAGAAACAGACGTAATTTCACCTTCGATTTCGACCAGAGAATTAGCCTAAGCTTGTTGGGTAAAGTAGGAACACGTTTGCAGGTAACCGCTAATTACGATACCGAGTCGACCTTCGATTTTCAAAACTTAATAAAGCTAGAATACACCCCTACAGAAGACGATATCATTCAAAAAATAGAAGTGGGTAACGTAAACATGCCGCTTAACAGTTCGTTAATTTCTGGGGCGCAAAGCTTGTTTGGGGTAAAAACACAGCTTAAGTTTGGAAAAACAACCATAACTGGGGTGTTTTCAGAACAAAAGTCAGATACCAGAACGGTAGTCGCACAAGGTGGTGGTACCTTAGAGGAGTTTGAGTTTTACGTAAGAGACTACGACGAAAATCGCCACTATTTTTTAGCCCATTACTTTAGGGATAATTACGACAAATCGTTAGAGAACTACCCCTACATTAGCAACAACATTCAAATTACCAGAATAGAAGTTTGGGTAACCAACCGAAACAATACAACAGAAAATGTAAGAAATGTTGTGGCGCTTCAGGATTTGGGAGAGTCCAATACAGACCCTACTGAAAATAATTTTTACCTACAGCCTGTACCCGGGGGCTTTGTTACTGCGGGACCTAACGCATATCCAGACAATGGCAACAACAGGTATAACCCTGTAACCATTGGTTCGGGATCGGTTCTTACAGAGGCCATTCGCGACATAGCAACGGCTCACCAAGGTTTTGGTACGTTGTCGGGCTCGGTAAATGAAGGTTCCGATTTTGGAAAACTAGAAAACGCCAGAAAACTGCAAGAAGGCAGAGAGTTTACACTGCACCCACAGTTGGGGTACATTTCCTTAAACCAAAGGTTGGCAAACGATGAAATCTTGGCGGTAGCTTACCAATATACCGTTGGCGGACAAGTATACCAAGTAGGTGAATTTGCTAACGATGGGATAGATGCCACTGCTGTAGACAATACTTCGGCAATAGAGATTGTAACCAACAACAGTTTGGTGCTTAAAATGTTAAAAGCCCCGGTAACAAACGTCGATCAGCCCATTTGGGATTTGATGATGAAAAATATTTACGACACCGGAGCCTACCAATTAAGTCAGGAAGATTTTAAACTGAATATCTTTTATAACGAGGCTTCTCCGTTAAACTTTATAACCCCAGTAAGCGGAACGCCTTTTCCAGCATTTAATGGTAATGCCATGCAGGAAACCACCTTGTTAAAGCTGTTTCATTTAGATAGGTTAAACTACAACAACGACCCTCAGGCAAACGGCGATGGCTTTTTCGATTATGTGCCAAGAATTACGGTTACACCACAAAACGGGAAAATCATCTTTACCAAAGTAGAGCCTTTTGGAGAATACTTGTTTGATGTGCTGTCGCTTAACAATGCAGAGAGTTACCTGAATACCACAACATATAACGATAACCAAACAAAGTACGTTTACGATGTGCTTTATAAGGAAACCAAAACAGCAGCCTTAGAAGCTGCAGAAAAAAATAAATTCTTATTAAAAGGACGCTATAAATCTACAGGTAGCGATGGTATTCCCATAGGGGCATTTAACGTGCCTAGAGGCTCTGTTACGGTAACTGCCGGCGGGCGTGTTTTGGTAGAAGGGATAGATTATACGGTAAACTATTCGTTGGGGACGGTGCAAATTCTAGACGAGGCCTTAAAGGCTTCTAATACACCCATACAGGTTTCTACCGAAAACAATGCCGTGTTTGGCCAACAAACCAAGCGTTTTACAGGAATAAATGTAGAACATAAGTTTAACGAAAACTTTGTGTTGGGGGCAACCTGGTTAAACCTAAACGAAAGACCCATCACCCAAAAAGCCAATTACAGCCAAGAACCCATTAACAACCATATTTTTGGAATTAACGGGAACTATTCCACCGAGGTGCCTTTTTTAACACGATTGGTTAATAAGCTGCCCAATATCGATACCGATGCACCATCAAATATTTCTGTTCGGGGCGAGTTTGCTTATTTGGCGCCAGGGCAACCTAAAGGCACCGATTTTAATAGCGAACCTACCTCTTATGTAGACGATTTTGAAGGCTCGCAAAATGCCATCGATTTAAAATCGCCACAATCTTGGTTTATTTCCAGTAGGCCAAGAAACTTGGGCAGAACCTATGGGCAAGGCAATGAAGATGATAATGGCATTCAAAATGGTTTTGATCGCGCGCTTTTAAACTGGTACAATATTGATCCTATATTTTATGGCAACAGAAAACCTAGCGATATTTCAGACGACGACATTTCAACCTTGTATACCAGCCGTGTGTTTAGCGAAGAGCTGTTCCCAAATCAAGACATTGCTCAAGGGCAAAGTGCTGTAATAAACACCTTGGATTTGGTGTATTACCCAGAAGAACGAGGGCCTTACAACTTTCAAACAACCAATGTAGACCCTAGTACAAACACCCTTACATCACCGCAAAATAGCTGGGCAGGAATTACACGAGCCATAACGTCAACCGATTTTGAACAAGCCAATGTCGAATATATCGAGTTTTGGCTTCAGGATCCCTTTCAGGATAACCCTGCTAATTCAGGAGGGAAATTGGTGTTTAACTTAGGAAACATCTCCGAGGATGTTATAAAAGACGGTAGAAAAGTTTACGAAAACGGGCTGCCACAAGACGGTAATGTGGTTGGCGTATTACCAACCTCGCCATCATGGGAAACGGTTTATCCTCAAAATCAATCCTTAATTTATGCGTTCGATACTACAGGACAGGAACGAACAAATCAAGATGTAGGTTACGATGGTTATAGCGATAATGAAGAACGACAAATCTTTACAGATTACGCAGGCTTAAATGACCCAGCAAGAGATAATTATACCTACTTCTTAAATACAAGCGGTGATATTTTTGAAAGATACAGGCAATACAATGGTGTAGATGGCAACTCGCCAGATACCTTTTCTGATACCAATCGCGGGAGCACAACCCAACCGGATGTCGAGGACATAAACCGCGACAATACCATGAATACCATAGACAGTTACTTCGAATATGAAATAGACGTAACGCCTGCCACTTTAAACGAGAATAACCCTTTAATTGCCGATGTAAAGGCTTCGCAACCAAGAAATTTACCAAATGGGCAAACCCTTACGCCAAGATGGTACCAATTTAGAATTCCAGTAACCGAATTTACAGATGCAATTGGAGGAATTAACGACTTGAGGTCTGTTAGGTTTGCGCGACTTTATTTAAAAGAATTTACCGAGACTACCGTATTCCGTTTTGGTACTTTAGATTTAGTACGTAGCGATTGGAGACGATACACCCAAACCCTAGAGGAAAATGACCCCAATCCAGACGATGACAATACCGAGTTTAGTGTAGGGGTGGTTAGCACCATAGAAAATGAAGGGAGCTACGAGTCGCCACCAGGGGTAGAACCAGAAGAACTATACAACAACAATACGGTGGTGCGACAAAACGAACAATCGTTACTTGTTAATGTCTGCGATTTAGAGCCCCAAGATGCTAGAGCGGTGTTTAAAAACATTAATGTAGACATGCGGCAATACAAAAAACTACGCATGTTTATGCATGCCGAAGAAGGTGAAACCGCAGGTTTGGTAGATGATGATTTGGTAGGGTTTATACGTATGGGTAACGATTTAACCCAGAACTATTACCAGATAGAAATTCCCTTGAAGGTAAGTCCTTCAGGCACCAGAAACAGAACCTTGTTGTGGCCAGTAGAAAACGAAATTAGCTTGCCCTTGTCTTTGCTTCAGGACATCAAGGCCAAGGCCATTAGCGATGGGGCATTAAGCAGTCCAACGCCAACTTTTTACGATGTTAATGGCGAGGGGTTAAGCAGCATGCCTGTAGCCGAATTTGCTGCGTTGCCACCAGCAGCCAGTAGAGACAGATTTCACAGGGTGGGAATTAAAGGAAACCCTAATTTTGGAGATATTAGAACCCTTATGATTGGGGTTAAAAACCGTGCGTCAAGCAACAAATGCGCTAAATTATGGTATAACGAATTGCGTTTGTCCGATATGGATAACGAAGGCGGTTGGGCAGCCATTTTAAGCATGGACTCCAACATTGCCGATTTTGCCAACATAAGTGCTACCGGAAGAAAAAGCACGACAGGCTTTGGAACCTTAGAACAAGGGCCTAACGAAAGAAGTCGCGAAGATGTTGTGCAGTACGATGTGGTAACCAATGTTAACCTAGGGCAGTTGCTTCCAAAAAAATGGGGCATGCAAATACCGTTTAACTATGGGCAGGGTGAAGAACTTATCACACCAAAATACGATGAATATTATAAAGATTTAACGCTGGAATCGCGCATAGATGCCGCCAATACCGATGCCGAGGCAGAACAAATTAGAGAACAATCGGAGAACTATACAAAACGCCGAAGCATTAATTTTATAGGCGTTAGAAAAGTTAAAACCGGCGATTCCAAACCACGCTTTTACGATGTGGAGAACTTAACCTTTAACTATTCCTATAACAAAGTTAAACATCGCGATTTCGAAATAGAAAACGCCATCGATCAATCGGTGCGGGCAGGGGTTAATTACGCTTACAACTTCGAGCCGATTTCCATAGAACCATTTAAAAAGAACGATTCGCTGTTTACTGGGAAATATTGGAAAATACTAAAAGACTTTAACATTAATCCGCTTCCTGCTAGTTTTACCGTAAACACCGATATAAACAGACAGTACAATAAGCAACGTTTTAGAGATACCGATTTAACGGGGCAAAACATTGGGTTAGACGATTTTTTCCGCAGAAATTATACATTCGATTATCAGTATGCGATAAATTACAACCTTACCAAATCGCTTCAGGTTAACTTTTCGGCATCAAACAACAACATTGTGCGCAATTATTTTAAAAACGATATTGTTGTTAATGGCGAGCAAGATCCAACCTTGGATGTTTGGGATGGCTTTTTCGATTTTGGAGACCCAAACAGGCAGTACCAACAATTAGGTGTTAACTACCAATTGCCAATAAACAAAATTCCTGTGTTTAGTTTTGTTGATGCGACGTACTCGTATAGCGGTGAGTTTCAGTGGCAAAAAGGGCCAGATCTTGAGGTTGAAGGCTACAGTATAGGGCACTCGATTTCCAACGCCAATCAGCATAACATTAATGCGTCTTTAAACATGAGTAAGCTTTATAATTTTATAGGGCTTAAAAAGAAACGTGTTGCTAGGCGAGGTAGTGGTCCTACTAGAAAAATAAGCGCACCTTCGCAAGACAACGAAAGGGGCAATGCCCAAAAAGCCAAAAAAGACGGTTCTGGAATTGTAAACTTTGGAATAGGCCTGCTTACAAGTCTAAAGCGTATGCAGATAAATTATGCCGAAACCAACGGAACCTATTTGCCGGGGTATTTAAGAACACCAGGTTTTATTGGAACCATGAAACCAACCGTAGGCTTTACTTTTGGTAGTCAAAGCGATGTTAGGCAGCTGGCCGCTAGAAATGGGTGGCTAACCCTTTACCCCGATTTTAACGAGCAGTACACCATTAACAGAAATAAGCAATTGGACTTTTCGGCCAATTTAGAACCTATAGGCGATTTGAAAATCGATTTGGTTGGTAATAGAATCATGGCAGAAAATTACACCGAAAACTATCGTGTTGATGATATTAATGGCGATTTGGAGTACCAATCGTTAACACCAAACACCTTTGGAAACTTTAATATTTCAACAGCATTAATTAAAACAGCCTTTAGCAGTAGCGATGAGAAAGCTTCCGAAGCGTTCCAAACCTTTAGGGATAACAGACTGGAAATTGCCAACAGACTGGCAGAGCGTCATTACGGGACATCGAGCTTTCCTGTAAACCCAGAAGATGGGTATCCGGTAGGGTTTGGTAAAGGCAGTCAAGCGGTGTTGCTTCCGGCCTTCCTTTCGGCGTATACAGGAACCGATGCCGGGAAAATTAGCTTAAAGGCCTTTAGGGATGTGCCCATTCCTAACTGGGACATTAAGTATACCGGACTTATGAAGGTGAAATGGTTTAAGGACCGCTTTAAGCGTTTTTCATTAACCCACGGTTACCGGTCAAACTATACCATTAACCAATTTAGGTCTAATTTGAATTACAACGACCAAAACCCTTCAGAATTAGATCAAGGCGGAAACTTTAAAAGCAAAATGTTGTATAGCAACATTAGTTTAACCGAGATGTTTAGCCCGCTTGTACGTATTGATATGGAGATGAACAATTCGATAAAAATCTTGGCAGAGCTTAAAAAAGACCGCATGCTCTCATTGAGTTTTGATAACAATTTAATGACCGAAATACAAGGTATGGAATACATTCTGGGGCTTGGATACCGCGTAAAGGACGTGCGAATAAAATCTAAACTTGCCGGGCCAAGAAAAATGATTGTAAGCGACCTTAACCTTAAGGCAGATGTCTCTTTAAGAGAGAATAAAACCATTATTAGGTACCTGGATTTGGACAACAACCAAGTAACCTCTGGGCAAACCATGTGGTCTGCTAAGTTTACAGCCGATTATGCGTTTAGTAAAAACCTTATGGGTATTTTCTTTTTCGATTATGCCTTCTCAGAATACGCAATTTCAACAGCATTCCCACAAACAAGCATTCGCGGCGGAATAACGTTAAGGTACAATTTTGGGAATTAACTTTCAACCAGTTTGAAATTATCATTTGAATAGATACATTTGCTGAAAAATATAAAATAATAAAACCAATGAATATTCCATCAAATTTAAAATACACCAAAGACCACGAGTGGGTTAAAATAGAAGGTGATGTAGCGACTATAGGAATTACCGATTTTGCGCAAAGCGAGCTAGGTGATATTGTTTATGTTGAGGTAGAAACCGTAGACGAAACCTTAGACATTGAAGAGGTTTTTGGTACAGTAGAAGCTGTTAAAACAGTATCTGATTTGTATTTGCCTTTATCTGGCGAAATCGTAGCGTTTAACGAAATTCTAGAGGACGAACCCGAAAAAGTAAACGCCGATCCTTATGGTGATGGCTGGATGATTAAGGTTAAAATTTCTGATGCCTCACAAATTGAAGCACTACTAGATCCAGAGCAGTACAAGGACTTAATAGGTGCTTAAAAAACAACCAGCTCTTTTAGCGGTTTGTTATACCGTTTTTTTAACTGTAATAAGCCTAGTAAGTTTAGATTTGGGCAACATAAAAGATGTTACGCCAAAATTTAGCGACAAAATATTTCATTTTACAGCATATTTTGTACTAACGGTTTTATGGGTAAGAGCCTTGTTTTTTAACTTTAGTTTGCCAAAAAAGCGCGCTTTGTTAATGGCCGTTGTGGTCGCTGTGATTTTTGGTATAATTATTGAGGTTTTACAAATGACCTTAACCACATCCCGAAGTTTCGATTTCTGGGATATTGTATCGAACATATCGGGGGCGTTTTTAGCGCTTTTATTGTTGGCTAAGTCAAGTTTTGGGACTCGTTAAAAAATATTAATCGCTTGCTTTATTACCAAATAAATGGTTATTTTAGCAATCTGGAAAAACAACAATTTATGGAACCTAAGAAGAATTCAAAAGCGAACGTAGGAAGAAACAGTTCATTGTACTTTGCCGTAGGTTTAGCATTAATGTTATTTTTAACAAACTATGCTATTAACTATAAAACCTATGACAAAGAGAGCATTGATATAGGAAAACTGGATATGGAGGAGGAGTTGGAAGAAGAAATTCCAATCACAGAGCAAATACAAACGCCACCCCCACCACCACCACCACCAGCAGCACCAGAGGTTATCGAGGTTGTTGAAGATGAGGAAGAAGTAGAAGAAACCGTAATCGAGTCTACCGAAACGAGCCAAGAAGAAGAAATCGTTGAGGTAGAAGAAGTAGAGGTAGAAGAAGTAGAAGAAGATATTGAAGTACCGTTTGCCGTTATTGAAAACGTACCAGTTTTCCCAGGTTGTGAAAAAGGAACCAACGAGCAAAAGAAAGCTTGTATGAACGAGAAAATAAACAAGTTTATCGCAAGAAAATTCAATACCGATCTAGCAGGTGATTTAGGGTTAAGCGGTGTACAGAAAATTAGCGTGTTCTTTAAAATAGATAAAACAGGAAAGATTGTTGATGTAAGATCTAGAGCACCACACCCAAAATTAGAAGAAGAAGCCAGACGTGTAGTAGGTATGCTACCACAAATGGAGCCAGGTAAACAAAGAGGTAAAGCTGTAAGAGTACCATATTATTTACCAATTAAATTCCAGGTACAAGACTAAAATGCCCTAAGGCAAAATAACGCATAAAAAAAACGTCCCGATGCCCAAGCATCGGGACGTTTTTTTGTTAGATGAAGAAGCAAAACGGGTTATCGGTAAGTTGCCCCACATGCAGCCTGGGAAACAAGATAAAACACCGGTTGCGGTTATTTATGGTTTGTCAATGATGTTTCACGTAAAAAACGAATCGCATTGCCCTAAATTTTTTAAAAGCCCTTGTTTCGAGACAACGGCTTTTTTTTAGAGCCATTCTTAAAAAAATAGTATCTTTCAAACCAAATTAACCTATCTCTTTAACATGAAGTCATGTTGTTTTTTGTTCCTGTTACTATTTAGCGCTCTGTCGTTTTCTCAATCCCAGCTATACGAAAAGCCGCCCGTGTTTCCAGCATGTGAGGATGCGGCCGTTGCAGACATCAAACTCTGTTTCGACAATCAAATCTTGGGGCATGTATTTAAAACATTTAAACTGCCAGATGTTGTTAAGAACGATTATAAAGGCGATATGGCCATATTGTTCGAAGTGGATCAAGAGGGGGAATTTCGTGTGATTTATGTCGATGCCATATACGAGGCATTAAAAGAAGAAGCCAAAAGAGTCTTTTCAGAATTGCCAAAAATACAACCAGCGACGTATAACGGGAATCCTGTTTTTAAGCAGTATTCGGTGGTGATTAAAATACCATTACAAGATCAAACAGTTGCTAAAAGTGTTTCTGTAGACCGTGTAAACGGAAATAACCTCGGGTTAACAGCTTTAGAAAAAGCTGCCAAAACACAATACGATAGCGTGGGTTTAAAGCTTGTGCCTTACACACAAAAGGCATTAACAAGCGAGCTGAATATTCCGTTTACGCATAGTTATTACGCCAAATTTGATAAAAGCATCAACCTTGTTGGTACAAATGCCCACACGGCATCTAAACCATTGTTGTATAGCGATGTTTCTAATTACTACGACTTTAAAGCGGAAAAAGAAACCCTGCTGGAGGATAGGTCTTCATTGCTTGGACGAAAATTATGGAACGAGCATCTGGTACGGGTGCAATCCAAACACTATTGGTTTACGGTAGATCCTATTTTCGATTTAGAAGTAGGAAAAGATACCGATACCGATTTTAGCTCTACCTACAACAACACAAGAGGACTATATGTGCAGGGCGGCCTAGGGAAAAAATTTAATTTCTTTACAGCAGTTTACGAAAGTCAAGGGCGATTTGCACAGTATTATAACCAATATGCAATTTCGATAAAGGCTGCCGACGAAGCAGGGGTAGTCCCCGGGCGTGGCATAGCAAAAGCCTTTAAAGATCGTGGGTTCGATTATCCAGTGGCCGAAGCCTATCTGTCTTATTCGCCCGCAAATTTCTTAAATGTGCAATTGGGCCATGGCAAAAATTTTATTGGCGATGGTTACCGTTCGCTATTTATAAGTGATGTGGCTAGCCCATCGACGTATTTTAAATTGAACACCACATTTTGGAAAATTAAATATACCAATACTTGGATGTGGTTGCGGGACGTTAGGCCAGATGTTGTAGATGCTAATGGGGCGTATTTAAACAAGTACATGGCCACGCATTTTTTAAGTTGGAATGCTACAAAACGCTTGAACATTGGTTTTTTTGAGTCTGTAATTTGGGCCAAGACCGAAAACCGTTCGTTCGATATAAATTACATTAACCCCATTATTTTTTACAGGGCTATAGAGTTTGAAACCGGGCAAGATGCCGGGAACGCCATTTTGGGCATGTCGGCAAAATATAAATTAAGCGACCGGGTAAATGTGTATGGGCAGTTTGTGCTAGACGAGTTTTCTAAAAGCGATATTACGGGAGGCGAAAAAAGCTGGAAAAATAAGTATGGCTACCAATTGGGGGTTAAATACTACGATGCCTTTAAGGTAAAGAACCTCTACCTGCAGGCCGAGTATAACAGGATTAGGCCATATACCTATTCGCATAATACCATTGCCTTAAATTATGGGCATGCCAACCAATCTATGGCCCACCTTTGGGGCGCTAATTTTAGCGAAGCTGTATTAATAGGGCGCTATTATTACAAGCGTTGGTTTGCCAATGCTAAAGTTGTCTTTGGAGAAAGAGGCTTAGATTTTAACGATGGTACCGATAATTATAGTTATGGGGGCGATATTTTTAGAGACTACAACGAAAGACCTTCCGATACAGGCGTTACCATAGGGCAAGGCAATAAAGCGACATCGCTTTTTGCCAATTTGCAAGCCGGTTATATTGTTAACCCATCATCAAACTTACAGTTGTTTGCCGATATAACGTTTAGAAACTTTAATCCTGATGCACAAACCAATACAACCTTCGAGAGCAACACCGTTTGGTTTAACCTGGGTTTAAGAACCAGCCTTTTTAATTGGTATTTCGATTTGTAATATAAACTTTTCAAAGTATCTTTGCAGTCGCTATTTTGGCGACTAAGTACAGATTAACTTTGGCTGTTATAGAAACTTCAATAAAACAACATACAATTGTTTCAGATTTTAAGGAAATAACCAAAATGGGGCTGTCCCTAAGTGTGGTGTTTTCTTCTGTTGCAGGGTATTTACTGGGCGCAGACCAGGTGTCGTTAAAAATCCTTTTGCTTTTGGCCTTAGGAGGCTATTTTATGGTGGGGGCATCGAATGCTTTTAACCAAATTATAGAGAGGGATTTAGATGTGCTAATGGATCGTACCAAAAACAGGCCCATTCCCGCAGGCAGAATGACGGTTAATACCGCTTTTATTATAGCCGTTATTTTTACAATTTTAGGCATAGGTATTTTGTATACTATTAACCCCAAAACGGCGATGTTTGGGGCTATTTCTATTTTTTTATACACCAGTGTTTACACCCCTTTAAAAACCAAAACCCCATTGGCTGTGTTTGTTGGCGCCATTCCAGGGGCCATCCCGTTTATGTTAGGGTGGGTTGCCGCAACAAATAATTTTGGCATTGAGCCAGGCACCTTATTTGCCATTCAGTTTTTTTGGCAATTTCCGCATTTTTGGGCCATAGGTTGGTTTTTGTACGACGATTATAAAAAAGGAGGCTTTTTTATGCTTCCAACAGGAAAACGCGATAGGGGAACTGCCGTACAAACCATTATGTATACCATTTGGACCGTACTCGTATCCATCATCCCGGTTTTTGGATTTACAGGAAAACTCTACCTCTCGCCCATAGCAGCAGTTGTTGTTGGGCTTTTAGGATTGGCAATGGTTTATTTTGCCTTTAGGTTATTTAAAGAAATGAGTGCCATTGCAGCCAAAAAGCTTATGCTGGCAAGCGTTTCTTATATTACATTGCTGCAAATTGTGTATGTGGCCGATAAATTTTTAAGAGACTTATGGATTTAACTCAAGGAACAAACGAAGAAAAAAATATTAGAGCAAAAAAAATGATGCTTTGGTTCGGGATCATTTCCCTAACCATGTCGTTTGCCGGTTTAACGAGTGCCGTGGTAGTGAGTAGCTCTAGGCCAGATTGGCTAACCGATTTTGCCTTGCCAAAAGCCTTTATAACCAGTACGGTAATTATAATACTTAGTAGCATAACCTTTTTTATGGCCAAACGCGCCGTTAAGCAAGGTAAAAGACCTATGGCAACAACCCTGTTATTGGCCACATTAGCGTTAGGCTTGGCCTTTGTTTTTATGCAGTTTGTTGGCTTTGGACAAATAATAGACCTTGGGTATAGGTTTACTGGTCCAACCAGTAATGTAACCATGAGCTTTGTGTACATTATAGCCTTTGTACACATTTTACACCTGCTTGTGGGGCTTATTTCAATTTCAATAGTAATTTATAATCATTTTAAACAAAAATATTCGGCAAGCAATATGTTGGGAATCGACTTGTCTGCAACCTATTGGCATTTTGTTGATATTCTTTGGTTATTTCTGTTTTTATTCCTGAATTACCTCAGCTAATTTTAGCAATTAGGCTGCGTTGGTATGCAACACCTTAGGGGCTTAAGCCAAGTGTTGAAGGAAAAATTAGAAACTTCATATTTCTTTAGATGAATAAATTGATTATTTTTGTGCAACTTTTAATAACTAAACCAATTATATGGACACTACAGTTGTAAATACTGGAACCGAAACTAAAACTTGGGGTGGCGGAAACGAACCGTTAAAAGCAAGCTATGGTAAAATGATGATGTGGTTCTTCATTTTGTCGGATGCATTAACGTTTTCAGGTTTTTTAGCGGCCTACGGATTTTCTAGATTTAAGTTTATAGAATCATGGCCAATAGCCGATGAGGTGTTTACGCACGTTCCGTTTTTACACGGTCAGGAATTACCCATGATTTATGTGGCCTTTATGACCTTTATCTTAATTATGTCGTCTGTAACCATGGTATTAGCCGTAGATGCAGGACATAAAATGAATAAGGCCAAGGTTACCTTTTACATGTTTTTAACCATAATAGGCGGGGTAATCTTCGTAGGGTCGCAAGCTTGGGAATGGGCAACGTTTATTAAAGGCGACTATGGTGCCGTTCAAACCAATGGCGGAAACATTTTACAGTTTGTAGATACCGATGGGAAACGTGTAGCCTTAAAGGATTTTGCTATTGTAAACGAGCATAAAGTACGGGTAGAAGACCAACGTAAAAGTGGTATTTGGTACACCGATAACGAGTCGCTAACAACCTATACGCTGGACGAAGTTATAAAAGGTTTCGAAGCAAATAGCAACATTCTGATAAGAACACAACAACTTACAGAAGATGGTAAGAAAACCGTGTTGTCTAGAGCTGAATCTATAAAACAATTAACCACAAATGGTAAGGCTGTAGTAGAAGGTGCTAACCTGCATGTAAACGAATACGGTTCGCCATTATTTGCAGATTTCTTCTTCTTTATTACCGGATTCCACGGGTTTCACGTACTTACAGGGGTTATAATTAACATTATTATATTCTTTAATGTTATTTTAGGAACCTACGAGCGAAGAAATAGCTACGAAATGGTAGAAAAAGTTGGACTTTACTGGCACTTTGTAGATTTGGTATGGGTATTTGTATTTACATTCTTCTATTTAGTTTAATTTAAAGCGATTAAAAAAACAACACATGGCACACGCACATAAACTTGAAATATTAAGAGGTTTAATTAAATTTAAATCGAACACCCAAAAAATATGGGGCGTATTAATCCTATTAACCATTGTAACCGCAGTAGAAGTCGTTTTAGGAATTTATAAACCAGACGCTTTAAACGCCAAGTTTATTGGCATGAAGCTTTTAAACTGGATTTTTATTATCCTAACCATAGTTAAAGCATATTACATTACTTGGGACTTTATGCACATGAGAGATGAAACCAAAGGCCTAAGAAGAGCCGTGGTATGGACAAGTGTTTTCTTAATTTGTTATTTAATTTTCATCCTCCTGCAAGAAGGCGACTACGTACAAGGCGTTTTCTCTAACGGATTTGTAAAACAAGATTTTTAACGACTACGTTAAATAGATATTAAAAGACGGTTTTTAAACCGTCTTTTTTTATTTTTGCACTTATGAAATTATCGCCCTATAAAAAGTATATCGTCCTTAGTATTTTGTTTTTCCTTCCGGTTATGTTCTTGCTTTTTTTATATCCTGCAAAACATAATTACACCACCCTCGATGTGGTTAAAACTCAGGTGGTAGAACTAGACGGCTTTCAGTCGAAAACCCCGGTTGTGCTAGAAGGGCACTTAACCGTCCTAGCTTTTTTAGGAAACAAGCCCATGGATAAGCTGGTAGAAACACTAAACCTAAAAGAGCTAATCTACGATAAGTTTAAAGGCTTTAAAAACTTTCAAATCGTGTTTGTGTTAGAAACAGGCAGCGAAGCTGAAGGCCAAAAGCTAAGAACAGAAGTTGCGACTTACGAAAGTTTAGAACACCTTCATTTGGTATATGGCAACCAAGAACAAATAAGCGCGCTTTATAAAAGCCTTAAAACAACGTTAAACTTGGATAGTACATTGGCCACACAACACGTTTTTATTGTAGATAAGAATAAAGACCAAAGAGGGCGCCTAGACGATAGGGAAGACCGCGAAATAGAAAAAAACGAACCCACATATCCGTTGTTGTCGTACAACACCATTAAGGTAGCAGAAATAAAAAACAAAATGAGCGAAGATTTGCGCATATTGTTTACAGAATACAGGCAAAAACGCAAAGGGAACTTTAATTCAACATCACGTCGCGAAAACGACATAAAGCAATAGTATGAGCAAGAAAACAAAATATTCTTATGTAGGGGTGGCCTTTATCATTCTGGTTTTTGGCATCATTTTTATACCAAAAATTGTTGATAGAATTAAGAATAACGACATTACCAGAAGCGATCGAATGACCCAAGAGCAGGACAATAACTTCTCTAACGAAACTGCATTGACATTCCTGGAAATTAATGGTGAAAAAAAGCAAGTCCCTGCCTTTACATTTGTTAATCAAAACGGCGATACCATTACAGAAAAAGACTATTTGGGTAAAGTTTATGTTGTCGAGTTTTTCTTTACAACCTGCCCAACCATTTGCCCACGAATGAACCGCAATTTGGTTCATGTTCAAAAGGCCTTTCAAGCTAATGAGGATTTTGGTATAGCGTCATTCACAATAAACCCAGAGCACGACACCCAAGAGGTTCTAAAAGCCTATGCCGAACAGTATGGCATTACAAGCCCCAATTGGCATTTAATGACCGGAGAAAAAGAAGCCATTTACAACTTGGCAAACATAGGGTTTAACATCTACGCTGGAGAAAACCCTAATGTAGAAGGCGGGTTTGAGCATTCGGGGAATTTTGCCCTAATCGATAAAAACGGATTCATCCGCTCCAGACGCGATCACTTTGGAAATCCTAAAATATTTTATTCAGGCGTAACCAGTATAGAGGAGAAAGTAGATGAAGATGGGCAGGGCGAGGAGATAACCATGCTAAAAGAAGACATTAAAAAACTACTTAATGAGTAACGCAGAAAACATAAACGCCGAAAAGAAGTATAACAAATGGATTGTTGTGTTGTCGGTAATAATCCCTTTGGCCGTTGCGGCATTGTTTGGGATAAAAATTCCTAATGCAGAACCGTTAACATTTTTACCTCCCATTTATGCAACCACCAACGCCATAACAGCCATATTATTGGTTGCAGCTTTTTGGGCCATACGCAACAAGAAAGTGGTTTTACACGAAAGGTTAATTAAAACCGCATTGGCTTTGTCTGTAGCCTTTTTAGTTATGTATGTGGCTTACCACATGACCAGCGACTCGACAAAATACGGCGGCGAAGGGGTTTTAAAATACCTGTATTTCATTATTTTAATCACGCACATAATCTTATCGATTGTCATAATCCCTTTTGTGCTTATTACCTACGTAAGGGCGATAACAGGTAATTTCGAGCGGCACAAAAAAATTGCACGCATTACATTTCCGTTGTGGCTGTATGTGGCAGTATCTGGCGTTATGGTTTATATTATGATATCACCTTATTATTAATCCCATGAAAAAACAGTGGCTTTTATTGTTTGTATTACTTTGGATGGCCTTACCCGCAGAGGCTCAATGTGCCATGTGTAGGGCGGTTCTAGAAAGCGAAGAGGGCCAAGGCGCGGCCAAAGGCATAAATAACGGAATTGTTTACCTTATGGCTGTACCTTATATACTGGTAGCGGTTGTAGGCGTTGTTATTTATAAAAAGTTTAACAGCTCAAAAAAAGATAACCCATCATAAAAAAGTAAATTTAGTGTAACATTTTCCTCGAATTTAAGTCTAACACATGGGGTTTCCCATAAGATCAACCAAAAAGACGATATGTTACAAATAAGCAAACTTCACAAGTCCTATCCCATAGGCGATTCAAGTTTACACGTTTTAAAAGGTATAGACCTTTCTGTAGAAGAAGGCGAAATGGTTGCCATTATGGGGTCGTCGGGTTCGGGAAAATCTACCCTGCTTAATATTATAGGCATGCTAGACGAGGCCGATGAAGGCGAGTACGTCTTAGATGGGGTTCCTATTAAAAACCTTACCGAAAAAAAAGCCGCCATTTACAGAAATAAATTCTTGGGGTTTATTTTTCAATCGTTCAATCTTATCAACTACAAAAATGCCCTCGAAAATGTGGCGTTGCCTTTGTACTACCAAGGCATGAATAGAAAAGAACGGTCGGAGAAGGCCTTGTTTCACCTAGGAAAGGTAGGGCTTAAAGATTGGGCACACCATTTGCCTAACGAGCTTTCTGGAGGGCAAAAGCAGCGTGTGGCCATTGCTAGAGCCTTGGCAGCAAATCCTAAACTGCTATTGGCCGATGAGCCAACAGGTGCCCTAGACACCAAAACATCTTACGAAATTATGGCGTTCCTTCAGCAGTTAAACGACGAAGGCAAAACCCTTTTAATTGTAACCCACGAAGAAGATATTGCGGCCATGTGTAAGCGGGTTGTAAAATTGCGCGACGGCGTTATTATGGAAGATACCAGAGTAGAACAAGTAAGAGCTGCAGCCCATGTTTGATCTGGACCTTTGGCGTGAAATATTTCAGAGTATTAATAAAAACCGCACAAGAAGTGTCTTGTCGGGCTTTACCGTGGCTTTTGCCATCCTCTTGTTTGCTGTGCTTTTTGGTATTGCCAACGGGCTTAACAATACCTTTGATGAAGCCTTTGTAGATGATGCCAATAACGCTATTTTTATTTTCTCGGGAATGACCTCCAAAGCGCATAAAGGGCATCAGGCAGGAAGGCGCATTCAATTTAAAAATGAAGATTACGATTTTGTGAAGGAAGCATATGGCGACAACGTACAATACATTACCGCTAGGATTTATAAAAACGTTAATGCGACTTTCAGAAACGAAAAAAATACCTACAACGTAAGGGCCGTTCACCCAGACCATCAGTACTTAGAAAACACCTTAATAAAAGAAGGGCGTTACATCAATCAACTCGATATCGATAACCGAGCCAAAAACGTGATTATTGGTCGTTTGGTAGAGGAAGACCTGTTTTTAAAAACAACCGCTTTAGGAAAATACATTAACCTTAACGGCATTCAATATAAGGTGGTGGGGACATTTACAGACGATGGCGGCGATAACGAAGAACGCATGATTTATATGCCCGTTACCACAGCCCAGCGCATTTATGGTAATAACGATTATATCGATCAGATAAACCTAACCTACAACCCAAAAATGAATTACAACCAAGCCATCGCTTTTAGCAATGAGCTAACACGCGACCTAAAGGATAGGTTTGAGGTTTCGCAAAACGACCAGCGTGCCATACGGGTTAGAAACTTGGCAAACGAGTCTAAGTCTATTAACCAAATGACGTTTGGGTTGGGAGTTATTATTCTGGTTATTGGTTTTGGAACTTTAATTGCAGGAGTGGTGGGCATTAGTAACATTATGATTTTTATTGTTAAGGAACGCACCAAAGAAATAGGCATTAGAAAAGCCTTAGGGGCCCCACCAAAAGCAATCGTATCCATAATTTTACTGGAATCGATAATTATTACCGCCATTGCTGGTTGGTTGGGGCTGGTTTTAGGAATAGGCGTGCTAGAGCTTGTGGGATCTAGTCTAGAGACCTATTTTATAAAAGATCCAAGTGTAAGCCCAAGACTGGTTTTTGGGGCAACCATTACCTTAATTATAGCAGGAGCCATTGCTGGATATCTGCCGGCAAAAAAAGCATCAAAAATAAAACCCATAGTAGCCTTAAGAGACGATTAGCATGTTTAAATTTTTATTCGATAGAGATACTTGGCAGGAAGTGTGGGATAGCCTTAGCAAAAATAAACTAAGGTCTATTTTAACCATGGTGGGTGTCTGGTGGGGCATTTTACTGCTTATTGGGTTATTGGGGTCGGCAAGAGGATTGGAGAACTCGTTTAATCGACTCTTTGGTAATTTTGCCACCAACAGTGTGTTTGTTTGGGGGCAAAGCACCAGTAAACCCTTTAAAGGGTTTCAAGAAGGGCGGCAGGTTAGGCTAAAACTTTCCGATGCCAAAAAGGTTGAAGAAAATGTAGAAGGCATAGAATTTGTCGTGCCAAGAAACCAAAACCAAGCCACGGTGGTAAGAAACTTTCTTTCGGGAACCTTTATGGTAAACGGCGATTACCCCTTGTTGGACAAGGTTCAGAAGAAAAAAATGATGCGCGGTAGGTTTATTAACCAAACCGATATTGACGAGAATAGAAAAGTAGTGGTCATTTCAGAAGATCTGTACAAACAGTTGTTCGAAAAAGATGCCGAAATGATAGGCGAGTACGTGCAAATAAACGGCATGAACTTTAAGGTTGTGGGCATGTTTGAAAATGGCAACGTAAATATGGGGCCCACAAGCGATATGCACATTCCCTTTACCACCTTTCAGCAAATTTACAACCAAGGGAACAACATAGGCTGGATGATGATAACAGGTAAGGCAGAATACGATATCGAGCAAATAGAGAACGATGCCAAGCTTATCTTAAAAAACCTAAACCACATCCATCCAAAAGATAACCGTGCCTTTGGGAGCTTTAACCTAGGGAAAGAGTTTGCCAAGGTAACAGGCTTTTTAATAGGCATGCAGTTTTTAACGTGGTTTGTTGGCATAGCAACGCTAATTGCAGGAGTTTTTGCCATAGGAAACATTTTGTTAATTACCGTTAAGGAGCGCACTAAAGAAATAGGCGTACGCCGTGCCCTAGGCGCCACACCTTTCGAAATAAAACGCCAAATTGTTGTCGAAGCGGTATTTATTACCCTGCTAGCAGGGTTTTTCGGCATCCTGACAGGCGGGTGGATTTTAATAGCCATCGATACCTTCTTTGGCCAAGGCGAAGATGCTGTTCTGGTAAATGCCTCGGTATCTATAGCTGTTGTATTTATCGCATTAATTATATTGGTGGTTTTAGGAACCCTAATAGGACTTATACCAGCCTTTAAAGCCACAAGTGTAAAACCAATTGAAGCATTAAGAGAAGAATAAACAACCAAAAAAATGAGTAAAACGTTAAAAATCATTATCGGAATTGTATTGCTAGTACTTTTTGTATGGGTGATAAAATATTTTAAGGATTCAAATTCTGAAGCAGTACAGGAATTTAAGCTGGCAGAACCTTTCTATACCTCATTAAAAACAAAAGTGGTGGCAACGGGAAAGTTAAACCCCGAAGAAGAAATAGAACTAAAGCCACAAATTTCTGGTATTGTAGACCAAATTGTTGTTGAGGAAGGCGATATTGTTGAAAAGGGCGATTTAATTGCCAAGATTAGAGTTGTACCAAACGAGCAAAGCTTGGCAAGTGCAAGCAGCAGGATTAAATCGTCGCAATTGTCGTTTAACAATGCCAAAACCTTGTACGATAGAAACAAAACCCTTTTTGAAAAAGGCGTGATATCCAAACAGGATTTCGAGAATAGCGAGCTGTCGTTAAACCAAGCAAGAGAAGCCTTAAGCCAGGCGCAAAACGATTACCAAATTATTAAGCGCGGGTCGCTCTCTGGCGGAAGCTCGGCAAACACAAATATTGTTGCCCAAATTTCGGGTACCGTATTGGAAATTCCCGTACGGGAAGGCGATCAGGTTATTCAAAGCAATAACTTTAATGCAGGAACAACCATAGCCATGGTTGCCGATATGAGCAAAATGATTTTTGAAGGTAAAGTTGATGAGGCCGAAGTAGGAAAACTAGAAGAAGGCAAGGCCATAAAAGTAGTCCTTGGGGCAATTAACGATAAAGAGTTTCCTGCAAAATTAACATTTGTAGCGCCAAAAGGTGTCGAAGAAAGCGGTGCTGTACAGTTTACCGTTAAAGCCGATGTAGAGGTAGAACGCTCAACAAAAATTAGAGCCGGTTATAGTGCCAATGCCGAAATAGAAATGGAAAGCAAAGACAGTGTTTTGGTGATAAAAGAATCGTTGTTGCAGTTTAACCGCATTACCGAAAAACCATTTGTCGAAGTTTTAAAAGACGATAAAAGCTATGAAAAGAAAAATGTAGAACTGGGTATTTCCGATGGGATAAACGTAGAGATTGTAGATGGAGTAAAAGAAGGCGATAAAATAAAAGTATGGAATAAAGCATCAAAAGAAGACAATGATGAAGATGAATAAAAGAAAAAGTTTAATATGGGTTTTCGCAACGCTCTGTACTGTTTTTATCCAAGCACAGGATAAAAAAGCCTGGACATTGGAAGACTGTGTAAACTATGCGCTGGAGAATAATATAAGTATCAAACAAACAGAGTTGGACACTGAAATAGCAGATCAAGATCTGATTACGGCTAAAGGTGATTTTTTACCCAATTTAAGTGCCAATGCGTCCCAAAATTGGAATTTTGGGTCGTTTATTGGGCAAGATGGTAATAGGGTTTCTATTGACTCAAGAGGGAATAGTTTTGGTGTGAATACGGGAGTTACCTTGTTTAATGGATTTAGAAAAACTAGTGTGTATCAACAAGCTAAACTTGGAATTGAGTCAAGCCAATTGCAGTTGGATATTTTAAAAGATAATATTTCGGTTAACGTTGTTAATTCCTACTTAAATATTTTGCTCAACAAAGAGAATTTAAAAGTAGCTGAAGAGCAGATTCTCATTTCTGAAAAACAAGTTCAGCAACTATCAGATTTGGTAGATGCTGGTGTAAGACCTCGTGCTGACCTTTATGAAGTTCAAGCGCAGTTGGCAAGTGATAGGGAGCGTCTAACAAATGTTCAAAATAGTTTAGATTTAGCATTATTAGGATTAACACAATTGTTACAAATATCTAATGAAGGTTTTGATGTAGAAGATATAGAATTAAGTCTTCCTGAAGTCTTGGTAGAACATAAAAGCTCTAATGATATTTTCAACTATGCCATCCAAAACAGGCCAGAGATAAAAAAAGCCGAATTAGATATTGAAACTTCTGAACTGTCAGTTGATATTGCTAAAAGCGCGTATTATCCAACTTTAAGTTTTGGAGCAGGATTGGGGACATCGTATCAGCATTTTCAAGGGCAAAAAGACCTTAGAGCTGTGGTTGATCAATCAACCAACCCACCAACTATAAGTCTTGTAGATAATGGATTTATGCAACAACTTGAAGACAATTTAGGATATAATTTTGGATTTAGATTAGATATCCCAATTTTTAACAGATTCCAAACAAAAGCTAATGTCAGCAGAGCAGAGATCAATAAGAAGCGAATAGAATTGTCATTAGATCAAGCTAAACAAGATTTGCGCTCAACCATTGAACAAGCCTATGCTGATGCTAAAGCAGCGTTTAAACAGTTTGAATCTTCACAAGTGTCTTTAGATGCTCAAAAGGAATCCTTTAAAAATGCTCAAGAAAGTTACAATCTTGGAGTTATGAATTCTTTTGAATTTGAACAGGTTAGAAATAGGTTAGTCAATGCTGAAGCCAATCTTATTAATGCGAAATATAATTTTGTTTTTACAACAAAAGTGTTAGATTTCTACCTTGGTAAACCAATAACAGAATAACTTGGCCATCATATTAAGTATAGAAACAGCAACAACTAATTGTTCGGTTGCCTTGTCAGAACAAGGAAAAACCATTGCGGTTATTGAAGATTACGACAAGGGCTATTCCCATGCCGAAAGATTGCACGTGTATATAGACCGTATTTTGCATGAAAACAACATAAAAAAATCCCAGCTAGATGCCATAGCGGTAAGCAAAGGGCCTGGCTCTTACACCGGTTTGCGTATTGGGGTTTCTGCAGCTAAAGGACTGGCCTATGCTTTAGAAAAACCTTTAATAGCTGTATCAACACTGGAGTCGTTATCAAGACAAGTTAATGTTGAAGACGGCTATATTGTTCCCATGCTAGATGCTAGGCGCATGGAAGTATATTCGGCCGTTTTTAATGCCGATTTTAGTTTATCGCGTGAGATTAAAGCCGAAGTTTTAGAGGAGAATAGCTTTCAGGAGTACTTAAAGAAAGACAAAGTTTACTTTATAGGGAATGGTGTTGAAAAAACGAAAACCATTATAAATAACCCTAATGCTATTTTTATAGAGGGTAAATTACCATCTGCAAACGAGATGGGGGGTATTGCGTATAAAAAATACCAAGCAAACAATACAGAAGACGTCGCCTATTTTGAACCTTATTATTTAAAGGATTTTGTGGCGTTAAAATCAAATAAAGTTTAGCGCAGTAACAAAGCCTGAAAATAAAAAGGTTGGTGTCAAACTTTAGTTTAGCACCAACCTTTTATTTTTGCCTACAGCCTACAGCCTACAGCCTACAGCCTACAGCCTACAGCCTACAGCCTACTCCTTTTTCTGAATTTCAACTTGATGTGGGTAAGGAATTTCAATACCAGCAGCATCTAAGGCTTCTTTAACGTTTTCGGTCACATCAAAATAAACAGTCCAGTAATCTTCGGTTTTACACCATGGTCTGGTGGCAAAATTAATCGAACTGTCGGCCAACTCCAGTACCGTAACGGCAGGCGCAGGGTCCTTTAATACTTTAGGGTGAGATGTTAGGACATTCATTAAAACGTCTTTGGTTTTCTTAATGTCAGAATCATACCCAACGCCAAAAACCAGGTCAACACGTCTGGTGCCTTCGGTGGAGTAGTTTACAATGTTTCCGTTGGAAAGCGCTCCGTTAGGGATAATGATTTCTTTGTTGGAAAGCCCGGTAAGCTTTGTTGTAAAAATTTCAATTTCTTTTACAACGCCTATTTCACCTTGTGCTTCAATAAGATCGCCAATTTTAATGGGTTTAAAAATCATGATTAAAACCCCTCCGGCAAAGTTGGATAGCGAACCTTGAAGAGCCATACCAACGGCCAAACCGGCAGCAGCCAGAATAGCGGCAAACGAGGTCGTTTCAACGCCAAGTTTTGCTAAAATGGCAAGCACCAACAATATTTTTAGTAGCCACCCCAATAGGTTGATTAGAAATTTTTCTAAGCTTTCATCAAAAGCCCGTTTTTGCATAATGACCTTGGTGGTTCCCAGTATTCTTTTAATCAACCAAGCACCAATAAGCCAAATGGCAATGGCACCAAGAATTTTAATACCGTATTCCGATGCAAATGCAATGCCTCTTTCGGCCCATTTTTCCATGTTATCCATATTGTTTTGTTTTAGTGTTAATTATAAAATAAATGTTTTTTGTTTAAGCGAATGTATGTGTTAGCGAACAAAAAAAGTGCTTTATTAAAGCACTTGGTTTGTTTGGCTCCTTAAGGAGACTATTTAACCTCGAAGGTTAATTTTACGTTTACGCGAAACTCAACAACATCATCGCCGTTTACCACGGCACTTTGTTCGTTTACATAAACCGATCGAATGTTTTTAATGGTTTTCGAAGCGTCCTTTACGGCTTTCTTTGTGGCGTCTTCCCAACTATCGTTAGAGTTGGCTAAGACTTCAATAACTTTTAATACTGCCATGAAAATGTGTTTTTATGGTTACGCATTTAATATAGCAAAAAATATTACACCAATCAACCATTAATGGCTTCAACTGTAGCAACCTGGTCTTTAAGCATTTCCTTAAGCATGTTTTCAATGCCGTTTTTTAAGGTGAATGTAGACGATGGGCAACCGCTGCAAGCCCCTTGCAAGATAACCTTAACGGTCTTGCTTTGGGCATCGTAAGAGTCGAAAACAATGTTTCCACCATCACTCTGTACGGCAGGTTTTACGTACTCTTCCAAGATGTTAACAATTTGCTTGGAAATGTCGTCTAGGGCTTCGAAATTCGCATCTAATTTTTCGTTGGTTTTGTTCAGTAACTCTGGAGCCTCGGGAAGCAGAATGTCCTTGCCTTGCTCGATATAGCTTCTAATAAACTCGCGTAGCTCCATGGTAATGTCGTTCCAATCGGCAACGTCATATTTAGAAACCGACACGTAGTTTTCGTCCATAAACACTTCTTTTACAAAAGGAAAATGAAATAAAGCAGTGGCTAAAGGCGAAAGTTTGGCTTGGTCTATAGAGGTGAACTCAAAAGGTGCCGAAACCAGTTTTTTGTTGCCCACAAATTTCATAACGCCTGGGTTTGGGGTGCTTTCGGCATAAATTGTTACGGGTACTTTTTTGGCTTGTTCGGTTTCTTTAACCACAACACCGCCAGTGTTTAGGTAAGTTTCGATTTGTTCTGCAACCTCGTCTTTAACATCTTCCCAAGCAACAATGTTAAATCGTTCGACAGCAATAAAATTGCTGGAAATATATACCTTTTTTACAAAAGGCAGATAGAATAATTGCTGGGCTAAAGGCGATTGTTGGGCCTCGTCAATATTGTTGTACTCAAAACTTTGGTGCTTGGTTATAAACTGATTTAACTCAAACTTTATAATGGTATCGTTGGACGTTTCCTGTATGGAAACACTATAGGTTTTCATATATCTTTATTTTATACAAAGTTACTTAAAATCAAGCATAGCCGATAGATTAAAAACCGGAAAAGTGGAATTTTTATCTATTAACAATTTTAGTTGAAGAGTTTGTTAAAAAATCATTAATTTGCGTTTTTTTATTAATTGTGAAAAAATTAAGAGTAATGATGCCAAATTCTACTTATACTAATGGTTCTTCTGCAAAGAAAGTATGGCTGTTACCGATTTTTTGCCTTTTGTCAATAGTCGGTTTTGGTCAGGATCTTTTAATGCAAAGTGGAACCTTTAACCAATGTTCCGGGATGTTTTACGATTCTGGTGGGCCAGGAGCAACAACCGATTCGGGATTTTTTTACCAAAATGACGAAAATTATGTTATGACCATTTGCCCCGATGCCTCGGGAGACTTTATACAACTTACTTTTACAGAGTTTGCTACACAGCTAGGGGTGGACACCCTTACAATTTATGATGGCGATGATGTGACCGCACCCCTCATAGGGGTTTTTAGTGGGGGCAGTCCTGCTGATAACCCTGGGGTAATAACCGCGTCTCAAACCAACCCCACAGGCTGTTTAACCATAGAGTTTGTATCCGATTCAAACTTTAATGGCCCTGGATGGGCTGCAGAAATTTTATGTGGAACGGCCTGTCAAGACATTACGGCAAGTATCGATAGTACAACACCAGCCGCTGTAGATGGGGTAATTGAAATTCTTCCTGGCGAAACAGTTGATTTTTCAGGGAGTGGAACTTTTTCTGATGATAGTACAGGAGCAACCTATACGTGGAATTTTGGCGAAGGTGGGCCGCAAAACGGACAAAACGTTTCACATACATACAATACCTCTGGAGTGTATACGGTAACATTAACAGTTGCCGATCCCAACCCAACGGGCTGTTCAGACACTACAACGGTTGAGGTTCATGTTCTTTCCGATTTCGTAACCGTAGATACTAATGCCTATACAGAATTACAACTGGTAGAAGATGTGCTTATTAATAGTGGGTGTGCTTCCATAGCAAACCTTGCTTACCAAGGAGGCGCCAACTCACAAGGAATAGCTTATTTTAATAAAAGTGGGTCCGATTTTCCTTTTCAGGAAGGAATAATATTGTGTACAGCACCAGCCGAAGACGCCGAAGGACCTGCGACAGGAACTATGGCAGCTGGGAATTGGGCTGGAGATGCAGATTTGTTTAACTACATGCAAGGCCTAGGGATAGATCCAGGCTTAACAAGTTATAACGATGCTGCATGGATGGAGTTCGACTTTATACCATTGGCCAATGAAATTAGTTTTAATTTCCTTTTTGCCTCTGATGAATATGGAGGTTACCAGTGTCAATTTTCAGATGCCTTCGCATTCTTTCTAACAGATTTATCAACAGGTGTGACCACCAATTTAGCGTTAGTTCCTGGAACCACAGATCCAGTATCCGTAATTACGGTAAGGGACAATGCGCATAATCCTGGTTGTGCTTCCGTAAACCCCGAATTTTTCGATGTGTATTATGGTGGTACAGGAGCACTTGCAGCTACGGCTCCAATAAATTTCAACGGGCAAACAGTGCCCATGACAGCCTCTTCAACCGTTGTGCCTAATAACACATATAGAATTAAATTAGTAGTAGCCGATAGAAATGATAGTATTTTAAACTCGGCTGTTTTCTTAGAAGGAGGAAGTTTTAATTTAGGAGGTGATTTGGGCGATGATATTACGATTGCAGCATCCAATACCGTTTGTTATGGCGATAGTATTGTTCTAGATACCGAAATTGTAGGCGCCGATGGGAGCCACATATGGTATTTGGGCGACGATGTTATCCCGGGAGAATCCAACTCGACCCTTACAGTAACAGAGCCTGGAGACTATACGGTAGAGGTTGTTTTATCTGCCGATTGCCAAATGACAGATACAGTAAGTGTTGAGTTTTATCCAAACCCTATTATTGAATCCCTTAACAACCTATTTTTATGTAACCCAGGAGCAGCTCCTTATATTTTCGACCTAACAGAAAATACGCCCTTAGCAATAGGAAGCCAGCCCAATGCCGCCGATTTTGAAGTAACCTACCACAACGATTTAACCGAAGCAGAAACAGATGTAGCGGCAATTACAACCCCAGACAATTACTCAGGAACCGATGGTGAGATAATATACATACGTATCGATTACCCTGGATCAGATTGCTACGAGACGTCATCTTTTACATTAAACATAACACCAGAGCCCACGATAAACCCAGTGGGTGATTTAGTGCAATGTGATGATCCGAGTAGTGATGGCATCGCAGACTTCGATTTAGAGAGTCAATCGGCCACAATTTTGGGAGCGCAGCCCTCAAGTGATTTTGTGGTGACCTATTACGACAGTCAAACTTCGGCAGATGCTGGTACAGGCTGGTTAAGTAGCCCGTTTGCGAGTTCCGGTCAGCCCATCTGGGTGCGTGTGGAACTGGCTAGCGATGCCAGCTGTAGCAATGTGTCTGTAGGACCGCTTTTCAATTTGGTTTTAAACCCAGTCCCCGAGATTTTACCGGAGACCCAGACCATCTGTGACAACGTCGCCCCTGGCGATGACGGTTTTGGGACGTTCGACCTGACCCTATCCGAGGGCGGGATTTTAAACGGCCTGATAGCCGCAGACCATGCGATTACTTACTACGAAGATGAGACAGATGCCGAGACAGGCCCAGGTACGCCAAGCGAGATATTAACACCAACGGCTTATACCAATACCACAGCAACCACGCAAACGGTTTATGTACGTGTTGAGAATATTACCACAAACTGCCACAGTGTAACCGAACTGGCCCTTCAGGTAGACCCTCTGCCGGTAATCACCGCATTAAGCACCAACACCGATATCTGTAGCGGTGCCGATGCCATCTTTACCATCACGGGAGCACCAGGCGATGTCGTGGATTATACCGTAAACGGAGGCGCTACCCAGCAAGTTACCCTAGACGCCACTACAGGCGAGGGAGTGGTAACCGTAGCAGGTGCCACAATGGACCAAACCATTACACTAACCCAAGTAACTAACCCTACAACGACCTGTAGCAGCAGTTTAACAGACACAGCAACAGTAACAATAGTACCTTTGCCAAGCATTACCTCCTTAACCACCAACACAGACATTTGTAGTGGTTCGGATGCGATCTTTACAATAACCGGTACACCAGACGATGTTGTAGATTATACTATTAATGGCGGTGCCACCCAACAAGTTACCCTAGACGCCACCACAGGCGAGGGGCTTGTAACCATAGCAGGTGCCGTTTCAGACCAAACAATAACGTTAGAACTAGTTACAAGCCCAGCAGGCTGTAGCACCCCATTAACCGATACGGCTACAATAACAGTAAACCCCAACCCAACAGCCACAGTGGTGGCCAATGGCGATATCTGTCCTAACGGCGACGCCTCGTTTACCATCACGGGCGATGCTGGCGATGTTGTAGACTACAACATTAATGGCGGTGGGAGTGTTCAAGTAACCTTAGATGCCGCAGGAGAAGCCATAGTTACGGCAGCTGCTGTAACGGTAGACCAAGTCCTTACCCTAGAGCAGGTAGAGAACCTTGGAACAACATGCTTAAGTATGTTAACAGCCTCGGCCACGGTTGTGGTTAACCCATTACCAACCCTTGTGGCCCCAACACCATTGGCTGTATGCGACGACAACATCCCTGATGGGATTACGGAGATGAACCTTACGGTAAAGAACAATGAGATTACCGGCGGCAATGCGGGTTATGTGGTAACCTACCACAACGACCTAGCCTCGGCTCAGATTGGCACCCCAGAAGTAGCCCCATCGGCTGCGGCCTATATTGGCACGAACGGCGAGGTGGTACACGTACGTGTAGAGAACGCCGCGACAGGCTGTTTCGATACAACCACACTTACCCTTGAAGTGGTGGGCGCTCC
This sequence comes from Mangrovimonas yunxiaonensis, assembly GCF_000733475.1. Lineage (GTDB taxonomy): Bacteria > Bacteroidota > Bacteroidia > Flavobacteriales > Flavobacteriaceae > Mangrovimonas > Mangrovimonas yunxiaonensis. Next base: position 167,822 of record NZ_JPFK01000003.1, on the reverse strand, counting down.
GGCGGCCAATGTTCCAGCAGACTTAGAATATTGCGATCCAGACAATGATGGTTTAGGAATCTTTGATTTAGACAGTACAATAAATGAGATTACCGGTGGCGATCCAACGTTGGATGTGACATTTCACCTAACACCAGAAGATGCCGCAAACGATGTGCTGCCCCAAAGCAGCCCGTTGTCAAACGTAGTAAACCAGACCATTCATGTTCGGGTAGACTATGTTAATGGCGCAACCAACTGCCCAACGATAGTTACCTTAAACCTAGTGGTACTGCCCACCCCCGAGATAGCCGACCCAGAGCCCTATGAGCTTTGTGATGACGACGGCACCGCAGACGGCATGACAACCTTTGCCTTGCCGACCATGGATGCCGAGATTTTAGATGGGCTAAACGCAGCAGACTATGAGGTAACCTATTACAGCCTAGTTTCCGATGCAGAGATTGGGACAACAGCCCCTTCGTACATTGCCACACCAGGCGCTTACACAAGCGGAACAACAACATTGGGCGTTCGTGTAGAAAACCTAGCAACAGGCTGTTACAGCACAACAACCCTAGACTTGATTGTTAACCCATTACCAGTACCGGTAACCACGGTAGAGGCCCTATCGCTGGCCATCTGTGACGATACCGACGCCAACGATGCGATTGCGACGTTCGACCTTTCCGGTCAGAGTGGCACCATCACCGGTGGGGTATCGAACTGGGCAGTGGACTACTATGAGACCCTTGCCGATGTGCAATCGGATACGCCTATAGCAGACTACACAGCCTATACAAACCCGATGCCAGCACCAATGACAATCTGGGTGAAGGTGACCAACACCGATACAGGCTGTTTCGACTTAACAACACTGACCCTAGAAGTAGATCCGTTGCCTACACCAGCCGACAGCGCAGACCTGTCTCCCATAGAATTATGTGACGACAATACCCCTGGCGACCTGGTAGAGACCTTCGACCTAACAATCAACGAACAAGCCGTATTGAATGGCGAGCCCAACGTAACGGTAAGCTACCATACTACTTTTTCGGGAGCCGCATCTGGGGACAGCTCTATTGCAGACCCAACAGCGTACCAGAACACAGATCCGGCAGAGACCATTTATGTGCGCGTTACAAACACAGGCGACCCCAACAATGCAAACGATATGGGCACAGGCTGTTATAACATCACCTCGTTCGAGATTATGGTACACCCACTTCCAGACGCCACCGCGGTGCTGGAAGATATGATTGCCTGTGAGGACAATACCGATGGCATATATACCTTCGACCTAACGGTTCAGGATGCGATTGCCTTGAACGGTCAGAGCGCTACGGACTTTGCGGTGACCTATTACGAGACCTTGGCAGCTGCAGAATCTGGCCTTGGCGGAATTGCAACCCCATCGGCTTATGCAAACAACAATGCCAACCCACAGGAGATCTTTGTAGCAATTAGAAACCTAACCACCGGCTGTGACGTGGTGGCGACCAGCTTCTTTGTAGAAGTACAAGAAGCCGCCAATGCCAATGCACTGATGCCATTGGTTAGCTGTGACGACAATATGGAATTTGATGGCAACCCGAGCAACGACTCAGTGATGTTCGACCTAACGACTCAGGATGCTACGGTTCTAGGAGCTCAAGCTGCTACCGACTATACGGTGACCTATTACGAGAGTGAAGCCGATGCACTAGCAGGCAGCAATGCCATAGCTGGAGCAACATCGTATTTCAATACCGTAAACCCACAGACCATCTGGGTACGTGTGGACAACGATACCAGACCAGAGGACATCTGCTATGAAGTGACCTCTTTTGACCTTCAGGTGAACCCAGTTCCGGCCTTTGTTCTAGAAGACACATACGTACTTTGTGTGGGCACGAACGGGACAGAAGTCATCAATGTACCGGTTATGGACACTGGACTAGATGCTACGCTGTACGCTTTTGAATGGACCGAAGCAGGTGACCCAGCAACCGTATTAAGTACAGACCCTAGCTACGAACCTTTAATAGGCGGCACCTATACCGTTTATGTGGAGGACTTGGCCACGGGTTGTAACAGCAGTCTTACAACCACGGTTATAGAGAGCGCTCCACCAGCAGTAACGGCAGAAGTGGCCACCGAGGCCTTTGCCGATACCCATGTTGTTGTGGCCACGGCCACGGGCAATAGCATCTATGAGTTTAGTATAGACCATGGGCCTTGGGTAAGCAACGGTACCAATACCTATACTTTTACCGATGTAGCCTTTGGCGAGCATGAGATAATGGTAAGAGATGCCAATGGTTGTGGTGTGTCTAGTACTACCGTATTTGTTATGGACTACCCGCTGTACTTTACGCCTAACAACGATGGATATAACGATACTTGGCAGATTGCCGGTATAGGCAACCAACTTAACGCTAAAATTTATATCTTTGATCGCTATGGCAAGTTATTAAAGCAGCTTAGCCCTACTGGAGCAGGTTGGGACGGAACCTTTAATGGCGAGCACATGCCTTCCAATGATTATTGGTTTACGGTAGAGTACCGCGAGCCAGGAGATATTAGTGGAAACACCAAGGAGTTTAAAGCACATTTCACATTGAAACGATAATATATACTTAACCTCATGAAATTAATAAACAAGATTTTTTTAACAGGAGTAATTTCCTTGCTAGGATTTTTTAATGCTCAATCGCAGGAAGGACTTCCGATATATTCTGATTATTTAACAGACAACTATTATTTAATACACCCATCAATGGCGGGTGCTTCAAATTGTGCAAAGGTTAGAATTACGGGTAGACAGCAATGGTTTGGAGATGATGATGCCCCAAGGTTATTAACGGCAAGTGCAAATGGTAGAATTGGCGATTCGCAATCTGGTATTGGTGCCATTTTGTATACCGATAAAAATGGATATCATTCGCAAACTGGCGGGTACATTACTTATGCTCATCATATTATGTTTTCGAGAAGTGATGTAGATTTAAACATGCTTTCTTTTGGATTAAGCGTGGGCGCTATTCAATATAAACTAGACGAAAGTGCTTTTATTAACGAGCCTTTTGATCCTATTATAGCTGGCGTAGACCAAAGTGCTACAAATTTTAATTTAGATTTTGGGTTTTCGTACCACTTGTATAATTTTTATGCGCATGCAACAGTTAAGAACATGCTTAAAAACGATGGTATAAACGCTAACGAAAATGGCCTTTTTGCCTATGATAACCCGCGTCAGTTTTTAGGCTCGGCAGGTTATGTGTTTGCAAAATATGGCAGCACTTGGGCTTTTGAACCTTCGGTGATGTTTCAGTACAAAGACGGTACTAAAGAATCTTCTATCGACATTAATGCCAAGGCATATAAAGAGCTGGAGTTTGGTAAACTTTGGGGAGGATTATCGTACAGAAGAAGTCTAGATGGTGCCGATTACTATGAAGGTAATGGCGTTAGCAGCCAAAAACTACAGTATATTACTCCTATTTTAGGAATAGATTACAAGCAATTTATGTTTGCCTATACCTACTCTTACCAAGCCAATTCGGTTGTTTTTAATAACGGAGGCTTTCACCAAATTACTTTAGGATTTAACTTTAATTGTAGAAAGGAACGTTACCACTGTAATTGTCCTGCAGTTAATTAACAATACAAAAAAGCCTTGGAAAAACACCAAGGCTTTTTCTTTTTATAGCATTTTACTCCCAGTTGCAATGCCTTTTTTTAGCTTGTTCTTTTATGGCACTTAGCATGGCCTTTTCTAATGGGTTATGGCTTTCTATGGTATGCGTTGTTAAGTAATCTTGCCTTTTTAGGTTTAAGGTTTTAATGTTGTCTTGAATATTAAGCCGCTTGTTGTACTGTTTTGTTATGTAGCGTGAAAGTTCTTTTTTGCTCATGTTTTGAAGCTGTTTAGGGAGGTTTTCCCGACTGATATCATTCAGGTTTATTTTATGTTCCATAACGGCATCGACCAAGTCCCAACTCGTATTTTTGTATGCATGAGAACTCTTGCTTAAAGCTCTGCTTACGGCATTGGCCTTGCTGTGGTTATAAGCATTCTGATCTTGTTTCTGTTGCCGGTTTAATTTTTCTGTGCCCCTGTGTCCGTATGGCATGTAGGTGTTGTTAAGTTGTTTGTTTTGGTCTAAGATTTCATTGTCATAGGGCGTTGCGATATGAACGGTCTCTTTATTATGGTTGATGGCTAGGTAATTCCCTTGGGTTAACTTAGCGGCATCTTCCCAATGCAATTGAATTCCTTGCGCATAATCCCCGCAAAAAATGGTGTTTATGGTAATGCCCTTTTCAATAGCATTTATGGCAGCATCCTGATAAGCAACTGCTCCTTGGTTGAACGGTTCATTCCCGGCAATGAAAATTAGATTGAGGTTGGATGAGCTTATTCCCCAGTCTAAATCGTTTAGGGAGGCTTGTATGGCGGCACCACAGTATTCATTTCCACCATTGGTGGTTAGGGAGAAAAGTTGCTCGGAGATGTCGTCTAAATCTTCACTAAAAGCCAAGACTTGTCTTAAATACCCTTTTTCCTTACTTAGGTTATCGTTGCCATATTCGTAAAGGGCAATTTGTAAACGAGGATGTTCGTCATGGCATTTTACATACGATAGCTGATTTACAATACGCCAGAGCTGGGCTTTAGCTTGATCGATTAAACCATCCATACTATTGCTGGTATCTAGCAGTAAAGCAACTTTTATAAATGTGGTAGTTTCTTTAGGTAGCGGAGTTTTATGCTCCATACTAAAGTTAAAAGACCTAGATGTGAAACTAGTAAGTAAAGCGATTAAACCGAGGTAATACGGCATGCGTTTCATAAGTTATTTTTGTTTTAAAGCTATCGTGGTTTTTTTAAAATAAAAAGGCACAATTAGCTAAGGCGCCATAGCATTTAGCAAACCATGACGCTAAATGAGTAAAGGCGCTTTTTTATTACGGCCAGGCGTAAAAAGTAGCAGCCTTTGGTTTTTTCAATACGCTAAAAGTGCGTATGTTTATAAAAGTGATTTTACATGTATGAAAACGCAGGTCATAAAATATTTGCTCTTGATGGGAGTTTGTTTTAATACTGGGCTTCTTATCGCTCAAGAAACTCTGTTTAAGAGTACCGTTGCGGAGGAAGCACATTTTACCATTGAAGGCCTTGTAAGAGAACGGGAAACCTTTACGCCCATTAGGCATGCTAGGGTAGATGTACAGGGCGGAGCTTCTGTAACGACCGACCGTTTTGGGGAGTTTAAGGTTAAAGCGAAAAAAGGCGATAGACTAACTGTATCGCACCCAAGCTTTAATACCGTTTTTTATATGGTTTATGGCAACGACAAAATTATTATTGATGTGGTCGCCGCTAGTCCTTCAGCTAATTTTGTAGATGACCAACAGCAAGCATTGGCCTTTGAACGGGGGCTAGATTCGGCTAGAGCCTATAAAAAGCAAGATGTCGAGAAAAGCCTTCGCTATGCTACAGAGGCCTTGGCCAAAAGCAATTCTAAAGCGCAGAATGCTATGGCCTACGAGGTTATAGCAGATATTTATTTTGAGTGGCAACAATACGATTTGGCCATTTCAAACTATAAAATAAGCTTACAAAGCAGAGGGCTTGCCAATGTTGAACTAAAGTTGGCTCAAGCTTACGAGCGAAACAAAAATTTTGAACAAAGCATTGAAGGGTTTAAAGCGCTAATGAACCAAACCCTTTCAACCTGGGAAACCATTGCGCTTTTTGAAGGCTTGGGCGATGCTTATTTGGGTAAGAAGGATTATACAAAAGCTGTAAACACCTATAAAAGTGGGCTGGATATAGCAAAAAAGCATTTGGTGTCTCCTAAAGTGACCGATTTAAATTCAAAAATCGCTAAGGCCTATACGCAAAGTGGGCAAATAGAAAAAGCAGAGCTTTTTTTCGATAATGCTCTAGAGTTGGCTTCGAAAGAAAATAAAAAAAGGGCTTTAGAAGAAAAAATAACCGTTGCCGATTTCCAACATACCAACCACGCTTTTGAAGCGGAAATTAAGTTGCGAAAGGAAGCCCTTCAGAACATAAGAGACATTGAAACCGATTCTGTAATTGATAACAAAAGTGCCCTAACACCACAAAAACAGAATTACAAAATAGGAAATGCCTATTTCTTAAAAAAAGATTACGACAGTGCTGTTAGTTACTTAGAGAAAAGTATAAAAGAAGCCGATGAAAAGGCCGATTTGGTTATTAAAAAAGACGCCAAGCGAAAGCTGTCGGAAGTTTATAGCCAAGCTGGGAACGATGAAAAAGCCCTAGAGGCTTATAAAGAATACACCGAGGTTGTAGAGGCGCTTTATGTTAAAAAAGAACAGGAAATTGTTCAGGCAGCAAAATTTAGCCGAGACATTGCAAACAAACAAAACAGGATCGCAAGTCTTGAAAAAGACCGCGAACTTTCTGAAAGTAAGTACCAACTCACATCCGAACGAAACAAGCGCCAACAGCTAGTAATTTACTCGCTTATAGGTGGCGTCATGCTTTTAATGGTTTTGGCTTATTTTATGTATAAGTACATCAAACAGCAACGCTTGGCCAATAACTTACTAGCCTTAAAATCGTTGCGAAGCCAAATGAATCCTCATTTTATATTTAATGCATTAAACTCTGTTAACAGCTTTATAGCTTTAAATGACGAACGAACCGCCAATAAATACCTAACCGATTTTTCTTTCTTAATGCGTGCCGTTTTAGAAAATAGCGAAGCCGATTTTATTCCGTTGAAAAAAGAGATGGAATTATTGCAGCTGTACACCAAACTGGAACATTTTAGGTTTAAGGACCAATTTGATTATGAAATTCTTGTAGCACCAGAAATTACTGTTGAAGACTATCAAATTCCGCCTATGCTATTGCAGCCGTTTATTGAGAATGCCGTTTGGCACGGGCTGCGTTATAAAACGCAAAAGGGCATGTTAAGGATTACGTTAGAGCAACTGGGTAAAAATGAGCTGCAAATTATTATTGCAGACAATGGTATAGGAAGGGAAAAGTCGAAAGCCCTAAAAACAAAGCACCAAGAAAAGCACAATTCAAAAGGGATGAGCAATATTAAAAAGCGGGTCGAGATTCTAAATAAAATGCACAAGGATAAGGTGGATGTTTATATAGATGATTTAGACCGTTTACAAGAAGATGTTGGTACTAAAGTCACCGTAATTTTAAAAAAGGATTAAACATGACGTTAAAATCGATTATTGTAGAAGACGAAAAGTCGAGTCGCGATATTTTAAAAAACTATTTAAACAAGTACTGCCCTAATGTAACGGTTTTAGGGGAAGCTGCAAATGTAAACGAAGCGTTGACGTTAATCAGGCAGTTGGATTTGGATCTGGTTTTTTTAGATGTAGAAATGCCTTTTGGAAATGCTTTCGATTTGTTGGAGAAGGTAGGCGACATTACTTTCGAAACAGTTTTTGTAACGGCCTATACACATTATGCTATAGAGGCTCTAAATGCCCACGCGTCGTATTACTTAATGAAACCTATTTCTATAGAGGAACTCATTAAAGCTGTTGATCATGTTACCGAAATTAAGCGCAAGGAAGATGCCTTGCACGGACAGGTGTTGGCTTCAAAATCGAACATGGTACATGGTAAAATAACCCTGCCGCAGCAGGATGGTTTTGAGGTTGTTAACACCAACCAAATTCTGTATTGTAAGGCAGACGATAACTATACCGAAATTTATTTAACGAACAACACCAAAAAAGTGGTTAGCAAAACATTAAAGCACATAGAAGAAACGTTAAAAGACTATACGTTTTCCCGGGTTCATAAAAGTTATTTGGTTAACGTTAATGAAATTGTAAAATATGTAAAGGGCAAGGGGGGAAGCGTTATCTTGAGTAATGGCAAGGAAGTTTTGGTGTCTGCCTCAAAAAAATCAGAGTTATTATCACATTTTAAATGACAAATTCCTGCGTAGGCAGGAATCTTATAAGATAAAAGAATACCATATAACATTTTTTAATCTGTAAAAGACAATAGCTTTAAAAGTAAAACGAGAAACCATTTTTGTTAAATTTATTAGTAGCTTCGTATTGCGATTTAAATAACCAAAGATTAATCAAAAAGGATTCTCAATTCAATAGATGAGATTCCTTTTTTCAAAGGAATTAGTATGCCTATTATAAAACCCGTAAATAAGATACATCCAGAAATCCCAGACGATTGCTTTATTGCAGAAAATGCGACTATTGTAGGCCAAGTTACTATGGGGGCACAATGCAGCGTGTGGTTTAACGCCGTTATTAGGGGCGATGTGCATACCATAAAAATAGGGAATAAGGTTAACATTCAAGATGGGGCCGTAATTCATGCGACGTATCAAAAATCACCAACAACCATTGGTAATAATGTGTCTATAGGCCATAATGCAATTGTTCATGGCTGTACCATTCACGACAATGTGCTAATAGGTATGGGGAGTATTGTTATGGATGATTGTATTGTAGAAAGCCATAGTATTATTGCTGCGGGAGCAGTAGTCACCCAACGAACAAGGGTAGAGTCGGGGAGTATTTATGCCGGAGTTCCGGCAAAGAAGGTTAAAGATGTTAGCCCCGAATTAATTGCTGGAGAAATAGACCGAATTGCAAACAACTACATTACTTATTCCAGTTGGTTTAAAGCAGATTAAAAGTCTAGATATTTAACGTTATACGTTTCGCCCAAAAGCTGTTTTATCACTTCTGGATTGCCATTGGTGAAAAATTCATTTTTGGGAGTGCTTATTTGGGTGTTTTCTAAGGCGTATTGCTTTAAAACGTTTTTGGTTTGTTTGGCCACAGCCTCTCCAGAATCGATTATTTTAACCGATTTAGGCAGAATATCCAGCAGTAAAGGCATTAAATAGGGGTAGTGGGTGCATCCTAAAACCAAGTAGTCTATATTGGCTTCTACCATAGGCAAGAGGTAGGCTTTAAGGAGGGCCTTCATTTCGTTGGATTGTATTTGGCCATTTTCAATCAACTCAACAATACCATCGCCATTTTGCTCTAAAATAGTAATGTTGTTTCCGTAAAGGGCGGCCGTGTTATGAAACAGCTCACTACTTAAGGTGCCTCGGGTTGCCAAAATACCAATGGTGTTGTTTTTGGTTTGTAGGGCCGCTGGTTTTATGGCGGGTTCTATGCCAATAAAAGGAATGTTGTAAGTGCTGCGAAGGGTTTTTATGGCATTGGTAGTTGCTGTATTGCAGGCCACAACAATAAGTTTACAGCCTTTGTTTATAAGTAACTCTGTGTTTTTTATGCTAAGTGCAATAATACTGTCTTTTCCTTTAGGGCCATAAGGTGCATTTTTACTATCGGCAAGGTATATGGTGTTTTCGTTGGGCAAATAGGCGTGGAGTTCTCGCCACACCGATGTGCCACCAACACCAGAATCGAATATGCCAATAGGTTTGTTACTCATAACTACAAAAATAAAAAAGCTGCCCAATAAGTGGCAGCTTTTAAGAGTTTCTTATGCTGAAATAGATTAAAAACCAAGTTCTTTCTTTACGTCGTCTAACAGGTTTTTACCATCAGCCATAATAACGCCACCACCTTGGGTAGAGTCTAAAACGTATTCAAATCCTTGGGCTCTGGCTACTTTTAAAATAGCGGCTTTGGCTTTTTCGGTAATTGGTTTTAATAAATCAAGCTCTTTCTTTTGCATGTCTTGTTGTGCTTGACCTCTGTATTGCTGAATGTTTTGTTGCATGGTTTGTAACTCTAAACCGCGTTTTTGGTTTTCCTCGTCGGTTTTGGTATCAACTTCAGCTTCGTATTGTTTGGCTTTGTTTTGATATTCTGTAATCATAGATTGAATATCTGCCTCGTAGGTTTTTCCTAATTTTTCAATTTCAGCCTCGGCAGCTTTGGTAGCTGGCATTAAAGAGATTAATTCTTGAGCATTAATATGTGCAACTTTACTTTGCGCTTGGGCAAATGCCATAGTTCCAATAAATAAGGCTGTTGTAAATAAAAGGGTTTTAAAATTTTTCATTGTTAAAATAGTATTAATGTGTGTTTGTGTTATAAAAATTAATTGTCTGGGCTTTCTTCTTCTTGTTGTTGTTCTTGCTGTTGTTGTTCGCGTTCTTGTTTAGCTTTTTCTCTTTCGTCTAGTATACGTTGCTTGCGTTCTTCAAGCTCTTGTTTTCTTTTGGCTCGGTCTTCTAACTTTTTTTGTCTGCGTTCTTCAAGAATTTCTTCTCTTGTTTTGGTGTTAGCATCATTATCGTCTTCACTTTTATTTGCTTCAACGTTATCGCCCTCTTCATTTTGTTGCTCCCGTTCTTTAAGCTTAGCTTCGCGTTCTTGTTGTCTTGCCGCAATAATGCTATCTCTTCTTTTTTGAATGGCCAACTTTTTTTCTTCGCGTTCGTCTAGAATTTTCTGGCGACGCTCATCGGCTGCGGCTTCTTTAGCTTCTAACTCCTCATTAATTTCAGGAAGCATTTCTTCTTCATCGGCTTCGCGTTTTTCGGCTCTAGATTGTGCTTGTTTGCGTTTGGCACTTCGGCTAATGCTTCTTATAACTTCGTCGCTAAAATCGAAACGATCTGCCGAGTAAAGCATAACAACATCGGCCGATTTATCGAAGACGAAGTCGTATTTTCTTTTTTCGGCCATGTCTTGTACCGCGGTAAAGATTTGGTCTTGAATGGGCTTGATTAATTGTTGTTTTTGTATGATTAAATCGCCATTAGGGCCAAAACGCTTTTGTTGGTAGTCTAAAATTTCCTTTTCTTCAAAAGCGATGTCTTCTTCACGTTCCTCTATAAGTTCTTTGGTTAAGAACGGTTTTTCGTTGCTTAAATCCTTTCTCTTTTGTTCAATCTCGCTTAGTTTGGCTTCTATTTCACCTTTCCATTTTTGAACTTTACCATCTAATTGAGCTGTGGCAGCTTGGTATTCTGGAATGTTCTCTAGGATGTATTCGGTATCGATATAGCCAATTCGTACGCCTCTTTGCGCTTGGGACTGGGTAAGGCCTATAAAGGAAAACACTATCAAGAAAAAAAGAACTTTTTGTGTCATTTGTATCATATTTTAATGATTTATGATTTGCTATACATTTTAAAACATGACCGCGGATTATTTAAACTCCACGCCAATATGGTGCATGTTACATTTCAAAATTAACGAAATTAATGTTGAAAAATTTCAAAATAGCGGTTTAAATAATCAAAAAGGTTAAAGAAAATATCGTGCCAAATTAAAATTGCTGTCCAATAATAAAGTGAGTTTCCCATCCGTTTTTGGTTAATCCTCCAGGAACAGGATCGAAACCATGTCCGAAATCGATACCCAATAAACCAAAGGCTGGCATGAAAATACGCAATCCTACACCTGCCGATCGTTTAATGTTAAACGGGTTGTAATCTTTAAAACTGTTGTAAGACGTTCCGCCTTCTAAAAACCCAAGGGCAAATATTTTAGCCGATTGGTTTAGGGTTATGGGGTATCTTAATTCTAAAGAGAATTTGTTGTAAATGGTCCCACCGTCGTTACTAACGTTGCCGTATTTATCAACGGGTTGGATAGATTGGTTGGGGTAACCACGTAGGGCAATGGCTTCTCTACCATCTAAGCTATACGAGCCTAGACCGTCTCCTCCTAAGAAAAATCTTTCGAAAGGAATAACGCCTCTGTCGTTGTTGTAAGCACCTAGGAACCCAAACTCTAAACTTGGTCTTAGAACTAATTTCTTGGCCAATTCGGTATACCAATCGGCTTTAAATTTAATTTTGTAAAACTCTAACCACTTAAAGCGTTCTTGGTCTATTTCGCCAACGCGATTACTGGCTTCGGTTCTTTGAGCGTCTGTATTATTAGCATCTGCAATAACATCTAACAGTTCGTTACGCTCGTCTTTTAGAGCGGCATAGTCTACATCGTTAAATAAAGAGTAGGGTATGGTAAGCTTGGCGCTTACAGAAAAGTTAGAGCCTCTAACAGGGTAAATGGGATCGTTAGCGGTATTGTTTCTAGTTAAGCCAACCGTATAGGCTAGGTTGTTTGAGTAACCATCGCCAAAGGTAAACAGCCCTGTGTTGTAATTTTTAAGGTTGTAATGCTGGAACGTTAACGCTTGCGACAGGGTAAAGAAATCGTCTGGCACGGTAAGTCTTTTAGCTAAACCAACGGTTACCCCTGTAATGTTAAAACGTTTGTCTCTATCGGCTTCTCGGCTTTGGTAGTCGTATAAAAACTGTTTGGTATGCGATAAAGATGTTGAAAATTGTACGGGTTTTTTACCGCCTAACCATGGTTCTGTAAACGAGAAGCTATACGTTTGGAAGAACTGGCTGGCTTGTAATCTTAAAGATAGCTTTTGGCCGTCTCCTCTAGGAACCGGTTTGTAAGCGTCTAGGTTTAAAATGTTTCTTAGGGAGAAGTTGTTAAACGACAGTCCTAAGGTACCAATAAAACCACCACCGCCGTAGCCACCTTGTAGTTCAATTTGGCTAGATCCAGTTTCGACAACAGCATATTCCAAATCGATAGACCCTTCGTTAGGGTTGGGGTTTAAAAAGTTGGTGCCTATTTGTTCGGCATCGAAAAAGCCTAACTGGCTTAATTCTCTAATGGTTCTTACAACGTTTGCTTTGCTGTATAATTGCCCTGGGCGCGTGTGTAGTTCTCTGTAGATCACGCGGTCGTTGGTTACTTCGTTACCAACTACAGTAATGTCGTTAAAATATACTGGTTTACCTTCTACAATTCGTATTTCTAAATCGATAACATTGCCTTCTGCACTTACTTCAACAGGGTTTATGGTAGAAAATAAATAACCGTTGTTTTGGTATAGGTTGGTAATGTCGAGTGCATCTGGTTTGGTTTCGTCCGATATGCGCTTTTCAAGAAGTACACCATTGTAGGTGTCGCCTTTTTTAATTCTTAAAAGGCGTCTTAGAGCGTCATCAGAATATACCGTGTTTCCAATAAAGTCGATGTTACCAAACGTATACAGCTCGCCTTCTTCAACATTTATGTGAAGCGCGATGTTTTTGCTGTCTAAAATTTCTAAGCTATCAGAAACAATTCTGGCATCTCTATAGCCGTTTTCTTTGTATTTGTCTATAACACTTTTAAGGTCGGTTTTGTAATCTGCTTCAATGTATTTCGAACGTTTAAACAGGCGGTACAGTTTCTTTTTCTTGGTGTTTTTCATGGCGGCACGAAGCTCGCTGTCCTTTAAAATGGCATTACCGTTAAATTGGATGCTTTTAACTTTAACCTTCTTGCCCTTGTCGATAAACACCGACATGTCTACTCTGGATTTTTGTATAGAGTCTTTTACCTCACGGGTGCTTACGGTTACCTTAGAGTTTAGGTACCCTTCTTTTTGGTATTTGTTTACCAAATAGTTTTTTGTGGTTGTGATAAGGTTTTCGGTTACTTTTACACCTTTATCAAGGTTGTTTTCTTCGATTACCTTTTCTTTTTTCGATTTTTTTATGCCTGTTATTTCAACCTGATTTAATTCTGGTAGGTCGCTTAATCTAATTTCTAGAAAAGCGGCACTTCCTTTAATCTCTTTAACATAAATTTCGATGTTGTTAAACAGGTTAGAGTTCCAGAGTTTTTTAATGGCCTTGCTAATTTCCTTGCCAGGAATTTTTATTTCTTGGCCTTTGCGCAGCTCGGAATAAGTGATTATGGTTTGTTCGCTAAAGGAGGTTTCTCCAGCTACGGTTATTTCTTCTATGATGTATTTTTGGCCTGTTTCGTAATTAAGTTCTTGTGCAGAAGTGTTAAGGCTAACAAAAAACAGAATGAAAAATGTAAGTGCTTGTAGTAATGTTTTCAATGATGTAATTTTAACTGATTTGCTCACTGGTTTTCCCAAAGCGACGTTCTCTATTTTGGTATTCGATAATTGCTTCATATAAATGCTGCTTGGTAAAATCTGGCCATAGTACTGGTGTAAAGTACAATTCGGCATAGGCAATTTGCCATAACAAGAAATTACTTATTCGCTGCTCGCCGCTTGTTCTTATTAGTAAATCGACGTCTGGCAAATTTTGCGTGTAAAGATGCTCATTTATAACTGATTCATCAATTTTTTCTGGAGAAATTATATTATTTTTAACTTTAAGGCTAATGTTCTTAATACTGTTGATCAATTCTTCCCTAGAACCGTAGCTTAAAGCAAGTGTTAGCGTCATTCTGTTATTGGCTTTGGTTTTTTCAATAACATAGTTAAGCTCGTCAAAAACTTTTTTGGGAAGTTGATTTAAAGCGCCTATAGCTTGTAACTTTATATGGTTGTCTTGAAGGGTTTTAATCTCTTTTTTAAGCGAGGACACTAAAAGTTTCATTAGGGTTTGCACTTCTAGTTTTGGCCTGTTCCAGTTTTCGGTAGAGAAGGCGTAAAGTGTTAGATTTTCTATACCTAGTTCGGCACAAGCCTCTACGGTTTGTCTTACCGATTTTGTGCCATTTTCGTGGCCAAAAGCCCGAAGTCTGCCTTTTTGTTTTGCCCATCGCCCATTACCATCCATAATTATGGCTAGGTGCTTAGGTAGCTTTTTGGTGTTTATGTGCTCTTTTAAACTCATATTAAAAAACGCAGAAACAAGGTTTTCTGCCAAAGGTGTATGTTAGTGTTAAGCCAGTAAACATATACCAGTCGTTATTGTTTGTGTTTCCAAAAGCTATGGGGTGTTCGTTATCGAAATCGGGTACGCTGCCGTCAATCTCATCAGAGAACGTGTATCTGGCACCCACTTCAAAACCAATCACGAAATGTTGCATAAACCTTGCCTTAATACCTAGAACCATAGGGATGCCAAAGGCTAGGCTAGTGGTGTTTTCGGTTATTTTTCTGCCTTGGTGATTAAAAAAGAAATTGTCGTGATGGGCTACAGAAATACCAGAAAACAGATATGGGGTTATTTTGTTTCGACCATCGTGCAAATCGAAATCCAAAAAAGTAAATTCTAAACCTAGGGAAGCTTCGATAATGTCATTTTCAAAATTATAACCTCTTTCAAGTCTTCTGGGGTCGTCACTATCTAGATCGTCCCCTTCAAGGTTAGAGTAGAGTAGTGAAAAACGGAAGGCATGCCTTGGGCTTCTGTTCCATTTGTACAGTCCACCAAAAACGGGACTGTTAGGCGCAATGTAGGTGGTTGCACCAACATCGCCAATAAAGTTGCTACCACCAATAAAAACACCTATTTCGTGGGTTTGTGAAACGGTGCTTTTAATAGAAAAAACAATAAATATGATTACAATAAGATGTCTCATATGCTTTTGAAAGTTTGCAAATATAATAAATAAGATTAGCCTATAACAATTTGATTGGAATAGTATTACGATAAAACAAATTTTACAAGGAATTATTGCCTAATTGCGGCGATCTTCTCCCCAAAGAAGCTTTTTTCGCAGGGTGTCTAAGAAACTTTCGTTATGCAGTTCGATCATTTTTATTTTAAAAGGCGCCTTTTTTATGGTTAGTACGGCATCGTTGTTAAGCGTGGCAAGTCTAGAGTCTAACGAGACAAGATAATGCTCTTCGCGCCCGGCAACTTTTAATTCGATTTCGGTAGAATCGGTTATAACCAATGGTCTAGCGTTTAAGTTGTGTGGGGCTATGGGGGTTAATATCAGGCTTTTTGTGGTAGGGGCAATTACTGGGCCGCCACAGCTTAAGGAGTATCCGGTAGATCCCGTTGGTGTAGAGACGATTAACCCATCGCTCCAATACGAGGTGAGGTACTCGCCGTCGAGCTTTGTGGCAACGGTAATCATAGATGTGGTGTTTTTACGGCTAATGGCAATTTCGTTTAGGGCAAAATTAAGTTCTGTCAGATCTGGGTGTTCGGGGGTGGTGTGTATTTGCAGCAGGCTTCTTTCCGAAATTTTATAGTTTCCGGTTAGAATATCGTCCATGGCCGCTGGGATGTTCTCGTTTTGTATGGTTGCCAAAAAACCAAGCCTGCCCGCATTAATGCCCACAATAGGAATGCCTAGGTTTTTTACATGGGTAATGGCTCTTAGTATGGTGCCATCGCCTCCAATGCTTATTAGCAGGTCGTAACTGCTGTCTAGGGTTTTAAACGTGTTAAGGGATTTAATGTCTAGCTTGTTGGTATGCTGGTTAATGGTGTTAAAGAAGGTTTCTTCTATAAAAACATGGCATGCCTTTTTGCTTAAATAGGAAAAAAGAATGTTTATAGCCTTATCGGCATTTTTATGGAAAAACTGTCCAAATATGGCTATTTTCATGATTAGATGTTTAGGTATTTTTTAAGGTATTCCGAGCGCTCTTTTAGGCTTTGTATGTAGGAGTCCTCTTCATGGCCAGATACTATGTTGTAGCTGTACCGTCTAAAGGTTTGCATAATGTCGTTAAGCCCAGAATTACCAATTTTAAGGGTGATTTGTACCAAATCGTTTTCAATTTTTGAAATAAAAGCCCCAAGTAATTTGCCGTCGTTCGACTCTACAATCTGGCTTATTTCACTAAACGAATAGTCGTTTATGCCTTTTTCAACAATTAAAATCCCACCCATTTCGGCAAAAAATGGAGTTTCGTTAAACAGGGTGATAATATCGTTTAGTTCGTAATACCCTAAATAGTTGTTGTTTTCGCTTAAAACAGGCATAATGTTGGCGTTGCTTTGGGCAAATGCCTCTAAAACATCTAGCCAAACGGTGGTGTTCCTTACAAAAAAGCCTTCAACAGAGTGTATGTATTCTACAATTTCCTTATCGCCATCGTAGCAATGTACATCGGTTTCAGACAGGCAGCCTATGTATTGCCCTTCGGTATTTTTAACAGGAATATGCGAATAGGTCAATTGGTTAAAAAGCAATTGAACATCGGCGATTTTGTCCTTTGTAGTAAAGGGTTTAATATCGTTAATTATGTATTCCTTTAAATTCATATTAGGGGTTTAAGCTTTTGCAAATTAATTAAAAAATGCTACAATAAGCGTGTACGACTTTGTATTTTTGTAACTATAAAATAGGAAAAATGACAAAACTTAGTGTAAACATAAATAAGGTAGCCACTCTAAGAAACTCCAGAGGAGGCAATGTGCCCAATGTGGTTGCGTTTGCTAAAGATGTTCAAGGGTTTGGTGCGCAGGGCATTACTATACACCCTAGGCCAGACGAGCGTCACATTAAATACCAAGATGCATACGATTTAAAGCCGGAAGTATATACCGAATACAATATAGAAGGAAACCCTATTGATACGTTTACCCAAATGGTTCTGGACATAAAGCCAACACAGGTAACCTTGGTGCCCGATGCGGTTGATGCATTAACCAGTAATGCTGGCTGGGACACCATAAAGCATAAAGATTTTTTAATTGAAAAAATACAGGAGTTTAAACAAAACGGTATTCGCACTTCTATTTTTGTCGACCCCGATGTTAAGCAAATAGAAGGCGCCAAAGCAACTGGTGCCGATAGAATTGAATTGTATACCGAAAGTTATGCGCATGATTATGCACAAGGAAACAAAAAAGCTATAGCGCCGTTTATAGCCTGTGCCGAGCTGGCTAACCAACTGGGCTTGGGGGTTAATGCAGGGCACGATTTATCGTTAGAAAACATTAAGTTTTTTAAGGAAAACATCCCTGGGCTGTTAGAGGTTTCTATAGGGCATGCCTTAATTTCAGAAAGCTTGTATTTAGGGGTGGAGAATGTAATACAAATGTATTTAAACAAGTTAAAGTAAATGGAACTTCATGCAAATGTTATGGGGCAAGGCACCCCGTTTGTTATTCTGCACGGGTTTTTAGGTATGGGCGATAACTGGAAAACCCATGCCAAGCAATTGGCAGAAGATGGCTATCAAGTGCACCTAATAGACCAGCGCAACCACGGTAGAAGCTTTCATAGCGATGTGTTTAATTACGATGTGTTGGCACAGGATTTAAAAACTTACTGCGATACGCATGGTTTAAGCAATATTATTTTACTTGGCCATTCCATGGGGGGTAAAACTGCCATGTTATTTGCTGTTGATTACCCCCAATACGTCTCAAAATTAATTGTGGCCGATATTTCCCCGAGATTTTACCCCGTTCATCACGACCGGATCTTAGAGGGGCTGTCCCGTTTGGATTTTACTGAAATTAAAAGCCGGGGCCAAGCAGACAAAGTCCTTTCAAACTATGTGTCAGATTTTGGAACACGGCAGTTTTTATTAAAAAACCTCTATTGGAAAACCAAAGGGCAGTTGGCACTACGTCTTAACTTGCCTGTTTTAAAGGAACACGTAGGCGAAGTGGGCGAGGCCTTGCCCATGCAGGTTAAATTTGAAAAAGACACCTTGTTTTTGCGAGGCGACAAGTCGGAGTATATCTCACCACAAGACGAGGCTTTAATACACACCCATTTTCCAAAGGCCGTAATAAAAACGATTGAAAATGCCGGTCACTGGCTGCATGCCGAAAACCCAAAAGATTTTTATACAGCAGTAATCCAATTTATTTCTTAACTTTAAGAAACCCAAAAAAGCAAGCAAATGAAATTAATCTTAAAATTATTACTCAATGCCTTGGCTGTGGTGCTGTTGTCTAAATTGTTATCGGGGGTGCATGTAGACAGTTACCTAACGGCAACTATTGTAGCCTTGGTCCTGGCGGTTCTCAATCTGTTTGTTAAACCCATTTTAGTGATACTTACCCTGCCGGTAACCGTTGTAACTTTTGGAATTTTCCTGCTGTTTATCAATGCGTTTATCATTCTTATAGCAGACAATCTTATCGCGGGATTTTCTGTAAGTAGTGTTTGGATTGCCATCCTTTTTAGTGTGCTGTTATCCATCCTACAATCCATCCTTCATTCGCTTTTAAAAGACGATTAAAAATAGGCTGAATTTCAATACGTTAAAAACTTTGTTGGGATGCAAAAAAAGTTATACTTTTGCATCCCTTTTTAATTAAAAAATACAAGCGCCAATTTGGCTATATAATTTTCGAGCATGAACATTACAAGAGAAAACATTGATGCATTAAATGCGGTCGTAAAAGTTGACATCCAGAAAGCAGATTATAACGATAAGGTAGAGAAAATCTTATCAGATTATAGAAGAACAGCTAACATTCCCGGTTTTAGAAAAGGACACGTGCCTATGGGAATGGTAAAGAAGCAATACGGCAAGGCAGTATTGGTAGATGAGGTTAACAAGCTTTTACAAGATGCCTTAAACAAATATCTAACCGAAGAAAAGTTAGATGTGTTAGGGCAGCCACTACCAAAACCACAAGATCATATTGATTGGGATGCCGAAAAGCTAACGTTTGAGTTCGAGCTAGGGTTAACGCCAGAGTTTGAAGTTAACATCAAGCCTAAAAAAGCCATTACCCATTACAATATTGTAGCTGGAGATAAGATGATTAATGAGCAAGTTGAAAATATCCAGAAGCAATACGGCAAGCTAGTATCGCAAGATAAAATTGAAAAAGAGAGCGAAGTTACGGGAACATTCAAAAATGAAGCTCGCGAAATCGAGAACACAGTAACGTTAACATTAGATAAGTTTAAAGGTAAAGCCACAGAAAAGAAGTTTATTGGCGCCAAGCCAGGCGATGTTATCGCACTTAACACAAAAGGCCTTTACAGCGACGATCACGAGTTAATGCACGCGCTTAAGCTAACCCATGATGAGGTACATGATTTAGATATAGATGTAACCTTTACAGTAACCGAAATTAATGAGCGCCAATTAGCCGATTTAGATCAAGATTTGTTCGATAAGCTTTTTGGTAAAGACGTTGTAACTAGCGTTACCGAACTTAAAGATAAAATAAAAGAAGATGCCGAAAAGCAATTCAAGCAACAGGCAGACCAAAAATTATTGAACGATGTTACAGAATATTTAGTAGATAATACCAAATTTGACTTACCAGCCGAGTTCTTACAAAAGTGGATGCAAACCGCAGGCGAAAAAGAATTGGACGAAGCAGAAGCAAAAGAAGAGTACGAAAAGTCTGAAAAAAGCTTGCGCTACCAACTAATAGAAGGAAAGCTAATTGTCGATAACGACATTAAGGTAACCATGGACGATATTAAAGACCATGCAAAACAAATGATTAAAGCGCAAATGGCACAATTTGGCCAAATGAATCCTTCAGAGAAAGAGTTAGACGATATCGCTGCTAGAGTTTTATCTAACCAAGATGAAGCCAGACGCATTTCAGAGCAAATCATTAGCCAAAAATTGTTAGAGCTTTACAAGGAAAAATCAAACCTTAAAACCAAAGAGGTTACTTACGATGAGTTTGTAAAAGAGGTTTATGGCGATAAATAATCCACTAAGCTTTAAAAAAGAATAATTGCTTATATTTAGGCGTTGAAATTTTTTAAGGTTTCAACGCCTTTTTATTTTATAAAAACTCAATAAACAACTATGAATTACGCAAAAGAATTTGAAAAGTTCGCTATAAAAGACCAAGGTGTAAGCAGCACGTATTACAATAAAATTGTAAGCAGCATGTACCCTGTAGGTCTAACACCTAACATTATTGAAGAGCGCCAAATGAATGCCGTTGCCATGGATGTGTTCTCCCGTTTAATGATGGATCGCATTATTTTTTTGGGAACCGGTATAAACGACCAAGTGGCAAACATTGTTCAGGCACAGCTGCTATTTTTAGAAAGCACCGATGCTTCAAAAGACATTCAAATCTATATCAACTCGCCAGGAGGAAGTGTGTATGCCGGGTTGGGGATTTACGATACCATGCAGTTTATTAAACCAGATGTGGCAACCATTTGTACAGGTATGGCAGCCTCTATGGGTGCAGTGTTGCTTTGTGCAGGAGCTCATGGCAAGCGCAGCGGGTTAACCCATTCGCGTGTTATGATTCACCAACCACTTGGAGGCGCACAAGGGCAAGCCAGTGATATTGAAATTACAGCTAGGGAAATTTTAACCTTAAAAGAAGAACTGTATAAAATCATCAGTAAGCATTCGGGGCAAGATTACGACAAAGTGTATGCCGATAGTGATCGTGACTATTGGATGAAAGCAGATAAAGCAAAGGAGTACGGTATGATAGACGAGATTTTAACCCGTAGCTAATCGTGCTTTAAAGAAAACAAGAATAAAATTTTATGGCAAAAGAAGAATTAGAATGTTCGTTTTGTGGTAGGAAAAAGCCAGAAACCAATTTGTTGATCGCCGGTTTAGATGCGCATATTTGCGACCGCTGTATCGAGCAAGCTCACGGCATTGTTCTGGAAGAATCCAGACAGTCCGATAATAGCGACCTTAGCGCCGAGCTTGTATTGCGAAAACCACAAAAAATAAAAATCTTTTTAGACGAGTATATTATAGGTCAAGAAACGACCAAAAAAATCATGTCGGTAGCCGTTTACAACCACTACAAAAGGTTGTTACAAACCCCTACCGATGACGATATTGAAATCCAGAAGAGCAATATTGTAATGGTGGGCCAAACAGGAACCGGAAAAACCCTTATAGCCAAAACCATAGCCAAAATGCTTAACGTGCCTTTGGCCATTGTAGATGCTACGGTACTAACCGAGGCGGGTTATGTGGGTGAAGATGTAGAGAGCATTTTAACCCGATTGTTACAAGCCGCCGATTACAATTTGGACAAAGCCCAAAAAGGCATTGTGTTTATAGACGAAATCGACAAGATTGCCCGTAAAAGCGACAACCCATCCATTACAAGAGATGTTTCGGGTGAAGGTGTGCAGCAGGCTTTGTTAAAACTATTGGAAGGAACTGTTGTTAATGTGCCGCCAAAAGGCGGGAGAAAACACCCCGACCAAAAGTTTATTGAGGTTAATACCGAAAACATTCTGTTTATTGCAGGAGGGGCCTTCGATGGGATTGAAAAAATTATATCCAAACGTCTAAACATGCAAGCGGTTGGGTATAGTGCTTCAAAATCGGAAGAGGTTATCGACCAGGAGAACATGTTGCAGTACATTATTCCTAAAGACTTAAAGGATTTTGGATTAATCCCTGAAATTATAGGGCGTTTACCAGTGTTAACACACATGAATCCGTTAGACGATAAAACCCTTAGAGCCATTTTAACCGAGCCTAAAAATGCCATTATCAAACAGTACAAAAAGCTGTTTGAAATGGACGAGATAGCATTTAGTATTACCGATGGAGCCTTAGACTTTATTGTAGAGAAGGCCGTAGAGTATAAATTAGGTGCAAGGGGACTTAGGTCGTTATGTGAAGAGATTTTAACCGACGCCATGTTTGAAATGCCTGGTGGCGATGAAAAAGAACTGAAAGTAACCAAGGCCTATGCCGAGGATAAGTTGTCGAAAACAACGCTTAAAAAGTTGAAAGCAGTTTCTTAGATAACAAAAAAAGCAGTAAAAAGTCTACTTAATTTTAAGTAGACTTTTTTGCTTTAAAGTAGGTGTAAAAGTTAATATTCATAAATATTAAAAGTAAACCATAAATACTATCTTCAATAGGGATGTTGCTAATTCTAAAACCTAAGTTTTCTGCATCATTATACCAAACAATAGGATTAACAAGAAGGCTGCCGGTTAAAATGCCATTACTTAAATAAAAAAAAGGAAGGACAAATAAGAAGGCTAAGTAGTAATAAGATAAATTAACTTTTTTTATACTTAGGAAGCTTAAGTACAAGCTTGTACTTAAGCAGGTTACACTTGTGTATAGTTTGTTGTAATTAAAGATAGCTAGCAATAGAAAAACAACAATTAAAATGAGAGTGATAGAATGTTGAATTTTTTCTAAAGGGTTTTGTTTAATAAGGTGTTTAAGCGCAAAATAACTAAATACACAAGCAAAAGGAATACAAATAAAAAATAGAATTTCTTCAAGAGGCAAATTGCCTATTTGAAAACCGATTAAGTAGTGTTTGTTAAAGCCCCAAATACCCATTTGGGTAAACATAGCATCCCAAGCAATAAATAATGTAGCTGTTAAAATGTTGCCTTTTAAAAAGGCGCTCCAATCTTTGTAAAACGGGTGTTTTGGGTAGAAACTAGCTATTAAAGGGATAGCAATACAGCTTAAATTTACTAGTAAGTAGGTATAGGAATGCATTATTTATATTGATTGTGATATTTTTTAGGGACATACAGCATGCCAAAACATTCGCCGTCTTCTTTCCCTAAATGCTTGTGGTGTATTTTGTGAGCTTTTCTTAATCCTAAAAGGAACTTGTTTTTTGTGTCTTTAAACCATTTAAAACGTTGGTGAATGAGTACATCATGAATTAAAAAATAAGCAATACCGTAACAAAGAATACCTAAACCTATAAAAAATAAAATATTTAAGTTTGGTGCTAGTCCAAAATAAAACAATAGAATACTAGGGATGGCAAATATTACAAAAAAGGCGTCATTTTTTTCAAAAGGATGTGTGTACTTTGGCTGATGATGATCTTTGTGTAAAAACCATAAAACGCCATGCATGATATACTTGTGTGTTAGCCAAGTTACAGCTTCCATGCTTATAAAGGTTGCAATAGTTGCTATAATATAAATTAAGATCAACATGATTAAATTTAAGAATTAATACGTAGTTTTAAAAAGCATGAAGTTTATAGCGTATGTACGATTTTGTAAGGATGAATAACTTTATGCCATTAGAAATGCGTATGCGTTTGTTTGTAATATGCTCTGAATCGGTGCTTTTTAGCTTTTTTAAAAGTTTTAAATAATACCTGTAAGCAATATAAACACCAAGTCTACTTTCTATAGGCAATTGAATAATACCTTTATAAGCTTCATTAAAATCCAATTCGATATCATCTATAATTTCTTGTTTGGTTAAGTTGTTTAGGGTGTTATTTTGAAGATTAGGAAAATACGATCTACCAAGGGTTTGTGTATCGTCTTTGAAATCTCTTAAAAAATTTACTTTCTGAAACGCTGATCCTAAATGTTTAGCGGCTTGTTTTAACTCTTGAAATTTAGTTTCATCATTATTTACAAAAACCCTTAAACACATTAATCCTACCACATCAGCAGATCCATAAATATAATTTTCAAAATCTTCTTTAGTTGTGTAATCATAAACCGTTAAATCGGCTTCCATACGTTTAAGAAAATCTTCAACATAAGCATGTAATTTGTATTTATGAACAACCTCTTGAAAAGCATTAATAATAGGATTTAGGCTAATTTTATATTTAAGAGCTTTATGGTAATCTTCAACGAAGTCTTTAAAAAGAGTCTCTTGATTATAATTTGTAAACGAATCTACAATTTCATCAGCATATCTAACAAAACCATAAATAGCATATATATTAGGCCTTATTGAAGGCGCAAATAACTTAATGCCTAAAGAGAAAGATGTACTATAGGTTTTAGTGATAATTTCACTACATTTTAAGCTAGAGGTGTCAAATAAGGCTTTCATTGCACATGGTGTTTACTAATTAAATTGCTAACAATTTTACCAGAAATTAAAGATGGTGGAACGCCTGGCCCTGGCACAGTTAATTGTCCGCAGAAATAAAGATTGTTTAGTTTTTTGCTTTTTAGTTTAGGTCTAAGAATGTGGGTTTGCATTAAAGTGTTTGCTAATCCATAAGCATTTCCTTTGTAGGAATTATAGTCTTGTTTAAAATCATTTACACAATACGATTCGTGAAAAAGAATATGTTCTTTAAGAGGTTCCTCTGTGATGTTTTCAATGCGGTCAAGTAGTTGATTAAAGTAGGTGGCTCTAATCTCTGGAGTGTCTTTTATGTCGGGTGCAATAGGAATTAAAAAAATACCTGCTTCCTTGTTTTTAGGGGCAATTGTGTCGTCTGATATACTTGGGAAACTGGCATAGAATAAAGGCTTTTCTGTCCATTCTTTAGTGTCGTAAATGGTCTTAGCATGAGTTTCAAAATCAGTATCAAAAAATAGGGTATGATGAGATACGTTATTTAGCTTCTTGTTTATGCCAACATAAAATAACAATGCAGAGGGCGCAAATGTTTTGTTGTTCCAGTAGTTTTTAGTGTATTGTCTTAAACGACTAGGAAGTAGCGTTTCTGTATGATGATAATCTGCGCCACTTAATAAAATATCGCAATCAAAATAACCAGAGTTTGTGTTTACTCCAGTAACGGTATTGTCGTTTTTGGTAATTATTTTTTTGACTTCGCAATTGGTGCGAATATCTACACCTAAACTTTTAGCTAGTTTTACGATACCTTCAATAACTTGGTACATGCCTCCTTTTGGATGCCATGTGCCAAGTTTAAAATCGGCATAATTCATAAAATTATAGAAAGAAGGTGTGTTGTTGGGTTTCGCACCAAGAAATAATACAGGAAATTCTAATGTTTTTCTTAGTTTTTTATTTTTAAACGATTTAGAAACTTGTTTTGAAATGGTTAAAATGAACTCATGCAACTTAAAAACCGTTTTAAGGTTAATAATTTCAAAAAGATTTTCACCTGGTTTATAAACCAAGTCTTTTATAGCAATGTTATAATTTTCCTCAGCTTTGTTAATAAATAGTTCTAGCTTCTTTCCGCTTCCTTTTTCAAGATTTTCAAAGGTTTGCTTTATAGCATTAAAATTTTCAGATATGCTTATGGAATCTTTCTTGCCAAAATAAATTTGATATGCAGGGTTGAGCTTGTTTAAGGTATAAAAATCTGATGTCGTTTTATTGAAATCATTAAAAAACCGTTCAAAAACATCAGGCATCCAGTAAAATGTTGGGCCTATATCAAAAGTAAACCCCTCTTTTTTTAATTGCCTCGCACGCCCACCAATGGTGTTGTTTTTTTCAAGGACTGTCACTTTATAACCTTGTTTTGCTAAATAACAGGCTGCAGAGAGCGAAGAAAATCCTGATCCAATGACAACAATTTTTTTTGAATTCATTTAATGATTTTTAAATAAGCCGATAGCGTGTAGTCTATCGGCTTTAATTAAATTAGCGAGGCCATTAATTAGGGAGCATAACTTTATTAAGGGCGTGTATAACACCATTTCCAGCTTGTACATCTACAGCTATAATGCCAATATCTGTAGCTCCAGAGCCATCTGTTATATCGGCTATATTACTGCCTGTTCCTGGTAAGTTTACAGTAAAGCTTCCACCTTGTAATGATGTTACTGGATTTGCACCAGTATTAAGATCTCCAGACGTTACATTTGCGTTTCCTGCTACGTGGTATAATAACACGGTTGTTAAAGTACTTTCATCTGGTAAGCCACCTAAATTGTCAATTAATGCGTCAAAAGCAGCATTTGTTGGTGCAAAGACTGTAAAATCTGGATTTATACCATCACCATTTCCTCCTTCGGTACGTGATAAAATTGAAGCAAAATCGGTTCCTGGGGTTAATTCGGTTAAAGCAGAAACTAATGTAGAAAAATTAGGGTCGGCTGTTGCGAATGTGACTACTGTAGGAATATCAATTACAGTATCTACAGCGTGAATAATTCCGTTTGTTCCAACAACATCGGCTTGAAAAACAGTTGAAATACCATTAAAAGTTACACCGTCATTAGTGTTGTAATATAAACTCATGTTATTCCCTCCAGCACCAGTTGCTGCTGTGTTAGTGTACCCAGCACTGTTATTTACAAGTGTTTCTGAAGAAATAGCAGATCCTGCAATAACATGATTTAATAAAATTTGTGATAACACAGCCGTGTCAACATCTCCTAATGAGGCACCATCTAAAAATACGTCAAAAGCATTATTGTTAGGAGCAAGGACAGTAAAAGGTCCATCTCCTTGAAGTACGGACACTAAATTACCATCGGCAGCACCAAGTGCGGCCACTAAACTAGAGAATACTGGATTGTTAGCTGCATGGCTAACAACGTCAGGTAAGCCTAAAACACCATCTATAACATGAATAATTCCGTTACTTGCTTCAATATCTGCTGTTGTAACCATGCCAGAATTGTTAAAAGTAACGCCATTAGAGGTGTCAAAATAAATACTAATATTATTACCGCCAGCTCCGGTTGCGCTTCCTGAGGTGTATCCAGATCCCATAGTTATTAAATCTGATGATTCAACATCAGCCATGATAACATGATTTAATAAGATTTGTGAAAGAACATCACTTGGAACTTCGTTTACGGAATTAAAGCCATTAGCAGTTAAAAAGCTTGAAAAAGCATCGTTAGTTGGTGCTAAAACTGTAAAAGGTCCATCGCCGCTAAGCACGCTAACTAAATTGCCATCTGCTCTTGAGAGCGCATCAACCAAAGTGGATAATTCTGGTGTATCTACAGCTAATTCAACAATATTCTTTTGACTTGGAGGTGTTGAAGGCATGGAGTTATCGTCGTCACTACTACAAGAGGTGCCAATGAATACGACACTTAATAATAGGAATAATAGTTTTTTTGTTTTCATTTTGTCTCTTTTTTTTAAGTTAAACTTAGACAAATATATAAAAAAATACAATATGTCTAAAAAATCACATTAAAAAGTAGACAAAATATTTTTTATTAGCCGTTCTTTAAAAAAAATGTATAATTTTATGGTGTAAAAAATTAGACATGAGTAAATATACAATGGCTCAAGTGGTAACTCTTACAGGAATTAATGCTCATACACTTAGAAAATGGGAGACGCGTTATTCTTTAATTGAACCGGAGCGAACAGACACAAACATTAGATACTATTCGGGCAGTCTTCTAAAAAAACTTTTAAATATTAGTTTGCTCACCAAGAGTGGTTATAGAATATCAAAAATTGATAAGATGTCTGAGGATGAAATTCACAAAGCTGTAACCAATCAGATTTCTAACGAGACTCATGAGGTGGAGATAAATGCCTTGATATCGAGCATGCTAGATATGAATGAGCAAGCTTTTGATAATGTTTTAAAAACTCAAATCATTAATAAAGGCTTGTTGACAACGGTGTTGGAGATTGTATACCCGTTTTTAAATCGGGTAGGAGTTTTATGGAGTGTAGATAAAGTTATGCCGTTTCAAGAACACTTTGTTTCAAATTTAATTAAGAAAAAAATATTTACTGAGATAGACTTACTACCATATCCATCTAAAGGGGCACCTTCTGTCGTGATGTTTTTAATAGAGGATGAGTACCATGAAATAGGCTTGCTTTTAGCGTATTATTTAGCTAGAAAATTAGGGTGGAAAGTTTATTATTTAGGGCAAAATGTGCCGTTAGAAAATATAAGTCAAATTATTCAAGATGTTGTTCCAGATATTATGTTAACCATGGTTATAACTCCAATACAAAAAGTAACATTTGAAAAAATAAATGCATTTTGTTCCAGCTCTAATGTGCCATTATACATTTCAGGAAATGTAGAGAATATTGAGGATGATATTAATGAAGAGCAGGTTGTTTATCTAAAGAGCCCTAGAGACTTTATAGAATGTTTAAAAGAAAAAGCCACTTAAAAACTTTTAAGTGGCTTTTTTTATGCTATGGATACGTTAATTAATAATGCATGATATAAATACGCTTTTATTAAGCGTTGCTATTTTATCAAGGCTATTGTAAAACTAGCCTTTTTAATGTAAGAAAAAAATTACCTTATTGCTTTTTAGATAAACGCCTCGTTATTTTCGTTAAGAGAAAAAACGGGGTTATTTTTTTCGGTAAAAAGCATTTAAAAGTTCATCCTTAAAAGTTCATCCATATACTCTCTGGTATTCGATAAACGAGGGACTTTATGTTGCCCGCCTAATTTGTTGTTCTGTTTTAGCCAATCGTAAAACAAGTTGGCTTTGGCCAGATGTACTTTTGGTTTGTTTAAGGTCATGTTGTTGTAGCGCTTGGCTTCGTAGTCGGAGTTTAGTGATTTTAAGGCGTTGTCCAAGAGCTCGTTAAAATAATCAATATCGTTAGGGGGTGTTTTAAACTCAATCAGCCACTCGTGAGCACCTTTTTCTTTGCCTTCCATAAAAATAGGAGCAGCGGTGTAATCTACAATTTCAGACTGGGTTTTTTTACAGACTTTTTTTAGAGCTTCTTCGGCATTTTCAATAATCAATTCTTCGCCAAAGGCATTAATGTGGTGTTTTGTGCGGCCTGTAATTTTTATACGATAGGGGTGTGTTGAGGTGAATTTTACGGTATCGCCAATTTGATAACGCCACAGTCCGGCATTTGTGGTAATAATAACGGCATAATTTTTATCTTTCTCAACACCACTTAATGGAATGATGCGCTCGTTTTTTGTGCCATAAGTCTCCATGGGGATAAACTCATAAAAAATGCCATAATCTAGCATTAGCAAGAGTTCGCTAGAGGTATTTTGGTCCTGAATGGCAAAAAAACCTTCCGAGGCATTGTAAATTTCGTAATATCTAAAGTTCTTTCTTGGTAAAATACGCTTGTATTGCGCTTTGTAAGGCACAAAACTTACCCCACCATGAAAATAAACCTCCAAGTTTGGCCAAACATCAAACAGGCTGTCTTTTCCGGTTTTTTCTAAAACGTTGTGTAGCAAAACCAGCATCCAAGAAGGCACGCCAGCAAGGCTGGTAACATTTTCCTGAATGGTTTCGTTTACAATAGCCGCCATCTTCGATTCCCATTCGCTCATTAAAGACACTTTGTTACTTGGTGTACTGCTGTATTCGGCCCAAAATGGCATGTTGTCTATTAATATGGCAGACAGGTCGCCAAATACCGTTCCGTTTTCCTTATACAATTCCTTGCTGCCGCCAAGTCGTAAGCTTTTTCCTGTAAATAACTGCGAATCCTCATTGTTGTTAAGGTACATGCATAGCAGATCCTTACCCGCAGCATAGTGGCAGTCTTCTAGGGAGTCTTCACTAACAGGAATAAACTTACTTTTACTATTAGTGGTGCCGCTGGATTTGGCAAACCATTTTATGGGCTGAGGCCAGAAAATGTTGTGTTCGCCTTGTCGTGAGCGTTCAATAGCATCGTGGTAATCTTCGTAAGAAGAAATAGGAATACGCTCGGCAAATGTGGCGTAATCTTTAATCGAACTAAAATCGTACGCCCTACCAAACTCGGTATCTTTGGCTTTTGAAAGTAGGTGGAATAGCAATTCCTGTTGGACTTCGTTAGGGTATTTTAAAAACAATTCAATTTGGTGAAACCGTTTTTTTAAAAACCAGGAAGCAATAGAATTTACTAAAGGAATTGGCATATTTGCATTATCTTTAAAAAATAAAAATAATACTTTTTTTTATGACCTACCAAGGTGTGCTTACAAAAATGGCTAGCGAATTTTTAGACCCCATTCAATATTATTTGGTGTTTGAAACCGATTTTATAAACGTAAACCAATTGCTGGATAAAACCATTACACTGGCGTTTGTTGAATACCAGTGCTTAAACTGTGGTTTAAACAAGCCAATTTACCGTCAGGGGTTTTGCAAAAGTTGCTTTTTTGATGTGCCACAAGCAGCCGATTGGGTTATGCGACCAGAATTAAGTAAAGCACATTTAGGTAAGGAAGATCGCGACCTAGCGTTCGAAAAAAAGGCGCAGCTACAACCACATATTGTGTATTTGGCCAATTCGAGCAATGTAAAGGTGGGGGTTACCCGAAAAAGCCAGGTGCCAACACGCTGGATAGATCAGGGAGCCCATGAGGCTATTGAGATTGTTGAGGTACCAAACCGCTATTTGGCTGGAATAACCGAGGTGGCTTTAAAAGAACATATAAGCGATAAGACCAATTGGCGTACCATGCTTAAGAACGATATAAAGGACGAGGATTTGGTGGTTTGGCGCGACCGTTTAAAGCCCTACATCCCCAATGAGGCGTTAGCGTATGTTATTGAAAGCAATACCGAAACGCTTTTACAATTTCCCGTTAGCCAATACCCCGAAAAACCCAAAAGTCTTAATCTGGAAAAATCCAAACACTACACAGGGAAATTGGTGGGCATAAAGGGACAGTATTTAATTTTTGAAGACAATACGGTGTTTAATGTTAGGGGGAACGAAGGTTTGGTCGTTGCTATTTCAGTAAATGTTTAACATAGGATTAAGCTAAATTTTACGTCATTTTTCTTAACTTAAGAAGAAAAATGAAACTTTCGGCCATTTTTTATGTTGTTATTACCACATTGTTATTGGTTGTGGTAACCATTATGGCAGCCTTAGATTTGTCCTTTGGCAGGGTGTTTTTTGTTGTGGTTCTAGGGCAAATAATGGTTGTTGTAACCGTTTTTAGGGTGTTAAAAGATGCCTATAAAACCAACAAGACATTCGAAGATTTTTATGAAGACGCACCCGTGTCAAAACATTTATATTAGGCGTTTTTCAATATATTCTGAATTCATAACACGAAGGGCTCCCATATAATCGGTTCTAAAGCTAATAATGTCTCCAATTTTATAGGTTCTGTTGGCTTTGGTGATGTCTATGACCAGCATATCAGAGCTGGCACCAACAAAGTTTAATGAGGGGTCCTGTGGTTTTAGGAAATCGACTTTAGAAATATCCAGTAGGCCAATGTCTAAAATAGCTCTTTTTTGAATTTCGGTAAACTTGTTTTCATCTACTTCAAACATTTCTCCCGAGGGATTTTTGTCCAATTCGCCATAGGGCACACTGGGTTTTTCGGTAATTTCGATAATCTCGGAGTGCAGGGTAAACACATCGTCCTTCATGCCTTCTATGGTGTTGTTTTCAAACAAATCGGTGCCAAAAAACAAGGTTTCCCCAACTCTAAAATGGTTAATGCCTTGTGGTACGATACCTTTTAACAATAGCGGTACCATAACAGAAGAGCCGCCGCTTACCCCCTCAATTTTTTGGTTAAACCTAGCTTCGATTAGTTGCTCGTATAGGCACAGTTGTATAAGTTTGTCCTTGCTGGGCATTACCCCACTTAAACAATTAAGGTTGGTACCAATGCCTACAACCTTTATGTTGGGCAGTTCGAATATTTTCTCGTAAAAATCCATTAAGTGGTCTCCCATAATACCTTCGCGCAAATCGCCCAGCTCAATCATGATAATTACGCGGTGCACTTTGTTTTGCTTGCCGGCTTCTTCAGAAAGCCATTTTATGGTTGTAAACTCGGTGTTAAAGCTCACATCGGCATATTTAACAATGTTTTTTATGCTGCGTTTTGCCGGTGGTTTAATATAGATGGTTTCTACCTCGGGCTTTAGCTTTTTAATTGTTTTAAGGTTTGCTATACGGGCGTCGCAAACTTGTTCCTTGCCTAAAGAGAGTACAAAATCGATGTACTTTTCATTGCCGCAGAGCAGTTTGAGAACGGGTGCCCAAGACATCTCTTTTTTGTTGAAAAGCTTTTGTAAAAATCTGTAGTTATGGGTTAGTGATGCTTGGTTTAGTGTAAAATAGGCCATAATGTTATTTTAAGACTCTAGGGATGTCTTTGTCTATCCTTGAGAGTACTTCGTAGTTAAGTTGGTCTGTTAGGTTTCCAAATGACGAAACGGTAATTTCGTAATCGCCTTGTTTTCCTATTAAAATGACTTTGTCGTTTATAGTTATGTTTTGGTCGGCTGTAATATCAATTAAAAGCATGTTCATGTTAACAATGCCAATAACGCTAAAGCGCTTGTTGTTTACAATAACGCGACCTTGATTGCTTAGGCTTCTACTGTATCCGTATCCATATCCAATAGGAATGGAGGCGATGGTCATATTGTTTTCCGCAAGATACGAATTTCCGTACCCAATATAGGCGCCTTTATTAACATGTTTAATGTCCATAATGTATGAAGTCCATGTTAAAATAGGCTGCAAAGGCGATTGAGACAGGTTGTACTTGGTCATGTGGGAGATAAAGGTTTCTCTACTTGGCCAAAGGCCATAGTGCAGAATACCAATGCGAACCATATTAAAGTTGTCCTTTGGAAAAGCTAAAATGGCAGCACTACACGAACTGTGTATGCGTTCTGGAATGATGGCTTCGTTTTTAAAGTACTTAAGCGCTTTTTTAAAAATGTTGCGCTGTAATTTTACACGCATGTAATTGCTAATGCTTTCTGCGCCCGCATAATGCGTGCAAATTCCTTTAACGTTAATGTATTTGCTGTTGTTTTTTATAATGTTCACCACCTCTTGCCAATCGCTTTTATTAAAGCCTGTTCTGTTCATGCCGGTTTCTATTTCCAGATGAATTTGTAAGGGGATGTTTTTAGCTTTGGCAATGTTTAGCATGTATTGAAGGCGATACAGGTTAAAAACATAAAATTCAATATGGTTTTCAACAAGCCATTCGGCATCTTCTTCGCTAATATCGCCCATAACCATAATGCAGAAGTCGTTTTGCGCTTTTTCGAAAACTTGGCGTGCTTCTAAAGAATTAAACACCGAAAAATGGTTCATGCCAATGGCTTGCAAGGCAGGCACCATAACCGATATGCCATGACCATAGGCATTGCCTTTTAAAACGCAGGACATGGTAACGTGCTCGTCTAAGAGCGATTTAATGTAGCTTATGTTGTTTTTTAAAGCGTTCGAGTTAATTTCTATAATCGAGTTAGGCATTGGTTTGTGATAAGATTTGGTAAAACATAGAAACCCCATTTGCTATAATTTCATCGGGGAAATCGTAATCTGGATTGTGTAGGGCAGGGGTGTTTTCTCCTGCGCCAAGGCCAAACATAGCGCCCTTAAAATGCTGAGTGAACAGACCAAAATCCTCACCCCATTTAAAGGGTTGGGCTTTAGAAATGTACTGGTATTTTAAAGTGTTTGCAGCGTTTTCTATGTGCTTGGTGGCTGTGTTGTTATTTTGGTTTGCCGAAAATTCCTGAAACCAATCTAAGGTATATTTTAATTGTTGCTCGTCGCAAATTTTAGCTGTGGTCTTGGCGATGGTTTGTTTTAGGGCATTAAGTTGCCTTGGTTGCCAGCACCGTAGGGTAAAATGCAATTCGGCATGGCCTGCCGAAATGCCGTAATTTTTAGTGCCTAATGTGGCGAAAACCGTAGCGATGGTCGAAAAGCTATCGGAAGCTTCATTGGGGTTAGCCAGCCGTTTTATGTTGTAAATAAGCTGTTGTATGGCTTCGTCTGGGTTAATGCCTTTTTCGGGTTCGGCGGCATGAGCTGTTTTGCCGTGCAATGTAATGGCTAGGCTTACCACTTCGGGTGTAAACGTGCCAGATTTGCAAATAATGGTTCCTTTTTTATAGCCGGGAACATTGTGAAGGGCGAAAATAAAATCGGGTTTTAGCGGCTCGAACAGTGTGTTATTTAAAACGGTTTTTGCACCTTCACCGGTTTCCTCTGCCGATTGAAACAGCAACATTACTTTTCCTGTTGCAATGGGGGTGCTGTAAAGTTGTTCGGCAAGCCCAAGGAGTATGGCCATATGGCCATCGTGCCCACATTTATGTGAAACACCTTTAACCTTTGAACGGTGCTGGAACGAATTTACCTCATGAATTGGAAGCGCATCTAATTCTGCTCGAAACATAATTGTTTTTCCTGGGTTGCCACTATCAAAAATTGCAACAAAGCTAGGCCCGCCAATACCAGAAATAATGTTGGTTGGATGAAACGTTTTTAGGGTTTCGATGACTTGTTTGGCGGTGTTCGTCTCCTGTCCGGAAAGTTCCGGGTTTTGATGCAGCTGCTTGCGATATGTGGTTAACGGGCTAACATTCATAGGGCTTATTTTTTAACACTAAGATAGGTTAACAACGATATTGTAACCCCAATTAGTATGGGGTCGAACCCGAAAGGAATATCAATCTTGAATAACATGATAAGCAGGGTTGAAAACCCGCCAAGCAACATGGCCAATAAGGCAGCTAACGGTTTCTTTTTTTTGGCGTAAAGCATGCCCAATACAGGGATTAATAAGCCTGAGACCATAAAGGCATATGAACTAAGCATTAAGTCTAAAACGCTGGTCATAACAGTGGCCAACAAAATGGCGGCAAAACCAATAACAAACGTTATGATTTGCGACATCCGGATGGTTTTTGGGTTGTCGCTTTTCAGTCCTAAAATATCGGTGGTAAAGTTGCCAGAGGCTGCCAACAGACAACTGTCTGCGGTAGACATAATTGCCGAAAAGTAAGCCGAAAGCATTAGTCCCATTAAGCCAATAGGGAGCACGTTTTTTAATAACATGGGCAGACCAATTTCTGGATCCATACCAGCTGCAGAAACAAACCCTTCAGCGGCAAACAGACCCTGTTCGGCAGCGACACGAGCCAAAAGCCCTAAGGCAACCCCCATAAATGCCATAAACGGATACTCGAAAATACCGGCAATATACCATGCTTTTTTAGCGGTTTTTTCGTCCCTACAGGCATAAATACGTTGGTATAGGGTCATGCCAACAAACCAAATAGGAATGATGGTAATGCTCCAGTTTAGAAGATCTATCCAGGTAATATTGGTCAGGCTAAAAAATTCCTTGGGTAGGGTTTTAGAGATGGTTTCAAAACCGCCAAGGGCACTGTAAGCCATAGGAATACCGACAAAAATCAATCCAATCATTAAAATAATCCATTGAAAGGTATCGGTGTATATTACGGCTTTAATCCCGCCAAAAACAGTGTACAATAAAGCAATACCGCCCATAATAATGAGGGCGTGGTTTAAATTAAGTTCTGGAAACGTTCCAACGGCCAGTTTTGCTCCAGCTAGTAATTGCGATGCTGTAAACCCAAGGTAACCAATAAAGGAAATTACGCCGGCAACCATAGCAACGTGTTTGCCGTAGTTGTGCTTTAAAAGTTCTGGGAAGGTTAACAGCTTGAGCTCGTGGCCTTGTTTAATAACTTTTGGAATAAGAAGCACGGCGCTTAGCCATGCTCCAACCAGTCCGGTAAACAGCATCCAAGAGCCAGAAAGCCCCATAACGAAGCCCAAACCGCCAAGGCCAATGGAAAATCCGCCACCAACATCGGTGGCAACCACAGACAGCCCAATGTGCCAGCTGCCCATATTGTTGCCGCCAACATAGTAATCGCTTGCGTTTTTGTTTTTTCTGTAGTAATAAAACCCGATTGCCAAGACGACAATCATGTATACAATAAAAACAATGCTATCTATAATGTTCATACAGACGGCTTATTTTTTCAGTCGCATTTCTAGGTATTTGTTTTCGAATCCTAGTTTTTCGTAAAGGTGTATAGCAGGATTGTTGGGTTCTACATGAAGGGCGATATCGCCTTGGGCCAGCGTTATGGCCTTTTGCATAAGTTGCTTGCCATAACCTTTACCGCGAGCCTCTTGATGTACTGCGATGTAAACAAGAATGTTTTCGGGAATGTACCCGCCCATGCCTGTTTCGTTAATAATGGTTATGCCTTGAATGCCTTGTTTGTCTTTAATAACCAAAACAAATCCACCGTGGGCCGAAATGTTGTCTTTTACGGCATAATCCAAGCATTTAGAGATGTCTTCTTTGTTGTCTCCAAATTCTTGTAGGTGGGTGTGTAGGAAATTAATAATGGTGTCTTTTTCCTCTTTAGAGGGTTTGGTGTTGGCGTTGTAAATTTTAAATACAGTCATAAATTAAATGGCTTCTTCGTCTCTAATAGATTGTATGTAAGCGGCCTTTTGAATTTCTTTTCTTCTTTCGACAGATTTTTTTGTGTAGTGTTTATTTTCGCGAATTTGTTGCATGATTTTTACGTTACGGTGCTTGCGCTTATAACGTTTTAATGCGCGTTCAATTTTTTCGCCTTCTTTTACTTCAATTTTAATCATATAAGGGTTTTAGGGTTTTAATACTTAAGGTTATCCTAAGTACGTTTTTAATATTTTGTTTTTTGAGCTATGACGTAGTCTGCGAATGCCTTTTTCTTTAATTTGCCTTACGCGTTCGCGTGTTAGGCCAAAGGTTTCGCCAATTTCTTCTAAGCTCATAGGTTGCTCGCTGCTAATGCCATAATACAAACGAATAACATCTGCCTCGCGTTGGGAAAGCGTATTTAAGGCTCGGTTAACTTCTACGTTTAAAGAGGCTTTCATGAGCTCTTTATCGGGATTGGGTGATTCGCCAGACTTAACCACATCGTAAAGACTGGAATCTTCACCTTCCTTAAGGGGGGCATCCATAGATAAATGTCTGCCAGAATTTTTTAAGGATTGCTTAACGTCGCTAACGGTCATGTCCAGCTCTTTAGCAATCTCTTCTGCGCTAGGAGGCCTTTGGTGGGCTTGCTCTAAATGAGAAAAGGCTTTGTTGATTTTGTTTATCGAGCCAATTTTATTTAGGGGCAAGCGTACAATTCTGGCTTGCTCTGCTAAGGCTTGTAAAATGGATTGACGGATCCACCAAACGGCATACGATATAAATTTAAAACCTCGGGTTTCGTCAAACCTTTTGGCGGCTTTTACCAAGCCGGCATTGCCTTCGTTTATAAGGTCGGGTAATTTTAACCCTTGGTTTTGGTATTGCTTGGCAACCGATACCACAAAACGCAAGTTGGCGGTTGTTAATTTATCTAGGGCCTGTTGGTCACCCTCACGAATACGTTGCGCCAATTCAACTTCTTCATCGGCTGTAATTAAGGGCATTTTACTAATATCTTGAAGATATTTATCTAGAGACTTCGACTCTCTATTCGTAACCTGCTTGGTGATTTTTAACTGCCTCATGAACTTTCCTGAATTTAGTGTTATGTATGAACCCTATAACATAACTTTTTTTACGGAAAATCCAAAAAAAGTGCGATTTCTTTTTAAAAAGCTGGTGGAAATGCACAAAAATTATGAAGACCTTAACATTTTTGCAAGCTTTTGGGTTTAGTTAATGGTGTCTTTAGTGGTTTTCTTTTTGTTGAAAAAATTTCCTATTAAATCTTTAACGCCTTCTTCTACAGCATTGCTGTTTGTTTTTGTGGTGTCTGTGCTGGTAGAGGTCGTCTCTTGGTCTTGTTGCTGGGTATTGCCTATGCCGCCCAATAAATCTTTAATGGCATTGGAGCCTTGGTTTAACAGCTTTTTCTTTTCAATTTCGATCAGCTGGTTTGTTAAATTGGTTACGGCACTAGACAGGTCGGTTTGTACGCTGGGGTTGCTAAACGAGCCACCAATGTTTGCGGTAACCGGTATGGCAATGTTGTTAACGTTGTTGTCGTTAATTTTGCCAATAAGCCTGTTTATGTCGCTTCCTAAATATTTCGCGGGAACTTGAAACACAACATTGTAATCTAGTGCCTTGTCAAAACTGTGCGCACCAGACACTTGAATGTCGATGTCTTCGTATTTTAGGTTGAAGGGTTTTACGTTTACTTGCCCGTTGTTAAATGTAATCTTGGTTTTTAGGTCGTCTAGGTTTAGCTTTTTAAAGTCGATAAACTGAAGGTTGTCGCCAAGTTTACTAAGTAGGGGCGAGTTGTTGGCGTTAATTTCTTTTGTTAGCAATTGGGCAAAGGCATCGCCAGAAATGCTGGTTAGCTTTGGAGAAAATGTGCTGTCTAAATCGCCGGTAAGGTTTAAGGTAGAGTTTAATTTTCCTTGCAGGACTTTGGCAACAGGAGCAAGGGCTTCAAAAAGTTCAAGGCCATTAAACGATTGCGAGATGTCGAAGCCGTTTACCCCGAGGTTTAAGTTAAAGTTTGGGGTGTCGTTTTTTGTGTTTACCAAGCCGTTTATGGCCAAGCCGCCATCAAACAATTTAGAGGTCATGTCTTTTAAAGTGGCTTGTTGGTCTTTAATTAATAAGGCGCCTTTAACGTCTTGAAGGGTTAGGTTGTCGTAAACCACTTCTTTAGCATGGGCATTAATGGTGCAGTCTAAAAAATCAGGAATTTTTAAAGATTCGCTATCGCTGGTAGTTTTGTTGGCTTCGCCGGTTTCCTCGTTAGGGACCATAAAATCGCTGACTACAAACTTGTTTGAGTTCACGTTAAAATTTCCTTTTAGGTCTTTGTCGCTTAATAGAAACCCTAGAAGATTTTCAATAGTGCCTGTGGCTTTTATATCGCTTTGTCCGGTTGCGGCGTTAAAACTTTTAAGTGTGATAAGGCCGGGCTTAAAGTCGATGTTGGCTTGGTTGATTTGAATGGGGTTTACAACATCTTCAGAAGAAAAAATAAAGTCGCTAACACTTACATTACCGTTGTTTTTTATGCGGTTGTAGGCATTAGTTTCTAGAGCTTTCATGTCGAAATTGGTTTGCAACTTTCCTTTTAAGATGCCGCTTAATTCGTTTTCTAATTTTACGGGATAGGCTTTGGTTATGTTGCTAAGGTTTAGTGTGCCATCAACATGGGCATCGACCTGCATGTTTTCGGTTAGGTTTTGTAATGTGGCCGAGGATTTAAAAACATCCTCATCGATTTTAAAATTTAATGTTTGTATGTCGACATAAGTGTCGTTTGCATTTCCAGAGGTGTTTTTTATACTGGTGTTTATGCTAATATTTTCTACACGCTTTGGTAAATCGGGGTATTTAAACGAAGCTTGGTTAGAGGCGATGTTGATGTCCATGGTTGGAATGGTTGTATCGGTAATCATCCCTTTTACAATACCGGAGACCTTAAAATTCCCTGTGGTTTCTACATTGGCTATGTCTTTGGTGTAGCTTTCTGGAATGACCGCTAGAAAATCCTTAAAATCTGAACCAGGGTTTTCAAAAGACATGTCAATAAGTTGCCCGTCGTCCAATAGCTGTACAAAGCCTTTAAATTCCAGTGGAAGCTGGTTTATATAGGCTTTGTTGTCTTTAAAGGTGTATTTCTGGTTTTCTAAATCTAGGCCTAGTAGGGCGTCAAGCTTAATAAGGTTGTTGTTTAGGTATGTTGTGCTGTCGAGGCTCAGACTTATGTTGGCTTGGGTTTGGGTGTCCAGTTCAGATTTTTCAGCAGAAAAAATGCCTGTACCTTGGTGGTTGAGCTCGGTAATAAAGAGCTCTGTTTTCGAAGGTTCGTCAATATACGTTAGGGCACTGTTAGAAATGGCATAATCTTTTATATCAAAAGCAAAGCTATTGCCAGATTTGTTTTCTTCCGAAGGTATTTCGGTTTCTGTATCTTTTAGGGCAATGTCGTAATTGGTTTGCCCTCTGGCGTTGGTTTTTAAGGTGAGCAAAGCCTCGTCTATGGCAATGCTATTAACAACAATAGGGCTGTCGCCAGCTTTTTTAAAAAGCTCTTTAATAGACATGGTAAACGCAATGGACTTTGCCGTAACCAGAGTTTCGCCTTCAAATGGTTTGTTGTTGGTGATTTTTAAATTATCGACACTTACGTAGGCTTGTGGAAAACTACTGATAAAACTCAAATCGACATCGGAAAACGCAACCTTGGCATTGAGGTTTTCATTCATGAAGTTTTTAACCATATCCTTTATTTGTCCCTGGAAAATAAAAGGCGTTACGATTAATAACAGAAGGATAATTCCTAAGGAAAGGCCTAGTATTTTAAGTGCTTTTTTCATAGTTGGTTTGTATGTTGCGTAAGTATATACGTATAAAAGTAACCTTTGGAGGTTAATCTGCAAATTTAAACAATACTCTTAAGACACATTTAACGCAACAAGGTTAATGCGTTAAATAAACTTTAACATTAT
Source organism: Mangrovimonas yunxiaonensis (assembly GCF_000733475.1). Lineage (GTDB taxonomy): Bacteria > Bacteroidota > Bacteroidia > Flavobacteriales > Flavobacteriaceae > Mangrovimonas > Mangrovimonas yunxiaonensis. Next base: position 127,411 of record NZ_JPFK01000003.1, on the reverse strand, counting down.
AGCAAGCTAATTTCTTCGTTGGGTTTTAAGTTGAATCGCTTTCTAAAGGCATAAACGCCTAGGTATAAAAATGGGGTGTCGAGCAGGGCAACGAGCACTTTAAAAATGAATCCGCTTAACAGCAGCCCTAAAAAGAGATCCCATTCAATTTTCCCGAATGAACACAAAAGAAACAAGACCGTAAAGGTGTCGACAAATTGCGATAGCCAGGTCGAAAAATTGTTGCGCAACCAGAGGTGTTTACCTTTGGTTAAGCGCTTCCAGAAATGATAAATCTGTATGTCGACAAATTGTGCCAGTAAATACGCCATCATACTTGCAAAAACAGCAATGGCTGTACTGCCAAAAACAGTAGAAAACAAATGGTCGTTTACGGGCGACCATTTGGTTGCCGGAACAGCATTAGCGACATAAATAATAAGCATGGAGAAAAACGAGGCAAAAATACCGGTGATAACTATTTGGTTTGCGCGTTTTTTGCCATAAATCTCGCTTATTAAATCGGTGATTAAAAATGTAATGGGGTAGGGTAAAATGCCTACCGATACTTCAAATAGGGAGGCGTTAAAAACCGTCAAGTTAAACGGGTGCCAGTAAAAGAATTTCTGAAAAATAAGGTTGGATACCACTAGCGAGGTAATAAACAAAGCAGCCAAGATAAGGTAAATACGTTGTGCTGCTAGGGTGTCTTTTTTGCTCATAAAGAAGATTGTGGATAAATAGGTTTTGTAAATATAAACTATTAAAAATACTTTTAGTTATTTTGGCACTTCTTATGGCAGGCATTCATAACGTATACATAGCATTAGGGAGCAATAAGGGCGACAGGTTAAAACACCTGCAAGATGCCGTTGATTTGATTTTTGAAAAATTGGGCAGCGTTTTGGCAATTGCAAAAGTATATAGCACTCCGGCTTTGGGTTTTGAGGGCGACCATTTTTTTAATACCTGTTTGTTATTGCAAACCACCCAAGATGCCCAAACCGTTATAAAAACACTCTTAGAGATAGAAAAACGCCTAGGCCGTGAACGTACAAACACACTGGGTTACGAGTCGCGCACCATAGATTTGGATGTGTTGTTTTTTAATGACGAACAAATAACAAGCGAAGCGTTACTGGTGCCGCACCCTAAAATGCACGAACGTCGGTTTGTATTGCAGCCACTGGCCGACATTGCTAGTAAATTTCACCATCCGGTTATTAAAACGTCCATTGCAGAACTCTTAACGGCCTGTCCCGACAAAAGCACCTTGACTCCAGCAAATGTTTGGATAAAACATCCTATAAAAAAATACGAGCTGTCTAAGTTTAATTACATTGCCATAGAAGGGAATATTGGCGCAGGAAAGACCAGCTTGGCAACGATGATTTCTGAAGATTTTAATGCGAAATTAATTTTAGAACGGTTTGCCGATAACCCGTTTTTGCCAAGGTTTTACGAAGACCAACAGCGGTATGCGTTTACTTTGGAAATGTCTTTCTTAGCCGATCGTTACCAGCAAATTAGCGATGACCTATCGCAATTGGATCTTTTTCGGGATTTTATTGTGAGCGATTACGATATTTACAAATCCCTTATTTTTTCTAAAATTACCTTGCCGGAAGATGAATTTAAACTCTACCGAAAGCTGTTTTATTTAATGTATAAGGATATTGCCAAGCCCGAATTGTATGTTTACCTTTATCAAAATACCGAGCGGTTGCAGGAAAACATTAAAAAACGGGGCCGCGATTACGAACAAAACATCGAAAATGCCTACCTAGAGAAAATCAATTCTGGGTATTTGGACTTTTTAAAAAAACAAACCGAGCTCAACGTAAAAATAATTGACATCTCGGAGCGTGATTTTGTCGTGCATCGCGAAGATTATCTTTGGTTGTTAAACCAGATAAGTAACGGTTAGCCAGCTTGTTTTATTAAAAAAAAGTAACGGCTAAAAAGCTTATGGCGTGACGGCTTTTAACTTGCTAAACACATCCCAAACCACAACACCACAGCTTACCGAAATGTTTAAGGAGTGTTTGGTGCCAAACTGGGGGATTTCCAAAACCACATCACTAGCCGATACCACTTCTTGCTGCACGCCTTTCACCTCATTGCCAAAAACCAGGGCATAAGTTGTGTTTGCCTCTGGGGTAAAAGCATCTAGCATGGTGGCATTTTCGGCTTGCTCGACCGATACAATTTTTACGTGGTTGTTTTGTAGGTCTTTTATCAGGGTTAGTGTGTCTTCTACATGTTCCCAAACAACGGTTTCGGTGCTGCCCAAGGCCGTTTTATGAATGTCTTTATGTGGCGGTGTTGCGGTAATGCCGCAGAGGTAGATTTTTTCAATTAAAAACGCATCACTAGTTCTAAACACCGATCCAATATTGTTTAGACTTCTAATGTTGTCCAAAATGATGATAAGCGGTGTTTTTTTCGACGTTTTAAAGCCTTCAACACTTAAGCGGTCCAATTCGCTGTTTTTTAGTTTTCTCATAGTTGTCTTCCGCGAAAGCGGATGTTCTATTGTTATTTCTTTTTATAATCTTCAAATTAAGCTGAGGTTATGTTGGTTAAATGATGTTTGCAATTGCCCAACATCTTTTCAACAGCTGTAAATAACTATACCAATTTTATGTTTTAAAAAGCGTATAATAATAATTAACTTGCGTGATTACAAATCACGACAAAGGTAATAGATTCTGTACCAAGTTCGGAGCAGCAAAATTATGGCAAAAAAAGCAAAAAAAGTCACCCCGTTAATGCAACAGTACAACGCTATTAAGGCGAAATATCCAGATGCGATGTTATTGTTTCGGGTGGGAGATTTTTACGAAACCTTTGGGAGCGACGCCGTTAAGGCCGCCAAAATTCTGGACATAGTACTAACCAATAGGAATAATGGTGGCGAAAAAACAGAACTAGCAGGGTTTCCGCACCATTCGTTAAACACCTATCTGCCTAAATTGGTAAAAGCGGGACAGCGCGTTGCGATTTGCGACCAGTTGGAAGACCCTAAGCAAACCAAGAAAATTGTAAAGCGCGGTGTAACCGAGTTGGTGACTCCCGGTGTGGCACTGAATGATGAGGTGCTAAGCTCGAAGACGAATAATTTTTTGTGTGCCGTACATTTTGATAAGAAAGCAATAGGGGTGTCGTTTTTAGATGTGTCTACGGGCGAGTTTTTAACCTCGCAGGGTCACGCCGAGTATGTTGATAAGCTGCTTCAGAATTTTAACCCCAGTGAAGTGTTGGTGTCTAAAAAATCCAAGGCCAGTTTTCAAGCTGCTTTTGGAGCGGATTTCCATACCTTTTATTTAGAAGATTGGGTGTTTCAGCCCGATTATGCCAACGAGACCCTAACACGGCATTTTAACACCACATCCTTAAAAGGTTTTGGGGTTGATAACTTATATGAAGGCGTTATTGCTTCGGGGGCAGTGCTGCATTATTTATCGGAAACGCAACACAACAAGTTGGAGCATATTACCGCCATTGGCCGTATAGCCGAAGACGAATATGTGTGGATGGACCGCTTTACCATTCGCAATTTAGAGCTGTACCAGTCTACCAACGTAAATGCCGTAACCTTACTGGATGTTATAGATCATACCATAACGCCTATGGGTGGGCGTTTGCTAAAGCGTTGGTTGGCCTTGCCGCTTAAAAACATCGAAAAGATAAAGCAGCGCTATCAGGTGGTTCAGCATTTGCTGGAGCATCATACAGTGCTTCAAAAAATGCAAAACCACATCAAGCATATTGGCGATATCGAACGGCTAATTTCTAAGGTGGCAACAGCAAAGGTGAGTCCGCGCGAGGTTATTCAGCTTAAAAACTCCTTAGAAGCCATAGTGCCCATTAAGGCTTTGGCCATGCAAAGCGATAATGAGGCTTTGCGGGTTTTGGGCGATACGCTTCAGGAGTGCGATACCTTGCGGGAAAAAATTAAGGCGAGCTTAAGCGAAGATGCTCCTGTAAATATTTTAAAAGGCCATACGATAGCCAGTGGGTTTTCTACGGAATTGGACGAGCTTAGAACATTAGCCACTTCAGGAAAACAATATCTAGATGAGATGTTGGAACGCGAAAGTGAGCGTACGGGGATTCCATCGTTAAAAATAGCCTCTAACAACGTGTTTGGGTACTACATAGAGGTGCGAAATGCGCATAAAGACAAGGTGCCTGAAGCCTGGGTGCGCAAGCAAACCTTGGTAAATGCCGAACGCTATATTACCGAGGAACTTAAAGAATACGAAGCCAAAATATTAGGCGCCGAAGAGCGTATTCTGGCCATTGAACAGCAGCTGTTCTCTGAGCTGGTAAGCTGGATGGGGCAGTTTATTAAGCCCGTACAGCAAAATGCATTTTTAATAGGAACATTAGACTGTTTATGTGGGTTTGCGGTCTTGGCCAAGACAAACAATTATACATGCCCAACCATCGATGATTCGTTTGGGTTGGAGATAAAAGAAGGACGCCACCCGGTAATAGAAAAGCAGTTACCCGCTAGCGAAGCCTATATTGCTAATGATGTGCACTTAGATCGCGAACAGCAACAGATTATCATGATAACCGGGCCAAACATGTCTGGTAAATCGGCTATTTTACGCCAAACGGCTTTAATCGTGCTGTTGGCGCAAATAGGGAGTTTTGTGCCGGCCAAAGCGGCAAACATTGGGTTGGTCGATAAAATATTTACACGCGTAGGAGCCAGCGATAACATTTCTATGGGCGAGTCGACGTTTATGGTAGAGATGAATGAAACGGCTTCAATATTGAACAATATCTCAGACCGCAGTTTGGTGCTGTTAGACGAAATTGGTCGGGGTACAAGTACTTACGATGGGATTTCGATTGCTTGGGCCATTAGCGAGTATTTGCACGAGCACCCGGCAAGACCAAAAACCCTGTTTGCAACGCATTACCACGAGCTGAATGAAATGACCGAAACCTTTGGTCGGATTAAAAATTACAACGTATTGGTTAAGGAGCTAAAAGACAATGTGCTTTTTTTACGGAAATTGGTAGCGGGCGGTAGTGAGCACAGCTTTGGTATTCACGTGGCCAAAATGGCCGGAATGCCACAACACGTCATACAACGGGCTAATAAAATATTGAAAAAACTGGAGAAGTCGCATTCTAGTGAAGAACTGACCGATAAGGTTAAAACTTTGGCCGATGATGACATGCAATTGAGTTTCTTTAATTTAGATGATCCTTTGTTGGAGCAAATTAAAGAGGAAATCCTCCATACCGATATCGACACGTTAACCCCAGTGGAGGCTTTAATGAAGTTAAACGAGATAAAACGGATGCTTGTTAAAAAGAAGCAGGCCTAGTAGGAAATAAGGCGCCTAATACGTTTTAGAAATTTTTAATGAAGCATTTTAGAGAAAACAAAAAACCTGAAACGATATTTTTACGACCTATGAGAGAGGCAGTTGGAAACGGGGAATTCTTTTATTGAAAAAAATATTGAAAAAGCCTTTGGAATTCTAAGAATTGTATTAAATTTGCCCTCGCAAATGAAAGAAACGTTCATTTTATAACATGCGAAAGTAGCTCAGGGGTAGAGCATCACCTTGCCAAGGTGAGGGTCGCGGGTTCAAATCCCGTCTTTCGCTCTGAGACAAGAATAGTCCAAGCAGAAGTGGTGGAATTGGTAGACACGTTGGACTTAAAATCCAATGACCATTTGGTCGTGCGGGTTCAAGTCCCGCCTTCTGTACTGTAAAAAACCTGTAACAACTTAGTTACAGGTTTTTTTGTTTTTAAAGGCCTTAGAGTTTTCTGAGGCCTTTTTTATGTGTAAACCCAACAAGGAGTTATGTTTTAAGGTGTATGATTAAATAAGAGTCATTTTCATTTTTTGCGTCTGATTCTAAATAATGAATAAATAATTTATTTTTAGTCTATTAGTTAAGAAGTTTTATTGTGTTAAAAGTTTTAGAGTAGGCAAGAATAGATAGCACCAAAAGCACCAAGAAATTATAGTAGAATTGTTGTGCGCCTTCATTAAAAAGTAAAAAAAAACGGTCAAAAAGTAAAGTAAATTTAAAGCCTTGCCTAAAATTACTTTAGATTCTAAAATTCCTTATATTATTGTTTATAATTACTTTCACTCTAGTTATATCTCTGTTGCTGTTTTTGAAATATGTAACTAAAACAGTCTAAAAGATGGTTTAGTTAAATGTAATTGATTACGATTGAACCTAACATTAAAGAAACTTTTGTTGTAGATATGTCAAATGCTAAATTAGTTTTTAACAAGTTGTACAGCTTAAAAGCGATGGTGTTTCCAAGCCAAAAAATCTTCTAAATTTGAAACATGAGTTTAAATTTATTTCATGTTACCTAATCGATTATACCACATCCAGCTTTCATTTTCATGGAATATTAAGTGATTAACGTCTAATTGACATGTACGATGCAATTTTTTGGTATGAATACATTTTATTGCACCACTTTTTTGGAAAGTTTTGATACATCTGATTTAGTAAAAATAGGGTGTTGTATTTCTAAGTTAAATAATACTATTTATAGGCTAGTTGCTTATTTTCATAATTAGATTCTTATACAAACTATTCGTTTTAAGTTTTGGACTGAACTATAGATAGTTTGAGGAGTTGAAGGCTAAAAACAATGGTTCCCTGGGGCTGATAAACAATGATAAGAGGAGCGTGCGAAGTCGCCATTAAAGTTTACGAACGATATTCTTTTATTAGGAAACAGATACGGTCAAGTATTTAACAGTATAATAGCAGAACTATAGGTTTGAAAAGAAACGGCTAGGAAAGGGCTGTAGAGACTTTAAGAGTGTGTGTTAGATATAAGGTAGTGCACAAGGTAAAGAAGCAGTAGCAGAGCGGTAAGTGCTTATCCGCAGGTTGTTTTGTAGTATACAGCAAAAACAGTTTAAAGCACATTTCGCATTAAAACGTTAACAAACAAAAAGCCCCTAATGTAGTTAGGGGCTTTTTGTTTTTAAGGTAAAAAAGAACGAAAATTATTCGTCACCTTTTAATTGATCACCAGCTTCTTTTACTGCATCTTGAACAGCTTCGCCAGCTTCTTTAGTTTCTTCTACAGCGTTGTCAACAGCTTTACCAGCCTCTTCCATAGCGCCTTCGGCAGCTTCGCCAGCTTCTTCAGCAGCTTCTTCTACTGCATCTTGAGCGTCTTGTGCTGTTTCTTCAATAGCATCTTGAGCATCTTGAGCTGCATTTTCTATAGCTTCGCCAGCATCTTCTTTTTTAGTGTCTCTACAAGAAGTGAATGTTAATCCTAAAGCCATTAATAAAGCTACGCTTAATAATAATTTTTTCATTAGTCTAAAGTTTTAGTGTTAAAAATTTAATAAACACGAATTTAACAACTTATTGGGTAACTATGCAAGAATTATTTAACATATTTTAACAATAGAGGTTGGTTGTTTAAGTGTTTTGCTTTTAATTACGTATAAAGTCCATAATTTGGATGACCGCCCCTGTGTTTTTTTTAATATAGTGGGCGTTTTGATTTCCAGCTTGTTGTCTCTTATTGCTGTCTTGGATAAGTTGGGTTAAAGTTTGGGTAAGTTCGGTTTTAGTTTTTATAGAGAACATGCCGCCCAATGCAATCATATGGGATGCTTCTGGAAATTTCTCGTAATGACTGCCAATTATAATGGGTATACCAAAAACGGCGGCTTCTAAGGTATTGTGCAGCCCGGTATGGCCAACGGCTCCACCCACATAGGCAATATCGGCATAGTTGTAAATTTTTGAAAGTAAGCCAATAGTATCTACAATAAAGACGTTGCTCTCTTCTAGATTGGCCTGCGCTTTATTGGAGAACAATGCGACCTTTTTGGTAATGGCAAGGGTTAGTTTTTCAATTTGTGCGGCTTTAATATTGTGTGGGGCAATGATAAATTTAATGCCATCAGGGCTATTGTTTATAAAATCGACTAAAAGCGCTTCGTCTTCCGGCCATGTGCTACCCGCTACCAAACACAAGTTATCTTGCTTAAACCGCTCAATAAAAGCTAAGCTGTTGTCCATGTTTAATTGGCTGGAAACCCTGTCGAAACGCGTATCGCCACTTATGGTAACATGACGATAGCCTATGTTTTCAAGCAAATGTTTTGAAGCCTCGTCTTGAGTGAAAATATGATCGAACGCAAATAAGGCTTTTTGCATAAACCGATATTTAAAATAGTGCTGGTTTTTTCTAAAAAGTGCCGAGATTAAAAGGGCTTTTCTGTTTTTAGACTTTAATTCGGATAGTAAGTTTGGCCAAATATCGTACTTAACAAATATGGTTAGTTCGGGGTTTATCAGGGAGACAAATTGTTTGGCATTTGCCTTGCTGTCCCATGGGAGGTAACAAACCACATCGGCAATATCGGTGTTTTTTTTAACCTCGTATCCCGAAGGCGAGAAAAAGGTAAGGACAATTTTATGGTTTTTATATAAGTGCCTAATGTTTTTAAAAACAGGATAGCCTTGTTCGTATTCGCCCAAAGATGCGCAGTGAAACCAAATGGTGTTGTCATTTGGGGAAAGTTGCGCTTTTAATAGAGGAAACGTTTTTTTTCTGCCCGCAACGCCCAGTTTTATTTTTTTATTGAATAGCGCTACTGTTTTTAAAACAGATGGCACCAAAATAATTAGAATGTTATAAAGAAAATGCAAGGTTTTTACTTTGTTGCTAAAATACGTTTCTTTCATAAAAAATCATTGGTTAGCGTTGGTGAATTTTGTAATTTCGTCAGGTATGAAAAAAATTCAAATGGTTGACCTTAAAGGTCAATATTCCGGTATAAAAAATGTTGTAGATCCTGCAATACAGGAGGTTATAGATACAGCGGCATTTATTAATGGTCCTAAGGTTCACGAGTTTCAGAAGAACCTAGAGACTTATTTAAACGTTAAACATGTTATTCCGTGTGCCAATGGCACCGATGCATTGCAAATTGCCATGATGGGACTTGGCTTAAAACCCGGCGATGAGGTTATTACTGCCGATTTTACATTTGCGGCAACTGTAGAGGTTATTGCTCTTTTAGGCTTAACCCCTGTTTTGGTCGATGTAGAACCAGATACATTTAATATAGACATAGCGGCTATTAAAAAGGCCATTACACCAAAAACCAAGGCTATTGTTCCTGTACACTTGTTTGGGCAATGCGCCAATATGGAAGCTATTATGGAAATTGCCCAGGCAAATAACCTTTATGTTATAGAGGACAATGCCCAGGCCATAGGCGCAACATATACCTATAGCAATGGCAAGAAAGCCAAAGCGGGAACCATTGGTCATGTGGCGTCTACATCGTTTTTTCCTTCCAAGAATTTAGGGTGCTATGGTGATGGCGGTGCGATTTTTACAAACGATGACGATTTGGCCCATACCATTAGAGGAATTGTAAACCACGGGATGTACAAACGTTACCACCATGATGTTGTTGGTGTGAATTCACGATTAGATACAATACAAGCCGCTGTTTTAGATGCTAAATTGGTGCATTTAGATCATTACAATGCTGCAAGAAGAAACGCAGCCCATACATATAACGAGCACTTTAAAGACGTAAGCGAAATAACAACGCCTTACGAGTATGGTACTGCCGATAACCACGTATACCATCAATATACATTAAAGTTATCAGGAGTAGATAGAGATGCTTTGGTGCAATATTTAAACGATAACAATATTCCATGCGGGGTGTATTACCCCATTCCGTTGCACAACCAAAAGGCTTACCAAGACACGCGATATAACGAAGCCGATTTTACGGTAACCAATCAATTGGTGAAAGATGTTATTTCTTTGCCCATGCATACCGAGCTTGATGATGAGCAGATAGCCTTTATAGCCAATCATGTGAAGACATTTATCAATGGCTAAAAAAGTATTAGTAACAGGAGGGCTCGGCTTTATAGGGTCGCATACGGTTGTTGAATTGCAAAACAAAGGGTTCGATGTGGTTATTATCGACAATTTGTCCAATTCGTCAATAGCTGTTTTAGATGGTATATGCAACATTACCGGGAAACTTCCTGAGTTTGAAAAAATAGACTTGAGGGATCGGTCTAAGGTTCAAGCATTTTTTAAAAAATACAATAACCTATCGGGGGTGATACATTTTGCGGCAAGTAAAGCCGTTGGCGAGAGTGTAAATAAGCCGTTGCTTTACTACGAAAACAACATTAATACCTTAGTGTATTTATTGCAAGAATTTTGCGAAATGCCTGCTGCAAATGTTATTTTTAGCTCATCTTGCACCGTATATGGGCAAGCAGACGAGTTGCCAATTAAAGAACACGCCCCCATTAAACCTGCCGAATCGCCTTATGGCAATACCAAACAAATAGGGGAGGAAATTATTAAGGACACCTGCAGTGCCCACAACAACGTAACGGCAATTGCCTTGCGTTATTTTAATCCTATTGGAGCGCACGAGTCTACTTATATTGGAGAACTACCTATTGGAGTACCCCAAAACCTAGTGCCTTTTATAACCCAAACAGCTGCTGGTATTAGAACCCAGCTATCGGTTTTTGGAAATGATTACCCTACCGAAGATGGAACTTGCGTACGCGATTATATTCATGTTGTCGATTTAGCAAAAGCCCATGTTGTAGCCTTAGAGCGTTTGCTTTCGGGAAGCAATAAGTCCAGCTTTGAAGTGTTTAATTTAGGCACAGGCAAAGGCAGCTCGGTGCTGGAAGTTATCAATTCATTTGAAAAGGTATCTAACAAAAAATTGAATTACAGTATTGCCGATAGAAGACCAGGAGATGTTATTGCAGCTTATGCCGATACAGAAAAGGCGAACAAAGAATTGGGTTGGAAAGCAACTTTATCTCTAGACGACGCTTTGCTTTCTGCTTGGAATTGGCAGAAAAAGCTTTCTAAGCTGTAAGATTTTACTTCGGTTTATATATTAGGAGTTATTCCGGTTAAAAGTTGTCAATTCGGCAATTTTTTTTGTTTAACATTAATAATATGTTAATAATTAATTGATTAACAATGACTTAACTTTTAAATTTGTGTTTTACCCCAAACCTTTGTTATCTTTGTCTCTAATGAAAACTGATTTTATGAAATTGATTACAGTAAAAAGAGAAACCAAAGAAGAAAAAAGGTACACGCCAAAAATGGGCGAATTGTTTACCAAAGTAACGTACATTAAAAAGCGCTTTTTAAGCATTCCTTTTAAAACATTACACAAATATAGAGAGACCTACTATGGCGAGGTTAAGGATTGTCAAGCCTGCCGTTTAGCAAGATAATATCAAAAAAATAAAATTTAAAAAATGCCCCAAAAGCTAGTTGCTTTCTGGGGCATTTTTATATTTAAAATTAGCGTAAAGTAAAAGTCCAAGCCCAAGCATAACAGACATGTCTGCCACATTAAAAATGCCGGTTCTAAAAACGCCTCCTAAATCAATGTGAAGAAAATCTGTTACCGACCCAAAAACAATCCGGTCAAAAACATTGGCAATACCGCCACCTACAATACAGCAAAACCCAACAAGCGAGGCTTTGTCTAAGGTTTTGTGCTTAAAAATATAATACACTACGTAGCCCAAAACAACTATAGGTAAAAGCAATAAGAAAATAAGGCGTAAGGTTGGGTTCATATCGCTTCCCATGCCCAAAAATGCCCCTCTATTTTCTACATTGGTTAAAATAAGGTATTTGCCTATAATGTCGCTTTCTTGGTAAGGCGTTACAGTAGCGCGAACAATAACCTTGCTTATCTGATCTATTGCAATGTTAAATACAATAAGACCAATAATAAATACAGATCGGGATAGTTTCATTAGGCGTTGGTGTCTAAAGTTGCTGAAGTGGCTCCGGCAGTGCGATCAATTTTCTTTACCAATCCTTGCAGTACTTTTCCAGGGCCGACTTCTGTAAATAAAGTGGCACCGTCTGCTATCATTTGTTGCACCGATTGAGTCCATTTTACAGGCGCTGTTAATTGCGAGATTAAATTGGTTTTTATGGCCGCTTCATCAATCACGGCATTTGCAGTCACATTTTGGTAAATGGGACAGTTGGGTTTATTAAATGTGGTATTTTCTATTGCAGCAGCTAATTCTTCTCTTGCGGGTTCCATTAATGGTGAATGAAACGCTCCTCCAACGGGTAAGACCAAAGCACGACGCGCTCCTTTTTCTTTTAAGGTTTCGCAGGCTTTGTTAATAGCGTCTATTTCGCCAGAGATTACCAATTGCCCAGGACAGTTGTAATTTGCGGCAACCACAATACCTTCGGTCGAAGCACATACGCTTTCAACCACAGCATCGTCTAGCCCTAAAACCGCAGCCATAGTGCTGGGTTGTAATTCGCACGCTTTTTGCATGGCTTGAGCCCGTTGTGAAACCAGTTTTAAACCATCTTCAAAAGTTAAGGTGCCATTGGCAACCAAGGCAGAAAACTCTCCAAGGGAATGCCCAGCAACCATATCGGGCTTAAACTGGTCGCCTAAGGTTTTTGCTAAAATTACCGAGTGTAGGAAAATGGCCGGTTGGGTTACCTTGGTTTGTTTTAGGTCTTCGGCAGAACCTTCAAACATAATATCTGTTATGGAAAACCCTAGAATGTTATTGGCTTTTTCAAAAAGATCTTGTGCCATTGGCGCGTTTTCGTAAAGGTCTAAGCCCATACCCGAAAATTGGGCCCCTTGACCCGGAAATATATATGCGTTCATTGTTTTCAATTGTTTATAGCTGCAAAAATAGGAATAATAAGTTTTATGTGCCAAAAAGAACTAGTCTTGATGCTGTTGATTGAGCATGGCGTTTGTACGAATGCGTTGTTTTAGGATGTTTACATAGCGTAGGGCAATGTTATCGTTGTAATCGGTATAGGCTTTAGAGGCCCATTTTAAAGCTTGCTCCAAATCGCCATTAATTTCGTTAATGATGGCCATGTTGTAACAGGCCCTGCCCGCTATTTTTAATTTGGGGTTGTTAAGTTCTTTTTCCCATAATTCGGCAGCACCGTTCCAATTGCCGGTTTGGGCTCGGCGTTTGCCTATTTCAAAATTATCGGTGCCTTTTACATAATAATCTCTAGCAACTCTAATGCTATAGGGGCGTGTTCTTAGGGCGTAATCTTGTCCTAACAACGTGCTTATTTGCAGGACGGCTTCTTTTCGGCCTTTAAGCGCTTCTATAGCTTTTGTAGGGCTAATGCCTCTTCCTGAGGAAGTGCTGGTCTGGTTGACAATAATTTCATCTAGAATTTGTCTGGAGGTGTTGTCGTAAACCCGAAAGCCAATTTTAATTAAGGTGTTTATGGTTGCTTGGTGTTCAATAATGGGGACTTTAATGCCTAAGGCATTTACCTTTTGTACGGTATTGGTGGTGTAATTTACGGTCGCGTCGGTGTCGTAAAAAGAAAGAGCTATAATGGCGTCTACATTATTTTCTGTGCATAGGTCGTCTATCAAAGTCCAAGGAATGGCACTCGGAAAAATGCCAAGTCCAGGGTTTTCAATTTTATCGCTTTCTATGGTACTTATCGAGACAAACCTCGTGTCTTTGGCTAATTGGTCCTTAATGGCTTGAATGGTGTATGTTGCACCGTCTTCATCTAGGTTTTTGTCTTCTATTGAAAGGATTTGGTCAATTTTATCCAGTAGCTTATTATCATCAGAGGCTAGGCTTCTGTTTAACAGTCCAATTTTAGTGATGTTTTTATCGATGTAAACGGGAGCAGGTTCGGTAACACTAAGGGTTAAGCGATTTGTTGTGGCGCAACTACAGGCTAATATGGCCAAACTTAAACAAAGGATAAGCCTTGGTAAAGATGTCATGATTACTGTTTTAAGTAGGTGATAAATGAAAAGGCATGGGCGTGCTTTTCGTCTTTGGGGTGGGAGGTTTTGTTTACTTCCTTCCAAATGGTATGGTCTATTTCGGGGAAAAACGTATCGGCGCCTTCAAAGGTGTCGTGTACGCGGGTTAGCTCTATTTTATCGGCCAAAGCCATGGCTTGCTTGTAAATTTCACCCCCGCCAATAATAAACGGCTGAAGGTCTGTTCTTGCGGCATCTAAGGCATCTTCCATATTGTTAACCACTATAACGCCATCGGGCGCCTTATAGTCCAATTGTCGGGTAACAACAATGTGTGTACGGTTGGGCAATGGCTTAGGAAAGCTTTCAAAGGTTTTGCGGCCCATAATTATGTGGTGACCCGAGGTAAGTTGCTTAAAACGCTTTAAGTCGTCGCTTAAATGCCAAATTAAATCGTTGTCCTTGCCAATGGCATTGTCTTCTCCTGCTGCAACAATTATTGTTAAGGTTTTGGTATTAGGGCTTTTTTTTTGTTGCTGAAGTTCTTTGTTGGCGGTGTTGTGCTCTAGAGTTGTTTTTTCTGCCTTGTCCAGTTGTTGCTTAAGTTTTTCAAGGCGCTGCTGTTGTTGTGCCACCAATTTATCCAGCTGCTGCCTTTCCCAGTTTTTTCCCATAAATTTGTGGGTTACAAACACATTAAACAGGTGGTAAACAAATAAAAACAACCAGATTAGTATGGCATAAACAAACCAATCAACACCTAAGATTTTGAGGTCTTGACCTATACCTAAAACTGTATTGGCAACAATTAAAAAGATGGCGCCAATAAGGAACACAACAAAGTGAACATACAGGCGTTTTTTTTGTTTTATACGGCGTTGGGCATTTTCAATAAGCTCTAATTGCGCTTGGTCTATTTGTGGTTTTGATTTCTTTTTTCCGAACATAGCGTTATAAATTAAATCGCAACAGCACCTTTAATGTGCGGGTGCGGATTGTAATCTACCAAGGTAAAGTCTTCAAACGTAAAATCAAAGATGTTTTTTACTTCTGGGTTTATCATCATTTTAGGCAATGGTCTTGGCTGGCGGGTTAGTTGCAGTTTAACCTGCTCGAAGTGATTGCTGTAAATATGCGCATCGCCAAAGGTGTGGATAAACTCTCCAGCTTCGTAGCCACATACTTGAGCCATCATCATGGTTAGCAAGGCATAGGAGGCAATGTTAAAAGGCACGCCAAGAAAAATGTCGGCGCTGCGTTGATACAGTTGACACGACAGTTTGCCATCGGCAACATAAAATTGAAAAAACGCATGGCAGGGCGGAAGGGCGGCTTTACCATTGGCTACATTTTCCGAAAAGCTTTTAGAGGTGTCGGGCAATACCGAAGGGTTCCAGGCAGAAACCAACATTCTCCTGCTGTTAGGGTTGTTTTTTAAGGTCTCGACAATATCTTTAATTTGATCGATTTCATCGCTGTTCCAGTTGCGCCATTGGTGACCGTAAACAGGGCCCAGATTGCCGTTTTCATCGGCCCATTCGTTCCAGATTTTCACGCCATTTTCGGTTAAATACTGTATGTTGGTATCGCCTTTTAAAAACCAAAGCAATTCGTAAATAATAGATTTTAGGTGAAGCTTTTTTGTAGTAACCATAGGAAACCCTTCACTTAAGTTAAACCGCATTTGGTGACCAAAAACACTTTTTGTGCCCGTTCCTGTACGATCGCCTTTTTCATTGCCGTTTTCCATAACGTGCTTAACCAAATCTAAATACTGCTTCATAATTATCATCTGCGAAGGCAGGAGCCTTCTTTTAATTGTACAACTTTAATTGAGGATGTAAATGGGTTTTACACCGAAGATAAAAATATAAAAAAGGGCTACATCAACATGATTTAACCTGAGTATTCTATTAAAAGTTATTAACGGTTTTTTGGGAGCTAGAGATAGTTATGTTATAAAAACAAGTTGTTGCTTTTACCCAATAATCATTCCTGCTATGGTTGCCGAAATTAAAGAGGCTATGGTGCCTCCAATTAAGGCTTTCATACCAAATTGCGATAAGGTTTTGCGTTGCCCTGGGGCTAAAGAGCCAATACCACCAATTTGTATGCCAATAGAGGCAAAGTTGGCAAATCCACAAAGCATATAGGTCGCCATGATAATCGATTTTTCGTACTTTAAATGGGTAACGCTGGCAACATTCTTAAGCTCTGCCAATTGAATGTATCCTATAAATTCGCTGGCGGCTAGTTTAATGCCTAAAAGCTGCCCCATAAGGGCCATGTCTTCTTTTGCGACACCTATTAACCACATTAATGGCGCAAAAAGATAGCCCAGAATAAACTCTAAGGTAAGCCCTTCTTTGTAAGGGGTGTTGCTGGCTATAATATCGTTAAGTGAGGTGAATTGCCAATTGATGTTTAAGGCTGTTATTGTTATGCCATCAAAACTTGCTATGCCACTTAAAAGTCCGTTAAACATGGCGATAAACGCCACAAAAACAAGTAGCATGGCACCAACATTTACGGCCAGTTTTAAGCCTTCGGTAGTGCCGTTGGCAATGGCGTCTAAAATATTAGATCCTATTTTTTCTTGCGAAACGGAAACTTCGGTGTTTACTTTTTCGGTTTGTGGGTAAAGGATTTTAGAGATTACAATGGCACCGGGTGCAGCCATCACCGAAGCGGCCAATAGGTGCTTTGCATAAAACAACCTTAATTCGGTATCGTCGCCACCAAGAAACCCAATATATGCTGCTAAAACGGCACCAGCAACGGTGGCCATACCGCCAATCATGACCAAGAGCATTTCAGATTTATTCATCTTCTCGAGGTAGGCCTTGATTAATAACGGGGCTTCGGTTTGCCCCAAAAAGATATTTCCGGCAACACTTAAGCTCTCTGCTCCAGATATTTTTAGGGTTTTAGACAACAACCAAGCCATGGCTTTAACCACTTTTTGAATGATGCCCAAATAAAACAAAACAGAGGTAAGAGCAGAAAAGAAAATAATGGTAGGCAACACCTGAAAGGCAAAAATAAATCCAAAGGTATCCATGTCTACAACAAGGCCTTCAAACAAGAATTTACTACCAGCCCTTGTAAAATCCAACACGCTTACAAAAAGACCGCCTACAAATTCAAACACGCCTTTAACCAGATCTATTTTTAAAACGCCAATGGCTATTAGCAACTGGAAGGCCAAACCAAAACTTACAATTTTCCAATTGATGGCTTTTCGATTTTTGCTTAAAAGAAAGGCCAGGAGCAACAGGACAAACATGCCTAAAGCGCCACGCCAAAAGCCATTAAACGTAAAGCCTTGGCTGGGTATAATGCTATTTTCGGGAGCTGTTTTTAAATTGGCAATAGGTTGCGATACTGCGGTGAAAGCATATTTAATGCTGTTTTCAGAAAAGACCAAAGTCGAATCTGTGAGTTCGTTAATTTTGTAGCGTCTTATGGTGTCGTGAGGTTGGTTGTAATACAGTACCAACAGGTTGTTTTGCCGAATAAAATCGCCCGAGGCGTTTAAGGTGTCCTTGGCTAACAGGGAGTAGGAAAAGGTGTTTTCGTTTAGGTTTAAAACATCGGTCGAGTCGATGTTAAATAGGGTTTTACCAGCGTGGTTTGTTATGGATTCGAACTGCCATTTTTTTTCTAACTCTTGGGCATGAAGCGTTGCATTTAGCCCTAAAAAAATAGCGAAAAGCGCTAGTAAAAACTGTTTCATGGGTTTGTTATCGTTTAGAGATTTCGTCACGTATTTTAGCAGCCTTTTCGTAGTCTTCCATAGCAACGGCTTCATCTAAGAGATTGTGAAGCTCTTGTAGGGTTTTGTGTTTGTAGTCGTCTCTAGAGGATGGCGTTTCGGCTTCTAGTTCGCCAGCAGAGAAGTCGTCCATTAAAATGTTGTCTTCACTTTCTTCATCGTCTTTTTTAGGTTCGACTTTTAGGTAAATGCCAGCTTTGTCTAAAATGTTTTTGTAGGTAAAAATAGGGGCGTTAAAGCGTAAGGCCAAAGCTATGGCGTCGCTGGTTCTGGCATCTATAATTTCTTCAATCTTATCGCGCTCGCAAATTAAGCTGGAATAAAAAACGCCATCGACCAACTTATGGATAATAACCTGTTTTACAACAATATCGAAACGGTCTGCAAAACTTTTAAATAAATCGTGGGTAAGTGGTCTTGGTGGGCGGATTTCTTTTTCCAGTGCAATGGCAATGGATTGGGCTTCGAAAGCACCGATTACGATGGGCAGTTTTCGGTCGCCATCTACTTCGTTTAATATTAGGGCGTAAGCGCCGTTTTGGGTTTGGCTGTATGAAATGCCCTTTATGTTAAGACGAACTAAACTCATAGAAATATAAAAACACAAAGAACTGTTTAAATTAAGACTTTACCAACTGCTAGATGTAAATTTTATATAAAACGATAGCGGTTACAAGATGTAAAGCGCAATTCAAACAGTTCTTTTATAAATACAATTTATAAAAAAAATACTTATTGCTGTGCTTTGAATGTTTTTAATTCTTCGATAAGTTTCGGAACCACTTCAAAAGCATCGCCAACAATTCCGTAATCGGCAGCCTTAAAGAACGGTGCTTCTGGGTCGGTGTTGATAACTACTTTTACTTTAGAGGCGTTAATTCCTGCTAAATGCTGGATGGCTCCCGAAATACCTACGGCAATGTATAGGTTAGAAGCTACGGGCTTACCAGTTTGTCCTACGTGTTCGCTGTGTGGTCGCCACCCTAAATCGCTAACGGGTTTAGAGCAGGCGGTAGCAGCACCAAGTACTTCGGCAAGATCTTCTATCATATTCCAATTTTCTGGGCCTTTAAGACCACGGCCGCCTGAAACAACAATTTCGGCATCGGCAATGGTAACTTTACCGGTTACTTTATCGACAGCTTCTACAGTTACTGTGTTTTCTGGTAATGATGGTGAAAAAGCTTCTTCTGTTGCACTTGCTGTGTTTTCAACCACACCAAAAGCGTTTTTTGATAGGCCAATAACTTTTACATCGGTATCTATAGATGTGTTTGCAAATGCTTTGTTGGTAAATACGTTGCGTTTTACGGTAAACGGCGTTGTGCTTGAAGGTGCTTCAACAACGTTAGATGCGTAGCCTGCGTTAAGGTTTACGGCCAATATAGGCGCCATGTACTTGCTGTCTGCGCTAGAGCTTACAACAACAACTTTAGCACCTTCTTTTTCGGCGGCTTGTTGTAAAACGCTGGCGTAAGACTTGGCATTGAAAGTGTCTAAACTGGAATCGTTTACTTTTAAAACGGTATCTACACCATAATTCCCTAAAACCGAACTGTCTTCAGCATTAATGGTAACCGCTGTAACGGTGGTGCCCATCTTGTCGGCAATGGTTTTGGCGTAAGAAGCAGCTTCTAGAGCTATTTTTTTAAATGTTCCTTTATCGGATTCTGTATATACTAAAACTGACATGATTTCTCTTAGGATTTGAATTTATATTACTTTGGCTTCGTTGTGAAGTAAATTCACCAATTCGGCTACATTGTCTGCATCTACCAATTTCACTTCACCTTTAGGTGCAGGTTTTTCGAACGATACAGATGTTGTTTCGGCTGATGCGTTAGCAGGTTCAACAATGTTTAATGGCTTTTTTCTGGCCATCATAATACCACGCATGTTAGGAATGCGAAGGTCGCTTTCTTCAACCAAGCCTTTTTGGCTTCCTATAACTAACGGTAGGCTTGTAGCAACAGACTCTTTACCGCCGTCAATTTCACGAACAGCCTTGGCCGAAGTGCCTTCAACCTCTAGGCTAATGCAGTTATTTACAAAATTAGCGTCTAATAAAGCTGCTAGCATGCCTGGTACCATGCCGCCGTTGTAATCTATAGATTCGCGACCGGCAATCACCAAATCGTAGCCGCCATCTTGTACTACTTTTGCCAATTCCTTGGCAACTTGCATACCGTCTTTAGCTTCGGTGTTCACTCTAATGGCAGTATCTGCTCCAATAGCCAAAGCTTTTCTTAAGGTTGGTTCGGTTTCTGGACCACCAACATTTATCACATCTACACTAGCACCTTGTTTTTCTTTAAACCACATGGCTCGTGTAAGGCCAAATTCATCATTAGGGTTAATAACAAACTGCACGCCGTTGGTATCAAATTTCGTGTCACCATCGGTAAAATTAATCTTGGAAGTCGTATCAGGCACGTGGCTAATACATACTAATATTTTCATATCGATTTTATGATTTTTGAATGTTACTTTTTTTGAGACCACGAAGTTAGGTATTTTAATTGAAATATTTATTATGCGCGCATAATAAATTGTGGGTTTTTAGCCAAAAAAAATGCATTTGAATGTTGAAATAGAGCCTTGCCCAAATTTTGGTAGGGGTTTTAGGGATAAAAAACCCGTATTTTAAACTGGATTAGGCGTTGTCTTTAAGGAAGAAACAAATGTTTTTTTAAAACGGTATTTTTTGTGAATTATTCCTATTTTTGCTTTCCTATTTAAAGATGTATATAAATGAAAACAATTCAATTTAGAGAAGCTGTTGCCGAAGCCATGAGCGAGGAAATGCGTCGTGATGAAAGTATTTACCTTATGGGCGAAGAAGTGGCTGAATATAATGGTGCTTACAAGGCATCGAAAGGTATGTTGGATGAGTTTGGTCCAAAACGTGTTATCGATACACCAATCGCAGAACTTGGTTTTGCCGGAATAGGTGTTGGCTCTGCCATGAACGGTAACCGTCCTATTATAGAATTCATGACCTTTAACTTCTCTTTAGTTGGAATTGATCAAATTATAAATAACGCCGCAAAAATCCGTCAAATGTCTGGTGGGCAATTTAATTGTCCTATAGTGTTTCGCGGGCCAACAGCTTCGGCTGGGCAATTGGCAGCAACGCACTCCCAAGCTTTTGAAAGTTGGTACGCCAACTGCCCTGGGCTAAAAGTGGTAGTGCCATCAAATCCTTACGATGCAAAAGGGTTATTAAAATCGGCCATTCGCGATGACGATCCGGTAATTTTTATGGAAAGTGAGCAAATGTATGGCGATAAGGGCGAGGTGCCAGAAGGCGAATATTTAATTCCGTTAGGCGTTGCCGATATTAAGCGTAAAGGTGACGATGTGACGATTGTGTCTTTTGGGAAAATCATTAAGGAAGCTTATAAAGCAGCCGATGAGTTAGAGAAAGAAGGCGTTTCATGCGAAATTATCGACCTGCGT
This sequence comes from Mangrovimonas yunxiaonensis, assembly GCF_000733475.1. Lineage (GTDB taxonomy): Bacteria > Bacteroidota > Bacteroidia > Flavobacteriales > Flavobacteriaceae > Mangrovimonas > Mangrovimonas yunxiaonensis. Next base: position 106,388 of record NZ_JPFK01000003.1, on the reverse strand, counting down.
ACCGTAAGGCCAATGGATCACGATGCGATTTTAAATTCCGTTAAGAAAACCAACCGTTTGGTCATTTTAGAAGAAGCTTGGCCTTTTGGGAACATTGCCACAGAAATTACCTACCAAGTACAATCACAAGCATTCGATTACTTAGATGCACCAATAGAAAAAATAAACACCGCAGATACCCCAGCCCCTTATTCTCCAGTTCTCTTAGAGGAATGGTTGCCAAACAGCAACGATGTTGTTAAGGCGGTTAAGAAGGTGTTGTATAAATAATTTGTAATTTTTACATATTAAAAAGCTTCATCGGCATGACTGTTGATGAGGCTTTTTTTGCTTAAAATGAAACGTAATCTACTTATAACATATTTACTACTGTGCTCATGTGTCGCCTTGGCACAAACCAAGGTTGGCGGGTATGTATACGACGAGCTTAACGAGCCGGTGGCCTATGCTAATGTGTTTTTTAAAGACTCATCGGAAGGCACCATTACCGACGAGAATGGTAGGTTTTACTTAGAATCCGATAACATTTGGGAGGTTCTTAAGGTAACGTTCGTAGGGTACGAGGATATAGAATTTCCTTTAAAAAAGCGAGTGAATTACGATTTAAAATTCACCTTAAAAGAAGCCGCCGATGCTTTAAAAGAAGTCGTTATTGTTGCGGGCAAGCAATCTAAAGACGAAGAAAAGAACCCCGCCATTGCCATTCTGAAAAAAATATGGGAACGCAAACGAAAAAACGGGTTAAATCAATTTAACCAATACCGTTACGATAAGTACGAGAAGGTAGAATTCGATTTGAATAATGTAGATAGTGCCTTAATGAAAAGCCGCGTATTTAAAGGTATGGAATTTATTTTTAACGAAGTCGATACCTCTAGAGTTACCGGAAAAACCTACTTGCCTATTTTTATAAACGAATCGGTTAGCGAGGTGCATGGCGACAACAAGCTAAATAAAAAGAAAGAAAAACTTAAAGGAAACAAGAATTCGGGTTTTGAGAACAACCAATTTGTAGTCGATTTTATAGAAGATCTTTATACCGACTACAACATATACGATAATTATTTAAAGTTTTTCGATAAGAGCTTTGTAAGCCCTATTTCTAGAACAGGCATTAACACCTACAATTATGTGTTGTCCGATAGTACCTATATCGATAACAAGTGGTGCTATAACATTGTGTATTATCCAAGACGTAAAAACGAGCTGACCTTTAAAGGCGACTTTTGGGTTGCCGACACCACTTATGCCATTAAGGAAATTAACATGCACGCCTCTAAAAGTGCCAACATTAACTGGGTAAAGGACATTTATATCGAACAAGAATTTGAAGTCCTTAACGACAGCATTTTTCTTATTAAGCGCGACTATTTTATGTCCGATTTCTCCTTTCAGAAAAAAGAAGCCGCCAGAGGGGTTTATGGCAAGCGTACAACCCTTTATAACAATTACGAATTTAATCAGGAGAAAGCAGAAAGTTTTTATAACGAAGACGTCTTTAACCCTAACGATGCGGCTTATAGCAGAGACGAGTCCTTTTGGGATAAAAACCGTATGGAAGCGCTAAGCAAGGATGAAAAAGGGGTTTACGCCATGTTAGATACCCTAAAAACCGTAAAAAAGTTTAAGCAACTGTATAATTTAGGCACCGTTTTAGTCTCTGGTTATGTCGAGTTCGATGCGCTTAATCTCGATTACGGGCCAGTATTCTCAACCGTAGGCTATAACGATGTAGAGGGCATTCGTTTAAGAGCCGGCGGCCGAACCTATTTTGGGCCTAACGATATGTGGCGTGTAGAAGGTTTTACAGCCTATGGTTTTAAGGACCAAAAAGTAAAATACGGTTTAACAGGAAAATGGTTAATTAATAAAGAAAATAGGTTAATTGTTTCGGCAGGTTACCGAAAAGATGTAGAGCAAATAGGAGCAAGCCTTACCACCTCGACCGATATTTTGGGAAGAAGCCTAATATCATCCTCTATTATAGGTACAGGGGTTAACGACAAGCTTACTACAATCTCGGTAACAGGGGCTGCACTAGAAATAGAACCCGCAAAAAACCTAATCTTTAGGGTGGCAGGAGGCTACAAAACCTTAGAGTCTGCCTCGCCAACATTTAGCTTGGACTATTTTGATGAGGACGGCAACATACGTTCGCATATAAAACAATTCGAAACAGCCTTTTCGGTATCCTTTTTTCCAAATCGAAGAATGTCGGGCTATGGCGTAGAAAGGCTGGTTTCCAACGATTATTATACCAGTTTGTTTGCCCAAGTTTCCCGGGCAGATAAGGGCGTATTTGGTAGCGATTTCGATTATACCAAAGTTCAATTTTCCTTTATGCAACCCTGGCAGGTAGGCGGGTTTGGGGTGTTGTACTCTACCATAGAAGCGGGAAAAATATTTGGCGAGGTACCGCTGGGACTTTTAAGTGTGGTGCCCGGCAACCAGTCGTACTTTTCCGTTTACAACACGTTTTCACAAATGAACTATTACGAGTTTATAACAGATACCTACACCACGTTGCACCTGCAACATAATTTTAACGGGAGACTGTTTTCAAGAATTCCGTTGCTAAGAAAATTAAACCTGCGCGAAATTGTAAGTGTACGAGGTGTTTGGGGCGACTTGTCTGAAGCGAACATCGCCATGAGCCAACCCTCCTTGTCCATATTGGAATTTAATGCGTTAACCGCAAACGCTATTGCGCCAAAAGATAAGATCTATTGGGAGTATGCCTTCGGAATAGGAAACATTTTTAAGGTATTTCGTTTAGACTTTAATTTTAGGGGTAATTATCTAGACCGCCCCGATGCCAGAAAATTTGGCATTACAGGAAGTTTTGGGTTTAATTTTTAAGCCTTTTCAAAATAACGTTTTTTTAATAAAAACACAACAGCCAAAACGTTGCCTAAATAGACAGCTTACCGTATATTTGCAGCCTTAAAAATTTATTATGAACGACGTAGAGAACAAGACTTTTGATGTTTTAATAGAAATTCCTAAGGGAAGTAGAAATAAATACGAATACGATTTTGAATTGAAGAAAATTAGATTCGATAGAATGTTGTTTTCATCAATGATGTACCCTGGCGATTACGGGTTTATACCAGAAACCCTAGCTTTAGATGGCGACCCTCTAGATGTTTTGGTTATGGGACACCAACCAACATTCCCAATGTGTGTGATGGAAGTTAAGCCAATTGGTGTATTCCATATGGCAGATGAAAAAGGGCCAGACGAAAAATTAATTTGTGTGCCTATTTCAGACCCGATCTGGAACCGTTACGAAAACATTAACGACCTTAACCCACACCGTATTAAAGAAATTGAGCACTTTTTTCAGGTTTATAAAGATCTAGAAAAAAAGAAAGTAGATGTAGGCGGCTGGGGCGATGCCGAAGAAGCGTACAGCATTTATTACAAATGTGTAGAACGTTACAACAACAGCGAGCATAGCAAAAAAGGAAGCTTTGCAATCTAAGCTTTAAAATATTGCGATATTATCAAAAAACCTCTTAATAAATTTAAGAGGTTTTTTATTTTCATTGTTTTTCCTACATTTACTTCCGTTTAACTAATAATCAACTTATAATTTATGGAATCAAACATGATTTTTGTGCCTATGGCATTAGCGATTTTGGGCCTACTGTTTATGTTCGTCAAAATGGCTTGGGTAAAAAAGCAAGCACCAGGAGATGAAAGGATGCAAAGTATATCCAAATCTATAAAAGAGGGCGCCTTGGCGTTTCTTGTTGCCGAGTACCGACTCCTTTTGGTTTTTGTAGGCATAGCAGCCATAGCACTTGGCGTGATTTCTATGCTGGTAGATACTACACATTGGATTATTATAATCGCATTTGTTATAGGGGCGTTTTTCTCTGCCCTAGCAGGAAATGTAGGCATGCGAATCGCCACAGAAGCAAATGCTAGAACCGCAGAAGCTGCAAAAACAAGCTTGCCAAATGCACTAAAAGTGTCGTTTGGTGGTGGAACAGTAATGGGCTTAGGCGTTGCTGGCCTAGCCGTATTAGGACTAAGTTTGCTGTTTTTCATTTTTGTGAAAATGTTTATTACTGGCAATGCCTCTTTTTATACTGAAATGACCATTGCCCTAGAAGCCTTGGCTGGCTTTTCGCTAGGGGCAGAGTCTATAGCATTGTTTGCTCGCGTGGGTGGCGGTATTTATACCAAGGCTGCCGATGTTGGTGCCGATCTGGTAGGAAAGGTAGAAGCGGGTATTCCAGAAGACGACCCACGTAATCCGGCTACCATTGCCGATAACGTAGGGGATAATGTAGGCGACGTTGCAGGAATGGGTGCCGATTTGTTCGGGTCTTATGTGGCCACCGTATTGGCTGCCATGGTGTTGGGGAATTATGTAATAAAAGACATGTCGGCCGCAGCGCCTTTTACCGATGCCTTTAATAATATGGGGCCTATTTTATTGCCCTTGGTAATCGCAGGTGTAGGGGTTTTGGCATCCATCATAGGCACATTTTTAGTTAAGATTTCCTCTAACGATGCCAAAGAAGCGCAAGTACAAAAAGCACTGGATACTGGAAACTGGGCTGCCATAGTTTTAACGGCTATTGCAAGTTGGTTTTTAATTCGTTGGATGCTACCCATGACCATGGAAATGAATTTCTTTGGCGTAGAAGAAGCCGTAGTAGTTCCTTCGCGACATGTTTTTTATGCCGCCATGATTGGTTTGGCCGTTGGGGCTTTAATATCGATGGTGACGGCTTATTACACCTCTTTGGGTAAAAAACCAGTTTTAGATATTGTACAAAACAGTTCTACAGGTGCCGCAACAAACATTATCGCTGGTTTAGCAGTAGGTATGAAATCTACTTTTTTATCGGTAATCTTATTTGCTGCAGCCATTTATGGTTCTTATACCTTGGCTGGATTTTATGGTGTTGCTTTGGCAGCATCTGCGATGATGGCTACTACAGCCATGCAGTTAGCTATTGATGCTTTTGGCCCTATAGCCGATAACGCTGGTGGCGTTGCCGAAATGAGTGAACTGGAGCCACATGTACGTGAGCGTACAGACATTCTAGACTCGGTAGGAAATACCACAGCAGCTGTTGGTAAAGGATTTGCTATTGCCTCGGCGGCATTAACAGCTTTAGCTTTATTTGCGGCTTACGTTACCTTTACAGGTATTGATGGGATTAATATTTTTAAAGCAGATGTGTTGGCCATGTTATTTGTTGGCGGTATGATTCCTGTCATTTTTTCTGCATTAGCCATGCAGTCGGTAGGAAAAGCAGCCATGGAAATGGTGAAAGAAGTACGTCGCCAGTTTAAAGAAATCCCGGGTATAATGGAAGGGACAGGCACCCCAGAATATGCCAAATGTGTCGATATTTCTACGCAGGCAGCTTTAAGGGAAATGATTGTTCCCGGACTAATTACCATCATTACACCAGTAATTATCGGGTTGGTATTTGGTGCCGAACCGTTAGGCGGCTACATGGCTGGAGTGTGTGTAAGTGGCGTAATGTGGGCCATTTTTCAAAACAACGCAGGAGGCGCTTGGGACAATGCCAAAAAATCGTTTGAAGCAGGTGTAGAGATTGATGGTAAAATGGAATATAAAGGATCGGATGCCCATAAAGCAGCCGTGACAGGCGATACCGTTGGCGACCCGTTTAAGGATACCTCTGGACCATCCATGAACATTCTTATTAAATTAACCTGTTTGGTAGGGTTGGTCATTGCGCCTATTTTAGGCAATCACGGTGCTGAGACGGATACTGGAGTGGCAACTGAAACCACTCGTGTTGAAGCAAGCAGCGAGGTTATTAAAAAAGTTTCTGTAGATATGGAAGTTGATGAACAAGAAGGTGTTGCCAAGGCAGAAGTGGTTACCTATGTATACCAAAATGAAAATGGTATTCCAGAAGTAAATGAAAAAGTAATCGCAGGTTCGTTAGCCGAAGTTGAAGCTAGGTTAAACGCACTAAAAGCAGATGCTGTAACATTTCAATTAAAAAAGAATGGCGCTTTTGTAAATGAAGAAGGCTAAGATGCTCAAACATAAAAAAACGGCCACGCTTTTAAAAGTGTGGCCGTTTTTTTATGGTAATAATGGTATTAAAATAATCCGTGAATTTCGGCGTCAATTTTATTTATAATGCTCCCCAAATCCTCTGGATTGCTAACAAAATCCAAATCATCAACATCAACAATAAGCAGTTTGCCTTTGTCGTAACCGTGAATCCAAGCTTCATAGCGTTCATTTAAACGACTCAGATAATCAATGCTTATAGAGTTTTCATAATCTCTGCCGCGTTTGTGGATTTGCTTTACAAGGTTTGGGATAGAACTTCTTAAGTAAATTAATAAATCGGGGCCTTGTACTAAAGATTCCATCAAATCAAATAGGGAACGGTAATTTTCAAAATCTCTATTGGTCATTAACCCCATAGCATGCAGGTTAGGAGCGAAAATATGGGCATCTTCGTAAATGGTTCTATCTTGGATAATGTCTTTTCCGCTTTTGCGTATTTGCAGTACTTGCCTAAATCTGGAATTTAAAAAGTACACTTGTAGGTTAAAACTCCAGCGTTCCATTTGGTTGTAAAAATCATCGAGATAAGGGTTGTCTACAACATCTTCTAATTGAGGTTCCCATTTGTAATGCTTGGCTAAAAGGTTGGTTAGGGTGGTTTTTCCTGCGCCAATATTTCCTGCTACGGCAAAGTGCATAGATTAAAGTTTTAGGTGGAATTTGCTTAAGGTTTTATCGGTGTAAAGATACAAGCTTTCGCCCGTTACAAAAAACTGTTTTATTAACAAATCGGGGGTTTCTATAAGGGCAAATGTGTTGTCGTTTTCTAAATAGGTGAGTAGGGTATTGCCTTTTAATACAAACAAGCGCCCGTTAAATTGTTTAATGGCTTTGTAGCCCTTGTTTTCAATTTTATAGACCAAACTGCCAAAATAATTATATTTATAAAGATGGGTTTCTGTTAACAGCCAGCAATAGTTGTAATCGCTAATTAAATCAAGCGGGGTGTCGTTTATGGGCAGTGTTTTGGCCTTGGTTTCTTGGTGTTTAAAGTCAAACCGCTCAACGGCTTGTGTGTTTAGGTTAAAGAGCCACAGGTGGTTGTCGTTTCCTGGGCTTGCCAATAAAATATTTTTATAGGGTTGTATGGTATTAAAATCGATTTTGAAAATTTCTGAAAGCCTGTTGTCTAGGAGTATTACAGTATTAAAGTCTTTGTAGAACAAGACAGTTTTTAAGGGGTTAAAGACATTAATGGTTGTGAGGTTTCCCAGTTGGAAATTGTGATAGCTTAAGGTTGCGGTTTCGGTAGTTTTGTAAAGGGTGTTGTTGGTAACGTGATAACGGGTTTCAAAATTATCGATTGCCAACAGCTCTGCCGATTGTATCGGGGTATGGATTATAAGTTTGGTTTCTATAACCTTTTGGCCATACAAGAGCGATGGGATAAAAACCAAGAGAAAAAGACAGTGTTTCACCGGAAATACTTTTGATAATCGTTATGGGCAAATTACAAAAAAAGCCTCATACAAGAGGCGTCTTTTTCAAGGTAAAAAAAGACCTCCTTTTAGGGAGGTCTTAAGTGTTATAGATGAAAGCTCTTTTTTATGTCGCTTACTCGGTCTAATTTTTCCCAAGTAAAAAGTTCCACATCTATAGTTACACTGTCTCCGTTGGGTTGTGTAAAGGTTTTTTTAACAACCTCATTTTCTCTTCCCATGTGGCCATATGCTGCGGTTTCGCTGTACATGGGTTGACGTAAATTTAGGTTGCTTTCAATGGCTGCCGGTCTTAGGTCGAAAATTTCAGAAACCTTTAAAGCAATTTCCCCGTCAGTTAGCTTAACATGGCTGGTGCCGTAGGTGTCTACAAAAATTCCCATAGGCTCTACAACGCCAATGGCATAGCTTACCTGAACCAATACTTCGTCGCAAACCCCTGCTGCAACAAGGTTTTTGGCTATATGTCTTGTTGCGTAGGCCGCGCTTCTGTCTACTTTACTGGGGTCTTTTCCAGAAAAAGCACCGCCGCCATGGGCGCCTTTTCCGCCGTAGGTATCTACAATAATTTTTCGTCCTGTTAAACCGGTATCGCCATGTGGACCCCCGATAACAAATTTCCCCGTAGGGTTAATGTGGTACTTTATCTGCTCGTTAAATAAGGCCTGAATGTGTTCTGGCAGTTTGGCAATAACGCGGGGCATTAAAATGGTTTTAATGTCGTTGCGTATTTTTTCCAGCATGACCACATCGTCTTTGTCAAAATTGTCGTGTTGTGTCGAGACAACAATGGCTTCTATGCGTTGTGGGATGTTGTCGTCGCTATATTCAATGGTTACTTGTGCCTTAGAGTCGGGGCGCAAATAGGTGATGTCTTTATGTTCTTTTCGCAATACGGCCAGTTCCTTTAAAATGGTATGCGACAGGTCTAAAGCCAATGGCATGTAGTTTTCGGTTTCTTTGGTTGCATAGCCAAACATCATGCCTTGGTCTCCGGCACCTTGTTCTTCTTTGGTGGCGCGGTCTACCCCTCGGTTAATGTCTTCAGATTGCTCATGAATAGCCGATAGCACCCCACAGGAATTGCCATCGAACATATACTCGCCTTTGGTATACCCTATGTTGTTAATCACGTCTCTGGCTATTTGTTGAACATCTAAATAGGTGTTCGATTTTACCTCGCCAGCAAGGACAACCTGTCCCGTGGTAACTAAGGTTTCGCAGGCAACCTTAGCGTCTTTGTCAAATGCTAAAAAGTTATCAATTAAAGCATCGCTTATTTGGTCTGCAATTTTATCTGGGTGTCCTTCCGAGACACTTTCCGATGTGAATAAGTATGGCATTGTTATACGTTTTAAATGTTAACTGGACTGCAAGAGCATGCTAAAAGCGTAGAAAGGTTACTGCTTTAGCATTTTTTTAATGAGGTTGCAATCAGTTCAAATCTTTCCTCAAAAAATATTTAGGGCAAAAATACAAATAAAAATTATTCTTTTAAAAGTTAGGGCCTTTCTTTTCCTGTAAAAGCAAATAAGGCTTTTTTTGTGGTTAAGAATTTTTTTATAAAAGCTTTGTAAACGTGGGTTTTTATGCAAATTACAACAAGTTTGAGCGCATGTTTTAAAAGTAGAAGAATTTAAGCCTATAAGACTCTTCTTTTAATTTCTTGGCAGCATTTTTCTTGTAAGCAACCCCTAATTTTTTTGGTTTAGATTATATTTTGTAAATATATAGTTGATAACACATGTTGCATTTTTAAAAAAGTATATATTTGCCTCATGTTTTTACCACAAAAAAATATACGTCCGTTACAGCCCAGTTTGCAGATTAGCAAGCGTCGCTGCTTTTGCTAGTCTCTTATTTGCAATTGTATAACGTATATTCTTTTAATCTTGAAACATCTTTTCCAAATAATATTTTTAAAGCATTTAACAGTTGACTTCAATCGACCGTTAATTCTCATTGGTGATAATCGTCGTCCGTAAGGGTACGATTCTGCTATGGAGTTTAGGTGAGTCCGACTCTTCTCTTCCGAAGAAAAAAAACTAAACACAACGTCTACACAATGGAGGCAACGTAAAAAAATATAAAAACAAGAACCTGATGTTTGATTTTTAAGAAGGCACAGGACGACAACTAAAAACAACTTATTTTTTAAAATAAAAGATATGAAAATAGCAATTATAGGGACAGGAAATTTAGGGAAATCGATTGCCAAAGGATTGATACAAAACAATTCGTTCACTCAACTTTTCTTAACCAAGAGAAATATTGATGAATTACATGAATTTAAAGATTTACCAAACATTTTTATACGTTCAAACAACGAGGAAGCAATCGTGCAATCTAAGGTGTTAATCTTTGCCGTGCAACCTGCACATTTTGAAAAAGTTTTAAAAGAAACGGCGCCACTATTATCTAATAACCATATAGTGATTTCTACTGTTACCGGGTTTTCTATAGAAAAAATGGAAAGTCTTATTGGTGCTAATGCCACTATTATGAGAGCGATGCCTAATACGGCTATTGCTGTTGGAAAATCGATGACCTGTATTTGTAGTAATATTCATGGAAAAGCACACCAGCAAACGGCTATGGCCATTTTCAATCAATTAGGTACTTCAATGGTAATTCCAGAAAGTCAAATGCAAGCAGCTACCGTGATTTGTGCCAGCGGTATTGCTTTTTGGATGCGTTTGATACGTGCTACCACTCAGGCAGCCATTCAGCTAGGTTTTGATGCCAAAGAAGCACAAGAATTAGCGATGCACACCAGCGAAGGTGCTGCCAGCTTATTAATCGCAACGGGAAATCATCCTGAAGAAGAAATAGACAAAGTAACTACTCCTAAAGGTTGTACTATTGAAGGCTTGAATGAAATGGAGCACAAAGGGTTAAGCGCCGCTTTAATACAAGGAATGATTGCTTCGTTCAATAAAATTAACACCATAAAAAAAGAAAACTAATAAGTTTATTTGTTTAAGTTTATTTGTTTTTTAGTTTTGAAATAAAATTTAAAATAAATTTGGAAAATCCATTTTTATAATTGAATATTTGCGCTCGTAAAAGTTCAAACACTTATTGACGATGTTATCAAGAAAGGTGGAGGGATTAGACCCTATGAAGCCTTAGCAACCCTTTGTGCAAACAAAGAAGGTGCTAAATTCTACCAGAGTGCAAAACTCAAGGATAGATAACCCAAAGAAGTTTCTTTAATAACTACAAGAAACTCCTTATAATTTCTTAATAACATTTTTCTAGTAAGCAACATCTAACAAAGATGTGTTTTGGCTTTTGGTTTAATCTCAAAACGATTCACAATACGCAGTATTGGGTTTCCTTTGAAAATGTCATTCTCGCGGAAGCGGGAATCAAGTATTAACTCAAAAACAAGAAAAATGAGTACACAAAAATTCGCAACAAACGCGTTGCATGCAGGTCACGATGTAACACAAACAAGTGGAACAAGAGCAGTTCCAATTTACCAAACTACGTCGTATGTTTTTAACGATGCAGAACATGCAGCAAATTTATTTTCGTTAAAGGAACTCGGGTTTATTTATACCCGATTAAACAACCCAACCAATCAAATTTTACAAGATCGTTTAGCTGCTTTAGAAGGTGGTATTGGGACTGTAGTTTTTGCTTCAGGTACGGCAGCAATTTCAACAGGATTATTAACCTTGTTAAAAGCAGGAGATCATATCGTAGCTTCGAGTAGTTTGTACGGTGGAACCTACAATTTATTAAATGTTACTCTCCCAAGATTAGGAATTACCACAACCTTTGTAGATGCTTCAAACCCTGATAATTTTTCAGCAGCAGTACAAGAGAATACCAGAGCTTTCTTTGTAGAATCTTTAGGGAATCCGAAGTTGGATGTATTGGATTTAAAAGCGATTTCTGCTCACGCTAAAAAAGCAGAAGTACCTTTTATTGTAGATAATACCGTAGCAACTCCAGCTTTGTTAAATCCGATTGAACACGGAGCTAATATTGTAATTCACTCGTTAACAAAATATATTGGCGGACAAGGAAATTCGTTAGGTGGAGCAATCATTGATGCAGGAACTTTTAACTGGGCAAATGGAAAGTTTCCTGAGTTTACAGAGCCTTCAGCAGGATATCACGGATTGGTATATCACGAAGCTTTAGGAGCAGCATCGTACACGTTTAAATTAATTTTAGAAGGTTTACGTGATTTTGGAGGAGCATTAAGTCCGACAAACGCATTCAACATCATTCAAGGATTGGAAACCTTAGACGTGAGAATTAAAAAGCATAGTGAAAGTGCTTTGGAATTAGCTAAGTGGTTACAAGAGCAAGAAGAAGTTGCTTGGGTAAACTATCCAGGATTGGAAGGAAATCAATACAAAACTTTAGCAGATGAATACTTACCAAAAGGTCAAAGTGGATTGGTAACTTTTGGTGTAAAAGGAGGTTACGAAGCCGCTAAAACGATTGCTGATAACACAAAATTGTTCTCATTACTAGCCAATATCGGCGATACTAAATCCTTAATTATCCATCCAGCGAGTACTACACACCAACAATTAAGTGACGAAGCACAAGAAAGTACAGGTGTTACGAAAGGCTTAATCCGTTTATCGGTTGGTTTGGAAAGTATTGAAGATTTAAAAACCGATTTAAAAGCAACCTTCAAAATAGTTAAAGAAACTGTTTTGGAAATTGAATCTAACTTATAAAAAAGATACTAATGAGCGATTTAATATTTAAAGTACATGGAGAAAGTGCATCTCCAGCAAAATTCATTGCAAAAACAAGGAATTTCAAATTAATTATAGACGAACCTGAAGATTTAGGCGGAACTGATGAACATGCAAATCCTGTAGAATATCTGTTAGCTGGATTGGCTGGCTGTGTAAATGTAGTTGGGCATTTGGTTGCCAAAGAATTAGGGTTTACAATTAATTCCTTAAAAATTGAAGTAGAAGGAAATATAAATCCTGATAAACTATTTGGAACTTCAAATAAGGAAAGAGCAGGATTTAAGGAAATTAGTTTAAAACTAATTCCAGAAACAGAAGCATCTATTGAAACGCTTGTAACTTGGTTGAAAATAGTTCAAGAGCGCTGTCCGGTTAAGGATAATTTATTGAACGCCACCCCAGTAAGTCTTGAGGTTGAAAAACAATATGCTATTTAATAAATGTCAAAATTAAAACACATCCAAATTCCAAATTTCAAATTAGAAATTGGTAAGACAATTACGTTAAAATTGTCTTACCAATTATTTGGAAAACCTTTGGGTACGGCGCCAATTGTACTTGTTAACCATGCACTTACAGGAAATAGCAATGTTGCAGGAGCCGAAGGTTGGTGGCAAGATTTAATAGGAGACAACAAGGTTATAGACACTAATGAATATACCATTTTGTGCTTTAACATACCAGGAAATGGGTATGACGATTTTTTAATTGATGACTATAAAAGTTTTGAAGCACGCGATATTGCCAACATCTTTTTACAAGGATTACAACAGTTGCAAATAGACAGGTTATTTGCATTAATTGGAGGTTCTTTAGGAGGAGGAATTGCATGGGAAATGGCTGTGTTGAATCCGAAAATTACTGAGCATTTAATTCCGGTAGCAACTGATTGGAAATCGACCGATTGGTTGATAGCGAATTGTCAAATTCAAGAACAATTTTTAACCAATTCTAGTAATCCGGTGCACGACGCGCGCATGCACGCCATGTTGTGTTACAGAACACCAGAGTCGTTTAAAAAACGTTTTCAGCGTTCAAAAAATGAAGAATCAGCGCTTTTTAATGTAGAAAGCTGGCTGCTACATCACGGAAAAAAATTACAAGAACGCTATCAGTTAGCATCCTATAAATTGATGAATCAGTTATTAAAAACCATCGATGTAATAAAAGGAAGAGAAGAGCTAGATGTATTAGAGAGAATCGAGGCAGACATCCATATTGTAGGCGTAGATTCCGATTTGTTTTTTACAGCGGAAGAAAACAGAGAAACACACAAACAACTGGCATCTGCTCATGCGAATGTAACCTATAATGAAATTAATTCAGATCATGGGCATGATGCTTTCTTAATAGAATACAAGCAATTAGAAAAAATTATTGAACCGATATTCAATCAAAAATCAACAAATAAGAGAATGAAAATTTTAAAGTTTGGCGGAAAATCTTTGTCGAATGAAGGAATACAAAATGTAGTATCTATCATAGAACAGAAAATTAATGAAGGAGAAAACATAGCAGTAGTAGTATCTGCAAGAGGAAATGCTACGGATGAGTTGGAAGAACTGTTAGAAAGAGCTGCTAAAAATGAAGCTTTTAAAGAACAATTAGAAGCGTTTCGATTTGAGCAAACTAAGTTAACGCCGTTGGTAGATTTTTCTACGGAATTTAATCGCTTGGAGAAGTTGTTTGAAGGAGTAAGCTTGTTAGGTGATTATAGTCAAAAAATAAAGGACGAAGTACTAGCACAAGGTGAGTTATTGTCTATAAAAACGGTAACCGACTTGTTGCAACAAAAAGGAATTAACGCGCATGCAACGGATTCAAGAGCGTTGTTAAAAACAGATGAGATAGTTGGCAAAGGGCAGTCGATTGTAGAGGCATCTAAAGAAAATGTGCTAAATCACTTTAAGCAGCACAACGGAACAACGGTTAATGTAGTCGCAGGATTTATAGCATCAAACCTAAAAAACGAAACAACTACGTTGGGTAGAAACGGAAGTAACTATACCGCCTCGTTGTTAGCGAACTATTTAGATGCTGAAGAGTTGCAAAACTATACGCATGTAGATGGGATTTTTACTGCAAATCCTGATTTGGTAGCTGATGCTAAAAAGATAGAAGAGTTATCATTTTCTGAGGCAAATGAGTTAGCCAACTTCGGAGCAACTATTTTGCATGCAAAAACCATCATTCCGTTGTTAGAGAAGAATATCAATCTTCGAATATTAAACACCTTCAATCCTAATGATAATGGAACGTTGATTACAGCGAAATCAACTTCAAAAGGAATCAAATCCTTATCAGTATTAGACGAGGTTGCTTTAATAAACTTCGAAGGAAGAGGATTACTAGGAAAAGTAGGAGTGGATGCACGTATTTTTAAAGCATTGAGCAATCACGGAATTAGTGTGAGCATTATTTCGCAAGGTTCTTCAGAAAGAGGAATTGGTTTAGTGGTCGACAAATCGAATGCAACTGCTGCTGTAAAAGCCTTAGAGCAAGAGTTTGAAAACGATATACAAACGAAAGATGTAAACCAGATTTCGATTCAAGATGAAGTATCGGTAATTTCAATAATTGGTCAAGATTTAAGTGAGTTTCATCATCCATACAACGCTTTAATTAAGAACCAAATAGTACCGTTATTGTTTAACAATACCATTACAGGTAAAAATGTGAGTTTGGTAGTGAAGAAAGAGCAATTACACAAGGCGTTGAATGTGATTCACGGTCAGGTATTTGGGGTTGCTAAAAAGATAAATATTGCTGTTTTTGGTAAGGGGTTAGTTGGAGGAACTTTGATTGAACAAATTCTAGAGAACTCAAAATCAATTTTAGAAAGACGTAAAATTCACCTGAACATTTTTGCCATTGCCAACTCTAAAAAAGTGTTGTTGACTAAAAACGGAGCTGATACAAACTGGTCAAACGAGCTTGATAAAGCAGTAGAAGATAAGTACATAGTTGACAGTGTAATTGACTATGCGAAAGAGCATCATTTAGAAAATTTAATCGCAATAGATAATACGGCGAGTTTAGATTTTATTGAGAATTACATTCCGTTAGTCAATGCCGGATTCGATTTAGTTTCTTCTAACAAAATAGCCAATACCGTTTCGTACGATTTTTATAAGGAGTTACGTAAAACCTTAGATGAAAATAAGAAGAGTTACCTATATGAAACCAATGTTGGTGCAGGGTTGCCATTGATTGATACGATTAAATTATTGCACGATTCAGGAGAGAATATAACCAGAATTCGAGGCGTATTCTCAGGATCTTTAAGTTATTTGTTTAATAAGTTTTCTGCGGAAGACGTACCGTTTTCAAGGGTGTTACAAGAAGCCATTGATAAAGGATTTACAGAACCAGATCCTCGTGAAGATTTATGTGGAAATGATGTTGCCAGAAAACTATTGATTTTAGCTCGTGAATTAGATTTAGAAAATGAATTTGAAGATATTCAGATAGAAAACCTGATTCCAGAGGAGTTTAGAGAGATATCTTCTGACGAATTTTTATCAAGTTTAGAGAAGTTAGATACTACATTCCAACAACAAAAAGAATCACAAGAAGAGAAGCATGTACTGAGATACATTGGTGATTTACACGGAGACTTACAACAATCAAAAGGAGAATTAGATGTAAAATTAGTATCGGTACCAGAGAGTTCGCCTTTAGGAAGTTTAAAAGGGTCTGATGCAATTTTTGAAATTTATACGGAGTCTTACGGAGAACAGCCTATTGTCATTCAAGGAGCAGGAGCAGGATCAAAAGTTACTGCAAGAGGCGTATTTGGAGATATTTTACGATTAGCAAAGAATAATAACTAGATAGACTAGAGAATAAAGAAGTGAGAATAGAGAGAAAAAAAATAAGAGCGTCTCACTTCTTTGTTCTAACAGCGAAGCGGTCTAACATCTAAAAAAACAACATGAGTCAACATTTCGAAACCCAAGCCATACGAACGCAAACAGAGCGCACTCAATTTTCAGAACATTCAACACCCTTATACTTAACCTCAAGTTTTGTGTTTGATGATGCTGAAGATATGAGAGCATCGTTTGCCGAAGAAAAGGAGAAGAATTTATACAGTAGATTTTCAAATCCGAATACCACAGAATTCGTTAATAAAATGGTAGCAATGGAAGGAGCAGAAGCAGGATATGCTTTTGCAACGGGTATGGCAGCAGTGTTTTCAACCTTTGGAGCTTTGTTGAATACGGGAGATCATATTGTATCGTGTCGCTCTGTTTTCGGGTCAACCCATACCTTGTTTACAAAGTATTTGCCTAAATGGAATATCGAAACGAGTTATTTTAAAATTAATGAAGTAGCTAAGATTGAAAGTTTGATTCAACCGAATACCAAAATATTATATGCAGAAACACCAACCAATCCAGCAGTTGATATTTTAGATTTGGAGTTGTTAGGAAACATTGCAAAGAAGCACAATTTGTTATTGGTGATAGACAATTGTTTTGCAACGCCGTACTTACAAAACCCAATCAAATTTGGAGCAGATTTGGTAATTCATTCAGCAACAAAGTTGATAGATGGTCAAGGACGCGTTTTAGGAGGAGTAACGGTAGGAAAAGAGGAACTGATAAGAGAAATTTATTTGTTTTCAAGAAACACTGGACCAGCCATGTCACCATTCAATGCTTGGGTGTTGTCTAAGAGTTTAGAAACCTTAGCAATCCGAGTAGAAAAACATTGTGAAAACGCCTTCAAAGTAGCGCAGTTTTTAGAAGAACATCCAAAGGTGAACTTGGTAAAGTATCCATTTTTAACATCGCATCCGCAGTATGAAATTGCAAAAAAACAAATGCGATTGGGAGGAAACATTGTAGCTTTTGAAGTAAAAGGAGGTATTGAAGCTGGACGCAATTTTTTGAATAGCATAAAACTATGCTCATTAACAGCAAATTTAGGAGACACACGAACAATTGTAACACATCCAGCATCTACAACACATAGTAAGTTAAGTGAAGCAGACCGATTAGAAGTTGGAATTACAGACGGCTTGGTACGATGTTCGGTAGGTTTAGAAAATGTAGAAGACGTTATTAACGATTTAAAACAGGCGTTAGGATGAATTAAGATTTTGGTTATATTTGGTGCATGCTTTCAAAGAAAACCAAATACGGCCTTAAAGCCCTCACTTATTTAGCGAGACAGGAAGGTGATAAACCAGTTCAGATTAGTGAAATATCTGAGCATGAGAATATCTCTAGAAAATTTTTGGAAAGTATTTTGCTTACCCTTCGTAAAAATGGATTTTTAGGATCAAAAAAAGGCAAAACTGGTGGGTATTATCTTTTAAAAGATCCTAAGGATATAAAAATGGTGGCTGTCATGCGTATTCTGGAAGGCCCCATTGCTATGGTGCCTTGTGTAAGCTTAAATTTTTATGAAAAGTGCGACGACTGCCCAGATGAGAATACATGCTCTGTAAATAAGTTAATGCTAGAAGTACGGGATAGCACGCTAAATATCTTCAATAATAAATCACTTGCCGATTTAATTTAGATTTTCCTACCCAATAAATAGGATTTAAAGAATGTTTTTTTACCTTTGCCCTCAATTCCTATTATTCCTATGGGAGTATTAAAACAAAGCATAATGATACAGCATATTGATATTGAATACTGGAACAAACAACTTAGAGACAAAACCCCCGAAGATATTATAGATTGGGCCTTAGCCCAAACGACCAATAAAATTGTAACCACCAGTTTTGGGGTGTATTCGGCGGTATTGTTGAGTTCTATCTCAAAAAAAGACGAACACATAAAGGTTGTTTGGTGCGATACCCTTTACAACTTACCAAGCACTTACGAGCATGCGGCTCAGCTAATAGGGCGTTTCAATTTAAACATCCAGAAATATCAGGCGCTAAAAAGTAAAGCAGAAATTGAAGCCACCATTGGATTCCCTTCGTTAGAAGATGACAATTTCGATGAATTTTCAGAAGTCGTAAAGCTAGAACCTTTTAGACGGGCCCTGCAAGAACTCAAGCCGGATTTGTGGTTTACCAACATTCGGGTAAGACAAACCGAGTACAGAAATAAAAAAGACATTTTAAGCTATAGCAAAGATGGCATTTTAAAGGTTAGCCCTTTTTATTATTGGAGCGATAGCGAGTTAGATGATTATTTAGAAAAACACGATTTGCCAAAAAACTACGATTACTTCGATCCCATCAAGGCTTTAAGCAATCGGGAATGTGGCATACATTTTCAATAGAAAGTAAAAAAAGAAGCATATAAAACAAAACCATGCAAAGTTTTAGAACCGAAATAGAAAGCCCATTTGTAGAGAAGGACATTATCGAATTAGAGAAAAAAATTCGATTGTTTAGAGAAGGAAGCGTCGATGAAGAGCGGTTTCGCAGCCTGCGTCTGGCAAGAGGTATTTATGGCCAAAGGCAACAGGGGGTTCAAATGGTACGAATTAAATTACCCTACGGAAAAGTAACAAGCGAGCAATTGTTGCGTATCTCAGAGGTATCCGACGAGTACTCTAGGGGGAGATTGCACATCACCACCCGTCAGGACATTCAAATTCATTATGTTAGTTTAGATCGAACACCACAACTTTGGGCCGATCTGGAAAAAGACGATATCACCATTAGAGAGGCGTGTGGTAATACCGTTAGAAACGTAACGGCAAGTGCCAAGGCTGGGATAGACGTTAACGAGCCTTTCGATGTAACGCCTTATGCGCATGCAACATTTCAGTTTTTCCTAAGAAATCCAGTGTGCCAGGAAATGGGTAGAAAGTTTAAAATTGCATTCTCCTCCTCCGATGAGGACACTGCTTTAAGCTACATTCACGATTTGGGGTTTATTCCAAAAGTGCAAAATGGTCAAAGAGGGTTTAAAGTTATGCTAGGTGGCGGTTTAGGGTCGCAGCCCCGTGAAGCCGATGTGCTGTATGAGTTTTTACCAACCGATAAAATCATTCCGGTAATCGAAAGTGTTTTACGTGTTTTCGATAGGCACGGCGAGCGTTCAAGACGATTAAAAGCCCGTATGAAATTTTTAATCAAAGACATTGGCTTAGAAGCTTTCGTACAGTTAGTAGAAGCCGAAACCAAAGCCTTGTCGCAGCACACGGTTGCCATAGATACCGAAGGCTTCGGATTTGTCTTGGCAGAAGCCAATGTACCCACAACGGTTATAGCAGATAAGGAAGCTTTTCAGCATTGGAAATCGCTTAATGTGTTTCCACAAAAACAAGATGGTCTTTTTGCCATAGGCATAAAAGTAAAATTGGGCGACTTTTCAACAGAAAAAGCCAGAAAATTAGCGAGTTTAATTAAAGACTATGCCGCTAACGAGCTGCGTTTTACCCTGCGTCAAAACATATTAATCCGCCATGTAAAAGCCGCCTTGTTGCCGCATTTTTATAACGAATTAAAAGCCTTAGGGTTTACAGCGTTAGGCTACAACGCTACCACCGATATAACGGCCTGCCCAGGTACAGACACCTGTAATTTGGGAATTGCCAGCAGTACTGGTTTGGCAGACGAACTAGAGCGTGTGCTGCAAACGGAGTATCCGCAATATGTGGGCAATACAGAAATAGCCATAAAAATTAGTGGTTGTATGAATGCCTGTGGGCAACATAATATGGCGCACATTGGGTTTCAGGGCATGTCCATCAGAACCAAAGATAAACGTGTGGCACCAGCAGTACAAGTACTTTTGGGGGGTGGGGTTTTAGGAAACGGCGCCGGGCGATTTGCCGATAAGGTTATTAAATTGCCTTCTAAACAGGGGCCGCAAGCCTTACGCCTAATTTTGGACGACTTTTCTGAAAATAGAATAGACGACGAAGCCTTTTTAAGCTATTACGATAGGCAGGGACAAAAATACTTTTACGATTTTCTGGTAGGCCTTTCCAATACCGATCGTTTGCAGGATGCAGATTTTATCGATTGGGGAAACACCTCTAAATATGTACAGGAAGTTGGTGTAGGCGAATGTGCAGGGGTGGTTATCGACTTAGTGCAAACCTTGTTGTTCGAGGCCAAAGAAAAACTGGATTATGCTAAAGATGCCTACGATAACAAAGCCTATGCCGATGCCATTTATTATGCCTATACGGCCTTTATTAATGGCGCCAAGGCCCTGCTAACGGCAGAAGATATTAAAACCAACACCCAAGCCAATATTGTCACTCTATTCGACGAGCATTTTGTTGCTGCTGAAAAGATCGCACACAACGGGACCTTTTCAGAGGTGGTGTACCAAATCAATAAAAACGAACCAACCGTTGCGTTTGCCGCAGATTACTTAAGTAAGGCCATAACATTCTTTGAGATGATAGAACGCTATAGAAAGGAGGATTTAATACATGAAGCAGGAGAATAACAGACCAACATTAACGGTAGTAGGCGCAGGCCCTGGAGACCCAGAATTAATTACCTTAAAGGCGATTAAAGCCTTAGCTTCGGCAGATGTGGTGCTTTACGATGCTTTGGTTAATAAAAGCTTATTGGAATATGCAGCTCCTAGTGCCGAATTGATTTTTGTTGGCAAACGAAAAGGCTGTTATGCCTATCAGCAAGAGCAAATTAACGAGCTAATTTTACAGCGCGCCCAGACTAAAGGTCACGTGGTACGCCTTAAGGGCGGCGATCCATTTATTTTTGGTCGTGGTGCCGAAGAAATAGACTATGCGCAACAATACGGTGTAGCGGGCTATGTGGTTCCAGGCATTTCATCGGCATTGGCTGTGCCCGCCTATCAAGGCATTCCGTTAACCAAACGAGGCAGCTCCGAAAGTTTTTGGGTCATTACCGGAACCACCAAATCGCACCACATGTCCAACGACATTCTGTTGGCAGCACAATCAACCGCTACAGTAGTTATTTTAATGGGCATGGGGCAATTGCAAAACATCATGGATGTCTTTGCGGCAGAAGGCCGGGGAGAAACACCAGTAGCCATCATACAAAACGGCACCACCGAAAACGAAAAATATGGCGAGGGTACCGTGGCGACTATTGCTGAGGTTGTTTCAGAAAAAAAATTGGCCAATCCAGCCATTATCGTAGTGGGCGAAGTGGTTAAGGAAAGAGCCGCATTGGGCGCCATAACAAAGCAGGTGTATAAATTATCATCTTAAAAAGCTGTAGAAACACAGATTTAAAATCTTGTAAAAACGATATGAAATAATGGAAGGAAGAAATAATTTATATCCCATCTTTATAAAAATGAATCGTATTAACACCCTTATTGTGGGTGGAGGTAATGTGGCACTGGAAAAGCTCACCTTTTTATTAAAGTCCAGTCCAGACGCCCAGGTTACTATGGTGGCCAATACTTTTAATGATGCGGTTTTAACATTGGCAGAACAATTTGATGTGAAAATCATTCGAATGTCTTACGACAGAGCATTTTTGGTAGATATGGATATGGTAATTGCTGCAACCGATAGGGTTTTGGTAAACAAACAAATCCACGACGATGCCAAGGCCAGAAACCTTTTGGTAAATGTCGCCGACACCCCCGAACTATGTGATTTTTACTTAGGCGGTATTGTTACCAAAGGACATGTGAAGGTCGCCATTTCAACCAATGGGAAATCACCAACAACAGCCAAACGTTTGCGACAGTTTTTCGAGGAAGTTATCCCAGAAAACATAGATCAACTGGTTCAAAATTTAAACTTATATAGACAAACCATTAAAGGGGATTTTGCGTACAAAGTGAGTACGTTAAACAAAATTACCAAAGGATTAATTACACAAAAAAGAAACGTATTATGATTAAGACGGATATCCTTATAATAGGAGCGGGACCAACAGGATTATTTACTGTTTTTGAAGCAGGATTGTTAAAATTAAAGTGCCATTTAATTGATGCTTTACCACAACCTGGAGGGCAGTGTTCCGAACTATACCCTAAAAAACCTATTTACGACATCCCGGGATTTCCAGAAGTTTTGGCGGGCGATTTAACCAAAAATCTATTGGAGCAGGGCAAACAGTTTAAGCCAGGGTTTACCTTAGGTGAACGCGCCGATACCATAGAAAAACTTGACGATGGGTCGTTTGTGGTAACTACCAACAAGGGCACCAAGCACCAAGCGCCTATAGTGGCTATAGCTGGTGGGTTAGGATCTTTTGAACCACGAAAACCTTTAATTGATAACATTGCCCATTACGAAGATAAGGGCGTAGAGTACTTTATTAAAGACCCAGAAAAATACAGAGGTAAAAAAGTGGTTATTTCTGGTGGTGGCGATTCGGCATTAGACTGGAGCATCTTTTTGGCCGACATAGCAGAAGAGGTTACTTTGGTGCATAGACGGAATGAGTTTCGTGGCGCTTTAGATTCTGTAGAGAAAGTTAAGGAATTAAAACTGCTAGGAAAAATTAACCTAATTACCCCGGCCGAAGTAACAGCCCTGCATGGAAATGAATCATTAGAAGCCCTAACCATAGTGCAAGAAGGCGAAAACATCCTTCTGGAAGCAGATCACTTTATCCCCTTGTTTGGGCTGTCTCCCAAACTAGGCCCTATTGCAGACTGGGGCTTGGAGATAGAGAAAAATGCCATTAAAGTAGATACGCTAGACTATCAAACCAACATCCCTGGAATTTTTGCCATTGGTGATGTAAATACCTACGAGGGCAAATTAAAACTTATCCTTTGTGGGTTTCATGAGGCAACTTTAATGTGCCAATCGGCTTATAAAATCATTAACCCCGGAAAAAAATATGTGCTTAAATACACAACCGTTAGCGGGATTAATGGTTTCGATGGCACAAGAAAAGAAGCACCTAAAGCCGTAGTACAAGCCATAAACTAGATTTTTAGTAGATAATTCCCCGAGGCTTTGGTGCTTCGGGGTTTTATTTTAATTATTCGTAAAAAAAAATTATAAATCCTAACTTTGAATAGTACCTTAGCGGTTATAAAACATAACTATGCGAATTAATTTACGAATCAAAGAGGACGTTGCCAACTTTACAAAGCGGTTGTTTTATGCCTTGTTTGATGAGGAGAAGCACCAGCAACAGGAATTGGATGCTTTGGAGCATATTTTTAAGAATGTGGTTTCAGAGATTACAACCAACAAACCAGACGATTTATGGCAGGCCTTTAGGGAAAAGCTGCCGGAGATTAAACGAAGCATAGAGCTTGATGCCCTAGCTACAGAAAAAAACGACCCGGCATGCAAAGGACTGCATGAGGTGTATTTGGCCTACCCTGGTTTTCACGCCATAGCCATTCATCGTATGAGCCATGAGCTTTTTAGGTTAGGACTTCCTATTGTGGCACGTATGATGAGCGAATGCATTCATGGCAAGACCGGCATCGATATCCATCCAGGAGCGACCATTGGAACGTCGTTTTTTATAGACCACGGTACGGGAATTGTTATAGGTGAAACCACCATTATAAAGAATAATGTGAAAATTTATCAAGGGGTAACCTTGGGCGGGTTGTCGGTTAAAAAAAGCCTGTCGCAAACCAAGCGGCATCCTACAATTGAAGACAATGTGACCATTTATGCCAATGCCACAATTTTGGGCGGCGACATTGTTATAGGAGCCAACAGCATTATTGGGGCAAATGTATGGATTACCAAATCGGTGCCTCCAAACGCCTTGGTAACCTACCAATCCGAAATAAAAATAAGCACTAGAAAACATGATAAATAGCCAGTCTGTATTAGACCTAATAGGAAACACACCTTTAATAGAGGTTAAGCACCTTGTTAAAAAAGAAGGGGTGCGTTTGTTTTTAAAAATGGAAGGTAAAAACCCTGGAGGCAGCGTAAAAGACCGTGCGGCCCATAACATGATTTCGGAAGCTTTAAAGCGTGGCGATATTAAAAAAGGAGATACCCTAATTGAAGCTACTAGCGGCAATACCGGTATTGCCCTGGCGTTTATTTCACGATTGCTAGGGGTGCATATGATATTGGTTATGCCTGAAAATGCTACCAAAGAGCGTATAAAAACCATGCGTGCCTATGGCGCCGAACTTATATTAACTTCAGAAGCAGACGGCATAGAAGGGGCTCGTGATTTGGCCGAACAATTGCATAAAGAAAACGGATACTTTATGCTTAACCAATTTGCCAATGACGATAATTGGAAAGCCCATTACAACACCACTGGGCCAGAAATATGGCGAGACACCCAGGGCGAAATCACCCATTTTGTCTCGGCTATGGGCACAACAGGAACCATTATGGGGGTTTCTACGTATTTAAAAGAACAAAATCCCAACATTGCAATAATTGGAGCCCAGCCCAAAGATGACGCCAAAATACCGGGAATTAGAAAATGGCCGGAAGCTTATTTGCCCAAAATATTCAATAAGGAAAAAGTAGATGCCGTTGTTGAGGTTAGCGAAGAAGATGCCCGTAACATTGCCAATAAACTGGCTAAGGAAGAGGGCGTGTTTGCTGGCATGAGTAGTGGCGGGGCAGTCGCTTCGGCATTGCAAGTAGCCAACACCTTAGAGTCGGGTGTTATTGTAACGGTTATATGCGATATAGGCGATCGGTACATATCCTCAGACCTGTTTCAATAAAAACAATTATTTCCATTTAATGCCATAACACAACTATTTTGTGTGGCCTCTAGTTATGGAGAAAAAGATGGTGGGTTTTGGTTAAGCACGGGGTCAGCAAGAAGGCTAGGCGAGAGCAAGTCTTTATGTGTGGTGCGTGTTGGCAGGCGTGATTTTTTATTGGATAAACCCCTTTAATTAATGCCAAACATTTAAAAGCTACTTTTTGCGCCCTGTAAAATGTGCCATGGTGTTATAAATCCCAAGCACCTCTCCAGCAAACCAATCGAAAACGGCAATCGGCATGACCGCTTGGCCAAAACGCGTAAACCTATAAATGTAGCCAGGAATACTGATTAGTTTTTTATTCTTTTCAATCGCTTTAACAATGGTTAATGCTGTTGCTTCGGGTTCGAGAATTGGAATTTTAGATTTTACACCATCAAACATACCTGTATTAATGTAGTAAGGCAGTATTGTGGTAACATGCACGTTTTTATCCATTTGTTTCATCTCCAAGCGCACACTATCCGACCAACCGATGAGCGACCATTTGCTCGCTACGTAAACAGACATTTTAGGGTTTGAAACTAATCCGCCAGACGAAGTAATATTGCAAATATGCCCCGAATTTTGATGCAACATATCATCAAGAAACGCCCTGGTAATAAACATGGGCGCATTTGCATTAATGGCCATTGTTTTTGAAATCTCGGATGTCGTCTGATCCTTAAAATATTTACCGACGATTATTCCTGCATTGTTGATTAAAACATCGACAACCCCAATTTCTGCTTTAACTTTTTTAGCGGTATCTTGAATTTGTTCAAGGTTTGAAACATCAACGTTGTAACCAAATAGTACTCCTTTGTTTGAACATTCGGCTATGGTTTTATCAATGCTTTCTTGATTAATGTCCCAGATAATAACTTTGGCTTTTCGTTCTAACATTAAACGCACCATAATTTTACCAATTCCAGATGCTCCACCGGTAATTAAAACTGTTTTTTCTTTTAGTTGCATGGTCTTTTTTATAACAGCCAAGGGATTTGGCTATGCTGTCGTTGCTTGGTTTTGATACTAAGTTAACTAAAAAAACAAGAACATTTCGTCATGGTTGCATGCCTTGTTACGCTTAATAATGGTTGTGCTCGTTTGGGAGCGTTTTTATTTCGTTTCCTTTTGATGTTTGCCATGTGTTTTCTGGTATTTCCCAATCTGCAAATGCATATGGTAATTCATCTGCTGTTAGCTGTTCCAACATGTTAGCATACCATTTTTCATACGCTTGATTTCTGCCTTTGCAATGGTCAATAAATTTTATGTTCTCTTTCATAAACAAGTCCGCCAATTCTTGTGCTGTTAGTTCAATTTCTTGCTCAGAATCTTCTTTTTCGTAGTTAAGCAGCCAGTTAGAGGCAATAAACGAGTTTCTTTTTGCTTCATCAACGAAATTACAACGCCAATACATTCCAGATGGCGATACTGATGGGATTATTCGCAATTTTCCAAACCCACGTTTATGTATTTCTTGAGCCATAAACAATAGTTTTTGCCTGTTTTTAATATAGAAGTTGCCTTTCATTTTTTGAAGTGTTTATTTCGTTGGTTGCTAGAGTTTTGTGTGTGGTTTTGATGCCTTGAAATTCGAAATAATTGCCGTTATACAGTGTGCTGTGTTCGCTATTTTTTGCCTTTTATGATTTTGTAATTAGAGCTTGTGCTTTCTTAATTTTCTTCTAATGTATTCAATAATTCGTTTGTGATTTTCAATATCTCACGATATTTAAAAGCACTATTTCTATGTGCAACGAGTAGAGAATTGTAAGCTGAAAATACGCTGTAATTTTGAAATATTTCCTCCAAATCTGTTTCAAAAGGTACTTTTTCTATCACATACGGTATGGCTCTTAATTCGTCGGTTTTTAAGGTGTCGCTTCCTTTTGTTTGATGGAATAAATATGCTTTAGGGACTAAATTTGTAAATTGTACAGCTTCTTTTAGTAACAATTGTCCATTTCTAAAATAGGTTTCTTCATAACGGTCTATGTCCTTTAGTTTATATTCAACTGTTTCTACATAAGCAGTGATTTTAATTTTTAAATCATTAGATCTTATTAATGTTAAATTACCAGAATTAATTATCGATCGGGCAGTTCCTAGTGTTGGGCTATATACTGCGGTGCCTAATGGTATGCGCATGTATTTATAAATACTGTCGTTTGGCACATCGTTTTTAAAGAAAGCATGGCACACTTTGGCACTTGCTTTAGCTTGTTCTTCACGCGATTCTCTTACCTCCTTAAGTTCCACTTGCGATTTTTTAAGGTCTTCTATCAGCTGTTCAATAATCACTTTTTCAGCTTTTTTTCTGTTTTTTTCGCTGTTCCAATTATTGATTTGTAGTGCTATTAAAATGCCAATAACCACAAGAATAATTTCTCCAATGGCATATTTCAGATACTTTTTAGTATTTCCTTCCGAAATCAAATGTTGTCTAATTTTCCTAAAGAATTTTATCATTGGTTATGGGGTGGTTATTATGAAGTGGGGCGGTTTCGTTATATCGTTATAACACCTAATATAAAACAAAATTGTTTTAGTCGGGGTTGGTAAATCACACTTTTTAACCTGTCGCACATCCAATTCTAAAATAAAAAATTGGGTAAATAAAAAATAATGCTATAACTTTGCCCCGTTCATTAACGTATTGATGTTATCAAGAAAGGTGGAGGGAATAGACCCTTTGAAACCTTAGCAACCCTTTGTGCAAACAGAGAAGGTGCTACATTCTACTGCATGTTGCAGAGAGATAACGAAAAGAATTTTCCTCGCTCTTTTCCTGATAACACAACACCAAATATCAGGAATGTCAAACATTTATCAAGAAATACAAAAACGAATTCTCGTGCTCGATGGCGCTATGGGAACCATGTTGCAACGCTATAATTTTTCAGAAGAAGATTATCGTGGCCAGCGCTTTAAGGATTTTCCTTATCCATTAAAAGGCAACAACGATTTGTTGTCTCTAACACAACCAGAAGCTATTGCCGAAGTACACCGAAAGTATTTCGAAGCTGGCGCAGACATTGTAGAAACCAATACCTTCTCGGGAACCACCATTGGTATGGCCGATTACCACATGGAAGATTTGGTGTATGAGCTCAACTTCCAATCGGCTAAAATAGCCAAACAAGTTGCCGAAGAATTCACAAAAGCCAATCCAGACAAACCACGATTTGTAGCAGGAAGTATTGGCCCAACCAACCGTACAGCAAGTTTAAGCCCAGATGTAAACAGGCCAGAGTTTCGTGCGGTAACTTTTAACGAATTACACGTAGCTTACAAACAGCAAGTTGAAGCCTTAATTGATGGCGGTGTAGATGTACTTTTGGTCGAAACCATTTTTGATACCTTAAACGCAAAAGCTTGCTTGTTCGCTATTGAAGAAGTAAAAGACGAACGTCAAATAGACATTCCAATTATGGTGTCTGGTACCATTACCGATGCATCGGGAAGAACCTTGTCTGGTCAGACCGTAGAGGCGTTTTTAATTTCAATTTCGCATATTCCGTTATTAAGTGTTGGTTTTAATTGTGCGCTTGGAGCAGACCAATTACAACCGTATTTAAAGCGTTTGTCTCACGATACCGAATTTTTTACATCGGCACATCCCAATGCAGGCTTGCCCAATGCATTTGGCGAATACGACCAAACCGCCAAACAAATGCAGCAGCTTATAGAAAGCTATCTAAAAGATGGCTTGGTAAACATTATTGGGGGGTGCTGCGGTACCACGCCAGAACACATAAAAGCCATTGCCGAAGTGGCAGCTAAATATAAACCACGTGTCATTCCTGCGCAGGCAGGAATCTCTTAATATATGTCAATGAAAGAAAGTGACTGTAAAAAATACTTGAAATTATCAGGGTTAGAACCACTAGTCGTAACTCCCGAAAGCAATTTTATAAACGTCGGTGAACGCACCAATGTTACGGGATCGCGTAAGTTTTTACGATTGATAAAAGAAGAGAACTACGCCGAAGCGTTGGATGTAGCCAGAGATCAGGTTGAAGGCGGCGCACAAATCATCGATGTGAACATGGATGAAGGCATGCTTGACGGAAAAAAAGCGATGGTAACCTTCTTAAACCTTATTGCTTCCGAGCCTGATATTGCCAAATTGCCAATTATGATCGATAGCTCTAAATGGGACATTATCGAGGCCGGACTGCAAGTTGTTCAAGGGAAATCGGTTGTAAATTCTATCAGTTTAAAAGAAGGAGAAGCAACTTTTATTCATCACGCAAAACTTATCAAACGTTATGGTGCAGCAGTAATCGTTATGGCGTTTGATGAAGATGGTCAAGCCGATACTTATGAGCGTAGGATTGAAATTTGTAAACGCTCTTATGGTATTTTGGTCAATCAAGTCAACTTTCCACCAGAAGACATCATTTTCGATCCCAATATTTTTCCGGTCGCTACCGGCATGGAAGAACATCGTTTAAATGCGCTGGATTTTTTCAATGCCACAAAATGGATTAAGGAAAACTTGCCTTATGCCAGCGTGTCTGGTGGTGTAAGTAATGTGTCCTTTTCGTTTCGCGGAAACAACGTCGTTCGCGAAGCCATTAATGCCGCATTTTTATACCACGCCATTCAGCACGGCATGAACATGGGAATCGTAAATCCAACCATGTTGGAAGTGTACGACGAAATTCCGAAGGATTTATTAGAACACGTAGAAGATGTTTTATTTGATAAACGAGACGATGCTACCGAGCGGTTGTTGGACTTTGCCGAAACTGTAAAAAACAATAAAAAAGAGGACGCAGCCAAAGTTTTAGAATGGCGTAATGACCCACTTCAGGAGCGAATTACGCATGCTTTGGTAAAAGGCATTGAAACCTTTATCATTGACGATGTTGAAGAAGCGCGACAAGCTGTAAACAAACCTATTGAGGTTATTGAAGGTCACTTAATGATTGGTATGAATGTGGTAGGCGATTTGTTTGGAAGCGGAAAGATGTTTTTGCCCCAAGTGGTAAAATCGGCTCGTGTCATGAAAAAAGCCGTTGCTTATTTGCAGCCTTTTATTGAAGCCGAAAAAGATGGAAAACAAGAATTTGCTGGTCGTGTACTGATGGCAACCGTAAAAGGCGATGTGCACGATATTGGTAAAAATATTGTGAGCGTGGTTTTGGGTTGCAATAATTATGAAATCATTGATCTTGGTGTTATGGTGCCGCCAGAAAAAATTATAGAAACGGCCATTACGGAAAATGTCGATATTATTGGGTTAAGCGGCCTAATTACGCCTTCGTTGGACGAAATGGTATACGTTTCCCAAGAAATGGAAAAGAAAAACATCAATATTCCTTTGTTAATTGGTGGAGCAACAACATCCAGAGCACATTCGGCAGTAAAAATTGCGCCAAATTATGGAAATACGGTAGTGCATGTAAATGATGCGTCAAGAGCTGTAACGGTGGTTGGTAATTTGCTTCAAAAGAATAACAAAGCTTATAAAGAACAGATTCGTGAGGAATACGAAAAATTCCGTGAGCAGTTTTTAAAACGTGGTAAAAAGAAAGAATATGTTTCTATAGAAGAAGCTCGAAAACGTAAGTTTAAAATCGATTGGAACGCTACTGAAATTGTAAAACCGAAGCAATTAGGAATACAAGATATTCAAGATTTCGACATCACAATTTTAGAAGATTATATCGATTGGTCGCCATTTTTTAGAAGTTGGGATTTGCACGGGAAATACCCTGATATTTTAACTGATAATGTTGTTGGCAAACAAGCAACCGAATTGTTTAAAGATGCCAAGCTGTTGCTTCAAAAAGTGTTTGATGAAAAGCTTTTGAAAGCTAAAGCAGTTTTTGGGCTGTTTCCAGCTAATTCAGTTAACGATGATGATATTGAGTTTTCGACCGCACTCGAACAGACAAGCGAACTGTCACCTCGAGCGCAGTCGAGAGGTCTTGCAAAATTCCTAACACTGCGTCAACAACTCAAAAAACGCGAAGGCGTTCCCAATTTCGCATTAGCCGATTTCATTGCGCCTAAAGAAAGTGGTAGGCAGGATTATATAGGTTGTTTTTGCGTGTCGGCTGGTTTTGGAACAGAGCAATTAGCCAAAGATTTTGAAGCGAATCACGATGATTACAATGCCATAATGATAAAAGCTTTGGCCGATAGATTGGCAGAAGCCTTTGCCGAGTATTTACATAAAGAAGTACGAACCAAACATTGGAATTACGCTTCCGAAGAAAGCTTAAGCAACGAAGAATTAATTGCCGAAAGTTACAAAGGCATTCGTCCGGCACCAGGTTATCCAGCTTGTCCAGATCATTTAGAGAAAAAGACCATTTGGAATATTTTAAAAGTTGAAGAAACCATTGGTGTTGAGCTAACCGATAGTTTAGCCATGTGGCCAGCAGCTAGTGTCAGCGGTTATTATTTTGGTAACAAAGAAGCCAAGTATTTTGGTCTGGGAAAAATAACCGAAGACCAATTGCAAGATTATACAAACCGCCGAAAGATAAGTGAAGACCACGCCAGAAAGTGGCTTAACCCCAATTTGGCAGACAGCCTGTAAAGCAAATGGGAGAGCCCAAAATAAAAACTATAGAAAACAAAAACTTAACTAATAGTTGCAATTAAATTAAAATAAAACTCTTGATGTTAGACTAATATTGTACTGTCAAAAAAAAGGAACGTTATGACTAAATTAAAATTAGAAATTCGCTTTGCCGTTCAAGTAGCCTTAATGACTACTGTTTCCTTATTGATTGCGTATCTTATAGCCTAATGTTTCGAGGCTATAAGAAACTATGAAGGTAACAGAGCATATTAAGCAAGCCAACGGTAAAACATTATTTTCATTCGAGATTATCCCACCGCAAAAGGGGAGCAGCATTAAAGAACTCTACAACAAAATCGATCCGTTAATGGAGTTTAAGCCGCCTTTTATTGATGTTACCACCTCGCGGGAGCAACATGTTTACATTGAGAAAAACGGCTTGTTAGACCGAAAAATAACCCGCATGCGCCCCGGAACTGTAGGGATTTGCGCTTCCATAAAACATAAGTATCATGTAGATACTGTACCCCATGTGCTGTGTGGTGGCTTTACCAAAGAGGAAACCGAATACCTGCTGGTAGATTGCCATTATTTAGGCATAGAGAATGTGATGGCGCTTAGGGGCGATGCCATGAGTCACCAAAAGTACTTCCAGCCATCGCAAGGTGGGCATTCCTATGCGAGCCAGCTGGTTGGGCAAATTCAGAACCTAAACAAAGGAAAGTACCTGCACGAAGTCATTGATGCCGGCGATAAGTCCGATTTTTGTATTGGCGTGGCGGGGTATCCGGAAAAACACATCGAAGCACCTTCACTAAAAAGCGATTTAAAACGCTTAAAAGAAAAAGTAGATGCCGGGGCAGACTATGTGGTAACGCAAATGTTTTTCGATAAAAAGAAATTCTTCGAGTTTGTAACGGCGGCTAAACAGGCGGGGATTAACGTACCCATAATTCCGGGAATAAAGCCCATTGCTACAAAAAAGCATTTACAGCTCTTGCCGCAAGTATTTAAAATAGATTTGCCAGAAGCGTTAATAGAGGCTGTAGAGAGTTGTAAGGATAACAAGGCGGTAAGGCAAGTGGGGGTAGAGTGGTGTATCGCGCAGTCTAAGGAACTGTTGGCCGCCGGTGTGCCAGTGCTGCATTATTATTCTATGGGGAAGAGCGATAATATTAAAGCCATTGCTTCAGAATTGTTTTAAATATTCTGTTATTTTTGCGTTCCAAACCCAATTATGAAGCAAGTTTTAACCTATATAATAGTATTGTTTACGGGAACACTGTTTGCCCAAAAACAGCAATCCGCATCAACAATAGATGTTAATTACTTTAAGGGCAACATTGCGCTTCATAATAACGACATCCTGCACCTAATAAAAGGCCACCCAGAAGGGGTTATTTTAAGTTGGAACAAAAAAACGTTTGGCCATAAGGCCTGGGAGCAACGCTTTAATTACCCCGATTATGGCGTGTCGTTTGCTTTTCAAAATTTAAAGAACGACGTTTTGGGCAACAACTACGCCTTATATGCGCATTACAATTTTTATTTTTTAAAACGGCGTGTTATGTTTCGCATAGGGCAGGGGTTGGCCTATACAACCAATCCGTATCACAAGGTCGAGAATCATAAAAATGTGGCTTTTGGGTCACGCTTGTTAAGCAGTACCTATTTAATGCTTAATTACCAAAAACCGCGCTTGATAGACCGTTTTGGACTACAGGCAGGGCTGAGTTTAATTCATTATTCCAATGCCAATGTAAAGGCGCCAAATACCAGTGTAAATTCTATAGCATTTAATGTAGGGGTAACCTATAGCCTAGAAGAAACGGAGCCAGAGTACCTGTATACAGAAACCGATGTTTCGTATGCCGAGCCTATAAAATTCAATTTGGTATTGCGTGGTGGCCTTAACGAAAGCGATTTTGTGGGGAGTGGGCAATATCCTTTTTTAGTGGTATCGGCCTATGCCGATAAGCGTTTGGGGTACAAAAGTGCGTTGCAATTGGGCGCAGATGCCTTTTTTTCGGAGTTTTTAAAAGAACTTATTTATTACCAGTCGGTGGCCTATCCCGAAGAGCAAGTTAGCGGCGATGAAGATTGGAAGCGTTTAGGGGTTTTTGTGGGACACGAATTGTTTATTAATAAAATGTCGGTGGTTAGCCAATTGGGGTATTATGTGTATTACCCTTACGATTTTGAAGGGCAGACCTATTTTAGAATAGGTCTAAAACGTTATTTTAGCAAGCAAATTTTCGGCGCATTAACACTTAAGTCGCACGGTGCAAAAGCAGAAGCGGTTGAACTAGGCGTAGGCATACGGTTGTAAGATGAAAAAATTATTATATATAATGATGTTAGCGGTTGTGTTTGCTTGCGATAGCGAACAGGCAAACGATTGCTTTCAAACCACGGGCACCACAGTGCAAAAAACAGTAACCGTGGCAGGGTTTGATAAAATTTTGGTAAACAAAAACATCCAGCTTATTCTCAAGCAAGGACCAGATACCGAAGTTGTTGTTGAAACAGGTAAGAACTTAATGGGCGATATAGCGGTTAGTGTGGTCAATTCTAAATTGGTGCTTCTGGACAACAATGCCTGTAATTTTGTGCGGGATTATGCCCCGACCAAGGTGTATGTTACAGCCCCAAACATTAGCGAGATAAGAACGTCTACCCAGTTCGAAATTGTATCGGAAGGCGTTTTGGGGTACGATAGCCTAAAGCTGTATTCCGAAGATTTTAATGAAAGCGAGACCTTTACAGTAGGCGATTTTAGGATGCAGCTTAATTGTAACCAAGTAAGTATTGTATCGAACAACATTTCCTCCTTTTACCTGTCGGGTGCCGTTAACGAGCTAACCGTTGCATTTTATGCCGGAACCGGACGTTTTGAGGGGGCAGGTTTAATGGCACAAAAGGTTACCATAAACCACAGAGGCAGTAACGATATTAAGGTTAATCCGCAACAAGAACTTAAAGGGGTGTTGCGGGGTATAGGCGATTTAATTGCGGTAAACCACCCACCAATTGTAACCATAGAGCAACTGTATACCGGAACACTTATTTTTCAATAAGCCCCTTAAGAGGTCAGATCCCTGAACAAACTTTCTAAGCTTGTATTTTTCTGATTTAGCTGAAGGATTTTCAACTGATTGTCATGTGCAAAATCAAACACATGGGAACGCATGTCTTCTGTAGTAGAAAACGTGATTTCATAAATAAAATCGTGTGTATTTACAACCTGTTTTACTTTTGGCAAGTTCAATAAAAAGGCATCTTCAACCCTGTAATCAAATTCTACAACCACTATTTGTTGCTGACCTTCACGAAGTTCGTTTAATTTCTTATCGGCTACAATTTCCCCTTTATTAATAATAATCACTCGATCGCACATGGCTTCAACCTCTTGCATGATGTGTGTGGAAAGAAAAACAGTTTTTTCTGTTCCAATACTTTTAATCAGGTTCCTAATGTCCAGTAACTGGTTGGGGTCTAAGCCGGTGGTTGGCTCGTCCAGAATTAGCACTTCAGGATCGTGCAATAGGGCATTGGCCAGCCCAACACGTTGCCTATAGCCTTTAGAAAGCTGCCCAATGGTTTTATGGGCTTCGGGGGCCAATCCCGTAAGTTCGATAACATCCTGTATTCTAGACTTGGGAATGTTGTAAACTCCAGCATTAAACGCTAGGTATTCCTTAACGTACATGTCCAGGTATAACGGGTTGTGTTCTGGTAGGTAGCCCACACGTTTTTGGACATCCTTGGCGTCTAGCACCACATCGTAATCACTAATTTTTGCAATGCCTTGAGAGGCTTCAATGTAGGTGGTTAAAATTTTCATCATGGTCGATTTTCCGGCACCATTAGGACCTAAAAAACCAACAACCTCTCCTTTGTTTATTTTAAAAGAGACCTTGTTAAGCGCTTTTTGTTGGCCGTAAAATTTTGAAAGGTGTTCTACTTCTATAGACATATTTCTCTAATTAATGATTTTGTCAAAAATAAGCATAATTGTTTAGCCAAGAGCAGGGAAAAATAGCTTAGCTTGGGAATCCTACTAAAAAAAAGTTTGTTTTTTTAAAATATTGATTACTTTTACCAGCTCATTATGAACGCAACATTACATTTTGCATATAACAATTGGTATTATTTCTTTTTTAACAAAAGAAACGAGACCTTGTATGCGTATATGTAACCTATAATTAATAAAGTATATAAAAAAAGTCTCGATATAAATCGGGACTTTTTTTTTGGAAAAATTTAAAATATAATCAAAATTGAATCAAACAATTGCCATACAAGGTATCGCAGGGTCTTTTCATCATATTGTGTCTCAGCAATATTTTAAAAGTCAAGTCCATATACTGGAGTGTTTAACGTTTAACGAAGCTGTACAGCGTTTGATTTCTGGCAAAACCGAGGCTGTAGTCATGGCTTTGGAGAACTCTATAGCGGGTTCCATAATCCCAAATTATGCGTTAATAGACACCCATCATTTACACATTGTGGGGGAGCATTATTTAAATGTGCAACACCATTTAATGGCTTTGCCAAACCAAACCATAGCCGATGTTAAAGCGGTGCATTCTCACCCAATGGCGTTATTGCAGTGTAAGGAATTTTTTAAGAATTTCCCACACATAAAGCTTATTGAAGATAAAGATACAGCCGAAGTGGCCCAACGCATTCAACGTAAAAAGTTAAAAGGCGTTGCAGCCATTGCCAGTAAACTGGCTGCTGAATTATTTGCATTGAACATTCTTTCAGAAAGCATTCAAACCATTAAACATAACGAAACACGCTTTGTAATTGTTAAAAGAGCGCATCAAGAAATTCCTGAAAGTGAGATTAACAAAGCATCCTTAAAATTTGAATTAGAACATAAAAAAGGGAGTCTGGCTGCCATGTTGAATGTGATGAGCGATTGTAAATTAAATTTAACCAAAATACAATCGCTGCCAATTATAGAAACGCCTTGGAAATATGCTTTTTTTGTAGATGTGACTTTTGATGCCTTTGAAGACTATAAAAAAGCGATTGCCATTATGGCAATTATGACTGAAGATTTTAAAATATTAGGAGAATATAAAAAAGCGCACTTATGATTTTAGTAGCAGAAAAATTGCAGGCCATAGAGGAATACTATTTCTCTAGGAAATTAAAGGAGGTAAACTTTTTAAAGGCGCAGGGAAAGCCCATAATTAATTTGGGCACAGGAAGTCCAGACTTGGCTCCCCCAGAGCGGGTTGTACAGGCCTTAACCCATAGTTTGTCTAGCGAATTGGCGCATAGTTATCAGGGGTATCAAGGCCTGCTGGAGCTTCGCGAAGCTATGGCATTGTTTTATAAAAAACATTATGGTGTATGGCTAAGTGCGCAAACCGAAATCCTGCCGTTAATGGGCAGTAAGGAAGGGGTTATGCATATTTCCATGGCGTTTTTAAACCCTGGCGATGAGGTTTTGGTGCCTAATCCCGGCTACCCAACCTATACCTCGGTAGCTAAATTGGTGGGGGCAAAGCCAGTAACCTATAATTTAACCGAAACAAACCAGTGGCTTCCCGATTTAAAGGCTTTGGAAAAAACAGATTTGAGCAAGGTTAAGATCATGTGGGTAAATTATCCGCACATGCCTACGGGCGCACAAATGAACGATACCCTTTTTGAAACCCTTATAACTTTTGCCAAGCGGCATAACATTTTAGTTGTTAATGACAACCCGTACAGTTTTGTTTTAAATGAAACGCCAAAGAGTATTTTGGCTTTCGAAGGCGCAAAAGATTGTTGCCTAGAACTTAACTCCTTAAGCAAAACCTTTAATATGGCAGGGTGGCGCGTTGGTATGGTTTTAGGAAAATCGGAATACATTAATAGCATTCTAAAAGTAAAGAGCAATATGGACTCGGGAATGTTTTACGGGGTACAAAAGGGAGCGGTAGCGGCTTTGTCCTGTTCGGCTATGTGGTACCAAAGCATGAACAGCGTGTATAGGCAACGGCGCGAGTATGTATGGCAATTGGCAAAACTGCTAAATTGCACCTATAACAGTACGAGCGTTGGGTTGTTTGTTTGGGCAAAATTGCCCCTCATGGTAAAGGCAGAAGAGTTTACCGATCTCTTATTAAAGGAGAGTGCTATTTTTATAGCGCCAGGAACCGTTTTTGGAAGTCAGGGTGAAGGTTATGTGCGGTTTTCACTATGTGCATCGACAGAAGTATTAGAAGAAGCTATAGCACGCGTAAGGTAATGAAGGATATTAAAAGCATATACATAGTAGGCGTGGGTTTAATTGGCGGCAGCATTGCTAGAGACATTAGGTGCCTAAACCCAAACATTAAACTATACGGCATCGATAAAAACGAAGCGCATTTAGAGACGGCCTTAAAATTAGGCATTATCGATGAAAAAGCGGTGCTGGAGGATGTGGTAAAGGCTCAGGTTGTTATTGTGGCCATTCCCGTTGATGCAACAGTAGTGTTGTTGCCTGAAATATTGGATTTGATACCAGATGAGGCTTTGGTTATGGAGTCGGGCTCAACAAAACTGGAGATTTGCAATGCTGTGGCCCAGCACCCTAAACGCCGTAATTTTATGGCCACACACCCCATAGCAGGGACCGAGTTTTCGGGGCCCAAGGCTGCCTATAGCGGCCTGTTTAAAGGCAAAGTGAACATTATTTGCGAGGTTGAAAAAACAGCGTTTAAGTTTCAAAAAGTTGCGATGGCCATTTTTAACATCATGGGCATGCAAATACGGTATATGGACCCGGCATCGCACGACAAGCACATTGCTTATGTGTCGCATTTATCGCATATAAGTGCCTTTATGCTTGGGAAAACAGTAATGGAAAAAGAAAAAAACGAACGTGATATTTTTGATATGGCAGGCAGTGGTTTTGCTTCAACAGTAAGATTGGCAAAAAGCTCGCCAGATATGTGGGCGCCCATTTTTCAACAAAATAAAGCAAACATTATAGAAACTTTGGAAGAATATATAAAAAACCTAAAAACTTTTAAGAACTTTATGGAGGCTAATGCATTCGATGCTATTTATCAAGACATGAAAAACACAAATTATATAAAACACATTCTTAACGGAAAGGAATAACAGAGGTAGATTATGGAGAACAAGAAGGAATTAAGAGGTTGGTTGGATAATTTTGGATTAGACCACCCATTGGTAATTGCCGGGCCTTGCAGTGCAGAAACAGAAGCGCAAGTGTTAAAAATTGCCCATGCGCTAAAACAAACCGATACGACTGTTTTTAGGGCAGGTATTTGGAAACCTAGAACGCGTCCGGGAAATTTTGAAGGCGTTGGGGCGCTGGGCTTAAAATGGATGCAAAAAGCCAAAGAAGAAACGGGCTTGCTAACCACAACAGAAGTGGCCAATGCCCACCATGTAGACTTGGCCTTAAAGCACGATGTCGATATTTTATGGATAGGAGCCAGAACAACGGTTAGCCCATTTGTGGTTCAGGAAATAGCAGAAGCCCTAAAAGGCACCCAAAAGACGGTGTTGGTGAAAAATCCGGTAAATCCCGACTTGGCCTTATGGTTAGGTGCCGTAGAGCGGTTGTATGCCGCAAACGTAAAAAACCTGGGGGTTATTCATCGGGGGTTTTCAACCTACGAAAAAACCAGATATAGGAACAACCCAGAATGGCAGTTGGCTGTCGATTTGCAAAACCGCTTTCCCGATTTGCCGCTAATTTTAGATCCATCGCACATTGCTGGACGTCGTGATATTATTTTCGATCTGTGCCAAACCGCATTAGATCTTAATTACGACGGTTTAATGATAGAAACCCATTACGATCCGGACAACGCATGGAGCGATGCCGCGCAGCAAATCACACCACAAACATTAAAAAAGTACACCGAAGATTTGCGTATTAGAAAAGAAATAGGTGAGGCCGCCGAATTTAAAAACAAGATAAATACCCTAAGAACACAAATTGATGTTGTAGACCACCAGTTAATAGAAATGTTGGGAAAACGCATGCAGATAGCCGGTGATATAGGGCGCTTAAAAAAGCAATACAATGTCGCTGTTTTACAGGCCAAGCGCTGGAATGAAATTCTCGGGAAAATGATCCTGCAAGGCGAAGAGAAAAAGTTAAGCGAAGAGTTTATTTTAAAAGTGTTTAAAGCCATTCACCAAGAGTCTATTAACCATCAAGACAAGATTGTTAAAAGATAAGTAGACCATGCGTTTAGGTGCAAACAATAATATTCTTTACTTTGCTAAATATTGAAATAAAGCATGACAGGAACAGTTTATAAATCTACAGGAAGTTGGTATACCGTTAAAACCAACACAGGTGGGCGTTATCAATGCCGCATAAAAGGGCGGTTTCGACTTAAAGGTATTAAAAGTACCAATCCCATTGCCGTAGGCGATGTTGTAGATTTTGAATTGGAAACCAAAAACGATGAAACCACAGGCATTATCCATAACATTCACGAAAGAAAAAACTATATCGTTCGAAAATCGGTAAACTTATCAAAGCAAACCCACGTTATTGCGGCCAATATCGATCAGGTTTTTTTATTAGTCACAATCGATAATCCGCCAACATTTACCAGTTTTATAGACCGTTTTTTGGTAACGGCCGAAGCTTATGGCATAAAAACAATTTTGCTGTTTAATAAAATCGATACGTATAGCGAGGCCACGCTAGATGAAGTTAGGTATCTGGCACATGTGTATCGTGACATTGGTTATGAGTGTGTTGGAATTTCGGCCGAAACGGGAACGAAAATCGAAACGGTAAAGCAGCTTATGGCTGGTAAGGTAAACATGTTTGCAGGCCATTCTGGTGTGGGAAAATCAACGTTGGCTAATGCCCTAGAGCCCGGTCTGGAGTTAAAAACTAAAAGTATATCGGCACAACACCAACAAGGGCAACATACCACCACCTTTGCCGAAATGTTCGATTTAGGTTTTGGGGCCAAACTGATAGACACCCCAGGGATAAAAGGCTTTGGCATTGTGGATATGGATAAGGAAGAAGTGGGCGATTATTTCCCAGAGTTTTTTAAATTAAAGCAAGACTGCAAATTTAATAATTGTATTCATGTTGATGAACCAAAATGCGCTGTAAAACAAGCTTTAGATAATGATGAGATAGCCTATTCAAGATACCGCAGTTATTTGCAGATTTTAGAAGGCGAAGACGAACATTACCGAACCGATAACTGGGAGTAAATGAGAGCGGTTATTCAACGGGTTTCTAAAGCAAGCGTTACCATAGCAGGCAAAACAGTGGCCAAGATAGATGAAGGACTTTTGGTGTTATTAGGGATTGAACATGCCGATACTGAGGAAGACATCGCATGGTTGTCTAAAAAAATTAACAACCTCCGAATTTTTAACGATGAAAACGGAGTCATGAACCAGTCGTTAATCGATATTAACGGCCAAGCCATTGTTGTAAGTCAGTTTACATTGCATGCCAATACAAAAAAAGGCAACCGCCCTAGCTATATAAAGGCGGCCAAGCCCGATGTTGCCATACCGTTGTATACCACTTTTGTAAAACAATTTGAAGCCCATTTGGGAAAACCCATTCAAACCGGGGAATTTGGTGCCGATATGAAAGTAGCATTATTAAACGATGGCCCAGTAACTATAATTATAGATACTAAAAATAAAGAGTAAGTGGTATTTTAATGAAATAAGTGTAATTTTAAGCAAGTGAAAAATTGCCCCATGCAAAGACTATTTTTTTTAATATTCTTCATATTAATTTATACCCAAACAATAGCACAGGATACTGATCTGTTTAAAGTGAGCACTGTGCCTTTAGAACTTAGAAAAAAATCGAATGCTGTTGTAAGATCAGACCACATTCATATTGATATTTCAAGCTATAACAATCTTGTTTATAGTAACCAAAGGGTAATTACGGTTTTAAATAAAGAAGGCGATTTAAAGGTCGGGGCTTTTCAGTATTACGACGAGAACGTTAAAATTAAATCGTTAGAAGCGCGTATTTTTAACGCCCAGGGTAAGGAAATCAAAAAAATTAAGAAAAACGATTTTAAAGATGTAAGCGCTGTGCCAGGAGGAACTTTATACTCCGATAATCGGGTTAAGTATTTAGACTACACGCCAATACATTACCCCTATACTGTTTTGTTTGAGACAGAAGTGGTTTATAGCTCAACAGCATTTATTCCTGGCTGGAGACCTATTGAAGGATTTTATACAAGCACTCAACACGCCGAGTATAAAATTACCAATACCTCTGGGGTGCCGCTTAAAATAAAGACGTCAAACTTTGAAAACTATAAGATTAAAAAGGTAAGCGAGACCCATTTTATGGCGGAGCATCTTAACGCTATAAAACCAGAAGCTTACAGTCCAGATTTTAAAACATATGCCCCTATTTTAAGAGCCGCTTTAACAGAGTTTGATATGAATGGTGTAAAAGGGGTTAATAATACTTGGGCAGATTTTGGTTTGTGGGTTAACCAAGCGCTCTTAAAAGACACCCAAGAACTTCCCGATGAAACTAAGGTTGCAATAAAACAACTAACAGAAGGGGTTGACAACAACATAGAAAAAGCCAAAATAGTGTACCAATACATGCAAGAT
Source organism: Mangrovimonas yunxiaonensis (assembly GCF_000733475.1). Lineage (GTDB taxonomy): Bacteria > Bacteroidota > Bacteroidia > Flavobacteriales > Flavobacteriaceae > Mangrovimonas > Mangrovimonas yunxiaonensis. Next base: position 64,395 of record NZ_JPFK01000003.1, on the reverse strand, counting down.
AAAACACGCTATATAAGTGTACAGGTTGGTATTGGTGGCTGGAAACCTATAAAAGCAGAAGATGTAGATAGGCTAGGGTATGGCGATTGTAAAGGTCTTACCAATTATACAAAAGCGTTGTTAAAAGAAGTCGGTGTCGAATCGTATTACACGGTGATTTATGGCGACAAAAACCTAAAAAGTATAGATGATGAGTTTTCTGCAACACAAGGTAATCATGCCATTTTGTGTTTACCTCATGAAGAAGACTATATTTGGCTAGAGTGCACCAGCCAGACCAATCCCTTTGGTTTTATAGCAGGTTTTACAGACGATAGGAATGCTCTGATTATAACGCCCGAAGGAGGTGAAATTGTTCGCACAACAATTTACAATCGGGAGGAGAACACACAAAAAACATCGGGTACTCTAAACATCTTTGCGACGGGCCATGTTACTGGCGAGGTTACTATTGAAACAAACGGATATCAATATGCCATGCATAAAGATATTCAAACCATTCCTGAGAAGAAATTAGCCTATTTCTATAAACAACATTGGGATTATTTAAATAATTTAGAAATAAATGCCGTAACGCTAAACAACAACAAAGAAGCCATTACCTTTACTGAAAATTTAAAGATTACAATAAACAATCACGCCAAAAAAAGTGGTCCAAGACTTTTAATGGCACCAAATACGTTTAATAGGGTAACAACCATACCAACCAGGTACGATAGCAGAACATTAAACTTTGAAATTGAACGCGGTTTTGAGGATTATGATGAATTTAAGCTAACCCTAGCCCCCGAATTAATGGTAGAAGCCATGCCCGAGCCCGTAACCATTTCTAATGCGTTTGGAACGTATCGTTATAGCATTTCGCAAATTAACGATTCAACCTTGCTTTATAAACGAGCTTACGCGTTAAATAAAGGCCATTACCCAAAAGAAGACTATAAAGCATTTAGGGACTTTATGGCCGAAATTGTAAAATACGACAACGCTAAAATAGTATTAAAAATAACCCCATAACCAATGAAAAATTTTTTACAAGTAGTTTTTTGTTTGCTAGCCATAACGTCTGGCTTTTCGCAAAATTACAAGTTTGGAAAAGTATCAGAAGAAGATTTTAAAAAATACGGCACTCCCAGTAGTTCACACAACGCAGTAGTACTGTATAAAAGCCAAACCATAGACTTTACGTATGTTGAAGGAGAAGGTTTTCAGCAAGAAAACGAAATACACGAACGTATTGTTATTTATAATAAAGAAGGCTTTGATTGGGCCACAAAAAAAGTAAAACTGTATGATTATTCGGCTTCAAAAGAAGAAAATTTAATAGGCTTAAAAGGGTATACGTACAATTTGGTAGACGGTAAGGTAGAAAAAGAAAAGCTTCGAAATGAAGGAGTATTTGAGGAAAAACAAAATAAGTACTGGAAAAAAACCTCGTTTACCATGCCCAACATTAAAGAAGGCTGTATTATAGAGTTTACGTACAAAATTGTCTCCCCTTATTTAAGTATCGATGATATAGATTTACAATATACAATACCAATAAAGACGTTTGATTTGAGCGTTAATACTCCAGAATTTTATGTTTATAGAGAGCACCTTAATCCTAGAGCTTTTTATTTGCCCGAATTGCAGAAAACCCAAATAACAAGAACCTTATCTAAGACAGAAAGAAGCATGTACGGCCATGCTTCGCAATTCACCCAAAGCAAAACCGATTACAACGTAAATGTAATAAAAAGTCAGGCAAGCGATGTGCCCGCGCTTAAGCAAGAGCCTATGGTAGGCAACATAGATAATTATAGGTCTAAATTAATTTTAGAACTGGTCGCAAAAAGGTTTCCAAACCAACCAACAGAGTCGTTTTCTACGAGCTGGGGAAAAGTTGCTGAAACAATTTATGAAGATGATGATTTTGGAAAGCAATTAGATAGAAACAACTTTTTCAAGAAAGATTTACAAAGCTTAACAGTTGCCGAAAATAAAATGCAAACAGCAGCGAACATTTATAGTTTTGTAAAGAATAAAGTAAAATGGAATAGTTTTGTAGGCTATGGTTCTCAAAACGGGATAAAAAAAGCCTATGTTGAGGGTTCAGGAAACGTAGCCGATATAAATTTGTTGTTGGTCGCTATGCTTAGGGAAGCAGGAATTAACGCCAATCCCGTTTTGTTAAGTACAATAAGTAATGGTATTCCTTTAGTACCAACGGTTAGTGGGTTTAATTACGTTATATGTTTGGTAGAGGAAGAAAACTTTAGGACCCTCCTAGATGCCTCAGACCCTTATGGAAGCCCTAATGTTTTGCCACAACATGCTTTAAATTGGCAAGGAAGGGTTATAAGAAAGGATGAGAGTTCAGATTGGGTGAGCCTTTCAGAATTGCCCCTATCGTCTGAAACATCATTGCTAAATGTTAATATTAATAGCGATTTGGCAATATCGGGAAAGGCCAGAAGCAACTATACAAACTATTTAGCCCACGAGTATCTCAAAAACTTTTTAAACGTTAATAAAGATGACCATATAAAACAGCTAGAAAAAGAAAAAGGAGATGTTGTTATTTCAGAGTTAGCTTTTAAACACAGTAAAACAAGCGCTAAGCCAGTAACGGTAAGCTATGATTATAAATTAGAAAATGCCATAGAGGAAATAGGAGGAAAACTATATTTTTCGCCTTTATTCTTTTTGGGGCAAATAAACAACCCGTATAAGGACAGTGAGCGGTTGTATCCCATACAGTTTAATTACCCGAAAGTAATAAAAAGCATGGTAAACATTAAACTGCCGGAAGGCTACCATATCGAGTCTTTACCTCAAAATGAAAAGATTGTGTTTAACGGCGATTCGGGCATGTTTTCATATCTTTTAAAAAACAATGGCGAGACCTTACAATTGTTGATTAATTTTGATTTTAAAGACGCTTTGGTTTTGCCAAGTCACTACGAGCACTTTAAAACGTTTTACACCAAAGTAATCGAGAAGATGAACGAACAAGTCGTGTTAAAAAAAGTATAACGATGAACATAAAAAACGCCCAACAAGAGGTCGATAACTGGATTAAGGAACACGGGGTTCGTTATTTTAACGAACTTACCAATATGGCCCAACTAACCGAAGAGGTTGGGGAAGTAGCAAGAATTATAGCACGCCGCTATGGCGAACAAAGCGAAAAAGAAAGCGATAAAGATAAAGACCTGGGCGAAGAACTAGCCGATGTTGTTTTTGTGGTCTTGTGTTTAGCCAATCAAACAGGGATAGACCTACAAGACGCCTTTAACAAAAAAATGGATAAAAAAACCAAACGCGACCACGATAGGCACCATAGCAACGAAAAGTTAAAATAGCCTTATACCTTATAATGCATTTAAAGCTACATCACGCACAAGTTAACAAAGCAAGTAAGATAACCATCTCTGGCTCTAAAAGCGAATCGAATAGACTGCTGCTTTTACAGGCCTTATACCCCAAAATAAAAATAACGAACCTGTCTAATTCAGACGATTCGCAGGTCATGCAAAACGCCCTGTCTGGGCAGGCTAACGTTATAGACATTCATCATGCAGGTACGGCCATGCGCTTTCTAACAGCCTATTTCGCCACCCAACCACAAAAAGAGGTGGTTTTAACAGGCTCTGAAAGAATGAAAGAGCGCCCCATAAAAATATTAGTCGATGCTTTAAAAAGTCTTGGCGCCCACATTACCTATCTGGAGAATGAAGGGTGTCCGCCATTAAAAATTTTAGGAAAGGAACTTGTAAAAGATAAGGTAACCCTTAATGCCAATGTAAGCAGTCAGTATATTTCTGCGTTATTATTGGTTGCACCTAAATTAAAAAATGGGTTAGAGCTAACATTAAAAGGAGAGATAACATCTGTGCCTTACATAAAAATGACCCTGTCGCTATTAGAGCAAATAGGGGTGAAGACCACATTTAAGGATAACATAATTACCATTAGCCCCAAGCCTAGTTTAGATAATGAGATAGACATTGTGGTCGAATCCGATTGGTCTTCGGCATCCTACTTTTATAGCATACTGGCGCTGTCGCCTGTCGGGACAAAAATAACATTGGCATCTTATAACGCGAACAGCTTACAAGGAGATTCGGTTTTGGCAACCATATACGAGCAATTCGGGGTGCAAACGCAGTTTAAATCGCATACAATAACCCTTGAAAAAACAGCAGAAGTGATGTTTAAAAAAGGCATCGAACTTAATTTAGTGAATTGCCCAGACATTGCCCAAACCATTGCCGTTACTTGTTTTGGGTTAGGCGTTTCGTGTGAGTTAACAGGGTTGCATACCTTGCGTATAAAAGAAACCGATAGATTACAGGCTCTAAAAAATGAACTTGAAAAATTAGGTGGAGAGCTAACCATTACTAACGAGTCCTTAACATTACAGCCTTCAAAAGAGATGAGACCCAACACCGCAATAGAGACTTATAACGACCATAGAATGGCCATGGCCTTTGCGCCACTAGCCCTTAAAACCGCTTTGGTTATTAAAGATGCTGCTGTGGTAACAAAATCTTATAAGGCTTTTTGGGACGACTTAAAACAATTGGGGTTTAAGGTCTCCCAATAATAATTGGCTAATTACTTGACAACCCCTGTATTCAGATTGTATATTTGCACCTTTGAAAAAATTTAAAACAAACAAATGAAGTTATCTAATTTTAATTTTGACCTCCCTAAGGAGTTGTTGGCAGAATACCCATCAGAACATAGAGATGAAGCCCGTTTAATGGTTTTGAACAGAGAAAAACAAACCATTGAACACAAGCTTTTTAAAGATCTTGTAGATTATTTCGATGAAAATGATGTGTTAATACTAAATAACACCAAGGTGTTTCCTGCTAGACTTTATGGGAATAAAGAAAAAACGGGTGCTAGAATAGAGGTCTTCTTATTAAGAGAGCTTAACGAAGAGCAACGTTTATGGGACGTTTTGGTCGATCCTGCACGAAAAATTAGAATAGGAAATAAGCTTTATTTTGGAGAAGACGAGTCTTTGGTAGCAGAGGTTATAGACAACACAACCTCTAGAGGAAGAACCTTACGTTTTTTATACGACGGCCCGTACAGAGACTTTAGAAATAAATTAAAGGAACTGGGCGAAACCCCGCTTCCAAAGTACATTAAAAGAGAGGTAGAGCCAGAAGACGAAGAGCGTTACCAAACCATTTTTGCCAAAACCGAAGGTGCCGTAGCAGCACCAACAGCCGGGCTACATTTCTCAAAGCACCTGCTGAAAAAACTGGAGATTAAAGGCATTGACTTTGCCGAGGTGACCCTGCATGTAGGGTTAGGGACATTTAACCCTGTTGAGGTAGAGGACTTATCTAAACACAAAATGGACAGCGAGGAAATTATTATCGATAAATTGGCTGTTAACACCATTAACAAAGGGATTGCTGAAGGTAGAAAAGTATGTGCCATTGGAACCACAGTTATGCGTGCTGTAGAAAGTTCGGTCTCTTCTAGCGGAACACTAAATGAATTTCAAGGGTGGTCCAATAAATTTATTTTCCCACCTTACGATTTCAGTATAGCAAATTGTATGGTAACCAATTTCCATACGCCTAAGTCTACCTTGCTAATGATGGCGTCTGCCTTTGCTGGGCATGATTTTATAATGCGCGCTTACGAAGAGGCTGTAAAGGAAAAATATCGCTTTTACACTTATGGCGATGCCATGTTAATTCTTTAAGAAGATAAAAACCAATAACATAAAAAACCTTGTTAGCCAACAAGGTTTTTTTTATGCCATTTGTAAATAGTACTTTTGTAGCACATTTATGGAAACAAAAAAACGAGACATACGCGCATTAGATAAAACGCAGTTACGCGATTTTTTTGTTGCTGAAGGCGACAAGGCCTTTCGTGGCAATCAGGTTTACGAGTGGCTTTGGAATAAAGGCGCCCATAGCTTTGACGATATGACCAACATTTCTAAGGAAACACGCCAAATGTTGGACGATAATTTTGTAATCAACCACATTGAGGTTGACCAAATGCAACGAAGCAACGATGGGACCATAAAAAATGCCGTAAGGCTTCACGATGGGTTGATTGTCGAATCAGTATTAATCCCAACAGCAACGCGAACCACGGCCTGTGTGTCGTCTCAGGTAGGATGTAGTTTAGATTGTAAATTTTGTGCTACTGCCAGGCTTAAACGCATGCGTAACCTAAACCCCGATGAGATTTTCGATCAGGTAAAGGCCATCGACAACGAAAGCCGTTTGTATTTTAATCGCCCATTGAGCAACATTGTTTTTATGGGTATGGGCGAGCCATTAATGAACTACAATAATGTTTTAAAGGCCATTGATAAAATAACATCTCCCGAAGGATTGGGCATGTCGCCAAAACGAATTACCGTTTCAACTTCTGGTGTGCCTAAAATGATTAAAAAAATGGCCGACGAAGCAGTGAAATTCAAATTAGCAGTATCGTTACATTCTGCTATTGATGAGGTTCGTACGTCTATCATGCCCTTTAATGCCACCTTCCCGTTAAAAGACTTAAGAGAAGCCTTGGAGCATTGGTATGCCAAAACGAAAAATAGAATTACCTACGAGTATGTGGTTTGGAAGGGTGTTAACGACAAACAAAAAGATGTTGATGCCTTGGTACAGTTCTGTAAATTTGCGCCAAGTAAGGTGAACTTAATCGAGTATAACCCCATAGATGATGGCGATTTTCAGCAAGCCAACGAAGAAGCCATTCAAATGTATATAAACACATTAGAAAGAAACAATATAACCGTAACGGTAAGGCGATCGCGCGGTAAGGATATTGATGCCGCCTGTGGGCAATTGGCCAATAAAAGCTAAATAAAAAAGCCACTTAATTAAGTGGCTTTTTTGTGTTTAAATCTTAGGCGTTAATTTATAACAACTTTCTTTCTTGTGGTAATGTTTCTCGACGGATCACTTACTTCAACAACATAAATGCCAGACGATAAATTAGAAACATGAATGTCTTGCGATTCTAATCTGGTGTTTCCGCTCATAACAGATTTTCCTAAAATGTTATAAATCCTGTAGTGCGCCTCGCCCTTAATGTTAGAAACGGTAATGATATCGTCTTTACAGCCTATAAAAAAGGCCTGTTTAGCATTAAATTCCTCGGTGCTTAGTGTATAATTTACGGATACATTGTCTATTTCAATGGTGAATTGGTCAGAAACGCTATGGTGTCTAAAGGCAATGTATACCGCAGCCTGTCCTGCAAAACTAGAAAGGTCTAAAGTTCTTGGGGATAAGCTGTTTACGCCATCTAGGTTAGGCTCGTTAAAGCTTATAGCCGATGAGGTAAAGTCATTAATTGTGTTGCCTGTAGCTGCGTAAACCGTATAGTGTTCCATATCCCAAGAAGCATCTATAGCCATGACTTCATAATTTAATGTTATGTTGCCAGAAGCAGTCGATAAATCTATTACGGGAGAAATAGCCCAATTATCTGGCTGGAGGGCGCCAATAGCACTACTCCATGAAGCCGAGCGTAAAACAGGAGTCCCAACAGGAACGTTGTTTGCATCAATGATTTGTACAGCTGACCAATTAAAACCATCTCCATCGCTATCAGTCAAGGTCCAATCCGAAATGTCTTCGTCGTTAAAATCATCAGACCATACCACAGTTTGGCCGAAAAAGATGAAAGGGGTTAACATAATAAGTAGTAGTGTAATTTTTTTCATAGGTGTTGTAATTAGATGTTTGTTAATGTATTAAAGATATGGAATATTTTAATATAAACAGTAGGGCTTTTCTCAAATTTCTTTTTTGTGTCGTGCAGTTGCAATTTTTAAAAGATATTTTTAGTAGGTTTGTGAGGATTTTTTAGCTAAGTTTTGTGAAGGTCGTTGAACAAATAAAACAACCCATTGCTTTTGAAATGGAGCTTTTCGAGCAAAAGTTCCAACTTTCCATGTCCTCTAAAGTGGCGTTGTTAAACCGCATTACGCACTACATTGTAAACCGTAAGGGCAAGCAAATGCGCCCTATGTTTGTGTTTTTGGTGGCCAAAATGCTTAACAATGGCGAGGTAAGCGAAAGAACCTATCGCGGTGCTTCGGTAATCGAATTAATCCATACAGCCACTTTAGTACACGACGATGTGGTGGATGATAGTAATAGACGCCGGGGGTTTTTCTCTATCAATGCGCTATGGAAAAATAAAATTGCCGTTTTGGTTGGCGATTACCTGCTGTCTAAAGGCTTATTACTTTCTATCGATAACAACGATTTCGACCTGCTTAAAATTATTTCAGTAGCCGTTCGTGAGATGAGCGAAGGCGAACTGCTTCAAATAGAAAAGGCTAGAAAACTCGACATTACCGAAACGGTTTACTATGAGATTATCCGTCAAAAAACAGCAACCTTAATTGCAGCCTGCTGTAGTTTGGGAGCAGCCTCGGTAAAACCCAACTCTCCAGAGGTGGAAACCATGCGTAAATTTGGCGAACTTATAGGCATGGCTTTTCAAATAAAAGATGATTTGTTTGATTATGGCGACGCGCAAATAGGCAAGCCAACGGGCATAGACATTAAGGAGCAAAAAATGACCCTACCCTTAATTCATGTGCTTAATAATTGCTCGCCAAAAGAAAAAAAATGGCTTATTAACTCCATTAAAAATCACAATAAGGATAAAAAGCGGGTAAAAGAAGTGATTGCTTTTGTAAAAGCACATAATGGGTTAGATTATGCCATAGACAAGATGAAAGCATTCCAAAAAGATGCGCTAGTCATTTTAGATGGTTATCCAGACTCTCAGTTTAAAGATTCACTGCAACTTATGGTGAATTATGTTATCGATAGAAAAAAATAATCCTGTTTAAGGCCGCATTTTAAATGAAGCCTTTTTACATATATTGTTTTTATCTTTATATTTTTACACCCTTAAAGGCTTACTTGTTTTGATTTCGAAATCCACCATAGATAAAGTGTTTGAAACCGCTCGCGTAGAGGAGGTTATTGGTGATTTTGTACAATTAAAAAAAGCCGGAAGTAACTTTAAAGGGTTAAGTCCGTTTAGCGACGAACGTACACCTAGCTTTATGGTATCGCCTGTAAAGCAAATCTGGAAAGATTTCAGTACTGGAAAAGGCGGAAATGCCGTCGCTTTTTTAATGGAGCATGAGCATTTTACCTATCCAGAAGCCATAAAATACTTGGCCAAAAAGTATAACATTGAAATTGAAGAAACCCAGCAAACTAACGAACAGAAGGAAAAAGCTAACGCCCGAGAAAGTTTGTATTTGGTAAGCGAGTTTGCAAACACCTATTTTCAGAAAACATTACATAAAACCAATCCAGGAAAAGCCATTGGATTAAGCTATTTTAAAGAGCGGGGCTTTACCCCAGAAACGATTAAAAAGTTTGATTTGGGGTATTCGCTTGATGAATGGCAAGCGTTTTCAGACGAAGCCCTAAAACAAGGCTACAACATAGAATTTCTGGAAAAAACGGGGCTCACCATTGTTAAAGGCGATAAACATTTCGACAGGTTTAAAGGCCGTGTTATGTTCCCTATAAAAAGTATGAGTGGGCGAGTGCTTGGGTTTGGTGGTCGCATTTTAACCAACGATAAAAAAGCCGCCAAGTATCTTAATTCGCCAGAAAGCGATATCTACCATAAAAGCAAAGTGCTTTACGGTATTTATAACGCCAAACAGGCCATTGCCAAAGAAGACAACTGTTACCTAGTTGAAGGCTATACCGATGTTATTCAATTTCACCAAACAGGCATTCATAACGTTGTTTCGTCTTCTGGTACAGCCTTAACCCCAGAGCAAATTAGGCTAATTAACCGGTTAACCAATAACATTACCGTACTGTTTGATGGCGATGCAGCAGGTATACGAGCATCTTTAAGAGGAATCGATTTAATTCTGGAGCAGGGCATGAATGTGAAAGTGTGTGGTTTTCCAGAAGGTGAAGACCCCGATAGTTTTGCTCGGGAGAATACCTTAGAGGAGTTAACGACTTACCTAGAAGAACACGCCACAGATTTTATACGGTATAAGGCCTCTGTTTTGGTAGACGAAGCCAAGAACGATCCCATAAAGCGCGCCGAAACCATAAAGGATATTGTGGTTAGCATCTCAAAAATTCCCGATAGGATTAAGCAGGAGATTTATTTAAGGGAGTGTTCCAAAATTATGGATATTAGTGAAACAGTCCTGTTTAGCACGCTTCAGCAGCTTACCCAAAAAGCACTTAGTAATGCCAACAAGGCCTACAAAAAAGAGCAGCAAAAAAATGTTTTTGAAGTGGTTAAGAACGAACCGCAAAAACAAACGGTCGATGTGCAATACGAGCTCGAGCGAAAAATCATTCAAATTTTATTGCTGTATGGCAATCGAACCGAAATCTTCGACGATTTGTTGTTGAAGGAAAACGACGAAAGCGAGCTGGTTCTAGAATCGGAAGAAATGGAAGCCAAGGTGTTCCAGAAAATATATTTGGATTTGCAGGAAGATGAAATGGAATTTACAAACGACCATTTTAAAACACTTTACTACAATATTATTGAAAAGCTTAACCAAGACCCGGAATACGCTATTGAGAACCTCGTAAACGATGTAACGCCAGACGTAGCCTCAGAAATAACAACCATTCTTATGGAAGATGAAAGGTATGAGCTTTCTAATTGGCAGGTGCAAAATATTTTTCCCAAAGAAAAAACCGATACCGTAGCGCAACTGGTAAACCAAACCATTTTAAACTTGCGTAGCTTTTTAATTTCAAAAAAAATAGACGAGTTAATTCAGGAAGTTAAGGAAAACCTACACGAACAGCACCCTAATATCCTGGAAGACGTGATGAATTATAAAAAATTAGATAATTTATTGTCTAGAAAGCTAGACAAGCCACTTTAAACGTCTAACAACTTGGCACGGTTAACCAAATCGACAATGTTGTTAACATCCAGCTTTTTCATGAGCCGCGATTTGTAAGTGCTTACAGTTTTTTCGTTTATTTCAAGCTCCTGAGCAATTTCCTTGTTCTTTTTTCCTGCCGATAATAATTTTAAAACCTCAATTTCGCGAGTAGACAGTTTTTTATAAAACGACCCCGATCGTCTGTTTATTTTTCTTCTGTAAGTGAGTTGCTCGTTTAAATTAGGACTTAAAAATGTTTCGCCTTGGCTAACTTTGGTAATGGCTTCTTTTAGCGTAATAATATTTGCGGTTTTAGACAAATACCCAGCAGCTCCTGCCTTTATGGTGTTTAAGGCGTAAATCTCCTCGGGTTGCGAGGTAAACATAAGCACCTTAATATTAGGAAACTCTTTTGTTAGCCTGCGTAAAGCCGTTATGCCATTGAGTTTTGGCAGATCGACTTCGCATAAAATAACATCGGCTGGATTGTATCTTAAGAATTCAAAAATAGCTTCGCCATTTCCTACACCACCAACAACTTTTATGTTTGGTGAGGAGAGAAATAGGAGTTCTATTCCTTTTCGTACTATGGGGTGGTTATCGACTACCAACAGCTTAATCATAATTGTTTTTTTTAATTAGTTAGACTGTTGGGGCAAAAAAAGTATTTAGCATACGCTCTTACGTAAAGGTAATAAATTTTTTACAAAAAATAATCCTTTATTTTAAATCTTCTGGAATTTTACAAATGGGAATTGGACGCATTTTATGCTGATTGTTAGCATTGTATCGGGTGTAAATTTTAAAGACGTCTTGCTCTCTTCCCGAAAAATCATGCGCTAATTTACCTTGTTCTGTCATGGCCATGGCCCATTCTAACTCTGGGTACGAGGCGCCTATTTGGTCTTCGTCGCTTCTTGCATCACCAAATAAGCCATCGCTAGGAGCGGCTTTCATAATGGATTGCGGCACAGCAAGCGCTTCGCCAAGGGCGTATACTTCAGATTTCAATAAATCTGCTATCGGACTTAAATCGACACCGCCATCGCCATATTTGGTGTAAAATCCAACGCCAAAATCTTCAATTTTATTACCGGTGCCGGCAACAAGCAGGTTGTTTAATCCTGCATAGTAATAAAGCGTCGTCATGCGAAGCCTAGCCCTAGTGTTGGCCAAAGCCATATCGACAACCGCTTGTGAACCTTCTAGGGTAACGCTGGTTTTAAACGTTTCGAAAGTAGGTGTTAAGTCGACGTGTTGGCTAGAGACATTGCTGTACTGGTGCGTTAAGAAAGTAAGGTGCTCTTGCGCCCTGTTAACATGGGTCTGGGCTTGGTGAATGGGCATTTCCAAACAAAGTACCGGCAACTTGGTTTTGGCACAAAGGACAGAGGTTACGGCAGAATCTATTCCGCCGGAAATCCCCACAACAAAACCACTTACTTTAGCGTTAGTGGCATAGTCTTTTAGCCAATTTACAATATGATCGATAACTTTTTCTGTTTGCATATTTAATAAAGTTAAGGCAAAGAATATTACCTTTGCGTCACAAAAATAGGGTAATCGTTGTATTAATAAAAAATTAACTTAGGGAAGTTTACATGAAAAAATACATGATCTTTTTGGTTGTTATAGGAGTGTTATTGGCCTGCAATACCGAAAGCAAAATAGAAGCAGAGGTTGCAGGAATACAAGTTGATTTTACTATAGAGCGGTTCGATCTGGCTTTTGGTGCAGCAACTCCTCAAGAGCTTCCAAAACTAAAGAAGGCTTATCCGTTTATGTTTTCAGATCGTTATGAAGATGCATTTTGGATAGATAGAATGACCGATACCATTCAGGTAGAACTTCGCCAAGAGACCAAAAAGGAATTTCCAGATTTAAAGCAGGAAAAATTAGCGCTGAAAGGCGTGTTTCAGCATTTAAAATACTACTACCCCAATTTTAAGACTCCTAGAGTGGTTACAACAACATCTAACGTAGATTATAGGAACAAGGTGATTGTAACCGATACCATTGTGCTTATTTCGTTAGACACGTATTTGGGGAAAGACCATAAGTTTTATCAAGGCATACAAAAGTACCTTCGTGCTAATTTTGAGCGTAAGCAAATACCCGTCGATTTGGCCAAGGCCTATGCGCAAAAGCATATTCAGCAAGAACAAAATAAAACCTTGTTAGATGAAATGGTGTATTATGGCAAGCAACTTTACTTTGCCAAAAGCATGCTGCCCAATACGTCTAATGCTGAAATAATGGGCTATACCGAAGCGGATTTTCAATGGGCAGAAAGCAACGAAAGCAACATATGGCGGTACTTTTTAGAGCGGGAATTGCTTTATAGCACCGATTCGAAATTACCGGGTAGGTTTATTAATCCTGCACCTTTCTCTAAGTTTCAACTGGAGGAAATAGACAAAGCGTCTCCCGGGCAAATAGGGCAATATTTGGGGTGGCAAATTGTAAACGCCTATATGGAAAACAATGCCGTTACCCTAAACAATATGCTGTTGCAGCCTACCGAAGTTATTTTTAACAATTCAAAATTTAAACCCAAACGATAATGGCCAATATAAAATCAACAATAGAACTGAATATAGAGTTAGACGAGAACCGCGTTCCTGAGAAATTGTCCTGGACAGCAGAAGATGGTGGTATTAATAATGAAGCGGCCAAGGCCATGATGCTTTCGGTGTGGGATAGCAACAAGCAAGAGTCCTTACGTATAGATTTATGGACCAAAGACATGCCTGTAGATGAGATGAAAGTTTTTTTTCATCAAACATTGGTCTCTATGAGCAACACCTTTAAAAGGGCGACTCAAGATGAGAAAATGAGCGCGACCATGATGGATTTTTGCGATTACTTTGCAGAAAAATTAGAGCTGAAGAAAGACTAAGGGCTACCACTCGTTTATTCTGTTGGAGTCTAATTTAATAAAGATGAAAAGCAGTATGGTAAAGCCCCAAAGCCCCGAACCTCCATAACTAAAAAATGGCAACGGGATACCAATGGTTGGAATTAGCCCCATAACCATACCAATGTTTATCATGAAGTGTATAAACATAATAGCGGCAACACTGTAACCATACACCCTGCTAAACTGCGATTTTTGAAGTTCAGACAGATGCAGGATTCTTAACAGGAGTAGCACAAACAGAAGAATAACAAAAACGCTTCCGGCAAAACCCCATTCTTCGCCAACGGTACTAAAAATATAATCGGTGTGTTGTTCGGGAACAAACTTCCCCGTGGTTCTGGTGCCTTCTAAAAAGCCTTTTCCTGTCCAACCGCCAGAACTTATAGCCTGCTCCGATTGGATAAGGTTGTAGGCTTCTCGTTTTTTCATGCGTTCGAGTTTTACAGGATCTTTTTCTAAACGCAGCCATAACGTAATTCGGTTTTGTTGGTGGGGCTGTAAAATATTGCTATAAAAAAACTTAATGCCAAATGCCAGAATACCACAAATTATTATGGTAAACAACGTGTTGTAAAATGCTGGTTTTCGCTTTCGTGTAAAGTGGTAGGTTAAAATAAGTGTTGTAGCGCCAAGACTAGTTGCTAATGCGCCAAACTTTAACGCCAATATGGCAATAAGCACCAATAAAATACCAATGGTTAAATATATTTTGGGTAGGCCTTCGCGGTATAATACAAAAAAGAAGGCGGCGTAAACAATGGTACTGCCGGCATCGTTTTGTAGGAGGATTAAAAATGCTGGAATGGCAATAACGATAAAGGTTCTAATTTGGTCTTTAAACGTTTTAATATCGGTATGCAGGTCACTAATATATTTTGCTACGGCTAGGGCAGTTGCTGTTTTTGCGAACTCGCTAGGTTGTATGGTCATGCCGCCAAAGGCGTACCAGGATGTGGCTCCATTTACATTTTTTCCAAAAATAAAAAGCCCAACAAGGGAGAGCAGGGAAACGATGTAAATAAGACTGGCAAAGCGTTCGTAAAACTTGGTGTCTATGGCGAGGATAACAACAATAAGTGCAAACGTTAAAAATATAAACATCAGCTGTTTGCCGTACGGCTGTGAGAAGTCCAAATAATCAATGGTTTGTCCTGTATGCGAAGCCGATAAAATATTCAGCCAGCCATAAGCCACCAATAATAAAAAAAGAATAATGGTTATCCAATCAAATTTAAAATATCTATTGGTTTCTCGTTGCATTATTAATTGATGGTAAAGGGTTTTCCTGAGTAAGGTTTTAAATATTCTTCTTCTAGGCTATGGGTTAAAATCCAATTCTCTAGGTCTTTTCTAGTAATGCTGCCTTTTAGGTATTGTTCAATCATAAGGCTGGTAATTCGCCCGGCATAAATAGATCCGTAATGTCCGTTTTCAACCAATACCGCTATGGCAATTTTGGGGTCGTCCTTGGGTGCAAAAGCAACAAAAATAGAGTGATCTTGTAATTGCATGCGCTCGCCATTGATTTTTATAAAATTTTCGGAGGTACCTGTTTTTCCGCAAATTTCAATTCCAGGCACTTTTAAAAATCGTGCTGTTCCGTTTTCATACACATCAAAAAGGCCTTCAATAATCGGATCGAAATGTTCTTCGTTTATGGTGGTGTTGTGTTTGGTAACAAAGTCCTTGTTAATATCTTGATTGGAAATGCTTTTAATAATATGTGGGGTGTAATAATACCCTTTGTTGGCAATGGCTGCTGTAAAGTTTGCCATATGAATGGGTGTGGTTAAAATTTCGCCCTGCCCGATAGAATTTGAGATAATGGTGGTAGCACCCCATCTAAAATCGGGGTACCATTTGTCGTAATAAGCACCATTGGGCATGTTTCCTTTTTTTCCAATAGGGAGGTCGGTACCCAGATATTGGCCTAGACCAAAGCTTTTCATATGGTTGCTCCACACATCCATACCCATGCTGGCATTGTCGTATTTATCAAGCGATCTTCTAAAGGCTGTGGCAAAATACGAGTTGCAAGAGCGGGCAATACTTTTAATTAAGCTTCTGCGACCGCCACCGCAATGGCAGCCCATTGGGCGCCTTCCGCCATAATGGTAAGCACCAACACAAGTAATGGTATAGTCTGGGGTTATAACGTTTTCTTGCAGTGCAGCCAGAGCGACCAAAGCTTTAAAAGGCGAGCCAGGCTCATGAACACGCAACAGCCCTTTATCGATTAAAGGAAGGTAAATAGAGTCGTTGTAAAGCTTGTTGTAGTTTTTAGAGCGCTGCCTGCCTACCAAAAGATTAGGGTTGTAGGACGGTGCCGAGACCAAAGCCAGAATCTCGCCGGTTTTAGGCTCTATGGCAACAATACCGCCACGCTTGTTTACCATAAGTTTTTCGCCATAGGCTTGTAGCTTGGCGTCTATGGTAATGGCAATGTCTTTTCCGGGGACAGGAACAGTATCGAACTTGCCGTTTTTATAAGGGCCTAAATCGCGGTTAAAACGATCTTTCTGAATAAACTTAACCCCTTTTACGCCACGTAATTCCTTTTCGTAGGAGAGCTCGACACCTTGCTTGCCTATAAGGTCGCCCATTTTATAATATGGGTTTTTCTCGATTTGCCCTTGGTTAACTTCGGCAATAAACCCCAAAACATTGGCGCCTATAGAGGTTTGATAATCCCGCAAAGAACGCTTTTGAATGTAGAACCCTTCGTATTTGCGCATTTTCTCCTGAAGTACGGCATAGTCTTCTTTAGAGAGGTGCGAAACAAACACCGAAGGCAATCGGGGCGAATAATGATAGGCCTTGTTATAGGTTTTAATGAATTGGTCTTTGTCTATTTTTAACAACGAGCAAAACTCTAAAGTATCTAAAGGTTTTACTTCCCTAGGAATAACCATCACATCGTATGAAGGTTGGTTAGAAACCAACAACTCTCCATTTCTATCGAATACAAAACCGCGTTTGGGATAATCGTAAACCTTTCTAATGGCAGGATCCTCAAACAAATCATAGTGGTTTGCATTATAGACTTGCAAGTAGAACAACCTGAAAATAAAAACAAGTCCAACAACAATAATGGAGATAAACAGTAATAGTTGTCTCATTTAACGTCCTCTGCTAAAAATTATGGTTATTATTATGGCTAGTATTATCGTAAAAATACTAGAAAATAACGTTTCTTGGAGTATTAAAAGTATGCTTTTAATGTTAAAAATTTCAAGCGAAAACAGGACGAAGTGGTGCACTAAAATTAAGATGAAAAAGTACACGAGCAGTGCGCCGAATTCTATGGTGTTAAATTTTACGGTTTGGTGGTCGTATGCTGTGCCAAAAGAAAACTTTAAAATAATAGGTCTCGCATAAGCTATGGTAAGCGTAGCAGCAGCATGAATGCCCCCAGAGTCTGAAAAAATGTCGATAAGCAGCCCCAATAAAAAGCTTAAAATTAAAAACAACGCACGATTATTCTTAATTGGGTAAAGGGCGACAAACAAAACGTACAAATAGGGGTTAAGGTAGCCTAAAAAGTTAATGTGGTTTAATACCAAAACCTGCAAAAAAACTAAGCTAATAAAGCGTACGGTATGTCCAGAAATCAAACTATTCATCGGATGTTGGGTTTAACAAGCGTTTAATCTCTGGTTGGTCTTTGTTTTCTATAATGTAAACATGCTCTACATTGGTCATGTCGTTAAACAAAGCGACATTTATGGTATAGAAGTTTTTTGAGTGGTCTAGAGTAAAATCGGTTATTGTACCAATGGGAATTCCTTTTGGGAAAATAGCCGAAAGTCCAGATGTCGTAATGGTGTCGCCCTGTTTTATGGGGGCAATTTTAGGGATTTCCTTAAGCTGAACGGTGTACGGAGATTTGCCATCCCAAAGTAAAGAACCAAAATGGTTGGTGTGCTTTAGCTTGGCACTTATTCTGCTATTGGTGTTTAAAATAGAGATAACCGTAGCATATTTTTTGCTGGTACGGTCTACAATACCTAAAACGCCTCTGGGCGTAATAACACCAAAATCCTGTTTTATACTATCGCGTTTCCCTTTGTTAAGCAATAAAATATTGTCGGTGGCCGAGTAACTGTTTTTAATCACTACAGCTGGGGTAAAAGTATAGGTAGTAGCAGATATGTTGGTGCTGTCTGTATACGTAATTTGGATCGAATCGTTTTTCCTTGTGGTATTGTAAATAAGGGTTCTTAAGGTGTTGTTTTCTTGTTGAAGCAAGGCGTTTTGCTCGTTTAGCTTAAAGTATTCCGAGATGTTGTTTACAGAATTGTAAACCCCGCCAGACAAAAAGTTAGCCGAATTTATAAACTTACTCTTGTGGTATGAATGCGACTGAATGGTAAATACGAACGATATAGATAGCAACAATAAGTACAACAAAAAGGTTTTGTTTCTTATTAAAAAATTTATGATTTGTTGCATGTATTACCGCTATTTTATCAAGACGCTTTTGTATTTCGCTAAATTTTTAAGGGTTATTCCTGTGCCACGTACAACGGCTCTTAAGGGATCTTCTGCAATGTAAACCGGCAAATCGGTTTTTTGCGATAAACGTTTGTCTAAGCCGCGTAGCATCGAGCCTCCTCCTGCTAGGTAAATACCCGTGTTGTAAATGTCTGCTGCCAATTCTGGTGGCGTTTGCGAAAGGGTTTCCATTACGGCGTCTTCAATTCGTAAAATGGACTTGTCTAAAGCCTTTGCTATTTCTCTATACGAAATTTGTACCTGTTTTGGTTTTCCGGTAAGCAAATCCCTTCCTTGAACGCTCATATCATCTGGTGGCAACTCAAGGTCTTCGGTAGCTGCACCAATTTGGATTTTTATCTTTTCGGCAGTGCGTTCACCAACATAAAGGTTGTGTTGTGTGCGCATGTAGTAAATAATATCGTTGGTAAACACATCACCGGCAATTTTAACCGATTTATCGCATACAATGCCCCCTAGGGCAATTACGGCAATTTCGGTGGTACCTCCACCAATATCAACAATCATGTTTCCTTTTGGCTGCATGATGTCTACACCAATACCTATGGCCGCAGCCATAGGTTCGTGTATTAAATAAACTTCTTTTCCGTTAACGCGCTCGGCACTTTCTTTTACGGCGCGCATTTCTACCTCTGTAATTCCCGAAGGAATACAAATAACCATACGTAAGGCAGGGCTAAATAACTTCTTTTTTAAAGCGGGTATGTTCTTAATGAACATGCTTATCATTTGTTCTGAAGCATCAAAATCGGCAATTACCCCGTCTTTTAATGGCCTAATGGTCTTGATGTTCTCGTGCGTTTTTCCCTGCATCATGCTGGCTTCTTTTCCAGCGGCGATGATTTTTCCGGAAATGCGATCACGGGCAACTATAGATGGGCTATCAACCACAACCTTGTCGTTGTGTATAATAAGTGTATTTGCAGTACCAAGGTCTATGGCTATTTCTTCAGTTAGGAAGTCAAAAAATCCCATTCGTTTTAACGTAGTTTTTGAGGTTTAAAAATCAAATCTTGTAAATGTAATAAAAGTTCGGCAATATATGCACCATACAATTGCCCCACTTTTTAATTTCTACATTTTAACGAGATTTCCGTAAAAACGGAAATATTAATGCTTAAAATGACGTGTTCCTGTAAACACCATAGCCACATTGTTGGTGTTGCAATAATCAATGCTTAATTGGTCTTTAATCGACCCGCCCGGTTGGATTACTGCAGTAATTCCGGCTGTATGGGCAATTTCTACGCAGTCTGGAAAGGGGAAAAAAGCATCGCTTGCCATAACAGCGCCATTAAGATCGAAATTAAACGAGCCTGCTTTATGAATGGCTTGGTTTAGCGCATCAACACGGCTGGTTTGTCCTGTTCCACTAGCGCATAATTGCTTGTTTTTAGCAAGTACAATAGTGTTAGACTTGGTGTGCTTACAGATTTTTGAAGCAAAAATTAAATCTTCTAATTCGTTTTTCGATGGTTTATTGTTTGTGGCTTCGGTTAAATCTTCAAGACGATCGGTTTTGTTGTCTTTGTCTTGAACTAAAACACCGTTTAAACAACTTCTAACGGTTGTTTTAGGAAGCTCGATATCATTTAAAACAAGTAGGATTCTGTTTTTCTTTCCTTTTAAAATCTCTAAAGCATCATTAGAGAAGGCAGGTGCAATAACCACTTCGCAGAATAGGTTGTGAATGTCTTCTGCCGTCGCCTTATCGATTTCGGTATTGCTAATTAAAATACCGCCAAAAGCAGAAACGGGGTCGCCGGCAAGTGCATCGGTATAGGCTTGGTGCAGGGTATCGCGTTGTGCTAGGCCACAGGCGTTATTGTGCTTTAGGATAGCGAAAGTAGGTGCTTCACCCTTAAATTCGTTCATGAGCATAACGGCAGCATCAACATCCAAAAGGTTGTTGTAGCTTAGTTCTTTGCCGTGCAGCTTGGTGAACATGGCTTCGAAATCGCCAAAGAAAAAACCTTCTTGGTGCGGGTTTTCGCCATAGCGTAGGGCTTGCCCTTGTGTTTCGCTTAGTTTTAGCGAGGTAATGTCGTTGTTGGCGTTGAAGTAGTTAAAAATGGCCGAGTCGTAATGCGATGACACGTTAAAGGCTTTTGCTGCAAAGCGCTTTCTGTCTGCTTCGGAGGTTTCGCCATTTTTTGCTTTTAGCAATTCTAGGAATTCGTTGTAATCGTTAACCGAAGATACACAAACTACATCGGCGTAGTTTTTGGCTGCTGCACGAATTAAAGAAATACCACCTATGTCGATTTTCTCGATAATATCTTGGTGGTTGGCGCCAGAGGCTACAGTTTTTTCAAAGGGGTAAAGGTCTACAATAACCAAGTCGATTTGAGGGATTTCAAATTCGGCCAATTCGGCAACATCGCTAGGGTTGTGCTGTCTGTTTAAAATGCCACCAAATACTTTTGGGTGTAAGGTTTTTACACGTCCGCCAAGGATGGATGGGTAAGAGGTTACATCTTCTACTGGTACAACATCGATACCGAGGTCTTTAATGAATTTTTCGGTGCCTCCAGTCGAGTAAATGGTAACACCCTGCTCGTTTAGCTGTTTTACAATAGGTTCTAATCCGTCTTTTGAAAATACGGAAATTAAGGCCGATTTAATGGTTTTTGTAGTACTCATTTTAGTTTTGTTGTGTGTTTTATTCCCACCTTTGGTGAGTGTGGCATTTAATAGGCTTTCAATACGGTTGAAAGGCTTGTTTTCGAGTGCAAAAGTAATTATTTCAAACTGAAAATGAGAGGTGTTTTTGTGTAAAAAAACAGACTTTTTTTTATTTGTGATCGGTAGGGGTGTTTAAGCTATAAAATGGCAGCAACTTCTTGACAGACAAACTCCAAGAAATGCTCGTCTGCTTTTGTAAATGGATCTTTGGTGTTGGAGTCGATATCGATTTGGCCAATATTTTCACCATCAACAAAAATGGGGATTACAATTTCTGCTTTAACCGTAATGCTACAGGCAATGTAGTTGTCCTGGGCTGTAACATCTGGAACCACAAAGTTTTGGTTGCTTACCGCTACTTGTCCGCAAATGCCTTTTCCAAAAGGGATGATGGTGTGGTCTGTTGGGGCGCCCGCATAGGGGCCAAGTTTTAATTCGTTTTTGTTGCCGTTTTTAAAATAAAACCCCACCCAATCGTAATAGGAGACATGTGTTTTTAAAAGGGTGCATAGATCCAGTAAACGCTGGTCTACGGTTTTGTTGCTTGCTATAATTTGGGAAACTTCTGGTTTTAATGTGTTAAAAGACATTGTTAAAAACTTTATGTAAAAGTATTTAAAAGCGATTATTTAAAAATTGATTTTATATAACTTTAACATCAAAATATTTTTAATTGGAAAGTTTGGTTAAAACATATAGGCCTGTTGTAAAGTTTATAATAACCTTTTTGGTTGTTTACAGTGTTTTAACGGTAGGGTACAGGGCTTACCTAAAGTTTTCTACTGGCATGACTTATTATCCAGATTACGTGACCAATCTTGTGGCACACCAGACTGCCGACATACTTAATGGGTTTGGTTACCATACAACGGCAATACCGCATCCCGATGAGCCTTCGATGAAACTAATTGTAAATGGAAAGTACTTGTCTAGAATAGTAGAGGGGTGCAATGCAATAAGTGTTATTAACCTTTTTATTGCTTTTGTAGTGGCTTTTTCTGGGAGGTTTAAATCTACTTTTCTTTTTATCCTAGCAGGAGCGGTTATTTTATATGCGGCAAATGTGTTGCGCATTGCAATTATTATTATGTGTTTGTACCATTTTCCGCAATACCAGGACTTACTGCATGAAGTGGTTTTTCCGCTGATGATTTATGGGATGATGTTTTTGCTTTGGATGGTGTGGGTAAATAGGTTTTCTAGTTTAAAAGTTAAAGAGGCAAGAAGTAAGTGATGATGAAGTATGTGTTAATAACCGTTTTAATTTTGTTTTTAATCCTTATCAGGGCTTTTGAAGATGTGTTGTTTTATGATCCGTATTTACAGTTTTTCAAAAATGATTATCTCTACATAGATAGCCCAAGGCGCGAAGTGTTTAAGCTTACCCTTTTTACAACCATACGGTATGTTTTAAATACGGTAATTTCTTTAGGCATTATGTATTTGTTTTTTAAGGATGTGTCTGTTGTGAAGTTTTCGGCTGTGGTTTACAGCCTTGCTTATTTTGTATTGATTGGGGTGTTTTTGTATTTTGTAATTAACCCAAAACAAGAAGATTACTATCTATTTTTTAATGTTAGACGGTTTTTAATTCAACCTATAATGTTACTGCTGTTACTTCCAGCGTTTTATTATCATAAGCTAACAAAGGCTTAAAAAGTGCAGATTTATTGGTTTTAGACAAAAAGAACACCATTGTGTAATAAAAAAACGCCTTGAAATATTTCAAGGCGTTTTTTTTTATTTGCGTGTCGAGACTCTCGACTACATCATGCCTGGCATACCGCCGCCCATAGGAGGCATAGCCGGTTCGTCTTCTTTAATATCGACCAAAGCACATTCGGTAGTTAAGATCATGCCAGCAACCGAAGCGGCATTTTCCAAGGCTACACGGGTTACCTTTTTAGGATCGATAATACCAGCTTCTAGCATGTCTACATACTGTTCGTTCTTGGCATCGTACCCAAAGCCTTTTTTACCTTCTAAAACCTTGTTGATTACCACAGAGCCTTCGCCACCTGCATTTTCAACAATTGTTCTAATAGGGGCTTCAATAGCTTTGTTCACAATCTGAACACCGGTTGTTTCATCTAGGTTTTCGGTAGGTAGTTTTTCAAGCACTTTTTTAGCTCTTACAAAGGCTACACCACCACCGGCAACAATACCTTCTTCTACAGCCGCTCTTGTGGCGTGTAGGGCATCATCTACGCGGTCTTTCTTTTCTTTCATTTCCACTTCACTGGCAGCACCAACATAAAGTACGGCAACACCACCAGCTAATTTGGCTAAGCGCTCTTGAAGTTTTTCTTTATCGTAATCGCTGGTTGTGGTTTCTATTTGTGCTTTAATTTGGTTTACGCGAGCTTTAATATCAGCTGCTTTACCAGCACCGTTTACAATAGTCGTGTTGTCTTTGTCTATGGTTACAGTTTCTGCTGTACCCAACATGCTTAAATCGGCATTTTCAAGCGAGAAGCCGCGTTCTTCAGAAATTACGGTACCGCCAGTTAAAATAGCGATGTCTTCTAGCATGGCTTTACGTCTGTCGCCAAAGCCAGGCGCTTTTACAGCGGCGATTTTTAATCCGCCACGTAGTTTATTTACTACTAGAGTGGCTAGGGCTTGTCCTTCAACATCTTCGGCAATGATTAATAATGGGCGGCCAGATTGTGCTACAGGCTCTAGAATAGGAAGAATTTCCTGTAGGTTAGAAATCTTTTTATCGAATAATAAAATGTACGGATTTTCTAAATCGGCAATCATTTTATCGGCATCGGTTACGAAGTAAGGCGACAGGTAGCCTCTGTCGAATTGCATCCCTTCAACAACGTCTACATACGTATCGGTTCCTTTGGCCTCTTCAACGGTAATAACACCTTCTTTGCCTACTTTTCCAAAAGCTGTAGCAATCAATTCACCAATAGTTTCGTCGTTATTGGCAGAGATTGAGGCAACTTGCTGAATTTTTTCAGAAGAATTTCCTACTTTTTTTGCTTGCTTTTCAAGATCGGCCGTAATGGCTTCGACAGCTTTGTCTATTCCGCGTTTTAGATCCATTGGGTTAGCTCCGGCAGCAACGTTTTTTAGACCTTCTTTTACGATGGCTTGTGCTAAAACGGTAGCAGTTGTTGTACCGTCACCGGCAAGGTCGTTGGTTTTAGAGGCCACCTCTTTTACCATTTGTGCGCCCATGTTTTCAAGCTCGTCTTCAAGCTCGACTTCTTTTGCTACAGAAACACCATCTTTGGTAACTGAAGGCGCACCAAAGCTTTTCGAAATAATAACGTTACGTCCCTTAGGGCCTAAAGTTACTTTTACTGCGTTTGCTAAAGCATCGACACCGCGTTTTAGGCCGTCGCGTGCTTCAATATCAAATTTTATATCTTTTGCCATAATTTTTTAAGTGTTTTATGCCTGAAGCGTGATGCTTTAGGCGTTTAATTTGTTTTTAATACGTTTTGTTTATAGCATTCTGTTAGTTGCCTCAGGCTTCTAGATAATTGCGAAAATGTCGCTTTCTCGCATAATTAAATAGTCCTTACCGTCAAGTTTTAACTCTGTGCCAGAATATTTTCCGTAAAGTACAGTGTCTCCAACTTTAACCGTTATAGGGTCGTCTTTAGTGCCGTTACCTACAGCAACTACTTTGCCTTTTTGTGGTTTTTCTTTGGCGTTATCAGGAATGATTATCCCAGCAGCAGTTTTAGTTTCAGCTTGAACAGGTTCTACAAGAACCCTGTCTGCTAAAGGTTTAATGTTTAATGCCATTTGTGTTATTTTTTTTAGATTGTTTTATTAATTAATGCTAGGCTTTAAGCTAAAAATGTGCCAACGAAAGCTAACTGACAAATTTTCATTTTTGGGTAAAAAAAATGCCAACTTAAACAAGTTGGCATTTTTATTTTAATCGGTATTGTTACTCAGCATTGTTGCTGTTGGTTTCTGTTTCGCTTGGTGTAGCAGGCGTTTCCTGAGGTGTTACAGGCAATGTTGTAGCATTTGGATCTAAGGCTTTAGACTCGGCTTTAGGGCCTCTGTTTATGGCAACGTTAGATAACAAGATTAGAACAAGCATTAAAGCTGCAAGTGTCCAAGTACTTTTGTCTAGGAAATCTGTAGTTTTTTTCACGCCACCTAACTGCTGTGTACCACCACCGCCAAAAGATGATGATAAGCCACCTCCTTTAGGGTTTTGTACCATAATTACGACAACCAATAAAAAGGCTACCACAACAATTAATGCTAAAAATATAGTAAACGTACTCATTATGTATTATTTATTTTGTTCTTGTAATTTTTGTATTGCTTTAATTTGGTCTGCAAAGAAACCACTTTTTTCTGGATATTTCAAACTTAAAATTTTATAAGATTGAATGGCTTTTTTGTAATTTTTTTGTTCGACATAAATTCTGGCCAAAGTCTCGGTCATTAGCATGTCTGGCTGGATCATTTGCTGCTCGGCGAGGTTTTGGTGTTTTCCGGGAGTTTTTTCTGGTTTTAACTTGGGGTTTTTAGAAATAAACCGGTCTATAAGCTGAAATTTCTTATCGCGCTCTGTAGGAGCAGTGTGTTTTGTAAGCTCCTCTTCTTTTTCTGGTTTTGGGGCGTCTTCCCTTTCAATAGCAGAAAAGTGAGTAAGTTTAAGCCACTCACCAAACGAGTGTTTTTCGTTTTGAGTAAACTCAAGCGGTGTGCCTATTTTTAAGGTGTCTTTAGCGGCTTCTTCAGCGGTGTTGTTAGCCGTTAATGAGGTTTGTTGTGCTTCTTGGGCAGTGGTTTTAGGCGCTGGTTGCACAGGGGCAACTTGGTCTGGTTGCGTTTTTGGCGTGAACAGCTCTGGGTCTAAAACATTTTTGGTTTCTAGGATTTGCTGCTTTAGAACATCGTCGATAGTGGTGTTTTTATCAACCGAAATATCCTCGGCCGTTACATCTAGTTTTTTAATGCTGGAGTTGGATTGTTTTATGGCTTCTGAAATTTCATTCTGAAGAAAGATTTCAGATGTAATTAAATCGAACAATATGCTGCGGTCTGTGGTGTAGGCGGCTGTTGTTTTAAGCGCTTGGTTGTACTTAAAACTGCCTTTATCTTTTAGGGCTTTAAGTAACAGTGCTCTGGGCGACTGGGCGTATGGGTAGGCTTTAATTATTGCAAGCAAATCTTCTGTATGAGCCGGAAGCATGTGCTGTGGGTTTTGCAATATGTCTTTAAAATTAAACTCTCCCATATTACCATTTAGCCAGAGTGGCGTTAAAAATATCTTGTGTTAGGCGTTCGAAAATTTCTTCATGAGCAGCATCCTTTTGGGGGCCAATTAACTGCTGGTTTCTGTCGTAGTCGTAAAAGAATGAAAACCGTTGTTCTAGGTCGTCGTCTTCGGCTTTTCTATTAAAAAACCGCACGTTTACAGTTATGGTCAGCCGGTTTTGAGCCGCTGTATTGTCCGATGTCGCTGTGGTAGGCGATATGCGGTATTCTGTAATTTCGCCTTCGTAAACTAGGTCGCCATTGCTTTTTACAAGATCTAAGTTGGTTTGATTTAAAAGCAAATCGGTTAAGGCATTTGTAAAGTCTCTGTCTAGGCCAGGTTCTATTAGTATGGCGTTATTTTGAAAGTAATTGACCTGAAATGTTTTTGTGCCAGAAGGAATAGAGGCGCCGGTAAAGGAGTAAAACCCACATCCTAAGAGTAGGAGTGCGGTACAGGCAGCAACAATAAATTTGGGTAGCTGTGTCATTTTACAAGTCGTATTGTTTTATTTTTCGGTATAGGGTGCGTTCGCTTATCCCTAATTCTTGTGCTGCCAATTTACGTTTTCCGTTGTGGCGTTCCAAGGATTTTTTAATAAGTTCTAGTTCTTTGTCTTGAAGCGATAGGGTTTCTTCCTCCTCAACATCTTCGGCAAAATGATATTTGTCGTCTATAGGGTCTTGCTCTACAGGTTGGGGTACCGATTTTTCGGGTATAGAAAGCACCTCCAGATTTTCTATGGTGGCTTCGGTGTCGTCGTCGTCGCCATAAATTTTCTGAATTAAACTTTCATTATCCTTAGCGACTTCCGAAGTGTTTCCGCTTTTCATAAGCTCCATGGTGAGCTTTTTTAAATCGTTGAGGTCGCTTTTCATATCGAACAGGACTTTGTATAAGATTTCGCGTTCGTTGCTAAAATCGCTTTCGGCCTTTGTTTGGTTTACTACGGCAGGCAGGTTGCTTCCTGTATTTGGTAAATACCCGCGAAGCACCTCGGGTGCGATGGTTCTGTTTTGCTCTAAAACCGATATTTGTTCTGCTACGTTGCGCAGTTGACGAATATTACCGTTCCAACGGTGCTTTAAAAGTGCGTTAACGGCTTCGTCTGCAAGTTTAATGGTTGGCATTTTGTACTTTAAGGCAAAGTCGCTGGCAAATTTTCTAAACAGCAAATGAATGTCGTCCTTGCGTTCGCGAAGGGGCGGAAGGTTTATTTCTACAGTGCTTAGACGGTAATACAGGTCCTCTCGGAATTTTTCCTTTTCAATGGCCTCGAACATGTTTACATTGGTGGCGGCCACAATGCGCACATTGGTTTTTTGAACCTTTGAAGAGCCTACTTTTATAAACTCGCCATTTTCTAAAACACGTAACAAACGCACTTGGGTGGTTAAGGGGAGCTCACCAACTTCGTCTAAGAAGATGGTCCCGCCATCGGCCACTTCAAAATAACCACTTCGGGTTTGTGTGGCTCCTGTAAAAGCGCCTTTTTCATGCCCAAATAATTCGCTGTCTATGGTGCCTTCTGGTATGGCGCCACAGTTTACGGCAATGTATTTGCCGTGTTTACGGTGCGATAGCTGATGGATAATTTTTGGAATACTCTCTTTACCAACACCGCTTTCACCCGTTACCAATACAGAGATGTCGGTTGGTGCTACTTGTATGGCTTTTTCTATGGCACGATTAAGTTTGGGGTCGTTGCCTATAATGCCAAAGCGTTGTTTTATGGCTTGTACTGATTCCATCATAATTGTCCACGAAGTGGGGCTTTTTAATTTTTCCTTTTCAAGGGAATAATGTTGTTAATTATTATTAGAGCACCCTACAGCTTCGCCTATAAGTGTGGCTGTGGTGCAATCGGTTATTTTTACGTTTACAAAATCGCCTGGTTTGTAGGGGCCTTTAGGAAAAACAACTACTGTGTTTTGGCTGTTTCGTCCAGACCAATGGGCATCCGATTTTTTAGAAGCTTTTTCAATCAAAACTTCTTCAATCTTGCCTAGGTGTTGTTGTGTTCTATAATGGCTGTGTTCTTGTTGTAATTGAATAATTTCCTGTAAACGGCGTTTTTTTGTCGCTTCAGGAATGTCGTCCTCTAGTTTACGCTCGGCCAAGGTGCCAGGTCTTTCAGAGTAGGCAAACATAAACCCAAAGTCGTATTTTACATATGCCATTAAGCTTAAAGTGTCTTGATGGTCTTCTTCGGTTTCTGTGGGGAATCCGGTAATCATATCCTGCGAAATGGCGCAATCTGGAATAATACGGCGAATGTTGTCAATCATTTCAAAATACTCTTCACGGGTATGTTGCCGGTTCATGGCTTTTAAAATGCGGTTGCTACCGCTTTGCACAGGTAAATGAATGTACTTGCAAATGTTTTGGTATTTGGCCATGGTTTCAATCACATCCAAGGTCATGTCTTGTGGGTTGGAAGTCGAGAATCGGAAACGCATTTTTGGTTGTGCCTGGGCGCAGAGTTCTAGAAGCTTGGCAAAGCTAACGGCTGTAGCTTTTTGCATGTCGGTGGCTTTTTCGAAATCTTTTTTCAGGCCGCCCCCATACCATAGGTAGCTGTCTACATTTTGCCCAAGAAGCGTAACTTCTTTATACCCTTTGTTGGCCAAATCGTTAATTTCTTCGATAATGCTTTGCGGGTCGCGGCTACGCTCACGGCCTCTGGTGAAAGGTACCACGCAAAAGGTACACATGTTATCGCAACCACGGGTAATGGAAACAAATGCTGTTACGCCATTGGTGTTTAGGCGTACCGGCGAAATATCGCCATAGGTTTCTTCTTTAGAAAGAATAACGTTTATGGCTTCTCGGCCATCTTCAACTTCGGCCAATAAGTTAGGGAGGTCCTTGTAGGCATCTGGGCCAACCACAAGGTCTACTATTTTTTCTTCTTCTAAAAACTTACTTTTTAGGCGTTCGGCCATACAACCTAAAACCCCTACTTTCATGTTTGGGTTGCCTTGGCGTTTTACGGCATTGTATTTTTCGAGGCGTTTTCTAACGGTTTGTTCGGCTTTGTCGCGAATAGAGCAGGTGTTTACCAAAACCAAATCGGCATCTTCGAGGTTTTGGGTGGTGTTAAATCCATTTTCAGATAAAATGGAAGCCACAATTTCACTATCGCTAAAATTCATCTGGCAGCCGTAGCTTTCTATAAACAGCTTACGGGTGTTTTCTGCTTTTTGTTCTAGGACGAGGCTGTTGCCTTGTTGGGTTTCATCTATAATCTTCTCCATATTCAATATTGAATAATTTTTGATAGTCAATAAGTGTGCAAAGATACAATTTATTTATGGAATTGTGACAAAGTGGCAGAATGAGATTTTCATAAAAACGGCTGTGTTTTTTTATTAAAAATGGCTGCATTTTGGGTTGGAGGTGTTCAAAAATTAGGAACTTAAGTTTTTTTTCAATTACATTTGTAACCTTAAAAATTGATTTATGGCGAAGAATTTAGTAATCGTAGAGTCCCCTGCAAAGGCCAAAACTATTGAAAAGTTCCTAGGAAAGGACTTTAAAGTGGAGTCGAGTTTTGGGCATATTGCAGACCTGCCTTCTAAGGAGTTAGGGGTAGATGTAGACGGGGATTTTAAACCAAAATACGTTGTCTCTAAAGACAAAAAAGCGGTTGTAAAAAAGCTAAAGGATCTCGCTAAGAAAGCCGAAATGGTTTGGTTGGCAAGTGATGAGGATCGCGAGGGAGAGGCTATTGCATGGCATTTGGCAGAATCGTTAGGATTAGACAAGGCCAAGACAAAACGTATTGTTTTTCATGAGATTACTAAAACGGCCATACAAAAAGCCATCGAGAACCCTAGAGGTATAGATTACAATTTGGTAGACGCCCAACAGGCACGCCGTGTACTGGATAGGATAGTAGGTTACGAGCTGTCGCCAGTACTTTGGCGCAAGGTAAAGGGCGGGCTATCGGCTGGTCGGGTGCAATCGGTTTCGGTGCGGTTAATTGTAGAGCGCGAACGCGAAATAGAAGGTTTTAAACCGGTAGCCTCTTACAGAATAGATGCCGAATTTTCAACTCAAGAAGGGCAAACGTTTAAGGCTAAACTTCCGAAGAATTTCGATACAAAAGAAGCAGCCTTAGCCTTTTTAGAGGCTAATGTAGCGGCTGAGTTTAAGGTGGCCGACCTGCAGAAAAAACCCGCCAAAAAAGCACCGGCACCTCCGTTTACAACGTCAACGTTGCAACAGGAAGCTTCACGTAAGCTGTATTTCTCTGTAAGCAAAACCATGACCATGGCACAGCGTTTATACGAGGCTGGTTTAATTACTTATATGAGAACCGATAGTGTGAATTTATCTGACGAAGCCAGAAATGGTGCGCAACGCGAGATAGAAGCTGCTTATGGTTCGGAATACAGCAAACCAAGAAATTACAAAGGAAAAGCCAAAGGGGCGCAAGAGGCTCACGAAGCCATTCGCCCAACCGATTTTTCAAGACATACCGTAAACATCGACCGCGACCAAGCGAGGTTGTACGAACTAATATGGAAACGCGCCATAGCGTCGCAAATGAGTGAGGCTCAATTGGAGCGTACCAATGTGAAAATTAACGCAACAACCCATAACGAATTGTTTACCGCAAATGGCGAAATGATTAAGTTTGATGGGTTTTTAAAAGTTTACCTTGAAGGAACAGATGATGAAGATAACGAGCAAGATGGCATGTTGCCTAAGTTAACGGTAAACGAATTACTATTAAACAATATAATAACAGCAACCCAGCGTTTTACGCGGCCGCCTTACCGATTTACGGAAGCATCGTTGGTGAAGAAACTGGAAGAGTTGGGTATTGGTAGACCTTCTACCTACGCCCCAACCATTTCAACCATTCAAAATAGAGGCTATATAGAAAAAGGCACTGTAGAAGGTGTGGCACGTAAATATTCGCAACTAACGTTGCAAGATGGTGCCATAGCAGATGTTACCTTAACGGAAAACGTAGGGTCGGACAAAGGGAAGTTGGTGCCAACCGATATCGGGATGATCGTAACCGACTTTTTAGTAAACCATTTTGAAACCATTTTAGACTATAACTTTACAGCAAAAGTTGAAGAGGATTTCGATGAGATTGCCGAAGGAAAGGTCGATTGGGAGAAAATGATGAAAGCGTTTTATAAGGACTTTCATCCAACGGTAGAAGATGTTCAGGAAAACGCCGAACGCGAATCGGGAGAACGCATTCTTGGTACCGACCCCCAAACAGGACGCCAAGTAAGTGTTAGGCTGGGTAGGTTTGGGCCAATGGTTCAAATAGGTACTGTTGATGAAGAGGAGAAACCCTTGTTTGCCAGTTTAAGTCCAGACCAACAATTAAATACCATTACGTTTGAGGAGGCTATGGATTTGTTTAAGCTTCCTAAGCAATTAGGAACTTATGAAGACGAAACGGTTGAAGTTAATAACGGGCGTTTTGGTCCTTATGTAAAATTTGGGAAGAAATACATTTCACTGCCTAAGGGTATGGAGCCATTGGATGTTGAAATGAGCGACGCCATAGAGCTTATTAAAGAAAAGCAGAAGGCCGATGCGCCTATATACCATTATAATGGTCATGATGTAACCAAAGGAAAAGGACGTTTTGGGCCATTTATAAAATGGAACAACATATTTATTAACGTAAATAAAAAGTACGATTGGGATAACTTATCCAACGAGGATATAGAAACCCTAATAGAAGATAAACTTCAAAAAGAGCGCGACAAGCTTATACATAACTGGGAAGAAGCAGGCATTAGAGTTGAAAAAGCACGTTGGGGGCGCCACAATATTATAAAAGGAAAAACCAAAGTAGAGCTGCCAAAAACAGTAGATGTAACAGATATGACCTTGGAAGAAGCCGAGGCACATTTAGAGAAGAATGCGCCTAAGAAGAAGACTGCCAGAAAAAAAACGACCAAAAAGAAGTAAAATAGCTTATGAATTTTGATTTCCTTTCTCCTGTTTCCGATTCGGTAATGGCGCATACAGCTTTGCTGCCGCAACAAGCACTGGGAAGGAAAATTAAAATACACTCCAAGCAAGGAGGGCTTCCAGATTTAAGTCAGGTAAAAGTCGCATTAATAGGTGTTCTGGAAAACAGAAACGATATCGATTACTTGGGCGAAGACCTCGATTTGGACAGCGTTCGTAAATCCCTATACCAATTATTCCCTGGGAACTGGCAATTGCACCTAGCAGATCTTGGTGACATTAATAAAGGAGAAGCCGTAGAAGATACGTATTTCGCTTTAAGAACCGCCCTTGAGATTCTTATTCAAAAAAAAATTATTCCCGTTATTATTGGCGGTAGTCAGGATTTAACCTATGTTAATTATCGGGCTTACGATAATATTGTACCCATGGTCAATATTGTTAATGTCGATGCGAAGTTCGATTTAGGAGATTCTGATAAGTCTATAAAAAACGACAGTTTTATAGGGAAGATTATAATAGAACAACCGTATAACCTATTTAATTATGCGACCATTGGCTACCAGACCTATTTTAATTCGCAAGAAGAAATAGATTTAATGGAGAAGCTCTATTTCGAATCGTATCGGTTGGGAGAGGTGTCGCATGACATTTCTTTAGTCGAGCCCGTTTTAAGAGACGCCAATATTGTAAGTATCGACATAAATAGTGTAAAGGCATCGGAGCTGGGCATGCGACAACGCATATCGCCAAATGGTTTGGATGGTAAAGAAATATGTGCTATTGCAAGATATGCTGGTATAAGCAATAAAGTATCTTCGTTTGGTATTTACGAGTACAAACCTTCTTATGACGATGAGATTACCCCAATGCTAATGGCTCAAATGCTATGGTATTTTATAGAAGGGGTTAGTTTTAGGGTAGAGGACGACGATTTTTCAAAAGAAGCCCATTACCAAAAATTTATAACCCTTGTCGAGGAGCAAGAACTGGTCTTTTTTAAAAGCAATATGACAGGGCGTTGGTGGGTAGAAATTCCTTTTTTATCAGATGTTAATAATAAACTAAAAAAACATACGTTATTACCATGCACACATCAAGACTATATAGAGGCGTGTGGTAATGTGGTTCCAGAGCGTTGGTACAAGGCCTTTAAGAAGAATTGTGTTTGATGTAAATATGGGAAGAATTTAAGACTTTACATCGGTGAAATGCATTTTTTCACGACGAAATGTGCATTTTTTTGATAAAAAAGTTGTTTTTTAAAAAATATATAGATATGTTTACGCTCTTAAAAATTTAAGGCATAAAATTTAACCTCGAGTTTTCTATGGATATGAAAAAAATTTCGTTATTAATCGCAGTTTTAGCTTTACTAACTAGTTGTGGCTCTGGAGATAGAGGGCAGCTAGTAGGAGTTAAAGGGAAAAAGTGGCATCCCGAAAAACCTTACGGTATGGAATTAATTCCAGGGGGCGCATTTATTATGGGTAAGGCAGATGATGATCTTGCTGGAATTCAAGATGCACCTACTAAGACAGTTACCGTAAGATCCTTTTATATGGATGCAACTGAGATCACAAATAGTGAGTACCGTCAATTTGTTGAATGGGTAAGAGACTCAACTATTAGAACTAAGCTGGCCATTCTTGCCGATGAAGTTGGGGCTACCCCTGGCGACGGCGGTATAGGTGAATTTGCGTTTAAAGACGCAAATGAAGAAGAAATGACCGTTTATGAAAAGTACATGTACGACAATTATGCCGGTTTGGGCCCAACAGGGTACGAAGGGCGTAAGTTAAACCACGATGTTGATATTATTTTCGATACCGGGGACTACCCAGACGAGTACTATGCAGAAGTTATGGATACCATGTACCTTCCTATAGAGGAGTCGTACAACGGGCAAAGAACTTGGGATGTAACCAAGTTTAAGTTCCAGTACTCTTATATGGATATCGAAAAAGCAGCAAGAGCAGCCAACAAAGGAAAAAAACGCTCGGAGTTCATTATTAAAGAAGAGGTTGAAATCTACCCAGATACAACCGCTTGGATACGCGACTTCGCATATTCTTATAACGAACCAATGCACAACGACTATTTTTGGCACGATGCCTATAGCGACTACCCAGTAGTAGGCGTGTCTTGGAAACAAGCTAAAGCGTTTTGCCAATGGCGAACCTTATACCACAATGCATACAGAAAAGATAGAGGACAACACTTTGTAAATTCTTACCGTCTTCCATCAGAAGCAGAATGGGAATATGCCGCTAGAGGTGGTTTGCAAGCAGCAACCTATCCTTGGGGTGGGTATTACACTAAAAACGACAGAGGGTGCTTTATGGCAAACTTTAAACCATTACGTGGTGATTATGCTGCCGACCAAGCCCTATATACTGTAGAAGCGAAGTCTTACGACCCGAACGATTTTAACCTGTACAATATGGCAGGTAACGTATCAGAGTGGGTAAACGCCTCTTACGATCCGTCATCTTACGAATTTGTTTCAACAATTAACCCAAGTGTTAACGATGTAAACAACCAACGTAAAGTTGTTAGAGGTGGATCTTGGAAAGACGTTGCTTATTTCTTACAAGTAAGCTCTCGTGACTACGAATATGCAGACTCAGCTAGAAGCTATATAGGCTTTAGAACCGTACAAGATTACATGGGAACAGATGTAACCTTAAACGCGAGCAACTAATAACAGCACAAACATTAAATCAATTAACAATTAACTAAATATTAAACCAAATTAAGCGTAACGGCTTAAGACTAAAAACTAAAATTATGGCACAAAAAGGGAAATTAACTATGACTAACATGATCTACGGATTAGGGGCAGCAATTGTAATTGTTGGAGCGTTATTCAAAATTCAGCACTGGCCTTACGGATCTTTAATTCTTACCATCGGTATGATCGTTGAAGCTCTAGTATTTACATACTCGGCGTTTGAAAGACAACAGAGCGATTTAGATTGGTCTTTAGTTTACCCAGAATTAGCAGGTGGGCAAGCTACTGGCAAGAAAGCCAAGAAAGAAGAGCCTAAAGATGCAGACGGTATGTTATCGAAAAAATTAGACAACTTATTAAAAGAAGCTAAGATTGACGCCGACTTAATGTCAAGCTTAGGAAATAGCATCAAGAATTTTGAAGGTGCTGCCAAAGGAATTTCTCCAACGGTAGACTCTATAGCAGCCACTAAAAAGTATGGTGAAGAGCTATCTTTAGCAGCAGCTCAAATGGAATCTTTAAACAGCTTGTACAAAGTACAGTTAGATAGCGTTAACCGCCAAGCGGCCATCAACGAAGAAACTGTAGAAAATGCACAAAAGTTAAAAGAGCAAATGCAATCTTTAGCGTCTAACCTATCATCGTTAAACGGTGTATATGGAGGAATGCTTTCTGCAATGAACAAGTCGTAATTAGTATTAATATACTAGAGTCATTAAAACAACAATTCTAACGATTAAAACTAATTAAGACATGGCAGGAGGAAAATTATCTGCAAGACAGAAAATGATTAACCTAATGTACTTGGTGTTTATTGCGATGATCGCAATGACCATGAGTAAAGAAGTACTTTCTGCATTTGGGTTAATGAATGATAAATTTGTAAGAGCAAACGAATTAGCATCAACATCAAATGTAGGTATGCTTGAAGGCCTAAAACAAAAGGCTGAAGAAAAACCAGAAGAGTTTAGAGTAGCGTCGAACAACGCCCAACAAATAAACAAGATTTCTGAAGATTTCTTTACCTTTTTAGAGGCTCAAAAAACAATGATCCTTGAAAAAGGAAACTTTGAAAGAGAAGAAGATGGTTCCCTACCATCAGAAAAGATGGATAAAGGCGACTTTTTAGATGAAGCTTGGTTTACAGGTGATCGTCTTACAAAAGATGGTCAAGCCTTTATGGATCGCTTAAACAAATACAAAACAGATATCGAAGCCGTTTTAGGCGATGATGTAAAGTACCAAAAAGCTATCGAAAACTTCGAAGAGCGTTTTAGTACAGCACCAATTACCAACCAAGAAGGAAAAAAACTTAACTGGTTAGATTACCACTTCCAAGGCTTCCCAGCCATTGCATCGTACACGAAGCTTACCGCTATGCAAAACGACGTAAAGGCTACCGAAACCAATATGTACAACCTTTTCTTAGGAAATACACTAGACGAAGCAGTATCTTTAAAAAACTACACCGCTATTGTAATTCCAGATAAGAATGCCTTTTTCGCTGGCGAGAAATTTACAGGAAAAGTAGTGTTAGGTAAATACGCTAACGTTACCCCAACAAAATTAAGCGTAGGTGGCGAGGCTTTAGACTTAGATAGAGAAGGTGCTATCGATTCTACTGGTGCAGCTCGTATCGAGTTTACCGTAGGTAACGTAGGCGAGCACGATGTAGAAGGAAGCTTCACATTCTTAGAAGACGGAAAAGATTTAGAAATTTCTTACAACGGTAAGTATGTAGTAGTACCACGTCCAAATTCAGCAACTATTTCTGCCGATAAAATGAATGTGGTATACAGAGGGGTTGTAAACCCAATGACCATCTCATTTGCCGGTGTGCCAGATCACAAAGTAAATGCTAGTGCCGCTGGATTGAAAAAAGTAGGAAATGGCAAGTTTGAAATGCGCCCAGGAACAGGTAGAGAAGTTACCATTAACGTAACCGCTACCTTAGACGATGGATCTGCAGTATCAGACAGAAAAACATTCCGTATTAAAGACATTCCTAAGCCAACAGGATCTATTTCAGGACAAACAGGTATTGTTAAATTGCCTAGAAATAGTGTAGAAATATCTACCATTGGAGCAGTTTTAGAAGATTTCGACTTCGAATTACCAATTCAAGTTACCGAGTTTAAAATTAAAGTACCTGGACAACCTTCTGTAAGAATTGGAGGAACCAAGTTAAACTCTCAAGCAAAGAACGCCTTACGTAAAGCAAGACGTGGAGACCAAGTTGCAATCTTTGATATTAAAGCCCAGATTAGAGGAAACTCTAGCTACAAGTTAAAAAGCGTTTCGCCTGTAGTGGTTGAAATTACAAACTAAAAGCTTGATTTTTAATCAGCCCTAATATTAAAAAACAAAAGATGAAATTAAAGAGTATTGTATTAACCGTTTTAGGCCTTACATTCGCCGTATCTGCTTATTCTCAAGCAAATATCCTGAATGCAACCACTCCAGAAGAAATTGGAGTGAAAACAGAGGCTCAAATAGCTGTGGATAATGATAAACCATTAGAATATGGTTATGTAGATGATAGAGACATCATGTTCTCTAAAATGACTTGGGAAAGAGTCGTTCTAGACGAACGTGCCAACTTTCCATTGTATTATCCAATAGATACAAATAACATCGGTAAAAACAGACGCTCTTTATTTGATGTGCTTTGGAAATCTATTAAAGAAGGAAAAATCGAAAAAATTTACGACGATTCTTACTTCACAGCAGAACGCACATTAAAAGACCTGCGTTATTCAATGTCTAAAGTTGATACCTTAGATATCGGTTACGAGCAGTTCAATGCCGATGGCTACGTAGACCCAGAGTATGTGGTAAAAACCGATATTACATCTTACCATATTAGCGCGTATTTAATTAAAGGTTTGTGGTATTTCGACAAGCGTCAAGGCGAATTAAAGTACAGACTTCTAGGTATTGCACCAGCAGCACCAGATGTGAACTTCTTAGAATCGGACGACGAGGCTAACAAAGAACCCATCCCTTTATTCTGGATTTTCTATCCAGATGCAAGAGAAGTATTGCACGAAGCCAAATCGTTTAATAACGAGAACAGTGCTATGCCGTTTTCTTTCGACCATTTGTTAAACTCACGACGCTTTAACGGCTACGTGTACAAAGAAGAAAACGTTTATGGCGACAGAAAAGTTACCGAGTATATTTCTGATAACGCTTTAATGCAGCTTTTAGAATCTGAAAGAATTAAAGAGAAAATTCGAAACTTCGAATTGGACATGTGGGCTTACTAAGCCAGCAGCAAATAAAACAAAAGCGCTCACTGAAAAGTGGGCGTTTTTTTATATAACATAAAACATGACGGTAGATTATTTAATAGTAGGCTGTGGGCTAGCGGGCGTA
Organism: Mangrovimonas yunxiaonensis; assembly: GCF_000733475.1. Lineage (GTDB taxonomy): Bacteria > Bacteroidota > Bacteroidia > Flavobacteriales > Flavobacteriaceae > Mangrovimonas > Mangrovimonas yunxiaonensis. The sequence goes on along the minus strand of NZ_JPFK01000003.1, from coordinate 26,066 downwards.
CATTTTTGCCATACCCTTAAGCAAAACCAAAAAAGCTTTGTAGTTTTCGACAATGGGTCGCAGCAATCATCAACGGTAGCCGGGGGGCTGTATAATCCCGTAGTCTTAAAGCGGTTTACTCCTGTTTGGAAAAGCGACGAACAATTAACTTTAGCAGCCCAAGTTTATCCAGATTTGGAACGTTTATTAGCGGTTAAACTAGATTATAAGCTTCCGGTTAAGCGATTGTTTCACTCGGTAGAAGAACAAAATAATTGGTTCGTAGCAGCTGATAAATACGGCCTACAAAAGTATTTATCGCCAAACATAATATCCAATACCAATAGCAGCATAACAGCGCCTTACGGGTTGGGAGAAGTCCTTCATACTGGAAGAATAGATACCGACGGCTTAATAAGCAGCTTTAAACAGTATGTAGCCGATGCTTTTATAGCAGAAGCATTCGATTACGACAGTCTACAGCTTTTAGAAAACAGCGTTTCCTATAAGGGGATAAAGGCCAAGAATGTGGTGTTTGCCGAGGGATTCGGACTTAAAAAGAACCCGTATTTTAACACCTTGCCATTAAACGGAACCAAGGGGGAGTTGCTTACCATACACGCCCCAGATTTAAACATAGACTTTGTTTTAAAGTCTAATGCATTCCTCATTCCATTGGGAGCGGATTTATACAAGCTGGGGGCTACTTACAATTGGACCGATAAAACCAATCGGCCATCAGAGGCAGGAAAAACCGAATTGTTAACAAAGGTGAAAACGTTTTTAAATTGCGATTTTAATCTTGTAGGCCACGAAGCAGGCATTCGTCCAACGGTAAAAGACCGCCGCCCTTTGGTTGGCCAGCACAGCAGCCACAAGGCGCTTTATGTGTTAAATGGTTTGGGAACACGTGGTGTTATGATTGCGCCTTACGTTGCCCAACAGCTGTTTAATTTTATAGAGAAACACGCAGCCTTAGATCCCGAAATTAATATCGCACGCTTTACGGCTTAGCCAAGCTCTTATCGTAATGCATAAAAATATTTATCCAAATGTTTCTGGACAAGCGCATAATAATAGGCGCAAAAACCACTAAGGTGCCTATAATGGCAAAAAAGGCTGTTTTTAAACTACTGCCAAGAAACAAGAAGCTAATTACAAAGGCAGCGACACCAAACGCAATCCCTACAGCATAACTTACATACATAGACCCATAAAAAAACGAGGGCTCAATACGGTATTTGGTGTGGCAGTGCGAGCAGGCCTCATTAATTTTTAAAACATCGGTTAAAATGTACGGGTTTTTGGTTTGATACATCGATTCCTGATGGCATTTTGGGCAACTCCCCGTAAAAATGCTATAAAGTTTTGTGCCTTTTTTAATCATAATTAAAACTGTACTTTTGCGCTGGATATTGTCCTACAAAATTACAACATTATCCTTCATTAACTGTAACAAATATCACAAATGCTCAACATTCATAATCTTTCCATTAGTTTTCAAGGCGAATATCTTTTCGAGGAAATTACATTTAAGCTGGGTGCTGGTGATCGGGTAGGGTTAATAGGAAAAAATGGTGCAGGAAAATCGACCATGCTAAAAATTCTGTCTAAAGAGTTAGAACCCGATTCTGGCCAAATAGCGGCCGATAAGAATTTAAGCATTGGCTTTTTAAAGCAGGATATCGATTTCGAGTTTGGAAAAACCGTTTTAGAAGAATCTTACGAAGCTTTTAAGGAAATAAAGGCCTTGGAAGCCAACATGGAGGCCATTAATGTGCAGTTGGCAGAGCGTACCGATTATGAGAGTGAGAGCTACAACCAGTTGATGGTAGATTTAAACGAAGCCCAGCACCAGTACGAAATTTTAGGTGGGTACAACTACCAGGGCAATACCGAAAAGATCTTACAGGGTTTAGGTTTTAAACGTGACGATTTTAACAAGCTTACCGATACGTTTTCTGGCGGATGGCGCATGCGTATAGAACTGGCCAAACTGCTTTTGCAAAACAACGATGTGTTGCTTTTGGATGAGCCTACAAACCACCTCGACATCGAATCGATAATTTGGTTAGAAGGCTTTTTAAAGAGCTATTCCGGCGCAGTGGTTATCGTATCGCACGATAAGATGTTTTTAGATCATGTTACCAACCGTACCATAGAGATTTCTTTGGGAAGAATATACGATTACCCAAAACCTTACAGCGAGTTTTTAATCTTGCGTAAGGAAATTCGCGAGCAGCAAATGGCCGCCCATAAAAACCAAGAGAAGCAAATTCAGCAAACCGAGAAACTTATTGAAAAGTTTAGGGCAAAGGCCTCTAAGGCCACCATGGCCCAATCGCTTATTAAAAAGTTGGATAAGATAGACCGTATTGAGGTAGACGAAGAGGACAACAGCGTTATGACGCTAAATTTTCCAATTTCGATTACCCCGGGAAAAGTGGTTATAGAAGCGAACGATGTGTCTAAGCATTACGGTAAATTACAAGTGCTAAACAACATTAACCTTACCGTGGCTCGTGATAGCAAGATTGCTTTTGTTGGGCAAAATGGTCAAGGAAAATCGACTTTGGCAAAAATTATCGTTAATGAAATTGAGCACCAAGGACACCTAGCCCTAGGGCATAATGTACAAATAGGTTACTTTGCCCAAAACCAAGCCGAGTACCTTGACGGTAACAAAACCGTTCACGATACCATGATTGATGCCGCCAACGAAACCAACCGCACCAAAGTCCGTGATATTTTGGGTGCTTTTTTGTTTAGAGGTGAAGAGGTGGATAAGTATGTTAGAGTGCTTTCTGGGGGCGAGCGGAACCGTCTGGCTTTGGCCAAACTGATGCTACAGCCTTTTAACGTGTTGGTTATGGACGAACCCACCAACCATTTAGATATCAAATCTAAAAACGTGTTAAAAGATGCCCTTAACCGTTTTGAGGGCACGTTAATTTTAGTGTCGCACGACCGTGATTTTTTACAAGGGCTTACCAATCTGGTTTACGAATTTAAGGACCAGAAAATTAAAGAGTATTTAGGCGATATTGATTTTTATTTGCAACAGCGCAATGTTGAAAACCTTCGCGAGGTTGAAAAGCGCGATGTGGTGAAGGAACAACCCAAGCAAGTGGATAACAATTTATCTTACGAAGCACAGAAACAACAAAAATCCTTAAAGAATAAACTAAGTAAAGTAGAAGCACAAATCACCCAATTGGAAAAAGATATTAAGGAAATTGATGTGGAATTGGCTGTAAACTACGACGAAACTGTCTCTAAACCAGGTTTTTTTGAAGCTTATCAAGAAAAGAAGGCGCGTTTGGAAACGTTAATGGAGGAATGGGAAACCATACAAGAAGGCCTAGAGCACTTTTAAACGGCATATATTTCAATAAATATCTGACTTTCAGATGCATTTCATCGATTTTTTTTGCTTTTAAGCTTTTAATTTGTTTAATTTGGTCATGTTTAACCAATTAACCTACTAGAAATGAAGCCTTCAAAACTAATCTACTTGTTTCTGTTAGTGCCTTTTTTATCTTTTTCTAGTGTGCCCAATGCAGAAAAAGCAGCTTTAGAGCAGCTGTACAAAACAACCAAGGGCGAGCAGTGGACCAACACATGGGATTTAAACACACCGGTAAGTACATGGTATGGTGTTGTTGTAGAAAACAACCATGTTGTGGGGCTAAACCTTCATATGAATAATCTAGAAGGCACTCTGCCTAATGCCATTAAAGACCTTATCTATTTAAGAGAATTAAACTTAGGATTTAATAAGTTATCTGGAAACTTGCCTAAAGCACTAGGCCAGCTAAAAGCACTTAAAACTTTAGCGCTTTTTATGAATAGGTTAGATGGTGAAATTCCAGAAACCCTAGGAAACCTAAAGCAGTTAGAAGTTTTAAAACTTTACAGCAATGCCTTAGAAGGAACCATTCCAGAAAGCTTAATGACACTTACAAATTTAAAAGAACTCTCTTTAGGCAGCAACCATTTAACAGGAACCATTCCGCAAACTATAGGGCATTTAACCCAATTGGAAAAATTGGTTTTGTTAGATAATAATATTGAAGGTGAGATACCGGTAGAGATTGGTCGTTTAAAAGGCTTAAAGGAATTGGTAATCTCCAGCAACCAGCTAACAGGAACACTTCCTTTTGAAGTTGCCCGATTAAGACATTTAGATGTTATGATGATTAGCGACAATAATTTAGACCAAGAATATGTTACTGTAACCGGACACGAAACAACCCCTCCAGGATTAATGATTATTCCAGAGGATGACGGTGTTTTGGCTACAGATTATTTCGACGATTAAGAAAAAGCACATACCATTATTTATTAGAGAGGATATTCCAGAGCGGGTATCCTCTTTTTTTTTTCGAAATGGTATGGCAGTAAGAACAATAAGCCCGCCCATAGAAAACACTCGTGTAGTTCATCGAAAAAAATTGCATTTTACCAATAATAAGGCTATTTTTAAACATGTTACATAGCGACAAAACCCCAGATAGCCATGAAAAAAAATACGCTTGTTTTTTTATTGTTTTCACTAGCATTATTAACGTTCGTAACCACATCTGCACAGGAAAAAGACCCCCTGCCGGTTTTTCATCAGACAACACATGGTAATGATTATGCTAGCCCATGGCATTCAAGTCCTAAAGTGCAGCATGCCCCTATTACCAACCATTTAGAGGCCCTACAGTTGTACGACCATACGTTTTATGGTGATATGCCTACGGCCTTTAAAAACTTATCAAAACTGAAAATGTTTTTAAAGGGGAGCAATTTTATAACAGGAGAAATTCCAACCGAAATTTGCAAGCTTATGCATTTAGACGCGTGGCGTTTAACAGACCGAAGAGGAGGGTACATGGATATTCCTTTGGTCATGACCCATGTATCGGTTTAAATAACATTGAAGAAATTGACTCACGAATGGATGGTTGCTTTTATTGCTACGCAAAACTATCTGTAGTGACATGTGTTGGCTGGGCAGACGTTTTAATGTTTTTAAAAAGCAACCCTTTCAACCAGCCTAATAACAGTTTAATAAAAAAATTACCCTGCCTAATTTTGTGTTTAATTAAGGAGCGATTGCGATCGCTCTTTTTTTATAACATAGTTTTTTAGAAATTTTCTTGTGAAACCAAAAAAACATGGTATATTTGCAGTCCAATATCGCGGGATAGAGCAGTAGGTAGCTCGTCGGGCTCATAACCCGAAGGTCACTGGTTCGAGTCCAGTTCCCGCTACAACAAGCCAAATACGAAAGTGTTTGGCTTTTTTTGTAAATAAGATTTCAGGCAATTTATAATTTAAAATTGAAGCCAACGTAGTCGTTATTAAAGCATATTGCTTATGTTTGAGGGCGATTTATAAAGTGCTATAAAACCACACGAAAAATTCGTTTGGGAATAAGATTAACCTAAAGTATTAACATGAAAAAATATTTAATTATATCTTTACTATCATTATTTTTTGTATTCGTTTCTTGCAATAATGACGACGATACCCCACCAACTTGTGGTTGTGATTCTAAAACTATTAATGATGTTTCTGTAGCGGAAGTTGATAATCTAGTAGCTACTATTGGATATAGGCATAATGAAGAATTTTATAGCGCTTATGATGTTGAATATAACAACCATTTTATGATAGTTGTCAGAACTTCTGAACCGTCAAACCTTATATGGATTATAGTTGTATGTAATGAAGATTTTTTAAATAATGAATTTGATTACCTTAAAGAGGAAACTTATGAAGGTGAACGTCCTCAAATTGCCTTTTCTGGGAAGCTAAAAAAAATATGCTACATTCCTCCAAGCAATGCAAGTTATAGTTTCGATTTAGTTAAATTAACTTCTATTGAAGCATTATAATTTATAACACAATTAGTTGTTAATGCTTATTAAGGTAAAGCACATTGCTTGTATTTAGGGACTATTTTGTAAAGTAATATAAGCCCACACGAAAGGATTCGTAAGGTAGCAGAGGTAGGTAAGAACGAAATAATAATTTAAACTCAAAATAGCATGAAAATCTTAACTTTTAATTTACCTAGACAAAACTATATCTTGCCAAGAAGCATTGTTATCTTACTTGCCATTTTTATAATATCCAAACCTGTTAATGCCCAAAATGATGGTGTTGCTATTGCAGCAGCTGTAGGAGGGATGGCTGCCATTGGTGCGGCTATTGCATCAATAGAACAAATGGAAGAGCAGGCAGAACTTAATGCTACCCAATGGATACTTTATAATAATCCTGAATTGACAAGTTTTTCATTAAAGACATTGTCTTTCAATGGCAAAAAAGTAAAGGATATGTCTCGTGCTACAGTTATTATATACAAAATTCAGGAGTTTGTGCCAGAAATGACCCCAGTGCTCAATGGTAAAAAACAAGTGCTGTTTGGGTTTACTAGTCCTGGGTGGATAAGTGATTACGGAATTGATTTTGATAGAGTAAATTGGTTTTTAATTGATGAAAGTGAATGGATGAGTATGATGACAGCTTACACTAAAGTAGCATCAAACGAAAAAGACGATGCGCAATTACAAGCTATTTTAAAACAAGGTAAAATTGTTAATCGAGGAGTAAAGGCCGAAGGTAAAGTAGCTGTCCCGTTCTTTAAATTGTCTGGAGATATGTATGTAGTAACAGATTATTCTCCAAGGCTTAAACTACTTTATAATGAGCGGTCGTTAGGCATTTATTTAAAGGAAACCATGGATTTAGTACAAATAGGCCGTGGTGATATTATAGATATCCATGATTTCTTTTTTAAAGAAGATTAAAAGATTTTCTACTAAAACAGCTATAAAAATCACTTAACTCTCGCACGAATTTTCCACACAATCCTTTCGTGTGACAATAACGTTAAACACCTTGTATTTTGTGTTAATTAGTGTAATTTTAGCCTTTCGCAAGACTCGCATAATAAATCCCGAAAAAATAAGTTGTTTAAGATTACATGATTAGTAGATGTTTATTTCTTGCTGTTTTTTGTTTGGCCTCATTCTCAGTGCGCGCGCAAACAGAAAAAAAGGCCCCCTTAAGTTTTTTTGAAATAGTAGATTCCCTTTTTATCGATCACGACCTCAGAAATTATTCAGCACGTGTATTTTCTAATTATAAGGTCAAGCGGTTTCGATTGGTAAACGACCACTTTAAAATGCAGTATGTCCCTAAAAACCGTTACGGTTTAGGGGTTGGTATTGCCAACAGTAAAATTTTAATCGATGTTGCTTTTAATATAAAAAGCGGGCAGCAGGAGGTTACCAAGCGGTTCGACGCCCAAGGCAGTTTGGTGCTTAAAAACCAGCATTATTTTAATGGCTACTTGCAGCTTTACAAAGGTTTTAATACCAAAAACAATTATGGCGATCCTAGTTTGTTTCGACGCGATATAAAATCTAAAACCATAGGGTTTAATTACCTTTACACATTTTCAGAAATCGAATTTTCGTATTCCTTGCTAAAGGCCGGCTTGTCTAAAACAAATAAGAATGTGTACATTACTGGCGGGATAGGTACTTTTGCGGTTTTTGATTATTTCTCGGCAGACGGCTCTGTCTTGCCCGAAAATGGGTTGCTCTATTTTAACGAGAAAGCCAACATTAAACGCTATAATGGGCGTGCAGTTGGTCTTTTAACGGGCCTTTTATCGGCATTTATCTTACCTAAAAACTTAATAGCAACCTGCAACATCATGCCCGGAATTGCAGTAATCAACGAAAATGTAATCTTGCAGGAAGGAAATTATAGGCCTTCAAAACCCATGCTGTACAAGCTGGATGTCTCATTGGCTCTAAGCTACAATGTGGAACGCTACTACATTAACCTAATGTACGATACCGGTATCTATTCAACCCAATTGGGGGGCGATAATAAGTACCTGTTTAATTTGTCTATGGCCAAATTGGCTTTTGGGTATAAGCTTAAAATTTAGTTAAGCATTACTACAAAGGTTGTAACGCAGGCTAAACTTTTGTTAATAAAACCAATGTTTTTTTAAATTTTGTATCTTTGTTTTTGGTATGAAACAAATATCTCATAAAATAATGTCAATGGTAATGGCTTTTGTAGTGCTGTGCTCTACATTGTCATTTACAGTAAACATGCATTATTGTGGCGATATGCTGATAGAAACAGCGGTGTTTCAAAAAGCCAAAGGTTGTGGCATGGACATGAAAACACCTTTGGCGAATGATTGCGAAATCACCAAAAAAAACTGCTGCGACGATAAGCAGTTGGTGGTCGATGGTCAAGACGAATTGCAGCTGTCTATAGATAAAATTTCCTTTCAACAGCAAGTATTCATAACGTCGTTTGTTTATACGTATCTAAATCTTCTAGAGCATGTAGACAATAAGGCATCTACTTACAAACAGTACAAACCTCCACACGTCGTCAAGCCCATTTTTAAGCTTGATGAGACATATTTAATTTGATTTTAGTAATGGGCGGTAATACAACAGGTGTTGTGTTGCGGCTTTTTGTGTTTTGAAGTTATGTGTTATAACCTCAAAACGCATTGGTACACATTAGGTTCAATACTTTGTACTCACTACTAAAACACTTAGCAATGCTAAACAAAAGCATCAAATTTTTAATAGAAAACAAACTTGTAGCAGTTTTGCTGCTGCTGTTTTTTATCGGTTGGGGAACCGTAAACGCCCCTTTTAATTGGGATACCGGATTTTTGCCTAGCAACCCTGTGGCGGTCGATGCCATTCCCGACATTGGCGAGAACCAACAAATTGTATTTACCAAGTGGAACGGCCGGTCTCCCCAAGATATCGAAGATCAGATCACCTATCCGTTAACCACCACGCTTTTAGGAATTCCTGGGGTGAAAACCATACGCAGCTCTTCTATGTTTGGCTTCTCTAGTATCTACATCATTTTTGAGGAGGATGTGGAGTTTTACTGGAGCCGCAGTCGCATTCTCGAAAAACTCAACGCCTTGCCAAGTGGTCTGTTGCCCGATGGTGTTAACCCCGCTTTAGGCCCCGATGCAACAGGACTAGGCCAAATATATTGGTACACCTTAGAAGGGCGCGACGAAAAAGGCCAGGTAACAGGTGGTTGGGACCTTCACGAACTAAGGAGTATTCAGGATTTTTATGTGAAATATGCCTTGTCGGCAGCAAGCGGGGTATCCGAAGTGGCGTCTATTGGGGGGTATGTTCAGGAATACCAAATCGATGTTAACCCAGAACTAATGCGCCAATATAATATTGGGCTAAACCAAGTGGTTAAAGCTGTAAAAGAGAGCAATAGGGATGTTGGTGCCCAAACCTTAGAAATCAACCAAGCCGAATATTTGGTGCGCGGTTTGGGGTATGTAAAATCCATAGCCGACATCGAGAATGCTTTAGTGGCTTCAGAAACGTTTACGGCAATCAAAATCTCAGACATCGCCAAGGTATCGCTAGGGCCTGCCGCACGTAGGGGGATTTTAGACAAAGAAGGCGCCGAAGTTGTTGGCGGGGTGGTTGTAGCGCGCTATGGGGCAAACCCCATGGAGGTTATTAACAACGTTAAGGATAAAATTAACGAGCTGAGTGCAGGATTGCCCTCAAAAGTATTGGCCGATGGAAGAACCTCACAACTTACCATAGTGCCTTTTTACGATAGAACCGAGCTTATTCAAGAAACCTTAGGCACCCTAAACGAGGCGTTAACCTTAGAGATATTAATCACCATTTTGGTTATTATTGTTATGGTGTTTAATTTAAGGGCATCGGTACTAATTTCTGGCTTGTTACCAGTAGCAGTGTTAATGGTATTTATTGCCATGAAACTCTTTGGGGTAGATGCCAATATTGTAGCCCTTTCGGGAATTGCCATTGCAATAGGAACCATGGTCGATGTGGGGGTTATTCTCTCAGAAAATATCATCAGGCATTTGGATGATAATAATCAGATCATCCCGAGAGAACAAGGAGCAAGTGATGAGGCATCTCAAAGAAAGATGCCGAGCAAAACTCAGTATGGCAAGTTACCAATCAATCAGGTTGTTTACAACGCTACGGCAGAAGTGTCTGGGGCTATTGTTACCGCGGTAATGACAACCATTATCAGTTTTATCCCTGTATTTACCATGATTGGGGCCGAAGGAAAACTGTTCCGCCCATTGGCGTTTACCAAAACCTTCGCTTTAACGGCTTCAATTATTGTGGCCTTGTTTTTAATCCCACCTTTTGCCGCCTTTTTATTCGGAAAAAAATCCGTTAAAACGCCTATAAAATATGTGTTACATGTGGGGTTAATGGCACTGGGTGTGGTTGCGCTTTTCTATGGTAATGGGTTAGGCATTATAATGATGGCTTTTGCAGGGGTTGCCCTCTTAAGTTTGTATTTTCAAAAGGATGCGTTTCGTGTTTCACTCCCGTTTTTCAGGGGTGCCATTTCTGTAAATACAATAAATATTATTATTTCGGCAGCGGCCATTGTGTTTTTATTGGCCGAATATTGGCGCCCATTAGGAGTAGACAAAAGCCTTTTTTGGAACTTGGTTTTTGTTGGAGTCATCTGTTTTGGCCTATTAGGCGTTTTTTCCTTGTTCATTAGGTTTTACACCCGTATTTTAAATTGGTGTTTAAACAATAAATTACTGTTCCTATCTGTGCCGACAGCCATTGTAGTTGCAGGGTTTTTTATTATGAAACATACGGGCAAGGAGTTTATGCCCTCGTTAAACGAAGGTTCCTTTTTGCTCATGCCAACGTCTATGCCACACTCGGGCATTGAAGAGAACAAGCGGGTGCTAAAGCAATTGGATATGGCCGTTGCCAACATTCCGGAAATTGAAACCGTGGTAGGAAAAGCGGGCCGTACCGAATCGGCTCTAGATCCGGCACCGTTGTCCATGTACGAGAATGTTATTCAGTACAAACCCGAGTATATGCTTAATGCACATGGCGAGCGGCAACGCTACAAAGTAAATGATAATGGAGAGTATGTCTTAAAAAACGGGCAGGCATTGCGGGCCAATCAGTACCAAGCGTGGCAAGCCATCAATGCAAAAGAACAGCTTATTCCAGATGATGACGGCGAATTTTATCGCAATTGGCGCCCGGAGATCAAATCGCCCGACGATATTTGGAACGAAATCGTAAAGGTAACCAAATTACCAGGCGTCACTTCTGCCCCTAAGCTTCAACCCATAGAAACCCGATTGGTCATGCTGCAAACAGGAATGCGTGCGCCAATGGGTATTAAGGTTAAAGGGCAGGATTTAAAACAGATTGAAGCTTTTGGAATGCAGTTGGAAGACCTGCTAAAACAAGCCGAAGGTGTAAAGACCGAAGCTGTTTTTGCCGATCGTATTGTAGGAAAACCCTATTTGTTAATCGACATCGATAGGAATAAAGTGGCTCGTTATGGCATTACCATAGAAGCCGTGCAAAACGTGCTTCAAGTGGCCGTTGGCGGTATGGAATTAACCCAAACGGTAGAAGGGCGGGAACGCTATGGTATACGGGTGCGCTACCCAAGGGAATTGCGTGCCAATCCAACCGATTTGCAAAAAATTTATGTGCCTGTAGAAAATGGCAGCCCAGTACCATTAAGCGAATTGGCCACCATTAGGTATGAGCAAGGACCGCAAGTTATAAAAAGTGAAGACACCTTTTTAGTGGGCTATGTGCTGTTCGATAAAATGGAAGGTTATGCCGAAGTGAGCGTTATCGAAAATGCACAAGCACTAATTCATGAACACATAGCCTCTGGGGCATTAGTGGTTCCTAAGGGAGTAAGTTATCAGTTTACAGGAAGCTATGAAAACCAGTTGCGCGCAGAAAAAACCTTGTCGGTGGTAGTGCCCTTAGCCTTACTGATTATTTTCTTAATCCTCTATTTCCAGTTTCGTTCGGTAAGCACTTCGTTAATGGTGTTTACGGGCATTGCTGTTGCTTTTGCCGGCGGGTTTTTAATGATTTGGCTATATGGACAAGAATGGTTTTTAAATGTGGGCTTTTTTGGGGAAAATCTTAGGGACTTGTTTCAAATACATCCCATTAATTTAAGTGTTGCTGTCTGGGTAGGGTTTATTGCCCTTTTTGGAATTGCAACCGATGATGGCGTTGTTATGGCGACCTACTTAACCCAGACGTTTAATAAAAACATACCTCAAACGGAACAAGACATTAGAGCTTCTGTGGTCGAAGCCGGTGAAAAACGCATCCGTCCGTGTTTAATGACTACGGCAACGACCATCTTGGCGCTGTTGCCCATATTAACATCTACCGGACGAGGGAGCGACATCATGATCCCAATGGCCATACCAAGTTTTGGCGGCATGCTTATCGCGCTCATAACGTTATTTGTGGTGCCGGTACTGTATAGCTGGAAAGCAGAATTAAAAGTGAAAAAAATAAAATAAAACAGATGAAAACCTATATAAAAACAGGCTGGTTTTTGGCATCTTTCTTTTTTGCGATTCAAGGGCATGCGCAAGAGTTGGAAGGGTACATTCAAGAGGCCTTGAGCAACAACCCCGAGATTCAAAAGGTCGATGTTCAATATAAAATTGCTTCAGAGAAAGTAAACGAAGTTAATACGTTGCCCAATACCGAATTCAATTTTAGTGTTATGGCAGTATCTCCAGAAATGGAAATGCCCATGGAACGTTATCGGGTTTCTGTCATGCAAATGTTACCTTGGTTTGGTACCATAACGGCGCGGGAAAATTATGTAACTTCAATGGCCGATGCGCAATACGTCGAGGTTGCCCTAGCAAAGCGCAAACTTGTACTTGCTGTTGCCCAACGGTATTACCAGCTTTATAACATTAGGGCGAAACAGCAGGTGCTGGATAAAAACATGAGCCTTTTACAGTCTTATGAAACGCTTGCACTTACGGCTGTAGAAGTTGGAAAGGCATCGGCGGTAGATGTGTTGCGGTTGCAGGTAAGGCAGAACGAATTGCAGGAAAAAAAAGCGGTTTTAATGCAGCAGGATAAAGGCATACAAGCAGCACTAAACAGTTTGTTGAATAGGGATTATGATAGCGAGGTGACTGTGGTACCCGTTATGGAAATGCCTAAAACAGATGCGGTTGTCCATTACGATTCGTTGGCTTTAAACCCAGAGCTTCTTAGGTATGATAAACTGTATCGGTCTATCGAGCAAGCCGAAGCATTAAACCAAAAAGAAAGTGGCCCCATGCTAGGGGTTGGGGTTGGCTACATTAACCAAGAAGACAGCCCAATGATTACCAGTTCGTATAAAGATATGGTCATGCCCATGCTATCGGTTTCTATCCCTATTTTTAATAAAAAATATAAGTCGCAAACCAAACAGAACCAGTGGCGTAAACAAGAGCTTCAGTTTCAAAAAGAAGCCCGCCTAAACGGGTTAAGGGCCGATTTGTCAAAAGCAGTTTCGCAACGCAACCAAGCGCGCATTACATATTATGCGCAGGCCGATAATTTAAAGCAAACCCAAGATGCAGAGCGTATACTTGTTAAAACCTACGAAACAGGAACGATTGATTTTAACGACGTTCTGGATATTCAAGAGCTGCAATTGAAGTTTCAAATCAATCAAATTGAAGCGGTAAAAGCCTATTATGAGCAAAGTGCAATCATCAATTATTTAATTCAATAAACATGGAACGTACATTATTGATTAAAAATATGGTTTGCGATCGGTGTAAAACAACTGTTCTAGAGTTGTTAAAAACCGAAGGCTTTAAGGTGCAATCGGTAGCTTTGGGAGAGGTGGTTGTAAAAGACGCTTCAAAGAAAGACGATATCAGGCTAAAAACGGCTTTGCAAGCAATAGGTTTTGAATTGATACAGGAAGAAGCCGATGTGTTGGTAGAAAAAATGAAACTGGCGTTAATTAAACAGATGGATAAAGGAGATGCCGATTTTATCCTTTCAAAAATCGCCGAAGATTTAGGAAAGCATTATTCTTTTCTCAGCAAAACATTTAGCCAGTTAGAAGGAATAACTTTAGAGAAGTACTTAATTAATTTAAAAATAGAAAAGGTAAAAGAATACATTCAGTTAAAGCAATTAAATTTTTCAGAAATAGCATACAGCCTTAATTATAAGAGCAGCAGTCATTTGGCAAAACAGTTTAAAAGTATAACCGGAATGTCGATGACAGCCTATAAAAAGTTGCAAGAAAGCGACAGAAAAGGACTGGATAAAATTGTATAAAAATTAACCAGAATTAGAAAAACGACACCTGGCGTTTTGCAGTAGTTTAGAGGGTTAATTTAAAAAGAAAACATCATGAAACACACCTATCACATACACGGAATGACCTGTAACGGATGCCGCAGCCACGTTGAAGAAACGCTGTCTAAGGTTGCAGGCGTTTTAAAGGCAACGGTCGATTTAAAAAAGGCCGAAGCGACCATTGAAATGGATAAACATTTACCCATTGAAGTTTTTCAGGACGCACTGAAAAATGATGGCGGGCGGTATAGCATTCACAAGTTAGAAGCGCGCCACCAGATAAAGGAAGAGAAAAAAGAAAAACCAAAAGGCATGGGAACAGGCACATTTTATTGCCCCATGCACTGCGAAGGCGATAAAACCTATAACAAACCAGGCGATTGCCCCGTTTGCGGAATGGATTTGGTAGAAGAGCAAAAAATAGGCTCAGGTACAGGGCAAGAGTGGACCTGTCCCATGCATCCGGAGGTTGTAAAGGACGAGGCGGGTTCTTGTCCGATTTGCGGGATGGATTTGGTGCCCAAAGCAAACCTTTCGGCAGAAGAAAAAACCTATAAAAAGCTGCTAAAAAAATTCTGGTTGGCCATGGCATTTACGTTGCCCATTTTTATAATTGCCATGAGCGAAATGCTTAACAACAACCCTTTGTATGCTGTTTTAGAGCAAAAATATTGGAACTGGATACAATTTGCGTTGTCCATTCCCGTAGTATTCTATGCCACTTGGATGTTTTTCGAGCGGGCCTACAAAAGCATTAAAACAGGCAACCTTAACATGTTTACTCTTATCGGTATAGGGGCAGGTGTGGCTTGGTTGTTTAGCGTGGTTGGTATGTTGTTTCCCAACGTGTTTCCGGCACAGTTTAAAACCGAATCGGGGGCTGTACATGTGTATTTCGAAGCGGCAACGGTTATTTTAACCTTAGTATTACTAGGCCAACTGTTAGAGGCGCGTGCGCATAGTAAAACCAATTCGGCAGTAAAGGAGTTGTTAAAATTAGCGCCCAGTAAAGCTGTAAAAGTGGTTGATGGCGAAGATGTAGAGGTTAGCATAGACAGTATTGTGTTACACGACATTCTAAAAGTAAAGCCTGGCGATAAAATTCCCGTAGATGGTGTTATCACCCAAGGCACCGCTAGTATAGACGAGTCGATGATTACGGGCGAGCCCATTCCAGTAGACAAATCAATAGGCGATAAGGTTAGTAGTGGGACCATTAATGGCAACCAAGCATTCTTAATGAAAGCCGAAAAGATAGGCAGCGATACCTTGCTGTCCCAAATTATCCATATGGTGAATGAAGCCAGCAGAAGTCGGGCGCCCATTCAAAAACTAGCCGATAAAATATCGGCGTACTTTGTACCCATTGTAGTTGGGGTTTCCATATTAACTTTTGGTGTTTGGGCTATTTGGGGGCCAGAACCAGCGTACGTGTATGCTCTGGTAAATGCCATTGCTGTATTAATTATTGCCTGCCCCTGTGCTTTAGGCTTGGCAACCCCTATGTCTGTTATGGTTGGGGTTGGAAAAGGTGCCCAGAATGGTATTTTGATAAAAAATGCCGAAGCTCTGGAGCGCATGGATAAAGTAACAACTTTAATTGTAGATAAAACGGGTACTCTTACCGAGGGCAAGCCAACGGTGGAAAAAGTTGGAGCATTCAATAGCCATTTTAACGATAAGGAGGTGTTGGAATATATGGTGTCGTTAAACGCAAATAGCGAGCACCCTTTGGCCGAAGCTGTTGTTCGTTATGGTAAAGAGCAGCAGGTAAAAGGGCAAAACGCTCAAGGTTTTAAGGCGGTGACAGGAAAGGGTGTCGCAGCAGTTATAAACACCAAGCCAGTAGCTTTGGGCAATACGGAAATGATGGCGCATGCCAAGGCCAAAATAACACCCGAAATGCAAACCGAAGCCAAGAAATATCAGCAACAAGGCAAGACCGTTTCCTTTTTATCAGTAGATGAAATTGTTGTGGGGTATGTGGCAATAGGTGATAAAATTAAAGCAACGAGCAAAAAAGCCATTAAAGCACTTCAGGATCAAGGTGTAGGAGTAATCATGCTTACGGGCGACAATCACGATACAGCTCAAGCCGTAGCATCCGAACTAAATCTGGCAGATTTCAAGGCTGGCATGCTTCCCGAAGATAAGCTAAAAGAAGTGGAAAGACTACAAGCCAAAAACGAAGTAGTAGCCATGGCTGGCGATGGTATTAACGATGCCCCAGCACTAGCCAAAAGTGATGTGGGAATTGCCATGGGAACCGGTACCGATGTTGCTATAGAGAGCGCCATGATAACTCTGGTAAAAGGCGATTTGCACGGTATTGTAAAGGCTAAGAGACTAAGTGGCGCTGTGATGAAAAACATTAAACAAAACCTATTTTTTGCACTTGTTTACAACGCTTTGGGCGTGCCGGTAGCGGCAGGAGTGCTATTTCCTTTCTTCGGGATTTTATTGTCTCCAATGATAGCGGCCTTGGCCATGAGCTTTAGCTCGGTTTCGGTTATAACCAATGCTTTACGATTAAAAAACATAAAATTATAGTAACATGAAAAAATACATCGTTTACATAGCCATTTTAATTGTCGGATTATTTTTAGGGTGGTTGCTTTTTGGTGGGGCTTCAAACAACACAAAAACGCACGACCACGAGGCATCGGCAACCAAACAAATGTGGACCTGTTCTATGCACCCACAAATCATGCAGCCAGAACCAGGCGATTGCCCCATTTGCGGCATGGATTTAATTCCAGCAGAAGCCGGGGCAGAAGGGGTGTCGGCAGAGCAGTTTAAACTAACCAAAAATGCCATGGCCTTAGCCAACATCCAAACAACAGAAGTTGGAGCAGGACATGTTGGGCAGAACGGCATTAAATTATCAGGGAAGATTGTAGCAAACGAACAAGCCAATACCGTTCAAGCCAGTTACTTTTCGGGACGCATAGAGCGTTTGCATGTCAATTTTACGGGCGAAGACATTCGTAAAGGGCAGCTGTTAGCGACCATTTATTCGCCAGAGTTGTATGCTGCGCAACAGGAACTGCTTACGGCAGCCGGGTTAAAAGAATCGCAACCCGCATTGTACCAAGCTGTACGTAACAAACTTAAGCTTTGGAAGCTTTCAGAAAATCAAATCAATCAAATAGAAGAGACGGGTAATGTAAAAGAGCATGTTCCGGTATATGCTACGGTTTCGGGAACGGTAACCGAAAAGCTGGTGGCCCAAGGTGATTATATAAAACAAGGACAGCCTTTGTTAAAGATTGCTAACCTTAATACGGTTTGGGCTAATTTTGATGTTTATGAAAATCAGATAAATGCATTTAAAACGGGACAAAACATCTCGGTAAGTACAGCCGCATACCCTAATAAGGTATTTAAGGGCAAAGTCGATTTTATAGATCCCATTTTAAACACCCAAACCCGAACTGTAGTTTTGCGCGTGGTACTAAACAACCAAGACCAAATATTTAAACCGGGGATGTTTGTTTCGGCACGCTTAGAAGGGGTAGCGAATAAGGATCAAGAGGCCATAACTGTGCCAACATCGGCGGTTTTATGGACAGGAGAACGCTCTGTGGTTTATGTAAAATCTAGTTTAGATCAACCTGTTTTCGAGATGCGTGAGGTTGTTTTAGGCCATCAAATAGGCGACGGATACCAAGTGCTTAAGGGGTTGAATGTTGGCGACCAAGTGGTAACCAATGGCACCTTTACTGTAGATGCTGCTGCGCAGTTGCAAGGTAAAAAATCGATGATGAACCACACCAAGCAAATAGCTGTTAATTTTGAAGTTCCTCAGGAATTTAAAACACAATTACAGCAAGTGTATAATAGTTATATTAGCCTGAAAGACGCCTTGGTAAAAACCGATATGGCATTGGCGACTACTAGTGCTAAATCTCTAAAAAAAGATTTGGGGCGAATGGATATGAAGCTGCTGACCAACGAAGCTGCTCATGAACAGTGGATGGCGCTGTATAAACCAATAAACACAAACAACAATGCCATAGCACAAGCGGCGAACATAGAAGCCCAACGCAAACATTTTAAAACATTATCAGATTATTTTATTACGGCCGTGCAATCGTTTGGAATTAACGAAACAGCCTATAAACAATATTGTCCAATGGCAAATAGCGATAAAGGCGCCTATTGGCTAAGTAAGGAAAAAGAGGTGTTAAATCCGTATTTTGGCGATCAGATGCTAAAGTGCGGCGAAGTCAAACAAGTTATAGAATAAGTAAACAATAACCATTAAATTTTTAAACATGAAAAAAGTAATTTTAAGCCTAGCTGTTATTGCGGCTATGGGATTAACAAGCTGCAAAAATGAAGCAAAACAAGCCGGAGAAACGGCAACAGCCGAAACGGAAGCAACACAAAGCGACATAGCTATGGCAAGTGCTGCTTTTGGTGTAAGAGGAAACTGCGGCATGTGCAAACGAACCATAGAGAAAGCAGCCAATGGTGTAGACGGTGTGGCAAGCGCCAACTGGGATGTAGCCAAAAAGAAAATCGATGTTTCTTTTGATGATACAAAAACCGATGTGGCGGCCATTCATAATGCTATTGCGGCCTCTGGGTACGATACAGAGCAAGTAGCGGGCAATTTAGATGCCTATGAAAATTTACCTGAATGCTGCAAGTACGACCACGCTATGGAAATGAACCAATCTGGTACTAAAGCGTCTGAAGACCCACACCACGGGCACAACCATTAATAAAACAAACTGGAGCCCTGTTGAGGGCTCTTTTTTTTTGGTGTTAAATTAAAAGCGGCATCTAACCCAGAAGTTATTTTGCCATAGCTTACAGACTTTCTTATTTTTGCGTTCTATGGATAACTTTACAAACGAGTTTTTCGGTATTGGAATACAAAATGGTAAAACGCCAGAAAACTTGGGCGTTCTGTGGCGATCGGCACAAAATTTAGGCGCCAGTTTTATTTTTACCATTGGCAACCGTTACGCCAAGCAAGCTTGCGATACCCATAATGCGGTAAAGGCCATGCCGTATTTTCACTACGAGACTTTCGAGGAATTTTACAACAACCTGCCCAAGGGCGCGCGGTTGGTAGGAGTAGAGCTAACAAACGAAGCTGAAGCTTTGGAAACCTTTCACCACCCTAGGCGTTGTGTGTACTTATTGGGCGCCGAGGACCACGGACTGTCCAAGCAAGCCATTGAAAAGAGCCATTTTTTGGTGAAATTTAAGTCGCAATTAAGCCTAAATGTGTCTGTTGCAGGAAGTATTGTGATGTATGATAGGGGAATAAACAAACCAAGGTCGTAACTTTGCAGTAATTTTAAACGTTGAACGATGGCGCATAAAGCAGGCTTTGTAAATATTATAGGCAACCCAAATGTGGGGAAATCTACATTAATGAATGCCTTTGTGGGGGAAAAACTATCTATTATTACCTCTAAGGCCCAAACGACGAGACATCGTATTTTAGGGATTGTGAATGGCGAAGATTTTCAAGTCATTTTAAGCGATACCCCAGGCATTATAAAACCAGCTTACGAGTTGCAAGAGTCGATGATGGACTTTGTAAAATCGGCCTTCGAAGATGCCGATGTGTTGGTGTATATGGTAGAGGTTGGGGAGAAGTCCTTAAAGGATGAAAGGTTTTTTAATAAAATTACCCATTCAGAGATTCCGGTATTGTTGCTGTTGAATAAAATAGATACCTCTAACCAGGAGCAGTTGGAAGCCCAGGTAGAGCTCTGGAAAGACCAAGTGCCCAATGCCGAGATTTATCCCATTTCGGCCCTCGAAGGGTTTAATGTAGAAAATGTGTTTAACCGCCTTGTTGAATTGCTACCAGAATCGCCGGCATTTTATCCCAAAGACCAACTAACCGATAAGCCAGAACGTTTTTTTGTAAACGAAACCATACGTGAAAAAATCCTTCTTCACTATAAAAAAGAAATCCCCTATGCCGTAGAGGTAGAAACCGAAGAGTTTTTTGAAGATGAGGACATCATCAGGATACGTTCGGTAATTATGGTTGAAAGAGACACCCAAAAAGGCATTATTATAGGCCATAAGGGCACAGCCATAAAGCGTGTTGGTACCGAGGCTAGAAAAGATTTAGAGGCCTTTTTTGGTAAGCAAATACATATTGAGCTTTACGTAAAGGTGAACAAAAACTGGCGCAGCAACCAAAATCAGCTAAGGCGTTTTGGGTACAACCAAAAGTAGGCGTAGTTTTAATTTACTTCGTAATCTAATTTCATGGTAATAGAGGCTGTTTTCTCTTTAGATGAGGTATTGTAAGTGCCGCCCCAAGAGTATTCTTCGTTAGAATTTTGTCCGGTAATTTGAAACACCCCCATTTTTGCAGAAAGCAATTTGCCTAGCTTGCCACCAGAATTTATCGAAATTTTCTCGGCACGTTCTTTGGCATCGGCGGTTGCCCGTGAGATCATTTCAATCTTTAGGTCAGAAAGCTTGGTGTAGTAGTACCTTGGTGGTTGCGAGTAAAACTGTATGCCTTTGTTTAGTAATTCTGTAATTTCACGAGAAATAGCCTCAACTTTTTCTACGTCTTTACTGTCTATTTGTAAGGCTTGGGTAAGCACGTAGCCTAAAAACTCTTCGCCCATGTATTTCCCGTCATTACTGTATTTTCCGCGGGTGTTTTTACGGCTTTTTACAGCATCGAAAACCAATTCGTCTTGGGTAATGCCTTTTGAAAACAAATAATCTGAAATGATTTTTTTATCCTCTTCCAGGTCGCTATACGCCTGTTGTAGGTCATAACTTTCTTTAGAAAACGAGCCTTCCCAGACAATCAAATCCGAGCTAAAATCGGCTTTTCCCAGTCCTGTCACCGAAATGGTGCCATCTGCTTTATTTCTGTTCATAAACGCGTCGCCCAATAAAAATGCCGAAACAACAATCGCTATAGAGAATATAATGGCCGTAATACTATTTTTCATAAGTAAGGTTTTGTAAGTAAAGGTAACGTTCTTTAAGATTAAAAATTATTTTATTAAGACAAGTTTAAGGTTTTCTCCATAAAATGATACAAACGGTACATGTCTGGTTTTCCTCTTTGTCTGCCCATACGTCCTATAAAATAAAGTAAAAACCAAAGCACAACCATTAAAAACATAACTAAAAGTTGCATGGCAAAACCTTGGTTAAGGTTCCAGTTGGTATAGGCCCAAATGCCAAAGCCCATAAACAGGCAAGCTACAATAAAGTGCAAGAACATAAACATGGTCCAAACGGTAGGGTTGGGGCCAAAAAGGCCATGCAGCATACTTTTTGAAGCAGTTATAGCATTAACTTCCAAATGTAGTTGTGGAGTCCAAAAATGCTGCTCGCTTTTAGGGAGTTTAATAAAAATATGATCGTCTATCCTAGTTACTATAAAGGCCTTTTGTGTGGTTTTTAATTCCTCAAAGGTTTCTAATACAACGGTGTTGGGCTTAGGCAGCGTTTTTTTAAACCTGGGCCTTAAAACAAGATCGTTTATGTTGGACATGTTGTGGGTTGAATTTTTTAAGTGTGTAAAATAGTATTTTTTCTTAGAACAGGAAACCGTACCTTTGCCAACAATATAAAGTTTATGAGTAGCATAGTTGCCATAGTAGGAAGGCCAAATGTAGGGAAGTCTACATTCTTTAACAGATTAATTCAACGTCGCGAAGCTATTGTCGATGCGGTAAGTGGTGTAACCAGAGACCGCCATTATGGCAAAAGCGATTGGAATGGAAAAGAGTTTTCGTTAATCGATACAGGAGGATATGTTGTTGGAAGCGACGATGTTTTTGAAGCAGAAATAGACAAGCAGGTAGAGTTGGCCATAGATGAAGCCGATGCCATTATTTTTATGGTTGATGTAGAAGCTGGCGTTACAGGCATGGATGAAGACGTTGCTAAGTTGCTTAGAAAGGTTGAAAAACCTGTTTTTCTTGCTATAAACAAGGTTGACAATGCCAAACGTGCCGAAGATGCGGTCGAGTTTTATGCATTAGGCCTAGGCGAGTATTACACCATAGCCAGTATAAACGGAAGCGGTACCGGCGATTTGTTAGATGCTTTGGTAGCAGCTTTGCCAGAAAAAGAAGCGGTACAAGAAACAGAGCTACCCAGATTTGCTGTTGTAGGACGACCTAATGCTGGAAAATCGTCGTTTATCAATGCTCTTATAGGCGAAGACCGTTATATTGTTACCGACATAGCAGGCACAACAAGAGACTCTATAGATACCAAATACAACCGTTTTGGGTTTGAATTTAATTTGGTCGATACGGCAGGAATTCGTCGTAAAGCAAAAGTTAAAGAAGACCTAGAGTTTTACTCGGTAATGCGAAGTGTTAGAGCGATAGAGCATAGCGATGTATGTTTACTGGTACTAGACGCCTCACGCGGGTTTGATAGTCAAGTACAGAATATTTTTTGGCTGGCAGAACGCAACCGTAAAGGCATTGTAATTTTAGTAAACAAATGGGATTTGGTAGAAAAAGACAATTCGACCATGAAAGCCTTCGAAAAACAAATTCGTAAGGAAATCGAGCCTTTTACCGATGTGCCAATTATTTTCATGTCGGCTTTAACCAAACAACGGATATACAAAGCGATAGAAACGGCAGTTGAGGTTTACAAAAACCGCAGCAAGAAAATAAAAACCCGAACACTTAACGATGTGTTGTTGCCTATTATTCAGCGTTACCCACCGCCGGCCTACAAAGGGAAATACGTAAAAATTAAGTTTATTACCCAGCTGCCAACACCGCAGCCGCAGTTTGCGTTTTTCTGTAATTTGCCACAATATGTTAAAGAGCCCTATAAGCGTTTTCTGGAAAATAAACTTCGCGAGAATTTCGATTTTCACGGGGTTCCCGTAACCGTTTATATGCGTAAGAAATAGCCTTTTTTAAACATTTGTTAAGAAAAGTCATACGAAAAAGGTCATATATTCGTTACTTAATCTAACTAAGCTAAACGAAATACATCCAACCAAAACCGTATGAGCAGATTATTAGTTGCCGTGGCCTTGCTTTGCGTGTCCATGTCTTTTTCCCAATCTAGGCAGTTCGAAATTTCAGGAACCTTACTCACCGAAGAAGGCCGTACGCCACTAGAATCGGCAACCGTATACTTGCAGAAAGCAAAAGACAGTACTTTAATTACCTACACCATCTCTGATAAGAATGGTAATTTTCTGCTGAAAAATAAAACGAACGAAAAATGGGCCAACATGTTTGTGTCGTATGTTGGCTATAACACCTACTTTAAAAAAGTTGATTTAAGCAAGGGCAAAATCCATTTTAAAGAGCTTTTAATGCAGGTAAATTCCAATGCTTTAAGCGAAGTTGTTTTAACCTCATCGGCTCCTGTAACCATTAAAAAGGATACACTGGAGTTTAATGTAAAGTCCTTTAAAACCAAAAAAGATGCAACGGTAGAAGATTTGCTGAAACAACTTCCCGGCGTAGCGGTAGATGACGAGGGGCAGATTACGGTAAATGGTAAGTCTGTAAACAAAATATTGGTCAATGGTAAACCGTTTTTTGGTGATGATCCTACCATAACCACCAAAAACCTAACCAAGGACATTATCGATAAAGTTCAAGTGGTTGATACAAAAACAAAATCGGAAGCCTTTACAGGAGAAACCACCGATGGCGAAAATAAAACCATTAACTTAACAATAAGCGAGGAGAAGAACAAAGGTGTTTTTGGGCGTGCTGCCGCCGGTATAGGTACAGACCAGCGTTACGAAGCCGCCGGAATGTTTAATTACTTTAATAACGACAGGCGAATAAGTGTTTTGGCGGGCGGGAATAACATTAATTCGCCGGGGTTTAGTTTTGGCGAAATACGTAAAATGTTTGGTGGCGCAAGAAGCATGTCTAGGTCTAGTAACGGCACATTTACCATAGATGGAAGAACATTTGGTGGTGGGCAAGGCATTACCACATCAAGAAGCATAGGAGCCAATTATGCCGATGTGTTTGGTAAAAAAGAAAATATCGATATTTCTGCCGATTATTTTCATTCAGGAAGCAGCTCTGAAAACGAAACCGCCTCGCAGCGCGAAAATATTTTACCAGACTCAAGGTACTTTACCAATAGCAGTTCAGCGTCTAAAAGCGATAGTAATAGCCATAATGTAAACATGGGGTTTGATGTGGAAATAGACTCGACATTTCTCATTAATGTGGCACCATCTTTTAGATTTTCAGATGGAAAAACCACCTACAACAGTCGTGAGAATTCCAAAAGTCAGGCCGGGCAATTAACCAATGAATCACATACCGATTCTTACGTAGAAAATCAGGCAAGAAGCTTTAGTAACCGCTTAAGTATTACAAAGCGTTTTGGGGATAAAGGTGGGTATGTAAGGTTTAATTTAAACAATGAAATAAGCACCCGGGCGGGCGATGATTACTTAAATTCTGAAACCCATATTTATGGTGAGGATGTGGCCAATCCTAATAATCCCGATTATGTTTTAATAGATCAGGAAACAAGAGACCAGTATACCAATTCTGATTATGAGATGAACAGGATAAGCTCTGGTGTGACCTATAGATTCCCCATTATTGCAAAAACCTTGTTTTTAAACGTTAATTACAATTATAGCCGCAGTAAAACCAACGATGTTAAAACAACCCTAAACAGAAATAATGCAGGTTTTGGGTATACCGATTTTAATGAAGCCTTAAGCACGGATTTTGAGTATTTAGATGAAGAGAGCACCCCGGGAATGTCTGTTAACTACAATAAAGACAAGTTTTACTCTAGTGTGGGGGTGAGTTATTTGTTTAGAACCATGGCAAATACCGACTTTTTAAGACCACAATTTTCCATTAAGCGCAAGTTTGAGAACATGCAGTTAAGCTCGTATTTAAACTATAGGTTTGGTGAAAATTCATCGATATATTTTAATTACCGTTTGCGTAACGAGGCGCCTCAGTTGTCACAATTACAGGCCTTTCAAAATGTATCTAACCCTTTAAATACCGTTGTTGGTAATCCCAATTTAGCCCCTTCAAACAACCACCAAATTTATCTTGGGTTTAACGCTTACAATTTTCAGGAGAGAACAGGCTTTTACAGTTATTTTGGTGCGCAAATTACCGATAACCAAGTGATCTCTAAAACAACCATTAACGAGGATTTGGTTCGCGAAACCACCTACACTAATGTTAATGGTAACTACCATGTTTATGGCGGATTTGATTATGATAAACGCATAAAACTGGATTCTTTAAGAGCCGTAAAAGTGGGGGTAGGCATTTATGGTAATTTGGATAGACATATAAATTATAATAACGAGGTACAATACGCTGGAAAGGTAAGATCGCTATCGCCAGAATTAGATGTTACTTTCGAGTGGAAGGACATTTTTGAAATAAGACCAAGGTACAGTCTTAATTTCACAAAAAACACCTACGACATCGAAGCTTTTGACGATCGTGAGTTTTTATCTCATGAACTTAGACTGCGAACAGCGGTTTTCTTACCTAAAAATTTCGAGTGGCGAAACGACATAAATTATGTTTACAATCCTAATGTAGCCGCAGGTTTCCAGAAGAGTGCTTGGTTCTGGAATGCCACTTTAGCGTATGCTTTTTTAAACGATAAAATGTCGGCCACATTAAAAGTGTACGATCTATTAAACCAAAATACAAATGCTAAAAGAACTGCAACACAAAATTATATTCAAGACAGCCAAAGCACTGTGTTAAAGCAGTACTTTATGTTAAGTTTAAGCTGGAAATTTAACAGCCTTGGTAAAAAAGGTGAAACCGGTAAAGGTGGGATATTTATTATGGATTAATGTTACCAACTGCCGCCAGCGCCTCCTCCAGAAAATCCGCCACCGCCAAAGCCACCGCCAAAACCACC
>NZ_JPFK01000002.1:137500-450754 GCF_000733475.1 Mangrovimonas yunxiaonensis | reverse complement strand
AACCTCCCCCCCCAGCCACTGGACGAGCCATAGCTACCGCGCCCCATATTGCTTAAAATAATGGCATCCCAAATGCTGAAACCATCCTGTTTTCGCCCGCCAGAGCCGTTGCCTTTACCACCGTTACGCTTGTTTTTAGATAAGGCAATAAGGACAATAACAAACAGTATAAAAAGAAAAGGAAAAAATGCCGAAACAGGTGAACCGTTTTTAGGTTTGGGAGTGCTTTGGTATTCGCCTTGCAAGACCTCAAAAATGGCATCGGCGCCTTTGTCTAGCCCACTGTAAAAATCACCGCGTTTAAATTCGGGGATAATAATGTTTCTTACGAGCTCTCCGGTAATTCCCGCAGTTAATTTATGTTCTACACCATAGCCTGGAGAAATCCATATTTTTCTGTCGTTGTTTGCCAATAGTATAAAAACACCATTGTCCTCTTTGGCTTGTCCAATACCCCATTTATGTGCCCAACGCGGGGCCAAAAGACCAATGTTTTCTCCTTTTGTAGTTGCAATAATGGCTATTACAATTTGTGTTGAGGTGGTGTCGGAATACCGAATAAGTTTTCTCTCGAGTTGTGTTTTTTGCGAATCTGAAAGTAGGTTAACATAATCGTAAACACTAGTTTGTTCTTTGGGGATATCGGGGATATTAAACTGTGAAAACCCGTAGCTCCAACCAAATAAACAGACCAAGAAAAATAAAATGGTCTTTATTTTTATGGGTGTGTATGATAATGTTAATTGGGGCATGGTTTATCCTTTAGAAATATCGTTAGGTAATTCGTTAACGTCTGTATGGTGCCAAGGAAAATAGGTTTCCAATGCTTGCCCGGCTTTTAAAATGCCTTCTACAAGTCCTTGTTTAAAGTGGCCATGTTTAAAGTGTTCTTGAATAATATTCTTGGTATCGTTCCAGAAATCTTTAGACACGACATCGTTAATCCCTTTATCGCCATAAATTACAAATGTGTGATCTGCTACGGCTACATAAATTAACACGCCATTTTGCAGTTTGGTATTGTCCATTTTTAAATAATGGAACACTTCTAAGGTGCGTTGAAAGGCTTCTTTTTTTCCAGAAGATTTTTCTATATGCACCCTAATCTCACCAGAAGTATTCATTTCGGCTTGTCTAATGGCGTTTATAATATCCTGCTCTTCTTCGGGAGTGAGAAAATCCTCTACTTTAGACATGGTTATTCGAAATCAAATTCTACATCAACAGGTTGTTCTGCACCAGCTTCTGCATCAAAATAAGGTTTGCCTTCAAAATTAAACATACCTGCTAAAACAGAGTTAGGGAATTTTTTAACATGATTGTTGTAAGGCTTAATAGCTTCGTTATAACGCGTTCTAGCGGTTTGTATGGTGTTTTCTGTGCTGGTTAACTCGTCCTGCAGTTTTAAAAAGTTTTGGTTGGCTTTTAGTTCTGGATAACGTTCCACGGTTACCAATAAACTTTTTAAAGCACCACTTAAGCCACCTTGAACTTGATTATATTGTGCTAATTGTTCTGGTGTAATGTTATTAGGATCAATACTTATAGATGTTGCTTTAGATCGGGCTTCAATAACATCGGTTAAGGTTTTTCGTTCAAAATCGGCAGCGCCTTTTACGGTATTTACAAGGTTACCTATAAGGTCGTTACGACGCTGGTAAGAGGTTTGAACATTTCCCCAGGCTTCACTTACATTTTCGTTAAGTTCTATTGCAGTATTATTAAATCCTACGGCCCAATTGTAAAGGCCAAAACCAACAACGGCTAGGATAATAACGGGAATAAGCCATTTTTTCATAATAGAGATTTTATTAGTGTTAGTGATATAATTTTTATGACACTCTATAAGTAGTGTAAACACGAAAAAAGTTACAGCTGCTCTTTAATTTTAATAAGCTGTGCTTTAATGCTTTCTAATTTACTTATAATTTCGAAATTACTAAGGGATTTTTTCTTTTCTTCTTTTAGGTGGGTTTTTGCACCTTCTAAAGTAAAACCTCGCTCCTTGACCAGATGATATATAAATTTAAGATTTTTTATATCGTCTTGGGAAAATTTCCTATTGCCCTTGGCGTTTTTTTTGGGTTTAAGCACGTCGAACTCTTTCTCCCAAAACCGAATTAGAGAGGGGTTAACATTAAAGGCCTTAGCAACTTCGCCTATGCTGTAATAGCGTTTTTCTGGAAGTTCGATATGCATTAGTCAAGCGATTGGTTTTCTAACGAAGCGTGCTCTAAAAGCTCGTTAAACTCTTCGGCAGTTAAACTTCCGTAGTAGAAGTTTATGGGGTTTATACGCTTATCGTTTTTAAAAATCTCGTAGTGAAGGTGGGGGGCTTGCGAGCGCCCAGAGCTTCCTACAAAGCCAATAAGGTCGCCGCGCTTTACCTTTTGGTTTTTGCGAACATTGTACTTGTACAGGTGGGCATAAAGGCTTACGTAGCCATAGCCGTGATCTATTCTTATGTGTCGCCCGTATCCAGACGAATTGCTATCTGCCCGGGTAACAACACCATCGCCAGAAGCGTAAATAGGGGTGCCCCTAGGTGCTGTGAAATCCATACCCCAGTGCATTTTTCTGGCTTTGGTAAATGGGTCGGTACGCATGCCATAGCCCGAAGCCATTCTAGTTAAATCTTCATTGCTTACAGGTTGTATGGCTGGAATAGAAGAGAGTAGCTTTTCTTTGTCCTCGGCCAATTTGGTAATGTCGTCTAGCGATTTCGATTGAATAACAATTTGCTTTTGCAACACGTCTAAACGTTTGTTGGTCTCGATAATTAACTTCGAATTGTCGAAACCTTCCAGGCTTTTATACCGGTTTATCCCACCAAAACCTGCTTTGCGTTGTTCTTCGGGAATAGGATTGGCTTCAAAATACAATCTGTAAATGTTATTGTCACGTTCTTGTACATTTTGTAGCACAGCCTCTGTTTGTGCCATTTTTTTATTAAGTAATTCGTACTGCAACTGCATGTTGGCCAATTCGCGTTTTAAAGCGCGCTCTTTTGGCGATTCGATGTATTGACTGGCAATAAAAACAAACAAAAAACCAAACAGGGCAGCGGCTAAAACGAACATGGAAATATACTTGGCGGTACGCCTTTTTTTGCGCTCTATTTTCCTATAGGAAAGGGTTTCTGGATCGTAATAATATTTTACCTTACTCATTGCCTAATTTTACTATTTTTGCATGGTATAAATCACATCTGTAAGCTAGGATGTGAAAAATCAAACGACCAAAGATAAAAATTGTTTCGCACATTAGATAATTTTAACACAAGCTTGACAAAGTAATAGAGTATGAAATCCCAAGAAATACGATCAAAATTTTTAAGTTTTTTTGAAGCCAAGAAGCACCTTATTGTGCCCTCGGCACCAATGGTAACCAAAGACGACCCAACCTTGATGTTTGTCAATTCGGGAATGGCACCGTTTAAAGAGTATTTTTTAGGAAATACCCAACCTAAAAGTAAGCGTATTGCCGATACCCAAAAATGCTTAAGAGTTTCTGGGAAACACAACGACCTAGAAGAGGTTGGCTACGATACGTACCACCACACCCTATTTGAAATGCTAGGCAACTGGAGCTTTGGCGATTACTTTAAAAAAGAAGCTATAGATTGGGCTTGGGAACTGCTTACAGAGGTTTTTAAGGTTAATAAAGATATTTTGTACGTAACGGTTTTTGAAGGAGACGACGAAGAAGGCATTCCTATGGACCAAGAGGCTTACGATTTTTGGAAAGCCATAATACCCGAAGACCGCATTTTAATGGGGAATAAGAAGGATAATTTCTGGGAAATGGGCGACCAAGGGCCTTGCGGGCCATGTAGCGAAATACATGTAGACATCCGTTCGGAAGCAGAAAAAGCAAAAGTTTCAGGAAAAGAGTTGGTAAACCAAGACCATCCACAAGTGGTAGAAATCTGGAATTTGGTATTCATGCAGTACAACCGTAAAGCCAATGGATCTCTAGAAAACTTGCCAAACAAACACATCGATACCGGTATGGGCTTCGAGCGTTTGTGTATGGTGTTGCAAGGGGTACAGAGTAATTACGATACCGATGTGTTTACGCCGCTAATTCGCGAAATAGAAACCATTACAAACAATAAATACGGCAAAGACGAAGCGGTTAATGTGGCCATTCGTGTAATTTCAGACCACGTGCGTGCTGTGGCCTTTTCTATAGCAGACGGGCAGTTGCCGAGTAATGCAGGAGCGGGCTATGTTATCCGTCGTATTTTGCGCCGTGCCATTCGCTATGGATTTACGTTCTTAAATAAAAAAGAACCGTTTATTTATAAGTTGGTCGAAACCCTTTCAGCACAAATGGGCACCGCATTTCCAGAGCTTAAAAGTCAAAAAACACTTATAGAGAATGTCATTAGAGAAGAAGAACTTTCTTTTTTAAGAACCTTGGACCAAGGCTTGTTGTTGTTAGATCGTGTAATGGAAGACACCAAGGCGCAAACCATTTCTGGAACAAAAGCCTTTGAGCTTTACGATACCTATGGTTTCCCGTTGGATTTAACACAGTTAATTGCCCGCGAAAAAGGCTATACTATAGATGCCGAAGGATTTAATACCGAAATGAAAAAACAAAAAGACCGTTCGCGTCAAGCTTCTGCTTCAGAAACCACAGATTGGGTGGTGTTAAAAGAAGACGATGTAGAGGAATTTGTAGGATACGATAGGTTGAAAGTTGATGTTCGCATTACCAGATACAGAAAAGTTACCACCAAAAAAGAAGGCGAACAATACCAATTGGTGTTTAATATGACGCCGTTTTATCCAGAAGGTGGTGGGCAAGTAGGCGATAAAGGCCACATAGAAGGCGCTAATGGCGACGTGGTTTATATTTTAGATACCAAGAAAGAAAACAATGTTATCATTCATTTCACCAAAAACCTTCCTAAGTATCTTACCGATAGCTTTAAGGCTGTGGTAAACGAAGAGGCAAGGCATTTAACCGCTTGCAACCATACGGCAACGCACTTATTGCACCAAGCGTTAAGAAGCGTGTTGGGCGATCATGTAGAG
Source organism: Mangrovimonas yunxiaonensis (assembly GCF_000733475.1). Lineage (GTDB taxonomy): Bacteria > Bacteroidota > Bacteroidia > Flavobacteriales > Flavobacteriaceae > Mangrovimonas > Mangrovimonas yunxiaonensis. The sequence goes on along the minus strand of NZ_JPFK01000002.1, from coordinate 445,709 downwards.
CAGAAAGGCTCTTTGGTAAAAGCCAAGGGCTTGCGTTTTGATTTCTCGCATTTTTCTAAGCTTGATAAAAGCCAATTGCAGCAAGTTGAGGATTTTGTAAATGCAAGAATTCGCGAAAATATTCCTTTAGAAGAAAAACGTAACATCCCTATGCAAGAAGCTTTAGATGCCGGGGCTATGGCGCTTTTTGGAGAAAAATATGGCGATAGTGTACGAGCCATAAAGTTTGGGAACTCTATAGAACTTTGTGGGGGTACGCATGTTAATGAAACCGGAAAAATATGGTATTTTAAGATTACCTCAGAAAGTGCTGTGGCTTCCGGAATACGCCGTATAGAAGCCATTACAAACGAAGAGGTGGGGGATTACTTTATTGCAATTGACAAAGATTACCAAGTGTTAAAAGAGGTGCTTAAAAGCCCTAAAAACCCTGTAGATGCCGTAAAAAGTATTCAAGAGGAGAATGCGGCATTAAAAAAGGAAATAGAAGGCTTGTTAAAGGACAAAGCCAAAACCCTTAAAGGCGATTTAAAAAGTGAACTAACCCAGGTAAACGGATTGCAATTTTTGGCCAAACAAGTGGACTTAGATTCGGCAAGTATAAAAGATATTTGTTTCGAGTTGGGAAGCCAATTCGACAACCTGTTTTTGTTGTTTGGAGCCAACCAAAACGACAAGGCTATTTTAACCTGCTATATTTCTAAAGAGGTAGTTGCCGAAAGAGGCTTGAATGCCGGGCAAATTGTACGGGAGTTAGGAAAGTATATTCAAGGCGGTGGCGGTGGCCAACCATTTTTTGCTACTGCTGGAGGGAAAAATACCGATGGTATAAAAGAGGCTTTAGAAGTAGTTGAAGAGTATTTAAAGTAATTTGATTTTTTAATATTTATTGTTATGTTAGACCTTTTAATTTTAAAAATAGATTATATGAGAAAACTCGTTTTCACACTTTTTGCAGTACTTTTAATAACCTTATCATCTTGTTCTAGTGATGACTCACCAGAAAGTAGTAATCCACCTGTTTCAAGTGCAGATGTGTTATTAACCAAAATCACAGAAACTTATGACGATGGTACTAGCGCAAGCATAAATTTTTCTTATGAAGGTAACAAGATTATTAGTGCTTTTAGTGAAGGATATGAAGAAACATATACTTATACAGGTGATTTGCTAACTCAAATAAATGAATATGAAGAAGGGGCTTTAATCTCTCAAACAGTTCTTGAATATGATTCCCAAGATAGACTCAGAACAGAAGTATATACTTCGGGTAATATTAATCAGACGAATGAATATACTTATAATGAAGACGGAACAATCACAATGAATGAAAATGATGTTAATACTTATATATTAACATTTAATAATGGGAATTTAATGTCTGAGGATCATGTTGATGGGAATCAGGATTATACATTTACTTACGATGATAAAAAGAGCCCGTTTTATAACATATTTCAAAGAAGCGTATTTAGTTTGGTAGGAAGTTTTGAGGCATATAAAAACAATGTGTTAAGTTATGTGAATACTGGTGGGGCGACTTTATCAGATGGTTTTACAAACACATTTACCTATAATGCTAATGGCTTTCCTGAGACTGGTGTTACAATCTATGAACCAGGTACAGTAAACGAAGAAACAATATTACTTCAGTTTTTTTATGAATAGAAAGTAAAGTGTTATTTTGAAGATTAAAATCCTCAAGCTTATTTATAATGTGCGAGGATTTTTTATTTTAGATAAAATGAAATTTTAAATGAAACTACAAACAACCATACCGCTAGTAAAACAACAGCATAATCAAATAGATTATCATGCAAAGTTGCTTTTGTTGGGGTCTTGTTTTGTAGAGCACATGGGAGAGAAATTAGATTATTTTAAGTTTCAAACCCTTCAAAATCCGTTTGGAATCTTATTTCAGCCCTTGGCAATAGAGCATTTAATGGCCCATGCAATCAACGGGAAAACCTACACCGATGAAGCTGTTTTTTTCCTAAACGAACAATGGCATAGTTTTGAGGCGCATTCCAAATTAAGTTCACCTTCAAAAGAAGAATTATTACAGAAATTAAACCAGCAAACAACGGTAACTAAACAATGGTTAAATTCGGCGTCTCATATCCTTATTACTTTAGGAACCGCTTGGGTTTATAGGCATAAAGAAACCAATGCAATTGTGGCCAATTGCCATAAAGTGCCGCAAAAGCAATTTCAAAAAGAATTATTATCTATAGCTGCTATTGTCGAATCTTTAGAGGCTATTTTAGTATTGATAAAAGCCTGTAATCCTAAAGCGAAAGTAATTTTTACAGTCTCGCCTGTAAGACATTTAAAAGATGGATTTGTAGAGAATACACAAAGCAAAGCACATTTGGTTTCAGCAATTCACCAGGTTGTAAACAGGGCACAGAGTCATTATTTTCCTTCTTATGAAATAATGATGGACGAGCTTCGCGATTATCGGTTTTATGCCAAGGATATGGTTCATCCTAACGATGTGGCAATCAATTATATTTGGGAGCGGTTTAAAAACACTTGGATTGCAGATGCTGCACAACCCACAATGAAAACCGTTGCCGAGATCCAAAAAGGGCTTTCCCATAGGCCTTTCAACCCAAATTCTGAGGCACACCAAGCGTTTCTTCAAACCTTAGCGCACAAAAAGTCTCGGTTGCTAGAAAAGTTTCCATACATAACCTTTTAATTATAAGAAAATTGAGGCGAAACGGGCGTGGCCATACTTTAATTTATTAAAGGCAAAATATCTTGGCGCACTTTTACATTTAATCTTTATAATAAAGTATTTTGTCGAAATTTTTTTTAATAGATAATGCTTTTAACTATATTTAATATGCTATTGATCAACGTTAAGAAAACACCAATTTTTAAATCTTTTTAGAGTATTTAAATTGGTGTTTTTTGCGTTATTAAACAAGCACCCATAGTTACAGGTTTTTAGAGGTGTTACGTGGTGTTTTAATCGCTAAAAAAGCATTTAACCTTAATTTAAAGTTTAGGTAAAGCACGGTGCTTGTTAAGGATGTACATTTGCCTTGCTATTAATTATTTGAAGGAATTAGCATTGGTTAGGCTTCACTGTCGAAGCAACTGGTGCTTTTTTTGTATTTTAGGGGCATGAGAAAAATTCTTTTTGGGGTAGTCGTAACGCTAATGGTGCTTTTTACCTTCAGGTATTGTAGCGTTAAAGCGGCCGAAGAAAATCAGCTTAAAACGAGTTCGGCATTAATTGAAAAGCAGGTGAAGCACGTTGGGAAATTGGTGGTAACCGAAGGACATTTTAGTCAGGTTTTTAATTATAAAAACGCCAAGGCATATTTTGGCGATTGGCTAAACGCCGAAAAAAAAGCCCTTGTGGTGGTGAATGCAGAAGTGTCTGTTCTCTACGATTTAAGTCTGTTGGAATACAATATAGACGAAACCACAAAAACATTAGAGATTACGCACATTCCCAAAGAAGAAATTAAAATACACCCCGAACTGGAATATTACGATGTTCAGGCCGATTTTTTTAATCCCTTTCAAGCCGAGGATCATAATAAAATCAGGGAGCAGGTAAAACAAGCGTTGCTTAAAAAAATAGAAAGCTCGGGCTTGAAGGCCAACGCAAAAAACCGATTGCTTAGCGAGTTGTCTAAATGTTACATTCTTACCAGCAGTTTGGGGTGGACATTAAAGTATCATGAAAACCCCATAACCAGCCAAGAGCAATTGCAGACTATAAAATTATAGTTTGCGTTCTAGGCTTTTCCAGCCACCACCATTTATGGCATCTAAATTATTAAGGGTCAAAAATTTTGCCGCTTTGGCAGAGCGAACCCCACTGGCACAGCACACAATTAAGGGCTTGTCTATTCGTTTAAGTTCTTCAACACGGCGGTTAAGCTCGTCTAAAGGAATGTGTTTCGAGCCATTAATATGCCCATTGCGGTATTCTTCAAGAGTGCGTACATCCAAAATAATGGCGCCCCGATTTAAGTAAGTTTGTATTTTTTTGTCTCTATTACCGAATAAAAACGATAAAAATCCCATAGTGTTTCTTTTTGTATAAATTTACGGTTAAATAATAACAATTGAAATTGAAAGCCGAAACCCGTAAAAGCGAAATTATACAAACAGCAGCCAAATTGTTTAAAGAAAAAGGCTATAGCGCCGTAACCATGCGCGATATAGCTGCCGAAATGGGCATAAAAGCTGCTAGCTTATACAATCATATTACTTCTAAGCAGGAAATTTTAAAGGAAATTATTATTTCTCTTGCCGAAACCTTTACCCTAGGCCTACAAGATATTCAAAAGTCCGACTCCAGTAGCATTAAAAAACTGCAGGATATTGTAAGGCTTCACGTAAGCATTGCCTCGCAAAACACCTACGAAATGGCTTCGCTTAACAACGATTGGATGCACCTCGAAGAAAAGCTTAAGTATTATTTGGAATTGCGTTTAAACTACGAGGCCGAATTTAGGAACATCATAGCGCAAGGAGTAAAAAACAACGAAATTGTTAATGGGAATGTCGAGGTCATGCTATTTTCAATCTTATCTACATTACGATCCCTTTATTTGTGGATCCCTAAAAAAGAGGAGCTTAATGTAGAAAACCTCTCCGAACAATTAAGCCAGGTGCTCATAAACGGAATTAACAATAAAATCAATTAATTTTTGTAATTTTGTCAAGCAAACTAACAGTTGTTAGTTTTTTTAGGCTTGGCAGGAATTGTGCCAGTCTTTTTTCTGCAGCTAACATGTTAAAACATAATGGCTGTAGGAGCTGAGTTTTAATAAAATAGACGTGTAATATAAAGCTACCTGCTTGTACAGGTAAGATATGGCAGAATTTCATAAACTAAAAGTAAAAGACATTTACAAAGATACCAAGGATACTTCGGTGGTGTCTTTCGAAGTTCCAGAGCAACTTCAAGAAACATTCAGGTTCTCGCAAGGGCAACATTTAACGCTTAAAACGTTAATCAATGGCGAAGATGTGCGTCGTTCGTATTCACTGTGTTCAAGTCCGTTTGATAACGAGTGGAAGGTTGCTGTAAAGGAAATTCCAGGAGGAAAGTTCTCAACCTATGTAAATAGTACGTTAAAAGCAGGAGACGAGCTAGAGGTTATGGCACCCAGCGGAACATTTGGAGTAGAATGCAATGCAGAAAACGCTAAAAACTACTTGTTCTTCGCTGCAGGGAGTGGCATCACGCCAATTATGTCTATGATTAAGACGCATTTAGCCGAAGAACCTAACTCAACTTGCAAGCTGTTTTATGTGAATAAAACGGCAAAATCCATTATCTTTAAGGAAGCATTAGAGCAATTAAGAAATACCTACTTTGGGCGGTTGGAAATTTATTATTTCCTAACCAAGGAAAAACGCGATATCGACCTGTTTAATGGGCGTTTTGATGATGATAAAATGAAAGTGCTCACCAAAACCTTTATCGATATTCCAGATACTAGCGAAGTGTTTTTGTGTGGACCAGAAGACATGGTGGACTACGTAAGTGCCTATTTGGCCAATGCCGGACTGCCAAAACACTTAATTCACTTCGAGCTGTTTGTAAAAGGACTAACAGAAGAAGACAAGCGTCGCGTAGAGCGTTTGGCCGAACAGAAAATTGATGGCGTAGAGGTTGTGATTATCGATGGCGGAAAAGAGTTTAGTTTTACAATGCAGCAAGACGACGATAACATTCTGGACGGCGCCCTAACAGCAGGAGCCGATTTGCCGTTTGCTTGTAAAGGCGGCGTTTGTAGTACCTGTAAATGCCAAGTTCTGGAAGGTGAGGTTGAAATGAAAATCAATTACGCATTAGAAGATCACGAAGTCGCACAAAACTATGTGTTAAGCTGTCAAGCAGTACCAACCACAAAAAAAGTGGTGGTCGATTTCGATGTCTAAACTTCCTGCGAAAGCAGGAATCTCATCAAAATAAAACAAAACTCAATGAGTATGTCATTCCGAGCGCAGTCGAGGAATTTCTAAAAACTAAAAACTATTCACTAAATACTAAAATTATGAGTGAAGAACAAATAAAAAGCACTAGGGCAGAGGAAACTCGAAGCCTAGAAGAACAATTTGAAGCGCGTATTGCACGCGACGAGAAAATAGAGCCCAAAGATTGGATGCCGGAAAAATACCGTCAAACGCATATTAGGCAAATCAGTCAGCACGCCCACTCCGAAATTGTGGGGATGTTACCAGAAGGCAATTGGATTACAAGAGCACCTTCTTTAAGACGAAAAGTAGCTCTTTTAGCCAAAGTGCAAGATGAAGCTGGTCACGGATTATACCTATACAGTGCTTGCGAAACATTAGGGATTTCTCGCGACGAGTTGTACGAGCAACTGCATTCAGGTAAGGCGAAATATTCTTCCATATTCAATTACCCAACAGTAACTTGGGCAGATATGGGGGCTATAGGTTGGTTGGTAGATGGTGCAGCCATTATCAATCAAGTACCACTTTGTAGCACGTCTTTTGGCCCTTACGCCAGAGCCATGGTACGTGTGTGTAAGGAAGAAAGTTTTCACCAACGTCAAGGTTACGAAATTATGCTAAAGCTTTGTAATGGAGCACCAGAGCAAAAAGAAATGGCGCAAGATGCACTTAACCGTTGGTGGTGGCCAAGTTTAATGATGTTTGGCCCTACAGATGCCGAGTCTACACACACCGAGCAATCCATGAAATGGAAGCTGAAACGTAAAACCAATGACGAGTTACGTCAGCAGTTTATTGACCAAACCGTGCCACAGGCTGATATTTTAGGATTAACAATTCCAGACCCAGATTTGAAATGGAACGAAGAGCGGCAGAGTTATGATTTCGGGGAAATTGATTGGGATGAATTCTGGCAAGTTGTAAAAGGTCATGGCCCAATGAACAAAGCAAGAATGAAAGCAAGAGTTGGTGCTTGGGAGCGTGGCGAGTGGGTTCGCGATGCAGCAATGGCTCATGCAGAAAAACAACAAGAAAGAAAAGAAAAAGAAGCAGTATAATATTAACGATTGAAGATTTATGATTAACGAATTCAGATTAAAAAAGTTCAACAATCAACAATCAACAATCAACAATCAACAATCATTATGTCAAACAAAAAAAACTGGCCACTTTGGGAGGTTTTCGTAAGAAGTAAAAACGGATTGGAGCACCGCCACTTTGGTAGTCTACATGCTGCCGATGCAGAAATGGCTCTAGAAAATGCACGCGATGTGTACACCAGAAGAAACGAAGGCGTAAGCATTTGGGTTGTAGAGAGTAAACACATTACCGCATCAAACCCAGAGCACAATGGCGAATTGTTCGAACCGGCGCAAGATAAGGTATATCGCCACCCAACGTTTTACGATTTGCCAGATGAGGTAAAGCATATGTAGGGTGAAAATGAAGATGAAGGCGAAACCAAAGGTGGAAATGTTTTTGAATGAAAAAGTATGATTTGGATAGTAGGCTTGAAGATTTTGCCGCTTCAATTATTCTTTTTTATAATAAAAAGCCGTTTAGCTATTCAGCAGATTATTTAGCTAAACAACTCATTCGATCTTCGTGCTCATCTGCTTTAAATTTTGGAGAATACCTCGGTGCAGCATCAGATAAGGATAAAGCAAATAAGTTGCGATTAACGCTCAAGGAATTGAGAGAGTGTTTAAGGAACATAAATATCCAAATTAAGGCAAGCTTATTTGAAATTGAAAAATTAGAACCATTACGAAATGAAAACGACGAACTGATAAGAATTGTAGCAACGATATTAAACGTTATTAATTTCGTCTTCGAATTCAGCTTCATCTTCGTCTTCAAAAGAAAACTATGAACAAAAATCTATACAACTACATCCTAGGTATCGCAGACAACAGTTTAATTCTGGGTCAGCGATTAGGAGAGCTTTGCGGTCACGGCCCAAGTTTAGAAACCGATATCGCGTGCACCAACATGTCTTTAGATTTATTAGGGCAAGTACGCAGCTACTATCAGTATGCCGCTAAAATTGCAGGAGATGGCAGAACCGAAGACGATATTGCCATGCTTCGTAAAGAACACGAATACTTTAATGTGCTTTTGGTAGAACAACCCAATACCGATTTTGGCTATACCATTGCCAGACAATTCTTGTTTGATGTGTACCACTTTTTAATGTTGACCGAACTGGAAAAAAGCACCGATTTAAACCTGTCTGCCATAGCAAAAAAAGCAATTAAGGAAGCGAGTTACCACAAGCGGTTTTCATCCGATTGGATAAAGCGATTAGGCGACGGAACCGATGAAAGCCACGAGCGCATTCAAGCAGCAATAAACGATTTATGGACCTATACCGACGAACTGTTTCATCAAACCGAAGCCGATAAAGCTATGGTAGAAGAAGGTGTGGGAGTAGATGTTACCAAATTAAAAGACGCTTATTACGAAGAAGTAAAAACTGTATTGGAAACAGCAACCATAGAAGTTCCTGAAAGCAAGTATTTTCAAAAAGGTGGCAAACAAGGCATCCATACAGAACATATGGGGTATTTGTTGGCCGACTTGCAATACATGCAACGCACCTATCCAAATATGGAGTGGTAATAACTTCCTGCGAAATCGAAGATTCACGAATTCAATTAAATGAAATAAGGATCAATGAGTAAAGCAGGAATCTAAAATCGAAATCGAAACTGAAGACGAAGATGAAATCGAAAAAGAAAGTTTCAATATTATAATTCTAATTGTCCCCTTGAGGGGATTTTAGGGGTGTTTTAAGATTTAATTTTGACAACAACAGAACAACATATCGACCCAAAACTGGTAAAAATTTTAGAGTCTATTTCAGATCCTGAAATCCCGGTATTGTCCATTATGGATATGGGCGTTGTACGTTCGGCAGTTGTTGAAAATGGTGTGGTTCAGGTTAAAATCACACCAACCTATAGCGGTTGCCCAGCAATGGATGTGATTGGAGACGATATTAAAGCAGCGCTAAAAACAGCAGGATATGAGTCAGATGTTGAACTCATTCTGCACCCAGCTTGGACAACCGATTGGATTACAGAGCGCGGCCGAAAAGCTTTGGAAAAATACGGCATAGCAGCACCACTAGAAGCCGAAGCCGATAAGGATGTGTTGCTTCATGGTAAGCAATTGGTAAAGTGCCCGCAATGCGGAAGCAAAAACACAAGAATGATTAGTCAGTTTGGTTCAACGGCCTGTAAAGCACAGTTTCAGTGCAACGATTGCCAAGAACCCTTCGATTATTTTAAGTGTTTGAAATAGCAGGTTATTCAGAGCGTAAGCGAAGAATTTCAGAAAAAGAAACGAGTTGTCATTCCGAACGAAGTGAAGGAATCTCAAAAAACAGATTGCCACGTTCTTCGTCCTCGCAATGACAATCGGAAAGATTTATCATCTTGAACTGGCACATTGAGTTTGTCGAAGTGTTGATTCGGGATTAAAAAAATAAAATATAGGTATGAGCAGCAATTCAATTCTATTAAAAATTGAAAACAACATAGCGTACATTACGCTCAATAGGCCAGAAGTTTTTAATAGCTTCAACCGGGAAATGGCATTACGCCTACAACAAGTTTTTGACGAGTGCGAAACCAATCCCGAAGTTAGGGCACTGGTTTTAACCGGCAACGGAAAAGCCTTTTGTGCAGGCCAAGACTTAAAAGAAGTAACGAGTCCCGAATTAAACCCTGGATTCAAAAAAATTCTAGAGGAACACTACAACCCCATTATTACCAGAATAAGAAACATTAAAAAACCTATTGTTGGTGCGATTAATGGTGTAGCGGCAGGTGCCGGAGCAAACATTGCTTTGGCGTGCGATGTGGTTGTGGCCCACGAAAAAGTAAGCTTTATTCAAGCGTTTAGCCTCATTGGGTTGATTCCTGATAGTGCTGGAACCTTTTTCTTGCCACGGTTAATCGGCTTTCAAAAAGCATCAGCTCTGGCCATGCTAGGCGATAAAGTCTCTGCCGATGAAGCTGAAAAAATGGGCATGATTTACAACGTTTTTCCATTAGAAAATTTTGAAGAAGAAGTAAATAAACTAGCCTTAAAACTCGCTAATATGCCAACATTAGCTTTAGGGAAAATTAAGGAAGCGTTTAATCAATCTTTAACCAATAATTTAGAAGAGCAATTAGCATTAGAATCAAAATTACAAATCGAAGCAGCTCAAACTAAAGATTACGAAGAAGGCGTTTCAGCTTTTGTAGAAAAACGTAAACCAACTTTTAAAGGAAAATAATGAACGATTGGAGATTTTTGATGTTAGAATTAAGATTTTAAACGGATAGCTATATAATGAGACCAAATCAGTTAGAAGATAGGCTTATTCAATTTGCAATAGATGTTATTCTTTTGTGTAAATCTATTGATAAATCCTTTGCTTCCGAGCACTTGACGAAGCAATTAATTCGTTCAGCTACATCTTCTGCATTAAATTATGGTGAGGCAAGAAGTGGTGAATCTACAAGAGATTTTTTGCATAAAATGAAAATTTGTCTGAAAGAATTAAGAGAATCTTACATTAATCTTAGAATTCAAAAAGGCGCTAAAACACTTTCAGACGCACAAAATCTTGAAAAATTAATGAAAGAAAATGATGAGTTGATTTCAATATTTGTTTCGAGTATTAAAACAGCATCAATTAAGCTAAAATGATTAACGATTGACGATTTTAGAAGTAAAATCAAAAAAATTATGAACATAGGAATAGAAAATCAAAATTCGAAAATCGACAATCAGCAATCAAAAATGATTGTTGGAATAATAGGAAGTGGAACCATGGGAAGCGGCATTGCGCAAGTAGCTGCTACTGCCGGTAGTACGGTAAAATTATACGACACCAATCAAGCCGCTTTGGATAAAGCCAAAGCGAGTTTAGAAAAAATAATGAGTCGTTTAGTGGAGAAGGGACGTATTGATAACGCTGAAAAAGCGAGAATTCAAAATAGCATTACGTACGTTACCAACTTAAAGGATTTGTCAGATTCCAACCTGACCATTGAGGCCATTATTGAAAATCTAGACATTAAAAAGACCGTCTTTTCAGAATTGGAAAGCTATGTTTCAGACGATTGCATTATTGCATCGAACACCTCTAGTTTATCTATCGCGTCCATCGCATCATCTTTGCAAAAACCAGAACGTTGTGTTGGCATTCACTTTTTTAATCCTGCGCCATTAATGAAATTGGTCGAGGTCATTCCGGCGGTGCAAACCTCAAAAGCGGTGTTGGATCAATCAGTTGAAACGATTACGAACTGGAAAAAAACCGTTGCCGTAGCTAAAGACACGCCTGGATTTATCGTAAATCGCGTGGCACGACCATTTTATGGCGAGTCCTTACGGATTTACGAAGAAGGTATAGCCGATTTTGCCACCATCGATAAGGCATTAAAAACACTGGGAGGGTTTAGAATGGGGCCATTCGAACTCATGGATTTTATTGGAAACGACGTGAATTACACCGTAACCGAAACCGTGTTTACGGCCTTTTATTTCGATCCTAGATACAAACCGAGTTTCACCCAAAAACGCTTAAGCGAAGCAGGCTATTTAGGAAGAAAATCTGGAAAAGGTTACTATAATTACGATCAAAACGGAAAAATCATAAATACTTGTCATCCTGAACTTGATTCAGGATCTCATCAAGCATTAGCTCAAACCATTTTCGATCGCGTTTTAGTAATGCTTATTAACGAAGCCGCAGACGCCTTGTTCTTGAACATTGCATCAGCCGAAGATATTGATAATGCCATGACCAAAGGCGTTAATTATCCTAAAGGTTTGTTGGCCTGGGCAGACGAAAAAGGAATTGATTGGTGTGTGGATACCTTGGATAACCTATACAACGAATATCACGAAGACAGGTACCGTTGTAGCCCCTTGTTGCGAAAAATGAAAAAGAATAATTCAAGATTTTACTAACCAACTAAAATTGAAATTATGAAGGCAACATTAAGAAATATTCTAGCCGTTATAGTAGGAATAGTTATTGGTGGAATGGTTAATATGGGAATTATCACCATTAGCGGTTCCATTATTCCGCCTCCAGAAGGTGCCGATTTGTCTACTACCGAAGGCATAAAAGCCGCAGCAGATTTGTTAGAGGCAAAACATTACATTATGCCATTTTTGGCACATGCCATAGGAACCTTGGTAGGTGCTTTAATAGCGGTGAAAATTGCAGCAACTAGAACGTTTACTATAGCAATGATAATTGGAGGTTTCTTTTTATTGGGAGGCATTGCAGCAGCATTCATGATTCCAGCACCAACGTGGTTTATAATTTTAGATTTGGCTCTGGCGTACATTCCAATGGCCTGGTTAGGACATAAATTAGCAGAAAAAAACAATAGATTTTGAAAGGCGAACAAATACCACATAAAATGTTATCGCTCGACCCGTTTAGTACGTGGTTGGGCATCGAGATTTTAGAATGCGAAATTGGGCGCTGCCGCGTAGCAATGACGGTTCGTAAGGACATGCTCAACAGCATGGGAAAAGCCCATGGCGGCATTAGCTATGCTTTGGCCGATACAGCTTTTGGGTTTGCTGCAAACACGCACGGCAAGTTTGCCGTATCCATAGAAACCAGCATCAATCACATTGAAGCTTTGGAAGAAGGCGATTATTTGGTTGCCGAATCGGTAATCGAAAACGTGAAAAACAAACTGGGATTTAACATCATAGAAGTTAAACGAGGCAACGAACTGGTAGCACTGTTTAAAGGCGTGGTTTATCGCACACAAAAAAATTGGACAAATGATTAACGATTGGAGAATATCGATTGAAGATTTAAGAAGTATCAGTGAAAACTTCAAAAATCAAGAATCGTAAATCCATAATCTCAAATAATAAAATGGAAGCATATATAATTGACGGTATAAGAACACCAATAGGAAACTACAAAGGCACGTTATCTGCCGTACGTACAGATGATTTAGGCGCCTTGGTCATTTCAGAAATTGTAAAACGAAACCCAAACATCCCAAAAGAAGCATACGACGATGTTATTATGGGCTGTGCCAATCAGGCAGGGGAAGACAACCGTAACGTGGCGCGTATGTGTTCGTTACTGGCGGGATTGCCGTTTACGGTTCCGGGCGAAACGGTAAATCGTTTATGTAGCTCGGGGTTGTCGGCCATTATTCATGCCAATCGCGCTATTAAAGCAGGCGATGGCGACCTCTTTATTTCTGGAGGTGTCGAGAACATGACCAGAGGGCCATACGTCATGGCAAAACCGTCTTCGGCTTTTGGTGGCGATTCAAAACTTTACGATTCCACTTTTGGCTGGCGTTTTGTCAACCCTAAAATGCACGCCATGTATGGCACAGATGGTATGGGAAATACCGCCGAGAACTTGGCGGAAAAATATAACATTTCTCGCGAAGACCAAGATGCATTCGCCTATTGGAGCCAAATGAAAGCCACAAAAGCACAAGAAAATGGGCGTTTGGACAAAGAAATCGTTTCTGTTGAAATTCCACAGCGTAAAAAAGATCCTATTGTTTTTTCAAAAGACGAATTTGTAAAACCAACAACTACCCAGGATATTTTGGCTAAACTGCGTCCCGCTTTCAAAAAAGAAGGTGGTAGCGTAACGGCAGGCAATTCATCAGGATTAAACGATGGTGCTGCCGCAACCATTATTGCTTCAGAAGAAGCTGTAAAAAAATACAACTTAAAGCCGTTGGCTAGAATTGTTAGTTCAGCAGTGGTAGGGGTAGAGCCAAGAGTTATGGGCATTGGTCCTGTAGAAGCTTCTAATAAAGCCTTGGCAAAAGCCGGTTTAACCATGGACGATATGGATGTTATTGAATTAAACGAAGCCTTTGCTGCACAGGCTTTAGCATGCACACGTGCTTGGGGCTTGGCAGACAACGACCCAAGGCTAAACCCTAACGGCGGGTCTATTGCCATAGGTCACCCACTGGGCGTTACCGGAGCAAGAATTGCCTATTCGGCAGCCTTGGAGCTACAAGAGCAAAATAAGCGCTATGCTCTAGTTACCATGTGTGTTGGTGTTGGACAAGGCTATGCGGCTGTGATTGAACGAGTTCCTGCGTAGGCAGGGCGGAATCTTTTAATAAAGATGAAGGAACTCTGGTAGTATATATAATGGCTAATTAAACCAATAGTGTAATTTATATTGGCGTAGCAGATACTAATGAAGAACGAGTAAAAGAACATAAAAAACAAGTTGCATCCAAAGGCTTTTACAGCTAGATATAATTGTGATAAGCTTGTTTATTTTGAGGAAATTGAAGCAGGAGAGGAAGCCACAGTAAGAGAACGAAAGTTTAAAAAGTGGAAAGGAGATTGGAAGATTCAATTAATCGAAGATATGAATCCAAGTTGGTCTGATTTAAGTTTAAATTGGAATTTGGATAATAGAACATTTAGAGCAAATAATTAATAAAATACCTGCTTTTTGCAGGCAATGATTATGAAGAAATTACAAAACTATGTTACAGGGCAATGGCTAGAAGGTAAAGGCGAGGGCATTCCCATGTTCGATGCCATTACCGGAGAAGTCGTGGCTTTATCAGACACCGAAGGATTAAATTTTGCAGACATTCTCCACTACGGAAGAACCAAAGGCGGTGAAAAACTGCGTAAAATGACCTTTCAGGAACGTGGTAATATGCTGAAAAAATTGGCCCTTCACCTAGTTAAAAAGAAAGCCGATTTTTACGAATTAAGCTACAGAACAGGGGCAACAAAAATTGATAGCTGGATAGATATAGAAGGTGGCTTTGGAAACTTGTTTGCCAACGCCTCTTTGCGAAAGCTGTTCCCTAACCAACCCTATCACGTAGAAGGCGAACCGGTAGATTTGTCTCGTGGCGGACGGTTTATGGCCCATCATATTATGGTGCCAAAACGCGGTGTTGCCATTCATATCAATGCGTTTAACTTTCCTGTTTGGGGCATGTTGGAAAAATGTGCGGTCAACTGGATGGCTGGTGTGCCAGCAGTAGTAAAACCGGCAACAAATACTTCGTTTTTAACCGAAGCGGTCGTACGCGAAATTATAGCATCTGGTATTTTGCCAGAAGGCGCCCTACAGTTAATTACAGGTTCTGCCAGAACCATTCTAGACACGGTAGAATCGCAAGACGTTGTGACGTTTACAGGTTCGGCAACCACAGGAAGGTTGTTAAAATCGCATAAACGCATTATTGAAGAAGCCGTACCGTTTAATATGGAAGCCGATTCTTTAAATGCCTCCATTTTAGGAGAAGATGCTGTGCCGGGAACACCAGAATTCGACCTGTTTATCAAGGAAGTTAGAAATGAAATGACCGTAAAATGTGGTCAGAAATGTACGGCTATACGCCGAATAATCGTACCGCAGAACCTAGTAGAGGATGTGCAAATTGCTTTAGGGAAAGCCCTAGGTAAAGTTACCATAGGCGATCCGCGCCTTAAAGAAGTACGAATGGGCGCCTTGGTAAGTAAAGACCAAGTCACCGAAGTTAAGGAACGTGTGCAGGAACTTACCAAAACAGCCCAAGTGGTTTATGGCGATTTAGACCGTGTTGAAACCATAGGCGCCGATGCCCAAAAAGGGGCTTTCTTAAGCCCAATGTTACTGCGCGAAGACCAGCCGCTTAAAAATCTGGCGGTTCATGAAACCGAAGCTTTTGGTCCTGTGAGCACCATTATGCCGTATAAAAATTTAGACGAAGCGATTACCCTAGCGCAAATGGGTAAAGGATCTTTAGTGTCTTCAATAGCAACTTATAACGATGCCATTGCCAAGGACTATGTGGTAAATGCTGCTAGCCACCACGGACGTATTTTGGTTATCAACCGCGAAATGGCCAAAGAAAGTACCGGTCATGGCTCGCCATTACCAACGTTGGTTCATGGTGGCCCAGGACGTGCAGGTGGCGGCGAAGAAATGGGGGGCATGCGTGGCATTAAACACTATTTACAACGTACTGCCATACAAGGGACGCCAACGACACTAACCGAAATTACAGGCATTTATCAGCAGAACGCCCAGTATAAGGAAGCTGAAGAGCACCCGTTTAAATACCATTGGGAAGACATACAGCCTGGCATGTCTTTAAAAACACATAAACGAACACTTACCGATTCTGATATTCAGAATTTTGCCAATCTAACTTGGGATCATTTTTATGCCCACACCGATATTACATCTTTGGACGGTAGTATTTTTGAAAAACGCACAGCCCACGGCTATTTCATTATTTCGGCCGCAGCAGGATTATTCGTGTATCCAAATAAAGGCCCTGTAGCAGCAAATTATGGTTTAGATAGCATTCGTTTTTTACGACCATTATATCATAACGATACCATTTATGTGCGATTAACCTGTAAGGAAAAAGTAGATCGTGATGTTGCATCAACCGAGCATCCAAGTGGTATTGTAAAATGGCACGTTGAGGTGTTTGATGCCAATTTTGAAAACCGACCGGAAAGTCAAAAAACAGATAAGGACAGTCCGTTAGTAGCGGTAGCCACCATTTTAACCATGGTAGAAAAGAAACAAGAGACCTTTGTTGAAATGACCGATGAAAAAATTGAGGCATGTTTATCGAAATTAACAGCAGAGACCAAGCCTAAATGGGGAATCATGACACCACAGCACATGGTTGAGCATTTGGAATATACCTACAAAATAACATCAGGGGAGATTCAAGATTTTGAAATCGCTACACCTGAAAAGATTTTAGATAAGGTGCGTGCAAGTCTGTACAACTACGATAAGTTTCCACAAAATGCTCAATTTCCGCAGTTAGAAAAAGATAAATTAGACGCCTTACAACACCCCGATTTAGAAACGGCTATTGCGAAATTTAAAGCACAGCGCGAAAAGTACATCGAGTTTTTTAAAGAAAACCCCGATGCCAAATTAAAGAATTTGGTATTTGGAGAGTTAAACCGTTACGAGTCGTATTTATTAGAACGCAAGCACCTTAATCACCATTTTGAACAATTTGGATTAATATAAATTAAAATGTCATTCAAAGAGAAGTGAAGCATCTAAACAGGAGATTGCCACGTCACTACGTTTCTCGCAATGACAAAAATATAAGAAGCATGACACAACCTTACGTAAAACAAACCATAGAAAATGAAGTTGGCTACATCGAGTTTTTTCACCCAGCACACAATTCCTTGCCAGGAGATGTTTTGGCAGAATTAGCCCAAACCATTACCGACGCTGGAACCAATGATGCGATAAAAGTCATCGTGCTAAAAAGTGGTGGTGATAGAACCTTTTGTGCAGGCGCCAGCTTTAAAGAATTGATAAACATTAACAATGCTGCAACAGGAAAAGTCTTCTTTTCTGGTTTTGCCAATGTGATTAATGCCATGCGCAAATGCCCAAAGTTTATTATTGGCCGCATTCAAGGTAAAACTGTGGGCGGAGGCGTTGGCCTTGCGGCTTCAACCGATTATTGTATGGCGACAAAATTCGCGGCCATTAAGTTAAGTGAGTTAAACATTGGTATTGGACCATTTGTTGTTGGGCCAGCCATTGAGCGTAAAATGGGATTGAGCGCCATGTCGCAAATAGCTATTGATGCCAATACATTTTATTCAGCTGAATGGGCCAAACAAAAAGGCTTATTTACACAAGTTTTTGAAGGCACAGAAGCGTTGGACGAAGCCGTAAAAGCTACTGCAGAACATTTATGTACCTATAACCCAGAAGCCATGGCAGAAATGAAAAAAATATTCTGGACAGGCACAGATCATTGGGATGAGCTTTTAGCAGAACGCGCACGAACAAGCGGCCGTTTGGTGTTGAGTGAGTTTACTAAAGAGAAATTAAAAACATATAAATAAAATTGTCAGAACCAGAACCAAGCGAAGCATCTTAAAAGAGATTGCCACGTCACTACGTTTCTCGCAATGACAAGTAAAGTTAAATAAAATGAAACACTACCCGCTACCCACTAATTTCTACCAACTATGATATACGCATTCCAAGGCTTTATACCCGTTGTTCATGAAAGCAGTTTTGTACATCCGTTGGCTGCGGTTACTGGAAATGTCATTATTGGCAAGAACTGTTATGTAGGGCCAGGGGCTGCTATTCGTGGCGATTGGGGGCAAATTATTTTAGAGGATGGTGTAAATGTGCAGGAAAACTGTACGGTACACATGTTTCCGGGCAAGTCGATTACACTAAAGGAAAGCGCTCATGTGGGGCACGGCGCCATTATTCACGGTGCCAATTTAGGACGTAATTGCTTGATTGGAATGAATACGGTTATTATGGACGATGCCGAAATAGGCGATGAAAGTATTGTAGGTGCCATGGCTTTTGTAAAAGCCGAAACCAAAATTCCACCACGCAGTTTGGTGGTTGGAAATCCCGCAAAAGTCATCAAGCAAGTAAGCGACGAGATGATTGCTTGGAAAACCAAAGGGACGCAATTGTATCAGCAACTGCCAACAGATTGTCACAATAGTCTAAAAGCTGTAGAGCCCTTACGGGAAGTTCCAAAGGATAGGAAGATGCAGGAAGATGTTTATAAAACATTGAGGGAAACATTTAATAAAAAATAAACGTCATTCCGAACGAAGTGAAGGAATCTTATAAAAAGATTGCCACGTCCTACGTCCTCGCAATGACAGAATAAGTTTGTTATTTCGTATTGTGCCATTGAGCTTGTCAAAATGCGATGCGGAATCTAAATATGAATACAATCCAAGATGGATTTGAGTATGAATTGGAATATAGATTATAAAAGAATTCGGAATGAAAGATAAAGAGATTCCTGCTTTCGCAGGAAGTTACGAATTAAAAATGCCCAAAATGGGCGAGAGCATCACAGAAGGCACCATTATCAATTGGTTGGTTGCCGAAGGCGATTCTTTTGATGAAGGCGATATTTTGTTGGAGGTCGCAACCGATAAGGTCGATAACGAAGTGCCGGCACCAGCATCGGGAACACTGGTAAAAACCATGTTTCAAGCCAAAGATGTCGTGCCCGTAGGCCAAGTAATTGCTGTTTTAGAAGTTTCTGAAGAAGTAAAATCTTCAAAAAAATCTGATGTCATTCAGAGCGATAGCGAAGCATCTCAAAAAGCAAAAAAACAGGTTAAAAAGAAACGCACTGCCATTACAAATAAAACAGAGGCTTCCCATTTGGTTTCGTCCTCTTTTACGGTTTCTAATGAAGATCGGTTCTTCTCGCCATTAATCATTTCCATAGCAAAACAACATCACATCAGTTTTGAAGAACTCGCTAGAATTCCAGCAACCGGAAACGAAGGACGATTAAGAAAAAGCGATGTATTCAATTATATCGAAGATGGCCGCCCATACCAATTTGCACAACCTGTAGCGCAAGACCCAACGGCTTATCGTATTCCACAATTAACGTTTGATAAAGGAAAAGGAAAGATTGTAGAAATGGACCGCATGCGCCAAATGATAGCCGATCATATGGTGTACTCCAAGCATACATCACCGCACGTTACTGCTTATGTAGAAGCTGACTTAACCAATATGGTAAACTGGCGAAACAACAATAAGGTCGCTTTTCAGGAAAAATATGGCGAAAAACTAACCTTCACACCATTGTTTGTCGAAGCTGTAGCCAAAGCGGTTAAAGATTTCCCAAACATCAATGCCTCGGTCGATGGCAATAACATTATTGTAAAAGACAACATTAACATTGGCATGGCAACCGCTTTGCCCAGCGGAAATCTTATTGTGCCTGTTGTTAAAAACGCCGATACCAAGGACCTAAAAACGCTAGCCGAAAACGTAAACGAATTGGCTGGAAAAGCAAGAGATAATAAGTTGAGTGGCGACGATATTAAAGGGAGTACATTTACGATTTCTAACGTAGGAACGTTTGGTAGTGTTATGGGAACCCCAATTATCAACCAGCCCGAAGTAGCCATTTTAGCATTAGGAATTATTAAAAAGCGTGCTGAAGTCATTGAAACCGAAAAAGGCGACGAAATCGCTATCCGAAGCATGATGTACCTATCCTTGTCTTTCGATCATCGTGTGGTCGATGGGTATTTAGGAGGCAGCTTTGTACGCCGCGTTGCCGATTATTTAGAACAATTTGATACCAATAGAAAAATATAGTTAACTGTCATCCTGAGCGCAGCGTGGGAATCTGTTTTAAAGAGATTGCCACGTCCTTCGTCCTCGCAATAACAAAATAAAATATCATAATATGCCTTACAACATATCAATCAAAAAAACAGAAAAATCTAAAGTCGAAGCTTTAGACTTCAATAATATACCGCTAGGAACCACCTTTACAGACCATATGTTTATATGCGATTACAATAATGGTCAATGGCAAAACCCAAGAATAGAGCCCTTAAAGGCCATACCAACGCACCCTGCGGCCATGGCCTTGCATTATGGACAGGCCATTTTTGAAGGAATGAAAGCCACGGTAAATGCCAATGGTACCCCTATGCTATTTCGTGCCGATAAAAATGCAACGCGTTTAAACTTTAGTGCCGACAGAATGGGTATGCCCCATGTGCCAGAAGCATTGTTTGTAGCAGGTTTAAAACAGCTTGTCGCTTTAGATAAAGCCTGGATTCCGCCGCAAGACGGAAGCGCCTTATACCTGCGTCCGTTTATGTACGCCGACGAAGCGTTTATTGGTATGCGTGCCGCAACAAGCTATAAGTTTATTATCATAGCCTCGCCAGCAGGACCGTTTTTTAGTAAGCGCATTAACCTTTGGGCCGAAAAGAAATTTGTACGCGCTGTAGATGGTGGTACCGGAGAGGCCAAGGCCGCAGGAAACTATGCTGCAGCCATTCGCCCTACCGAATTGGCAAAACAAAAAGGCTACGATCAAGTCTTGTGGTTAGATGCTGCAGAACACGAATACATACAAGAAGTAGGCACCATGAACATCTTTTTCAAGATCGATGGCAAGTTTATAACGCCACGTCGCGATGGGGCCATTCTCGATGGCATTACCAGAATGAGCGTGATGGATGTTTTAAAAGACAAAGGTTTTGAGGTTATCGAGCGCCCAATTACTTTAAGCGAAATTAGGGAGGCCTCAGAAAAAGGAACACTCGAAGAAGCTTTTGGCACCGGTACAGCCGTGGGTATTGCCTACATACAAAGCATAGGAACTGACCAAGGCGACATTCACGTGTCTGATGAAAGTCCGGTTGGTTTAGAGGTAAACAACACGCTAAATGCCATAAAAACTGGACAGGTTGAAGATAAATTTAACTGGATGCTAAGTGTAGAGTAATTCATTCCTGCGTAGGCAGGAATCTTAAAATAGAAAGGGATAGTATAACAAAAAAGATTCCCACTTTCGTGGGAAATAGTTATGAAAAAAGACATATTAAAACAAGGATTCACCAATTTGGTAACGGCAAAAACCATGGCAGAATTGTACGAGGAAAACTTTAAGGTGGTTTCCAAATATGTACACGCCACTTCGCGAGGTCACGAAGCCATACAAACGGCTTTGGGCATGCAGTTATTGCCACAGGATTACGCGTTTCCGTACTACCGAGACGATGCCATGTTATTGGCGTTTGGAATGCGCCCTTACGATTTAATGCTTCAGGTGTTAGCTAAAAAAGACGACCCGTTTTCTGGGGGGCGTACCTATTATTCGCACCCCAGTTTAAAGGATGCCGATAAACCAAAGATCCCACACCAATCATCAGCTACGGGCATGCAAGCCATTCCGGCCACTGGTGTGGCCATGGGTATGCAATATCTGGAAAAGCAAGATTTAACCAATCCTAATGTCATTCAGAGCGATAGCGAAGAGTCTAAATTAAATCCAATTACCGTTTGTAGTTTAGGCGATGCTTCGGTTACCGAAGGTGAAATAGCCGAAGCCTTTCAAATGGCGGCCTTAAAGCAAATGCCTATTTTGTATTTGGTACAGGACAACGGCTGGGATATTTCGGCCAACGAAGCCGAAACTAGAGCACAGAATGCAGCTGAATACGCACAAGGTTTTCACGGGCTAGAAGCCATTTCTATTGATGGTGCTAACTTCATAGAAAGTTATGAAGCCCTCGAAAAAGTTATAAAAACCATTCGCGACGAACGCCGCCCATTTTTGGTACATGCTAAAGTACCGTTGTTAAACCACCACACCTCTGGGGTTCGTATGGAATGGTACCGAGACGATTTGGAAGAAGCCAAATCGCGTGACCCATACCCGGTTTTAAAACAACAAATGTTAGATAATGGGTTTACGGAAAATGAACTCGTTAAAATCGAAACTGAGATCAAAGCCGAAGTCGAAAAGGCGTATCAAAAAGCCTTAAAAGCTGAAGATCCAACTCCAGAAGATTTGTTTACACACGACTTCGCACCAACACCTATTACCGAGGAAAAAGGTGAGCGTTCGCCAAAAGGAAACGATAAAGTGGTGATGGTTGACTGTGCTTTGTTTGCCGTAGAAGAGTTGATGAAAAAATACCCTGAATGTTTATTGTACGGACAAGATGTTGGTGGCCGTTTAGGTGGGGTATTTCGTGAAGCAGCAACTTTAGCACAGAAATTTGGGGATAACCGTGTGTTTAACACGCCCATACAAGAAGCCTTTATTATAGGAAGTACCGTAGGGATGAGTGCCGTGGGCTTAAAACCAATTGTAGAAGTACAATTTGCCGATTATATTTGGCCAGGACTTAACCAGTTGTTTACCGAGGTAAGTAGAAGTTGTTACTTATCCAACGGAAAGTGGCCTGTAAGTATGATTTTACGTGTGCCAATTGGAGCTTATGGTAGTGGTGGGCCGTACCATTCGTCATCGGTAGAGAGTGTGGTTACAAACATTCGCGGCGTTAAAATAGCCTATCCAAGCAATGGCGCCGATTTAAAAGGCCTAATGAAAGCCGCTTATTACGACCCCAATCCCGTGGTTATTTTTGAGCACAAGGGCTTGTATTGGTCTAAAGTTCCTGGAACACAAGGCGCAACGTCTGTAGAACCTGCAGAAGATTACGTATTGCCTTTTGGACAAGCGTGGGTACTGCAAGAAATCTGGAAACAGGAAAATGTTGAAACTTGTACCGTTGTATCTTATGGTATGGGCGTGCATTGGGCCATGAATGCCTCGGAGAAACTAGGTATGAAAGACCAAATAGAAGTTATCGATTTAAGAACGCTTTATCCGTTGGATGAGGATACTATTATGAAATCGGTTAAGAAAACAGGAAAATGCCTAGTGGTTACCGAAGAGCCTAGCAACAACAGTTTTGCAAGGGCATTAGCAGGGAAAATTCAAGAAGAATGTTTTCAATATCTTGATGCGCCGGTTATGACTATTGGTAGTGAAAACATGCCTGCAATTCCATTAAACACCACACTGGAACAAACCATGATTCCATCAACAGAAAAAGTCATGGCCAAGATTGAAAAACTGTTAAATTATTAAGATTCAAAAAATGAAATTAACAAATCGTTGTTTTATCACGATTATTTGTATATTTAGCGAACATTTTTTTAAACATTAACTAAATTCTATTATGAAAAAATATGTATCATTTTTAAGTTTTGTTGCGCTTCTTTTTTTAAGCACATCAACTATGGTGGCTCAAGAAAAAAAAGCCAATATTAACGATGTAGAGAAGTATGCAAAACATCAGGTAAATGAACTAAACGAAGTTGTTTCTTTAGACAGCAAACAAACCGATTTGGCATTCGAAATTTTTACCGAGGTTGCCAAAAATACTCAAGAAGTTGACAATGCTAAGTTTGAAACCGAAAAACACCGTGAGGTTAGATTGGATGCGATTAAAGAATACAAGGATTCTAAATTGAAGTCTATTTTAAATGAAGACCAATATAAGAGATTTAAAATGTCTGCTTTAAGCAAGTAGTTTTTTAGATTAAAAGTATAAAAAAGCGCCTTTATTAAAGGCGCTTTTTTTTGCTGTAAATTTTACTTAGGCGGGTATTCTTCTAGAACTTCTTTTACAAATTCATGTATTCGTTCAATTTTTTTCTCCCTGTTTTGTGTGAGGTAACCAGTGCCTTGGCCTTGCCATACAAGTTCTTTCTTTTTAGCATCGATTAAATCGATATACAATACCCCTTCGGTAGAAGTCGATACGGTGCTGTAATTGTTCCAGTACCAAGGGCTCCAGCCCCAGCCGTAGCCATAAGGCCCCCAGCCATTGTTGTACACATTAACTTTTTCGCGGGATTTGGTAAAAATACTCACCAATATATCGGGGTTTTCCGATTTGCTAAAGCCTTTGGCCAACAGTTCGGCCTCTATGGCACGTAAAATTCTGCGTTTATCCAAATCGCTAATTTCAGCTTCGTCTATGCCAGGCTTGTAAAAGGCAAAGGATTTGTAGGCGTTAAAATCGGCGGTTCTATCATAGTCTGAAACAACCCTAACAGAACTACAGGACGATAACACAAGAAACAAAACAGCCATTGGCAGTAAGGTACATACTTTTTTCATAGCTATTTACTTTTAAGTTATGTATTAAGATAATAAATTATCATCAACCATGTTAGGAAGGGTAACCTTTAAATTGGGTTCGCTTTCCATAGCACGTTTAATAGCAAAAATAGCGCCTTCGTTTCTGGCCCAACTACGACGTGAAATGCCGTTGTTAACATCCCAGAAAAGCATTGATTTTAAGCGTCTTTCTGCATCGTTACTACCATCAAGAACCATGCCGAAGCCTCCATTAATAACTTCGCCCCAGCCTACACCACCACCATTGTGGATGCTTACCCAAGTGGCGCCTCTAAAACTATCGCCTATTACGTTATGAATGGCCATATCTGCGGTAAAGCGCGAGCCGTCGTAAATGTTGCTGGTTTCTCTGTAAGGCGAGTCGGTACCAGATACATCGTGGTGGTCACGGCCTAAAACAACATAACCTATTTCGCCTCTTTTTATTGCATCGTTAAATGCTTTTGCAATTTTCATACGGCCTTCGGCATCGGCATATAAAATTCGCGCTTGTGATCCGACAACCAGTTTGTTTTCTTGGGCACCTTTTATCCACTGAATGTTATCGGCCATTTGTTGTTGGATTTCCTTTGGGGAATTTTTCATAATGTCCTCTAGTACTTGGCAAGCAATATCATCGGTTTTTTTAAGGTCTTCGGGTTTTCCAGAGGTACATACCCAACGGAAAGGACCAAAGCCATAATCAAAACACATAGGCCCCATAATGTCTTGTACGTAGCTGGGGTATTTAAACTCGCGGCCAATGGTTGGGTTTTCGGCCATAACATCGGCACCGGCACGAGAAGCTTCGAGCAAGAAGGCATTTCCATAGTCGAAGAAATACGTGCCTTTTGCAGTGTGTTTGTTAATGGCTGCCGCATGGCGACGTAAACTCTCCTGAACGTTTTCTTTAAATAATTCTGGGTTTTCGGCCATCATGGTGTTGGCTGCTTCGAACGATAACCCAGCAGGGTAGTAGCCGCCGGCCCATGGGTTATGAAGCGAGGTTTGGTCGCTACCTAAATCGATATGAATGTTGGCCGTATCGAACTTTTCCCAAACGTCTACAATGTTGCCCAAGTAGGCTATTGAAATGGTTTCTTTGTTTGCTTGCGCAGTTTTTACACGTTCTACAAGTTGGTCTAGATCGGTGATTTTTTCATCAATCCATCCTTGGTCCAAACGTATTTGAGTGATTTTTGGATTTACTTCGGCACATACGGTTATGCAGCCAGCAATATTTCCTGCTTTAGGTTGCGCTCCAGACATACCGCCCAGACCAGAGGTAACAAAAATATGGCCTTGGGGCTGTTTGCTTATTTTTCTAAATCCGTTTAAAACGGTAATGGTAGTCCCGTGCACAATACCTTGGGGGCCAATATACATATAGCTTCCTGCGGTCATTTGCCCGTATTGGGTAACGCCAAGGGCGTTGAATTTTTCCCAATCATCGGGTTGCGAGTAGTTGGGGATCATCATACCATTGGTTACCACAACTCTTGGCGCATCTTTATGCGATGGGAACAAGCCCATTGGGTGGCCAGAATACATAACCAAGGTTTGCTCGTCTGTCATTTCGGCCAGATACTTCATGGTTAAAAGGTATTGTGCCCAATTGGAAAATACAGCACCATTACCACCGTAAGTAATAAGTTCGTGTGGGTGCTGTGCTACGGCATAGTCTAAGTTATTTTGAATCATGAGCATAATGGCTGCGGCTTGTTTAGACTGTGCAGGATATTCATTTATAGGGCGCGCATACATTTTGTAATCTGGGCGAAGGCGGTACATGTAAATACGTCCGTAGGTCGCTAATTCTTCTTTAAATTCTGGAAGTAGTGTTTTGTGGTGTTTGGGCTCGAAATAGCGTAAGGCATTTTTTAGGGCGAGGTTTTTTTCTTCTTCAGATAAAATCTCTTTACGTTTTGGTGCGTGGTTTATTGCTGTGTCGTAAGGTTTTGGCGCTGGTAATTCGTTTGGAATGCCTTGAAGAATATGGTCTTGAAATGTCATTTTTTTTAATTTTAAGGAATTAGGTGTGTTTTGTTTTCTTTTGTTTTGCGTGAGGGATGGAAGCGTGTACCGTGTACAGCGTACAGCCCGACCCAATACGCGTATTGGGGCACGCCCAAAAAAATAACTAGGGATACCTTATGTCTACCCGATGGTGGGTATTTGCAACTTTAATGCGGTATGTCATGAACAGCACATCCAAAATTATTGTTGTTTAGTGTTGGTTTTTTTGTCGTATCCGTAGGGGCAATGTCTGCACCCACTTTCGCAGCAGTACCCGCGTTTTAGGTGGTATTGCTCGGTAAAACAACGGTACCCTTCTGGAGTTAGGTAGTAATCGCCATCTTCTATTGGAATACGCTTTTTTATCATGTTGCAAAGATAATGTAAATTGGGGGGAATTTGTTATAGAGATTATGGTGATTGTGTTTTCGAAATATTTGGTGCCTAAGGGCTATGTGGGAATTGCTTTGTTTCCTTTTGTTGTGCTACGGCATAAGGGTTTTAAGGCAGATACCGTTTTGGTAAACCACGAACGCATTCATTTAAGGCAACAACTGGAGTTTTTAGTGGTGTTTTTTTATTTGTGGTATGGTGTTGAGTTTTTATACCGTCTTATAAAACATAAAAATAGGCGGCTTGCTTATAGGCATATTTCGTTTGAGCGTGAAGCTTACACCCATGAAAACGACCTTGATTATTTAAGAACAAGGCCGTTTTGGAGGGTGCTTAGGTATCTGTGAAATACGAATTGCTAATGTTTTAATACCACTTTTTTTGTTTTTTTAAGCCCGCTTTCTAATACGGCAATCACAATATAGGTGCCATCTGAAAAGGAATGGTTAATGGTGATGCTGTGAGAGGAAATTTGGTCTTTGCTTATAAGTGGTCGCCCTAATAAATCGTAAACTGTAACTGTTTTTATGGGCTGTGTTCCTGAGTTAACTTTAATAAACTGGTTGTTTGGTGCTATGATGGTTACATTTTCAACGGCCATAACATCATTGGTGTGTAAGGCGCCAAAAGCATTGTAACGCAAAATAAACCTGTCGTTAAGGGCACCCATATCTGCGGTAAAATTGTATGGACTTTCCTTAAGGTTGTGAACAATGTTTAAATAGGTGTCTTCTAAATAAATGTTTTGTGTACTATCAGTAAAGAGACCGTCTAGCGTGTTAATGGCTATGCTGTAAGTATCGTTTTGTGGTAAATACATGCCCAGCGGGATGGCATCGTCAGTATTAAAAGGGAGTGCTCTCCCTTGTATGGAGCACTTAAAGTCGTTGTTTATGGAGTAAAAACTAAGGTCTGTCGATTTTACTTCAATACCGTCGTACAGTCTGTCAAATTCATTGGTAGCACCTTCTATATAGCCAATTAACAAGGTGTTGGCCATATTGTTAGAATTGCTTAGGTTAAGCCAAACCCTATGGCGCTCGATAGGCTGTGACATATTGGTGCTTTCTGTTGCTGTTGCACGGATCGCATTGTCATCGCTCACTCTAAAAAAGGTATTGTTGTTATAGGCCGAAGAGTATTGTCTCATGCTGTTGGTAAACGTAACGCTAGAGCTTAAAGGAGCACTATGGTTTACTGTAACAAAGAATCCTTGGCCAGAGGCGATATGTAAATCGTCAATACCAGGGGGAACAGAACCCGAACTGTTGTACTCCACATAATTACTCGAATCGTAGTTGTACGTATAATCTTCATAAAATGGATCTGTGGTTTGGTTTGGTAACGCGGCGTGCTGCCATAGGTAGACTGTGCCGGAAATGTTGGTGTTGTAGGCCGCAAAGGCATCTGCAGAAATAGCAGACGGGTAGGGGTTACCAATTAAATTCCAGTTATCGTCGTCGTTGTAGGCCAACGTGCCAAGCGAACTGTTGCCTTGATACCCAGGATCTCCGGCAACATCGTAACCACCGTGGAATACATCTACTGTTAGTGTGCCATTGTGTGGTGCTCCCGAGAACAGGGCTGTATTGGCTGTAACCGGAATGCTAGGGTTCCACGATAAAGTGTTTGCAATACTGTTAGGTGTACCAGAGAGGCCTCTAATAATATATCCTTGTCCTTCAACCATGGCACCAGAGGCATTATACCAATAGCCGTGGTTGCCTGTGCCAAAACCAGCTACGGTAGGATCCCACTCAAAAATGAGACCCGTATTGGTGCCTGGGGAAACGTTTGTAATATCAAAACCGCTAACGGGGCTGCTCCAATATACATACTCTAAGCCGCTTACCCCAGAGAAATTGGCGTTTGGTGCCCTTTGTACATGAATGCTACCTGCGTTTAGGTTAGTTTCGTCTATTTGAATTAGACTGGCATTGTTCTTTATGTTGAATACAGCATTGCCTTGAACATCTACCCATTCTTTAATGGTCAGTTCGGTGTCGTGGTTTAGTTCTAAATAAGCATTATTTTGAACCGTAAGGTTTAAACCTGCCCCTCGGTCGTTCGGGTCGGTATAATCTAGTATGGGGTCGTTGGGCGTTGTGGTGGCATCGGGAATAACAATACAGTCGTCAATGGTAGGTATTGTTCCTGAAGACCAGTTTGTTGCGGTGTTCCAATCGGTATTAGCCGAACCCTCCCAAACAATACAGCAGGTAACTTCGGCTTCCCAGCCACTGCCTGTGTTGGACCAACCGCTTGTAAATACAAATGTGAGGCACCCTGACGGATCTGTAGAAGTAAACGGACCAGGAATGGTGGTTCCTGTATAGGTTCCTATGAGTGTGGCTGAAGTGCTAGAGCCATCGTAAACAGCTAGGTTGTCATCAGTAATATCAAAAGCGTTAAAGGTAACAGTTACAGGGCTTCCTGGGCTATCAGCACAAATAGTAGTTGTTTTGTTATTACCTAGACCGTAATTTGCATTGGGACCTCCAGGATCGAAAAAACTATCGTCACAGGAAACTGGGCAGTTGATAGCAAATTTAGCTTTTGAATAGTTTGTATTGTTGTTTTCTAAATCGACTAAAAAATAATAAGTGACTCCACCCGTTAAGGTAATGGTTCCTGTTTGGTTTCCGCCAAAATAATGACCTATACAATTCCAGTTACTGTCATTGCACCCTAAACTAGCTTCTTTATACATAAAACCAATATGCTCTCCAGTGTATGTTTGCAACCAAATATCATAATCTCCCGTAGTATCAGGTGTAAAGCTATATAACATCTCTCGTCCTTCGAAAGAGGAATGGCTACTACCCTGACAAGGGTTTTGGCTATTGTTTAAAAAACCGTTGTCACTGGTAGAGTTGTTATAGTCATGGAAACTTTCGAGTGTTCCACAAACTAATTCAGGGATATTTGTGATGCCACAAGGGTCTGTGAAAATATTGACGCACAAGTCAAAGTTGGCATAGTTTGCTACTCCAGTACCTGTCGTGTAAACTTGTATATAGTATGTGTAACCACCATAGAGTTCGGTAAGTGTGCTTCGGTTGGTTTCAAAGCAATCAATTCTACTAAAGCTAGTGCAACTACCAGATGATGTCCTAAAAACCGCATAAGATAAATCAATGTCTGTACCCGTAATGTTTGTGAGTTCTATAGTAAAAGATGAATAATCAAAAGTGCTTCCAGGTGTTACAAATTTAAACCAAACATCATCATCATCGCCTGGTAAAGTGCAAGAATTTGTTGGATAAGCAGAGTTTGTAGCATCTTGTGTTGTGCCTGATGAACAGAACCCATTGGAAGCATTTAAAGTCACTGCACCACAAGCATCATCATTAGTAGGAGGTAACATGAGTAAATTTGACCCAAATCCAAAATGGGAAAAGCAGAAAAGAAAAATAAGTGTTGATAGTAATTGTTTTAAACCGTTCTTTTTCATTTTTTAAATAAATCGTTTAACCCTAACAATTGTTAGTTAGTTGGTTTTTTGTTAGTTGGTTTTTGTTGTGTGTTGAAAACGAGCTTAGTTTTGCTTTCTTTTGAATTTCTTTTAGGAATTTGGCAGTTTCTTTGGTAATTTAGCAACGTTTTCAAGGGTTGTAAAGATAATTCATTGAAATAGAGTTCGTGTAAAGGTTGCTACTACAAAACTACTAAAACTATGTTTTTAAGCCATTTGGTGTTCACGTTAAGTGCAATAGGGTTTATCCTGTTTATTATTAGAAGTAAAAACCAAGAACCTTTCGAGAAGTTTCTTACGTTTTTTTCGTTCCTGTTTTTTTCGTCTTCGGGGGTTTGGCTGTATTTAGATTACTATTCAGATTTGCCTTCGGTAATTTTAGATTATTACGGGGTTGTTAATGAAAACCTAGCGCTTTTAACCCCCATATTTTGCGCTTCGCTTTTTGGTAAGAGCATTTCTACTTCAGGTATTTTAAAACGTTTTGGCTTTATTTTTTTAGTGGGGTTTAGCTTTGCTTTTGTTCATTATATGATTGCTAGAGACGACTCCAATAGCTTAATTTTCTTTAATACAAATAAAAACATCCTTATAAATGCGTCGCTTCAAATAGTATACAACTTAACGTTGTTTGGGCTGTTTTTGTATTATTTAAATAAAATAGACATCACCAAAGGCAACGAATTGTTTGATGGCGTTTACAAACGGGCATTCAGTATTCTTTTTATTGTGTATTACATTTTAGATACTCTATTTTTTATTTGGTTGTTTTTTGTACTTAACAAGATGTCTGGTATTAAGACCCTGTACCATTTAACCCATGTGTTTAATTTAATTATGTGTTTGCTCATAATTACCTTAGCCATATATACCAATTGGTTGTCCTTAATTACAAGGTTTAAACGCCAATGGCAACCAGAAATAGTGGAGGTGCCTATTGAAACCAATGACCAAGAGGTCTGGTATTTACAGGACGACCAAGGCAAGGTTAAAAACTGGAACGATTTTAAGGTGTTTTATGCCGAAGATCACAAGGAATTGATATTGAGTATCGAACAACTCGATTTTTTAACCAAAACCGAAAGGCTCTATGCCGCTTTGCAGCCTTTTAATCTGTCTCATAAAGATCTGGCGGCTAAATTTAACGTGTCGTTACGAACAATAGAGACCAACTTTTATAGGTTGCGGGTCAAGTTACGAAAGCACGATCATTCAGAAGATTTCCCTTATAAGTATAGAGCCAAATAAGTGTTTGGCTGCTTTTTTACACGATATTTGTGAAGACTTTTAGTAGAACGTATTAATTTAAGGCGGTTACCTATTTTTTTATGAATTTACCCATCGCGTATAAAAAAGTGGCAATCTATATTAAACCAGAATATTTAAACCACAAATACATTTCTGGTAACAAGCTACGCAAACTAAAGTATAACCTAATACAGGCCAAGCAAGAAGGGTTTAATACCTTATTGACCTTTGGAGGGGCATTTTCAAACCATATTGCAGCGGTTGCTGCCGCAGGCGAGGAGTACGGCTTAAAGACCATAGGCGTAATTCGGGGCGAAGAATTGGCGTTAAAAATAAACGATAACCCTACCTTATCGTTTGCGGCGTCCAAGGGTATGGAGTTTAAGTTTGTAACGCGCTCTGCCTACCGCCAAAAAACCTCACAGGCATTTATAGCTGAGTTAAAGGAAGAGTACGGCGCGTTTTATTTGGTGCCCGAAGGCGGTACAAACGCATTGGCGGTTAAAGGCTGTGAAGAAATCTTAACTCCGCTAGATGCTGAAATGGATTATATTTGCTGCCCCGTAGGCACAGGCGGCACCATATCGGGCTTAATAAACGCCTCTAAGGACGGGCAAAAGGTTTTGGGATTTCCCGCATTGAAAGGCGATTTTTTGTCGGAGGATATTTGTAAATTTGCACAAAAGGAAAATTGGGAGCTAATTACCGATTATCATTTTGGGGGATATGCTAAAATAAACTTACAATTAATAAGTTTTATTAATAAGTTTAAACAAACTTATGGCATTCCGCTAGATCCTGTTTACACAGGTAAAATGATGTACGGCCTTTTCGATTTGATTGACAAGGGAGCCTTCTCGCAGCAATCTAAAATATTGGCCATACACACTGGAGGGTTACAAGGAATTCCCGGAATGAACAAAACATTAAAGCAAAAAAAACTACCGTTAATTCAATAAGATTCAATGAAAAAAATAGCAGTTATCGTATTAGGAGTATTGGTGTTTGGTTGTGGTGCCTCAAAACGAAGCGCTCAAACCCAAAAAGATAGAGACACAACACGCGTTGTAATAGATAAACGAACTACGGGTACAACCCCAACTAATACAGATGCTGTTAAGGAGGCAGAAGTGCCTAAAACCACCAATTACGCTTCGCCAACCGAAGCTTATATTGCCCAGTATAGTGGGATAGCCCAAGAAGAAATGAAACTTTATGGTATACCGGCAAGTATTACTTTGGCACAAGGAATTTTAGAGTCGGGCTCTGGTAAGGGCCGATTGTCTGTACAGGCCAATAACCATTTTGGAATTAAGTGCCACGAGTGGACAGGCGAACGAATTTATCACGATGACGATCGCCGCCAAGAATGTTTTAGGAAATACAACCACTCTAAATATTCTTACCGAGACCATTCGCTCTTTTTAAAGGAACGCAAGCGTTATCGCGGGCTTTTCGATTTAAAAATTGATGATTACAAAGGCTGGGCCAGAGGGTTAAAAGCAGCAGGTTATGCCACAGACAGAAAGTATCCAGATAAGCTTATTAGTTTAATAGAGCGTTATCAGTTACACCGCTTTGATCATGAGGTTATGGGGGCAGCTCCTAGAACAGTGGTTTCTAGCCATGTAAAAACAGGTGCCAAATATGTTGTGGAAAAAGGCGATACCCTGTATTCCATTTCAAAGAAATTCAATTTAACAGTCGAAAGACTTCAGCAATTAAATAACATAAAAGGGACAACCATAGATGTTGGTCAAGTTTTGGTTGTAAATCAGTAAAACAATACCATGAATTATACAAGAAGCAGTACGCTATTTAAAGCGGCAGAACAAGTTATTCCAGGAGGTGTTAACTCGCCAGTGCGGGCCTTTAAAGCCGTAGGCGGAACCCCTATTTTCATAAAAAAGGCGGCAGGGCCTTACTTGTACGACGAAGACAATAATAAGTACATAGATTATATTAATTCTTGGGGGCCTATGATCTTGGGACATGCCCATGCTCCTGTGGTGAATGCGGTTATAGAAGCCACAAAAAAGGGCACCTCGTTTGGAACCCCCACCGAGATAGAAACCCAAATTGCCGAATTGGCGGTAAACATGGTGCCCAATATTGATAAAATTAGATTTGTAAACTCGGGTACAGAAGCTTGCATGAGTGCAGTTAGATTAGCAAGAGGGTTTACTGGTAAAGACAAAATTATCAAGTTCGAGGGGTGCTACCACGGGCATAGCGATGCCTTTTTAATTCAAGCGGGTAGTGGGGCCGTGACTTTTGGGTCGCCCAATAGCCCGGGAGTTACAGCAGGGACTGCCAAAGATACCCTGTTGGCAAGATTTAATGATATAGAGCATGTAAAACACATTCTTGAAACCAATAAACACGATATCGCCTGTATTATTCTTGAACCTGTGCCGGGTAACATGGGGTGTATTCCACCTAAAGAAGGCTTTTTACAAGCTTTAAGGGAACTTTGTACAGCCTACGGCGTTTTGCTTGTTTTCGATGAGGTTATGACTGGATTTAGATTGGCAAAAGGCGGAGCGCAGCAAGTATTCGATATTCAAGCAGATATTGTTTGTTTTGGAAAGGTTATTGGTGGTGGTTTGCCGGTAGGAGCTTTTGCTGCAAGAAACGAAATTATGAATTACCTAGCGCCAGTTGGTCCCGTTTACCAAGCGGGGACATTAAGCGGAAACCCTTTGGCTATGGCTGCTGGTTTGGCCATGTTAACCGATTTGAATAATGATGCTGCCGTTTATAGCCGCCTAGAGGAAAAAACTGCGTATTTGCACGAGGGCTGTGCCAAAGCATTAAATAAACACAACATTCCGCATACAATTAATCGCCTAGGATCTATGATGTCTATTCATTTTGATCCTGCTGAAGTAACCGATTTTCAATCTGCTGCCAATGGGAATAACGATAGATTTAAGCAATTTTTCCACGGCATGTTAAAGCAGGGTGTTTACATTGCGCCAAGTGCATTTGAAACATGGTTTATTACAGACGCTTTGTCTTATGACGATCTAGATGCGACCATTGCTGCTTGCGAAAAAGTAGCTTCGGAGCTGTAACCATATAAAAAAAAGCATTGGACATCCCAATGCTTTTTTTGTTTAATCTATTTTACGTTGCAATTTTTTAGTGCCGTCCTTTTTATGGCGTTTCATGTGGCGTTGTTTTTTGCTTTCACGTTTTTCAACCCATTTTTCGTATTGGCTTTCGTTTAAAACCTGTTTCATTTTGGCTTTAAGTTCAATCTGGCGATCAAGCATTTCATGTTTCATTTTTAAGCGCGCTTCTTTTGAAGGTTTTTCTGAAGCTTCCCCTGTTTTCATCGCACTTCTTTTTTGATGCCTGAATGTCGCCTCTTCAAGATTTATTTTACCGACTTGTTTTTGCTGCGCTTCGGTTAAATCTAAGTCGAGGGTCATTTGTTTTGTTCTTAATTCGGCTACCTCTTCAGGGGTGAAATTAGGCTTGTCGTGATTTTTGCGTTCTTGGGCGTTTGCCGTAAATGCCATAAGTGCTAAAGCTATGAGAACTAATTTTTTCATGTGTATGTGTTTTTAAGGGTTCTTATATGCTTAAGACCTCAAGACAGTAAAGAGGTTTAAAACAAAATCGTGATTTAACACTAATCTTAACATTTTTAGTGTTTTACAGAGTATCCAGATAGGCCGAAATTAGGGCATAGCCTTCGGGGTGAGCCATGGTTGTTCCTATTAAGGGCATACTTAGGCCGTTTTGGTAGAAAGCCATTCGGTAGTTAATAGCAGTATTGCTTTCGTAAATGTTGGTATCATTAAAAGGGGTTTCATAACGCAATCTTAAAAACGATTCGTTTTCACAAGAGCCGCCAGTGCTGTGGCAATGTGCGCAGTTTACATCAAAATAGGCACGCGCCCGTTTTTCCAAAGAAAACGTGTTGTCGTCCCAATTGGGCAGTGCCGTCACCAAAGCCGCATCGGTTAAATTGCTAATGTAATTGCCATTTATTAAGGCTTGAAGTTGGTTGTCCCGTTTTAGGTTTCTAAGTTTTGGGCCAATAGGCAACATGGTGTTGTTATTGCTGTGGCAAGTTATACAGTCTTGGCTTGAAGGAATTACGTAATTTACATTTTGAGTGTTCCCAGAGGCATCGGTATAGCTAATGGCTGTTGTGCTTGTGGTATTATCTAAAGTTGCATTGGTTTGGTTTGCATTCCACTTGTAGTTTCCGCTTTGCCAAAGGCCATTCTTTTTAATTAAAACCCGGGTTTCAATAATGGTTTTTCCTTCGGTTTCGTCCTGTTCGTTATTGTTGTAGTAAAATGTTTTGGAGATTACCGTGTTGTCGGGAAATTCTGGAAGTAAGTCGTCAATATAAGTCATTGTTGTGCCTTCTGGCAGGGCAATAAGGCGGTGTTTGTGGCTGTAATCGGTAAATAGCGGAGTGTTTAATTCGTACATAAAGGTTTTACTGCTAGGAATTAAGTTGGCTAAATTTCCGGTGTATAGGTTTAAGTCTGATAAATTAGGAAGAAACTCCGGCACCACATTGGGCACATGGGTTGTAACATTAAACACCTGCGAAGGTGCACTCTCGTTATTGTTGCCACATATAGCAGTTACATAAACCTGATATGTTGTGTTGCCATCTAAATTAGATAGCGTTATTGTGTTTGTGTTTGAGGTGCGAATGTCTCCCTGTCCTAGCGTAAAACCGCTTAAGCCATACTCGATTTGATATGAATTGGCATTGCTAGATGCATCCCATTGCAGGGTAGCACTTGTTGCGGTTAGGTTGGTTGTTACAATGTTCTCTGGAGACTGGCAATTTGGTGTCGTTGGTGTGGTTGGTTCATCGTCTTTACTACATGCCATAATAACAGCAATAAAAAGTAAAAAAAGGGAAAATTGTTTCATACGTTTAAAAAAAATTGGTCACCCAATATAGTTAAAATAAACGAAATGAAACCCTCACCCTAAATAGGTTAGGGTTACTTTAAATACACGGTTTTTTTATTGACAAACGCAAAAATGCCTTCTTGCGAAAGCTCTCGGCCGTAACCGGAAGCTTTGGTGCCGCCAAAGGGCAATCTGGGGTCAGATTTTACCATGTCGTTTATAAAGTAGGCGCCATCTTCAATATAGTCGGTATTATTTAGGGCCGCATGGGTATTTTCTGTAAAGACCATAGTGCCCAAACCAAATCGTGTTGCTGCGTTAAGGGCATAGGCTTCTTGGGCATTTTCTGCTTTTATTATAGCAGCTACCGGGCCAAAGGTTTCTTCGTTAAAAACGGGCATTTCGCTAGATACGTTTGTTAGTATTGTAGGTTGGTAGAACGCTTCTTTTCTGGTATTACCATAGGCTATGGTTGCGCCTAGTTTCACAGATTCTTCTACCTGTTTTTGTAGGGTTTCGGCCAAATCTATTCTGGCCATGACTCCAATTTGTGTGTCGGGATCGTTAGGGTCGCCAATTTTTAGCTCGGCCACCTTATGTTTAAATTTTTCTAAAAAGGCCTCGTAAATAGGGGCTTC
Source organism: Mangrovimonas yunxiaonensis (assembly GCF_000733475.1). GTDB lineage: Bacteria > Bacteroidota > Bacteroidia > Flavobacteriales > Flavobacteriaceae > Mangrovimonas > Mangrovimonas yunxiaonensis. Next base: position 408,603 of record NZ_JPFK01000002.1, on the reverse strand, counting down.
AACAATAAACCGTTTGGCAGCAATACAGCTTTGCCCGGTGTTTTGCATTCTGGCAGAGACCATGGTGTCGAGATGGGTGTTTAAATCTGCATCGGCAAGTACAATACAGGCATTGTTTCCGCCTAATTCCAGGACGCATTTTTTTAGGTTTCTTCCGGCAATTTCGGCAATCTTTCTGCCCGCGAGTTCGCTACCGGTTAACGATACGGCTTTAACCCTGTGATCCTCAATAAGGTTTTCAACCTGTTGGTGATCTGCTAGAACGGTTTGGAGGCAGCCTTTAGGAAATCCGGCAGTCTCAAAAAGCTGTTGTATGGCTAGTGCGCAACCCGTAACATTAGAGGCGTGTTTTAATAGTGTGGTGTTGCCTGCCATGAGCGTTGGTACGGCAAAACGAAACACTTGCCAAAAGGGGTAGTTCCAGGGCATAACGCCTAAAATAACGCCTAGAGGATCGTAACTTATAAAACTTTCATGAGCATCGGTTTTAATAAGTGCGTCTGCTAGGAAATCTTCGGTGTTTTTACGGTAAAAGTCGCATAGCCAAGCACATTTTTCAATTTCGGCAATGCTTTGCGAAATAGGCTTGCCCATTTCCTGGGTTACCAGACTGCCTAAAGTTTCTTTTTCATTTAAAAGGGCGTGTTTTAGTTTTTTCAACAACTTGGTGCGCACTTTTATTTTAGTGGCTTGCCATTTGTGTTGCGTGGTTTGGGCTTGTTCTAATATGAGCGCTATTTCTTTGTTTGTATTAAGCGCATATGTTTTTAAGGGAGCGTTGTTATAGGGGTTTGTGGTGGTAATTGTTGTGGCCATGGTTGTTTTGTGTTTTGAACTTAATTTAAAAAAGTTTTTTGAGAGTAAGCGCGTATTATCGTATAAAATAAGCCTATCATGCTATTAAAACTGTTGATAACTTATATGTAAGGTTAGCATCAAAAAACCTACTTTTGTTTTGTAAAATTAAAGATATAATTATGTCTGATACTATTGAAAAAGTAAAATGTTTGATTATAGGTTCTGGCCCTGCAGGTTATACAGCGGCCATTTATGCAGCTAGAGCCAACATGAGCCCTGTGTTGTACCAAGGGGCGCAACCAGGAGGACAATTAACAACAACAAACGATGTTGAAAATTTCCCTGGTTATCCTGATGGGATTACAGGACCGGAAATGATGATGGAACTACAAAAACAAGCCGAGCGTTTTGGAACAGATGTAAGAGGCGGTTGGATTACCAAGGTCGATTTTTCTGGCGATGTACATAAAGTATGGGTAAACGATGAAAAGGAAATACATGCCGATACCATTATTATTTCAACAGGTGCTTCAGCTAAATATTTAGGCTTAGAGTCCGAGCAAAAATACCTAAAACTAGGTGGTGGTGTTTCGGCCTGTGCCGTTTGCGATGGGTTTTTCTACCGCAACCAAGAAGTGGTTATTGTGGGAGCAGGCGATTCGGCTTGCGAAGAAGCCCATTACTTATCAAAGCTTTGTAAAAAAGTAACCATGCTGGTACGTCGCGATGCGTTTAGAGCTTCGAAAATTATGGAAGCTCGTGTACGCAACACCGAGAATATAGAAATTTTATTAAATACAGAAACTGATGAGGTTTTAGGCGATGGCCAAGTGGTTACCGGTGTACGCGCCAAGAACAATAAAACGGGCGAGGTTATAGACATTCCTGCTACAGGCTTTTTTGTAGCCATAGGGCATAAACCTAATACCGATATTTTTAAAGACTACTTAACCCTAGATGAGACAGGCTATATTATTAACGAGCCCGGTACGACTAGAACCAATGTAGAAGGTGTTTTTGTTAGTGGCGATGCCGCCGATCATGTTTACCGTCAAGCCATTACGGCTGCAGGAACAGGTTGTATGGCAGCTCTAGATGCAGAGCGTTATTTGGCAGCAAAAGATTCTACGTTCGAAGTAAGCACGTCTACGTATAATTAAAAGGAACTAAATATTTAAAAAAGCCCGAGCAATGCTCGGGCTTTTTTTGTTAAAAATTACTACTTAATAGTGTGGTTTTTAGTGTTTTGTGTGGTTTATGACTTATGTCATATTCTAATATTGTTTTTAAGAGGAACTTTGCAGTGTAACATTAAAACAAATATCATGGCACAATTAAAATTTATTCGAGTACTGGTAGCAGTTGTTCTTTTTGGCTTAGTAATGCCGTTAGATTTAGTGGCTCAAAATTTTACTGTAGACAATCAAAAATCAACATTAAAAGTTTTAGGAACATCTAGTTTGCACGATTGGGAAATTAATGCCGAGAAGCAAAGTGGAAGCCTTCAAATAGAAGCGGGCGACTTACTTACAATTCAAACGCTTAAAATGACCTTTGATGTAAATGCCCTAAAAAGTGGCAAGTCTGCGATGGATAAAAATACCCGAAACGCGTTAAACTACGATGATTACAAAACCATAACCTTTAACTTTTCAAAATTAAAGTCTAGTAAAAAAGAAGGCAACTTTTACAATGTGGTAGTTGTGGGCGATTTAACCATAGCGGGAAGTAAAAAGGCCATAGAGCTACCGCTGCGTTTAGAGAAAAGCAACGGTGTTGTAACCCTAACAGGAAAGAAAGCCTTAAAAATGACAACCTTCAACATAGAGCCGCCAACAGCGTTGTTAGGCTCAATAAAAACAGGAGACGATATCACAATTAAATTTAACACAGTTTTTAACTAAAAGAAAAACACTTAAACACAATAATTATGAAAACGACAATTAAACGTTCGCTATTCTTAATAGCCCTAATCTTAGGCGTAACTACAGTATTTGCGCAAAACAGAAAACTAGACAATTACAGACAACCAGATAAAAATGGGATTAATGTTTTTGAAGCACCAAAAGACACCGTATCTACTTTCGAAAAAGTAAAAGTAAGAATTGGTGGGTCATCAACACTACAGTTCCAAGCGATAGACCATGAAAATGGTGTTTCACAACAAAATATCGATAATGGTGTTGTTAAGGAACTTAAAGGGATTGGCTACAACTTTAACTTAGCTACTGCCAACTTAGATTTAGATGTTGCCTTGGCAAAAGGTGTGAGAATGCACTTAAGAACGTATCTGTCTTCTCGCCACCACCCAGAACCTTATGTAAAAGGCGGGTATTTCCAAATAGACAACCTAGATTTTATTAAGGAAGGTCTGTTGTCAGATATTATGAAATATACTACAATTAAAGTTGGTCACATGGAAAACAACTATGGTGATGCCCACTTTAGAAGAACAGACAACGCCCAAGCCATGCACAACCCCTTTGTAGGGAACCTAATTATGGATGCCTTTACAACAGAAGTAGGTGCCGAGCTTTACTACCAACGCAATGGGTTTATAGGAATGATTGGTTTTAGCAACGGGAAATTAAACCAGTCTGTAGCCACAGGTGCTAACGATAAAACTGGTGGCGCTTCTTTCTTAGCTAAATTAGGATATGACAACCAATTTACAGAAGACTTTAGATTTAGATTAACAGGATCTGTTTTAACAACAGGCTATGTGCCAAGCAACTATTTATATACCGCAGACCGCGCAGGATCTAGATACTATTTTGTAATGGAAGATGTTGATGCAGGTGCCTCTAGCCCTTTCCGTTCTGGTCGTTTCGATCCAGGATTCAGAAATAGAATTACTGCTGTAATGTTTAACCCATTTGTAAAATACCAAGGCTTAGAGTTTTTCGGAACTGTAGAATTGGCTAAAGGTAGAGCAGCTTCTGAAGATAATAATGGCGACGGCATAAACGATGCTGATGATAACCGTAGTACAACACAATTAGCAGGTGAGGTGATTTACCGCTTCGGACAAACAGAAAACTTTTATGTAGGTGGTCGTTACAACACCGTAAGTTCTGAAATGACTTTTGATAACGATGTAGACATTAGCAGAGTACAATTGTCTGCGGGTTGGTTTATGACCAAAAACATTCTAGCTAAAGTAGAATATGTTTCTCAAAGCTATGATGGTTACCCAGAAACAAGTATATTATATGACGGTAAATTCGATGGTTTAATAGTTGAAGCAGTAATAAGCTTCTAAAAAAGTGTTAATTTTACTTGTAAGCTCTGCAGGCATAGCAACTGTCTGTAGGGCTTACTATTAAAGTTTAGGTTATGAAACGTTTCTTAAGTCTATTTTTAGTATTTGCCCTATTGTCATTTACACTAATAAATGAAACAAAAACGACTGTGTTGCTCTCTCCAGAAAGTAAACTGTACGTTGAAGGAACCACAAACATAAGCGACTTTAATTGCAAGTTTGACATAAACGCCTTAAAAGGCAAAATACCCGTAACCTTTGTTAAACACTCTAACAACTTAACTTTTAAGCAAGCCAAGCTTACCTTAAATAACAATTGTTTTGACTGTGGGAGCAAAGGCATAAACAACGACTTTAATAAGTTGTTAAAAACAGAAGACTACCCGCAAATTGTTTTAACATTAAACGAATTAAAACAAAATCCTGCTGCGGGTAATGTGGCAGAAGCCAAGTTGCAAATAGATATGGCAGGCATTACCAAACCCTACAACATTCCAGTAAACATTAATAAAGAAAACGGTATTAGGGTTAAAGGGCAATTAGATTTAAAAATAAGCGACTTTAAACTAGAACCCCCAAAAAAAGTGTTTGGGTTAATAAAAGTAAAAGACGTTATAACAATACATTTTGATTTGGTCTTAAATAGGTGTTAACACATCAAACTAGCTAAAAAAAAGCCGAAGCAATTGCTTCGGCTTTTTTATTTTACCTCTACAAAAAGAGTACTGGTGCTTAGGTTTATTGGGTTGTTTTTCAGTAATGTAGGCGCGGTGTTTTTTTAAAAGGGCGTAAATGGTATTTGTTTTTTTTGTATCTTGTATATCCCTTCAAAATAGTTTGTAAGCTCCATTTTAACTTTTTTAAACACATAAATTATGAAAAGCTTGTTTCTCGCTTTGCTGTTTACAGTTTCTTTGGTTGTAACAGCTCAAGAACCCTTAAAGCCCCAACAGCTTCCCCAAAAAAAAGTTAGTAATACCTATCACGGTGTTACACTAGAGGATCCTTATCAATATCTAGAAAATTTAGACGATCCGGTCGTGATGACCTGGATGACAGATAATGCTAATTATGCGACGTCTGTTTTAAACCAAATTTCTGGTAAGGAAGAACTATTTAATAAAATGAAGGAGCTAGTCGATAGGCGTGCCGCCATTATTTTTAACGTAAACATTACCAATTCCAACATTTACTACTACCTGAAACGCATGCCCGGAGAGGAGATTGCTAAAATGTACCGGCGCGACGGGTATGCAGGCAACGAAAGGCTGTTTTTCGACCCCACCAAGTACAAAAACACAAGCGATAAGATTTACACCATATCCTCTATAACCCCTAATATTTCTGGCGATAAAATAGCCGTAAGTGTGGCGGCAAACGGTTCGGAAAACCCAGAGTTGCTTTTGTTTAAAGAATCGGGCGAGCAATATGATGAAGTCTTGGAACTTGCCTGGGGCATATCCTGGCATTTAAACGGTGGGTCGTTCTTTTATTCGAAAATAAACACAAAGGATGTTACCGACATGAACCGGTTAAAAAACATGTCTGTTTATGAGCATGTTGTTGGTACCCAACAAGACCACGATACAAAAGTGTTTTCGGCAGAAGACTTTAAAACGGTAGGAATGAAACCTCTGGAAATACCGTTTATAAATTACAATAAAGAAATTAGCATGAACATGCTTTTGGCGCTTTCGGTAGATAAAAATTTAAGCATTCATTTAAGCGACCCAAAAACAGGTGGATTTGATTGGGAAGACGTTATAAATAAAAATGATAAGGTGGTTAGTGTTAGGGTAAATCCTAAACATATTTATTGCTTAACATATAACGATGCACCCAATTATAAAATTATAAGCATTCCTGTAGACAATCTGAACATATCGCAGGCCAAAACAGTTGTAAAAGAGTCCGAATCAGAAATTATTTCCGATTTTCAACTAACAAAAGATGGTTTGTACTATACCACCGTGAAAAATGGTGTTGAGGCCAAGGTGTATTTTTTGCCACATGGTACAATAAACCCAAAAGAATTAAAGCTACCCTTTACGGCAGGACAAGCCAATTTATCGGTTAAAGGTGCCGAGTTTAGCGATATTTGGGTGTCTATTGCTGGCTGGACCTCCCCAAACAAACGGTTTTTATACCATGCCGCATCAAATACGTTTACACACCAACCATTATCGACGCCTGCCGAATATCCCGAGTTAAAAGACCTTGTAGCCAAAGAGGTTTTGGTAAAGTCTCACGATGGCGAAATGATTCCGGTGTCCATCATTCACAATAAAAATTTAAAGATGAATGGACAAACCCCAGCCGCAATTTATGGTTATGGGTCTTATGGGATATCCATAGAGCCGTTTTTTAGTCCCATAACATTAGCTTATACGCTGTACGGCGGAGTTTTGGCGGTACCTCATGTTCGCGGTGGAGGCGAGATGGGCGATGCTTGGCATAAAGCAGGGCAAAAGACAAACAAACACAACACCTGGAAAGATGCCATAGCAACTGCCGAGTATTTAATAGCGCAGGGGTATAGTTCGCCCGAAAAAATGTCGATTTTTGGTGGTAGTGCTGGCGGAATTTTTGTTGGACGATCCATTACCGAGCGTCCCGATTTGTTTGTGGCAGCAGCGCCATTGGTTGGGTGTATGAATCCCGTTAGAATGGAAGAAACCCCTAATGGGCCTGTTAATACGCCAGAGTTTGGAACGGTAGCCGACCCCAAAGAGTTTGAGGGGCTGTTGGCTATGGATTCTTACCATCATTTAACACCCAATACAAAGTATCCTGCAGCCTTAATTACGGCCGGTATAAACGACCCTAGGGTTATTGCGTGGCAACCAAGTAAGTTTGCGGCCAAAATGCAACACGATACCAGTAGCGACGCGCCGGTTTTATTTTTAACTAATTTTAAGGGTGGGCACGGTGGCCGAACTACTATTACCCAAACGTTAACCGATTTTTCAAACGTGTTTTCGTTTTTTTATTGGCAGTCTGGGCATCCAGCGTTTAAATTGAAAGGTGAGGTTAAAGACTAAAAGAAAAAAAACCAAGGTTATATAACCTTGGTTTTTTTACATGCTTTTAAAGTTCCTTTTTTTCTAATTTGGCAGTTCCCGAAAATTTGTTGACGGTAATTTTAGGCAGGCCGTAAAGGTTAACTTCGGCATTGCCAGAGGCCTCTAAAATTAAAGCTGCCTCGGTATGGGTGTCTAATTCGCTGCTATCTTCGGCGATGATGTGGCTGTTTTTACTGGTAAAGTTTTTACCAATAAAATTTGAGAAATTCATGGTATTAAGGCTTAAGTCGTTGCATGTGCCTTCAATTTCGGCTTTGGCACTTTGGTATAAATCTGCTTTTAGAATTTTTGTGTTTATTAAGGCTTCCAACTTGCTGTTTTCGCTAAGTTCTAGTCTTGTCGTATCGCTTTGTATGTTAAGCTTTAGTTTTGCTTTGCCTTGAGAGCTTAGGTTTAGGTTGGTGGCCTCAAGGTTAAGTTCTGCCGCGGTGTTGTCGTGAGCCTCAATATTTATGGTTTGGTTTTTAAAGGCACTAATAGCGCTAACTTTGGCACCGTTTTTAAGGATTAAATGCGCTAACTGATCGGTGTACTTTACAGTAATGTTAAGCTTTTTTCTAGAGGTAATTTTGCTGTTGCTGCTAAATGTTAAGGTGTTGTTGGTTACCTGAAAATTAATAACGTCATGCAGGTTGTCATCAGTTTCAATTTCAACAGAGGCTTCAAAAGCTTTTACCAATAAAATATCGAAATCGGAAGTAATGGACAAGCTACTAAAAGGGTCTATTTTGGTCTCGACAATGGTCACGTTTCTACTGCCTTTTATTTTTTCCTGAGAAAAATGCTGTATGGAAATAAGGGTTAGTATGGCGGTAAATAAAAGCTTTTTTAACATGTTTAAGAGATTAAGTTTTAAGAACAAATATAAACAAAAAACTACCCTAAACAGGTATTTTGATTAGGGTAGTCTTTTCTTTGGTTGGTTGTTTTTATTGTTTTTTTATACTGCCGGAAACACCATCGTTGGTTTCAACAATTTCGGGGTTGCCATAGTAGGTAACATCGCCGCCGCTACTTGCACTGGCCGTAACTTTTTTGCTGCTATTTACCGAAATGTCTGCGCCGCTGCTAGCTTTAACTTGGGCGGTTTGTGAGCTGAGGTTTTCGGTGTCTATATCGCTTCCGCTAGAGGCTTCGGCAATTAATGAGCTGGTATTGCCAGTAAGCTCGATATCGGCACCGCTGGATGCTTGGCACGACAGGTTTTCGGTTTCTATGTGTAGCTCCATATCGCTGCCACTGCTGGCGGTAAGCTCTAGGTCTTGCGTTTTTATGGGGCCATTGGAGTAAACATCACTTCCGCTAGAGGCTTCTATTTTTGAGACGCTTGTAAAGCTAAGCATGATTTTTTTAGATGATGACGAAGCGATATTCTCTTCTGCATAGATTTTTAAAACATGGTTCTCTATTTCGGTTTTAATAATGCTGTGAAGATTTTCATCGGCTTGTACAGACAACTGTGCTACATCGCTTTGCGTTAAATAGAGGTCTAGGCCGCGACTTACTTTAATTTCGCTAAAGGTGCCATTTAAGGGCCTCTCTTGGGTTACAACATGGCCGTTGCCTTTTACACCAAAGTTTTCGAAGGTGCAGGAGCTTAAAAAAATAGCTAAAATGCTCGATACGATTATTTTTGTTAGTGTTGACATGATTTGTTTATTAGTTGATTGATTGATTGATTGATTGATGTTGGTATGGTAGGGGCGTTTTTAAAAATGACTTACTCTTTTTTAGAGCTAATGTTCACTCCGTTGTTATCTATTTTTACACGTACGTTTTCAGAGTTGGCATTAATGCCCTTGTTGTTAATTTTTAAACTGTTTTCTTCGTTTTTAATATCTAAGCTATCATCGTTTATGATAACTCTAGAGTGGTCGTCTTTTTCTTCAATACGAATGTTTACTTCGTAGTTGTCCTTGTTGCAGTCCAGGCACTCCAGTTCGTCGTCCATTACTTTTAAGTAGTGCTCTTCCATATCGTTATGCAAAATATCGTTGTAATAGCTTGAATTTCTATGGAACGAATAGGTATTGTCATCGGCATATAGCACAGTGCCTTCTGGCAAGTATAGCGTAACTTCTACCTCTTGATCCCTAAACTTGTTTTTAAAAGCTGTTGTATGGTAGGCGTTTAGTTTAAGGTTGTTTTTATGTAGGGTATAGCCATAGTCAATCTCGCTAGCACGGTCTCTGGCAGCTTTGTAGTTGCTACCTTCGGCAGTTTTTTCAATGCGAATACTGGCCAAGGAGTCTTTGGTCGATTTTACAATAAGGCGCACATCTGAGGAGTAAATAAGTTTCTCATCACTTTCATTATAAACCAATTTATAGGGGTTGTGGTTTCTGTACACTTTATTGCTATACAGGGTGTTTCCTTGCATTTTAAGGTATAGGGTGTCTTGCTGCGTTATTTGTAGCGTTTCGGTTTTTGTCACGTTTGCATCAAACGCATGCTCGCGAGCTTGTCTAATACCAATAATAATGAGACCAACAATAGCTAATACCCATAGCCCGAGCAGTGAAAACTTGGCAACGTTACCTATGGATTTAAGGTTGTTGATTAAAATTTTAAGTCCCAGATAAAACAGGAAGAAAAACGGAATGCCTATAGCAAAGAAGGCCAGCAACGACGTTAACCATACTGGGGTGTTAGCCGCATTGGAGGCATCGATAAAATCGAAGCCCGGAATGTGGGCGAAATCGGAAATACCAAAGGTAAACAAGCCGATAAGCAGCCCGATTAAGGTCGATGCCCCAATTAAAATTAGCATTACCCCAATAAACTTGGCAAACAGTTTAAGGCAGAACATCGCGACATCGCCCAAGGTATCGAAAAACGATTTCGAGCTGGATTTTACCTTGTTACCATACTTTTGATAATCGACATTTTTTACCGTTTCTGAAACGTTGTCAATGCCATCACGAATTTTTTTTTCAATGTTGGTAATGTTTACCGGTTCGCCTGTCATGGTTAATTTATCGGCGGTAGATACGGCTTCTGGAACCAGAATCCAGAACAAAATGTAAATTAATATAAAGGTTCCGCCAGATCCAATGGCTAACAAAATCCAAAGCAAACGTACCCAAACGGCATCAATGCCCAAGTAATGTCCCAAACCAGACGATACCCCGCCAATGTACGAGTTGTCGGTGTCGCGGTATAGTTTTTTTGTGCTGCGTCTTGTGTGGGTGTTTTTTGGCTCATCTTCAAAAATCTCTTCATCAACAAGGTAGTCTTCGGGTTGCCCCATAATGTTTATAACATCATCAACCTCCTTACTGCTAATAACTTGTTTGTCGTGTTTCATGCGCTCGACGAAAAGTTCGGCTATGCGCGCTTCGATATCGGCTATAATTTCAGAACGCCCTTGTGCGTCTGTAAATGAACGTTTTATAGCCTCCAGATAGCGTTGTAATTTTAAGTACGCATCTTCATCAATATGAAAGAATGTACCTGCTAAATTTATGTTGACTGTTTTATTCATTACTTTTGAGTTTTTTGACTGGTTACTATATTAACTGCGTTTTGTAAATCTTCCCAAGTGCCGTTTAGTTCGTTGAGAAATATTTTTCCCGTTTCGGTAAGGCCGTAGTATTTTCTTGGCGGCCCAGAGGTCGATTCTTCCCAACGGTACGAAAGGAGCCCCGCATTTTTAAGCCGTGTAAGCAAAGGGTAGATGGTCCCTTCAACCACTAGCATTTTTGCGTCTTTAAGGGTGTCTAGAATTTCGGCTACATAGGCATCTTCATCTTTTAATATAGATAAGATGCAGTACTCTAGAACTCCCTTGCGCATTTGTGCTTTTGTGTTTTCTATCTTCATGTTCTAATTGGGTTTAATGGTGAAACTGTTCATTTTTTGATTGATTTTGATTGATGATGGTGTTATTTGATGAAATTAATGGTGAACGGATAGTTGTAATTTAAACCATCCCTAGCCTTTAAACTGGCAGTTATTATAAATACCAATTCCAAAATAAAGGCAACAATACCCAACAGTCCAATAAAACCTGTTAAGTATAAAAGCGGCGAAGGTTTTCCTAAATTGATGTGAAAATCCTGAAAGCCGTTAAAATCGATGAAACCTATACCGCCAAAAAAATTAAAAATGAAAAACGGAACGGTTATCATACCTATTATTACAGTGTACAACAGTATGCTTATTTGAAAGTTAATGGCTTGTTTACCATGGGCGTCAATAAAGGCACCTTTGTTTTTGTTTATGCTCCATAACACTATAGGGGCAATGTAATTCCCTAACGGAATAATAAACCTCGAAAAGGTGGATAGATGAATAAACGTTGCAATATTTTTTTGATGATTGTCTGGCATTTTTATAAACATATAATAGTTTCTTATGCAAATATATATCTAAAAGAAGGTATTATGCAATACAAAGTACCTTAAATTTTAATTTTTAACAAAATATTAACATGTAGGGGCGAGGTTTTTTTAGGTATTTTAGTGAGGTAATTAAAAAACCGTATGAAGATCTCAACCACAAAACTCAATTTATTTCTACTGTTTAAACTACCTGCTGCTTTTTTTACGGGAGTACGGGCAACGTATATAGACAATAAGACCTGCGAAGTAAAAGTAAAGCACCGATGGGTAAACCAAAACCCCTTTAAATCGATGTTTTGGGCCGTGCAAGGTATGGCTGCCGAGCTAACAACAGGAGCTTTAATGCTTATGAAAATTAAAGCGAGTGGGGAAAGCATTTCTATGTTAGTCACTAACAATAAAGGTCATTTTAAAAAAAAGGCACTAGGGAGGATTACTTTTGTTTGCCAACAAGGTGATGTTATCGATGCCGTTATTAAAAAAGCCATTGAAACTGGTGAGGGACAAACCATTTGGCTGCACGCAAAAGGGTTTGATGCCTCTGGTGACGAGGTGTCTGATTTTAGCTTTGAGTGGACTTTAAAAATGCGCACTTAAAAATGTAACAAAAGCTATTTTTTTACAACTAATTTTTAAATCAATCGAAAAAATAAAACAACATGACAGCACACGAAATAGACTACAGGATTTTTGGAGAAGAAATGCAATTTGTAGAAATAGAATTAGACCCACAGGAGGGCGTTATAGCAGAAGCAGGTAGTTTTATGATGATGGACAATGGTATTAAGATGGAAACTATTTTTGGCGATGGCTCTAAAAAAGATTCTGGGTTTTTAGGTAAGATTCTGGGGGCTGGTAAGCGTATCCTAACCGGCGAAAGTTTATTTATGACGGCTTTTTATAATACCTTGTCAGGAAAGCAATGTGTAAGCTTTGCTTCGCCATATCCAGGGAAAATTGTTCCTATAGACCTAACCGAGTTTAATGGCAAGTTTATTTGCCAAAAAGATGCCTTTTTGTGTGCGGCCAAGGGCGTAAGTGTAGGCATAGAATTTAGCAAACGATTAGGTCGTGGCCTTTTTGGTGGCGAAGGATTTATCATGCAAAAACTAGAAGGCGATGGTATGGCCTTTGTTCATGCCGGCGGCACCATGGCCAAACGCGTGTTGCAGGCAGGTGAAGTTTTAAGGGTAGATACGGGTTGTATTGTAGGGTTTACCAAAGATGTGGACTACGATATAGAGTTTGTAGGCGGCATTAAAAACACCGTTTTTGGTGGTGAAGGCTTGTTTTTTGCAAAACTTCAAGGGCCAGGGACGGTTTACATACAATCTTTACCCTTTAGCCGTTTGGCCGATAGGGTGTTGGCATCTGCCCCAAGAGCAGGAGGAAAGGACAAAGGCGAAGGCAGTGTTTTAGGTGGTTTGGGTAATTTGTTAGACGGCGATAATAGGTTTTAAATAAAAGAAAAATAAGCCGCCAATAACGTGATAGTTTTGTGTTAAAGTTTTGTTGTAAATGTTATTTACATGCTAAAATTTCTTATATTTATAAGGTAATAAAAACGCTATATTTAGCCTATTAAACAAATCTACCTAACCCAAAAACCGAAAAACTAATTATGGCAAGAGCAATGTTTGAGTACACCAAAACTGTACTTAAAAAAGTAAGTTTTGATACTGCGTTGTTCTGTAAAGAAGTGCAAAAAGCAACCCAACGTTTATTGCCCTACGAAATTGAAGAATTACGGATTTTTATCCAATCTTTAGTTCGACAGAACCCAGAGTTAAACCAATGTTTAATATATTTAAAGCATTAAAATAAAAGAAAAAGCGACCTGACGAGGTCGCTTTTTTTATATGCTACTTACTGTATGGTTACTTTTTTCTCGGGAGCGGGCTAATTATATTAACATTCTGAAAGGTAATGGCGCCTCTAACAATGCCAGAAATTGTATCGTAAAGCGCTTCGATAATCTGCATTTTTAATTCGCTTTTATGATATATTAGACTTACTTCTCTTGCAGGAGAAGGCTCGGTAAAATAACGTAGGTTGGGTTTAAAACTATCGTTAATTTCTAGGGTGTGTAAGTATGGCAGTAGCGTCATGCCTAAACCTTCGTTCGAGAGTTTAACCAATGTTTCTATACTACCACTCTCTAGCTGAAAACTGTCATCACCTTGGTCTTTAAAGGATTTGCAGAGGTTAAGTACGCCATCTCTAAAGCAATGCCCATCTTCTAAAAGCAGCATATCCTGTAGGTCTAGATCGTTGGGATCTATGGTTTTGTTTTTAAACAGCCTATGGTTAGAGGGCGTATAACCAACAAATGGCTCGTAGTAAAGTACACGCTCTTTAAGGTGCTCGTTCTCTAGCGGCGTTGCAGCAATGGCCGCATCTAAATGGCCATCTTCTAAACGTTGCATGGTCTCTTCGGTGGTGAGCTCTTCAATTTTTAATTTTACCTTGGGATATTTTTTTATAAAGGTCTTTAAAAACATGGGTAGCAATGTAGGCATGATGGTTGGGATAATACCCAACTTAAACTCCCCGCCTATAAACCCTTTTTGTTGGTCTACAATATCCTGAATTCTATCCGACTCGTTAACAATGTTTTTTGCTTGGTAAACAATCTTTCTGCCTACATCGGTAAGTTCGATGGGTTTTTTGCTGCGGTCAAAAATTAGAACGTCAAGTTCTTCCTCAAGCTTTTGTATTTGCATGCTTAAGGTAGGTTGCGTTACAAAGCAGCTTGAAGCGGCTTTGGTAAAGTTTTTATGTTCGGCTACGGCTAAAACGTAATGAAGTTGTGTAATGGTCATATAATATCAATTTAGCCTATAAAAATATAAAAACTATCAATTCTATTTATTAAAATTCTGTGATTAATAGGTTAAATTTGTAGTAAATAAATAAAACCCAATATTATGACATTAAATACCATAGGATTAAATAAAAACGAAACCAAGGCTTTAGCAAACGATTTAAACACCTTGTTGGCGAATTTTCAGCTATATTATCAAAACTTAAGAGGCATTCATTGGAACATTAAAGGCAAAGCTTTTTTTGACCTTCATGCCAAGTTTGAAGAGCTATATACCGATGCCAATATAAAGGTAGATGAGGTTGCCGAGCGTATTTTAACCTTAGGCGGAACGCCGCTTCATACATTTGAAGATTACACTAAGGCAGGGCGCGTTCCTGTAGGAAAAAACATTTCGCAAGACGAAAAAGCCGTAAGGCTGATTGTTGATTCGTTGTCTGAACTTTTAAAAATTGAGCGGGCAATTTTAAACAAGTCTGGTGAAGTTGATGATGAGGGTACCAACGCCATGATGAGCGACTTTATTACCGAGCAGGAAAAAACCGTTTGGATGATGAAAGCTTGGTTGGGCGAAACCGTATAATCATTTGATTGATTTTTGATTGATAGAGAAAGTCTGGCACCTTAATAGGCGCCGGGCTTTTGTAGTTTAAAACCTAATGGTTACCTCTAGGTTTTTATTGGTGATTTCAAATTGCGCATCATGAAATGTTGGTGGCCCAAATAGCATGGGATTGTTGCTCATACCATAAGGTTCTAAAGGCATGCCCGAAGTATCAAAATCCATGCGGTTGTTGTCGTTCTGGTCATGTAAAACCATAATGGCATAACTGCCGGGCTTAAGGTTGGGTAAAGTAGCCAAAACGGTATCTCCTTCTGCTTTTAATTTTACATTTTGAATTCCTTTGGTTTTCATAAATGTATTTTGGTTGTGCAAACCAATTAAAATATGCCCTTTAGCATTTAGCACGTTGGCAATCTTTATGGTAACGGTGTAAGTTTTAGTGGTGTAGGGAAGGGTTTGGGATGTACAAAAAAATGAAGTGAGTAAGGTGGTTAAAACAATGGCTAATGTTTTCATAATACAGGTGTTTTTCAATTAATAACACTGTAAAAGTCCTAAGAATTTAAGACCGGTAAAAAGATAACTTACCGAATTGTTGTTTTACCCCGATAAGTTGTTATGCCCTATTGTAATAGGCCTCTAGCTTTAATTTCTAAATATTTATTGATGGTGTTTATGGTGAGCTTTTCTGGCGGGGTTAAAATGGTTTGAATGCCGTGCTTGTTAAGCTCTTTGGCCATAAGTCTTTTTTCGTATTGAAACTTTTCGGCTATGGTTTTCTGATAAATGGTTTCAATAGCCTCTGCATCTTGAAGGACAAGCTTGGAGAGCTCTGTGTTTTCAAACATGACAACGACCAGTAAATGCTGTTTCGATATGGCTAACAAATAAGGCAGTTGGCGCTTTAAAGCGCTAATGTGTTCGAAGTTGGTGTATAACATCATTAAACCTCTATGGGGGGCTTTTCGTTTTAAATGCGCGTAAAGGTTGCCAAAATCGCTATCGTGAAACTGGGTATTTATGTTGTAAAGGGTTTCTATAATTTGGTTAAGATGGGTGAGTTTGTTTACTGGCGGAATAAAAGATTCTATGGTTTTAGAAAAGGACACCATGCCAACCTTATCGTGCTTTTTTAGCGCAACATTACTAAATGCCAACGTACTGTTTATGGCATAATCCAATAGTTTTAGGCCTTCAAAGGGCATTTTCATAACACGTCCCGTATCGATAACCGAGTAAATGGGTTGCGATTTTTCATCTTGATACTGGTTAACCATCAAATGGCTTTTTTTGGCGGTCGCTTTCCAGTTTATGGTTCTAAAATCGTCTCCCGGAACATACTCCTTAATTTGTTCAAATTCTTGGGTGTGGCCAATACGCCTAATTTTTTTCATGCCTAGAGCAGTTAAATTATGGCTTATGGCAAGAAAGTCGTATTTCTGCATTTGAATAAAAGAAGGGTAAACCTTTACCATTTGTGCATTCTGGAATTGGTATTTGCGTTTTACAATTTTTAACGGACTGAAAACATAAATGTTCAGGTTACCAAAAGTGTACTCGCCACGCTCTACGGGCCTTACAAAATAATCGAAATTATATTGGCCAAAGGCAGGTAAAGTAACGTTATGCAAAAAATCGCGTTTTTGAAGTTGCATAGGAAGCTCGTCAATAACCTCAAGATAGACCTTTAGTCCATAATTGTTTTTTATGGTTATAGATACGGGGTTTTTATCGCTATTAGAAAAGCGCTCTGGAAGCAGTCTGCCAGCAACTATGTTTTTTTTGGGGTTGTAAATGGCAAGTAAATCGGATAGCAATAGCGCACTTACAACAACAACGCCAATCCAGGCTACGGCATAGAAAATAGGTGCCCAAAAGGCCAATAAAAAACATAGGGCAACAAGGGCCAGGTAGTAGTAAAAATTAGCGTGTATGTAAAGCGATTTTAAAAAGGCCATATCCTACTTTTATCTCGGGATTTCTACAGATTGTATAATCATATCGATAACGTGCTCTGTGGTTACGCCTTCCATTTCGCGTTCTGGTGTAAGGATAATTCTATGGTTTAATATGGGTTTAAGGGCTTTTTTTACATCTTCTGGCATAACAAAATCCCGGCCGTTTATAGCAGCAAAGGCTTTGGCGGTGTTTAGTATGGCTAGCGATGCCCTTGGCGAACCTCCTAAATACAGGTGTGGGTGGTTTCTTGTTTTTTGAACAATTTCTGCGATATAATTGATGATTTTCTTTTCTACAACAATGTGCTGAATTTTTGTTTTGTACTCGGTAAGTTTCTCGGTGTCTAAAATACCCGAAACTAAGGTTTGCGGTTTCTGGCCTTTGCGGTTGTGGTGGGTTTCAATTATTTTTATTTCTTCTTCTAGCGAGGGGTAATCGACCTTTATTTTAAAGATAAACCGGTCTAATTGCGCTTCGGGCAAGGCATAGGTGCCTTCTTGCTCTATGGGGTTTTGGGTGGCCAAAACCATAAAGGGAGGCGCCAGGCTGTAGGTAGTGCCATCTATTGTTGCTTGGCGCTCTTCCATGGTTTCGAACAGGGCGGCTTGAGTTTTGGCTGGCGCACGGTTAATTTCATCAATTAAAACAATGTTGGAAAAAATAGGGCCTCGTTTAAACTCGAAATCGGAGATTTTTGTGTTAAAAATAGATGTTCCCAATACGTCGCTAGGCATTAAATCGGGGGTAAACTGTATGCGGCTAAAATTGGTTTTTAACGATTTTGCAAACAGTTTTGCCGTAACGGTTTTGGCAATTCCCGGCACGCCTTCAATTAAAACATGGCCATCGGCCAACAAGGCAACGATAAGTAGCTCGATAAACGTTTCTTGACCAATAATAACGTTGCCCAATTCGGCCTTAATATCATCAACAGCTTGTTTTAACTCGGTTAGGGATATTCTGTCGTTGAATGCTAGGTTGTCGTTTTCCATGTGTTTTTATGTTTGAAGGAGTCTATTCTTTTACTAATAGTTTCCAATTCTGTTTGTGTAATATGTTGTTTGTCTTGTAAGGTCTCTATAGCTTTAAAAAGGGCTAAGGTATCTTCAAGGGTGTTGTTGCTCCTGCTGGCTAAATGCTTAAGGAATGTGTGATCGATGGTGGTGGTAGGCAAATTAAATTGTAGCCTAATGTAATCCATAAAATGCTTGATTTTCTGATTGGCAAGAAGTTTATGATCACCTTTGTTTAGGTACATATTAGCTACCGTTTGCGTAAAAGCTATGGTTTGGTTTTTAAGCGGTGGTATTACGGGTATGGCACGTTGTTTTCGTTTGCCTTCGAAAAGCACATAAATCAATACTCCTATAAGCATGGTATAATACGCCCATTTAAGCGGTTTGTTGTTTAAAAAAACATACAATGGGGAGGTATAAAATGTTTTGCCCGTTTTGTAGTGGTTGTCCAGAAAAATGGTCTTGTTCTTATTTAAATATGATATTAAACTAGCGGTATAGCGGCTATTTTGCTCTTTTAAAATAAAATAGTTTGTAAAGGCCTGCGGGAAGGCACTTAGTATAATTTGTCCTTTTCCGAAGGGATATTTTATAATGTTTATATGGGCTTCTTTTAATGTTGAAACAGTATTGGTTTTGTTGTCTACAACCCCAATAACCGAAGTATTTAGGGTGTCGATTGTTTTAAAGGCAGTCATGTGGCTGGCTTTGTTAAAATGAACAAGATTCTGGGAGAGGTGCTTGTTTTTTATTTGAAGCGAATAAACATTTTTAAGGTTGTTAATGTTGCTTACAACAGCAGTTTCTAAGTTGAGAGTGTCTAAAAGGGTTCTGGAAAAATTTTCGGCAGCGATAAACAAGGTATTACCTTTACTAGCCCACTCTAAAAGCTTTTCGGTTTCTGTGCTGTCAAATTCCAAAGCATCGTTTATAAACACATAGGTGCCTGTCATGTCTGGGTTTTGCTCGAGGTATTTGTATGGTGGGGTAAAGGTGTTTTTAACATCTGGAGCAAACTTTTGTATTTGCTCGTTAAAAACATACGTGCCAAAAGGCATTTTATGATGCTTGGCATAAGACGGGTACCAGTTAATTTCTTTGGGTTTAACGTACTCGTACGCTATAATGGAAAGCAAGATTATAACCGTTAAAATCAAATATGTCTTTATGCGTTTTGTCAAAGTGATTTTATGGTATTATTTAATTGTTCAAAAATGGTTTTTAGCGTATTAAATTTGGCTTCCTCTACATTAAACTCACCATACCAAACATAGTCGTATATATGTGTGGCTTCGGCAAAACCAGGCTTTAAGGAGGTAGGTTCTAGTTCCGCAAGGTAATCGGTATTTGTTTTTTGCTGTTGCCAGTGTATAAGCTCTTTTTCGGTTAAATACTTTAATGTAAGCAAATAGTAATACCTTATGGCCAAGCGGTAATTGTTTTGGTGTATGGCTTTTGAGATTAAAGCTTCAATATCTTCATTTTTTATAATGTGCTCTTCGTTAGAGAGTGTCACACTTCCGGTTTTTTTAAGGGCACCAACAGGTTGTTTTTGGCTGTAGTTAATAAACAGTTTTATAAGGGTGTATAATAAAATGCCAAGGAGGAGGTAGGGCAGGGCCTTTAGAATGAGTTGTAGTATGCCTGTCGCTTTTTCAACCCCAAAAATAAACTCCAAGATTTTAAGCAGGATGTTTTTGGCCCAATTGATAATCTTGTTAAAAATGTTGGGTCCTGCGGTGCTTTCTTCGTAATTAAACGCGGGGTTTTCCTTATAGGTGTTAAGGTCGTCTTGTGAGATTTCCCAAAGCTGGTTTTTGGTGTGGTCGTAAACCACGGTAAGCGAATCTGCTTGGCCAAAAGCCAAAACAGAAAACAAACCAAAAAAGAGCACAAGGGTTTTAAGCACAGTATTAAGCATTTTTTCCAATAGAATCGATGCGTTCCATTGTTCCAGTAAAGTTTTTCTTTTCGTTTAAATTGAAATATACAAATACGCCGCCTACGGTTAAAACAAGATTTAGAATAAACTTAAACAAGTAACTGAATAGGTTAAGTACAATGTAAATGGGGTCTGTAAACGATTCGTTCATGGTTGCGGGGTCTATCTCGCCCGAAAATATTCCGGTTTTAATTAAACTGTAGATGCCGGCAGGCAAGCTAAAGGCATAGCCCGCAACGCTAATAATTAAACCAAGCACAAAAATGGTGACCCAAGTTCCCCAAAAGTCCTCCTTAATTAAGGTGTAGCTGTAGCTATAGGCATCGGAAGCATTTTTGTTTTCGAAAACATAAATGCTAAACACCACAAACATAGGAACCATAAAATAAAACACGGGTAAAAGGCAAAGCATCATGGCAATAATAAGCGTGACCCACTTTAAAACACTTAGCCCAGCAAACCCCCAAAAAGTATCTTTTACATGCTGTTTAACCTCTATAGCGTTAACATGCCCACGGTTATCGATGTAGGATTTAATGTAGTGAATTACGGCGGTGTTTGCATAAATGTAGGTTACAGCACCGGTTACAACAAAAAGGCCAAGCGCTAAAAACATTAAGCCAAGATTGGTAGGAAGCTCTGTTTCTCCTAATTGAAAATCCAGAACACCACCAGAGGCATATAGGTAAAACGAAAACGATACCAAGAACAGCACCAAATAAGGGGCGCAAATGTGTAGGATAAGTTTAAAAAAAGGCGAAAACTCTTGCCTGATAAAACCAAAACTATCACCTAAAATATCACCTAGTTCACGACGTTTTTTAAATTCGATAAGCTGTTTCATAATTAAGGGTCATTTGTTTTTTATGTAACTGTCTGGGGTAAATAATGTAATAAAATATAATGAGGGCCAACGAGCCACAAATAATTAAAATGGCTAACCAATCGGGCATTTCGGTATGTCTGGTTACAAAGCCTTCTAAAAAGCCGGCAATAATAAAAAAGGGAATGGTGCTAATTAAGATTTTTAGCCCGTTTTTAACTCCGCGTTTAAAAGCCTCTAGCCTAGTGTAGGTGCCGGGAAACAAAAGGCCGTTGCCTAAAACCAAACCAGAACAACCAGCAATAATAATCACCGATATTTCTATGGTGCCATGAATCCAGATGGTTCTGGCAGACTCCCAAAGCAGTCCTTGCTCGTAAAAAAAATACTGAAAACTCCCTAGCATGACCCCGTTTTGAAGCATGATAAAAAGCGTGCCTACGCCAAGTAATATGCCGTAGGCAAAAGCCATAAGGGCAACTTTAATGTTGTTAAGCGTAATGCCAAGAAACATGTTAAACTCGCCTTGCTGTTTATACACGGCCATGGGGTCGCCTTTTTTAATGTTATTTAGTGTCATGTTTACATACCCATCTCCTAAAAATGACCTGACAAAGTCGCCTTCGTTGGCCGCCGAAAAAGCGCCAACAATAGCAAAAAGGGCGAAAACCAAAAATGCAATTAAAAGTTCGCGTTGGTAGTTGTAAAACTCGTAGGGAAACTCGGTTTTAAAAAAGGCGATAACCCGATTTTTAGAGGTCTTTTTCGTCTTGTAAATGTTTTGGTGCGCTTGCGATGCCAATTGATTTAGGTAATTGGCTGTTTGACTATCAGGGTAAAATGTTTTGGCGTAGCTTAGGTGGTCTGTAACTTCAATATACAGATTGGAGAGTTCGTTAGGAGGCATGCTGGTTTTATTTGAAAGAAGCCTTTCAAATTTTAACCATTTATCTTTATTTTGCCTAACGAAAGCTGCTTCTCGCATCTATGGGAATTTGCTTTCAAAGAAAAGAAAATATGGAAGAATTTCAAATTGAAACCGCCCAAAATATAGGGATTAAACAGAACGTAGCCCATCTTGGCGACCGCATTTTGGGCTATCTTATAGATGGCGTGGTTGTTTTTGCTTACACCTTAATTATAATTGTTGTTTTAATGGCGATGGATATTACTCTAGAAGACTCTTGGGCCATTTATTTACTGTTGTCTCTGCCTGCATTTATTTACCCTGTTTTGTTTGAAACGTTTTGGGACGGGAAGACCATAGGAAAGTATGCGGTTAAAACTCGAGTTGTAAAATTAGATGGTTCCAAACCTGGTTTCACAGATTATCTGTTGCGCTGGTTGTTGCGCGTTATAGATATTTCTATTTCTTCGGGCGGAATTGCGGTACTAACCATTTTAATTAAAGGCAATGGGCAGCGGGTAGGCGATATAGCTGCAGGCACAACAGTAATAAGCGAAAAGGCAAAAATTTCCATTCACGATACAGTAATGCAGGATGTGCCAGATAATTATGTGCCCACTTACAGCCAAGTAACGGTTTTTACCGACCATGAAATGCAAACGGTTAAAGGGCTGTACAAAAAAGCTATAAGTAATGGCGAGCATAATGTTGTGTTAGCTTTGTACAAAAGGCTAAAGCGTGTCATGCAAGTAGAGCCTAAAGAAAAACCTGTAGATTTTGTTTCTACGGTTATAAAAGATTATAATTACTATACTCAAACCATGTAATGTTTTTTCAGTTTTTAGACATATTAGGGACCATTGCCTTTGCCATATCTGGTGTTTTGGTCGCGTTGGAAAAAAGAATGGACCCGTTTGGGGTGCTCATTATTGCCTTCGTTACTGCCGCAGGTGGTGGTACATTGCGCGATGTGCTTATTGGCCAAACACCAGTTACCTGGATGACCAACATGACCTATGTTTATGTTATTATAGGATCTACGGTTTCTGCCATACTGCTTAGAAGGCATATAAATTATTTGCGTACATCGTTGTTTTTATTCGATACAATAGGCATTGGCCTGTATACCGTTGTGGGTGTAGAGAAAGGACTGTCTGTAGGGTTGCACCCTATTATATGTGTGGCTTTAGGTACCATGACAGCCTGTTTTGGTGGCGTTACAAGAGATATTTTAAGTAACGAGATTCCCGTTATTTTTAGAAAGGAAATTTATGCTACGGCATGTATAATTGGTGGTGCAACGTATTTTATGTTGCATTATTTCCCCATAAAGGAGAATGTTATTTTTGTTATTTCTGGAGCCGTTGTTATCGCTATAAGGCTCTTGGCAGTTAAATTTAAAATTAGCCTGCCTAGTATTTATAGAGATTAGTCAATAAGCCTTATTTTCTGAATATAAATGTTGTGTAGGGGCCATTCGCTGTCGTCGGTTTTTTGTTTGGCAATTTCATCAACCACCTCCATGCCTTTTATTACTTTTCCAAAAATGGTATAATCGCCATCTAAATGGTGGGCGCCGCCCTGTTGCTGAACAATAAAAAACTCGTAAGGCGAGGCCAGTTTATAAGGGTTATCTATTTCGCTACTGGGCATGCTAATAACACCTCTATCGTGTTTAAACCCTCTTTTGGTGTCGGGAGGAAGCAGGTATTTTCCAATATCGTTGCGTTTGCGCATGATTGCTCTGTCGTCTGTACTGCCACCCTGAATAATAAAGTTGTTTACTATGCGGTAAAACTGGGTATTGTCGAAGTACTGCTGCTTAGTAAGAAAAATAAAATTGGCTCTGTGAAACTTGGTTTCATTAAACAATAGGATGTCAATATCGCCAAAATCGGTTGTAATTCGCACCTTGTTTTCCTTATTTTCTTTTTCGTATTGAAGGAAAAACTCCATGGCGTTTTCATCATTCAATAAAGGGAATTCCCGTTGAGGTGCTTCGGGGGTGTTTTTGGTGACTTCCTTTTTTTTCTCTGTTTTAGTTTTGTTCTTAGGCGCAGAAGGTTTATTTTTATTGTTTTCACAGTTTACTAAAAGTAAGGCAAAAAGAAAAATAAGGCTAATTTTTTTCATTGTAAAGCTTTATAAGATATCAATTCAGACTAACGGAATTAACGAATGGATTTCAGTGTTTTTTTATATTCAATTCCAAAAATAAAAAATATACCCCTTCCAGCAGAACCATCGCAATTTAAAATGTCCCCACCATTTCGGGAGGCATTGCAGGCCCAGCAAAAAGAAGAGATGAAAACAGCAAGGAAAGCAGCGGTTATGGCGTTGTTTTATCCAGATGAGAACAAGCATACCAAGCTGGTTTTAATCTTAAGAAAAACATACCGTGGGGTTCACTCGGCCCAAATTGGGTTTCCTGGGGGAAAGTTGGAAATGTTTGACGACTCGATGGCGAGTGCTGCTTTAAGGGAAACCGAAGAAGAAGTGGGCGTGTCTAAAAAATACGTCGAGGTGTTAAGAGCATTGACCAAGGTTTACATCCCGCCGAGCAATTTTTTTGTCCACCCGTTTATAGGCGTTACCAAAAAAACGCCTGTGTTCATGAAGCAAGACGATGAGGTTGAGGAAATTATACACGTATCGTTATACGATTTTTTAAACCCCGACAATGTGGTGAACAAAAAAGTAACCACATCTTATAAGAAGGATGTGGTGGTGCCAGCCTTTAGTTTAAATGGCCATATTGTTTGGGGTGCAACAGCAATGATGTTGAGCGAAATCAAAGATCTGCTAAAACAAGCCCTGTAAGGCGAAGTTTTATTACTTTTGTAGTTCTAAAAAATTTCGAACAAACTTTATGGGATTATTTAAGAAAAATCCTTTTGGACATATACTTTTTCTAAAAAAGTGGCTTATTAGAATTATGGGCGCCATATCGCATAGGCGTTTTAGAGGCTTTAACGAGCTGCAAATTGAAGGGTCTGATGTGTTGCGAAACCTGCCAGATACCAATGTGCTTTTTATTTCTAACCACCAAACTTACTTTGCCGATGTGGTGGCCATGTTCCATGTGTTTAATGCAAGCTTAAGCAACCGCGACGACAATATTAAAAATATTGGTTATCTGTGGAACCCTAAGTTGAATATTTATTATATCGCTGCCAAAGAAACCATGCGTGCCGGATTGTTGCCAAAAATATTGGCGTATGCCGGAGCCATTCCTATAGAGCGCACATGGCGTTCGGCAGGAAAGCAGGTTAACCGCCAAGTTAAAATGAGTGATATTACGAACATTAAAAGAGCACTAGATGATGGATGGGTTATTACATTTCCGCAAGGCACTACCACTCCTTTTAAACCTATAAGAAAAGGAACAGCCCATATAATAAAGCAATACAAGCCTGTGGTGGTACCTATTGTTATAGATGGGTTTAGACGGTCGTTCGATAAAAAGGGCCTTCGGGTAAAAAAGAAGAACATTCTGCAAACCATGGAAATTAAAGCGCCCTTAAGCATTGATTATGATAACGAAACCAACGAGCAGATTGTAGAAAAAATAGAATATGCCATAGAGCAACACCCTTCGTTTTTAAAAGTTATTCCACAAGAGGTGTTGGAAGAGCAGGAAAAGCTCAATAAAAAACGCGAGTGGTAAGACTAAATGTTCAGGTGCTTTAGCTCTTTGTAGTTTTTATTAAGGCGTTTTAATAAAATGCCGTAAACCAACCAATAGAACAGCAGTAACACGCCTATAACAGCAACAAGAATTAATAGGGTAGCAATTATAATGCCGGCATAAAGCTTAAAAGCTTCTCCGTTTGCTGCTGCTTGGTTTACCTGTGAGATAAGTTGTTGGTCCATTTTAAACTCTATACAAAGCACCACAATCACCGAAACAACAAGGTAAATAAGGTTAAAGGCAACATAATGTTTAACGGTCTTTCTGGTTTTTAAAATGTTTTCCATAAGCACTTTGGCATTGTCTGTAGCCGAAATGCGTTTGTAATTCCTAAAAAACAGGTAGAAAAAATACACCAAAATGGCGTAACCAAGAACCGCCAACGGAATCATGATGGCATTAGTATCTAACTCCTCAAAGCGTTTCATGTTCTCGGTGTCTTTTAAAAACACGGCAATAACACTCCAGAAAATAAATTCTAGAAGGCTTATTATAAAAATCCACTTCACGATAGAAGAAGATCGTTTAAGGATCATGCTATATATCTCATCGTAAGATACCTTAGGGTATTCTTCGTTGGCTTTCCAGTCTTTTTTCAATAACTCCAATTCATCCATAATCTCACGGATTTAAAATGGTTTTTAATTTCTTTTTCACACGATTCATTTTCACTCTGGCATTCACTTCAGAAATTCCTAAAGTATCACTAATCTCGCTGTAATTTTTATCTTCCAAATAGAGTAGAACCAAAGCTTTTTCAATATCGTTTAGCTCGTGTATGGCTTGGTACATAAGTTTTAATTGCACCTCTTCGGTTTGGTCGTACTCTTCTGTTTTAATTTTAAATTGAACGGTATCGAACTCTTGGGTCTTTATTTTTCGGGTTGACTTCCTATACAGTGTTATGGCTGTATTTAGAGCAACGCGATACATCCAGGTGCTAAATTTCGAATCGCCACGAAACTTGGGGTAGGCTTTCCAAAGTTGTATGGTAATTTCCTGAAAAAGATCCTTGTGCGATGCTTGGTCGTTGGTATAAAGCCTACATACTTTATGCACAATATTTTGATGCTCTTCCAGCAGTTCAACAAAATTATGTTCTAAAGATTTGTTCAATGTTTTGGTTGGTGTTCTAAAGCTATTTGTAGCC
The DNA here is from genome assembly GCF_000733475.1 of Mangrovimonas yunxiaonensis. Classification (GTDB taxonomy): domain Bacteria; phylum Bacteroidota; class Bacteroidia; order Flavobacteriales; family Flavobacteriaceae; genus Mangrovimonas; species Mangrovimonas yunxiaonensis. The sequence continues at coordinate 382,240 of NZ_JPFK01000002.1, read as the reverse complement.
AAAAACGGCAACTTGTTACACGTTTACAGCTTATTTTTTATTTTGATTTAAATTTAAATTTAAATTTAAATGCTCTCCTTGTTGTAAAATGCCCAATACAATTAAAAGTTGTGCTAAACCGTAGGTTAGCATAATGCTTAAATTGGCAAGGGGCATGGGTTTGTAAAATTTATTTAATGCTAGAATACTGTCTGAAATTAAAAAAAGAAGGGCTCCTGTAAAGACCAAAACAAAACTTTGGCTGCTTACTTGTCCTTTTCTTAAATAGGCATAGGTAGCCATGCTTAAAATAACCAGCATGTAGGCGATAACCGGAATAAGCATTTCGTTTAAGTTGTCCTTTAATAGGTTGAATAAAAGCAAGGCGTAGGCTACTAAAGCTATTAAAACATACCGCGCGTTTAATAAGGAGGTCGATGTTTTAGAAAACACTAAAACATATAGTATATGAGCTATTAAAAAAGCGAGTAACCCCAAGATAAAAAAGAGGTGTGAGTGCTCTTGAAACAATAAAAAAACATCGCCCAATAAGGAAAAAACCAAGGCTAAAAATGTAAGGGTTACCGTGCTTTTGTTTAAGTGTGTAGCATTGCTTCTAAAAAATACAATTAGAGCGGTTAACAGCAGCGGTTTGGTTACATAACGAAAGTCGTTAAGCGCTAAAAAACTAGAGCATATAAGCTCTAAGGTTAGCAGAACTAAAAAAAATACAACAAACTTAACGTGTTTAAACATGGATTACGGTCTTATGGTACCGATAAAAGTATCTATTTTTTCAATACCAAATTCGTTTAAGAACGTAATAAATGCACTTCCTATAATGGCGCCTTTACTATTAGTAGTTGCTTGGGTATACGAATCATGGTCTTTAATTCCAAAACCAACTATTTGTGGGGTATTAAGCTGCATGCGATTAATTCTTTTAAAATAGTCTGTTTGTGTGGTGCCGAAGCTAGCGGTATTCCCCGTTGTTGCAGCAGAACTTACCATATAGATAAACCCGTTGGAAACCGAATCGATAAACCGAATGCGTGCTTCTGAGGTTTGTGGGGTAATTAAAAACACATTAATTAAACCATGGGCCTCAAAAATAGATTTGTATTGCTCCAGATATTCTTCCATTGGGAGGTCTGGAATAATAAGGCCATCAATACCAATGTCTTGGCATTTTTTACAAAAAGCTTCAACGCCATATTGGAGTATGGGGTTAAAATACCCCATAATAAGCAGGGGGATATTAACCGTTTTTCTAATGTCTTTAAGCTGTTCAAACAGCACTTCGGTAGTCATACCATTTCTTAACGCTTGTTCAGAACTGGCTTGAATGGTAGGCCCATCGGCCAAGGGGTCGCTAAAAGGTAGGCCAATTTCAATCATGTCTACTCCAGATTGTTCTAGCTTTTCAATTAGGGGTGTTGTGTCTTTTAACGTTGGGTAGCCTGCCGTGATGTATATAGAAAGCAGCTTTTTGCTGTGTTGTAATTTACTGATAATTCTGTTCATGATCCTGTTGCATTAAACATTAAAATATGAAATGTAGTTGTCTAGGTCTTTGTCGCCACGGCCTGAAAGGCAAAGCACGACAATGTCGTTGGGTTTAAAGTGTTTTTTATTGAAAACGGCCAGGGCATGCGAGCTTTCAATAGCCGGGATAATACCCTCTAACTGGCAAAGCTCTAGTCCTGATTTCATGGCTTCATCATCGGTAACTGCAATAAATTCTGCGCGACCAGAATGGAATAAATGCGCATGCATAGGCCCTATACCGGGATAATCCAGCCCCGCCGAAATGGAATACGGCTCGGTAATTTGTCCATCTTTGGTTTGCATAAGTAGCGTTTTACTGCCGTGAATAATGCCTTCGCGGCCCAAGGTAGATGTAGCGGCACTTTTACCAGAGTTAATACCATGACCTGCAGCTTCGGCGGCAATAAGCTTAACCGAAGGGTCCTCTAAAAAATGATAATACGCCCCTGCTGCATTGCTGCCCCCGCCAACACAGGCAATCACATAATCTGGCGTGGGGGTGTTTTCGTGTGTCATAAGTTGCTGCTTTATTTCTTCTGAAATAACACTTTGAAATCGTGCAACCATGTCTGGGTAGGGGTGTGGGCCAACCACACTCCCAATAATATAATGGGTGTCTACAGGGTTGTTTATCCAATCTCTAATGGCTTCGTTTGTTGCATCTTTCAAGGTTTTGCTCCCCGATGTTGCAGGAACTACCTTGGCGCCTAACATTTTCATTCTAGCAACATTTGGAGCTTGACGTTTTATATCTATTTCACCCATATAAACCACACATGTTATGCCCATAAGGGCGCAAACAGTTGCTGTGGCCACACCGTGTTGCCCGGCACCAGTTTCGGCAATAATGCGTGTTTTGCCTAGACGTTTTGCCATTAAAATTTGCCCAATGGTATTGTTTATTTTATGAGCGCCAGTATGATTAAGGTCTTCGCGTTTTAAGTAAATTTTGGTGTTGTAGGCTTTAGAAAGCCGTTTGGCAAAATACAAAGGCGAAGGCCTGCCGACATAGTCTTTAAGGAGCTGCTGAAACTCTTCTTGAAAGGCTGAATCGCTCATGATGTTTAAATAGTTTTGGCGTAACTCCTCTACATTGGGGTAGAGCATTTCTGGAATATAGGCGCCGCCAAATTCTCCGTAGTATCCTTTGCTGTTAATGTTGTAGCTCATGGTTTTTGTGTTTCCTAACGTTTTTCGTATCCCGTGCCGGTTGGCATGTTTTGTTTAAATGTTTTTAGTAATTCGATGTCTTTAAGACCAGGCTCAATTTCAAATTGGCTGTTTACGTCAAGGCCATAACAGTGTTTGGCGCTGGAGTGTTTTAAAAAGCCGTTAAGGGCCTCGATGCTGTTTAACCCAATGCCCCCACTTAAAAAGTAAGGTGTTGTAGCGGGATAATGCTTTAAAACCTCCCAGTTAAACGTTGTGCCATTCCCTCCGGGGAGTTTCCCTTTAGTATCGAAAAGAAAAAAATCGACAAAAGTTTCGTAGGCTTCAAGTTGCTGGAAATTAAAGGTGTCTTTTATTGAAAATGCTTTAATCACTTCAACACGGCTTTGTTTTAAGGCAGCGCATAATTCGGGCGGTTCTTGCCCGTGTAATTGAACGGCCTGTAAGTCGTGCTTGGTTATTTGTGTTTTGATGGTGTTGCTATGTGCATTAACGAAAACCCCAGTTTTTTTTATGTTTTTAGGAAGTTTAGGAATGGTGCCATTAAAATAACGCTGCGATTTTTCGTAGAAAATAAAGCCCAGATAATTGGGGCGTAAGGCAGCAGCCTCTAGCAGATTGTCGTTATATTTCATGCCGCAGATTTTTAAATTCATCATACCAGTTGTTTAATAAATTGTGCAGCACTCTGTTCTGGGTTTGGGGTTTTCATAAAGGTTTCACCAATTAAAAACCCTTGATAGCCGTAGGTTTTTAAATCCTTAATGGCGACTACATCGCTAATGCCACTTTCCGAAACTTTTACAAACTCATCTGGAATTAGTGTAGACAAGGATTTGCTGGTATTTAAACTCACGTTAAATGTTTTTAAATCACGGTTGTTAACACCCAGAAGATCCAGGCTTGGCATTAGCGATTTATTGAGCTCTTCTTGGTTGTGTACTTCCAATAAAACTTCAAGCCCTAGTTGTTGGGCTGTTTTAGAAAGCGACGCTATGGCTTCGCGACTTAAAACGGCAGCAATAAGCAAAATGGCATCTGCGCCGTAGGCTTTTGCTTCAACAATTTGGTACTCGTCTATAATAAACTCTTTTCTTAGTAAGGGTATAGTTGTAGAAGCTCTGGCTAGTAGTAAATCGTCCAGCGAGCCACCAAAATATTTGCCATCAGTTAAAACAGAAACCCCACAGGCGCCCGCTTTTTCATAACCTAAGACAACATCCTGAACATTTAAAGATTGATTGATAACCGATTTTGAAGGGGATCGCCTTTTATGTTCGGCGATAATGCCGGAAGGACTGTTTTTTAACCTTTGGCTTAACGAAACGGTTTCTCTCTCGAACAATACCGATTTCTCTAGTTGTGATGTGGGAATCAGCTGCTTTTTTAGGGCAACTTCTTTGCGTTTGCTAGAAATAATGTGGTCTAGAATGTTCATTGACTTAGTTGGATTAAGGTGTTGAAACTGGCTTTGGCCCGTCCACTTTTTAATGACTCTTGCGCCATAAGGTAGCTATCTGCTATAGACGTGTTTTTTACGGTTGAAATAGCTAGCGCGGCATTGGCGCAAACCACTTTGTTTTGTGCTTCGGTACCCTTTCCCGAAAGGATGTCGTTGAATATTTTAGCAGAACTTTCAATGGAGTTTCCGCCGTAAACATCGGTAGGCTTTAACGCTTCAGAATTAAAATGAGAAGGGGTTAAAATGGTTTCGCCATTGTTTTTTACAACCTTGGTGTTTCCTGTAAGGGAAACTTCATCGTAACCATCTATGGCGTGAACAATACAATAGTTTTTATCGGTTTTTTGATAAAGGTAACTGTACAGGCGCAAAAGTTCCAGATTAAAAACTCCAACAAGCTGGTTTTTAGGAAAAGCTGGATTTACCATTGGCCCAAGCATGTTAAAAAAGGTTTTTACCCCTAATTCACGCCTAATGGGCGCTACATGTTTCATGGCCGGATGAAATAGCGGCGCGTGCAACACACAAATGTTAGCCTTGTCTAAACAGGTTTTTAAAAAGGCTTCGTCCTGGCTAAACTTTATACCGAAAAACGCCATAACATTGCTTGACCCAGAAACCGATGACACGCCGTAATTGCCATGTTTGGTAACATTAACCCCGGCGCCGGCTGTAATAAAAGAGGCTAGTGTAGAGATGTTAAAGGTGTTTTTACCATCGCCCCCGGTGCCACATAGATCTATGGTGTTGTAGTCGCTAACATTAACAGGTATGCAGAGTTCTAAAAGCGCTTCTCGAAATCCTTGCAGTTCTTCAACGGTAATGCTGCGCATTAAATATACGGTAAGAAAAGCGGCTATTTGACTTTGGTTATAATCGCCCTTAGAGATGTTTACTAGGACTTGTTTGGCTTCTTCTGTCGAGATGTTTTCGTGGTTGATAAGCCTGTTTAATATTTGTTTCATTATAAGTTTCTGTGTAAAAGGTCAACGGTTTGTTTTAATAGTAACTAGCTGTTTAACCAGTTTTTTAGTATGTGCTTTCCCTTTGGGGTTAGTATGGATTCGGGATGAAATTGTACCCCTTTTACGTCGTAAATTTTGTGGCGTAACGACATTAGCTCGCCATTGTTATCAAAAGAAGTCGCTTCCAAAACCTCGGGAAGCTGTTTGTTTACCACCCATGAGTGGTAGCGCCCTACCGAAATGGTTTTTTCTATGTCCTTAAAAATGGGGTCGTCTGCTACAATGTTAATGGTGGTTGCAACGCCGTGATAAACCGTGCTAAGGTTAATAAGCGACCCGCCAAAAACTTCGCCTATGGCTTGCATGCCCAAGCAAATACCAAGAATGCTTTTTTTAGGAGCATAAGTGGCAATAATGGCCTTGAGCAAACCAGCCTCGTCTGGAACTCCTGGCCCGGGAGAAAGTAGGATTTTGTCGTAATCTTCAACCTCTTCCAGAGCAAGTTGGTCGTTGCGCTTTACCGTAACGTTACAATCTAGGTCTTCTAAATAGTGTACTAGGTTGTAGGTAAAGCTGTCGTAATTATCAATAACTAAAATATGTTTCATGGTGTTTTAACGTTACGGCTGTTGTTTAAATGGTTTTTGCTAAGTCAAGGGCTTTTGTAAGGGCACCTAATTTATTATAAACTTCTTGTAATTCGCTATCGGCATTGGATTTTGAAACAATGCCAGCACCAGCTTGCCAATGGAGCTTGTTGTTTTTGCTTAAGAAGGTTCTAATCATTATGGCGTGATTAAAGTTGCCTTCAAAATCCATAAAGCCAATGGCACCGCCATAAAACTCACGGCTTGTTTTTTCGTATTCTTCAATAAGTTGCATGGCCCTATGTTTTGGTGCGCCACTTAAAGTGCCCGCAGGAAATGTATCGGCCACAACGTCCATGGTTGTCGAGTTTTTGTGTTTTATTCCTGTAACCTTGCTTACCAAATGAATAACGTGCGAGAAGAATTGAATCTCTCGGTTGGTCTCTACGGTAACCTTGCTTCCGTGGCGGCTTAAGTCGTTTCTTGCTAGGTCTACCAGCATGATGTGTTCGCTATTTTCTTTGTCGTCTTGTGCCAATGTTTTGGCTAGTAAAGCATCTTTTTCGTCGTTGCCCGTACGTTTAAAGGTCCCGGCAATGGGGTGGATTTCTGCTTTATGGTCTTTAACAATAAGTTGCGCTTCGGGCGAGCTTCCAAATATTTTGAAATTGCCATAATCAAAATAAAACAAATAGGGAGATGGGTTAATGCTTCTCAAAGCACGATAAACATTAAACTCATCGCCTTTAAACGGTTGAGAGAATTTTTTCGATAATACCAATTGAAACACATCGCCGCGGGCGCAGTGCTTTTTAGCTAGTGCAACCTGGTTTTTGTAATCGTCGTCTGTTAGATTAGATTCCAGATTGCCGTCTGTTGAAAAGTTGTATGAAGCGAGGTTCTCGGTTTTAATAAGTTGGTGCAATTCCTCAATATTATTGTTGTCGCTATCCAAGCAATGGGCAAAAATGTAGGCTTCATTTTTATGGTGGTCAATGGCGATGATGTTTTTGTAAACAGCATAAAAAATATCTGGAATGCCTTGGTTGTTGGGTTTTTTAGTGATTTTTATGTTCTCAAAATATCTTACAGCATCGTAGGCTGTGTAACCAAAAACACCGGTGTTTATAAACTTGAATGCGGTTTGGGTAGTCACTTTAAACCGTTTGGTGAAATGGTGTATGCTTTCCGATACCTTGGTGCTAGGGGATATTGGGGTAACTTGCTTACTGCCATCTGGAAACTGTTGGGTAATTGTTTCGTCCTGAATTTTTATAGTAGCTATTGGGTTGCAGCAAATGTAAGAGAAGCTGTTGTTGTTAGAGTGGTAGTCGCTACTTTCCAGCAAAATGCTATTGGGATATTTATCTCTAATTTTTAAATAAATGCTAACAGGGGTAATGGTGTCTGCCAGAATTTTTTTGTAGTGGGTGTATAAGTTGAAAGTTGTCATGTTTTTTAAATAAAAAAAGGCTTGTCGTGAATGACAAGCCTTTATATTGTTTTGGTTAAAAAATACAATAGGGTTTAGTTCACGAAAGTTGCGTTTCGAGAATTCCACCACCAAGTATTGTTTAAAGTAAAGTTCATTGTTTTGAATAATATGGGACAAATATAGAAATGAATTTTTATTTTTCAAAAGTTTAAAAAAATAATTACCTGGTACTGTAAATGTTAAAAGCAATAAAGTTTTGTTAAATACAAAACCTATAGAAAAGAAGTGAGTACTTTTAAGGTATGAAGCACTTATTATTTTTATTGGCCGTTACTTTAATGGTAAGTTGTAAGGAAGACAAAACAGCTAAACAGGAGGCAGACCTTGTTGCCAACGATGCAGCGGTTACACTAGAGGTATACAATTTTAACGAATTGGAGCCATTACTATCTACCCAAGATAACAAAACCTATGTGGTTAATTTTTGGGCCACTTGGTGCAAACCTTGCGTTAAGGAATTGCCTTATTTTGAAAAGTTGAAATCTAATTATCAAGACAAGAATGTAGAGTTGCTTTTGGTGAGTCTCGATTTTCCTAATAAGTACGAGAGCAAGTTAAAGCCATTTATTAAGGCACATAACTTAAAATCTAAGGTTGTGGCTTTGGATGACCCCGATATGAACGCCTGGATTCCGAAGGTGAGCGAAGATTGGTCTGGAGCCATTCCTGCAACCTTAATTTTTAATAAGGATCGAAGACAGTTTTTTGAAAAAACCTTCACTTACCAAGCATTAGAAACCGAAGTCAAATCATTTTTAAACTAAAACCAAATGAAAGCACTTGCATCTATTTTAGCCATGACCACAATTATGCTGTTTTCAACATTTACGGCCACAAACCACGGAGTAGGAGGCTATAAGGTAGGAGACATGGCAACCGATTTTAAATTAGAGAATATTGATGGCAATACCGTGTCGTTATCCAACTATAAAGACGCTAAAGGCTTTATCGTCATCTTTACATGCAACACCTGCCCCTATGCCGTAGCTTATGAGGACAGAATTATAGCTCTAGATAAAAAGTACGCCAAAAAAGGATATCCCGTAATAGCCATTATGCCCAATAACACGACGGTTATGCCTGGCGATAACATGCAGGCCATGCAAGCTAGGGCAAAGGCCAAGGGCTTTACATTTCCTTATTTGTTAGATAAAGATCAAGAGATTTACCCGCAGTATGGGGCAACAAAAACCCCACACGTTTTTGTGTTGCAGAAAACCCAAAAAGGAAATCAGGTGAAGTATATTGGAGCCATTGATGACAACTATAAAGATGCCGCTGCTGTTAACCAAAAGTATGTAGAACATGCTGTTGATGCGTTGTTAGCAGGAGACGACATAAAAGAAACCCACACCAAAGCCATTGGCTGCACCATAAAGGTATAAGCCAGAAAAAAACAACCACTTTTTATAAAACCGAAGCTAGCAAGTCTTCGGTTTTTTTTATGATAGTTTTCATCTTAAACCGTAAATTTGTAAATAAAACATAAAACATGGCAGATTTAACACAAGACGAATGGATTGCGCAATTAGCTAAAGATGATAATGCGGTTATTTTGGATGTAAGAACAGACGAAGAGGTAGAGGAAGGCATTATTCCCAATTCAAAACACATCGATATTTACATGGGGCAAGGCTTTATAGACGAAGTAGAAAAACTCGATAAGTCTAAAAATTATTATATTTATTGTCGTTCGGGTAACAGAAGCGGTCAAGCTTGTGCTATCATGAACCAATTAGGATTTGAAAACACCAGTAACCTTCTTGGCGGATTTAGTGAGTGGGAAGGCGAGATAGAACACATTTAATTATGAACAAAGCAGGAATTATCCTTATTCTTTTTACAGTATTTTTAAGTTCTTGTGTTAACAGCAAGCACGATAAGATTGTAGAAGTTACTTCAGAAGAAATGGAAACACTTCTAGAGTTGGAGGACGTTCAGTTGGTAGACGTAAGAACACCAGAGGAGTACGAAGAAGGCTATATCGCCAATGCCCAGAACATTGATTATTATTCTGATACTTTTGAGAGCGACCTTTTAAAATTAGATAAAACCAAACCTGTTATTGTGTATTGTAAATCAGGACGAAGAAGTGCCAATTGCGCCGAAAAGCTCATTGAGGCTGGCTTTGTTAAGGTTTACGATTTAGATGGCGGTATTTCTGAATGGCAGCATAAGGACAAGCCCATTACAACCAATTAAAAAAAAAGCCTCTCAAAAATTGAGAGGCTTTTTTAATATTTAGTATTTCCACATAGTGCAAATCCTCTCGCGTGGGTTTTGGACTAAATAATTTACTTATATCACCTAAATTATCACCTAAAATAATAAAAGCCTGAAAAACAAAGTTTAACAGGCTTAAAAGTGGAGTCGGAGGGATTCGAACCCTCGTCCAAACAAGGTACCAAGCAGCTTTCTACACGTTTAGTTTTTTCTTAATTTTTGTTTGTAAGCCGGTAAAAAACAACCTACTTACAACTTAGCTTTTAAAATTTCGAACCACTATCAAAGCGCTAATGGCTCTAGGTTAATTTTTACGATGTCCTTAAACGAAACGCCACTAACCAAGGCTTTTCAAGGACATTTAGCTTGCGCACCTTGTGCGCCTAGGCAAATCTTACTATAATTCAGAATTAAGCAGCTAAAGCGTAGTTATTCTCGCCGTTTAAAAAGTTGACACAACATGTTACGTGTGTTAATGTCATAGCACGACGTGCTTACTGGTTAATACATCTCGCTGTCAAAACCAGTCGACCCCAATATGTTAATGAACGAATTTTTCGTATAAAGGATGGCGAAGTTACTAAAAAAAGTTGTGCAACACACTAAATCCGTGTATTTTCGTGCAAATTCTATGCCAGTTGAAATAATGTCAGGCACCAAATTAATCTAAGCGATATGAAATTTGCCATTATAAAAGAACGTAAAAACCCGCCAGATAGACGCGTGGTTTTTTCGCCAGAAAAATTGCAGGACGTCCAAGCTGCTTTTCCAGACGCACAGTTTAAAATAGAGTCATCCGAAATTAGGGTGTTCCCAGACGATGCTTATAGGTCTAGCGGGTTTGAAGTGTCTAGCGACGTTACAGATTGCGACGTAATGCTTGGGGTTAAAGAGGTGCCAATCGAGGCCTTAATCCCTAATAAGAAGTACTTTTTCTTTTCGCATACCATAAAAAAACAACCTTACAACAGGAAATTGTTGCAAGCTGTTTTAGAAAAAAACATCGAGTTGTATGACCACGAAACCATTGTAAAGAAAAGTGGTGCACGCTTAATTGGTTTTGGTCGTTATGCCGGTTTGGTTGGTGCTTATAATGGTGTTAGGGCACTAGGTGTGCGAGAAGGTTTATTCGATTTGCCTAAAGTTGAAACCTTGGCCGATTTAGATGAAGTTAAAGCGGAATTGGACAAGATTGCGCTTCCAAATATTAAAATTTTATTGTCAGGGACTGGCAAGGTAGCCCAAGGTGCTAAAGAAATCTTAGATCATTTAAAGGTTAAGGAAGTTAGTGATGCCTTGTATTTAACCTCAGAATTTTCAGAACCTGTTTATTGTCGGGTTGATGTTATGGAATACAACAAGCGTCAAGACGGTCGCGTGGGCGATAAGTGGGAGTTTTACAAGGATCCAACAGGGTATGAAAGTAATTTTATGCCTTATGCCAAACAAACAGACTTTTTTATAGCAGGTCACTTTTATGGCAATAATGCACCATTTTTATTCACTAGGGACGATGCCAAGCACCCTGAATTTCGAATCAATTTGATAGCCGATGTTAGCTGTGATGTTGATGGGCCTGTGGCTTCTACGTTACGTGCTTCAACCATTGCAGATCCGTTTTATGGGTACGATGCCCAGACCGAAAGTGAAGTGACTTTTAATGCCAAAGGCGCTATAACGGTTATGGCAGTCGATAATTTACCCTGCGAATTGCCTAAAGATGCCAGTGAAGGATTTGGCGAGATGTTTTTAGAACACGTGATTCCAGCATTTTTCAATAATGACGAACGCGGTATTTTAAAACGTGCCAAAATAACCGAAAATGGTAAACTAACAGAGCGGTTTGCTTACCTTAAAGACTATGTGGATGGGAAATAGTAAAACAGCTTTAATAACCGGAGGCGCATCTGGGTTGGGCTATGAACTAGCCTTGTTGTTCGCCAAAGATCGCTATAATTTAGTTTTGGTTGATATTGATGCTGATAAGCTTCGGGAAACGAAACAGGAAATAGAGTCGGCATATCATGTGTCTGCACAAATCATGGCTAAAGACTTAAGTTTGGTCAATATTTCTGATGAGATTGTTTCAGAATTGGGTGATACACAAATTGATGCTTTGGTTAACAATGCTGGTTTTGGTGCTTTTGGTGCCTTCGATGAAGTTGATTGGAAGCGCCAATCGCAAATGCTTAATTTACATGTTTTAACCACCACACACCTTACCAAATTACTTTTGAAAGGAATGGTTAAGCGTGGTTCGGGTATGATTTTAAACCTGTCGTCTTTGGCGGCTTTTCAGCCAGGACCATTAATGTCGTTGTATTATGCTACCAAAGGGTATATTCTATCGTTTTCAGAAGCTATTGCTAACGAGCTAAAAGGCACGGGCGTTACGGTTACGGCATTGTGTCCTGGGCCAACCAAGACCTCGTTTCAAGAGGTGGTGGCTAGTGACTCTTCAGAAAATAAGATTACCTTTAATATGGCCAGTGCCAAAGATGTTGCCGCCTATGGTTATAAGGCCATGAAGAAAGGCAAAGCGGTGGCTATTCCTGGTGGGTTGAATAAAATATTAGGAACCTTGCCACGCTTTATTCCTAGAAATATGGCAACCAAAATTGTAAGACGCATTCAGGAGAAGAATAGGGCTTAGTAACGGTTTACGTTAGCAATTATTCATCCTTTTGTGTACAAAATAAAGCACGCCCCAACCCAAAGGGTTGGGAAACGCCCTTAAAGTCCTATTCGTTGTTCCAATCAATTTTTCTAGACACGAACATCACACATGCCAGTATGGCAAATAACCCAATGCTTCCAACCAATAAAGCATAATTCTCCAACTGTATAATAACATAAATAAAGGTGTATAGTGCCATTAGCGATACTGCTATAAAAATGGAGAATTTTAGTGTTTTTAAAATGGATTTGGCGTACCACGAAATTAATGCAATAACCGAAATGCCGGCAATAAGATAGGCTTTTAAGAAGGTGCTGTGTTCTGATATGGAAACCAAAAGCGTGTAAAACATAACTAAGGCCAAACCAATCATTATATACTGAAACGGATGGATGGTTATTTTACTAAGGGTTTGTATTAAGAAAAAGATTAAAAAGGTGAGCCCAATAACAAGAAAACCGTATTTGGCAGAGCGCTCGCTTTTTTGGTATTCGTCCACCATAACCATAAATTTTGTGCCAAACGCAAACCGATTTAAATTAGGAATGTTGTTGAGGTGTTGTTGCGAAAACGCTCGGTTTATATGCAGTACCTGCCATTGGGCTTTAAAGCCGTTTTTAGTGATTTCTTTGGTGTCGCTATTTGGAAGAAAGTTGCCAACAAAGCTGGGGTCGGGCCAATTGGAAACCATAGTCATAGAGGTTGTTTTACCAATAGGAATAATTTGAATGTCTTTACTACCGTTAAAGTTTAGGTTAAAACTAAAGGATGAGCTATGCTGTTTTGGGAGGTCGTTGGTGCTTATATACCCCGATTCCAGCTCGTCTAGATAATCATTGTAGGTGTTGGAGGCGTCATTAAAATTGGTGTTAAAATCATAGAGGTTGGTATTCATACTTAAACGCACCTCATTTTTAATGCCCTTTAAATTTGATGTTTTTATAATAACTGTAGCCTTGTCCCATATCACATCTTCGTCTTTTATATCCTTCTGTTCCAGTTGGATGGGGTTAAATTGCCCGTTAAAAGCCATTTGAGAGCTGTATACGGCCGATTTGAAATTACCGCGGTTTAGGGTTTTTGAGCTAACGTTACTGGTTGCGTTTAGCGTATCTGGAAAACAGTAAGCATATTTAATATTGGTTTGGGTTTGTTTAAGGTAGGTTCCGGTTTTTTCGTTGAAGGTTTTGGTTTCGGTATAGGTTTTATAAGGGATTTTTAAAATTGGACCATAAACCAGTACCTGCTGCCCCCATTTGTCGTTAATTTCGTTGACCACATCTTGTTGTCGCGTGGCGCGTTCGGTAATAAGCGTGTTTATGTAAGATAGCGGGATTAATAGCATAATAACTAGAAAGCCAACCATGAGTAACCTTGCGGTAATAGAGGTTTTTAGCCAATGCCAGAATTTATTGTTTTGAGATTTTTTTTGGTTTTCCATTAAAGATGATTTTTTAAAAGTACTTTGAAAAACAAAGTGTTTGGTTAAAAAAATTATGTGCTGTGTTTTATAAGGTGTTCCAGAGCTTCGATATGCTTTTGAAAAGCCATTCTTCCAAGCTTGGTGGCTACGTATCGGGTGTTGGGTTTTTTCCCTATAAACTGTTTTTCAATTAGGATATATTCGGCTTTTTCTAAGGCTTTGGTATGGCTTGCCAAATTACCATCGGTAACGTTTAACAGCTCTTTTAGGGTGTTAAAGTCGGCATGTTCGTTTACCATAAGCACAGACATGATACCCAGTCTTACCCGGTGATCAAAGGCTTTATTTATATTGTTTATAAGGCTCATTTATGGTTTGATTAGCTTCCTGCAAAAGGCGATCCAAAAACACCTACAGCAAGTTCGGCCCAAATTAATAAGAAGCAAACAATAAGTAAGACAATAAGGATATTTCTTATACGTTTTTTATTAACGTGTTCTATAATTACTTCAAAAGTAAAACCAGCGGCTAGCAACATAATGCCAGCAATAGCAAAGTCGAACATGCTCCAGTTAACGCTGTTGGTGAAAATCATGGCGATTAATGGGATGAGCAATAGTACTGTGATTACAAGTAGTATGGTGACTACTCTTTTTTTATGTATTACCATGTTATAAAAATTTAATTGATTTGTTTTTTATCGTATTTAAAGTGCATCCAAGAGCCATATATAATGTGCATAACACCAAAGCCCAATACCCAGAGCCAAAATCCGTAGCCGGGAAAAACGGCACAAATAAGCCCCAGAATAATTTCTATATATCCCAAAAACCGAATATGCCCAATGCTGTATTTTGAGGCGCTAACCAAAGACAACCCATAAAAAATAAGCATTAAGGCTCCTGCTTGCCCGTACTTTTGTTGACCTAAAATGATTAAAATATACAACCCGCCAGTAATTAAAGGGATCAAGAAATTAACAACTAGACGTTTTGATGAGATGTCCCAGATTTTAGCGCCATTTTTTTTAGCCTTTTGGGTGGTTAATACTATGGCTGTAGCAATACTGAAAAATGCAATTAGAGCGAGGTCTAACAGCACCCACCTAAAAACCAGTCCATCTAAAAACAGGGTGCCCTGGCTGTAGTTGTTAACTAAAACATAAGCTACAGCAGCACCAATAATGGCGTAAATACCTGCCAAAATACCCGACAGGCCACTTAAGGAAATAAAACGGGACGATTTGTTCATTAAATCCTTAATCTCACTAATGTCTTTTAAATAATCTTTAGAGTTCATATAAAGTACTTTGAAATACAAAGTAAATAAATATTTTTTAAATGCCAGCAATCTAGGCGCATAAATTTTTTGTTTTTTTTTAAAAAACTAGGAGTGTTAACTTAAAGCTTGTTAACGGTCTTTCGTATAAGGGTTAGGTTGGTTAAGAGGCTTTCAAGATTGTCTAGGTGCAACATGTTAGCCCCATCGCTTTTAGCATTGGCAGGATCGAAATGGGTTTCTATAAATAAACCGTCTACATTATTTACAACGCCAGCGCGAGCAATAGTTTCAATCATATCGGGTCTGCCGCCTGTTACGCCAACACTTTGGTTGGGTTGTTGTAGCGAGTGGGTAACATCTAGTACAACGGGGGCATATTGTTTCATGGTTGGAATACCGCGAAAATCAACAATCATGTCCTGGTAGCCAAACATGGTACCACGATCGGTTATCCAGGCCTTGTTACTGCCAGAATCCTTAACTTTTTGTACGGCGTGTTTCATGGCTTCGGGGCTCATAAATTGGCCTTTTTTAAGGTTAACAACCTTTCCTGTATTGGCCGCGGCGACTACCAAATCGGTTTGGCGTACCAAAAAAGCTGGAATTTGTAAAACATCTACATATTCAGCGGCCATGGCGGCATCAGAAGCTTCGTGAATGTCTGTAACGGTGGGTACTTCAAAAGTTTCCGACACTTTTCTTAATATTTTAAGGGCTTTTTCGTCCCCAATACCAGTAAAGCTATCAATTCTGCTGCGGTTGGCTTTTTTAAAGCTGCCTTTAAAAACATAAGGTATTTTTAAGGTGTCGGTAATAGCTATCACCTTTTCAGCAATACGCAAAGCCATGTCCTCACCTTCTATGGCGCAGGGACCACAGAGCAAGAAAAAGTTATTGGAATTGGCGTGTTTTATCTTAGGAATTTCAGAAAGTACCATGGGCTAAAATATTAAGCTGCAAAGATAATCAATTAAAAGCTTTTTTTAATGGTATTTCGAATGATCCAAACCGCCATAATAAAATTAATAATAACAAACAATCCTATATAAATCACATACTGGTTGGGTAGGTTTGTAACCGGAATTATATTAAGGATGTTGAACAGGTAGGCTAAAATTAAATACGACGATAAGCATACAAACGTAATGCCCAAAATGGCGTTAAGTTTTCTGTTGGGTCTAACAATTTGCCATAAAAAAGGCAGCCCAAACAGCAAAATAGGGTAGGCTATAATGCCGTTAGCGCGGTTAACATGAGTAAACCAATAGGCAATAACGGCCACATAGTATAGGTAAGGGATGTATTTGTTGTACTTGTTTAAAACAGTCATAATGGCTTCGTTTTTAATATTGAACGTTACACTTTAAAATAGGTTGGCAAGTTTATGTTATAACTAAAAGACACCCCAAAAATTATGGGTTCATGGTAATAATAACATTTAATTAACTAATTATTAGTGATTATTAGTCAACTTGTTAAAATAAAATTTACCTTTGCGCGCCTAAAAACAAGGCTTTTAATTATGGCTCAAATAAAAAACATTGCAATTATAGCACACGTTGACCACGGTAAAACAACTTTGGTTGATAAAATCATGTACCACTGCCAACTTTTTCGTGAAAGCGAAAATACGGGCGATTTAATTTTGGATAACAATGATTTGGAACGTGAAAGAGGAATTACCATTACATCTAAAAACGTTTCGGTAACCTATAAAGACACAAAAATTAATATCATCGACACACCTGGTCACGCCGATTTTGGTGGAGAAGTAGAGCGTGTATTAAACATGGCCGATGGGGTATTACTTTTAGTAGATGCTTTTGAAGGCCCAATGCCACAAACTAGATTCGTGCTTCAAAAAGCTATCGATTTAGGTCTAAAGCCTTGCGTGGTTGTTAATAAAGTAGATAAGGAAAACTGTACGCCAGATGAGGTTCATGAAAAAGTATTCGACTTGATGTTTGAATTAGGTGCAGAAGAATGGCAATTAGATTTCCCTACGGTTTATGGTTCTGCAAAGAACAATTGGATGAGCGAGGATTGGCAAGCACCAACCGAAAACATCGAGCCGTTATTAGATATGGTTATCGAGCACATTCCTTCACCTAAAATTCCAGAAGGAAACACGCAAATGCTAATTACATCCTTAGACTTTTCGTCGTTTACAGGACGAATTGCTATTGGACGTTTAACAAGAGGCGAGCTTAAAGTAAATCAAAACATATCTTTGGTAAAGCGCGACGGAAGTATTGTAAAATCTAGAATAAAAGAACTTCATGTGTTTGAAGGATTAGGGCGCAAGAAAGTAGAAGAAGTATTTGCAGGAGATATTTGTGCTGTTGTTGGTCTTGAAGGGTTTGAAATAGGCGATACGATTGCCGATTGGGAAAATCCGGAAGCTTTAAAAACCATTGCTATCGATGAACCAACCATGAGCATGTTGTTTACCATTAACGATTCGCCGTTTTTCGGAAAAGATGGAAAATACGTTACCTCAAGACACATAAAGGAGCGTTTAACAAAAGAGCTAGAAAAAAACTTAGCCTTACGCGTTGAAGAAACCGATAGCGCCGATAAATTTATGGTTTATGGTCGTGGGGTACTTCACTTATCTGTTTTAATAGAAACCATGCGTCGTGAAGGTTATGAGCTTCAAATTGGTCAGCCGCAAGTAATTATTAAAGAGATTGATGGTGTAAAATGCGAGCCTGTAGAAGAAATGACGATAGATTTACCAGAGGAAGTTTCAGGTAAAGCTGTAGAAATGGTAACCATGCGTAAAGGTGAATTGTTAAGCATGGAAGCAAAAGGCGATAGAATGGTGTGCGAGTTTGTAGTACCATCTCGCGGTATTATTGGTTTAAGAAACCAATTGCTTACAGCAACAGCCGGTGAAGCTATTATGGCCCACCGATTTAAAGAATTTCAACCTTTAAAAGGCGGCATCCCTGAGCGTTTAAACGGATCGTTAGTTTCTATGGAAAACGGAACCGCCATCCCATATTCTATCGATAAGCTTCAAGAACGCGGCAAGTTCTTTATCGATCCGGGAGAAGATATTTACGAAGGACAAGTTATTGGTGAAAACTCTCGTCAAGACGATATGACGGTTAATGTTACCAAAACAAAAAAGTTAAGCAACGTACGTAGTGCCGGTGCCGACGATAAGGCTAAAATTGTACCAGCTATTAAGTTTTCGTTAGAAGAAGCTTTAGAGTACATTCAAAAAGACGAGTACGTAGAAGTAACTCCTAACCACCTGCGCATTAGGAAAATTCTTTTAAAGGAAGTCGATAGAAAACGAGCCAAATAGGTATAACAAATAAAAAAAAGCCAATGTTTTAAACTTGGCTTTTTTCTTTTTAAAGATAAATACATTAGATTTAGATGCTTAATCTAAATTTGTAAGGACACGCCTTGTTGAATAACTATACGGTTAAAAAATATCAATCCTCCCAACAAAACCTTTGGAATGCTTTTGTAAGCAAAGCAGTAAACAGCACGTTTTTGTTTCAAAGAGAATTTATGGAGTACCATAAGGATCGGTTTGAAGACTTTTCCCTATTGGTTTTTAAGAAAACAAAACTATTAGCGGTTTTACCGGCAAACAAACAGGGCACCGGTTTAATATCGCACCAAGGGCTAAGCTATGGCGGGTTGGTTGTTAAAGCGCATATAAGGTTTGAGGAGTACTGCAACATCTTAAAGGCTGTACTTTTATTCCTAAAAAACCAAGAATTTAAGACCCTTAAAATTAAGAATTTGCCTTTTATTTACAACGATGGTGTGTTTGAAGTGTTTAATTACCTAACCCATTTTTTAAAAGGCAAAACAGTGGCTGTTGATAGTTATTATGTTATCGATAACCTAAAAACATACAAGCCTAATAGAAACAGAAATAGGGCCATACAACTGGCAAAACAGAAGGGTGTTTGTGTGGTTGAGGAAGGTCTCGATTTTTTTTGGGAGCATGTTTTAACCAAGAATCTAAAGACGAAGTACCATGTAAATCCGGTGCATACCATTCAGGAAATTACCTATTTAAAAAATACATTTCCCAATCATATAAAAGCGTATTTTGCCAAATATGAAGGCGAAATTGTTGCTGGAGCCCTTTTGTTTGTAACAAAAAACGTGGTGCATTTTCAATACAGTTCGGGCAGCGATTTAAAAGACCAAACTGGGGCGCTAGATTTTTTGTTCGATGTTATAATACAGAAATATGCCCATTATAAATACATAAGTTTTGGAAGCTCATCAACAGACAAGAGCCTAAAGATTAATGCCGGATTGGCCTACTGGAAAGAAAGCTTTGGGGCTAAAATAATGCCCCAGACTACTTATGAAATAGATGTTACGGCAGACCACGATTTAAACACGGTTTTTTTATGATTAAGTTTTTGGATTTACATAAGGTTAACCAGCGTTTTGAAAATGAGTTTCAAGAAAAATTCAAGGCTTTTTTAGCTTCAGGCAGATATGTTCTAGGCCGAGAGGTAGAAACGTTTGAGCATGATTATGCTGCTTATTGCGGGACAGCACACTGTATTGGTGTAAGCAATGGTCTAGATGCCTTAACCTTAATTTTTAAGGCCTATAAAATACTAGGAAAACTTAACGACGGCGATGAGGTTATTGTGCCTGCAAACACTTACATCGCTTCTATTTTGGCTATAATTAATGCCGGATTAACGCCTGTTTTGGTAGAGCCCGACCAGGAGACGTTTAACATTTCTCCTAAAGAAATTAAAAAGGCTATTTCGGTAAAAACAAAAGCCATATTGGCTGTTCATTTGTATGGGCAATTGGCCGATATGGATGCGATTCAAGCCTTAGCAAAAGCGCAAGACCTTTTGGTGGTAGAAGATGCTGCACAAGCTCACGGGGCAATCCATAATAACGGAAAACGGGCAGGAAACTTATCGCACGCTGCGGCATTTAGTTTTTATCCCGGAAAAAACCTAGGAGCCCTTGGCGATGCCGGAGCCGTAACCACAAATGATAGCGCCTTGGCGAAAACCATTTTTTTACTGAGAAACTACGGCTCTGAAAAAAAATACATCAACCAGCACCTGGGGTACAACAACCGATTAGATGAACTACAGGCGGCCTTTTTAAATGTGAAATTAAAGCATTTAGATGCAGATAACGATCGCCGCCAGCATATAGCCCTTAAGTATTTGGCAGAAATAAACAATAAAAAGGTGCTTTTGCCGACATGTAAGGCGGTGAAAAGTCATGTATTTCATGTGTTTGTGGTTTTGGTAACAGACAGAGCGCATTTTATGACTTACTTACAGGCCAAAGGCATAGAAACTTTAATACATTACCCTGTGCCGCCACACCAGCAAGAGGCACTAAAAACCTTTAATACTAAAAAGTTCCCAATTACCGAGGCCATTCACCAACGTATTGTAAGCTTGCCTATAAGTCCGGTTTTAAGCCATCAGGATGTAGACTTTATTATAAACACCATAAACACCTATTAAGTGAAACGGCTGTTAAAATACATAAACAATAATGTGCTGTTTAAGGTGGCGTCGTTAAATTCGGCGTCTGTTATTACCAAAATAGTAGCTGGTTTTTTAACCTCAAAAGCCATTGCTTTATTTGTAGGGGCAGAAGGGTTGGCGCTAATAGGGAATTTAAGAAATTTTTTAAGCTCGGCGCAGTCTTTTGCCACATTGGGGTTTTATAATGGGGTTGTAAAGTACATTGCAGAGTTTAAGGAAAATACGGAAGAGTTAAGCAAAACACTGTCTACGGTGTTTTATCTGGGGTTTGTCTCGACGGTTGTAGTTAGCTTTCTTTGCTACTTTAATGCCGAATACATTAATGGGCTTATTTTTCCAATTTATAACAATTACGCTTATGTTATAAAAATTGTAGCCATCGCCTTGCCGTTTTACGTGTTGAACATGTTTTTCTTTTCGATACTAAACGGTTTTTCAAAATTTAAAATACTCATCATCATTAACATCATAGGGCAAATTTTAGCCTTGTCTATAACCCTGTTGTTAATTTATCAAAATAGAATAGACGGTGCACTTATTGCCGTAGCCATAGCAGAGTCTTTAATTTTTCTGATTACGCTAGTAGGAGTGGTTAACAGGCGTAGCCTAATGCCTTTAATTCGGGTGAGAAACGTAACCTTAGAGTACATAAAAAAGCTAGGAGCTTACTCTTTAATGGCGCTTTTTTCGGCTATAGTCTTGCCCTTGGTAACGATTGCCATAAGAACGTATATTATTGATACCATTGGTTATGAAGAAGCGGGCTTTTGGGAAGCCATGAACCGAATCTCCAAATACTATTTAATGTTTGTTAGTTCGCTATTAACGCTTTACATTTTGCCCAGGTTTTCTGAGATTGATAGTGTGAAGGAGTTTAGAAACGAGGTTTTTGGTTTTTACAAATCGATTATTCCTATATTCTTTACAGGCTTATTGGCGATTTATTTGTTAAGGCATTTTATTGTTTCGATTGTTTTCTCAAAAGATTTCCAACCCACAGAGGAGTTGTTCTTATGGCAACTTTTAGGCGATTTTGTAAAGGTGCTTTCCATTGTAATTGCGTATCAGTTTTTAGCTAAAAAAATGTTTTGGCATTACATTATTACAGAGGCCTTTTCTGTAGCTATTTTGTACGCAACAAGTATTTACTTTATAGATATGTATGGTGTAAAAGGAGCAACAATAGCACATTTTGTTTCCTATGCAATGTATTACGGTATTATTTTATTAATATTCAGCTCTTCACTGTTTGGTGTTATTCCAGATGAAACGTTAAAAGATAGTAATGAAAAAGAGTCAGAAGATTCTTAGTCGTTTTTTTTCCAAGTATCTAAATACCATTGAGCTATTGAGATATAATGATGTTCCTTTTCAATAAAGGCTCTAGCGTTTATAGATATGTTCTCGATTTTTTTAGGGTTTTGTATTAGCCATTCTAGTTTTTTAACAATTTGATTAACATCAGGAAGCGCATTTATAGCAACGGTATCTTCTTTTAAATCATAATGGTCAAGCCACTCTTTTTCTGCGCCAGTAAAAACCACTTTACCTTTTGCCATAGCTTCCAAAGCATTATAGCCTTGATCGTAAGCATAAACCTGATCTAACACAATATGTGCTTTGTTATAGATATTTATATACTCGTTATAAGGAAGGTTTTTTGTGATTTTTATATCAACCTTTTCTGGGTGCTTTTTTTGAATAATATTTAACGCTTCTTCAAAAAAAGGAATCCCTTTTTTTATTTGAGTTAGCGTGTTTATTCCTAAAAAAATATTGATTTTGTTGTTTACTTTTATGGGTGAGAATTTAATTTTCTCAATATTTATAGGATTAGGAATTAACCCTAAATATTTAGAGTGTTTAAGTAGTGGTATATGGTAATCTATATCCGATGCAATAATGCCATTGCAATTAGATACTATAAAGTTGTGAAGTTTTTTGTAAGGTTTAGTAGCAAACTTTAAAGAGTGCCAGATATCTTTTTTATTAATATCTTTATTAAAAAAGGGCGTTAAAATTGAGTATCTAAACTTTTTATTAAGAGTGTGTTTTATGCTCAAATAGTCAGCGCCACAAGAAAGCAAATAAACAGTTTTATTGTTTTCGAAAATATGAGTAAGTAGTTCTTGTTCAATATTAGGAATGGTATTTAATGAATTTTCATTAATTAATTGAACATAATCAAAATTAATTAATTTATGTTTAATGTTATTAAATTGATTTTTTAATGAAATAGAGGTTATGTCTATTTTTAATAGTTTATAAATAAATCGTTTAATGTACCAGCTTAATCCATTGTTATATTGTTCTTTTAAGTGAATGTCTACAGGGTAATTTTTAAAGGCATCTCCAGACCCTATTATAACAACTTCATGTCCTAATGAAATTAGTCCTTCTTTGAGGGAGTTATGTAATCTGCTGTATTCTCCCACTAGTAAAATTCTCATATAATTTAGAAATATTGAAAATATAGTTTTAAAAACTTAAAGTAAGTTAATTTATCTAAATTTAATAGCCAAGATTGCATTTACTATATTTGAAAATTATATCGATAGGTTGATTTATAGAAAGGAAATTTGTTTGGTAGCATCCTCACTAGGTAAAGGAGGTGCAGAACGCGCAACAGCGCTTCAGTCTAAGATGTTATCCTCATTAGGATATCAGGTATATATAGTCATAGTGCATTCAATTATTGAATATGATTATTCAGGGACTATTTATGATTTAGGAAGATTAAAAGAACAAGGCGTTAACAGGGTTTCACGATTAAACCATTTTAGAAGATTTATAAACAAACATGATTTTTATGCTATAATAGATAATCGGTCAAGGGTTCAGGCATATAGAGAGTTTATTGTCTCTAAGTTTATATATAAAAAACCTACAATTTATGTAATTCATTCTTATGAAAGTTCTATTACTTTTAATAAATACAAGGTTTTAAATTACTTACTTTATAGAAATGAATTAATGGTTGGTGTGTCATCTGAAATATCTGAACATTTCAAAAAATTATATCAATTAAAGCATGTAAGGACTATTCACAATGCTTTAGATTTTGAAAGAATACAACAACAAGGAAAAGAGCAAATAGAGGATAGTAAAATCTTAAATAGTACTTATGTGATTTTTTATGGTAGGGTTGATAATTCTTCAAAAAACTTAAGGCTTCTTTTCCAAGCTTATAAAAAATCAAAACTAATACAGCAAGGTGTTAAGCTTTTAATTTTAGGAAAGGGGCCTGACGTTAAGACTCTTAAAAGCTATTCTGAAGAATTAAAAATATCTGATAGTGTGATTTTTAAGACAGCTTTAAGAAACCCTTTTCCATATGTGAAACAAGCTTTGTTTATGATTTTAACAAGTAGATATGAAGGTTTTCCTATGGTGCTTCTTGAATCTTTGTCACTTGCAGTGCCAGTAATTTCTGTAGATTGTAAGTCTGGCCCTAGTGAAATTATAAAACATGGTTATAATGGGTTATTAGTTGAAAATGATAATGTTAAAAAATTATCTCAAGCAATGGATAGTTTTATTTTTAATAAACAACTATATGAAACCTGTAAGGCAAATACTGTCAAAAGCATACGAAAGTATAGAGCCGATGAAATAATCAAGCAATGGCAAGTATTATTAAAATCATTGTAATGAAAGGAGAAATAAAAAATATTAGACTAATAAACATTCCTAAAGTTCAAGACCCAAGGGGTAACTTGGCGATTATAGAGAAAAATGTAATTCCATTTCAAATAAAGCGTGTATATTATTTGTATGATGTACCGAGTGGAGCTTACCGTGGTGGGCATGCACATAAAAAATTATATCAAGTTTTAATAGCTTTAAGCGGTAGCTTTGATGTGATTTTGGATGACGGAAAAGACAAGATGAAAATTACCCTAAATAAACCTAACGAAGGGCTGTTAATCCCCACGGGGATTTGGCGAGAATTAGAGAATTTCTCTTCGGGTTCTGTATGCTTGGTCTTGGCCTCTGAAGTTTTTGACGAAAATGATTATATAAGAAACTATAATGATTTTGTTTCAATGAAAAGGAGTTAGTTTAATGCCAAATTTCATTAATAAATTTTGAATTCTTTTTAAAAATTTCAACGTGTTTCCTTTTCTGTTTAATAAAAAGCGTTGTTTTCTATTTAATGAGTTTATATCTATTTTTCTTAAAAAGGATAAAGCCTTTTCTTCTTGATTGTTAAGTCTATATTGCATGCCAATTGAAAGTCTATTCAAATCTAAATAGGCTTTTAATGATTGATGATTTTCTATAAAAGGTTCATACTTATCAATATTTATAAAGTGCCTTAGGCTTGTGTTTGAATTTGATATGCGATTTTCTGCATGTAGATTGTGTGCTGCAGTTACTTGGTTGTTAAAAGCAATTGGATATTTTAAAGCTATGCGAATCCATAAATCCGTATCTTCACCAGCGCCTAAGGTAATCGATTCATCAAATCCATTTAATTCTATCAGTATTTTTTTAGGAACTGCACAAGCTGAAGTCCAAGCAATAGCATTATTTAAATTATGGGAAAAATAGTTGGTTAAAATTTTTCTCCATGGTTTGTTTGGAGGAATATTACTATATTTTGATTTGTAAACTTTATCGCCATATCTTTTTTCATAGGCCATTGCATATAGACCGCAGTTTGGAAAATCGTTAATTAATGCTGCTATGTTTTCTAAGTGATTTCCATACCAATGATCATCAGCGTCTATAAATGCTATGTAATTTGCTAGAGCTTTTTTTATACCGTAATTTCTAGCAGATGAGACGCCTTGGTTTTTAGTAGTGAAAACACTAATTCTTTGATCTTTAAATGTTTTAATTACTTCCAGACTATTATCTGTAGAGCCATCGTTAACAACAATAATTTCAAAATCGTTAAACGATTGGCTTAAAACACTTTTAATAGTGTTTTTTACATAATGCTCCTTATTGTAAAGTGGTATAATTATGGAAAAAAAAGGCATCATAGTTTACGAAGTAACATTACAAAAATGTCTCAATCTATATAAATCAAATAAAAATAAACTAGGAGAACTGCTAGTAAGGTTTTTTTCTATGTTTCTGTTAAAAATTGCTGTGATAACTTTAAAAATTTTCACTAAACCTAACTTATTAAGTTTTTTGTATGCTTTTATAAGTGAAATATCGTGTTCTTTAATTTGATTAGTTTTATACAGTTCAGCTAATGTGTTAACGGCTATTTTAGATTTTTTTAAAAAAACAGTATTTTCATCGAGGCCTAAATGGTAAACAGCATTGTCTATATGTTTAATAGTTGCTTTTCTAGATTTTAATAAAGCACCAAAAAGGTAATCTTGACCATAGGTCGTTTTATTTACAGTTCCTAAAGTGTCGAGAAATACACCTTTTTTAATTAAAAAATTAGCAGATGACACAAATTTATAAATCATTTTACTTCTCTTTAAAGCACTTGCAGTTTCTCTTTTTCTTCCAAAGGTTTCTCTTAAAGCAAATTTTTTTTCATGCGAAATCTTATAATCTATTCCTCCAAAAATAACATCAAAATTTTTGTTTAAACTATTTATATAGTAAGTTATAAAGCTTGTGCTTTTAGGAAGCGTATCGGCATCTAAAAACAATAGCCAATTGTATGTCGCTTTTTTAGCTAAAGCGATTCTAGTTCCTAAACTGCCTAGATTTTTAGTGTTTTCAATAAACTGGCAGCTGGTAAGGGTGTTTATGTTTTGGTTGTCACTATTTAAGTGAGATCCCGAGCCATCATCCATACAAATGAGTTCAAAAACAATATTGCATGCCAATGCTTGTTTTACCAGTTCCTTAGCTAAGGGGTAAACATTGTAATTGTATGTGGGGATTAAAATTGAAAGCACGTTGGGATTTTTAATTAAAAAATAAGAAGAGCAGAGGTTACTGTTTTCTCTGGACCACTTCGTAAATTTGATTATCGTCGCACTTTAAGGTCTTGCTAGGGTATTTTAGTAGCAAGGCATAATCGTGGGTTGCCATAAGAATGGTATTGCCGTTTTTGTTAATATCTTGAAGTACCTCCATGACTTCTACGCTGGTTTGCGGGTCTAGATTTCCCGTAGGCTCATCGGCCAAAATAAGT
The DNA here is from genome assembly GCF_000733475.1 of Mangrovimonas yunxiaonensis. GTDB lineage: Bacteria > Bacteroidota > Bacteroidia > Flavobacteriales > Flavobacteriaceae > Mangrovimonas > Mangrovimonas yunxiaonensis. Next base: position 355,799 of record NZ_JPFK01000002.1, on the reverse strand, counting down.
TCGGGGTTGTTTAGTAAGGCTCGCGCAATGGCAATACGTTGTTGTTCGCCGCCAGAAAGTTCATGGGGAAATTTAAACCCTTTGGTTTTCATGCCCACTTTGTCAAGAACTTCATCAATTCGGGCTTTAATGTCGTTTTTGTCTTTCCAGCCAGTTGCCTTTAGCACAAAAGCTAAATTGTCGTTAATAGTTCTATCGGTAAGCAGTTTAAAGTCTTGAAAAACAATGCCCAATTTGCGCCTTAAAAACGGAATGTCCTTTTCTTTAAGGGCTTTTAAATTGAAGTCAACAATCTCGCCTTCGCCTTTGGTTAGGGGCAGGTCGCCATAAAGCGTTTTCATGAAACTGCTTTTCCCGGTTCCTGTTTTACCGATTAGATAAACAAACTCCCCTTTGTTAATTTCAATATTGATGTCAGATAATACCAAGCTGTCACCTTGAAAAATAGAAGCGTCTTTAAGATAAAGTACTTGCTGCATGATTACGATTTAGAGTTTTTAAAAGGAAATAAATTCGATATGACAAAGTAAACAATTAATGCGAAATAGGGAAAGCAGAATCGGGAATTTGTGCCATAGGCTACCAATGCTTGAGCCAGAGAGCCTGATAAAATAATTAAGACTAAAAATAAATCAGAATCTAAAGTCCGTAATTTCAGTTTAAGTGTCAAAATGATTTTTTTTAACGCAAAAAGTAAAAATATTATGTTGATTAGTATAAGAGCAGGTTTTTGGATGTAGTTCCATAAACCAACCAATGCTTTTCTAATTAATTGGTTCTCAAACTTGTCCACATTCCATAGCAGCGTTGAAGTGCCTCCCCAAAAGTCTTTCCATGATATAAAAACCTGTTTTAAATAGAGACCTGGATATGCTTTAAAGAGATCTATGGATATTTCGCCTAGTTGATGGGATAAATCGGGTGGTGAAAGTTGCGTGGTTTCAATAAGCTCATCATAGGCATACCAAACTGTCATAGGGTATTGATAGTGAGGTTCGTTTTCAACGACATAATGGCGATGTTTTACAAAGATATCTCGAATCACTTGATGTTCGTCAGGAGCTTTTTCAAAAAAACTCGTGGCGGTTTGTGCCAAATTGATTCCCAAATAATAACTACTTGTAAAGTAACCAATATTGCGTTTGTTGAGTGAGTTCCAACTATAAAAACTGATAAATGGAATTATAAAAACAACAAAAGCTTTAATGATGACGACTTTAGGGCTTGCTTTAAAATTTTTTACGATAAAGTAAAGAAAATACCCAATAGGAAAGTAGATGAATAATGGCCTCGTTAAATACAGCGCACTTAAAATAAGCGACAAAATAAATAAATGTTTGACTGAAGCTGAAATTTCCAATAGCTTATTTTTTTCAATAAACCAAAAAGCTAAAACCATTAATGTGTAGGCAAGGGATTCTGTTAAAATAGCAAACTCATAAAATACAACATGCAAAAAAGAAGTGGTTACAAATGCCGTAATAAACGCTAGGTGCTTATTTTTGGATTTCATCCAACAAAAATCATAAAGCAAATAAGTACAAACTACGCCAAGAATAACGTATAAAAAAACGGTTATATATAGGTTTTGCCCAGCCAATGCAATTAAGGTCGGAAACCCAGGAGTGCGTTGTCCTGTGTAGCTTTCAAGGTTTAAATTACCAATAAAAGATGCTAGGTTAATATAGTCTTGAGTATCTGGAAATATGGTGATGGCGTGATAGAATGTAAATACCAAGACCCTCAACAAAACGGCATAAATCAAGAGGTTTCTAGTCGGTTTTGTTAGAAGTGTGTCGTATGTCTTTTTCAGAAATTTCATTTGTAATGAGTATAAATTTTAATGAAATCTGAAGGCAATTTTAAAATATCCCCAAAGGTAATTTTAGATTGTCCAATGTCCTGCCATTGCAACAAGGGAACTTCAACCATATTTTCTAAACAATATGTTTTGCCATATTTGAGTTTGGTGCGTAAAATCAATTCAACATCAAACAGCCATTTGGTTTGAAAAGGTTCTTTAAATAGCTCTTTAGCTAATTGGGAATCAATTATTTTGGCGCCACATTGCGTGTCATAAATGCCAAGTCTTAATATAAACGAATCAATAATAGTCGCAACAATTCGTCCTGAAATATGTCTTTTTAAACGTCTATCTATAGCATTTCCAACAATTTTTATACGCGAACCCATCACAAATTTCTTATGATTGTCCTGGGCAAATTTCAGTAAACGATCAATTTCTTTTAAAGGAGTTGAAAGATCAGCATCCAAATAACCAATATAATCATAATCAGTTTTCAGGTTTAAAATGCCTTGGCGAATGGCTTCCGCCTTGCCCCCATTTTTTTCGAGATGTAATACGTTAAAATGACTTGATGATTTGCAGAGTTCATCTAAAACAGGCCTTGTGTCGTCAGTACTGCCATCATTTATAAAATAAAATACAATGTTACTGTTTTGTTTCTCAAAGGTTTTGAATTTTTCCGAATCAATTCTATTGGCTTCATTAAAACATGGAATAATAATTGCGCAAGTTGTATTCATAAAAGAAAATCAGGAGACCAGCCGGTTTCTAATTTGTAAATGTATTGTTTTCTTAAAATTAAGCCAAGTTGGTTTGGTAATTTTATTGACAGATGCAATTTTATAACTCTGTTTATAATTATAAGTTAATTACACCGTTATAAAATACATATTGATTTATCTTTGGATTTCATAGAAAAAAACACACAGTATATGGCTTTAAATAGGGTTTTAACTATCTTATTAATTCTCGGTTCTTACCTAGTGTCTCCTGCACAACAATCTGCAACGTACACCAACGAACTGGTCGACTATCAAAAAGCACTTTCGTTATATAACAACCAGCAATATGCGGCGGCACAAACGCTGTTTAAGCAAGTGGGAAGCTCAGCCGAAACGCCTACTTTAAAATCAGACTGTGCATTTTATATTGCCAATTGCGCCATAAGGCTAAATCAGCAAAACGCCGATACGTTAATGGAGAATTTTGTTGAAGATTACCCTACAAGCACCAAACGAAACACAGCTTTTGTAGATGTGGCCGAGTATTATTTTGTAAACGGAAAATACGCCTATGCCAAGAAGTGGTACGATAAGGTAGACGAAAATTCTTTGGCCAGAACCGAGCTGGAAAAGTTTAATTTCAATAACGGTTATGTAGCTTTTACCACCAAGGATTATAAAAGCGCTAAAACACATTTAAACCGTGTAGAAAACTCTAAAAAATACGGGGCACAAGCAAAGTATTATATTGGCTATATGGCTTATGAAGGCGACGATTACGAGCAAGCCAATACCTATTTCGACCAAGTGAGCGATCAGGAAAAGTATCAGGAAAAACTCTCTTACTATCAAGCCGATTTAAACTTTAAATTGGGCAAGTTCGAAAACGCCATAAAACTGGCCAAAGAGCAGCTGCCAAAAAGCGATCGCAATGAAATTTCAGAACTCAATAAAATTATAGGCGAAAGCTATTTCAATCTAGAGCAGTACGACCAAGCGCTTCCTTATTTAAAAGCCTACAACGGAAAGCGTGGCAAGTGGTCCAATACCGATTATTACCAACTAGGCTATGCCTATTACAAGCAAAAAGATTACGAAAATGCAGTGGCCGAGTTTAGTAAAATAATTGGAGGGAGCGACGCTGTATCGCAAAATGCGTATTACCATTTGGGCGAAAGCTATGTGCATTTGGGCAAAAAACAGGAGGCTTTAAATGCCTTTCGTAATGCATCGCAAATGGATTACGATTTAAAAATACAAGAAGATGCCTGGCTAAACTATGCCAAAATAAGTTACGACATAGGTAACCCCTACCAGTCTGTACCGCAGGTTTTAAACGGGTATTTAGAGCAATACCCCAATACGGCTTATAAGGCCGAAATAGAAACCTTGCTAATCGATTCGTACATCACCTCAAAAAATTACAAAGAAGCCTTAGAGTTACTTGAAGGAAAAAACAGTTTTGAAAACAAAAAAGCCTATCAGAAAGTAGCGTTTTATCGCGGGATAGAGCTTTATAACGATGGCGATTACCAAAACGCTAAGGCATTTTTCGAGAAATCGCTAAACGAACAAATCACACCAGTATATACAGCAAAAGCTATTTTCTGGAAAGCAGAAACCGATTATAATCTATCCGACTACCAGCAAGCGTTAATAGGGTTTAAACAGTTTAAACAAATAGATGAAGCGGCAGCAACACCAGAAATGACCAATATAGATTATAACCTGGCCTACACCTATTTTAAACAGAAAAACTACACCCAGGCAATAACCCTATTCAACCAGTATATAGCAGCTCGTAAAGAAGATAAAGTAAGACTAAACGATGCTTACTTAAGGTTAGGCGATGTAAACTTTGTTTCTAGTAAGTATAAGACTGCTATCGATGCTTATACCGAAGCCATAAAAATTAACAAGGTTGGGGCAGATTATGCCTTTTTCCAAAGAGCCATGAGCATTGGTTACGCCGGTCGTTCAAATAAAAAAATAACAGAACTGGAAGCCTTTATTGGGCGTTTTCCAAAATCGACCCTGCGGGACGATGCCTTGTACGAACTTGGAAACTCGTTGGTAAAGGCCAGTAGGAACGATGAAGCTTTAAGCACCTACAACCAACTGCATAACGAATATCCAGCGAGCACGTTTGTGCCAAAAGCCATGTTACGCCAAGGTTTGGTACACTACAACTCAGGTGGTAACGCCCAGGCTTTAACTAAATTTAAGCAAGTGGCAGAGCAGTTTTCCAGCACACCAGAAGCCAATCAAGCCGTATCTACGGTGCGTTTAATTTACATCGATTTAGGCCGTGTAGATGAATATGCCGCTTGGGTAAAAACTTTGGACTACGTAGAGGTTACAGATGCCGATCTGGACAATGCGACCTTCGAAGCTGCAGAGAAAAAGTATGTAGACGGTCAAGCAGATGCTGCAATCCGTCAATTTAACGGATATTTAAACGAGTTTCCTAAAGGGCTCCATGCCTTACAGGCGCACTTTTACCTAGCGCAATTATATTTTAAAAAGGATTTAAAAGACAATGCCTTACCACACTATATTTTTGTTGTAGATGCTGCATCTAGCGAGTTTACAGAAGAAGCCTTAATGCGGGCGTCGCAAATTCAGTTGGAGAAAAAACATTGGGAGGCTGCCATTCCATTATTGGAGCGTTTAGAAGTTCAGGCGAGCTTTCCGCAAAATGTTGTTTTTTCACAGTCTAATTTAATGAAGGCCAATTATCAATTAGAGCATTATAAAAATGCGGTCTCGTATGCCGAAAAGGTGCTTCAGCAAAACAGTATCGATAAAAAAATACAAAGCGATGCTCATTTAATAATTGCGCGTTCTGCTATAAAAACAGGAGACCAAGCCAAGGCCAAACAGGCCTACCAAGAAGTTGAAAAAACAGCCACGGGAGAAGCCGCAGCCGAAGCCTTGTACTACAAAGCCTATTTTCAGCATCAATCAAACGATTTTAAAGCTTCGAACAGTACCGTTCAGGATTTGGCCAAAAATTATTCTGGTTACAAGTATTACAGTGCCAAAGGTTTGGTAATTATGGCTAAAAACCATTACCAACTGGGCGATGCATTTCAGGCAACCTATATTCTTGAAAGTGTTATAGAAAACTTTAAGGATTTTGAAGATGTGGTTGACCAGGCTCAAGAGGAGTTAACTGAAATTAAAAACGAGCAAGCCAAAACAAACAGGTCCGTTCAGCCAGAAGACTAAGAAAAATCATTCAAAAAAAAGCCTAAACAAAACTATATGCGTCAGCACATGAGATATATTACAGCCGTATTAATTGGTTTATCAGCCACTTTGGGTTGGAGCCAAGAACGGGAGAACGACACCATTGAAACCAACGTTATTAATGTTGTAAAGCCTTATACGCCATCGATTTCCGATGCGTTTAAGGTTAAGGAAACCCCAACGATAGATGATGATGTTACCGCTTCAAAAAAAGCGGTGGAGTACAATATTTTCTCTTTTCCGGTGGCTTCAACATTTACCCCGGCCAAAGGAAGTGCGGCTAAAGTAGAGCAGGAGAAACCAAAAAAGCTATACGACAACTATGCTACTCTAGGGTTTGGGAGTTACACTACAATTTTAGGAGAGGTTTACTTAAACCATGCCATTAGCAGAACCGATAATGTTGGTGGGTATGTACGACATCATTCTTCTCAAGGAGGGATTGAAAATGCGTTGTTGGACGACCACTTTTACAACAGTAAGGTAAACATAAACTACGCCAGAACGCTTAGAGATTTGTCGTGGAATGTTGAAGGCGGGTTTTTGCATCAAGCCTATAACTGGTATGGTTTGCCGCAACCTTATTTCACTACAGAATCGCCCGAAACCCATATGGATGTTAACCATACTTTTTATGGGGCGCATGTTGGTGGCGATATCACGTTTGAAGATGCCTACGTACAAGATGTTGGCGTAGCGTTTAGGCATTTTGGCGATGATTTTGGCTCTGGCGAAAACAGGTTTAAAGCCGATGCTTCTGCCGACATACCAATAGGTGATGAGGTTATTTCTACTGCTTTGGTTGTAGATTATTTGGGCGGAAGTTTCGATAGGAGTTATTACCTAAACCAAACATTAAAATACGGTAATTTTAATATAGGAATAATGCCAACCTATAGAATTGAGCATGACGATTTAACCCTAGATTTAGGGGTGTCTACCTATTATTTAAACGATATTGAAAACGGAGAGAACACCTTTTATATTTACCCTAACATATCGGCTTCTTACCGTCTTGTAAACGAGGTGTTAATGGCTTATGGAGGTATTAAGGGCGGATTGCTTCAAAACACATATTACGACTTTGCCCAAGACAACCCATTTGTGTCGCCAACCTTGTACGTCATGCCTACAGACCAGCAATACAATGCTTATGTAGGTTTAAAAGGGAAAGTATCCAACAGTGTGAGCTACGATATTAAAGGGGGGTATTTTGCCGAAAACGACAAAGCGCTGTTTAAAAATAATGCCTTGGTTGTAACGGGGGCAGAAGAAGTATATCAGTTTGCCAATTCTTATGGGGTTGTTTACGACGACGTGTCGACCTTTAACATAGGGGGCGCATTAAATGTTGATGTTAATAGAAACTTTACTTTAGGGATTAAAGCCGATTATTTTATTTACGATACAGACAACGAAGCAGAAGCCTGGAATTTACCTAACATAACAGCCTCGTTATTTATGGATTACCAAATAAGTGACCATTGGTTTGCAGGAGCAAATCTGTATTACGCTGGCGAGAGAAAGGCTCAAATGAATTTCACGCCCGTAGTGCCTGTACAAACCGTAACGCTAGATGGTTACTTTGATGCCAATGCTCATTTAGGGTATCATATTAACGACAAGTTATCTGTTTTTGCTAAAGTTAACAATATTGCCAACCAAGATTACAACCGTTGGCTAAACTACCCTGTACAGAGCCTTCAGGCTTTGGCAGGGGCAACCTACAAGTTTGATTTTTAACAAATTCCTGCGTAGGCAGAAATCTTAAGGTTGTGTAAATTTACTTGTTTCTATGTTTGCAATAGAATGCTTTTGTTGTACAAATATTTAGTATTTTGCAAGCCCAATTAAATGTAAATCAGTTGCTAAAAAGCAGTGTTTATAAAACAGTAACGTGTTTGTTATTATAAATCTAATTTGAAATGTTCTTATATCTTGAATGTCGTTTAGACAATTTCAATCGGTTCTATAATCAACTATTCATGAAAAAACTTATTCTGCTTTTTATATTTTTAAGCATACTTTCTTGCCAAGAAGAAAAACAACACGTTGATTCCATAATCATAAATGGAACCATTTACACGGTTAATGAGAATTTCAATACAGCTGAAGCCTTTGCGGTAAAAGATGGGAAGTTTCTAGAAATAGGCACCACAAATGCCCTAAAAGAAAAATACCAGGCAGATACCATTATTGATGTACAAGGAAAAACCATTGTGCCGGGGTTTATAGATGCCCATTGCCATTTTTATGGATTGGGCTTGCAGCAAAACCGTGTGGACTTAACACAAACTAAAAGCTTTGACGATGTTGTAAAACGGGTGTTAGACTTTCAAAACGAACGTCATACAGCGTTTATAATAGGTTTTGGATGGGATCAAAACGCATGGCAAGAAAAAGCGTTTCCTAACAACAAATTACTCAATGTGCTTTTTCCAAACACCCCGGTGGCTTTAACCCGAATTGATGGTCATGCCATGTTGTGCAACCAGGCGGCTTTAGATTTGGCGGGAATTACTAAAACAACTAAAGTAGCAGGAGGCGAGGTTGTTTTGGAAAATGGAGAATTAACAGGAATGCTAATCGATAACCCTATGCTATTGGTTTCGGCCGTTTATCCAAAACCAACAAAGCAGGCACAAATAAAAGCCCTGTTAGAAGCACAAGAAATTTGTTTTGATGCAGGGCTAACAACCGTTTCAGATGCAGGTTTAGAGAAAGATGTGATTACCCTTATCGACAGTTTACAGCAAACAGGCGACTTAAACATGCGTGTATATGCTATGGTGAGCAACCATACCGAAAGCCTCGAATATTACTTAAGCAACGGCCCTATAAAAACCGATAGGCTTCATGTAAAGTCGGTAAAAGTGTATGCCGATGGTGCTTTGGGCTCCCGTGGCGCAGCCTTAAAAACACCCTATGCCGATAAGCACGACCACTTTGGGGCAATGGCCATTGGACTTGAAGCATATAAAGCGTTAGCAGAAAGGATTGAAAAAGCAAATTTTCAAATGAATACACATGCTATTGGCGATTCGGCCAATAGGGTGGTACTTCAAACTTATAAGGATGTGTTGCAAGGGAAAACAGATAGGCGTTGGCGTGTAGAACATGCGCAAGTTTTAACCGAAGGTGATATCACGTTTTTTAAAAACGATAATATTATACCATCTGTACAACCAACACATGCCACTAGCGATATGTATTGGTCCGAAGACAGACTGGGCAAACAGCGTATAAAAGGTGCTTATGCTTATAAGGCCTTGTTGCAAACTTCGGGGACACTTGCCCTAGGAACAGATTTTCCAATAGAAAACGTAAGCCCGTTTTTAACGTTTTATGCTGCCGTAGCACGACAGGATTTAGAAGGGTTTCCTAAAGAAGGATTCCAAAAAGAAAATGCGCTAACACGAGAGGAAGCTTTAAAAGGCATGACCATTTGGGCAGCCTATGCCAATTTTGAAGATCGGGAAAAAGGAAGCATAGAACCCGGGAAGCTAGCAGATTTTATTGTGCTTGATAACGATATCATGACTGTCGATTTAAAGCAAATCCCCAGTATAAAAGTTGAAAAAACATTTGTAAACGGTAAGCAACAATAGGGCTTAAGCAAGTGTAAGTTTGGCCAAGTAGTCAAAATGCTCACCTTCCATAACCAAATCACAGTTTAAACCAACCGCTTTGCAGGCAGTATACAGGGTGTTAAAGTCCATATAAAGCCATTTCATAGGAAGTTCGTCTTCATTTTTATAGCTTAAAAAGTAATCCAGCTCGCCATAGTAATCGGCATTGGTGTCAACCCAAAGTCCGCCGTCATCATCTTCGTACATATACGCTATATCGGAGGAGTCGATTAAGATTTGCCCTTGCTTGTTTAAAAGGGTTTTTAAATGGGTTAAATAGGTGCCAACTTGCGACAGGTCCTGAAAAATGCCTGTACCGTTCATAAGCAATAAAATGGTATCGAACTGTTGGGTTTCCTCCAGAACAGCTAATAAGGCTACATGCTTAACTCCGCGTTGCTGAGCAACTTCAACGGCACCTGGCGAAACATCAATGGCTTTTACGTTTAATCCCTTTTCCTGCAAGTATAAACTATGGCAACCACTCCCACAACCAACATCTAAAACGTTTCCTTTGGCCAATTTAAGCGCTTTTTGCTCTAGTTTTGGCATGGCTTTGTACGTTCTAAATAAGTAAGGAAGCGGCAGCTCGTCTTCTTCAGAAATGTTGGTGGAAGTTATTAGGTCTTCAGTGTAATTTCCTTGGTGGTAATCCAATAAGGCTTTGCCAAAAATATCTTTCATAATTATTTTCCCCTTAAAATGGGAATCTCTTTTTATGTTAACTAAAAGTTTAAGTACTTTTACCCTATGCAAGACCAATTAGATAGCTTACAAAAGCGTGCCAAAGATAAGCATAAGGAAAATAAGGATTTCTTTAAAAAACTAAAAAAGAAGCCGCCCAAGCAGTTGGATTATATTATGCAGGAGCTCCATGACGAAACCTTTGCAAAAACCGATTGTCTGTCTTGTGCGAATTGTTGTAAAACCACAGGACCACTATTTACCGATAAGGACATACAGCGCATTGCCAAACACCTAAGAGTAAAGCCTTCGCAGTTTATCGACGAGTATTTGCGCCTAGATGAAGATAACGATTATGTGCTGCAAAGTGTGCCTTGTACGTTTTTAGACGCCGAAAATTATTGCATGATTTACGATGTAAGGCCTAAAGCTTGCCGCGAATTTCCGCATACCGATAGAAAAAAGTTTCAGCAAATTGCCCACCTTACCATGAAAAATGTGGCCATTTGCCCTGCGGCATTTAATATTGTTGAAGCGATGAAATCGCGTATTAAATTTTAATTTATTACTTAAAACTTTTGTACTATATTTAAGGATAAAAAATTACTTTTTTGGAAAGTATTTTAAACTATTTTGAAACCATTCCGTCCTTGCACCGAAGCCTCCTGTTAGTTGGGGGAATTACTTTTTTTTGGCTGTGCGAAGGCGCGGTACCCTTGTTTAAATTCAACTACAATAAATGGCAACATGCCATACCTAACATCTTTTTTACTTTAACCACCATTGTTATTAACTTTGGGTTGGCCTTTATATTGCTGCAAACAGCCGATTGGGTTAAGGAAAACGAGTTTGGACTTATTAACTGGCTACCACAAATGCCCCTTTGGCTATATGCTATTTTGGGTGTTATGCTGTTGGATTTTTTTGGCGCTTACCTAGCGCATTATATCGAGCATAAAGTAAAACCGTTATGGATGGTGCATTTGGTGCACCATACCGATCATAAAGTCGATACCACAACAGGAAACCGACATCACCCCATAGAGAGTGTGGTGAGGTTTGCGTTTACCGTACTAGGGGTTTTTATTGTAGGAACACCAATAGCACTGGTGTTTTTGTACCAATCCTTATCGGTGGTGTTTACACAACTAACACATGCCAATATTAAATTGCCAAAAAAAGTGGATAAGCTTATAAGCTACGTTTTCGTGTCGCCAGACATGCATAAGGTTCACCATCATTATATATTACCCTATACCGATTCGAACTATGGAAATATTTTTTCAATCTGGGACAGGTTGTTTGGAACGTACATGGTTTTAGACCGTGAAAAATTAATCTACGGTGTAGATGTTTTTCCTGATGAAGCTGAAAACGGCCGTATAGGAAATTTGCTTAATCAACCCTTTCAAAAATATAAAAAGCCCACAACTCTACCTACAAATGAAACCGCTTAAAACATTATTTGCTATTACATTTTCAACAGTTATTATGAGTTGCCAAAATAAAGAAACCATAGGTGTTCAAGGACATCGAGGCTGCCGGGGCATACTGCCGGAAAACTCGCTGCCAGCATTTAAAAAAGCCGTTGCCTTAGGGGTAAATACCTTAGAGCTGGATTTGGCTGTTTCTAAAGATAAAAAGGTCGTGGTCTCTCACGAACCGTTTATGAGTCGCTTTTATTGTTTAGATCCCAATGGGGCAGAAATTCCTGTAGAGAAAGATACCTTGCTAAACCTCTATAAAATGGACTACGAGGAGATTAAGCAGTTTGACTGTGGGAGCAAACCCCATGAGCGTTTTGCAGAACAGGAAAACATGCCTGTTTACAAGCCGTTGCTGCGTGAGGTTTTTACTTTGGCCGATTCCTTAAACAGACATATTACATACAATATAGAGTTAAAAGCCCGGCCAGAATACGATAATATTTATACCCCAGAGCCAAAAGAATTTGTTACCCTTGTTTTACAAGAGCTTAGCGAGAAGCAGTTGTTTAACCGCTGCAATTTACAAGCGTTCGACAACAGGGTGTTGGAGGAAATAAAACGGCAAGCACCCAACATGAAAGTAGCTATGCTGGTTGACGAGCATGAAGATATTGATGAAAAATTGGCCGAATTGTCTTTTAAGCCCGAAATTATTAGTCCGTACTACGAATTGCTTGTTAAAAGCGATGTGAAAGCCTACCAACAGCAAGGGTATAAAATTATTCCGTGGACCGTAAACGAAATAGACGACATGGAAGTTATGATAGCCTTTGGGGTAAACGCCATTATAACCGATTACCCCAATAGATTGCTACCGCTTTTAAAGCATTAACGGTACAAAAGGTATTTTTGGCGCATGTTATTGTAAGCTTCTAAACCGCTAGCCCAGGTTTCTCTTATTTCGCTGGCAGAGCGGTTGTTTTCTATTTGTTGCTGTAGGGTTTTGGTACCTGCAAGTTTGGTGAAAAAACTGTTGAAAAACGCCGCCTTGTCTGCGGTATTTTTATAGGCGTTAATTAAATGGCTTAAATCCAGTTGGTTTAATTTTCTTGCCTGACTTAAATCGTTGCCATAGCATAAAACACCTTTGTGCTTGGGGTGCTTTGCGCCCTCGTTAGGTGTTGGAGTGTATTGGTAGGCATATACCGAAGCCTTTAAAAAAGGGCTGCCAAAAACCTGAAATTGTTTATCTGTTCCGCGACCGGCATTCACGTTGGTTCCTTCAAAAAAGCACAGGCTAGGATATAGGTTTATGGCCTGGTCTGTAGGTAGGTTTGGCGATGGTTTTATAGGCAGGCTATAAGGGGTGTTGTGGGTGTAATAATCCATTTTTACAACAGTTAAATCACATCGTTTTCCTTGGCCTAACCATCCTTCGCCATTTATCATTTGTGCATACTCGCCTATGGTCATACCGTGCACAACAGGAATGGGGTGCATGCCCACAAAACTTTGGTGTTCGGGTTCTAGTATGGGGCCGTCAATGTAATGGCCGTTAGGGTTTGGTCTGTCCAGCACGAACACCGGAATGTTATTTTCGGCGCTGGCTTGCATAACATAATGTAAGGTAGAAATGTAGGTGTAAAATCTTGCACCTACATCCTGAATGTCGAAAAGAATAAGGTCAATGCCTTGTAGTTGCTCAGGGGTTGGCTTTTTATTGCTTCCGTATAACGAAACAATAGGCAGGCCGGTTTTTATGTCTGTTCCGTCTTTTACGAGCTCGCCGGCATCTGCTTTTCCGCGAAACCCATGCTCTGGGGCAAAGACTGCTTTAATTTTTACGTTTGAATTATAGAGCGAATCGACAATATGGGTATGGCCATTTTCGTTAAAGATCACCGAAGTCTGGTTGGCAACAATGCCAATGGTTTTGTCCTTTAATAGCGGCATGTAAACGTGGGTTTTGTTGGCTCCAACCACAGGGGCGTTTTGTCGTGTTGTGTCTTCGAGTGTTTTTTCTAAGGTGCCTTTTTTGGAGGCACTTTCCAAATTATGTTGCTTTGGTGAGTTTCCGCAAGAAATGAATGCAAAAACAAATAATAAAACTGTATTTTTGAACATCTTTAAATATAAATCCATAGTTTGAATTTCGAATATTTTATAGCTAAACGTATAATTGATAATAAAACGTATAAAAGTAGCGTTTCGGCACCAATTATAAAAATTGGCATAGCAGCAATTGCTATTGGTATTGTAGTTATGCTTGTTTCTATTGCTACGGGTATTGGGCTTCAACATAAAATACGCGACAAGGTATCTGCTTTTAATGGGCATTTAATCATTTCAAATTTCGATAGCAACAATTCGCAGGAGAGTGGTGCGCCAGTTTCAATGGAGCAAGACTTTTACCCAGATTTTAAATCGGTTAGCGGCATTAGGCACATTCAGGCGGTTGCCACCAAATTGGGTGTTATTAGAACCGAAACCGATTTTGAGGCCGTGATAGTTAAAGGCGTTGGTGGCGATTACGATTGGCAGTATTTTAATGAGTTTTTAGTGGCAGGTAGCTTGCCCGATTATTCAGGAGATATGAGCGAAGACGTCCTGATATCACAACATTTAGCGAAGCGAATGCATTTTAAAGTGGGCGACAAGTTTATAACCATGTTTAGAAGGGAAGACGATCTCAACAAGCCGCCAAGAATGATTTCGTATAACATAGTAGGGATATACAATTCTGGGTTTACCGATTTTGATAAAACCTACATGATAGGAGATTTAAGACACCTGCAACGCATTAATAAATGGGATAAAAATCAGGCCGGGAATTTTGAGATTTTTTTAGACGACTATAGCCTGCTTGACGAAAAACTTGTTGAGGTGTACCAAAATACACCGTCAAAACTGAACAGTTATTCGGTAGAGGAAAAATACGCCTCTATTTTTGAGTGGATAAAAATTTTTGAGAATAACATTTACGGCATTATAGGGGTTATGATTTTGGTGGCCGGGATTAATATGATTACAGCCTTGTTGGTGTTAATCCTAGAACGCACAAGAATGATAGGCATTTTAAAAGCCTTGGGGAGCAACAATTGGAAGATAAGAAAGATTTTTCTGTACAATGCGTCTTACTTAATTTTATTGGGGCTGTTTTGGGGCAATTTAATAGGGCTAGGGTTGCTGCTGGCTCAAAAATATTTTAAATTCATCCCGTTAAATTCCAGCGTGTATTACGTTACCGAAGTGCCCATTTATTTAAGTGTTAATTATGTTTTGCTCTTAAACGCCGGAACATTTATAATGTGCTTAATCATGCTTTTGGTGCCTTCCTACCTTATTTCTAAAATTGCACCTGTAAAAGCTATTAGGTTTGAGTAGGTAGTTTTTATAAGGCGCAATTTTGGAGACAACTCCCAAGCCCATTTCATTTTTAAATTCAAAAATACACGTACCTTTGCCGTACAAAAGATTATACTGTGAAATACGCAAAAAACATTTTAGAAACCATAGGGAATACTCCCTTGGTTAAGTTAAATAAGCTTACAGAAAGTTTGCCGTGTTTGGTGCTGGCAAAATATGAAACGTTTAACCCAGGAAATTCGGTTAAGGACCGGATGGCTGTAAAGATGATTGAAGATGCAGAAGCAGATGGCCGATTAAAACCAGGTGGGACTATTATAGAAGGAACCTCTGGGAATACGGGAATGGGTTTGGCGTTAGCAGCAATTGTTAAGGGGTATAAATGCGTGTTTGTTATGGCCGATAAACAGTCTAAAGAAAAAGTAGATGTGCTTCGTGCCGTTGGGGCTCAGGTTGTGGTTTGCCCGACCAACGTGGCGCCAGAGGATCCACGTAGTTATTACTCGGTATCTAAGCGCATGGCCGAAGAAACCCCAAACGCCTGGTATGTAAACCAGTACGACAACCCAAGCAATACCCAAGCTCATTACGAAGGGACAGGTCCAGAAATTTGGGAACAAACCGACGGGAAAGTAACACACTTTGTAGTAGGTGTTGGTACCGGAGGAACCATTTCTGGGGTAGGAAAATATTTAAAAGAACAAAACTCCAATGTGAAAATTTGGGGTATAGATACTTATGGTAGTGTATTTAAAAAATACCACGAAACAGGCATTTTCGATGAAAATGAAATCTATCCTTATGTTACCGAAGGTATAGGAGAGGATATCCTTCCTGAAAACGTCGATTTTGGTATTATTGATGGCTTTACCAAAGTAACCGATAAGGATGCTGCAGTTTATACCCAAAGACTCGCTAAAGAAGAGGGGATGTTTCTTGGGAACTCTGCTGGAGCCGCTATTAAAGGGGTGTTGCAGCTAAAAGAGCATTTTAAGAAAGACGATGTGGTGGTGGTTTTGTTTCACGATCATGGTAGCCGTTACGTTGGGAAAATGTTTAACAACGATTGGATGAAAGCTCAAGGCTTCCTCGAAGAATAACCCACATAGTTAAAACACAAACCCAGGGCTTTCCTGGGTTTTTTGTTTAAAAATACTTCTTGCTTTATCTGCTTAACTGCTGTATCTTAGTTACATGCAAGAAGCGTTTCTTCATTATATATGGAAACATAAAAAGTTTGATGTGCTAAACGTACAAACAACACAGTACGAAAGCTTGCACATAAACACCGTTGGGCAGCACAACCATAATTCTGGCCCAGATTTTTTTAATGCTCAAATACGCATAGGCGAACACCTGTGGGCAGGAAATGTCGAGATTCATGTAAATTCTAGCGATTGGTTTGTGCACAACCACGAGCAGGACAAAGCTTATGATAACGTTATCCTACATGTGGTTTACAATCACGATACCAATATTTTTAGGGCCGATAATTCTATCTTACCAACTTTAGAGCTAAAATCGTACATCCCTAAAGCAGTGTTTTTAAATTACCAAGGCCTAATGCATGCCAAGGCAAAATGGATTAATTGCGAAAACGATTTTTCTTCGGTAGACGATTTTATTGTTGGTAATTGGTTAGAGCGCCTGTATTTTGAACGCCTTGAAGAAAAGAGCAAGCTTATTAGTCAACTGCTAGAAAAATCGCATAACAATTGGGAAGCCGTTTTGTTTCATATGTTGGCCAAAAATTTTGGGTTGAACGTTAATGGCGAAGCCCTATTAAGCATGGCACGATCCATCGATTTCTCCATAGTAAGAAAGCTTCATTCGAAACCCGAACAAATGGAAGCTTTGTTTTTTGGGCAGGCCGGCTTGCTAACCGAAGATTGCCAAGCACCTTATTTTTTAAAACTTGTTTCGGAGTATAGGTTTATCAAGCAAAAGTTTAACCTAACTAATGAAGGGGTTCTGCCATTAAAGTTTTTTCGTTTGAGACCGGAAAATTTCCCAACCATTAGGCTGTCGCAATTGGCTATGCTTTATAGCGAGCACCACGGCTTGTTTGCTAAAATTATTGAAACCCAAGATAAAAATGAGCTGTATGCTCTATTTAAAACAGAGGCTTCGTTGTTTTGGAAAACACATTATACGTTTCAAAAAACGTCCAAAATGCTTAAAAAAGGACTTTCAAAAGCATTTATAGATTTGTTACTGATAAATACGGTTGTACCGTTAAAGTTTGCTTATGCCAAAGCTGTTGGTAAGACCGATAACAGTTTGCTAATCAACTTAATTAGCGATATTGCCCCCGAGAAAAACAGCATCGTTTCAATGTACGATTATTTGCGTCCTATAGCAAAATCGGCTTTCCAAACCCAAGCGCTTTTACAGCTTAAAAATAATTATTGCGATAAAAATAGATGTTTGCAATGCGCTATAGGACATGCGTTAATTGCAAAATAATTTATTAATTTGCGGCATGAATATTTTTTACAAAACCTTATTGTATTTTCAAAAGCGAGGCTATTACGTTTGCCAACGAATTGCAGACCGCTTGGGGATAAGAGCAAAAGTAGTGCGAACATCGTTTATGTACTTAACTTTTGTAACGTTGGGTTTTGGGTTCGCACTGTACTTGTTTATTGCCTTTTGGATGCGAATTAAAGACTTGGTGTATACCAAACGCTCATCGGTTTTCGATCTTTAATCAACGTATGAATAAAACATTTTTAACGCTATTCCGATCAAGAATCTACACAGCTATTTTTCTGCTGTTGGGAGTATTATTGATAGGTGTTTTGGGCTACCGTTTTGTTTCGGGCTACACCTGGATCGATTCGCTATACATGACAGTTATTACCATTACTACCGTAGGTTTTGGTGAAGTACAGCCCTTGGACGAGTTTTCTAAGATATTTACCATTTTTTTAATACTAGCAAGCGTGGTCATTGTTGGTTTTGCCATTAGTGTGATTACCGAGTATATTTTAAGTAACAATAATTTGGAGGAATTAAAGCAAAAGAAAATGCAACGAAAAATAGATCAGTTAAGTAACCACATTATAATTTGCGGTTACGGAAGAAACGGTAGGCAGGCTGCCAAAAAACTTTTAGCCTACCAAAAAGCGTTTGTGGTTGTAGAAAAAGATAAGGCGTTAATTGATAGATTTGAAAACGACGAGACCTTGTTTGTTTATGGAAATGCCAATGAAGATGAGGTTTTAATGCAAGCAGGAGTAGGGCGGGCAAGTACCTTAATTTGCGCACTCCCTAACGATGCCGATAACCTTTTTGTGGTACTGTCTGCAAGGCAGTTAAACAAAGACCTTTGTATTATTAGTCGAGCCTCGCAAGAGACCTCGTATAAAAAATTAAAGTTGGCCGGCGCCGATAATGTTATCCTTCCCGATAAAATAGGTGGCGACCACATGGCCTCGTTGGTTGTGGTTCCAGATTTAATCGAGTTTATAGATAACTTGGCTATTGTAGGGAAATCTAACATAAACATAGAAGAGATTAATGTAGAAATGCTGTACGACCCCACAACGGTAAAAACAATTAAGGATCTTGACTTAAGACGCAAAACGGGTTGCAACGTCATAGGGTTTAAAAATGCCGCCGGAGACTACGTGGTTAACCCAGAGGCCGAGACCAAATTGGTGCCTAATTCTAAAATAATTGTTCTGGGAAGACCCGAGCAAATTCAGAAGCTTAACACAGTGTATAACATAGAATAACGCGATTTCATTTTAACGCAAGATGTTTTAATAACTCATTTTTTTTTAGCATCTTGTCGGCTTTAACAATAAATTATCTTAAAACTAACTAAATTTTAACACACAATGAAGAACTATCTTCTATCAATAATGACCCTAATTTTTCCGCTTATGCTTTCGGCCCAAGAAAAAGGGCTGGATGAAAAAGTAAATGATGCTTTCATGCCAATAGCCGAAGGCTGGGAAGGCTTTATTTTAACCTCTGTGCCTATTGCAGGGTTAAATGTGCCCATTGTTGTTATTTTGTTGGTTTTTGGAGCAACATTCTTCACCCTCTTTTTTAAGGTGCCAAGCATTTCTAAATTTCCACTGGCCATTAATACCGTACGGGGCAAGTTTGTTGATATTGAAAAGCACGGTGTAGATAAATTGTACGACAACGATGAGGCTTTGGCCGAAGAAGATATAAAAGATACTATTAGAGACGAAAGCGCCCATGGCGAAGTTTCCCACTTTCAGGCGCTTGCAACAGCCGTTTCGGGAACCGTGGGACTTGGTAATATTGCAGGAGTAGCTGTGGCCATTGCCACGGGAGGGCCAGGAGCCACATTTTGGATGATTGTGTGCGGCCTTTTGGGTATGTCTACAAAATTTGTGGAGTGTACTTTAGGAGTAAAATACCGCGATGTAGGTAAAGACGGCACCATTTACGGTGGGCCAATGTACTATTTGTCCAAAGGTCTTAAAGCAACAGGTAAATCTGGTTTAGGAAAAGCTTTAGCAGGTATATTTGCCGTGTTATGTGTTGGGGCTTCATTTGGTGGCGGTAACGCCTTCCAGTCTAACCAAGCAACGGTTCAAATATCATCTCTTATTGGTTTAGAAGGGGGTGCAACAGGAACCATTATTGGTGTTATTCTAGCGGTATTGGTAGGTGTTGTAATTATTGGCGGAATTAAACGTATTGCTAAAATTACAGAACGGGTAGTGCCTTTTATGGCGGGTATTTATGTGCTGGCTGCCTTGGTTATTATTTTTGCAAATTTCAACTATATAGACGATGCCTTTAAACTGATTATAGAGGGCGCCTTTACCCCTATGGCCGGATTAGGAGGTTTTATGGGAGTTTTAATTGTAGGGTTTCAGCGTGCCGCTTTTTCAAACGAAGCTGGTGCGGGTTCGGCAGCTATTGCCCACTCGGCAGTGCGTACAAAGTACCCCGCATCTGAAGGTGTTGTGGCGCTTTTAGAACCTTTTATCGATACTGTGGTGATCTGTACAATGACCGCCTTGGTTATCATTTTCTTTAATATTGATGGCGCCAACATGCAAAGTGTGTTTACTTACGGTGCTGTAGAAGGCAGTAATGTCATGATTAACGCTACAGGTGAAAAAATAGGCGGGGTCGACCTAACATCAGAAGCTTTCGATTCGGTTATACCTGGGTTTTCATATGTGCTAACAATAGCCATTGTGCTGTTTGCCTTTTCAACCATGATCTCTTGGTCGTATTACGGGTTGCAATCGTGGAAATTCCTTTTTGGAAGAGGTAAAGTGGCCGATTTAGTGTACAAAATATTATTCCTTTTATTTGTTGTTATAGGTGCTGCGGCAACTTTAGATGCCGTAATTAAATTCTCCGATGCCATGATTCTAGCATTGGTGTTCCCTAATATGGTAGGTCTATTGTTGTTGTTCCCTAGAGTTAGGGAAGAGATGAAGCGCTATTTAAATGCCATTTCAATAAAAAAGGAAGCGATAGAAGATGGTGCGGTAGATGTAACCAAGCATATGTAAAACATAAAGATGAAAAATATAAAGCCCCATTTCGTGTTTACCAAGCAACAGCGAACTGGGGTTTTTTTATTGCTGGTTTTAATAGTTGCGGCCCAGGGCATTTATTATTTTTCTGATTTTTCGTCTCCTAAACCGCTTGCTATCGACCAAGAAAAACTGGCAGCTTTCGAGCATGAGCTAGATTCTTTAAAGCGTGTTTCCGAAGCTAAAAAGAAACCCAAAATATATCCCTTCAACCCCAATTACATAACCGATTATAAAGGGTATACCTTAGGCATGTCTACGGCCGAGATAGACAGGTTGCACAATTTTAGGGCGTTAAACAAATGGGTGAATTCGGCCTCGGAATTCCAGCAGGTAACCCAAGTTTCCGACTCTTTGCTAAAGGCCATATCACCCTATTTTAAGTTCCCCGAATGGGTAACCAACCCCAGACCCAAATCAAAATTTAAAGACCGTGCAACCAAGCCAAAAACCTATGCGCAAAAACTCGACTTAAATAAGGCTTCTAAGGCAGCGCTTCAAAAAGTTTACGGTGTGGGAGAAAAATTAAGTCAAAGAATTATAGACTACAGAACAAAACATGGCGGGTTTGCTGCCAATGCCGAACTAGGTGAGATTTATGGGCTTTCGGCCGAAGTGATAGAACGGCTTTTAGAGCACTTTGCGGTAAAAACACCAAGACCCATACAGCGGGTTAATTTAAATACAGCCACTAGGGATCAATTGGTTAACATCCCTTATATAGATTATGAAATCGCCTACAATATTATAGAGCAGCGTACGCTTAGGGAGGGCTTTAATTCCTTTGATGAATTAACAAAAGTTAAGGGTTTTCCGTTAAATAAAATCGAGATAATTAAGTTATATTTGGGCCTAAGCAACGAATGATTAAAAAATTAACATATGAATCATATGTACTTCACTGAAGAACATCACTTATTTAGAGAAAGCCTTAAAGAATTTTTACAAAAGGAAGTTGTACCACATATAAACAAATGGGAAGAAACCGGAACGGTAGAGCGCTTTATTTGGAAGAAATTTGGAGAAATGGGCTTTTTAGGGCTAGTTTATCCAGAAGCTTATGGTGGCATGGGACTAGATACATTTTATACCGTAATCCTTTTAGAGGAATTACAGAAAATAAATTCAGGAGGCTTTGCCGCCAACATCTGGGCACATACCTATTTGGCCATGACGCATGTTAACGCAGAAGGTAGTCATGATATAAAAGAAAAATACCTAGCTCCTAGCATAACCGGCGATAAAATAGGCTGCTTGTGTATAACCGAGCCGTTTGGAGGTAGCGATGTAGCCAGCATGCGAACAACAGCTGTAAAGGACGGCGATCATTATATTATTAATGGCTCGAAAACGTTTATAACCAACGGGATTTATAGCGATTATTTAGTGGTTGCAGCCAAGACGCATCCAGAGTTGGGAAACAAAGGGATAAGCATTTTTATTATGGATAGGGATGTGCCAGGCATTTCGGCAACTAAGCTGGATAAGCTAGGCTGGCGCGCATCAGATACGGCAGAAATAGCTTTCGACAATGTTAAAATCCCTGCCGAAAACCTTATGGGAGAAGAAGGGAAAGGATTCCCCTATATCATGCAACACTTTGCTTTAGAGCGCTTGATAATGGGTGTAAATGCCCATGCAAGAGCCGAGTATGCTCTTGAGTATGCTAAGCAATATATGAGCGAGCGTAAAGCCTTTGGTCAAACTATAGATAAATTTCAGGCATTACGCCATAAGTTTTCAGATTTGTATACCGATATGACCATCTGTAAAACATTTAACTACACCGTAGCCCACAGGTTAAACCAAGGGGAGTATGTGGTAAAAGAGGCAACCATGTCTAAGTTAAAGTCAACAGCAATGGCCGATGAGGTGATTTACCAATGTCTGCAATTTTTGGGCGGGTACGGCTATATGGAAGAATACCCTAT
The DNA here is from genome assembly GCF_000733475.1 of Mangrovimonas yunxiaonensis. Classification (GTDB taxonomy): domain Bacteria; phylum Bacteroidota; class Bacteroidia; order Flavobacteriales; family Flavobacteriaceae; genus Mangrovimonas; species Mangrovimonas yunxiaonensis. The sequence continues at coordinate 333,441 of NZ_JPFK01000002.1, read as the reverse complement.
GGCAAGGTTATTACGCGATAGTCGTTTAGGACCTATTGGAGGTGGTACATCGGAAATCCTTAGGGAAATTATCGCTAAAATGACACTAGACAACAAAGACTACAAACCAGCAACATAATAAGGTATGGCCCCCAATAGTAGAACGTTACACATATTTCTGTTTTTGGTCTGTATTGCATTTAGTAGCCAGGCCCAAATTGAAGTTAAAAATAAAATACTTGATTTCGCAACTGGGCTCCCTCTGGAAAATGCCAGTGTTTATGTGCAAAATACAACCATAGGAACGGTAAGCAATGTAGACGGGAAATTTGTTCTATTGGTGCCAAGCAAACATGCTAAGGATACTTTAGTTGTCTCGACCATTGGATATAAAAGTTATAAAGTGCCTGTAGATGTGGCTAATGACGAAGGTGAGATTTATCTAGAAGAAGACGTAGCTTCGTTGGATGAGGTTGTAATTGTGGCCGACCCCAGACCTCAAACAGGAAATGAGGTGGTGTTGCGCGCTTTAGAGAAACTTCAGGAGAATATGCCAGACTCGGCTTACATTCAAAAAGGATTTTTACGCCATAAAGAACGAAATACCAAAGAGTTTAAATGGCTTATAGAAAGTGCCATTTCACTATACGATTCTGGTTTTGCATCGCCAACCAATCAGTATTTAAAGGTTAATGTAGATGAAATGCGAAAAAGTTACGATTTGCGCGATGTAGATAGCTTGTTCACGTATTACACCTATTTAAAAAACACCACGGGTAATAAAACGCTAAAGGCCGAAAACCTAAAACGAGATACCATTCCTACGTCTAGATTGGCAAAAGCCATTAAATGGAACGATACCCGCGTTAATGGCTTGCCAAACCTTTTTAAAGGAAAATTGAATTTGTTGAGAAACACACAAGAAGAGGGGGCGCTTTTTGGGGATGATATTTTAAACAAACATCTGTTTAGTGTTGATACGGTACTTGTCGATAACGGTAGGAAAATTTATAAAATTCAAATCGCAAAAGGCAAAACGTACGTTGGGTTAAATACCGAAGGAATCTATAACGAAGGTTACCATCCCCGAGGATGGATTTACATTTATTGGGACAATTATGCCATTAAAAAAATTGAATACGAATTGGTGGCCGCTTCACCAGCTCAAAAAAGCCGAAGCAAAACACTTTTTGGCACACAAACCAATCATAAGTTAATTATAAATTACATGGCGTATAACGACAAAATGTACCCTAGTTATATTTATTATGAAACGCCAAAGCTTGTAAACGTAGGATATAAGCCTAAAGGAAAAATGACCAAAGAGGCCGAAGCGCGTTACAATAAAGAGGAGCGTTACTATTTTACAGTACAGGAAATACTGTTCTCCGAAATAATAGAAGATAAAGCAGCTATCGCTAAAGCTTTGAACCAAAAATGGGAAGCCGATATTTTTTCGCCCAAGCCCTATAATAAAGCATTTTGGAAAAACTATAATGTGCTTTTAGAGAGCGAGGAAGACGAAAAGTTAATCCAAGACTTAACCAAGCGATCCAAATTGTTTAAGGAGTAGGTTAGTGGAATAGATGTAAAAGCAATACGCGATATTACTACTAAAATCAAAAATAAAAATTTTTATTTGTAGGTTATAAAAAACGCATTATATTTGCACACCAAAAATTTTAAAAGAAAGGAGGTTAAGGCCTATGTTAATTATACCAGTAAAAGAAGGAGAAAATATAGATAGAGCGCTAAAGCGTTTCAAGCGAAAGTTTGACAGAACAGGAACTAAGCGTCAATTGCAAACACGCAAGCAATTTACAAAACCTTCTGTAGAGAAAAGAGCGCAAATACAAAAAGCGCAATACATTCAAAGACTAAGAGATCTAGAAAACATTTAATCTTACAAATGTTTTACACGTATAAAATCCTGCATTTTTGCAGGATTTTTTTTGGCCTAAACTTAACTTAGTAACAAAACCGTATCTTTAGCCTAATTAATAAACAAACATGATCTTCAAGCCCTTTCTCGATTATTTGCTGTTGGAAAAAAAATACTCCAAGCTAACGGTTAAAGCTTATGAGGCCGATTTGAGCAATTTTTTGTTTTTTTTGGAAGAAACCTACGATGTACATAGTTTAGAGGGTGTAAACTACGCACAAATACGAAGCTGGATCGTGTCGCTGGTCGAGCAAGGGATTGCCAACAGAAGCGTTAACCGCAAAGTTTCGGCCTTAAACACCTACTATAAATTTCTTATAAAAGTAGGCGATGTGCAAGAAAATCCCTTGGTAAAACACAAAGCCTTAAAAACAAGCAAAGACATACAAGTACCTTTTTCAGAAAAGGAAGTTGGGCTTGTGCTGGATACAATGGATTTTGCCGATGATTTTGAAAGTTGGCGAAGCAAACTCATGATAGAGTTGTTTTACGCAACCGGAATAAGGCGTATAGAGCTAATTGAGTTAAAGCTTTCCGATTTAGATGTGTCTAATAAAATGTTAAAGGTCCTGGGGAAACGAAATAAAGAGCGTTATGTGCCGTTGTTAAGTAACGTAATAGAAACCATAAAAAGCTATCTTGATAAAAGAAATGAGCTAGAGCATATTAAGGATAGCGCTTATTTGTTTTTAACCAAAAAGGGCGTTAAAATTTACGAAACACTTGTTTACAGAACAATTAATGAGTATTTTAGTAGGGCATCCACAAAGGTGAAAAAGAGTCCACATATTTTAAGGCACTCTTTTGCTACTCATTTATTAAATCAAGGTGCAGATTTAAATGCTGTAAAAGAACTCCTTGGGCATTCAAGTTTAGCGGCAACACAAGTTTACACACACAACAGCATTGCCGAATTGAAAAAGGTTTATTTAAACGCTCACCCAAGAAGTAAAAAGTAAGCATTTTTTTTAATCTATTTGTTTAACCCTAAACTTAAAACGTATGAAAGTAAACACGCAATCAGTCAATTTTTCTGCAGACAGAAAGTTGATAGATTTTATTCAAAAACGAATGGACAAATTAGATTTGTTTTATGATAAAATCATCCAATCCGATGTTTATTTAAAAGTAGAAAATACTAACGATAGAATAAACAAAGTCTTCGAGGCCAGAGTTAGCGTGCCTGGAGATAGTTTGGTGGTAAAAAAGCAGTGTAAGACTTTTGAGGAAGGAACAGATATGGCTGTCGCCTCTTTAGAGCGTCAATTAAAACGCCGAAAAGGTAAGCTAAGATCATATTTGTAATATTTTGATGAAAATTTTTTAAAAAATGTTTTGAATAAGAAAATAAATATATACATTTGCAGTCCGTTAGAAATAGCGGGCTTTTTTTTAGCCAAAAAAAGTATTAAAAAGCCGATGTAGCTCAGCTGGCTAGAGCAGCTGATTTGTAATCAGCAGGTCGTGGGTTCGAGTCCCTCCATCGGCTCTTAAGTTCTAAGAAATATTGAATTATACCAAACATTGGGGAGATACTCAAGCGGCCAACGAGGACAGACTGTAAATCTGTTGTTTTTTAACTTCGCAGGTTCGAATCCTGCTCTCCCCACAATAATTTCCGTGAAAACGGAAATCTCAAAAAAATAAGAGATTATTTTAATTGAGAATTGCGGGAGTAGCTCAGTTGGTAGAGCGTCAGCCTTCCAAGCTGAATGTCGCCGGTTCGAACCCGGTCTCCCGCTCAAAAGGATAAGCAACGCGCCTGTAAAAAGGTAAAGGAATTATCCTGAGCGAAGTCAAGCAAAACTTGGTCTTCTGCTCTAAAAAAACTTTGAGTATCGTTTAAAACTTCAAAGCGAAACTTTGAGATTTAAACTTTGAACTTTTAAGCCGGTGTAGCTCAGGGGTAGAGCGTTTCCTTGGTAAGGAAGAGGTCACGGGTTCAAATCCCGTCATTGGCTCTATCTAGAGATGAATTTTGTTTTTACACTAATATTATTATATAACTAAGATTAAATTTTACAAACATGGCAAAGGAAACTTTCGATCGTTCCAAACCGCACTTAAATATTGGTACAATTGGACACGTAGATCACGGTAAAACAACTTTAACCGCTGCTATTACTACCGTATTAGCAAACGCTGGTTTATCTGAAAAAAGAGATTTCGATACTATCGATAACGCTCCAGAAGAAAAAGAAAGAGGTATTACAATTAATACATCACACGTAGAATACCAAACAGCTAACCGTCACTATGCGCACGTAGATTGTCCAGGTCACGCCGATTACGTTAAGAACATGGTAACTGGTGCTGCACAAATGGATGGTGCTATCTTAGTAGTAGCTGCTACTGATGGTCCAATGCCACAAACTCGTGAGCACATCCTTTTAGGACGTCAGGTAGGAATTCCTCGTATTGTAGTATTCTTAAACAAAGTAGACTTAGTAGACGATGAGGAGCTTTTAGAGCTTGTTGATATGGAAGTAAGAGACTTATTAAGTTTCTACGATTACGATGGTGACAACGGTCCTGTAATTTCTGGTTCTGCTTTAGGTGCTCTTAACGGAGAGCAAAAATGGGTTGATACCGTAATGGAATTAATGGATGCAGTTGATAACTGGATTGAAGAGCCAATGCGTGAAGTTGATAAAGACTTCTTAATGCCAATCGAAGATGTATTCTCTATTACAGGTCGTGGTACAGTAGCAACTGGACGTATCGAAACTGGTGTTGCTAACACTGGAGATCCTGTAGAGATTATTGGTATGGGCGCTGAGAAATTAACATCTACTATTACAGGTGTTGAGATGTTCCGTAAGATATTAGACAGAGGTGAAGCTGGAGATAACGTAGGTATCTTATTAAGAGGTATCGAGAAAACCGATATCCGTCGTGGTATGGTAATCACTAAGCCAGGTTCAATTACTCCTCACGCTAAATTTAAAGCAGAGGTGTATATCCTTAAAAAAGAAGAAGGTGGTCGTCACACACCATTCCACAACAACTACCGTCCACAGTTCTATGTACGTACAACTGACGTAACAGGTAACATTGTTTTACCAGAAGGTGTTGAAATGGTAATGCCAGGTGATAACTTGACTATTACTGTAGACTTAATCCAACCAATCGCATTAAACCAAGGTTTACGTTTTGCGATTCGTGAAGGTGGTCGTACAGTAGGTGCTGGTCAGGTAACTGAAATTTTAGACTAATTATAAGTCAACATATAGGTTAAGGTATTTCGAAAAGTCGAAATACCTTGACTTGTATTTACGGGTTTAGCTCAGTTGGTAGAGCACTGGTCTCCAAAACCAGGTGTCGGGAGTTCGAGCCTCTCAACCCGTGCAGATAATAAATACGAGACGAGAAGTCTATGCAGAGCTTGTCGAAGCAAGCCTCTCAACCCGTGCAACATTAAAAATCGTGGCGAGAAGCGCTACACTAAGTTTATTGAAGTGTTTAAGCTAAGCGTGTTTACACCAAACGGTAGTCTGCGTGAAGCAAGCCTTCTCAACCCGTACAAATAAAATATACAATGGCTGGAATTGTAAACTATGTAAAAGAATCCTTCGGAGAACTAAAAAACCACGTAACATGGCCAACTTGGGCAGAAGCTCAAAAACTAACCGTTTTGGTAGCTGTGTTTTCTATTATCTTCTCTCTAGCAATTTGGGGCGTCGATACGGTTTTTAGTAAAGTAGTAGGATTTTATTTTAATTGGATTAACGGGTAGTAGGTATGTCTGAAGCGAGTGAGAAAAAATGGTATGTGGTAAGAGCCGTTAGTGGCCAAGAAAATAAAATTAAGACCTATATAGAGAATGAAATTGCTCGTTTAGGTCTAGACGATTATGTAGACCAAGTTTTAGTACCTACCGAAAAGGTGGTTCAAATTAGAAACGGGAAAAAAATAAATAAAGAACGCGTTTATTTTCCTGGGTATATCATGATTCAGGCAAACCTAACAGGAGAAATTCCCCACATCATAAAATCGGTAACCAATGTTATTGGGTTTTTAGGTGAGACAAAAGGAGGAGATCCTGTGCCGTTAAGGCAATCTGAAGTTAACCGTATGCTAGGTAAAGTAGATGAGTTAGCCGTAGAAGCCGATGTAAATGTAGCCATACCTTACAAGGTAGGAGAAACCGTTAAGGTAATCGACGGGCCATTTAATGGTTTTGATGGTACCATCGAGAAAATAAACGAAGAAAAGCGTAAGCTTGAAGTTATGGTGAAAATCTTTGGAAGAAAAACACCATTAGAGTTAAGCTACATGCAAGTAGAGAAAGTATAATAGTTGTTACATGATATAGGTGCGACCTTTGCTTCCAAAAATTAGGTCTGCATCAAAATTAAATTAATTAAAATGGCAAAAGAGTTAAGTAAAGTAGTTAAACTACAAGTTAGGGGAGGTGCCGCGAATCCTTCGCCACCGGTTGGACCCGCTTTAGGTGCCGCAGGAGTTAATATCATGGAGTTCTGTAAGCAATTTAACGGAAGAACCCAAGATAAACAAGGTAAAGTATTACCAGTCGTGATTTCTGTTTATTCAGACAAATCGTTCGATTTTGTAATTAAAACACCTCCTGCAGCTGTACAATTATTAGAAGCGGCCAAGGTGAAGAAAGGTTCTGGAGAACCTCACGTTAAAAAAGTAGCTAAAGTTTCTTGGGATCAAGTTAGAGCCATAGCTGAAGATAAAATGCAAGATTTAAACGCATTTACAATCGATGCTGCTATGAAAATGGTAGCTGGAACAGCAAGATCTATGGGGATAACTGTAAAAGGAGGTGAAGCCCCTAATTAATCTAAAAAATTATTAAATGGCAAGATTAACAAGAAAGAAGAAAGAGGCTTTAGCAAAAATAGAAAAAGGTAGATTTTATTCTATCGCTGAAGCATCTGCATTAGTAAAGGAAATTACCAATACCAAGTTTGATGCCTCTGTAGATATTGCAGTACGTTTAGGAGTAGATCCACGTAAAGCTAATCAAATGGTAAGAGGAGTGGTAACACTACCTCACGGTACAGGAAAAGACGTTAAAGTTTTAGCACTGGTAACACCAGACAAAGAAGCCGAAGCAAAAGAAGCTGGAGCAGATTACGTTGGTTTAGACGAATACCTTGATAAAATTAAAGGTGGTTGGACAGACGTAGACGTAATTATTACCATGCCAAGCGTTATGGGTAAGTTAGGACCTTTAGGGCGTATTTTAGGGCCAAGAGGTTTAATGCCAAACCCAAAAACAGGTACGGTAACTATGGATGTTGCTAAAGCAGTAAACGATGTAAAATCTGGAAAAATCGACTTTAAAGTTGATAAAACCGGAATTGTACACGCCTCAATAGGAAAAGCATCTTTCGATGCCGAAAAAATTGCAGGCAACGCAAACGAGTTATTACAAACATTAATGAAGCTTAAACCAACAGCAGCAAAAGGAACTTATGTAAAGAGTATCTTTATCTCTAGCACCATGAGCCCTAGTGTAGCTGTAGATGCCAAAAACTGGGCGGTTAAGTAGTTAAAACTTTTATTATGACAAGAGAAGAAAAATCACAAGTAATTGAAGACTTAACTGCACAATTAGCCGAATCTGCTAATATTTATTTAGCCGATATATCAGGTTTAGACGCAGTTAGCACTTCAAACTTAAGACGCGCTTGCTTTAAAGCAAACATAAAGTTAGCAGTTGTTAAAAATACCCTGCTTGCAAAAGCAATGGAATCTTCAGAAAAAGATTTTGGAGATTTACCAACAACCTTAAAAGGCAATACTTCGGTAATGTATTCTGAAATAGGGAATGCCCCTGCCAAGGTAATCAAGAACTTCCGTAAGAAGTCTGAAAAACCACTTTTAAAAGGTGCGTTTATCGAAGAGGCCATCTTTATTGGAGACGAACAACTTGATGCCTTAGTGGCTATCAAATCCAAAGAAGAGGTTATTGGAGATATCATTGGATTGTTACAATCACCAGCAAAGAACGTTATATCAGCACTTCAGTCTGGCGGTGGCAAATTAGCAGGTATTTTGAAAACGTTATCCGAAAAAGAAGGATAACCCGAAAAAGTACGCACTTTTAACACATTATAATTTAAATTAAAACACACATTAAAACGATAGAAAAATGGCAGATTTAAAAGATTTCGCAGAACAATTAGTTAACTTAACAGTAAAGGAAGTTAATGAGTTAGCTGATATATTAAAAGAAGAATATGGTATCGAGCCTGCAGCTGCTGCTGTAGCTGTTGCTGGTGGCGCTGCTGCTGGTGGTGGTGAAGCTGCTGAAGAGCAAACTGAATTTGACGTAATCCTTAAAGCCGCTGGTGGTTCTAAATTAGCAGTAGTAAAACTAGTTAAAGAATTAACTGGATTAGGATTAAAAGAAGCTAAAGGTTTAGTAGACGACGCACCAAGCTCTGTAAAAGAAGGTGTATCTAAAGACGAAGCTGAAGCATTAAAATCTCAGTTAGAAGAAGCAGGAGCCGAGGTTGAGCTTAAGTAAGCTTAACAACCAAACACAATAAAGGTTTAGGTCTATCCCATAACGGGATATGACCTAGACCATTTTGCGTATATAAAAGTTTGTATACGACCACTCATTTTTTTTAATCTAAATTCCGTCCATTGATGTTAGCAAAAAAAGCTGAAAGATTAAATTTCTCTTCTATTATCAATAGAACAGAATATCCGGATTTTATGGATATTCAGATAAAATCCTTCCAGGATTTTTTCCAGCTAGAAACTAAATCTGAAGAAAGAGGAAACGAAGGGCTCTACAATACCTTCATGGAAAATTTCCCAATAACAGATACTCGTAATCAATTCGTATTAGAATTTTTAGATTACTTTATCGACCCCCCCAGATATACAATAGAAGAATGTATTGAACGAGGACTTACCTATAGCGTGCCACTTAAGGCCAGACTTAAACTGTACTGTACAGACCCAGAACATGAGGATTTCGAAACCATAGTACAGGATGTTTACCTAGGCACAATTCCTTACATGACACCTAGCGGTACTTTTGTTATTAATGGAGCAGAACGCGTTGTGGTATCGCAATTACACCGTTCACCAGGAGTTTTCTTTGGCCAATCTTTCCACGCCAATGGTACCAAACTATATTCGGCAAGAGTTATTCCTTTTAAAGGCTCTTGGATAGAATTCGCAACAGACATTAACAGCGTAATGTATGCTTACATCGATCGTAAGAAAAAATTACCTGTAACAACATTATTCAGAGCTATTGGCTTTGAACGTGATAAAGACATCCTGGAAATTTTCGATTTAGCCGAAGAGGTTAAAGTGTCGAAATCTGGATTGAAAAAAGTGCAAGGCCGTAAACTAGCAGCCCGTGTACTTAATACATGGCACGAGGATTTTGTAGATGAAGATACAGGAGAAGTAGTATCTATCGAAAGAAACGAAATTGTTCTAGATCGTGATACCATTCTCGATAAAGACAATATCGAAGAAATCCTTGAAACAAACGTAAAAACAATCCTTTTACATAAGGAAACCGCACAACAAGGCGATTATGCCATCATTCATAACACGCTTCAAAAGGATCCAACAAACTCCGAAAAAGAAGCCGTAGAGCATATTTACCGCCAATTGCGTAATGCCGAGCCGCCAGACGAAGAAACCGCGCGTGGTATTATAGACAAATTGTTCTTTAGCGACCAACGTTACTCACTTGGTGAAGTAGGCCGTTATAGAATGAACAAAAAATTAGGCCTTGATATCGGTATGGACAAGCAAGTGCTTACCAAAGAAGATATCATTACCATTATAAAATATTTAATCGAGCTTATTAACTCTAAAGCCGAGATTGATGATATTGATCACTTATCTAACCGTCGTGTACGTACCGTAGGCGAGCAGTTATCATCTCAGTTTGGAGTAGGATTAGCCCGTATGGCACGTACCATTCGCGAGCGTATGAACGTTCGTGATAACGAGGTGTTTACACCTATCGACTTAATTAATGCAAAAACATTATCGTCGGTAATCAACTCGTTCTTTGGTACCAACCAGTTATCTCAGTTCATGGACCAAACAAACCCATTGGCCGAGATTACTCACAAACGTCGTTTATCGGCCTTAGGTCCAGGTGGTTTATCACGTGAAAGAGCCGGGTTCGAGGTACGTGACGTTCACTATACACACTACGGCCGTTTATGTCCTATTGAAACTCCTGAAGGACCAAACATTGGACTTATATCTTCACTTTCGGTTTATGCGAAAGTAAACGCTATGGGATTCATAGAAACCCCTTATAGAAAAGTAGAAGACGGTGTTGTAGATATTAAAGGCGACCCCATTTACCTTAGTGCAGAAGAGGAAGAAGATCAAATGATCGCACAAGCCACTGTAGAGGTTGATGACGCCGGTAAAATTATACACGACAAGGTTATTGCAAGAATGGAAGGCGACTTCCCGGTTGTAGAGCCTACTCAAATACATTATACAGATGTAGCGCCTAACCAAATTGCCTCAATTTCGGCATCGTTAATTCCTTTCTTAGAGCACGATGATGCCAACCGTGCCTTAATGGGATCTAACATGATGCGTCAGGCCGTACCATTGTTACGACCTGAATCGCCAATTGTAGGAACAGGGTTAGAACGTCAAGTAGCATCAGATTCTAGAGTATTAATCAATGCTGAAGGCAATGGTGTTGTAGAATATGTAGACGCCGAAAAAATCACGATTAAGTACGACAGAACCGAAGATGAAGCTAAAGTTAGCTTTGATAGTGAAACAAAAACCTATCCGTTAGTTAAATTTAGAAAAACAAACCAAGGAACCTCAATTAACTTAAAGCCTATCGTAAGACGCGGCGACCTAGTTAAAAAAGGAGAAGTATTATGTGAAGGCTATGCCACCCAAAAAGGGGAGTTGGCATTAGGCCGAAACATGAAAGTAGCCTTCATGCCTTGGAAAGGGTACAACTTCGAGGATGCGATTGTAATTTCAGAAAAAGTAGTACGCGAAGATATCTTTACTTCTATTCACATCGATGAGTATTCCTTAGAAGTTAGAGATACCAAGCTAGGAAATGAAGAATTGACTAACGACATACCAAACGTTTCGGAAGAGGCCACAAAAGACCTTGACGAAAATGGTATGATCCGTGTAGGGGCAGAAGTAAAACCTGGCGATATCCTTATTGGTAAAATTACACCAAAAGGAGAAAGCGATCCAACACCAGAAGAAAAACTATTACGCGCCATATTTGGCGATAAAGCAGGCGATGTAAAAGACGCTTCGTTAAAAGCATCTCCTTCTTTAAATGGTGTGGTAATCGATAAAAAATTGTTTGCCAGAGCCATTAAAGACAAGCGTAAAAGAGCTAAAGATAAAGAAGATATCGCCCAGTTAGAGCAATCTTACGAGGTGAAATTCGAAGAGCTAAAATCTATTCTTGTAGATAAGCTTTACGCTATAGTTAATGGTAAAACAGCCCAAGGGGTATTTAACGATCTTGGCGAAGAAGTATTACCAAAAGGTAAAAAGTTTACCCAAAAAATGTTGAATGCTGTTGATGATTACACGCACTTAACTACAGGAACTTGGACTACCGATGACTATACAAACAAATTGGTTGCCGATTTAATTCACAACTACAAGATTAAAGAAAACGATTTACAAGGTGCGCTTCGTAGAGAGAAATTTACCATTTCTGTAGGAGACGAATTACCATCTGGTATCATCAAACTAGCCAAAGTTTATATTGCCAAAAAACGTAAACTTAAAGTAGGTGATAAAATGGCAGGACGCCACGGTAACAAAGGTATTGTAGCACGTATTGTAAGAGACGAAGACATGCCTTTCCTAGAAGATGGCACGCCAGTAGACATCGTGTTAAACCCACTAGGGGTACCATCGCGTATGAACATTGGTCAGATTTACGAAACCGTATTAGGTTGGGCTGGCTTAAAATTAGGTAAAAAATATGCCACACCTATTTTCGACGGTGCTACACTAGACCAAATTAACGCCTTTACAGACGAAGCCGGAATACCAAGATTTGGCCATACCTACCTATACGATGGTGGAACAGGGTCACGTTTTGACCAACCAGCAACAGTAGGTGTTATTTATATGCTAAAACTAGGGCACATGGTAGACGATAAGATGCACGCGCGTTCTATAGGACCATACTCGCTTATTACACAACAACCTCTTGGTGGTAAAGCACAATTTGGAGGCCAGCGTTTTGGAGAAATGGAAGTGTGGGCATTAGAAGCCTATGGCGCCTCTAGTACACTAAGAGAAATATTGACCGTGAAATCTGATGACGTTCTTGGTAGAGCCAAAACATACGAAAGTATTGTTAAAGGCGAACCAATGCCAGAACCAGGCTTGCCAGAATCTTTCAACGTATTAATGCACGAATTGAAAGGTCTTGGACTAGACATCAGATTAGAAGAATAATTATATCCCCTTGAAAAAGGGGATCTTTAAAGTTTACAAATAATTCGATAGTACCATATATTATGGCAAGAAAACAAGATAAGAATACTGTAAAGAGGTTTAATAAAATCTCTATTGGTTTAGCGTCACCAGAATCTATTTTAGCAGAGTCGCGCGGTGAGGTTTTAAAGCCAGAGACTATTAATTATCGAACTCACAAACCAGAAAGAGATGGTTTGTTCTGTGAGCGTATTTTTGGTCCCGTTAAGGATTACGAATGTGCCTGTGGAAAATATAAACGTATACGATATAAAGGCATTATATGCGACCGTTGTGGCGTAGAAGTTACAGAAAAGAAAGTGCGTCGTGATCGCGTAGGGCACATTAACTTAGTTGTACCAGTAGCGCACATTTGGTATTTCCGTTCGCTACCAAACAAAATAGGATACCTTTTAGGGTTGCCGTCTAAGAAATTAGACATGATTATTTATTACGAACGCTATGTTGTAATACAACCAGGTAACGCTAAAAATGCCGAAGGCGATCCTTTACAAAAAATGGATTTCCTTACAGAAGAAGAGTACTTGAACATTCTAGAAACCCTTCCGCAGGAAAACCAATACTTAGAAGATACAGATCCTAACAAGTTCATTGCTAAAATGGGCGCTGAGTGCTTGATAGAATTGTTGTCAAGAATTGATTTAGACGAATTGTCTTACGAACTAAGACACAAAGCCAATACCGAAACCTCTAAACAACGTAAAACTGAAGCGTTAAAACGTTTACAGGTTGTTGAAGCTTTAAGAGAGTCTAACGAAAATAGAGAAAACCGCCCAGAATGGATGATCATGAAGGTTATCCCGGTTATTCCACCAGAATTACGTCCGTTAGTACCATTAGATGGTGGACGTTTTGCAACATCAGACCTTAACGACCTTTACCGTAGAGTGATTATTCGTAACAACCGTTTAAAGCGTTTGGTAGAAATAAAAGCACCAGAAGTAATTTTACGTAACGAAAAGCGTATGCTACAGGAATCTGTAGATTCGTTATTCGATAACACACGTAAGTCTTCTGCCGTAAAAACCGATTCTAACAGACCATTAAAGTCGCTGTCAGATTCGTTAAAAGGTAAGCAAGGGCGTTTCCGTCAAAACTTATTAGGTAAACGTGTTGATTATTCTGCCCGTTCGGTAATTGTTGTTGGTCCAGAACTACAACTTTTCGAGTGTGGTTTACCAAAAAATATGGCGGCTGAACTTTACAAGCCTTTCGTTATTAGAAAACTAATAGAGCGCGGTATTGTAAAAACCGTTAAGTCTGCCAAAAAAATTATAGACAGAAGAGAGCCTGTAGTATGGGATATTTTAGAAAACGTTCTTAAAGGACACCCTGTATTACTAAACCGTGCTCCTACCTTACACCGTTTGGGTATTCAAGCATTCCAGCCTAAATTAATCGAGGGGAAAGCCATCCAATTACATCCATTAGTATGTACGGCATTTAACGCCGATTTTGATGGGGATCAAATGGCGGTTCACTTACCATTAGGACCAGAAGCTATATTAGAGGCGCAATTATTAATGTTAGCGTCACACAATATCCTTAACCCAGCAAACGGGTCGCCTATTGCAGTACCATCACAAGATATGGTTCTTGGGCTATACTACATGACCAAAGAGAGAAAGTCAACACCAGAGCATCCTATTAAGGGCGAAGGCTTAACCTTCTACTCTGCAGAGGAAGTTGTTATTGCTTATAACGAAAAGCGTGTAGACCTTAACGCCCCTATTAAAGTTAGAACGTTAGACTTTAACGAAGAAGGCGTACTTGCCATGCAAATTGTGGCAACTACTGTAGGGCGTGTATTATTTAATGAAAACGTACCAGAAGCTGCTGGTTTTATTAATGAGGTATTAACTAAAAAGTCGCTTAGAAATATTATTGGTGATATTCTTAAAGTGACCTCGGTACCAGAAACAGCAGAATTCTTAGATAAAATTAAAGGACTAGGCTATAATTTTGCCTTCCAAGGAGGCTTGTCATTTAGCTTAGGTGATATTATTATCCCTAAAGAAAAGCACACCATGATCGATGCTGCCAACAAACAGGTAGATGGTATTATGGCGAACTATAACATGGGATTAATTACCAATAACGAACGTTATAACCAAGTTATTGATATTTGGACCTCTACCAACGCAGAGCTAACCGAGTTGTCTATGAAACGTATTCGTGAAGACCAACAAGGGTTTAACTCGGTATATATGATGCTTGACTCTGGAGCTCGTGGATCTAAAGAACAGATTAGACAGCTTACCGGAATGCGTGGTTTGATGGCAAAACCAAAAAAATCGAATGCAGGAGGTGGTGAAATTATTGAAAACCCAATTCTTTCTAACTTTAAAGAAGGCCTTTCAATTTTAGAATACTTTATCTCTACGCACGGGGCGCGTAAGGGTCTTGCCGATACGGCACTTAAAACGGCCGATGCAGGTTACCTAACACGTCGTTTGGTAGATGTTTCGCAAGACGTTATTGTTAATAGCGAAGATTGTGGCACATTAAGAGGGGTAGAAGTGTCTCCATTAAAGAAGAACGATGAAATTGTTGAGCCATTAAAAGATAGAATTGTAGGTCGTGTATCTTTAAACGATGTTCTCGATCCTATTACCGATGAGCTTTTAGTAGCTGCAGACGATTTAATTACCGACGAAATAGCTAAGAGAATTGAAGCCTCTGCTGTAGAAACAGTAGAAGTTCGTTCGCCATTAACATGTGAAGCTAAGAAAGGCATTTGCGCGAAATGTTACGGAAGAAACCTAGCCACCGGTAAAATGGTACAGCAAGGTGAAGCAGTTGGTGTAGTAGCAGCCCAATCTATTGGTGAGCCTGGTACACAGTTAACACTTCGTACATTCCACGTGGGTGGTATTGCAGGTAACATTTCTGAAGATAACAAGTTAATCGTTAAGCACGACGGTATCGCCGAAATAGACGATCTTAAAGTTGTAAAAGGAGAAGACCAAGATGGTAACGAAGTAAACATTGTTATCTCGAGAACATCCGAACTTAAACTTGTAGATAAGAAAACAGGCATTACCTTAAGTACCAATAACATTCCTTATGGCTCTACTTTGTTTGTAGATAACGGACAACAACTTTCAAAAGGTGATGTTGTTTGCCAATGGGATCCATATAACGGGGTTATCATTTCAGAATTTGCTGGTAAAGTGAAGTATGAAAACCTTGAACAAGGGGTAACGTACCAAGTGGAGATTGATGAGCAGACTGGATTCCAGGAAAAAGTAATTTCAGAAACCAGAAATAAAAAGCTTATTCCTACACTTCATATCGAAGACTCGAAAGGCGAGGTTATCCGTTCGTACAACTTGCCAGTAGGGGCACACCTAATGGTAAACGATGGCGATAAGATTAAAGTAGGAAAGGTCTTGGTTAAAATTCCTCGTAAATCTGCAAAAGCAGGGGATATTACAGGAGGTTTACCACGTGTAACCGAATTGTTCGAAGCGCGTAACCCGTCTAACCCAGCAGTAGTAAGTGAGATTGATGGAGTAATTTCATTTGGAAAAATTAAGCGTGGTAACCGCGAAATTATTGTAGAATCTAAATCTGGTCAGATTAAAAAGTATCTGGTAAAACTGTCAAACCAAATCCTAGTTCAGGAGAACGACTTTGTTAAAGCAGGTATGCCATTATCAGACGGATCGATTACACCAAACGATATCTTAAACATCCAAGGGCCATCTGCAGTACAGCAGTACCTAGTAAACGAAGTACAAGAAGTTTACCGCTTACAAGGGGTGAAAATTAACGACAAACACTTCGAGGTTGTTGTAAGACAAATGATGCGTAAGGTGAGAATTATCGATTCTGGAGACTCAACATTCCTAGAAGACCAACTGGTTCATAAGTCAGACTTTATCGAAGAAAACGATGATATGTTTGGAATGAAGGTGGTTGAAGATGCAGGAGACTCTACAAAACTTAAGGCCGGACAAATTATAACGCCAAGAGATTTAAGAGACGAAAACTCTATATTACGTCGTGAAGATAAACAGTTGGTTGTTGCCCGCGATGCTAAGCCAGCAACAGCAACCCCTATCTTGCAAGGTATTACAAGAGCATCGTTACAAACAAAATCGTTTATCTCTGCAGCATCCTTCCAGGAAACAACAAAAGTTCTTAACGAAGCCGCTGTTAGTGGTAAAATTGACGAACTAGAAGGGCTTAAAGAAAACGTTATTGTAGGCCACAGAATACCTGCTGGTACAGGTATGAGGACTTACAACAACATTATAGTAGGCTCTAAAGAAGAGTTTGATGAAATGATGCAAGCAAAACAAGAAGTTAATTTTAATTAATAATATAAAAATCCCGCTTATGCGGGATTTTTTATCCTAGAATAATTATGGCTGAAAACGATAAGAAAAACAAAAAAGGACAAATAAACATTGAGCTGGACGAAAAAGTGGCCGAAGGGACGTACTCTAATCTGGCGATTATTAACCACTCAGTATCCGAATTTGTAGTAGACTTTGTAAGCATTATGCCGGGAACCCCAAAAAGCAAGGTTAAATCCAGAATTATTTTAACGCCCCAACATGCTAAACGCTTGCTTAAGGCGCTAAACGATAATGTTAACAGATTTGAAAGTGCTCATGGTGAAATTAAAGATTACGAGCAACCACCAATACCTTTAAATTTTGGCCCAACGGGAGAAGCATAAAATTTAAGAGGGTTGCTCGAAATGTTTCATTTAGCAACCTTAAATTTTGGCCCAACGGGAGAAGCGTAAAATTTAAGAGGGTTGCTCGAAATGTTTCATTTAGCAACCTTAAATTTTGGCCCAACGGGAGAAGCGTAAAATTTAAGAGGGTTGCTCGAAATGTTTCATTTAGCAACCTTAAATTTTGGCCCAACGGGAGAAGCATAATAAAAAAGCCCTTAAACAAATTGTTTAAGGGCTTTTTTATTCCTGATACTTAAGAAGCTTCCTTTTTGTTTAGACAATACCGCAATGCCCCAGAAGGACATTTTTTAATTTGGTTAATGATTTTTTGAGTATCATTAACGCCATCTAGGTTTATCCAAGGAATAACAGAAACTCTAAATACTTCGGAAAGCTCTTTGGCACATCGGTCTGCATGAATACAAACTTTAGGATCGTATGTTACAGTAATCTCCTTGTTACTGAACATATTTTGTTCAAGATTGTCCATAAGTAGATTATTTTGGGGTTATAATCAATTATGAAATTATAAAATCAATAGTATAAACCCACAAAAAAATCGATTATTTTCTTCAAAAAGCCTGTTAAACGGTAAATATTTAATCCTTTTCTTACAATAAAAAGACCGCTTAGTATATAAAATACCTTTCTGGCTAATTAATAAATAATTGAGTTTTTGAGATGTGCTGCTAATGAAACTCAGATGTAAAATGAAATTTTATAGTCGGGTATTTTTGCTGGGTCATTTGTAACGAAAAAGCCGAGTCTGCCAAAAACACAAGCTGTCCTTGTTTATCTTTAGCCAAGTACCGTTGCTTTACCCTTAAAAATTCTTTATACTCGTCATTTTTTGGATCTTCAGGTTCTACCCAACATGCTTTATGTACGGCAAGGTTTTCATAGCTACATTTAGCGCCGTATTCGTGTTCTAATCGATATTGAATAACTTCATATTGCAGTGCCCCTACGGTTCCTATAACTTTACGTCCATTAAGTTCTAAGGTGAATAATTGGGCCACACCTTCATCCATTAACTGGTCAATACCTTTATAAAGTTGTTTGGATTTTAATGGATCGGCATTGTTAATGTACCTAAAATGCTCTGGCGAGAAACTAGGAATACCTTTGTAGTGTATTTCTTCGCCTTCGGTTAAAGTGTCTCCAATTTTAAAGTTTCCAGTATCGTGTAATCCTACAATATCACCCGGGTAAGAGACGTCTACAATTTCTTTCTTTTCGGCAAAAAAGGCATTTGGACTCGAGAATTTTAATTTTTTACCATTTCTAACATGCAAGTAAGGCGTATTTCTTTTAAACTGCCCCGATACAATTTTTATAAAGGCCAAGCGGTCTCTATGGTTGGGATCCATGTTAGCATGAATTTTAAATACAAAGCCTGTAAATTTGTCTTCGTCGGGGTTAACAAGGCGTTCTTCACTTTGTTTGGGGCGCGGTCTTGGAGCAATTTCAACAAAGCAATCTAACAGTTCGCGCACACCAAAGTTGTTTAAGGCCGAACCAAAAAAGACCGGCTGCACCGCACCTTTTAAATAAGCCTCTTTATCAAAGTTGGGGTAAATGCCCGTTACAAGTTCAAGCTCTTCACGAAGTGTGTTGGCCGAAGTTTCGCCAACAAGCGCATCTAATTCTTTAGCGTTTAAATCTGAGATTTCAATGGTTTCTTCAATATGTTTTCTGCTGTCGCCATTAAAAAGGTTAACGTTCTTTTCCCAAATGTTATAAATGCCCTTAAAGTCGTAGCCCATTCCAATAGGAAAACTCATAGGAACAACGGTTAAGCCTAGTTTTTGTTCAATTTCATCCAAAAGGTCGAAAGCGTCTTTTCCTTCACGGTCTAGCTTGTTAATAAAAACAATCATAGGAATGTTTCGCATTCTACATACTTCAACCAATTTTTCGGTTTGTTCCTCGACCCCTTTGGCCACATCGATAACCACAATAACACTATCGACTGCGGTAAGTGTTCTAAAGGTGTCTTCGGCAAAATCCTTATGCCCTGGGGTATCTAAAATGTTAATTTTTGTGCCATTGTATTCAAAGGCCAATACCGAGGTCGCTACAGAAATACCACGCTGGCGTTCAATTTCCATAAAATCGCTAGTGGCCCCTTTTTTAATTTTATTGCTTTTAACGGCACCTGCTTCTTGAATAGCGCCACCAAACAGTAAAAGTTTTTCGGTTAGCGTTGTTTTACCGGCATCTGGGTGCGAAATAATGCCAAATGTACGTCGTCTTTCAATTTCTTTTTTAAAGCTCATAAATCAATTAAAACAATGGTGTGCAAAGATACTATTATTGTTTACAATAAACATGAAAGGCATCTTTGGTTTTCAATTTTAAAGAAATATTAATGTTTTAGAGAAACGGATTTGGTATTTTTGTAGTAATGAAAGAAGAACAAGTTATTTTAGTTAACGAGCTGGACGAGCAAATCGGAGTTATGCCAAAAATGGAAGCGCACGAAAAAGGGCTGCTTCATCGGGCCTTTTCGGTTTTTGTTTTTAACGATAACAAAGAACTCATGATTCAGCAACGTGCAGGACATAAATACCATTCACCCTTATTATGGGCCAATACCTGTTGCAGCCATCAGAGAGAAGGTGAAGGCAATATTGCTGCCGGAAAAAGACGTTTGCAGGAAGAAATGGGATTTGTAACCGACCTAGAGGAAACCATTTCGTTTATTTATAAAGCCCCTTTCGATAATGGACTTACCGAGCACGAGTACGACCATATTTTAATAGGCTACTATAACGGAACTCCAAACATTAACCCTAGC
This sequence comes from Mangrovimonas yunxiaonensis, assembly GCF_000733475.1. Classification (GTDB taxonomy): domain Bacteria; phylum Bacteroidota; class Bacteroidia; order Flavobacteriales; family Flavobacteriaceae; genus Mangrovimonas; species Mangrovimonas yunxiaonensis. The sequence goes on along the minus strand of NZ_JPFK01000002.1, from coordinate 313,545 downwards.
GAAGTGGCCGATTGGAAATGGATGGGGCTAAAGGCACTAAAAGCCGATATGCAGGTAAATCCTAACCAATATACCGCATGGTTTAAGATTATTTTCGATAAATTCTACGACCATATTAATGTTGAAGCATGAAGGTAACGGTTAGTAGAAAGGCTCATTTTAATGCCGCACATAGATTGTTTAGAAAAGATTGGAGCCATGCGAAGAACGAACAGGTTTTTGGTTTGTGCAACAACCCTAATTTTCACGGTCATAATTACGAGCTTATTGTTAGCGTTACTGGCGAAATTGACCCAGAAACGGGCTATGTAATTGATATGAAGGTGCTTAAAAATGTGATTAAGGAAGAAGTTGAAGAGGCATTCGACCATAAAAACCTAAATGTTGAAGTTCCCGAGTTTAAAGCCTTAAACCCAACGGCAGAAAACATTGCGGTAGTTATCTATAACAAAATAAAGCCTAGACTAAATGCAGATTTAAGTTTAGAGATTACCTTGTTTGAAACACCGAGAAACTTTGTAAGATTTTCAGGAGAATAATTAATGAAAGACGTGTTATACCCCATAAAGTTTCACCCTATCCTAAAAGAAAAAATTTGGGGAGGCCAAAAATTAAAACAACTCCTAGATAAGGAAAGTAGTTTGCCTAATGTTGGCGAAAGTTGGGAGATAAGCGATGTAGAAGGCGATTGCTCTATTGTGGCCAATGGCATGTTAAAAGGAACCACCTTAAACGAACTTTTAAAGACGTATAAGGCCAAGTTAATAGGAGAAAAAAACTACAAGGTTTTTAATGATAAGTTTCCTTTATTAATCAAATTTATCGATGCCAATAAAGACCTCTCCATACAATTGCACCCTAATGATACACTGGCTAAAAAACGACACGATTCTTTTGGGAAGACAGAAATGTGGTACGTTATGCAGGCCGATGAAGACGCTAACTTAATTATAGGCTTTAACCAGGACCTAAATTTAGAAACCTATTTAAAGCACCAAAAAAACAAGACGTTGCCATCAATCTTAAATTTTGAAAAGGTAAAGTCTGGAGACACTTTTTTTATTGATGGTGGCAGAGTACATGCCATTGGGGCTGGAACCATGCTGGCAGAAATCCAGCAAACAAGCGATATAACTTACAGAATTTACGATTGGGACAGGGTAGATGCCAATGGACATGCAAGAGAGTTGCACAACGATTTAGTAATTGATGCAATTGATTTTAATATGCCCAACAACTTTAAGGTATCCTACGGCAAGACAAAAAATAAAGCCAATAAAATGGTTGCCTGTTCGTATTTTACCACAAATTACCTAGAAGTAGAGGGGCTTTTACATAAAGAAAACCACAACGACTCCTTTTTAATTTACATCTGCGTAGAAGGCAAAGCAGAAATTTTAACAGAAGAAAAAACGGTTGCTGTAAAAGCAGGCGAAACGGTTTTGCTACCAGCAGCATTAAAAACCTTTAAGATAAAGGCAGAAAAAGCAAAGCTTTTAGAAGTTTATATATAAATTTAACACGCATTAAAACAAATGAATTATGGCAAATAAAAGAAATTTAAAGAAAGACATCAATTATGTTTTGGGAGACATAATTGAATCGGTTTATGTTTGGGAATACAACAATACCGACAAAGACGCTAAAAAGGGTGAAGCTATTATTGACGAAGCCATAGAAACTTTCGACGATTTAATGGCGCGCGTTAACCAAAGAGGCGTAGAGGACGTAAAAGCTCATTTTAAGGCCATTAACAACGACCTTGAAACTAAGGCCAGAGCATTGGTAGATAAAATTAATAAACTTGGATAAAAAAAGGTTTGCAAATATAATTTTCAAGATTATATTTGCGAACGCTTTTTTGCCGATGTAGCTCAGCTGGCTAGAGCAGCTGATTTGTAATCAGCAGGTCGTGGGTTCGAGTCCCTCTATCGGCTCAAAATAAAAGTCCAGTTTAAGCACTGGGCTTTTTTTGTTTGTAATGGTTTTTAAATTATAGAATAGGGACGAGAAGTTTATCCTGAGCGGCAGTCGAAGGGAGTCCCTCTATTGGTTCTAAAGTATTTATAACTTTTGCAACCTCTATAAGGGTATAAGTTTTTAAAGCGAAAAAAAATCCCCTCAAGTTTTTATGAGGGGATTTTTGTTGTATTAGGGTCTCTTTTTTTGTTCGGCAATATGCTTGTCCAGCATTTTTCCATATTTAGAAGCTTTTACGCTTGGTGTTAAAGCGTTGCTTATGGTATCTAGCCATTTTGGTTGGGCATCGTAAATTTCTGTTAGAGCCAAATAAGGAGACACTTCGCTGTCGTTGTTGGTTACAGCAAAATTAACGGTATATAAATACCTGCTTTTTAAAAGCTTATTAAAGGCTTCTTGGTTTTGTGCTATTTTAGCGGAATCTCCAGATTGTATTGCTTCAATTTTTTCTTTGTACAATTCTAGCTTTTTGTCGTTAAAGCGTCCTATTACTTTTAGGTATTGCTCATAAAGTACGTGTTGTTTAGAGCCTTTAATCTCAGCGTCAACGGCAAAATTCTTTAACGAGGTGTTTATTTCGGTAATGCCTTTATCGGCAAAAAACAACAAACGCTCGTCTGGTGTATTCGGGCTGTTCTTGTCCAACCTAAGCGATAAAGCTTCGGGAGCTTCTAAGGCCGTTTGAAGCTGAAAGTTGGATATGCCGTTTAATACTATGGAGTCTATAACAACCAAAGCAGAATCTTGTTCTCTTTCAAGATAAAGCGTGCCTTTTTTTAGGCCTTTTATTTCACCTTTTACGGTAAGGTTCTGGGTGTTTTTTTGGCATGCAATAACAGCCAAAAGAAGCAATGCTAGAAGCAATTTTTTCATTGTGAAAGTCTATTTTTGCGGTAAATATAGATTAATATTACGTTTAATTATGCGCCAGAAGCTATTTTCATAAGCTCGGTACATAAAATGGCACCATAAGTTCCAACAACATAACCAAATACGGCCAATAGTGCCCCAACGGTTGCTAACGATGGGTGAAATGCTGCAGCAACAACGGGTGCAGAGGCTGCGCCACCTACATTGGCCTGACTACCAACAGCAAGAAAGAAGTAAGGAGCTTTAATAAGCTTGGCAACCACAATTAAGAGTCCTGCATGAATGGCCATCCAAACCAAACCAATTAAAATGAGACCCGGGTTTTCAAATATTTTTCCTAAATCCATTTTCATACCTATGGTAGCTACCAGAATGTAAATAAAAACACTACCAATTTTGCTGGCTCCAGCACCTTCAAGATTTTTAGCCTTGGTGAATGATAGTAAAATACCTATAAAGGTGGCAATAGAAATTAGCCAGAAGAAATTGCTGCCAAACGAAGATAAGGCACTTTTGGGGTCGCTAACAGCTTCGAAGTTTTCGTTTAAGAATGTCGATATTTTTTCCGACCCAAAGTGGGCTAGACCAACAGCTACAAATGCAAACATAAGGATTAGCATGAGGTCGGTTAAAGTTGGGATTTTCGATATCTTTTCACTAAAGGACTGCACTTTTTGCTGCAATTCGTTAATGGCCGTGTTATCGGCTTTTAACCAGTTGTCAATCTTTTTACGCTTTCCTATACCCAATAAAATAATGGCCATCCAGATGTTGGCTACAACAATATCTACCAATACCATACCGCCGTAAAGTTCTTGGTTGTATTCGTAAATTTCTAACATGGCCGCTTGGTTTGCACCACCGCCAATCCAGCTTCCTGCCAAGGTAGCAAGACCTCTCCAAACAGCATCAAAACCAGCGCCGCCAACAGTTTCGGGCGAAAAGGTAGAAATAATTAAAATGGCTATTGGGCCACCTATAACAATACCAATGGTGCCGGTGAAAAACATCACCAAAGCCCGCCAACCTAAATTAAATACCGCTTTTAAATCAATACTTATTGTAAGCAATACCAACGAGGCAGGGAGTAAATAGCGACTTGCTATAAAGTATGTTTTAGACACATCGGCAGAGATTAACCCCACAGAATTAAAAATGGCTGGGATTAAATAGCACATTAAAAGCCCAGGAATGTATTTGTAGAATACTGGCCAAAAGCCAGTTTTTTTCGATTCGGTATAAAAAACAAAGCCTAAGGCTAACATTAAAAGACCAAAGACTATAGCATCGTTTGTAAATAAAGGTTGGTTTTCCATAGTGGATGTTTAATTAAAGCCGCAAAATACCAAAATTATAAGGTTTAAAAAACATTATTCTGTTTTGGCATGGAGATTGTAATAGAAATAATGCTGTTACATTATAAAACAGCATTCATATTTTTGGTTGGTTAGTTAGTTAAAGGAGCAGCTTGTTAAGGGCTGCTTCTTTTTTTTAGTTATCCAATATAAACTTACTAATGGCTGCAACCATTTCTGGGTTTATTGTTCGTGAAGATTCGTTATACGACTTAGCATTTTCCAAATCGCCACCCTCAATGGTAAACAACACATGGTTCATGTTTTTAATGAGATGTAGACTGCTTTTTTGAGCCGCTTCGTCTAGTAGTTTGGCCTCTGCTTCAGATACCTGAAGGTCTTTGGTGCCATTAATAATTAAACAGGGCATGTTTAATGTAGAGATGATGCTTTGCGGGTTGTGTTTTATCCAGCTTATCATAAAGGGTTGTAGCGACTCGTCAAAAAGCGATACTAGTGCCAAGGGGTATTCTTTTGTGGTTTGGCCTTGTTTTAAAACAGCCAATGTTTTTTGTGAAGCATCGGCAAACATAGGCGCTGTTTTTTCAATTTGTTCTAATAAAACCGCATCGAAAGATTTCCCGGCACCAGCAAGCGAAATAAACCCAGCAGCTTGGTCTTTTGCCGCCAGCATACCAATTAAACTGCCTTGGCTATGTCCTATAACGTAAATGTTGTCGTAATTTTGGCTAAAATGTGCTATAACGGCCTTGGCATCGGTTACAAAATCATCAAACAGGATGTTGCTATTATCAATTTTCCCTTGTTTTATAAGTTTTACACTCCTTTTATCGTACCTAAAGGTGGCAACACTTTCTTGAGTAATGGCTTCGGCAAGTTTTTTTAACGAGTTGTTTTTCATGAAGTTTTGATTGCCGTTTCTATCGGTTGGCCCCGATCCTGCTATTATTATTGCAAGTTTAGATGGGGTAGAGCCTTCTTCAGTCAATAAAGTACCTTCAATTAATTCGTTTATGGTAATCTGTGTCTCTTCAAATGCTTTTTCTTGTGCTAACATATAGTTAGTAAAAAATAAAAAAACTATAGGAAGCAGTTTATAGGTTAACATCATGATGTTTTGGTTTTATACCGTAAAAATAAGACAATTATTGTTTGAAACGTCTTATAATTTAAGAGACATAATAGAACTTCTACTGTGCATTTCATCGATAAAATGAAATATTTCACCTTCAAATGTTAAAAAAAAGTGCATTTCATCGAAATATAATGCCTTTAAACGTTAATTATTGAATTTAATTTTACATTTGAAGTGTACTAAAATTTTACTTTTTAGTTCAATGGATTAATTAATTAATATTTGCATTGTGTTGTTGATACTAGAGACCCTAAATCTAACTACATATAGAAAGATGCAAATGATACAAAAACCGAGGTTGAGGGACCTCGGTTTTTTTGTTTTATATGAGCCGTAAAAAAGTAGAAGTTGGGAATAAACTTTTCCTTATAATTAAAACAGTTTATCTTGCACTATTATGAGATTTAAGTTGCTACTATCAATGCTTTTAGTTGCTTTTTTAGGAAAACAAGACACGCTTCCTGAAGGGTTTGTTTATGCAAAAACCATAATTCCAGATTTAGAAGTCGAGTTGCGTTATTATTCGGTGAATAATTTTGTGGGAGATACCATAGCGGGCTACCATGCCAATACCCTTATTTTAACACAAAAAACGGTACAGGCATTAAAGCTTGTGCAGCAAGAGTTACAGGAGCAAAATTTATGTTTAAAGGTATTTGACGGTTACCGGCCACAGCGAGCTGTAAATCATTTTATGGCTTGGGCAAAGGATTTAAACGATACCATAAACAAGCAGCAATTTTACCCAGAGGTACAAAAACAGCACTTATTTCGTGAGGAGTACATAGCAACGCGATCTGGGCACAGTAGAGGGAGTACGGTAGATTTAACCATAATAGATGGCAATACTGGTGAAGATTTGGATATGGGCAGCCCATACGATTTCTTTGGAAAACCATCTTGGGTACATTACGAAAAGCTTACTCCCGAACAACAGCAAAATAGGCAGTTACTACAACGGTTAATGCTAAAGCATGGCTTTAGAAATTACACTAGGGAATGGTGGCATTTTACGCTTAAGGACGAACCGTTTCCTAAAACATATTTCGATTTTGAAATCCGTTAATTAATCCGGTAAATGGGATATTGCATGTGGGCTTTTTCGTAGTTGTTACTTTGCTTAAATAGCCAATCTAATTGGGCGTACCAATTGTTGGAAAAACTGGAGTCCGATTGTTTTTTGGCTTCAAACTGTTGTTTTAGCTTGGGATTGTTTTGTAATAAGATCTCGGCTTTATCTTCCCACACATAAGGCGAAAACCCTTCTTTTTGTTGAAGAATGGTATCGAAAAAATTCCAATTGAAAAATGAGTCTGGAGCTTGTGGTTCTAAGGTTTCCAACAAGTAGCGCACAGCAGGCTGTAGGGTACTTACCAATACATCTCCCCGTTTAAAGGTTATGTTTTTTTCTTCAGAGATAACTTTCGTATCGTAATGTTGATAATGCCCTTCGTAAGGCGTGTTTCTGGTTTTAAAATCGGAAATCCTATACGCTTCTACCGTTAGGGTGGTATCGGCTTTTAGAGACGTTGTACTTACTTGGTTAATCTTTAACAAGTTTAAAACAGTATACCAGCCTTGCGGGATAATATAAGCTTTTGGAATGGTGGTTTCTACATGGGGTTTGTAGTAATTATAATAGTTTGTTTTTTTTGTAAAAGGTCGGTCTCGGTTGTATTTTAAACGTTTCTTACCGGTTACTTTGCTGTTTACAAACGTCCCTTCATACCCTTTAAAGTTTAGTGTTGTGGTTTGGGTGCTGTCAATTTTCCAATCTAGGGTATAAGGCGTCCCGGGCATGTAGTCTGTTATGGCGTCTTTTTTATATTGTTTGATGTTGGTGTGCTCGTTTTCAATAATATCAATTACGGCTGTCATAAAATCGTATGTGCCTTCTACACGTTGTTTATAAGGTTTAAGCATGTGGGTTTCAACCATTATGCCTAAGGTGTTCCATAGAGTAGTGTAGCCGGTGGAGTACCTGGGGTAATCCATAAATTGGGTAAAGCCGTTTTCTGGCAACTGATTAAACACGTTTACATAAGGTGTGATGTCCCAGTTTTTTTGTTTTAGTTTGGCTTGTAGCTCGGGCATTAAAAAAAGGTGAAGGTAATGGCCCAACTTACCGCCTAATTTATTGTGTTGCGTAAACAGGTGTGTTAAGGTATATTGGTAATCGGCACCGTTGCTTACATGATTGTCTATAAAAACATCTGGCTTCACTAAATGAAAAATTTCTGCAAACGCCTTAGCATTTTTGGTATCACTTTTTATAAAGTCCCTATTTAAGTCGTAATTTCTGGCGTTTCCTCTAAAACCATACGTTTTAGGACCGTTTTGGTTTGCCCTTGTAGTACTGTTTCTATTTAGACTGCCTCCTATGTTGTAAATAGGAATGGTAACGAGAACGGTATTTTTAAGTGCAGGTCGTTTTTTCGTGGCAAAATCACGAAAAAGCATCATAGTCGCATCAATTCCATCAGATTCACCAGGATGAATGCCATTGTTAATTAATAGGGTAGTTTTGGTTTTGTTAAGTATGGAAAAATCGAAAGTCTTATCGGGGTTAAAAACAACAACATGTAACGGCAATCCCGAGTCGGTTTCTCCCATGCTATAAATCTGAATTTCAGGATGTTTTTCAGAAAGTTGGGTGTAGTATGCTATGGTTTGGTGGTAGGTTGCTGTTTCAAGCCCTTGGCTTTTTTCAAAAACAGTGGTAAATTCTTGGGCTTGCAAAAACGCAGGAAACAACAATAGGGCAATAGCAATAAGCGAAAAGGGCATTTTCATGAATGTTATTTTTGGTAATCAAACATAATCAATTTATAACAATACATACTTGCACTTAAGGATATTAACAGTATTTTTGCGCCTTCCAAAAAAAACAATTTCATTATGGCAAGCTTTATAATAAAACGTACCGCAAATGTAAAAAACGATGTTTTAAGTGGTATTACCGTTGCTTTGGCACTGGTGCCAGAAGCGGTAGCGTTTGCTTTTGTTGCAGGGGTAGATCCGTTAGTGGGGCTTTATGCAGCTTTTATGATTGGCTTAATCACAGCTGTTTTTGGAGGCCGCCCGGGCATGATTAGCGGTGCTACGGGAGCTTTGGCTGTGGTTATGGTAAGCTTGGTAGCAGAAGGCAATGCTATGGGGGCAGAAAGTGAAAACTTAGGCCTGTACTATTTATTTGCCACAGTTATTTTAATGGGTATTATTCAAATGCTGGCAGGTGTTTTTAAGCTGGGCAAGTTTGTTAGGTTAATACCACACCCTGTAATGATGGGGTTTGTAAACGGATTGGCCATTGTAATCTTTTTATCCCAATTGGGCATGTTTAAGGAAGTGGTAAATAACGAAGTTGTCTGGATGCAAGGCCCTAGACTATGGATTATGATTGCTCTTGTTGCATTAACCATGGGAATTATGTACGGACTGCCTAAGTTAAACAAAAAATTACCCGAAGCCTTAATTGCCATTTTGGTGGTTTCTGCCATTGTGATTTTTGGTGGATTAGAAGCGGCTACAGTTGGAAGCTTTATTAGAGATGGTGGAGGCGAAGGCCTAAAAGGCGGCTTACCTATTTTTCAAGCAGATATTTTTACAAAAGTACCCATGACTTGGGAAACCCTTAAGTTTATTGGGCCTTACGCTCTTATTCTAGCCGCTATTGGGCTGATAGAGTCTTTAATGACGCTTAACCTAATAGATGAACTAACCGAAACCAGAGGAAATACCAACAGAGAGTGTTTGGCACAAGGAGGCGCAAACATTGTAACAGGATTGTTTGGTGGTATGGGGGGGTGCGCCATGATTGGACAGTCTATTATTAACATTAAAGCTGGAGGTAGAACGCGTTTATCTGGAATAGTTGCCGCACTGGGGCTGTTGTTTTTTATTCTATTCGCTTCTGGTTTAATAGAACAAGTGCCAATTGCAGCACTTGTTGGGGTAATGTTTATGGTTGTTATAGGTACGTTTGCATGGAGTAGTTTTAGAATAGTAAACAAAATACCGCGTAGTGATTTGTTTGTGCTTGTACTGGTATCTGGATTAACAGTAATTTTCGATTTGGCTGTTGCCGTAATTGCAGGGGTAATTATAAGTGCTTTAGTATTTGCATGGGAAAATGCAAAGCGTATTCGCGCTAGAAAACGATTTAAAACCGATGGTACTAAAGTTTACGAAATTTGGGGACCTTTGTTTTTTGGGTCGGTAAAAGCCTTTAATGAAAAATTTGATGTAAAACAGGATCCCGATAAGGTTGAAATAGATTTTATAGAGTCTAGAGTAAGCGATCATTCTGCTTTAGAAGCCATTTTTAACTTGGTAGAAAAGTACGAGGCCGTAGGGAAAAAGATTACATTAAAACACTTAAGCGAAGATTGTAAAGTATTGCTTTATAAGGCAAGTCCAAAGTTTAAGGATGTTATTGAAGAGGCTATCGATGACCCGCGATACCATTTGGCCGAAAACCCAGAAGCGTTTCCAAAGCCCTTGTCAGAGTACAAATTTTAATTATTCTACAACAACGCTTTGGGGTACAAGCTTGCGGTAATCGCCGTGGTTTCTTATTACATCGCGCACAATAGAAGATGAAATAAACGAGGTTTTTGCAGCCGTTAGCAAAAAGACGGTTTCTATTTTAGAGAGCTTTCTGTTGGTATGGGCAATGGCCTTTTCAAACTCAAAATCGGCTGGATTTCTCAGGCCCCTTAAAATAAATTGCGCATCAATTTCTTTACAGAAATCAACAGTAAGCCCTTCATAGGTAACCACTTTTACTTTGTGTTCGTCTTTAAAAGAAGCTTCAATAAATTGTTTTCGTTCCTCAAGCGAGAACATGTACTTTTTATCGGCATTAACCCCAATGGCCACAACAATTTCATCAAAAAGCTTTACGCCGCGTTTAATAATGTCGTAATGCCCTAGCGTTATGGGGTCGAAGGATCCTGGAAAAATAGCTCGTCTCATAATAACATTTTGAAAAAACGAAAATGGTGTTTATAAGTCAAATATACTTATATAATTAATCAATACCTATTTTTAAGCTGGGGGCTGTTTTTACTTTAATGCCTCGGTAATGGCATTGTCAAAAAGGGCGCTTAACGAAATTCCTGCTGCGGCGGCCTGTTGGGGCAAAATACTTTCTGCGGTAAGCCCGGGAACGGTATTAACCTCTAAGAGGTAAGGTTCGCCATTTTTAAAGATAAACTCGCTTCTTGAAAAGCCTTGCATTTTTAAGACTTCGTATATTTTTTTGGCCGTATCACTTACTTTCTTAGCCATATCTGGGCTAATGCGTGCGGGTGTAATTTCTTGCGATTCGCCAAGGTATTTCGCTTTGTAATCGAAAAAATCGTTGTCGCTTACAATTTCGGTAATGGGCAATACGGTTGTGGTTCCTTTATAAGAAATAACCCCCACAGAAACTTCTGTACCATCGAGAAAGGCCTCGATAATAATTTCGTCGTCTTCCTTAAAAGCAACATCTATGGCTGCTTGTATGTCTTCTTTTTTATAAACCTTGCTAATTCCAAAACTGCTACCGGCTTTATTGGCTTTTACAAAGCAGGGCAGCCCAACTTTACTAACAATATCGTCTTCATTAACCACATCGTTCAGGTTTAAAAAGTACGATTCGGCCGATTTTATACCGTAAGGTTTTAAGGTGCTTAGGCAATCACGCTTGTTAAAGGTTAACGCCGCTTGGTACATGCCACAACTTGTATGCGGGATATTAAGCAGTTTTAAATAGCCTTGTATATGGCCGTCCTCGCCAGGCGTACCATGAATGGCATTAAACACGCAGTGGAATGTTATTTTTTGGTCGTGGACTATAACGGAAAAATCATTTTTATCTACAGGAAACTCAACCCCATCATCGTTAACATAAACCCATTTGTGCTTTAGAATATGAATGCGGTATAGGTTGTATTTTTCTGGGCTTAAAGCACGGTAAACCACATTACCGCTTTTTAAGGATATTTCAAACTCACTGGAATACCCGCCCATAATAATGGCGATGTTTTTTTTCATTTTTAATGCCTAATGTAGTAGGTGACTTTTTATAATAATCCAAAAACGGTCGGCCTGCCGTAATTAAAATTCATTAAGCTAAAATATCACATAATAACCAAAAGAAAAAACAGTTCTGTTTTTATATATTTGTTTGATAAATAAAATTTCATGAGCCTTATAAAGTTTGTAACGAGCAAGACCTTTTTAAAACAAATCGCATTGGCCGTAGTAGGCCTGGTGGTGTTGTGTTTTTTACTTTTGAAGTGGTTAAACGTTTCCACAAATCACAACACGTTTGAAACCGTACCCGATTTAACAGGTAAATCTGTAGATGTAGCCAAAATTGAACTAACAGAAAACAATTTGGTTATGGAAATACAGGATTCTGCCAACTACAATCCCGATTACCCTAAATTTGCCGTAATCGATCAAGATCCCGTAGCAGGGAAAAAGGTTAAAGAGGACAGAAAAATATACCTAACATTAAACCCCTCTGGCTACCGAAAGGTAAACGTACCAGACTTGGTAGGAAAAACCTTTAGGCAGGCCAAACCAACACTAGAGGCTTTAGGGTTTAAAGTAGGCCAAACAACCTATGTAGACTACTTAGGAAAAGACGAAGTTGTAAAAGCAACTTTTAAAGGAGCTCCCTTAAAAATAGGCGACAAACTGCCCAAAACATCAAAAATAGACTTGGTTTTAGGTAATGGAAACCGACCAGAATAAGAACAACATGATTGAAGAAAACCAAGACGACATAGAGCGAAACGACGATGACCTCTATGAGCATTATTCCTTTGTGGCCGAAAAAGGCCAACAACCCCTCCGTATTGATAAATATTTAATGAATTTTATTGAAAATGCAACCCGAAATAAAATTCAGTCTGCTGCCAAAAACGGAAATATTCATGTTAATGGCACGGTAGTAAAGCAAAATTATAAGGTAAAACCTTTCGATAAAATCCAGGTGCTTTTCGAGCATCCGCCTTTCGAGTATTTACTTACTCCAGAAAACATTCCCTTAGATATTGTTTACGAAGACGATGAGGTTTTGGTGGTTAACAAACCTGCGGGCATGGTGGTGCATCCCGGGCATGGCAATTACTCGGGCACCTTAATAAACGCTCTAATCTATCATTTTGAAAACCTACCCAATAACTCTAGCGATCGCCCCGGGCTGGTACATCGTATAGATAAAGATACCAGTGGGCTTTTGGTTGTTGCCAAAACAGAAACGGCTATGGCACATTTAACCAAGCAGTTTTTTAATAAAACCAGCGAGCGTGAGTATGTTGCCATAGTTTGGGGTAATGTAGAAGAAGACCAAGGCACCATAGAAGGTAATATAGGAAGACACCCTAAAAACCGCTTGCAAAATACCGTTTTTGAGGGCGACGAAGCCAGTAAAGGAAAACCCGCAGTAACGCATTACAGCGTTTTGGAGCGTCTGGGCTATGTTACCCTGGTAACCTGCAAACTAGAAACAGGAAGAACACACCAAATTCGTGTTCATATGAAACACATTGGGCATACTTTATTTAACGACGAACGTTATGGCGGAGAAAAAATATTGAAGGGAACAACCTTTACAAAATACAAACAGTTTGTAGAAAACTGTTTTAAAATCTTGCCAAGACAAGCGCTTCACGCCAAAACGTTAGGGTTCGAACACCCCAAAACAGGCAAATGGCTTAGTTTTACAACAGAACTGCCAGAAGATATGGTGCAATGTATAACCAAGTGGCGTAATTATGCAAAGCATATAGAATGATTAAAAAAAATGTGTATCTTTATAAGAGAAGTAAAAACGTTTAATTATGAACAGGAGGGATTTTCTTAAAAAAACTGGCCAAACCTTGTTAATAACCTCGGCGGCATCATTGGTTGGCGTGTCTTTAGCGTCCTGTAGTAGCGATGACGACGGGTCTTTTTATAATGGCTATTACGACGATAACTATTACAATGATGGCTACTATGACGATGGGTATTATGATGACGAGTACTTTGACGATGGCTATTACGGCGACGGTTACTATGACGATGGTTACTACGATGATGGCTATTACGACGACGGATACTATAATGGTTAGCCTTTTTTAGAAGTTGAATAAAATAATATTCTTACACGATACCGCCCTATCATTAAAAAGAGGGGCCGAACTAACATTAACCCAGCTTATTTCCAAAGGAAATGAATTGGGTTTTTTGGTAACGGTTAATTTGCTCTCAAATTTCGAAACGGTAAAACAAGACATCCAAGAGGCTAGCTTGGTAGTGGTTAGTAGCACATCGAGATGTCGGTTCGAAATAGAGCTGCTACAGTATGTAATTAACAGTGGTAAAGCTTACGTAAAGCTAGAGTACGATTATAATTTTTGTGTGCGCAGAAGCGTACTATGCCTAAGTGAAAAACATATTAAAAACTGTTGTAACAATACAAAGTTTCACCTGTACAGGAATGTGTTTGCAGGAGCTAGGCTAAACGTGTTTCAATCGCCAAAGCATTACGAATATCACAAAGATTTTTTTGGAGCAGCCATAGGCGATTACCTCATTATGCCGCCAACGGTAGATGTTGATAACCTTCAAATTTCAGAAGAAAAACAAGAAGAAATCCCTTTTTTCGGAACGCTTAATTACCTTAAAGGTGGGTATGAGTTTGTTGCTTATGCTTTAGATCATCCGGAAAAACAATTTGTTGTTTACGGCGAAAACAGATTGCAACGCGAAATTCCTAGCAACATCACCTTTAAACCGCCTGTAGAGAACAAAGACGTTTTACGCATACTAGGCAAAACAAAAACCATTATAATAAAACCTGTGTGGCCCGAGCCTTCTGGGCGGTTAGCGGCAGAAGCCTTTTTGTCTGGATGCGAACTTATAACCAACAATAGGGTAGGCACTTGGTCTTTCAACTTTTATCCAGACCATAAAGACACCGCCATTGCAGAAATAAAAAACACCATCCCGCAGTTTTGGCAAGCAATAACTACAATTTTAAACCAGCATACTGCTCACATACCAGATAAAAATTTGGGACGTGTTTTGGTGAAAAAAGCTTATGGTGGGTTAGGGGATATCTTTTTTACCATTCCAGCGGTTTATAAATTAAGGCCTGTTAGTAAAAAAGTAACCTACGCTTTTGCGCCTAGACTAGTAAACTTTTTTAAAACCCATTTAAAGGATGTCGAGGTAATAAGCACCGAAGATATTAAAGCAGACCAATACGACAATGTAATAGAATTAGGAAACCACCCGAAGTTTAATTACGACGTCAATCAAATAGCTTACATAACCGGAAAAAAAGTAAAGCAACATTCCATTAGGCACTATATTGATGGGGTGGCACGTTTGCACCCAGACATCGATAATGCTTATTCTGGTTATCCGTATTTTAAAAGAACACCCCACTTAGAACAAAAGTATTATACCATACACCCTGGGGCAGGCTTTATTTTAAAGGCATGGCCAATGGCCCATTTTGTTGGGTTAATAAAGCAAATTCACAGCTATTACCCAGACCTAGGCATAAAAGTAATACAAGGACCTAAAGACCCAGATATTACGCCTTATCTAGACAAAACCTTAAATGTTGACATTGTAGATGGCGGCATAGAAGCGGTTGCCGAAGCCATATCTGGCGCCCTGTTTCATATAGGTAACGACTCTGGAATTACCCATTTGGCGGGAGCTTTTAATTGTCCCATTTTAACCATTTATGGGCCAACAGGACCGGGTTCTTGGGGAGCGTATTCAGAACATGTTGAGCTTATTTGGGGAAAGAAAGGAAATTGCGATCTTACCTGCAATTACAATGTTATCATTAATTGTAGCGATAGGGTGTGTCTTAATAGGGTGACACATAAAATGATGTTTTTTAAATTACTAAAGCTGTTGTTGCAGTTAGAAATGCCAGAAACTCAAGTTTGTTATTTTAACCCAGCTTTTAGTTTAACGGTAGAAAGCAAAGGGGCCTATTTGTTTAAAAATCTAGAGCACGAGTATTTGCTGGATTTTACAGATGAAGAAAGCCTTAATTTTTTTCTCGAAAACTTTAATGGCGAAACCATTAATTTAAAGCACATGCCAGAGCAGTTTAAAGAGGTTTTTGAAGCCCTTGTACAACTAGATGTTTTTACCCCGATACCAGAAAGTAAATATCAATTACATTAAACAATCGGGTTGTGAAAGAACAGGCGTTTTTATTGGATTATGTTGTGCACTTTTTTTTAGATCACCCTAAAAAAAATCCCGTTTACGAACTCCTAAAAATATACAACACTTATAACAGCGACCTGCTGAAAAAAATCAGGTTTATTCTTATTGACGACCACTCTGCAACAACGGTTTCCTTACCAGAGGAAATAAACCTGAACATCACCTTGTTTCGGATTAAGGATGATATTATGTGGAACCAAGCCGGCGCCAGAAACTTAGGACTGCACGTTGCCACTGCCCAACGCATTATACTCACCGATTTGGATATTGTTTTCCCCGAAACCCTTTTAGAGCATTTGGTGGACTTTAACATTCCGCCCCATACAATTTATAAGTTTGTGACGTATACAAATTTAAAGCCTACTCGCCCACATGTAAACATTTTTTACTCAACCAAGGATACTTTTATGAAAACCAATGGGGTAGATGAAGAGTTTTCTGGGCATTATGGCGAAGAGGACATCTTTTTTTACCACCATCAAAAAGCTATGGGAACCCGTTTCTTAATTTTTAAACACGCCAATATCGTGCTTAGAGAACATAGAAACACAACCGAAAAACAGCACAACAAGCTTATTAGGGACCGAGAAACCAATTTAAAACTATACCACAAAAAAATGGCCTTGCTAAACACGCTGGAAAATCCCATGGATGTACGAAGTCCTTTGCATTTAAACTTCCATTGGGAAACAGTTGCCATAAAAACCATAAATTAATAAAACTTATACAGCCATAGCTAGAATATGGCCAAATTGTTTGATAAAGCACAATAGGCGTTGTAATTTTACCCTAACATAAAAAAATACGTTTATGAAGCTTGTATTGTCTCCAGCAAAATCTTTGGATTTTGAAACTAAAATACCAACAAAAACCCATACCGATTCGTGTTTTCTAAAAGAAGCCGAACGCTTAAATAAGTTGCTTAAAAAGAAATCTCCGCGAAGCCTAAAAAACCTCATGGGAATTTCAGATAATTTGGCCGAACTAAACTACGAACGCAACCAAGAATGGCACTTACCGTTTACCCAAGCCAATGCCAGACCCGCGGTTTATGCTTTTAATGGCGATGTTTACAGAGGTTTGGATGCCTATACAGTTACCGAGGACAAACTGGAAAAACTTCAACAGACGGTACGCATCATTTCGGGGCTTTACGGCGTTTTAAAACCCTTGGATCTCATGCAGCCTTACCGCCTAGAAATGGGGACTAAGTTTCCCGTAGGAAAGAACAAAAACCTATACGAGTTTTGGAAAAAGAAAATCACTCAAAGTTTAAATAGCGAACTAAAAGACGATGAGGTGTTTTTAAACTTGGCAAGCAACGAATACTTTAAAGCCATAGACGCCAAAGCGCTAAAAGTGCCCGTGATTACAGCTAATTTTAAAGATTTAAAAAACGGGAAATACAAAACCATTATGACCTATGCCAAGCAGGCTAGAGGTTATATGGCACGCTATGTAATTGATAAAAATGCCGAAACCATAGACGATTTAAAAGGGTTTAGCCACGAAGGGTATGCCTATAGCGAAGCCTTGTCCAGTGAAAAAGAACTCGTGTTTACGCGCTAGTTATGTCGCTTTTTTATTAACGTCAATTTTATTTTCCGGACGAGGTTTTTTCTTTATTCGTGGGCGCCTTACACCGTAAGTGCCTCGGTGTATTTTGCCGCGTTTGGTTTTTTTATCGCCTTTTCCCATAGTTGAAAATTTCTAGTTTCCTATAAAATACAAAAACAAAAAGTAAATTCAAAAAAAGTAAACCGTGTTTATACACCAGCATCCGTACCAACCATTTATACCAAAAGACGCATTGAAGTTAATTGTAGGTACCTTGCCACCTCCGCGATTTACAACCGGTAATTTAAAACCAGACGACGTTAATTTTTGTTATGGTAGTCGCGATGGACAGCTGTGGAAGATTTTAAATGAAATTTTTGAATTAGAATTAAAGTTCGAAAATACAGCAGCAGCCATACAAGAAAGAAAGCGTTTTCTAGAAAGGAATAAGATAGGAATTTGCGATATAGTTGAAAAAGCCGAGCGCACTAAAATAGATGCATCGGATTTAGGCATGCAGCATGTAAAACTGCGAAACATGTTGGGCATTCTAAAACAACACCCTACTGTAGAGACCCTGTTGTTTATGGGAGGCAACAGCAAAAATGGCC
Organism: Mangrovimonas yunxiaonensis; assembly: GCF_000733475.1. GTDB lineage: Bacteria > Bacteroidota > Bacteroidia > Flavobacteriales > Flavobacteriaceae > Mangrovimonas > Mangrovimonas yunxiaonensis. The sequence goes on along the minus strand of NZ_JPFK01000002.1, from coordinate 295,834 downwards.
CGGAATATTTTTTCAGAAAACACATAAAACCTTACGGCGTAAAACTTGAAGAGGTTTGCAACCAAGTCCCAAGAATATACCAATTTTTATTACCTAACAGCTCTAGGGTAATACAAACGGTTTCGTTAACAGCGCCTTCTGGGAGTGCTAACAGAGCTGTTGGCAGCATGGCACTTTACAAGCAATTAAAGCAACGGCATGCCAATTTTAATACCTTAGATTTTAGGGTCATGCAATACAGGCCGTTTTTTAAATAAGATACCAAAGCGCCCAATACATTAGAAGAAATTGTATAGGAATCCTTAAAATCAACAGCCATTTAGGAAAGCCAGCCCCTGCCTTTTTACTGGAAAGCATATAAAAATGAACCAGAAGAAAAACAGTAAGCATGGCCACAAGGCCGTAAATGGCAAGGTTTCTCGTTGTGCTAAAAAAGAGTAAACTGCCTAAAAGAAGTTCAATAGCACCGCTTAAATAAACCAAACTCCTGTGGTTTGGTAAATATCTGGGCATAATTCGCATGTAAACCTTTGGTTTTACAAAATGCATTGCCCCGGCCAAAAGGTACAGCATAGCCATGAGGTAAAAGTGCCAAGGATTACTCATCTTCAAACAGTTTAAAGCTTATACCCATACCATAATTTTTTACACCTTGCCGTATCAAGCTGGAATTAGGGGCACTTGCACGATTAAATTGCACCCATGCGTTGTTGTGGAGAAAAACCCTTTTGGTATACGTTCTGTGTGATGCAATCTCATCGGTAAACGGCAATAGTGGCCTAAAATTGGTTGGAATTTTTACCAGGCCTTGACGCCCTTTTATTTCTTTATACTTTTTGTTGGGCAACAGTTTGCCGTTCTCGTTGGTATAGCCAAGCACTTGAATGGAAATAAAAATACCTGTCTTGGGAATAAAAATATCGTGGCCAGAAACATCTAGGTCGTATTGGTCGCCGTCTTTTTCGGTAACCCTAAACACCACATTTTCGTAAAGTAATGGTTCGCCGGGAGCACCGTTGTTGTTATTATAGAAATTAACCTTAAATAAAGTTGAAAAAGGTTTTTTTTCGGCATTTTTTCGTTTTCTCTTATCCCAATCCTGCGACTCTAAAGCAATAGGAAAATGTACTTGGTTAAGTTGTTTTACGCCCTTGTTACTATTAGGGAAAAATACGGCAATTTCCGACTCTATGGTAGGAAGCCAGCACTTGTAGTAATCGTCGTCTAAATAGGGTTTTAGGGTTTCAACCTCATAGGTCTTATGCTTTACCGAATAAATTACCACTTCGTCTAGCTGGTCTATTTCTTGGGTCATAAGCAGGGTGTCGGCTAGTTTGGTCGTGGCTATGTTTAGGTTTTTATATCCCAACGATGTAATAAAAAGCGAATCGACATCGGCATACATTTTTTTGGTGAAAAGAAACATACCGTCTTCATCGGCAAAAACACCTTGCCCGTTGCCAAAGGAAACCGTTGCATAGGGAACGGCCTCTTTTGTAGCAGCATCTAGAATATAGGTTTGCGCCTGGTGTGCTAGCCCGCTTAACAACAACAAGGGTAAAAGTAAATGCAGTTTTTTCATAGGGGGTAAGATACCAAATTAAAAAACGGCGTCCAAGGTTAGGCACCCGTTTAGATGGTTTTTAGTAGGCCGTTTTGTCTGTTTTTTTGGCCCATTTGTTAAAAACGTCCACCCCTTCTTGCTGCAAAATTTGTTCAAAAGGAATGCGCCTTACGGTTAAGGGTTTGTCCATTTCTTCGTAAATAAATTGGTCGTCAAAATCTATATTGGCAGCATCGTTTTTATTACAGGCATAATATACTTTTTGGGGTCTGGCCCAATAAATAGCGCCCAAGCACATGGGGCAAGGTTCGCAGGAAGTGTATATGGTGCAGTCGTTTAATTGAAAGGTGCCTAAAACTTCGCAGGCTTTTCTAATGGCAACTACTTCGGCGTGGGCGGTTGGGTCGTTTGTCGAGGTAACACAATTGTGGCCTTCGGCAATAATTTTACCGTCTTTAACAACCACACAGCCAAATGGCCCACCGGCATTTTTGTTCATACCTTCTTCGGCCAAGCGAATGGCGCGTATCATGAAAATTTTATCGTTTGGTGTCAATGCAGATACGTTTTAAGTGAATGTTTTTAACAAATATAGGTACTATATCGATAGGGATAAACCTCAGCCTGAAGATTAACTTTTATAGGGAGCTTTGTTGGGCAATGGGTGTTTTTGCTTGGCTCTTTACAACTGTTAACAATTTCCATTTTATAAAGTCGTAAATAATTGTATTTTTACGGGAGAAAAAACCAAATCATTTAATGGGTAAAATTATTGCCATTGCCAACCAAAAAGGTGGTGTAGGAAAGACAACCACCTCAGTTAACCTTGCAGCTTCGTTAGGGGTATTAGAAAAAAAAGTATTGCTTATTGATGCCGATCCGCAGGCCAATGCCACATCGGGTTTAGGAATTGATGTAGAGGAAGTCGCATTGGGAACCTACCAACTGCTGGAGCATACCAATACAGCCAAGGAGGCCATAGTAAAAACAGATTCGCCTAACCTTGATGTGATACCGGCACACATAGATTTAGTGGCCATAGAAATTGAGTTGGTAGATAAGGACCAACGGGAATACATGCTTAAAAAAGCCTTGCAAGAGGTTAAGGACGATTACGATTTCATATTGATAGACTGTGCCCCGTCGTTAGGGCTATTAACCTTAAATGCTTTAACAGCATCAGACTCGGTAATCATTCCTATACAATGCGAATATTTTGCTTTAGAAGGTCTCGGGAAACTGTTAAACACCATAAAAAGCGTGCAAAAAATACATAACGACAAGCTGGATATAGAAGGCATGTTATTAACCATGTACGATTCGCGTTTACGACTATCAAACCAAGTGGTAGAAGAGGTGCAAAAGCATTTTAACGACATGGTTTTTCAAACCATTATACAACGAAATGTTAGGCTAAGTGAAGCCCCAAGTTATGGCGAGAGCATTATTAATTACGATGCCGCCAGTAAAGGGGCTAGTAATTATTTAAGCTTGGCAAAAGAGATTATAAATAAAAACTCCTAAAATTTATGGCGAAGGCGACAAAGAAACAGGCTTTAGGAAGAGGGTTGTCGGCACTGTTAAAAGATCCAACCAACGATATAAGCTCGGTTCAGGATAAGAATGCCGATAAGGTAATAGGCAACATTGTTGATTTGGATATTGAGGCTATTGAAATCAATCCATTTCAGCCACGAACAAACTTCAACGAAGAAACCTTACGGGAACTGGCGTCTTCTATTAAGGAGCTAGGCGTTATACAGCCCATTACCGTTAGAAAATTAGACTTTAATAAATACCAGTTAGTTTCTGGAGAAAGGCGTTTTAGAGCTTCTAAACTTATAGGTTTAGAAACCATTCCTGCCTACATACGTATTGCTAACGACCAAGAATCGTTAGAAATGGCCTTGGTAGAAAACATCCAGCGCCAAGATTTAGACCCTATAGAAATTGCGTTGTCTTACCAACGTTTAATAGACGAGATAAACCTAACCCAAGAGCAAATGAGTGAGCGTGTTGGAAAAAAACGCTCTACAATTGCCAATTATTTAAGGTTGTTAAAACTCGATCCAATTATTCAAACGGGTATGCGAGATGGGTTTATATCTATGGGGCACGGCCGTGCAATTATCAATATAGAAGACCAAAACCAACAATTGGATATTTATGAGCAGATCATCTCTAAAAAGCTGTCTGTTCGCGATACCGAAGCTTTGGTGAGAGCCTTCCAAAACGGTGGCCATGCTCCAAAAGCAAGCGCCAAGCGCCAAGAGGAAGACCTGCCTAAATTTATTAAAAAAGGCGCCAAAGAGTTTTCAGAATACTTTGGGCATAAAATTAACGTTAAAGTAAACAATAAAGGGAAAGGGAACATAACCATTCCATTTCATTCAGAAGAAGACTTTAACCGCATTATCAAACTCGTTAAAAGTGCCAAGTAAATTTACAATCACCCTTTTTTTGCTCATTGCCTTTTCGGGGTTTGCATTTGCACAAACAGATGAAAACAAGGAAGACAATGGTAAACTAACGCCAACCGAAGAGTTGGTTGTAGAAACAGCGGCCGTAGACAAAAAGCCTATAGACCCTTTGGCACCGGCAAGAGCGGCTTTTTACTCGGCAGTTTTACCAGGGTTGGGGCAAGCTTACAATAAAAAATATTGGAAAATCCCCATTGTATATGCTGGTTTGGGCATAGGCATGTATTTTTATATTGATAACCACAACGAATATAAACGTTATCGCGATGCTTATAAAAGACGTTTGGCAGGCTTTCAAGACGACGAGTTTTATAATGTAGTAACCGATGACGGCTTGCGTGAAGCCCAAAAAACACTGCGAAGAAATAAAGAAATCTCACTTTTGGTCACCTTAGGAATTTATGCCCTTAACATTATTGATGCCAATGTAGATGCCCACTTATTGCAGTACAATGTAGACGATAACCTATCCTTGCGCCCACACTATAAACTTAACGAATTTGATAATACAGGCGATTTGGGCCTTACATTAAACTTTAAATTTTAAAATATGAAAATCGCACTATTGGGGTACGGGAAGATGGGGAAAACGATAGAGCGAATAGCGCTCGAGCGAGGTCATGAAATTACCATAAAAACATCGGATGAAGATGGCTACGACATTACCAAAGCCGATGTTGCCATAGACTTTAGTGTGCCTAATGCAGCCTTTTTTAATGTGGTTAATTGCTTTAAGCATAACGTACCGGTGGTATCGGGCACAACAGGCTGGTTGCACAATTACGATAAGGCGGTAGCGCTATGTAAAGAAACCGACGGGGCGTTTATTTATGCCTCAAACTTTAGCCTAGGGGTAAACATTTTTTTCGAGCTGAATAAAACCCTAGCGCGTATGATGGGCCATTTAAAAAACTATAACGTTTCTATGGAAGAAATACACCATACGCAAAAACTCGATGCCCCAAGCGGAACGGCCATTACATTAGCCGAAGGTATAATTTCCGAACACCCGGCATATAGCGAATGGACCCTTGAAACAAAAAGCAAAGGGACAATCCCTATTACAGCCAAACGTATTGAAAACGTCCCCGGAACACACAGTATAGACTATAAAAGCGATACCGATACCATAAGCATCACACACACGGCCCACAGCAGGGAAGGCTTTGCCTTGGGAGCCGTTATAGCTGCAGAATGGTTGCAGGGAAAAACAGGCGTGTTTAGCATGAAAGATGTGTTAAATATTGGTTAATGCCATTTTATGGCGTAACACGCACAACAATTACAAGACTAAAAAAGAAACATTTATAATATGACTTGGACTCAATGGTTAGTTTTTATCATTATAATCCAAATCCTACACGGACTAGGAACTTGGAAATTATATATTGAAGCCGGACGACAGGCTTGGGAAGCTTTTGCTCCCGTATACAACGCTGTTGTTTTAATGAAGATTATTAACCGGCCTTGGTACTGGACCGTTTTACTCTTTCTTCCTATTGTTAACCTTATAATGTTTCCGGTAATTTGGGTAGAAACTGCGCGAAGCTTCGGAAAAAATGCAGCAACCGATACCGTGTTGGCTATTGTAAGCTTAGGGTTTTACAATTACTATTTAAACTATGTGGCTCCTGTAGATTATATTGCAGAACGAAGCCTAAAGCCAAGAACAGCTTTTGGCGATTGGGTAAGCTCTATCTTGTTTGCTGTTGTGGCCGCAACCATTGTACATACCTATTTTATACAACCGTACACCATTCCAACATCGTCATTAGAGAAATCCCTGTTGGTAGGCGATTTTCTATTTGTTAGTAAATTCCATTATGGGGCTAGGGTACCCATGACCACAGTAGCGGCGCCTATGGTGCACGATACCATTCCGGGATTAAAAAGCAAGTCGTACCTATACGACGATAACGCAGGAGATAAAGGCAACTCCTGGAAAAACACTTTTCAGTTACCGTATTTAAGACTTCCTGGGTTTCAAAAAATAAAGCACAACGATATTGTTGTGTTTAACTGGCCGGTAGATACGTTGTACAACATGTATAAACCAGCCGATAGAACGTATTACAAGCCTGTAGACAAACGAACAAATTACGTAAAGCGTTGTGTGGGCTTGCCGGGAGATTCTCTACAAATTAAAGATGGCTTTGTATATGTTAATGGCAAACAAAATGTGTTGCCAGATCGGGCAAAACTACAGTTTTTCCACACCGTAGAAACAAAGCCCGATATTAGCATGCCCTTTTTAAACCAATATGGCATTACCGAGTTTACCAACGTATTTTCGCTGCCAACAAATGTTTGGGATGATGCTAGGGTGCAAGACTATCTCGATAACAACAACACCCATTTAAATGTGGTTTATAAAGATAGTTCTACCGTGCATTTGGTAGGCCAAATGAGTAGAAAGGCCTACGAGAAGCTACAGTTTCAAACGGTTTCTAATAAAATAAGTGCTAATGCCACATTGGAGTTGGCAGCTAAAATGAAACAAGACCCTCAAGTGGTTTCTATAGTGAAAAATAGCTCTAAGAAACGAGATTACAGTGTTTTTCCACACGATGCAAATTACAATTGGAACAACGACTTTTTTGGACCACTGTACATTCCAGAAGCGGGTGCTACGGTTGCCTTAAATTTAGAAACGTTGCCACTGTATAAGCGCATTATAACAGATTATGAAGGGCACACACTACAGGTAAAGGGCAATCAAATTTTTATAGATGGTGCCGTTGCCAAGGACTACACCTTTAAAAAAGATTATTATTGGCTAATGGGTGACAACCGTCATAACTCGCTAGACGCCAGGTCTTGGGGTTTTGTGCCATTTGACCATGTGGTAGGAAAACCGGTGTTTATCTGGATGAGTTGGGGCGATGGCAAACCGCGTTGGGAACGTTGGTTTACAACGGTAGGCGGTAGCGGCAAGCCTGTGTCGTACTTAATTCCGTTTTTAGTGTTATTGGGGCTTTGGTTTGGTTTTAACCAATGGCGCAAGCGTAAAAAAGCGGCTTAGTAGGGCTTTATGGCAATACTTATCCACCCTACATATTTTCCTTCAATAGCACATTTTGTCGCTATGGTTAAGGCCGATACGGTTGTTTTTGAGATGGCAGACAATTTTCAAAAGCAAACGCTTCGTAACCGTACCTATGTTTATGCGGCCAATGGTAGACTGTTGTTAAACGTGCCTGTGGTTTACACCCAAAAAAACCGTCAGAAATATTGTGAGGTCAAGGTTTTTAACGACGAAAATTGGCAACGAAACCACTGGAAATCCCTATTGTCGGCTTATAGTACGTCGCCCTTTTTTGAATTTTATAGCGATGAACTGGCACCGCTGTTCAAAAAGGAATTTACCAATCTTATGGAGCTTAACTTAGAGACGATTCGTCTGATTTGCGATTGCCTTCAATTGGATTTAAATGTTGCTGAAACCACAGATTTTGAAAAAGATGTTCAGGACAAAACCGATCTCAGAGCATTGGTTAATGCCAAATTGGAACAGCCAAAATTTGATGCTTATCAGCAAGTCTTTTCAGAAAAGCATGGCTTTATCAATAACTTAAGTATTTTAGATTTACTGTTTAACGAAGGGCCAAACACCTTAAATTATTTACAGTCGCAATCCCTTAACGTATGATGCGGTTTTTTGTGCATTACGGCTGCCATTTTTTATTGCCCCTAGTTATTGCTCTGTGGTTTTATAACCCCAAATGGAAGAAAGCTTATTTAATAATGTTGTTGGGCATGTTAATCGATCTTGATCATTTGCTGGCAACACCTTTATTTGATGCTAACCGTTGCAGCATAAATTTTCATCCCTTACACAGTTACTTTGCCATAGGGGTTTATGTTTTTATGCTGCTGCCCAAACCCACCAGAATATTGGGGCTAGGTTTGTGTATTCATATTTTAGCCGATAGTTTAGACTGTTGGTTAATGCAGCTTTAGGTAGGACATAATGGGGTAGTGGTCCGAAAATTCCTCATCGAAGGTTTTAAAGCTTTCAATCTCGAAAGAAGCATCGGCAAGAATAAAATCAATTCTTACAGGAAAAAACTTAAAGTTGTAGGTGCGACCAAAACCGTTGCCATCTTCCTCGAAACTGTCTTTTAAATCGCCTTTAATTTTTTTGTAGATGTACGAATAGGCCGTGTTGTTAAAATCGCCAGATATAATCATTTTATGGCGGCATTGCTTTTTGTGTAGCAAGAACAACTCTGTTTGGAATTGCTGCATTTTAAAGGTTTGCCCAACGCGTTTAAGCAAACGCTCGGAATCTTCTTTCTTAAGTTTTTCTACATTGGTGTCTATTCGCAACGATTGTAAATGAACGTTGTAAACCCTAATGGTGTCGCTCCCTTTTACAATATCGGCAAAAATGGCATTGTTAGAAGTCTCGGGAAACTCTACAGAGCCTGAATTAACTATGGGATATTTAGAAAAAATGGCCTGCCCATACTTAACGTTCTTTCCTGAGAGCTTTTCGTATTTATGACTGTAAAATGACAGGTCGATATCCTTATGGGGGTGGTATTCCTGTAGGCACAGAACATCTGGCGATTTCCTTTTGATAAAGCGTGTAATACTGTCTTCAATATCTTTTTCTTTAATCCAATCGTAAAGGTTAAACAGCCTAACGTTGTAATTCATTACCGAAAGGGTGTTTTTAGAAAACTGGGTTTTTCCGGAAGATGAAAACTTGTACAGCGCGCCAAAGCTAAAATAGCCAATGGTTAAAACCAAAAGCGATAACAACATTTGCTTTTTTACCTTTACGAGCCAGTACGTGAAAAAACACACGTTTACCATAATAAGAAACGGTACGCTTAAGCTAAGCACAGAAAGTACGGCAAACTGTTTTGGAGGGAGTAGAGGTAAGGTATAGGCTAATAACAATAGCGTAGCCACTAAAGCATTGATGAGGTATATAAGTTTATCAAATAGCTTTAGCTTTTTCATATAAAAAAATTATTTACCAGCTCTAAATAAGAATTCTTTTTCTTCTTTGGTCAAGCTGTCGTAGCCACTTTTGCTTATTTTATCCAGAATAATATCGATGCGCTTTTGTTGGTTAAATTCCTTAAACTCTTCTTTTGGGTAGCCGCCCATTTTTTCGGAAGATTTTTTTCTATGAACCGTTTTAAGCGGAGATGTTTTGCCTTTTTTAAACAGCCCCATAAAGGCATCCATAAGTTTTTCGAAGCCTTTGCCAATATCGGTTCCTTTTTTTAGTTGTTCGGCATAAAAGTAGCCTAATAAACTACCGCCTAAATGCGCTAAGCTACCACCGGCATTTAACCCAAATAACCCCACAACATCTAGTCCAACAATGACCACGGCAACATGCCACAGTTTAATGTTAAATGTTATTAATCGCACCGACATATACGGCATATAAACGCAGATAAAAATAAGCAATGCCCTTACAGCCGCCGAAGCACCAACCAATCTGGTATTGCTGCTAAAAAAGCTAGGGAGCAGGTTGTAGCCCAATAAATACAATAGGCCACCACAAATAGCGCCTAAAAAGTAAAGGTTAAGCCCCAACTTTATGTTAAAAAGGTTTAAGAACATGCGTCCTATAAAGTACAACCAAAGCATGTTAAATACAATATGCCAAAAATCGTAATGAGCAAAGGCATAGCTAATAAGGCTCCAAGGCTGCGTAATAAAGGCTGTAAAGTCGCTAGGCAGTTCTAGCCAGCTTAAGCTATTTTGAAGGCTTAAAATCGGGCGTAAAATAAGCCCAATAACAAATACGACAAGGTTTATGCCTATAAGTTTTTCAAAAACATTTAGGTTGTTGAGTTTGTTTTGTATGTCTTGATTTAATGAGGTCATTTTTAATCCCAACGGTTTTGGTTAAACTGTGTACGTTTCCAGTACCACATAATTAAAAAGCCTGTTAAAGCTCCGCCTACGTGGGCCACGTAAGCCGTGTTGCTCGGGCTAAAAAATGATTGTCCGGTAATGGCCGAAATTAAATCTAAGATAATAATACCAGGAATAAAATACTTAGCTTTTATAGGAATAGGTAAGAAAATCAACATTAATTTCGATTCGGGATAAAGCATGCCAAAAGCGACTAAAACTCCCATAATGGCACCAGAGGCACCAACCATGGTACTATTAAACACCCCAACAAAGCTTGCTAATTGTTCTTGGCTTAAAACAGCTTCCCAGCGTGTGTCGTAACGGTTGTAGCCCGATGTTAAAACCTCGTTAACTTGTGCGGTGTCGAAGCCAGATTCGTTTAAGATGGATAACCCACTGTAAAACTGAATGTAGTAATACCCAATCATAATTAACGCCGCGCCCAACCCAGAGGAAAGGTAAAAAAACAAAAACTTTTTACTGCCAAACCGCTGTTCTACGGCAGTGCCAAACATCCAGAGGGCGAACATATTAAAAAAGATGTGCATGACCCCTCCATGCATAAACATATGCGTAAAGATTTGCCATGGCTGAAATACCTCATTTTTTGGAAAATGTAACGCAAACCAATCGTAGAATAAAGTACCATTTCCAATAGAAATGGTGCCAATAAACATAATAACATTTACAATTAGGAGGTGCTTAACGGTATCGGTAATATTATTAATCATAAATTAATTAAACTTTTTGTCTAGCTCATCAACAGATAACGTAATAAATGTTGTCTTGTTGTTTGGAGACATGTTAGGTTCTTTACAGGCAAACAAGCTATTTACAAGGTGTTCTTGCTCTAAATTAGTAAGGGATTGCCCCGTTTTAATGGCTAAGCTTTTTGCCATGGATTTCGCTAACAAATCCATAGCGCTAAAATGGCTGTCTGGAACGTCGTTTTTAATGGCGCTAATCACTTGCTCGAGCACATCGTTAACTTCGCTTTCTGGAACATTAATGGGAACGCCAGAAATTTCTACAGCACGGTCTTCAAACTTAGAAAAAACAAAGCCCGTATGCTCTAAATCGTCTTTTACCTGTTTAATGATATCGATTTCCTGTGGTGAAAAATTAAGCAACACCGGAAAAAGCAGTTGCTGACTTACACTTTCTCTTAAGGTTAGTTGTTGTAAAAAGTTTTCGTAAAGTATGCGTTGGTGCGACTTATTTTGGTCCAATACCAACATACCAGACTTAATGGTGCTTATAACATATTTGTTATGAAGCTGGAAAGTGGCTTTACTATCTTCTTTAAAAAGGGTGCCAGTTTTAGCTGTGCTTTCAAACTCAAGGGCATCAAAACCTGCAGCTTGTTGTTCGTTATTGCCTTTAGATTCTAACCCAACATAAAGCCCATCCCAATGGTCTGAAGAAGGTTTTTTAAACGCTGCTCTTGGAGCACTAGAAGTCTGTTTTTCCTGAAAGGGATTAAACGTGCTATCGACTTCAATTTTGGGCACTTGTGCTGATTTGTTTTTATAGTCGTAAGGGGTATCCAGATTGGCATCCCTATCGAAATCTAAAAGGGGAGCAATGTTAAATTGCCCCAAACTGTGTTTTACTGCCGAACGAATAATGGCATACAGCGTATGCTCATCGTCAAACTTTATTTCGGTTTTTGTAGGGTGTATGTTAATGTCTATGGTTTCTGGGGGCACGTCTAGATTTAAAAAGTAACTGGCATGCGCTCCGTCTTTTAAAAGCCCTTCGAAAGCCGCACTAATAGCGTGGTTTAAGTAGCCGCTTTTTATAAAGCGGTTGTTGACGAAAAAGAACTGTTCGCCACGGGATTTTTTGGCAAATTCTGGTTTTCCTACAAAGCCCGAAATGGTTAACACTTCGGTAGTTTCGTTTACAGGAACCAGCCTTTCGTTGGTTTTGGCGCCAAAAATATTAACAATACGTTGCCTAAAATTGCTTTTTGGTATGTTGAACAGCTCACTGCCATTGTGTATTAACGTAAAAGCCACATTGGGGTGTGCTAGGGCAACACGATGAAACTCATCGGTAATATGGCGAAATTCAACCTGGTTCGATTTTAAAAAATTACGTCTTGCAGGAATGTTGAAAAACAAGTTCTTAACCGCAACCGATGTGCCTTTTGGAGTAACCGTTACCTCTTGCGAAACAATCTCGCTGCCGGCTATGGTTAAGAAGGTGCCAACCTCGTCCTGGGCTTGTTTGGTTTTTAGCTCTACATGGGCAATAGCGGCAATACTGGCCAAGGCTTCGCCACGAAATCCTTTGGTGTGTAATTGAAAAAGATCGTTGGCCGAGCGTATTTTTGAAGTTGCATGGCGCTCAAAGCTTAAGCGGGCATCGGTAACACTCATGCCATGACCATTATCGATAACCTGAATTAAGGTTTTTCCGGCGTCTTTTACCAAGAGCTTTATGTTATTGGCTTTGGCATCTATAGCATTTTCCAAAAGTTCCTTAACCACCGATGCAGGCCTTTGTACAACCTCCCCAGCAGCAATTTGGTTCGCTACATGATCTGGTAATAACTGAATGATGTCTGCCATTAGCGTTTAAAGAATATTGACAAATCGAAATCGATGATAAAAAGAAATATTAAAACAAGAACCAATATAATGATTAAAACACGCTTGTTGGCCGTTGTGTTAGAGTTGTTCTTGTAGTCGTCCCAAGCGGTGTTTATTTTGCCTTTTAGCCCACCGCCGCTGTCTACGGTTTTCCGGTAGGCATCAAACTTGTGTTTTATTTCAAACGGATTGCCTTCCCCTTTATAATGGCGGGGCGTGTAGCTAAATTTTTTATTTTTTCGCGGCTTAAAAATACCCATAACTCAATTACTCATATTGTCCTAAAAGAACCCAAAGTACGATAATCATAATCAAAAACAAGAGTAAGAATGGCAAGGAAAATAATTTGCTTGTACGCTTTTGCCTTGCTTTGCTTTCTTCGGCCCAATTAAATTCAAATTTCTTGGCAGGGTCTTTTTTTAGTTCACCTGCTTCATTAAATCGGCTCTTGTAGTTGAATTGTTTGTTTTTGCGTGGTTTGAAAATCAAAATAACGCTGTCCTTGGTTCCTCTTTCAAAAGTACTTAAAATAGTAGGATTTTTAAGAGTTGAAATGCCAAAAATTGTTAACAGCTACGATTTAGCTGTTGCAATTTTTTCGAAGTGCAGCCATTTTAATAGCGGCAATGGCGGCTTCTGTACCTTTGTTGCCGTGTTTGCCTCCAGAACGGTCTATGGCTTGTTGTAAGGTGTTGTCGGTTAAAACACAGAAAATTACGGGAATATCTACCTGAATGTTTAGGTCTTTAATGCCTTGAGAAACGGCTTCGCACACAAAATCGAAATGTTTGGTTTCGCCTTGAATAACACTGCCTATGGCAATAACGGCATCGACCTGTTGTTGTTGCATTTTTTTACTGCCGTAAATAAGTTCGAAACTTCCAGGAACATCAAACCTTATAATGTTGCTAGGTGCAACATCGTGGTCTGTTAGAGTTTGGTAGGCGCCTTCGTAAAGGCCTTCGGTAATGGTATCGTTCCATTCAGAAACAACAATCCCAAACCGAAAGTCTTTCGCGTTTGGGATGGTGTTTTTATCGTAATGCGATAAGTTTTTGTTTGCTGTTGCCATAAGATTAGTTGGTCAACCCTTGTGCTTTTCCTATAAACACATCAATGTTTGTAGCTTGTGTCGCGGTTGGGTATACTTCTTTTATTTTATTGAAGTACGATAGGGCTTTATCTGCCTTACCTAAATCTAAGGCTGTTACACCAGCTTTGTACAGGTACAAAGGCGTTGTAAACTCATTGGCTCTCATGTTGGCTGCTTCTTCGTAGTACCCTAGGGCATCTTCTAATTGGTTAAGCTGTACAAAAGCATCGCCAATACCTCCTTTAGCCATAGGCGCTAAAACTTCGTCTTCGCTGTTAAAGTTCCCTAAATAGGTTACAGCGTTTTTATAATCTTTAAGGTTAAGGTAAGCCATACCTGCGTAGTAGCTTGCCAAGTTTCCTGCTTTTGTGCCGCTGTATTGCGATGCCATATCGACCATACCTAATTTTCCTTCGCCACCGTTAAGGGCTAAAGTGTATAACGAGTCTTTTGCTGTACCATTAACAGCCTCGTTAAAGTACTTTTTGGCTTGGTAAATTTCGTTCATAGCTTCGGCTTGTTTTGGCTTAGCGATAAACTCATTAAATCCTAAGAAGCCTAAAACGGCTACAGCAACAACCCCAATAATAACAAAGATGTACTTTTGGTTTTTAATAACCCAATCTTCGGTTTTAGAAGCAGTTTCATCTAAGGTATTGAAGACTTCGGCTGTTGTCGAGTCTTTTTCATCTATAATAACCTCATCTACCTCTTGTTCTTTGGTTGTTTTAGGTTTGTAACCTCTTTTCTTATAAGTTGCCATATATTGTATATTAATGCGTCGCAAAAATATAATTTTTCTTCATAAATAAAAGTGAAAATATTTGTTATTTTTCAATAATTTGCACAACTTTTTCGACTGTATTTTTAAAAACAGCTAAAACCGTTTTATGATTTTAAAATCCTTGTCATTATTAAATTATAAGAACTTTCAGAGTGAGTCTTTTGTGTTTAACACTAAAATAAACTGCTTTGTGGGAAATAATGGCGTAGGAAAAACAAATGTGCTCGATGCCATTTATCATTTGTCCTTCGGAAAAAGTTACTTTAATCCTGTGTCGTCCCAAAACATTAAGCACGGCGAGGCCTTTTTTGTGGTTAACGGCGATTATGAGAAACAAGGTGCTGAAGAGAAGGTTGTGGTAAGCTTTAAAAAAGGTCAGAAAAAAGTGATTAAGCGCAATGGTAAGGCCTACGAAAAGTTTAGCGATCACATAGGGTTTTTACCTTTGGTCATTGTATCGCCGGCCGATAGCGACTTGATTGTTGAAGGCAGCGCCACCAGACGCAAATTTATAGATAGTGTTATCTCCCAAGGTGATAAGGTGTATTTAGACCATTTAATTAAGTACAACAAGATTTTGGCGCAAAGAAATGCCCTGCTTAAGTACTTTGCTGTAAACAATACCTTTAGCCAGGACTCGCTAGATGTTTATAACGACCAATTAAACGAATATGCGCAGCCCATTTTTAAAAAGCGACAAGCTTTTTTAGAGGTGTTTATGCCTATTTTTCAGGCGCGTTATAAGGCCATAAGCAAGGGGAGCGAACAGGTGGAGCTGGAGTATAAAAGCGATTTGTTTGAAGCCGATTTTAAGACGCTTTTAAAGCAGACGCTTAATAAGGATAAAGCCGTGCAGTACACTAATGTGGGAATCCATAAAGACGATTTGGTGTTTAATATTGGGGAACATCCAATTAAAAAATTTGGTAGCCAAGGACAGCAAAAATCATTTTTAATAGCATTAAAATTGGCCCAATTCGATTTTATTAAACAGCAAAGTGGCGTTAATCCCCTGTTGCTTTTAGATGATATTTTTGATAAGTTGGACGAGTCGCGTGTGGCACAAATAATAAAATTGGTTGACGATGAGCATTTTGGGCAGCTTTTTATAAGCGATACCCATGCCGATAGAACCGAACGTGCCGTAAAACAGGTACATCAATCTTACAACATATTTAATTTAAACGCATGAGACTTTTTTTTAGTATTCTATTAGGAACCTTACTTTTTTCTTGCTCCAATACCATAGATATTCAGGATTTAAACGGGTACTGGGAAATACAAGAAGTTACTCTGGCCAACGGTACTAAAAAGGCCTATAACTTTAGTAATATGGTCGATTTTATAGCGGTTAAAAAGGATTCCTCTGGAATTCGAAAAAAAATGAAACCTAACCTTACAGGATCCTATGAAACCTCGAATATAGAAGAAGCCTTTTTTATAAAGCAAGACGGGCATGATATAAAACTGTATTATAAAACACCATACAGCAGTTGGGAGGAAACAATACTAGAACTAAACAAAACACAATTAAAAGTTGTTAATCAGGACGGTATTGTATATACTTATAAACCTTACGAGCCAATAAATATTGACTAATGAAAAAACGACACAACGAACATTTAAGCCTCTCTGATGTATTAAAGGATTTTGTAGAAACCCATAACCTTGATGCGGGTTTGGATAAGGTAAATGTAAAAAATGTATGGCACGATATGATGGGACAGGGCGTTAGTAATTACACAACAGCCGTTTCCTTAAAGCAGGATGTTTTGTATGTAAGTTTAAGCTCGAGCGTGTTGCGGGAAGAACTTAGCTATGGAAAGGAAAAAATTATAGACATGCTTAACGACAATTTAGGTAAAGAACTGATAAAGAAAATAATTTTTAGGTAGTAAAAACTTGAACCAAAAAAAAGCCCGTAACAGAACGTTACGGGCTTTTTTGTTTAAACAAGCATAAGTGGTTTACTCTTTTACCAGCTTAATAACCTGCTCGAAATGCTGGCCTTCTACTTTTATAAAATACATGCCAGAGGCGACATTCGAAATATTGATTGGCGTATTGCCTTGAGTGTTTCTTAAATCGATGGTTTTAACCACACGTCCGTTAAGGTCATAAATATCAGCTTTTATAAGCTTAAGAGCGTTGCTGTTTTTAAGGGTAAACGCGCCATACGATGGGTTAGGAAATACGGTAATGTTGTGGGTTTGTTGGCTAGGAGAATTAACAGACAAGGGGTAGGAACAGTTATAAATAGCAATGTCATCAATAAACCAGCCTTCTCTACCATTACAACCATCGGTGCCTACTTCAAACCTAAACTGAATACTTGTGTTTGCCACAGCCCCAATAAACGATAGGTCAATATAACTTCTGCCCCAACTGCCCGATACCGTGCCTCCATCTGTCCCGGTAAAAGCATCTTCTCCTGCCATTGGGTTATCATTGCCAGAAAAAACGTTGTTTATGGTGTTGTTATAACCGTTTACGGTAAATGCAGCTGTTGGCAGCAGGGTCCAGTCGCCATTGTTTAAACGGTATTTAATGTTGGCACCATCCCAAAGGTTTTCTGTGGCAACATAATGCATAAAGGACATTTCTATGTTTCCTTCGGTGTAATCGGGTAACGTAATAATGGGACTTTCTAAGCGGAGGATGCCATTTTGAAGCGAAGACGAGCAATCGCCGTTTATAGGATCTGTGCCAAAAATAGCTTGACCCGCTCTGTTTTCTGGTAATACCGATACGATTTCCCAGTCTCTAGTCTCCCAAGTTGCAGGATCTTCTGGCAATTGGTCTACGGTCCAGTTGCCTAGACCATTTTCCCAATCTTCAAAAAATATGGGGTTGTTTTCTGCAGCACTACAAGGGGCATCGGTTGTAGCTAAAATGGGTTCATAACCGCAAAAGTCGGGTTCTATTCTTAGTTCAACCGCTAATATGGCATTGACCAATTGGTTGTAATCTGCTGATGTTATGGTTTCGCCCGATAAACCGGCAGGTGTATCTGTTGTAGACAGCCCTTCTAGGTTAATGCCTATTAAATCTGTACATGCAGCTTCTAGAGCATCTGCCAAGTTGCTAAAATCGCTAGTTGGCGTTAAATATGCGCTTTGAGCCCTCCAAAAAATATGCGCTGCTTTTGTAAAACCAATGCCTGTAATAGTGTAGCCGTTATAACCCCCACCATCTACCAGTAAGGCGTAAGCGTGGTTTGGAATACCTGAATTTATATGAACCCCACCATTGTCTGCTTCGCCGCATAAATATTGGGTGTCGGTTACTTTTCCAGGGTCGCCATTACAAGGCGGATTCCACATGTCTCGAATGGCACCGCCAAAAGATGAAGCGTCTTCTCCAATCTTCCACCGGTCGGAATTGCAAAAGGTACTTGTTCTAACTAATAAATTTTCTCCAGTGTCTTCATAGGCATTTAATAGGTCGATGGTTTCGCCCCAAATATCGGAATAAGCCTCGTTAATCGCCCCAGATTGATAGGCGTATATTAGGCCGCTTGTATATTGTGTGTAGGCGTGTCCCCATTCGTGAGCCACCACATCATCGGAAGCTGTGCCGTCGCAGTATTCTACAAAACTCCCATTCCATCTGGCATTTGGACAATTAAAATTGGTGCTGTTGTTAAGGGTTACCATGCTGCCATCGTTACCGTTAAAAGAAGCAAACCCAAAGGCATTGTTAAAAAAATGATACATATGTCCGGCAGCGATAACTTCGTTTTGTTGCCATATAGATAGGCTTCCCGGAAGGGCATCGCCCTCTTGCCAAACAACATTGCCTATATTGGTTTCGTGTACAGTGCGGTTTATGGCATGGGCAATTCCTGTGAATTGCTCAACTATTTGGCCCGTATGTGCATCAATGTAAAGCAGTTCACGAACGTCTTTATCGTTTCTTACCTCTATTTCATACACCAAATGTTGCGGCCCAGATGTATTTTGAATGAGCCCCTTTTGAAAAATAAACAACGATGTATTGTACACATAGGTTGTGTGCCCCGAATGGTTTATGGCTTGTTGGTCAACCTCCTGCAAGGCGATGGCCGTGGCCTGGGTGCTGCTAAGAGTTGGTGTTGTGTTTAATTTTTTATCAACCGTAATGATGTTTCCGTTTATTGAGGTTAATTGGTCTTCAGCATTAAAGTGAAAGCGCAATTGCCCATCAAATACGGGAATGTTATGATGCTGCTGTTTTAGTACCACCTGTTTAAATCCGTAATTATCGAGTTTCGTTTCGGGTGCTTTAAACGTCTGTGTTAAAGCCTCAAAGCCAAATATAGTTTTGTATTGTTGTAAAAAATGAATGGTTTTGGCTTGTATGGTAGCCCCTTCAAGTTTTAAAGGACTATTAGTTGGGAAGGTTATAAATTCAATATTTTCGGAAGAAGTGTTTAGTGAGATTTTGGCTTTTGTTTCTGTTTCAAAAGCCTTTAGCGCTTTTTGTTTTTCTTGTGCTACGGTTGTAAAACAAAGCAACGCCAAAAAAAGGGTTGCTATGGTCATTTTTTTCATGGTAAATCTGTTAGAATTTTGCGAATGTAGCATATAAAAAACAAAAAAGCCTAAAATAATTAAATTTTAGGCTTTAAATAAGGTATATGTAGGGTGTTTAGAACATCTCTCTTCCAGAGAAATGGAAAGCACCTTCAATAGCAGCATTTTCATCGCTATCACTTCCGTGAACAGCATTTTCTCCAATAGACTCGGCGTACATTTTTCTAATAGTACCTTCGGCCGCTTCGGCAGGATTGGTCGCACCTATTAAAGTTCTAAAATCTTCTACAGCGTTTTCTTTTTCTAAAATAGCAGCTACAATAGGGCCGCGGGTCATGTACTCTACTAATTCTCCAAAAAACGGACGCTCATTATGGATGGCGTAAAACGCTTCAGCATCGGCTTTGGTCATTTGTGTTAATTTCATAGCCACAATTCTAAACCCTGAAGCTGTGATTTTTTCTAATATTGCGCCAACGTGCCTTTTTTCAACAGCATCTGGCTTAAGCATTGTAAATGTTCTGTTTGTTGCCATTTTTATTGTTTAAATTTGGTGCAAAAGTAATGGATTTATTAAAAAAAACAAGCGTTATCAATTTTAAAAAATTGTATATTCGCTCACTATGACAGAAAGCGATATTTTAAACATAAAAACACTATTAAGCACACCCAAAAAAATTGTTGTTGTACCCCACAAAAACCCTGATGGCGATGCCTTAGGAGCTACATTGGCGCTTTACCACTATTTAAAAAAATATCACCATGAGGCCACGGTTATCGCCCCAAACGAGTACCCAGAGTTTTTAAAATGGTTACCAGGGAACGAAACGGTTGTCGTTTACGATAATGAAAAAGCACAGGGCGCTGCATTAATTGAAGCCGCCGATATTATTTTTACGCTCGATTTTAATGCTTTGGATAGAGCAGGAGACATGGCCGGCGATTTGGCAGAAAGCTCTGCGATAAAGATCATGATAGATCACCACCAGCAACCAGACGATTATGCAACCTATATGTATTCTGATGTGACCATAAGCTCGACCTGCGAGATGGTTTTTAATGTTCTGGAAAAACTAGGCGATACGGCCTTAATAGATAAAACCATAGCAACGTGCTTATACACCGGTATTTTAACCGATACAGGTTCGTTTAGGTTTCCTGCTACCACAAGCACAACACATCGTGTTGCAGCATTTTTAATAGATGCGGGCGCGGTACACTGGCAAATACACAACAGTATTTTCGATACCAATAGTTACGATAGAATGCAATTGCTGGGAAAAGCCTTAAGTAACCTTAACGTTTTAACCGATTATAGAACGGCTTACATTACGTTGTCTCAAGAAGAATTAAACGCCTTTAGCTTTAAAAAAGGCGACACCGAAGGGTTTGTTAATTACGCCCTATCGCTAAAAAATATTGTTTTTGCCGTAATTTTTATTGAGGACCAAGCCAATGCTATGGTTAAAATATCTTTTAGGTCTAAGGGAACCTTTTCGGTAAACGAATTTGCTAGGGCCCACTTTAACGGTGGTGGGCACACAAATGCCGCCGGAGGAAGGAGCGAATTGTCGCTAACAGATACCGTTGAAAAATTTATTGCTATATTACCGCAATATTCAAAAGCCTTAAATCATGCGTAAGATAGTAGTCTTGTTAACCCTTTTTGTCGTTGCTGTGGCCTGTAAATCGCCAGAAGCAAGGCGTCCTATTTCGTCAAAAACAGGTTCGTTTATAGATCAATCTGTTATTAGGAATAAGAAACTGTACGCTAAGGAAAAATCCCATTTCGAAAAGCTTATGAAGGCTAATCCAGATGTAGAATATGTAACCTCGCAAAACGGGTTTTGGTACTATTATAACGAAAAGGTTGGCGACACCCTAACCAAACCGCAATTTGGCGACATCGTTAATTTCGATTACGATGTAAAAACCATCGATGGGTTAACCATTTATTCTAAATCCGATACCAAAACGCAAACATACATCATGGACAAACAGGAGCTGTTTACAGGCCTTAGAGAAGGCCTTAAGCTCATGAAAACTGGAGAAACAGTAACCTTTATGTTCCCTTCCCAAAAAGCCTTTGGATATTATGGCGACAACAACCGCATAGGCATGAACGTGCCTTTAATATGCAAAGTAACCCTAAATTCAATCACAACACCCAAAACAATAAATTAAACTAAGACAAAAACGTAATTAATGAGAAATTTTAATCAAGTTATGAAGCTGTTGGTTTTAGCGCTTCTAGTAAGTTTTACCTCTTGCGGGCAAAAATACCCAGATCTTGAAGACGGGCTTTATGCCGAGTTTGTAACCAACAAAGGCACTATGGTAGCCAAACTTTTTTACAAGGAAGTACCTGTTACTGTATCGAACTTTGTTGCCCTAGCAGAAGGCACCCACCCACAAGTAACCGATTCGTTAAAAGGAAAGCCTTATTACAATGGGATTATTTTTCACCGTGTTATCGATCAATTTATGATTCAGGCCGGAGATCCAACAGCAACCGGAGCCGGTGGCCCAGGATACGAATTTGCCGATGAGTTTCACCCGGATTTAAAGCACGATAAACCCGGCATGTTATCTATGGCCAATGCTGGTCCGGCAACCAACGGGAGCCAATTTTTTATCACCGAAAAAGCGACCCCAAGCCTAGATGCTTTTAAACCAGACGGAACACTAAAAAAATGTGGCGCTTTTCCAGGAGGCGGCTGTCATGCTGTTTTTGGAGAGCTTGTTTTAGGACTTGACGTTCAGGATAGCATTTCCAATGTAAAAACCGGAGCCAGAAATAAGCCAGAGCAGGATGTGGTTATACAAGCCTTAAATATTATAAGAAAAGGTAGCGATGCGCAAGCGTTTAATGCTGCTCAAGTATTTGAAGAAGAAGCTCCTAAGCTGGCAGAAAAATTACAGGCTCAAAAAGAAGCTGCTCAAAAAAAATTAAAAGAAGAAGCTAGTGCTGCAGCCGAAAGATTCTTAGAAGCCAATAAAGACTTAGGAGAAGTAAAAAAACTAGACACAGGCGTGGTTATGATTTTTACTGAAAAAGGAAATGGCGAAAAGCCCAATGCCTCACAAAGTGTGCTGATTGATTGTGCTGGATATTTTGAAGATGGAAAACTGTTTTATACAACCATGAAAGATGTTGCTCAAGCAAACGATATGTATAACGAAACATCTGATAAGAAAGGGGCATACCAACCATTTGCAAAGGTGTATAACGAGAGTGCAGGTTTAATACCAGGCTTTAGAGAAGCCATGTTAAACATGAAAATAGGCGACAAGGTAAAAGTATTTATCCCGTCGTTTTTAGGCTATGGCGAAAGTGGCTCGGGGCCAATACAGCCTAACACAAATCTAATTTTCGAGATTAACCTAGTAGGTATTGAAAAGTAATAAAAAAAGACTTTAATAAAAAAAGCCGCTTTAAGTAAAGCGGCTTTTTTATTGTTTGAAAGGTTATTTCTTTGGAATGTTTTTTAAGATTTCAAGTACAAACTTCCAATATTTTTGCGCTGATGAAATTTGTGCGCGTTCATCTGGGGAGTGGGCTCCTTTAATGTTTGGCCCAAAGCTTATCATGTCCATATTAGGATAATTCTGCCCAAGAATACCACATTCAAGTCCGGCATGGCAAGCGGCTACATGAGGTTTTTCACCATTCATTTTAATATAAAGGCTTTCGAGTACTTCTAAAATAGCCGAGTCCATATTGGGTTGCCATCCGGGATAGTCACCAGAAAATGCAACTTCGCAGCCGGTAAGCTCGAAAGTAGCACGTAGGGTATTAGCCAGGTCCCATTTAGAGCTTTCAACCGATGAGCGGGTTAAGCAATTAATTTTTATGGTACCGTTTTTAACAATTACTCGGGCAATGTTGTTAGAGGTTTCTACCAAATCTGGAATGTCGGCACTCATTCTGTACACACCGTTACAGGCTGCATACAGGGCTCTAGTGAGACCTTCCTGAACGCCAAGATCCATGATGGACTCTGGGGTTTCGCATTTAGAAACGGTAATATCTAAATCGGGCTCCATGGTTTTAAATTCGTTTTTTATGGTCTGCGCCAATTGGGCCATTTCCATAATAAAAGCGTTTTCGTGAATGGCATCTATGGCAGCAATAGTTTTGCTTTCGCGTGGTATGGCATTGCGCAAGCTACCTCCGTCAATTTCAGCAATACGCAAACCGAAGTTTTCAAAACCATCAAACAACAAGCGATTCATAATTTTATTGGCATTGCCTAGGCCTTCGTGGATTTGCATGCCCGAATGACCTCCTTGTAATCCTTTTACAATAATTTCAAATCCAATTTTGGTTTCTGGGGTGTCTTCAACCTTATAGGTTCTTGTGGCGGTAACATCTACACCACCGGCACAACCAACACCTATTTCATCGTCTTCTTCGGTGTCGAGGTTTAATAAAATGCTGCCGTTAAGCAAGCCGCCTTCCAATCCCATAGCACCTGTCATACCAGTCTCTTCATCAATAGTAAATAGGGCCTCTAGGGCAGGGTGCTCTATGTCGGTGCTTTCTAGCAGAGCCATAATTGTTGCGACCCCTAAACCGTTGTCGGCGCCTAGGGTAGTGCCTTTGGCCTTTACCCAATCGCCGTCAACATACATGTCTATGCCTTGGGTATCAAAATCAAATTGAGTGTCGTTGTTTTTTTGGCAAACCATATCTAAATGCGATTGCATCACGACGGTCTGTCTGTCTTCCATACCTGGGGTGGCAGGTTTTTTAATAATAACATTGCCAACTTTATCTACTAAGGTTTCTAGGCCTAAGTCTTCGCCAAACTTTTTCATAAAGGCAATAACGCGTGCTTCTTTTTTAGAAGGTCTGGGCACGGCGTTTAAGTCGGCAAATTTATTCCAAAGGGCTTTGGGTTCTAGGACTCTTATTTCTGAATTCATAATGGTAAATTTTAGTTTTGCAAAGGTAAAAATAACTTGAGGAGTATTATAAAGATTTCATTAATTTTGGAACATGCCAAAAAATAAAAAACTGCTAATCGCATTATCTATCCTGCCGCAAATTTTATTGGTTAAATGGTTATCTGCCCATCCTAACTCGGTGGAATTGGTATATAGCAAGGGGTTGTACCCTTTTATATCCAAATGGTTTAGGTATATGTTTGGCTGGTTGCCTTTTTCTTTTGGCGATGTGTTTTACGCTTTGGCCATAATTTATATGGTTAGGTGGTTGGTTTTGAATATAAAACGGTTAAAATCGGACTTTAAAGGGTTTTTTATTGATGTGTTTTGTGCCGTTTCGGTTGTTTACTTGGCCTTTCATTTATTATGGGGATTAAATTATTACCGGTTACCACTACACAAAAACTTGGGTCTGGAAGCTAACTATACAACAGCGCAATTGTTGTTAACCACAGAACAGCTAATAGCACAGGCCAACACACGGCATTTAAATATTACACAAGACAGTACCAAAAAGGTGGTTTCGCCTTATAGCAATGGCACGGTTTTTAAAATGGTTCCCGAAGGGTTTCATCGTTTAAAAATAGAGTTTCCAAGTTTGGATTATCAACCACGAAGCATTAAAAAGGCCTTGTTCAGCCTACCTTTAACCTATATGGGGTTTAGTGGGTACTTAAACCCGTTAACCAATGAGGCGCATGTAGATTATTTGGTGCCAAATTTTAGAATCCCCATGATAGCCTCTCACGAAGTGGCACATCAGTTGGGATTTGCAGCAGAAAATGAAGCTAACTTTATAGGTATTTTGGCAGCGACAAAACATCCTGATAAGTATTTTAATTACTCGGGAATTATTTTTGCATTAAAGCATTGTTTGGTTGAAGTATACCGAAGGGATCCTGATGCTTATGAAACCCTAAAAGCCAAGGTGAATGTTGGGATATTGAAAAACTACCGAGAGTTGCAAGAATTTTGGGATAGCTATGAAAATCCTTTAGAGCCTATTTTTAAGGTAACGTATGATGGTTTTTTAAAGGCCAATAACCAAACCGATGGTATGAAAAGCTATAGCTATGTGGTGGCATTGTTGGTAAACTACATGGCGTCGACAAACGTTAAAACCCCGTAGTTTTTCTTAAAAAACTACCTTAAATGTCTATCTTTAGGACACCAACACCTTTAACTAACTAAACATGAGCAAATTTATTGCGTTGCTTTTTGCATGCTTGTGCTGTTTTACGTTTTATGCACAGGAGTATTTTCCGAAAAACGATGGCGTGAAAGCCAAGAATACCAATTACACGGCGTTAACCAATGCCAAGATTTACGTCACCCACAATCAAGTTGTCGACAATGGCACGCTTCTAATTAAAGACGGCAAAATTGTAGCTAGTGGTAAGTCGGTGACCATACCCAAAAACAGTGTGGTTGTCGATTTAAAGGGCAAAACAATTTACCCCTCATTTATTGATCTGTATGCCGATTTTGGCGTAGGAAAACCGTCTAGAGCAGAAGGCACTGAAAATAAATCACAGTATGCGCCCAATAGAACAGGGTATTATTGGAACGATCATGTTATGCCCGAAAACAACGCGATTGATCGGTTTACCTATGATGCGAAAAAGGCAAGCGAATTTTTAAAAGCAGGATTTGGGGTGTTAAACACGCACATTCAAGATGGTATTGTGCGGGGAACGGGTGTTTTGGTAGCACTAAACAACAATGGTAATAACGCCAATAGAATTTTAAGCGACCAGTCTGCCCAATATTTGTCGTTTAAAAAGAGCACAACATCTAAGCAAGCCTATCCATCTTCTATTATGGGAAGTATGGCGTTGTTAAGACAACTTTATATCGATGCCGATTGGTATGCCAATGGCCACATAGAAACAACCGATTTATCTTTAGAAGCATTCAATAAAAACAAAAACTTACCACAAATTTTTGTTACAAGTAGTAGAATGGATGCCTTGCGCGCCGATAAAGTAGGTGATGAGTCGGGGGTTCAATATGTATTAGTTGGCGGAGGCGATGAGTACGAACGTATAGAGGATGTAAAAAGCGCCAATACAACATTTATACTGCCGCTAAAGTTCCCTGATGCCTACGATGTGGAAAACCCTTTTTTTGCAACACAACTGTCCTTAAGCGATATGCGCCAATGGAACCAAAGGCCGGCCAATGCTAAAATTTTAGCAGCGAATAATGTGCCATTTACATTTACAACAAATGGGTTAAAGTCGCCAAAAGAATTTATGGGCAATCTAAGCAAAGCCATTGCCTATGGGTTGTCAAAAGAAAGTGCCCTCGAAGCTTTAACCACCATTCCCGCTCGCGTTTTGGGCAATTCCCAAACGTTGGGACATCTTAATAAAGGGGCATGGGCAAATTTTATAGTAACATCTGGCGATATTTTTAATGCCAAGACAACAGTATTCGAACACTGGATTCAAGGTGAGGCTCTAGCCTTTGCAGATAAAGACCAGTTGGATATTCGTGGTGATTACACGTTTACATTAGCGGGTGAGGATTTTAGCATGAATATAAAAGGTGAACCCACAAAACTACAAGCAGAAGTGACGACGGCTGGCCTAAAACGAGGGTCTAAATTGTCTTACTCCAACAATTGGGTAATGCTTGCCATAACAGAAAAAGATACAACCAAACCAGCATTTGTAAGAATTGCTGCCAGTGTCGAGGCTTCAAAAAACCTAAAGGGGGAAGCCACATTGTCAAATGGTCAATCGGTGCCATTTTATGCTGTTTATACGATAGCAGATGAAAAAGATACCGGTAAAAAAGACACGCCTGATGACGAAAAAACCATACTGCCCATAACGTTTCCCAATACGGCTTACGGTTTTAAATCGTTGCCAAAGCAGGAAACCATATTATTTAAACATGCCACGGTTTGGACCAATGAAACCGATGGTGTTTTAGAGGCGACAGACGTTTTGATAAAGGACGGGAAAATCGCAAAAATAGGCAAAAACCTTTCTGCCGGGCGCGCAACAGTTATCGATGCGGCAGGAAAGCATTTAACCGCAGGAATTGTTGATGAACACTCGCATATTGCGGCTTCATCAATTAACGAAGGCGGGCAGAACTCTTCAGCAGAAGTTTCTATAACAGATGTTTTAGACCCTTCAGACATTGACATTTATAGAAATTTAGCAGGTGGTGTAACCTCCATACAAATCTTGCACGGTTCTGCGAATCCTATTGGCGGGCGTTCGGCCATTATTAAACTAAAATGGGGCGAAACAGCCAATAATTTAGTGTATAGCAATACCCCAAAATTTATCAAGTTTGCTTTGGGGGAAAACGTAAAACAATCCAATTGGGGAAACCGCGATCGCTTTCCGCAAACTAGAATGGGGGTAGAGCAAGTTTATATGGATTATTTTACCAGAGCCAAGGCGTACGATGCCCATAAAAAAAGTGGGAAACCCTATAGAAAAGATATCGAGTTGGAGGTTTTGGCCGAAATCCTAAACAAAGAGCGTTTCATCTCGTGCCACTCTTATGTGCAAAGTGAAATTAACATGCTTATGAAGGTTGCCGAGCGCTTCAATTTTAACATCAACACGTTTACTCATATTCTCGAAGGATACAAAGTGGCCGATAAAATGGTTGAACATGGTGTTGGTGGATCGACCTTTAGCGATTGGTGGGCTTATAAGTTTGAAGTTAACGATGCCATTCCGTATAACGCCTCCATCATGCACAATCAAGGGGTTACAGTGGCTATTAATAGCGACGATGCCGAAATGTCTAGGCGCTTAAACCAGGAAGCTGCCAAAGCAGTAAAATACGGAGGTGTTAGCGAAGAGGACGCTTGGAAATTTATAACCTTAAATCCGGCAAAATTATTACATATCGACCACCGTGTTGGAAGCATAAAAGTGGGCAAGGATGCCGATGTTGTCCTGTGGTCGGACCACCCACTTTCTGTATACGCCAAGGCCGAAAAAACCTTAATAGAAGGAGCCGTTTACTTTGACCTTGAAACCGATAGAGAGGCACGTGCAGCTATTAAAAAAGAAAAAAACCAGCTTATTAACATGATGCTGCAGGCCAAGGAAAAAGGGTTAAAAACCCAAGCTGTAAAGAAAAAAGAGGAGCCGCATTTTCATTGCGATACCATGGATCACCAATTTTAAAATTATTACAAATGAAACACTTAAAACAAAACATAGCAATCGTATATCTGTTGTGCGCTTCACTTGTAATGGCACAGCAAACACCAGCACCAAAGCAAACAAAACCTATTGCAATTATGGGAGCAACCGCCCATATTGGTAATGGAGAAATTATTGAAAATAGCGTACTTATTTTTAAAGCAGGTAAGCTAACAACCGTAGCCGAGGCTAGCGTGGTAAAAATAGATATAAGCAACATGGAAGTCATTAATGCCGCAGGAAAACATGTTTACCCGGGGTTTATCATTCCTAATTCAACATTAGGCTTGGTAGAGATTGATGCCGTAAGAGCTTCTGACGACGATGCCGAAATAGGCCATTTAAACCCGCACATAAGAAGTTTAATCGCCTACAATGCCGAATCTAAAATTATAGAAACAATACGGCCCAATGGCGTACTTTTAGGGCAAATAACACCGCGTGGCGGACGTATATCAGGAACGTCTTCCATAGTGCAGTTCGACGCTTGGAATTGGGAAGATGCTGCAATTAAGGTAGATGATGGTGTGCATGTAAATTGGCCCAATAGCTTTGCGCGCGGCCGTTGGTGGAAAGGCGAAGCCCCAGGTTTAAAACCTAACGAAAATTATACAAAGCAAGTGCAGGAGGTAACCCATTTTATAAAGCAAAGCCAAGCTTACCTAAATGGCGATAAACCCATAAAGCATCTTCCGTTTGAAGCCGTTCGGGGGCTGTTCGATGGGAGTAAAAAATTATATGTCCACGTTAACGATGCCAAGGCCATTACCGATGCCGTAAATTTTAAGAACGAATACGGCATAAAAAACATGGTTGTTGTTGGGGGAGAGCAAGCCCTTCAAGTGGCCAGTTTGTTAAAACACAATAACGTACCGGTATTAATTAGGCGGGTACATTCTTTACCTAAGCATACAGACGATGCTTACGACCAACCTTTTAAGTTGGCAAAAGTTCTAACCGATGCAGGGTTATTGGTAGCCTTAGAAAACAGTGGCGATATGGAGCGTATGCATGCCCGAAATTTGCCATTTTTGGCAGGCACCACGGTGGCCTATGGCTTGAGCAAAGAGCAAGCCCTTCAGCTTATTACCCTAAATGCCGCTAAAATACTGGGTATTGATCAAACATACGGTTCCTTGGAAGTAGGGAAAAGCGCTACCTTATTTATTAGTGAGGGCGATGCATTGGATATGCGTACCAATATGCTGGAAAGAGCGTTTGTCGATGGTCGCGATATTAGTTTGGAAAGCCATCAAACCAACCTTTGGAAACGCTATTCTAACAAATATAAAAATCAATAGTGATAAGAAAAGCGGGTTTGTATAACACGCTTTTTTTATCGCCAGAATTTTACGAATAGTTATACCTTTGCTGTTATGCATAAAACCATACATAGCACACAAAATGCCTTTGTAAAGCAGTTGTTTCAGCTTAAAGAGAAATCGCGGGAACGCAAAAAAACGGGCTTCTTTCTTATTGAGGGTAAACGCGAATTGTCTTTGGCCATAAAAGGAGGCTACACCATAGAAACCCTGTTGTTCTATCCGGATTTATTTTCTGAAAGTGAAGCCAAATTATTGGGAGAGAACGGGATCGATATTATAGAAATATCCTTAGACGTCTTTCAAAAATTAGCACATAGAAGCACTACCGAAGGGGTTATTGCGGTGGCAAAAGCCAAATCACATTTGTTAAGCCACATTCAATTTAATCAAGACAACCCTTTGGTTCTAGTGGCCGAAGCCCCCGAAAAACCAGGGAACATTGGAGCCTTATTGCGAACGGCCGATGCTGCCAATGTAGCGGCCGTTATTATTGCCAATCCAAAAACCGATTTGTACAACCCCAACATTATAAGGTCTAGTGTAGGATGCGTTTTTACAAAACCCATTGCGATGGGAACAACCGCCGAAATACTAACGTTTTTAAACCAAAACGGAATTCGTGTTTTTTGTGCAGCCTTACAGGCTTCAGAAGCATATTACCTCCAAGATTTTACCAAGCCAACCGCCCTGGTTGTAGGAACCGAAGCCACTGGCTTAAGCGACGATTGGTTGCAACATTCCACACAAAATATCATCATCCCCATGCAAGGAGAAATCGATTCGATGAATGTTTCCGTAGCGGCAGGCATTCTTGTTTTTGAAGCCAAAAGACAACGAAACTTTAAGTAAATGACAGCAACTGCTCTATTTTATATCATTTTAGGCATACTTAGTGTAAACTTTATTGTAGATAAGGTTTTAGATGCTTTAAATGCCAAGCATTACAACGATCCAGTTCCCGAGGAGCTTGAAGATGTTTTTGATGCCGAAGCGTACAAAACATCCCAAGCTTATAAAAAAACCAATTATCGCTTTGGGCTCGTGACTTCTACATTTTCATTGGTGCTAACGCTTGCCTTTTTACTGTTTGATGGGTTTGAATATGTCGATACGTTTGCAAGAACCTTTAGCGATAGCCCTATTGCCGTGGCCTTAATTTTTTTCGGTATTATTATGCTTGGGAGCGATATCCTAACAACCCCGTTTTCATATTACAGAACCTTTGTTATTGAAGCGCGTTTTGGGTTTAACAAAACAACCCTTAAAACGTTTGTGCTAGACAAGCTTAAGGGTTTGCTTATGACTGCAATTGTAGGCGGGGGAATCTTGGCATTGATTGTTTGGTTTTACCAACTTACCAAAACCCAGTTTTGGGTATATGCCTGGGGGCTAATAACTGTTTTTACGGTGGTTATGAATATGTTTTATGCGCGCTTAATTGTACCGTTGTTTAATAAACAAACCCCTTTGGAGGCTGGGAGTTTACGTGATAAGATTTCTGAATATGCAAACTCAGTGGGCTTTACATTGGATAAGATTTTTGTTATTGATGGTTCTAAAAGAAGTTCAAAAGCCAATGCCTATTTCTCTGGATTTGGCCGAGAAAAGCGCATCACGCTTTACGATACTTTAATTGACGATTTAGATGAAGAAGAAATTGTTGCAGTTTTGGCGCACGAAGTTGGACATTACAAGAAGAGGCATATTATTTTTAATTTAATAGCCTCTATTTTACTGGCTGGAATCATGCTTTACGTGTTGGCCATTTTTATATCAAATCCCTTGTTGTCGCAAGCCATAGGTGTAGAAACGCCAAGTTTTCATGTGGGGCTTATTGCTTTTGGTATGTTGTATGCGCCCATTTCAGAACTTACGGGATTGCTCATGAACTGGTTTTCTAGAACGTTTGAGTACCAAGCCGATGCGTATGCCAAGCAAACCTATAAAGCAGCGCCATTAGTTAGTTCGTTAAAAAAACTAAGTAAAAACAGCCTGAGTAATCTTACACCGCACCCTGCATATGTGTTTGTGCATTATTCGCACCCAACCTTATGGCAACGTGTTAAAAAATTAAAGCAGAGTTAATCAATTAAAATCTCAAGAATTTTAATGGCAGCATCGCTAATTTTGGTTCCTGGACCAAAAACAGCTACCGCCCCCGCATCAAATAAATATTGGTAGTCCTGTTTGGGAATTACCCCGCCAACAATAACCATAATATCTTCGCGGTTGTACTTTTTTAATTCTTCAATAACTTGTGGGACCAAAGTTTTGTGACCAGCAGCCAAGGACGATACGCCTAAAACATGCACGTCGTTTTCTACAGCCTGTTTGGCCGCTTCTTTAGGTGTTTGGAACAATGGGCCAATATCCACATCAAAACCTACATCGGCATAACCGGTGGCAACAACTTTTGCACCACGGTCGTGGCCATCTTGTCCCATTTTTGCAATCATAATACGGGGTCTGCGACCATCTTGCTCGGCAAATATGTCGGCCAATGCTTTGGCTTTTTTAAAGGAATCGTCGTCTTTTACTTCTTTACTGTACACGCCTGAAAAGGATTTTATTTGTGCCTTATAACGCCCGAATTGGGTTTCTAGGGCAGCACTTATTTCGCCCAAAGTTGCTCGGTTTCTCGCAGCTTCTATTGCTAAAGCTAATAAATTTTCCCGACCTGTTTTAGCCGCTTCTGTTAATCTTTTTAGTGCGGTTGCTACTTTTTCGGCATCTCTTTCTGCTTTTAGCTTTTCTAGACGCTCTATTTGTTGGCGTCTTACGGTTTGGTTATCGACTTCAAGAATTTGAAGCGGGTCTTCTTTATCTAAACGGTATTTGTTAACCCCAACAATAACATCTTTTCCAGAGTCGATACGGGCTTGCTTTCTAGCAGCAGCTTCTTCAATTCTAAGTTTTGGTATCCCGGCCTCAATGGCTTTGGTCATGCCGCCTAGTGCTTCGACCTCTTCAATAAGTTTCCAAGCTTTTTGGGCAATGTCGTGTGTTAGTTTTTCAACATAATAGCTGCCTGCCCAAGGATCTACGGTTCGGGTTATTTCGGTTTCTTCTTGAAGGTAAATTTGTGTGTTTCTGGCAATTCTTGCCGAAAAATCGGTTGGTAATGCAATGGCTTCGTCTAAAGCATTGGTATGTAAGCTTTGCGTACCGCCAAAGGCCGCTGCTGCCGCTTCTATACAGGTTCTGGCAACATTGTTAAACGGGTCTTGTTCTGTTAAGCTCCACCCACTTGTTTGGCAGTGGGTTCTTAAAGCTAGGGATTTTGGATTTTTAGGATTAAACGGTTTTACCAGTTTGGCCCAAAGCATCCTGCCTGCACGCATTTTGGCGATTTCCATAAAATGGTTCATGCCAATGGCCCAAAAGAACGATAGCCGTGGTGCAAACGAATCGATATCCATGCCAGCCTTAAGTCCGGTTTTAATATACTCCAAACCATCGGCAAGGGTATAGGCCAGCTCAATATCGCAAGTAGCGCCGGCTTCCTGCATGTGATAGCCTGAAATACTAATGCTGTTAAAACGTGGCATGTTGTTGCTGGTAAACTCGAAAATATCTGAAATAATTTTCATGGATGGTGTAGGCGGGTAGATGTAGGTGTTCCTTACCATGAACTCTTTTAAGATGTCGTTTTGAATGGTGCCAGCCAGTTGCTCTGGTGTTACACCTTGCTCTTCGGCGGCCACAATATAAAAGGCCATAATGGGTAGGACGGCGCCGTTCATGGTCATGGAAACCGACATTTTGTCTAGGGGAATTTGGTCGAAAAGGATTTTCATATCCTCTACCGAGTCGATGGCTACTCCTGCCTTACCAACATCGCCTACAACGCGCTCGTGGTCGCTATCGTAACCGCGGTGTGTGGCCAAATCGAAAGCTACCGAAAGGCCTTTTTGTCCGGCGGCTAAATTTCTTCTGTAAAACGCATTACTTTCTTCAGCCGTAGAAAACCCAGCATACTGCCTAATGGTCCATGGTCTACGCACGTACATGGTACTGTAAGGACCGCGTAGGTTGGGGGCAATACCCGCGACAAAATTAAGGTGCTCGATGTCTTGTAAATCGTTAGGGGTATAGGTTTGTTTTAAAGCAATGCCTTCTGCTGTTAAAAACGGCTCTTTAGCCGTGCTGTTGGGCGCTAGCTTTTTTAATGTAATATGTTGGATGTTTTTTCTAGACATTATAAAATCGTTTTTTGAATAAAAGCATCGAAATGCACATTAAAAGGTGTTGTTAAATTAATCATGGCCTTTTTTTTAGCATACGGGGCATTAATGGTTGTGGCCAGCGTGCGGATCGTTATTAGGGGTTTCGTTTTCTTTTTTCAACTTTTCCTTAAGCTCTTCTAGGCGTTTAGCTTCTTGGCTTACTTCTACTTCTTCGGTTACTTTTGTAGGGTCTATGTTAAATATTCCAGCATAATAATAGTCAAGCGCGGCATAGAGTGCCAAAAAGTTGTCTTGGCTTATTAGGTGGTGTTTGTTTTTTAAGGCAGCTTCATAAAGCGGTCTGCGCATGCTGTTTGTAGATACTAGGGCATTGAATGTGGTGCTGAGGTCCTTATCGGAAATTTTGCCGCCTATACATGTAAAAATAGGGTGGTTGTAATTAAGACTGTTGTCTTGGTTCCAAAGGTTTTTTTCAGTTTTTAGGGCATTAAAAACCTCTAGGGAGTGAGGCGAAACGATTTCTTCTAGTTTTAGGCGATTAGACGACGCATTTTTAAAGAACAGGGAATAATTTCGGTTTCTGTTGTTAAGGTTATTGTCGTAGTATTTTGTAATGTCGTCTTCGAAAGATAAAAGTGCCTCGGTAAACAGTTTTGTGTCTATATTTTCGCATTTAAGGCTATTTTCTTCATTGGCATAAGTATAGTTAAGCGTTGTTTTTGATGTGTCCTTACAGGCTAAAAAGCTTAACAATGTGGTGGCTAAAACTAATTTTAATGCAATTGTTTTCATTATGGTAATTTATGGGTTAGTGTTATTCGTTTTTTAAACGTTCTTGCTCGGATGCTTCGGCAAGGCGCTTTTCTATAATAGGTTCTATTAAGGTTTTTCTCGGATTGGTCTTTACAAAAGGATACAGTTCTAAATTGTTTTTCATGTTATCCTCTGGATTGGGGTGTTTGTTGGTGCCTAAAAGAATTTTTTCGCCTGTGTTAAACTGGTCTTGTTCGTTTTGGGCGCTTTCTTTTAATTTTCTTTGTATGGTACCTTCTTTTAATTGAGATAAAAATCCACCAGTGGCTTCAATATCCTTAAAAAGTGTTAGTGCTTTTTCGCTTAATTGATCTGTTAGGCTTTCGATGTAGTAGGTGCCGCTTGCGGGGTTGTTCACCTTGTCGAAATAGCTTTCGTGTTTTAATACTAGCAGTTGGTTTC
Organism: Mangrovimonas yunxiaonensis; assembly: GCF_000733475.1. GTDB lineage: Bacteria > Bacteroidota > Bacteroidia > Flavobacteriales > Flavobacteriaceae > Mangrovimonas > Mangrovimonas yunxiaonensis. The sequence goes on along the minus strand of NZ_JPFK01000002.1, from coordinate 261,058 downwards.
TTGAAATCCTATCGCCAAACTCGTTGGTTTTATGAAAAATGGTATCGTACGGACTGTTGCAAATAGCATTTGCGCCGCCAAGAATGGCGCTCATACACTCTGTAGTGGTACGCAGCATGTTTGTGTTGTAATCGTATATGGTTTTGTTGCGCTTTGTTGGGGTGGCAACGATATGGCAGGTGTTGTTAAAGCCGTACTCGCTTGCTAAGCTAAAGTGCAGGTTTCTTAAAGCTCTTAATTTGGCAATTTCGAAAAAGTAGTTTGTGCCTACCGCAACATTAAACACCACGCGTAGCTGTTCTTTTTCTTGAGCGGTTAGCTTTTCATTAAAATGATTGAAGTACTCATTTAAGTGTGCCAAACCGTAAGCCAATTGTTGGGTTATGGTTGCACCGGCATTTTGGTATAAAGACAGATCAATGCTTAGGGTGTTGGTTTCTTTTACAATGCGGTTGCATGTTTCGTGGTCGTCGTTTAGAGTGCTAAACCAGTTACCAGATTTAGCAAGGTGTCCAATAATGTCGCAATAAATATAGGTATGTGCTTTGTTGGGCGCGTGTTCCAGAATGCTTTTTACATAGTCGGCATCTAAAAACTCCAAACTAATGTATATTGGAATGCTTTCAGCAATGCCCTCAAGCAGCGTTTGTATTGCGGTATCTTTATTTGGGATGTTAAAGTTTAGGGCTTCGGCGCCTTTGGTTAGGGCTTCTAAGGCTTTTTTGTTTGCGGTGCTGGCATTAGCAACATAAAACGTTTCTAGAATGTTCCATGAAGTGGCTTTTTCGGCCGAAGGAGTTGCTAGGGCATCAAATTCATCGGCGTGATAGAATGGTTTAACATCAATGCCCTCTGGACTTTGCCATACTAGGGTTTCGTTATAATCGGCGCCTTTTAAATCGGCTTGTATTTGTTGTTTCCATGCTTTGGAGGAAACCGCTTGAAAATCATTAAAAAGAGCGTTACTCATCATTTTTTGCTTTTGCTATACTATCTTGATATTCAATAATAAAAATGTCCTCGTTGTTTTTTTTCATGTAATACTTTTCACGAGCAAGTTTTTCTAGGCCATCTTCGGTTTTGAGTTCTTTAATGGCCTTATGGTCTTTTACAATTTCTTTTTGATAGTATTTTTTTTCTTCTTTAAGTTGTTCTATGTCGGCGTTTAATTCGCGATGTATTAACCAGGAATTGGCATCGAGGAAAATCATCCAAACGGCAAAACCTATAAGGATTAAGACAAAAATATTCTTAAAAGGTTTTAGGTATGTGGTTTTGCGTTTTGCCATGTTAAGCCAAGCGTTCGTTAATGATTGTTTTTACAATATTAACAGCAACGGTATTGTATTTGTTGTTTGGAATAATAATATCGGCATATTCTTTCATGGGCTCAATAAATTGCTGGTGCATGGGTTTTAAGGTTGTTTGGTACCTTGTTAGCACTTCGTTGATGTCCCGACCACGTTCGGAAATATCACGTTTTAGGCGACGCACGAGCCTTTCGTCGCTATCGGCATGAACAAATATTTTAATATCGAACATATTTCGCAGTTCGGGGTTTGTTAGTATTAAAATGCCCTCGACAATCATTACTTTTCTGGGGCTTGTTAATATGGTATCGCCCGTCCTGTTGTGTTTTACAAACGAATATACGGGTTGTTTTATATTGTTGCCTTTTTTTAGTGCTTTTAAATGCGCTTCTAAAAGTTCAAAATCGATGGATCTTGGGTGGTCAAAATTTATTTTTACACGTTCGTCGTAACTTAGGTGCGAGGTGTCTTTATAATAAGCATCTTGCGAAAGCACGCCAACTTGTCCTTCTGGAAGTTGCTCCAATATTTGATTAACAACGGTTGTTTTGCCGCACCCTGTGCCCCCGGCAATCCCAATGATTAGCATATGTAATGTCTTTTCAATTTACTGCAAATTTAATTATTTACAAAGAAATTTACCGTGGTAGGTTGAAACTTGTTTACTTATTAATAAATAATTAAGCCAACCAGATGTTGAATGTCGAATTTATGTAAAAAAAAGAAAGCTTATAGGTCTGGAATAGGTTTTATTAATTTAAAGTACAAAAAGTATTTTTAATTGAAGAAAAGCATTATATTTGCAACCTCTATTTTTAAGCCTAAAATAACGTATGGTTATAAAAGCTTTTTTTTAGGGATTTAATTAAAAATACACACTTTTCGGGGTGTAGCCTCTCGACAAGCTCGAGATAAACTACACTACGAATTTTACACTTTTCGGGGTGTAGCGTAGCCCGGTCATCGCGCCTGCTTTGGGAGCAGGAGGTCGCAGGTTCGAATCCTGCCACCCCGACAAAAATTAAAACAAAAGTTCTCTTAGGAAGTTTATTCTCTTAAGAGAACTTTTTTGTTTTTATCAAAATTAAAGCAAAGCGTTAATGAACGTTAAGATTATCTTAATTACACCAGATTTTTCCCATATACCATTGATGTTCAATTTATAAATGATAGTTTCGCACAAACTTAAAATTTAACAAAGACACACAGTTTATGAGTCAAGTAAAAGAAAATGATACGGTAAGAGTGCATTACACAGGAAAACTAAGTAATGGTCAAGTATTCGATAGCTCTTTAGAGCGCGAGCCTTTAGAGGCAACCTTAGGACAGGGCATGTTAATTCCTGGTTTTGAAAAGGCTATTGTCGATATGAAAGTTAACGAAAAGAAAACCGTAAACATTGCAAAAGAAGATGCTTATGGCGAAATCTTGCAGGAATTGTTCCATAAAGTAGACAAAGCCCAATTACCAGAAGACATTACACCAGAAATAGGCATGGGGTTGGTTTCTAGAGGAGAAGATGGCAGAGAACACCAATTTAGAATTGCCGAGGTAAACGACGATCACATTATTGTTGATGGCAATCACCCTTTAGCTGGTCAAGAACTTACATTCGAACTAGAGTTGGTAGAGATTAAATAACAATCTTATTACATATCATACCTATTAAAAGCCCGGAAAACACCGGGCTTTTTTTATGGCATAACAGTTCGTCGTACAAATAATACAGTTCAGAAACAGTGTTTTTGCAATGCCCTTAACATTTTAAATATTTGTACTATCAATAAAAAACGAACGGTTTTATTATATCAAAAAACAAATAGTTGTTACATTTAGGTACCATCTAAGTCCGTAAAATGAAAAAACATATAAAAAATAGCGTTGTGGTCTTTATTATCGGATCGGTGGTGTTTGGAATAGGAAACTCTCTATCCAGGAAGGGTTTTCATTTTAATTCGGTTAACGATCTGTTGGTAAATTTTATGTTTTACCAAGCGTATGCCTTTCTACTAGGCTACAGCAACATGTTTTATTTTCAGTTTTTAAACGATCGGCACTGGAACGAAAACAGCAGTGTTAAGCGCATTGCAGTGGGCGTTTTGGGATCATGTGTTATTACCTTAATAGGACTGTTTGTGCTGCGGGCTTTAACCGCACTCTATTTTAATGGCGAAACCTTTAAGGCATTTGTGGCAAACGAGCGTTTTGGCAACTACACCTTTGGTTTATGGATTACATTAACCATTGTAGCCATCTTTCATTTGGTGTATTTTTACAACAAATACCAGCAAAACAGAATTAAGGAGCAGCAGGTAATAGCAGGAACGGCAAGTGCAAAGTTCGATGCTCTAAAAAACCAATTAGATCCCCATTTTTTGTTCAACAGCTTAAACGTGCTTAACAGTTTAATTGAAGAAAACCCTAAAAGCGCCCAAAAATTCACCACAGGACTCTCTAAAGTGTATCGCTACGTTCTAGAGCAAAAAAACAAAGATTTGGTTGCTGTAGATGAGGAACTAAATTTTGCTAGGGTATACATGTCCTTGCTAAAAATGCGGTTTGAAGACAGTATAGTTTTTAGCATTCCCCAAAAGGCCAACAATCCAGAGAGTAAAGTAGTCCCGCTATCCTTACAGCTCTTGTTGGAAAACGCGGTAAAGCACAACACAGTAACCGAAACCAGACCATTAAACATCCGCATTTACGAAAAAAATGGAAATCTGGTGGTTGAAAACAACCTACAGCCCAAACAAATTGTAAAAAAGAGTAGCGGTGTTGGTCTAAGTAACATTAAGCAGCGCTATGGGCTGTTAACCAATAAAAGTATAATCATCAATCAAGAAGCAGCTAGGTTTGCCGTGGCAATTCCCATGCTAACAAAACAAATTTCAATTATGGAAACACAAACAACAAAGCAACAGGACGCTTACTACAGAGCCAAAAAACATGTAGAGGAAATTAAAGGGTTTTATAGCAATGTTCTTTCGTATTGCATTGTAATTCCCTTTTTAATTTTTATTAATTACAAAACGTATTGGGAGTTTCATTGGTTTTGGTTTCCCGCTTTAGGTTGGGGCATAGGGCTGGTTTTTCATGCCTTTGGCGTGTTTGGTTATGGTAAAACATGGGAGGAGCGAAAAATTCAGGAAATCCTTAAAAAAGAAAACGAAACCACCTCAAAATGGCAGTAGTTATGGCACCAAATTTTTCAGAGCAAGAACGTTTAAATCGCGCAAGAAAACGCGTAAAACAACTAAAAGGACTTTACATGCATGCCTTGGTATACCTTGTTGTAAACACCTTTTTTTGGTGGTTAACATCAATTACACATCCTCGGGCAAATCCTTTTTTCAATGGGAAAATTTTAGCACAGCAATGTTTTGGGGCGTAGGCCTTTTAATACATGCTTTAACCGTATATGCCCCCAATTTTATTATGGGAAAAAACTGGGAGGCACGTAAAATAAAGCAGTTTATGGAGCAAGATGCAAAAAACAACCAATAGCGTAATTTTTTGGGCGTTCCCTCGAAACCCGTTTCGAGGTCGCGCTTTCCGCACTACACGGTAGTTTGCTACAATCGCTAACGCAAAATAACACAAACAGCCAATTATAAAAACATGAAGGTTATTATTATAGAAGACGAAAAACCATCGGCAAGACGGTTACAGCGTATGCTGGAAAAAAACGGACTAGAAGTACAAACCATGCTACATTCGGTAGAGGCTGCTATAAATTGGTTTCAGCACAACACGCACCCGACGCTTATTTTTTTAGATATCCAATTAAGCGACGGACTTTCGTTCGAGATTTTCGAAACCGTTAAAGTAACATCGGCCATTATATTTACTACAGCTTACGACGAGTACGCCCTGCAGGCTTTTAAATTAAACAGCATAGACTATTTGTTAAAACCCATAGATGATGACGAGCTGCAGCAAGCCATTACAAAGTTTAAGACTAATTACCACCAACAACAAACGGTTTCATTAGATTTTACAGAAATAAAAAACCTTTTGGTAAACCCCGTTGAGCGAGTGTATAAAGAACGCTTTTCGGTAAAAATAGGGCAGCATTTAAAATTGATTAACGTAAGCGATGTAGAATGCGTTTTTAGCCAGAAAAAGGGCACTTACTTGCACACAGTAGAAGGGAGAAACTATTTAATAGACAATACCCTAGAAGAGTTGGAATCCCAACTAGAACCTAACCAGTTTTATCGGGTTAACCGTACGTTTTATGTAAACATTAATGCCATAAAGGATATGGTAAGCTATACCAATTCGCGATTGCAAATCATGTTAAACAACTATAACGAACAGGATATTATTGTAGCTCGCGAGCGGGTAAAGGATTTTAAAAACTGGCTAACGTAAAAAGGCTAATCTTCTTCAATTCTATTGTCGTCAAATGAAGAGGGTAATAATCTGGGGATAAACTTAATAACCAGAGGTAAAAGTAAAGCGCCTCCCGGAAGCATAAAAATAGCCAAACTAGGAATCGATTTAAAAATATCCAACAATTGGTCTTGTACTTTTTTTTGTTCCTCCTCGGTTAAGTCCCTAACAGTCGATTGGCTAAGCAATTTCATCAACTCTTGGCTCTCTTTTAGTTCCCTTTGTAAGCGTTTGCTATTTCTGGAGATAAGCTTGCTAACCATTTTACTGGAGTTGGAGTAAAAGGTTTTTACAATGTTTTTCGAGCTTAAAAGCGCAATTTTATCTTTATGGGCACTGTAAAACAGTTTTATGTTGTTAATGGCAGTTGTTATCATGCCGTCGTCTAGATCTAGCAACTGGCCCAGATCCTGTAAAATATCAACTTCGTTTTGTTCAATGTTTAAGTCGCTCCATGTGGCCATACAGGCAATATCTAAAATGTAATACTTTTCAAGCCTAAGGGTTATGGGAGCCAGAGCTTCTTTAAGGCTAACCTTTTTGTTTGTACTGTAGCGCAGGGATTGCTCAACAAGTTCAATCAAACTTTTGTCGTACTTTGTTTTCTTTTCTTTAATGTTTAGCACCTCAATAACCGTAGTTTCTATGGCGAGTTCAAGGTTTTTAATGTACGTTTCGGAAATGCGGTTGTGCTGTAAGAATTTCCTATAGGCCAATACATCAACAAAAAGTAAGGCGTTTGTTATAAAGTAATTAAAACTACGCTCAATAATATTATCGTCTATTTGAATGCGTTTATGAATGATTTTCTCAAGGAGGGAAGATGTTTTCTTTTCGCCTAAAAACTCCGAAAAAACAGAGGGTTTATGGGCGTTTATTTGAGTGTAAAACGCAATAACACTCTTAATAAAATCGGGATGCTCCCCCGAAAACTCATCGTAGCAAAATTTTAAAGCAAGCAGGAAGTTTATTTTGCAAATTTCCTCTTCAGAAAGCGTGTCTTCGCTTAACCCGGGTTTTAGGGTGTTAATGTTACTACCGTAAATAAAGCCAACATGGCGTAACCTATTGTAAAACTTTTCGGAGTCGCTGTTTAACCATACAGCACTTTCGTTGTCGAGTTTTAAAAGTTTTTTAATCCAGCCATTTGCCGAAGGATTCATAAGCTTTAAACAATTGATATGTAAATATAGGTAAATTTAGAATTTTACATGGTTTGGTAAAAAAAATAACCTAATGTTAAAGCTTTTAAGCTAAAGCAGACTTAGAGCTTATGTTGGCTGTTTTTTAAATAACTTTTCTTGGATTTTCTGTAGTTTCTCCAAGTTATAAAAGTTAAGACTAACAACACCAATATTGTAATGATTTGAATTCCGATAAGCAGTTTGTAAAACAATAAAAGGGGCATTAATATAGACTTTAAGTTTTATATTTAAGACCTCATTTTAAAGTTTGGTCACAAAAAAAGTCTCATTTTATGAGACTTTTTAATGTTAATATTACAAATGCTAATTATTCTATAATACCACCACAGCTTACACGCCCTCCGGCAGCACCTGTTGGTTGGCTGGTAAAGTCGTCTACACCTTGGTGTACAATTACGGCTTTTCCTAAAATATCTTTATTAGGGTCTCCACAACCAATACACCATTCGTTGGTTTTAAAGGTTATGGTACCATTGCCATTGGCATCGGCATTAAAGTTACCAATGTCGCCTTTGTGGTACCCTTGTGCATCGCCCCATTTGCCATGCGGTTGTGCGGTTGGGTTCCAGTGTCCACCTGTTGATGTACCATCGTCTGCAGAGCAATCTGCTTTTTCGTGCAAGTGAATGGCGTGTTCTCCTTCGGTAAGGCCCTCAAAAACAGCAACCATGGTAACTGTGCCATTCTCATCGGTAAAAACGGCATTGCCCGTAACATCGCTGCCACTTTTGGCCGCTAAGGCTACTTTAATTTTTTTGATTTCTTCTTTAACCTCTTTAACTTCTTCTACTTGTTCTTGAACATCTGCAGAAGCAGGGGTTTCTTGTTTTTTCTCTTTTTTACAAGCAGCCAATGTAAAGGCTAGTGCTAGGGTTAAAAAACTTATTTTTTTCATTGAAATAGTTTGTTTTTAGTGAAGAGGAAAGATAAGCATTATTTAAGAAAATGTAAAAGAATTGGAGTGCTTTATATGATAAATGTCATTGTTTGCTTTTGGTAGCTGAGGTATTTTTGACGTAAAATATTAGGTATGAGACAACAATCTTTAGTAGACAAGTATAATGTTCCAGGGCCAAGGTACACAAGTTACCCTACGGTTCCTTTTTGGGACATGGCTACGTTTTCGTTAGCCCAGTGGAAAACCTCTTTACAGCAAGCCTTTAAAGAAAGCAATTCAACCGAGGGCATAAGTTTGTACCTCCATTTGCCTTTTTGCGAAAGCTTATGCACCTTTTGTGGGTGTAACAAACGTATTACCAAAAGGCATGAAGTGGAGTCGCCATACATTACAGCCATTTTAAAAGAATGGCAGATGTATTGCGATTTGTTTGATGAAAAACCAAACATTAAAGAATTACACTTGGGCGGAGGTACCCCCACATTTTTTTCACCAGCCAATTTAAACCGACTAATAAAAGGCTTGTTTAGCAAGGCCACATTGGCTCCCGGCTACGAATTTAGCTTTGAGGGGCATCCTAATAACACCACGCGCGAGCACTTGCAAACCCTGTACGATTTAGGGTTTAGAAGGGTAAGCTTTGGTGTGCAGGATTATAACGAGACCGTACAGAAAGCCATTCATAGAATTCAACCTTTCGAGAACGTTAAATTTGTGACCGAAACCGCAAGGGAAATTGGTTACACCTCTATAGGCCATGATATTATTTTTGGGCTGCCGTTTCAAACCCAAGCCCACGTTATAGAAACCATAACCAAAACCAAACAGCTAAAACCAGACCGTATTGCTTTTTATAGTTATGCCCATGTGCCTTGGATAAAAGGTAATGGCCAACGCGGCTTTAAGGAGTCTGATTTGCCATCGCCAGAGGCTAAGAGAGAGCAGTACGAAACTGGCAAGCAGCTCTTGCAGGAAGTCGGTTATACAGAAATAGGCATGGACCATTTTGCTCTACCAACAGATAGCATGTATTTGGCCATGCAAAACGAAACCCTACACAGAAACTTTATGGGGTACACAGCCTCTAAAACACAAATGATGATTGGGTTGGGCGTGTCTTCTATTGGGGACAGCTGGTACGGCTTTGGGCAAAATGTAAAAGGCCTTGAAGAATACTACCATTTAATTAACGAAAACATCATCCCGATTTTTAGAGGGCACATCCTCAACCAGGAAGACCTTACCATTAGAAAGCATATTTTAAACCTTATGTGCCATGGTAAAACACATTGGCATGATGCAGAAATGCAGTTTGAAGGCCTAGACGATGTGTTGCAACGGCTTCAAGAAATGGTAGAGGATAAATTAATTGAAATTACTGATAGCCAACTTATGCTAACACCACAAGGGACCCCTTTTGTTAGAAATGTATGCATGGCCTTCGATTTGTTATTGCAGAGGAAACAACCTCAAAAACAGCTCTTTTCGATGACGGTTTAAAATTCTGTTTTTCCTTGTGTATTAACGGGAAATGCAGTAGATTAAACCTTCCAAAAAAGACATAAATTTTTCAACTAAAACAATAAAAAAATGAAAAAAATTATAGTACCTATAGATTTTTCAAACTATTCAGATTATGCTTTAGAAACTGCCGCTGTTATTGCCAAACAAAATGGAGGCGAGGTGCTAGCCTTACACATGTTAGAGCTCTCTGATGCCGTATTGACCAAAGGCAGTTTAGAGCAAAGCGAAGAGGCCGTATTCTTTTTAAAGCTTGCCGAAAAACGGTTTGAGGAATTCTTAAACAAGGACTATCTAAACGGTATTGAGGTAACACCTATTGTAAAGCACTTTAAAGTATTTAGTGAAGTTAGTGAGGTAGCAGAAGAGCACAGTGCCGATCTTATTGTAATGGGATCGAAGGGAACCAGCGGTTTGGCAGAAGTTTTTGTAGGGTCTAATACCGAGAGAGTGGTAAGACATTCTAGTATTCCTGTTTTGGTTATTAAGGACAGATTGGAGTCTACCGAATTTAAAAATGTTATTTTTGCCAGCGATTTTTCAGAAGAGTCTACAGCCATTTTTAACGAGGCCGTTGCTAAGTTCGAGGGTATGGGAGCCACCGTACACCTAGTTTATGTAAATACGCCAGGACGATTCTTGAATTCGACAGAAATGAGAAATAAGGTATCCGACTTTTTAAACAGTGCCGAAGGCAATACCAACAGACTAGCCCATACCAGCTATGTTGCGGATTATACCGTTGAAGCAGGAATTTTAAACCATGCTAACAACATTCAGGCAGATTTGGTTGCTATCGCGACCCACGGTAGAAAGGGCATTGCCCATTTCTTTGAAGGCAGTATTTCTGAAGATGTTGCCAACCATGCCACTTTACCAGTAATGACATTTAAGATTTAATACATCGGGTTATTTTTTAATGATGAACAATCAGCAGGGGCAAACTTAAGCTTTTGCTGATTGTTGTTTTTGGGGACTCAGCAATTAAGCGTTTAAAGAACCCCTCTTCTTCTACCATAAGCCCAATAGCATCAATAGCATTTAACTGCCTGTAGGTGGTAACGGCATCGGCTAGGGACACTTCCTTTAATGTGTGATAAGTAAACAAATCAACTTTAGATTTTAAGGCAGCGGTATCTTCGTTGTGCATGGCATTGTTTTCATCGTTCATTCGCAGCACATGAAAATGGGTAGCCTTTACATCTAACAGTCCTAAAAGGCGGCTGAATTCTGGCGTGTTAAGCCTGTCGTTTTTATCAAGGGGTAATAAGACATCCTTTGGTGGTGTAAAGCTGTATGTTTCAGGAATAACCAAGGTAGGGAGGTTTATGTGCCTTATAATTTGCAAGGTGTTTGAACCAAAAACCATTTCGAAAACACTGGTAGCCCCATCGTAACCGGCAACAATTAAATCGATGGTTCTGGAGGCTGAAATTTGCTTAATGGCACTTAATAGGTTGTCGTAATCTATTACCGATGAAAACTGGTGCAAGCTATTGTTGTTTTCGTTTTCTAGTTTGGTTCTAAACGTTTCTAAAGCTTGTTTTTCGGTCTTTAAAATGGCATCGTAAACATTTTTGTTGTTGCCAGCCATTAAATCATCTAAAGTAAAGCTTCCAGATTTATGAACATGCAACAAATAAAAGTGTACTGCCTGGCCCTTAAATAGCGATAGGGCATAGTTAATGGCGTTGTTTGCACTGTCTGAAAAATCTGTGAGTAAAAGGATGTGCTTCATAATAACTTAAGAATGAAAACAAATATATTGCTTTAATTGGCTAATGGCAATTTATATTGCTGTTTACCACATTTACTGCTGGAGCAGGCGATAGGTAGGGAATGCCCAGTCCTAAGCCCCTTAAAATAAAAAGCAGCCCAATGATAACAACAAAAACGGGAATGGCATTTTGTATGCGTTGTTTAATGGTGGTGTTTAAAAATTTGCCGATGTATATGGCGGTGGTCATTAAAGGAATGGTTCCTAAACCAAACAACACCATATAAAGCGCACTGTTAATAACAGAGCCGGTAACCATAGCACCAAACACGGCCATGTAAACCAAGCCGCAAGGGAGAAACCCGTTTAAAAACCCAATGGTTAAAAAGGTGTCGGCGGTTTTTTTCTTTAAAGCTTGTCCTAATTTAGATTTTAGTTTAGAAATGGCTTGGTGTAAGGGTTTGGAGAAGTTGTACTTGTTAAAGGTTTTGTAGGGCAGGATAACAATAACAATCATAAGGATGCCCACAACGATTGATAACTGTTGTTGAAGTCCAAAGATTTGTAGGCTTTTACCGGCCATTCCAAAAAATATACCAATAAGGGCATAAGCCAATATACGCCCCACGTGGTATAGGGTAATTTGACTTACTTTTTTAACAGAGTTGCTCCTGTCTACAGGAAGCATAAACGCAATTGGCCCACACATGCCCACGCAGTGAAAACTGCCTAAAAGACCAAATATTAACGCAGACCAAAGCATTTAATAAGACATTTCTTTTTTGTAAAGATATGAGGTATTGTTATATTGCCAATCAACTTTAATGTTCCAGCGACCATCCAACAAACGGTTGTCAGGTATGAGCAAATTGTGGTTTGACAATGAAATTGGAACTTCAAAGTCAAATTGTTTGTTAGATGGTCTGTATAGGAACACTTTTCCTGTAATGTTTTTTGGGTCTAGATTAGAAGGAAACGTAATAACCACTCCTTCTGGTGTTTTATTGTAAACAATATTTTCTTTAAGGGCTAAGGCGTTTTTTTCTTTATTGATGTCGGCTTCAAACTCGAGTTCTTTTTGGTAATAGTCCTCGACCACCAAGTCGTGATTGTATTTATCGTTTGTACTCATGGTAATAATAAAGTACATGATAAAGCTTATAAACCCTATAAGGGCAAGTACAATTCCTGTTCCCCAATTAATTTTCATAACTCCTGTTTTTATTTGTAGCTTCTTGGTCCTAAAAAGTTAACGGTGGTATTGTCTATAAGGTTATCACCACTGTAAACATCAATCATTAGTTTGTTTTTGTCGCCTTCTAAATCTGCTTGATCAATTTCTATAAACAAAGTACCTTCTGCTAGTCCTTGGGCTGGAACGGTAAAGTTTTCATTGGCAGAGACCAGTTTTATGGTGCCCTCGAAATTTCTGAGTTTAAAGGTCACTTGGTCGATGGTCTTTGTGGTTTTATTAATTAGTTTATAGGTAAACACATTGCTTATAATGTTGTTGTCCTTATGTTCGTATAACTGCCCAGGGAGCCTTAAAACTCTGGCTTCTACATCGTTTCTTAAAAGTAACATGCCAAAAAGCACACCAATTAAAATAACTAGCACGGCAATATAGCCTTTCATTCTGGCCGTAAGCTTGAATTTTTCTTTCTTTTCTATTTCATCTTCGCTGGCATAACGTATTAAGCCTTTGGGCTTGTTAATGCTTTCCATAATGTGGTCACATTCGTCAATACATGCGGTACAGTTTACACATTCCAACTGCGTTCCATTTCTTATGTCTATTCCGGTTGGGCATACGTGCACACATTGAAAACAGTCAATACAATCGCCATGACCAAGAGCATCGCGGTCTTCGTTTTTCCTGAATTTTTTTCTACCATTTTCACCTTCGCCACGTTTGTGATCGTAGGCTACTACAATAGATTTGTTGTCTAGAAGCACGCCCTGCAACCTGCCGTATGGGCAAGCAATAATGCAGACTTGTTCTCTAAACCACGCAAAAACAAAGTAGAATACTGCTGTAAAGATTAGCAGGGGCGCCAAGGTACTCATGTGCTCTACAGGGCCTTCAGTAATGTAACGCAGTAGTTTATCGCTACCAATAAGGTAGGCTAGAAAAATATTGGCGATTAAGAAAGAGATGAGTAAAAAAATGAACCATTTTAATAGGCGCTTTTTAATTTTTTCGGCATCCCATTTTTGTCGGTCTAGTTTACGTTGTTTGTTGCGATCGCCATCTATCCAATATTCTATGCGCCTAAACACCATTTCCATAAAAATGGTTTGCGGACAAATCCACCCACAAAAAATACGGCCAAAGCCCACTGTAAATAGGGTGATGAATACCACCCCAATAATCATGGATATAACAAAAAGGTGAAAGTCCTGAGGCCAAAACGGAAACCCAAAAATGTTAAACCGACGCTCCAGAATATTGAACATTAAAAACTGATTGCCGTTTATTTTAATAAAGGGTGCTACAAATAGGAAAGCTAGTAAAATATAACTAACCACTTTGCGCTTTTGGTAAAAGCTGCCACTTGGTTTTTTAGGGTATATCCAAGAGCGTTTACCGTCTTCGTTAACAGTTGCAATAGAGTCTCTAAACGATTCGTTTTCTGGAGCTTCCATTTGGTTTGATTTTTTGTGTTTTTTTAGGGCTGTTAAGTGCTTTACTCTCCAGCGTTTTCAGGCCAAATAATATCGCCTTCTGCAGCTTTTGGTTCGGCAGCCGTTTTGCCTTGAAATTGTAACAGGTAGCTTGACACCTGAGCTATTTCTAGCGGTTTAAGGCTTTGTTTCCATGCAATCATCCCTTTACCATCACGACCACCTTCAGATACGGTTTTAAATACATTTTTAATACCACCACCTAAAATCCAACGGTTGTCTGTTAGGTTGGGGCCAATACCACCGCCACCATCTGCTTTGTGGCAGGCCACGCAGTTTGCAATATAAATAGCCTCTCCAGCTTTTAGGTCGCTTGTTTCTGTAAGCACTTCAACCGTGTTGAAATCTACTAGGTTTTTTGCGGTTTTTTTGTATTCTTCGATGGCGATTTTTGCTTCGGCATACTCTTGCTCTAATTCAACATATTGGTTGTCTCCATCAAAAACATGGTACTTAAACATGTAAATTACGGCAAAAATGATAGAGATGTAAAAGCTGTATAACCACCATGGCGGTAGGGAGTTGTCTAGCTCTCTAATACCGTCGTAATTGTGGTCTAAGATAATTTCGTGCTCTTCTTCTACAGGTTTAGATTTTAAGAGTTTTTTATAGGTGCTTTTTACCCAAGCCGCAAGGGCAGAGGGCGCTTCCTTTTTAGCATCATAGCGCGCTTTGCCTTTTTCGTCTAAACTTTGGTATAAAATGTTGCTCATAGAAGCGACGATGGCTTCGGTAGCAACTAAAATTATTAGGACCAAAAGCAAGAATAGCAAGACTGAAGATTCTTTAATAAAGGCTGGTTGTTCACCAGAGTCGACAAAGTATTCTATCAATCCGAAGATGATAAAAAACACTACGGGAACTCTTACCCAAGATGGAAAAAACTGTTTCATGATTCTGTTTGGTTTTGGTTGTCTAATGGAATGTTGCTAACTTCTTTTATGTAGTCTTTTTTTGCGGTAAACACCCACCAAAAAAGCACCACGAAAAAGGTAAAGAATATAAGAAGTGAGATAATGGGGTATATTTCTATACCTGCAATGCTCTCCATATGATTTTTTACAAATTTTAACATAGCTATTAGTTTTGTGTGTTAGCTTGTAGGTCTTTTACTTTAATGTCGGTTCCTAGGCGTTGTAAGTAGGCGATAAGGGCTACTATTTCGCGGTTTCTCATTTCAATAAAATCCTCGCCTCCTGCATTTTTATCGGCTTCGTATGTTTCGGCAAAGTCCGGATCGGTGTACAGGTTTTTCTCGATTTGAGTACCTTGGTCTAGCATGTGCTGTTGTGCATTGGCAATCTCTTCTTCAGAATAAGGGACTCCCAGTTTTGCTAAGGCACGCATTTTGGCTTCTGTATGCGACTTGTCAAGCTCGTCTTTTACCAACCATCTGTAAGACGGCATAATAGAACCTGATGAGGTACTTTGTGGATCCCACATGTGGTTAAGGTGCCAATTGTCTGAATATTTTCCGCCCAAACGGTGTAAGTCGGGACCGGTACGTTTACTACCCCATAAGAATGGACGGTCGTAAACAAATTCACCAGCTTTCGAGTATTCGCCATAACGCTCAACTTCACTTCTAAACGGACGTACCATTTGCGAGTGGCATCCTACACAGCCTTCTCTAATGTATATGTCGCGTCCTTCTAATTCTAAAGGCGTATAAGGTTTTACACTGCTTATGGTAGGAACGTTGGACTCTACAACAATGGTTGGTACAATTTGGATAATACCTCCAATTAAAATAGCGATAGTTGCATAAATGGTTAATTGTACAGGCTTGCGCTCTAACCAAGTGTGCCATCCTTCACCAGCAATACGTCTTTTAGACACACGTTGTAAGGCAGGTGCTTCGGCCAATTCGTCTTCTACTTTACTACCAGATCTAATGGTTACTATTACGTTGTACACCAAGATAAGCATACCAGTAATGTAAAGGGTTCCACCTATGGCACGCATCCAGTACATAGGCATAATTTCTGTTACAGTTTCTAAAAAGTTACCGTATACTAAGGTACCATCTGGATTAAACTGTTTCCACATACTGGCTTGTGTAAAGCCGGCTACATAAAGTGGTAGGGCATATAATATAATACCTAGGGTACCTACCCAAAAGTGTAGGTTGGCCAATCCAACAGAGTGTAATTTGGTTTTAAACAATCTAGGAACCAGCCAATAGATCATACCAAAGGCTAAGAAACCGTTCCAGGCTAGGGCTCCCACATGCACGTGGGCAATAATCCAGTCGGTAAAGTGGCCAATGGCGTTTACGTTTTTAAGTGATAATAAAGGCCCTTCGAAGGTAGCCATACCGTAACCGGTAATTGCGACTACCATAAATTTTAACACAGGGTCTACACGTACTTTATCCCAAGCTCCACGCAAGGTTAAAAGCCCGTTTATCATACCTCCCCAAGAAGGCATTAGTAGCATAACAGAGAAGGCTGTACCTAAACTTTGTGCCCATTCTGGAAGGGCTGTGTATAGCAAGTGGTGTGGGCCGGCCCAAATGTATATAAAAATCAATGACCAGAAGTGAATGATAGACAGCTTGTACGAGTACACGGGTCTGTTGGCCGCTTTAGGAACAAAATAGTACATTAATCCTAAGAATGGTGTTGTTAAGAAAAATGCCACGGCATTATGACCATACCACCACTGTACCAAAGCATCTTGTACCCCGGCATAAACCGAATAACTTTTAAAGGCACTTACAGGAACTTCTAGGTTGTTAAAAATATGGAGCACTGCTACCGTTACAAAGGTGGCAATATAAAACCAGATGGCAACGTATAAGTGGCGTTGACGTCTTTTAATCATGGTACCAATAAGGTTGGCGCCAAAAGCTACCCAAACTAACGTAATGGCAATATCTATAGGCCATTCCAGTTCGGCATACTCTTTAGAAGAGGTAAACCCTAGCGGTAGGGTAATGGCTGCGGCAACAATAATAAGTTGCCAACCCCAAAAATTAAAATTGCTTAAAGCATCACTAAACATCCTAGCTTTAAGCAAACGTTGGGTAGAATAGTACACCCCAGCAAAAATGGCATTACCCACAAAAGCAAATATAACGGCGTTTGTGTGCAGTGGTCGTAAGCGTCCAAAACTTAACCAAGGAATATCTTCGGTTAGGTTTGGAAATATAAACATAAATGCGAGTAATAATCCTACCGCCATTCCTACTACCCCCCATACAATGGTAGCTATTAAGAACTTCTTGACAATCTTGTTGTCGTAGTAAAATTGTTGAATTTCCATAAAAGTTAATCGTTTTCGGTTGTTAATGTTTCTTTGTTAGTGGTAACCAGCTCGTCTTCAAAAAGCATGCGTACCGAAGGGGTGTAACTATCGTCATACTGCCCTTTTCTTACAGCTAATAAGAAGGCGATAAAAAACACGATAGCTACTATTATGCTTATTGCTAATAGAATATATATAACACTCATACCTATTGAAGTTATGGTTCAAAATTACAATGGCACTTATTTTTAAAACATGATAAAAATCATGTTCCTTATTTTAGTTTAGTTTTTTTCCTAAAATATTGGTCGCTACCGTAGTAAAAACGACAATACTAATAGAGCTTAAAGGCATTAAAATAGCTGCAATAACTGGCATTAATTGGCCGGTTACAGCAAAATAAAGGCCGATAAGGTTATAACATAAGGAAAAAACAAAACTCCATTTTATGATTTTTATAGCCGATTGTGATGCTTTTATGTAAGCGTATAACTGGTTAAGCTTAGAAGCATCTAAAATAGCATCGCATGCCGGCGAAAACACATTAATATTTTCTGAAATGGCTATACCTACATCGCTTTGTGCCAAGGCTCCCGCATCGTTTAATCCGTCGCCTACCATAAGCACTTTAGCTCCTTCACTTTGATGGTATTTTATATAATCCAATTTATCATCAGGCTTTTGGTTAAAAATAAGCTTTGTTTTTGAAGGGAGCAACTTTTTTAGGTTTTCCTGCTCACTATTGTTGTCTCCCGACAAAATGGCTAGGTCGTAATCTGGCTTTAGCTTGTGGAATAATTTAGAGAGTCCTTTCCTGTAGGCATTATAAAATGTGTATTTTCCTTTGTAGGTGTTGTTGGTGCTTATATGCACCGCGGTGCTTAATTCTGCTGTAGTTTGTGGTTGCCCCACAAAGCTTGCCGAGCCAATTTTTATGCTGTTATTGCCATGGGTGCCATAAAGGCCTTGCCCTAAATGCTCTTCGTAACGGTTTAGGGAAACAATGTTATGCTGGTCTAAAATATCGTACAACGCTCTACTAAGGGGGTGGTTAGAGCTTCGTAAGGTACTTTTTAAAAGCACCTCTTCAGATGCAGAAAGCTGTGTTCCGGAATAGGATACCTGCGTTTGCTTGTTGGAGGTTATGGTTCCGGTCTTATCGAAAATAATGGTGTTTATTTGCGCCAATTGCTCAATTACCGAAGCGTTTTTAATGTAGAATTTCAATTTGCCAAAAATACGAAGCATGTTACCTAAGGTAAAAGGAGCCGCCAAGGCAATGGCGCAAGGGCAAGCAATAATTAGCACAGCCGTAAACACGTTCATGGCCTTTGATGCATCGGTAAACAGCCAATACAGTGTAGCTACTATGGCGATGCTAAGCACAGCAATGGTAAAGCGTTTACTAATGGTGTTGGTAAGGGTGGTAAACTTATCTTCCTTATTGGTATTAAAAACATCGTTGCTCCATAATTGGGTTAGGTAGCTTTGCTCAACAGATTTTAGGGCTTCCATTTCCATGCTACCCGTAGTTTGTTTGCCACCAGCAAAAAGTTTGTCGCCAGATTGCTTTTTAACAGCTTGCGATTCTCCTGTAACAAAGCTGTAATCTATATTGGCATTGCCGTTAATAAGGATGCCATCAACGGGAATTAATTCTTCATTCCGAATTAAAAGGCGGTCGCCCTTTTTTATGTCGTATACCTGTATAGGCGTTTCGGTACCATTGGCCAGTTTGGTAACAGCAATGGGAAAGTACGATTTATAATCCCGTTCAAAAGAAAGGAAGGCGTAGGTTTTTTGTTGGAAAAATTTTCCTAGCAGTAAAAAGAAAACCAAGCCGGTAAGGCTGTCGAAAAACCCAGACCCCAGATCGAACATGATTTCAATGGTGCTTCTTACAAACAGCACTAAAAGTCCTAGGGCTATAGGCACATCTATATTAAGGATTTTAGATTTTAACCCTTTGTAGGCCGAAGTAAAATAATCTTTCCCGGCGTAAAACACCACGGGTAGCGAAAACCCAAACATCAACCACCTAAACAAATGCTTGTATTGTTCTAGCCAGTATTCTTCTAGCTCAAAATATTCCGGAAACGAGAGGAACATCACATTTCCAAAGGCAAAACCGGCAATGCCTAGTTTGTAAATAAGCGTTCTGTTTATGGTGCTTTTGCCCGTATTGTAGTCCTCTAAGGAAATATAGGGTTCGTAGCCTATACGGCTTAAAAGCAAGACCAAATCCTTTAACGAAATAACATTGGCCTTATAGGTAATATGAATGGTTTTTTTTCCAAAGTTAACTTGAGATGCGGTTACCCCTTTGTTAAGTTTGTTAAGGTTTTCTAACACCCATATGCACGAGCTACAGTGTATGTGCGGGATGGTTAGAGTAACAATTTGGGTGTTGCCATCGTTAAACTCGGTAAGTTTGTCTATTATGTTCTTGTTAGACAGGAAATCGTATTTGCCCTCAACCTCTTTTGGTGTTGCACCGGGCGACTGCTGCATATCGTAATAACATGTAAGGTCGTTTTCAGAGAAAATCTCATATACGGTCTTACAGCCATTACAGCAAAAGTACTTATCATCAAAAAAAAGGGTGTCATTCTTACAAGAATCACCACAATGGAAACAATTTTTATGCCCCATAATATTTGCTCATTTACCTGCTACAAAAGTTGTAAAAAGTACAACTAATAAATATGATATATGTCATGTTTTACGTATTTTTACAACCGACTTAAAAATAGGTATGAGTAAGTGTGAACAATGTATTATTCGGCAATTTAATTCCTTGAAAACATTACGAAAGGACGATTTAATTAGACTGTCGGGCTGTAAAACAACCAAAACTGTTAATAAGGGCGAGATTATTTTTGATGAAGGCGAGAACATTAACGGGGTGTATTGTATTAAAGACGGTGTCTGCAAGCTGTCTAAATTAAGCGCCAATGGCAAAGACCAGATTCTTAAGCTTGTGGTTAAAGGGGATTTGCTGGGACAGCGGTCTTTAATTTCTGATGAGCCAACAAACCTAAGAGCCGTTGCGGTAAACGATATGGAGGTGTGTTTTATACCCAAACAGGAAATTATTTACGATCTGAAGAATAACATCGACTTTTCGATGGATATGCTTAAGGACATGGCCGAGGATCTTAGGACAGCCGATAATGTAATTGTCGATATGGCCCAGAAATCGGTTAAGCAGCGTATGGCCGAAACCCTGTTGTACCTTTACGACAATTTTGGAACAGATGAAAAAGGCAGCCTAAACATCGTGCTTTCCAGAGAAGATTATGCCAATATTGTGGGAACGGCAACAGAGTCTGCTATTCGTATTTTGTCGCAATTTAAAAAAGAAGGTCTTATTTCTACCGAAGGAAAGTACATTACTTTAGAGGATGTTGAAGCCCTAAAACGCGTTGAGTAAACTTATTATAAAATTACATAAGGTTGGTTATTGAAGTGTTTTTAATAACCAACCTTATGTTTTATAGCTGTTTAGCATAAACGTAAAAGTTAGGATCTATTTTAATGCTATTGCCTTTTATAGGCATGGTTTTCCATTGGCTGTTAGGAAATACCCATTGTGTTTTCCCATCAATATGCATTATAATGGGCATATCGAAATTCTCAACAATAGTGGTCCAACGGTATTTTAGTTGTCCGTTTTTAATGCTGTATTCTAAGGTCGGGATTTTAGTGGTTCTTAAATACTGATTGAAGAATTCTGTTAAATCGATACCTGTTTGTTGGCTGATATAATTTTCAATCTGTTCCGTAGAGACTGTTTGATGATAAAAAGTGCGGTTTAAGCCTCTTAAAATTTGTCGCCATTTTTCGTCATTTTCAATAAGTTGTCGAAGCGTATGTAACATGTTGGCGCCTTTATAATACATATCGCCAGAGCCTTCGTGGTTTACATGGTACACGCCAATGATAGGGACATCGTTTTTAATAGAAGCTCTAGTTCCTATAACATAGGCGCTGGCAGCTTCTTTACCATAATAATAATCTAAAAATAGGTTTTCGGAATAGGCGGTAAAACTCTCATGAATCCACATATCGGCAATATCCTTATTGGTTATGTTGTTGGCAAACCATTCGTGGCCAGCTTCGTGAATAATGATAAAATCGAATTTCAAGCCCCACCCAGTTTTAGAGATGTCGGTTCCTAAGTAGCCATTTTTATATTGATTGCCATAGGTTACCGAACTTTGGTGTTCCATTCCTAAATACGGGACTTCCACCAGCTTAAAGCTATCTTCGTAAAAAGGGTATGGGCCAAACCAGTGTTCGAAGGCTTTCATCATTTTTGGGGCATCGGTAAATTGTTTTTTTGCTTTGTCCAAATTATAGCTCAGCACCCAGTAGTCCATATCTAACGAGCCTTTTTCGCCGTGGTATACTTCAGAAAAATTCACATAATCACCAATGTTAACGTTTACGCCATAATTGTTTATGGGGTTTTTTACCGTCCAATGAAAGGTGGTTGTGTTGTTGTTTTCAATTTTACGCTTTAAACGCCCGTTCGAGACATTAATCAAGCCTTTAGGCACGGTAACGCTTATATCCATACTGTCTACTTCATCGTACATATGGTCTTTACAAGGCCACCAAACACTTGCGCCTAATCCTTGGTTAGAGGTGGCTATAAAAGGCTTACCGTTTTTATCTGTTTTCCATGAAAACCCACCATCCCAAGGTGCATTAATCGCTTCTTTTGGGGTGCCACTGTAAGTTACTTCTAAGGTGTTTATATCGCCTGTTTTTTGCTCTTCGGTTAAGGTGATAAAGTGGGCGTTGCCTTCGTGAGTAATATGCAATTCTTGACCATTTTGTGTGGCTTTTGTTAGTTGCATGAGCTGTTGCAGGTCAATTTGCAAAACCTTATGGGGTTTTAATACCTTGTACCTGATGGTGTTTTTTCCAGATATGGCTTTGCGCTCAGGAAAAACATCTACGCTTAAATGGTAATAGGTTAAGTCCCACCATTCGCGTTCTGGTGTAATAGAACCACGCAAGGTATCTTGTCTGGAAAATGTGTTTTTTTGCGATAGTATTTGGCCTTGCACCAAAGGTATTGTGCAAAATGTAAATAGAACGAATAGAAGGTGTTTCATTTTTAATGGGTTTAACGGCTATCGGGCCAATGCTTACAAAACTATTAATAAGTTTTTACGATAGCTTTTCTTTATGCAATTTTTAACGAATGGAAGGAGTGTGTTTTGTGTTTTAAGACGTATGACATACAAATAAAAAACACCTGCTTCTATTGAAACAGGTGTTAACCAATTAAACTAACTAAATGTAAACCTAAAAACTGTACTTATTTTCAGATTTAACTTTTTCTGCAATAACATTTCGCAGGGCAACTACATTAGGGTAGTTGGTGTATTTTGTAAAGCGTTTTAGCCCCATAAGCATCATTTTTTGCTCATCGCCTTCGGTGAAGGAAATAATGCCTTCCATGCCGTTTTTCTTAACCAGTTCAACGGCATTAAACAAGTATAGTTTGGCCATAGCAATTTGCTCTTTTTGCTTGTCTTCACCAAAACGTTTGGCATTCTTTTCGGTTCTTAAAATAGCCGATTCAGCCATGTAAATTTCTATCAAGATATTTGAAGCCGCCATCATTAATTGTTGGTGTTGTTCCAATTCTGGGCCAAATTTTTGAACAGCAGCACCAGCAACCATCAAGAATACTTTTTTAAGTTTGGCAATCATGTCTTTTTCTTCTGTAAACAATTCAGAATAATCTGGAATATCAAAAGAAGGGATACCCATTAATTCATCTTTTACAGACATGGCTGGACCTAATAAATCAACGTGACCTTTCATAGCTTTTTTAACAAGCATACCTACCGAAAGCATACGGTTAATTTCGTTAGTACCTTCGTAAATTCTTGCAATACGAGCATCACGCCAAGCAGCTTCCATTGGGGTATCTTCAGAGAAGCCCATACCGCCAAAAATTTGAATACCTTCATCGGCACAATTTTGAACATCTTCTGAAACAGCTACTTTTAAAATAGAACATTCAATAGCATATTCTTCTACACCTTTTAGTTCGGCTTCTTGATGGCTATTACCTTCTGCTAAACGAATAGCAATGCGGTCTTCAATATTTTTTGCAGCACGATAACTTGCCGATTCGCCAACATAAGCATTGGTCGCCATTTCGGCTATTTTTGATTTTATGGCACCAAATTCTGAAATTGGGGTTTTAAACTGTTTACGCTCATTAGCATATTGCACACCTGTTGTGGTAATACGACGTTGCGAATCCAGACAAGCTGCAGCTAATTTAATACGCCCCACGTTTAAAGCATTCATAGCAATTTTAAAACCATTACCGCGTTCCGATAACATATTTTCAACAGGTACTTTGGTGTCGTTAAAGAATACTTGACGTGTAGAACTAGCGCGAATACCTAATTTATGTTCTTCTTCGCCTAGTGTAATACCATTTTCTGGGTTGTTTTCAACAATAAAACCTGTAATGTATTGGTCGTCTTCAATGCGGGCAAACACAATAAAAAGGTTACAGAAGCCAGCATTTGAAATCCACATTTTTTGTCCGTTAATGAGGTAGTGTTTACCATCATCAGATAATTTTGCTGTTGTTTTTCCTGAATTCGCATCGCTACCAGCGCCAGGTTCGGTTAAACAGTATGCGCCAAACCATTCGCCAGAAGCTAGTTTTGGAACGTATTTTTGTTTTTGCGCTTCGGTACCATAAAGTGTAATAGGCATTGTGCCAATTCCTGTGTGTGCACCAAAAGCCGTACTAAACGATCCCGTTCCACTAGAGATATAATCGCATACCAACATGGTTGAAACAAAGCCCATTCCCATGCCGCCATATTCTTCAGGAACAGCGACACTTAAAAAGCCCATTTCTCCGGCTTCTCTCATACATTCTTCGGTAAAAGCATAGTCTTTATTTTCAAAACGCTCTCTGTTGGCAATTATTTTTCGGTCGTTAAATTCAATAACCGAGTCGCGCATCATTTGTTGTTCTTCTGAAAAATCTTCAGGAGTGAATACGTCTTCGCAGTTGGTTTCTTTTACTAAGAATTGACCGCCGCGTAAAATATCTTTTTCTGTTGCTTCCATTTTTTTAGTATTAAGTATTTTGTATCAAGTATTAAGTGTGAAGAAATTTTGTTGCGTTTATTCTCTTTGTACTTAATACTTACATCTTTGTTCTAATTAGTTTAAAAATTCAAAAATTCCACAAGCACCTTGTCCAGTACCCACACACATGGTTACGGCACCATATTTACCCGTCATATTGCGTTTGCGCATCTCATCAAACAGTTGTACAGATAGTTTGGTTCCCGTACAGCCTAACGGATGACCAAGTGCAATAGCACCACCGTTTACGTTTATAATATCTGGGTTTAAGTCCAACTCACGAATAACGGCTAACGATTGCGAAGCAAAAGCTTCATTTAATTCGATAAGCTCTAAATCGTTTTGTTTTAAATTGGCTTGCGCCAAGGCTTTTGGTATGGCCTTTACAGGACCAATTCCCATAATACGAGGTGGTACACCAGCGGCAGCATAACTTACCAAGCGAGCAATAGGCTCAAGGCCTAATTCTTTTACCATAGCTTCGCTCATGACCATTACAAAGGCGGCACCATCACTCATTTGCGAGGAGTTACCAGCGGTTACGCTTCCGCCTTGAGCAAAGACAGGGCGTAGTTTTGCTAAGGCTTCTATGTTTGTTCCTTTTCGTGGGCCTTCGTCTTTGGTCACGGTATAACTTTTTGTGGCCTTTTTTCCGTTGTCGTCAATATAGGTTTGCTCTACGGTAATTGGTACAATTTGATCTTGAAAACGGTCTTCTGCTTGTGCTTTTAGGGCTTTCATGTGCGAATTGTAGGCAAACTCGTCTTGATCTTCGCGAGAGACGTTAAATTGGTTGGCGACAGCTTCGGCGGTATTACCCATGCCCCAATAGTAATCTTCGTGGCCAGCTTTTACAGTGTCGTAATTTAACTCGGGTTTAAAGCCTGTCATGGGTACAGCACTCATACTTTCGGCTCCGCCAGCAATAATGCAATCGGCCATACCAGCTTGTATTTTAGCTGAAGCCATAGCGATGGTTTCAATTCCTGAGGAACAAAACCGGTTTACAGTTACACCAGGCACATCTACAATATCTAAGCCCATTAAGGAAATTAAGCGTCCCATATTAAGACCTTGTGCCCCTTCTGGCATGGCATTTCCTACAATAACATCGTCTATGCGTTTGGGATCAAGGTTGGGCAGTTCTTTCATCATGTATTTGATGGTTTCGGCTGCCAGTTCGTCGGTTCTTTTAAAACGAAACAGTCCTTTTGGAGCTTTTCCAACAGCTGTTCTGTATGCTTTTACTATATATGCCGTTTTCATAATTTAGTATTAAGGTTTTAGTATCAAGTATTAAGACTTTTTTAGTGATTTTTGAAGCGAGTAATTCATTTTTGTAATTTCTACGACTTCATTAATTATTGGTCTTACACTTTCTTCTTTTATAAGTTTTAGTCTTTTTGATAAATATAATTGAGTTAGTAATTCGAACGATGATCCGTTAGCTATACCTAAAAACTGCTTAAATTCTCTATTTGAATTTCTACCTACACCTTCGGCAATATTTGAAGGAATAGAAACAGCACTTCTTCTTAATTGAGAAACTAATCCGTATTTTTCTTCAGTAGGAAAACCTTCTGTGACTCTGTAGCAATTTTCAGTTATATTCATTGCTTTTTGCCATATTTTTAGTTCTTCAAATCTGTGCATAGCTTTTAGCTTTGTACTTAATTCTATATACTAACTACTTCTCGCAACTAGTTGCGAAGTGGTTTTCCTGTTTTTAACATATGCTGAATACGTTCCAAAGTTTTTCTTTCGGTACAAAGACTTAAAAAGGCTTCGCGTTCTAGATCTAATAAATAATCTTCGCTTACTAGAGTAGGTTCACTTAAATCGCCACCAGCCATGACATAGGCGAGTTTGTTAGCAATTTTTTGGTCGTGTTCGCTAATGTACTTACTGGCTTCCATGGCATCTGTTCCTACCAAGAACATTCCTAAAGCTTGCTTACCTAAAACCTTAACATCTTTGCGTCTTATAGGTTTTGTATAACCTTGTTCTGCCATTAGTTTGGCATAGGCTTTTGCCGTGGCGATTTGTCGCTCTTTATTTACCACAACCACATCTTTTCCTTTTTGAAGAATACCCAAATCGAAAGCTTCGTAGGCCGAGGTAGATACTTTTGCCATACCAATGGTCATGAAGTATTCTTGTAGCACATTAAGTTTTACATCGCCTTTATGAAATTGATCGGAAGCTCTTAGCGCCATTTCTTTGGAACCGCCACCGCCAGGAATAACCCCAACACCAAACTCTACAAGCCCGATGTAGGTTTCTGCAGCGGCCACTACTTTGTCGGCATGAAGCGATAGTTCACAACCACCACCAAGTGTCATGCCGTGTGGTGCTGCTACGGTTGGAATAGCCGAGTAGCGCATGCGCATCATGGTTTCCTGAAACATTTTAATGGCCATGTTCAGTTCGTCGTATTCTTGCTCGACGGCCATCATAAATATCATTCCAATGTTGGCACCCACCGAAAAGTTTGCCGCTTGGTTTCCAACAACCAAACCTTGAAAGTCTTTTTCGGCCAAGTCAACCGCTTTGTTCAATCCAGCTAGTACGTCACCACCAATGGTGTTCATTTTACTTTGAAACTCACAGTTTAAAATACCATCGCCTAAATCTTCAATGACTACGCCAGAGTTTTTAAAGACTTCTTTCGATTTTCTAATGTTGTCTAAAATAATAAAGGCATCTTGCCCAGGAACTTTGGTTTGTGATTTTGATGGAATATCGTAGAAATACGTGGCGCCATCTTTTACGGTATAGAACGCTTTGCTACCCGAAGCTAACATGTCGTTTACCCAAGCTGCTGGTTCGTAGCCTTCGGTTTTCATAATGTCTAAACCTTTCTCAACACCTATGGCATCCCAAATCTGGAAAGGCCCGTGTTCCCAACCAAAACCGGCTTTCATGGCATCGTCTATTTTGTAAAGCTCGTCGGTGATTTCTGGTATTCTGTTGGATACATAAGCAAACATGGCCGCAAAATTCTTACGGTAAAAATCACCCGCTTTGTCTTTGCCGGCTATTAGAATAGGGAAGCGGTCTATAACCTTATCGACCGTTTTGGTAAGTTCTAGGGTGGCAAATTTTGCCGATTTCTTTTTTCTATATTCTAGGGTGTCGAGGTCGAGCGATAAAATCTCGCTTTTACCATCGTCCCCTTTAATTTTTTTATAAAAGCCTTGTCCAGTTTTGCTGCCCAGCCATTTGTTTTCCATCATGGTATTAATGAAATTAGGGAGCTTAAAGAGCTCATGGGCTTCGTCGTCTGGGCAATTGTCGTAAATGCCATTGGCTACATGCACCAAGGTGTCTAGCCCAACCACGTCGACAGTACGGAAAGTGGCCGATTTTGGCCGACCAATAACAGGGCCGGTTAATTTATCGACTTCTTCAATAGTTAAGCCTAAATCTTTTACTTGGTGAAACAAAGATTGGATACCGAAGATACCAATGCGGTTGCCAATAAAGGCTGGGGTGTCTTTGGCTACCACCGAGGTTTTTCCAAGAAACTGCTCGCCGTAGCCATTTAAAAAATCAAGGACTTCTTGCGATGTTTTAGGTCCTGGAATGATTTCGAATAATTTTAAGTAACGTGCCGGATTAAAAAAGTGCGTGCCGCAGAAATGCTTTTGAAAATCGTCGCTTCTACCTTCACTCATAAACTTAATAGGAATACCAGAGGTGTTCGATGTGATTAGCGTGCCCGGCTTGCGGTGTTTGTCTAGGCTTTCGAGAACCTGTTTTTTTATGTCTAAGCGCTCGACAACCACTTCGATAATCCAATCGACATCGGCAACTTTAGCGATATCATCTTCTAAATTTCCTGTGGTAATTCTACTGGCAAACTTTTGGTGGTAAATAGGCGAGGGTTTCGATTTTAATGCTGTTTGTAAAGAGGTGTTTACTAATCGGTTTCGTACTATTTTATCTTCAAGCGTTAAGCCTTTGGCTTTTTCGGCATCGGTAAGCTCGCGTGGCACAATGTCCAATAGCAATACCTCTACGCCAATGTTAGCAAAATGGCAAGCGATACCGCTACCCATAATTCCGGATCCGATAACGGCTACTTTGTTAATAATTCGTTTACTCATTATAGTATGTTGTTATTTATCTTGGTTATAGATTTTTTTGTTTGAAATCATCTCGTTAATAAGCTCTGCAACCTCATAGAAATGATTTATTTTTTCTTCTGAAATGTTATGGCGAATGGCTTCGTTAAAGGTGAGTACCTTTTCGCGGGAGTAGGCCCGTTTTTCACGACCAAACTCGGTAAGGTGAATAAGAACACCGCGACCATCCTCGGGGTTAGGTCTGCGCTCTATTAAGCCTCGGGTTTCCATGGTCTTTAATATCCTGGACAACGATGTTGCCTCCATGCCCATTTTGGGGCCTAAAGAAGTAGAAGGCGTGCCTTTCTCGGGGTCGATGCTTAACAG
The DNA here is from genome assembly GCF_000733475.1 of Mangrovimonas yunxiaonensis. Lineage (GTDB taxonomy): Bacteria > Bacteroidota > Bacteroidia > Flavobacteriales > Flavobacteriaceae > Mangrovimonas > Mangrovimonas yunxiaonensis. The sequence continues at coordinate 232,481 of NZ_JPFK01000002.1, read as the reverse complement.
GGTGAATCCTGTTGCCATGGTGCTGTCGAACTTCGAGGCCTCTTCGTTATACATTTTATTTACGGCTAACCAGGTGGTTCGCAAAACATAATCGATGGTTTTGTCTTTCATTATTAATGCTTAAATGATTCCAAATATAATAAAAATTTATTATGCATGCATAGTAAATAAAGATAATTTAACATAAAAAATGGTTTTGATAGGGGGTAAAACACTTTTAAAAAGTCGTTTTTCAAGGCGCTTTATGTATGGAATAATTTTTTAGATAAAAACGCCTTGTAAAAGTATTTAAATTTTAACTATTAAAATTGCATTTAATCGAATAAAAAGCAAAAGAATTGATGACTTATCAATAAAATAAGCTTAAAAATGGGGTTTTAGTAGTTTTGCAGTAGTGAGTTTTTTGCTTGTTTGGAGCTTTGCAGACTATTTTTACCGCATTGGATAACCTACATACAACATCCAAAAACAAGAAACTTCCAAATCCCCAAAACGGAATTTCAAAAGAACATAGTTTTACGCGTTTTCAACACAACCATTAGGTATTAAAAACTTATTGTGTGGCGCTATTTAATTAATTACTTAAATCTTTTTTTATGAAAAAACTTACTCTGTTATGCTTTGCCTTATTAAGTTCGGCATTGTTGTATGTAACTTATGCCCAAAATCAATGTGATTTTGAACTTAAAATGATAGACTCTTGGGGGGATGGCTGGAACGGTAATACCATTGACGTTTTGGTTGATGGGGTTGTTGTTTTAGACAATATCCAGCTTTATTCGAGCCAAGGCGGTGGCGATGAATTTTCTGTTTACTTTGCTGTAACCGATGGCGCAACCATAACTACCGTATGGAATGGTGGAGGGTGGTATGCTAACGAAGTGTCTTATGAAATTTACGACAATGGTGGTAACCTTTTGGGGTCAGGAGACTCTGGTCACCAAATTAACGTAGAAAGCGCTTTATGCTTTGTGCCTTTAAGCATTAATATTAATGAGTCCTGCCATACTGTTTACCAAGGCTACGACCCGGCAGCATGTGCTGAGCTAGTTGTTAGTGTAGAAGGCGGTACAGGAGATTATAGCGTTTTGTGGAGTACTGGAGAAACCAGCGAAAGCATTACGGTATGCCCTACAGAGCAATCGGAATATACTGTTGCGGTGTCCGATTCCCATAGTAGTTTATCGGCTTCGTTTACAGTGTTGGTACAAGATGTGGTTTGCAGTAACAACGTAAACAATGGTAAAGTGCTCATTTGCCATGTGGATGACGAAGGTAACTATTCTACGCTTTGTGTGTCAGCAAATGCCGTTGAAAACCATTTGGCACATGGCGATTTGCTTGGTGCTTGTGGTAGTGTAACATGTGATACGGCTCCATCGTGTGTGGCTGAGGTAGTGCCAGAAAACGGTGCCGAAGAAGTATCTATAAATACAGAAATTTCTTGGTCTGGCGTAACAGGTATTGTAGATGGGTATTATTTATCTATTGGAACTACTTCTGGAGGCAATGACATATTGAGTGCTCAAGATGTTGGTAATGTCACCAATTATAACGGTGGTGCCTTTGCTTATAATACAACTTACTACGTTACCGTAACGCCTTATAACGGCAATGGTGCAGCAGAAGGTTGTATGGAATACAGCTTTACCACCATGGAAAACCCTTGCTATAAAGCAAGCATGGTAAGCTGTGATAGCGGTGCTACAGGAAGTACTGTAGGCGCACCAATAAACGAAGGTATGCTTTGCGATTATAACAATTTAGGGCAATCAGGCGGGGTTTGGTACACCTATCAAACCGACGATCCAAACATGCGGGTAACCATAGATACCGACGGTTCTGGTTACGATACGCGTTTAGGACTGTTTACAGGAAGTTGTGATGCCTTGGTATGTGTGGATGCCGATAACGATTCTGGTGCTGGCTTAAACTCTAAATTAAGTTTTGATGCCGAACAAGGAACCTTGTATTATATTTATGTAACAGGAGACAATTCTGAAGGAAATTATAGCCTTAATGTATCGTGTTTAGATACATCACCGGTTATGGTAGACTGCGATACACCTGTAAACAATGAGTATTGCTATTCTGACAATGATGCGACTATGTTTACATACACCAGCGCCGAAGGCCTTCCGTTAAAATTAGTGGTTAATGCTGGGTATGTTGAATATGGTTATGATAAATTTATTGTTTTGGACTCTGATGGGGTAACAGAACTATACAATGGTTACGGAAGTTCTGGAAATCTAGCAGGACTTGAAATTGTTAGTACAGGCGATACCATTTCTGTAATGATTGATTCAGATTCCAGTACCAGTTGTAGCACAAGAGGGTATGTGTCATTGAACTATGATATAAGTTGTGAGATTCCATGTGGTTACGAGGCCATTGAAACCTATTGCTATGGGAATAGTGAAAACACCCAATTCTCTTATACAAGTAATGATGGTTCTCCAGTACATATAGATTTTATAGCAGGGAGCATAGAGACGGGTTATGATGACCTTAGAATATTGGATTCAGATGGAACTACAGTGTTGTTTAATAACGATAGTCCCTATACAACAAACCTTTCAAATGTAAGTGTGGTAAGTACAGGCGATACCGTAACGTTTCATGTGTCTTCAGACATTAGTGTCTCTTGTGGAGATGGAGGGCGTGCACAATGGGAATACCTAGTATCTTGGGGTTGTCCAGACGACCAAGCGGATGCATCTAAAACAGCAGTAGCCTCGTTGGGCAAGCAGCAAGTAAAAACATTGGAGGACTGGACCATATATCCAAACCCAACAGATAACGGTCAGGTAACGTTGAATTTAAGCAAGTACCTTAACCAGGCAATCGATGTAAAAGTGTTTGATGCTACCGGTAAATTAATTTTTGCTCAAGCGACAGACCGTTTATCGTCTCCTAAATTAGATGTAGCACTTAACAATATTCCTTCAGGAATGTACTTTGTAGCTTTACAAAATGGGGGAGAGGTATCTACTAAAAAGCTAATCGTTAAATAAATCGTTTAACCTAAATAGATTGCAAAAAGGCGTTTCATATTATATGAAACGCCTTTTTATTTTAGTGTTAATTAGCTGTATATTTTATCGTAAAGATTTTTATGGATGGATTTTATAACATCCCGTTTCATTTTCATGGTAGGAGTTAAGTGGCCACTATCTATAGACCAAACAACAGGGGTGAGTTCAAAGCGTTTAATCTGTTCCCATTTGCCAAATTTGGTGTTACACCTATCAACTTCTTTTTGAATGCGCTCAATAATATCATGGGCTTTGCAAATGGCTTCTGGTGTAGCGGTGATTTTTTTGTGCTTGCGTTCTATCCATTCGGTTACAAACTCGAAATTAGGTTGAATAAAAGCAGCAGGCATTTTTTCACCTTCGCCAATAACCATGACCTGTTCTATAAATCGCGATTGTTTTAGCTCGTTCTCTATAAGGGTGGGAATAACGTATTTTCCGCCAGAGGTTTTAAACATTTCCTTTTTCCGGCCAGTAATTTTAAGAAAGCCGTTGTTGTCTATTTCTCCTTTATCTCCAGTATGGAAATAGTCCCCTGTCATTACGCTGGCGGTTTTTTCGGGATCTTTATAATAGCCCATCATAACGTTAGGCCCTTTTATTAAAATTTCGCCATCTTCGGCAATTTTTACGTCAACATTTTTAATAGGTTTTCCTACGGTTCCTACTTTAAACATGTTGTTTTTATACATGCCAACAGATATAACAGGCGAGGTTTCTGTAAGTCCGTAACCTTCCATAATTTGCATACCTGCAGCGCAGAAAATTCTAGTTAGCCTTGATTGTAATGGGGCACTACCCGATACCATGGTGTGTAGTTGCCCGCCTAGGGCTTCTTGCCATTTGCTAAAAATTAATTTTCTGGCAATGTTTAGTTTAAATTCGTAAAAGCGCCCATTTTCGCCATAGGGTTCCCAGTGTTTGCCAAGCTGTACAGCCCAATAAAACAACCTTTGCTTTATGCCGGGAAGGTCTTCGGCCTTTGCCATAATTTTATCATAAACTTTCTCTAAAAGTCTAGGGACAACACTCATTAAATGAGGTTTAATTTCTTTGGCATTATCGCCAATTTTATCCAAACCTTCGGCATAATATACCGATGCTCCAGCGTATTGGTATAAATAAATAAGCATACGCTCAAAAATATGGCATATAGGTAGAAAGCTTAATACTCTGGTGTCGGTGCTAATGTCTGGAAGTCTTTCAGAAGAATCTAAAGCGTTACTAACTATGTTCCAGTGAGATAACATAACACCTTTAGGTCTTCCTGTAGTTCCAGAAGTATAAATAATAGTTGCTAAATCATCTGGATTTACAGCATCCATTCTAGCTTGTACGTCTTTTTGGTTGTCGTTGTCTTTACCAAGTTCGAATAATTCTGAATAGTGTTTGCAGCCTTCAATATGGTCGAAGGAGTAAACTGCTTTTAGTTGGGTGTTGGCCTTTACTTGGCTTACTTTTTTAAAAACCTCTTCATCCGATACAAAACAGTAAATCGACTCGCTGTGGTTTAACACATACTCGTAATCTTCAGCCGAAATGGTGGGGTAAATAGGAATGTTTTGCGCACCTAACTGCAGCACGCCAATATCTATAATATTCCATTCGGTTCGGTTGGTCGAGGAAATTACTGCAATCTTATCGTCTTTATTAACGCCCAACTTTAATAAGGCTCTGCTTATGGCATTGGCTTTGTCGATATACTCTTTGGTAGAGATAGCGCTCCATTTGCCCTGGTATTTTGTTACGAATGCCTTATCTAGGTTGTGGTTTTCCAATTGGTAGTATGGAAAGTCGAAAAGTCTTGTGATTTCTGTCATTTTGAATATTAGGAAATTGTAGGTATGCAAAGTATAAAATTACTGAAGATTTTCAAATATTAATAGTTTGTAGAATGTTTTATTTGTTTATTGCTGATTATTAAGGTGTTGTGTGTGGGTTTGCGAGAATTTCATTTGAAAAGTGATTTATAATGCTGCACATATGGTTTAAAGTTTTATTTTTGCCGAAACGTATACCCCTAATTTTTCGGGATGTGGCGCAGTCCGGTTAGCGCGTACGGCTGGGGGCCGTGAGGTCGCAGGTTCGAATCCTGTCATCCCGACTTTTCTTTGTTGTTAAATGTAATGAGGCAGCTGTTAGCAAATTAACAGTTTAAAGCCCATAAAAAAGGTCAACTTACCATTTATTGGTGTTGACCTTTTTTCTTTTTAATTAAGGGGGTGTTATCTTACTGTTTAATCACCTTAATACTTTGTGTTTTATTATGACTATGTAGTTTTAACACATAAACGCCCGTAGCTAATTGTGAGGTGTTTATGGTGCTTACAGTTTCTTTAGATGTCATAACTTTTTGCCCCTGAATATTATACAATTCATAGCTGTAGTCATTTAGGTTGGTTTTTATATATAGCATGTTGGTTGTTGGATTAGGGTAAACCATAAACGCGTTACTTGTTATATTAATAGTGTTGTTGCTTAAGGTTGCTTGTACCTCATAAGCACCAAGATCTATCGTGGTGTTAGAAATTCTATTATTAGCATTTAAGTCTAGTGCTAAGGGGTTGGCAGTGTTATTACCAGCATCAACTGCAGGTGAGTTGCTTGTTATCTCGTAGCCGTTTGTATAACTAGGATCGATGTCTTCTATGTTGTTTCCTCCAGAAATATTAGACGGTACATCACCATTATTTCCACTAGTTGTATTATAAAATAACGAATAATTAGCAGTTCCTGTACCAGCGCCACCATCATCATTTATATTGCCGTTTACACCACTGTTATTGGTAAATATGGTATTTGTGGCATTTACGCTTCCATTATAAAAATGTACCCCACCACCTTTATTAGCGTTATTGTTGGTAATGGTACAGTTTATAAGGTTTATCGTACCACTTTCGGCAGAAATAGCACCACCATTAGCCGAGGCTGTATTGGAATTGAAAAGGCAATTTATAATGTCTAGTGTGCCGCCAAACGATACTAAACCGGCACCAATGCCTATTTCAGGACTGTCGGGAGTATCTGCTATGTTGCTTCTTATGGCACAATTATAAATGCGGTTGTCACCATTATTATACACACCAGCTCCAGAACGCCCAATGGCAGGGTGTGAGTTATCTGTACCATCATCGGCATAGCCCCATTGTATGTAAAACCCATTAATTTCGGCGTTATCACCCAGCATGGTTACAATAGTATGGCTGTCGCCAGGGTTTTCGGTTAGGCTATTGTTTAAGTCGCCACTTAAAATGGTTGGGTTTTCTGCCCAGTTGCGTTCATCGGCAGTGGTTTCGGTACCGTTAAAACCGCCTAGCACCTTAACATGGCTAGGAATATTAAAGCTATCTGTTTCTAGTGTGCCAGGGGTGTAGGTGCCGGCAGCCACCCAGACTTCCTGAATGATGGAACAGCTTGTAGCAAGGTTTAAAGCTTCGTTTAGGTCTGTTATTGCGTTAGCCCAAGACGATCCGTCGTTGGCACCACTTGCATTAGCATTTACATAAAGTACATCACTGCTGTACATAACGCATGGGTTTTCGTATGGGCCTAAATCTATGGTGCCGTTTATAATTCTTGAATTGCCATCTAAATCTTCTGCTTCGGTATTGTAGCTGTTATTCCCAATATCAAATAAGGGCGAGTTGCCACTTAGCCTGTAATTATTGTTTGCAGCATCAACAAATCCAGGATTAGTGAAAAAAGTGCTGTTGCTTCCTGGAATACTGTAATCAGCATCAAAATTAGTGTTATTAGCAGTAAAGGTGCTCGAATTGTCTCTACCCATATCATTACCTGGGTTAAGCATTATGGTGTTTTGTAGCGTTATGTTTGAGTTTGTAAACGCGGCAATACCGCTTCTTCCCGTTGATGTGTTATCAACCATCGCATCGTTGGTGAAAACAGAGTTTACACTTTCTAATAAATAAATTGTGCCCCCTTGCGTAGAACCAGCGTTTTTTGCATAAAGATTGTTTGTTGATGTTATATTACCACCTGAAATTAGAATAGCACCACCATTTGTAGCGTTATTATTGATGTATTCTGAATTTTTTGAGGTAAGGTTGCCAGAAATCATAACAATGGCACCACCATAGGCTGTGGTTGTATTGTTTGTAAATTTTGAATGGGTAACATTTAAGTTGGCATTTGCAACAAGTATGGCGCCTCCAGAACTGGAAGTTGGGTTCTGGGAAATGACTTGTGCGTTACCGTCTTTAAAGTGAATGCCTTCAATGGTTAGGTTTTTACCATCAGAAAACAAATGCCTTTGGTTAGCACCTGCTTCCATTTGTAAAACGGTTGCATCTTTACCATTTCCAGATAGGGTAATATTATTTCTGTGTATAACTGATGTTGCTGTTATTGTAATTGGGGTGTTGTTTGTAATAGGGTCAAAATATACCGTTTTACCCTCGCATAAGTTTAAAACAGCTTTGCTAAACGAGCCCAAAGCATTACCAGTAACCTCGGTCACGATTTGATCATTACAACTGTTTTCGTAAGCTCCTAAATCGTAGTTACTACCAACTTGTCTAGGGTTTCCATTTAAATCGGTTTCGTCTAGATAATTTGAAAGTCCGCCATCGCCAGTATCAATGGTTGAAGAAAATGCTAAAACCCTAAAATCGTTATTAGCAGCATCGTAAAAGCCTAATTCACCTTGTATTTGTGTATAAGGCGCAGAACCTATGATTGTAGGCACCGTTACAGTATTGTTTGAAAAAAGTCTTTTTAAGTCTATCCCTGCATTACTTTCGCCATAAATCGTATTAGCCACACTATTGTTATCAGCATGAATGCTGTTATAGGTTTTTAGTTGTTGGTTTTCGCCTAAATAAATGGTACTTGCGTTTGCTGTTGCCGTGTTGAATGCAAAGGTGTTGTTTCGCTCTTCTAAAGCTGAAGGTGTTGCTGGGCTTTCTATAGCAATGGCACCGCCATATTCTGCTGTATTGTCGTGAAATAATGAATTGTAGATAGTGGTATTGGCGTTGACTCTAAGAATAGCTCCGCCATTTGTACCAGCAGTATTCGAAATAAATTTACAGCGGTTAAAATGTGCAGGTCTAGAAGTATTAATATTGCCACCCAACACAATAGCACCACCACGGGCTGCGGCGCTATTGTTTTCAAAAGTACAATTAAAAGCATTTAAATTAGCAGAGATTGCGGTTATAGCACCACCTTCGGTAGCATAATTGTTTTTAAAAACGCAGCGTGTAAGGTTTAAAGAGGTTGTGTTACTAAGGCTTCTTACTAAAATAGCGCCACCATAGGCCTCATAAGTATTTAGAACACCATTTGTATAACCATCCATAAATACAATATCGCTAAAACTTACATCACCAGCATTTTCAATATTAAAAAGTCTTTGGTTGGTATTCATTTTAATATAAGCTGTAACAGGATAATTTATTGGAAGCCATGGAACCCTCCCTAAAATGCTTATGGCTTTATTAATGTTTATGGTTGCGGATAGCATTATAGGGTTGGTTTCGGAACCTGCTGTGCCGTCAAAAATAATTTTATCGCCAGGGTTGGCGTCAATTACAGCTTGGCGTAAAGTCCCTGGGCCGCTGTCGTTGGTGCTGGTAACAACAATTGTTTCAGAAAAAGCAGTTGTTACCGAAAGAAAGAGTAATAAATAAAGTAGTGTTTTTTTCATAAGTAGCTAGGTTTAGTTTTGGTATGCTAAACTAATGCGGATGCTAACCATTGTCAATACGTAGGTCTACGTAATAAAAAAAAGCCAAGACATAATGTCCTGGCTTTCCCTCTTGATTAATAGCAATTGCGTTAATTTATAGCTTTTGGGGCTATTAGAATATAGCGCTGCAAAAAAGCGGCTTTTTTTATTTAGAAACAATACGTAGGCCTACGTATTGACGTTTTTATTTGATGTTAGATAGGGTGCTAAAAAATATTAGGGTGTTGTTTTAACCAAACAATTAATGCGTTTTGTTGGGAAGAGTCTAGATTTAGTTTTTTTATAATGTTGCTGCGGTGTTTTTCTACGGTGCGTTTAGAAATAAACAGCTCTTCGGCAATTTGTGTGCTGTTGAGGTTTTTATTTAAATACTTTAAAATTTTTAATTCGGCGGTTGTTAGCTGTTCGATGTTTGGGGCGTTGTTCGTGTTTTTTTTTGTATCGAAATGAATGTTGCTTTTTAGCTTTCGCCCAATATAGGTTTGATTGTCTTTAATGTTTTCAAGACACTGTTCTAACTCCTCCATGGCGCAGTCCTTGGTTATGTAGCCGTATATGGTGTTGCCAATCTCGTTTAAGATGAGTTCCTGTTTGTGTAGGGTTAAAACAATAACTTTTGTGGCTAGGTTGTTACGCTGGATTTCTAGTGCCACTTCCAAACCGTTAAGCTTGGGCATGTCGAAATCTAAAATGGCCATGTCGGGTTGGTGTTTTAAAACTTTATTATAAGCCTCATTGCCATCTGTTGCCGTTTCAATAATGTTGTAGTTTTTTTGCTCTAAAAACTCTTTGGTTCCATTTAATAGTAATGGGTGGTCGTCTGCTAAAATAATGGTGGTTTGCATGGGCTATTCTTTAGGGACTTTAATTTTAACGGTTGTTCCTTTGTTTTTTATTGATGTCATGTGCAATTGGGCACCAATAATCCCGGCGCGTTCTTTTAGGGTTTTCATTCCTAGGCTATTTAAAGCGCTGCTGTTTGCCGTTACATTAAAGCCAATCCCGTTATCTTTTACTTGAAACAGAACATGGTGCGCACTTGTCTCAACCATAACATTGCAGGCTTTTGCTTTAGAGTGCTTTTCTACATTGTTTAAACACTCCTGAAGCATGCGATATACAAATATTTCTTTTTCTTTTGAAAGGTTTAGATCGCTTACCTCAATATCTTCGGAATAAAAAATATCGGAGTTCTTCTGAAAATTTTCTATCGTATTTTTAATGGAAGCCATTAAGCCTAATTTTTCAAACTGAAACGGATGTAAGTTTTGAGACAGATGCCTAACTTCTTCAATCGTACTATCTATTAATTGTGTGTCTTTTGTTTTTTCAGGGTTTAGAATTATGCTGTTTTTTATAAGCAGCAAATTTTGGCCAATACTATCGTGCAGTTCGCTGGAAATACGCTTGCGTTCGGTTTCTATATTGGCTATGAGGTCTTGGGCATATGTTTTTTGTAGGGCCATTTTTTTTTGGGTGAACTTTCGTGATTTCCACAAAAAGAAAATTATAAAAACCCCCATAACAAAAACACCTCCAAAAATGAGCCATTGGTTTTTTAGTTTGTTTTGGGCAGAGAGCAAGAGAATGTTTTTTTGTTGTTTTTCAATGTCTAAATCCTTTTTTTCAACTTCAAATTGGGTCTGTACATAGGCAAATTTCTTTTTAGAAGCACTCTTGTTTAAGGAGTCCTTAATACGCATGTAAGCTTTGTAGTGGTTTAGCGCTTGGTTGTTGTTGTCTTGCTTTTCATAAACGCTTGCCAAAATGTAATGGGCTTTCAAGACATTGGAGGCCTCGTTGGCATGTTTTAATTTAGGTAGGAGGGCTGTTAAATCTTCTTCTGCACGCTTGGTGTTGTTATGGCCTAAATCGTTTTGAGCTTTACCAAAAGTAAAATAGGTCTTTAAAAAAGGGGTTTTGTTTATGTCGTTTAAGTCTTTTTGTAGGTGCGCTAAAATCCGATCGGATTTCTGTAATTGGCCGTGCCTAGCATAAGTGCCTACCGCATACGAGTTTGTTAAAATGGAGACAATCTTGCTAACATCTGTTTTTGTAGATCTTTTACATGTTTTTAAGGCTTGGTCTATATGGTAGAGTTCTAAAGTGTCTTTTTCTTGTAAAAAGGCGTCTATTGAGGCTCTTAAGTGGGCCATAATTAAGACCTGTTTGTAGTTTGCACGGTTTCCTAAGTTGTAAATGGGGGTTCTGGTTTGCTCGGCTTCTTCGTATAAACCGTTGCTGCTAAATAGGGTGCTTAAGCCATTTTGTGTCCATAAATAATAAAGCGTGTCTTTTTGCTGTGTGAAGATTTCGCCCGCCTTTTTAAAGTAAGCAGCACTCTCTGAAATGTTATTGACCTTGCCACTGTTTTCACCCGCTTTTAAGTAGGCATACCCATACTCTTGTAACGTCGTGTCTTGGGTTGTTTTTAACCGCGATATACATTCATTTAAAATATGTAAAGATGCTTTAAAGTCCTGTTTGTAGGTTGCGGCTTCTGCATAGTTTATGTAATATTTGGCAATCTGTTTAGGAGCTGTGCATTGGGTTATGTGCCGATAGAAGTCTTGCGATAACTGAAAAGCTTTTTCGTTATTAATACTGGAGAAAATATAATAATCGGTGAGCTTGTTGTTAAAAAGCAGGGCTGCATCCCAAGCGTTATTTTTTAAAGCAAAAGCTCTAAACTTACTAACAAGTTTAGAGCTTTCTTTATGTAGTATTACAGAGTCGTTTTGCCAAAACGTTACTGCTGCTTTTAGCTTTTCTTCCTCTGAAGAAATTTGGTTTAACTCACGTTCAAAACGCTTAAAGGCTTCTATGTTTTGCGACCATAATTTGGTGCTAAACATAAAAAGAAGGCAAACGATTGTAATGTTATAACGAAATATCAGGGGACTTTTTTACTGTAAATTTAAAGATTAATTTTTATTTTCAATCCACTTTCTAGCATTTACGAACGCTTCTAACCAAGGCGACACTTCGTCTTGTCTGTCGCTAGGGTAATGTGCCCAGTTCCATTGGAACGTAGAACGCTCAATGTGCGGCATCGTTACTAAGTGACGGCCTGTTGCATCACACATCATGGCTGTGTTATAGTCAGAACCATTTGGATTGTGTGGATATTCCGCGTACCCGTATTTTCCAACAATGTTGTATTGATCTTCAGATTCAGGTAAGTTAAATTTACCTTCACCATGAGAAATCCAAACGCCTAAAGTACTTCCCGCTAAACTTGAAAGCATCACCGAGTTGTTTTCCTGAATTTTCACTGAAGTAAATGCACTTTCGTGTTTATGAGAATCGTTATGAACCATTTTACCATGAATCTCGTGCTCTGGGTTAATCAATTCTAATTCCATCCATAACTGACATCCGTTACAAATACCAACTGAAAGTGTGTCTTCACGTTTGAAGAAGTTTTTAATTACTTCGTTTGCTTTTTCGTTGTATTTGATAGCTCCGGCCCATCCTTTAGCAGAACCTAAAACGTCAGAGTTTGAGAATCCACCAACAGCACCTAAGAACTGAATGTCTTCTAACGTTTCACGACCAGAAATTAAATCGGTCATGTGAACATCTTTCACATCAAATCCGGCTAAGTACATCGCATTTGCCATTTCACGCTCAGAGTTACTTCCTTTTTCACGTAAAATTGCTGCTTTCGGTCTTGGCTTACTAGCATCAATTACAGGAAGTTTCCCTGTAAAGTGACTTGGGAAGGTGTACTGTAATGGTTGATTTTTATAGTTGTCGTAACGGTCTTTTGCTAAGCCGTTAGCGGTTTGTTTTTGATCTAATAAGAACGATGTTTTGTACCACATATCACGTAAACGAGATACCGTCATGGTGAATACATCTGTTCCGTTGATGATGCTTAGCGTGTCGCTTTCAGTTACTTTACCAATGTTGAAGAATTCAATGTTAGCTTCAGATAAAACAGACTCCACTGAAGTATCTTTCGACTGAATGACTAAACCAGCATTTTCAGCAAACAATACTTTAAATGAATCGTTTTCAGCTAAAGCGGTGATATCTAATTCCGCTCCTAAATTGTTGTCAGCAAAACATAATTCTAACAACGTTGTGATTAAACCACCTGAAGCCACATCGTGTCCTGCAACAATTTGTCCGTCAAGAATTAATTGCTGAATGGTGTTGAATACGGTTTTAACATACCCAGCAGATTGAACATTTGGCGTGTCGTTACCAATTTTGTTAACCACCTGCGCAAATGAACTACCACCTAATTTATAGGTATCTTGTGATAAGTTGATGTAATACACATTGCCAGCATCTTTTTGGAATACAGGCTCAATTACTTTATTGATGTCTATACAGTTGGCTGCCGCCGAAATGATGACCGTACCAGGAGCAATAACCTCTTCGTTAGGGTATTTTTGTTTCATAGAAAGCGAATCCTTTCCAGTTGGTACGTTGATACCTAAATCAATAGCGAATTCTGAAACCGCTTCAACAGCTTCATATAAACGGGCATCTTCACCTTCATTTTTACAAGGCCACATCCAGTTTGCCGATAAAGACACATTTTGTAATCCGTCTTTTAAAGGTGCCCAGATGATGTTGGTTAAGGCTTCAGTAATTGAATTTCTACTTCCAGCCACCGGATTGATTAATCCTGAAATAGGGGAGTGCCCGATAGACGTTGCGATACCTTCTTTACCTTTGTAGTCTAAGGCCATTACACCAACATTGTTCAATGGAATTTGTAATGGTCCAGCACATTGTTGTTTGGCTACTTTTCCACCAACACAACGGTCAACTTTATTGGTTAACCAGTCTTTGGAAGCTACTGCTTCTAATTGTAATAACTGGTCTAAATAATTGTAGAAATTTGCTTTGTTGTAAGCAACATCGGCGTAATTGCGAGTTACTTTTTTATCGTACATGAATGTTTTTGGAGAACTTCCAAACATATCATCCATGGCTAAATCCATGGGTTTGTGTCCGTTGGTTTTAGATTCGAATGTGAAACGGTGATTACCAGTCACGTCTCCAACCGTGTACATTGGTGAGCGCTCACGATCGGCAATTTTTTGTAAGGTTTCAATATGTTTTTCGGCAATGACTAATCCCATACGTTCCTGAGATTCGTTACCGATAATTTCTTTGTCAGATAAGGTTGGGTCTCCTACAGGTAATTTATCTAAATCGATGTGTCCACCAGTTTCTTCAACTAATTCCGATAAACAGTTTAAGTGTCCACCAGCACCGTGATCGTGAATAGAAACAATGTAGTTTTCATCGCTTTCAACCATACCACGAACTGCGTTAGCAGCACGTTTTTGCATTTCAGGATTAGAACGTTGTACGGCGTTTAGCTCGATACCTGAAGCGAATTCTCCAGTATCTGCACTTGATACCGCAGCACCACCCATACCAATACGGTAGTTTTCACCACCAAGGATAACCACTTTATCGCCGGTTTTAGGGGTGTCTTTTAAAGCTTGTTCAGCTTTACCATACCCAATGCCTCCAGCTTGCATAATCACTTTGTCGTAACCTAATTTTCTAGCACCTGTACTGAGTCCTGTCGAAGTATCTTCTTCGTGCTCAAATGTTAACACCGAACCACAAATTAACGGCTGCCCAAACTTGTTACCAAAATCTGAAGCACCGTTAGACGCTTTAATTAAGATGTCCATTGGGGTTTGGTATAACCATTTACGCTCATCCATAGCTTGTTCCCAGGGACGGTTTTCCTCCAAACGCGAGTAAGAGGTCATATAAACTGCAGTTCCAGCTAACGGTAACGAGCCTTTACCACCTGCTAAACGGTCACGAATTTCTCCTCCCGATCCTGTTGCAGCACCATTAAAAGGCTCTACGGTAGTAGGGAAGTTGTGCGTTTCTGCTTTTAATGAAATAACTGATTCGTAATCTTTGGTTTCGTAAAAGTCTGGTTTGTCAGCGCTTTTAGGAGCGAATTGCTCAACAACAGGCCCTTTTACAAAAGCCACGTTGTCTTTATAGGCAGAAACAATATCGTTAGGATTGGTTTCAGAGGTTTTACGAATCATTTTGAATAATGACGTCGGTTTTTCTTCGCCGTCAATTACAAATGTGCCGTTGAAAATTTTATGGCGACAGTGCTCACTGTTTACTTGTGAGAACCCGAAAACTTCAGAATCGGTTAATGGGCGACCAATTTTTTTAGAAACACCTTCTAAGTAAGCTACTTCTTCGTCGCTTAACGAAAGGCCTTCCTGAATGTTGTAAGCCGCAATATCTTCAATATCCAGAATAGGTTCTGGCTTGATGTCTATAGTGAATGATTCTTGGTTTAAGCCGTTGAATTTTTCAGAAATCATCGGATCAAACGCTTTGAAATCTTCAGAAACCGCTTCGAATTCTTCAATTCTGATGATGTCTTCAATCCCCATGTTTTGCGTAATTTCCACCGCGTTGGTGCTCCAAGGCGTAATCATAGCCGCACGTGGTCCAACAAAAAAAGCATCCAGCGATGCTTGTTCTATTTTAGGTTGGTTGCCAAATAACCAAGACAATTTCTGAATGGTTTCTGGCGTGAATTCTTTTGTTGCTTGAACAGCATAAACTTTGCTGTTTTGGTTTCCAAAGAAATGAATCATTATCTATATGTTATAGTTGTGTTTAGAAAGTGCAAAAATACGTTTTTATTTTAGATTGTGGATGACCGTTTTTTGATTTTTAAACGGTTTGTGAACAAGATTTTCAACAGTTCCATCGGTAACAAAACTAGAAGTGTTTGTTCAATATGGTTTTTACCGAGTTACGGTAGGAAGATCCGAATAAGTTTAAATGCACCAAAAGGTAGTATAATTGGTAAATTTCTATACGAGTGGAAGTGAATTGATCGATAGGGATACTATTGTGATATGCTTTGTAGAAATTTTCTGAGAATCCGCCAAAAAGTTTAGTCATTGCAATATCCATTTCCGAATGCCCAAAATACATAGCTGGATCAATCAGAAAAGGAATTCCGTTGGTTGAAATTAAATAATTTCCACCCCATAAGTCACCATGTAAAAGTGAAGGTTTTATATTTTTAAAATAAGGATGTAATTTATCTAACATTTGCTCTTTTGAAGGGCAATCAGATTCTGAAAGTAAATCATTTTGAATGGTTAATTGCAGTTGTGGTAATAGTCTTTTGTTAACGTAAAAAGTGTTCCAAGAATCAGTTGGTTTGTTAGCCTGAATTAGGCTGCCAATAAAATTATCTTTTTGTAAACCGAAGTAAGCATTCGTTTTTTGATGAAGTGTAGCAAGTTGTTTCCCTAAGGTTTTGAAATCTTTAGAGGAAGGGGGTTTACTTTCAATAAATTCTAGAAGTAAAAAAGATATGTTTTCAAATTTAGAGCAATCAATAACCTTTGGAGTAGCGATTGTATTGGTATTGGCTATGATTTTTAGTGCTTCGGCTTCAGTTTGAAACATGTTTAATGCGTTTGAAGCTGTATTAATTTTAAGAAAGTAACTTTGATTTAAAGTTATGATTTTAAAAGCTGAAGAAATATCGCCGCCAGAAACGGGCGTTATACTATTAATTTTGGCACTAAGGCTGTTTTCAAAATGTTTAAAAAAAGCATCATTCATGGTTAACCAAAGGTTGTAAAAATAAAAAAGCCATCAAAATATTGATGGCTTTTAAAATATAATTAGCTCGTTTTTACTTCTTAATAAGCTTTTTGGTTATTTGCTGATTTCCGTCGGATAGTTTTAGGATATATACTCCAGAATTCAACATTTGAACAGCAATAGTTCCATTTGTTGTCTTTCCTTTACTAACCAATCGCCCTAAAATATTGTAAACCTCAAAGTGTAAGGTTTTGTTTGAAGACACCGTAATGGTGTTTCCTTTTACAGGGTTTGGGTAAATCGTTAAATTATCAAGACGGTTTTCTTTAATGCTTAACGTTTGTGTGTGGCTTCCTAGGTCATCACAGGTGTTTGTGGCATAGGTTGTCCATTCGTTTATATTGAATGTGGTGTTAGGCATGCTAATGTTGCTGTTTCTTACCAAGGTTACATTTTCTGCAAAAGGGGTGTCGTTTCCTAAAACACCTATAAGATCTATAAGTTCGTCGTTTTTAAATAACCCAATAGCGTCGTTCCCGTTAAATCCTGTAATGTCGTTGTTTAAATCGGCAGTAGCGCCACAAATATTGGCACTGCCATTGGCAACAACATAAACGCCTTCGTTTGCAATTTGGGCGTTGGCAGGAAAGGTATAGGTGACGGTCCAACTGGGGTTTCCATTTGTGCTTAATTTTATTGAATAAGCAGATAAGTCGGAAATTGTTGAGCCGGTAAAGTTGGCAATTTCTAGGGCTTTGTTTAGGCTGCTGCCTTCCATGTATTCTGAAAAGAACAAATCAACACCGCCGCCAGTACCATTGTTGGTTGTGGTTTCGCAAACCTCGTTGCTAATAGCCGATTCGTTTCCTGCAGCATCTAAGGCTGTTACAGTAAAGCAATAATTTGTATCTGGCGATAATCCTGTTGCTGTAGATGTGGTTGTTGAAACGTTAAAAGCGAATGTGGCATCAATATAAATATTGTATGAAATTACACCCACATCATCGGTAGCGGCATTCCAAGATAAATCAACGCTGGTGTCGGTTGGGTTGCTGGCCGCTAGGTTGGTAGGAGCGGTAGGCGCTGTAGTGTCTGGTGTAAGGTCGCCCCAAATGGCATTTACCCATTCTGGGTGGTCAACAAAGGGGTTGGCATTCCCTTGAAAATTGTATGCGGCATGGTTGCGGTCTATTTCCTGTTGGTCAACCGGATCGATGTTGTAATGCCAATCGAGCAAAACATCTAAAAACCAATCTGAGAACACCTGGTCTGAAGTGCCATTAAGCATGGTGTGGTTCCAGCTTGCTATTTGATCTTCATACCTTACGGCAAAATACAGTAACGCTCTGGCAATATCGCCTTTAAACGTATCGATGGGTTCGAAAACAATTCCAGCATATCCGGGACTTCCCGAAATGCCTCTTCTAGAGCCGTTGGTAGAGGTGAAGTCTGGAATATCAACCTCGCCAAAAGGCAGGTTGCTTCTATAGCCATTAACAGAGCCGTCGCTAGGAATAACATGATGGATGTCCGATACCATTGGAGATTGTTCGTTAAAAACCGATTGCGGCATTAAATGCTCTCTGTTGTAGCAGTCGCCTTCGCTATTGTAGTTGCCACACTGGTTGTTGCCGTGAGTATAGTTGTAAGCATCTGTATCATTGGGTTTTTCTGAATAAAAATCCAGCACAGTGCCGTCGTTTTCATAATAATTGTCTGTATGGGTTGTTACGTAGGCCGTGTATAGGGCGTCGTAAGTCTGTGGGTTGTGGCCATTGGTAACAATGACCTTAAGCTGTGTTTTTAATTCGTACCCGGTTAGCCCATCAGCGCTCGTGTAATAATTAGCGGGAATTTGGGCTGTTGCAGTTAAAGTTACTAATGTTAAAAATAGGAGGTAAAAATGCTTCATAGTCTTATTTTTTCTTTTCTAAAAGCGCCATATAGAACCCATCAAAACCAGATTTGTGGGCCAATACGTTGTTGTCTTTAACAAAGGTAAAGTCTTTACCGGATTCTGATGTTAAAAATTTGTCAACTTGTTCCCGGTTTTCAGAAGGCAGTACAGAGCAGGTGGCATACACCAGTTTGCCGCCCGGTTTTACCATTTTGGAGTAGTTTTGTAAGACCTCCTGTTGGGTTAGTTTTATTCTATCTAGAAATTCGGGCTCCAATTTCCATTTGGCATCGGGGTTTCTGCGTAAAACGCCTAAGCCAGAACAAGGTGCATCGATTAAAACGCGGTCGGCTTTGCCATATAGTTTTTTAATGGGTTTTGTAGAGTCTAAAACGCGCATATCGAAATTGTGGACGCCATTCCTTTTCGCACGGATTTTTAGCTTTTTTAACTTGCTTTCGTAGATGTCCATAGCGATAACCTGTCCTTTGTTTTGCATTAAAGCTGCAATGTGTAGGGTTTTCCCGCCAGCACCGGCACAGGCATCAACGACTTTCATGCCGGGTTCAACCTCTAGAAAATCGGCCACCAATTGAGAGGAAGCGTCTTGCACTTCAAACCAACCGTCTTTAAAGGTTTCTGTTTTAAACACATTGGCGCGTTCTTTTAGTTTAAGCGCAGCAGGGTAATCGTTTAAAAACTCGGTTTCAATGCCTTCGGATTGTAAACGGAGCTGAAGATCTTTTTTTGTTGTTTTTAAGGTGTTGGTCCTTAAAATAACATCTGCTTGAACGTTTTGCATGGCAATTTCCTTGGCCCAAAGGGCTTCTCCTAATTCCTTAGCGCCAACGGCATCAATCCAATCAGGAATAGACTCGCGGTATTTTCTAATTTTCGAGAGTTCGTCAAACCGGCCTTTAATTTTACGTGTGGGCGTATTTTCAAAATATTTCCAATCTGGCAAGCGAATGCCTTTAAGCGTTGCCCAAACAGCAAAAAGCCGCCAAAGGTTATCCCTGTCAAAAGGCGCTTTTACATCGGCAATTTCGGCATAAAGACGTTTCCAACGTACAATGTCGTAAGTGGTTTCTGCCACAAATGAACGGTCGCGGCTGCCCCAGCGCTTGTCTCGTTTTAGTAATGTTTGAATCACCTTGTCGGCGTATTCATCTTCATTAAATATTTTGTGTAAGCCATCTATAACGGCAAAACATAGGTTTCTGTGTAATCGCATTGTGAAAAATTCAGCACGCAAAGATAGGGTTAATATGTTGATTTGTTTAAATGTTGCGTTGTTTTTCTATTTTTACTCGATAAATGTAAACCAATCGTTAAAACTTGTTTTAAGTGTTTAAATGATTGCTAAATAAAACGTATGAAAAATATTTATTTGTTGTTCCTGTTCATCGGCTTGTGGGTCGTGTCTTGTAAGGATCAGGCTTTAAAACCAAGGCACTTTTCGAAGGTTGTGTTAGAGCCTATTTTGGAAGATTCTACCCTAAGCATTAGGGCCATTGAAATTTTAGATAAAAACAGCATTGCTTTTGCAGCCAATAATAATACCTATGGGCTGTACAACGTTGCGCAAAATAATTGGTTAATCTCTAAACAGGCGTACGATTCGTTAGACCTTCAATTTAGGGCTGTGGCCAACAACAATACCGATTTTTTTATGCTGAGTGTTGCCAACCCGGCTTTGTTATTTAAAACCGGGAGTTCGGGCAATATGGAGGTGGTTTATAAAGAAGTGCACGAACGGGTTTTTTATGATGCTATGGATTTTTGGAACACCCAAGAGGGGATTGCCATTGGCGATGCAACCAATGGTTGCTTGAGTATCATTATTACTAGGGATGGCGGGAATACTTGGACAAAATTACCTTGCGATGCTTTGCCCGAAGGCATGCCGAACGAAGGGGCCTTTGCTGCTAGCGATACCAACATAGCCATAGTGGGCAACCATACTTGGGTGGCGACCACTGCGGGACGCGTGTACTATTCGCCAAATAAGGGAAATACTTGGGAGGTGTTTAAAACGCCCATGGTGAAGGATAAGGAGACAGAAGGCATTTATTCCATTGATTTTTACGATGCGTTAAACGGATTTGCTATTGGTGGGGATTATACCAAGCCCGAAGAAAACAAAGCCAATAAAATACAGACCAAAGACGGTGGGCGAACTTGGACCGTGGTTGGCGAAAATCAAGACCCGGGGTATAGAAGTTGTGTGCAGTATATCCCAGGTAGGGGAGGAAATGAGCTGGTAGCCATTGGTTTTAAAGGGATCGATTATTCTAACGATGGCGGACAGACCTGGAGCCACCTAAGCGATGAAGGGTTTTATACCATTAGGTTTTTAAACGATAGCACGGCTTATGCTGCAGGACAAGGCCGGTTAAGCAAGCTTACTTTTAAGGAATAAAAAAAAGAGGTTTTTAAAACCTCTTTTTTTGTTTTAGTCGCATGCCCCGCGGCGTTTTTTAAATTCTTCGAACATTTTTCGTTTAAAAGCATGTTCGGCACGAAATAAGCCAATGACTTTTGTGGCGGGCATTATGGTTAATAAATCGTTTATGTATTGCGATTTTAGGGCTTTTTTTTGTTCATCAACCTTTATCATGTTAAGCAGGAGCGCTTTGGCTTCGGTTTCTGTTAACGTTTCTGGGCTTTTGTCTTTTCTTTTTTCAGACGAGGTTTTTCTCAAGGCATCTGTGTTGTTTTCGTAAGCATTGTAAATGGGCCAAAAATCCTGGGCTTCTTGTTTTGTTAAGTTTACATGCTCGGTAATAAACGCAATTTTTAAAGCCTCTATTTTTTCCTTTTTGCTTTTTTCTTGGGCTAAGCTTGAAAAGGAAAGGCCTAAGATGAAAAGGTATAGGGTTATTTTTTTCATGTTATTCTGGAATTAAGTCTTCGATTGAGGTGTGGTTTAAGATGTAATCGTCTAAAGGTTCTTCTGAAAAGGTGACTTCATAAAAACCAGTTGTAGTCATGTTTCCCTCAATAAGGGGAGCCACGTCTTGTAGGTCAAAATTTTGTTCTATGTACGTTTCTAAAGCGCTTGTTTCTAGATCGCCAAAGGCAACTTGGCTTTTTTGGGTGAAAATTACAAGAGCCAACACCATGCTTGCGGCAATTGCGGTGGCATACACGGCCTTTTTTAAAACAGGGAGTGTAAGCACCTTAGGGGAATGGGCAATGGCTTTAAGCACTTTGCCATCAACCTGCGTAAAATAATTTTCTGGAACTTCAAACCCATGAGGATTGGTTTGGGTTAAAGGATTTTTATCGTCTATTTGTTGTAGAAGCGCCTTGTCAAAAGACTTAAAATAGTCTTTTGGAGCTATAAAACCAGTGTGCTTTATATGTTTTAAGGTGTTGTTCATCTGTTGGTTAGACTTCTTTTTTGTGCAATGGTTTAATGGGTTTTTAAGTAGTCTTCAATTTTTTTAACGGCCAAATGGTAAGAAGCCTTTAAAGCACCTTCGCTAGTGTCTAGTATGTTGGCCATGTCTTTGTATTTTATGTTGTCGAAATACTTCATATTAAAAACTAGCTGTTGCTTTTGTGGTAATGTTGTTATGGCCTGTTGTAATTTTAGCTGAATGTCGTCGCCATTAAAATAAACATCAGATTTTAAATTGCTAACCGCTTGCTGCTGCAGTGTTTCGTTTGAAACTTGAAGTATTTTCGATTTTTTGTTTAAAAAACTAATGGCTTCATTGGTTGCTATGCGGTACATCCACGAAAAGAGCTTGCTTTCGCCTTTAAACGAGTTGATGTTTTTAAACACTTTTATAAATGTGTTTTGTAGTACATCGTCGGCATCGTCGTGTGTGATAACAATTTTTCTTATGTGCCAGTATAGCCGCTCTTTATAAAGTTGGAGTAAATCCTTAAAGGCAGCTTCTTGGGTGGCTTTGGTTGTTAGCCGTTTTATTAAGTCTTTTTCGTTAATCAATTAAAAGGCTTTATCGTAAGACGAAAATACGTATTAAAAGTTTAGTTGGTAGTATAATTTTTTTATCTGCTGTAATGCTGCTTCATGGCATGTTTGAGGGTGCTTTAGCTGATAAAACGCAAAATTATCCGATAAAATGCATTTTTTTCTTGTTTTTTCCTTTTTAATAACTTATGTTTACAGTAATAAACCTGCTTATTGTTAGTTTGCCCCAAGTCTAGCAGTAACAAAAAAAGGACAAATCTATACTGATTTGTCCTTTTTTAATTTGTTTCAGGCTGTAGTATTATTCAAAACTCTGCATGTCCACCAGTTTTTTATAAACGCCGTTTTCGGCCATTAATGCGGTGTGGGTGCCTTGCTCAACAATCTTACCTTTTTGCATGACCACAATGGTATCGGCATTTTGTATGGTTGATAATCTATGGGCAATAACAATAGAGGTACGGTTGCGCATCATGTTTTCTAGCGCGTCTTGTACCAAGCGTTCGCTTTCGGTGTCTAAGGCCGAAGTGGCTTCGTCCAGAATCATAATCGGAGGGTTTTTAAGTACTGCTCTTGCAATGCTTAAACGCTGTTTTTGCCCGCCAGATAGCTTGTTTCCAGAGTCGCCAATGTTGGTTTCGATACCTTGTGGGAGGTCTTTAACAAACTCCCAAGCGTTGGCTATTTTTAAGGCTTCGATAATGTCTTGGTCTGTGGCGTCTGGCTTGCCCAACAGAATGTTGTTTTTAATGGATTCGTTAAATAAAATGGAGTCTTGCGTAACGAGCCCCATTAAATTTCTTAGGGAGTGCTTGGTAATGTTTTTTATGTTGGTGCCATCAATGGAAATACGCCCTTCGTTAACATCGTAAAAACGAGTTACTAGGTTGGCAATGGTACTTTTACCGCTGCCCGATTGGCCTACTAATGCAATTGTTTTTCCTTTAGGTACTTCAACAGAAAAGTTTTTTAACACATAATCTTCATCGTACTTAAATGAAATGTTTTCTATTGAAATGTTATGATTAAAGCGTTCGAGTGTTGTTGCATTTGGTAAATCTGGCATGCTGTTTTCTTCATGGAGGATATCGAAAACACGATCGGCTGCTGCCATACCGTTTTTAACTTTGTAAGACGCTTTACTTATGGCCTTTGCAGGGGTTAAAATGCCGTAAGCTAATCCCATAAAAGGCAAGAAAACAGTACCTTCGATAACTTTATCTACTAGGACTAATTTACCACCATACCATAATAAAATGGCAATGGTGGCAATTCCTAGCACTTCGCTAACCGGGCCGGCAAGATTGTTTTTTAGTCCAATTTTATTTCTGAGCTTTAAAATTTTATCGGCAGAAGTGATAAAGCTAGATTTAAAGATACCTTCGGCATTGTAACTTTTTATAATTTTTAATCCGGTTAAGGTTTCTTCTACAATAGAAATTAGTCTACCAGATTCTTGTTGTGCTTTTAGGGAGTTCTTCTTTAAGCTTTTTCCTATTCTGGAGATTAAGAATCCGGCCACAGGGATAAAGCACAAAACAAACAGCGATAATTCCCAACTTATGGTAAACATCATTATTAAGGAAAAAATAATGGTTGCGGGCTCTCTTACAATTAACTCCAATATGATAAAAAAGGAGTTTTGCATTTCGTTAATGTCTCCTAAAATTCTGGCCATAACATCGCCTTTTTGCCGTTTAGAATAAAAGCTAATGGGCAGGCCAATAATTTTGTTGTACATGGTTTTTCTCAAATCGGTTAAAACACCGTTTTTAAGGTACATAACATGCTGCATGGCAAAATAGCCAAACATGTTTTTTAGCAGGAAGGTAGAGATAACAATAACAATAGCAATAACCAATGCCATTTGGGCGTTGCCGTTTTCTAGGTAGCTACTTACCTTGTAGTTTAACAACTGTTCGCCATAGGCTTTAATTTTAAAAATACCTTCCCATGTAGGCGGTTCTTTTACAGCGGTTGTTTTATCGAATAAAACATTTAGCATGGGAATTAAAGAAATAAAGGCCAAGGCACTAAAAAAGGCATATAGCAAATTAAAAAGCACATTAAAAAACACATGCCTTTTAAATTTCTTTATAAATGGAAGTAGCTGATTTATAATTTTTTTCATGTAACTAAAGCGCCATATCTTTTATAATGTTGTCTATCTTTCTTTCCAATTCTTGTTCCGTTTGTTTAAAGTCTGACACATTGTCTAACTTGGTTGT
The DNA here is from genome assembly GCF_000733475.1 of Mangrovimonas yunxiaonensis. Classification (GTDB taxonomy): domain Bacteria; phylum Bacteroidota; class Bacteroidia; order Flavobacteriales; family Flavobacteriaceae; genus Mangrovimonas; species Mangrovimonas yunxiaonensis. The sequence goes on along the minus strand of NZ_JPFK01000002.1, from coordinate 208,078 downwards.
TACACTAATGTAGAACTTAATTTTAGGCTCGGTACCACTTGGTCTTAGCGCTATTTTACTACCGTCTTGGGTGTAATAAATGAGCACGTTGGATTTGGGAACATTAATCACCGTTTCGGTATTTTGAATGAGGTTTTTGGCTACCGATGTTTTGTAATCTTCTAAAGTAACCACTTTAGAACCGTTAATCTCTGACAAGGGATTTTCTCTGGCATTAACCATCATTTGGGCGATTTCTTGAGCGCCTTCAATACCTTTTTTGGTTATTGAAATTAAGCGCTCCTTATAAAGCCCATGATGGGTGTATAGCTCTAAAAGTTTTTTATAAAAAGAACTGTTGTTGGCTTTTGCTTGGGTTGCAATTTCACAAGCTAAAAGGGTAGCGGTTACGGCATCTTTATCGCGTACAAAGTCGCCCACCATAAAGCCAAAACTTTCTTCGCCACCGCCAATAAATTGCTGGTCGGGAAAATCTTTAATCATTTTGGCAATCCATTTAAACCCGGTTAGGCCTTCTTTATAATCAACATTATAGGCTTTTGCGAGTTTGCTCATCATTGGTGTAGACACAATGGTAGAGCCTATAAATTCGTTTCCTTTTAAGCCTTTGTTTTTTGCTTTGTTTAAAAGAAAATCGGTCATGACAACCATGGTTTGGTTACCGTTTAGCAAGATCATGTTACCATCAAGATTCCTTACGGCAATTCCTAGGCGGTCGCTATCGGGGTCGGTACCAATAACAATATCGGCTGTCACTTTTTCGGCCAATTCCAAGGCCATTTTTAAGGCTGCTGGTTCTTCTGGATTGGGCGATTTAACCGTAGGGAAATTGCCATTGGGCTCGGCTTGTTCTGCTACAATATGCACATTGGAGTACCCGGCCCGTTTTAAGGTTTCGGGAATGGTGGTAATGGATGTGCCGTGTAAGGAGGTAAAAACAATGGTTAGGTTGTCTTTGTCTTTCTTTAAGGTCGTGTTCGCATTTTTTACCGAAGCGTCAATAAAAGCGTTATCAACGTTTTCACCTATATATTCAATTAAACTAGTGTTCGCTTCAAATTTAATTTCGGCATAATCCAGTTTGTTAATTTCCGATATAATAGCGCCGTCTTGTGGCGGAACAAGTTGCCCGCCATCTTGCCAATATACTTTGTATCCGTTGTACTCTGGTGGGTTATGCGAAGCGGTTAAAACAATGCCGCAGTGGCAGTTTAAATGTTTAACAGCAAACGAAAGTTCTGGCGTTGTGCGCAAATCTTCAAACAAATATACTTTAATGCCGTTTGCCGAAAAAACATTGGCAACTACTTTAGCTAGGGTGTTGCTGTTGTTTCTGCAATCGTAGGCAATAACAACTTTTAAGTCTTCGGCAGGAAATTGTGTTTTTAAATAGTTACTTAGTCCTTGGGTGTTTTTGCCTAGGGTGTATTTGTTTATGCGGTTGGTGCCAACCCCCATAATACCTCTCATGCCACCGGTACCAAACTCTAGGTCTTTGTAAAAACTCTCCTCTAGTTCTTTGGGATTGTCTGCAATAAGCTGCTTAATGGTTGCTTGGGTTTTCTCGTCGAAAGTAGGGGTAAGCCAAGCGTTGGCTTTATTTAATATTTCAGGTTCTATATGAATCATTTCTTTTAAGAATTTATAGCAAATTAGAATTTATAGCGCTTTAGGCAAGCGGCTAATCGTTTAAATTTAGTTTGCTCTTAATCGCGTATCGTTTTTTGCCTTGTTTGGTCCTTAGGATGATTTCGCCTAAAAACCCAGCGACAAAAAATTGTGTTCCAATAATCATGGTTGTTAGGGCGATATAAAATTGAGGCCTTTGGGTAATAAGCCTTCCCATAGGATTAAAAAATATTTTATCGACCCCTAAATAGGCAGAAAAGCCAAAACCAACGGCAAACATAATCACGCCTAAGGCTCCAAAAAGATGCATGGGGCTTTTTCCAAATCGGGAGATAAACCAAATGGTAATGAGGTCTAAAAAGCCATGGATAAAGCGGTCCATGCCAAATTTGGTCACGCCATATTTTCTGGCTTGATGTTTTACAACTTTTTCGCCAATATTGGTGAATCCTGCATTTTTAGCCAATACAGGGATGTACCGGTGCATTTCGCCATTAACATCAATATGTTTTACAACGTCTTTGCTATAAGCTTTTAGGCCACAGTTAAAATCGTGCAGTTTAACTCCGGAGGTTTTTCTTGCGGCCCAATTAAATAATTTAGAGGGCAGGTTTTTTGTGTATATGTTGTCGTAGCGCTTTTTTTTCCAGCCCGAAACCATATCGAAACCAGCTTCTTTAATCATTGAAAAAAGCTCTGGTATTTCCTCGGGGTTATCTTGTAAATCGGCATCCATGGTAATCACAACATCGCCTATAGCTTCGTAAAACCCGGCGTGCAGGGCTTGCGATTTTCCAAAGTTCTTTAAAAACCGAATGCCTTTAACATTTGGGTTTGCGTTGGCTAGCTGGGTAATTATTTTCCAGGAGTCGTCTGTGCTGCCATCATCAATAAAAATGATTTCATAAGAAAAACGATTGGATTGCAAAACCTTTGCAATCCAATCATGTAGTTCTTTTAAAGACTCTTGTTCGTTAAGTAGTGGTATGACTACTGATATGTTCATTGAGTGTATTTAGGTAAATCAATGGTCAAAAGTAAGAATTTTAAGCGTTTTCGTGGCCTTTTTTCATTACTAAAGCGACAATTAACCCCACAATACTAAATCCTATAAGTTGAAAAACAATAGATTGTAGGACGTTGCCTATAGAGTACATGTTGCTTTGGGCTTCCATTTTTTCAACAGCTTCTGCAACCGCTTCTTCTGGGGCGCCAAAGCTACGCATCATTTCAACCTGAGTATCGATAACCTTTTCTTTAAGTACAAGAGCTGCTTCGGGATCAATAACATTAAAGATAATAATGCTCATAACGGCACTTATCACCAATCCAATTAAAACCGTAATAAAGTAGGCTGTAAAGGCTTCTTTAAAGCTAATAACACCGTTTAGTGCTGTTTTGGCTTTTGAAGTAGATACGATGCCTACAATTATAATTAAGATAAGAATAGCTATACCAAACCACCATTTTGTATATAAGTCTAAGTTAACAGCATATGCAGTAACAGAGATTAACGCAAGAATAGCCCCAAGGTATAGGCCATAATTTGTGGCAATAGATTTAATAGGTTTTTCCATGGAATGTGTTATTTTTGGTTGATTTTTATTAGTTTGTAAACAAAGATACCAAAACGTTACAGAATTTTAACAAAATAAAAAGTAATAAAAAGAGTTGGAGTTTTGTAAAAATTACTTAAATTTGCAGCTCGAAAAAACGAAACGATTTAAAGACTTTAGTGATGAAAAAAGGAATACATCCAGAAAACTATAGAATGGTAGCGTTCAAAGACATGTCTAACGACGATGTGTTTTTAACAAAATCTACAGCCAATACAAATGAAACTATTGAGGTTGATGGTGTTGAGTATCCATTGGTTAAAATGGAAATTTCAAGAACATCGCATCCTTACTACACTGGTAAATCTAAATTAGTAGATTCTGCCGGACGTATTGATAAGTTCAAGAACAAATACGCTAAATTTAAGAAGTAATTATCTTTTAGTGTTAAACATAATTTTTGTTAGGCCTTCAGGTTTTCCCTGAAGGCTTTTTTTGTTGCCATAATTAAGCTATTTTTGATATTAGTAACCTCAGGTTTTTTGTAAGCCACAAAATTTTACACCAATGAACTACATTCTTTTCGATGGGCCTTCTAGAAACGATTTATTGCCGTTTACCTATACGCGACCAGTAGCCGATATTAGAATAGGCATTCTTACCATTAGGGAAAAGTGGGAAGCTTTTTTGCAAACCACCACCACCACCGTTACCGAGGATTACCTCTCAGATAAGTACCCCATGGTAGAGTTGGAACAGAATGTTATGATTAACGCTTCCTTTTTACCCAATTACGAATTGGCTGAAATGGTAAAAAACCTTAAAGAAAACCAAGCCATTTTTCACGACGAAGATGTGATTGCTTTTTTTACAAAAGACTCGCAAGACGATGTGGATTTACAAACTTACGAAGCCATAGAGTTTTCAGAAGAGGTTTTAAAACTAGAGCATACTTGGGATATTTTTAGTAAAAACGGTGAAGCCATTGAGGCCGATTTTGAACTGCTAACAAAAAACAGAAGCTCGCAACCCATACCTACAACAGTAAATACTTTAGCCTCAGAGCATATTTTTATAGAGGAAGGGGCCAAGCTTAATTTTGCAACCTTAAATGCCGAAAATGGCCCAATATACATAGGCAAAGATGCCGAAATTATGGAAGGCAGTGTTATTCGTGGGCCATTTGCCTTGTGTCATAATGCAACCGTTAAATTATCGGCCAAAATTTATGGACCCACTACCGTTGGACCGTACAGTAAAGTAGGGGGCGAGATTAACAATTCGGTAATTTTCGGGTATTCCAACAAGGGGCACGATGGGTTTTTAGGAAACTCGGTTTTGGGCGAATGGTGCAATATAGGAGCCGATAGCAACAACTCCAATTTAAAGAACAATTATGCCGAAGTGCGCCTGTGGAGTTACCAAACCGAAGGGTTTGCAAGAACGGGTCTGCAATTTTGTGGCCTCATGATGGGCGACCATAGTAAATGCGGTATTAATACCATGTTTAATACTGGTACAGTTGTAGGCGTAAGTGCCAATATTTTTGGTAGTGGTTTTCCTAGGAATTTTGTCCCGAGTTTTTCTTGGGGCGGCAGCCACGGGGTTACCACCTATTTAACCAGTAAAGCTTTCGAAGTGGCCAAGGTGGTTATGTCTAGAAGAGAGCTAGCGTTTACCGACCAAGATGCTGCCATTTTGGAACATGTTTTTGAGGAGACAGCAAAGTTTAGACGGAGTTAGTTTTTGTTAACCCGTTTTAATTCCAACAAGTTTGTGGGGTTTATGCCCAAACCCGTTACATTTTTTTGTGTAAACCGTATTACTTCATCGTAAAACATAACAACAGCGGGGGCATCTTGCATAACTAAGCTGTCCATTTTTGCGTAAAGTAATTCACGTTTTTTTGTGTTGGTTTCTGTAAAAGCCTGCTCGTACCATTTATCAAAATGCTCGTTTTTAAAATGGGTATAATTGGGGCCGTTAGGGGCAAAATTCTTGCTGTAATAAAGCGACAGGTAATTTTCTGCATCGGGATAGTCGGCAATCCAACTGGCGCGAAATATATTTAATTTGCCATTAGCCTTGGCGTCTTTTAAGGTGGCGGCAGGCACAACATCAACATGAACGGATAATCCAGTTTTTTGTAGTTCTCGTTGTATGTATTCGCAAAAACTGAGGTAGTTGCTCGTGGTGGTAATGGTTATTTCTGGGTTTTGAATGCCGGTTTGGGTTTTAAATTGTGCGACCAAAGCTTTGGCCTTTTCAGGTTGGTAATTAAACCCTGCGGTAGCATTAAACCCTGGTAATCCCTTGGGAATAAACCCACCATGGGCAGGAATGCCAATGCCGTTTCTTAAATAAGTCATCATTTTTTTTCGGTCAAATCCATAGTTAACGGCTTGTCGTAGTAATTTCGATTGGATTTCGGGATGTTCAGAAGCCATAAAAAAACCTAGGTATTCTGTGTTTAAATACGGCCCTCGTATCATGCGAACGGCTTTGGTATATTTATCTCTAAGCTCGCCTTTCGCCGTTAAAATATCGTCTTTGTAAGAGGCGTCTAAACCAGAAACAAAATCGATGTTGCCTTGTGCAAACTGTAAAAATTCACTTTGTTTGTCGGGTAAAAATGTTACAGAAACAGCTTCTAGATAAGGCAGTTGTGCGCCTTTGGAATCCCGTTCGAAATAAAGCGGATTTTTCCTAAAAACCAATTTAATGTTCTCTTCCCAGCGTTTAAACTGAAATGGGCCAGTGCCCACGGGGTTGGCTCTAAAACTGCTCCCGTAGTGTTCGACAATTTCCTTTGGCACCACACTGCAATATTTCATGGTTAGCAACCCGAGAAATGCGGGGAAAGGCTGTTTTAATCGGATTTGAAAAATAGAGTCGTTAAGTGCTTTAAAAGCAGCTACTTTATTTAAAACCCAGCTTCCGGGCGAGGCTACCTTTGGGTCGATTAACCTGTTCAGGCTGTATTCAAAATCGTGGGCCGTAACGGTTCTTGTGGCTTCTTTTCCAAAGCGTGGGTGCTTGTGGTACCAAACATCATCTCGTAAGGTAAAGGTGTAAGTTTTGGCACTGTCGGTAATTGTCCAATGTTTTGCAATGCTGGGCAATACGTTTAGGCTGTCGTCCATTTGCACCAAACCGTTAAACAGTTGGTTGGTGGCCCAAATATCGGCGAGATCTTTAGAAAATGCAGGGTCTAAAGAGCCGATGTTTTTATGCTCGTTGTAACGAAATACCTGCTTGTTGTTGTGTTTTGTTGTAGATTTTCCGCAGGAAATCAGAAGAAGAAACACGCAACTAATTGTAAAATAATGAATTATAGTTTTTAGGTTTGGAAATAAGGGTTTTATCATTCTATTATTTAGTTGTAAATTTGCAGCCATTTCTTATGGTAAAGATAAATTTTAACCTGTCTTAAAACAAGTTTGTGAATATAAATATGGAACGTAAAAAGGTCGCATTTTATACCTTAGGTTGTAAGCTTAATTTTTCAGAGACATCAACCATCGCCAGAAGCTTTATTAACGAAGGGTTTGATCGCGTAAGTTTTTCTGAACATGCAGATGTTTATGTGATTAATACCTGCTCGGTAACAGAAAATGCCGACAAGCGTTTTAAAACCATAGTTAAGCAGGCACAAAAGGCAAATCCCAAAGCCTTTGTTGCGGCCATTGGCTGTTACGCTCAACTTAAGCCGCAAGAACTGGCCGATGTTAACGGTGTAGATTTGGTGCTTGGTGCAACAGAAAAATTTAAGATTACCGATTATTTAAACGACTTGACCAAGAACGACATGGGCGAAGTGCATTCCTGCGAAATCGATGAAGCCGATTTTTACGTGGGAAGCTACTCTATTGGCGACAGAACCCGGGCGTTTTTAAAAGTTCAGGATGGTTGCGATTACAAATGCACGTATTGTACCATTCCTTTGGCACGAGGCATTTCGCGTAGCGATACCATGGACAATGTTCTGCAAAATGCCAAGGCAATATCAGAGCAAGGCATAAAGGAAATTGTATTAACAGGCGTTAATATTGGTGATTATGGTAAGGGCGAGTTTGGTAACAAAAAACACGAACACACGTTTTTGGATTTGGTGACCGAGTTGGATAAAGTTGAAGGCATCGAGCGCCTTCGTATTTCTTCTATAGAGCCTAACTTGCTAAAAAATGATACTATAGACTTGGTGTCGAAATCCAGAGCATTTGTACCGCATTTTCACATTCCCCTGCAAAGTGGTAGCAACGATGTTTTAAAGAAAATGAAACGCCGTTACATGCGTGAGCTTTATGTAGATCGGGTTGCCAAGGTACGCGAAGTTATGCCACATGCTTGTATTGGAGTTGATGTTATTGTTGGCTTTCCTGGCGAAACCGATGCCCATTTTTTAGAAACCTACAATTTTCTGAATGAATTGGATGTGTCCTACCTTCACGTATTTACATACTCCGAGCGCGATAATACAGAAGCCGCCAACATGGAAGGTGTGGTACCCAAAAAAGTACGAACAAAGCGCAGCAAAATGTTAAGAGGTCTATCGGTTAAAAAGCGCCGTTCATTTTACGAAAGCCAAATAGGGACCAATCGAACCGTTTTGTTTGAAGGCGAAAATAAAGAAGGATACATTCATGGGTTTACCGAAAACTACGTTAAGGTAAAAGCCCCTTGGGATCCAGCGCTGGTTAACACCCTTCAGCAGGTAACGCTTACCAAAATAGATGAGGATGGGTTGGTTAGGTTTGAATTTGCCGAAGTATGTGCGAATTAAGCTTCATCCAATATTTAAGCCGTTAATCTATATTTTATTAAAAACTTTAAGGGGTTTTGTAGCTTTATAAGCTAATTTCTTAACATGAAAAATGTATTGTACGGGGTGGCTTGTTTGGCCTTGGGGTTTGTTTTTAGTTGTGAAGACAAAGATGATGTTGTTCTAGCGAAAACAGATGCTATTTATGGCGAATGGGAGCTGCACTCGTGGTCTGTAGGGATTGGGTTTGATGCTGATGGAGATGGCGCCTACAATGAAAACCTAATTGCTGAACTGGCATGCGACAACCACGAAGTTTTGCTAATAGAAAACACAGGGGTTTTATCGTTTAACAATGTTTACAATCCAGAATATAGCATTACAAAAGATGACGAAGAAAATTACAGCATTAACGCTTCTTGCGACGATGAGGGGCATGTAGGACTAGCAACCTCTTTCGAGTTTAACAACGGAGTTATTGTATATTCAGATGCTAGGGAGTTGGTGTTGGATAACGGTGTTTTAATTGCTGTATTTGAAGATGCTGTAGCGGTATATGCTTCAGATGAAGATGATGATGACCATGTGTTGGAAACAAGGCACCTAACAAAAATCTACACCAAAAGGCGGAGTGAAGAATAGTGTTTTTTTCAGTGGTTAAATTCTTACCCCAACAGGAAGCATGCTTTTGTAACGTTTGTTTTTTCGTATGAATTTTGCGATTTCTGGGCTTGTAGGAACAACACTTAAATTGCGTTCTTCGATATGGCCAAATACAACAGTTATAAAATCACTTTGAAATTTAGTAGAATTAATCTCTTCGGGGATAACGAGTTTTGTTAAAAATATTTTTCGTTCTTGGAGCGAGTATTCAATTTTGGCTAAATGGTCGTCGACTTTTAATTCAAACTGGCGTAAAAAGTCATTATCTACAAGATCAGCGGCATTAATCATAATAAAAAATTTATTAACAAGGAATATTTAGGAGTAAGTACTATTTTCAATAGTTTTGTAACGCAAATTTACAAAAAAATATTGTTAAAACGAAGCTGTTTAACGGTTTATCTCCTATGAATACCAAGCTTGTACATGTTTATTTTATGCCGGGAATGGCGGCCAACCCCAAAATTTTCGAGTACATAAAATTACCCGAATCGCAGTTTATAGCGCATGAACTAGAGTGGGAAATACCTTTCGAAAAAGAAACCCTAGAGGCTTATGCTAAGCGCATGTCGCAAAAAATAAAACACAATCAAGTTGTGCTCGTGGGGGTTTCGTTTGGAGGGATTTTGGTGCAAGAAATGCAAAAGTATGTTGGAGCCAAGAAAGTAATCGCTATATCGACAGTTAAAACCAAGTACGAGCTTCCAAAACGCTTAAAACTGGTTAAATACACTAGGGCGTATAAGTTAATCCCGGCTAGGGCATTTCAAGATATAGACTATTTAGCGCGATTTGCCTTTGGAAAAACCGCAACAAAGCGTGTGGAATTGTACAAGAAATATTTATCGGTAAACGATGCGCATTACATGCGATGGGCCATTAAGCAAGTGGTTTGTTGGGATAGAGAAACTCCCTTAAAAGATGTAATTCATATTCATGGCAATAAAGATCGGGTGTTTCCGTATTATCATATAAAGAATTGTATAACCATAGATGGTGGCACACACATTATGATCATTAACAGGCATAAATGGTTTAATGAGCATCTGCCTAAACTAATTTTAGGAGAAACTTAGAAGAAAATATAAACGCTTTTTATTAAATTTATAAAAACAAAATTGGGTTATGAAAATGATTAAAAACATGTTGGCACTTTTAGGGCTAGCCTTAGTGGGAGGACTTTTTATAAATGCATTTCAAGATGCTCCTACCGATGAGAATTTTGAAAAGAAATTAGTGAACGATTACAATGTTTATGCACTTCAAGTGCCAGATAATCTCGAGTTTGCTGGCGAACCAGTGCCTTTAAACAACCCCGATATTTACGAGCGTATGGATAGGGAGTTGTTGGTAAACACCTATTGGCAGTCTAATGGATTGTTAATGTTTAAACGCGCCCAAAAGTATTTTCCTGTTATAGAGCCCATTCTAGCAAAGCACGGTGTGCCAGACGATTTTAAATACCTAGCGGTAATAGAGAGTGGGTTAACCAACGCCGTTTCTCCTGCAGGGGCACGTGGTTTTTGGCAAATTATGAAAGAAACAGGACGTGAATATGGTTTAGAGGTTAACGATAATGTAGACGAGCGCTACCACCTAGAAATGGCTACAGAGGCTGCTTGCGAATACCTTAAAAAATCGAAAGCACGTTTAGGTTCATGGACCCTTGCTGCTGCGGCATACAACGCAGGCAATTATGGCATAACTAAAGAGCTGGAGCGACAAAATGTAACAGCATATTACGATTTGTTATTGGGAGAGGAAACCGGCCGCTATGTGTTTAGAATTTTAGCTTTAAAAGAAATTTTAAACCACCCTAACAAATACGGCTTTAACTTTAGAGACAAGGACCTTTACAAGAATGTGCCAACGTATAAGGTTGCGGTAGATACTGCGGTTACCGACTTTACAAGTTTTGCAGAGAAGTTTGGTATTAACTATAAAATTTTAAAAATACACAACCCGTGGTTAAGGGATAAGCATTTAAATAACAAATCAAGAAAACAATATTTTATCGACATCCCCAAGGACGGTATTTATACAGATTAAAACATGCTTGAATTTGTAAAAAGCCATTTTTGGAACATTTTAATTGGGGTAAACTATATGTTGGCCATTTCGGCCGCTATCGTTATCCTTTTTAAAAATATTAATCCTTCAAAAACACTATCATATATTATTGTGCTAGTGTTTTTTCCGTTTTTTGGATTGCTTATCTATTACTTTTTTGGGCAAGAGTACAGAAAAAATAAAATCTTTAACCGCAAACGAATCCTCAACAAATCGGTTGTTAAAAGGGTTCAGGAAGAGCAGGTTCTTAATAAGCGCGAACTGGCTGATGTTAGCAAAAAGCTAAACGAAAAAATAAAACTGGTTAGACTGCTTCACAATAGCGATAAGTCGCCACTAACCTTAGAGAACGATGTCACGCTTTTAATTGATGGCAACATGAAATTTAAGCAGTTGCTAAAAGATTTAAAAGCGGCCAAGCATCATATTCATTTAGAGTATTACATTATAAAAGACGATAACATAGGCACCAAGGTGATAGATGTTTTGTGCGAGAAAGCCGAGGCAGGTGTAAAGGTTAGATTAATTTTTGACGATGTTGGTAGTAAAATATCGCGAGCAGCCCGAAAAAGATTAAAGCAAAGTGGGGTTGCATTTTTTCCGTTTATGCCTGTACTTTTTCCGCGGTTTTCAGGAAAAATGAACTACCGCAACCACAGAAAAATAGTTGTTGTTGATGGCGAGATAGGCTATGTAGGAGGGATAAACATTTCCGATAAATACGTGAACTATGATGATGCCCAACAATATTGGCGCGATACCCATATAAGGCTGGTGGGCGAAGCTGTAAAGCAACTTCAAATACATTTTTTAACCACCTGGGATTTTGTTTCGGGAGCTTCCTTAAGCATTACCAGTAGCTATTTTCCAGAAATAACTTGCAAAAAAGATGTGGCAGTCCAGATAGCAGGAAGCGGCCCAGATACCGATTGGGCCAATATTATGGAGGTTTTAATACTTGCTATAACCACCGCCGACAAGTATGTGTACATTACAACGCCGTATTTTATTCCTAACGACGAAATAATTACCGCCATACAAATTGCCGATAAGAGTGGGGTAGAAGTAAAAATAATTGTGCCCCAAAAGTCCGATTCATGGACTGCAGAACATGCCACAAATTCGTTTTTAGGGCCCTTGCTCGAGGCAGGAGTAGAGGTTTACCGCTATACCAAAGGATTTGTACACGCCAAAACCGTTGTTATTGATGATGTGTTTTGCACCGTAGGGACGGCTAATATGGATTACAGAAGTTTTAATATCAACTTTGAAATCAACGCCTTGATTTACAATAATGAGGTAGGCGCCCGTTTAAAGCAACAGTTTTTAAAAGATTTGGAAGCTTGCGAGAAATTAGAACTTAATAGCTGGCAGCAACGCCCGGGCTACATTAAGCTTCAAGAGTCTTTCTGTAGGCTTTGGGCACCGCTATTGTAGCTTATCTTCTTTTGCCAGGTCTTTGTTGTCTGTGCCCACCAAAATGTTGGTTAGGCATTTGTGCGCGTTTCATGTTCTCCTTCATCATTTTAATTTGATCGTTTAACATGCCGTGCTTGTCTAATTTTTGGGCTTCGGCAAGAAGGGTTTGTGCTTCTCTTTTTCGTCTTTTGGTTAAAGCAATACCTGCAAGGTTTAATTTAGCCATAGCCAAATCATGGTCCATAGATAGGCCAAGGGAAATGGCTTTTTTGAAATATTTTTCGGCTTCGGCCATATTGTCTTGAGACACCATGATGCCATGCAAATAGTTGTAATACCCCTGTTGTTTTTTTATTAATGCAGCTTCTGGATTTTTAATTTTGTTTAACCATTTTTTGGCGCCCTCAAAATCCTGCTTTCTCAGCCTAAGAAAAGCCAAAAGAATAAATTCATTCTTAAAATATAAAAACACAAAAACAGCTGCCAATAAAATAAGCATAATGCCGTTTCCTATAAAACCTTCAGTAAATTGATAAACAGCAAAAGCAAGGATTAAACCAGCGATAATTAATTTAAAAACCTTATTGTACATAATCGTTATTTCGTTTAGATTTTAGATGGAAATTAACCGTTGTAAAACGAATTTCCGTATTGGTTGTATATTTGGGCTACAAAGAAACTAAATTTTTATTGAAAAAAATTTTTAAAATAAAGGTTTGTCAAATAAAAAAGGCTTTGTATATTTGCGCCTCGGTTTTAGGGAGTAAAACCTCGAGATTGTAAAAATACGAATTAATCAAGAAGTTAAAGATATAAAGAAATGAAAAGAACGTTTCAACCATCAAAAAGAAAAAGAAGAAACAAGCACGGCTTTAGAGAGAGAATGGCTACTGCTAATGGTAGAAAAGTACTTGCTCGTAGAAGAGCTAAAGGCAGAAAAAAATTATCTGTATCTTCTGAATTAAGACATAAAAAATAAATGAATTAACAATTGTTAATATATTTAAAGGTGTTACTATGGTAGCGCCTTTTTTTATATCTCGTTTTAACTAATTTTGCAATATCCTACAAAATAAGATTATGCCAAAAAATTCAAACTTAAAATCTATATTGATTATTGGTTCTGGTCCAATTATTATCGGCCAGGCTTGTGAATTTGATTACTCTGGAACTCAAGCGTTAAGATCGTTACGTGAAGATGGAATAGAAACCATTTTAATCAATTCTAACCCTGCAACCATCATGACCGACCCCTCTATGGCCGACCATGTATATTTGTTGCCGTTAACAACAAAATCGCTTGTTAAGATTTTAAAAGACCATCCGCAAATAGACGCCGTTTTACCAACCATGGGTGGGCAAACAGCCTTAAACCTATGTATAGAAGCCGATGAAAAAGGCATATGGGAAGACTTTGGTGTTGACATTATTGGTGTAGATATCGATGCGATTAACATTACCGAAGACCGCGAGAAATTCCGCGAGCTCATGTTAAAGATAGGCATTCCAATGGCACCGCAGGCCACTGCAACCTCTTACTTAAAAGGGAAGGAAATTGCACAGGAATTTGGATTTCCATTAGTTATTAGAGCCTCGTTTACACTTGGTGGCGCTGGAGCTTCTTTTGTACATAAAGAAGAAGATTTTGATGAACTTCTAACCCGCGGATTGGAAATTTCGCCCATTCACGAGGTTATGATCGATAAAGCCTTATTGGGCTGGAAAGAATACGAACTGGAGCTGTTGCGCGACAAAAACGATAATGTTGTTATTATTTGTACCATAGAGAATATGGATCCTATGGGCATACACACCGGAGACTCTATTACGGTAGCACCAGCCATGACCCTAAGCGACAGAACCTTCCAGAGAATGCGTGATATGGCCATTCATATGATGCGTAGCATAGGCGATTTTGCCGGAGGATGTAACGTACAGTTTGCTGTTAGCCCAGACGACAAAGAAGAGATTATTGCCATAGAAATTAATCCACGTGTATCGCGATCTTCTGCTTTAGCCAGTAAAGCATCGGGGTATCCTATTGCAAAAATTGCGTCTAAATTAGCCATTGGGTATACCTTAGACGAATTGAGCAACCAAATTACAGGGTCTACATCGGCCTTGTTCGAGCCAACCTTAGATTACGTTATTGTAAAAATACCACGTTGGAACTTCGATAAGTTTGAGGGTAGTGATAGAACTCTAGGGCTTCAAATGAAATCGGTAGGCGAGGTTATGGGAATTGGTCGCTCGTTTCAAGAGGCTATTCACAAAGCCACACAGTCGTTAGAAATAAAACGTAATGGCCTAGGGGCAGACGGAAAAGGCTATAAAAATTACGACCAGATTATAGAAAAGCTTAAATATGCTAGTTGGGATCGGGTGTTTGTTATTTACGATGCCATCCAGATGGGAATTCCGTTAAGCCGTATTCACGACATTACCAAAATAGACATGTGGTTCTTAAAACAATATGAAGAACTTTATGCTATTGAAAAAGAAATTTCAACATATACAATCGATACCATAGACAAAGAGCTGCTTTTAGAAGCCAAGCAAAAAGGCTATGGAGACCGCCAAATTGCCCACATGTTGGATTGTTTGGAAAGCCAAGTATACAACAAACGTGAAACGTTGGGTATAAAGCGTGTTTATAAGCTGGTAGATACTTGTGCTGCCGAGTTTAAAGCCCAAACGCCATACTATTACTCGACCTTTGAAAATCAAGTAGAAGCCTCAAACGGCGAACGTTTTGTAGACAATGAAAGTGCGGTAAGCGATAAGAAAAAAATTATTGTACTGGGCTCTGGACCAAACCGTATAGGTCAAGGTATAGAGTTTGATTACTGTTGTGTGCACGGTATTTTGGCCGCCTCAGAATGCGGTTACGAAACCATAATGATTAACTGTAATCCAGAAACGGTTTCAACCGATTTCGATACGGCCGATAAATTGTATTTCGAGCCTGTATTTTGGGAGCATATATACGACATTATAAAACATGAAAACCCAGAAGGGGTTATTGTTCAGTTAGGGGGGCAAACGGCTCTAAAACTTGCCGAAAAGCTAGATCGCTACGGCATAAAAATATTGGGCACCAGCTACCAATCGTTAGATCTGGCCGAAGACCGCGGAAGCTTTTCAAGCCTATTAAAAGAAAATAACATACCATACCCAAAATTCGATACAGCAGAGTCTGCCGAGGAAGCTTTAAAAGTGGCAGATACGCTAGATTTCCCTATTCTGGTAAGACCATCTTATGTATTAGGCGGACAAGGGATGAAAATTGTTATCAACAAACAAGAGCTAGAAGAGCATGTGGTAGACTTGCTTCGTAAAATTCCAAACAACAAGTTGTTACTAGACCATTATCTAGATGGCGCCATAGAGGCCGAGGCCGATGCCATTTGCGATGGAGAAAATGTATACATTATAGGAATAATGGAGCATATCGAGCCTTGTGGTATTCACTCGGGCGATAGTAACGCAACCTTGCCACCATTTAATTTGGGTGATTTGGTTATGGAGCAAATAAAAGATCATACCAAAAAAATTGCCTTAGCATTAAATACCGTAGGTCTTATTAACATTCAGTTTGCTGTGAAAGACGACAAAGTTTATATTATAGAAGCCAACCCAAGAGCTTCTAGAACAGTACCGTTTATTGCAAAAGCCTATGGCGAGCCTTATGTAAATTACGCTACAAAAGTGATGCTAGGAGATAAAAAAGTAACCGACTTTGATTTTAAACCTCATTTAGATGGTTACGCTATTAAGCAACCTGTATTCTCTTTTAATAAATTCCCAAATGTTAATAAACAATTAGGACCAGAAATGAAGAGTACTGGAGAAAGTATCTTGTTTATAGAAAGTTTAAAAGATGATGAATTTTACGATCTTTATGCAAGACGTAAAATGTATTTGAGCAAGTAATTTTAACATCCTCAATAAAGAAAAAAGCGCTTAATAAGCGCTTTTTTGTTTTTAGTATCTTCTTATTTTACAGCTAAACTTTTAACGAATTGTAAAGCAAGCCAGTAACAATAGCTATCCCAAAGCTAATTAAGGTGCCAATTAAAACATATTCGGTAAGTTTTCGTTGTTTGCTTTCCTGTAAGTCACCAAACCTAAAAACCGATTTGGCAGTAATAAGAAAGCCTACGGCTTCCCAGTGGTCTGTTATAATAAATGCAAATACTAGCAAACGCTCTAGGATACCAATATATTTTCCGGCATCTTTTAAAGACTCGTTCCCTGCAGTTAGTTTTTTTAATTGCCACTTGCTAAAAATAACTTGCATGATAATAGAGGTTGGTTTGGTTAGGAAAATAACAGCAGTTACTATGGCTAACCCATTGGCGAGGTTAAAATTCTGTGATAAAAAGGCCTCGGGTTTGGTAGCTATATACCATGCGCCTAAAATTACTATAAGATGAAGGAATTGGTCGAGAAAGAACCAAAATCTTTTGTTTTTTTGTTTTTGAAGCAGGAGCTTTGCGGCGTCTATAAGTCCGTGGGAAATGCCTATTGCAACTAAAAATGGCGCAAGAGCCATGTTCCAGGTAATTAAAAAAAGAAGTCCCAAATGAATGGCTATGTGGACATAAAACTTAGGCGACCTTAACGTTCTTTTTTCTTTCTCTTTAACCCATTTTTTGGGTTGTAGTAAGAAATCGCCAATTAAGTGGGCTAAAATTAACTGTGTTAAGAGTATCATGGGTTTAATGGCTTTGGCTTATCTTTTTTTGGTACATTTTATTGACTTCTAAAACCTCGTCAAGGTATGCCCGTTTCATGCGTTTGCTAACAGCGTCTTGACTTATGCCAATTAAACGGGCAATTTCTTTCTGTATTTTATTCTTGTTCTCTAAATGTAACTTTACAATTTCGGCAGAATTGGCAGACCAATGGTCCATAGGAATGCTTATTAGTTTTAGGATAAGGTTAATTTCATCATCTATATACGAATTGCCAACACCGCTTATTTTAAGGTTAATTTTCTCTTTTTTAAGTTGTTCGAATACGCTTCCTGAGGCCTGGAAAGCACTTCCGTTAGATTCGGTAACGGTTTGGCCTTCAAATGTTTTAGAGCCTATCCCGATAGCGAGTCTTACATCTAGCCCTTTAACGGTTTTTATACACGCTTTAATATATACAGCCCCAATAAAAGCCTCAAGCGGATCTTGTATTTCTACTTGAAAGCTATCGCCCCTATAAATTTCCCAATACCTAGAATGTCCCGAAATGGTTTGTAGGGCCTGCTTTAAAGGCGCTAGCCATACTTTGGGGTCGTGTGTGGTAGAGTTTATAATGTCTCCGGTTATTACACTTGTCATAACATGCCTTATTTATGGAATAAGTAAATATATGCCTTTTTCAAGGAATAAACAAGCTTATGCCTTTTTTAAAGCATGTTTTTATTGATAATGGTCTGGCAAATCTATTTTGATGTTGTACCCTTTAAGGACTTCAATATAAGCGTCTAGCGAAAAGGAGGTGCTGTTAAATTCCTGTAGTCTATTTTGTTTGGTTTCTTTACGTTTAAGAGCTTTTAAAAAACGTTTCACCTCTGTTTTATCATTTAAGATTAAGCCAGGTACTGCAACGGGATTACCGGTATTGTCTTTGGCAACCATGGTAAAATAAGACGAATTACAGTGCTTAATGGCTCCAGTTTGAATGTTTTCAGACTCAACACGAATGCCCACGACCATCGAGGTTCGGCCAACATGGTTTACAGAGGCTTTCATGGTAACGAGTTCGCCAATTTCAATAGGGTTTAGAAAATCTACCGTATCTACCGAGGCGGTTACACAATAAGCTTCAGAATGTTTGGAGGCGCAAGCAAATGCAATTTGGTCCATTAGGCTTAAAATATAGCCCCCGTGAATTTTCCCGCCAAAGTTAGAGTGGGAGGGCTGCATGAGTTGCGATATAGAAACCCTAGAGGCATCGACAGTTTTAAATGGGTGTGTCATTATCTTGTGTATTGGTAGGTAGTGGTATCTTCTTCAACCTTGGTAATAAAATATTTGGTATCGCCAAGCCAGAACAGGGTACTAAAACGCTCGAAATAATGCAGTTTTACAAATTTACCTTGCAGGTTGGTAAGGTCTTCAATAACTTGTTGTTCCTTGTCTTCTACCGAAAAGGTAAACACTTGGGCATCGGACACGCCTTGGCTTATCTCGCCCTCCCAGGTTTTAAATAGCATACCTTTATGGCTAAATTTTACTAAGCGGCCGGCGCGAACCCCTTCGCTATAAGAGGCAAAATATAGAAAGGATAAATAGCCTAAAAAAACGATGATTACAAGAATTAAAAATCTAACAAGATACTTCATAAATAGTGGTGAATTAAAGGTCTTCGTCGTTGTCGTTGTTAACAGCACGTTTTAAAATGGCTTCGGGTAGCGATTTTTTGGCTTTGGCTCCCATATCCTTAAGTTTTTGCACACGGCCAATAAGGTTGCCTTTGCCCTCTACCAATTTGTTCATGGCGAGTGCGTAATCGCTTTTTGCTGCGTCAATTTTTTTGCCAACACCTGTTAAATCGGTCACCAAGCCCTCAAATTTATCATAAAGCGCTCCGGCTTGCTTGGCAATTTCCAAGGCATTGCGCTGTTGTTTTTCGTTGTTCCACATGGTATCTACGGTTCGTAGGGTAGCCAGTAGGGTGGCGGGGGTAACAATAACAATGTTTTTTTCGAACGCTTTGTTGTATAGGCTGTTGTCTTCGTTTAGGGCGATGGCAAAAGCGGGTTCTATAGGGATAAACATGAGCACAAAATCTGGCGATTCCATATCGTAGATGTCTTCATATTTTTTAGCTGAAAGCTGCTCGATATGCTTTTTTATTGAGTTTAAATGGGCTTTTAGGTGTATGGGGCGCTGATCGTCCTCTGCATTGGCGTAGCGTTCGTAATCGGTTAACGATACCTTGCTATCTATAATCATGCGTTTGCCATCGGGTAAATGCAATACAACATCGGGCATAATACGGGAGCCGTCTTCTCTGGTAAAGTTTTGCTGTACAAAATACTCGCGGTCTTTTTCCAGCCCAGATTTCTCCAAAACACGTTCCAGTACCAATTCGCCCCAGTTACCTTGCATTTTACTGTCACCCTTTAAGGCTTTAGTAAGGTTATTGGCTTCTTTGGTCATTTGTTGGTTGAGGTCTTTTAGGCCCAACAACTGCTCTTTTAAAGCCGAATGCATGCTGATGCTTTCCTTTTGAGAATCTTCAACCTTTTTTTCAAACGTTTGAATTTTTTCCTGTAAAGGATTCAGAATTTGTTTGATGTTTTCTTTATTCTGAATGGTGAATTTTTCACTTTTCTCATCTAAAATCTTACTGGCCATCAACTCAAAATCCTTACGGAGTTGCTCTTGCTGCTTAACCAGTTCTTCGTCGCGCTTAAGGTTTTGTTGTTGTAGGTTTTCAAACGCGGTATTTTTACGTGCTAACTCGGCGTTTAAAAATTCTTTTTCCTTGCGTATGGCTTCACGATCTTGGTCGGTTTTATTCAAGGATTCCTTTAGGTTGTTAATTGTATTGTTTAGCTGAAGCTGGCGCTCCTCTAGGGTGCTTTGCTCGCTTTTGCTTTTAAGTTTGGTGATTACCATACCGAGGTAACCGCCAATAACACCCGATAAGAGAATGGCAATGATAAGAATTAGGCTGTCATTCATAAGTTATTTATTGAAATTATGTAAATTTAATAATAATAAAGGCAATTATTTTTCTTTAACATTTGAAAAATCATATTTTAAAATGTTTTTTTGAAGAATTTTCCAATGATTTTTCAATTGTCTTTTTATTTCAGGAGCGTTGAGTTCTTCAGAAGCTTTGTATACATACCTTAAGTAGTTTCCTCTAAATTTTCTATCAAAAGTTTTAGAATTTTGTTTTCCATTAATAAACTCTACTTTTCTAGTCTTTATTTTACGAGTTTTAACACCTTTAAAAGAATATAAACGATAAATTTTTCTTTTAAATATTGGAGCCTCATCCAATAAAGTATTCTTTTTTATTGATTCAACTCTTTTGTGCTTTCGTTTTATGGTTTGTTTCATAGCTCTATAAAACTTTGCCAAATTTTTAGACTTAATGAGTGTTTGGTAACCATAAAATTCAAATCCTAAATAGTTGAGAGGTATATTTTTTTTAAGACTACCATCTTTATTTATTTTGAAAGATTGCAGCTTATTACTGTCTCTTTTGAATAGGATTTTTTCGGTTTTCTCTATTGAAATTTTAAGTTTAACATTTTTAATTTCATTTAGTATTACATTCTCGACTTTATTAATTTCTTCTTTTTTACACAAAATGATTATGTCGTCAGAGTATCTTCTATAAAAGACATTATTTTCATTACACAGCTTGTTTATTATTGCTTCATCAAACTCTAACATATAAATATTTGCTAACAAAGCACTAATAGGTAGCCCTTGAGGGATTCCTTTTAAAACACCTTTTTTATCTTTTTTCTGATTTTTATGGATGATTACATCACTTTCAATTAATTCTTTAAGATTTTCAAAAAAAGATACTTTTCCTTTTTTTCTATTAGAAGCAATTAGTTTTTCGTCAAAGTGACCATTTTTATTTTTAAGATCATTTAACCTAACATAAGAAAAACGAGTAGTTGCTTTAAATAAATTGTAATGATCTTTAGGAAGAGTTTTATGACCAAGAATATTTGCCCATGCTAATTTTAATTTTTTGTGATTTAGACTAGGGAAAAAGTTTTCTATATCTAAAACTAAAGCTACGCAATCATTTCTAGTTTTAACTTCATTAAAAACATCTTTAGCAAAATGAATATTATTTTTAAAACTTTTTCCGCAGTCAGTTCTTATTTGCCTGTATGCAGTGACACATTCAGAGAGCAAAGGTTTCTGTTTTAAGTAGGTTTCGTAGCTTGGTGCTATTATTTTTTGTGTGTAGTAAGTAAAAATATGAGCATCAATATGACTAGCATATAAAATTTCTCTAACCTTTTTGTTAGAAACTACTTTTCCATTTTTTACTTTTTTATGAGATCTTTTTGAAATACCATTGAAATCAGAAATTTTATAACGTCTTTGCTTTATTTCTTTAAAAATAAGAGGTGAAAATGAATGCGAAGTAACTTTTTGTTTACTAGTTATATACTTAAAAATAGACTTTCTTTTAGAAATCGGTGTTCTATTTGTAAAATGTAAATAACCTCTATCCTTAAACCAATCTTTTTCTTGTTTCATAATCACATAAAAAAGTAAGAGAAGTTCTCGCGCGTGTTTATAACAGAATAGAACTTACATCTTAAAGAAGATTGAACCATTAGCCGAATTCTCGACTCACGCTGCATTTATACGTCTAATAATAAATAACATATATTATGATAGCATTAATTATAGTAATAATCAATTCAGCTTTAGAAGCCTTTGATGTATCCCAAAGCTTTGGGTTCATCAAGGTCTTCATTAGAATTATTGAGGTAGTATTAATAATACAGAAAATAATTTCTAATGATTTATGTAACAAATTGACCAGAAATACTCTATACTTAATCTCCGTATTTATTGTCCCTTTAAAAAGGTTGGATTAAGTGATTAACCAAAAGGTTAATACAGTAGTTCAACAAATGTTTTATTCCTTTTAACTAAAGAACTTCCTTACTTTGAGCTAAATATATATATTTATTTAATTATAAAATATTTAGAATGCTAAAAAATAAATTTAAATTAGGTGAAATAGTTACGTTTAAATCTCACCCATTATTATATGATTATTATATTAAAGGAGATGGTAAATTGGTGCCTCCTTTCATGGTTATTACAGAGATTGAGTTTGAAACTAAAAAGAAACAAGTGGTCGATGAGACTACAGGCTATAAAATTGCAGAACGTATAAAATACAAATGTGTTTTTTTTGATGATAACAAAAGTCAGTTTAAAGAGGTCTATGTTTATGAAAGTATGCTAGAAAATTTTAAATCTATTTTTATAGCAAAGAAAGGTGATACAGAAGAGTCTGGTTCTTATGAAAGCTTAATTAAAGAAGCAGAAAAATATAAAATTCCAAAGTATAATTATTCTAAAATAGTTTATTTTAAAACTAAAAAATTTGAAATATTTAAAAAGAGAACTTCAACAAGAATTACAGAGAGTGAGAAAAAAGGTAAGATTAAAAAGTCAGAAAAAAAATTAATTCAATATGTCGTTAATTATGCTACTCCAGATTTTGTTTTAACTGGTATTAAAAAACAATCTATTGAGAATGCCTTTTATTCTAATGGTAATAAAAGAAAGATAGCATCAGAAACACTTTATAAAGTAAAATGGTTTAACAGTTTTCAAATGAAATTCAGTGAGCAGTTTCTGCCTAGTGAATGTTTTATGGAAGACCAACCATTTCCTACTACAATCCCGCATTCTTCATCAGAGGAAGAATAAATTAATTACTGCTTCACTCTAAAACTGCCTGTTTTCTCATCAAAAGCAATCATGTCTTCAGGAAACAATTCATTAAAAACACCTTTTGAAATCAAATTGCAAGGCGTGTTAGAAATCACTTGCGAATGGCTCATCACAATCATTTTGTCACACAATTGAATGGCTAAATTTATTTCATGCGAAGAAAACAGAATGGTTTTGCCTGTTTCTTTTGAAAGCTTTTTAAGCAATTTTAAAATGTACGCTTTATGGTACATGTCTAAATGCGTGGTAGGCTCGTCTAGAATGATTAGGTTGGTGTCTTGAGCCAAAGCTCGTGCAATCATAACCTTTTGAAGTTGGCCATCGCTTAGCTCGTAACATTTTTTGTTTTTTAATGGTTGAATGTTAGTTTGTAATAACGCTTTTTCTACAATCGATATATCGTTATTAGAGAGGTTGCCAACCCAGTTGGTATAAGGTTGTCTGCCTAAAGCAACAAGCTCAAAAACCGTTAAGTTTTTAGATGCCGGTTGCTCGGTTAATACCACACTCAAACTTTTGGAAAGTTCTAAATAGCTCGTTTCGGCAAGAGAAACACCATTAATAACAACAGCGCCGTTTAAAGGTTGTTGTACTTTGGTTAGCGTGCGCAACAACGTAGACTTACCAATACCATTGGCGCCAACCAAACCAATTAATTCGCCTTGTTTTAAGGTTATGTTTATGTTGGAAGCAATCACGGTTTGTTGCTTTTTAAGCGCATAACCTATGGTTAGGTTTTCGGTTTTTAGAACGGTATGTTGTGCTGTTTTTGTCACTTAATAATTACGTTGTTTTGCCGTGCTGGATTTAATTCAGTATCTAATAAACTCCACATCGATTGCGGCATGACAGTCTTGTTTCTTGATTTTTCCTCTCATTTAAAATAGCATTTTACGTTTACGTACCAACAGCCAAATTACCACGGGCGCACCAATTAATGAGGTTATAGCATTTATGGGTAAGGTGTAGTCGCTTGTAGGCAATTGCGCAATACTATCACAAATAAGCATAACAATAGCGCCCATTAAAAAAACAGCGGGCAATAATATTTTATGGTTAGAGGTTATAAATAGTTGTCTTACCATATGCGGAATGGCCAATCCAATAAACGCAATGGGGCCGGCAAAGGCCGTAATGGTACCTGCTAATAAACTGGTGGCAATAATAATAATAAACCTGCTTTGCGAGATGTTTAGCCCAAGGCTTTTAGCATAATTTTCACCCAATAAAAGGGTGTTTAAGGCTTTTATAGAGGCGATACTCAAGACAAGACCGAAAGCATAAATTAAGGTAAAAATGAACAATTCGTTCCAAGACAGGTTTCCTAAGCTCCCAAAGCCCCAAAATATGTACTGTTGTAGTTTTTGTGCCGAACTAAAGTAGGACAATACACTTACCACTGCAGAGGTAATACTACCAAACATGAGTCCGATAATTAGAATGGCCATCGTATCCCTTACCTTGGTAGAAACGACCAAAACAGCCAATAATACCAAAAAACTTCCAATACTTGCGGCCAGAACCAAGCTCCATTTCGAGATTAATAATGCAGCTAAGGCGCTCCCTGAAATGCCGGCACCAAGAATTAAAATGGCTACACCCAAACTTGCACCAGAGCTTATACCTAATACAAAAGGACCGGCAAGCGGATTTCTAAATAGGGTTTGCATTAAAAGCCCGGAAATGCCCAGTCCAGACCCCACTAAAATGGCTGTAAACGCTTTGGGTAAGCGGTAATGAAGTACAATATAGTTGTCTGAAAATCCCGTAAGGCTTTTTGCAATTTCGCTAACGGGAATAGATACCGACCCCAAGCTAATGTTGCCAAAAAAGCAGACAATTAGTGTAGCGACTAAAACAATAAACGGTAGTTTGTATTTTTTTTGATCTGACAACGGTTACTATTTTAACGGTTTAAAAAAGTAGGGTTCGTATTCTGGTAACACATTTGGGTGGCAAATTTTAACCAAATCTTTTAGGACCAAATCGGGTCTGGCCGTACCTTCTTCGTAGTAGGTAACGCCCCCGGTTTTTCCCGTTGTATTAACAAAAGAATAGATGGTTTTATTTTTATACGGCTTAAATTGAGTGTAGTGTTCATTGGCCTTTTTTAAGGCTTCCAAAGAGTTGTGGTACGAAGGGCTTAGCCACAAATCAGCATCTTTAGCTTTGGTGTATACGGCTTCAAAACTAAGGGCTAAGCTGCCTTTTCCTGTAACGTCTTGCCATAAATAGTTTGCGTTGGCATCTTTAAGCAGTTGGGCTTCTGGGCTGGTGCTGCTAGGCAAATACCAAACATCTTTTTCTAGCGCACCACTTAAAACCGTTGGTTTGTGGTCAAGTTTTGCGGCCAGTTGTTTGACACTTAAGTAAGCGCTTTCAATTTTGTTGAAAACCGAATCGGCTTGTTGGCTTTTATTATAAAGTGCACCAAATAGTTTAATCCATTCGGCTTTTGCCAGTGGTGAGTTTTCAACCCAATCGCCATTATAAATTACTGGGATGCCCGATTTTTGAATGTTTTCAAAGGTACGGTTGTTGCCGTCTATGCCAAAGCCAATAACCACTTCGGGCTTTAGCTCTAAGAGAACTTCGGTGTTAATACCTTCGTTTTTCCCTAATTCACGAATCATGGCCTTGTCGATTAACTCACGAACTTTTTTGGAAGATACGTAATCGGTACCAGGAAACCCTACCAAACTTTGGGTTTCTTCTAAAAGCTCTAAAGCGGGAATGTGGGTGGTAGAAGTGACTACAATGCGTTTAATAGGCGTTGCAATAATGCCGTCGAAAGCTGTTTTGTCTAGGGTAAGGCTTGCCAGATTTTCTTTTGGAACCAAAGCGTATTTATAGGTTTTTTCAGATTTTGGCCAGGGATGCTTTATGTTGAGCACCTTAAAGGTTTCGTGCTGGCTAATTGAAAAGCCTTTGGCGTATTTAAATTCTGAAACAGCCATTGGCTGTTTAATAACATCAGATTCTTTTGAGTGGTCCTTGCAGGAAACAAGGCCAAGAAGTAAAATGAGAAGAAGGAGTTTTTTCAAAACAGCATTAATTTTCATTCAAAAGTAATATTATTTAAACTTATGGGGAATACCTGATGTAAAATGTTTAATTTTGCAACGAAATTTTGGTTCGGTATTATTGTTAATATCGATTAAAAGGGAATCCAGTGAAAAGATAGGTGATTGCAGATTTTATCTAATGTCACGAATAGTTAATCTTCAGTCTGGAACTGTACCCGCAACTGTAAGCATATTGCCCAATTTAATAGGGTGTCTCTTTAAAAAGAGTTGCTGTCTACTTCAATAAAACCACTGGTGAAAACTGGGAAGGTAAAACAGCAAAATGCAAGTCAGGAGACCTACCAAAGTTCAAAACTAAAAATAGTAAAGCTTTCGGGTAAAAGGCTTCTTAGCTTATGAAACAAGGTTTATTTATCGGTTTTTTCTGGTGTTTTTGTTGTGCTGCCTGGGCGCAGACCTCATTAGACTCTTTGCAGCAATTAGATGAGGTGCTTTTAAAGGCAGATAGGTATTTAAAAACCTTTTCGAACACCCAATCGGTTAATGTGCTTAAAGATAGTGTTGTAACGAGAAGCACAGCGTCTTTAACCAATTTGCTTAATTACAATTCCGGAATTTACTTTAAGGAGAATGGTTTGGGTATGGTGTCGTCGCCTTCATTTAGAGGAACAACGGCGCAGCAAACAGCAGTGACTTGGAATGGTATTAACATTAATTCGCAATTTAATGGCCAAACCGATTTTAATACCATTAACATTAGAAGTTTTAATGATATAAGCGTACGTAGTGGTGGCGGTAGTGTGCTTTATGGGAGCGGAGCCATAGGAGGGTCTATTCATTTGAATAACAACCTAACTTTTAATGGTGGATTTGAAAATTCCCTGTATGCCAATTACGGCAGTTTTAACACGGTAGATGTAGGCTATACTTCGCGCTTTTCTTCAGATAGGTTGAGTGTTGATGTTGCCATAAGCAGAATCCAGTCTGATAATGATTATACGTATGTAAATAGCGAAAAAGAAAACTTAAACGGCGCCTTTTACAACCAAAGCCTAGCGGCAAATGTGGGGTATAAAATCAATTCGAAAAACTCCCTAAAACTATACAGCTATGTGTTTGATGGCGAACGTCATTTTTCTTTGATATTTCCAACAGAAACGCCCACAAAATATCAAGATGTAAACTCTAGAACCATGTTGGAATGGCTTGGCTTGTACCAAAGGTTTACCTCTACATTAAAGCTTGCATATTTAACTGAAAAATATAAGTATTTCCCCAATATAAATAAAGAGTTACATACGTTTGGCGAGGCCAAAACCCTATTAGGAAAGTATAATTTAGAGTATAAACTTTTAGAAAATGCCACACTACAAGGCGTTGTTGATGTTACCCATACCAAGGGCGAAAGCTCCAGTGTAAATAAAACTAATAGAACCATATCTGGATTTAGTTTGTTGTTTAAACAACAATTAAAAAATTTCTTGTACGAAGCCACTTTAAGGCAAGAGGTTACTAATAATTACGAAAGTCCGTTGTTGTATAGTTTGGGGCTTCAATACAAATTGGGCAAGCATTATACGGTTAATGTAAATGGCTCTAAAAACTTCAGAATCCCTACGTATAACGATTTGTATTGGGAAGGCAGTGGCAACACCAATTTAAAACCGGAAACCGCTTATCAGGTAGAGTTTGGTCAAGAATTATTGTTTAAGCACATTACGTTTAAAGCTACGGGGTTTTATAATGACATTACCGATATGATTCGATGGCTACCAACAGGAAGCCTGTGGCGACCCATAAACACAGACCATGTTGTTACCTATGGTTTGGAATCGCAGCTTAAAATTAATGTTAATCTAAACGCGCACAAGTTGTCATTTGGCGGGCATTATGCTTACACCGTTTCAGAAAATCAAGAGACCAAAAAGCAACTTATTTATGTGCCCAAGCACAAAGGTTCAGCCATGTTTAACTACCAATATAAACGCGCCTCGCTTTATTACCAAGCCTTATTTGTGGGTGAGGTTTTCACCCTGTCCGACAACAATCCAAGGTACATGATTGATGCTTATACAGTTTCTAATCTTGGTGCAGAATACGCGTTAGGAAAAGCCCAGCAGTTTGTTTTGGGAGTCCAAGCCAAAAATATTTTTAACGAAGATTACCAAAGCGTGGCCGATAGGTTTATGCCTGGTATTCATTATAATTTTTATTTAAACTTTAATTTCTAAACTATGAAAAACGTATTAAAATTTCTAACCTTTAGCCTGTTGTTTGCTTTAATAACAACCTCTTGTAGCGATGATAAAGACGATGTGCTTCCGCCAGTCGTTTCTTTAGGCGACTATGAAAATGGTATTATTGTAAGTGCCGAAGGTGGGCCGGCTTCTATATCATTTATTTCGAACGATTTTTCGGTTACCGAGAATAACGTTTATGAAAATGTAAATGGCGAAGCTCCAGGCGTGTATTTACAATCTATAGGGTTTAATGATGATAAAGGGTACATTGTTTCAGATAACGTGAACATTATTAATGTTGTTAACCGTTACACTTTTGAAAACGAAGGTGCTGTAACAGCCGGTTTACAAACCCCAAGATATATCGATTTTGCAAACGGTAAAGGGTATGTAAGCAATTGGGGCGATGGTACCGATGCTAATGATGATTTTATTGCGGTTATTAATTTAGCAACAAATGCTGTTGAAACTACAATTCCTGTTGGGGAAGGACCAGAACGCGTTTTGGCTAATAACGGTAAAATTTATGTGTCTCATAAAGGAGGCTGGGGAAATAACAACATCGTTTCTGTTATAGATGTTTCTACCAATGCTGTTGCAACAATAACCGTTGGCGATGTGCCAGACGAGCTGTTTTTTAATAGCGCTGGAGAGCTGGTTGTATTAAGTGAAGGAAAAGCGGCTTGGACCGGAGATGAAACAGCAGCTTCTATTTCAAAAATCGATGTATCGACCAATACCGTTGTGGAGACTTTAACATTTGCAAATGGTGAACACCCAGGTCAAATGGCTTTTGATAACGGAACCATTTATTATGTATTAAATAATGGGGTTTACGAAATGCCAGAAACGGCTGCGGCATTGCCAACAGCAGCTGTAATAGATTTAGGTGCTATAAATACGTATGGTTTGGCTGTAAGCAATGAAAATATATATGTAACAGATGCCAAAGACTTTTTCTCGGCAGGAGATTTGTTGGTGTACAGTATAGATTCTGGGAACTTAGTAGATACCTTTGTAGTAGGCGTAAATGCTTCAAAAATTTATTTCAACTAAATAAAGATTGCATAAAAATAAAAAAGCCGCTCTAAATAGAAGCGGCTTTTTTTTATTCTAAGTTTTCGGGATCTAAAAACATCATATCTTCAAAAGAAGAGAGGTTTATTCGGGTTAAAATAGGCTTTTGGACTTTAAAGGTATTGGGGGCCATTCGTCCTGTTCCTAAAATGTCTGCAATAGCAGCTGCCAGTAAGGGCTCGTTTACATCGCCTAAAACGCCATAGTTATTTGGGGTTTCTGTAATTTCAATGTTAGGTGTAAGCCCAGACGAAGGCACTTGCTCGTCGTTTGCATTAACCGTAAGGGCAACAAGTGGTTGCATGGCATAACGATGATTGGGATTGATATCGGTTTTGTTGGTGTAGGCAGGCGAATCGTAAAGGGTAATAGATGCTTGTGGTTTTCCTGTAGTATGGTTGCCAATCTGTACCACATTAATATAACTTTTTAAGCTGTTAATAACCATTTCGCTTGCCGATGCCGAACTTTTAGAGGTTAGTACATAAACTTTATTTAAGTTTAAGGGGGATAAGGTTGTCCCATTATAGGTGTTGGTAAAGTTATAGGTTGTGTTGTTGGCTTGTAAATTGGCATTGTAATTTAACTTGGTAAACACATCGCCATTAAATTGCCCAGTAACCATGCTACCTAAAAGCGCAGCCGTATTAACCGATCCGCCCGGGTTGTATCTTAAATCCAGAACCAGATGTTGGATGTTGTTGTTTTGAAATTCGGAAAACACATTAATAAGCTCGTTGTTAAAATCGGAAGTAAAACCATTGTAGGCTAAATAGCCTAAGCTTTCGCCATTAACATCAATAATATTTGTTTTGTGTATAGGATTTTCGGTATAAGGCACTTTAGTAAGTGCTGCACTTTCGTTATTAGGCAAGATAATATCGTCATCCATTGTTTCGGTGCCATTATCATTATAATTGGCAAAATGTAGGGTGTAACTGTCTCGGTTAAAAAGCGCAGTATAATTGTTAATGGTAAGTTCTTGCCCGTTTATGGCATGCACAACTTGCCCCCGTTCAAGACCTAAGTACGATGCTTCACTATTGTTTAGGACCAACCTAATTACGGCAAAAATATTGGTAGCACTGCCAGGTTCGTAATAAAGGTTAAACTCTAGACCGTTACTTTTTTTTATACCGCTTAATTGTTGTTCTAAAGCAATGTAATCGTTTACAAGCCAGCTAAACCTATCAACGGTTTCGCGTTGGTAAATAAGGCTTTCAAAAAAGCTTTCTGGAGTGGCATAACTGCTTATGTAGTTTTCGTAGTTGGCGGTTTGCGATAGGTTGGTCTCAAGCTCCGGAACGTTATATTTGTATAGGTAAAATATGTTCATCCCGCGGTAAATAAAATCATTAATGTCTTTAGCAGATGTAGGGTTGTCGTCCATATCATCAAAGCAGGAACAAAGGAAACCAGTCGATAGGGTAAGTAAAAGTAAGACTACTTTTGTATTTTTCATGGTGGGTCTAGGGTTGTTTAAGGCTTAAAAATACTTACTTTAATACAGAATGAAAATTTTTTGTAACAAAAAAGCCCCTTGGTCGTCGTAACAGTAAATAGCATTAATATGTTGTTTTAGCTAACCAAAAAATGAATCAAAAGGAATTTTTAAATATTGTCATGCCATTTAAAGACAAGGTGTTTCGTTTGGCTAAGCGGCTTTTGGTCTCTACAGAAGAGGCTGAAGATGCCACCCAGGAAATACTGTTGAAACTGTGGAGCAACAAGTCGAAAATAACAAAGTACAACAATGTAGA
Organism: Mangrovimonas yunxiaonensis; assembly: GCF_000733475.1. Lineage (GTDB taxonomy): Bacteria > Bacteroidota > Bacteroidia > Flavobacteriales > Flavobacteriaceae > Mangrovimonas > Mangrovimonas yunxiaonensis. The sequence goes on along the minus strand of NZ_JPFK01000002.1, from coordinate 177,413 downwards.
AGCGTTTTCGATGACCATGACTAAAAATTTTTGCTTGGACAAGCTAAAATCGAAACAAGCACAGAATTTAAAAATTGTCCATAGCAATTACCAAGACCACAAAGTTTCCTTGCAGAAGGAATTGGAAGCAAACGATAGTGTAAACTGGGTGGCAAAAATTATAGAAGCTTTGCCCGAACAACAAAAAATGGTCGTTCAGTTAAGGGATATTGAACAATACGATTACGATGAAATTGCCAAAATGCTTAACATGAACAACACAGCCGTTAGGGTAGCCCTATCGCGAGCACGAAAGACCATACGGGAACAATTAACGAATACGCATAATTATGGAATTAAATAAGATAAATAAATTGCTGGAAAAATACGACAATGGCACAACCACGCTTCAAGAAGAGCAGCAGTTAAAACGCTATTTTTCACAAGAGACTGTACCGCCACACCTTGAGAGTTATAAGGCCATGTTCGCATATTTCTCGGCAAACGAAAAAGAACAGTTTACCAAAGACGTTCCATTAACACCAAAACGAAACAATACTTTTTACATCAAGTGGATTTCTGTCGCAGCCGTAGCCGTTCTTTTAATAGGGGTGTTCTTTAAGTCTAATGTTTTTGTACAAGAAGACCTTGGGACTTACGATGACCCCGAAATGGCCTATAACGAAGTTGTAAAATCGTTAGAAATGATTTCAAGCAACTTTAACAAAGGCGCCAAGAAGGTAAATTATCTAAACGCTTTTAATCAAGGAATCTCTAAGGTAGATTACCTTAACGAAATGGATAATACCACACGTTTAATCTTTAAAAAATAACCCATGAATTTTATAAACATAAATACGATGAAAAATAGAATAGCCCTTTTAATTATGGCCATCATGTTGTTGCCTTTAACAGCTTCGGCCCAAGACATTTTTGCAAAATACAGCGAAAATCCAGATGTAACCTATGTCTCCATTAAACCAAAAATGTTTCAAATGTTGGCAAAGATGGATATCAATACCGACGATCCAGAAGCGCAAGAATATCTTAATATGGTGAATAGCATTACCAGTTTTAAAACAATTGTTACAGACAACGCGGCAATATCTAAAGATGTTGTAAGCTGGGTAAAATCGCGAAAAAGCGCTTTAAGCGAGTTAATGGAAGTTAAGGACGATGGTGTAGAAATGAAATTTTACATAAAAGAAGGAAAAGACGAAGACCATGTTAGCGAGTTTTTAATGTTTGTAAATGGCCTTTCTAAAGTTACCGAAGGCACCAACATTGAAGTCAACGGTAAAACGCGAAACTTCGAAACAGTGATTGTTTCCTTAACAGGCGATATCGACCTAAACCAAATCTCTAAATTAACCAAGAAAATGAACATTCCTGGGGGCGAGCACCTTGAAGAGAAAAACAAAAAATAACCAGAACGCATGAAACAATCAATCAAAAAACACCTTTATGGCTTACTGGCATGTCTTATGCTGGTAAGCTGTAATAACCAGGAAACGTTGCAAACCTATTTTGTAGACCGTCAAGAAACTCCAAATTTTACATCGGCCGATTTGCCAACATCTATCGTTTCGTTAGAAGAAACCTTATTAACAGACGACCAAAAGGATGCCTACCAGTCTATAAAACGTTTAAATTTTCTGGGCTATAAAATTAAGGACACCAGTAATTTAGCAGACTTTAATGCTGAGGTTTCCAAGGTGAAAAACATTTTAAACGGTTCTAATTATAACGATCTTATGGAGTTTAATAGCCATGGAGGGAAAGTTGTTGTTAAATACTTGGGCGACGATGAAAAAGTAGACGAGTTTATTGTTTTTGGAAACTCTAAAGATATGGGATTTGGCATTGTAAGAGTGTTGGGAGATGATATGTCGCCCGCCAAAATAATGGCATTAACCGAAGCCTTAAAAAATGCAGATATAGACGAAGACCAGCTAAAAGGTCTCACAAATTTTTTTGTTGGCGAGTAATCTTAATTAACAATCTTGTAATAAAAAAAGGCTTGCGAACGCAAGCCTTTTTTTATTTAGAACGCTCTTTTTTTATCTCTTTATCGGGAGGGGTTTTATTAAAAACCAGATTAACTACCACAACCAAAAAAAGAAGCAGCAAAGTAACGCTAACGGCATAATTATCCAATACCCCTAAAATACCACAAACAGAAAACCCAAGTACCACTACGGCGCAAAGTATAATAGATTGTTTGTCGGTTAGCATAGTTGGTTTATAGTCCAGTATAATTACTTGGGGTTATTGCTTTTAATTCGCTTTTAATAGCTTCTGAAACCTCTAAGGTATCAATAAATTTTGAAATGGAATCCTGAGTAATTTTTTCGTTGGTTCTAGTTAAGCCTTTTAGGGCTTCGTATGGGTTAGGGTAGCCCTCTCGGCGCAATATGGTTTGAATGGCCTCTGCAACTACAGCCCAGTTATTTTCTAGATCCTCGGCAAATTTGGCTTTGTTTAACAAGAGTTTGTTTAACCCTTTTAAAGTGCTCTTTAAGCCAATAATGGTATGCGCAAACGGCACCCCAACGTTACGTAAAACGGTACTGTCTGTTAAATCTCTTTGAAGCCTAGAAATAGGAAGTTTTGCCGCCAAATGCTCAAAAATAGCATTGGCAATGCCTAGGTTACCTTCAGAGTTTTCAAAGTCAATAGGGTTTACCTTATGTGGCATGGCACTACTACCAACTTCCCCTTTTTTAATCTTCTGCTTAAAATAATCCATGGCTACATAGGTCCAAATGTCGCGGTCTAAATCAATTAGAATGGTATTAATACGCTTTAAACCATCAAACAAAGCGGCCATGTGGTCGTAGTGTTCAATTTGTGTGGTAGGGAAAGAGTGGTGAAGTCCTAACTTTTCTTGAACAAACTTGGTGCCAAAGGCTTTCCAATCAATATCTGGGTAAGCGACTTTATGCGCATTGTAATTACCGGTTGCCCCACCAAACTTGGCCGCACTAGGAATGTCGTTTAGTAGGTTAAATTGCTCTTCCAGGCGTGTTACAAAAACATCAATTTCCTTTCCTAATCTTGTTGGCGATGCCGGTTGCCCGTGGGTTCTTGCCAACATTGGAACGTTAGCCCATTCTTGGGTAAGCTCTTTTAGCGTGTTCAGCGTTTTAAAATACTCGGGAACGTAAACGTTGTTCATGGCCTCTTTAATGCTTAAAGGAATAGCCGTATTGTTTATATCTTGTGAGGTTAGCCCAAAGTGAATAAACTCTTTGTATTCCGAAATGTTTAAGGCATCAAACTTTTCCTTGATGAAGTATTCAACCGCTTTAACATCGTGGTTAGTGACACTTTCAATGGTCTTTATTTGTAGCGCATCTTCAGCACTAAAGGTCTTGTATATGTCCCTTAGTTGGTCAAAGAGGTTGGTATTAAAATGGGCTAATTGCGGCAGTGGAATTTCACATAACGCAATAAAATATTCAATCTCTACCAAAACGCGGTATTTTATAAGTGCTTCTTCAGAAAAATAAGCAGCAAGCGTTTCGGCCTTATTACGGTATCTGCCATCAATAGGCGAAATAGCATTTAATGCGGATAGGGTCATGTTGTGTTGGTTTTTTTAGAAGTTGCAAAGATAACGGTTTTGAAATGAAGACAGAAGCGATGCATCTTGGTTTTTTAAGATTTTTCCTGTTTTATTTTTTTTAGAATATGCTTGGCGCGCGCCTTAAACCCACTGCTTTGCATTTGGTAGTCGCGTTCCAATATAGACTTTAATTCTGGATGAATCCATGGGTAATCCTGCCCAAATAAATATAGGGCATTCATGGCGTAGGCTTTGGGGGCTATTTTTTGGTCGCTAATCAAGTAATCAAAACAAACTTCTATAAGTCGCTCTTGGTGTTCTGTGGTAAGTTGCGCTTTAATAAGGGCGTTGTTTTTGGCGTAAAAAGCCTTAGCGAGGTATTCGCAAATTTTGGCAACAGGCCTAACGGCAGGATCTAGATGAACCGTTTTTATGTGTGCTGTAAAATAATCCAGATAGGGCACCAGGGCGGTAAGCTTGTCATGGCACATAAACTCTAAAACCCAAGCAGCCCTACAAGAGGTTTTGTCGTTTACCATAAATAAAATATCCAAGGCCTTTGGAATTATAAGGGGATTCTCAAGAAGCATTTGGGCGTATTTTAACCTGTTTTCCCGCGAGTGGGTAACGTAACTTAATTCTTTATAAAGGGCCTCGGTTGTCAATAGATTTTTCTACTTTTATAGAATAAAAGTAATTAAAATGAAAAACATACTAAAAAAAATAGGGTTGCTCCTTTTGGTTGGTTTTGTTGTTGCCCAATTTTTTGGGCCAGAAAAAAATGAAGGCGATTTAACCTCTGTCGAGACGTTTTTTGCCGATACTAATCCGCCCGAGGACATTAAGCTTATTTTAAATGAAACGTGTTTTGATTGCCACAGCAACCACACCCGATACCCATGGTATAGCAACATTACCCCGGTTAATTATTGGTTGCACGATCATGTAGAACACGGTAAGGAAGAGTTGAATTTTTCTAAATGGGAAGGGTATTCCGCAAAGAAAAAAGACCACAAGCTAGAGGAGGTTGCAGAGTTGGTAGAAAAACGGGAAATGCCTTTAGAATCTTATACTTGGGCGCATAGTAAGGCCAAGTTAACCGACGCCCAAATACAGGCAGTGGTAAGTTGGGTGGAAAAAGCACGCTTTAAGATTTCATTGGCGCCAAGACCAGAATAAGTGCAAAAAAACCTACTTGTAATAGGCGTTGTTTGGCCAGAGCCTAAAAGTTCGGCGGCAGGAAGCAGAATGTTGCAGCTTATAAACATATTCCTTTCCAAAGGCTACCAAATTACTTTTGCAACAACTGCAAACAAAACCGAAAGGTCCGAAGACTTAAAAGCGCTAGGAGTGGCAGAACAACCTATTGCCTTAAACCACCCGAGCTTCGACGATTTTATAGACCGATTAAAACCCGACGTGGTGCTTTTTGATCGGTTTTTAACCGAAGAGCAATTTGGCTGGCGTGTCTCACAAAGATGCCCAGAAGCATTATTAATTTTAGATACCGAAGATTTACACTTTTTGAGAAAAGGCAGGCAACAGGCTTTTAAGGATGAAGCCAAGTTTACCAATGAGTATCTCTTTAACGAAACGGCAATACGAGAGGTAGCCAGTATATTAAGGTGCGACCTAAGCTTAATTATTTCTGAAACAGAGGTTTTGCTGTTGCAAGAAAAGTTTAAAATCGATGCGCAACTGTTGTACTATTTGCCTTTTCTTTTAGAGCCTATGCCAGAGAGTTATTTTTCAGGGATGCCCAAGTATGGCAACCGCAACCATTTTATTACGGTAGGGACATTTCTTCACGAACCAAATTACCAAGCCGTTTTAAAGCTAAAAACAACTATCTGGCCACAAATTAAGCAGCGTTTACCCAAAGCAGAACTGCATGTTTATGGTGCGCATGCCTCGCAAAAGGTCACCCAGTTGCACAACGAAAAACAGGGCTTCTTAATTAAGGGTTTTGTAGACGATATTCATAGTACCATGGCAGCACATAAGGTGTGTCTAGCTCCGTTGCCCTTTGGGGCAGGTTTAAAAGGAAAACTTATCGATGCGATGCGTAACGGTACGCCCTGTGTCATGTCGCCTATAGCTGCCGAAGGCATGTTTGGCAACTACCAGCCCAATGGGTTTATATGCGATAACAATACAGATTTTGTGCAAAAAGCGGTTGAATTATATACCCAGGAAGCACATTGGAAACGTTTTAGTGAAAACGGCGTTTTGGTTTTAAAGGAACGCTTTTTTAGTCCCATTTTTACAGAGGCTTTTTTTATGCATTTAACCCAACTCCAACAAACCTTAAAACAGCACAGGCAACAGAATTTTATGGGGAATATGCTTAGGCACCATTACCACCAAAGCACAAAGTTTAAGGCCAAGTGGATAGAAGCAAAAAACAAGAATGCGTAAGCTAGATTGCGGTTCGTTTTAAGGAGTTGCAACAGAGGTGCCGTGCTCTGCAAACTGCTTAAAAGCCATCATATAACTTTTGGACTGCTTTTTAAAAGCGCCTGGTAGAAGTAAAGTCATAAGCCGATAGAAAAGCTTGGTGGGAATAAATTCGTTTTTCGACACCCATTTTGTATGGCCGTCTGCAGTTTCTTCAAAATAATTTTCCTGAACATTATGCATACCTTTAGTATCGTAAGTAGCATGAAACTCATGCGGAGCGTTTTTGGCAGTTATGGTCTCTATAAGAACCATTTCCCGTTTGCCTATTTTATAGCTAAGCTTAGTTTTAGAGCCTATGGCTCCCGGACTGCCGTAAATTAATTCATACGACTGCAGGCCTTTTTGCCAGTGCTTCATGTTAGCAGGGTCGTCAAGTTTTTTAAAGAAGTCTTCAAGGGGCAAGGCTACTATAATCTCGGTGTCGTATGTCATAGGAGTTGAAATTTAATAAATGTAATAAAAAAAAATGGGAACCGTTTTAACAAGACCTGTTTAAGTTAAACTAAAGGGGATTCCTTAGCGTTAGGCAACACATTTAATATTGTGTTCTTCTGGTATGTTAAAGGCATTGCTTAATACACGAATTGTTTTATTTTTGCAGGAACGCGATTAAATAGAGCACTATGCACCGTTTATATATTCTAGTATTGTTTTTGGCCACATCAGTAATGGTGCAAGCCCAAGATTTAGAAGATGAGATTTTGTTTACCGTTGAAGGAACGCCGGTTTATGCCAAAGAGTTTGTAAGGGTTTTTAACAAGAACTTGGATTTGGTACAAGACGAATCGCAAAAAGATGTTGAAGCCTATTTGCAGCTTTTTGTAAACTATAAGCTAAAACTCAAGGAAGCAGAAGCTTTAGGTTTAAACCAGAAGGCGGCTTACAAAAAAGAGTTGGAGGGGTACAAAAAACAATTGGCGAAAAATTATATGTCAGACAGCAAGGTTACCAACCAATTAATAGAGGAGGCTTACCAAAGAATGGCCAACGAAGTTAAGGCTAGCCATATTTTAATAAGGTTAAACCAAGACGCCAGCCCAGAAGATACTTTAAACGTTTATAACAGGTTGGTTAAGTTAAGGGAAAGGGTGCAAGCAGAAGGCTTTGATAAGGTTAAGAACGATGTGCACGATGGGCAAACAGTATTTGCCGAAGATCTAGGATATTTTTCGGGCTTTAAAATGGTTTACAAGTTTGAAAATGCCGCATACAATACCCCAGTAGGAGAGATCTCCATGCCATTTAAAACCAGATTTGGCTATCATATTGTTAAGGTTTACGATAAAAGAAAATCCCGTGGCGAACGAACCGTTGCACACATTATGGTGGCTAATAAGAGCACCGATAAATCCACCAATGCCGACGTAGAAAACAGAATTAACGATATTTATCAAAAACTGCAGCAAGGCGAAGATTTCGAAACCTTGGCCAAGCAGTTTTCAGAAGATAAAGGCTCTGCTACCCAAGGCGGAAAACTACCACCTTTTGAAAGTGGGCAACTAAGCTCTTCTAAATTTGAGGATGTCGCTTTTGGGCTTCAAGAACAAGGCGATTTGTCAAAACCGTTTGAAACAGAATTTGGATGGCACATTGTTAAGCTTTACAAAAAAACACCCATTAAACCTTTTGAAGTGCTACAGCCAGAACTTGAGGCAAAAGTAAAGCGCGACTCCAGATCCAACCTAATAAATGAAGCCTTAATAGCAAAATTAAAACAGGAATATAACATAGAAGATAATACCGCTGCATTAACCTATTTTACAACCATTTTAAACACGTCGTATTTTAAAGGCATGTGGCAGTTGCCAAAAGATTTTCCTTCAGAAAAACCATTGGTTAAAATTGGCGACTTGCAACTAACCTATTCAGATTTTGGCGAGTATTTGGTAAGAACCCAAAGAAGGCCAACGCCAGAAAAACCATTGGCAACGCTTGTAACGCAAAATTACGAGGCGTTTTTAGGCAGCCACCTAATGCAGTATAGAGAGGCCAATTTAGAAGATGTAAACGAAGAATATGCCCATATTATAGAAGAATATAGAGATGGTCTGTTGCTTTTCGATTTGATGGAAACAACCATTTGGCAGGCCGCTAAAGAAGATAGTTTGGGCTTGGAGAAATTTTATCAAGACCATAAAGCGGCTTATTATTGGAACACTAGGGTGAATGCAGATGTTGCCTCGTCGCCAAACAAACAGATTGTTAAAAAAGCGGCTAAAATGCTGCGTAAAGGCGAAACAACAGATACAATAAAAGAGGCGCTAAACAAAAACGATCAGGTAAATATTATGTTTACTTCGGGCATTCTGGAAGTAGGCCACCAAGCTTTACCAGAAGCGTTAACGTTAGAAAAGGGCATTTCAAACATCTACCAAAAGGACGACACGTTTTTGGTGGTAAACGTAAAAGAGGTTTTTCCTAAAACCACTAAGGCGTTAGCAGATGTTAGAGGAATGGTTCTTACCGATTTTCAGAATTATAAAGAGCAAAAGTTCATAGAAAAGCTTCACAAAAAATATGCTGTAACTATAGATCAAGCTGTTCTTAACCAAATAAAATCACAAATAAACAAGTAATTGCGTTTTTCAAGAATTATAATACCAAGCGTTTTTTTAACGCTGTTTTCATGCCATTTTTTCAAGGAAACAGACGATAGGGTTCCTGTGGCAAAAGTAAACGAAGTTTACCTCTATCAAAACGATATAGAAAAACTGGTGTCGGAAGGGCTTTCTAAAGAAGACAGCACGGCTTTGGTTAACAACTATATTAACCGTTGGGCCACGCAGCAGCTGTTGGTTGATGGGGCAAAGCGCAATTTGCCAGAAACGCAATTGCTTAATTTCGAAACCTTAGTAGAAAAGTACAAGAATGAACTGTATGCCAATGCTTATTTAGAAGCTTTGGTCGCCAAAAACATAGACACATCGGTGTCTCGGGTAGAGGCCGAAGCGTATTATAAAGCGCATGAATCGGTGTTTAAACTTAATGAAGATTTAATAAAACTTAGATACATAAACATAGAGGAAAACGCCCTAAGTGTCGACGAGATTGAAAAGAAATTCAAGCGTTTTGAAGCCGATGACAAGCGGGAGCTAGATTCGATTGCCATTCAGTTTAAATCCTATTCCTTAAACGATTCGGTTTGGGTTAAAGTCGATCAGGTTGTCGATAAGATACCCCCCATAACGGCCGAAAACAGAAGCCAATTGTTAAAAAAAACAAATTTTATACAACTTAAAGATTCATTAGGTTTATATTTGATTTATATTAACGATGTTTTGCTTCGAAACAGTACTGCCCCCATAGAATATGTTAGGCCTACCATTGATAAAATCGTTATTAACAAAAGAAAATTAGAACTCATTAAAGAGTTGGAAAAAGATATCACTAAAGATGCAACAAAAAATAAAAGCTTTGAAATATACAACTAATCACAAAGCACTCGCGCTTACCCTTTTATCATGTATGGCTACCGCTTTTTCTTCAGCACAGGAAATTAAGGCCGATAGCACACAAACAACAGTCCCAGTAAACCATGTTGTTTTAACCGATAGCTTACAAACAACGGCCGTAAAAACAATAGACACTGTTAAGCCATTTCAGTCGAGAAAGATAGATGGTGTGGCAGCTGTGGTAGGCGATTATATTATCCTCGATTCTGATATCGATAAAACCATGCTCGAGCTAAAAGCCAGTGGCGCATCTTTACAAGGCGTTACCAAATGCCAGATTTTTGGTAAAATGTTAGAAGACAAACTGTACGCACATCACGCCATACAAGACAGTATAGAGGTTGCCGATGCCGAAATAAGATCGAGTGTCGATTACCAACTACAACAAATGATGGCCCAGTCTGGAAAATCGATGAAAGATCTTGTGGCCTTTTACGATAGAAGCAGCGAAAAAGAACTGCGCGACGAAATGTTCGAGATTAATATGTCGCAGAAATTGGCCAGCGAAATGCAAAAGAAAATTGTAGAAGAAATTGAAGTAACGCCAGAAGAGGTAAGAGAGTTTTTTAACAAAATCCCAGAGGACGACAGGCCCACTTTTGGTACCGAACTTAAGGTGTCGCAAATTGTTATCGAGCCAGAAGTTTCAGAAGAAAGCAAACAAAAAGCCATTAACCAATTAAAACAGTTTAAGGCCGATGTACAGGATAATGGGGCAAGCTTTAGGTCTAAGGTGGTGCTTTATACAGACGATAAAGCTTCTGTGCCCAATGGCGGACTCTACACATTAAACCGTAAAGAACCGCGAATGGTAAAGGAGTTTAGAGAAGCGGCCTTCTCGTTGCAGGAAGGAGAAATTTCTGAACCGTTCGAGACCGATTTCGGGTTTCATATTGTTTATTTAGAAAAAATTAGAGGTCAGGAATACGATGTTAGGCACATCCTGTTAATTCCAGAAGTGTCTCAGTCTGCTATAAAGCAAGCACAAGATGGCATCAACGAAATTAAAGCTCTTATTGAAGCTGGCGATATTTCTTTTGAAGATGCCGCAAGAGAGCGCAGCGACGAAAAGGAAACCCGTAGCGAAGGCGGGTTTTTAATCAACCCAGAAACTCAAGATTACAAATTCGAGCTAACAAAAATGGATCCAGAACTATACGGTCAAATACAAGGGCTGAAAGAAGGAGACATTAGCAAGGTCATTACCGAAGCCGATAGAACGGGCCGTGTTAAGTTTAAAATTATGCGTGTTACCGACCGAGTTGATGAGCACGTTGCCGATTACTCTAAAGACTACTTAAAAATAAAAGAACTCGCCCTTAATGAAAAGCGTTTTAAGGCCATAGAAAAATGGCAAGACGAAAAAATTATAGATACTTACATAAAAATCAATGGCGAGCACCGCAATTGCGATTTTTCAGGAAATTGGTTAAAGCAAAACTAATATGTCAGACGTAGCGAAGTTAGAAGAGTTCTTAAAAAAATACGAGGCTTTACGGGCAGAGATTGCCAAAATAATTATTGGTCAAGACCAAGTTGTAGAGCAAGTGCTTGTTTCGGTATTCTCTGGCGGGCATACGCTTTTAATTGGTGTACCAGGATTGGCCAAAACGCTTTTGGTAAAAACCATAGCCCAAGCACTGGGTCTAGATTTTAAACGTATACAATTTACGCCAGACCTGATGCCCAGCGATATTTTAGGAAGTGAGATTCTTGATGAAAACAGACACTTTAAGTTTATAAAAGGCCCTGTTTTCTCTAATATTATTTTAGCAGACGAGATAAACCGTACCCCGCCAAAAACCCAAGCAGCACTGTTAGAGGCCATGCAGGAACGCGCCGTTACTGTAGCAGGTCACCACTATAAACTCGATCAGCCATATTTTGTGTTGGCCACCCAAAACCCTATAGAGCAAGAAGGTACTTACCCATTGCCCGAAGCCCAATTAGATAGGTTTATGTTTGCCGTAGATTTAGGGTATCCTTCGTTTGAAGAAGAAGTAGCTGTGGTAAAAGCCACGACTGCCGACCAAGAACAAACGGTAAGGCCCTTGTTTTCTGCCCAAGACATACTGGACATCCAAAGCTTAATTAGGAGAATTCCAGTAGCCGATAATGTGATAGAGTATGCCGTTGGCATGGTAGGGAAAACACGCCCAAATTCTAGTACAGCAACGCAATTGGTAAAAGACTATATAGATTGGGGTGCAGGACCAAGAGCCTCCCAAAATTTAATTTTAGCGGCAAAAACCCATGCGGCAATCCACGGTAAATATTCTCCCGATATAGAAAATGTTCAGGCTGTGGCCAACAGTGTTTTAAAACACCGAATCATTAAAAATTATAAGGCCGAAGCCGAGGGGATTTCATACAGTCAGATTATAAAAAGTTTGTTTTAGAGTTAGTTAAAACTGTGTGAGTGTAGTTTGCTGTTATTAAAAATAAGTCGCTTTTATGGCTTCTAATAATAGAATTTTTGGATTAGATGTTCTTAGAGCCTTAGCGATATTATTGGTTGTTGCTTCCCATTGTACTTATCTTTTAGTTGCTGAAACATCGCATCCTTTATTTTTATTTATCAGAAGTTTGGGAGCGGTTGGAGTAGATTTGTTTTTTGTATTAAGTGGATATTTAATAGGGGGTATTTTGTTGAACATGATTAATCATGGTAAAACAACTTTTCCAGATTTGTTTACGTTTTGGAAACGACGGTGGCTTAGAACACTTCCCAATTATTTTTTAATACTATTATTTAATATACTATTAGTAAGTATTACAACACAAAAATTGCCCGATACTGTTTGGCGTTATGTGCTTTTTCTTCAGAATTTTACAACACCACATCCTGATTTTTTTACTGAAGCTTGGAGTTTGTCTATAGAAGAGTATGCGTATTTAATCTACCCTTTTATAGTCTACCTATTATTTGTTTTTATAAAAAAACAAAGCCAACAGGTATTTTTGTGGGGTGTTGTTGTTACTATTTTAATATTACTATTAATAAAGGTTGAGTTTTATGTTTCTGCTCCTAACATATCAAGTTACAAAGCATGGAGTGCAAGCTTTAGAAAAGTAGTTATTTATAGGTTAGACTCTATCTATATAGGCTTTTTATTATATTATGCTATCAATAGATTTTCTGCTTTTTTTAGAGCAAGGCGAATAGAGTTGTTTGTTTTATCTTTTTTGATGTTTTCAGGGGTGCATCTCTGGATGTATTTGGATAATATTCAAGTAACAAACCATTTGTGGTTTTATGTGTTTGGTTATTTGCCATTGGTCATGCTGTGTTGTGCTGCAGTATTTCCTTTTTGTATTCACCTAAAGCCTTACGGGAAAATTAGGGGTGTTTTTTATTATTTAAGCACTAGATCCTATGCCATATATCTGGTAAATTATTCATTGATTCTTTTATATGTTCAAAACTACTTCCAGGACGAGGTGTTTAATAATTTGTTTTCGTTTGGATTGATAATATTGTATTTAGCAATAACCATATTGTTGTCTGAATTACTTTACACATTTTTTGAAAAACCAATTTTAAAATTTAGGGATAAAACATTTACCTAATCTAACAGATTCGATAGAAGATTTAATCGGTTTTTGACAAGAAAATTATAATGCAGATTCAATTTAAATAGCATTTAATTGTTGAATTATTAAATTGTTGCATTTTTTTTTATCAAAACCCTTGTTTTTGGTGCTAAAAATATAGTAATGTTAAACTATTTTCATCTATTTTAAACTTTTGTTACATATTTTTAAAACCGAAGCAAAATTTGTAATTTTGCGAGACTTACTTAAAAAAACCAAAAATAGAGATATGGCATTTGATATTGACATGATAAAAGAGGTTTACGCCAATATGGCCGAACGTGTAGACAAAGCGCGTGAGGTTGTGGGTAAGCCATTAACACTTTCAGAAAAGATTTTGTATTCGCACCTTTGGGATGGCACACCGAGTAAAGCATTTGTACGTGGCAAAGATTATGTAGACTTTGCACCAGATCGCATTGCTTGCCAAGATGCTACGGCACAAATGGCGCTATTGCAGTTTATGCAAGCTGGAAAGCCCAAAGTAGCCGTTCCTACCACGGTTCACTGCGATCACTTAATCCAAGCCAAACAAGGAGCAGCGGCCGATTTAAAACGCGCCAATGAAACCAGTAGTGAGGTGTTTAACTTTTTAGCATCTGTATCAAATAAGTACGGCATAGGTTTCTGGGAGCCAGGAGCGGGAATTATCCACCAAGTGGTATTAGAAAATTACGCTTTTCCAGGTGGTATGATGATCGGAACCGATTCGCATACGGTAAACGCCGGTGGTTTAGGTATGGTTGCCATAGGTGTAGGCGGTGCCGATGCTGTAGATGTTATGGCAGGCATGGCTTGGGAGCTTAAATTCCCTAAATTAATTGGTGTTAAGTTAACCGGAAAAATATCTGGTTGGACAGCGCCAAAAGATGTGATTTTAAAAGTTGCCGAAATCCTTACCGTTAAGGGAGGTACAGGCGCTATTGTAGAATATTTTGGCCCGGGAGCCAAGTCGCTTTCTTGCACCGGTAAAGGAACCATCTGTAATATGGGAGCAGAAATTGGGGCAACCACGTCTACGTTTGGATACGATGAGTCTATGGAGCGCTACCTGCGTGCTACAGACAGAGAAGATGTAGCCGATGCAGCAAATAACGTTAAAGACTACTTAACGGCAGATGCCGAAGTGTACGACAATCCAGAGCAATATTTCGATCAGGTTATCGAAATAGACCTTTCAACCTTAATGCCACACTTAAACGGCCCTTTTACGCCAGATTTAGCAACCGAGGTTGGAACCATGACAGATAAAGCTAAGGCTAACGATTGGCCATTGGCAGTAGAGTGGGGCTTAATAGGATCTTGTACCAACTCGTCTTACGAAGATTTATCTAGAGCCTCATCTATCGCGCAACAAGCCTTAGATAAAAAATTAAAAACCAAAGCCGAATTTGGAATTAACCCAGGTTCGGAACAAGTGCGCTATACTGCCGATCGTGATGGTATTTTAGAAGTGTTCGAGAAATTAGATGCAAAAATCTTTACTAATGCTTGTGGTCCGTGTATTGGGCAATGGGCACGTTACGAAGATCCTAAAAATGCGCCTAAAAACAGTATTGTACACTCGTTTAACCGTAATTTCGCCAAACGTGCCGATGGTAACCCTAATACCCACGCCTTTGTAGCTTCTCCAGAAATGACAGCAGCTATCGCTATTGCCGGCCGATTGGATTTTAACCCAATAACAGATAAGCTTATCAATGAAGATGGCGAAGAAGTTATGTTAGATGAGCCAACAGGATGGGAATTGCCACCAAAAGGTTTTGAGGTAAAGGAAAATGGCTATGTACAGCCAGTTGCCGATGGTAGTGGTGTAGAGGTTGTTGTTAATCCAAACTCTGAGCGCCTAGAGCTTTTAACGCCATTTAAACCTATTGGCAACGACATAACAGGAGCCAAATTGTTAATTAAGGCCTTTGGAAAATGTACTACAGACCACATTTCTATGGCAGGGCCTTGGTTGCGTTTCCGTGGGCATTTAGATAACATTTCTAACAACTGCTTAATTGGAGCGGTAAATGCCTACAACCAAAAAACAAACTTTGTTAAAAGCCAATTAACAGGCGAATACGCTGGTGTTCCAGATACCCAACGCGAATACAAAGCTAAAGGCATAAAAACGGTTGTGGTAGGAGATCATAACTACGGTGAAGGGTCTTCTAGAGAGCATGCCGCAATGGAGCCTAGACATTTGGGCGTTGCTGCAGTTATCGTGAAGTCGTTTGCCCGTATTCATGAAACCAACCTTAAAAAACAAGGGATGCTGGCCTTAACATTTGCCAATGAAAATGATTACGACTTAATTCAGGAGGACGATACCTTTAACTTTTTGGATTTGAATGCATTTGCACCAGAAAAACCATTAACCATAGAATTGGTGCATGCCGATGGTAGCAAAGACACAATACAAGTAAACCACACATATAACAATGCACAAATAGAGTGGTTTAATGCGGGTTCTGCATTAAATCTTATTGCTGCTCAAAATGCGTAATTGGTTTTAAAAACCATAAAAATTGGCCTCGAAGTTTTCTTCGGGGCTTTTTTTTGTAAGGAGTTGGAGGATTTTCGACTTCTAAAACAACCTTATTTAAATAACTGAATTAATGAAATCGAAATTCTTAAAACCTTCAAATATTGTCTATGTTGTTGTAATTGCGCTATTGATTATACCGCAAACCAGGCAACCCATCCAGATAATGCTTCATAAGGGATTGTCTGCCATTAGCACGCCTTCAACCCTTGATAAGGATGAGCAAAAGCAGCTTTCGGACTATAACTGGAGTTTGATAGACGAAAACGGGAAGGGTTTTAATTTTGAAGCAGCTAAAGGGAAAGTTGTAGTCATTAATTTTTGGGCTACTTGGTGCCCGCCCTGCATTGCCGAAATGCCAAGTTTAGACAACCTTTATTTAGAGTATAAAGACCATAAGGATGTTGTGTTGCTTTATGTGACAAACGATGCCCCACAAAAAACACAGCGGTTTAAGAAAAAAAACGGCTACCAATTTGAAGTGTTTAGACCGGTTACAGCATATCCCGAAGCATTTGATGTGAACACCATACCCAGAACATTTATTGTTGATAAATCTGGAACGATTGTGCTGGATAAAACCGGAGCGGCCAATTGGAACAGTAAGGCGATAAAGCAGATAATAACTACTTTGGTTGAGACCAAAATGTAGCCTGCTAATTCAATGGCTTAAAATAAAGCTGCCTTAATAGACCTTAAATACTTTAAACATGTTTCTTTCTATGGCCTTGGGGATTTCTGAGATTAACACATAGTTGCCCTTGTCGAGTTCAGACATAAAATAACCGGTTTCGCCAGCTTCCATATCTTCTACACCTCCTAAAAAGGTTAAGCCTTTAGGTGCTGGAGATCTAAATGCTTTAATGTTTGTGGTATTCACCCAATGGCTTAAGGTATCTAAAAGCGAAAGGTGGTCTAATTTTACCAAATTAACATCATGGCCTAACATGGTTTCGTATTGTTTTTGGTCTTTATAATGTACTGCAAATCGGTGTTGCCCTGTTTTAATAGAATCTGGGGAGCTAATCCCGGTTTCGCTAGAAATAGCAATCTTGTAATCGGCTAAAAGTTCTGGATTTGTATTCTTATCAGCGGTTACTGTAATTTCTTTTAGCATTCCGTGAAAGGTATGTGGCATTCCGTCTGGCATTCTAACATAGCATTCTATCACATAGGTGCCCGGCTGCAAGTAAATAGTTGTTTGGGCCGAACTTTTTGGAGATAGTAAACCAACGCCACCACTCATTTTTACGTCGCTCCACCAGGCGGGAGTCTTTTTTAGTTCTTTCATGGCCTTTTCAACTTCATTATTTATTAAATGCGAAAAAGCGGCTTTAAAAGGCGGGACTAACTCGTTGTTGTAATTTTCTAGGGTAATGCCTTCGGGCATTTTTTCGAAGATAAAAAAGTGGGTTTCTTCAGACTTGTTATGGTATTTAAAGGTTGTCCAACCCGATTTAAGCTGCGATGGCATTTGAAAATCCATAACATGGGTTGTTACTTCAACAATCGCTTCTTTTTCTTTAACAGGAGCTGTATCGCCATTTGACTTACTTTCTTTTTTATTGGTATTGCAGCTAAATAGAGCAATAAGAACAAACAAAATAATATAATATGTCTTTTTTGGTAAGATAACATGATGCATAATAGTCGTGTTTTGGTGGTTATCGCTATTTAAATATAGGGGTAAAAAGCTGAATATTAAATGCTTTTGAAAATAGCGTAGGCATTTGGAAGGCTGTAAAATGGGAGGGCTGTAAAATAAAAATAGACTTTATAAAGTTTTATAAAGTCTATTTGGTGCGCACGAGAAGACTCGAACTTCCACGACCTAAGCGGTCATTAGGCCCTCAACCTAACGCGTCTACCAATTCCGCCACGTGCGCTTGAAAGTGTTCAAAAATAAAAAAAGTTAAGCAATTTGCTTAACTTTTTTTGTGACTTGGCTGGGGCTCGAACCCAGGACCCTCTCCTTAAAAGGGAGATGCTCTACCAACTGAGCTACCAAGTCTTTGGTGTTTCTCGTAATGAGGGTGCAAATATAAAACCTTTAATTAATATTCCAAACCCTTTTTTAGATATTTTTTCGTTTTTTTGTCAAACAATAATATAGTATTTTAATAATCAGTTTTGTAGCAGTGAATATTTTTTTAATAGGATATATGGGGTCGGGCAAATCGACCATTGGAAAGCAGTTGGCCAAGGTTCTAGGTTTTGGTTTTATAGATTTAGACAGGTATATAGAACAACAGGAAGGATTAACTGTTGAAACCATTTTTGCAGAAAAAGGAGAACTTTATTTTAGAAAAGCAGAAAGCAAGCATTTAAAGGCTGTTTTGGACTTAAACAACAGTGTTGTTGCTTTGGGAGGAGGAACACCTTGTTATGGTAATAATATGGCCTTGATTAAGGCGTGTGAAAATGCTAAAAGTATTTACCTAAAAGCTTCGATAAAAACGTTGGCAGCACGGCTTGCCGAAGCGCAAAGCACAAGACCCTTAATCGCCCATTTAAAAACAAGAGCAGAGCTGGAAGAATTTATAGCGAAACACCTTTTTGAGCGGGCAAATTATTATAGTTTAAGTGATGTTGCAATTGCTGTAGATGACCTAGAGATCGAGCAAATAATGGAACGTTTGGTTTTAAAGCTATTTTAAATAGGCCTTAAATGCTTTTCCTGTTAGCAGTACCTCTACATGTTCTTTTAGGGAAGTTGATAGCGAAATACCTTTAAAATCGGCTTTAACAGGGTATTTTTTGTGGTTTCGGTTAACTAGAACGGCTGTTTTAAACTGCTTAATAGGCACGTTTAAAAAGTGTTTTACACCATAAATAAGCGTACTCCCCGAATTAAGCACATCATCAACCAGTACAATAGATTTGTTGGTGTATTCGCTTTCCTTTAGCGATACGGTTATTTCGTTTAGCGGATGTTTCTTGTCGATAATAACCTTACAGAGCTTAATCTCTAAATCGGAAATTTTGCTTAAATCTGCTTTTAACTTTTTGGCAAGTAGGTAACCATTGCTCTCTATACCGGCAAGGATAATCTCCGTTTCATCAACATTGCTTTCGTAAATTTGATAGGCAATACGTCTAATTTTATGGGTTATCTCCTTGTGGTCTAAAATGGTGTTGCTGCTTGTACTCATAGCTGGAAGTTAATGATTCAAAGATAGGCATTGAAAATGGTTAATCATCGTTTTCATCGTAAAATTCATCAATATCCCTACGGTCTTTTTTGGTAGGTCTGCCGGTGCCTTTTTTTCTGTAATAATCCTTAGCGTATTTAAGTAAATCTTGGGCTTCAAACTCAGATTTTGGCGTTTTGTCGGTTCTGTAAATATCAACAAGTTTGGCTCCAACTCGGTTAGGAGGAATATCGTTAACGGTAAGCTTGTAGGTAATTTGGTTTTTTCTAACTTCAATAGTATCTGTAGGGTAAATTTCCCTACTAGGCTTTATGGCGTCGCCATTAATCTTAACATGACCCTTTTTGCAAGCAACGGTGGCTTGGCTTCTGGTTTTATAATATCTAACGCACCAAAGAAACTTATCTATTCGCATATTAACACAAACTTACATTAAGGTTATTATGCAAAAATATTATAATATTGTATCTTGCGCGTTAAAAATAATGCAATTATGAAATTAAGAAATTTAACCTTGATGGCTTTGGCCGTCCTTGGGGTATTTATTTCGTGTACCAATGATGACGATAATAACGATGTTGTAGCCGCACCACCTAGAGACCGTGCAGAGGTTTATGCCGAAGATATCGCCGAGATTGAAACGTTTCTTTCAACACATTTCTTTAACTACGATGAGTTTGATTTTAATGACCCTTATGGGCCAGCCAACGATGGGTTCCAATTAACTTTTGGGCTTATTGAAGGGGATAATAGCGATAAAACACCTATAAGCGAATCGGTATATCTTAAAAGCAAGCTAGTAGAATACGACGATATAGAGTACAAACTGTATTACCTGCAGCTTAGAGAAGGCTTGGGGGACAGCTTACACAAAATAGACGAGGCCTTTTTAACTTACGAAGGTTTTGTGATAGAGGACTATAATGTGTTTGATAGTACCGTTACACCTATTTCTTTAAACTTAACCTCTATAGGCTTAGAAGTTCCCGGCGTGGTTTATGGCTTTAGAGATGGCCTAATAGAATTTAAAGGCGGGTATGATAATATAGATAATGGTGATGGGACGTTTACTTATAAAAACCACGGTATAGGCGCCATATTTATTCCTTCTGGAATTGGGTATTTTGCCAGAGGATCATCTGGGGTTTTACCTTATACTCCTATGATTTTTAAAATTAATTTGATGGGAGTTATCCATACCGATTTCGATTTCGATAACATTCCTTCATATTTAGAGGATCTTGATGGTGATAACGATGTTTATAACGATGATACAGACGGAGAGGGCATTCCCGATTTTATAGATGCCGATGATGATGGCGATGGCGTTTTAACCAAAGACGAGGTAGATTATGCCACCTATGTGGTAGATACCACCCAAGGCGAATTAGAACCAGAATTAGCAGAGAATGAGTATGAAATAGATCGCGAAACCTTAAACGGGGTAATAACGATAAATACAGTTATACTAAGGGATACCGATAACGATGGTACTCCAGATTATCGCGACGCGAATATAGCTGTACAACCAGAAGGATAAAAAACAAAAAGCATAAATAAAAAAGCCACTTTTTTGAAAGTGGCTTTTTTTATACTATAAAATAAGGGACAAACTAAGGATAAGTTGATCTGGCCGCGTGTCTATTCTGCTTACAGCACCGTTTCCAAGATTATTGTCTATAAAGGTCGCCTCGTTGTCGCTAAAGCCGCGTTCATATCTTAAATCAATGCCAACGCGGTTTAAGTTTAAACCAATACCAAAGTTTAAGCCTACACTAAACTCGTTTTCAATGTCGTCAATGCTAATGCCTTCAAAATCTGAGTCTAATATATATTGAAAAGAAGGCCCTGCAAACACATTAGCAATTTTAAAAACATTAATACCAACAAGTATAGGGGCGTCTAGCTTTTGCATGTGAAAAGAATTGTTGTCGTAATCGCTCTTAGTTTTGGTATACACCAATTCTGGTCTTAAAAACAATTGTTCGCCAACCTTTCCAAAAATACCAAAGTGATACCCAATGTTTCTATCGGGGTTTTGCCCATTTTCATTTATCGATGCAAAGTACTCACCATTAGCACTGTAGTTAACCCCACCTTTAAGGCCCAAGCCTTGTTTGTTCTGGGCGTTAATGGAGCATGCTAGTGCTAAAAAAGTAATGGCTGTTAAAAATGTCTTGTTCATAATATTCGTTTTTTGGGTTTCTGTGTATTAACAAAAACGCCTTTTAACGAACATTATTTTCTTTTTATAACTTTTTCACAAGCATTAACAATTGCTTCGGCGTTTAGACCGTACTTTTCCATAAGCTGTGCTGGAGTACCAGATTCGCCAAAGGTATCGTTGGTTGCAACAAATTCTTGCGGTGCTGGATGGTGCAGTGTAAGTGTGCGTGCCACACTTTCTCCTAATCCTCCCAAAAAGTTATGTTCTTCGGCAGTAACAACACAACCTGTTTTTGCAACAGAGTTTAAAATGGCTTGCTCATCTAAAGGTTTAATGGTATGAATGTTAATCACTTCGGCAGAAATACCTTTTTCATGTAATGCTTTAGAGGCTTCTAGGGCTTCCCAAACCAAGTGTCCGGTGGCAACGATAGTAACATCGGAACCTTCGGTTAAGTGAACAGCTTTGCCTATTTCGAAAGTTTGGTTTTCTGGAGTAAAAACAGGCACTTTTGGTCTGCCAAAACGTAAGTATACAGGCCCTTGGTGTGCTGCAATAGCAATGGTGGCCGCTTTGGTTTGGTTGTAATCGCAGGTGTTTATAACAGTCATGCCTGGTAGCATTTTCATTAACCCGAGATCTTCTAAAATTTGATGTGTAGCACCATCCTCACCTAAGGTTAAACCAGCATGCGAGGCACATATTTTTACGTTCTTTCCAGAATAGGCTATAGATTGTCTAATCTGATCGTAAACACGTCCGGTAGAAAAATTGGCAAACGTACCAGTAAATGGAATTTTTCCTCCAATGGTTAATCCGGCCGCCATGCCCATCATGTTGGCTTCTGCAATTCCTACTTGAAAAAAGCGCTCTGGATGGTTTGCTTTAAAGTCATCCATTTTTAGCGACCCTGTTAGGTCGGCACAAAGGGCAACCACGTTAGGGTTTGTTTTTCCTAGCTCGGTTAATCCAGCTCCAAAACCACTACGGGTATCTTTTTTTTCGGTATATGTATAAGTTTTCATGTTGTTGTTGCGTTGTGTGTTGTTAGTAGTCTCCTATAGTTTCTGGGTTTTGCTCTAAGCCAATGGCCAATTGGTCGTCGTTGGGAGCTTTACCATGCCAAGCATGTGTGTGCATCATAAAATCTACCCCATTGCCCATAACGGTTTTTAATAGAACACAAACGGGTTTGCCTTGGCCTGTTTTGCTTTTAGCTGCTTCCATACCGTTAAATACGGCATCTAGGTTATTGCCGTTTTCAACTTCTATAACCAGCCATCCAAAGGCTTCAAACTTTTCTTTTACATTGCCTAAAGGGAGCACGGCATCTGTAGAGCCGTCAATTTGTTGGCCATTTAAATCGACCGTAGCAATAAGGTTGTCTATTTTGTTTCCGGCAGCGTACATAATGGCTTCCCAGTTCTGACCTTCTTGCAGTTCGCCATCGCCGTGTAAGCTATAAATAAGGTGGGAATCGTTGTTAAGCTTTTTGGCTTCGGCAGCACCAATGGCAACACTCATGCCTTGACCTAAAGAACCAGAGGCCACTCGAATGCCCGGTAGCCCTTCATGGGTTGTTGGGTGTCCTTGTAGTCTAGAGTCAATAAGTCTAAAGGTATTTAATTCTTCAATAGGGAAGTAGCCTGCACGTGCTAGAACGCTGTAAAAAACAGGGGAAATGTGCCCGTTAGATAAGATAAAGATGTCTTCATCTTCGCCGTTCATATCAAATCCGGCTTTGCGTTCCATAATACCATTGTATAACGCTACAAAAAATTCGGCACAGCCTAGCGAGCCTCCTGGATGACCAGAGTTAACCTTGTGTACCATGCGTAGAATGTCCCTACGAACCTGAATAACTAAATCTTCTAAATGTTGTGATTTTGACATTGTTAATTGTGTTGTTTTTTCAAGCTACAAAAGTAAAGTTTTATAGACATTAATGGAAGGTATTTTTAAGCATTTATTAACGAAAAGCCATCATTTGCTAACAATCTGGCTGTGGGTTTTAAATCCTAAAATCATGATAAAGTACAAGGGTCGTAACATATAGTTGGTTATCTTTGCCCCCGATTGAAAACAGATTTATGACTTTTGACTTGCATGTTAAGGATGCCCAAAGCCAGGCTAGGGCTGGTACAATAACAACAGACCATGGGGTAATAGAAACCCCTATTTTTATGCCCGTAGGAACGGTGGCTTCGGTAAAAGGAGTGCACCAACGTGAGCTGAAAAACGATATCAATCCAGATATTATTCTGGGCAATACCTACCACTTGTATTTACGCCCGCAAACGCCGATATTAGAGGCTGCCGGTGGGTTGCATAAATTTATGAACTGGGATAGAAATATTTTAACCGATTCTGGGGGATACCAAGTTTATTCGCTTTCTGCCAACAGAAAGATAAAAGAAGAAGGCGTAAGGTTTAAGTCGCATATCGATGGCAGTTACCATACGTTTACCCCAGAAAATGTTATGGAAATACAGCGTAGCATAGGTGCCGATATTATTATGGCTTTTGATGAGTGTACGCCTTATCCCTGCGATTACCATTATGCCAAGCGATCAATGCACATGACACACCGTTGGCTGGACCGTTGCATAAAACATTTAGAAAAAACACCCTTAAAGTACGATTATAACCAAACCCTGTTTCCAATTGTACAAGGCAGTACGTATAAAGATTTGAGGCAGCAATCGGCAGAGTATATTGCCAATGCTGGCGCAAAAGGAAATGCCATAGGTGGTCTTTCGGTAGGGGAGCCCGCAGAGGAAATGTACGCCATGACCGATGTGGTTTGCAGCATTCTCCCAGAAGATAAACCCCGCTATTTAATGGGTGTGGGGACCCCCATAAACATTCTAGAAAACATCGCCTTAGGCGTCGATATGTTCGATTGTGTTATGCCTACCAGAAATGCTAGAAATGGCATGCTATTTACTGCCCACGGTACCATAAACATAAAAAACAAAAAGTGGGAAGACGATTTTTCACCCATCGATGACATGGGCATTACTTTTGTCGATACCGAGTACAGCAAAGCTTACCTAAAACATTTATTTTCGGTGAACGAGCTATTAGGAAAACAAATTGCCACCATCCATAACCTTGGGTTTTATTTATGGTTGGTTAGAGAAGCCAGAAAACATATATTAGCAGGAGATTTTAGAACCTGGAAAGATAAGATGGTTAAACAAATGGATAAGCGCTTGTAAATGAAAATATTAGATTGGTACATACTTAAACGGTATTTGTTTACATTTTTTGTAATGCTTTTATTGTTTGTGCCAATAGGCATTACGGTTCATTTGGCCGAAAAAATTGGAAAAATTTTAGAAAACGAAGCTCCTTTAGGCGAAGTGTTGCTTTACTTTTTGGATTTTACCATATATTTTGCCCATTTACTTTTCCCTTTATTTTTATTCCTTTCTGTAATTTGGTTTACCTCAAAGTTGGCAAACAACACCGAGATTGTTGCCTTTTTAAGCTCTGGAGTATCGTTCTATAGATTTTTAAGGCCCTACATGATTGGCGCTACTATAGTGGCTGCCTTAGCGTTAGTTTTAGGTATGTACCTAGCGCCAGAAGCCAGTAAAGGGTTTAACGATTTTACCTATAAATATTTAAAGCGCGGCCGAAAAGCACAGGAAACCCAAAACGTATATAGGCAAATAAACGATAACGATTATATTTACGTAAGTAGTTTTGATGTTAAACGAAACATAGGACGAAACTTCACGCTAGAGCATTTTGAAAACGATAAAATGACCTATAAAATTAGTGCTAGCTCCATTCGTTACATCGAAGAAGATTCAACCTACAGGCTTTTGTCTTACGTAAAACGGAATATTGGTGAAAACGAAGATATTATTGAAACCGAAAGACGAAAAGACACCATTTTTAGTTTTGACCTTGAAGACCTAACGCCTGTAGAGTACATTGCAGAAACGCTGTCTTATGGCGAATTAAACAAGTTTATAGCAAAAGAAGAAAAAAGAGGCTCCTCTTACATAAGCCGGTATAAATTAGTGAAATACAGAAAGTGGAGTTTGCCAGTTTCTGTATTTATATTAACGCTTATTGCCGTTGCGGTATCTTCAATAAAACGCCGAGGCGGTATGGGGGTAAATTTGGCCTTTGGCATTTCTATAGCCATGGTGTTTGTGTTTTTCGATAAAATTTTTGGGGTAATGGCTTCGCAGTCAGATTTTCCACCATTAATTGCAGTGTGGTTTCCTAACATTTTATTTGGTATTTTAGCCGTTTACCTATTATTACATGCCAAACGATAAATTAAAGGACTACCTGCATCTTCATCTTTTAGTGTTTATTGCAGGGTTTACAGCAGTATTGGGTGCTGTAATTTCTATAGATGCCATTCCCTTGGTGTGGTACAGAATGCTTATGGCCTTGTGCATTATGGGCGGGTATATCGTCTTGTGTAAGATTAATATAAAGGTCGATAAAAAAACACTGCTCAAACTCTCGGTAGCAGGAATTATTATAGCACTGCATTGGATTACTTTTTTTAAATCGATAAAAATAGCCAACATCTCCATTGCTCTAGCAGCCTTCTCAACAGGGGCTTTTTTCGCCTCGTTTATAGAGCCTATAGTTTATAAAAGAAAAATTAGCCCTTACGAGGTGCTCTTTGGCGGGGTTATAATTCTTGGGGTTGTTATAATTACCCAAAGCGAGTTTAAGTACATAAACGGCCTGTTAATAGGTATTTTATCGGCAGTGTTCTCATCGGTGTTTGCCGTATTAAATGGTAAGTTTTTAGAAAAGCATTCGGCCTCTGTAATCTCTTTTTACGAGTTTGTAAGCGGGGTACTGTTTATATCTATTTTTTTAATGTTCTCTAAAGATGGGTTTTCAAAATCGTTTTTCAACATCTCGTTTTCAGACATTTTTTGGTTGTTCATTTTAGCATCTGTTTGTACAGCCTATGCCTTTATAGCCTCGGTACATGTTATGAAAACCATAACCCCTTATACGGTTGTTTTAACCTATAATCTCGAGCCTGTTTACGGCATACTATTGGCCATTATTTTATTTCCGGAAAAAGAAACCATGGGAAACAATTTTTACTTTGGAACCCTTATTGTTATTGTAACGGTATTACTTAATGGCATTTTAAAGAACATTAAAAACTTTAAAAAGGGAACGCCCTTACAGCGTTAAGAAAATTAAAGTTTTTATATTTGTAAGCTAAAATCATTATTAAACAACAACTCCTAATGGAATATTTAGATTTTGAACTTCCTATAAAAGATCTTGAAGAACAGTTGCAAAAATGCCAAATTATTGGTGAGGAGAGTGAAGTAGACGTATCGGAAACCTGCAAGCAGATTGAAAAGAAGTTAATTGAAACCAAAAAAGACATTTATAAGAACCTAACCCCTTGGCAAAGGGTACAATTGTCTCGCCATCCTAACAGACCATATACTTTAGATTATATTAGAGCATTATGTGGCGATTCCTTTTTAGAGCTACACGGCGATAGAAATGTAAAAGACGATAAAGCCATGGTAGGCGGTCTAGGAAAAATAGGTGATCAAACATTTATGTTTATAGGTCAGCAAAAAGGCCACAACACCAAAACCAGACAGTACCGCAATTTTGGTATGGCCAATCCCGAAGGCTACCGCAAAGCTTTGAGGCTAATGAAATCTGCAGAGAAGTTTGGTGTGCCAGTGGTTACGTTTATCGATACCCCGGGAGCTTATCCAGGACTAGAAGCCGAAGAACGCGGCCAAGGTGAAGCCATTGCCCGAAACATTCTGGAAATGTCTCGATTGCAAGTACCCATTATCTGTATTGTTATTGGTGAAGGCGCTTCTGGTGGAGCCTTGGGAATAGGTGTTGGCGATAGGTTTTTAATGTTGGAAAATGCTTGGTTCTCGGTAATCTCACCAGAGAATTGCTCTTCAATTTTATGGCGCAGCTGGGAATATAAAGAGCAGGCTGCAGATGCCCTAAAACTAACGGCCAAAGACAGCAAACGCATTAAGGTAATCGATGGTATTATAAAAGAACCAATAGGCGGCGCACATGCCAATAGCGAAAGTACTTATGTGGCAGTTAGAGACGCTATTCTTAAAAATTACGACGAACTAAAAAGTTTATCCACAAAAGATTTGGTAAACACTCGTATGGATAAATATGCCAATATGGGAGTTTATAAAGGATAAGTGCTATAAAACAAAAGCATGTTTAAAAACCGAAGTAACGCACTTCGGTTTTTTTTTGCGGCTATTAACAAAATAATTAAGTTATTAACAGTTAATTTGTTAACTTGTAGTTGACAATCAAAACAGTATTTCACTCAATTTATAAGAACAATTTGACTACTTTCGCTGTTATGAAGCAACCAAATCAGATTCAAGGATACCAAGTAGATAAAAGCACCCTAATTAACCTAGAACGCGGTAAAATACCACCGCAAGCCATTGATTTAGAGCAAGTTGTTTTAGGGGCGATGATGATAGACAAAAAAGGGGTAGATGAAGTAATAGACATTTTAAGCCCTGAAGCATTTTATAAAGATGCCCACAAACATATTTTCGAAGCCGTTTTTCAATTGTTTGAAAATAGCGAGCCTATCGACTTATTAACCGTTTCCAGCCAATTAAAGAAAAATGCAAAACTAGAATTGGTAGGTGGCGATTTTTACCTCATTTCGTTAACCCAAAAAGTGTCTTCTTCGGCTCACATCGAGTTTCATGCAAGGATTATTTTGCAGAAATTTATTCAGCGTAGCTTAATAAAAATTTCTAGCGAAATTATTGAAGATGCTTACGACGAAACCCAGGATGTTTTCGATTTGCTGGATATGGCCGAGACCAAACTGTACGAAGTAACCCAAGGCAACATTAAAAAATCTAGCGAAACGGCTCAAAGTTTGGTTATTCAAGCCAAAAAGAAAATCGAGGAAATTTCTAACAAAGAAGGGCTAAGCGGTATTCCTACAGGATTTTCAAAATTAGATGAACTTACCTCGGGCTGGCAGGATAGCGATTTGATTATTGTAGCAGCTAGACCAGGTATGGGTAAAACGGCATTAACCCTTTCTATGGCTAGAAACATTGCTGTCGATCAAAATATTCCAGTGGCTTTTTTCTCCCTAGAGATGGCCTCGGTACAGTTAATTACCAGACTTATTTCTTCTGAAACAGGGTTGTCTTCAGAAAAATTAAGAACAGGAAAGCTAGAAAAACACGAGTGGGAACAATTAAACGTTAAGGTTAAAGGTCTGGAAAAGGCGCCTTTGTTTATCGATGATACCCCATCGTTGTCCATTTTCGATTTACGCGCCAAGGCAAGACGTCTGGCCTCGCAACACGGCATTAAGTTAATTATAATAGATTACTTGCAGTTGATGACCGCTGGAGGAAGCCAAAAAGGTGGAAACCGCGAGCAGGAAATATCAACCATTTCGCGTAACCTTAAGGCCCTGGCCAAAGAATTAAGTGTTCCCGTAATTGCCCTATCGCAGCTGTCCCGTGCAGTAGAAACCCGTGGGGGAAGCAAGCGCCCGCTGCTTTCAGACCTTAGGGAATCTGGAGCTATCGAGCAGGATGCCGATATTGTATCGTTTATTTATAGACCAGAGTACTATAAAATTGAAGAGTGGGACGACGAAGAACGCTCGCCTACAGAAGGCCAAGCCGAATTTATAATCGCAAAACACCGTAACGGTGGGTTGGATAACATTCGATTGAAGTTTATTGGCCACTTAGGAAAATTTGATAACCTAGACGATTACGATTCGCCCTTCGGAAATGAGTTCCATAGCAAGATGAACGATGATATTCAAGACGCAACTTTTGAAAACCATCGTTACCCATCGGCTTCAGATGCTTTCGATTTGCCAGGGAATAGAGAAAATTCTGATGGAGAAGTGCCATTTTAAGATTTGCCTAACGTAAATATTCGCTTTTTTACATATTTTTACGCTTTTAAAGTTTAATTCATGCTAGAGCAAAGGCGTACAACAAATACACTACTGTTAATAATCGTTATTCCATTAGTGTTCTATTTACTAAAAACACTAAAGTTTATTTTTATTCCATTAGTGTTTTCAATGTTTGTGGCACTTTTCTTCCTACCATTAATGCGATGGTTAGGAAAACGAAATGTGTCTAAATACATGAGCATTGTAATTGTTGTGCTGTTAATAATTACGGGGCTTTTTATTGGTATTGAGCTCGTGCAGCTGTCCAGCAAGCAAATCATGGCCTCTAAAGGCGATTTTATTGTAAAAGCTCAGGAGAAAATCGTGTTGCTTTCTGCACATATAGGCGAAACTCTTGGAATTCCCATACACTTAGATAAAAACCTGCTCTCACAGTTTGTTAATAAAGGCAACATAGGAACAACCTTAGGATTTCTAAATAAAACCCTAACCATGATTTTAATGACCGCTTTTTTTGTGGTCCTGTGGTTGGCAGAGTCTATAAATGTGCAGCAAGTTATAAATAGAACCATATTAAAACAAAAGCATACTTCTGTAAAAACGTTTATGAAGATTGAAAAAGATCTTGTAAAATTTATAAAAGTAAAAGTGTTTGTTAGTTTGCTTACAGGAATTTTTACGGGCTTGGCCTGTGTGTTTTTCGATGTGAGCTTTCCTATATTTTGGGGACTTTTTGCCTTTGCGATAAATTTTGTGCAAATGGTAGGCTCTTTTGTTTCGGTTATAAGCTTAACCATATTTGCTTTGGTAGAGCTTGATCCAACAAGTACATTATTTTTCTTTTTCTTGACCATAACGGGCGTTCAAGTGGTATTTGGAGCCATTTTAGAGCCTATTTTTATGGGGAAATCTTTTTCCATAAACATTATAACCGTGCTCGTGATGCTCATGCTTTGGGGGTATATTTGGGGAATTCCAGGTTTAATTATGGCCATTCCTATTACGGTTTTCATGAAAATTATCTTAGAAAAATTTCCGGGAACCAAATTAATAGCCGATTTGCTTTCAGGAAGCAGTTAAAGGTTTAAAAAAAATAGCCTATCTTTCAGTTTAAAATAATCGTTATGGTACACGGCACGCATAATGCACTGGAGGATAGTAGAAATCAAAACATCAAGATTTTTATTAACGGCGAGTTCTACAAGAGGGCAGAAGCCAAAATTTCGGTTTTCGATAGTGGTTATCTGGTAGGCGATGGGGTTTGGGAAGCGCTTAGGCTACACCAAGGAACACTTGTTTTTTTACAAGACCACTTAGACCGGTTATGGCAATCGGCAGCAACGGTAGGTATGGCATTAGGTTTTTCGCAACAAGAACTAACCCAAAACATCTATAAAACCTTGCATGAAAACAACATGTCTAACGGTGTGCATGTTAGGGTTATGGTAACAAGGGGCATAAAAAAAACGCCATCACAAGATCCTAGGTTAACCATTTCTGGTCCTAATGTTGTAATTATTCCAGAATATAAAACGGCTGCCCCAGAAAGTAAAGCCAAAGGCATAACACTTTTTACTAGTACCATTAGGCGTGGTTCGCCAGATTATTTAGACCCTAGGTTAAATTGCCATAGCAAATTGCACGAGGTTCAGGCCTTAATTCAAGCCATAGAGGCAGGAGCCGATGAAGCTTTAATGTTGGATGTTAATGGTTTTGTATCGACCTGCAACGCAACAAATTTCTTTATTGTTAAAAATGGAGAAGTATGGACCTCTACAGGACAATATTGCATGAATGGGATAACACGGGCAAAAGTGATTCACCTCTGCCGTGCCAATAACATTATTTGTAAGGAAAAAAACTTTTCGCTTTTTGATGTATATGGTGCCGACGAAGCTTTTGTTACAGGAAGTTTTGGGGGGATAACTCCTGTAAGCAAAATTGATGGCCGCCAAATTGGTGACGGAAAATTTGGAACGCTTTCAAAAAAGTTAGACACCCTATACAATAGCTTAATTGCCCACGAGGTTGAAAATACATCCAGATCATGACAAGTCATAATACAACCAGAATTAGCCTTTGGTCTGGGCCACGCAACATTTCAACAGCATTAATGTATGCTTTTGCACAACGAGCCGATACAAAAGTGTTCGACGAGCCTCTGTATGCCTATTATTTAAGCCAAACAAAGGCAAAAGACTACCACCCAGGAGCCAAAGAAATTATGGCTTCACAAAACACCAATGGCGAGACAGTTGTACGGCAAATGCTTACCGACCAATCTAAACCGGTGCTGTTTTATAAAAACATGACCCACCATCTTTTAAATTTAGACAAGGCGTTCATGAAAAGTATGGTTAATCTTATTCTTACACGAGAACCAAAAGAAATGATTACCTCGTTTGCCAAGGTTATTCCAAATCCTACCATGGAAGATATCGGTTATAAAGCACACATCGATTTGATTACTTATTTTAATGCCGAAAACATAGAATATGTGGTTTTAGATGCCAAAAAGGTGTTGCTAAATCCTAGAAAAGTCCTCACCCAATTATGCGAGATTATAAACATTCCCTTTCATGATGCCATGCTAAACTGGCCTCTGGGAGCACGTGCAGAAGATGGTGTTTGGGCAAAATATTGGTATGCCAACGTGCATAAATCGTCTGGATTTTCAAAATACAAGCCAAAAATAGAACCTTTCCCAGAGCATTTAAATACCCTTTTAGCCGATTCGCAAGCGTATTATCAAAAGCTAAAAGCAATTTCAATAGGTTAAAATAGTTCTAAACCGTTTTAAACCGCAAGGTTTTTTAAGTATCTTTCACCTATGAAGAAATTAGTTTACTTAGCGTTTTTCTTATTGGTGTCTTTTTCAACATATGCTTCTTATATTTTGATACCAATGGATGCCGAAACCCAAAAAAACCATTTAAAGGCTTATGGCATTACCTATTGGACACTAGAAAAGCAACTTAAGGTAAAATGGTTGTTAAACTATAGAGGCGGTGCCTTTTTATTGCCCGATACCCAAGACATTCAAAGGGAGTGCCAAATTAGGGGAGTAGACTTCGAGGTTATTTCCAACAGCAAGGCCGAAAGTATTCTAGAGGAAATTAGCAGCCCCAGTAAGAATATGGAGGCTGTTGTTTTAGAAAAAGCACCTAAAATTGCAGTGTATACCCCAAAAGGAAATCAGCCTTGGGACGATGCCGTGACCATGGTGTTAACTTATGCCGAGATTCCTTATGAAACGGTTTACGATGAAGAAGTTCTTAACGATGGGCTGTTGCTATTTGATTGGTTGCACCTGCACCATGAAGATTTTACCGGACAGTATGGAAAATTCTACAGAAATTATAAAACAGCTGCATGGTACATTCAAGATAAAAACGAAGCCGAAGCCCTAGCAAAAAAACTAGGCTACCATAAAGTTTCTGAAGAAAAGTTGGATGTGGCCAAAAAAATTCGGGACTATGTTATTGGTGGAGGGTTTATGTTTGCGATGTGTAGCGCAACCGATAGTTTTGACATTGCCTTATCGGCAGAAGGAGTAGATATTTGCGAACCCATGTTTGATGGCGATGGCAGTACGCCCAACTACCAAAACCGAATAGATTACAGCAAAACATTTGCCTTTACCAACTTTATCTTAGAAAGAGATCCTAATGTTTATGAGTTTTCTTCTATCGATATGACACAAAAGCGGCAAATACCTAAAACAACCGATTATTTTTCCTTAATGGATTTTTCGGCCAAATGGGACCCGGTACCCACCATGTTATGCCAAAATCACACCGCTTTAATAAAAGGGTTTATGGGGCAAACAACATCTTACACCAGAAACGAGATAAAAAGTAATGTATTGGTGATGGGCGAAAACAAAACCAATGGCGAGGCTAGGTACATTCACGGAATAAAAGGAAAAGGGTTTTTTACATTTTACGGCGGGCACGACCCAGAGGATTATACCCATAGGGTAGGAGACCCTAAAACCGAATTGGATTTATACCCAACTTCTCCGGGTTACCGACTAATATTAAACAACGTTTTATTTCCTGCAGCCAAAAAGAAAAAGCAAAAAACGTAATTTTCTTGGTTGGTCTGAACTAGGAAATGTCTATTTTTTTACCGTATTAAATACGGTTCAGAATTTAAAAGTATAAAATTTTAACGTTGAAAATCTATCAAAAAGAAATACGCTTAAAAGCCTACCCGAGAGGATTTCATTTAATTACAGACGATATTTTAAGTGCCGTGCCAGAGTTGAAACAAATCTCTATGGGGCAATTGCAGGTGTTTATCAAACATACTTCGGCCAGTTTAACCATAAATGAAAATGCCGATTACACTGTGCGTGGCGATTTTGAGCGCCATTTTAATGTTATGGTTCCCGAACATGCGCCTTATTACAAGCATACCTACGAAGGTCCCGACGACATGCCGGCACATATTAAAGCTTCACTTTTGGGCGCATCGGTACACATACCAATAACCAATGGAAAACTTAATTTGGGGATTTGGCAAGGCATTTATTTATGCGAACATCGAGATTATGGCGGTGAACGTCAACTGGTGATTACGGCCTTTGGTGTATAAAAAAATCCGATGCAATGAAGAATCGGATTTTTTATGGTTTTTAATGCGAACCAACATGGCAACCACATCCTGGCACAGTAAAGCTTTGGCTTTCTTCATGCCAAGGAAAAGCTTGGTTGTATTTGTTGTTTTCCCAATAGAAGGCATCACGAGCTTTCGGGTGATTTCCTATTTCATTCATGGTTTCGGTATCGTATAGACGGCCATTAATCATAGTATAAATGATGCTTTCGGAATTTTTAATGTCTTCCAACGGGTTTTTATCCATAACGATTAAGTCGGCTAACTTTCCAACTTTTAAAGAACCAATGTCGTTAGCAGCACCAATATAGTCGGCACCATTTATGGTGGCAGCTTTTAAAGCTTCGTGATTGGTCATACCACCCTGTTGCAGCATCCATAATTCCCAATGAGCGCCCAGGCCTTGCAGTTGGCCATGGGCTCCTAAATTAACTTTTACGCCAGCATCGCTTAGTGCTTTACAGGTTTCAGAAACTAAAATATGGCCATTGGCATACTCTTCGTCAGGAGCCATGGTACGGTGTCTTGAACGGGAATCGATAATACCTCTAGGCGTATATTTTAAGAGTTTATCCTTTTCCCAGACATTTGTTTTTTGGTACCAATAGTTTTCGCCGTTAAGCCCTCCGTAGTTCACTATAAGCGTAGGGGTATATCCTGTGTTGCTATGACTCCAAAGTTCTAAAACATCTTTGTAAACAGGAGCAACAGGAATGTTGTGTTCCACGCCAGTGTGGCCATCCATAATCATGGTCATGTTATGATAAAAGGTAGAACCACCTTCGGGAACAACAAAAATACCTTCTTCTCGGGCTGCTTGAATAACTTGTTGGCGCTGATCACGTCTTGGTTGATTGTAACTTTTTACAGAAAGTGCTCCAAATGCTTTAGTACGCCGTATTGAAGAACGGGCATCATCTAAATTATTGATAACGGCTTTAAAATCGCCATCGGCACCATAAAGGATAAAACCAGTAGAGTAGAGGCGAGGGCCAACCAAACTGCCACTTTTAAGCAATTCTGAAAGGGTAAAAACAGTTTCAGTATGTGCAGACGGATCGTGAGAAGTGGTAACACCGTAGGCTAAATTTGCATAAAACTGCCAGTGTTTTTGAGTGGTTAAACCATATCTAAACCCTCCAATATGGGCATGAACATCTATAATACCAGGCATAATGGTTTTACCTGTTACATCGTATACTTTGGCATTCGAAGGAATGTTAACATCAGACATGTTTCCAATGGCTTCAATTTTGTTGTCCTTAACAAGTATGGTACCGTTTTCAATAACGTCATCACCTTCCATAGTTATAAGTCTAGCCCCTTTAAAAGCAATTAAACCTTCAGGTTTGTCCGTTTTAACTTCTACGTCTATTTTAATACCATCTTCTATAAGTTTAGTATCTTCCTTGGCTTCTGCAGTATAATAGGTGTTACCTAACGTCCAGTGTAGTGTTTTACTATCTTTAGACCAGTGTAAATTAATACCAGCATCTTTAGACAGTTGGGTAACAGGAACAAATTTTGTTTTGTCAGTGATGTCGAGTGTTTGCCCAGATTTAGGCATTGGCGCCATATAAACTTTATGAAGATGAATAAACGCCAGCCATTTTCCGTTTGGGCTAGGGACTAATCTATTACCATGTTTAGACTTTACAAGAGTGCGTTTGTCGTAACCATTAACATCTACACTAATTAATTCTTTGGTGAGTTTGCCAAAAAAAGCACCGCCCGTTTGGTATAGAATACGAGAATCATCAGGAGTATAAACAGGATAATCACCATGTTCTGAAATCAATTTGGCGTTAGAACCATCAGCATGCATGGTATAGAGTCCAGCGTTTTTTGCAAAGGTTCGTCCTTGTTCGTTATTTCCAGATTCTTTTCGGTAAACAATATGTTTTCCGTTATTTGAATAGGAAGGATTTCGGTAAATGCCTTTCTCTTTTGAAAGTTTTGTAGGAGTACCGCCATTAATAGGAAGGCTATAAATGGCTCCCAGGTTTAAATCGTTCCAGGTAACATAGATTATGTTTTTACCATCTGGAGAAAATGCGGGCTCAAATTCAAAATCGCTCCCTTTTGTTAGGCGTTTCGGTTTACCGTTAGGTAATTTTTTGGACCATAAATACCCCAGAGCATTGAAAACAATGGTTTTGTTATCGGGCGATGTTGCGGCATGCCTAATAACTTTAGCTTCAAAAGTATCTGGAGCTACAGGCGTATCGTATTCTAAGGCTTTCGCAATTTTTATCTTAGCATCTACCTGAAAAGGAATGTTTGTAACTTCCAGCGAGTTAATGTTTATGGCGTTAATCTTACCGCCAGACCAGAAGACAATAGCTTCATTATTTGGCATCCAGTTAAAATTAGGGTATATCCCAAATAAAGCCCAGGCTTCTTGTTGGTCTTTATTAAGTTTATCGAACAACGGCCATTCTTCGCCAGTTTCTAAATCATGAATGTACAAAACCGACTTTTCCCTAATCCGTTTTACGAAGGCCAGCTTTTTGCCATCTCTAGATATTTGCGGACGTGCAGCACCGCCAGGGCCGCCAGTAATTGTTTTAATCTCTCCAGTAGTCATGTCGTATCGTTTTACAACATAGATTTGGCTATTAGGGTCTTTATTGTATTGGAAATAGCCTCCAGGGTACATGTCTTCACTGTAATATAAAAATTTTCCATCAGGCGAAATGCTAGGCTCATTAACATCTTGTTGGTCGTTTTTACGCTTGGTAAGTTGCACCCCAGAGCCTCCACTCTTGTGGTACAGCCATAGTTCACCAGCACCTAACGAACGACTAGACGTAAAATGTTTTCGGGCAATAAGGTAGTTACTGTCCGGTGTCCAGATGGCATTGTTTAGTAATCTGAAATCTTCCTTAGTAATTTGTTTGGCATTGCTGCCATCTACATTCATCACCCAAATGTTATCGCCACCTCCAGCATCACTGGTAAAAGAAATATGTTTTCCGTCGGGGCTAATGCGTGGTTGGATTTCAAAAGCAAGACCTTCTCTTAGGATTTCAGCTTTTCCGCCATTGATGTCTAGTTTATAAATGTCGCCAAGCATATCAAAAACAAGAAACGTTCCATCGGGGCTTACATCTAAATTCATCCAGGTACCTTCATCTGTTGAAAGTTCTAAGGTTTTAAAATCCCAATGACCTTCAGGATTGGAAACATTCCAAGTGGAGTCTTTTTCTTTTTCTTGGCTGAAGCCGTTCAATGAAAGGGTTATAAACAGAAGGAAAATGATGCGAATACGATTCATTTGGTTAGGAATTATAATTAGAGGTTAAAGATAATTATATCCAGGGCTTCGTTTTGTTAAGATAAACCGAAAATTGGATAAAAAAAAAATCCGATTCGTAAGAATCGGATTTTTAATAAGTGAAAAATATTATACTATGGCGGAAAGCCCTATTTTACTTGATCTACAATTGCTTTGAAGGCTTCTGGGTGGTTCATGGCCAAATCGGCAAGAACCTTACGGTTCAATTCGATGTTGTTGGCTTTTAACTGTCCCATAAACTTCGAGTAAGACATACCGTGCTGTCTAGCACCTGCGTTAATACGCTGAATCCATAAAGCGCGGAATGTTCTCTTTTTATTTCTACGGTCTCTGTACGAGTATTGCATCGCTTTGTCAACCGCATTTTTTGCTACTGTCCAAACGTTTTTACGACGTCCGAAATAACCTTTTGCTTGCTTAAGAACCTTTTTTCTTCTGGCTCTTTTTGCTACTGAATTTACTGATCTTGGCATAATTTAAGTTTTTTGTAGTAGGCGGACGATAATCGTCTCTTTTATTTTCTTAAATCGTAAATCAAAAATCTACAATCGTTAATTAAATGGCCTAACTCCATGGTTTATAAATAATTTTTAACCGAACGAACTAAGCTTATTTTAAGCGTAGTTGTTCCTTAATGCTATTCTCATCAGCTTGGTGTACCAAAGTACTGTGAGTTAGCTTTAACTTACGCTTTTTAGACTTCTTTGTTAAGATGTGGCTTTTAAAAGCGTGTTTTCTTTTGATTTTTCCTGTGCCAGTTAACTTAAAGCGTTTTTTAGCACTGGATTTTGTTTTCATTTTAGGCATTTTCTTCTGCTTGTTTTTAGTATTTCACTTATTTATTTTCAATCCTTTCTTAAGTTTAAGAAGGCTTATTTTGTTTTTTTAGGCGCAATAAACATGGTCATGCGCTTTCCTTCAAGCTTTGGCATTTGTTCTACTTTACCAAACTCTTCAAGGTCTTGAGCCAAACGCAATAATAATATTTGCCCTTGCTCTTTAAACACAATCGAGCGTCCTTTAAAGAATACAAACGCTTTAAGCTTGGCACCGTCTTTTAGGAACTTCTCGGCATGTTTCTTTTTAAAATCGTAGTCGTGATCATCGGTTTGTGGTCCAAAACGAATTTCTTTTACAACAACTTTACTGGCTTTCGCCTTTAAAGCCTTTTCGCGTTTCTTTTGCTCGTAAAGAAACTTTTTATAATCCATAACCTTACATACAGGAGGATCTGCTTTTGGCGAAATTTCAACAAGGTCTAATCCTTGTTCGTCTGCTATGCTAAGTGCTTGTTTTATGGGGTATACACCCACTTCTACATTATCACCTACCACACGGACTTTCTCTGCTCTAATTTTAGAATTAATCCTGTGCTGATCTTCTTTGTTAACCCTTGCTCGGCTCTGTTTTTTTCTACGTATTGCTATGGCTTAAAAATTTAAATTAAACGTTATTTTAAAATTGTTTTAGAGATTTATTAATCTCGTTATCAATTAGGTTTGCAAATTCTTCTACAGAAATCATACCAAGATCGGCGCCACCGTGTTGTCGTACCGAAATCTTGTTTTCTTGCGCTTCTTTTTCACCAACAACAATCATGTATGGGATTTTTTTAACTTCGGCATCCCGAATTTTCTTCCCCATGGTTTCACTTCTGTTGTCAATTAGGGCGCGAATTTCGTTATTTTCTAACAAATTTAAAACTTTTTCTGCGTATTTTTCATATTTCTCACTGATTGATAGGACAATGGCCTGCTCGGGCATTAGCCACAGTGGGAAGTTTCCTCCGGTATGCTCCAGTAGTATCGCAATAAAACGTTCCATGCTTCCAAAAGGCGCACGGTGTATCATTACCGGTTGATGTGTTTCGTTGTCGCTACCTTTATAAGTTAACTCAAAACGTTTTGGTAATTGGTAGTCTACTTGAATGGTGCCTAATTGCCACTTTCGTCCAAGGGCGTCCTTAACCATAAAATCCAGCTTTGGCCCGTAAAAGGCAGCTTCACCGGTTTCTATAACGTAATCAAGGCCTTTGTCTTTAACGGCACTAATAATCGCTTGTTCGGCTTTTTCCCAATGCGCCTCGTCGCCAATGTATTTTTCTGGGTTTTCAGGATCTCTTAAGGATACTTGGGTTGTGAAGTTTTCAAACCCTAAAGATCCGAAGACATATAATACAAGGTCGATGACTTTTTTAAACTCTTCGTCCAGTTGTTCTGGCGTGCAGAAAATATGGGCATCGTCTTGGGTAAACCCTCTAACTCGGGTTAAACCATGAAGCTCGCCACTTTGTTCGTACCTGTAAACCGTACCAAATTCCGCATAGCGTTTAGGCAGGTCTTTATACGACCATTGTGTGTACTTGAAAATTTCGCAGTGGTGCGGGCAGTTCATGGGTTTTAACAAAAACTCTTCGCCTTCTTTTGGGGTGCTAATGGGTTGAAAGCTATCTTCGCCATATTTAGCATAGTGTCCAGAGGTTACATAAAGTTCTTTTTGCCCAATATGTGGGGTAACCACCATTTCGTATCCTGCTTTCTTTTGTGCTGCTTTAAGGAAATTCTCTAAACGCTCTCTTAAGGCTGCTCCTTTAGGAAGCCATAAAGGAAGCCCTTGGCCAACCTTTTGTGAAAACGCAAACAATTCAAGCTCTTTGCCCAATTTGCGATGATCTCTCTTTTTAGCTTCTTCAAGTAACTCTAAATATTCTTTAAGCTCTTTCTGTTTAGGGAAAGAAATGCCGTAAACTCTTGTAAGTTGCGTGTTGTTCTCGTCGCCTCTCCAATAGGCTCCAGCTACCGATAGTATTTTTACAGCTTTTATAATCCCTGTATTAGGAATGTGCCCACCGCGGCACAAATCGGTAAAGGTCGCATGGTCGCAAAAAGTAATGGTCCCGTCCTCTAGGTTTTCTATTAGTTCGGTTTTGTATTCATTATCCTTATATAATTGTAAGGCTTCCAATTTTGATGAAGCCCGCATTTTAAACTCGTGCTTCTCTTTAGCAATTTGAAGCATTTTATCTTCAATAGCTTTAAAGTCTTTATCAGAAATGGAATGCTCGCCTAAATCTACATCATAATAAAAGCCGTTTTCTATGGCAGGGCCAATAGTAAGCTTTACGCCTGGATATAATTCTTCAAGAGCCTGAGCAAGTACGTGGGCA
>NZ_JPFK01000002.1:0-132500 GCF_000733475.1 Mangrovimonas yunxiaonensis | reverse complement strand
GCCAGGTGTTGTGGAGTCGTTGTTGAAATACCACCCTTTGCTTGTCTGGAGTCTAACCCTCGCCGAGGGGACAGTGCTTGGTGGGTAGTTTGACTGGGGTGGTCGCCTCCAAAAGAGTAACGGAGGCTTCTAAAGGTTCCCTCAGCACGCTTGGTAACCGTGCGTAGAGTGCAATGGCATAAGGGAGCTTGACTGAGAGACATACAGGTCGATCAGGTACGAAAGTAGAGCATAGTGATCCGGTGGTTCCGCATGGAAGGGCCATCGCTCAAAGGATAAAAGGTACTCCGGGGATAACAGGCTGATCTCCCCCAAGAGCTCACATCGACGGGGGGGTTTGGCACCTCGATGTCGGCTCGTCACATCCTGGGGCTGGAGAAGGTCCCAAGGGTTGGGCTGTTCGCCCATTAAAGTGGCACGCGAGCTGGGTTCAGAACGTCGTGAGACAGTTCGGTCTCTATCTACTGTGGGCGTTAGAAATTTGAGTGGATCTGACTCTAGTACGAGAGGACCGAGTTGGACGAACCTCTAGTGTACCTGTTGTCGCGCCAGCGGCATGGCAGGGTAGCTACGTTCGGAAGGGATAAGCGCTGAAAGCATATAAGCGCGAAACCCACCACAAGATGAGATTTCTTTAAAGGGTCGTGGGAGATGACCACGTTGATAGGCTACAGGTGTAAAGGCAGTAATGTCATAGCCGAGTAGTACTAATTGCCCGTAGGCTTATTGTACGCCTGTTCTTTTTATAAGTACAAACACTTCATGTAAACTTTTCCAGTATGTTAAGATATTTGCAGCAGAGCTGCAGTTGACAGTAAACAGGCACAGTTAACAGTAAATACTACTGGAAACTGGTTGTTGGGACTGCCAACTTAAAACTTAAGGTGGTTATAGCGACGGGGCTCACCTCTTACCTTTCCGAACAGAGAAGTTAAGCCCGTTTGCGCCGATGGTACTGCACTCGTGGGAGAGTAGGTCGCCGCCTTTTTTAGAATCCCGATCCATATTCTTGGATTGGGATTTTTTTTTGCAATAAACGTAAAAATATTAAGGCTTTTTGATGGGGGTAGGGTTGTTTGATTGGAGTTTTTTATTAAATTGCTCTTATGAACATACTTATCGCTTCAAATTTAAAAACCTTAGAGCAGCTTTCCCTTATATTAAGCGAGTTGGATGATAGTAGCCTGGCCAATCAAACGATTAAGCCTTATGGTTCTAGTATAGGCTCTCACATACGTCACATTTTAGATTTTTATAACTGCATTTTGTCTTTTGATGAAGGTATAGACTTTACCACGCGTGAAAGAGACCCAAACGTAGAGACAAGCTGTTTGGCTGCTAAACTTTATTTGGAAACCATTGTAACCAAGCTTAAAAACTTTAGTTACGAAAAGAATGCTAACGTTGTGGTTAAAGATGATTTAGGATTGGGAACGGTATCTATGGTGTATACTTACGATGCCGTATTTGCACAGGCCAACAGCCATACCATACACCATTATGCCATTATAAATTACATTATGAATGGTTTACGGTTAAGCTTAAAGGCGTCTAGGTTTGGGTACAATCCAACGACTGAAATTAAATAAGCTATTTTAGTTGAACATGCTGTCCATAATAGTTTTTAGACCTTTATAGGCAAAAAATACAGCCAAACAACAAATGGTAAAGGCAACGATTAGAATTGGAATATACAAGGGCTTTTCGGGGTTGGTAAAGCCTATATGTAGTAGGCTTGGCCCTAAAAACATGCAGATTAAAGAGATCCCCATTTTTTTTAGTCCTTTAACTAATAGCTCTTTGTTGGTTCTTTTAGTTTCCATGGTTGTAATTTTTAATTGCTAAACGAACACTTTTATATTTGTTAAGTAGGTTTTTTGCATTTTCTTTATCTATACTTAATTCTTTCATAAGCATTTTTATACCCCTGTCTACAAGTTTGTTGTTGCTAAGCTGCATGTCGACCATTTTATTGCCTTTTACATGGCCTAACTGAATCATTGTTGTTGTTGTAATCATGTTAAGAACCAGCTTTTGTGCTGTGCCAGCTTTCATTCTGGAACTACCGGTTACAAATTCTGGACCTACAACTACTTCAATGGGGAATTTAGCCACTTGGCTTAGCGGACTGTTGATGTTGCAAGTAATACAACCTGTGCTAATGCCTTGTTCGTTGCAGGCTTTTAGCCCTCCAATGACATATGGCGTTGTTCCTGAAGCGGCAATGCCAATAACAACATCCTTGTTTGACATGTTATGTGCTGAAAGATCTTTCCAGGCTTGCTCTTTTGAATCCTCCGCAAACTCGACAGCTTTTCTAATGGCTTGGTCGCCGCCTGCAATAAGCCCTATAACTAAATTGTGAGGCACGCCAAAGGTAGGTGGACATTCTGATGCATCTACAATTCCCAAACGGCCACTGGTGCCTGCCCCTATATAAAATAGCCTACCACCGGTTTTAAGCTTAGTTACCACTTGATTGACTAATATTTCTATTTGTGGAATGGCTTTTTCGACTGCAAGAGGAACTGTCTTGTCTTCGTTGTTGATGTTTGTTAACAACTGGTTTACTGACATCTGCTCTAACTGGTTGTAATTAGAGTCTGCTTCGGTTGTTTTTATAAAATCCATATTCCAAAAATACGTGATTTAATCTTAAATTGTATGGTTGTTTTATGCGTTAGTGATGGCAGCGGCATCCTCACAACGTAGTTGTGAGATATAGCGTACAGCACGACCCGCAGGGGAACGCCCAAAAAAAAGCTCCTAATAAAAGGAGCTTGAATGGTTATGCGTTAATAATGTTGTTAAATGTGTGGCTTGGGCGCATTACTTTAGCGGTTAATGCGTCGTCTGGTTCGTAATAGCCGCCAATGCTAGTTGGTTGCCCTTGTACGGCATTAAGCTCGGTTACGATGGTGCTTTCGCTTTCTGAAAGCTTTTTGAAAATAGGGGCGAACTCTGTTTTTAATGCAGTGTCTTGCTCCTGATTTGCCAAGGCTTCTGCCCAATACATGGCCAGATAAAAGTGGCTGCCACGATTGTCTAATTCGCCAGTTTTTCTAGAAGGCCCTTTTTTGTTTTCTAAAAGTTTTTCGGTTGCTTTATCTAGGGTTTCGGCAAGAACTTTAGCTTGACTGTTGTTAAATGTTTCGCCCAAATGCTCTAGGGATACGGCCAAGGCTAGGAATTCGCCCAAAGAATCCCAACGCAAGTGGTTTTCTTCTAACAACTGTTGCACGTGTTTTGGAGCAGATCCTCCAGCGCCCGTTTCGAATAGCCCACCGCCATTCATTAACGGTACGATAGATAGCATTTTAGCACTGGTACCAACTTCTAGTATAGGGAAAAGGTCTGTTAGGTAATCGCGTAATACGTTTCCTGTTACAGAAATGGTGTCTTGTCCTTTTTTTATTCTTTCTAGGGTGAAATTAGTGGCTTGAATGGGCGAAAGGATTTTTATGTCCAGGCCATTAGTATCGTGTTGTGGCAAGTAGGCGTTTACTTTTTTGATGAGTTCGGCATCGTGGGCACGGTTTTCGTTTAGCCAGAAAATGGCAGGTGTTTGTGAGGCTCGTGCTCTAGTTACTGCTAATTTTACCCAATCTTGAACTGGAGCATCTTTGGTTTGGCACATACGCCAGATGTCTCCTGCTTGAACGCTGTGTTGCATTAATACATTTCCGGCATTGTCGATAACTTTTACGGTTCCGTTTTCGCCAATTTCGAAGGTTTTGTCGTGAGAGCCATATTCTTCGGCTTTTTGAGCCATAAGGCCTACGTTTGGAACAGTACCCATAGTGGTAGGGTCGAAAGCGCCATTTTTCTTACAGAAGTCTATGGTTGCTGTATAAATGCCTGCATAGCTACTATCTGGAATGACTGCTTTTGTGTCTTGGGTTTTTCCTTGGGCATTCCACATTTGTCCAGAGTTACGGATCATTGCTGGCATAGAAGCATCGATAATAACATCGCTTGGGACATGTAAGTTTGTAATGCCTTTATCTGAGTTTACCATGGCTAGGTCTGGGCCGTTTTCGATAGCCGTTTCAATAGCGTTTAAAATCTCGTTGCGTTTGTTGGCAGGGAGTTCGTTTACTTTGGCAAGC
Organism: Mangrovimonas yunxiaonensis; assembly: GCF_000733475.1. Classification (GTDB taxonomy): domain Bacteria; phylum Bacteroidota; class Bacteroidia; order Flavobacteriales; family Flavobacteriaceae; genus Mangrovimonas; species Mangrovimonas yunxiaonensis. The sequence continues at coordinate 128,391 of NZ_JPFK01000002.1, read as the reverse complement.
ACATTTCCTAAGCCATTGTTTTCTTCAACACCAATCTCATCGAAGATTTGGGCGTATTGATTAAACACATCGGCAAAGAATACTTTTACGGCATGTCCAAAGATAATAGGATCCGATACTTTCATCATGGTGGCTTTCATGTGTAGTGAGAACAGTGTCCCGCTTGCTTTGGCTTCTTTTACCTGTTCTTGTAAAAAGTTTACCAATGCGGTTTTGCTCATGACAGCACCATCTATAATTTCGCCTTCTAGAATAGGGAATGAAGGTTTTAAAACGGTTTCGTTACCATTGTTGTTAACATGTACAATTTTTATGGTGGTAGCTTCTGGCAGGGTTACCGATTTTTCGGTATGGGCAAAATCGCCAGCCTGCATGGTTGCTACATGCGATTTAGAGTCTGGATTCCAAGCGCCCATGCTGTGGGGATTCTTTTTAGCGAAATTCTTTACCGCTTTAGGAGCGCGACGGTCTGAGTTTCCTTCGCGGAGTACAGGGTTTACTGCACTTCCTTTAATTTTATCGTAACGTGACTTAATATCTTTTTCGCTATCGGATTGTGGCTCTTCTGGGTAGTTGGGCACATTAAATCCTTTTTCCTGAAGTTCTTTTATTGCTGCTGTTAATTGCGGAATAGAAGCGCTAATGTTAGGCAGCTTAATAATGTTTGTTTCAGGTAGCTTTACCAACTCTCCAAGGGTAGAAAGCGCATCTTCGATTTTTTGATCCTCGTTAAGGAACTCTGGAAAGGTTGCTAATATTCTTCCTGCTAATGAGATGTCTTTGGTTTCTATATTAATACCAGACGATTTTGTAAACGCCTTAACAATAGGTAAAAATGAATGTGTTGCTAATGCCGGAGCTTCATCGGTTTTGGTATAAAAAATAGTTGGAGATGTTGCCATTTTATATAAAATTTTGTGACGTTAGATTAGTTTTTTATTTCGTTCTGCAAATATAGTAAAATCAAGTAGTTTGGGCTTGTTGTTTGTGAAGCATTTATTCAATTTGGATGTCGTATGATTCTAGGAGTCCAAATAATTGATCTTTTGAGAATTTTGCTTTTTTAATTCTGTTGTTCTCGGGGTGGATGTTGTAGTTTATGGCCGTTGTTAAATCGCTTTTTTCTAGGTTGGTGTTGTTAAATATCGCGAATTTTAAATCGCAATTAGCGAGTATGGCTTTAGACAAGTTGGCGTTGGTGAAATCTGTTTTTACCATGCTGCAATCTATAAAAGAGGTTGCTGTTATGTTTAAGTTTAAAAAGGAGGCCAATTCTAAATTACAACCGTTAAAGCTAAAGGCCAGCAGAAAGCTGTTGCAGTTATTAAACTGTAGGCCGGTTAGTTTGCAACCGATAAACTTAACGCTATTAAAGCTGGTATGCACCACATTACAGTTGCTTAGGTTACAATTTATAAAGCTGCATTCCAGAAACACATTGTTGCTAATGTCTGAGTTGGAGAAGTCGCAATCGTAAAATGTGCAATTGTCGTATTCGGCCTTTGTTAGTTTGGTTGTGGAGTAGTTCTGGTGTTTAAAATCCTGCTCTGAAATAAAAGGTAAATCCATTTTTTTTAGAAAAGCTCAAAGGTAAAAAACAAAAGCCATATCATTGTAGAGATTCTACCTTGACATGGCTTTCTTCGAAATAGTTACTACGTGACCTATTTAGTTTTTACTAAATCGACCGACGCTTAACACATGTTAAACGCGTTCTTTTCAATTCAAGTTTCACTATTTCAATGAAACACATTGCAACTTTCAAAATGTATTGACTTGAAGCACTATGTTTCGATAAATTGTTTTTCTTGATACTTTGTTTTTAAAGTTTCACTTGCGTGTTACTCCTGTTTCAAAGCATTGCTTCCTACTTAACCTTTACTTTCATTTCTGTTACCTTCGGAAACTTTCCACTTGTCTAGTAGTATCTGCCGTGGCAGTACTTTTCAAGCTTCATGGTTTTTTAACTGCCATATGCCTACACATACTGTTTTAAAACCTCAAAAAACAATTATAATAAAGAACGATCTTTATATCAACCGAACTAATCTAACTATTTTCAAGTTAGCATAACTGGATAGTTAATGTTCAATTGTCCTACTAATATACGACAGAATTCCGTAAAAAGCAAGATTTTCAACCGTTTATTTATCAACAGTTTACGAACTTTTTTATTCACAAAACGGCATAAAAAAAGCCTTGTAAAAACAAGGCTTTTCAAAGTTATTAACTGGTTATTAACGACGAACTTCTTTAATTCTCGCTTTTTTACCAGTAAGACCTCTAAAGTAGAAGATTCTAGCTCGACGTACTTTACCTCTTTTGTTAACTTCAATTTTTTGTAAGGCAGGCATGTTAATAGGGATAATACGCTCTACACCTACGGTACCAGACATTTTTCTAATGGTGAAAGTTTCGGTGGAACCGCTACCTCTTCTTTGTATTACAACGCCTCTAAAGAACTGTGTACGAACTTTTTCGCCTTCTCTAATTTCGTAATAAACTGTAATGGTGTCTCCAGCTGAAAAATCTGGGAAATCTTTTTTAGTGACAAACTCGTCTTGTACGTATTTTACTAAAGATTCCATGGTTAAATATTTTTTATAGTGTTATATCGAAGTAACATTCACGATTTTCGCCAGAGGTTAATCCGAAATTGGCTGCAAAGATAATTAAAAAGTTAAAACATAGAGGCTAAAAAAACAAAAAAAATTAGTCTTCCAATAAATCTGGTCTGCGCTGCTCGGTACGTTTATAGGCTTGGTCTTCACGCCATTTTTCAATTTTTGGAAAGTTTCCGCTAAACAAGATTTCCGGCACTTTCATGCCTTTGTATTCTCGAGGTCTTGTGTAAATGGGTGGCGCTAGTAAATTGTCCTGAAACGAATCGGTTAGGGCAGAGGTTTCGTTACCCAAAACACCGGGTATTAACCGTATTATAGCATCGCACAAAACAGCGGCTCCCAGCTCTCCGCCAGAAAGCACATAGTCGCCAATAGAGATTTCCTTGGTGATAAATTGATCTCTTACCCGTTGGTCTACGCCTTTGTAATGGCCACAAAGAATAATAATATTTTGGTGTAGCGATAGTTGGTTGGCTATGCCTTGGTTAAGGCGTTCGCCATCTGGGGTCATGTAAATAATGTCGTTGTAATGGCGTTCTGCCTGCAGTTTGGAAATGCATTTGTCTATGGGCTCAATCATCATAACCATACCGGCACCTCCGCCAAATTGATAGTCGTCAACCGATTTGTATTTATCGGTTGTATAGTCTCTTAGGTTGTGAAAGTGCACTTCTACCAAATTGGCATCGATGGCGCGTTTTAGTATAGAGGCTTCAAAGGGGCTTTTAAGGAGTTCGGGTAAGACGGTAATAATATCGATGCGCATGACTTCTTCGGTTTGGTCTAAAAAAAAAATCTGTAAGCGAAATTACAGATTTTTAATGGTATTTAAACAGAAAGTTTATCCGTTGTTTCGTTGTTTGTTTATTTCGTCTTGAAGTTGACGTCTTACTTTTTGTTCCCTTTCTAGGGCACGTTTTCTGTGTTCTTCAAATTCTTCTTCAACCTCTGTGAGCGATTTTCTGGCTTCGCGTGTAACGGTATTGCTATTCTTAAACTTGTAAATGAAGAAAAGCAGGCAGGCAAGTAGCCCAATAATAATAGACCACATAAGGGTATTGTAGCTGCTCTTGCTCATTTGTAGTCCAAAGAGCGCCATGTTGTTTTTCTCTTCGTTGGTTTTGTCTAAAGTGCTTTGGGTGTTGCTTAGGTTGGTGTTTAATTTTTCGATGTCTTTAGCTTGGCTGTCTATGGTAGCTAGGTTTTTATCCAGCTTTTCGTGCAGCGCTTTTAAAGAGTCTAAGGTGTGGGCTTTTAAGGTGTATAGCCAGTGTTTTTTTACAACTTTAAAATCTTGGTAGCTGTTGGACTTTCTAATAACATATTCAAATTGGTTGTCGATGGTCCCGCTGTTTAAAGACAAGCCTTCATCTTCTTGTGCGTGTAATGAAAAGGATAAAACGCTAAGGAAAAATAAAAACGTAAAAAATTTCATGTTAAATCTTGTTGCTTTTTGGTGTGTTTTTGCTAATGTAATAAATAAAACCCAATGGGTAATTTATAATAAAGGAAAAAGCCCTGCAAGCAGGACTTTTTCTATATACGGATGAAATATGAATTTAGATTTTAAATAGCTTAAAAAAGCTAAATTCTAACCATTAATAATAGGTATGGCGTCTTACTTTGGCAATGTATTTTGCCAAGCGAATTACTTGGTGGCTATACCCATATTCGTTATCGTACCAAATGTAAAGCACAACGTTCTTACCATCTTCCCTTACAATGGTGGCTTTGCTGTCATAAATAGAAGGTGCAGAGCTGCCAACAATATCGCTAGATACTAACTCGTCGCTTAGTTCGTATTTAATTTGCTCGACCAAGTCGCCTTCTAGGGCGTATTTCTTTAAAATGGTGTTTATGCCTTCAATAGATGTTGGGTTTTCCAATTCTAGGTTTAATATGGCTAACGATCCATTTGGTACAGGAACACGAATGGCATTGGATGTAAGTTTGCCTTCTAAACTAGGAAGGGCTTTAGATACGGCTTTACCAGCACCTGTTTCTGTAATAACCATGTTTAAGGCTGCTGCACGACCACGACGGTACTTTTTGTGGAAATTGTCTACTAGGTTTTGGTCGTTGGTATAGGCGTGAATGGTTTCTAAATGCCCGCTTTTTACACCAAACGAATCTTCCATTACTTTTAATATAGGTGTAATGGCATTTGTGGTACAAGAGGCGGCAGAGAAAATATCAATCTTATCTGGATCGTTCTCTAGGTGGTTTACACCGTGTACAATGTTAGGAACATTTTTACCTGGTGCTGTTAGCAATACTTTATCTACACCTTTTGCATTTAGGTGTCTGGCTAGGGCTTCATCATCTCTAAAAGCACCGGTATTGTCGATAACCAAGGCGTCGTTAATACCGTAAGCGGTATAATCGATTTCTTCTGGAGCATTGGCAGAAATCATGTTAACCGTAGTACCATTAATAATTAGAGCTTTGTTCTCTAGATCGGCAATTACGGTTCCTGGAAATTCGCCATGAACAGAGTCGTTGCTTAATAAAGAAGCTCTTTTCTTTAAGATTACTTCATCAATACTACCTCTGGTAACAATGGCTCTTAGCCTTAATTGGCTACCTTTTCCGGTACGGGTCATTAATTCCCTTGCTACCAAGCGGCCTATTCTACCAAAACCATAAAGGATAACATCTTTAGGCTGGATGGCTTCTTCTTTATTAGCATCTTTTAATTTGTCTGCTATAAAGGCTAGTGCATTGTTGTATTTTTTTTCTTCTAAGTGGTATTCGTAAGTAAGTTTTCCTATATCTAATTTTGCAGGAGGTAAGTCTAAAGTTTGAATGGCTTGAGCAATTTCAACCGAATCGAAAATTGAAATGGGTTTTTGCACAAACTCACAGGCATACTCATGCAGGTTTAGGATTTGGCTAACATTTCTGTCGATTAATTGGTTTCTAAAAAGAACCAATTCAATAGATTTGTCGTACCAAAGGTCGCTTACAATCTTAATAAATTCAACTGTAGCTTTTCTTCTGTCTGCTTGAAAAGCCAATTCGCTTTCATAAGTTCCGTTAAGACTCATTTTTAAAAGTTTAGTGTGTTGTTTTTGATTTGAAAATTTGATGCAAAAATAATGTTTTTAAAACGTTTTCGTAAGGTTTTTTTAAAATAAAACCCTTCAAGAGATTGAAGGGTTTTGTTTTTCTTTAAGTACGGCCTATCGCCAATAGAAGGTTTCTTTTTTACCGTATTTATTTATAATCTCGAACTTTAGCGGTTCGTTATAGGCTTTATTTTCAATAATTTGCTTGGCAACGTCTACATCGTTAACGTCTTTGTCGTTAATGGCGGTAATAATGCTGCCTGTTTCTACGCCGTTAGATTTCCAGTTGCGTTCGTATCTGGGGTTTAGTTGTGAGATTTTAATGCCTTTTGAGAGGTTGAGTTTTTTCAGTTCTTTTTCGCTGGCATTTTTAACACGTCCAATGATAGGCAGTATTGCTGTTTGGTTTTTAACCAATTTTACAGGAATGATTTCTATGTTTTCGTTAGCGCGAAGTAGGGTAACGTTAATAACATCGTTAGGGCGCTTGGTGCTTAAATAGCCTTTTAGATCGGCAAATTTTGAAATTTGGATGTCGTCCAGTTTTTTAATAACATCGCCTTTTGCAATTCCTGCAACATCGGCTCCAGAGCCCATTTCTACCTCGCTAACATAAAAGCCTTCGGAAGTAGATACTCCAAACTCATCGGCATATTTGCTGTTTAACGAAATGCCTGAAACACCAAGAATACCGTTTTGCACATTGCCAAACTCCATAATATCCTCTACAACCTTACGTGCAATATTGCTTGGTACGGCAAAGGAATACCCAATATAAGAACCCGTTTGCGAGGAAATGGCTGTATTTATGCCTACCAAATCTCCATTAGCATTTACCAAAGCACCTCCGGAGTTTCCTGGGTTTACGGCGGCATCGGTTTGAATGAAGGATTGGTAGTTTTGTCCAGAAAGATCTCTGGATTTAGCACTAATAATCCCGGCGGTAACCGTAGAGGTTAAATTAAAGGGGTTGCCCACGGCCAAGACCCACTCGCCAATTTTGGCTTGGTCCGAATCGCCAAACCTAATAAAAGGAAGCTCGTCTTCGGCTTCAATTTTTAAAAGGGCAATGTCTGTCTTCTCATCAGAGCCTATTAATTTGGCCTCGTAAATTTTATTGTCGTTTGTGGTAATAGAAATTTGCGATGCCCCATTAATAACGTGGTTGTTAGTAATAATATAACCGTCTGGAGAGATAATAACGCCACTACCGGTGCCTACTTGGGCCCGTTGCGAGCTGCGGCCAAACATTAAATCCTGCAGTGAGGTTGGCCCAGAAACTATAGCAGTGTTTTTAACGTGTACAACAGCATGTACGGTTTTGTCTGCCGCTTCAATAAAATCTGGCGACTCGGCAAAGTTGTATGCTTTTGTTACGTTGTTTGATGTAGGAAGAAAGCTAGGGCGATCTTCTGTTTCGGCAAGGGTTAAAGGCGTTTCTTTTTCAATAAAAACTTTATATGCAGTAAGTGTGATAATACCTCCTAATGCCGATACTAAAACTAAACTGGCTAATTTTTTCATATACGATGTATTTTTTTGTTTTAATTATGTAACGATTAAAATTAAATAATTATTGGCTGTTGTATTTTTTTGTTAACGATTTTTAACGCAGGTTTTAACGTGTGTTAACATCATGTGGGTGTTGCACGGTTTAAGCGAGCCTATATAAAAACTCAATTTTAAGCTATTATAGCTTGCGTCCCTTCGTTTTTTTTGACATTAATATTTTTATATTTGCCAAACGTATGGCAATACAATTCTATAAATATCAAGGAACGGGAAATGATTTTGTGATGATTGATAATCGTCGCTTAAATTTCGACAAAAACAATACCAAACTGGTGGCTCAAATGTGCGATAGACGTTTTGGTATAGGGGCAGATGGGTTAATTTTATTGGAAAATCACGATACGGCAGATTTTAAAATGGTTTACTACAATGCAGATGGCAACCAAAGCAGCATGTGTGGTAATGGAGGTAGGTGTCTTGTTGCTTTTGCCAAACATCTTGGTATTATAAGCAACACGGCTATTTTTGAGGCCGTAGATGGTATGCACCATGCAAGTATAAAAGATCATTTGGTAGAGCTTCAAATGCAGGATGTATCAGCGGTTAAAACCCATGAAGGGTACGTGTTTTTAAATACGGGATCGCCACACCATGTACAACTGGTTAACGATTTAACTGAGTTTAAGGTTAAAGAAGAAGGCGCAAAAATACGCTATGGTAGTTTGTATGGTAACGAAGGCAGTAATGTTAATTTTGTAACAAAAGTATCTGAGGACACCTTTAGATTACGTACATATGAGCGTGGTGTAGAAGACGAAACCTTATCTTGTGGCACCGGGGCAACTGCTGTTGCGTTGGCCATGCACCATATAGGGGAAACAGAGCATACACTAATAAGCCTTCAGGTTGAAGGTGGCCAGGTACAGGTGTCGTTTAACAAAACGGATGCTGGTTATAAAAACATTTGGCTTATTGGCCCAGCAGAACAAGTTTTTACAGGGGAATGGTAACACTTAAGGGGACACATATTTTTTTAAGAGCTTTAGAGCCCGAAGACCTCGAGTTTGTTTTTAATATTGAAAACAACGAGGACATTTGGGAGTTAAGCCATACCCAAACACCATATTCGCGCTACCTTATAAAAACGTATTTAGAGAACGCGCATAAGGATATATATGAGATAAAACAGTTAAGGCTGTTAATTTCCAACCAGAATAATAAAGCTGTTGGTTTAATAGATTTGTTCGATTTCGACCCTAAAAATAATAGGGTAGGTATTGGTATTTTAATCAAGTCGGAGACCGATAGACAAAACGGCTATGGGAGCGAGGCCCTTTCGTTGTTGCTTAATTATTGTAAAACCCATTTGGGAGTCCACCAAGTATATTGCAACATTTCTGAAGATAATAATGCCAGTTTAAACCTGTTTAAAAAGCACCATTTCGAGGTTGTTGGTATAAAAAAAGACTGGAATTTGGTAGGCGGTCAATACAAAAACGAATATTTACTACAATTACTATTTAATAATGTACATTAAAAAAATCTTGTGGGCCATAGCTTTAATAGGCCTTATAGCCGTGGCTGCTTTTTCATATTACGTGTATTCGGTCATGCTAAAGCCCAACACGGCTTTCAATAACGAAGCCGCTTATATTTATGTGCCAACCGGGGGAACTTACCACCAAGTAAGGGAGCAATTAGAACCCTTGTTAATCAATATTGATAATTTTGACGCCTTGGCAAAACAAAAAAAGTATACGACTAATATTAAAGCAGGAAAGTATGCGATTAAAAAGGGCATGAATAATAACGATATTATCAATTCTATTAGAAGCAAAAATATCCCAATTCGCGTGTCTTTTAACAATCAAGAGACCTTGCCAAAATTAGCCGGGAGAATTGCACAGCAAATAGAAGCCGATAGTGTGTCGTTAGTAACGGCATTAACAGACAGCAGCTTTCTTAAGAAACAGAATTTCGACAAGCACTCGGCTTTGGGGATGTACATTCCTAACAGCTATGAGTTTTTCTGGAATACTTCCGCAGAAGATTTTCGTGATAGAATGCTAAAAGAATACAACCGTTTCTGGAACAGTGCTAGAGTTAATAAGGCCAAAACCATAGGGCTAACCCCCAAAGAAGTCATGACTTTAAGCTCTATAGTTCACGAAGAATCTAAGCAAGCCAGCGAACAGCCAAGAATAGCGGGCGTTTACCTGAATCGCTTAAAAATAGGAATGCCCTTGCAGGCAGATCCTACATTAAAATACGCCGCATATCAATTACCAGAATATCAAGACACGGTTATTAAACGCGTATTAAACAAGCATAAGGAAATAGCATCTCCTTACAACACGTACAAGTATGCAGGTTTGCCGCCAAGTTTAATTGCCATGCCAGACATAACAGCCATCGATGCTGTGTTGAATTACGAAAAGCATGGCTATCTTTATTTTGCTGCCGATGCAGAACGGCTGGGGTACCATAAATTTGCCAAAACCTTAAGCCAACACAATGTTAACGCAAGGGCTTACCACAGGTACTTATCGTCTCAGGGTATAAACAGATAAACGTGAAACGATTAAGGGGAGTTTTTATCGCGTTATTGGCAACATCTTGGTGTTTGGCCCAAACCCCATCTAACCTAGAGTTGTTTTTTAAACCTAGCGATACCCTAAATAAACCAAGAAGAAACGGTGTAGTGATTACCGAGGTTTCTTTGGCATCTGCTACCTTGGTAGGTTTAAACCAATTGTGGTATAAAGATTATCCTAAGTCTAAATTCCACACCACAAACGATAATGCCCAATGGTTGCAAATGGACAAGTTGGGGCATGTATACACGGCTTACCAAATGGGTGCACTAGGGGCAGATCTTTTAAATTGGAGTGGCGTTTCAAAAAAAGACCAACTGCTCTATGGAGCAACATTGGGGTTTACGTTTTTAACTGCTGTTGAAGTTTTTGATGGGTTTTCTAAAGCCTGGGGATTCTCTTGGGGCGACATGGTTGCCAATGCTGCAGGGACAGGGCTGTATGTTTCGCAAGAATTGCTGTGGGACGAACAGCGTATAGTTATGAAATACTCTTTTCACCAAACAAAGTATGCTAAAATGAATCCTGAAAAGCTGGGAGACGGTCTTGCCGAAAGGTTATTAAAGGATTATAATGGCCAAACATATTGGTTAAGCTTCAACGTGCAATCGTTTGTAAAATCGAATGCAATACCAAAATGGTTAAATGTGGCTGTTGGGTATAGTGGCGAGGGTATGCTAACTGGTGTTCACGATTCAGATCCGAGGTTTTATAACCAAAATAGAAGCCGGCAATACCTGCTAAGTTTGGATGTTGATTTGAGCAGAATTAATACAAAATCTCATGTGTTGAAATCGATATTCGGTATTTTTAATACGATAAAAGTACCCCTGCCAACTGTGGAGTTCAACGATAAAAATGGCATAAAGCTACACGGAATCTACTTTTAAAAACACTTAAACGACTAATTTTCAGCATTTAAAAAAAAGTCATATCTTTGCACGCTCAAATTTCAAGGTAAATTTAATGTTAATGATTTGCCTTAAAAATTTAAAGTTATGATAAAAAATATTGGAAGTCATTTAGCATTATCGCTTACAATATCTTTATTGTTAATCGGTGCGTTTTGTTTTAACAAAACAATTGAACCTAACTCATCTAAAAACATAAGCATGGTGCTTAAAAGCACTACGGCTTTGGATGGGAAACCTGTAGCAACAAGTTTAGAAATTTCACCAGTCCACGAACCTGTTGAGGTATTTACACCAGAATTAGGCAAGACCTTTGTTGGTTTTAAAGAAGCTTTGGGCTTTAAAGAGTCTGGTGGAGATTATTTTATTGTTAACGATTTTGGTTACTTAGGGAAATATCAATTCGGAAAAGAAACCCTAAAACTAATTGGGGTGTACAATCCTACCTTATTTCTTAAAACGCCAGAGTTGCAGGAAAAGGCCTTTATCGCAAATGCCTCCCGTAATAAATGGATTTTAAGGAAAGACATTAAGCGTTTTACCGGAAAAACCGTAAAGGGTATTCATATTACAGAGTCTGGTATTTTAGCGGCCGCACATTTAGCAGGTCCAGGAAACGTAAAAAAGTTTTTACGAAGCCATGGCAACTATGCCTTTTCTGATGCGTTTGGCACAACAATAAACCATTACATGAAAACGTTTTCGGGCTACGATACGTCAAACATTAAAGCCAACAGAAAAGCCAAAGTGGTGTTTAAAAAGCGAACGGCTTAAAAGTCATTTAATTTTTGTAAATAATAAATAGTGCAGGCCTTTTATGTAGGTCTGTGCTATTTTTTTTCCACGCACTTACGGGTTTTGTTCTAATGTATTCGGTAGGGAGTGTAATATCGCAGGCAACACAAACCAAGGTGTCTGGGTTTAAGGCTTGGCAAATATCTTCCAGCATTTTATTATTTCTGTAGGGCGTTTCTATAAAAAGTTGCGCTTGGTGGTGCTTGTGTGCTAATTGTTCTAAGCGTTTAAGTTCTTTTTTTCGTTGGCTTTTGTCGATAGGAAGATAGCCGTTAAAAGCAAAGTTTTGGCCATTCATTCCTGAAGCCATAAGGGCTAGAAGTATGGACGAGGGACCAACCAGAGGAACCACCTGTATGCCTTTCTCGTGTGCTATTTTTACCACATCGGCGCCAGGGTCTGCAATGCCCGGGCAACCGGCCTCCGATAGCAGTCCCACAGGCTCGCCTTTTAAGCAAGGTTCTAAAAATGCAGGCAAATCAAGAGGATCGGTAAACTTGTTTAGCTGAAACATGGTAAGCGCTGCTTGTTTTTTACTAGGGGTTATTTTTTTTATAAACCTACGGGCAGTTTTTTCGTTTTCAACAATATAATATTGAACCTGTTCTATAATTTTTTTTACAGAAATGGGCAATACTTCCAAAGGGGCATTGTCGCCCAAAGTTGTAGGTATTAAATAAAGTTTGCCTAAATGTGATGCCATTATTTAATGATTAGCTTATGATGTTGTTTGTTGTTGGAGTGGGTTGTAATTTCAACCAAATATAACCCACTTTTTAAGTTTTCAACCGATATTTCCTTATTGTTTTTAGTAATGGTATGCGTGCTCACTTTTTTTCCGTAAACAGTATATATATTTAAGGTATGTGTGTTAAGGTGTTTGCCCGAAATGGTAAGCGTATTGGTTGCCGGATTGGGGTAAATATTAAAAGATGTATGTTCGTTAGGGGGGGGAGTACTTAAATTATTGTGTACTATTTTATAGATGTTTCCAGAGCTTATTCCAGCAAGGTATAACTCGCCATTAGCATCTTCTCCAAAGGCCGTCCAGTTGTTGCCGCTAAAAGGCGGGGTAAAGGTCATGTTCCAAGCGCTTCCATCAAAAGTAAGTATGCCAATTTCATTACTGCAATAATCGGCAAAAAAGTACCAGCCTTGCATGTTGGGGTAGGTGTTGCCCCGGTATCTATACCCACCGGTAATCGAGCATTTAAAAAGGCCGTCGCCCGAGTGCGTGTATTGGGCAATAGGAAACATGAGCGTGGTGCTGCTTGGGCAGTTGCCAGTGGTGTTGTATGTTTGGTCGCCTTCGTAGCAGCGCCAGCCGTAATTTACCCCTGCGCTAGTTATGGGCGCCATGTTAATCTCTTCAATGTTATTTTGTCCCACATCGGCAATCCATAAATCGCCCGTTTGCCTATCAAAAGAAAACCGCCACGGATTTCGTAACCCGTAGGCCCAAATTTCGGGTAGTGTATTGCTGTTGTTATCGTTTGCAAAAGGATTATCGTTTGGAATGCTATAAGGGCTGCCATTGTCGACATTTATTCGTAACATTTTTCCTAAAAGGGTGTTTAGGTTTTGGGCTCGATCTTGAGGGTCTCCTCCCGAACCGCCATCGCCAGTAGCTATATAAAGGTAACCATCATTTCCAAAGGCCATATTGCCCCCATTGTGGTTGGAATAAGGTTGGTTTATGGTAAGTAGCACGCTACCGCTATTGGCATCTGCCACATGAGGGTTTGCAGCCGAAACGCTGTATCTCGCTATGGTTGTGTGGCCGTTGTTATTGGTGTAGTTTACAAAAAAATAACCGTTGTTGGTATAGTTGGGGTGAAAGGCCAATCCCAACAGCCCTCTTTCACCACCACTTAAAATAAGATTACTTATGTCTAAAAATGGTGTGCTGTTTATGGTACCGTCTTGGTTTAAGATTTTAATACTTCCACTTCGCTCTATAACAAACATGCGATCGTCGCCCGCATTGTGTAGTCCAATAGGGTTTGAAAACCCTGAAGCAAATAACTGAAGCTCTATATCCTGAGACATGCTTGAGGTGCTAAACAGAACGCTTAAAAAAAAGGCGATAAGGAATGGTTTTTTCATAGTAACAAGGTTTCTGGAACTCATGTTAATTTACGAAAAAAGAATAAAAATATAATGGGTTAGGGGTTTTTTAACCTGCTTGCAATGCTGTCGCAAGCCTCATCTAGCATTTTAAAAACTTGGTCAAAACCTTGTTTGCCGCCATAATAAGGGTCTGGGACACTGTAGTTTTGGTTTTGATAAATCTCGTTTAAAATTAAGGTTACTTTGTCTTTGTCGGCAGTACTTCTGGCAAGTTTAACAACGTTGTCGTAATTCGATTCGTCCATGACATAAATATGGTCGAATGTATCGAAATCGGTTTCGGTAAATTGGCGCCCTTTTTGGGCAGTAATATCGATGCCATATTTTTTAGCGACTGCTATCGAGCGCACATCGGGTGCTTCGCCTATATGGTAATTGGAGGTGCCGGCAGAGTCTACTTCAAAATCGCTTTCGGGAAGTTTAGATTTTAAAATGCCTTCGGCTAATGGCGATCGGCAGATATTACCTAAGCATACCATCAATATTTTAGTCATTGTAATAGGCGTTTAAACAGAAAGTTTTTTCGATAAGTCTTCAACATATTTCTTAAACTGCTTGTCTGTAGAAGATAGGTTGTCTACTGTTTTGCAGGCGTGTAATACGGTAGCGTGGTCACGTTTTCCAATTTGCGATCCAATACTCGCCAAAGAGGCTTTGGTGAGTTTTTTGGCAAAGAACATGGCCAATTGCCTGGCTTGCACAATGTGGCGCTTTCTGGTTTTAGACTGTAGGGTGTCGATATCCATTTGGAAATAGTCCGACACGACCTTTTGTATGTAATCTATAGAAACCTCGCGCTTGGTATTTTTAACAAACTTCTCGACAACTTGTTTGGCTAATTCTATATTAACCTCTTTTTTATTGAAAGACGATTGTGCTATTAGGGAAATAATAGCTCCTTCCAGCTCGCGGATGTTTGTTTTTATATTTTTTGCCACATAGGCTATAATTTCCTCGGGCATTTCAACCCCGTCTCTATATAGCTTGTTCTTTAAAATAGAAACCCGTGTTTCAAAGTCTGGGCTTTGCAGTTCGGCAGAAAGGCCCCATTTAAAACGCGATAATAAGCGTTGTTCTATATCCTGCATGTCTACAGGTGCCTTATCACTGGTTAAAATAACCTGTTTGCCGTTTTGGTGCAAATGGTTAAAAATGTGGAAAAAGACATCTTGTGTTCCTGTTTTACCAGAAAGGAATTGCACATCGTCAATTATTAACACATCTATAATTTGATAGAAGTGAATAAAATCGTTTCTGTTATTCTTTTTAACAGAGTCTATATATTGTTGCGTAAATTTTTCGGCAGAAATATACAGCACTGTTTTTTCTGGATATTTATCTTTAATATCAACTCCAATAGCATGTGCTAAGTGGGTTTTTCCTAAACCAACCCCGCCAAAAATTAAAAGGGGGTTAAAGGAGGTGCCACCTGGTTTTGCAGCAACGGCTAAACCAGCACTTCTAGCTAACCTATTAGAGTCGCCTTCTAGGAAATTCTCGAAATTGTAATTGGGGTTTAGTTGCGATTCGATTTTAACATTTCTAATCCCTGGAATTACAAACGGGTTTTTTAATTCGGGGTTTTTGTTGTTAAAAGGAATATCGACATCTTGCGATTTTACAGCAGTTCTGTTTGAGCTTGGTATTTTTTCGGTAAAAGGTTGTTTGTTGCCATAGGTGTTTTCCATTTTAATAATGTAAACCAATTTGGCATTTTCTCCCAACTCTTTTGTTAGGGCAACCTTTAACACCTTAACATAGTGCTCCTCAAGCCATTCGTAGAAAAACTTACTAGGAACTTGAATGCTTAAGGCCTTGTCTGTAAGCTTAACTGCTTTTATCGGTTCAAACCAAGTTTTGTATGCTTGAGGTTGGATGTTATCTTTTATGAATTTGAGACAATTATTCCATACCGATTGCGCAGTCACACTCATTATTATGATAGAAATTTTTAAGTTAGTTATTCAGAGAAGTGGAATTCTCTGGTTGATTTTATAGCTCGACAAATATGTGAACAAAATTCTAAAAAAAAAAATAGGACACTATTGAATATTCAGAATTTTTTTTGCATGTTGTGAGCGTCTCCTAAACTACAAAAAAATAATTAAATCAGGATATGTTTTTCGATGAAATGCAAATAAGAGTGCGATATGGCGAAACCGACCAAATGGGGGTTGTATATAATGGTAATTATGCGCTATATTTAGAAGTGGGCAGAACCGAATGGCTGCGCAAACTAGGGGTGTCGTATAAGTCGCTAGAGGCTAGTAATATTATGCTTCCAGTAATTGCCATGAGCTTTCAATTTAAGAAGTCGGCTTATTACGACGAGGTAATTACAGTAAAAACCACATTGAAAAAAACGCCTGCTGTGAAAATCGAATTTGACTACGAGATTTTTAATGAAAACCAAGAGCTTTTGGTTACGGCAAATACCGTTTTGGCTTTTATAGATATGAACACCAAACGCCCCATAAAATGCCCCGATTATATTTTGGAAAAACTAAAACAGGTTTAGGACATTTCTTTAATGGAAATTTCGTGAAGCCTTTCAAAAATTTCAAACACCTCTTCCGATTCCTTTAACCTAACCGAAAGCTTAATTTGGCAATCCAATTCCAGTTTTTGGTCAATAACATCTAAGGTTCGCTCTTTAATAATACGCATGACAGTATTAAGGTTTTTATAATCGCAAGTGACCAGAAAGGTTTTGTTTATGGTTTTGGTGACAATTTTTGATGACTCCAGAGCCATTTGGGCTGTGGTTTTGTAAGCATGAATTAAACCGCCTACGCCCAATTTAACACCGCCAAAATAACGCACGACAATAATAAGGACATGGGTTAGCTCGAACGATTGTATTTGGCCATAAATGGGCATTCCTGCGCTGTTGTTGGGCTCGCCGTCGTCGTTGGCCCTAAATAACATGCTGTGCTCTTCGGTGCCTATTTGGTAGGCATAGCACCAGTGCCTAGCAGAGTGGTGTTGTTTTTTTATGGTTTCTAGACATTGCTTAACATCGTCTTCGGAATGTACAGGAAAGGCATAGCCAAAAAACTTACTGTTTTTATCTTTAAATAACACTTCTGCCGAAGGTTGGGTTATGGTTTTGTAGGTATCTTTCATTTAGGCCAATGTTACTAAAATTATAGCAATTATCGCCAATGTAATACCAAACCAATTCTTTTTTGTAAGATGTTCCTTAAACAGAAACAATCCCACTAAAGTAGAAAGCATCACAATACCCACATGGTTAACAGTAAATAAAGTTGAACTTTCAAACAGTTCGTGGTCCAGGGCCTTTAGCAGAAAATAAATCGAACCGTAGTTAACAACGCCCAATAGCAGTCCACCAAAAAGGGCTTTCGGTATTATTTTCAGGTCTTTTTTTACCATTAAGGTTATCACGCCCAAAATAGCGGCAATGCCAAAAATGGTCGCCGAAAAAATGGGAATACCGTTTTCGGGCACATAAGTGGTTTCGATGTATTTTATAGAGGTGTCGATTGTGCCAGAGCCCAAAAAGAGTACGGCAGGAAGCAGTAGGTTTTTTTTAAGGTTTATTTCTGAAGTCCCTTTTATAGAGGTTAAATATACTGCAACCAAAGCCAGTACAATACCTGTTATTTTTTGAAAACTTGCGCTTTCATGATATACATAAATACCAAAAACAATAGGAATAACCACACTCATTTTTGAAGCGACCGAAGCCACCGAAACCCCATTTTTCTGAGCGGTTAGAGCCATAACAAAAAAGATGCTTATAAACAAAAAACCCAAAAACACAGCCCCTAAAAACCAACTGGCATGTAGGGTATTTGCGCTGGTAATAGGCTCGTTAAAGGCCAACACTCCTATAAGACTGGCCACAATATAGTTAAGGGCAATAACTTGTAGGGTATTGATGTTGTATTTGCGTAACGCTTTAAATATTACGAAAATTAAGGTGGAACATAATATGCTAAACAGTAGATACATGCGTTAAAATAAGCGTTTGTTTACGTCAAAAAGTTGGGTAACATCATCGGTTTCTGGATTAATGTTCCAGGTATTAATGCCTAATTTCGAGGCGCTATCGGTATTTTCTTTAAGGTCGTCAACAAATAAACATTCACTAGGGGTGAGGTTGTTTTCGGTTAATACAAACTCGTAAATATTGCTGTTGGGTTTTCTTAAATTAATTTCGTGCGACAGGTAAAATCGATTAAAACACGATTTGAACTCTTCATAAAATGGGATTTCATTTTTTATCCAATCAATATGTAATTCGTTGGTGTTGCTTAAAAGAATGAGGTTGTACTTTTTTTCGGCTTGTAGTTTTTTCAAGAATGCCAACCGGTGTTTAGGAAAATCCCTTAAAATACAATTCCAAGCATGTAAAATAGTGCCTTGTGTTAGGTTTGGGAACTTGGTCGCATAAAACTCTAAAAACGCCTTGGTTGTTATTAAGCCCATCTCGTAACGACAATTTACATGGGTTAATTCCTCGGGAAACGTATCGACCTCAAAAATTTCAAGCGCATTGGCCATAGCGCCTTCTTTGTCAAGATTGATAAACACATCGCCAAAATCGAAAATAAGGGTTTTAATAAGGTTCATAAAAGCGTAACGTATCGTTTAAAATGGTTTGTTTTGAAGTGGTTTTTCCTAGAAGCGCAGGTGCAGGTATGCCATTTTTAAAGGTGGTGTTTCCGGTAAAAACCCTAGCTTCATCCCATAGGTTTTCATCTATAAAAGCCTGAAGCGTTTTGCTGCCGCCTTCAATAATAACCGATTGAATGTCTTGCTTGTAAAGTGCATTACAAATTTGCTTGGCAATGGGTTGGTTAAAATCAGTGTTGCTTTCAGAAATCACTATAGTTTCAGCTTCCGAATTAAAAATGTTTAAGGTTTTTGGTAGGTTGTTAGTTTTATCAACTACAACGCGAATGGGGTGCTGTCCAGTCCAGTCTCTAACCGTTAAACTCGGGTTGTCGGCCATTACGGTATTGTAGCCAACCAAAATAGCATGTTCTTCGGTACGCCATTTATGCACCAGCTGTCTGGATAATGTATTGGTAATCCAAACAGGTTTTTGTTCATCTTTTTGTAATGGGGCAATAAGGTTATTGACCGTTTGTGCCCATTTAAGTATAATATATGGGCGCTTTTTATTGTGAAAGGTAAAAAAACGCTTGTGGTGGTTTTTACAATCATTTTCCAACACGCCAACGGTAACCTGACACCCCGATGCTTTTAACATGTCAATGCCTTTTCCGGCAACTTTACTATGGGTGTCTATGGTGCCAATCACCACATTCGGAATGCCTTTCTCGATAATTAAATTACTACAAGGTGGCGTTTTCCCGTAGTGGCTACAGGGCTCTAAAGTGACGTAGAGTGTTGCCTTTTTTAATAGCGCTTGGTCTTTAACGGCAAGTATGGCATTTACCTCGGCATGGGCACCGCCATACGGGCTTGTAAAGCCCTCGCCAATAATAGTGTCCTGGTACACAATTACGCAGCCAACCATGGGGTTTGGCCGTGTAGAGCCAAGGCCATTTTTGGCCACCTCTATACAGCGTTTTATGTATTTTTCGTGTATCTTCACAGCGGTAAAAATACCATTTTAAAGTGAGCAAAGATAATATAGTTATAAGAGAAATTACTAAGGCCGATGATAAACAGTTGGCTAAGGTTATTCGTCATGTACTTTTAGAATTTGGCGTGCCAAAGGTTGGTACAGCTTATGCCGATGCAGCTTTAGATTGTATGATGGAAACATACAACAACGCCAAGGCCATTTATTTTGTGATTGATGCTGATGGAGCAATAATTGGCGGCGCGGGAATAGCGCCTTTAGAAGGTGCCGAAGGCGCTGTATGCGAATTACAGAAAATGTATTTTTTACCCGAAGCTCGTGGTACAGGCTTAGGACGTAAAATGATGCAAACGTGTTTGGAGGCGGCTAAAAACCTAGGGTACAAACAATGCTACCTTGAAACTTTGCCTTATATGACAGCTGCCACAAAACTCTACAAAAAAACGGGATTTAGGGCACTAAAAGGCCCTCTAGGAAATACGGGGCATTATTCGTGTAATGTTTGGATGATAATAGATTTATGATGCTTAGAGATATACAAGGCATATACCACAAAGAACTCGATGCTATTTATGGCCCCGATGAGGTTGATAGCTTTTTTTATTGGCTGATAGAGCACTACTTTAAATTTAACAGGTTAACCATAGCATTAGACCCGCAATTGGTGCTAACCAAAACAGAAGAACAACCCCTGTTTGAAGCGTTAAGCCGATTAAAAAACCAAGAACCCATTCAGCATATTATTGGTGAAACCGAGTTTTTAGGATTGCCATTTAAAGTCAACAGGCACACCCTAATCCCACGGCCAGAAACCGAAGAATTGGTGCAATGGATTATTAATTGCCATTCAGAACGAAGTGAAGCATCTCAATTAAAAATCCTAGACATCGGCACGGGAACAGGCTGCATAGCTATTTCCTTGGCCAAGCAGTTGCCAAAAGCTCAAGTGTTTGCTTTGGATGTTTCTGAGGAAGCTTTAAAAATTGCGCAACAAAACGCTGCGTTAAACAATGTTGAGGTGACATTTTTAAAAGCCAATGTTTTAAACAAAGCCGAATGTCTTTCAGTACTTGAAGCTGCGTCTAAATTCGATATCATCGTATCCAATCCGCCATATGTGCGACAGTTGGAAAAAAAGGAGATGAAAAAAAACGTTCTCGACTACGAACCCGATTTGGCACTATTTGTAGCAGATGATAATCCATTGGTGTTTTATCGAGCCATAACACAATTGGCTGTTGATATGTTGCAACCCAACGGACAATTATTCTTTGAAATTAATCAATATCTTGGTGCAGAAATGCAACAAATGGTCAAAACATATCCGTTTAAACACATCGCATTACGGCAGGATATGTTTGGTAAGGACCGCATGTTAAAAGCCGAAAAATACTAAAGTAACACCCCCAATGAGTCAAAACATACAACAACACATACAACAACTTCGCGACGAATTACGAGAGCATAATTACAACTATTATGTATTGGACAATCCGGTGATAAGCGATTATGACTTTGATATGAAATTGAAGCAGCTCCAAGAGCTGGAAGCCAAACACCCGGAGTTTTACGATGCCAATTCCCCAAGTTTGCGCGTTGGGGGCGAAGTGACCAAGAACTTTGAAACCGTGGTTCACGAATCCAGAATGTACTCCTTGGATAATTCATATTCCAAAGAAGATTTGGAAGATTGGGAAAAACGGCTTAAAAAAATGGTCGATGGCCCAATTGCATACACCTGCGAGTTAAAATACGATGGCGCGTCTATGAATCTCACCTATGAAAACGGGCGTTTGGTAAGGGCGGTAACCCGTGGCGATGGCTTTCAAGGAGATGATGTTACAGCCAACGTAAAAACCATTAAATCGGTACCCTTGCAATTACGAGGCGATTACCCCAATAAATTTGAAATTAGAGGCGAGATTGTGTTGCCTATAGAAGGGTTTCATAAAATGAATGAAG
Source organism: Mangrovimonas yunxiaonensis (assembly GCF_000733475.1). Lineage (GTDB taxonomy): Bacteria > Bacteroidota > Bacteroidia > Flavobacteriales > Flavobacteriaceae > Mangrovimonas > Mangrovimonas yunxiaonensis. Next base: position 107,214 of record NZ_JPFK01000002.1, on the reverse strand, counting down.
CCAGAATAGAAATAGGCGAAGAACCTTATAGAAACCCACGAAATACGGCTTCAGGTAGTTTAAAACTTCAAGACAGTGCAGAGGTTGCTAAACGGCCGCTGGAATGTTTGTTGTATAGCCTTAAAGGGCGCGATTTAGGCGTAAATACCCAGTTTGATGGGTTGCAAAAAGCTCGAGATTGGGGATTTAAAGTACCTAATGAAGCCCGTTTGGTAACATCTATCGATGAGGTTTTAGAGTATATAAACTATTGGGACGAGCATCGTCACGAACTCCCTTACGAAATTGATGGGGTGGTGATTAAGGTAAACAGTTTTTACCAGCAAGAAGAATTGGGTTACACAGCCAAAGCACCGCGTTGGGCAATGGCCTATAAGTTTAAGGCCGAGCAGGTTTCAACGCGATTAAATGACATTACGTATCAAGTAGGTCGCACAGGCGCCATCACACCCGTGGCAAATTTAGAGCCTGTAGCATTAGCGGGCACCACGGTAAAACGCGCGTCGTTGCACAATGCCGATCAAATTGCCAAGTTGGATGTTAGGGTAGGTGATGAGGTGTTTGTTGAAAAAGGCGGGGAGATTATTCCAAAAATTATTGCTGTCGATTTTACAAAACGCCCAGAACATTCGCAACCCACAACCTATATCGCGCATTGCCCAGAATGTGGCACCGCATTGGTACGGCAAGAAGGCGAGGCGCAGCATTATTGCCCCAATTACAATGGGTGTAATCCGCAGATTATCGGGCGTATACAGCATTATATTTCCAGAAAAGCCATGGATATTGAAGGCTTGGGGGGCGAAACGGTTGCCTTGTTGGTTAATGCAGGTCTTATTAATAACTATTCCGATTTGTACGAGCTAACGGTAGAGCACGTTTTGCCGTTGGAACGTATGGCACAAAAAAGTGCTGAAAATCTGGTTCATGGTATTGAGGCATCCAAACAAATTCCTTTTGAACGTGTATTGTATGCTTTAGGCATTAGGTATGTAGGCGAAACGGTAGCCAAAAAGTTAGCCAAGCATTACAAATCTATAGATGCTTTGGCCCATGCAACAACAGACGATCTTGTTAATGTTGATGAGATAGGAGTGAAGATAGCAGAGAGCGTTGTGGCCTTTTTTAATTCAGAAGAAAATAGAACCATTATAGCGCGGTTAAAATCTTTTGGCGTGCAATTGGAGCTTTCGGCTGAGACTTTAGCCAACCAAACCAATAAGCTAGAAGGGGATACGTTTGTGGTCTCGGGGGTGTTTAACACCGTATCGCGTACCGAACTTAAAAAATTAATTGAGGATAATGGCGGTAAGGTATCGTCTTCCATTTCTTCTAAAACATCGTATGTGGTTGCCGGGGACAATATGGGACCCAGTAAAAAAAATAAGGCGGTAGCATTGGGAATTCCCATTTTATCTGAAAAGGAATTTTTAGATATGGTTATGTGAACGAAATCTTTCGTCATGTTAAATATTTAATAAAAATCGGATAAAGTGTATTTTTTCGTCGATAAATAGTAAATGTTTGTGTATATTTGCTCACGAAGTGAATATTATTTATGAAAAACGCTAAGGTATTAGGCGCGCTTATTTTAAGCTTGGTTGTTGTAAGTGTTGTGCTTGATTTTTGTCAAGAATACGTTTTCTCCCGCCTGGTTAAATCGGTTATAGCGCCTGCATTTTTGTTGCTTTACTGGTTAACCGTTACGCCTAAAAACAAGTACTTTACCTGGTTTTTAATCCTGTTTTCCATACCAGAAATAACAAGCTTTACCGAACTTTTTATCGAGACCAATGCCGATATGTATCTTTACTATACCTTTGGAAATATCCTGTATATTTTGGCTTATATCGTCCTGTTTTATGGCGTTTGTAGGGATCTTAACTTTTCTAAAATTCTTAAAAGCTACAAGCCACATTTAATAGTGCTTATTTTATTGAATCTGTACATTATGTATGTCTTGCTAACCATTGTCCAACCAAAATTTCCAGAGTTGCATATGCTGTTAATCGAGGTGATTTACAATATTGTTATGTTGTTGTTGCTCACGGCTTCGTTGTTGTTGTATTTTAGTAAAGACAATAAAAAGGCATTGTTTTTATTTTTTGGCTCCCTGTGTATTGTTTTTTCCGAAGTTTTACAAATAGCCTATTTCTATATTTCTGAAAGGGATGGCTTTAATATCGTATCAATTATCTTGTTTTCGATGGCGTTTTGCTTTTACTATTTTTATGCTAAAACCAAAAATGAAGATACGTTTAAGTTACTAGTTGAATAAGCGGGTACACAGATGCTCTTTAAAATAACGCCACTTGGTCTTTTTAGGCTTTAATTATTTAGTGTCCAAATAAGAGCTTTTTCTTTTGTTGCTCTAAAAATGGTGCTGTGTTTTTCATTTGGTTCATCCGAATATTTCCAAGTTAATTTTGGAGGAGCACTTGTTTTTAAGCTATTTTCTACGCGTTTAGTGAATTTAGAAATGTCTTCTGCACTTGAACCTGCAAACCATAGTTTTAAATTTTGGTCGGGGAATTTAGATAATAGTGCATCGGCATTTTTTGCTAAAAAGTGATTGTTCCACCAAAGAGAAGGATCCATTGCAATATAAAAATCAAATGTATTTGGCATGGTAAAGCATGTTTCCATGACGAAAAGCCCAGCGAGTGACTCTCCAATAATGCCTTTTCTATTTGTTGTTCGGTATTTTCTATTGATTTCTGGTATTAATTCTTCTAAGATGAATGCCCTAAAGTCTTTAGCGCCATCTGTTACGGGGCAAAACTGTTTGTCGTATTCAGCTTCCGAAAATCCTGTTAAATCCCGCCCTCTTTTTGTGTTTTCAATTCCAACTAATATAAATGGCGGAATTTTATTTTCAGATAGCAATTTATCCAATGTGTTGGCAATGTGTGGGAAATCCTCTTTTATTCCCCCATCTGGCATATAAAGCACGGGAAAACTGTCGGTCGAATTTTTATAGTTTGGAGGGATCCAAATGTTAATCACACGGTCTTCATTCACAAATTTTGATGCTATTGTTAAACTGTCGTGTTTCGGAATGGGGTCGGTATATGCCATGTCTTTGTTTTTACAGTTAAGAGCCAAAACGGCAATTAATAGGAAGAAGACGTTTTTTTTCATATGGATTCTTTTTTTAATGACCTAACTGTGTGCATAATAGATAGTCACGGATAAATATACGAAGTTTTTTGGTTTAGAACTGGCATTGGTTATTCCGAGTGGATTCAGTTTAGCCTAGGTGAGGCTGAAAGACAGTCTAATCAGTTGCATTTGTGGTTATGTGTTGTTGGTAGCAGTTATTTTTTTGTTTTTATAATATTCCATCCAAGATTTTATCCTTCCAACAAACATTTTCAGATAGTTTTCGGTTAGAAATATATTCGACCAATCAAATCTTTGTGCTTGTACTCCAAGATAAAAAGTAAAGATTGAAGCTCCAGCTTCTGGAATTAATTTAATTTCCTTGTCTGTAAGCTCTCTTAATTTTCGATAACCATTTAGAAAGCTTTCAACTTTTGATTCATATTTTTCCTTGTCAGATTCTATGAAGAACAATTGTTTGCAAAAGTAACCAATGTCTAAAATCAATAATCCATTCCCACAATTGTCAAAGTCAAATAGTGTAATTTCTCTGTTGTCATTAACACTCAAGTTATCATACCAAATGTCAAGATGAACTATCCCTTTTTGAAACTTTAATGGATTAATTTCCTCAAAGGTTTTTGAAATTTTATTGTCAAGATCTTTTAGATACCTCATTTCAGCCAAATTCTCTGCAAAAAAATGAACTAGCTGGTTGTAGGACTGTTTTAAAAGTAGGTTAGAATTATAATTAGCCCTATTAATTGCCTTGTTAGCTGTAATATTATGAATTTTAGCCATAAGTGAGCCAATTTCAGAGCAAGTGTTATTGTCCATAAATCTCATTTTTTCTCCTTTTGCGAAAGAGAAGAGAACTACATAGCGAAGCCCTTCAGGCGCATTTATTTCTTGAATTTGGTTGTCTTCTTTATCTGAAATTGGATATGAAACGGAAAGATTGTTTTTTTTGAGTAATTCGAGTAATGATAATTCTTCTTGAATTTCGGTTTTTGTTCTCCAATTATAACAGTAAACTCTAATTACGTACTTTTCTTTTGTATTAGAAATGAAATAGGTGTGATTCATTCCTGTTCTGAATAATTTACATTCAAAACTTTCGCTTAAATTGTATTTGTCTTTGATGAAAATACCTAATTCTTTTTCTGATAAAGTTGAATTTGATACTGGAAAAGTTGTCATTCGGTTAGTTCTGGATTTTAATTGTGGCTAGCGGTCTCGTATAACTGTCAGCTACGGGATTAAAGTTAATGATTTTCGGTTTAGCGCTGACGTTAGCAATTCCGAGTGGATTCAGTTAACCCTGAGCGAAGTTGAAGGGTAGTCGAATCAGTTGCAATTGTGGTTATGTGTTGTTGGCAAAGATCATACTCTTTTGCAATTTTTGGCTTGTGGTTTGGCTGAAGCGAAATGTAAAACATTCACGAACACCAAAATACAATTTTTAAATCCGTGAGTAATTGCAAATGTGTATGGCTTTATGCGTTGGCTTCTTCCACAATGTTTATTTACTCACTTCATTTCTATTTTTCAATAATGTGTTCATGAATCGCCAAATGAAATTCTTTCTATTTTGTTGCTTCCTCAACAATGGCGATTTCTTCTTCTGTCAATCCGTACAATTCATAAACCATTTGGTCTATTTCTTTGTCCGTTTTATCAATTTCTGCTTTTAATTCCTCTGCTTTTTGTTTTTGCTCATTAAAATATTGCATCCATTCTGCTTCTTCGCTCAATGATAATTTTTTGTATTCTGTTTCGTTTTCTTTAGCATATTTTTTACGTACTTTTTCTAAATCTTTTAAAAATAGATTAAAGTCTAATTGGTGCCAGCTACGAAGTTTTGTTGTTAATTTTAAATCACCAAACTTGGATTTTACAAGCATTAAAAAATTTGCTTCATATTTATTCAAATTGTTGCTTAATATTCTCATTTCATTGATGTTTTCAAGCAATAGATTATTTTCTTTTATAGATGGATAAATAAATTTTTCAACCGAAGTTTTTTTCAATACATAAGCTCCGCCAGCAGTTTGCTCACCCACATTCTTGAAATAGAATTTATACAATTTTGAGTTTAACAAACCTAAAAGTAACTTAAGGTTTATATTATTCGAAGTCAAAAAAAATGAAGAACTAGTTAGAAAATTTCCGGATTCGTCTAAACTAAATCCCCAATTACCAGTTATTAAACCCCAAACTATTTTAGGTTTATCAAAAAGTTCATAATATGAAGCGGCACACCTTTGTAAAGCATACCATTCATATCTCTTACCAGTTTCTGACTTGTTCCTGTTAGATAACTTGTCCTTATGCTTTATTAAATGTTCGTAAAGTTGAGGATATTTTATTTTCAAAGATTCTTCTGCATCTTGACTTGCACCACTTATAGATTCATCCAAGTGTAATGGAAAATGCCAAGGTATAAATAGCAAGCTTAAACCACTTTCTGCTAACTCATATCTTTTTATATCTTTTCCTCGTAAAATTGATTTTGAAATTTCAGGATGGGTAGTGTTTAACAAATGTGATTTTTCTATCAAAAATGCGTCATCATAACCTGTAGTAATACCTCTTTTAATTTCTAAATCCTCAATATCTCCAATTGCTTTACCCTTACCTTTTATCTTTTTAATGATTAAAGAAATTTTAGGGTCAGTAAACAACCAACTATTTTTCTTTAAATAATTGTTGGTTATTTCTCTCTTTCGACTAATTAGCTCGTTCTGAAAATCTAAATCTGCAAGTTTTTCTTTGTTGAACTCTACATAATTTACGATACTTAATGGATTTGATTTACGAATTAGGTTTATTGTACTTGAAACCAAAGCGTCTTTGAAAATAGACACTTGTTCAAAATTAATGATTGTATTTATTTGATAATTAGTTAAATAGTTTCTTAATGGTAAGCCATATTCTGTGTTAAAAAACTTATTCGTATTAATATAAGCTAAAAATCCATCGTCTTTTAAAATATTTATTGCCTGTTCATAAAAATATACACTTAAATCAGATGTGCCAGTATAAACTGAAAATTGATTTTTAAAGTGACTTGAATATTCCATCAATCTCCTATGCTGAACATAAGGCGGATTCCCAATCACCACATCAAAACCACCTTTTGCAAAAACTTCTGGAAATTCGTTTTTCCAATTAAATGCTTTATCTCCTGCAACAGTTGGTTCGTCAATTAAACTGTTACCACATTTAATGTTGTTATTTAAAGAAGTGAGTTTTCTACCTTTTTGTGCAGTTCGTAACCAAAGAGAAAGTTTAGCAATTTCAACACTTTCTTCGTTTATATCTACTCCGTAAATGTTGTTTTCCAAAATGGCATTTTCCACTTCGCTCAATACCATGGCATCTCCAAAAAGTTTGGCTTGTAACTCGTCAATGTATTGATGTTCAGCAATTAGAAATTCTAACGCTTGGTTTAAAAAAGCACCACTACCACAAGCTGGGTCGCAAATAGTAATCTGCAATAACCATTTTCTATAATCTTCTAATTTTTGAGATAGCTTTTTTAAAGTCTCTTTTTGTCTTCCTTTACGTTCTTTTTCATATTCAGCTTCTTGAATGTCGAGTTTAGTTTTCTTTTCCTCACAAAGTTTGCCAACTGTATTATCTACAATGTATTTGGTAATATATTTTGGGGTATAAAAAACACCGTCTTTTTTACGCTTGGTTTTGCTTTGTTCGGTCGCAACGCCTTGTATTTCTGCTTGAATTTCATCAATGTCGTTTAATGAATGTTCAAAAATATGACCTAGTATGTTTACGCTTACTTCACTTTCAAAATCGTAGGTACTTAAATTAACTGTGTGTTTGTAAAGTAAATCGTCATTAATTTTGATATTATCTAAAATCTCATCTGGTGCAAAAAGTCCACCATTGTAAGCAAAAATATCGTGTTGTTGTCCTTTGTGTCCTGTGTTCATATAACCGAAATATTTTTTAAATCGGTTGTACAAAGGAAAATATTCGTCATATTTATCACGTAAATCAGTCCATTGGTTTACAATAGAACGAATAGAATTTGGTGGCAATAACAATCTATCTTCTGCAAAAAAGATAAATAGAAAACGGTCGAGTAATTTCTGCGTTTTCTTGAATAACGTTAACTTATCGTATTCAGGATTTTCTTTTTGTATGGCATCAAAAATCTCATTTCTGAAAGAAGCGTAATCTTTGTATAATTTTTTGGTGACGTTTTCTTCCTGCGTTAAAGATTCGTCTTTTATCTTTTTGGGAATGTCTTTTAACAAATAGTCTGATGAAAGGCAAAGCCAAAGCATGTCGAAACGTTCTTTTGAAAGCTGAAATAAATTGAATTCCTCAAAGTCAACTGCATTGTCAATGTAAAAACGCAACTTCTCAAAGTTTGAAGTAATGACATAATTACAACCTGGTTGGTTGTTTTTATATCCAAATGCTTGGGTTTCTACTTTGCTTAAATCAGTTGTATTTGTTCCTTTTAGTTCAATTACTGCAAGTGCTTTTTCTCCTTTCAAAATTGCTCCATCAGTTTTTTTTGAACCTTTTATATTTTTTAATTCCGTTGTGAGATTAAAGTCAGGTGTTGGGTTTTTAATGTAACCTAAAACATTCACAAAAAGGTCAATTAAGAATTCGCCTTGATATTGTTCCTCTTTGGAATTTCTTATGTTTTCTTGAATGGTAGGATTATGGAAATGGCTTGTAAATCGCTCGTAAGCTTGATTGACTTTTTCGGACTCCAATCCTTTTAAATATTTGTTTAGAACAGAGTTCTGAAATAAGCTCATGAAATTTTAATCTTTTTTCTCAAATTTAATATTATTCCGAGCGTTGGCAAGAAACAGCTCTTTTATTTTTTCGGCGTTGGCTTTTGTGTCGGCAAAAAAAACAAATGTGCTATTTGAGCGGCTGGTTTTCGGTATGAAACACAACGTGTTATATAAGTATAAATATATTTCTTTTTAGGCGTTGTTTTCAGGATAAAAACACAAAGTTTTTTGGTTTAGAACTGGCATTGGTTATTCCGAGTGGATTTGGTTAACCCTGAGCGAAGTCGAAGGATAGTCGAATCTGCCGACCAAAGCGAAGCGACTGATGAACACAAAAACAAATAATAGCTCGTGAGTAAATCGCGCTTATACATTGTTGGCTACAGTTTTTTAAATTCCATTATAATTTTTCATTCAAATCTTGTCTTCCAACTATTGTCACTATTTCAACAATATTTTCATTGACTTTATAGAAAATACTATCAACTCCACACACGCAACGTCTGTATCCTTTTTTGATATAGTCAACAGATTCAAAGAAAAAAGGACGTTCAGCGATAATGTCAAAATATTCAAAAAAAGACTCAAAATATTTGTCCGCTTGGGTCATTCCGAATTTTTTTACTCCATAGTGGTGAATCCGAATCAAGTCATTTTTCGCTTCATTTGTCAGTTTGTATTTAGCCATTTAGCAAAGACTTTGATTGAGCTAAAATACTTTCTTTACTGTCATTCGTAAATCCACTATTTTCAGCTTTTTCAATTTTAGCTCGAATCCAGTCAATTTGAACTTGCTGTTTTCGGGCTTGTCTAATTAAATCGTTAACTAATTCGCTTTTGCTAGAATATTCTTTATTGTCCACTTGGGCTTTTAGCCATTCATCGTTCGGTTTTGTAAATGATATACTTTGTCTCGACATAATTACATATTTTGATGTAAATATACACCAAATTCGAATCATTTACAAATTGCAGCCAACGGGTTATATAAGTATAAATATATTTCTTTTTAGGCGTTATTTTCAGGATAAAAACACAAAGTTTTTCGGTTTAGAACTGGCATTGGTTATTCCGGGTGGATTCGGTTTGCCTTGAGCGAAGTCGAAGGATAGTCTAATCCGCCGTAATTGCGGTTATACATTGTTGTGCTTTTGTTATTTTAGTCATATTCCTCGATTAATTCATAGAGGTTTTCTAATTCAGTTTTAAGTCTTTTGTAGTTGTCAATCTGTATATTAGAGTTATAAAATATATTGTCTATTAAGCTCTCAAACTTTAGAATATTCAGCACATTTAAATTGTTGTGGCTGCTAAATTTTGAAGGTCCGATTAGTTTTCCATGTGCAGTGTGTTCATAGTCCATTTGTCTGAAACTGATATGCTCATATATAAACGGATAAAAATAATCGTTAAGGTCTTCGTTCATGTATTTTTCTCCAATTCTAACCTCTTCGACAAGAGATGGTAAACCGTATAAAAGTGTCTTTAAGGAGTCGGATTTAATAAGTGCGACCTTTCCAGTATTTAGTCCTTCGTTTAAGGTTCCGTTTTTAAACTCCATGTTGCCATTTGCCATAGATATATTGATTAGGCTGTCCAATGTTTTGGAAGAAAGTTTGGTTATATCTTCGCCAACCATTTTTAAAATAGCCAATGAACTCCTCCTTTGGTTTTCTTTTTTTTCGATTTCCTCTTGAGTAAAACCTATATTACTTTTTACTTCGGCTTTTAATCGTGTAACAAACTCTTTAGATTCTTTTATATTACTTTTGTTTATGTTCCAGTTGTTAATCTGTAGGGCGATCAAAATCCCAATAACTACAAGAATAATTTCTCCAATAGCATAGGTTAAATACTTTCCAAATTTATTTTCAGTCAGAGTTTTTTGTCTAATTTTTCTAAAGAATTTTATCATTGGTTAGTGGTTGGTTATAATGAAGTACAACGGCGTTCGTATAACTGTCAGATAATGATAAATATACGAAGTTTTTTGGTTTAGAATTGACCTTAGTAATTGCCAAGTAGATTTTAGTCAGTCTTGAGCTTTGCAGTTTATAAAAATTAATAAATAAGCAAATATTACAAAGTATTTCATAGGTCTGTTTAATGGTGTGCACCTAGACACAAAGCTAGCTTTTACTTAAAATTTTAACATTTTTTTCGATGAAGTGCATAAAATTACCGATATAAAAACATATATTTGTTATACCTACTTATGTTCTTCTATTATGAAAAAATTGTTTAAAGCCAATTTTAATGCCCTATTTATTGGTGTATTGTTCAGCCTTTTGTTGCTCACACTGGTTGCTCTTTTGAGTGAAAATGAAGGCCTTCTCTGGTTCCTAAAACCCATTTATGTCCCTGTCTTTTTTCTGTTTTTTTATGTGAAGCAGCGAGCGGTAGGGCTTGTTTTTTTATTCTTTTACCTGTTTTCCTTTTTGGGTGACTTTTTATCTGTTTTTCATATAAACCAAAGTGTTGTGGAGTTTTCTGGCCTATTTTACTTTTTAAGCTATTTGGGCCTGATTTTTTATGCCTTTACGCGACTTAAAACCATAGCGTTCGATAAGGTCATTGGGCTTTATTTGTTGTTGGTGTTGGCTGTAAACTCGTATTTCCTATACGAATTGTTTTGGATGTTACAATTTAGTGCCTCCGGTGCCTTTCAGGTTGGGCTATACGTTTTAAAAAGCAGCTCGCTTGTCGCGTTATTGTTCGTGTCGTTTGTGGTGTATTTAAACAACGATTCAAAACAGGCCATAACATTTTTAATTATGGCCCTGTGCTTTGTGTTTTCAGACGTGTTGTATTACATTATAAATTACTACATATACAACGATGTGTTTGCAGTTATCGAGCGTGTTTTACACCTTGCAGGTTTATTGTTTTTATACAAATATGTGCTTATGCAAACCATGCCATTGCGTCGTAGACAACAAAAAAGAGTGCAGGCGTCTACCTTAAGCGTGCCCGATAACGTTTTAACCTAAACGATTATAGCGGTGCCATCGGCACTTTTGTTCTTTTGGCTGTCAAAATAAAAATCAATACGGCCTAAATTTATTCCATAACATCCAACTTGGTTAACCAAAACATGTTTGCCAACGCTGTTTTTTTCAATGGTGGGCTTGGGCAAGAACGTATGGGTGTGTCCTCCAATAATAAGGTCGGTATGTTTGGTTTTTCTGGCTACAATAAGGTCGCTTACCTTGGTCGATTTATCGCCATAGTAATAGCCTATATGCGAAAGGCAAATAACCAGGTCGCAGTTGTGTTCGTCTTTTAAAATTCGTTCTGTATCTTGGGCTATTTCTATCGGATCTAAGTATTTAGTTTCCTTGCTTAAGGCCACATCTACCAAGCCTTCCAGTTTAATGCCTAAGCCATAAACGCCAATTTTTATATGCTCCTTGGTAAAAATTTTATAGGGCTTTACATGCGTATCCATAACGGTATTGGAAAAATCGTAATTCGCCGAAATAAGGTCGAACTTTGCATGTGGCAGTTGGGCGTAAAGCCCATCTATACCATTGTCAAAATCGTGGTTGCCTATGGTTGCGGCATCGTATTTTAACATGCTCATGAGTTTAAACTCAAGTTCGCCCCCGTAGTAATTAAAATAGGGGGTGCCTTGAAACATATCGCCGGCATCTAATAGGAGGGTATTGGGGTTTTCTTTTCTAATGTGTTCTACTAAAGTAGCCCTTCTTGCTACACCGCCCTTGTTGGGATTTCTGCCATCGTCTGGCCCAAATGGGTCGATATGACTATGCACATCATTGGTGTGTAGAATGGTAATTTGCGTTGCGCTACTTTTGGTCGAGAAGCTCTGTAAGCCTAAACCGCCTAGCGAAACCAATGCTGTGGTGGCTGCCGCTTGATTAATAAAATCTCTACGTTTCATGGGTTATTCTTGAAGTTTTATAAATCTATCGTCAATAGAAGGGTTAATGGTGTCTTTTTTATAAAAATAGTCTAAAAGCACATTCCTTATTTTATAGTCTAAAACGTATAAGGAATCGTTTGGTTTAAAGAAGGTCATGTGGTCGCCACCGTTGTACAAATAGTCGTTGGTTGCTACGTAGTAGGTTTTTGTGGTGTCGATAGGCTGGTTGTTTACCAGGGCTTCTTTTAGGTTGTAATCGGCATCGACGGTTAGTTTTAAACCAAAAATAGGGTGGGCGCGTTTGGCCCTTACAAGGTAGTCTACCAGTTGTTTAACTTGTTTCCCGTTTAATGCTGCCACGACCAGGCTGTTTTCAAAAGGCATAATGCTGTAAGCTGTACGTTTGGTTACGTTGCCTTTAGAAATTATGGCCCTAATACCGCCGTGATTAACTAAAACAATATCAATATCCTTAGAGGTTCTGGATTTAAAAATAGGATTGGCTTGCTCAAAAATGGCGTCGGCAAAAAGGTTTCCAATCGCGGTATTCAGTTCGCCATCACTTTTAGAGTACGTATCCATGGCGTAGGCCAAAACACTGTCTAAGTCTTTGTTAACATGGGTTCTGTATGGTGCAATAACGCTATCAATGGTTTTGTTAAGTTCTAAACTGTCGGTTATTGGTAGTAGTTTGCCTTCTATGCGTGTTAGCTGTTTGTTTTCTTGCTTACAGGCCAAAATGGTTGTAAGCAAAAAGAGGAAGGTGAGGTGTGTTAATTTCATGGGTTTTTTAACAAGCTTTTATAATTAGTTTTAGCTACTTTTGTAGAAAGTATAAATATAGAATGATTTTAAAGGGTTTTAAAGAAAAATCTATTAAAAAGCAGTTAAATTTAATCCTTAATGCCTCTAAAGAGAATGTTGAAAACCGCAAGATAAAAAGCATGGGGGTGGTTTTAAATGCTGATGAAATTTCAGATTTCGATGCTTTAAGATCCATAGCAGAGGCTGTTAATGTTAAGCCAAACAAGCTTAAAATTATTGCGTTTTCAAATATAAAACATGAAGGTGCTTGCGCTTGTAACATCTGTTTTAATCCCAAGGATTTTTCTTGGAATGGTAAGATTACCAACCCCGAACTACAAACATTTGTAAAAACAGATTTTGATGTGCTTATAAGCTATTATGCCAAAGAGGTTTTAGAGCTTAAGTACATAACAGCAAAATCTAAGGCAACGTTTAAAGTGGGGATTTTTCAGTTGGATGAGCGACTAAACGATTTAATTGTAAAAACAGATTTAAACCAGATTACAGATTTTAAAAACGAACTGTGTAAATACCTTAAGGTTTTAAACAAATTAGATGATGAACAATAAATTTCAAGGAACAGGGGTTGCTTTAGTAACGCCTTTTAAAGAAGATTTAAGCGTAGATTTCGAAGCGCTTTCAAAACTTGTTGAATACAATATAGAAAACGGTACAAATTACTTGGTTGTTAGTGGAACCACCGGCGAGAGTGCGACCATTACAAAAGCCGAAAAGAAGGCCATTTTAGAGACGGTTGTAAAAACCAACAACAAGCGTTTGCCTGTTGTGTTGGGCATTGGTGGTAACAATACCGCCGCCGTTATAGAGGAAATAAACAACACCAATTTAAACGAGGTAGATGCCCTGCTTTCGGTGTCGCCTTATTATAGCAAGCCAACACAAGAAGGCATTTACCAGCATTTTAAAGCCATTGCCTTAGCGTCTCCAAAACCTATTATTCTCTATAATGTGCCAGGCAGAACCGCTTCTAACATGTTGCCGGAAACCACGTTAAGATTGGCTCGGGATTTTGAAAATATTATCGCCGTAAAAGAAGCCGGCAATAACATATCGCAGTATTTAGAGCTGATAAAAAACAAACCCGAAGACTTCGCGATTATCTCGGGCGATGACGACTTGGCTTTAGGGGTTGCTTTGGCTGGCGGAGCAGGGGTTATTTCTGTTATTGGTCAAGCATTTCCAAAGGAATTTTCAAAAATGATTCAATTGGGGTTGCAGGATAACGTCCAAGAGGCGTATAAAATTCATTTTAAATTAATGGATGTTATTGGGTATATTTTCTCTGAAAATAATCCGGCAGGCATAAAAGCTGTTTTGGCAGAAAAGGGCTTGTGTAAGCCAGAGGTTAGATTGCCTTTGGTTCAGGCAACTAATGCCTTAAAAAAGCAAATTGCCAGCTACATAAAAACCTTCTAAATGTTAAATTAAAATTAAACCCTATATGCCATGGGGTTTAAACTTTAATTTAGCACTAGAAAAATATTTTTAAAATCCATAATAATCAATTAGCTTTGCAGTCTGTTTTTTAACGATGAAGAAACTTTTTTACATAATTATAACGTGCACAATTTTAGCCGCTTGTAGTCCTTACCAAAAAGCTATGAAATCTGAAGAGATTTCAGAAAAATTTCAAGTAGGCGAGGAAATGTTCAACAAAGGCAAGTACGCCAAGGCCAATAAATTGTTTAAGCAAATAGTGCCCAACTACAGAGGGAAACCTCAAGCCGAAAAGTTAATGTTCCTGTATTCCATGACCTTTTATGAAATGAAAGAATATTACTTGGCAGGCTACCAGTTTGATAGGTTTGTTACGGCTTACCCCAATAGCGAAAAAATAGAGGAAGCCGCCTTTTTAAGTGCCAAAAGCTCTTATACGTTATCGCCGGTATACTCTAAAGCGCAAGTAGAAACCAAAGAAGCCTTAAGCAAACTGCAAGAATTTATTAATGTGTACCCAAACTCGCAATACATGCCAGAGGCCAATGCCATGGTTAAGGAATTGGACTTTAAATTGGAGCGCAAAGCTTACGAGATAGCCAAACAGTACAATAAAATTGCAGGATACACGGGCGATTACGAAGCTTCAATAAAAGCCTTCGATAATTTTATTTTCGATTTTCCTGGCTCTAGTTTAAGAGAAGATGCGTTGTTTTACAAATTAGACTCGGCTTATAAGCTAGCCATGAACAGTATTGCTTCAAAAAAGGAAACGCGCTTAGAAAATGCCAAAGCGTATTACAATTCGTTTAAAAAGGCCTACGCCGCATCAGAGCATATAAAAGAAGCAGATAAAATGATCATCGACATAAATAACGAATTGGAGACATTCAATACCAAAAGCTAAATTTTTAAGATAATGGACGTAAAGAAAATTAAGGCACCAACATCAACAACTACATACAACAGAAATGCTATCGACCAACAAACAGGTAACATTTACGAGGCTATTTCTGTTATTGCAAGACGCGCAGAACAAATCAATTCTGAAATTAAAAAGGAATTGATAGAAAAGCTTGAGGAGTTTGCTACCTATAACGATAGCTTAGAGGAAATCTTTGAAAACAAAGAGCAAATAGAGGTGTCTAGATTTTACGAAAGACTACCTAAGCCTCATGCCTTGGCTGTAAAAGAGTGGTTAGACGATAAAATCTATTACAGAAATACAGAAGAAGACGCTAAACTATAATTTAGTTCCATGTCTATTTTAAGCGGTAAAAATATTTTACTCGGCATAAGTGCTGGCATAGCCGCTTACAAAACAGCTACATTGGTCCGGCTTTTTATTAAAGCTGGTGCCAATGTGAAAGTTGTATTAACGCCTTCCGCTAAAGATTTTGTTACCCCGTTAACATTATCAACACTTTCAAAAAATCCAGTCCATACGTCATTTACCAACGACGACGATGATAACGATACGTGGAACAACCATGTAGAGTTAGGCCTGTGGGCAGACGTTATGGTGATTGCCCCAGCCACGGCCAATACCATGTCTAAAATGGCACACGGTACTTGCGATAATTTATTGCTGGCAACCTACCTTTCGGCAAAATGCCCTGTATATTTTGCACCTGCCATGGATTTAGACATGTACAAACACCAATCGACAAAAACCACCTTAAAAACGCTTCAGGCGTATGGCAACGTCATGATTCCTGCCGAAAGCGGTGAACTAGCCAGCGGCTTGGTAGGCGAAGGTAGAATGGCAGAACCAGAACACATACTGGCGTTTATAGAAAACGATATTCTAGGAAAACTGCCCCTAAAAGGAAAAACAGTTTTAATTACGGCAGGCCCCACATACGAGGCTATCGATCCGGTTAGGTTTATAGGCAACCACTCTAGCGGTAAAATGGGCTTCGAGATTGCCAAAGCTTCAGCCAATATGGGGGCTCAGGTTATTTTAATTACAGGGCCAACCAACCAAACCGTTACCCATAGCTTAATTAAGGTTATTCCAGTGGTAAGTGCTCAAGACATGTATCAAGAAGCGCACAACTACTTTAATACTAGCGATATTGCCATCCTATCGGCAGCTGTGTCAGATTATAGACCCAAGCATGTTGCCGACCAAAAAATCAAGAAAAAATCGGATCACCTGCAGCTAGAACTGGTAAAAAACAAAGACATTCTCGCCTCGTTAGGTGCCATTAAAACCTCACAATTTTTAGTGGGATTTGCTCTAGAAACCAATAATGAGCTAGAAAACGCAAAACAAAAGCTGAAAAAGAAAAATTTAAATTTAATTGTATTAAATTCGTTAAACGATACAGGTGCTGGGTTTAAATCGCCAACCAATAAAGTAACCTTTATCGATAATAAAGATCGTATTTTAGAGTTTGAACTAAAGTCGAAAGCCGATGTGGCCAAAGACATTCTAAACGAAATTTTAAATCAGCTTAATGAATAGAATACTTATTGTTTTAATGTTGTTGTCCTGGTCTGGCTTCTCGCAAGAGCTTAACTGCAATGTTGTGGTTAACGCACAACAAACAGGTAACGAAAACCTGCAAATATTCAAAACCCTAGAAAAGCAACTTGCCGAGTTTGTTAATAATACCAAATGGACAGACAAAACCTTCGAAGCGCAAGAAAAAATAAGTTGCGGCATTTTTATAAACATTACAGAATACAATAACGATGTTTATAAGGCGAGCATACAGGTGCAATCTTCCAGACCGGTTTTTGGGTCAACCTATAGCACGCCTGTTTACAACATAAACGACAAGGATTTTACGTTTAAGTATTTAGAATTTCAGAATCTAATATTTAGCCCCAATCAGTTTCAATCTAATCTGGTGTCGGTTTTAGCCTTTCATATCTACATGATTTTGGGTGTCGACGCCGATACGTTTGCCCCCAATGGCGGCGATGTGTATTTTAAACAAGCCCAAACCATAGCCAATTACTCTCAGCAGGAAGGCTCAAAAGGCTGGCGGTTAGAAGACGGCTTGCAATCCAGATATGCCCTAATAGATAACATAAGCGCATCAACCTACAAGGAGTTTAGGGAGGTTATGTATGCTTATCACAGAAAAGGCCTAGACGAAATGCACAGCAATGTAAAATCGGGAAAATCGGGACTGGTAAATGCCTTAAATAGTTTTAACGCCTTACATGCCAGACGCCCAAACTCGTACTTATTACGTGTGTTTTTTGATGCCAAGGCCGATGAAATCGAGCAAATCTTTACCGATGGCCCAAGTGTCGAGATTACAGAACTGTTAAGTACCTTAAATAAGGTCGCGCCCATGCATTCCAGCAAATGGCGTAACATTACATTTTAAGGCGTATTTGTGCCGCTTCTTTTTTCTAGTAGTTACTTAAAAATACTTAAATGCTAGCATCACTGTCTATAAAAAACTATGCACTAATAGAAAAGCTTCAGGTCGATTTCACCCAAGGCTTTACCATTATTACCGGAGAAACAGGCGCTGGAAAATCCATACTTCTAGGAGGCTTGTCCCTTATTTTAGGAAAACGTGCCGATTTGAGTGCCATTAAAAACCCAGAGCAGAAATGCATTATTGAAGCTGTTTTTAACATTGCACCACTAGGCCTACAAGCGTTTTTTGAAAGCGAAGCATTAGACTACGACCCCCAAACCATTATACGAAGAGAAATTTTACCCTCGGGAAAATCCCGGGCCTTTATAAACGACTCGCCGGTAACGCTAAACAGCTTGCAAGCTTTGGCAAGCAAACTAATAGACATCCATTCGCAGCATGAAACCCTGCAATTGGTTACAAATGAATTTCAGTTTAAGGTAATCGACGCCTTGGCGAACAACACCAAAAACTTAATCACCTATCAAGAAGCGCTAAAGGCCTACAAAGCGCTTAAAAAAACGCTGGAAGCCAAAGTAAAAAACAAAGCAGAGGCGATAAAAGAACACGACTACAATGTGTTTTTACTTAACGAACTGGAGGAGGCTAATTTGGTGCCGGGTGAGTTGCAAGCTCTAGAAGAAGAGTACGAAACCCTTAACAATATAGAAGCCATTCAAGAAAAACTGTTGCACTCGCACCAATTGTTGGATAACGAGCAACTAAGCATCCTTTCGATGTTGAATGAATTGAAAAATAACTTTCAGGTTTTGGCCCGTTTTTCAGAACGCTATAAAACCGAAAGCGACCGCATTCAGTCTGTAGTTATCGAAATCGACGATATTTTTTCTGAAATAGAAACCCTACAAGCCGGTTTAGAGACCGATCCCAACCGCTTGCAGCTTGTAGGCGATAAATTGGAACGCATTCATGCTTTAATGAAAAAGCACCTAGTCGATGACGTTGAAGGGCTTATAGCGCTAAAAAACCAGTTGGCCAAAACGGTATCGCAAACCGAACATCTAGATACCGACATCGAAGCCTTGCAAGCGCAAATAAACCTACAAGAAACAGCCTTAAACCAGACCGCAGCTGCCATTAAAAAACAAAGGGAACAAGCCATTCCAAATCTAACAGCACAGCTGCAGGAACTTTTAACACAGCTGGGCATGCCCAACGCCCAATTTAAAGTTCAGTTAGAACCGACAAACGAGTTTTTACCAAACGGTAAAGACGTGCTGTCGTTTTTGTTTACAGCCAATAAAGGCATGCCGTTTAACGAGCTGAAAAAAGCAGCCTCTGGCGGGGAGTTATCCAGAATAATGCTTTCTATAAAATATGTGCTGTCCAAGTACATTCAATTACCATCCATAATGTTCGATGAAATCGATACGGGGGTTTCTGGCGAAGTTTCCAATAAAATGGCCGAAATTATGCTGGCCATGAGCCAAAACATGCAGGTGTTTGCCATTACCCACTTGCCGCAAGTTGCCGCTAAGGGCCACACACACTTTAAAGTGTTTAAAGATAACGATAAGGCCGTTGCAACAACAAACCTACATAAGTTAAACCACGACCAACGTATTGTAGAAATTGCCCAAATGCTTGGCGGGGTAGAAATTTCAAATTCGGCAATGGCGCATGCCAAACAATTATTGAATTAATACTATCTTTGAATTTTAAACAACGAATCAATAACAAGACTATGTCATACAATTTATTAAAAGGTAAGAAAGGAATTATTTTTGGAGCATTAGACGAAAATTCGATTGCTTGGAAAACAGCCTTACGGGTTCATGAAGAAGGCGGTGAGTTTGTGCTAACCAATGCGCCGGTGGCCATGCGTATGGGACAAATAAACAAGCTTGCAGAGCAAACAGGTTCTCAGATTATTCCTGCCGACGCGACATCTTTAGAAGATTTGGAAGCCTTGGTAGAGCAATCGATGGAAATCTTGGGCGGAAAAATAGATTTTGTACTGCACTCCATAGGGATGTCTATTAACGTGAGAAAAGGAAAGCATTATACCGACCAAAACTACGATTGGACTCAAAAAGGCACCGATGTGTCGGCCACCTCTTTTCATAAAGTGATGCAAACCCTTTATAAAAAAGATGCCATGAACAATTGGGGAAGCATCATTGCATTAACCTATATGGCAGCGCAACGCGTGTTCCCAGACTACAACGATATGGCAGATAACAAAGCCTTGCTAGAAAGCATAGCAAGAAGCTTTGGCTATTTCTTCGGAAAAGATAAAAACGTGCGCGTAAACACCATTTCGCAATCGCCAACACCAACAACAGCAGGTCAAGGGGTTAAAGGATTTGATGGCTTTATAAGCTATGCCGATAAAATGTCGCCATTAGGCAATGCCTCGGCGCTAGACTGTGCCAATTATATTGTAAGCATGTTTAGCGACCTAACCAAAATGGTTACCCTGCAAAATTTATTTCACGATGGTGGGTTTTCTAACGTTGGGGTTAGCAACGAGGTTATGGAAGCCTTTGTAAAAGACTAAAAATAGCTTTAAATACAGACTGTTTTAAAAGGGCACCATTGGGGGGCCTTTTTTTTATGCGTTTAAAAAAATCAAGCTTTCGTTTTGTCGGATAAAAACGCTTTTTATCGATTAGAGGAAACTTCTGCTTAAGATGTCTAAAATTATCAATATTTTAACAGTTCAATTAACTACAAACTAAAAAATTTAACTAAATGAAAAAAATTACATTTTACTTTTTCGCGTTATGTTGTTTTGCCTTTTCGTGGCAGGGGATGGCGCAAAGCGTCATTAATATAACAACCAATGGAGGGTCTTACACAGGTGAAAAATGGGTTAGTATTACAACCGAAGCAAATGGAGGAGGAACTCAGATTTGGGGGCAAGGAAATGGCACCCAATGTGATGGAGCTGGATTAATAAATGTAGACATTAATATTGCACCGGGTGTATATTATGTGAATTGTTACGATCAGTATGATGATGGTTGGGATGGAACACTTATTTCTGTAACAGCTTTTGGTAGTGTTATTGGAGATAATGGAGGTGTTTCTCCTAATGATGGAGAAGATACAGATGCTCAATCTTCGTGTGAAGGTACACCAGAAGAATTAGAGGCATCTTTTATGATTACAGTTCCCAATCCACCAACTTGTCTTCCACCATCTGCAATGACAGATGTAGTTGTTACAGCGACTACAGCTGATTTAGAATGGACTGCAGGTGCAAGTGGAGAAACCGCATGGAATTTAGAGTGGAAAGCAGGCGCCGATTTTACACCTGGTAATGGGGAAGCAGATGGTACAGATTCAGCATCTGGGGCTCCGGCTTATAGCGCCATTAACTTAACACCTAATACAACCTATTATGTGTATTACCAAGCCGATTGTGGTGGCGGCGATACCAGTACATGGGCTGGTGCTTTTGTGTTTACCACTGAATGTGCTGCTTATACACCTGATTATACAGCAGATATGTCTACTAATGCGCCAGATTGCTGGAGAGAAGCTACAGAAGGTGACATTGCCTCTGGGCCGGCAGGTTTTGGTAGTGGGTTATGGTATGCAAGTAGCCATAATGGAACGCCTAGTAATGCAATAAACATTTGGTCGGATTATAAAAGTGACTGGCTTATTTCTCCAATTATCGATTTATCTTCTGCAGCGCCTAGCGAATTAAAGGTTTATGTAGCTTTAACAGAAGGTGGGACTAGTGGTTCAGGAGCCGATTTAGGGTCGGATGATGAAGTAGCATTATTAATGACAACCGATGGCGGAGCAACATGGACGACTATGCAATCTTGGACTCAAGGAAATGTACCAACCGATGTCGGGGAGGAAATAACCTACGATTTAACAGCACAAACAGGACAAGTTCAGTTTGCATTTTGGGGGTCTGAAGGTACTGTAAATGATTCTGAAGATGTGTACTTTCATGTAAGTACGTTTGTGGTAAGAGAGATTCCTGCTTGTTCAGACGTTTCAGATATTACTATAGATGGGTTAACAGGGACATCAGTTGATTTTTCTTGGACACAAGAAGATGGTTCAACAACCGATTGGGAATATGTCGTTCAAACAGCAGATTTAGATGCGCCTACAGGTTCAGGTACGGCAGTAAGCGGGACGCCATCTGCTCAAGATGCCACATTAATGGCTGATACATTTTACGAAATATATGTAAGATCTTATTGTGGTGGCTCAGATTATGGTGCTTGGATTGGCCCTGTTGAATTTTATACAGGTCATTGTGTGCCTTCGGGAACAAGTACTTTAACTTATATAGATGTTTTTACTACTACAGGAGCTACAGGTACGAATATAGACAACTCATCTTCTGGTCTATCGATTGATAACTATGGAGATTATTTTGATACTCACACCGTAAGTTTGGCTGCAGATCAAAGTTTTGACTTTAACCTTGAAATTATTTCAGGTAGTGTTGGTTCTGCTATTTGGGTAGATTGGAACAACGATTTACAGTTTGATACTTCTGAAGTTTTATTCTCAACGACTTCTTATGGATATGGCCAGACAGGAACAATAACGGTGCCTAGTGGTACTCCAAATGGGGATTATAGAATGCGTGTTTTAATAGATTATAGTGATAGCAATCCTGGTGATGACGATGCTTGTTCTTTTACCTATGGTAGAGGAGAAGCTGAAGATTACAAATTAACAGTTGATAGCTCGTTATCTACTGATAGTTTCGTGTTAAATGAAAAGTTATTCACTTACTACCCTAACCCGGTAAACAACGAGTTAAACTTAAAGGCACAACGCAACATAAGCAACGTGTCTGTGTATAACATGTTGGGGCAGGAAGTGGTTAGAACGGCTCCTAATGCAGTAATTAGCAATGTAGACATGTCGGCATTACAGGCAGGCGCTTACTTTGTTAAAGTAACTGTAGACGGTACCACCGAAACCATTAGAATTATTAAGAAATAATCCTTTTAAAATAAGGTATTAAAAAGGCGTCTTTTAAAGGCGCCTTTTTTTGTTTGTAACAACAACAAATAAAAACTTTATAATTAAAGGCACTTCATTAGTCGGTAAAAAAAGAAAGTTTAACGAATGTTGCTACAGCTTTAAGTTGTATTTGAAAAAATATTAATACCTTAAAGATGAGCTAATTATTAATCAATTTAAAACTGGCGCAATGAAAAAAATTACATTATGGCTTTTTGCCTTGTGTAGTCTTGCTTTTTTATGGCAAGCTAACGCACAATCCCAATCCACAGAAAACTTTGGTGCCTTTGGTAGCGATGCAGCCCCAACGGTCTTAACCATTAACAGTACCGATATTACGGTAAACCAAGGACAGCCCATTCAGGCAGTTTCGTTAGGGACATTTACTTCTCATTATGATAGTCCTACAGGAGGAACAGGATGGTGTGGCGATTGGTATGATTTTAGTTTAGCCGTAACAGGAGGCGTTGCCAATGGCACGTCTATCCCAAATGGATGTGATGCCGATTTTAATGGTCTGGATGTTACGGGCTTTACCACCATAACCATAACTTCTAATAATATTGACCCCTGGATAGATACCGTTTATTTTGATATCGATTTGGAGGTAACCTACCAAACCCCATCGTGTTTGGCCCCAACAAACATGGCTGCCAGCAACGTAACAATAAGTGCTGCCGACTTGTCTTGGGCCGCTGGGGGAGGTGAAACGGTTTGGTATTTAGAATGGAAAGCCGCAGCCAATTTTACACCCGGAAACAGCGAGGAAGATGGTGCCGATACGGTGTCTGGGACACCAGAGTATAACGGCATGTTAACCTCCTTAATGTCAGACACGGTATATTATGTGTATTATCAAGCCGATTGTGGCGGAGGCGATATAAGCGCTTGGAGCTCATTTACCTTTACCACAGAAGCGTTACCACCCGCGAATGATGATTGTGCAAACGCAATACCCATAACAATAGGCCTGGAGATGTGTGGTCCAGAAGTAATAGGAAGCAATGTTAACGCCTCAAATTCGGGTGTTTCCCAAGCAAGTTGCGCAGTCGCAACCTATGGAGGTGGCGACATTTGGTATACCTTTACAATGCCATCAGGAGCAACAGAAATTAATTTTTCAGTAAATAGTTCAGATTTTTCCACCACACAAGTAGAGCTGTATAGCGGTGCTTGCGGCGCATTGGTAGAAGAAGCATGTGCCACAGCATCATCAGCGACCTTTTCAGGCTTGTCTTCTAGTGCAACCTACTATTTGCGTATTTACGATTGGGGCAATGATGATTTTGGCGATGTGGCATTTTGTGCGGGTACGCCAGTATCACCGCCGGCAAATGACGATTGTGCAAACGCCGAAGTTTTGGTTCAGGAAACCAACATAACCAGTGCCGACTTGGCAACATCGCACCCTGGAACCATTGAAAGCGCTACAGACTCAGGACTTGAGGCTGAAGAATGCAATAGCTTTTCGGGGACTGCAAACGATGATGTTTGGTATGCCTTTGAAGCCCTTACAGAAAATGTGAATATTACAGTTAATGATGAGGCTGTTTTTATAGATATTGTTATTCAGGCCTACTCGGGAGCGTGCGGAGCATTGGTTAACATTGGCTGTGCCGACGCTGGCAACCCAGAAGAGGTTATGCTTACAGGGCTAACCATTGGCGACACCTATTACTTTAGGGTTTATCAATACAGTGATTCTTCAACCA
Source organism: Mangrovimonas yunxiaonensis (assembly GCF_000733475.1). Classification (GTDB taxonomy): domain Bacteria; phylum Bacteroidota; class Bacteroidia; order Flavobacteriales; family Flavobacteriaceae; genus Mangrovimonas; species Mangrovimonas yunxiaonensis. Next base: position 83,108 of record NZ_JPFK01000002.1, on the reverse strand, counting down.
CAATAGGGAAAACCTTTAATGTTAAGCTATGGTCTTCTGATGCGCTATCGGTATCCAATGCTCAAGAAAAGGCGTTGTTTGCCTATTCGCCTAATCCCGTGAACAACATGTTAAACATAAAGGCCCAGCACCATATTACCCAAGTGGCTGTGTATAACATGTTAGGCCAGCAAGTGGTTGATATGGCGCCTAATGCCGTAAGTAGCGAGGTAGACATGTCGTTATTACAGGCGGGAGCGTATTTTGTTAAAGTTTCTGTAGACGGTAAAACCGAAACCATTAGGATTATAAAAAAATAGCTGTTAGCCTATCACTCAAAAAAAGCCGCTTCACACTAAGCGGCTTTTTTAGGTGTTAAGTTGTAAGAAAAACCTATTGATAAAAAAGACACTTTGGTTACCTTTGTTTCTATGTCAGAAAGCAGCTTTTCATTTATTATTCCTGTTTACAATAGACCAGAGGAAATTCGTGAGTTATTAGAAAGTTTTAAGGCTTTAAAAACCGAATTGCCTTACGAGATTGTTATTGTAGAAGACGGCTCTCAAGAGAAAAGCGATGCCGTAGTTCGGGACTTTCAAGAAGCATTAGACATCTCGTATTATTATAAGGAAAATTCTGGTCCTGGCGATTCCAGAAATTATGGTATGGCAAAGGCCAAAGGCAATTATTTTATCATTTTAGATTCCGATTGCATTTTACCCAACCACTATTTAAATGCGGTTGATGCGAGCTTAAAAGAAGCCTTTGTGCACTGCTTTGGCGGGCCAGATGCTGCGCACGAATCGTTTTCTAAAGTGCAAAAGGCCATTAATTTTTCTATGACATCTTTTATAACAACGGGAGGCATAAGGGGCAAGGAAAACAGTGTTGGGAAATTTCAGCCCAGAAGCTTTAATATGGGACTGTCTAAAACAGCTTTTCTGGCCACACAAGGGTTTGGGAAAATTCATCCGGGCGAAGATCCAGACCTTACCATAAGGTTATGGCGCTTGGGGTATAAAACAAAACTAATTCCTCATGCTTTTGTGTACCATAAACGACGCATTTCCTGGCGCAAGTTTTATAAGCAGGTGAATAAGTTTGGGCTGGTACGCCCCATTTTAAACAAACGCTACCCAGAAACAAACAAACCCGTATTTTGGATGCCTACACTATTTGTTGCAGGGTTGTTGGTAGCCTTGTTACTAGCCGTATTGGGAAATACCCTGCTTTTAATGGCATACGCATGTTATTTTACGCTTGGTTTTTTGGTTGCTTTGTGGGATACCAAAAACCTGTATGTGGCAATTATGGCGGTATATGCAATTTTTATACAGTTTTTGGGGTATGGTTGGGGGTTTCTCAGGGCGACATGGTTTGTAGGCGTGCTTAACAGAAACCCTAAACAGGTATTTCCGCATTTATTCTTTAAATAGCTATGGTAAGACGTATAAAGTATAAAGTATTGGCTTCAATAAGAAGTAAGCGCATAAATGTGTTTTTACTTTTTATGGCCTTGTCCTTTATAATATTACTGCTTTTAAAACTCTCGAATACCTACACAAAAACAATAGCTTTTGAGGTGCTTAAAGAGCAGGTGCCGGAGGAGAAGGTCATCGTAAAGGATAGTTTGCATCAATTGCACATCACCTTAAAAACCAATGGATTTAATTTGTTGACATATTACATAAACAAACCAGCGATAAAAATTAACTTTAAAGACGATGTGACTATGGTAGATTGTTTGTATGTCTGGAACAAGTCTAATGCGTTTTCTAAAGTAACCCAACAGTTTGGAAAAGACATCGAACTAATGAGCATTACCCCAGATACCTTAAAGTTTAGGTATGATAAGCAGGCTGTTAAAAGCGTGCCGGTAACGTTAAATGCCTTAATTACGTTTAGTCCTGGTTACGATTTGCTAAAGCCTATCGCGCTTACTCCCGATTCGATTAAAATTATAGGGCCAGAAGTTTTAGTCCAGGCCATTACCCATATAGAAACCGATTCCTTAAAACTTAAAGGATTAAAAACCGAAGTTCAAAAGCCGGTAACGTTAAAATTGCCAGATAACAAGGCGGGAAATTTAAAGTTTGCAGCAAACACCGTTACAGCCCATATTACTGTCGATAAGTTTACCGAAGGGTATTTAAGTGTTCCCATAAGCATCATTAACCTACCAGAGGATGTTTCGATTAAATTTTTTCCCAAAAAGGTAAATGTATCGTATTATACCAGCTTGGCAAGCTTTAATCAAATTTCAACTAAAGACTTTAGGGTTGTTTGCGATTATAATCAGGTGCTGAATGGGGCGGGAATTTTAACACCAAAAGTTGTTAGACAACCAGAGCAGGTTAGGCACGTTAAAGTAGATCAAAAACAAATCGAGTTTATTATTGTAAAATGATTATAGTAGGGATTACAGGCGGTATAGGAAGTGGCAAAACAACTGTTGCCAAAATGTTTAATAAGCATTTTGGAATTCCTTTATACCTTGCCGATACTGAGGCCAAAACGCTTATGCAAACGTCCAAGCCTATAAAAGAAGAGCTTACAGCACTTTTTGGCGAGGCAGCATATATAAACGGGGTTTTAAATAGAACTTACTTGGCCGAACAGATTTTTAGCGATAAAAGCAAGCTGGAGAAAATGAATGCCATTATCCACCCAAGAGTTGCCCAACACTTTTTAGACTGGGCCAACCAGCAACATGCTCCTTATGTTTTAAAAGAAGCTGCTATTTTGTTCGAATCGGGGAGTTACAAGCAATGCGATTTTATTATTACCGTAACAGCACCCTTAAAAGTAAGGATCGCACGGTTGCTAGAACGCGATGAAACGACCGAAGAAAAAATAATGACCATTATTGAGAACCAATGGAGCGATGAAAGAAAAATAGCACGTTCCGATTTTGTGATTAACAACCTTACCATTAAAGAAACCGAGGCCCAAGTTGTTGAAACACACGCAAAAATCCTTACCTTAATAGAGTAATTTTCGCATTTTAACATTTTTGTTAATGTAAGGTTAAATCCTACAGCGGCTAAATGTTAAAATCTTAATTTTGAACGATGAGCAAAAAGTTATTCATCATACTCGTCCTACTTATGAGTTTGTCGCTTGTGGGCATTATATTCGTTCAAGCCTACTACATCAACAACTCCATAAAAAACGAGGAAGAGCAATTTACATTTAATGTAAAGAAGGCACTTAGCTATACATCGCAAGCCATAGAGGAACGCGAATTTAAAGAACACGTAGTCAAGTTCGAGAAAATGTTCCCAGAAGGTGTAGAGGTCGATACCATGGGGTATCGGGAGCTTTATTTAAAAACAGAAGACCCAAGCTCTAACGATGTGCTAATTTATAGAAATAGCGTGCTGGAAGAAAACTATAAGTTGTCATCATCGATCTTTGACATAGGTTTAGATAGTATTAACATCCGTAAGGTGTTAAGCGAGAGGGAAACAAAAGTATTTAGGGGAAATAACCTAGATGCCATGTTGCTGGATATAGGAAAACTAACGCGAAGCAGGGAAGTTTTTTACGACGATGCCTACAAGGATTTGTCGTTTAGAGTGCCCATTTACAAACGTGTGGGGAGTGAAGAAATTCATAAACTGTTAAAAAGAAAGCTAACAGAAGACAACATAAAGCTAGATTTCGAATTTGCTATTTACAGCAACAATTTGGCCACCAAAGTACAGAGTAGTGATTTCGAACTTCAAAAAGCATCGACTTTTAGCGTGCCCATTTTTCAAAATGACAACGACTTGAACAACTACCAGTTGTTGGTGAATTTCCCTCATAGAAACAAGTTTTTGCAATCCTCGATGATAAGAATGACCCTGTTGTCCATAATTTTTACATCCATTATTGTTATCGCCTACTACAGTGCACTGGCGCAGTTGTTAAAGCAACGTAAGATCTCTGAAATTAAGTCGGATTTCATTAACAACATGACCCACGAATTTAAAACCCCCATTGCAACCATTAATTTAGCATTGGATGCGATTAGGAACCCAAAAATTATAGACGATAAAGAAAAGGTCATGCGGTACTTAAACATGATAAAAGATGAAAACAAACGCATGCATGCCCAAGTAGAAAACGTGTTGAGAATATCTAAACTAGAAAAAAACGAACTTAATATTAGTAAAGAGCGCGTTAAGCTTCACGATTTAATAGAAGATGCCATATCGCATGTTGCGTTAATTATTGAAGACCGGCAAGGGTTTATAAAAACCCATTTACAGGCCGATAAATCGTCGGTGCTGGCAAACGAAACCCACTTTACTAATGTTATCGTTAATATTTTGGACAATGCCATAAAGTACTCGCCAAATCCACCTAAAATTGATGTTTATACCGAAAATGTAGGCACAAACGTTATTTTAAGGATTAAAGACCAAGGTAGTGGGATGAGCAAAGTGGCCCAAAAACATGTGTTCGATAAATTTTATAGAGAACACACCGGAAATATACATAATGTAAAAGGGCATGGGCTAGGACTGGCCTATGTAAAACAAATAGTAGATGACCACCAAGGTCATATATCAGTAGAAAGTGAAAAAGACAAAGGAAGTACCTTTATAATAAAACTTCCATTAATATCGTAAAGCTATGAATGAACAAGAACAAAAGAAAATTTTATTAGTTGAAGACGATCCTAATTTTGGAACCATATTGAAGGATTACTTGTTAATGAACGATTACCAGGTAACCCATGCAAAGAATGGGATGGAAGGTTTCGAAAAATTTAAAAAAGACGATTTCGATTTATGCATCTTAGATGTTATGATGCCCTATAAGGACGGCTTTACACTAGCCAAGGAAATACGAGAGAAAAATACCGATGTGCCCATTATTTTCTTAACGGCAAAGGCCATGAAGGAAGATGTGCTTAAAGGATACAAAGTTGGTGCAGACGATTATTTAAACAAACCTTTTGATAGCGAAGTCTTGCTAATGAAAATAAAGGCGATTATACAGCGTAAAGCAACAGAATCGGTGGCAGATAGCAAACAGTTTGAATTTCAGATTGGGAAGTTTCATTTAAACTCCAAGTTAAGGTTTTTAACCTTTGAAGGGGGCGAACAAACCAAATTATCTCCAAAGGAAAACGACCTGTTGCGTCTTTTGGCTTTGCACGAAAACGATTTAATGCCTAGAGAATTGGCACTGACCAAAATATGGCGTGACGACAATTATTTTACTTCCAGAAGTATGGATGTTTACATTGCCAAATTACGAAAGTACTTAAAGCAGGATCCTAATGTAGAGATTTTGAACATTCATGGCGAAGGATTTAGATTGGTTGTTAATCAAGATGCCTAAGACAGGCCAAATGAAAATAAATAAAAAGCCTTCCAACGTTGGAAGGCTTTTTTATGCGGTTAACGACTCTATTTTTTTATAAATATGGGCAGTACTATCAGCGTAATCAAACCAATGGATATCAGGGTTTTTGCGGTACCAAGTTAATTGCCGTTTGGCAAAACGTCTGGAGTTTTTCTTAATTTCGGCTATGGCAAAATCTAAAGACCAATCGCCTTCAAAATAGTTGAAAAGTTCTTTGTAGCCTACGGTGTTTAAGGCGTTTAGGTGCTTTTTAGTGTAAAGGGCCTTAGCTTCGTCAAGCAAGCCTTCTTTCATCATAATATCGACGCGTTTGTTTATGCGCTCGTAAATAGTGTCTCTAGCGGCGGTAAGTCCAACATAAATGGTTTTAAATTGCCGTTGCTCTTTTTTTTGGTTTAAGTAAGACGAGTAGGGTTTGCCTGTGCCCAAGGAGATTTCCAAGGCGCGAATTACCCTATGGGGGTTGTTTAGGGCAATGGTATTGTAGGCGTTTAAATCGACTGTTTTAAGTTGCTCCTGAAGCGTTTCTAGGCCTTGGATTTGCAAGGTTTTGTTAAGCGTTTCCCTAATGCTGGCTTCTACTTTAGGAAAATTGTCTAAACCATTTACTACAGCATCGACATACAAACCAGAACCGCCAACAAGAATGGCAATGTCCTTGGTTTTAAACAATTCGTCTAGCAGGGCAAGGGCGTCGTTTTCAAAAGCACCAACACTATACGCATCCTCAACAGATTTATGGTGTATAAAATGGTGTTTGGCTTCTAAAAGCTCTTCTGGCGTAGGTGCTGCAGTTCCAATGTGCATTTCTTTAAAAAATTGTCTGGAATCTGCCGAAAGGATTTCGGTATTAAAATGCTTGGCCAGTTTAATGCTAAGAGCTGTTTTTCCAATAGCGGTTGGGCCTACTACGGCAATGAGGTGTTTGTTCATGTTATAATTTATTACCGCAGTTGTAACAGTAGCCCGCTTTTTCTTTATGGTCGTCAACCCCACAGTTTGGGCATGGGTTTTCTTTTTCAAAAGAAAAGAGTCCCTTTTTGCGCCTGTTTTGGGCAAATTCGGCGGTAACAATTCCCGTAGGAACCGCTATAATACCATAACCTAAAATCATGATAAACGAGGCGATAATTTGTCCGGATGGGGTTATGGGATGTATGTCGCCATAACCTACCGTTGTAAGGGTAACAATACACCAGTAAATGCTAACGGGAATACTGGTAAAGCCACTTTCATCGCCTTCTATAACGTACATAAGCGATCCTAAAAGCACACATACAACCAATACAAAGTAAATGAATACAATAATTTTTGTACGGCTGGTTTTTATGGCTAAACGCAGCTCTGAGGCCTGTCCTGTAAAATGAACCAGATTAAGAATCCTGAAAATACGCAGCAGCCTTAAAGCCCTAACCACCGAAAGAATTTGTGCGCCCCCAAAGAAAAACGATAAATACATGGGTAAAATGGCAATAAAGTCGATAATGCCATAAAAACTAAAAATGTATTTGGAAGGGGTTTTTATAGAGATGATTCTTAAAATATACTCTATGGTGAAAAAAATGGTAATCACCCATTCGCACGCCAAAAGAATGTTGTGGTATTTTTGGTCTACAGTATCGACGGTTTCTAGCATAACCATCAAGACACTTAATAAAATCAATCCGAGTAGGACGATGTCAAAAAGCTTTCCTGCAGTGGTATTTGTGCCGTATATGATAATATGCACTTTCTGCCTAAAAATGTCAAACTTCGATTTTATTTCTTTCATGTTTTAGACGTAAAAATCAAATCTACAAATTAAAGTTGAATAATCTTAATTACCTTGATTTACTCAAGGCCAAAAGCAATTATCTTTTTTTTAACGACACCAACGATTTTGTTTGAATGTTTGTAGTTATGCTCATAAACTCTTTCAAGTAAGGGTAGTATTCGGGAGCATATAAGTTTTCTAGAAAGTCTATTTTTAAAACTAATGAAATGGTGTTTTTACTTTGTGAGGTGTTAAATAACAGGCGTCCTTTGTTATTTGGTAGTGTGTAATGTTTGCTTTTTGGTAAGTTAATCGCTTGATAATCTTTGCCTAAATCAATTTGAATAGAATACAAAAAGGAGTCTTTATACCCAAAATCGATAGGATAGGTTCTATTTTGAAGTTTAAACGGGTTTGTGTCAAAAAATTTGAACAAAAAAGGATCAAAATAAATGTTGGTTAGTTGTTCGTCTAGAGGGTATTCAATCGCATAGCTTTCTGTGAAGTCAAAAGATGTTTTAGATTCGCTATCAACCTTATAATTTGAAATTTCAAATGCCTCGTGAGAGTTTCTTAGCTTAATTAAGTAATTCTCAGGATTACTATAGTAAGAATTTTTATAGCTATGGGCATGATACCCCTTGTTAGAGTGATGCACCATGCCTTTAAGCGTCCCGTTTTCAGCTTTTAATTTTATTTGATACATGACCGACGATGTTTTCTCTGGCGTCAACGCTATCCAATAACTCCCATTTTTAAAATCTAATAATCTGCCTTCTTGATTAAGGCACCTAAAAGGAATTTCTCCAAACGATAGGTAGTCTTCCGTGGCATCTAATAAGTACTTTTCGCCATCAATATTAATTTGTACAATTAAATAATTAAAATCAGAGATTACAGGGTAAATTTTGGTTGGAAAACCGTTGTTTCTGGTAGATAACAAAATTGGGTAAACCTCCAAATCGCTTTGTTTTAGAAGGTTGTGGAGAAGGATATTGATTTCGGAAACAGAGCCTGTTTTTTCTTTTATTAAATCCTTAACCGATACATCTTTAAATAACGAATATTCTTTATTCCATGCATAGTGTTCTTGGACATATTGATAGATTTTTTTTGCTTTTATTAATGGGTTTGATTCTTTTTCAATACTGTTATCAAGCAATCCCTTTGTAATGGCCGATTTTGAGAGCTGCCTGCCTAAATCATTATCTGTTCTAAGTTCGTTGTCTACAACCTTCCAAGTTTTTGTGTAGTTTTCTACCTCACCATTAAACATTCTTAAGGTTTTAAGCTCATAATCAATTCTGGATAAGTAATTAGATTTGGTCGTCATATAATCTTCTTCAATAAAAGCGGGAATATTTTTCATAACATATTTGGTGTCTACACAGTCTGCATAAGCACCAGAGCCGCCATCTAAACACTCATTTTGAATATGTTCTTCTTTATGATCTAATGCCAGATGTCCCACTAATTTTATGTTGTACTCCCAATTTCCAGGAATACTGGTGTTATATTCGCTATATAGCTTAGGAATATCTTCTTGAAAATACCACCCTTTGTATTTAAAAAAGAATGGCGATACCAAGGTGTAGCTGTAGGTTATAACAGAACCTGCCCTTACATTTGGAAATGTAAATTTTACTAAGGTATATTTGTCATCGTATTTCTCTTCATAAATGGCCTTTTTGTCCAGTTTTACTTTGGTAATATTGTCTCCTTCTAGGTTATAAGTAATGGCATGTATATCTTGAATGTTTTCTTTTTTATTAGAGTTTCTATATAAATACTCTTTTACAGTGGCTTTATCAAAGCCGTCGTTATTGAGGATCTTAATTTTTTTCTTGATTTCGGTGTACAGCATGAAATCTCTATTACTTACATAGCTATTTCCCGATTCATACAAAACAACAGCATTGGCAGTCGAATCTGCAGCAAAAACATTGGTACTTAGGTCTTGTTTGGTAACTAATAGGGTTTCTGAGTTGAAACTGGATTGTGCAGATGCTATTAATGAAAATAGGAAAATTAGAGAAATTAATAGATTATATTTCATAAACTAATGATCTTTATGTTTTTATGTCGCCTTAAATAACTTTGAATAATATGTTGCGCATCCCTATTGTTTTCCATAGGGGTTATAATAGATTCTAAGACCTCGATGTTTGTAATTTGATAATTAAGGTTAAAATGTCCAAGACCGACAAACACCCCATTTTTTATGTAAACAATACTGCGCTCATCAATGTCGCGGCCGTGGTCTATAATGAGCATGTTTTTATTGGCGTAATTGTATTTAGAAATTAGTTGCCTAACACGTTCGTTATACGTTTCGGGCGCTTCCTCTTTAAGGCAGGCACCGTTACAAGTTTTAATGGTGTAGTTAAAACAATTGGATGTTGTGGGGTAGAGGCCCGTAAGTTTTTGGCAGAGGTTAAAGGCTTCGGTAGCTTTAAATAAAAATTGCTTGCCGCTTTGTTTGGTGGTGAAGGTAGTTATCGCATTTTCGTCGGTAGCTTTGTCTAATTTTAAATTGAGATAACCAGCTTCGTCTGTAAAGCTATACAGTGCATGCGAAAAGATGTTTCGCCGCAAGGCTCTATTAAATAAGGGTTTGTTGCGCTTTATTTCTTCGCTTTCCTTTAATAGCGCAATAAGCTCGCTTCCTGTTTTTTCGAAAGTAACTGCCGCTGCTTGGCGTTGTATTTTTTTTGATTTAGGGGATGTGTTTGTAAAATGCTGACTAATCCGGTTTTTAATGTTCTTGCTTTTTCCAATGTAAATAATTTCCCCTTCTTCGTTATGTATGTAATAAATACCGGTTGTGTTGGGAAGTGCGTCTATAATGTGTTTTAAGTTAGGTGCTATTTGTGACTTGGACTCAATGCGAATGGCATCTTTAATAATAAACTTCTCCAAATCTTTATGCAGCAACATTTTAAATAGTTTTATGGTAGCTTGGGCGTCGCCGCTAGCGCGATGTCTATCACTTACAGGAATGCCCAAGGAACGCGATAATTTGCCTAGGCTATACGAGTCTTGGCCGGGAATAAGCCGTTTAGAAAGTTCGACCGTACAAAGGGTTTTGCGCTTGTACCCAAACCCGAGGCGCTTAAATTCGGTTTTTAAAATGCGGTAATCAAACTTGGCATTATGGGCCACAATAATACAGTCTTCGGTAATTTCGACAATGCGCTTGGCTACCTCGTAAAATTTAGGGGCATTGCGCAGCATTTGGTTGTTAATACCGGTAAGGTTAACCACAAAGGGTTGTATTTCGCGCTCTGGGTTAATTAAGCTTATAAATTGATCAACAACAGTGTGGCCATCAAACTTATAGATGGCAATTTCTGTAATGCCTTCTTCGTTATACTTGCCTCCAGTGGTTTCTATGTCTACAATTGCGTACAAATGCGTTAAGGGCTAAAAGGTGATTTTAAGGTGTTAAATGTTATTTATGACTTAATAGTTTCTGGCTCCAAAAATGGAACTTCCAACACGAATCATGTTGCTGCCGCATGCAATAGCAAGCGGGTAATCGCCGCTCATACCCATGGAAATGGTTTTCATTTCACAATTGGGGGAGACGATGGATTTTAAATCTTCAAAAATGGTTTTTAACCTTTGAAACTCATTTTTTATCTGGTCGTGGTTGTCTGTAAAGGTGGCCATTCCCATAACGCCAACAATACGGATGTTTTTAAGTGCTGCTACGTCGGTTTGTAACATGGTTTTAGCATGGGCAGCTGTCATGCCAAATTTGCTGTCTTCCTCGGCAATTTTTATTTGTAAAAGGCAATCGATAATGCGGTTGTGTTTTTGAGCTTGCTTGTCGACTTCCTTTAAAAGTTTTAGGTTGTCTATACCGTGAATTAAATGTACAAACCCTGCCATATACTTTACCTTGTTGCGCTGTACGTGACCAATCATGTGCCAACGAATATCCTTGGGTAAAGCATCAGCTTTCTCAACCATATCCTGAATTTTGTTTTCTCCAAAATCGCGCTGTCCCACATGGTAAGCCTCCATAATATCGCTATTGGGCTTGGTTTTGCTAACGGCAACCAAGGTAACGGTTTCTGGCAGGTCGTTTATTAGGGTGTTTAGGTTTTGTTGAATACTCATGTTAAGCCAATTGTTTTAAAATTCGTAAATGGTTACGCCGCTTCTTAGCTTGGGCAATACATAGGTGCTTTTTGGAGGCATTTTTAACCCATCGTCTGCAATGTGTTTCATTTGTTCTACAGTTGCAGGAATCATACCAAAACCTACTTTATAAGCGCCACCGTCAACTTTATTAACCATTTCTACAATATCGTTCTTACCGTGACTGTAGCTAATGCGATCGTCGTTTCTTAGGTCGTGTATGCCCAAAATGGGTTTTAAAATGGTTTTGTATAGCAGTTGGGCATCTAATGCTTCTAACGAAGACTCAAACTGATATTGGGATTGCCGCAAATACAGCGAATAGAACTGCCCGTCTAAATACATGCTAAAATGATGGGGTTTTGATGGCTTGTAAGGGGTTTTTCCGCGGTTTTCAATGCGGTAAAGTGCGTCAAGTTTAATAAGAAAGGCTTCTTTGCTTAAACCGTTTAAATCTTTTATCAGGCGGTTAAACTCGTAGATTTTTAAATCGGATTCCGGAATGAGGTAGCTCATAAAAAAATTATATTTCTCATTTCCAGAATGATTGGGGTTGCCTTGTTTTAAATCTTTGTAAAGCAAATAAGAAGAGGCCGAACGATGGTGCCCATCTGCAATGTAAATGGTTGGCATGTTTTCATATTCTTGCTGTATGGTTTTTACCATATTAGCATCGTTTACTAGCCACAAATAATGGGTGTCGCGGTAGGTTGTGGTAAACTCAAACTCGGCGCGTTCTTGCTGTACCTTGGCCACAATTTGCTTAATAACATCATTATCGGGATGTGTAAGCAAGACAGGTTCGGCATTAAATCCAACAGTTTTTAGGTAGTTTTTAAAAATAACTTCCTTAAATTCTATTGTGTTTTCGTGCTTTTTTACCACATCGTTTTCATAATCCTTTGCGCTAACCGCAGCAACAATGCCATTAAACATATCGCCATCGCGATTAACAATGCGATACACATAGTAAGACGGGATTTCGTCTTGCATAAAAATGCCATCTTCCTTAAATTCTAAATACCGGTTTTTAACTAGGCCATATCTAGCTTTGCCCGAAACCTCCTTATCAAAACGGTACCCAGGATTTACAATGTGCAAAAACGAAAACGGGTTGTCCCGAAGTCGCGATTCCCGTTGGGCCATGGTATAACTTTGGTACGAGCGTGCTGCCACAAGACTTACTTTGTCTCGTGTTGGGCGTACTGCTCTAAACGGGATTACTTTTGCCATATGTTTTTAGTTAATACGAATTTATGATTAGATGCTTTAATGCCATGTTAAGGGGTTACATCGTCATGAAATGTTTTTTTAATGGCAATTTCAACCCGTATAAAAAGGGTAACCACCATTGCAATTAGGAGTCCCATGCCTAAAAAAAGCGCAATTTTTTCTGTTGGAAAATACGTTAGCCCAAGGCCTCCTAAAAGCGATAGGACAGCGCCCAGTTTTATCATTTCTTTAGCCGCGTATTTTTGGGCAAAATCCCAATGTTTTTGAGTTTTCATGGCGCTTGCTGTTTTATACCCATAAATTCCGTTAATTTTTTTTGGTGGGAATTTCAACATAATCAATCCAACAGCAATAAAAACTAACCCAGAAGAGCAGGGGATTAAAAAAAGCGGGTTTTCAATAGGCATTAAACTCGTTGTTTGGTGTGTTGCGTTTTTTAGCGGTTATTTATTACAGCTGTTTTTATGCAAACTGTTTGGCTACATTTTCGGCTTTTTTGCTTTCAGAATAGTCGTAAAAACCTTCACCAGATTTCACACCTAATTTTCCAGCTCTTACCATATTTACCAACAATGGACAAGGGGCATATTTGGGGTTTTTAAAGCCTTGATACATCACTTCTAAAATAGATAGACAAACGTCTAGACCAATAAAATCGGCTAATTGTAATGGTCCCATTGGGTGAGCCATGCCTAGCTTCATAACAGTATCGATTTCTGTAACTCCCGCAACACCGTTGTATAGGGTTTCAATGCTTTCGTTAAGCATAGGCATTAAAATACGGTTGGCAACAAAGCCTGGGTAATCGTTAACTTCTACCGGAACTTTTCCTAAAGCTTTAGAAAGCTCCATAATGGTATTGGTCACTTGGTCGCTGGTATTGTACCCTCTAATAATTTCAACCAATTTCATAATGGGTACAGGGTTCATAAAGTGCATGCCAATTACTTGGTCTGGTCTTGAGGTTACAGCCGCAATTTGTGTAATGGAAATAGATGAGGTGTTTGTCGCCAAGATGGTGTCTTCAGAGCAAGCCTCATCCAGTTGCTTAAAAATCTTTAGTTTTAAATCTACATGTTCTGTAGCAGCTTCAACAACAAGGCTAGCGTACTCAACGCCTTCTGCAACATTGGTAAAAGTAGTAATGTTGTCTAGGGTGGCTTTTTTATCGGCTTCCGAAATTTTTTCCTTAGCAATCATTCTATCCAAATTTTTGGTAATGGTTGCCAATCCGCGTTTTAGGGCCTCTTCGCTAATATCTATTAATTGTACTTTAAATCCGCTTTGTGCAAACGTATGGGCAATACCGTTACCCATGGTTCCTGCACCTATTACTGCTATGTTTTTCATTAAAATTGGTTTTGGCCGCAAAAACGGCTATTTAGTTATTTGTTTTTTATACTTAAAGTTGTTCTACTATCATGGTGGCAATGCGTAGCGCTTCGGTGCCATCGTGAAGCGTTACTATGGGTTTCGAATTGGTGGTTATGGCGTGAGCAAAAGTTTCCAATTCGTCTAAAATTGCATTGTTGTTGGTTATTTCTGGGTTGTCGAAATAGATTTGCTTTTTTATGCCTTCTGCATTTTGAAGCACCATATCGAAGTCGCCCGGGTGTTCTGGGGCATCTTTCATTTTTACCACTTCACACTTTTTTTCCAAAAAGTCGACCGAGATATAGGCATCTTTTTGAAAAAATCTGGACTTGCGCATGTTTTTAAGCGAAATTCTACTGGCAGTTAAATTGGCCACACAACCATTTTCAAACGCTATTCGTGCATTGGCAATATCTGGTGTTTCGCTAATAACCGAAACGCCACTGGCAGACACGTTTTTCACTTTGGATTTAACCACGCTTAAAATAATATCGATGTCGTGAATCATCAAATCTAAAACCACAGGAACATCGGTGCCTCGTGGGTTAAACTCTGCCAAACGGTGAGTCTCGATAAACATGGGGTTTTTAATGTTGTCTTTTACCGCAATAAATGCAGGGTTAAAGCGCTCTACATGGCCAACTTGCCCACGAATGTCGTGCTGGGCTAAAAGTTCGCGAATGTGCTCGGCTTCTTCAACGGTATTGGTAATGGGCTTTTCTATAAAAATATGCTTGCCTTTTGCAATGGCTCGTTTGGCACAATCGTAATGCGAAAGTGTAGGGGTAACAATGTCTACCATATCTACCGCATCAAGTAATGCATCGATGGAATTAAAATAGGTGTACCCAAACTCTTCGGCTACTTTTTTTGCATTGGTTTCATCGGCGTCGTAAAATCCTACTAGTTCGTATTTGTCCGATTGATTTAGTAATCGCAAATGTATTTTTCCTAAGTGCCCAGCACCTAATACTCCGGCTTTTAACATATATTGGTTCATTTTCAACAAAAATAGGCTTTTTAAGGCGAAAAAAGAAGTTGAAAAACAAATGAAATGGTTTCTGGTTTTATGCTTTTAACTTCGGCCGTTTATGGTTATTTTAGCCGTATAAACCAACTGGCTTTTGAAAGATACACTTAAACATCAAGGACTTCGCAACAAACTTGTTGAAACCATAAGCGCCAAGGGCATTACAGACGAAAATGTTTTGGGGGCTATAGGGAGCATTCCTAGGCATTTTTTTATGGATTCTGGCTTTTTGGATTATGCTTACCAAGACAAGGCGTTTCCTATTGCTGCCGATCAGACCATTTCGCAGCCTTATACCGTGGCGTTTCAAACAGAGCTGCTGCAGATTAAACCTAGCGATAAGATTTTGGAGATAGGTACAGGAAGCGGGTACCAAACGGCCGTGTTATGTAAAATGGGAGCTAAGGTATACAGTATAGAGCGCCAGCACGAACTGTTTAAAAAAACTAGCAAATTCTTGCCTAAAATTGGTTATCGGGCCAAAAAGCTCATTTTTGGCGATGGCTATAAAGGGCTGCCTGAGGAAGCACCTTTTAAAGGAATAATCGTTACAGCCGGTGCACCGTTTGTGCCTAAGCCGTTGTTGGCCCAATTAGAGGTTGGCGGCCGATTGGTAATTCCCGTTGGGCAGGAAGTGCAAACCATGACCTTATTTATACGAAAAGGCCCTAAGGATTTTGAAAAACACGAATTTGGTGACTTTAGGTTTGTCCCTATGCTAGAAGATAAGAACTAATTGTCTGGTAAATAGGTGTTAGGAATGGTGTTTTCGGGAGTTTCTTGGGTCCAATAAATATTTATAATCCACCAACGTGTGCCATCAAACAAGAGCTGAATGCTGTTTATACCACGCATAAATGGGGTTTCGTCGGCCTTGCTTTTGTAAGCTTCATAAGTACTAAAAACGTGGGTGATGTTGCCAAATTGCTCTTTCTTTCTATAAATTTCCTTTTCAAAAAAACCGTTATCAACAAGCCATTGGCCAGAAGTGTTAATGTAGTCGTCTGGCGATAGATACCTAACATCGTAATTGGCTCCAGTAAGCTTTCCTGACGGAATTAACTTAGCGTTGGGTTTGAACAGATGTTTAAACAGTTCCCAATTGCGAGCTTCGCCTTTTTCGCCCGAAATAACATTGTATAGGGTAAGCAGGGTTTTGTCTAGTGTAGACACGTTTGCGGAATAACCTAATGTGTCTATTTTTTCTTGGGCATGTAATTGCAAACCAAAAATTAAAGTTGTAATAAAAACAAATAAGAGGGTGTGTTTTTTCATGCTTTAGTTGTAGCTTTTATTAATACGGTCTAGACGTCTTTTGCTTTCGCGGTCTTTAATGGTGTCCCGTTTGTCATATAATTTTTTACCACGGGCCAAAGCAATAACCATTTTGGCCAAACCATTATCGTTAATAAAAAGGTTTAAGGGAATAATGGTAAGTCCCGTGTTTTTTACTTCTTTTTCAAGCTTTTTCAGTTCCCTTCTGTTTAATAATAGTTTGCGCTCTGCTTTTGGTTTGTGATTGTAGTAGGACCCGTAGAGATACTCTTCAATGGTCATGTTTATCACAAAAAGCTCTCCCTTGTCGTTAAACTCACAAAAACTCTCGGCTATAGAGGCTTTTCCGTTTCTTATGGATTTAATTTCGGTGCCTTGTAATACAATTCCAGCAGTATATTTATCCAAAATTTCATATTGAAACTTGGCTTTTCGGTTTTTTATGTTGATTTGCTTTTGCATGGAACAAAATTACAATTTTTAAATAGGAGAAAAAAGGACGATTACGTACGGTGTTAAGCTAAATCCAATGCGATGTTTATCATGCTTTTAAATGAAGTCTCCCGTTCTTTGGGTGTGGTTCTTTCGCCGGTAACCAAAGAGTCTGAAATGGTAAGAATAGACAGCGCGTTAACATTGTGTTTTGCGGCAATGGTATACAAGCCTGCCGATTCCATTTCTACGCAGAGCACACCAAACTTCGACCATTTTTTATAGGCTTCAAAATTATCGGCATAAAACTCGTCGCTGGTAAAAACGTTTCCCGCTTTAAAGGGAATGTTTTGCCGTCTGGCCGAAAGGACTGCTTTGTCAAACAAGTCAAAACTGGCTGTTGGCGCATAATCGGCACCACCAAAACGCAGCTCATTAACCCCAGAGTTTGATGAGGCTGCCATGGCAATAATAACATCTCTTAGTTTTACATTTTCTTGGTACGATCCGGCACTGCCCACACGAATTAAGTTTTTAACCTGATAATCGTTAATAAGCTCGTGGGCGTAAATAGAAATGCTTGGCACACCCATGCCTGTTCCCATAACAGAAACGCGTTTGCCTTTGTAAGTGCCTGTGTAACCAAACATGTTTCTAACTTGGTTAAAACAAAAGGCGTCTTCTAAAAATGTTTCGGCTATCCATTTGGCTCTTAAAGGATCGCCAGGAAGTAAAATGGTTTCTGCAATGTCGCCTGGCTTGGCTTCAATATGTACACTCATAGGTTAATAATTTTGACCGGTATTGGTATTGTTTTTTGTTACGATGGCCACACCAGACGAGGTGCCTATTCTATCGGCGCCGGCTTGCACAAATGCTAGGGCTGTCTCGTAATCCTTAATGCCGCCAGAAGCTTTTATCTTGGCTTGGTTGTTTACTGTTTTCCTAATGAATTTAACGGCTTGTATGGTTGCATTTCCTTTTGAAAATCCCGTTGAGGTCTTAATAAAATCGGCTTGAGCTTCTAGACAAACCTCACAGGCCTTGAGCAGCTCGTCTTCACTAAGTTCACTTATTTCTACAATAACTTTTAGGGGGTGGTTTCCAATGACGGCTTTTACACGCTTAATGTCTTCTGTTGCGGCTTTTAATGCCCCGCTTTTTAGCAGTCCGATGTTTAGAACCATGTCTATTTCATCGGCGCCATTTTCAATAGCGGTTTTGGCTTCGAAGACTTTTGCGGCAGTTGTGGTGTTTCCCAAAGGAAACCCTATAACCGTACAGACTTTTACAGGACTCCCTTGTAGCAGGTTTTTGGCTGTATTTACATAATAGGGAGGAATGCATACCGCATAAAACCCAAATGTTACTGCTTCGCTGCAAACGTGTTTAATATCGGCTTCGGTTGCCTTGGCTGCCAATATGGTATGGTCGATGTATTGATTTAGAGGTTTTATCTTGTAATAGATTTAACGGTTAGGTCTTTCAAAGGTATAAAAAAAGCCCCTTTGTAGGGGCTTGAAGTGATGTAATTTTTTAGGCTTTTAACTGGCTTCTAAAATCCTGCTTTGCGAAACAATGGTAGCACCAGAAGAAGTGCCTATTCTGTCGGCACCGCTTTCAATATATTTTAGTGCCGTTTCGTAATCTGCAATGCCGCCTGAGGCTTTAATCTTTATTTTGCCTCGAGCCGTTTTTTTAAGCATTTTAACGGCGGTTAGGGTGGCACCGCTTTTAGAAAAGCCTGTACAGGTTTTAATAAAGTCGGCTTTGGCATCGATACAGATTTGGCAAGCTTTAATAATTTCGTTTTTTGAAAGCTCACTTATTTCAATAATGACTTTTAAGGGTTTTTGCCCAATGGCCAATTTTACATCGCGAATGTCCTTATAAACAGAAACGAAGTTTTTGCTTTTCATCATGCCAATGTTCATGACCATGTCTATTTCGTCGGCGCCATCTTCTATGGCTTGCTTGGCTTCTGTTACTTTGGCTTGTGTGCTCATGGCACCAAAGGGAAACCCAACAGTGGCGCAGGTTTTAACACTGCTTTTGGCTAATAAATGTTTGGCCAACGGAACGTAGCTGCTGTTTACACACACTGAAAACAAGCGGTGTTCTATGGCTTCTTCACATAATTTATAAATGTCTTTTTTAGAGGCTATGGGCGATAAAAGGGTGTGGTCTATGGTGCTATTAATCTTCATAAAGGGTGTAGGTTAAAGTGTTACGAAAATACGATAAACGGTTTTGTTATTAAAATTTTTTAGACGAACGGTACTATTTTTTAACGAAACCTGTTGATGTTTTGAAAACAAGGGGCTTGACTTTTGAGGTAGTTGCTTTAAAACAAAAAAACAGCACTAATTCCAAAACGTGTTGTTTAGGTTTTGTGCTGCTTTTTTAACTAACTAACCAACTATAAAAAAAACGCTGTTCTTTTTGTGTTATTGTTCAAGCATTCTATTTTAACGTAACTTTAAGAGGCGTTATCGGGTATTAGATCGCCTTGGTTCCTGAAAACCAGTTTATCGTCAAAGGCATCAAGCAAAATAATGCTATCTGTTGTTATGTTGCCCGAAAGAAGTTCTTTGCTTAGTGCATTTAGGACTTCTTTTTGAATGACCCGCTTTACGGGTCGTGCACCGTATTCGGGATTGTACCCTTTTTCGGCCAAGTAAGCGATAGCTTCGGGTGTGGCATCGAAGGTAATGCCTTGCTTAGCTATCATTTTAGTAAGGCCTTTTAGTTGTAACCCAACAATATCTTTAATATTTTCCTTGGTTAAGGGGGTAAACATAATCGTATCGTCAATTCGGTTTAAAAACTCTGGTCGCACCGATTTTTTTAACAGGCCAAGGACTTCTATTTTAGCTATTTCCATAGCGGCATCGATGTCTTTTGTGGCTTCAAATTTTTCTTGTATAATATGGCTTCCCATGTTGGAGGTCATAATGATAATGGTGTTTTTAAAATCGGCCACGCGTCCTTTGTTGTCGGTCAACCTGCCTTCATCCAAAACCTGTAATAGAATGTTAAAGGTGTCTGGATGAGCTTTTTCAATCTCGTCTAATAACACGACAGAGTAGGGTTTGCGTCTTACGGCTTCGGTTAACTGGCCACCTTCATCATAGCCTACATACCCTGGAGGCGCACCTACTAAGCGGCTTACGGCATGACGCTCTTGGTATTCGCTCATGTCTATTCGGGTCATGGCGCTTTCATCGTCAAACAAATATTCGGCGAGTGCTTTTGCCAATTCGGTTTTTCCAACGCCTGTTGTTCCCAAAAACAAAAAGGTTCCAATAGGCTTGTCGGGGTTTTGTAGTCCTGCACGACTTCGTCTTACGGCGTCGCTTACAGCAACAATAGCTTCTTCTTGTCCTATAACACGCTTATGCAATTGGTCTTCTAATTTTAGAAGTTTCTCGCGTTCGCTCTGTAGCATTTTGGTTACAGGAATGCCGGTCCATTTTGCGACAACTTCGGCAATATCATCATAGGTAACCTCTTCTTTTATTAGGGAGTTTCCAGATTGGTTTTCTTGCAATTCCTTTTGAAGCTTTTCCAGGTTTTCTTGAGCTTCTTTTATTTTGCCATAGCGTATTTCGGCTACTTTGCCATAATTACCTTCGCGCTCGGCACGCTCGGCGTCCAGCTTAAAGTTCTCAATGTTTAGTTTTGTAGCTTGAATGTTATCGACAACCTCTTTTTCGCTTTTCCACTTGGCGTTTATTTCGTTGCGCTCTTCTTTTAGATTAGCCAATTCAGATCGTAACGATTTTAATTTAGCCTCGTCTTTTTCACGCTTAATGGCTTCAATCTCGATTTCCAACTGCATGATTTTTCTGTCCAATACATCCAGTTCTTCGGGTTTGGAGTTGATTTCCATACGCAGTTTCGATGCGGCTTCATCCATCAAATCGATTGCTTTGTCTGGTAGAAAACGGTTGGTGATGTATCTTTCGGATAATTCTACGGCACCAATAATAGCTTCATCTTTAATACGAACCTTGTGATGGGTTTCATACTTCTCCTTAATGCCTCTTAAAATAGAAATGGCGCTTTCGGTATCGGGTTCGTCTACCATAACTTTTTGAAAACGACGCTCTAGAGCTTTGTCCTTTTCAAAATATTTTTGGTATTCATCGAGTGTTGTCGCACCAATAGCACGTAATTCACCGCGCGCCAAAGCGGGCTTTAAAATGTTAGCGGCATCCATAGCGCCTTGGCCGCCACCTGCACCTACCAAGGTGTGAATCTCATCAATAAAGAGGACAATATCACCTTCGCTAGTGGTGACTTCTTTAATAACAGCTTTTAGGCGTTCTTCAAATTCGCCTTTGTATTTGGCACCCGCAATAAGCGCCCCCATATCTAGAGCAAAAATTTGTTTTTCCTTTAGGTTTTCAGGCACGTCGCCATCAACAATACGGTGTGCTAAACCTTCGGCAATGGCTGTTTTACCCGTACCGGGTTCGCCCACTAAAATGGGGTTGTTTTTGGTTCTACGCGATAGAATTTGAAGAATCCGTCTAATTTCCTCGTCACGACCAATAACGGGATCCAATTTGCCGTCTCTGGCCAATTGGTTTAGGTTTTTGGCGTATTTGCTTAGTGCATTATAGGTTTCTTCCTGGCTTTGGGACGTTACGCGATCGCCTTTGCGCAATTCTTCAATGGCGGCTGTTAAGGCTTTTTCGGTAACGCCTTGGTCTTTGAGCATCTGTGCAATTTTGCTGTTCGATTTAAAAACCGCTAAAATTAAATGTTCAACAGAAACATATTCATCCTTCATTTTTTTGGCAATGATAGCTGCTTCGTTTAGGGTTTTTCCGGCATCGCGCGATAGCATAATGTCGCCACCAGATACTTTAGGGAAGCTTTCTATTTGCTTATCTAAAGCCTGTTGCAAGACGTTTACGTTGACATTCATTTTTTTTAAAATGAATGGTAGCACGTTTTCATCAACATTGAAAAGGGCCTTAAAAATGTGCTCGTTTTCAATTTGTTGGTTTTCGAAGCTCTGTGCAAGCTGTTGTGCTTGCTGTATGGCTTCCTGTGATTTTATGGTATAATTATTAAAGTTCATATATTTATTCTTTATTTTATACGAGCATAAAGTCAATTACCTTACCAATTCATTTACACAGACAAAATGTCTGTTTGTTGTTGTGTTTCGGGTGACTTTTTGTCGTTGTTTTGTATGATGGATTTTTAAAATTACAATGTATGGGAATATTTAACAAGTTGTTTGGAGCGTCTTCTGATGAAGATATTAAAAATGAAGCACTACCTTGGATGGTTTTGAATGAAATGAGTCAATTGGATGAAATAATAGAGCGGTCAAAGCATAAAAAGCAGCTCATCTTTAAGCACTCTACCAGATGCGGTATTAGTCGCATGGTGAAAAATCAGTTTGAAAAAGCGTATGCTCTGGGCAATCAGGTAGATCTGTATTATTTAGACTTGTTGCAGCACCGCGATATTTCCAATGAAATTGCTTCTCGTTTTAGTGTTTATCACGAATCGCCACAACTATTGATTGTGAAAAATGGCCTTGTGGATAAACATGCAAGTCACGGGGCAATTAACGATTTGGACTGGAGCACCTTGCTTTAACGCTTCAAAAGATATCTTTTGTCTATATTTGGTGTAAACCAAATACGTTTTAGAGATGAAAAAAGTTATATTTCTTTTCCTATTGAGTACGGTGCTTATTTCTTGTAAAAAAGAAGTTAAAGGTGATGATGCTCCTGATGTAAGCAAAGATTTTGCTCAATTACTGGCCGATTTTAATGAAGAAGGATTGGTGTTAAATCCCATTAAAGCTACAAACGCCGGGGATAATAGATTTAATGACCAATATCCAAATTTCCTTTCACAAGATTATAAAGCCAAGAAAAAAGCCTATTACACTAAATATAAAGGAAAGCTAAATGCAATTCCTGATTCTTTGCTGGATGAGACCGAACGTATGACTAAAGATGTTTTGCTTTGGGATTGTGATATAAATTTGGGAGAATTCAATTTTAAGAAAGATTTGATGCCTATAGATCAAATGTGGTCTAAAAATTTAGATTTTAATAAATGGGCAAGTGGTGCTACGTCGCAACCCTTCAAGACAGTGGCCGATTATGAACATTGGTTAACGCGTGTTGATGCTTATTTGGTTTGGCTCAATTCGGCTAAGGAAAATATGAAAACAGGTATAGCCGAGGGCTATGTTTTACCAAAATCGCTAACCCTAAAGGTAATTCCGCAGTTTGAAATTTTATCGACAGCAGCCCTAGAGGACAACCTGTACTATTCGCCCGTAACAAATTTCCCAGAGTCGTTTACCGAAGAAGAAAAAGCGACACTTACCGAAGCCTATACAAGCATGGTAAAAAACAAAATTATACCCGCAAGCAAAGCAATGGTAGAATTTTTAAAAGAAGACTATCTGCCTGCTGGAAAAGAAGATTTTGGTATAGCAAAGGTTACCCCACTAGGTCAAGCGTATTACAACTTTCAAATAAAAAAATATACCACCACCACTATGACTGCCGATGAGATTCATGAACTTGGTCTTAGCGAAGTGGCAAGAATTAGAGGGGAAATGGAAGAGGTTAAAAAGGAAGTTGGTTTTGAAGGTGATTTAAATGCCTTTTTTGAATTTGTGAGAACTAAAAAAGATTTGATGCCATTTACAGAGCGCTCGCAAGTGATAGCTTGGTATGATAGCATTCATAAAGTTATGCTTCCGCAATTAGACCAATTGTTCAGCAAACAACCCAAAACTGAATTTGAAGTTAGACGAACAGAACCATTCAGAGAAAAATCGGCTGCGGCCAATTACAGTCCTGGTGCGTTAGATGGTAGTAGGCCAGGAATTTTTTACACACCCATTCCTGTAGTGACGGACTATAACATTTTTAATAAAGAAAGTTTGTTCCTTCATGAAGCCATTCCGGGGCATCATTTTCAGGTATCGTTTCAGCAAGAAAATGAGAATTTACCAGACTTCAGAAGAACACTTTGGTATAGCGCCTATGGTGAAGGTTGGGCTTTATATGTTGAAAGTATGGGTAGAGAACTAGGGCTTTACAAAGATCCCTATCAATATTTTGGGATGTTAAGTAGTGAAATTCATCGTGCAGTAAGACTCGTTGTAGATACGGGGTTGCATGCCAAAGGTTGGAGTAGGGAAGCGGCCATTCAATATTGTTTGGAAAATGAAGCCATTCCAATAGCTAAAATTGAAAGCGAGATTGAACGCTATATGGCCAATCCGGGACAGGCATTATCTTACAAAATAGGGCAATTGAAAATTATGGAACTACGTGACAAAGCCGAAGCCAGTTTGGGAGAAAAATTTGATATTCGGGCGTTTCATGACCAAGTCTTGGAAACAGGATGTATTCCGTTACAATTTTTAGAAGAAAAAATAGACCGTTGGATTGATAACACCAAGAAGCAATAAAAAAACTCCCACACTTCAACAAACTTAATGGTCGGAATGTGGGAGGTTTTATATTCAAGATATTATTTGTTTTTCTTCGGGTTGTAAACAGGTAGAAGTTGTGTAGAGACTTCTCCAAAACCAATACGGGTCCCTTCTTTTTCGCAGAAACCACGCATAATAACCGTATCGTAATCGTTTATAAACTTACGTTCAGAGCCATCTTCTAAGGTTATGGGCTTGCTGCCTTTCCAGGTAAGCTCTAACATAGAACCATAAGAATCTGGAGTAGGACCAGATATGGTGCCACTTCCCATCATGTCACCAGAATTTACTGGGCAGCCATTAACCGTGTGGTGTGCCAATTGCTGAGACATGTTCCAGTACATGTATTTAAAGTTGGATTTGCAGATAACCGTTTCTTTGGCTGTTTTAGGTTTTAAGGCGACTTCAAGATTAATGTCGAAACTCTTTTTCCCTTTATATTGCAAATACGGCAACTGTGGTTTTAATGGTTTAGGACCTTCTACACGGTAAGGCTCCAAAGCATCAAGGGTAACAATCCAAGGTGAAATGGAAGACGCAAAGTTTTTAGCTAAAAATGGGCCTAATGGGACGTATTCCCATTTTTGAATGTCTCTAGCAGACCAGTCGTTAAATAGCACAAGCCCAAAGATGTACTCTTCGGCTTCATTAACAGGAATGGGTTCCCCCAGATCGTTAGCATCGGTTGTAATAAAGGCCATTTCCAATTCAAAATCTACCAACTTCGAAGGCCCAAATACTGGGGTATCGCTATCGGCAGGAATGGTTTGCCCTTGTGGTCTGTGTACAGGTATTCCAGATGGAATAATCGAGCTGCTTCTGCCATGATATCCTACCGGAATGTGTAACCAGTTAGGCAAAAGGGCATTGTCTGGATCGCGAAACATGGTGCCTACGTTTGTGGCGTGTTCTATGCTCGAGTAAAAATCGGTGTAATCGCCAATCTGTACAGGCAATTGCATTTCAATTTCGTCTAATCTAAATAAAACAATCTCTTTGTGTTTTTTGTTGTTCTTTAGCGTGTCGTTTTCTTCGTCAAAAATATCGGCAATACGATTTCTAACCATACGCCAAGTTTTTCGGCCATCGGCAATAAAATCGTTTAGCGAATCTTGAAGAAAAATATCGTCTGTTAAGGGAATGTCATCAAAATAACCAAGCTGGTGCAAGGCCCCAAGATCAATGGCAGTATCTCCAATACGGGTTCCTATAGTAATAATGTCGTCTCGGGTTAAAAACACCCCAAACGGAATGTTTTGAATGGGAAAATCTGAATTCTTATCAACATGAAGCCAAGATTTTCTATTAGGGTTGTTAGCTGAAATTTGCATAACTAAAGGTTGTTTTTTGTTTATTAAATTCTATTCAAACCTACATAACTTTTTATTTTAATACTAAAATTCAAGCTAAAAAAATAGGTTCACTGAGGCCGTTTTTTAAAAATAACGACTTCTCTAAGTAAATATATGTTTTTTGATGTATTAAACTAATGGATTTATTATTTTTGATTAATTTTTAACGAATACTATAAAAATGCAACGCGACGAACAAATATTTGAGTTAATTAAAGAGGAGCATGAAAGACAGTTACATGGTTTAGAACTGATTGCTTCAGAAAATTTTGTGAGCGACCAAGTTATGGAAGCTGCAGGATCTGTACTTACAAACAAGTATGCCGAAGGTTACCCTGGAAAACGCTATTATGGCGGTTGTGAGGTTGTAGATGTGGTCGAGCAAATAGCGATAGACCGAGCCAAGGCTTTATTTAATGCCGAATACGTAAACGTACAGCCACACTCGGGAAGCCAAGCCAATACAGCGGTTTTTGCTGCTTGTTTAAAACCAGGCGATACTATTTTAGGGTTCGATTTGTCCCATGGCGGGCATTTAACACACGGTTCTCCAGTTAACTTTTCGGGCAAGCTTTATCGTCCAGTATTTTATGGAGTTGATAGAGAAACCGGCATAATAGATTACAACCACGTAGAGGAAGTGGCCAAAAAGGAACGTCCGAAATTAATTATAGCAGGTGCGTCGGCTTATTCGCGAGATATGGATTTTAAGCGTTTTCGTGAAATTGCAGATATGGTAGGCGCCATACTTATGGCCGATATTTCGCATCCAGCAGGATTAATCGCTAAAGGCATTTTAAACGATCCGTTGCCACATTGCCACATTGTAACAACCACAACACATAAAACATTACGTGGCCCAAGAGGCGGTATGATTATGATGGGTCAGGATTTTGATAACCCATTTGGCTTAAAGCTTAAAAATGGCAACCTAAAGAAAATGTCAACCTTGTTAAACTCTGCTGTATTCCCAGGAAATCAAGGTGGACCATTAGAACATATTATTGCGGCCAAAGCCATTGCCTTTGGCGAAGCTTTAACCGAGGATTTTATGCACTATACCCTTCAGGTGAAGAAAAATGCAGCAGCCATGGCCGAGGCGTTTGTTGAAAAAGGCTATCACATTATTTCTGGAGGTACCGATAACCACATGATGTTAATCGACCTGAGAAATAAAGCGGTTTCTGGAAAAGATGCTGAAGCGGCTTTAGTTAAGGCAGATATTACAGTAAATAAAAATATGGTGCCTTTTGATGATAAATCGCCATTTGTAACTTCGGGGATTAGAGTAGGAACACCGGCAGTAACCACCAGAGGTTTAAAAGAAACCGATATGAAAGCTATTGTCGATTTGATTGATGAGGTTATCATGAACTACCAAGACGAAGAAACACTTAGTGCAGTAGCGGCTAAGGTAAATACCATGATGGGAGATAAACCCTTGTTTTCTTAAGCAATACGCGTTTTTTAAACACCTCAATAAAACAAAAAGCCTGTAATTTTTACAGGCTTTTTTCTTGTTATAATGCTAATTTTTTTACCGTAATCGTGTGGTGATTGTCAATTTTTTCGGTGAGATTGGAGCAAGAACTCTCGGCCACTTGTTTTTGCGTGTCCTCTACATTGGTTACTGATGAGGTAATCATAAAGGCAATGGTAATAATATGTTTCATCTGTTCGGGTATTTTGATTAATAGCTTTTAAATTAACTAAGCTAAAATTAACGTTTCAACTGTTAGGCTGATGTTAATGGGCTGTTAATCATTTCCTAATAAAAACATTTGGGTATTTTCCATAAAGCAATTAATCCTCGAAAGGGGCACTCTCGTACGCACCGCTATCTGGAGTATTGTTATCTCTTGGCGTACCTAAAATATCGGTGCCAGCAGGTATTAAAGGTGTTGCTATGCCGTTGGCAGCAGAGTTTTCGCCAATAGCCATTTGGTTGTTTTGTGGGTTTTTAAAGTATGGGTTTTCATTAAAAACATTGTTGTTGTACTTGGTTACATCATCAAAATTGTAATTAGGCCCGTTAAAGCTATTGTTGGGGTCATCAAATCTCAATAAGGAATGGGTAAACTTAAAGTTGAAAGCAACTTGGTCGTCGCTTATTTCATCTAGAATAAATTCCGGATTGTCATTGCCATAGATAATGCAGTTGTTAAAGTTGGCTTCGGTTAAATCGGCAAGGAAAACCGTGCCTTGGCCATCCTCTTGAAAGTTGTTTAGCAACAGTGCTGGAAATTGCCTAAAACCATTGCTCCAGTAGTTGGCAATGGTGCAATGTGTAAGGTTGTATTTGCCTCCTAATGTTCCTGCAAACGAGGTTAGACCTGCATTGTTGATTACGATATTCTCTGCTGCGATAGAAGTGTTTCTACCCAAAATACCATAATTGCTGGAATTGTAAATTTGCGAGTTGGTTATGGTTAATTTATCATTAATGTCATTCGCATTACCATCGCTTAAAATGCCTACCGAAGCATTTTTTATGGTTGCGTAATTAATGGTGTTGTTTACACTACCTTCAAAAAGCCAAATGGTGCCCCATTGTCCGGGAACTTCAGAAAAGGATGGTTCTAGCCTGTCGCCTTCAAAAATCACCTCATTTTCCAATACCTCAGAATCAGAACTTAAAGCGCCATTCACATTAAGCGAAGCACCTTCTGAAACCAAAAGCCCAGAATCGGCATGAAAATGCACCCGTGCTCCAGCATCTACGGTTAGTGTCTCGCCATTGGGTACTGCGGCAAAGCCATAAACTACATAAGGTTTTTCGTTGGTAAAGGTAAGTTCTTCGGGAAGTAAATAACGCCCTTGAATGTTGGTTTCTACTTGTTCGCCACCAATATTTAGAGTAAGGGTTTCAACAATTCCTGTGGTATTGTCGCGGTCTGGATAAATAAAATAGGCGTCTTTTACTAAGGTTACTAGGTCTACCGTTTGCATGTTGACGCCAGTTCCAAACTCAATTTTATCGGTATAAAGAAATTCGCCATTGGTGTTAGGCAAGTTATTAATATCTATCGTTGTTTCTACAAAAACGTACATGCTATCGTTGGCTAGAATTTCTACATCTTGAAACTCCTTACCAGCAACACCATCTACATTTAATCGGTATTCCGAATTTTCGCCAAACGCTAACCTTAACGAAGGAATGCTAATATTATCATCACTTTGGTTGTACACCTTAAGGTTGTAGGTGCTCGAGCCAATATTGGAGAAAACGGTGTCTAGGTACACGGTGTCTTTAGAAAATACCAATCCACCAGATTTTGTGTCAAAATCCAATTCTTTTCGGCAGGAGCTCCACAGCAGGATGAATAGGGAAAAGATGGTGAAAGTGGCAATGCGTTTCATAGGAAAGGGTTTAAGTGCTAAAGTAAAACTTTTAAATCAATGATTTATTACAATATCCTGCATGGTTTATAAAATAACGGGGCCGTTTTTTTAGGATTTATTTTTATACATAAATCTAATTTTGTTTCGAAAAGCTTCCAGTTATTCTACAATTTTAACTTCAAATAATTTATCCCAAAGCTTACCTGTTACAAAAAGCGTTTGCGTTTCTGGGTTATAGGCAATCCCGTTTAACACATCGAGTTTGGGGTGTTGGGTTACTTTTTTGTGTAGGGAAGAGAAGTCGATAACCCCTTCAACAGCGCCATTTTCAGGGTTAATTATGGCTACGCCATTTTTCTCCCAGCGGTTAGCATATATTTTTCCGTTTACCCATTCTAGTTCGTTTAGTTCGACAACTTTTCCTTTATTGTGGTAAGCTTGAATGTAGCTTTTCTCGGCAAGGGTTTCAGGATCTAGCGTCCAGATTTTTTCGGTGCCATCGCTTTTGTACAGCACTTTGCCATCGTTGCAAAGGCCCCAGCCTTGTTTGCTGTTGTTGTATTTAAAAGATCCGGTTTTTTCAAAGGTTTCTACATTGTAAACAAACCCAATTCCTCGTCGCCAAGTAAGCTGGTATACTTGGTGGTTAAAAATGGTTATGCCTTCGGCAAAATATTCGTTAGGGACGTTGTGATTTTTCAAAACCTCTCCTGTTTTGTAGTTTACTTTGCGAAGTTTAGAGCTACCGTACTGGCCTGTGCTCTCGTAAAGCTCGCCCTTGTAAAACTCTAGGCCTTGGGTATAGGACGTAATATCGTGGGGATATTCGTTAATAATGTCGAAGGTATAAACCTTAGGTGTTTTATTGTTTAAAACCGTAATGGTTTTGGTAATGGTTTCTAGCTCCCCATTTAATTGCATTTGAGCTGTAATGGTATGCTCGCCAAGTTTCATATTGGTCAGGGTTGTTTTTTTAGTAATCGCATTGCCGTCAAGCGAGAACGAAACATCGCCAATATCGTAGTTTTTTGGGTTGTTTATGCTAACGTCTAGGGGTTCTCCAAGCAAAAAAGACTGGTTAGCTTGGTTTGCATTGATTGTAAGGTGCTTTTTCATCTCTGCAACATTGTTTCCGCAGGAAGTTATAAAAGCAAATAACGTGGTGACAATAAGGAGCTTAACAGCATTCATGGTTTTTAAAATAATTTCAGGCAATGTATTCAATAAAATTCAGTTTAAAAAATCATTGTAAAAGTATTAAAAGGTTGTATCTTTGCAGTCGGCAAGTCCTACACAACTAGCTCCTGCAGAATCCTCCAGGGCGGGAACGCAGCAAAGGTACGCGGTTGTAGCAGTGTGATGTAGGTAGCTTGCCTTTTTTTATGCGCTTTACTTTCCTTTTAAGTTGTATTTTTACCCCAATAAATTTTATAATCATGGCTAAAGTTATTTTAATTACAGGAGGTTCTTCTGGAATAGGGAAATCTGTTGGTGAGTTTCTAACAGAAAAGGGTTTTCAGGTTTACGGGACCAGCCGCACACCAAACAACTACCCGAACAGCAAATTTCCTTTAGTGGCCTTAGATGTCGCAGATGTTGTAACCATTAAAACGGCAGTTGCCGAGGTTATTAGCAAAGCAGGACGGTTAGATGTGTTAATAAACAATGCCGGAGCAGGAATAACAGGTCCTATAGAGGAAATTCCGGAGGAAGAGATAAAACGCAATTTTGAAACGAACTTTTTTGGCCCTTTAAACGTGATTAAGGCAGTGCTGCCACAAATGCGCAAGCAGCAGTCGGGACTGGTTATTAACATCACATCTATTGCAGGATACATGGGATTGCCTTTTAGAGGGGTTTATAGTGCCAGCAAAGGCGCTCTGGAATTGATTACCGAAGCCTATAGAATGGAATTAAAACCTTTTAATATAGAAATGACCAATGTGGCTCCAGGCGATTTTGCTACAAATATTGCTGCAGGACGGTACCATGCCCCGGTAAAAGAGAATTCACCTTATAAGACATCCTACGGAAACACCTTAACCTTAATGGATGAGCATGTAAATAGTGGGCAAGACCCTAAAATTATGGCAAATGCCATACTTAAGGTTATTACAACAACGCACCCAAAAGGGCATTATAAGGTAGGGGAAACCATGCAAAAATTCTCCATTGTCTTAAAGCGTATTTTACCCGATAAAGTTTACGAAAGGTTATTAATGAACCATTATAAATTGTAATTTTGCAGGACGAGAATTAACACAACTAAAACGAATTTAATCAGATGAAATTTTTTATCGATACGGCAAACCTAGAGCAAATTAAAGAAGCTCAGGACATGGGCATCTTAGATGGGGTAACAACCAACCCGTCTTTAATGGCCAAAGAAGGCATTACAGGGCACGACAATATTATGAAACACTATGTTGACATTTGCAATATTGTAGATGGCGATGTAAGTGCAGAGGTTATTTCTACCGATTTTGAAGGCATGGTAAGAGAAGGCGAGGCTTTAGCCGAGCTACATGACCAGATTGTTATTAAACTACCTATGACTAAAGATGGGGTTAAAGCCTGTAAGTACTTTAGCGATAAAGGCATTAAAACCAACGTAACCTTAGTGTTCTCTGCAGGACAAGCACTACTAGCTGCAAAAGCAGGAGCAACTTATGTGTCGCCATTTATAGGCCGTTTGGATGATATATCGACAGATGGTTTGAATTTAATTTCTGAAATTCGCCACATTTACGACAACTACGCTTTCGAAACACAAATTTTAGCTGCTTCGGTTCGCCATACCATGCACGTAATTGATTGTGCTAAAATTGGAGCCGATGTTATGACAGGGCCTTTAAGTTCTATCTCCGGGTTGTTAAAACACCCGCTAACAGACATCGGACTGGAAAAGTTTTTAGCAGATTATAAAAAAGGAAACTAATAAGACCTGTATTACTTACCATAAAAAAAGCCTCGAATAAATTTCGAGGCTTTTTTATTTATTGGTTTAAGGCTTCTAGCAGTTGCTTTTCAAAATGTAGGGAAAACATGTTGGTCTGTGCATTAATAATTTTTCCCTGATTGTCTAATAAAATCACTTTGTTAATGGGGTAAATGGCCAAATCTTGTTTTGCCTTTTTAGGATCTACAAACAAATATTCGCTTTTTGTAGGGTATTTATACTGTTTTAAATGGTCTTTCCAAGCTTGGCTGCTGGTCTCGTTTATGTTTAAAGCCACAAAATTAATTTCGGGGTATTTCACTTTAAGCTCCTCTATTTTTTTGTGAGAGTCTTGGTAGTGCCTTAAATACGATTGCCTCCAAAAATACATAACCGTAGGCTTGTTTTTAACAAGCTGGTTTAAGGTATGTGTGTTGTTATCAATATCGTAAACGTATAGTTTAGGAAGCTTGTTTCCTGGCTTTAAAACTTTAAGCGAAGCCACAATATTGTTTAAATAATCGGTGTGGTAACGATCTGTGCTTTTAGCTTTAAAAGAAACCAAAAGCGAGTCGTAGTCCTTAACATTTTTATTGTCGCTAATAAACTCTATGGCCGTATTGATTAGCAATTGGTTTTTCATGTCGTCGTTTTTAACCAAACTATCAATAAGCTTTAAACGGGTTAAGTTATAACCTAGGCATTTTCTGTTTAATATACTGTCGTTAGAGGTTTTAAAATGTTCGGTTAGGGCCAGATTTTCAAAATGATGTTTTAAAAATGGGTAGTAGGGGAAGTAGTCCCTAACATTTTGAATGCTGTAGTCTATATCTGTTCTGTAGGCATAAAAACTCTCGGGTAGCGATTTAATAATGTTGCGCTCACTGCTCGAGTAATTAACAAACGGATAAACCTCTTTACTTAAATAATAATCGTAATTAATGTTGGTCTCAATAAGGTTAATAAACCGTTTGGAGACCGTATTTTCTGATGAAAACTTTTTTAATGCTTTAAGTTTAAGGGCTTTCATGGAGTCTACATGAGCCTCAAACGCCTTTGGCGAAAGCTGGCTAAACCCGAGTACTTTCTTGTCGTCCTGCTCGCTTTCAAGAAAAAGGTTTATAAGGTAGTTGTTCTTTTTAGCTCCTTTACCAGTGTAAACCAAAGACTCGTCGAACTCGAGTGTGTTTAGTCTAAGCATAATACTGTCGTTGGGCTCGACCAATACAATTTGATGCTCCAGGCCATCTGCAGCAGAGAGCCTAAAGGAATATAACCCAGGCACCAAGCTGTCAAATTTATAAAGAAACCTGTTGCGGTCGTCTAAGGTTAACGTATCAATCGCCCTAGCATCGGTAGTAGTTATGTAAACCGTTCTGTCTTTTGGGTTAATAATTTCGCCGCCCAAATAGGCCGAAGCG
This sequence comes from Mangrovimonas yunxiaonensis, assembly GCF_000733475.1. Classification (GTDB taxonomy): domain Bacteria; phylum Bacteroidota; class Bacteroidia; order Flavobacteriales; family Flavobacteriaceae; genus Mangrovimonas; species Mangrovimonas yunxiaonensis. Next base: position 49,983 of record NZ_JPFK01000002.1, on the reverse strand, counting down.
CTGGTTGTGCTGCTATCTTCCTGACAAGCAATAACAAGCCCTCCCAAAGCAAACAAAAGGCTTGCCCTGCAAAAGAACATAGGTAAAAATGTAGGTAACTTCATAATGTACAAAAATACCCTTTGCAACGCTGATGCGTTGTTAATACGTTGTTAAATATTATTAAGCAAGGTTTTGCTTCTGCATGTAGGAGCTTTTTTCTACTTTTGCAAAAAATTAAAACCTAGAAAAATGTTATCAGTATCTAACTTATCGGTCCAATTTGGGAAGCGTGTTTTGTTTGATGAAGTAAATACGACCTTTAACCAAGGAAATTGTTATGGGATTATTGGTGCCAACGGTGCTGGAAAATCTACATTTTTAAAAATCCTTTCAGGAAAGCAGGACGCCACATCAGGTCACGTTCATTTAGAACCCGGAAAACGCATGTCGGTGTTAGAACAAAACCACAATGTGTATGATGAATTTCCTGTGCTAGAAACGGTTTTACGCGGTAACAAGCCACTATTCGAGATAAAAACGGAAATAGACAAACTATATGCCGATTACACCGATGAAAATGCCGAAAAGATAGGGGAGCTTCAAGTAACATTTGAAGAAATGGACGGCTGGAACGCCGAAAGTGGTGCTGCGGCTTTACTTTCTAATTTAGGAATATCAGAAGCGCTTCATTACACCTTAATGAAAGACCTTGACGGGAAACAAAAAGTACGGGTGTTGTTGGCCCAAGCATTGTTTGGAAACCCCGATGTGTTGATTATGGACGAGCCGACAAACGACCTAGATTACGAAACCATTTCGTGGTTGGAAAATTTCTTGGCTAACTACGACAATTGCGTTATCGTTGTATCGCACGACCGTCACTTTTTAGATGCCGTTTGTACACACATTTCCGACATCGATTTTGGTAAAATAAACCACTATTCAGGTAACTATTCGTTCTGGTACGAGTCTTCACAATTGGCCGCTAAACAACGCGCGCAACAAAACAAAAAAGCCGAAGATAAAAAGAAAGAACTAGAGGAGTTTATTAGACGTTTTTCTGCAAACGTAGCAAAGTCTAAACAAGCCACTTCTAGAAAGAAAATGATAGAGAAACTAAACGTTTCAGAAATTAAGCCTTCTAGTCGCCGTTATCCGGCCATTATTTTTGAAAGAGATCGCGAGGCTGGTGACCAAATTTTAAATATTGAAGGGCTTTCGGCCTCATTAGAAGGCGAGACGTTATTTAATAACATCGACCTTAACTTGGCAAAAGGCGATAAGGTTGTTGTGTTTTCTAAAGATTCTAGAGCTACTTCGGCATTTTACCAAATAATAAATGACAAGGAAAAAGCAGACTCTGGCGAATTTGCTTGGGGAATTACAACCACCCAATCTTACCTGCCACTAGATAATAGCGAGTTTTTTAATAGCGATTTAACGCTGGTAGATTGGTTACGCCAATGGGCCAAGACCGAAGAAGAGCGCGAAGAGGTTTACATTCGTGGCTTTTTAGGGAAAATGATTTTTAGTGGTGAAGAGGCGCTTAAAAAGTGTAATGTACTTTCTGGAGGCGAAAAAGTGCGTTGTATGCTAAGTAGAATGATGATGGTTAGAGCCAATGTACTCATGCTGGACGAACCAACAAACCACTTAGACCTAGAAAGTATTACCGCATTTAACAACTCTTTAAAAAACTTTAAGGGAACCGTACTATTAACCACACACGACCACGAGTTTGCCCAAACCGTAGGTAATAGAATTGTAGAGCTAACACCAAACGGTGTTATTGACAGATACATGACATTTGACGAGTACATGCAAGACCCTAAAATTAAAGAGCTTCGCGATAAAATGTACGCGGTAACAGCTTAACTAATTGGCATTATTGGCTTCTAGCTCGCTAACAACGCTTTCTACAATAGGAAGCGCTGCTTCTAGTTCGTCTTCACTTACATAAATGTCTTGAAGACCAGGGATAGAGGCCATAAATCCCGCTAAGCGACCAGACTCCGATTCGTCTTTTAATATGGGGTTAATGTCTATTGCTTCTAGTTTGTCCACAATAAGCTGAACCACGATAAAATTTCCGGTGTAAATTTTTTTATAGGTAGAATCCATAATTTAATGAGGTTATGGTTGCCTAATAAAGATACGAAAAATTACGGTGTTAGCATGTTAAGGATGCAATAATAAAAAAGCCTGTTTTTAACAGGCTTTTTTATTATCGTAACTCGGCACCAAGTTGTTTTTCGAAATTGGTTTGGAGCTTTTTCATGATTTTATCAATCTGGCTATCTGTTAGTGTCTTGTTCTTGTCTTGTAGTGTAAAACTTACAGCATAACTTTTCTTGCCTTCGGGGAGGTTTTTTCCTTGGTAAACATCAAACAGGTCTACATCCTTTAACAGGTTTTTTTCGGTTTGTGTGGCAATTTTATCAATGTCTTCAAACGAAACCTTTTGGTCTATTAGTAAAGCAAAATCGCGTCTTACCTCAGGGTATTTTGGAATTTCGGTGTACGAGACATGGTTTGCTTTTATAATGTTTAAAATATTGTCCCAATTAAATTCGGCATAAAGCACATTTTGGGCAATATCAAACGCCTTTAACACGGGCTTCTTAATCAAACCAAATTCTACCAGTTGCTGACTTTTTTTAGAAAGGATAATGCCTTCAGAAAGCAAATCGCTCTGCATGGGCGAAATAGTGGTGCCAGAAATGCCTAAACGCTCTAAAATGGTTTGGATAATGCCTTTTAGGTAGAAGAAATCGCTTTCTTTTACAACAGTATTCCAACGTTGGTTGTCGCGATTTCCCGAAACAAACACCGACAAGCGTTTAAACTCCTGGCGCGTTCCATTAAAGTCGTGGTAAGTTTTACCAAACTCGAATAACTTTAGGTTGTTGCGTTTTCTATTAATGTTGTGGTTTATGGCTTCTAGCCCAGAAAACAACATGCTTTGGCGCAACACACTTAAATCGTTGCTTAAAGGGTTAAGCATTTCAACGCTGTGGTCGTGTTGTAATTGTTCGCTAAGTGCTGTATACTTGGCCGTGGTTAAAGAGTTTGAAAGCATTTCGTAAAACCCTTGTGAAGCCAGTTGATTGCCAATAATGTTTTGAACTTTATAGTCTTCAAACCTCGAGGTATTAGAAATCGAGGCGTTAAGTTTTTCTGTTGTTTTTATGTTGTTGTAACCGTACACGCGTAAAACTTCCTCAATAACATCGGCTTCCCTTTGCACATCGTTCCTGTAAGCGGGTATGGTAAGCCCTAGTCCGGCCTCGGTAACATTGTTTATTTTTATGCCCAACGACATTAAGATACCTTTAATGGTTTCTTTAGGAATGTCTTGACCAATAAGTTTCTTGGCGTTGTCAAAACTTAAACGTACTTGGAAATCCTCAATCTTTTTAGGGTAGGTATCATATACATCGCTTGTAATCTCGCCACCGGCAATCTCTTGAATTAACAAAGCCGCACGCTTAAGGGCGTATTCTGTAATGTTCGGGTCTATTCCTCTTTCAAATCTAAAAGAAGCATCGGTATTTAAACCATGTCTTTTAGCTGTTTTTCTTACAGAAACAGGATTAAAATAGGCACTTTCTAGGAAAATGCTTGTTGTGGTTTCGGTCACGCCAGAGCTCAATCCGCCAAAAACCCCTGCAATACACATGGGTTTTTCCGCATCGCAAATCATAAGATCTTCTTCATGAAGTTCGCGTTCAACCTCGTCTAGGGTTGTAAATTTTGTTCCTGCAGGAAGTGTTTTAACTTCAATTTTATTGCCTGTTATCTTGGCGGCATCAAACGCATGCAGTGGTTGCCCAAGCTCGTGTAACACGTAGTTGGTTGCATCTACAACATTGTTTTTAGGGGTAATGCCTATGGCTTGTAACCTGTTTTTTAGCCAAGCGGGCGATGCTTCTACTTTTAAACCAGAAATGGTCACACCACAATACCTAGGTGCTAAATTGTAATCTTTTACATCCACATCTATACGCTGGGTGCGGTTGTCTACATGAAAGGCACTTACCGAAGGGGTAATTAACTCTAAGTTTATATCTTTTTGAAGCAAACCAGCCTTAAGGTCTCTAGCGGTACCAAAATGGCTCATGGCATCTGCACGGTTTGGTGTTAGCCCAATTTCGAAAACTTGGTCGTTTTCAACCTGAAACACTTCTGCTAGGGGTTTTCCCGGTGTTAATGCAGCACTTAAAACCATAATTCCTTCGTGCGATTTTCCTAGGCCCAATTCGTCTTCGGCACATATCATACCGAAGCTGGATTCACCTCGTATTTTCCCTTTCTTAATTTTCCAGGCTTCGCCTTCGGGGGTGTATAGTGTGGTTCCTATAGTGGCTACTGGCACTTTTTGGCCCTTAGCAACATTAGGGGCGCCACATACAATTTGTACGGGCTCCTGTTCTCCTATATTAACGGTGGTAACTTTTAAACGATCTGCATTGGGGTGTTGTTCGCAAGTGAGTACTTCACCAACAACAATGCCTTCTAGGCCGCCTTTTACAGATTGAAAGCGCTCTATGCCTTCTACTTCTAGTCCTAGATCTGTAAGTAATTCGCCCGTTTTTTCGGCGTCCCAATCTACTTGTATAAATTGCTTAAGCCAATTGTAAGAAATCTTCATAAAATGCAATTCTGTTTAGGTGTGCAAAGATAATAAACCTCTAAGGTTATTTGAAAGGGAAGCCCGTTTTTATACGAGATTTTCCCGGTGGATTAGTTTTTGTTTTTTTTAAACAACGGAATTAAATAAGAGAGGTTGTAGCCGTAGCCAAATCCAAAATCTCCACTGTCGTAAGTTTTATGATAGCCAGGAACGTAGAGGTTTTCGAATCCTTCGGGCTGATCTTGGTTAATGGTGTATTTAAACTGAACATTGGCGCCAAGGTATAAATTGTTTAGGATTTCTACTTTTAGTCCAACAATAACTTCGCCCCATAATGCCGATAGACCGCTAAACTCGGTAGGCACTTCATGGGTGTATTGTGGTGCCCAATATTGGTTTTCGGCGTATACACTATACGATTCTAAGGTTTGCGAAAACGTGCTTGCGGCAATTCTAAAGCCACCATAAATCATGTTTTCCATGCCGTACCAATTGTCGTAAGCATTATAATCTACACCTGCTTTAAAGTAGGTGCCTTTTGTGGTGTTGGTTAGTTGGTCGTTTTGGGTAAATTTTTCTTCGGCACCTATTTCGCCAGCCAGATACCATTTTTTGGTAAGTCGGTAATCTCCATTAATCTCGAATCCGGTATAATCATCATCGACAAACGAACGGATTAATTTACCTATGTCGCCCCCAAGGCGTATGCCGTATTTTTGTTTTGTTTTTAACGAGTCGACCACTTGGGGCTGCTCTGGAATACTATCGTTTTGGGCACTTAAGCTAACGAAAAACAGTAGGCAAATGGTGTTAATGGTAAATGTTGTAATGTATTTCATCTTCATTATCGACTATAAGATTATCATTCGCAGGCAAAATGTTTTGTATCCAGGTATTGCCATCATCTTCTACGGTTATAGTTACGTTCTTAAAAACGGTTTTGTAGCCGCAGGCTCTGGAAAGGTATTCTTGCTCTAAAGTGTAGGAAATGGTAATTATATCCTCATTGCCCAAGATGTTGTCGTTGTCGTCAACACTATAGTTTTTATGCACTTTATATTGGGTGGTGTTTTCGGTCGTTTTAAGGGGCAATAACATGTCGCTTTTATCGGTTGCATTGTAGCCTTCTAAAACGTTGTCGTTGCCCACACCTTGCACGCGAAGCTTAAACACGGTTTTGGGCGCGTCTTCATTAGGAAGGTTGGCATCGAAAAAGGCGATTTTAATGCGGGCCGTGGTGTTGCTTTCAGAACAGATATCGTCGCGTTCGCAGGCCAAAAGGGTTAGAAAGAGCAAAAGAGCAACCGTTATTTTTTTCATAATAATTTTATCTTCTTTCCAAAAGTACAACATTTTCTACATGGTGCGTTTGCGGAAACATGTCGACAGGTTTAATTTTGGTGACTTTGTACATGGCGTCCATTAATGCTAGGTCTCTTGCCTGCGTAGCCGTATTGCAACTTACATAAACTATTTTTTTTGGTGCAATATTTAGGATTTGCTTAACAACATCTTTATGCATGCCGTTTCTTGGGGGATCGGTAATAATAATATCGGGATTGCCGTGGGTTGCAATAAACGCATCGTTAAAGATGTTTTTCATGTCGCCGGCAAAAAATGCGGTGTTTTCAATGTTGTTTAGTTGCGCGTTTTCTTTGGCAGCTTCAATGGCCTCTGGAACGGCTTCTACACCAATAACTTTTTTGGCTTTTTTGGCAACAAATTGGGCAATGGTTCCGGTTCCTGTATATAAATCGTAAACAAGCTCGTCGCCAGTTAGCCCAGCAAAATCGCGGGTTACTTTATAAAGTTCGTAGGCTTGTTTGGAATTGGTTTGGTAAAATGATTTGGCGTTAATTTTAAACTTTAAGCCTTCCATTTCTTCAAAAATAAAAGCGTTCCCCTTGTAGGTTATAACGTCTTGATCGTAAATGGTATCGTTACCTTTTTCGTTTATAACATAAAGAAGGGCACTGATTTCGGGAAATTTTTCGGCTAAAGCATCTAAAAGTAATTCGCGTTTGGCTTTGTCTTCTTTAAAAAACTGCACCAAAACCATAAGGTCGCCGGTTGTTGCCGTTCTTATCATTAGGGTACGTAAAAAGCCGCTTTGTTGTCTAGTATTAAAAAACTCGAGTTGGTTTTCTACAGCAAAAGTCTTAATAAAATTTCTAATATCGTTAGAAGGGTCTTTTTGTAACCAACATTTTTTAATGTCTAAAATTTTATCCCACATGCCGGGAATGTGGAAGCCAAGGGCATTTTTATCGCCTAAGTCTTCTTCAGAATTGATTTCGTCTTGGGTTAACCAACGGCTATCGCTAAACGAGAATTCCATTTTGTTTCGGTAGAAATACGGTTCCTCAGCTCCTAGAATGGTGGTATTACTAGGCAACTCGATATGCCCTAAACGGGTTAAATTGTTTACAACCTCGTTTTGCTTGTATTGCAATTGGTGTTCGTAAGCCATGTTTTGCCATTTGCAGCCGCCACAGGTGCCAAAATGTTCGCAAACAGGCTGGGTGCGTTTGCTTGAATATTTATGAAATACGGTGGCTTTTCCTTCGTAATAGGCTTTGCGTTTTTTAAAGGTTTGCACATCTACTATATCGCCAGGTACGGCGTTTGATAAAAAAATAACCTTTCCATCGGGGGCTTTGGCAATGGCCTTGCCTTTTGCTCCTGCATCGATAACCTCAAGTTCGGTAAAAACTTTCTTTCTGTTTTTTCTAGACATGCTGCAAAAGTAGGATGTTTTTTTATAGCAAAAAACACCTGTTAAATATTTTAAAGAGCAGTTAATATTTAGTAATTTGCGGACGCTTAGGGATGATTTCTCTCCCACGCTGAATTTTCGAGACTTCGGAAGAATAAAGGTAGAGAAGGAATAGGTATTTTTTCACACATAAATTTTATTAAAAATGGCTGTTTTAGACCAATTGTCATCGCAGCAGGCGATGGATTTAGAAAACAAATATGGCGCACACAATTACCACCCACTACCTGTGGTTTTAAGCAAAGGTAAAGGCGTATATGTTTGGGATGTAGAAGGCAAACAATATTACGATTTCTTATCGGCTTATTCTGCCGTAAACCAAGGGCATTGTCACCCTAAGATTGTTGAGGCGATGACCACACAGGCACAAACCCTTACCTTAACTTCTAGAGCGTTTTACAACGATATGTTGGGACGATTTGAAAAATATGCAACAACATATTTTGGGTTTGATAAACTGCTACCCATGAACACAGGAGCCGAAGCTGTAGAAACTGCTTTAAAGATTTGTAGACGCTGGGCTTACCAAGAAAAAGGTATTGATGAAAATCAAGCCGAAATTATTGTTTGCGAAAACAATTTCCATGGAAGAACGACAACCATCATTTCGTTCTCTAACGATCCCGTAGCCAGAAAAAACTTTGGCCCATACACCCAAGGATTTATTAAAATTGATTATAACAATTTAGAAGCTTTAGAAGCGGCCTTAAAAAACAATCCTAATGTAGCTGGGTTTTTAGTAGAGCCCATTCAGGGAGAGGCTGGTGTTTATGTGCCAACCGAAGGTTATTTGCAAAAAGCCAAAGCCCTTTGCGAAAAGTATAATGTGCTGTTTATAGCCGATGAGGTACAAACAGGAATTGCTAGAACAGGAAAACTTTTGGCTTGCGATCATGAAAATGTAAAGCCTAACATCTTAATTTTAGGAAAGGCCCTAAGTGGTGGAGCTTACCCTGTAAGTGCCGTACTGGCAAATGATGATATTATGGACGTTATAACTCCTGGAAGTCACGGGAGCACATTTGGAGGGAACCCTGTTGCCGCCGCTGTAGCCATGGCTGCGTTAGACGTCGTAAAAGAGGAAAACCTAGCCGACAACGCCGAAACTTTAGGACAACTTTTTAGAGCAGAGATAAACAATTATATAGCCGAAAGTAATATTGTTAAGCTTGTAAGAGGTAAAGGCTTATTGAACGCCATTGTTATAAACGATGACGAAGAAAGCGAAACCGCTTGGAACATTTGTTTGGCCCTTCGTGATAATGGTTTGTTGGCTAAGCCAACTCATGGTAACATCATTCGTTTTGCACCACCTTTAGTTATGGATAAAGCGCAGTTATTGGACTGTGTGTCTATAATTATTAAAACGTTAAAAGCATTCGAGAAGTAAACTAACCAACGTTTTTATATCGTTATAGAAAATGTGATCGGTGTTAAAGCTGGTCACATTTTTTTATGGTGCTAACATGGTAAACGGGTAGAAGGGGAGGTTTCTTAAACACCAGAATACAAGTACAACAACCAGCACCGCTATGGTAAATTTTGAAGTGTTTATAAGGTTGTAGGTTGTTTTGTTAAAGCATTTGGCCCGTATCCAGGTTAAGGCCTCATAGCCCAGCACAAAAAACAAGAGCAAAAACAAATAGTTGTGGCCAAAGCCTTGTAGCAAATTACCATTTAAAATGTCGTGTATGGCCCTTTGGCTACCACAACCCGGGCAGTAAAGTCCTGTTACGGTGTGAAACGGACAAGGCGGAAAGATGTTTGCCTCGGCAGGATTAATTAAAAAATATAGCGATACTGCGCCAATAAGCAGTATCGCTATAATAAGGTATATAAAAAACCGAAGTTTAAAAATCACCACCATTTGCTAATGCTGCAAAAATTGCAAGACCATAAATAGCAAACACCACCACATATATTAGTACGGCTAGTGCAATAGATACAATGCCCCATGTTTTGGCATTTTTCGAGGCTTTTTCGGCTTCATCATATTTTCCGTCTTCGTAAAGGGTGTTTACTTTTGTGGCGTAAATAATACTTACAATACCTGCGGGTAAGCAACATAAAATGGTGCTAATAATTGCAAGTGCTAAGTAACTGTTTGGTCTGGTTGGTTTAATTTCCATAGGTTATAGCGTATAAAAAATTTATCCAAAAATAATAAAAAAGTGACTGTTTAAGCCACTTTTAAATGATATAAGGAGGAGATTAATTGCTCTGTTGTTGCCATTGCTCCATCATCTGTTGCGATTGCTCCATAATCTCATCCCAGCCAACAGTAGCTATTCTATAAATAGTAGCCACAAAGTACAGCACGTTAATGGCTAAAATAATAAGAGCCACAATTTTAGCGGTGTTCATAGCTTTAACACTTCCGGGGTCGTAACTCTCGGGGGCTAGCTGAGCCTTTTTTAAATTGCTTTTAGCTACAAAAAAGGCAATTCCTGCCAAGATAAATCCTAAGCCACCAAAGCAGCAGCAAAGTAAACCAAGAATAGACAAGACATAAACAAGGGTAGGGTTGAGTTTTTGTTGTTCCATAATATTTAATTCACAGTTTTAATAAAAAAGCTTACCACGATGGTAACAACCGATAGTATGGCAAGCAGGTTAATAATTTTATTTGAATGTTTGAAGTTAAAGAAAAAATTAAGACCAATAAACAAAGCTAAAGCCATTAAGGTGTAAATGGCAGGGTACATTTTAAACGCTGCTAAAAACTCGCCATTGGCCAAGAGAACAAAAGCTCGTTGAATGCCACAGCCCATACAATCAAACCCTAAAATTTGTTTGTTTAAGCAAGGTAGCATAAAATTTTCCGCTCCAAGCGCCATCTTTTTTTGTTTTGGACTAAAGTACTAATTAATTTTAATGGAAATAGAATGTAATTAAACGTATTTTTGTTATTTCAATGCCTAAGTACACTCAAAATGAAATTTAATAAAATTATAAATTATCTTCTTGTTATAATTGGCGCAGTAGTAGCCATATATGCGCAAGCCGATGAAAAACAAGACACAACCATATTAATTTTAGGGCTGTTTTGTTTAATGTTAGGGGTTTATCGTATTTCACGATCAATTCCGAGTAAATCTGAAGAAGAGCATCACGAAAACTAGCTTATGGAAATTAAAGTAGGGCAAACGGTATCGGTTTTAGATGAGGATTTAACGGGCACGGTTGTTTCGGTAAAAGCCGGAAAAGTTGTTGTTTGCTGCGATGGCTTTGATTTGGAGTTTGCAGAAAATGAATTGGTGGTTATTGATGATGCGATTAATACTTCGGAAGTCGCCCCAAGTGTAGAGGCTCTAAAAGAGAAACAATTGCCCAAAAGGCGCCAACAATCTCAAAAGAAAAAAGCCAAAGATAAATACCAACCAACTTTTGAAGTCGATTTACACATTCACCAGCTTACCGACACCCCAGGACGTATGACTAACCACGACATGTTAACTTTACAGGTTGATACGGCCAGACGGCAATTGGAATTTGCCATTAGAAAACGGTTCCAGAAAATGGTGTTTATTCATGGTGTTGGCGAAGGCGTTCTAAAAATGGAACTGGAATACTTGTTTGGTAGGTATAACGTAAAATATTACGATGCCGATTATAAAAAGTACGGTTTGGGTGCTACCGAGGTGTATATCTACCAGAATGCAACGCCCGATTCCAACTAAAACTCTGGGGTAAAATCCCTGCTTTCGGTAGAGATTTCCTTAGTACCAAAATCGAAGGTGCTTTGGTTTAAGTTAGAAAACGAAATATTTTCAATAAAGATGTCGATAACAAATACCTGTTTTATTTCATGCGTGCGGTATTCGGTTGCTAGAACCTCGGTACTTACATCTGGGTTAAGGTAGTCGGCCACATTGGGATTGGTAAAATCGTTGGCCGGATTTTGGTTTTGGGTTTGGTTTTCTTCGTTTATGGTTAGTATCCCATCGCCATCATCGTCATTGTCCAAATAGTTTGGTACGCCATCGTCATCGGTATCAACAGGGTTGGTTAGTGGGTCGTTGTCTGTATCATCGTCATTATCGCCATCGTTGTTGCTGTCTACCAAATCAGAGTCGATAAGCTCGGTTTTTGTTAAAACGTTATCGCCATCGTCATCTTCATCCAAGTAGTTTGGTATGCCATCGCCATCGGTATCGTCGTCGTTTAAATCGCCATTTCCGTTTCGGTCTTCCATTTCGGCTGGAATTCCATCATTATCGTCTTCAATTAGTGTTGTTGTAATGGTAAAGGTGCCACTTGTACTCGAGTAGTCTTCGGCAATGTTTAGATTAGAAGGTGGTACATCGCTACAAAAAGCATTGTTTCCAACGGCCGAATTATAGGTTCTGTAATTAAAGGCATTGCTCGAGCCGTTTATGGTACCTGTAATTTCTGGGTTTACCAGCTGCACTAAGGTAAGGTCGCCATCAACAATAGGTTCTGTTGCTATAATGTCTTCTAAAGAATTAATAGGACTGGTTACTTTTAGCGAAAGTGACTCGTTGGGGTCAGATTTTGTTTTGTAGAAAACAACATCGCCACAGATGTTAAAGGTATCGTCAAAATCTAACGAAACTGTAAAAACATCACCATCATCACAAGACAAAAAACTGGTTAATAAACCAAAAAGCAAGACATATTTTCGCATAGCATTTTCTTTAATAGGGACAAAAATAAAAGATATTGTTAAATATAGGAATGTTGTCCCCAGTAAATAATTTTATTTGAATATTTTTGTGCCACAATTAACAAAACCTTATAAATATTCAGTTTATGAAGTCTGTATACTTAGATAGTGCTGCAACTACCCAGGTAAGGGAAGAAGTGATAAACGACATTCAAGATGTTTTAAGCCATAGCTATGGCAATCCGTCATCTACCCATGCTTTTGGGCGCGCATCTAAGACTATTGTAGAAACAACCAGAAAAACCATAGCCAAATATTTAAATGCCTTACCGCAGGAAATTATTTTTACGTCTGGTGGTACAGAGGCCGATAACATGATATTGCGTTGTGCCGTACGCGATGGTGATGTAAAAACAATCATTACGTCGGCTATAGAACACCATGCGGTTTTACATACTGTAGAAGAACTAAAAAGTGAATACGGCATTCGTGTGGCGTATGTTAAGCTTCAGGCATGTGGCACGCCAGATTACGACCATCTAGAGCAATTGCTTGCTGAAAACAACGATAAAAAATTGGTGAGTTTAATGCATGTTAATAACGAAGTAGGTAACATTTTAGACATCCAGCACGTTGCAGCGCTTTGCAAGGCACACAACGCTTTGTTTCATAGCGATACTGTACAGTCTATAGGACATTATGAGTGGGACGTGCAACAAATTCCTATTGATTTTATGACGGCAGCTGCTCATAAGTTTCATGGCCCGAAAGGGGTAGGTTTTGCCTACATAAGAAAAGACAGCAACCTTAAACCGCTAATTTTTGGAGGCGCACAAGAACGCGGTTACCGTGCCGGTACCGAGTCGGTTCATAATATAAAAGGATTAGAGACGGCGTTTAAACTGGCTTACGATAACTTAAACGAGGAACGCACCTATGTTCAAGGTTTAAAAGATTATTTTAAATCGCAACTAGAAGCTGCAATACCAGCGGTGAAATTTAACGGCAATTGCCACGACAATACTAAAAGCACCTATACGTTAATTAACGCCTGTTTGCCCATGTCGCCAGAAAAAGCTTTAACCTTACCGTTTCAGTTAGATTTAAAGGGCATAGCATGTTCTAAAGGAAGCGCTTGCCAAAGTGGTAGCGGCAAGGGGTCGCATGTTTTAGACCATATCCTTTCAGAAGAAGACAAGCAAAAACCCTCTATTCGTTTTTCGTTTAGCAAATTCAATACGAAAGAAGAAATAGATTACGTTGTAGCGGTTTTAAAAGAATTTGTTGCGAGCTAAAAAAGCGTTTCTTTTTTAAAACTTCATGGTTGTTCGTACATTAAACACTCTTGGTGTTAGGTAATTGGGAATGGCGTATTGCCGTTTGCTATAAACATCCCTTACCCAAGTGTTAGTAATGGAGTTTTGCACATCGAAAATATTAAAGATCTCAAACCCAATCGATAGGTATTTAAAAGGTTTTCGCCACCCGCGATTAAAGGTCTCGTTGTAATCTACAATAACATATTGCAGCCCCAAATCGGCACGTTTGTAATCTGGTAGTCTATTTTGGTACTCGTAGGGATTGGCATAGCTTGGCGAGCCCCCGGGCACGCCTGTATTGTACACCAGGTTAAGGTACATTTTCATTTTAGGCATAACAGGCACATAGTCTTGAAATAAAGCGGCAAACTTTAAGCGTTGGTCGGTTGGTCGTGCTATGTAGCCTTGGTTTTCTATATTTTCTTCGGTTTTTAAGTATCCAAAACTAACCCACGATTCTGTTCCTGGAACAAATTCGCCGTTAAGCCTTAAATCTAAACCATAGGCATAGGCTTTGGCATTGTTTTTAGCACGGTAACGAATGCGTACATTCTCTACGGTATAGGGGTTAACATCGGTTATTTTTTTGTAATAGGCTTCGGTGGTTAATTTAAAAGGTCTGTCCCACATTTTAAAACTGTAATCGTTGCCAAGAACCACGTGGTAGGATTTTTGGGCTTTTACTTCGGGATTTACCTCCCCAGAAGCGTCTCTAAGCTCGCGGTAAAAAGGCGGTTGGTAATATAAACCACCACCAAGCCTAAAGAGCATGTCTTTTTTCCAATCGGGTTTTACCGCTATTTGGGCTCTGGGGCTTAAGGCAATTTGCGATTTAGATGTGATGTTGTTACCGCTTACGGCCCATTGGTGTGCCCGGCCGCCAACATTAAACCAAAGTTCGGTTTTTTTAATATTAAGGCGTCTGCTCCATTGTAAATACGCTTGTATCCGGTCTATTTGGGTTTGGTTTTTAGCGCGTACATTTTGAAAGGCTGCTAAAGGGCCTTCGTACGGGGTGTAGGGTTGGTCGTTAAAAGCATCGCTACTTGGTGGCGCTATGGAAAACCCTGCCGAATCGATAACCTCCCATTCAATTAACCGATCGCGAATATCTTCGTGGGTGTATTTTAAAGACCATTCAAAGTGGTTGTCTTCTAATTGATAGCTGCCTTTGTGCTCAAGGTTGGTTATTAAGGCATCCAAATCGTTTCGTCCGTGGTTTAATTGGCTTCCTATGCCTTCGCTAAATTCTACTTCGCCAAGGTTTTCATCGCCAATGTTGGTGTTAACTTCCCCTAAGCGGTATTGTGCCAAGATGTCGAAGTATTCTTCTTCGGTGGTGTGGTAGGTCGACCCAATAAGTTGCAAAGTTAGGTTGTCGTTAACGGTATAGGTTCCTTTTAAAGCGCCAAACAGGGTTTGGTATTGGTCTTTTTCTTGCCCTTGGTAATAAACTAAAAGCGCTAAAGGATTGTCCAAGGTACCAAAATTGGTCTGTCTGGTTTTGGGTTGGTAGTCGTATTTGTTTAGTGAGGCATTGCCTAAAAAGTCCAACTGAAATTTATCGCTAAACTTATAGGTTAAGTACGATTGCACATCAAAAAAAGTGGGGTCGTAGTTGGTTTCTGTTTGCTTGGCATCGACCAATAGGCTATTGTCTCTATACCGAACGCCTACAATTCCGGTAAATTTCGAATCTTTACTGGCGCCTTCAACGGCAAGGCTTCCGCCCAACAAGCTGGCATCTAGGCTTACGCCAAAATCGTAGGGTTGACGGTAGGTAATGTCTAGGACAGACGATAGTTTGTCGCCGTATTTTGCTTGAAACCCACCGGCAGAAAAGTCGACATTTCTTACCAAATCGGTATTTACAAAACTTAGGCCTTCTTGTTGTCCAGACCGAATTAAAAAGGGTCTGTACACTTCAAAGCCATTAACATAAACGAGGTTTTCGTCGTAGTTTCCACCACGAACAGCATATTGGGTGCTCAATTCGTTATTTCCGCTAACACCGGGAAGGGTTTTTAACAGGTTTTCGACCCCTGCATTGGCGCCTGGTATTTTTCGTATGGTTTTAGGCTCTAGGGTAATAATGCCTTCTATTGCTTTGCGTTTTTCGCTAGAGATGACCACGGTAGAAATTTGTTCGACATTGCTGCTCATAACAGGGTTAAACTCCATAGACTCGCCGTTTTTAAGCGTAAATGTTGCCTGAATGGTTTTAAAGGCAAGATGCGTAAAACTTACCGTAACCTCTTGGTTTGCCGGGATTTTTAGAAGGAAAAACCCGTTTTGGTTGGTTGTGGTTCCTGTTTTTTGGGCTGTAATGTTAACATCGCCAATGGGAGCGTTGTTTTCGTCTAGGATAATACCTTTAAGCGTTCCTGTTTGTGCGGCACCCCATAGCGGTAGGAGTACAAGGCAGATGAGTTGGATTTTGAAATAGGCCTTCAAGTCTGTTTTATTTTCTATAGAATGTAGCTTCAAATGTAGAACTATTTCCTACATTATCGGTTACAATTACCTTTAAATTATTTTTGGTTTCGGTGATGTTGCCGTCTTTAAAGTCGTGGACTAAGGTGTCTGTTTTATAATCGTACTCCATTAAAATCCATTGGCCATTTACGGTAGCCCTGTAGTTTGATATTCCAGAGCCTTTATCGTCTATTTTTAATTTAAGATAGCGGTATTTGCTTAACCACTTACCATCTGAAAAGTTTATGGGTGCAATGGTAGGCGGGGTTTTATCTGTTACCAAGGCATATTTTCCTAAGGTTTTGGTGGTTGTGTAAATGCTGTTTTCTGTTTTGTGGGTTTTGGAGTAAAGGGGGTAGTCGTTATAGCCCACCAAACGCGCAATGTACAGGTGTTTTAAGTCTTCTTTTTTAAAAGCTGAAGTATCGTATGTAATGGTAAAGTACTTTTTAGTGGGGATAATGTCTTTATGAAGGCTTACCGTATCGTTACTTACCGAAAAGTCCATGTAAAAATTGTCGTAAAAGGTATCTTTATTAAAATGGACGGTAATGTTTTTATGCAACAGTTCGTTGTCTTTATCGGCTTGTATGTAGTAAAAGGTTTCTTTTTTTGGTGTTCGTTTAACGTCGGTTTCCTTTTTTCCTTCAATGTTTATGGTTAACCAGCTATCGTTATCATGAAAATCCTTTACCCGTACTTTATAAACCGAGGCCGTACTGTCTTCAATAAATAAATAGCCATTGTCGTCTACTTCGGTATACAGGCTTAAGGGATTGTTCTTTTCGATAAATAATTTCTGTAAACGATCTTTGTGGGTTTTGTAGTAACCGTAATCAATCAAGCAATTAATATGCTTTGTCTCGTCGAAGGAGAAGCGTTTAAACCCGATGTCTATTTTCTTGTTGCCGTTAAAAAATGTTTGGATGTTGTAAACGCCATTGTTGTTGTAGGCAAGATCTTGTCGGTCGTTAGTCTCTATGGCAAAGCCTATTTTTCCGTAGGCTTGTATTTTTTCTGTTGTATAATCGCCATTTCCCAGTGCCCGTAGTCGTAGTTTTTGCACTTCGTTGGATTTGTTGGCATGGGCATCGTCGCTAATGGGGTAGACCATTAGGCTTTTTATTACGGGTTTGGTGGTGTCTTTTACATCCATGCCAAAAAGCAATGGGTTTATGGGGCGCTCCATATTATCGCGAATTTCAAAATGGAGGTGTGGGCCTCCAGACCCTCCGGTATTGCCACTATATGCGATAACTTCGCCCTGTTCTACGATAAGCTCGTCGTTGTTTGGGAAGCGTTCAATTTCGAAAGTTTCATCTTCGTACTGTTTGCTTTTTATATAGGCCTCTATTTTAGGACTAAACCTTTGCAAGTGGGCATAAACCGTTGTATAACCGTTAGGGTGTGTAATGTAAAGTGCTTTGCCGTAACCAAAGTGCTGTACTTTTATGCGGCTAACATAGCCACTGGCCGAGGCATATATTTTTAACCCTTCGCGTTGTTGGGTTTTAATGTCTAATCCAGAATGAAAGTGATTGGAGCGCAGCTCGGCAAAAGTACCCGAGAGAACAAGGGTAATATCTAAGGGATGTACAAAATAGTCCTTAGGGTATACGTCTTTAGTTTGCGAAAAAATTAAGGCGGGTAAAAAAAAGATAAGGGCAAATTTTTTAAGCATAATACGTTTTATCGAAGGATTAAAATAATTAAAACAAAAGGCTAAAATATTAATTAGATATGTATTTACAATAGAAAATAAAATAAGAAACATACCGTTTATTAATAGAAACACAACGTTAAAACACAAATTTTATTCAAAAACAATTGTGATTTTAGGTCAGGAGTCTTAACTTTGTATGATAAGTATGCGTATAGCCAATGAGTGGGATTGAACAACTTGTTGAACGTCTAGAAAAAAGTATTGAAGAAACACTTTTAAAAATGGACGCATTACAACAAACCAATGAACAGCTTGAACAAGCGTTGCAATTGGCACATGAAAAGCTTCAAGCCCAAACACAAATAAGTACGGCTTGGGAAGACAAGTTCGAAGCTTTAAAGATGGCAAATACCATGCTTGGTAGTG
Organism: Mangrovimonas yunxiaonensis; assembly: GCF_000733475.1. Taxonomy (GTDB): domain Bacteria; phylum Bacteroidota; class Bacteroidia; order Flavobacteriales; family Flavobacteriaceae; genus Mangrovimonas; species Mangrovimonas yunxiaonensis. The sequence continues at coordinate 32,082 of NZ_JPFK01000002.1, read as the reverse complement.
ACAATAACAAAAGAGAAACTAAGCTCAAAATAAACACATTAATTCGGGAGATTGACTACTGTATTTCAGAACTTTCCGAATAGATAAAATGGTTTTTAAGAAAGGCGATGTCAGAGCATTTAAAAATTAAAATATCCATTGCTAACCGGGTGTACCCGTTAACCATTTTGCCTAGTCAGGAAGAGGGCCTAAGAAAAGCGGCCAAGAAAATTGAAACCACGATTAAGCAATTTGAGCAAAGTTATTCCGTTAGAGATAAGCAAGACGTTTTGGCCATGTGTGCCTTACAGTTTGCCTCTCAAGTGGAACAAACAACAATAGATAAAGACCAGACCAACAAACAGGTGCAAGATAAGCTAGAAGCTTTAAACCATATGTTGCTGGAGCATTTAGACTCTTAACGTTCTTTAAAATAAAATAAAGGTTACTGCCTACATTAGTTATTTTTTTGGTAAACTCAACACAAATTCTTTAAAAAGGGTGAGTTTAAGTTGTAAAAGCACGCTATCCTCGAATAGATCCTTGACCAGCTTGTTAGCCCTAAACTTGTTTTTAAGGGGTTTATACAATAATAAAACTGATGTAGGCTTTTTTTATATATAAAACCAAACACTAACAATGGACCCAATTATACTAACTGTAGGTGGTATTTTGCTAGGATTAATCATCGGATTTTTAATCGCAAAAACCATCGAAAAGAAAAATGCCTCAAAACTTGTAAAAGATGCCGAAAAATCTGCGGCCACAATTATTAAAGAAGCCAAATCGGAAGGCGAGGCCTTAAAAAAAGATAAAATACTTCAAGCCAAGGAAAAGTTTATAGAGCTTAAGTCCGAGCATGAAAAAGTAATCATGTCGCGCGACAAGAAAATGGCCGATGCCGAAAAACGCACCCGCGATAAGGAATCGCAGGTTTCTAGCGAATTGTCTAAAAACAAAAAGCTAAACCAAGGGCTGGAAGATAAAGTTAAAGACTACAACCACAGACTGGAAATTCTTGATAAAAAGCAAGAAGAGATCGATAGGCTTCACAAAAGCCAAGTCGAGCAATTAGAAGTTATTTCTAGCCTTTCTGCTGAAGAAGCCAAAGCGCAATTGGTAGAATCGCTTAAGGGCGAAGCCAAGAACGATGCCATGGCGTACATACAAACAACCATAGAAGAAGCCAAACTAACGGCCCAGCAAGAAGCCAAAAAGGTTATTGTAAACACCATTCAGCGTGTAGGTACTGAAGAGGCCATAGATAACTGTGTGTCTGTTTTTAATATTGAATCGGACGATGTTAAAGGCCGTATTATTGGTCGTGAAGGACGAAACATACGGGCGTTAGAAGCCGCTACAGGAGTAGAAATTATTGTTGATGACACCCCAGAAGCAATCATTTTATCGTGTTTCGATTCTGTGCGACGTGAAATTGCGAGACTTTCGCTACACAAGTTGGTAACCGATGGCAGAATTCACCCAGCCAGGATTGAAGAGGTTGTTAAGAAGACCAAAAAGCAAATTGAGCAAGAAATTATAGAAGTTGGTAAACGTACCATTATAGATTTAGGCATACACAACCTGCATCCAGAATTGGTAAAAACCGTTGGCCGTATGAAATACCGCTCGTCTTACGGGCAAAACTTATTGCAACACTCGCGTGAGGTGGCTAAGTTATGTGGTGTTATGGCTGCCGAACTAGGTTTAAATTCTAAGTTGGCTAAACGTGCCGGATTGTTACACGATATAGGAAAAGTGCCAGATGCCGAGACCGATATGGAAACGCCACATGCTATACTAGGAATGCAATGGGCCGAAAAGTACGGCGAAAAAACCGATGTGTGCAACGCCATTGGTGCACACCACGACGAGATTGAAATGAAATCGTTGTTGGCGCCTATCGTACAGGTTTGCGATGCCATTTCCGGTGCCAGACCAGGAGCCAGACGTCAAGTATTAGATAGCTACATACAGCGTTTAAAGGATCTAGAAGACATCGCTTTTGGGTTTAATGGTGTAAAGAAAGCCTATGCCATTCAAGCCGGACGTGAGCTTAGGGTTATTGTAGAAAGCGACAAGGTAGATGACCAAAAAGCCTCGGAATTATCGTTTAATATTTCCCAAAAAATACAAACCGATATGACCTACCCTGGGCAAGTAAAAATTACTGTAATTAGAGAAACTCGTGCCGTTAATATTGCAAAGTAGTTTCAAAAACAAAACATATCTTTAAATTAAGCCTGTAGCAATACAGGCTTTTTTTATGGGCTAGAGTGGAAGGTGTGCTTTGGAAATCTTTAGTAGGCGGCTCTCTAGTGTCCATAAAATATAAGTATTTAGTGATTTCAGATTTACCTACGGCCACTCAGGGTAGGTAAAAGGTCTTTGTTGTGGAATTAAAATTATGAGGTTCCGCATTGTTTTACGCGATAGAAATTTAAAAGTAAATACTAGGTCTTTTTGGTTACTTCCTTGGATGAAAACGCTCTATAGCGTCCTTTAAATGGCTTTTTTCTATGTGCATGTATATTTCGGTTGTGGTAATGCTTTCATGACCTAACATTTGCTGTATGGCACGTAAATCGGCTCCATTTTCTAGTAAATGGGTGGCAAAGGAGTGCCGAAAGGTGTGGGGCGAGATGCTTTTATGTAGCCCAATTTTTTCGGCCAAGCGTTTTACAATGGTAAAAATCATGGCGCGGCTAAGCTGTTGGCCTCGCCGGTTTAAAAATAAAACGTCTTCACAACCCGGTTGTATGTTTAAGTGGCTCCTAATAGCCTTAATATATATGGTAATGTACTTTTTTGTAGATGGAACAATGGGTACAAACCGCTGTTTATTACCCTTTCCCGTAACCTTTATAAAGCCTTCATCAAAAAACAAATCCGATAGCTTTAAATGGGTAAGCTCGCTTACACGTAAGCCACAACTATATAAGGTTTCTAAGATTGCACGGTTGCGCTCACCCTCGGGTTTACTTAAATCTATGGCCGATATTAACTGGTTTATCTCCTGCTCTGAAAGCGTATTAGGAAGTTTTCGGCCTATTTTTGGCGACTCTATAAGTTCCAGAGGGTTGGTGCTCCGGTAGCCTTCAAAAATAAGGTAATTAAAAAACCCTCGTAACCCAGAAATTAAGCGTGATTGCGATCGTGCATTAACCAATTTAGCCGATTGATAAATAAAATCCTGTATGGTTTCTGCTTCAATCTGTATGGGCGATGTTGTAATGTTGTTGTCGTTTAAGTGCTTGGTTAGTTTTTTAACATCTAAGCTGTAATTAACAATAGAATTGTTAGATAGCCCGCGTTCTATCTTTAAATACAGTTTATAATCGTTTATGGCTTGCTCCCAGGTCATTACGTTGTGAAATTTATAATAAGGATGTTAAGTGTTTGGTATTCAGTATTTTGATGCTATTTAATAGTTTTTGAGCTGTTATTAAGTTGGTTTTCAATCTTTTAAAGTCTTGCACGCCATAAATTTGTAATTTGATTGTTCATAATTAAAAAAAATGTATTTAGTTTGCAGCACCAATTTATAAAACTTAAACAATTATGAAAAAATTAATTTTAACTGCTGCAATTGCAGTATTTGGATTTACTGGTGCTATGGCACAAGAATTTAGCTTTGGACCAAAAGCTGGTGTTAACTTTGCAACTTTAACTGGTGACATAGAAAACAACGATATGAAAATAGGATTTCATGTTGGTGGTGCTGCTGAGTTCAAATTTAACGAAAAAATGGGAGTACAAGCTGAATTGTTGTATTCTGCTCAAGGTACAAAATACGAAGAGTCTGAGAGCTTTGGTGGTGTAACTGCTAAATACGAGGAAAAATTAAAATTGGATTATGTAAATATTCCTTTTTCTTTTAAATATTACATCGTAAATGGTTTTAATGTTTCTGCAGGACCACAAGTAGGTATTTTAGTATCAGCAAAAAGCGACTGGGAAGAAACTATCACTGGAGGAGGTTTTGACCAATCTGATTCAGGTGAAGTGGATATTAAAGATTCCTTAAAGTCTATAGATTTTGCCTTTAACCTTGGTTTGGGTTACAAAATGGATAACGGTTTAAACTTTGATGCTCGTTATAGCTTAGGTTTAATGGATATTAGCGATTTTGATAACTCTAATGGAGAAATTAAAAATGGTGTAATCCAACTTTCTGTAGGATTCATGTTCTAAGACATTATTCTAGAATAAAACTTTTTAAAAAGCCGAAGCATTTGCTTCGGCTTTTTTGTGCTATGGCTTGGGTTATTTTAACCCAGATATGGCGAAGTCTAAAAATTTCACTAAATTACTTCCATATTAACCACTTAATTAGATATTAATTATGAGAAAAATTTATGTCACTTTAGTTGTTGTTTTAGCCATGGCCTTTGGCGTTAAAGCCCAGGAAGGGTTTAGTGTAGGGCCGTTTATTGGTGTGCCTGTAGCAGATGGAGGCGATTTTGCAACCTTTTCTTTAGGATTCGATGCCACCTATCAATTTGCTATAGCCGATAAATTTAGTGTAGGGCCATCATTAGGATTTTCACATTCTTTTGGCGACACCTATTACGGTTTTGATTATGATGATACTCAATTTGTACCCATAGCAGGTGCCGGGCGTTTTTACATTAACGAGATGTTTACGGTAGGGCTGGACTTAGGGTATGCCGTGGGTATTAACGACGGCAATGACGGTGGGGTTTACTACCGCCCCATGTTTGGTTACAACATTAACGAAAAAATCCAGTTGAACGCCTCATATAGAGGTGTAAGGTCTAGTTACGATAATGTATACTACGATGGTTATGGGTACTATAGCAGGAGCGTTGATTGGAATTTCGGAATTTTAAGTGTAGGCGCTATGTTTAGCTTTTAAACATTTTATCGCATATAAATTAGCAGGCCAAAACATTTGTTTTGGCCTTTTTTTTAAATAAAATGTCGCTTTTTGTTAACCTTTTGTCTTTACGTTCATAAACTCACAAAGGGGTTAAAAACACCCTAAACTATTTTAACAATTAAAATTTAACAGATTATGAAAAACATTTTATTAGCATGGGTTGTTGTATTAACTGCTGTTTACGGCGTAAGGGCACAAGAAGGGTTTAGTGTAGGAGCGTTTATTGGATTGCCCATGGCCGATGGCAGCGATTTTGCGACGTTTTCTTTAGGGGTCGATGCAACGTATCAATTTGCTATTGGCGAAAAATTTAGTGCTGGGCCAGCATTAGGGTTTTCGCATTCTTTTGGAGAAACCAGAACGTATTATGGGGTAGACCTCGATTATGACGATGTGCAATTTGTACCCATAGCAGGTGCCGGGCGCTTTTATATTAACGAGATGTTTACGGTAGGACTGGATTTAGGGTATGCCGTGGGCATTAACGATGGTAATGATGGCGGAGTTTACTACCGTCCCATGTTTGGCTATAACATTAACGAAAAAATTCAGTTGAACGCCTCATACAGAGGGGTAAGGTCTAGTTACGATGATGTATACTACAATAGTTATGGTTACTATAGCAGAAGTGTTAATTGGAATTTTGGCATTTTAAGTGTAGGAGCCATGTTTAGTTTTTAACGACTTTACCATATAAAACAAACTAAAAAGAGCAGGTTAAATATCTGCTCTTTTTTTTGTTGTTAACTGGGGCAAAGGGGTTACTTCAGTCTTTTTTTATACTTTTACGGTATGAAGAACATCATGATTATAAACGGGCCCAATTTAAATTTGCTTGGCAAACGCGAGCCAGGCATTTACGGTAGTTTGTCTTTTACAGAGTTTTTAGAAACGCTTAAAGATAAGTATCCCAACATAGGTATAACACATTACCAGTCCAATGTAGAAGGCGAGCTTATTAATGCATTGCAGGAAGCCGGTTTTGGAGCTTATGATGGTATTGTGCTAAATGCTGCCGCTTATACCCATACATCGGTTGGTATAGGCGATGCCGTAGCTGCTATAGAAACGCCGGTTGTAGAGGTGCATATTTCCAATACGTTTAGCCGGGAAGATTTTAGGCACCAATCCTATGTGTCGCCAAATGCTAAAGGCGTAATTGTTGGTTTTGGGCTGCAGAGTTACGAGTTGGCCATTCAAAGTTTTTTGTAATTTCTTCGGAAATCCATATAAAAAAAGGTTCCATCGAAATGGAACCTTTTTTAGTGGTATATGTAAAATACATTATATTCTATAGGTGGATGACCTCGTCGTAAGCATCGGCAACGGCTTCCATTACCGCTTCACTCATTGTTGGGTGCGGGTGTACGGCTTTTAATACCTCGTGTCCTGTAGTTTCTAATTTTCTACCTAAAACAGCTTCGGCAATCATGTCGGTAACACCGGCACCAATCATGTGGCACCCTAGCCATTCGCCGTATTTGGCATCGAAAATCACTTTTACAAAGCCATCTTTTGTTCCAGCAGCACTGGCTTTACCAGAGGCTGAGAACGGGAATTTACCAACTTTAATATCGTAACCTTGTTCTTTGGCTTGTTTTTCGGTTAAACCAACGCTAGCAATTTCTGGAGACGCATAGGTGCAGCCAGGAATGTTACCATAGTCTAGGGCTTCAACATGCATGCCGGCAATTTTTTCAACACATAAAATACCTTCGGCAGAAGCTACGTGGGCCAAAGCTTGCCCTGGTGTAACATCTCCAATAGCATAGTAGCCAGGAATGTTGGTTTGGTAGTAGTCATTAACTAAAATTTTGTCGCGGTCTACTACAATACCAACGTCTTCTAGTCCGATGTTCTCGATGTTGGTTTTAATACCAACAGCCGAAAGCACCACATCGGCTTCAAGAACTTCTTCGCCTTTTTTGGTTTTAACGGTTGCTTTAACCCCAGATCCAGAGGTGTCTACCTTGGTTACTTCGGCAGAGGTCATAATTTTTATGCCACTTTTCTTAAAGCTGCGTTCTAGTTGTTTAGAAACTTCTTCGTCTTCAACAGGAACAACATTTGGCATAAACTCGACTATGGTTACTTCGGTACCCATAGCCTTATAGAAGTAGGCAAATTCTACCCCAATGGCGCCAGAGCCTACAACAATCATTTTCTTAGGTTGCTCTTTTAAGGTCATGGCTTCGCGATAGCCTATCACTTTTTTGCCGTCTTGTGGTAAGCTAGGCAATTCACGTGAGCGCGCTCCAGTAGCAACAATAATGTGGTCGGCACTATACTCTTTGCCGTCAACTTCTACTTTTTTGCCAGGCTTTAGCTTTCCAAAACCTTCAATAACGTCTATTTTGTTCTTTTTCATTAAAAATTGAACCCCCTTGCTCATGCCTTCGGCCACACCTCGGCTGCGTTTTACAACTGCAGTAAAGTCTTTATCGGCTTCTTTTACAGATAATCCGTAATCTTCAGCATGTTTAAGGTATTCAAATACTTGAGCAGATTTCAATAGGGCTTTGGTAGGAATACACCCCCAATTTAAACAAACCCCGCCAAGGCTTTCTTTTTCTACAATAGCGGTTTTAAAACCTAATTGAGATGCTCTAATGGCAGTTACGTAGCCTCCTGGGCCACTTCCTAGAACAATAATATCGTATTTACTCATGAGAATTTATTTTGTCTAATTTTTGAAGCTACGAATTTACGAAACCTAAATCGAAATATGAATTTAGCTGACAAAAAAATAATACCTTTGTAGGGAAAGCTTACGTTTATGAATATACCCCGATTAAGCTGTCCGCGCGTGGTTATTGTTGGTGGCGGATTTGCAGGCATAGCCTTAGCAAAACAATTGTCTAAACAAGAAGTCCAGGTGGTCCTTCTGGATAAGCATAACTACCATACTTTTCAACCGCTCTTGTATCAAGTGTCTACGGGTGGGTTAGAACCAGATTCTATAGCTTACCCTTTGCGGAAAATCCTTAAAAACTTCCCCAATATTTTGTTTCGGTTGGCCCATGTAGAAGCTATTGATGTTGCCAACAATAAGGTAATAACCAATATAGGTGACCTAAGCTACAACTATTTGGTAGTTGCTTCGGGTTCTGAAACCAATTTTTACGGCAATACCACCATAGCAGAAAACAGCATGGTTATGAAAACCATTCCGCAGTCGTTGGACCTACGCAGTTTAATTCTTGAAAATTTTGAAGATGCGCTGTTAACTTCCGATTTGCAAGAGCGTGATAAGTTAATGAATTTTGTTATTGTTGGTGCAGGACCCACGGGGGTAGAGCTGGCTGGAGCACTTGCCGAGATAAAAAAAGGAATCTTGCCCAAAGATTATCCAGACCTAGACACCAGAAGAGCGCAGATTAATTTGGTGCAGTCTGGCGATAGCATATTAAAGGACATGAGCGAAAAAGCCTCTATTAAAGCAGAAGCGTTTTTAGAAAGTTTGGGCGTAAATGTATGGAAAAACCTTAGGGTAACCCATTACGATGGCAGCCTTGCCACCACCAATACAGATGTAACTTTCGAGACGGCAACACTTATTTGGACTGCGGGTGTTAAGGGCGCTACAATAAAAGGCTTGGATGCAGCATCGTTTGTTACCAAAGGCAACCGTGTTGTTGTAGATGAGTTTAATGCAGTAAAAGGCCTAGATAATGTATTTGCCATTGGCGATATTGCTCATATGGTAACGGCACAGCAGCCAAAAGGTTATCCCATGATGGCACAGCCGGCCATTCAACAAGGGGAGCAACTAGGAAAAAACTTAGTCCGTATGTTAGCGGGCAAACCTATGCACCCATTTAAGTACAAAGATAAAGGCGCCATGGCTACTGTGGGAAGAAACAAAGCGGTAGTAGATTTAAAACGATGGAAATTTCAAGGGGTGTTTGCCTGGTTTGTATGGATGTTTGTACACCTGTTTTTTTTAATTGGATTTAGAAATAGGGCGGTGGTTTTTGTTAACTGGGTGTATAACTACATTCGTTTTGATCGTGAGGCACGTTTAATTATACGGCCTTTTAAAAAACGTCACAATACCAAACAAGGCAACCATTAGGCTAGTCTTTATTTTTGCTGAATTTTTCCTGGTTATATTGTTCCGATTGTCCTTTGGGGATGGATAGAGAGCGCCACTGGTCTTCCTTACGCACTTTTCCTATATACGTTATTTGACCAATATGGTAAGCGTAATGCCCTAATTGCCTAAAAATGGCTTCAGAAACAGTATGTTTTTCATTTCTAATATAAACAGTACGTTCCAGGTCACTGTCGTTTAGGGGCTTTAAGGCATCAAACAAACAGGTCCATCCGCTTTCCCAAGCAGCAACTAACTGGTCGCTGCTGGTGTAGGTTGCTATAAATTCCTGCTCGCGATTTCTCCAAGCTTTCTCGCCGTCTTCAGTTAAAAAATGCGTCCACCTGCTAAACATGTTTCCTACCATGTGCTTTACAATTATAGAAATGCTGTTCGAGGTTTCGTTGGGCTGCCAGTTCATATCGTTAAAAGACAGTTGTTCAAATGTTTTGTCGGCAGCAGTTTTATAATATAAAAACTGTTTAATAACGCTGGGTAAAATGTTGTTTTCCATGTTTTGTAAAGGACGGTCTTAAGTTGGTAACTATTCCTTGTTTTTTTCGGGTTTCGAATTAAAGTTCAAGCTAACGGAATTAACACAGTAGCGCAGCCCTGTTTGGGTTGGCCCATCGTTAAAAACGTGGCCTAGGTGGCTGCCACAATTGTTGCATAAAATTTCTGTTCTTACCATGCCAAAAGTGCGGTCTTCTTTATATTCTATGGTACCTTTTATGGCATTGTCAAAACTTGGCCAGCCGCAATCGGACTGAAACTTTGTATCGCTTTCAAACAATTTAGCGCCACAGGCGGCACAGTTATAAGAACCTTTATCAAAATGAAGGTTGTACTTGCCTGTATGTGGTCGTTCGGTGCCTTTTTCCCTTAAAACGTGGTATGCTTCATCGGTTAAAACCTGACGCCATTCTTCATTTGTTTTGGTTACCTTGTAGGTTGTTTTTTTGTTTGAATCCATATGCTTTTTATTTTGACCTTGGCAGCTAAATAACGAGACTGTTATAGTCACCACCCATGTTAATAATAAACGTTTCATAGTGCGTTCTTTTTAGAGTTGGTCGAGAAGGTTTGGCTAAAATAACAGATTTTAACCGTTAAAGCTGGTTTTTAATAAAATGTTATTTCTTCTTTGAAACGCTACTTTTTTTAAAAACGATTTTTGTATTTTTAATTTTTAAAACAAAACACTAGTTCATGACTTTAAAACGAAAAATAACAGCGCTTTTTGCAACAGGACTGTTTTTATCTTGTGCGACCAATCCGTTTACGGGAAAACAAACCATGGCACTTGTATCAAACGATCAATTGTTTCCTACGTCTTTTCAGCAGTACAACCAAGTCTTGTCGGAAAGTAAGGTGGTAACCGGTACGACCCAGTCTGAAATGATTAAACGCGTAGGCGAGCGTATAGCCATAGCATCGGAACGTTGGCTTAATGCCAATGGGCACCAAGGGTATTTAAAAGATTACCAATGGGAGTACAATTTAATAGACGATAAAACGGTAAATGCTTGGTGCATGCCAGGCGGAAAAATTGTTTTTTATACAGGCATATTGCCTATTGCCAAAAATGAAACCGGTGTTGCCGCTATTATGGGGCACGAGGTGGCGCATGCTTTAGCAAACCATGGGCAGCAACGTATGAGTGCAGGCATGTTGCAACAAATTGGAGCCATTGGTCTTAATGTGGCTTTGCAAAATGATGAAAATCTAGAGCTGTACAATCAAGCTTATGGGGTAGGAACTACCGTTGGCGGCATGTTGCCATTTAGTAGGGCTCATGAAACCGAAGCCGATAGGATAGGGGTGTATTTAATGGCTATTGCAGGCTACGATCCAGACGAATCCTGGAAGCTTTGGGAGCGCATGAAAGCCAATAGTGGCGGGCAAGCCCCTCCCGAAATGTTAAGCACTCACCCGTCTAGCGATTCTAGGATTGCCGACTTAAAAACCTTAGCGTCAAAGGCTAAGGCAGAAGCCAAAAAGTTTGGGGTTAGTTCGTTTAGAGCTACTTCAGATTTTTAAGCTGTAATAAAAAATAAATACTTACTTTAGGAGCTGTTCAAAACCATAAACGAGCAGCTTTTTTTTATGGCAAAATTTAAAAAAGGAAGTGAAAAACTTCTTAACGCATGGGCTTTTTACGATTGGGCCAATTCTGTTTATACCCTTACCATAGCCTCGACCATTTTCCCTATTTTTTACGGCACCTTAAATTTTATCGATGGCGATAGAGTACAAGCCTTTGGGTTAGAGATTAAAAACACAGCTTTAATCTCGTTTGTTACTGCCTTTACTTTTTTTGTTGTGGCTTTAACTTCTCCAATCCTTTCGGGGGTGGCCGACTATATTGGCAATAAAAAAGCATTTATGAAGTTTTTTTGCTACCTAGGTGGTATTGGGTGCATAGGTTTAAATTGGTTTAGCCTAGACTACATTCATTTAAGCTTAATGTTTTACTTTTTTGGATTGATGGGCTATTGGGGGAGCTTGGTGTTTTATAATTCGTATTTGCCAGATATTGCTTATCCCAAACAACAAGACCGCGTAAGTGCCAAAGGGTTTTCTATGGGGTATATAGGTAGTGTGCTGTTGTTGGTAATTAATTTAACGATGGTTATGAAACCCGAATGGTTTGGCATTACTGGCACTCCCGAAGAGACCGCGGTGAAAGCCATGCGGTATTCCTTTATTACCGTTGGGTTGTGGTGGATGCTTTTTAGCCAATATACTTTTTATGTGCTACCTAAAGGGGTTTCCAATGGGCATAAAGTCACCAAAGATGTGTTAATGAATGGCTTTAAAGAGCTTAATTTGGTCTGGCAAGCACTTAAACAAAACCTTGTTTTAAAGCGTTACCTATATGCCTTTTTTGTTTATAGCATGGCTGTACAGACCATTATGTTGGTGGCAACCTATTTTGGGGAGCAGGAAATAGCCTGGGGTACAGACCAGCAAAAAACCATGGGCTTAATTGTTAGTATTCTTGTCATTCAAATAGTAGCAATTCTCGGTGCGGTGCTAACCTCCAGAGCTTCAGAAAAATTTGGGAACATAAAAACACTAATTGCAATTAACTTTATTTGGATGGTGCTTTGTTTTGCCGCTTATTTTGTAACACAACCCATAGAGTTTTATGTTACGGCATCTTTTGTGGGGCTGGTTATGGGTGGTATACAATCGCTTTCAAGGTCTACTTATTCTAAATTTTTACCAGAAACCAAAGACACAACCTCGTATTTTAGTTTTTTCGATGTGTCTGAAAAAGTAGGCATTGTTATTGGCATGGTAATTTATGGTACCATCGACCAGGTAACAGGAAGCATGCGCAATGCTATAGTTTTTCTGTTTATTTTCTTTTTAATAGGAATAATTTTGCTGTTTAAGGTATTAAAAACCAAAATAAATTGATTAAAAAATTGTTATGTTTGTAGATGTAAACTTAAATCTATCATGAAAAATATTAAATTATTACTTCTTTTTGTACTACCAATTTTAACCATAATGTCTTGCGATAATGAACCGTTAGACGGGGAGTTTGGTACGAGTTCTAATAGCAATTTATTACTTGGCGAGTGGTTTGCCGTTTCTTTTGATGCTACAACATACACGACAAGCAGTTTTAATGGCATGGTCATTAATTCTGAATCTATTGTAGTTGGTAGCGAGCTTGATTATACGGTAATTTTTGACGAAACCACATTTACAACTTCAGGCGATTATGTTATGACCGCGACAGCTTATATGAATGGGGTGCAGTCGGGACCTTTTGTCGAATCGTTTCAAAATGTAAACGGTAATGGCGAATATACTGTTGAAGGCAATACTCTATCAACCAATGACGCATTTTTTAACCTAGAGATTGGCGGTGTAGAGACTTCAGAAATAGCAGGTCCGCAAACGGCAACGTTTCTAATTACTAATAATGGGAACACCTTAACGATCTCGCAAAACCAAGAAACCGTTGAAAATGTAGAAGGACTTGATGTTGTTATTGAAATTGTTTCAACAACTGTATGGCAAAGAACACAAGATAACAATCCCGGTGTAACAGCATGCGATGAAGCAACTACAGAAGCAAACGCCGCCGCCGCTGCCTATAATGCAAATTCGGGAGATACTACTTTATGTAATGCCTACATTAACGCTTTAGAAAGTAAAATAACTGCTTGTGGCGATCCTAATGGTACCATTCAAGCGACAATAGATGGTTTAGACTGTAGTCAAGAGCAATCTACAGGTGTTTTAAAGGTAACAGCAGGAACCCTGCCTATCGATTTTATAACCAGAAGCGCAACCTTATCTAATGGGCTAATTACAGTAACGGGGTCGAATACAGAGCAAGGCGCAAATTATCACATTTATTTTGAAGTGACCGAAAACGAAATAGGTGTTGATGTTATGCAGAATTTTATACTTACTTTAAACGGAAGTGATTATGCACCAAATACCGATGGCTTCGACGATTTTACGAGCACCATAACCGTGAGTTCTGGTGGCCAAATTACAGGAACCTTTGGTGGTATAGTAACCGGTGTGTCAAACGGAGCAGACTTAAACCTTTCTCAAGGCGAAGTAGACCTAGCGTATTAAACAGTTTTTAATGATATAAAAAAAGCCGCTCTAATTTTGAGCGGCTTTTTTGTTTAGTTTCTTTTTATGGTCAAGTTGCCATAATCGGCATCTATTGTAATGTTGTTAGAAGAGTTGCTGTTACCGTAATGCCCTTTATAGGTCTTATCGCTGCCATCTTTGTCTTTCAAGGAAAACTGTAGGGCGTCATCGCTACGCAGGTCTGCATAAGAGAGGTCAAAATCAAAATTAAAATTCCAATTGGTATCGTAGCCTATTTTAATGCCTGTGTAATCGGTGTCTATAGTAATGTTGTTGGCACCTTGAGCAATGTTTTTAATGTTAATCGAACCATAATCGGCATCGATATCTGCATGTTTATAAAGGTCGCCAATAACAAGGGTTAAGTAATCGCCATCGCCTTCAACATTATTGACTTGGCCAATTTTAACAGTACCGTAATCGTTGTTGTAAACCACTTTTTCGGCCACGTCTACAGTAGCATTTGTATAATCGGCATTAATGGTAATGTTTTCAGCTTTAGAAATGGTGAAATCGCTATAATCGGCATTAATACTACCATCGTTAATGTAGTCGAAATAGCAGCCTTTGGTATAGTCAAAATTAAGGCTGTTGTTATTGGCCATGAGCTCCTTGGTAGTAATTTTACCGTAGTCGCAGTTTATTACAGCCCGACCTTGCAGTTTATCTAGGTCGATATTGCCATAATCGTTCTTTAAGTTAACCGAATTGGTTACGGGCATTTTTACAAGGTAGTTAATTTGCATGTTAACATTGGTTTTTTTGCCCCAGTTCCACCAACTGCTGGACGTTTTTTTGTTAAAAATGGTTTTTGCCGAAACCAAATTAGAGGTGTTTTCGAAGGCCACAGTAATGGCATCTAATTTTTCGGTGACTTTATCTTCGTTATTCCCGCTGGTGGTTATGGTAACTTCAATGGCAATGCGGTTTTCGTTCCATGTTGTAATGTTAAGGTTGCCGTAGCTGTTATCAATACGTAATTCGGCATTTGGGTTTACATTAAAGCTGCGTTTAATGGTTTTTGTTTTATCGTGTTTGTACTTTTCTGCTGAAAACGCGATAAACGGCATAATAAGCAAGAAAATACAGGCTATTTTAAAGGGTTTTATTGGTTTCATAATGTTTGTTTTTTAATTGATTGATGAGTTCGATTTGTTTAAGGGTGTTTTGCAAAATGTCTATTCTACTCTGAAAATTCGAGATCATGGCATAGATTACTCTTTGGTCGTTACCGCTTTTCGAGAGGTCCAGCATTAAAAGATCGTAATCGTTTTCCAGTTTTTTTAGTTGAACCAAGGCGTCCTTTACAATAAGCTTGGTATTGGTATTCTCGGCTTGGTTCAACTTTTTAAGCTCGGCGGCAATGGTCGATATAAAAAAACTTTCGGCCTTGGCCATTTCTGGCGATACACTGGCAAGACCGGTTTGATCTTGGCGATTGGTGTTTAAGACTGCAATAGAAAACAGCAGGGCTATGGTCGCGGCTATACCAACAAACGGCAACCATTTAAAACGTCCGTTTTGTTTCTTTTGCTCAGAGGCGTTTTGCAGTTTTTCCATAAACCTCTTTTCGTGGCCAGCCTTGGGCGAAGCCAAGTCAAAATCTCCTTCCAATCGGTTAAATAAGTGTTCTAAGTCATTGCTCATAGCGTTGTAATTTAATTATAGACCAAATGTTTTAGTTTGTCGCGCAAACTCGCTTTTGCTCTAGAAATAGTTGTCCTACAGTTGCTGTAAGACAGGTTCATGATATCGCATATTTCTTCGTAATCGTAACCTTCAATAAGATGTAAGGTTAGGGAAATCCTGTAGCTGTCCTTTAATAGGCCCATAGTTTTCAAGACTTCCTTAGCTTTTAAATGTGTGAAATCTTCTTGTGAAACCCCGTTATGGTGTTCGGCTTCTACTTTAAAAGCAACATCCTCAAAAGCAACGTTTTGGTATTTACTATTTTGGTTAAAATGATAAATACTCTTGTTAATCACAATACGTTTTAACCAAGCACCAAAGGTGGTTATATCGTTTAGTGAATCTAGTTTTGTAAATGCCGAAAGCAATGCGTCCTGCATAATGTCTTCGGCAGCAAACTGGTCTTTCACAATTCTATAGCTTATGTTGTACATGGCTTTGTGGTACCTATTATAGACTTCCAATTGCGCAAGTTGGTTGCCCGTTTTACAAAGCAAAATAAGCTGCTCGATATTTTGGTTGGTTAGTGTCAATTAAAACGTATGGTTTGCTTTATAGATAATGTAAAAACGAAAATGTTACAGTTTTGTGGTATAAATTTACGTCATGGCATGTTAATTGTCCTAAGAAAGAGGTTAAGATAGGCTATCTTAAGCTTAAGAGCTTGAAGCCTAATAATATATTAACGTTTAATAAAAGACGGATTTCTGTCGCGGCCATAGGGTTATGACAGAATGGCTCAAATAAGATTATGAAGAAAACAAGTTTACTAAGCCTTGACAGTTTGTCACTACAGGATTTTGATGAGAATGCAGAATTAATTCCTTTAATGACTCCAGAAGACGAAGAGGAAATTAATAAGGAGGATTTGCCGGCAACCTTGCCCATACTATCTTTAAGGAATACAGTTTTGTTTCCAGGGGTGGTTATTCCCATTACAGCAGGAAGAGATAAGTCTATAAAACTTATAAATGATGCCAATGCCGGTGGTAAGGTTATTGGCGTGGTCGCCCAAAAGGACGAAGCAGTAGAAAACCCCACGGCGAGCGATGTATATAACACTGGTACAGTGGCCCGTATTTTACGTGTGCTAAAAATGCCCGATGGCAACGTAACCGTTATTATACAAGGAAAAAAACGTTTTAAAATTAACGAGGTTCTAACCGAAGAGCCTTACATGACAGCGAGCATTAGCGATGTGCCAGAAGAAAAGCCAACACCAAAAAATAAAGAGTTTGCTGCTATAATAGATTCTATAAAAGAACTGGCGCTTCAAATTATAAAAGATAGTCCAAACATTCCTACCGAAGCATCGTTTGCCATAAAAAACATTCAAAGCAATTCGTTCTTGGTAAATTTTGTGTCTTCAAACATGAATTTGGATGTGAAGGACAAACAAAAGCTGCTAGAGATTAATCACTTAAAAGATCGATCTTTAGAGACCTTAAAGTACATGAATTTAGAGTTTCAGAAGCTAGAGCTAAGAAACGACATACAGCTTAAGGTTCAAAACGACATGAACCAGCAACAGCGCGAGTACTTTTTGCACCAGCAAATGAAAACCATTCAGGAAGAATTGGGCGGTGTAAGCTACGACCAAGAGCTGGAAGAGATGCGACAACGTGCCAAAAGTAAAAAATGGGACGAAAAAGTAGCGAAGCATTTTGAAAAGGAAATTGCCAAAATGCAACGCATGAATCCGCAAGTAGCAGAATACTCCATACAGCGTAATTACCTCGATCTTTTTCTGGAGTTGCCTTGGAATGAGTTTAGCAAGGATAAATTCGACTTAAAGCGTGCCAAGAGAATCCTAGATCGGGATCACTATGGGCTAGACGATGTTAAGCGCCGTATTATAGAATACTTGGCGGTGCTTAAGCTGCGTAACGATATGAAATCGCCTATACTGTGTTTGTACGGCCCTCCAGGGGTGGGGAAAACCTCCTTGGGGAAATCTATAGCAGAAGCCTTAGGGAGAGAGTATGTGCGCATGTCGTTAGGAGGCCTGCGGGACGAAGCCGAAATACGTGGCCATAGAAAAACCTACATTGGCGCCATGCCAGGTAGAATTATACAAAGCCTTAAAAAAGCAGGAACCTCAAACCCGGTGTTTGTGTTAGATGAAATCGATAAGCTGTCTAATTCCCATCAAGGCGATCCCTCATCGGCCATGCTGGAGGTGTTGGATCCCGAACAGAACAGCGATTTCCACGATAACTTCCTGGAAATGGGCTACGACCTTTCTAAGGTTATGTTTATTGCAACCTGTAACAGTTTGTCTACCATACAACCTGCCCTGCGAGACAGAATGGAAATTATAAATGTTACGGGGTATACCATAGAAGAGAAAGTAGAGATTGCCAAAAGGCATTTGTTGCCAAAACAGTTGGAAGAACACGGTTTAACTACCAAAGACCTAAAAATAGGAAAACCCCAACTAGAAAAAATAGTAGAAGGCTATACACGCGAGTCTGGAGTTCGTGGTCTAGACAAACAAATTGCCAAGATGGTACGTTTTGCGGCAAAAAATATTGCCATGGAAGAAACCTATAACATAAAAGTAACCAATACAGATGTGGTTGACGTGCTTGGTGCCCCTAAATTAGAGCGTGACAAATACGAAAACAATAACGTGGCCGGGGTGGTTACCGGATTGGCATGGACAAGAGTTGGTGGCGATATTCTATTTATAGAGTCTATTCTTTCTAAAGGAAAAGGCACCTTAAGCATTACCGGAAACTTAGGTAAGGTAATGAAGGAGTCGGCAACCATAGCCATGGAATATATAAAATCGAATGCCAAAACCTTTGGAATTAATCCAGAGGTGTTCGATAATTACAACGTTCACATACACGTTCCAGAAGGCGCCACACCAAAAGATGGCCCTAGTGCCGGGATTACCATGCTAACCTCGTTGGTATCGCTATTTACCCAAAGAAAGGTAAAGAAAAATTTAGCCATGACAGGCGAAATAACCCTGCGCGGCAAAGTGCTTCCGGTAGGCGGGATAAAAGAAAAAATCCTAGCGGCAAAACGGGCGCGGATTAAAGAAATTATTCTGTGTGATGAAAATAAAAGAGACATCAATGAAATTAACCCCGAATATTTAAAAGGACTGGAGTTTCATTACGTTTCCGATATGAGTGAGGTGGTAAACATAGCCTTGACCAATACTAAAGTCAAAAATGCTAAAACGCTATAAGAAAAACCCCGGAAGTTTCGGGGTTTTTTAATGACGTAAAAATAAATTAAACTTGCAGACGTTTTAAGATAGATTTAGTTATTTTGCATCTTTTATGTCAAGAACCTTTACCCTTTCTTTGTTTTTTATATTGCTGGTTGGCGTGGTTAAAGCACAGGTTGGTGGCGAGACAACCTATCAATTTCTTAATTTGGTAGCCTCTCCCAGACAAGCTGCTTTAGGAGGCAAAGTACTTACCAATGTCGATTACGATGTGACTCAGGCATTATACAACCCGGCAACCATAAATGTTGCAATGGACAACCAATTGGCGGTAAATTATACCAGCTACCTTGGGGGTATAAATTACGGAACGGCTGCTTATGCCTATACCTGGGACCGAAGAACACAAACCCTTCACATAGGTGTTAATTACATTAATTACGGGCAGTTTGATGGCTACGACGAATACGGGAATGCGACCAATAGTTTTACCGGGAACGAAGCAGCCCTATCGGTAGGTTATGCCCGCCAAATAGGGTATTCCGATTTTTATTTGGGAGGAAACCTAAAACTAATCACCTCTAAACTAGAGCAGTATAATTCTTTTGGTGCTGCAATTGATGCAGGTCTGTTGTACATAAACGAAGACATAGAATTTCAAGCGTCCTTGGTGGTGCGTAATGCAGGTGTGCAAATAACCACCTATGCTGGGCAAAACGAACCGTTGCCGTTTGAAGTCGCTTTTGGAATGTCGCAAACCCTAGAAAATGTTCCGTTGCGGTGGCACCTAACCTTCGAGAACTTGCAGAAATGGCCAATAGGAGTGGCCAACCCAGCACGCGCCGAAAGCGATTTAGAAGGTAACCAAACCCAAGACGACGTAAGCTTTTTTGGAAATGTTTTACGACACACCATCATAGGAGCCGAATTGTTCCCTAAGGGCGGATTTAACATCCGATTGGGGTATAATTTTAGACGAGGGGAAGAATTGCGTATTGTAGACCAGCGTAATTTTTCTGGTATCTCGGCAGGATTAGGACTAAAATTTGGTAATTTTAGGTTTAGTTACACCCATGCGCGTTACACCAGTGCCGCTAATGCCAACTTTTTTGGCATGCAAATAGATTTAAACGGCCAATGAAAAAAATTACAATAGCCATAGACGGCCATTCATCAACAGGTAAAAGTACCGTTGCCAAGCAAATTGCAGCGCATTTGGGATACACCTATGTTGATAGTGGAGCCATGTATAGGGCCGTCACGCTTTTTGCCATGCAAAACAACCTTATAAGTGCAGCTGATTTTAAGGTGAATGAGCTAATAGGCAGTCTACACGATTTAAAAATCGATTTTCAGTTTAACCCCGACTTAGGCTTTTCAGAAGTTTATCTAAACGGTACTAACGTAGAAAATCAAATACGCACGTTGGCCGTATCGTCATTTGTAAGCCAAGTGGCGGCCATTCCAGAAGTACGTTACCAACTGGTTAAACAACAACGCCAAATAGGCGAGGCCAAAGGGGTGGTTATGGATGGTCGCGATATAGGAACTGTGGTGTTTCCAAATGCAGAAGTTAAAATTTTTATGACGGCTTCTGCCGAAGTTCGGGCTCAAAGACGGTTCGATGAGCTAATAAACAGAGGAGATAAGGTTGTTTTCGATGAGGTTTTAAAAAATGTAAAAGAACGTGACTATATCGATTCGCATCGCGCAAACTCGCCGTTAACAAAGGCCGAAGATGCCATTGTAATCGACAATTCGGCACTTACGCCAGAAGCCCAATTGAATAAAATACTTCAAATTATTCAAACGGCTTTAGAAACAAAAAGATAAGCCTTTAATTTTTAAGGTGCTAACATTAGGCTAATTGCATAAAAAGTTGTATTTTTGCACACCTTTTTTCAACGAATAATCGGAAAAGAGAAAAGGCGCTAAAACAACTTTTTATAAAACACTTCTGTGTGTGTCGTTTTAAATTTTCCGTAGCCATGCAGAATACAAATTTTAATCAGCACATGGCTGACAAAGCAAAACAAGCCGAAGTTGAAGCAACTGAGGTAAAAACAGCAGAAGCTCCAGAAGTACAAATTTCTGAGGCTCAAAAAAATCCAGAACAATTTTTAAAGGACTTTAACTGGCACAATTACCAAGAAGGTATTGATGAGGTTGAAGATTCTCAATTACAAGAGTTCGAGCAATTAGTTGCCGAGAACTTTGTAGACACTTTAGATGATGAGGTTGTTGAAGGAGAAGTAATCCACATTACAGATCGCGATGCCATTATCGACATCAACGCAAAATCTGAAGGCGTAATTTCTTTAAACGAATTCCGTTACAACCCAGACCTAAAAGTAGGTGATAAAGTAGAGGTGTTAATCGATGTTCGTGAAGATGCTACAGGACAATTAGTATTATCGCATAGAAAAGCACGTGTAATTAAAGCTTGGGATCGCGTAAATGCAGCCCACGATAACGGCGAAATCGTTAAAGGTTTTGTTAAGTGCAGAACTAAAGGTGGTATGATCGTTGACGTATTTGGTATTGAAGCGTTCTTGCCAGGATCTCAAATAGATGTGAAGCCAATTCGCGATTACGATGCGTATGTAAACAAAACTATGGAATTTAAGGTGGTGAAAATCAACCACGAATTCAAAAACGTAGTGGTGTCTCATAAAGCGCTTATCGAAGCCGATATTGAAGAGCAAAAGAAAGAAATTATCAGCCAATTAGAAAAAGGTCAAGTACTAGAAGGTGTTGTGAAAAACATTACATCTTACGGTGTGTTTATCGACCTTGGTGGCGTAGATGGTTTAATTCATATTACAGACCTATCTTGGTCTAGAATTAACCACCCTAACGAAATTGTAGAATTAGACCAGAAACTTAACGTTGTAATTCTTGATTTCGATGAGGATAAATCTAGAATCCAATTAGGTTTAAAACAATTAAGCAAGCACCCATGGGATGCTTTAGGTGAAGACGTTAAAGTAGGCGATAAAGTAAAAGGTAAAGTAGTTGTTATTGCAGATTACGGTGCCTTTATTGAAGTTGCAGAAGGCGTAGAAGGTTTAATTCACGTATCTGAAATGTCTTGGTCAACACACTTACGCTCTGCACAAGATTTCGTATCTGTAGGAGACGAAGTAGAAGCAGAAATCTTAACCTTAGATAGAGAAGAGCGTAAAATGTCTCTTGGTATTAAGCAATTAACACCAGACCCATGGACAGACATTACTACCAAGTACCCAGTAGGATCTAAGCACAAAGGAATTGTACGTAACTTTACAAACTTTGGTGTGTTTGTTGAATTAGAAGAAGGTATTGACGGGTTAATTTACATCTCAGACCTATCTTGGACTAAGAAAATTAAGCACCCAAGCGAATTCTGTAACGTAGGAGACGAATTGGAAGTTGTTGTTCTTGAGTTGGATGTTGAAGGACGTAAACTAAGTTTAGGTCACAAACAAACAACAGACAACCCTTGGGATAAATACGAAGCTGAGTTTGCTGTAGGAACATCTCACACAGCTGAAATCTCTGATATCGTAGACAAAGGTGCTACAATCGAGTTTAACGAAGATATCGTTGCTTTTGTTCCATCACGTCACTTAGAAAAAGAAGACGGAAAGAAACTTAAGAAAGGCGAAGAAGCAGAATTTAAAATCATTGAGTTCAACAAAGAATTCAAACGTGTAGTTGCTTCGCATACCGCTATCTTTAGAGAAGAAGAAGCTAAAATTGTTAAGGCTGCTGCTAAGAAAGCTGCAAACGCCGCGGCAGAAGCAAAACCTACTTTAGGCGATGCTAACGAAACGCTTCAAGCCCTTAAAGATAAAATGGACGGTAAAAGCTAATTTGCTTTCGCTATTCTAAAATAAAAAAGAGCCTTGCAAAATCTGCAAGGCTTTTTTTATATACGTATTTTTAGATTGTACCCTACACTTTTTTACCGTAACTTTGCTTTTTAGATACTTTTGGTTACAATATGAGTCATAAAGCTTTACTTAGTGCAAAAGAGGTAAACATCATTCTTCATCGACTGGCCTGTCAACTTATTGAAAACCACCACGATTTTAAAAACACCGTATTAATAGGCTTGCAGCCTAGAGGAACGTTTTTAGCCCAAAGGTTAGCCGATATTTTAAAGCATGATTACAAGATAAAAGACATAAAATTGGGCTTTTTAGACATTACATTTTACCGTGATGATTTTAGAAGGGGCGAAAAAATACTTGAAGCCAATACCACCCAGATTAATTTTTTGGTCGAAAATAAAAAAGTGGTGTTTATTGATGATGTGTTGTATACCGGAAGAAGCATAAGAGCAGCATTAACCGCCATACAATCGTTTGGTAGGCCTAATGAAATTGAGCTACTAACCCTAATAGACAGAAGGTTTAGCAGGCATTTGCCCATACAACCTAATTATAGAGGAAGGCAAGTAGATGCCATTAACGAGGAAAAGGTTAAAGTAAAATGGCAGGAACACGATGGGGAAGATGCTGTATATTTAATAAAGAACTAATTGTATACCATGAGCGAGTTAAGTGTAAATCACTTGTTGGGAATAAAATATTTAAAAAAATCTGATGTTGACTTAATTTTTGAAACAGCAGATCATTTTAAGGAGGTTATTAATAGGCCCATTAAAAAAGTACCTTCACTAAGGGACATTACCATAGCCAATCTTTTTTTTGAAAACTCAACACGAACAAAACTCTCTTTCGAATTGGCAGAGAAACGCTTGTCGGCAGATGTTATAAACTTTTCGGCAGCGCAATCTTCAGTAAAAAAAGGAGAAACCTTAATCGATACGGTAAACAACATCCTTTCCATGAAGGTCGATATGGTGGTTATGCGCCACCCCAACCCGGGAGCAGGGGTGTTTTTATCCAAACACATAAACGCCAGTATTGTTAACGCCGGCGATGGTGCCCACGAACACCCTACCCAAGCACTTCTGGATTCGTACTCCATAAGGGAACGCTTAGGAGAGGTAGGTGGAAAAAATGTGGTTATTGTTGGCGATATTTTACATAGCAGGGTGGCCCTTTCTAACATTTATGCCCTTCAATTGCAAGGGGCTAACGTTATGGTTTGTGGTCCTAAAACACTGCTTCCAAAATACATCGATAAATTGGGGGTAAAGGTAGAAACAAACCTTAAAAAAGCTTTGGAATGGTGCGATGTAGCCAACATGTTACGTGTGCAAAACGAACGTATGGATATTAACTACTTTCCTTCAACAAGAGAGTATTCGCAGCAATTTGGGGTTAATAAAGCATTGTTAGACACCTTAGATAAAGAAATTGTTATTATGCACCCAGGCCCTATTAACAGGGGCGTGGAAATAACAAGTGATGTTGCCGATTCTGATCAAGCCATTATCTTGGAACAGGTCCAAAATGGTGTTGCCGTTAGAATGGCTGTTATTTACTTATTGGCTTCTAAAATAAAACAGTAATTATCATGATTATAGACAGAAACGGTAACATAACCGTAATCACTCAGGAAAAAGCTTCAGTTATCGAGTTGGTCAAGAAGTTGGACGTCATGTACAACGGATTTAAAAACGATAACATTGTTGTAAGTTTAACAGGCTTAAAACCTGTTTCGCTTCAAGATGTGGTCGAATTTTTAAAAATCTCTAACGACCATAGAGCAGCCAAGAATTCTTTTGTTGTGGTGGCTAGCAACGCCAATTTTGATGAGATGCCCGACGAAATTGTTGTTGTGCCAACCCTAAAGGAAGCATACGATGTTATTGAAATGGAAGAAATGGAAAGAGATCTAGGCTTCTAATATGAAATTAACCATTTTAGGCTGCCATAGTGCCACACCAAGAATTAATACCAACCCTACGGCCCAAGTATTAGATATAAAAAACCATGTGTTTTTAATAGATTGTGGCGAAGGAACGCAAGTGCAGCTTAGAAAGAATAAGGTTAAGTTTAATAGAGTTAAGCACATTTTTATCTCGCATTTGCATGGCGACCATTATTTTGGTCTGGTCGGATTAATTTCTACTTTTAGGCTGCTAACAAGAGAGGCCGATTTACATGTTTATGGCCCCAAAGGCCTAAAAGAGGTTATTACGCTACAGATGAAGTTGGCAGACTCATGGACCAACTACAATTTATTTTTTCACGAACTCACATCCAAAGAGCCAGAAGTAATCTATGAGGACGATGCCGTAGAAGTTAGTACCATTCCATTAGACCACAGAATTTACACAAACGGGTTTTTGTTTAAGGAAAAACCGGGAGAACGCACCTTGCGGTTAGGAGCTGCACTTGATGCAAACATCGATAAGGCTTATTTTAGAAAATTAAAACAAGGCAGCGATGTTATTAATAATGACGGGGTTTTAATTAAAAACACCGAAGTTACCTTGCCGCCACCAAAACCTAAAAGTTATGCCTTTTGTAGCGACACGGCTTATAACGAGGCCATCGTGCCAATAATTAAAGAGGTGAGCGTGTTGTACCACGAGTCGACGTTTTTAGAGCAGCACGAAAAACTGGCAAAGCCCACAAAACACAGCACGGCAAAGCAAGCCGCAGCAATAGCCAAAAAAGCAGAGGTAGGCACTTTGGTTTTAGGGCATTACTCTACACGCTACGACAATTTAGAAGCCTTTAAAAAAGAAGCGCAAACAGTTTTTAGTGGTGACATAAAACTCGCTAAAGAAGGTGAAGTGTTTTATTTTGATTAAACTCCCTTAAATTCTCTACCCATTCAATAGCTTGTTCTAAGCTGGTACATCGCTTAAGGCTTTTGGTGGAGAACCTTTTTTCTAAGGTGGCATTTATATAATTCATTTCAGAATAAGAAATAATAGCGCTAGCCATAATAAAACCAAACTCTTTATTAAAGTTAATCCACAAATGTGGCTCAATAGAGTAGGAGTTTACCCTATTGGAGATATAGGCCAACTTTTTATTCGGTCCATAGTGGGCTTTAATTTCAGCGATAACCTCTAGTATTTTTTTCCAATCTAAATGAATGCCTTCATTCAATTCAGAAATTAAAAAATGGTCAAGAAAGTAAAAATCACCAAAGGAGAGGCTTATTTTTTTATGTTCATAACTCTTAAAATAGGGGCTATTCTCAAACGTCATTTTAAACAAAATTTTCTCTAAATTTATGTTAATTTTATGAGGTTAAAAAGTAAAATAAATTAAAATAAAAATAGCACATATAATGGATAGAGACTTAGGTAGTTATAGACGATCGTATGAAAAACACAGCCTGACAAAAGCAGAAACTCCCAGCGATCCCATGGTATTATTTAATGCGTGGTTTAAGGATGTAGAAGAGCAATTTTCTGAGGTCGAGGCCAACGCCATGACATTGTCTACAATTGGAGCAAGTGGCTTTCCGGAAAGCAGAATTGTTTTGTTAAAACACATTATGGATGGCCATTTTGTTTTTTTTACCAATTACAACAGCCATAAGGGCGCTTCTATATTAAATAACCCCAAAGTTTGTTTGTCTTTTTTCTGGCCCGGTTTAGAACGCCAAGTCATTATTAAAGGCCAGGCTAAAAAAACCTCAAATGCTGTAAACGATGAGTATTTTTATTCCAGACCAAAGGGTAGCCAGTTAGGAGCTTGGGTTTCCAACCAAAGTGAGGTAGTTAAAAACAGGTCGGTTTTAGATACCAAATTAGAAGCTTTAGAGGCGGAGTATGCCAATAAAAGTATAGAACGGCCAAGTTGGTGGGGTGGGTATATGGTTTTGCCGTTAGAGCTTGAGTTTTGGCAAGGAAGGCCTAACCGCTTGCACGACAGAATTGTATATACAAAAAATGAAGAAACAGGCGAGTGGGGTAAAAATCGATTATCTCCATAAAAAAGACGATTAAAGGTTGTTTTTGTGTAAAATCAAGAATATCTAAACGTTAAAAAGCATTAAAAATCGATGAAATACATGTGTTTTATCGATTTTAACATTTTGTTAACATTTTATTTTAAACAGGATGATAACTTTACTAAACCAAATCTATCATGCTTAACAATGAAACGTTACAACTTATTCCCTTTAATGGCGCTGTTATGTTTGCTCTCTTTTTCTTGTTCAACAGAACAAATCGATGAGCAAGCACACGACACAGCTTCGGAAGTAGCTGCACCCCAAGCCAAACAAATAGAAATAGAAATATTAGAGCTTATTAATAATTATAGGCTTAGCGAAGGGCAAAATGCCTTGCAAGAGATGAACATTATTAAGTCTCAAGCGTATTCTCATACCGATTACATGATTGCGCAAAGCAACGTATCGCATGATAATTTTTCAGAAAGAAGTAGTTTTTTAATCAACAATGCTGGAGCACTTAATGTTTCAGAAAATGTAGCCTATGGGTATTCGTCTGCCGAGTCGGTTGTTAATGCTTGGATAAATAGCCCGGGCCATAGGGATGTTATGCTTGGAAACTTTACGAATTTTGATATTTCGGCAGAAATGGACAACCAAGGGAAGTGGTATTACACAAACATTTTCATTAAAAAATAAACTAAGGATAATATGTAAGCTATATTATTGTTTAACAATTTTTGTTGTTAATTTTAGATTTTCATGTTAATCATGAATGACAAGGCCGCTTTTAATCGAGCGGCTTTTTTATGGCATATTATTAAAGTTTAAAAGCCACTCTAGATAAGAGTG
Organism: Mangrovimonas yunxiaonensis; assembly: GCF_000733475.1. Taxonomy (GTDB): domain Bacteria; phylum Bacteroidota; class Bacteroidia; order Flavobacteriales; family Flavobacteriaceae; genus Mangrovimonas; species Mangrovimonas yunxiaonensis. The sequence continues at coordinate 4,938 of NZ_JPFK01000002.1, read as the reverse complement.
GCTTTTAGGTAATAAGGGAGTAGAAAATTCTAATATGTAAGCTATAATAATTATAATTAACCAAGAACTTATTACCTGTATGGTAAAACAGTATTTAAGCCAAGTAAGGAGTCTCAGACTTGGCTTAAATACGTTTTATAGGTTATAAATAAATAGGGGGGGCTATTCTTCTGTTGGAAGAATTAAAAATTTAGATCGTCTATTTTCTTGGTGCTTTTCTTCAGAACATTCTACACCATTGGCACATTCGTTTACAAGTTGCGATTCGCCATAGCCTATGGCGCTCTCTATACGCTCTGCTGCGATGTTTCTGGATAATAAGTAATCTCTGGTCGATTTCGCTCGACGATCTGAAAGTTTCATGTTGTACTTGTCGCTTCCACGGCTATCGGTATGCGATTCTATTTTAATAACCATGTCTGGATGTGCACGCATAACCGAAACAATATTCTCTAGTTCGTAGGCAGCATCTGGTCTGATATCCCATTTGTCAAAGTTAAAGAAAATAGGGTTGATTACAATTTCGTTATCATTGATAAGCGGTATGAGGTATAAATCCACCAGATGTTCTTTTTCGTGTTCTTCGGTGGTTTTAAGTTCCTTTAAATCGTCTTTGTAGTCTTGTTTGCTTCCTAAAATATTATAGGTTTTATTGCAGTCAACCTCAAAGGAATATTCGCCCTGTTCGTTGGTGGTTACTGTTTCGGCAATCTTGCCTGCTTCGTCAATTAATTGTACTGTAGCTAAGGCTAAGGGTGCATTTGTTTTACTGTCTTTTACAACGCCTTTAACAATTTGCATGCATACATATTCGTGAAAGCCATAAATGTCGTCACTTCCGTTTCCGCCTGGTCTGTTAGATGCAAAATAGCCGCGGCCATCTTCATCTTCAAAATAGGCAAAATCATCATAACCACTATTGTATGGTGCTCCAAGGTTAATGGTTTCGGCAGCTTCATCTTTAATAATGTTAGATTTAAAAATATCTAACAGGCCTAGGTTTAAAAACCCATCTGAGGAGAAGTAAAGCGTACTGTCTTTTGCAACATGCGGAAACACTTCGCGTCCTTCGGTGTTTACTTTGCTTCCCAAGTTTTCAACAGCACCATAAGAACCATCGTTGTTAATGGCTACTTTATAAAGGTCTGTTTGTCCATAACCTCCATCGCGATCCGAAACAAAATACAGGGTCTTATTATCGGGGCTTAATGCAGGGTGACCTGTAGAGTAAACATTATCGTTAAATGGGAGCTCTACAATATTGGACCACGTGCTATCAATAAGTTGGGCTTTGTATATTTTTAAGTGTGTGGTGCCGGCTCTGTCGTAAAGCAGCCTGTTTCTTTTGTTAACATTGTCCCTAGTGAAATACATGGTTTTTCCATCGTTGGTAACGGCGGCATTGGCTTCGTGGACGTTTTTTCTGTCTCGGCCTTCAAAGGTAAGCCTTGTCGCATCTGTAAGCTCTATTTTTCCTTCAACAACGGTTTTTGTGGCTTGGTAGAGATCTAGGTGAGGCTCGCCATTCCATTTATAAATTTCGTTGTCTGTATTTCTAGAAGATGAAAAGTACAGTGTGTTCCCTAACATAAGTGAGCCATAATCGGCATACTTAGAGTTGATGGGTAAGTTGGTTATATCGACATTAACCCCTTGAACCGATGCCAGTTCGTTATATAGGTGTAGGTTGCTTCCGTCTAATTCTTCAACTCTGCTGTCATCCGATTGGATTTCCTTGAACTTAACCAGCCATTCGTCGGCTTGTTCATAATGGCCAAGACTACGTTGGGTTTGTATGTACTTGTAAAGGTACTCTGGGCCAATTTTATGGTATTTATCCAAAGCCATTTTATACCATTTTGCTGCTTCTTCGGGGTTGGAGTTGTTGTAGTAACAGTCTCCTAGGCGGGTAAGCACATGCTCGGAATCTTTTCCTTTGTTATAGGCTTCTTGGTAAAGTTCGGCTGCTTTTAAATAGGCGTACTTTTCAAAAAACTTGTCAGCAACTTTTTCTTGCGAAAAGATAAGAGAGCTGCTTAATGCTAGTATTGTAAGTATAACTTTTGTTCTCATGCTGTTCGTTTTTAGAAGTATCTAGGTGATTTAACTCTTTTTGTTTTAAATAATTCAAACATGATTAGAATTTCATGTGTTCCGCCAACATAATCGTTAATTTCAGAAAGCGGGTATTCGTATGCATAACCAATTCTCAATTGTTTAGAGACTTGAAAATCTGCAATCCCACCAAGGGCAGCTGTATTTTGGTTTAACCTGTAACCAGCGCCTAACCAAAACTTTTCGTAGAATAGAAAGTTGGCCGTCAGGTCGTAAGAAAGCGGTGCGCCATTGGTCGCTTTTACTAAAAAGGCGGGTTTTAGTTTGGTGTTTTGGCTTAAATCAAACACATACCCTCCCGTAAAATAGTAGCTTATTCTTTCTAATGCGGCATAATCTTGACCGCTATCGCTATCGTGGTAATCATTTGTAAAAATTCTAGGTGCCGAAAGCCCTAAGTACCATCTATTGGTATGCCAATATAGACCGGCACCTATGTTTGGGCTCCATCTGTCTTCAATACCGTAAATGTTAGGATCCTGGGCATTGGGGTCTAAGGCTTCTCTATCCAATCGATAACTGGTAAGGCCGGCTTTTAACCCTAACGCTAATTTTGTTTTTACACCAGTGTTAATAGTGTAGGAGAAATCGCCGTACATGTACGAAAAATGCTCATCTCCAAGCTTGTCGTTTATAAACGAAAAGCCCAATCCAATTTTTTCATTCCTTAAAGGCGAGTGTACCGATAGGGTTTGTGTAATAGGCCCCCCAGAGAACCCAACCCATTGGCTTCTGTGAAGCCCCACAATGCTTAAGGTCTCTCTACTGCCTGCATATGCAGGGTTTATAGAAATTGTATTGAACATGTACTGGGTAAACTGAGGCATCTGTTGGGCCACCCCTAATGTCGTACTCAGCAGCGCAATAGCAACTATAGAATTTCTAATAGATTTCATAGGTTATAGCTTTTTATTTGGTTCCTACGTAGATATGTCCTGTAATTGGCTCAAATCCACTGTTTCTTAAATTAACAATGTAATAGTATGTTCCTGTTGGTACTTTATCTGCCGTACCAATTGCTGCCTTGTGGGCACTTCCATTCCAATTGTTTTGATAGTTTTTGGCGTCAAAGATTTTGGCTCCCCAACGGTTAAATATCATTACGTCTATTGTAAATCCGCAATCTTCTGCACCAAGTATTTCAAAATATTCGTTCCATTGGTCACCATTAGGCGTAATGGCTTTTGAAATGGTAATGTCTTCTTTTGAACATTCTATTGGCAACACAACGCAGTCGTCGTTAATGTCTAGAACAACTTCTGTTGTGGTAAAGCAGCCAAATGTATCAGATACCGAATAGCTAAATACGTATTCTCCAAGATCTAATAACGAAGGATCAAATATACCGTTGATAATATCACTAGGCGTTATGTTACCCGAAACGATATTCCAATCAGCGTTGTCATCCGTAGCATTAACATAGTCGTAAAGGTCTATATCGCCATCATCTGTACATCTGCTGTCGGTTATTGTTAATACGGTTTCAGAAACGGTTACAAATACATTTTGCGTAAATATATTCTCATTTCCACAGGCATCGGCAACGGTCCATGTCCAAACAATATCATAATTGTTGTTGGAACCATCGAACGTGGTCGCTTCTGAAAAATCAATGACACTAACTTCAGAACAGTCCTCAAAACTTAAAGTTGTAGGCTCTGGAATGTTGTCACAGTTCACAGAGATGTCTGACAAATCGGTTGTAACCTCTGGCGCAGTAGAATCAACTATTGATATCGTCTGAACGGCCGTGGTTGTATTGTTACACGCATCAACTAGCGTCCATGTTCTGGTGATGATGCTCTCCGAAGCACAGTTACCATCGGCAACGCTATCGCTATAAGTGGCTTCTAGTCCAGTGGCACAGTTATCGGCTTCATCAGTCACGTCACCGGTTAAGGTCAAGTCGGTTGAATCCTGGTCACACTCGATGGTGATATCAGCAGGCGCGGTAAAGGTAGGCGCTGTGGTATCAACAACCGAAATGGTCTGAACGGCAGTCGTCGTATTGTTACAGGCATCTACTAGGGTCCATGTTCTGGTGATGATGCTCTCCGAAGCACAGTTACCATCGGCAACGCTATCGCTATAAGTGGCTTCTAGTCCAGTGGCACAGTTATCGGCTTCATCAGTCACGTCACCGGTTAAGGTCAAGTCGGTTGAATCCTGGTCACACTCGATGGTGATATCAGCAGGCGCGGTAAAGGTAGGCGCTGTGGTATCAACAACCGAAATGGTCTGAACGGCAGTCGTCGTATTGTTACAGGCATCTACTAGGGTCCATGTTCTGGTGATGATGCTCTCCGAAGCACAGTTACCATCGGCAACGCTATCGCTATAAGTGGCTTCTAGTCCAGTGGCACAGTTATCAGTTTCATCGGTTACATCGCCGGTTAGGGTCAAGTCGGTTGAATCTTGATCACACTCGATGGTGATATCAGCAGGCACGGTAAAGGTAGGCGCTGTAGTATCAACAACCGAAATGGTTTGAACGGCAGTCGTCGTATTGTTACAGGCATCTACTAGCGTCCATGTTCTGGTGATGATGCTCTCCGAAGCACAGTTACCATCAGCAACGCTATCGCTATAAGTGGCTTCTAGTCCAGTGGCACAGTTATCGGCTTCATCAGTCACGTCACCGGTTAGGGTCAAGTCGGTTGAATCTTGATCACACTCGATGGTGATATCAGCAGGCACGGTAAAGGTAGGCGCTGTAGTATCAACAACCGAAATGGTCTGAACGGCAGTCGTTGTATTGTTACACGCATCTACTAAAGTCCATGTTCTGGTGATGATGCTCTCCGAAGCACAGTTACCATCAGC
>NZ_JPFK01000001.1 GCF_000733475.1 Mangrovimonas yunxiaonensis | reverse complement strand
GTATCAACAACCGAAATGGTTTGAACGGCAGTCGTCGTATTGTTACAGGCATCTACTAGCGTCCATGTTCTGGTGATGATGCTCTCCGAAGCACAGTTACCATCAGCAACGCTATCGCTATAAGTGGCTTCTAGTCCAGTGGCACAGTTATCGGCTTCATCAGTCACGTCACCGGTTAAGGTCAAGTCGGTTGAATCTTGATCACACTCGATGGTGATATCGGCAGGTGCGGTAAAGGTAGGCGCTGTAGTATCAACAACCGAAATGGTCTGAACGGCAGTCGTTGTATTGTTACACGCATCAACTAGCGTCCATGTTCTGGTGATGATGCTCTCCGAAGCACAGTTACCATCGGCAACGCTATCGCTATAAGTGGCTTCTAGTCCAGTGGCACAGTTATCGGCTTCATCAGTCACGTCACCGGTTAAGGTCAAGTCGGTTGAATCCTGGTCACACTCGATGGTGATATCAGCAGGCGCGGTAAAGGTAGGCGCTGTGGTATCAACAACCGAAATGGTCTGAACGGCAGTCGTCGTATTGTTACAGGCATCTACTAGGGTCCATGTTCTGGTGATGATGCTCTCCGAAGCACAGTTACCATCGGCAACGCTATCGCTATAAGTGGCTTCTAGTCCAGTGGCACAGTTATCGGCTTCATCAGTCACGTCACCGGTTAAGGTCAAGTCGGTTGAATCCTGGTAACACTCGATGGTGATATCAGCAGGCGCGGTAAAGGTAGGCGCTGTGGTATCAACAACCGAAATGGTCTGAACGGCAGTCGTTGTATTGTTACACGCATCAACTAGCGTCCATGTTCTGGTGATGATGCTCTCTGAGGCACAGTTACCATCAGCAACGCTATCGCTATAAGTGGCTTCTAGTCCAGTGGCACAGTTATCGGCTTCATCAGTCACGTCACCGGTTAGGGTCAAGTCGGTTGAATCTTGATCACACTCGATGGTAATATCAGCAGGCGCGGTAAAGGTAGGCGCTGTAGTATCAACAACCGAAATGGTCTGAATGGCCGTGGTTGTATTGTTACAGGCATCTACTAGCGTCCATGTTCTGGTAATGATGCTCTCCGAAGCACAGTTACCATCGGCAACGCTATCACTATAAGTGGCTTCTAGTCCAGTGGCACAGTTATCAGCTTCATCGGTTACATCGCCGGTTAGGGTCAAGTCGGTTGAATCTTGATCACACTCGATGGTGATATCAGCAGGCGCGGTAAAGGTTGGCAGTGTATCATCGATAATAGTAAAGGTTGCAGCGGTCGTGCTGTCGTTTCCGCAGCCGTCAGTAACGGTAAACGTTACAGTCGCTGAACCGGTAGCCCCACATCCATCAGAAAGTGATGTGAAATCATTTTCCCAAGTAATTGCCGAACAATCATCGGTAGCTATGGCATTACCATTTGAAAGCAACCAATTATTTAAGTCATCTAAGTTGCCATTTCCATCACACTGAACCGTTAGGTCAGAAGCCTCGGTAGTGATTTGAGGATCAATAGTATCCACAATGGTATAGGCAGCTGTAGTTGTTGCTGTATTTCCACAGGCATCAGTTGCTGTAAATATAACATATACAGGGGCTGAGCAATCGGAATTGGCACCGTTGTAGTTATTAGACCATGTAACGTCGCCACAATTATCCGTTGCGATTGCATTACCATGGTTGTCTAACCAATTTTGTATGGCACCATTATTTCCACTTCCATCACATTCTACAGTTAAGTCTGTTGCTTCAGATTGTATTGTTGGTAGTATATTATCATTTAAAGTATAAGTATATACCCAATCGTTGGCATTTCCGGCACAATCCGTATACGTCCAAGTGTAGGTTTTAATCCCACTACAATCAGGGTCTTCACTAACAATAGGGCCAGAAGGTGTTATTTGATTGCCACAGGCATCAAAAACTGTTGGGTTTGTTGGTACTACTTGAGCATCGTCTATACAGCTAATGTTAGAGCCGTCGTTTGCTGGTACTACAGGCGCTGTCGTTAAGTCTAGCGTATACGTATAAGTGTAAACCGATTGGTTTCCGGCACAGTCCTCATAAGTAAAGGTGAATACTTTATCGCCCTCACAGCTAGGATCAGTATTTTCGGTAATGGTCGGTGTGATGTCGTTACCACAAGCATCGGTTACTACCGGTGCTGCAGGTTGAACAGCATCGCTAAGACATTCAACAGTTTCTGAACCATTGGCTGGTACGACTGGAGCCGTTGTTAGGTCTAGGGTATAGGTATAAGTGTAAACCGATTGGTTTCCGGCACAGTCCTCATAAGTAAAGGTGAATACTTTATCGCCTTCACAGCTAGGATCGTTGTTTTCGGTAATGGTTGGTGTGATGTCGTTACCACAAGCATCGGTTACTACTGGTGCTGTAGGTTGAACAGCATCGCTAAGACACTCAACAGTTTCTGAGCCATTGGCTGGTACTACAGGCGCCGTTGTTAGGTCTAGGGTATAGGTATAAGTGTAAACCGATTGGTTTCCGGCACAGTCCTCATAAGTAAAGGTGAATACTTTATCGCCTTCACAGCTAGGATCGTTGTTCTCGGTAATGGTCGGTGTGATGTCGTTACCACAAGCATCGGTTACTACTGGTGCTGTAGGTTGAACAGCGTCGCTAAGACACTCAACAGTTTCTGAACCATTGGCTGGTACTACAGGCGCTGTTGTTAAGTCTAGCGTATACGTATAAGTGTAAACCGATTGGTTTCCAGCACAGTCCTCATAAGTAAAGGTGAATACTTTATCGCCTTCACAGCTAGGATCGTTGTTCTCGGTAATGGTCGGTGTGATGTCGTTACCACAAGCATCGGTTACTACTGGTGCTGTAGGTTGAACAGCATCGCTAAGACATTCAACAGTTTCTGAACCATTGGCTGGTACTACAGGCGCCGTTGTTAGGTCTAGGGT